>JBIQII010000001.1:0-2289810 GCA_044508115.1 bacterium
ATGGTCAAGGTGGCGGCGGCAGCGGACCGTCTTCGGACACTTCGCAAGCCGCACCCCCGCCGACCGGCGAATAATCTCGCTACCGGCTTTCCCGGTTAGCCAATCCCCTGGTCTTAATCGACCAGGGGATTTTTTTCGCAAGAGTGCTCAGGAAAATTCGGCATTTGGCCCTACGGCGACTTCGTTCCTATCGGCTCAAAAAAATAGTTCCGTAATCAGAGACAGCTTCGCGAAACCATTGAATACGCAAGCAAAATTAGTTCCCGAATTTTGGCACCATCTTCCGATCAATTCAGCTTTATATCCAAAAGTATTATTTATCTGTTGGTCTGGCATTCCGGATCAATGAGCACTCATATGAAACGAGCCTTTACTCTCATCGAGCTTCTGGTCGTGATTGCGATTATCGCAATTTTGGCCGCGATCCTTTTCCCGGTTTTTGCTCAAGCTAAAGAAGCGGCGAAGAAAACGCAGTCGATCTCCAACATGAAGCAGACCGGAACGTCCACCATGATCTACACGGGTGACTACGATGACCTGATGCCGCTGGCCACCTACTGGAACGGCACCGCTTGGCAAGCTGGAATCGTGCACGATATCCCGGCCGATTGGCGATCGACCAATGCCGGTTGGGTTGATCGGCAAGCTACCCGATGGGGCAACTCGTTGCAGCCCTACATTAAGAATCGGGAATTGTTGGAAAACGGTGGTGTGCCCAAAACCGACCCGTTTGCCGCGGGCGCTCCGCTTGCGGGCAAGACTCCCGCTCATGCCGGATTCATTTACAACGGTCTCCTCCAAGGTTATTCGCAAAACAGTGTGGCCGAAATCTCGCGCCTTGGCATGTTCGTCCAAGCGAGCGGTCGCCAAAACATTCGGGGGTTTGCATCGGCGGCGTTCCTGCGTTGCACGGGTGCGGGTGCCTGCGCATTTAATCCGACGGCGATGCCCGATGGTTCGGTTGGCGGAACGAATGGCAGCTTCTTTAGCAACGTCAACGGGGGTGTTCCTGCGGCGGTGCACGGCGGTGGCATCATCTATGTTCGCGCTGATACTTCTGCGAAATGGTTCCGCATTGCTACGCCGGGGTCGGCAAATGTGCTGGACTATGTGACTCCGTGGTCGCAGATTTTGGCATCGGGTACGGGGAATAACTACTTCCTCTGCTATGTGCCGGGGGCTACGGTGGGTTACCACTGCCTCTTCCGTCCGGACTTTGATTTCAATTACAACAACTGGGAGTGATCGAATTCGGAATGATGCAAGCCTTGAAAACATTATTTGCCGGCGCGTTGCTGGCGGGCGGAATTTTGCTCGCCGGATGCACCCCGGGAACCGAAGCGGGCCCATCAAATAACGGTGGAGCTGAAGTGAGCGAAGACACTAAGAGCCGCCTCCAAACGGCAAGCGATGGTCGGGGCCAAGAGGAGGGGAGTTCAACTTCCGACAATCCGCAGTCGGCGACTCCGCCGCCGGGCGAATAGTCAAAACCCGGTTTCCGGGTTAACCGATCCCTTGGTCCGTGCAGGGCAGGGGATCGGATTTGAAATCATGGTCTGGAGAATTCGTTCGATCTGAACGTTAATTCAGGTCGCAGGGCCGGGGAGTGCAAGATCCCCGGCCCATATTTTCTTTTCTTGGGGGTGGTCAACGAGGGTGAGAAGAGAATAACAAGAAGTTCCGGGAACGTCAGTCGTAGGGCTTTAGCCTTATTATTGAACTTTTTTGCTCGCAATTTTGAACCTGGCGACCGGGCGTGGTCTGGAATTTTCCTTTTGGGGGCATACATTGGCGGGACTTTTGCGCTACGATATTTGATGGAGGAGCCGATTGGTTTCTTCAAACGCAATTGATCTGCTTGGATTGCCAAGCACCTGAGATATCGTCATGAAACGAGCATTTACACTAATTGAACTGCTGGTCGTGATCGCGATTATCGCGATTTTGGCCGCGATTCTGTTCCCGGTCTTTGCGCAAGCTAAAGAAGCGGCCAAAAAGACCCAATCCCTCTCGAACGCCAAGCAAGGTGCAACTAGCTTGATGATCTACACGGGCGACTACGATGACCTGATGCCGAACACCAACTTGGTGGATTATGCAACTGGTAACTATCAAGCCACGATCGTTGTAGACGTCCCGGCCGAGTGGCGTTCCACGAACGCAGCCTGGGTGAACGCGCGCAATTCCACGCACCCCAACAACGTGTATCCGTACAGCAAAAACGCTGAAATCTTAGAAGCCGCTGGCCAACGGATCGAATCCACTTGGGCGAGCGGTACTCCTATTGCCTCGCGGATCAAAGCTCCTCACAAAGCCTCCATCACCATGAACGGCTTCCTGTCGAGCTACAGCCAAACCGCGATCAACGAAATCTCGCGCATTCCGCTTCTGTGGTACGGAACGGGTGCCCAACGAGTTGAAGGCTTCGCGTTTGCAAACCCGCGACTGGGTTGCAACGGTCCGAACACAAGTGCCTGTGTGTTTAATCCGAGCGGTCTGCCGACGGCCACAAGTGCCTTTGGTGCCACTTTGGGCGGGGCAACCTTCTCGATGGCGCTCCCCACGCCGACTCCGGCTGCGGTTCACACCGGCGGTACGATCTACGTGGCTAGCGATACCTCGGCGCGGTTCGTTCGACTGGCTCGACCTGGTTCGACCGGCAACCTGAACTTCACCGACCCGTACGCAGCGTATGATGAGCGTGGCGTTGGAACTTCGTTCTATGCCTGTGCGACTTCGGCCTCGGCACCAGCTTACAGCTGCATCTTCCGCCCCGACTTCGACTACAACTACGACAACTGGTTCTAAACACAACCTTAAAGCATGAAATCAAATCGATTCCTGATCTTGATCGGACTCCTCGCCGTTCTTGGCGCGGGCCTGGTGGCCTGCGCCGGACCTGAACCGGAAAGTGAACCGGCACCGGAAATTTCGGAAGAAACTCGGAGTCGATTCGAGCCGGTTGGTGCCGCTGGAGCCGGAGCGGGACAATCACAGGGGAGCGCTCCTAGCGCATCCCCACCCCCGCCTCCTCCGGACGGAAACTGACCCCGTCAACCAATCCCTCCAGCCCCGGCTGGAGGGATTTTTAATGCCTAACCGGTCATAATTATAAAAGCATGTCGCAGACGTTCATCCCCAGCACTGAAACCGTGTTCGAAAAAACAGGCGAGAACACGATGGTTGTGAACATGGGACCCCAGCACCCATCCACCCACGGAGTGCTGCGCGTGATCTGCGAGCTAGAAGGCGAAATTATCGTCCAGTGTAAGTGCGTCATTGGCTATCTCCACACCGGAATGGAAAAGGAGGCCGAATATCAAACTTATCACAAGTGCGTGGTGATGACCGATCGCATGGATTACCTGAACGCCAACGGCAACAATCTGGCCCATGCCCTTGCGGTAGAAAAGCTCATCGGTTGCGAAGTCCCCAAGCGCGGACAGTACCTGCGCGTTTTGCTTGCCGAACTTTCGCGCCTGGCCAGCCACTGTGTTTGGCTCGGCACCCACGCGCTGGATTTAGGCGCGATGACTCCGTTCTTTTACATCATGCAGCAGCGGGAGATGATCCTGGACATGTTCGAAATGTTCAGCGGCGTGCGCATGATGCCCTCCTGGATCGTGCCCGGCGGACTTCGCGGCGATATTCCGCCGGGACTCGAAGTCAAAATCCGAAAGTTCTTGGCCGAATTTCCCGGCGAACTCCAGCAGGTCGAAGATTTGCTGGTGACCAATCCGATTTGGAAGGAACGCACCCAAGACGTTGGAATCTTGAGCGCTGAAGATGCACTCGCCCTGGGTTGTAGCGGGCCGATCGCCCGCGCATCGGGCATTCCGTTTGATCTTCGCAAAGCGCAACCGTACTGCAGCTACGAAGATTTTGATTTCGACATTCCCGTTGGCAAAGTCGGCGATGTATACGACCGCTTCCTAGTGCGGATCGCGGAAATGAAGGAATCGTGCCGGATCGTCGAGCAGGTTCTGGATGGCTTGCCGGAAGGTCCGTACAACACAATGGATCGGAAAATTGCTCCGCCCCCGCGAGCCGAGCTTGATAGCAGTATGGAGGCGGTGATCCACCACTTTAAGCTGTACACCGAAGGGTTCCGCGCGCCCGCCGGTGAGGCGTATGCCGGAATCGAAGGTTCAAAGGGAGAGCTTGGATTCTATGTAGTCGGCGATGGGTCCAACCGTCCGTACCGTTGGCACGAGCGGCCATCGAGCTTTATGAATCTGAAGTCGCTGGAGATTCTGGCGGTTGGCCGTTTGATTGCCGACGTAATCGCGATTATCGGGTCAATCGACATTGTGCTGGGCGAAATCGATCGGTGAGCGACCGCTCAAATGTGAGCACTGGTCGGAGTGGTCACGATTTGCTTGCCAACAAGATCGTTCTGGGGGAGTAAAGTCCTAAGCTGGCAGAGAAAATCATGGGCCACACGCTGAGATTCCTGGCCCTGATCTTATCCTGATTTAGCGCATTCAGCAAGAAGATTCGACTTTTTGTGCGCGATGCAAGCACTTCCCGTTTGATCGGGCTATACTGATCTTGATTGGTCGGGAGGATTTCTCCCGCTTTTCGAGAGGAGCAAAATGAATAAAGTTCTGATTGCCGCTTTGGCGGCTGTCGTCGCGGCGTCTGCAAACGCCCAAATCGTCTACTCAAACAATCCCACGCCGGGCGATTATTTCGTCGGCAACGTCGGAGGCATCGGTCAGCCGGTCGGTTCGAGCGGCTGGTACTACAACAACGTTCGCAACGGCGCCACCGTGGGCATTAACCAAGACTACGCGCGGTCGGGCAACGGCTCGGTACACTTTTCGGTCGGTAGCGGTTCCAAGGCGGACATCGAATATCTCGCCGGAACCGGATTTAATCTTCTGGGAACCTATTATCCAACCGCCAGCCTTGGCAAGTTGTCGGATTTGAGCTCGGTCGCTTTCGACTGGTACCGCGACAGTGCAAGCACGGTTGCGGCTCACTTCCACACTGGCGCGCGAGTCTACATTGATGCCGACGCCAATCCGTTTACCACCGGCGACCTTGGCTATCTGATCTACGAGCGTATCTACAACGGAAGCCCTGGTCCGGCGGTTGAAGACCAATGGGTCAGCGATGGCATCGGGCTCACGACAAAACTTTGGACGAGCGGCAGCTTGGGTGGAGACACCAACGGTTACAACAACACGTTGCAAGACTTCATCGACGGCGCGGTAAGCGGAATCAACGGTGACAGTGCCATCGTGGGCTTCAGCTTCGGCATCGGCTCTGGTTGGACTGGCCAAACGGAAATGGCTCTTGACAACGTCTCTTGGACCATCGATGGCGTGACCACCTCCAGCAACTTCGAAGTCAACCCGGTGCCCGAACCAGCGACGATGACGGCTTTGGCCGTGGGTGCGCTCGCACTGCTTCGACGCAAGAAGTCGGCTCGCTAAGTCGGCAACGGCTACCGATCACGGCCTCTGCCTCAGATGAGCGCGGGGGCCGATTGATTTTAGGAGTCTGGGCCTGGGCACGAGTGAGCCCAAATGGGCGTTGATTTCACCGGCGGGTCTGTTATATGAGGTCCGATCGGGCCGGATTGGTATAATTCGGTCGCACTTTTCCCGGAGGCGCTTGCCTTGAATTTGGCGATTGAAACAAAAAATTTAACCAAAACCTATAAGACCAGCTCTGGACCCCGGAGCGTGGTCAAAGACCTCAACCTTGAGGTCGAAAAAGGTGAGATCTTTGGTTTTCTTGGCCCTAACGGAGCCGGAAAAACTACAACGATCAAGATTCTCCTTGGCATTATTGACAGCACCTCCGGCGAAGCCAACGTGCTCGGTCGACCCGCAGGGGATATCGAGAGTCACAAGCGCCTGAGCTATCTGCCTGAAAAGCCGTACTACTACGAGCACATGACGGGCCTGGAGATCACGCAGTTCTACGCCAGCTTGTTCGGGATCAAAGATAAGGATCTTTGCATTCGGCTTCTCAACCGGGTGAATCTCGGCAACGATTACAATCGACCGATCAGCCAGTATTCCAAAGGAATGCAGCAACGGGTTGGACTCGCGCAGAGCTTGCTCAACGATCCTGAGTTGTTGTTCCTGGACGAACCGACCGGTGGTCTTGACCCGATTGCCCACATCGAAATCCGCGATTTGATTCTCAAGTTCCGCGATGAAGGGCGCACGGTATTCATCTCTAGCCACGAGCTCAGCGATGTCGAACGAATATGCGACCGGGTGGCCATCATCAACAAAGGGGAGATGGTTCACCAAGGGCGGCTGGATCAGCTTTTGAGTGGGGGTCGGATTGAACTTACCGCTGAATCGGTACCGGCCGGGTTTGCCGCCGGACTCCGCGGCGATGATGTGATTGTTTCCGAACGGGCGGGTCGGCTTATCGTCGACATGCCCGATTCAATGAGTCCAAACGAAATGATCGATTCGTTGCGCACGCAAGGGGCGTTGATCACCAGTGTGATTCCACGACGAAAGCGGTTGGAAGATCTGTTCCTGGAATCGGTGAGCAGCGACGACCAAGCCAAGGGCCGGGTGCTGGGCCGCATGACCGATACCTCGGATGAACCGGGGGCAACCGATGGCGTGGCCTCGGCAGATACGGAGAACAAGAGTTGAACGTAGTCCTTTCGATTGCTCGAACCACCATTGGCGAAGCGATTCGCCGCCGCGTGCTTCTCGTCATTTTGCTCATTGGGGTGCTGTTCTTGGTGATTGCTCCGGGCCTCAGCATTCTTTCCACCCGCTCCAGCTACACGGTTCTCACCAGTCTGACTCTGGGGGTTATCCAGATCACCAGCGCGGTGATTGCCATCGTGCTCACGGTCTATTTGATCCCCAACGAAGTTGAACGGCGGACGATCTACACGATCCTGAGCAAGCCTGTCCATCGCTGGCAGTTTCTGCTGGGCAAGTATCTGGGGGCGGTGGGCGCACTCGGGTTGATGATGGCGCTGATGACTTTGGTTCTGGTGGCGGTGTTCCGCTTTATGCAGGGCAGTGCATCGATGGATGTTGTGCTGAGTCTGGCCAAAGCCCCGATTCTGTACTTTGTCCAGATGAGCCTGCTCGCGGCAGTTGCGATCTTCTTCTCAACCTTTGTTTCCCCGATCGTGAACTTCTTCCTCACTGGCGGCACGTATCTTATCGGAACGTTGTTTAGTTCGCTGTTCCAAGATATTGCTAATAATAACGATCCGAGCATGAACACCGTCAAGCAGGCGGCCACGATCATCCACACGATTGTGCCGAACTTTGCTCAGTTTAATGTTCAAAACACAATCATCAATCAGGGGCAGCAACTTCGATCCGAGCAGATGTATTACATCCAAATGGTGGCGTATGCACTTGCCTACATCGCGGTATTCCTGTTGGGCGGAATGATGATCTTTGACCGGAAAGAGGTGTAACAGATACTATGGCGCTTAAGCTGAAACGAGGTCCCCTGCTGGCGGCGATGGCCGCTTGTTTGGTGGCGCAAGGGGTGATCGCTCGGGTGGCTTATCCCACCTGGGAGCATAACTATTCGCCTCGCACCAGTACCGACTTGCGCGGTTTGAGTGGTGATCAACTTCTTGTGGCTTTGGCCGGATTTCGTGAGCTCGTAGCGGGGATTCTGTGGGTTCGTGCCGATACGTACTTTAGTAGCGGCGATTACGATTCGATTCTGCCCATTATTCGCATTGTCACGATGCTTGACCCCAAGCAGATCGATGTTTACGCCACCGGAATGTGGCACATTGCGTACAACTTCACCGACGACCAACAGCGATCGGACCGGCGCTATATTCCGAGTGCGCTTGCGTTGGGTGCCGAGGGTGCACGCAATAACGATTACACGTACGAGCTGTTCTTTGAAACCGGGTGGCTTTGGTATCACAAAATTGACGATAACTACGAAAAAACCGTCGATTGGTGGGAGCAAGCAAACCAGGTCAAAGATATGCAAGAAGCCCGCAAAAATATTCTTGCCCAAGCGTATCTTCGGGCGGGATTGTTGGACGAGGCACTTGACCATTACGAAAGCTTGCTAAAAGCGGCCGAAGTGGAATTTGAAAAACCCGGCGCGGAATTCGCGGTTCGGCAGCAACGAGACACCGTCGAAACCAACCTCGATAACCTCTTGGTTCGCATGGCGCAACGCGGAAACTTTGCCCAGCGCGGCGGCTACTACGATGAGTATCCCTACGACACCAAGCCGCCGTACGACGTCGGTTTCAGTGCCCAGGTTGTAGTCGAAGATGCCCGAGTGCTTAAGGTCGACGGCACGTGGAACGTCCAGCCGGTCGGAACTCGCCTCCGAATAGTTTTGCGCGATGCGGATGATCCAAATATGGTGCCCGCTGGCATGCTGTGGGATCGCAAAGACTCGGTCGATCTTGATCCGGATAAAAACGTAACCTTCATGCAAGATGGTCTCTTTGTGAAGAATCAAGCGTTCCACAAACGAATTGATATGTCCCGCGATCCGGTGCAGTATCCTATCACCGGCGATCGGTACTACATCGAGTTTTATTACAACCCGCGTTCGGCCCCGCCTCACATTCAAGACCGGTTCGGTTTCAGTGGCGAAGGCATGACGGATCAACGTTATCTCGATACGGATATTCGTCCGGGTCAGCGCGTCTTGTATTGCCGGCTGGAAGTCACGCGCGATCAACTGCTTCGTCAAGGTGAATGGTCAAGCAAGACTCCGATCATTAACACCCCCAACTTTATTGCCACCGGCACCCGCGATACCGATGAGGTCATAACGGTGCCCAACCTTCGGAGCGGCGGCCCCGGAGAATAACTAAAACGGCCGAGCCAAGGCGGCGGCTCATCGAATCGAACGGTTCGAAGGAGCGGCCGCCGGGAGCTGCGCGGCAGGAATCCGACGAACCCCGCCAGGGCCGGAAGGCAGCAACGGTAAGTCGAAGGACTGGGCGATGCAGTTATCCCGGCGCTTGGCCGTTTTTTGTCCCCGAAATCGCGGCGAATCGGGCCGCCAGTCGGATAAAGTG
Source organism: bacterium (assembly GCA_044508115.1). Classification (GTDB taxonomy): domain Bacteria; phylum Armatimonadota; class Fimbriimonadia; order Fimbriimonadales; family Fimbriimonadaceae; genus UphvI-Ar2. Next base: position 9,017 of record JBIQII010000001.1, read on the forward strand.
AAGGTTCTTCTGTGAGCTATCTCGCGCTTTTTCGAAAATATCGCAGTCAAACGTTCGATGACCTTGTCGGGCAGGATCACGTGGTGCGCACGCTCCGCAATTCGATTGCGCAGGGACGGATCGCCCAGGTGTATCTGTTTACCGGCCCTCGGGGTACCGGAAAAACATCAACCGCGCGGCTGCTAGCCAAGGCACTCAACTGCACGGATGGCCCGAACATTGATTTTGATCCCGATGATCCGATCTGCCAGGAGATCACCGCGGGTACGTGCCTCGATGTTCTAGAACTGGACGCGGCCAGCGAAGCGGGAGTCGATAAGGTCCGCGAAAGCATCGTCGAAGCGAGCGAGTATCAACCCGCTCAGTGTCGCTACAAGATCTTCATCATTGACGAAGTGCACGATCTCAGCGGTAAGGCGTTCGATGCGTTGCTCAAAACTATCGAAGAGCCTCCTCCGCACGTCATTTTTGTCTTGGCTACCACCGAGTACCACAAGGTTCCGGCTACGATCCGGAGTCGATGCCAGAAGTTTGAGTTCTATCGAGGATCAATCCCCAATCTTATATCTCGGTTGGAAACTGTAATCAGGGCGGAAGGATTTGAAGCAGAACCGGCCGCGGTTGCCGCAATTGCTCGCCTCAGCGATGGCGGATATCGCGATGCGTTGACGTTGCTTGAGCAGGCCATGGTCACTGCGGATGGCAAGCTCACTCTAGACCACATTTACGATCAGCTTGGACTGCTTTCGGACGAAACTACTGATTCTCTGATTACAGCCATCGCCGAAGGGAATCTGGGCGGAATCGCAGGCGGCCTTGAAGAAGTGTATCGTCGTGGTCGCGATCCGCAAGCGATCATTGAATCGCTGATGCATCGCTTGGCCGACCTGACCCGGTCGCAGCTTAATGTAAACACCGACGCCGATCAGGCCGTAGATGCCGCGCTCAATTCGATTGCCAATCGGATGGGAGCAGAAAAGCTCCTCAAGATTCGGGTGGAGCTCTCTAGCCGACATAAGTCCGTGAAAGAGGTTACGATCCCCCGGATTTGGCTGGAAGCTGAGCTGCTGAAAATTGCGTTGAGTTTGCAAGAACCGGTGCCGACTCACGCGGTAACTCCGCGTCCTGCCGAACCCCGGGCCGCTCAATCTGCGCCAACTGCCGAATCTCGGCTCGCGCGCTCCGCTCCCGCCGCAAGCCAGGAGCCGAAAGCCAATACAGAACCCAGGTCTGAAACGCCTGCTAAAGCTCCCACGGATAAAGGAGCGGCCATGGTGAACGCAGCGATGGATCAGCTTCCTACCGGACTTGAACCCGGCGACGATGCGTGGAATGCGGTTGTGAGTGCCGCTTCAAGCCTGAGCGTGCCGGCCCAAACCCACCTTTCGGGCAGTGCGGTGCAAGCGATTGGAGAGCGAGTCGTGACGATCCAGATGCGGCCTTCTTCAGCGGAATGGGTCAAAGGCAAGGGGTCGCTGATTGCGTTTATTCGGAATGCTTGGGAGAAAGTGACGGGTGGAGAATCGGACTTCGAGTTCGTGGCCACCAAGGACCGTCGGCGGACGTCGCTCACGGTTGAAACAGCTTCGGTAGAATCTGCATTGGAAGGCGACCGGCTTGCCGATGCGGCCAAACGAATTTTTGGCCCGGAGCATAGCGGTGGCGTCAACGAAGTGTAATGAAACTCCCTAAAAACTTTGGCGGCCAACAGGTGGGTGGCATGATGGCTCAGGCGCAAGCGGCAATGGCGCGTGCGCAGAACCTTGATTCCGAACTGGCTCAAGAGCGATTCGATATTGATAAGGGCACCGTGAAGTGCACGTTCAATGGCCTGGGCGAACTGCAAACACTCAAAATCGATCCGGCCGCGGTTGATCCTGAAGATGTGGAGATGCTCGAAGACTTGATAGTCGCCGCAGTTAAGGACGGCTTTGCTAAAGCCACCGAAACGCGCGACGCCAAAGTCCGCGAGATTATGCCCAACGTTCCTGGCCTCGATAAGCTCGGATTTTAATGCAATTCGCTCGGCCATTGGCAGAGCTCATCCTGCAGCTCGAACGACTGCCGGGCGTGGGTCCCAAATCAGCTCAGCGCCTTGCCTTCCATGTGATCCGCATGGCCGACGACGATGTGCGACGACTATCCGAGAGCTTAATTTCTGCTAAGCGGAGCCTTACGCTGTGTGCCGTCTGCCAAAACGTGAGCGAGAGTGAAACGTGCGAAATCTGTAACGATCCGCGCCGGAATTCCAACGTGATCTGTGTGGTGGCCGAGCCACGCGATATTGCGGCCATGGAACGGTTAAATGAGTTTAAAGGCCTGTATCACGTCCTGCACGGACTGCTGAATCCGATGGACGGAGTGGGACCGGAGCAGCTCAAGGTTCGAGAACTGATTAATCGGCTTGGCAATGGGGTGGACGAAGTGATCGTCGCGACCAATCCCACGGTTGAAGGCGATACCACCGCATTCTATTTGGCCAAACTCATAAAGCCGCTGGAAGTGCGGGTGACACGCTTGGCGCACGGAATGCCCGTAGGTGGCGAACTTGATTATGCCGATACCGCCACCCTGCTGAGTGCGCTCGAGTATCGGAGAGAAATTTGACCATGAATGTACTCGTGATTGGAAGCGGCGGTCGAGAACACGCCCTTTGTTGGAAACTTGCCGGGGAAGGATGTAATGTGTTCTGCGCGCCCGGCAACCCCGGAATCGCCGCCGTGGCGGAAGTCCAACCGATTTCTATCAACGATCGCCGCGCTCTTTTGGAATGGAGCCAGCAGATTGGCGCCGACCTGATCCTCATTGGACCCGAAGCACCGCTGATCTCTGGCCTTGCCGATATGTTCCGCGAGAATGGCTTCCCGGTATTTGGCCCAAGCATGAACGCGGCAAAACTAGAAGGAAGTAAGGGTTTTAGCAAGGATATGATGAAACGCGCGGGCGTTCCCACCGCACGCTACCAAGTTTTTAGCGACCCTGTCGCCGCATTAGATTTTGCTCGCGAGCTATGCGCTAACGGACAAGGGGTTGTTGTTAAGGCGAGCGGCGCCGCTCTCGGCAAGGGCGTAGTCGTCTGCGACGGAATCGAGGAAGCCGAGGCATCGATTCGCGGCATGCTCCAAGAAGGACTCCACGGCGAAGCCGGGCGATCCATTGTTGTCGAAGAACGTCTGATCGGTCGCGAATTGAGTCTGTTCACCCTGGTGAGCGGCCAAAACATTTTGACCCTTCCGGTAGCCCAAGATTACAAGCGGATCGGCGAGGGTGACACCGGCCCTAATACCGGTGGAATGGGCAGCTATTCGCCGGTCCCGTGGATTTCTGACGCACTGATTGCCCAGGCTGAAGAAGAGATTGTTCTTCCGATCCTTAAGACTTTAGCCGACTTAGACACCGAGTATCGGGGTGTGCTGTTTTCCGGCATTATGGTTGTAGATGGCAATCCGATGTGTTTGGAGTACAACGTTCGGTTTGGCGACCCGGAAACCCAAACCCTTATGCTCCGGTTGGACGATGGTTTTGCTGAACTGTTACTGGCCTGTGCCAACGGCGAACCGCTTGATCCGGTTCCGGTGCTTAACAACGCCGCATGCACAATAATCGCCGCATCCGAAGGGTATCCGGGCGATTACGAAAAAGGTGATCGGATCGAGATTTTGGAACTACCGCGAGGATCGCACCTCTTTCATGCCGGGACGGCGGTGACTCCCGTCGGACTGGTGACAAACGGAGGCCGAGTTTTTGCTGCTTCTGCAAGTGCGCCAACCCTTTCGGAAGCCCGAGTAATCGCCTATCAAGCCGTTGATGCAGTGAAGTTCAGAGGCAAAACCGTCCGACGTGATATTGCGGAATCGGTGAATTAGCCGGCCTGCATGGCTTTGGCATCGCGGCGGATTTCGCGGCGTGTCCACTTCCCGTTCCATGCCGAACGGGCCTGCAGGATCGCCTGAACGAGGTTCCAAATAAATAGCGTGAGAAAGATTCCAACGCTGACCACCAGCTTAACCAGCATCTCCTGCCACGTCCACTCGGCGAATCCGGTTTGAAAATGGTAGACCAAGCGGGTGACTGTCCAGATAAGGCTGGCGATCATTGAAAAAAGCAAAGTCGCTTTCCAGATCAAACCATCGACGACTTCTTGCCAGGCGTGGGCGGCAATAAATCGTGATTGGCTGCGCATCACCAGCCACGCGATTGCCGGAACCCAGAGCGGGGCAAAGATTCCAGCTAGATGGATAGCTGCGGCGGTGCGTCGTTCGCCGGGCGTTGGTTGGGGCAGCATTCGAATGTGTAGACTTAAATTTTACGGCAAGGGTTGCGCCGGGCCCGGGGGCGCGTCGCTGGTAAATTCGTAAGCGTGATCGATCGTTATTCCACGTCCGAAATGACAGCCATTTGGAGCCGTCAGGCCAAGTATCAACGCTGGATGGAGGTCGAAGTGGCCATCTGTGAGGCTCATGCAGAAGCCGGCACCATCCCGGCTGCAGACATGGCGCAGATTCGGGAAAAGGCGCAGTTTGATATTGCCCGGTGCGATGAGATCGAAAAGGAAACGCGGCACGATCTGGCCGCGTTTGTGCGGAATCTGGAAGAAAACATTGGCCCAGCGGGCCGCTGGATCCACTTTGGGGTGACCAGCTACGACGTCATCGACACCGCCCTTGGTATGATGCTTCGCGACTCGTGCGATGTACTCCTAAAATCCGCGGAAGCTTTGCAATCCGAGATTGATCGTCTGGCCCGGGAACATCGAAGTACGCCGATGATCGGACGCACCCACGCGATCCACGCCGAACCGATCACTTTTGGCTTTAAATGTGCAAGTTGGGCTTATGAACTGCAACGAAACGTACAGCGACTGCGGGAGATGCGAGTAGAAGTTGCGTTCGGAAAAATCAGCGGAGCTGTGGGGATCCACGCGCACATCGAACCCGAAATGGAAGCTTCAATCTGTGCGAAGTTAGGTCTGCAACCTGAACCGATCAGTACGCAGATTATCAATCGGGATCGCCATGCCGCGTTTTTGAATTTGTTGGCTTTGTTAGGAGCTGGGCTTGAGCGGATTGCCACGGAACTTCGCAACCTCCAGCGCACGGAAATTTTGGAAGTTCAAGAGGCGTTTCGCGCGGGCCAGACCGGAAGTTCGGCTATGCCTCACAAGCGGAATCCTTGGAGCAGCGAAACAGTGGTCGGCCTTAGCCGAATTCTACGCGGCCACGCCGGGGCCATGTTGGAAAGCGTTCCGACCTGGCACGAGCGCGATCTAACAAACAGTTCGCTTGAGCGGGTCGTTCTACCGGATAGCTGCCAGCTCGCCGATTTTATGTTGAAGCGAATGGCATCGATTCTTCAGGGGCTGGAGATCAAGCAGGATAACATGGTCCGCAATCTTCGACTTATGGGCGACTTGGTGTTCAGCGAACACCTGATGACATCACTGATCCGTAAAGGTTTGACCCGCAAAGATGCCTATAAGATTGCGCAACGTCATGCTGCTTCGGCTTGGGATGGTGAGGACTTTAAGTCTTCGGTGTTTGCCGATGAGGAGGTTCGCGGCCAACTTTCGGAAGAGGAGTTGGAGGTCGTGTTCAGCTTAGAGCACCACCTCCGCAATGCGGGGCACAATATTCCGTAAGTTGAGAGTTGTTTAGAGTGCCGAGAATTCTGAAGTCCTTTCAGAATGGCTGCCGGACTAGGATTCGAACCTAGACTGACGGCACCAAAAACCGCTGTCCTACCCTTAGACGATCCGGCAAAAGCCAGCGCTGAATATACCTTCAAACCATCGATCTGAGGAATTTGTGCCCAAACCAACCGAACCCCGACTCAGCCGGATAGACTACATACCAAGCATGGACGTATTCGAAGAACGAAGGCACTCACTGGCCAAAGTGCTGCGACAGCACGACCTCACGGGATTTATCGCCAGCAGTTCAATCACCATGGAATACCTGAGCGGTTTTTCTGAAGATGGTGGTGAGCGATTTATGGCCCTCGTTGTTGATCAGCAGGCAAGGGCCAAGCTGTTCTGCCCGGCACTCAGCATTAGCCAGGCCAAACGGTCTGGAGTGCTTAATGTGCAAGGGTTTCGCGACGGAGAGTCGCCAGAAGGCGCATTCCGCGACTACTTGAAATCAGCCGGAATCAACGAGCGCGTAGCCATTGATGACGACATGCGAGGCGCACAGGTTTTGCAGTTGCAGAGTTGGCTACCCCATGTTGTGTTCCAGCCCGGAGCCGCAGTTCTGGCGGAAGTTACCCGAACCAAGGGTGATTCTGAGCTTGAGCACTTGTTCCAGGCAGGCGGAATCGCGGACTCAACCTTCGCCGATATTCGCGCTTGGATCAAGCCCGGTCAGAGCGAACGGGAAGTCGCGCGTAAATTGGCCGAGCTTATGGAATCGCGCGGCGGGTTGCCGAGCTTTACAATCGTTGCATCAGGGCCCGCCGGGGCAGAGCCCCATCACCACGCAGATGATCGGCAGTTGCGGGAAGGCGATGTTGTCGTTCTCGATTTCGGATGCAGCGTGGCTGGCTACCACAGTGATATCACACGGACCGTAGCTCTAGGCGCACCCGATCCGGAGGCGGTGGCCGTTTATCGAACAGTTTTTGAAGCCCACATGGCCGCTCGTGAGGCAATCCGACCTGGGGTCACCAACGGTGCCATCGATTCGGCCGCACGCAGGGTGATTGAAGATGCGGGGTATGGCGAATATTTTGTCCACCGAACGGGCCACGGGCTCGGAATGCGCGTTCACGAAGAGCCGAACATCGTTCCGGGCGGAACCGATCCGGTACGCGAAGGCGATTGTTTTAGCATCGAACCAGGAATCTATCTTCCGGGTCGGTTTGGGATTCGGATTGAGAATATTGTGACGGTGACAAGCGATGGGCACCGAAGTTTTAATGCGGAGCCTCCGGCCGATCTTCCGGAGCTGAACAACTAGATTTGGAATAGGAAGCGGAAAAAGCCCTGCTTCCACCGATAGGGGGAAGCAGGGCTGGGTTTGTGGGTTACGCCGAGTGGCGTTTTAACTTAGGACTTAGCTTTCTTTTTGGCCCGGGCGACAAGCAGTCCCGCACCAGCGGCAAGGGCAATCATGGTTGCCGGTTCCGGGATGGGATCAGGCGAGTCGCCTCCACGGACGATGAACGGAACCGCCGCGATGGGTAGCAAGAAAGCCGGATTAAAGCTGCTGCCACTGGTGATGATGCTGGTGAGATCAGCGGGTGATTCAGGAGCAAAGGGGAGCGCAGAGCTTTCGATTCCGTCGGGCAGAACCTGCGGAACCGTCGGTACAGGCACGCCTTGCGGAATCACGGCTTCGGTCGCCATCACAGGGGCCACCGCGGTGTCGATCGGCGATTCGATTGAGACGGTGGTTTTATCCGTTCCGCGCAGCATGGGGTTACCACAGCTGGCTTTTAAAACAATCGTTCCGTTGGAATCGACCCACACTTTGGTGCCTTTCTTGTAGAAGATCGCGCGAGCGCGGATCTCCTCGGATTCGGGCACGTTATAGACGAGATAGACCCCATCTTCTTTGAGTTCCTCCATACGGAGGGTATCAAAGTAGGCGATCACTTCATCACGTGTCATGCCGAAATGGCGCATAAACCGCGCCATCACGGCCGGATCGGACTTGATATGCCGCATCATCTCGGCTTTGGATGACACGTTGACGTTAAAGAAGCTGTTTGGCTCCGTGCGCGCGGTAGCGATTGAGGCAACCAGAACCCCAACAAGCACGAAAACCCATTTGTTATGTCTCATTTCAAAAAACCCACTCCGAATTGCGAGAGGCACCAATCGTGCCAATACGCAGATACGATGAGCCCTCCAGTGAAAGCTCACACATATCTTACTAAAAATTCCGATCAGAACGGGGCCCAAATGGACAAATCTTTACGAAAACCGCATAATTTTCTGCTTATGGGGAGCTAAAACCGCTTTTCTACTAGGTCGCGACGATTGATTTTGGCGCGCTCAATTGCTTCAAGTGCATCTTTGGCTGCACTTTGCTCGGCTTCTTTTTTCGATCGTCCCCGCCCTTCGCCCATGACTTCATTATCGAACAAGACATGGATCGTAAAGCGACGATCGTGGGCCACGCCGTTTTCGTTGACGACTCGGTACTGGGGAGTTTTGCGCCACAACGCTTGGGCAACTTCTTGCAAACGCGACTTATGGTCGTGCGGATTCACATCGCCGGTACTCACTTGCGTGAGGTAGGGATCGAGCTGTTCTAGCACAAACCAGCGAGCTTTTTCGAGCCCAGATTCTATGTAAATCGCACCGATTACGGCTTCGAAAATGTCGCACAGAACCGAAGGGCGCTCTCGTCCGCCCGACTGTTCTTCACCCGGTCCAAGTACCAGATGCTCGTCCAGTCCAAGTGCTTTGGCTCGTTCGGCTAGCGGAGCCTCTTGGACCACCGAGCTGCGGGCTTTGCTCATCATGCCCTGATCCCAATCCGGGTGGTGCTCGTAAAGATATTGGGCGACAATCAGGCTGAGTACGGCATCGCCATAGAATTCAAGTCGCTCGTAAGAATCAGAAACGGGATCGGCGGCCGCCGATCGGTGCTTGGTGGCCAGTCGGAAAAGTTCTTCGCTCTTGAGGGGTATGGGCTTGGGAATCAAGCAAGTCCCTCCAGGCAGCTGGAAAGGCGACTGACCCCTTCCCGGATTGCGTCGGGAGATGCCGCATAGCTCAGCCGTAAGTGACCATCGCCGTGGAAGACCGAGCCCGGAATTACCGCGAGATGGACGTTTTCCAGCAGATGATCGGCAAGTTCCAAGTCGGTGGCGATGTGGCCGCCGAGGTAATCAGAAACATCGATGAAAAAGTAAAACGCTCCTTTCGGCGCAACGATTCGCACCCGCGGGATTTTGCCGATGAGTTCGAGCCCTAGCTGGCGACGCTCAGCAAAGGTTCGGCGCATGTTCTCGGCAAGCGCAGGGTCAGAATCTAGCGCGGCCACCGCCCCGGCTTGGGCAAACGTTGTGGCGTTGCTGGTGGTCTGATCCTGAATGTTGGCCATTGCTTGCGCGATCGGCGGGGGCGAAACCGAAAATCCGATGCGCCAACCCGTCATGGAATATGTTTTGGAAACGCCCAGGATGGTGATTGTGCGATCCGCAACTTCTTTGCCGAGCGATGCAAAGCTGACGTGTTCGTGATTGTAAATAATGCGTTCGTAGATTTCATCGCTGATGATCGTGAGTTCGTGTCGAACGGCTATTTGGGCGATCTGCTCAATCAGAGACCGATCCCAAGCACCGCCGGTAGGATTCGTCGGGGAATTCACGACAATCGCTTTGGTTCGGGGTGAAATCGCCGCGATAAGCTCCTCCGGATCGGGGACGTAGCCGTTTTCGGGGCGACAGTTCACGATCTTTGGGGTTCCGCCCGCTAAAGCGATCTGGTCGGCGTAGGTCATCCAGAAAGGAGCAAACAAAATCACTTCATCGCCGGGGTTGAGCAGAACTTGGAACGCATTGTAAAGCGAATGTTTTGCGCCACAACTCACCACGATCTGCTCGGGTCGGGATTCGAATTTGTTTTCCCTTTTGGTTTTGCGTTGAATCGCTTCGACTAAAGCGGGTAATCCGCGGGAAGGACAGTATTTTGTGAGGCCGGATTCGAGTGCTTCGGCGGCGGCTAAGCGGATCGATTCCGGAGTGTTGAAGTCGGGCTCTCCGGCTCCGAGCGAGATTACATCGGCCCCCGCGACCTTCATAGCGCGTGCCTTTGCGGTTATGGCAAGGGTGGGGGATGGCTTGATGGCCTGGCAACGATCACTGAGTCCGGCTTGAACCACTCCTGAGAGTGTACCGAGTATTCTGAAGCGGTGGATAAACGAGGCCGGCGATCGGTGGCCGTCGGCCTGGGTGCGCTCGTTGTACTGTCCGCGATTCATATTATGTGGGGCGGAACAATCCGGTTTACTCTGCCGGAACTCTACGCCGGACTCGTCGGCGGCGATTCGGAACTCGCGGGCCAAATTCTGTGGCGACTGCGATTTCCCCGAGTGGTGGCGGGCATAGTTGTGGGGGCCGGACTTGCGACGGCCGGATGCGTGTTCCAAACTCTGTTTCGTAATCCGCTAGCTGAGCCTTATGTGATTGGAGTTAGCAGCGGGGCCGGAGTGGGCGGCGCGCTTGCCCTGGCATTGGGGATCGGGGCGTGGGCCGGTGGGTTGGGCCTCGCCTTGGCCGGAAGCGCGGGTGGACTGCTGACGCTTGCGATGGTGATGGCTCTTTCGGCATGGCGCAAGCGAACGGATGTTGTGCGGTTGCTTCTTTCCGGCGTGGTGGTGGGGTCAATGCTGGCGGCGGCAACCACTCTTATCATTTTGTTTGCCGGTCACGATTCAAACGTGGTTCTTCGATGGTTACTCGGAAGTTTCACACCGATGAGTTGGCCACGGATCGGGGCGATGGTGGTGACTTCGGCGGTCGCGTTCGTGGTGGGAATCCGGGCCGCTCGTCGATTGAACGTTTTTGCCTACGGCCCTGAACTCGCGGGTCGATTGGGGCTGGTCGTTGGCCGTGAGGCCGGGATTCAGCTATTTGTATTTACGGTGGCCGTCGGAACGATTGTGGGAAGTGCGGGAATCATCGGATTTGTGGGTTTAATTGCGCCGCACATCGCTCGTTCACTTGTCGGACCAGATCTGCGGCGCAGCCTGCCCGTTTCGGCCATTGTCGGATCGAGCGGAATGGTGCTCGCCGATCTGCTGGCGCAAAAAATTTTGCCCGGAACGGAACTGCCCGTGGGCGCGGTAACTGCTCTCATCGGAGCTCCGGTTTTGCTTATTCTGCTTCAACGAGGGGTCTACCGACTTTCTGCCGATTCGACGGCATAGGGTCGGCAAAGTGGATCGCCGACTACGATATCTTTCCAATTTATAACCGGCGAGGCAGCATAAAACGATTCCGCCAGATTGAAACCGCGCGTGTACCGATCAAACAGGATATCCGGCATGGCCAGAGCGAAAGTGTACGGCTCGCTTACGTAGCCTTTGATTCCGGTGACACCGCCTTCGATCAAATCAGCAATTAAGCTTTGACCTTCATCGGTCCGCTGGAAGGTGCGACCGCTCGTGCTCACAAAGGTTTCGCAGATCGCACCGGGCAGAAATTTAACCTGCTTGTATCGATCGCGATTGAACGCGGCATCGTTTGATCCCCAGGTGATGTATCCCATGATCGATTTGGGCGGAAGCACAAACTCTGCTGTTTCATCTATAAGGGATTCGAACCCGCGAGCTTCGAGCGACGCATGCGCTCGGCGCATTAGGCCTTGCATGTGACCGTAAGAACTCGACTGGCGATTGTCGGCGAGGTCGAAAAAGAAGGGTCCGTTCGTCGGCCTGGCCGCTAGGGCGAGATCGACAAGTTTTTTGGCATCGGCCACGGTGTATCCGGTGAGCCGAGTGACCAAGTACATGCGAAACTTTTCGCTACTAAACGGTTCGGTTGCGCCAAAGTAAGGGTTTCGACTACGCTGGATCTCGGCTGGGGTCGGTTCGGCGATGGGTTTGCGATCAAGATTCATCGCCGCGAGTTGGCCATCGACCGAAAGCCCATTGTTGTCGCCAAGACGCAGCGGGATTCCGCTGGTCAGCACAATGTAGTTGATTGGTGTGCGAATCTGGCGAATGGCATCTTGCACCGGTTTTTTGATGCCGATGTTGAATTCCGTTTCGCCAATATTTTCGGTGCGGCTTACGTTGATAGACACAATATTTTCTGCGGGAACCTTACGTTTCACGCGGTAGTAAGTGCCGATCTCGCGGCTCTCCTCGCTGGCCTGATTCATCACGATCAAGACATTCTCGGGTCCCGCTCCGACGGGAAAGCCGGTCGCGGAGGTCGGGCGCGGACGGGCGAAATCGCCGGGCGGAGTTTCCTGCACGGCGGAATTTTCCGGCATCTGCACCCGGGCGAGGGGTTCCGATCCGTCGGGTTTACAGCTGGCGAAAGAGAATGCCGCCACCGCGGGCATAAGAAAAGCAAAAAAATTCATGACTCGGCCCATGCGCTTCCGATAATTGTAACGAGTGGGGAAGACAAAGCGTGCCATGCCGGGCGGCGCACCGTCGGAGCAGTCGGTTCCGTCTCTTTCCACTGGAGAGACCGTCGATGGTGCAACGATCTCTGTTTAACGGATTATCCGCAACCGAATCCGCTCCTCCGCCGGAGCCGATCCGGGCGTACTATAGTTCGTGGCTGGATACTCCGCTCGGGCCGCTTGAAATTGTGACCGACGGCTCAGTCGTGCTCTCGGTTGAGTTCAGTGACGAAACCGCGTGCGGTGATCCCGAATCCGGTGATGAAGCAGGGGCGATCGCACACACGCAGATCAAACAATATTTTCGGCAAGAACTTGAGCAATTCACAATTCCGCTGCGGCTCGTTGGCACGCCGTTTCAGGTTCGAGTATGGGAGGAACTGCAGCGCATCGAATACGGCAAAACCATTTGCTATTCCGAACTCGCGCATCGGTGCGAAATTAAAAACGGGCAACGAGCGGTCGGCATGGCCAACCGCCAAAATCCGGTGATGATTATTATCCCGTGCCATCGGGTGATTCAAGCCGACGGCGCACTATGTGGGTATGCGGGCGGACTATGGCGCAAGCAGCGATTGCTGGGAATGGAGAGCGGGCAATCCGGGCTTTTTTAGCACCCTTGAATAAAAAGTAGAGGGCCGCATTGCCCCAACAGGGACCGCAAAAGAGTGGAGCGCTGCGACCGCTCTATTTTCCTATACCGGCGATCGGTCCAGTTCGTGGACATCTCGCCAATCGGTGATCTCACGATCACGCCAAAAATGTTCTACGCCAGGGGATCGATTGCGGTTTCAATGAGTTTGGCGCAGTCATTGCGGTCAGAAATTCGCAATCGTTTCTGCCGTGTACTCAACTTGCTCGTCGGTGAGATGCGGATGAACGGGAATGCTCAGGCATTGATCGGAAACCCGCTCGGTGATCGGCAGACTGCCTCCACCACCGCCAAAGTGAGCGTACGGTTCGTGCATGTGGATGGGTACAGGGTAGAAAATTGCGCTCGCTATTCCTTTTTCTTTAAGGTGGAGCATGAGTTCGTTGCGTCGAGGGGACTGGATCGTAAATTGGTGCCAGACGTGATTATTATCGGGATAGGTGCGGGGGAGGATGAGTTCCGTATCGGCGAGTCGTGCGAGATACGACCGCGCGACGGCCTCACGTCGGGCGTTCCACTCATCCAGCCGATCGAGCTTGGCACATAAGACGGCGGCTTGGAGCTCGGCCATCCGGCTGGTGAAGCCCATTTCGTCGTAGTAGTACCGTTCGCGACCCATGCCGTGGATTCGGATTGATCGGGCGCGTCGATCGATTTCGGGATCGTTGGTGAGGACCATGCCCCCATCCCCGGCGGCTCCAAGATTCTTGGTGACGTAAAAGCTGATACCCGCGCTGACTCCCCAGTTGCCCGTGAAAACGCCATCGCACTGACCATAGATGACTTGAGCACTATCTTCAAGAACGATAAGGTTGTGTTTCTCTGCGATTTGTTGGATGGTGCGCACGTCGCAGAGCTGTCCGAAAAGGTGCACGGGCATGATTGCTTTGGTCGCGGGGGTGATGACCCGCTCAATCTCGGCGGGATCAATGCACATGGTGGTCGGATCAATGTCGGCAAAAACCGGGATTGCTCCGATCTGGGCGATGGTTTCAACGGTAGCAACAAAAGTAAAAGCACTGGTGATGACTTCGTCGCCCGGGCCGATATCGGAGGCCTGGAGCATGATCCGCAGGGCATCGGTGCCGCTGTTAACCGCGATTGCGTGCTTGACCTGGTGACGTTCCGCAATGCGGAGTTCCAGTTCTTCGTTATGCTTGCCGAGCACGTAGGCACCTGAAGCAAGAATTTCCGCAATATTGGGGTCGAGGGTTTCCCGTACTTCTTCGTACTGGGCTTTGAGGTCGATGAACGGAACGTTCACGGCGGCGAGTTTACCGGTGGGCTCTCATCTAAAGGTAAAAGGTCGGAATGCAATTTCCGTATCCAGTTGTTCTGGCGAGTGCAAGCCCTCGTCGGCGCGAGCTTTTGTCGCAGTTGGGGATTGAGTTCAAGGTGGTTCCGGCGGATATCGATGAAGATAACCTCACGGTGGACGATCCGGATCAGACCGCGCGTCGATTAGCCCGTGAGAAAGCCCTTCATGTATTTGCGCAGAATCCTGAAAGTCTGGTGATCGGGGCAGATACGGTGGTCTCAATCGATAACGACGGCGGTACGGTTCAGCTCGCCAAACCCACGGACGAACCAGATGCGGGGCGCATCCTCAGTATTCTTTCTGGCCGGACCCACGTGGTGACGACCGGGGTTTGCATCAAGTGGCCAGGCGGAATGAATGTGTTCGCCGAAAGAAGCGAAGTAACTTTTCGCAAGCTGGAGGAAAATGAAATCGCCGAGTACATCGCCACCGGCGAACCCATGGATAAAGCGGGAGCCTACGGCCTTCAGGGCAAAGCGAAAGGGTTTGTGGCGGCCATTCGAGGCAACCACGATAACGTAATCGGCCTGCCGATGGATGCGCTTCGCGAGGCACTCCGCGAAATTCGCTAGATGATGTCGAGAACCACGGGCCGCGGCTCTGTCGGCTCCGGTCGAATGATTACGGCATCGCGCAGATGTTCGACCACCCGGGCGGCTGAACGGACATCGGCGGCGTGAATACGAAACAGCGGCTGGCTGGATCGGACTTCCATGCCCACTTCAACAATGGTCTCGATTCCCACCGTGGGGTCGATGAAGTCTGACTTTTTGCGGCGTCCGCCGCCGAGCATGACAACGCCCTCGCCGACGTCGCGGGCACTCACGGTGTGCACAAAACCTTCTTCCAAGGTAGCGACTTCGGTTTGGACCGGCGCGGTCTGCCACGATTCGGACTCAAATATCTCGGGCGATCCTCCTTGGGCGAGAATCCATTCGCGGAACTTGGCCAAGGCCGATCCGGATCGCAGGGTTTCGGCAGGATCGGAATCGATTCCGACAAGTTGCAGGGTTGCGCGCGCGATTTCAAGGCAGAGATCGACGAAACGCCCGGATTCTCGATTGCTCAAGACTTGGATTGCTTCTTTGACTTCCAGCGCGTTGCCGGCGGTGCGACCGAGCGGCTGTTCCATGTCGGATATCAGCGCGACGATCCGGAGACCCGCTTTTTCACCGACGGATCGAAGCAGGTGCCCCAGCTGCCGAGCCGAATCCAGATCGGGCATGAACGCGCCCGATCCGCACTTGATATCGAGGGCGAGGGCTTCTGCCCCGACCGCGATCTTTTTGCTGAGGATGCTGCTGGCGATCAGCGGCATGCTTTCCACCGACGTGGTGGCGTCGCGGATCGCATAGAGGGCTTTGTCGGCGGGCGCCAGCTTTGGCGATTGCCCGCTCCAGCCGATTCCGATCTGCTGGGCTTGGCTGACCATTTCTTCGGGCGAAAGATCGAGCCGAAGGCCGGGAATCGCGCCGAGCTTATCGACGGTTCCGCCCGTGATGCCGAGTCCGGTGCCGGAAAGCTTGACGATGCTGAGCCCGCAGGCGGCCAGAATGGGCAAAAGGACAATCGTGGTCTTATCCCCGACTCCGCCGGTGGAATGTTTATCGACCCACGGGCGGGGCAGGTCGGAAAGATCAAGCCGCTCGCCGCTGGCGGCCATTGCGAGTGTAAGATCGGCGGCCTCTTGATCGGTGAGCCCATTAAGATAGGCGGCCATCAGCCACGCACTTAACTGATAGTCCGGAATCGTTGCGCCCGCGGCCCCTTGGGCGATGAGATCGAAATCCGCGCGAGAATGTTCGCGCCCGTCCCGCTTGGCGGCGATAATCTCGCGGAAATCGAACTCAGAATCCGGCATTTAGAATTGATACGGCGGGCGGTGCACACCCGATTCGGTGACAATCGCGGTGATGAGTTCGCCCGGCGTGATATCGAACCCCGGATTGTAGACCGGCGTTCCGGGCGGGGCAATCGCATTGCCTTCGGAGTGGGTGAGTTCGGCTTGATCTCGCTCTTCGATGGGAATGTGCGATCCATCGGGCAATGTGGAATCGAGTGTGGAGCTGGGGGCGGCAATCACAAACGGGATTCCGTGGTGGTGGGCGGAGACGGCCAGCATATAGGTTCCGATTTTATTGGCGGTATCGCCATTGGCCGCGATTCGATCTGCGCCCGCGACAACGAAATCCACTTTTCCTTGGGCCATCAGGAAGGCGGCCGCGCCATCGGCAATCGCGTGGAAGGGGATGCTGTCGTGCATCAGCTCGAAGGCGGTCAGGCGCAGACCTTGCTGGCGTGGTCGGGTCTCGCAGGCGAACACATGTTCGATCTTGCCCGCGGCGTGCGCGGATCGAATAATCCCGAGCGCGGTGCCGTGGCCGGAGGTTGCCAAAGAGCCGGTGTTGCAGATCGTGAGAACCCTGGCATGATCGGGAACGAGAGCGGCTCCGTACCCGCCAATCTTGAGGTTCATCGCAAGGTCTTCGGCCTCGATTGCGCTTGCTTCTGCGAGTACGGATTCAAAGGATTTATCGGTCAGGGCGTCAAGCCGATCGAGAGCCCAAAATAGGTTCACGGCCGTCGGTCGCGATCCGGCCAAGCGTTCCCGAGCGGATTGCCAATCTTCGTTTCTAAGGACCGCCAAGACCATTCCGTAGGCGGCAGCAATCCCGATGGCGGGCGCACCGCGGACCGCCATATCGCGGATTGCGGCTACAACTTCATCGACGGTAGTAAGTTCGAGCCACTGCTCGACCTGCGGGAGTCGCCGCTGATCCAACATGAGCAGCCGCCCGTCTTTGAATTCCAATGCGCGAAGGGTGGATTTCTCGCTCATGCGATGGTGACGTCTTCGCAAAGGTAAACGTCCTGGATCGCGTTGAGGAGCTCGACCCCTTCCTTAAGGGGTCGCTGGAACGCTTTGCGTCCGGAGATGAGGCCCATTCCGCCCGCGCGTTTGTTAATGACTGCAGTGGCGATGGCTTCCTGCATATCGTTATCGCCGCTGGCTCCACCGCTGTTAATGAGCCCGGCGCGACCCATGTAGCAGTTTGCAAGTTGGTACCGGGTGAGATCGATTGGGTGATCGGTGGTGAGCTCGGTGTAGATTCGTTCGTCGAGCTTGCCGTAGCTGGAGTCTCCGGTATTGAGTGCTTTAAATCCGCCGTTGAGTTCGGGCAGCTTTTGCTTGATGATATCCGCTTCGATCGTGACGCCAAGGTGGTTCGCCTGACCCGTCAAGTCGGCGGCTGTGTGATAGTCTTTGCCTCCAACCTTGAAAGCATCGTTGCGGAGATAGCACCAGAGCACGGTCGCCATGCCGAGCTCGTGCGCGTGTTGGAACGCCTCGCTGACTTCGACGATTTGGCGCGTGGATTCTTCGCTGCCAAAGTAGATGGTCGCCCCGACCGCCGAGGCGCCCATATCCCAGGCTTGTTGCACGTTGGCAAACATCACTTGGTCGAATTTGTTGGGGTAGGTGAGGAGCTCGTTATGATTGATTTTGACCAAGAACGGAATTTTGTGCGCATATTTGCGGCTCATCATCCCGAGCACGCCCAGGGTGGAAGCGACCGCGTTGCATCCGCCTTCGATAGCAAGGTTCACGATTCCTTCGGGATCAAAGCAAGCTGGGTTCTTAGCGAACGACGCTCCCCCGGAGTGCTCGATCCCCTGATCTACGGGCAAGATCGAAAGATATCCGGTGCCCCCGAGTCGACCGTGGTTGAACATTCGCTGCAGGTTCACCATAACTTGGGGGGATCGGTCGCTCAGCGCGAAAATTCGGTCCACAAAGTCTGGGCCGGGCAGGTGGAGCTGAGCGGCATCGATGGTCTGGCATCGGTGCTGGAGCAGTGATTGAGCTTGATCGCCAAGCAGGTTGCTAATTTCATCAATCGTTCGAGCCACGAACCCATTTTGCCACGCCGCCGCGGTGTTTTCTGCCGAAAGTGGGGATGGCCCCACCCGGCATTGAACTTTAAGCGAATGTTAAATGTTAAAGCACCAAAACCTTGATCAGATTCAACCCATGGTATTGGGCATAAGGCCGAAGTGCCCTGCCAAGAAAACGATGCCCAGATCGTCTTGGTATACACGCTGGAACTGGGAATATGAAAATGCGATGGGGATTCTTTTTGCTTGGGCTACTGGCCAGTGCCGCTTACGGACAGACTGAACTCACCTTGCAAGAAGCCCTGCAAATGGCGCGAATGGCGAACGGAAATGTGCGATCGGCCGCCCTGGATTACGAATCTTCGCGGGCGGTTGTGCGGGCGTCGCGATCCGCGTTCTATCCGACCGTGACCCCCAGCGTGAGCAAACAGTTCGGGGAAGCCGAGTATCTCACCGGACCGTTCCGTGGATCGTTTGGCGACGATTCTTTGAATGCCCAGGTTGACCTCAACTGGCGACTCATCGACACGGGTCAACGCTCCGACAACGTGCGTCGATCCATGCTTTCGGCGGAAATCGCGGCTATTGATGCCAGTTCGGTGCTCAAGGACATCCTGCGCGATGTTCATGTTCGATTCTTCGAAGCTCTGCGCGCGCAAGAGCTGGTTCGCGTTCAGCTTGAAAATCTCAAGCGGGCGGAAGTGATTCGGGACCAGACCCGCATTAGGGCAAACCCGCCGATTGAAGACATTCCGCGCAAAGATATCTTGCAGGCCGAGGCGGATTATCAGAACGCGCGGGTCAGCGTTCTTTCCGCCGAAACGCGGGTGGCCGGAGCCGAAGCGGACCTTAAAGAAATCCTCGGTTACGATCAGGGCGAGCTACCCCGGCTGGTTCCGCCGACCGAGCAAGAACTTCCGCCGCTCGATCTGACGCTGCAAGAAGCGATTGACCTCGGCTTGCGTCGCAAAGGCAGTTTGCGGGCGTATCGGCTGCGACTGGAATCGCAGGAGATAACGATCCGATCGACGCGTCGGGAAGGCGAGCTGGATTTTGCCGTGGATGCCAACTATCGCCGAATCTTTACCGACGACCCGTTTCAAAGAGCGGCTCTTGTGTTCAGTGCTTCGCTGCCGGTTTACGATGGCGAGCGTGTCAAATCACTGACCCAAGCGGAACGTTTGACTCTGGAATCAATGGAAGCGACCTACGAGCAAAATGTTCGTGTCGCCAGGGCCGATATCGAAGCGACTTACAAGGAGTACGAACAGAACCGGGCGCGTCGCGAGGCAGCCCGACTGGCGCTGGTGGCGGCCCAGGAAAATTACAATGCCGCGGTCGAAGCGCAGCGAGAAGGAGCGGGAAACCTGCTCGAAGTCCTGACCGCCCAGGTGAGCTTGACCACCGCCGAATCAAACCTTGTCGAAGCGATCTACGATCTATTGATTACCGATATCCGGTTTAAGCGACTTATCGGCGAACCGATTCCGGGACAAGAGACGCCATGAGCACCGTTCCGCCCCGCGCTGTAATCGAAACTCGTAATCTCTGCAAGGAGTACGTGATGGGCGAGATGATCGTCCGTGCTTTGCGGAATGTTTCGTTATCTATTTATCCAGGCGAGTTTGTGGCGATTATGGGGCCATCCGGAAGCGGAAAATCGACCTTCATGAATATGGTCGGGTGCTTGGATCGGCCGACTTCGGGGGACTATTTTTTAGATGGACGCGAGGCAAGCCGACTTGGCGATAATGACCTTGCGGAAATCCGAAATAAGTACATCGGCTTTGTGTTCCAAACCTTTAACCTCTTGCCCCGAACTACGGCGCAAAAGAACGTGGAGCTTCCGCTTTTATACGCCGGGGTGCGGAATCGGGGGGAAATCGCGCGTAGGGCGCTGGAGCGGGTCGGTCTAGCGCAGCGGATTGACCACAAGCCGAACGAACTATCCGGGGGTCAGCAGCAACGGGTTGCCATCGCACGCGCGATCGTGACCGATCCGGTGCTAATTTTGGGCGATGAGCCAACCGGAAACCTTGACACGCGCACGAGTTTTGAGATCATGGCCCTCTTTCAAGAACTCAACCGGAGCGGGAAGACCGTGGTCATCGTCACGCACGAAGAGGATATTGCGCGGCACTGCAACCGGGTGATCCGGTTCCGCGACGGCCGGGTAGAGCGCGACGAGCTGAATGATCATCCGATTGATGCCCGAGATGAGCTGGCCAAGCTACCGCCGACAGAATTGACCGCTCCACCATTGGAATAGTCAACTCGACATTAGAGTAGTCAAGGGGTCTGATTTATGACCGGCCAAACTCATGTTGAAATGCCGGGCAAACTCAAGCGCACTCTGTGGAATATCACCGCAGTTTCCTGTGTTGGACTTGGGGCGGTAGGGGTTGTAGTGCCCGGAATGCCAACCACGATATTCTTGATTATTGCGCTTTACGGATTCACCGTAGGCGGTAACGAGAAGGCCCGTCAGAAGCTGCTCAACCACCCGCGGTTTGGGGAAGGGCTTCGGCGGTGGGAAGAAACCAAGTCGATTCCGCTGGGCGTTAAGTGGATCGCCTGCCTAAGCATTCTAATCATGAGTACGATCTCGATCTTCGTGGTCCCCAGCTGGTGGGTTCGCGGAATCATTGCGCTGGTTGCGGCGATTGGAGTCTGGTATATCGTGAGCCGCCCGACGTCGTTTAAAGATCGAGCGGCTGTGCGCCATACGCCTATCGGGCTTCCGGAATAAGATCTCGGTTGATCAAGCCGGGAATTTCCGCGTAGCGGAGCTTAACAATGTATTCGCCTTCCACATAGGGGCCAACGGAGTACCGATCAAACACGAACGTGAGTCCGTTTTTGGACACAAGGAACTTACTGGCAGTTTCCGCCGGAAGCTCGGCCACTTCTTCGCTCACCCGGTCGAACCGGATTCCGCTGAGACGGTGGCGCACGAGTTCTAAGATCTCCCGTACCGCACCATCGACAGCGATCTCCGATAGGGTGATCTTTTTCGGTTTACCTTCGATCATGGCCACGTTGAGCGCGTAGCTAAAGGTGTTGGGGTGCGCGCCGCCCGCGTATTCGTAATGTTCGTAGTAGATGCTCACAAGTTTTTGAGAGTTGTAGGAGACCACCGGCTTGATCTGCAACGCCCAATCTTGCTGGACGGGCCCGCTGTAGGATCGCGCGGCGTTTACAAATTCTTGCTGCGCAAGACGAACGGGAGTCAACGTTTCGCGATTTAAGACACTTGCGAGCGGGTGCGAATCGGGAAACACGGGCCACGCCACGTTGATTTCGTAGAAACCGGACTTTGCGATTTCGGTCTTGATCGTCGGGGCGGGGGAAGCTGTCCCTTGTCCGAGCACGATCGCGGCAAACAATGAAGCGCTCATATATATATAGATTGACGGCCAGGCAGGCTTGAATAGAGAGACTTTGGGGAAATTTCGTGCCGTTAGAGTAGTTGAATTCGCGCGGGATCACTCGGCCACGGTCGTGACGCCCAATCTAGTTCGGCGGCATCGATGAATCGCCAGGGATAGGTATCGCCTCGCCCCGGTGAGAGTCCGATTCGGGTGCTAACTAGAGCTTCCAGAGGCAGAACATTCGGTTTAATGAAGATCGGAGAGGCCGGATTGAAAAGATCGGCCCCTTCGAATCGGCGATCGATTGCAAGGGCGGCGCAGATTTTGCCGGGGCCGGAAAGCAGATCGCGGTCGGTTTTTGCTTTCGGTCGATTCTTACGCATGGCCTCAAGTCCATGAATGGGTTTGGCGGCGCGGATGAGGATGCCCCCCGCGGTGCCAGGCGGATGCGCGCTTACATTGAGCATCCAGTGGCTACCGTAAGTGAAGTAGATATACGCGTGACCGGCCTCGCCAAACATTGTGGCGGTCCGGGCTGTGGGCTTTCCGCTAAACGCGTGGCTTCCCGGATCGCGGGGACCTGCGTATGCTTCAACTTCCACAATCTGGCCCGCGCCTACGTGGGTGATGAGGTGCGATCCGAGCAGATAGGGGGCGGCTTCTTCGACGGGGTTGTCACGGAGCAATGTTCGGAGGTCGATAATTGTATTTTGAACCGTCTTTGCGTGCAGAATGTTGCGTATGAAGCGGATTGGCGGATTGTTCTTGGGGATTGTGGGCCTGGCCACGGTTGGATTGGCCCAAGGCACGGCGGCGGATTATCAACGTTCGGCGGATCTTTCGTCGCGGTTTGCGGGCAAGGTTTTCCGTGATTCCGTTCGGCCGAACTGGTTGCCCAACGGTTCCCTTTGGTATTCGGTTCGCACTGGCCCTGACCGCACGGAGTGGGTCTTGGTTACGCGAACGGGGAGTGTCCAACGGTTCCCGACTCGATCTGATTTAGAGAAGGCGGCAGGCGGATCGTTGAATCCGGTGGAGTTGCCCTTTACGACTAATCCAAGACCGAGCGAGGCGGGGGAGCGCGTTTCGTTCACATTTGTTAACCAAACGGATAAGGACATTTTGCTGTTTTGGGTGAACGGTTCTGAACGTGTGGCATACGGTTCGGTTCCTATGCGGGGTGAGCGCACGATGTCCACCTATTCGGGTCACGCCTGGGAGCTGCGACAAGGATCATCAAGTTTGGGATATGTGACGGCACCGGCAGGCGATGCCCGGTTCGAATACCGCGGTCAGGCGGCGGAACGACCCGCTCCCGCCCGGGATCCGCGTCGTTCACCAGATGGTCGATATACGGCGGAATTAGATTCGCACAATGTGCTTATCCGCGATGCTTCGTCCGGGACCGTGATTGTGCGTACAGTTAATGGAAGCAACGATGATTCCTATCGGGGCACGCGCTGGTTCTGGTCGCCGGATTCGCGGAAGCTCGTGGTCTTTCGGACGGTTCCTTCGGAGGGGCGGCGGATTCCGCTTGTGGAATCGTCTCCGCGGGATCAGTTGCAGCCCAAGCTCCAATGGATCGGTTATCTTAAGCCCGGGGATCGAATTGCGCAGTCACGGCCCGTGATGCTTGATGTTCGGGGTGGTAAGTCGGTTGAGATCGACAATGCACTGTTTTCCGATCCGTGGTCGTTGCCAGGGTTCGGGGACGGTGGATTTGCAAACGGGGTGACTTGGACCAAAGATAGCGATGCGTTCTTTTTTGCGTACAACCAGCGCGGCCATCAGCTTATGCGGGTGATCCGCGTGGATGCGGCTAACGGATCGGCTCAGTCGCTGTTCGAGGATAAAGTCGATACGTTTATCCACTATTCCAAGAAGTATTGGGCGCGATATCTGCCCCAATCGAACCAGATTCTCTGGATGAGCGAACGTTCTGGCTGGAATCATCTGCACTTGCACGATGCTTTGACCGGGGGCGAAAAATCCATGGTGACATCTGGCGATTGGGTCGTGGATTCGGTGGAATCGTTTAATGATGCCAAAGGCGAGCTCCTTATCCGAGTTTTGGGGGCCGCACCCGGGCAAGATCCGTACCACGCGCACTACTTCCGGGTTGGGCTCGATGGCAAGCGGGTGCAGCTCACCTATGGCGACGGAACGCATCGACTGGAATTTTCACCAGATGGTGAAGTGTACGTTGACACATTTTCGCGGGTCGATCTGCCTTCGGTAACCGAGCTTCGCCGAACTAGTGATGGCGGCCTGATCACTCAACTGGAAGCCGGAGATGCATCCGCGCTGATAGAAGCCGGGTGGCAGATGCCAGAACGGTTTGCCGCGCCTGGACGCGATGGCAAAACTATGATTTACGGGGTGGTGTATCGTCCGACGAACTTCGACCCGGCAAAAAAGTATGCGGTGATTGAGCAGATTTATGCCGGTCCGCACGGATTCCATGTGCCGAAGGCATGGTCTTCTGGCGTGCGCGGTCCGCAGCGGATGGCGGAGCTCGGATTTATTGTCGTTCAGATCGACGGCATGGGGACCGATGGCCGAGGCAAGGCGTTCCACGATGTGGCGTTCCAGAATCTGAAAGATGCCGGATTCCCGGATCGGATCAAATGGATGCAGGCCCTGGCGGCCAAGTATCCACAGGTCGATGTTTCACGCGTCGGAATCTATGGCGGATCGGCGGGTGGGCAGAACGCGATGGCGGCACTTTTGTGGCACGGAGATTTTTACAAAGCGGCGGCCGCTGATTGCGGTTGCCACGATAACCGCATGGATAAGGTGTGGTGGAACGAGCAGTGGATGAGTTATCCGGTCGGCAAGGCATACGAAGAAAATTCTAACGTTGTAAACGCCCACCTTTTGCGAGGGAAGTTGCTCCTTACGGTAGGCGAGCTAGATACGAACGTTGATCCGGCCAGCACCATGCAGGTAGCAGATGCGCTGATTCGGGCGAATAAGGATTTCGAGCTGATTGTGTTTCCGGGTGGTGGGCACGGAGCGGGTGATTCACCTTACGGTCAACGCCGGCGAATGGACTTCTTTATCCGGGCGTTATACGGCGTTGAGCCTCGGCGGTGATACACTCCGACGTTATGAACCGAACGCTCCAGACTTGGCTAGAAGATCAGATTGAGCAGCTCAAAGCCGACCACCTCTACAAAACCCCGCGGATTCTAGAGTCTCCGGCGGCAGGAAGAGTCCAGATGGATGGCCGCTCGGTGATTAACCTCAGTAGCAACAACTATCTGGGGTTGGCCAACCACCCCAAGGTGCGCGAGGCGGCACTGGAGGCGATCGAAAAATGGGGGGTCGGAGCAGGGGCGGTCCGCTGGATTGGCGGAACTATGTCGGTTCACGACGAACTCGAGGATCGACTTGCCAAGTTTAAGAAGGTGGAATCGGTTCTGGTGTTCACCAGCGGATTCACCGCCAACAGCGGATGCATTCCGGCGGTCCTTTCTAAGGATGATGTGGTGATTAGCGACGAGTTGAACCACGCCAGCATTATCGATGGAGTCCGCCTTTCGCCGGCGGAGTATCGGAAAAGCAACGGATGGGTCTACGAACATAAGAACATGGACCATCTGGAAGAGATTCTGCAAAGGGCCGATCGGTTCGCCAAGCGGATGATCATCACCGATGGTGTGTTTAGCATGGATGGTGATATTGCTCCGCTCCCTCGGATTGTGGAACTCGCCGAAAAATACGATGCCTTTGTGATGGTGGATGATGCACATGCCAGTGGGGTATTGGGCAAAAACGGGGCGGGTTCAGCGAGTCACTTTGATCTTTACGGGCGCGTGGATATTCAGCTAGGTACGTTGAGCAAAGCACTCGGCGTGGTGGGTGGATACATTGCAGGGAGTTCTTCGCTTAAGGATTGGTTAATCAATCGGGGACGTCCGTATCTCTTTAGCACCGCGCATCCGCCGATGGTCGCCGCCGCTCTGATCGCCGCTCTGGATGTGATGGAAAACGATCCGGAACCCATGCGGCGGCTTTGGGATAACACTCGCGCCTGGAAGCAAATGCTCGCCGACGAAGGATTTGATACCATGGGGAGCGAAACTCCGATCACGCCGATCGGTTTTGGGGAAGAAGCCGCCGCTCAGAAGGCCGAAAAAATGCTCTGGGAGGAAGGGGTCTATGCGTTGGCGATTGTGTATCCCACAGTGGCCAAAGGCTCGGCGCGGATCCGGACCATGCCAAATGCAACCCACACTGAGCAGGATTTGGCGGATGCATTGGCTGCTTTTAAGCGCGTCCGCGATCGGTTGCACGTTCGACCATAGCCACGCGGTCTACCGAGAAGGGGGCGTCTGGCCCGCTTCCGGGCGAGGGCGTCCCACGTGATGCGTGCGCGGTTGGCTACACTTCTTATACTCAGAAGCCGGTTTGTTCGACCGCGTTCACGAGGATTCGTACCATGGGATCAGTGACGACCACCCCTTCCTTTGACCTTTCCCAAGCCAACCGCGTATATGCCAATCTTTCCCCGGCCGAGCTGGTCGAACAGGCAATCCGCAACGGCGAGGGCGAACTGGCGGCCAACGGCGCATTTGTGGCCCGAACCGGCAAATACACGGGCCGGACTCCCAAGGGCAAATGTACGGTTCGCGATGCCGAAACCGAGGACAATATCTGGTGGGATAACAACGCTAGCATCACGCCGGATCAGTACCAACACCTGCACGATCGAGCCCAATCGGGATTTACGGGCAAGACCTTGTACGTTGTCGATACCTATGGCGGAGCCGATCCGGAACATCGGATCAAGGTTCGATTTATTGTCGAAAAGGCGTGGCATGCGCTCTTTATCCGCACCCTGCTGATTCGTCCGGAACCCGAAGAACTGGCCAGCTACGAGCCGGATTGGACAGTGGTGGACCTTTGCACCCTGGCTATGGATCCGGAGAAGGATCCGACCACCGGAGACGCGGTGATCGCCCTCAACTTTTCCGGTAAAGAAGTGCTGATCATGGGCACCCAGTATGCGGGTGAAATGAAGAAATCGGTCTTTACGATTCTCAACTACCTGCTTCCGCTCAAGAATGTTTTGAGCATGCACTGCTCCGCAAACATCGGCCAAGCGGGCGATACCGCTCTATTCTTTGGGTTGAGCGGCACCGGAAAGACCACGCTTTCGGCCGATCCGGATCGGTTCCTGATCGGGGATGACGAGCACGGCTGGAGCGAAAAGGGCGTGTTCAATATCGAAGGCGGCTGCTATGCTAAGTGCATCAAGCTCAGCGAAGAAGGCGAGCCTCAAATCTGGAACGCGATCAAATTCCAGTCCGTGCTGGAAAACGTGGTACTCGATGATCGGCGAGTACCGGATTACGATGACACCACCTATACCGAAAACACTCGATGCGCCTATCCACTAGAAAACGTGGAGAACGCAGTTCATCCGAGTATTGGCGGTCATCCCAAGAACATTGTATTTCTCACCGCGGACGCATTCGGCGTTCTGCCGCCCATCAGTCGGCTGACTCCCGAGCAAACCACCTACCACTTTCTCAACGGATACACCGCTAAAGTGGCGGGCACGGAAGCAGGGGTCACCGAACCGCAGGCCACGTTCAGCGCGTGTTTTGGTCAACCATTCTTGCCCCTGGCACCCAAGGTGTATGCCGATCAGCTCAAAAAGAAGATCGAAGAGCACGGCGTAAACGTGTGGCTGGTCAACACGGGCTGGACGGGTGGTGCCTATGGAGTGGGCGAACGGATGAAGCTGGCTCACACCCGGGCGATGCTTTCGGCGGTGCTTTCTGGCGGGCTGGACAACGTGGAATTTGTCGAAGAACCGATCTTTGGATTGAATATTCCGACTTCTTGCCCCGAAGTTCCGGCAGAGGTATTAAATCCGCGCCAAACCTGGGCAGATAAGGATGCCTACGACAAGAAGGCAACCGAGTTGCGGGATATGTTCGAAGAGAACTACAAAAAGTTCTCGTCTTAACGAACAATCCACTCGTAACTGGTACGAGTCATTCGCGCTCGATCCGGTGTAAAGCGACCGATGTGTCCATCCACAAAAATCACCTGGATGGACGCATCTTTATGCCGGCCCGTGGCCGTCGCCTTTTCGAAATTGCCATCCGCTGTGTTGCGGAACGCCAGTCGGGTTACGGATTTGGTTTCCTCGTCTGGGCTGTACTGGTGGTTATCGAATCCGATCGAAAAGGCATCGAACGGAACGGTTTCTCCCGTCGAGCGCGTGAATGGCAGGGGATTATAACTTCCCATTGAGCCGTGGTTAGATGTTTCGGCGATCAGCACTGTTTCGCCCGCGCGGGCCACGTCAGAAACCGGTCGAACACTGAGGCTGGCAAGCATTCCGTAGTTGAGATCGATATAGTTGAGCGTCTTGTTATTTCGCTCGAACATGGATGTTTTAATGCTTGATCCGTTGACGCGGACGAGTTCCGACTCATGCCCGGCGGGGCAGCTGAAGGTTGCGCCGCTCGAAAGGCCGGGAATCACGCTCGCCCAAGCGATGGGTTTTTCTTCAAGCAGTTCCGGGGCTCCGCCATCGCCGGGTTGGAATATCGAAGGGAATCGTTGATCGTAAACTTCTGCGTACTGCTGGATGGAGGCCGCGATCGATTTCATGTTCCGTTTGCATACGGTTTCGTCGCTTTGCGTTTTCATCATGTTGTAGATCGGGATCAGCAACAAGATGAATCCAATGCCAGCAAGGATAAGCCAGATAAGATCTTTGCGGCCCACATATTGGCCGCCAATACTCTTTGCGCCTTCCGGGGCGTCCGGATCGTAAGCACCTGGATTGCTCACTGGTCGCGACCCCCGTAAAGTGAGACGCGATCGGAAACGGGTACCACGTGATACTCGCGGAGCGTATCCCGCAAGTTGTATACATCAACCGCTAGGTCGTACGTACCCGGTACATCGTGAACGGGAATCTGCCCCATACGGATTTTTTCGGGATCAACCGAGCTCATGAAGAGAAAGAGACTGCCCATCTCTTCGTCATCGAAAGTGCCGCCCCCGAGTTCGATAGTCTTCTGCAAAACTTTGGGTCCGAGGGTTAGGTTGTCGACCAATTCTTCGCGCAGTGCCAGCATCAGCTCCTTCTGGCGCTTTTGGCGTTCAAGGTCGCTATCCCCTTTACGGTAACGCACAAATCCAAGGGCATCTTTACCATTGAGGACCTGCCGGCCCTTTTTAAGATGGATATGAAGCCCTCCGCCGTAATCGTCGTAGTTCATGTCTTTGGGGATATACATTTCAACCCCGCCGAGCATATCAACGATTTCGACGAACGCATCGAAGTTCAAAACGGCAACTCGGTCCACTTTGACGCCGGGTAAAAGGTGTTCGACGGCGCGACGAGCAAGATCGGGGCCGCCGATTGCGTGGTAGGCGTTAATCTTTTGGCGTCTATAGCCGGGCACTGCGCACAATGTGTCGCGAGGAATAGAGACGGCGCCGACAATCTTTCGATTGAAGTCGAGCCGGGCGACCATCATCATGTCACTGCGGGCATGCGAGTTGGATACTCGCCGTTTGCCGCTATAATCGGCATCGCATCCCAGGATGAGGATGGTGAGGCTGTCGCCTCCATCCAACGAATCGTAAAAGACTTGTTGCGGCTTGGTGTTGCTGAGCCGCTGGGTGATCATGCTTCCGATAATTGCGCTTTGGGAAAGCCATCCATAAATGGCACCAGAAAACACAAGAATGCCAAGGAACAGGATGTAGAAAATATTGCCCACGATCCGCCGAAACGGAGTTCGCCTGCGCTTGCGAGCGGCGGGAGCGGGGGCGGCAGGCTGGACCTTGGCCATAGTGGAAGTGCGCGAGGAGCGTTGGCAAGTATAACGTCTGCGTGCCGCAAGGTGTTCCGACCGCTAGGCAACTCAAACCGCGGTTTAGGCCGTATGATAATCTGAGAAGGCCTTCCCTGCGGGCGAATACCGTGAAACGCGCTGCTTTTACCTTGATTGAACTGCTTGTTGTGATCGCAATTATTGCGATTCTGGCGGCGATTATCTTTCCGGTTTTTGCACGGGCCAAAGCGGCGGCTAAAAAGACGGCTTGTCTTTCGAACCTGGGTCAGATCGGCAAAGGAACACTGCTCTATATGAGCGATCACGACGACCGCTTTCCATTTGCCATCGATCCGATTGATGCCGCACAGCCAGGGATTTGGAGCGGGGAACCTGCATTCCAAGCGTTGATTCCGCAGATGCCATTTTTGCATGAGGCCTTGCAACCCTACATCCGGTCTGTTAATCTATTCCACTGCCCGGGCGATACCGGAACCCAAGTGTTGGATGATCGCAACAATGTGCCTTTTGCCAATGCGCCGTCGCTCTTTGCTCACTACCAAACCAGTTACTTTTTCCGTACTGAGATTGCATTCAAGCAGCTTTCCCAGGCGGGGCTGGCTAATCCGGCGGGGACGAACTTCTTATTCGATGCCGCGGGTCACTGGCATGGAGATGGCGGTCCGATGCGGGCGGATGTTTCGGTTTCGGATCACTTTGACAAGCTTCGCAAGTATCGGTACAACTGCTTATTTGGTGATATGCATGTCCGAAGCATTTCCTTTGATCAGCTGAGTGAGGCGTGGAACATCGAACTGTGACGGTGCGCCCCTACGCATGCATTATTGCGGGTGAACTCAAATTTGGTTTGGAGCTTGAACTAGATCGCGGCATCATTCGCGAAATACGCCCCCGGCGGGGTTCGCCGGAGCCGTTTGTGCTTGCCCCGGCTTTTGTGAATGCGCATAGCCACTTGGAATACCGTGACATGGCAGGGCAGATTGTTGGCGGCGATTTTATTGAATTTATTCGCCAGATCACTGAGATGAAGCGACAGGAATCAGAATCCGAGGTTTGGGAGTCGTGTCAGCGAGCGGCGGCTGAAAATCGAGCCGGGGGAGTGGCGATAGTCACCGAACATTCGGACCGCCCAGGTGCCGCGAGGGCCATGCAGGAGCAGGGTTTGGAAGGCCGAATATTGCAGGAACTCATCACCATAGGAGAGAAATCACAGATTCCGGAGCGGTGGGCCGGGGTCCGCATCAAGGCGCAAAGTCAGCAAGAGTTCGGACTCCCGGTTAGTATCAATCCGCACGCGATCTATTCGGTGGATTTCGATAGTCTTCGCGAGGTGGCAGGTGGCGAAACTCAGCTTAGTATTCATCTTGCGGAATCGTCCTACGAACGGGAATTTACAGAGCAGGCAAGCGGGCCGTTTGCTGACCTGTGGAGCAAACTCGGCTGGGAGCTGCCCGCACCGGGTCGAAGTCCGATCGAGTATGCGCGCGATGCTGGTGTCCTACGCGCTGGTGACCAGGTGGTCCACGCATGCGACGCATCCGATTCGGATATCGAAGTATTGCTCGAATCGGGGGTTTCGGTCGCACACTGTCCGCGGTCGAACGCGTTTCTCTGCTGCCCTTCGGCCAGGATCCGCCGTATGGTTGAAGCGGGCATTCCGGTCGGAATCGGTACGGATTCGGCCGCAACGGGCGGTGTGCCAGATATGTTTGCCGAAATGCGCGCCGCTTTGCAGGCATCAATTACGTTAGGTGAACCGCTGGCGGCGGAACAGGTGTTCGACATGGCTACGGGCAAGGGGGCGGAATCGGTTGGGTTAACCGGATGGTCGATCGAACCGAGTTCTTCTGTACCGTTGATTAAGATTAACATCCCCGGATTGCAGAGTACGGAAGAGTTGATCGCCAAGGGATCGTCGGCGGAGGTGGAATGGCTCGAAACGAACGCATAGATACAATGCTTGAGCTTTGCTCTTCGATTCCCCGTGGGCGAGTGATGGGTTATGCCCAACTGGGTGATCTAGTCGGCACAAGCGGTCGAATAATTGGCCGGTGGCTTAATCTGCACGGCAGTTCAACCTGTTGGTGGAGAGTGATTGGTTCCGACGGGGAGATTCGGACGTACAAGTACAATCCGGCGATGGGAGCCGAGCAAGCCGAGAGGCTGCGAACCGAAGGCGTACGATTCCTGCCTAATGGCAAGGTTGATCGAACCTGTTTTGTTGATTCGGACCGGCTCGGCTAACGGAGTGCTTTTTGGCGGAGCGCGGCATCTGCCAGAACGAGCGCTATCATGGATTCTACGATGGGCACGGCGCGTGGTAACACGCACGGATCGTGCCGCCCGCGGCCCTTAATGGTGGTGTTTTCAAATTCGGTAGTGATGGTTTCCTGCTCTGTGAGAATAGTGGAAACCGGTTTGAATGCGGCACTGATGAGGATTGGCATTCCATTGCTGATACCGCCCTGGATTCCGCCGCTGTGGTTGGAAGTTGTGTAGGCGGTTTCTTGATCATCGCTCCGGAACGGGTCGTTGCTTTGTGACCCGTACATTCGTGTACTGGCGAATCCATCTCCGCTTTCGAACCCCTTACAGGCCGGAATCGAAAGCATGGCTTTGCCGAGGTCGGCTTCAAGCTTATCGAATATGGGGTCTCCCCAACCCGCCGGCACGTTCCGGGCGATTGCTTTGATGATTCCGCCGACGGAGTCGCCTTGTTTGCGGACGCGTTCGACCAGCTCCACCATTTGGTTGGCGGCGTCTGGGTCGGGGCAACGAACGATGTTTGAATCTACGTTCTCACGGCTGAGAATCACCGGGTCGACATTCGCGACGATGTCATAAACCGAATCGACCCAAGCAACAATCTCCACCTGGTGGTGGAGTTCGAGATAATGAGCGGCGATAGCTCCAGCGGCGACTCGGCCGATTGTCTCGCGGGCAGATGCACGTCCACCGCCCGCCCACGATCGATGACCGTATTTTGCATCGTACGTAAAATCGGCGTGTGATGGACGATACTTCTCGCGCAGGTCTTCGTAATCTCGGCTCCGAAATTCTTGGTTACGCACGAGAAGTGCGATAGGTGCCCCGGTGGTGTGCTCGCGGGCTATTCCGCTGAGGATCTCTACGCGGTCGGGTTCTTGCCGCTGGGTGACTATGGCCGACTGTCCCGGTCGACGGCGATCAAGTTGAGTTTGGATAAGCTCAGGAGTGATCGGAAGTCCGGGTGGACATCCATCGATGACGACTCCGATCGCTGGACCGTGCGATTCGCCAAAAGTGGATATTCGGAAGAGTTGGCCGAAGTGGCTGGACATCGCTCGCTTTAATTATGGCGGTTAAATCAGCGGGCCTGCATGGGCAGGATTTCGGCTCCGATTTCCAACATTGTTTCCGCGTTCGGTGAGAGTTCGCTTATGGCTACAGATCGACCAGCCCGCACGGCCATACGAAGGAGCTTTTCCATGTTTCCTCCGGGTGCAATTTGGATTCCATGGAACACGAGGCTCAGTCCACCGATAAGACGGTCGCGGATTCGATTGCTGTTACGATGATATTTACCAAATGGTGAAACCGCGCTTATGGCAAGGTCAGTTTTAGGATCAAATTTATATCGCCAGAGCCGGGCTGCGGGGAAAGGTTCATCCGTGAGGTTATCCCCGAGTGCGTTATAAAATCCCGTATCCAGCACAAGAATGCGCGGTGCTCCCCACCGAAGGGCGGTGACAGCACTCCGCTGATATTCGGCGGTGTCGTGTCCAGTAACGAGCGTGAGCCCACGCAGAACGAGGTTTTCTGTAGATTTTTCGATTTCAAGCAATGCGTTCTCGGGTGATCGGCGACTGCTGAGGACGCAGAAGGTTTTGGCGGTGAGCAGTCGCGTGTTTCCGTATAGGTAAAGGAGCTGGGGCGGATGGGGATCGTACAGTTCCAATTGCCTGGGATAGTGGGCATCGGCGGCCGTGACCGCGGAGACTCCCATTGTCGCAAGATTCTTCTCCAGTTCGATTGCTTGCTCCACCACTTGGTGGCGTATTTGCACAAACTGTTCGGATCTTTTGGGGCCTAATCGATACTCTTCCTGAAGTGCCTCGGGACCAAGGTCGAGGAATTCGTCGGCACTTATGCCCAAAAGATCGTTGCGCGTGAGGATGCGGGTGATCGTTTTCGATCCGATGCCGGGTGCCAGAGCCAGCCCAAGCGTTAAAACACGACGACTGACCGGCATTATTCCACCAAATGACGAGCTGAGAGCATAAGCTCAACGCACTGTTCTCCGCTGGTTTCCATGACGTGCACCACATCCAAATGGTTAAGCTCTGCTTTTGCCATGCCGGCCGCGGCGTTAGTAACGATGGCGATGCATCCGTAGGAGACCCCCGCTTCGCGCATCGCAATTGCTTCGCTTGAGACGGTCATTCCCACCAAGTCTGCCCCCAAGATCCGGAGCATCTCTATCTCGGCCGGAGTTTCGTATCGAGGCCCATTGGTGGTTGCGTAAGTGGCCGGCGATTCTGTACGGATTCCATGTTGTTGGGCAAGCTTAATCAGCGATTCGGAGATTGGGAACGGCCGGGTAAAGTCGATATGCTCCACCTGTTGGTTAAACCGTGTGTAGTGTCGACTCGAAAAATCCAGCATATCGGTGCAGATGGCCATCGTTCCGACCGGCCAATCGGAACGGAGTCCGCCGACCGCGGCCGAGGAGATGCAAAAGCGTGCGCCTGAACGGCGGGCACCTTCGGCAATAGCAAGATAATTCACTCGGTGGGGTGGGTTTTTATGGCCCGCTGAGTGCCGCGCGATGGTGAGGATTCGTGCGTCTCTGTGCTCTACAATTCGCCCTTGCATGAGGCCAAACTGCGTGGGGATGGCGATTGACCGGCCGGGAAGTTGGGCAAGACGCGATGCAATGCCGGTGCCGCCGATGAGTGCGTAATCAACCCGGACATCGGTTATTTGCACCGCCGGATGATACCGCGCCATACTGATGAGGTTATGCCTTCGATCACGTTCCATGGGGCCGCCGGAACCGTTACGGGCTCGCGTCACCTTTTGGAATTCAATGGACGCAGGGTGCTCATCGATTGTGGTTTGTTTCAAGGTCCGCGTGCGATTCGCGACCGAAATTGGGAGCCGTTTCCGGTTGATCCGCACCTGATTGATGCGGTAGTTCTCACCCACGCGCACACCGACCACATCGGTTATCTGCCGCGGCTTGTGGCGCAAGGATTCCGGGGGGAGGTGTACTGCACTAGGGGAACCGCTGCACTTTGCTGGATCAGTCTTCCAGATGGCGGACGTCTCCAGGAAGAAGAGGCGCGATTCCGCAACAAGCACGGCAAGACTCGGCACAACCCTGCACTTCCGCTTTACACCGAAGACGATGCCTACGCTGCCTTAAAGAGATTGCATTCGTTGCGTTACCGCGACTGGAAAACCCTGCCGGGGAAAGCTCAGTTTCGGTTTCTTCCGGCCGGCCACATTATGGGCGCGGCATTTGTCGAACTGTACTTCGAAAGTGGGGAGCGGATTCTCATGGGGGGCGATCTGGGCCGTTACAATGCGCCCATCATCCACGATCCAGAGCCGGTGGATTTTGCGGAATATCTGGTGATCGAAAGTACGTATGGGAACCGCTTGCATCCCGCGGGGGATGCAAAAGAAGCCTTGTACAAGATTTTAACGCGAGTTAAGGCAGAAAACCGTATTCTCATCGTGCCGAGCTTTGCGATTGGTCGGACTCAGGAACTGTTGTGGAATCTCCACCTTTTGGATGAAGAAGGGCGTCTTCCGCGTATGCCAATCTACGTCGATTCACCGATGGCCAACGCGGCTACTCTGCTCTATTTAGAAAACGAGGAAGACCATGATGATGAGATGAGGATTGATCTCGCCGAAGGTCGATCGCCATTCAGAGCCGATCTTGTCCATTTGGTCAGAGATCGAAACCAAAGTAAACGGCTTAATCACGAACCAGGTCCATTTATGGTAATCGCGGGGAGCGGCATGTGCACAGGCGGCCGCGTTCTGCACCACCTCAAATCACACATCGATCGACCCGAAGCAACAGTGTTGTTTACCGGATTCCAAGCCGAGGGAACCCTTGGACGAAAGATTTTGGATGGCGCTTCACGAGTTCGGATTCTTGGGTTTGAGCAGGATGTCCGGGCAGAAATCGAACGCCTTGAGATGCTTTCTGCTCATGCTGACTATTCCGAAATGTTGCGATGGCTGTCGGGTTTTAAAGAGCCGCCAAAAAGGACATTCATCGTTCATGGTGAACCCGATGCTTCTCAGGCCCTGCAGGGGCATATCAAGCAAGAACTTGGTTGGGAAACAATCATTCCGTCGCAGGGCGACCGATTTGAACTGATCTGATGAGAACCCTTGTATTCGGCAACGGCCAGATGTTTGTGGGAATTGATCAGCAGGGTCTGATCCGTGAACTCTGCTGGCCGACAGTGGGGGCTCCTAACCATTTGGCGGGACGACCGATAAGACTAGGAATCAGACGAGGTGAATGGTTTTCGTGGCTTGGATCGGAAGGGTGGACGGTCGAAAACTGGCTTGCCGGCGAATCTGGTGTGACGGAGTGGAAAGGATTTGGATTCGTGGTTCAGCGTGTGTGTGGCCTGAACGGCCGCTTGTTTGATCAAACCTTTGAAGTTACGGGTGGTGATGGCCAAATTCGGATTTACCAGTCGCAATGCCTGCGAATCAACGAGACGGACATTATGGACACAGCGTTATACCATCTGGATACCGAATCAATTATCCACTTCAAACAGAATGTGTGCCTGTCTTTTGTCGGAAGGGGTTCCACCGGGCATCTCGACGCGGTGAGTTGCGGCCTTGCGGAAACGCCAAATCATACCGGAACATGGCTTGAAGCGGAATCGGATGCGCTGAGCGGAAAGCCAATTGAACAGGGTTGCGTAGACTCCACATTTGCAATCGATGTGCAAATTCATGAAGGGGTGGGTCACTTTGAACTTCCGATTGTTGCCGGGAGAATCCCCGAAGAGTGTTCGCTAACGTTCGGAAACCGAATGGCAGGGCAAGGTCGAACTCTGGAAGACTTTTCCATCCATGTGGTGGAATCTCATGCGTTACCGAGTGGCCCGGTGGTGGCAGCAATCGATAGCGACATCATGGGGGAGAACCGTTCGAATTACGCCCAAGTGTGGATGCGAGACGCCGTTCTGACCGCTCGCGGCCTAGGGCGGACAGAAAGTCTGCTTTCGTTTTTGCCGCCTGCCGAGGATGGTCGATGGATTTGGCAGAAGTACCATCCTTTAGGTTACAGAGGAAGCACCTGGCATCCATTTGCGGGCGACGACCCGTTCCCTTACCAGATGGATGAAACCGCTCTTCTGGTGCAGTACGAATGCGAAAATCTTGCCGGTGATGATCGAACTGAGGCTAGGCTAGACAAATGGGTTCGTCTCCTGCTCAATGCAATAGACGATTCGGGATTGCCTCGCCCAAGCTGGGATTTGTGGGAAGAGCGTTTTGGCGTCCATCTGTGGACGGTCTCGACAGTAATCGAAGCGCTACGTGCGGCCGAACCCGTCCGTGGAGCAAAGTGCACGGACACAGCAAACCGAATGGTGGAAGCTACCCTTAAGTTTTTCCAACCAGTGGATGGTCGTATTCCCCGAAGACTGACCAAGCACCCCCACGGATACGAAGCTGATTTGACTGCCGATTCGTCGGTGATTGCCGCATGTCTTCATTCGGAACCCCTTGCCGATGTGTTGCTGGACGCGGCCGTCGAACTGGCGGAATCCCACCTTTTGGATAAATGTCCAGCCGGCGGAGTGGCCCGGTATGCAGGCGATTACTACGGCCGGGTGAGGGAAGGATATCCCGGGAATCCCTGGATTATCTGCACTGCCTGGCTGGCCCGCGCTTATTTTCGCCAGGGGCGGATCGGTAAGGCGCGGCAACTCTTAAAATGGATTGAAAGTCGAGCGAGCAGTTCAGGAATGCTTGCCGAGCAAGTTCATCCCGATTCCGGAGAACCGGCCGGTGTTTGCCCGCTCGTATGGAGTCACGCAGAATATCTGGAAACCTTATGGTTCGTCGGTCCCGACTAATCGCGGGCCCACCGATTGACCAACCACCAGCACGCCTGATCGTGAGGCACAAATTGAGGATGAGTCAGGATTTCGAACGCGGGCAGATATCCTAGTTCGCGATTGCCATAATCTCGGATTCGCTGAATGCAGACTTCGATCCACCGCTTGGCGAACTGAGCCCGTTCGAAGTCAGCAAGCGAGCTACCAATCCGATGGTGGTTCTGGCGAGCCAGCTTAGCTAGGTTGTCAAACGCCATGCGGGCTAAAGCAAGCCTGGAGATTGCGCCGTCCGGTCGACCAGCGCAATATTCTTGGTGGGCGGCTTCCATGATTTGCAGGCATTCGACCATCGTTCGAACGGCTACCGTTACATTTGAGAACTGCTCCGCAGGAGCGGTATGCCTCGCTCGTTCAAGAAGTTTTAGTAAGGGTTCTAGCTTTTCGGGAGCTACTTCTCGATGGTAGAACCACGCGAGGAAGGGATTACCAGATAGTAGCAGTCGAGACTTCAGTTTATGACGGTGGCCGCTCGCGGCCCAAATCCCGCCGAGTGACTCCAATTCTTTTCCCATGATACGTGCCCAGTCTGCCCCATCGCCGTATGCATCGGTCAACCGTTCGGATACCGATGGAGTGTCTATCACACGACCGGCCCACTCCACGGCGGGGAAAATGCTGTCGATGGGCGTGAAGAGAATCTGTTCCCAGCTTGTGAGGCAAAATCCGTAAAGTGCAAGCTCATGCACATCGCGGGCGCATGTCCGGATGTTCGATTCAGTCCGCTCGGTGTGCATCCAAGCTGCATTGTAAACCGCGGTTGTAGGGCAAGCCACTACATCGAATCCCGGGAACTGCGGGGCTGATTTCGATACGCCTTCTTCGTATTGCCAATCGAAGATAATGGTTTCATGGGGAATCCGATTCAAAATGGAAGGGTGTTGAAGGGCCATATCTCCCCACAAGGCCGGGCGACGACCGGCATCGATGACCCGTTGAGCGAGGTGGCTAAAGTGATTAGCATACAGATCAATCAAACCATTTGGTTCATTCTCTGCCCACGCTTTGCACCTCGCGCACGTGCCCAGCTGCGAAGTTTCATCACCACCCAGATGGATGATTTCGTCAGAGAAGGATGCCAAAATATCGTCCACAAGCCCTTCACAAAACTCCCGAAATCCAGCGGACAGGGGACACGCTTGCAAGCCAGCGAGCGGCGTCTCGCGAAAGCTGCGCCCCTCGTCGGTGTAGAGAAAGCCTTCCATATGTCCGAGTAAATTGATAAAAGGGATGATCCGCAAGGACGGAAATTCTGTGCGTAGTCGTTGAATCTGGTCGGGGGTTATCGCGCCTTGCCCGGTTGCCCATGAAGCCGAGCGGTAAGCAAATCTGTGTTCTAAATACAGACCAAGTGCGTCGTATCCGGAATTTTGAGCCACCATTGCAAACTGGTACAGGTGATCCAGAGTCGGCGATTGCTCGCGCGCCAGGTCAACCATCCAAATCTTGAGCATCTCCGGCTAGCATACTGCCGGAACTTTGCCGGAGGCTTGAGAAAGGCGCGGGTCTGCGCTTCAACCGCCAAACGTCAGAACGTAGAATGGAAGCGATGAGCACCGAACGGATTGTGGTCGGGGTGACCGGCGCTAGCGGAGCGATCTATGCGCAACGATTCTTGCGCCGGGCGGCCGAACAGTACCGAGAGGTGTATCTCATGATGTCGCGCCAAGCGGTTGACGTTGCTCAAACCGAACTTGGCGTAACCATCAATCGTGAGCAGTTCGATTCCACATCGTGGCTGGGCCAAAGGTATGCCAACGTCCACCTCCTGGACGACCGAGATTTTTTCACTCCGCCGGCCAGCGGAAGTTTCCGCCACGATGGCATGGTCATTGTTCCGTGCAGCATGGGAACCGCGGGTCGGATCGCGCACGGAATTAGTAACGATCTGCTCACTCGCAGCGCGGATGTGTGCCTGAAAGAGCGGCGTCCGCTCATTGTGGTTCCGCGCGAAATGCCTTACAACGTGATCCACCTGCGGAATCTCACCCAGCTGGCCGAAGCAGGTGCGACAATTTTGCCCGCCTCGCCTGCCTGGTACTACCGTCCGCAAACGCTGGAAGATCTGGCGGATACGGTGGTGGCCCGAATCTTGCAGACCCTCGGGGTGGAACAAGATATTGTTTTGGAGTGGATGGTCGAACCGTGACGGAGCAGAAAGTTGTGGTTGCCGGCGGATCGGGCCTGATTGGTGCGCATCTCGCCGAAAGCATGAGCCACCGGGGGGCGGAAGTTGTCATTCTCACGCGTAAGCCGGATTCCCGGTCTCCCCATCGTCAAGTTCAATGGGATGGCGAAAACGTCAGTGATTGGGCTAATGAACTCGAAGGGGCAACGGCGGTTATCAATCTTTCCGGTGCATCCCTTATGCCTAAATGGACCGATGATCGGAAGCGTGCAATTCTCGCCTCGCGGGTTCAATCAACCCGTGCGATTGGAACCGCGCTTTTGGCGGCTAAGAATCCGCCGAAATCGTGGATTAACGCAAGCGCGGTAGGAATTTACGGCGATACCGGCGACGAACCGCTGGCCGAGAGTGCTAGAGCCGGTGAGGGATTTTTAGCAGAGGTTGGTCAAAAGTGGGAAGAGGCATGCCTTTCGGTCGATCTGCCCGACGTCACGCAAACGGTGATTCGAACGGGAGTTGTG
Organism: bacterium; assembly: GCA_044508115.1. Taxonomy (GTDB): domain Bacteria; phylum Armatimonadota; class Fimbriimonadia; order Fimbriimonadales; family Fimbriimonadaceae; genus UphvI-Ar2. The sequence continues at coordinate 48,965 of JBIQII010000001.1, forward strand.
CTCTCCCCCAGTGGGGGAATACTTCCTGTGCTCAGTCGTCTTACTGCGTTTGGTTTGGGCGGTGCGGCCGGCCATGGTCGCCAGTGGCTGAGCTGGATCCACATTGATGACCTTGTCCAACTCTACATGTGGGCCGTTCACGCCGGGTTAGAAGGTGCGATTAACGGAGTGGCTCCTTCGCCGGTCACCAATTCTGAATTCATGGCCGAGCTGCGTCGTCAAATCGGACGTCCGCGGGTGCCGAACGCGCCGGAATTTTTGATCCGTCTCGGATCGAAACTTATGGGTAAAGAAGGCAGCCTTCTGCTGGAAAGTCAGCGGGTGTATCCCAAGATCGCCGAGGCAAATGGATTCCAGTTCGCTTTTCCTCGGCTCAACCTCGCGCTTGTCGATCTGCTCAAGTAGGCCCGTTGCGAATCGGTAAAGTGAAGGCGATTCCCATGAATCGCGAAACGCTGCTTCAGCACCTGGGTGAAGAGTTCCACCACGAAGGGGCGGTGACCCCCCCGATTTTCCAGACTTCGTTGTTTGTTCAAGACGACGTCGAACTATTGCGACGCAAGTCGCTTGATCCGACCTTCGAGCCAAGTCGATATGTATATAGTCGTGTCGGAAATCCTACACTGAGCCTTGTCGAGAAAAAACTCGCGATGCTCGAGAAAACCGATGCTGCGCTCGCTTTTAACAGTGGTATGGCCGCGATCGCGGCCGCCCTGTTGCACTGCGTACAGTGCGGCGATCACGTTGTCGCGGTCGATACTGCGTACGGCCCTACGCGGCACTTTCTTACTGAATATTTGCCGAAATTCGGAGTCGAGACGACCTATGTGCCCGGGGAAGACGTTGCGGAATTGGAAGCGGCGATCCGTCCGAACACCAAGGCGATCTATCTGGAATCGCCCGGCAGCATCCTCTATCGTGTGCAAGATCTACGGGCGATCTGCGCGATTGCGCACAGCCGTGGAATCCGCACTTTAGCGGATAACAGCTATTGCACGCCGATCTTTCAGAATCCGGCCGATCTTGGCGTGGATATCGTTATCCACAGTGCAACCAAGTATCTGGCCGGGCATAGTGATCTTATCGCCGGCGTCGTGTGCGCCAGTCAAGAAATTTGCGATGCCATCGCCCAACGCGAAGGTCAGTGGCTGGGTGCGCGATTGGCACCGTTCGATGCTTGGCTTCTTCTGCGCGGAATGCGAACTCTCCACCTTCGCGTGGAAGAAGCGCGACGTCAGGGCCAGCGGCTTTTCGAGTATTTGAAATCACGTCCGGAAGTCGCAAAGATTTACTACGCGGGCGATCCCGATCATCCCCACCGCAAACTCATTGATTCGCAGCAGTCAGGATCGACCGGACTGGTGACATTCGAGCCTCAATCGCAGGATGCTGACCGGGTTCGTGAGTTTTGCCAAACCCTCTCGCTCTTCCAACTTGGGGTGAGCTGGGGCGGTTACGAGAGTCTGGTGGTACCGGTGTTCGGCAAGCCGATGGATTGGGATCAGGAAAAGTGGGTGATCCGCCTTTATCCGGGGTTGGAGCATTTTGACGACCTGGCCGCCGACTTGGATGCAAAGATGCCGCTACTTGCTTAGGCCGCGTACCAGAACCACATCAAGAACATGATGATCATCGCAAGGATGAAAAGTTTTTCTACCGCATAGCGACGGTAGAGATCAACAAGTTCGCGGATTGTAGTCGTTCGACGATTAGGCGGTTCCGGGTTTGACAAAGTCTTTCCACTCCTTGACAGGAACGTCGTCCCATGGCATGGCATTGATCACCGCTAACAACTCAGTATCACTGGCCTTAGCAAACGATTCGTAAGTTGGGAATGACCGCGCCAAGGCATCGGCTTGGGCAGGCGTAATTCGGGGCAGCGATCGGTAGTCCGGAGCAGATTGGGACGGGGCATTGGGTTGAAACGAGTCCGTTGGAGTTGCGTTCAACTCGGCGTCCGACTGGACTCGCTCGGCTTCGGCGATCCAGACTTCTGGCTCCGCCATATCCCAAGGCATCAGGTCAAGCTGGTTCCGCAAGGTATCGAGGTTGGCCGCCGCAAGTTCGGCGGGGGTTGCATATCCGGCGTTGCGGAGCCGGGTGCGAAATTCGGCGGGAATGGATTCAATGTCTTCCAGCAAAACTTGTGGAATAGGGCTACTTTCCGGCGTTCGGGGTTCGGCAGTTTCCGATTCCGCGACGACGGGAGTCGCGGTTCGGGCCCGTTCGATTTCGGCCCGAAGCTGGGGAATCAGTGCCGCTTGCGCCGAAAGGCTTCGGTTCTCTGATTCAAGCTCTAGCGCACGGGATTGCCAGTCGGGCAGATTGAGCAGGCGCTGAAACGCGGCCACGTGGCGCATTCCTTCAAACACGACGCCCAGAGCAAGGCCAAGCAAAATCCAGCGCAGTGCTTCGACCACCATGTGAGAAAGGATACCGGGTGAAAACTCGTACTTTTTGGGTGGGGAGAAGTAAAGATTCACCGATACTTGCGGCAAGGCCGGGAACAAGCTCAACCGTTGCCCGTCTGAATTAACGAAACGCAATGGATCATATCAGCCCTCATCATCCCCTTGCGGTGATGCTGGCCGAACTCGTCCAGGAACAGATCGACCAGCACATCGGAACTTCCGTGCCCGAAGGCACGCGAATTTATCTTGCCGACCTGCTACTCGATTTCATGCGGACCGATCAGCTGTACCGAATCCGGAATCAGGAAGGTCAGCCGATCGAGACGATTATCGAGATGGTGGCCCAAGGCGACGTGCGCCTCTTTGCCGATTCTTTCGATCGCGAACGGGAAGTGCACAAACACATTGGCGACACGATTTTGTTTTGGATGGGTTTCTATCCGCGTCGATTGGGCGGAAGTCCGGCTCTGGCAGAAAGCTACTTCGCCCAGGGTCAACAGAGTTACCATTTGGTGAGTACGTTCGACCACAAGCCGTACGATTCAGAAGCGCCCATCTTTGAGAACCTCAGCGCGGGGTTCAAGGATTTCGCCTTCGTTCTCCACGAAGTTGGCCGCAAATCCGGACTCAACGTGGCCTAGGATATCGGGCTCATCGGACTCCGGCCTAGTGATATCGGGTAGGCGGGAACGGACAAATTTCCGACTGAAGAATCCGGCCGCCCCGGAGGCGGCCAGCCCGACTCCCATAACAAAGAACGTGGTTTCCAGACCGGCCGTGAGGAGCCAGGCGGTGATGCCGATTCCGACCGGAATGAGCCCTTGGGTCACCAAAGTCCAGGCGGCATTGACACGACCTCTGAGTTCATCGGCAATCGCGGTTTGCAGATAGGTGTTCAGCGGCAAAATCAGGAAAGGCAGGGCGATCCCGCACGCGGCGTTAATAATCAAAAACGACCAGTAGGGTCGGAACATGGGCATCAACACCACCATGAGCCCGAGCGCGATCTGAGCACAGATGAAGCTGAGCCCGACACGCCGGATATTCATGCGTCCCACAATCAGGCTGGTAACGACCATCGAGGCGGCAAAAGCGAATTCGATCATGGCAAGCGGAGTGAATTCTCCTCCGTACCACTTTTTATTCGCATCCACATACACCACCATAAACCCGCTGACGAAGATGGTTCCGATTGCGGTGATGGGAAGCGCAACCGATGTCACTGGATCGCGAAATACAAGTCGGACCCCTTCTGATGCTTCTTGGATGACCTGACGGAGCCGATCTTTACGCGGGCCGGGCCCGGATTCATCGATACGGACAGCCCGGATTTCAGGCAGCTTGATCAGAAAGTAGGCGGAAGCCGCAAAAGTAACGCAGTTAAGCAGAACCGCGACCGGAAAAAAGAGGGTTGGGGCAAGCTGGTAGATCACGCCTAGAGCACTCGCCGAGAGTCCGATACCCGCCATTGCAATGGTCTGCTGGCTGGCCATGGCAAATCCATTTGCTTCCAACACGCGGCTGGGAGGAACCAGGGCGGGAATCGAAGCCGATCGGGCGGGCATAAAAAATGTATGGGCGGTGGCCAGTAAAAAAGCCGCAATCATGATGGGAACCACGCTCGGCGTGGGATCAAGAAGCGCGTAGAGTCCAAGTCCGGCCGTGACAACCACACTAAGGAAGTCGGCACCCACCATTTGGGCACGTCGATCGATGCGGTCAGCCAGAGTCCCGGCATAGGGGCCAAGAACAACGAAGGGAATCGCCTGCATGATGGCCACAAGACCAACCATGATCGGATTTTCCGTGATCTTGTTGGCCATAAAGATCAGCACCAACACGTACACCGAATCTCCGAACTGGGAGATCATCTGCCCAATCCAGAGGTTCCGAAAATCTCGGAGCTGGAGTATGGAAAACGTGCGCATGGCGGAAAGGGGTGCGGAAATTTACTGGGCCGGTAGTGATACCTGTCGGGTAGTAGTTTGTGCACCTGGTCCTACCGGGTTAAGTGAATCGATCATGCGCTTAGTTGCGTTGTGAAGAGTAGTCGTACCAAAAGCACAAGTTTTTGGGGAACGGACAAAGTCCTTGATCGGTTAGGTGAAATTATGGTTCCGATTTTTGCTCTCGCCGCGGTTCTGAGTGGCAGCTTTGAGGTTCCACCGCACACGCAGGTCTTAGGAGGCGGAAAGTTGTTGATTTCGCAATCTAAGTATGAATTTTTGCTGAAAGATCGTGATGGTAAAGTCCTTGACTTTTTCGATGCAAAGCGGTCAGGAAAGCCATTCCGGTCTGGCCTTTATTCATTGTTTGATGATGAGAAAACGCGAAAAAGTTATGATATTGTAGTACGGGGAAACAAGATCGAACTCCAAGAAGTGAGTCGCCCCCACCTGGAGATCATTGAAGGGGGCAGTCTTCGGTTGACTTATGGGATGAGAATGTACACTTATCCCATCAAGTTAACGGATCGGTATAAAGGCCTTAGGAGTGGGAGCTTTAAGGAGATGTACGCCGATAATCGTCTCAATATTATGTTTCTTAGATACGACTATGCTCGCGCGGATCGATGGCCGCTAGTGGTGACGTTGAATCCAAGTTTGCGCTATGATACGGGTATAGGTCCCGGATTTTCATTCGTCATTGATAAGGAGTCGGCCACCCCCCTTGGCAAACCCGGGGACTATTCGAATGTAACATATATCGACAATCGATTTATCCTGGGTGCGTATGGTCCGGGTATTTATCTCCACGGAGCAACCACGGGTAAAGATCCATCATCGATTTATCGATACGACATGAAGACTAAAGAACTTAAAACAGTGTTCACACTTAAAAGTGAATCTCCACCGGCCGGTTTTAAGTATCACTATAAAGAGATTGTGCCCAAGGCGATCAGTTCGGATGGTTCAGCAATTCTATATCGTCTGAGCGAGATCGCGACGAGAGAAGATCGAAGCCAGGTCAAAACCGATCGTGTGATCGTCTCAAGGGACGGCAAGATGGAAACCATCAAAAAGGTCATGGTCGGCTGGAGAGAGGTTCGCCCAACCGGCGTGGTGAGTGCCTATAGAGATTTGGCCATCCTAAAAGGCGAAGACTCTCGCGGGGAATCGGTCACGTTCACCTATCGATATGACTAAAAATGAAGAGGCATCGGCCACCGACACCTCTTCATTGATCGTGGTCAAAGCGCTCAGTCGTTGAGACCGGCTTTATACGATTCGGCGTCCATCAGACCCGAGCCAGGTTCCGAAACTTTGATCTTCAGGAGCCAGCCCTCACCATACGGGTCAGAATTGACCAGTTCGCTTTGCGCTGAGAGAGATTCGTTGACTTCTACCACTTCGCCGGAAACTGGAGCGTACATGTCGCTTACGGTTTTCACACTCTCCACCGAACCAAAAGTTTCATCTACCTGAAGCGCACGCCCCACGTTTGGCAGCTCAACAAACACGATGTCGCCGAGTTCACTTTGGGCATGGTCGGTAATACCAATGGTCGCAATATCGCCGTCGATGCGCACCCATTCGTGCGACTTTGTGTATTTGAGATCTTCGGGCAAATTCACGCTGTTCACTTTACCTTCCGACCGAAAGAAAAGGGAGCGGTCTACCGCTCCGGTAACCTGCGCTTTCAGGAATGCGCATCGATTTTGTGACCCTTTTTCCAGAGATGATTCGGCCGTACCTGGACGGATCGATCATGGGACGCGCCGAACGTTTCGGGCGGGTCACGTTCGGAACCCAAAATCCGCGCGATTTCGCCGAGGGGCGTCATAAAAAGGTTGACGATTCATCGTACGGCGGGGGGCCGGGGATGGTGATGATGGCTCCGCCGATTGCCGCGGCAGTCGAAGCGTGCGCGCCGAGGTCGGATTCGGCAATCGTTCTGACCGATCCGGCCGCTCCTCTTTTCACTCAAGCCGATGCGGAATCCTTGGCCGAACGTACTCACATCGTGTTGATCTGCGGGCATTACGAAGGCGTGGATGAACGAGTGCGAACACAGATTGCCACCCACACCTTTTCAATCGGAAGCTTTGTGATGACTGGGGGTGAACTGGCTGCTCTGGCAATATCGGATGCCGTTGTTCGGTTGCAACCGGGCGTTTTGGGGTCAGAAGAATCTCACGCCGATGATTCGTTCACTAACGACGGTTTGCTGGGATTCCCGCTTTACACTCGGCCGCCGGTGTTCCGAGGAGAATCGGTGCCCGACGTCTTGCTTTCCGGAAACCACGCCGAAATTGCCGCTTGGCGCCGACGGGCCCAGATCGAACGAACCCGTTTGCTTCGGCCGGACCTATTTGACCGGGCCCAGCTGAGTGATGCCGATCGCAAACTGCTATAATCGTGAGTCCGCCAATTGGAGATTTGAGGAAGCCATGTCGAAGCAAGCTATCCTGGCCAGCGTTGCGCAGCCAAGTATGAAAGAAGACCTGCCGGTGATTAAGCCCGGCGATACCGTTCGGGCTCACGTAAAGGTCCGTGAAGGCGGCAAGGAACGGATTCAGATTTTTGAAGGCCTTGTCATTGCCATTAAAAATGGTGGCGTGGCTAAAAACATCACCATCCGCAAAGTCAGCGGAGGAATCGGCGTTGAGCGCACCCTTCCGCTGCACAGCCCCAACGTGGCCAAGTTCGAAGTAATCCGCCACGGTAAGGTCCGCCGCGCCAAGCTTTACTACATTCGCGAAAAGGTCGGAAAAGCCGCGCGAATCGCCGAAAAGCGCTAACGCACCATGTTTCCGCTGGTCGCCGATTTTTGGGCCCAAAACCAGCCAAGCGGTCTTATCCAGATCGTTGATCGATTGGCTCGCGTTCCCATCAGCAAAATAGTCATATTTGCGGTGGTGCTTACGCTTATCCGATTGGTGGTCTACCCAATTCTCAAGCGGACTCCAATCCATCTGCGGACCGGCGGATACAACGTTCTGCGGGCGATCAACGAAATTGCGGATGCGTTAGTGTATGCGGCGGTTGTTGTTTTCCTGCTCGTACGACCTTTTGGCATCCAAACGTTTTTTATCCCCAGCCCGTCGATGGTGGATACGTTGCGCACGGGTGACTATATCCTTGCCAATAAATGGGTCTATCGGGGAAGCGATCCCCAATTTGGCGACATTGTGGTCTTCAAACCACCTGTTTTTGCTCGTCTTCCAGGGAACGAAGAAGCGGATTTCATTAAGCGATGCATCGGTGTTCCGGGTGACGTTATTGAAATTAAAGATTGGCAGCTTTACCGCAATGGCAAGCCGGTCGAAGAAGATTACAAAACCATCAGCAATCCCGCCACGCGGTGGGAACGCCCGCTTCCTAAGGAAGAATGGCCGGCCGTGATCGATCCGATGCCGGATTTCAAGCTGATTCACCGCGCTCAGTACGAAACGGATAATCCGGCAGAGCCGGGTAATCCCCATGGCGTGATTCCACTTATGTATCGAGCCGACGAGTATTCAGGTCTTGCCGTTAATGCATGGGATCCTCAATTTGCCATCGAGATTGATAAATGGCAAGAAGCTAAAGATGCTCCGCCCGTGGCCATCCCGAACGGTTACTATCTGATGGTCGGCGATAACCGCAATGGTTCGAACGATGGCCGATTCTGGGGATTGGTTTCTCGGCAGAGCATTATTGGCCGAGCGGAGTTCGTTTGGCTACCAATCAAGCGAGCCAAGCGCATAAAGAACCCATTCGGCAACTAAATCATCGGGACAAGCGCAACCGGGCGAGAACCGCACGGGTAGATTTGGACCAATGGATGCCACCAAAGAGATCGAAGTTTTGGTACGAGCCAAATATCCGATCCTCTACATCACCAGCTGGGAAGAGCGCCGTGTCGAAGAAGCCGTCCGTGAGGTGGGCGAAAAACTCAACCGACAGGTTCATACCTGGAGCGTGACTCAAGGGATGCAACCCGCCGTGCGTCGTGCTTCGGGCCCGGTGAAGGCAACTTCACTGCCGGGGGAACTCGAAGCTCTTGCCCAAATCCACGAAAGTGCGGAATTTACGATCTTTCTGCTCAAAGATTTTCATCCGTATATGAAGGACACGCGGGTGGTGCGCCTTTTGCGCGATCTTGCAAATCGGCTGCGCGGAAAGGCGCAGACCCTTATTTTAGTTTCGCCTCAGCTCAATCTTCCGGTTGAACTAGAAAAAGATGTGACGGTGGTTGAGTTTCCGTTGCCCAATGTGGAGGATATTTCTGAGCAGCTCGATTCGGTCATTACGGCGATGGCCGATGTTCCGAAAGTCGATGTCGCGCTAAGTGATTCCTTGCGCGAAGAGATCATTCATTCTGCCCAGGGTTTGACGGCGGACGAAATCGAAAGCGCGCTCGCCCGGAGTCTTGTGGAAGACAAAAAACTTACAGTTGATAAAATAATTGAAGAAAAGAAGCAAATTGTCCGCAAGACAGGAATGCTGGAATTTTATCCTAGCAGCAATTCGATGTCGGACGTTGGCGGTCTTGATCTGCTTAAGGATTGGTTGCTTAAGCGATCGAAAAGTTTTACCGATGCCGCCCGAGATTACGGCATTCCGTTTCCGAAAGGCATCCTGATCATTGGCGTACAAGGGTGCGGAAAATCGCTAGTTGCAAAGTCTGTCGCCAACGCTTACAATCTGCCGATGCTCAAGATGGATGTTGGCCGAATATTCGGTAGCTTGGTCGGCCAGAGCGAACAGAACATGCGTCGAGCAATTCGTATTGCCGAAAGCTTGGCACCGTGCATCTTGTGGATCGATGAACTCGAAAAAGGGTTTGCCGGCATGAACGGCGGAGTCAGCGACAGTGGAACCACGGCTCGGGTATTTAGCACATTCCTTACCTGGATGCAAGAAAAAACTAAGCCGGTATTCCTTATCGCTACCGGAAACAATGTGCATCAGCTACCGCCGGAACTCATGCGCAAAGGTCGATTCGATGAAATCTTTTTTGTGGATCTGCCGGACCTCCGTGAGCGGGAAGAGATATTCAGAATTCACCTCAAAAAGCGAAAGCGGGACCCGAAAAAGTTTAAGGTTAAAGAACTGGCCAAGCTATCGGATGGATTCTCGGGTGCAGAAATTGAGCAGCTTGTCATCGGGGCACTGAACTCGGCCTTCTTTGAAGATCGGGAGGTCACCTTCCAAGATATTAAGGCAGAAGCGGGGAATCAGGTGCCGCTGAGTCGCATGATGAAAGAAGAAATTAGTGCCTTGCGCGATTGGGCCCGGCTGCGTGCGCGCCCAGCCGCCAAACCCGGGGATGAATAGGCAAGGGGCGGTATAACCCTAAGACCCCATGCGCTTGTTTATCGTCCGGCACGGACAAACCGAATGGAATACCAACGGTTTCGCGCAGGGTCATAGCAACATCGACCTCGATGAAATCGGCCGACGCCAAGCTGAGCGTTTGGTCGGAGCACTGGCCGATCAGCGAATTGTCCGAATTTTCTCCAGCGATCTTAATCGTTGTATGGAAACCGCCGATCCCCTGGCCACTGCCCTCGATATCGCGGTCGAAGCACGCGAAGACCTGCGCGAACGAACCTTCGGCGAACTCGAAGGTTCACACTACACCGAGATTCGGGCATGGTTTAGTGCGGAAACGCGACAACGGGGATTGGGCGAACACGAGATTAGACCCGAAGGCGGGGAGTCGATGAAAGATGTGTGGAATCGTCTTTCCCGGATCACACGGATGTTCGAACGCATGCGGGAAAATGCGGTAGTGTTCACCCACGGCGGAACCGGCGGACTGCTGATGGCGCGTCTGATGCGCGGAACCGTTCCGACCGCCAAGAGCTTTCGGCTCGAAAATGCTTCGATCACGGAACTCATCCGTCGACCGGATGGATATTGGCAGCTGATGCGATATGGCGATACGCGCCATCTGGCGGGCTTGCATGAAGAAACTGCTCGCTAACAGCTGGCCAACGCTGGCGTCGGTGGCCCTGTTGGCTTTTGCTTTTCCACCGCTCAATTTCAATCTGTTGGTATTTGTTGCCCTCGTTCCGTGGTTGGCCCACCTGCGGCGGATCGAACCGGTATCCGCCGTGCGAAGCGGGTATCTCTTCGGTGCGCTTTACTTTTGGTTCCAAATGTTTTGGATCGTGCCGTTTGTGCACCGCTGGACTGGAAGTCTGTTTCTGGCTGTACTGCCCTGGGTAGTGTGCGGAATTATTGCCGGACTGTTCTTTGCTTTGGCAGCCTGGTTGATTAAGGCTTGTTTTATACGAGGATGGACGCTTGTGATTCCATTCATTTGGGCAGGAATCGAAGGTTTTCGCGCTTACATTCCGGGGCTTGCATTTCCATGGGGGAACATGGCGCTCCCCCTTTGGAACTACCCCTGGATGGTGCAGCACGCCGCCTGGGGAACCATGTTTTTAGTAAGTGCCTGGGTGATGCTGGCCAACATTTTGTTGCTCGATGCATTCTTTCCCTTGGTGGAAAAGCCTCACCCCCGCAAAATCCTGTGGGCATTTGTGGCGTTCGTTGGCCTTGCCGGAATCAGCATTGGCCGCTACATTGCGCCCGTCGAACTCACAAATAAAACCATTGCGCTCGGGCAAGTTGGGGTGGATATGGCATTTACGCCACCGGAGGAAGAGCTTGGCTTGCTCCAAGCGGCAACCAAGGAAATCAAGCGGAAAGCAGCTAAGCCCGACCTGCTCGTTCTGCCAGAGGGGTACGCCGGGCGTAATCAAAACGATCCTGTATTTACCCCGTTTGGGCCCGCCCCGAATTATCCGCTCATTATGGGGGGCAATCGGATCGAGGGCGAGCGGACCTACCAGACCGCCTTCGCGTGGGATGGCGAGCACTGGATTCATGCAGATAAAACCCGCCTTGTGGTGTTTGGAGAGTACGTTCCGTTCCGGGATCAGCTCCCATTTCTTGCGAGTTTTGATCTGCCGGCGGGCGACCTTCAAGCCGGTGCCAATCTGCAGACTATGAATGTTGCGGGCCTGGAAATTGGTCCGCTGATCTGCTTTGAAGGTGTGTTCCCGGACCTCGCCGAAAGTCATTCGCGTCAAGGTGCGCAGATTCTGGTGCAAATGTCGATTGATGATTGGTACAAAGGCACCCCCGCTCACGACCAACTATGGATGAGTAGCGTATGGCGTTCAATCGAAAGTGGGCTACCGCTGGTTCGGGTAGGTTCGCGCGGTCGAACCCTGGCTACCGATCACCGGGGCAACCTCATTGGATTCTATCCGCTAGGCGTTGTGGGAGGGTGGCCAATGACTATCGGGGTTCCGGCAAGGTCTGATGCATTCGATTATCGGATGGGTTTTGTTTACCTTTGCTGGCTGGTCTGCGCGGGAATCGGTGGCGTGGCCATCGGCGATGCTCTTCGCGGGCGGCGCAACCGGCAGGCAATGTTTGCGAGTCAACAAACTAGAGCGAAATAGTTAATCCCAAGGACTTCTTAAAGCACAATAAGGCATGATTCTTACGCTTGGCCTCTGCTTGGCCGCGATGAGCCGCCAGGATGTTTTTGTGAGCGGCCGCATCGACCCGGCGATGCCGTACGACACGTTCCGGATCCCCGCGATCTGTCGGACTGCGAACGGGACATTGCTCGCCTTTGCCGAAGGTCGACGATCGGTATCGGATCAAGCTTCCAACGTGATCGTGCTCCGTCGCCGATTGCCTGATTCTAAGAATTGGGAGCCTATACAGGTGGTAGTTAAAGATGAGCCGGCTTCTCTTAACAATCCATGCGTTATCGCCACCAGCAGCGGCAAAATTTGGATGGCTTACCAGCGTTATCCCGCCGGAGTCTTGGAACGAAACGCATTGCCGGGCTTCGACCCCGCTAAGTCTTGCTTAACGTTCGTAATTTCTTGTACCGATGACGGAAAGACTTGGAGCGCGCCGCGCGACATTTCGCAGGTGGTGAAACACGAGAGAACCGAGTCGGTTGCGGCTGGTCCGGGCGCAGGAATTGAGCTGCAAAATGTCCCCCACAAAGGCCGACTCGTCTTCCCATTCAACGAGGGGATTAAAGGACAATATAACGTTTTTTGCGTGTATAGCGATGATGAGGGTCGTACGTGGAAAAGAGGGGGAAACCCTCCAAAAGCCCGCGAATTACAGCCTAACGAAACGCAAATCGCTGAATGTGCAGATGGATCAATTCTGATGAATTGCCGCAATCAGGCTGCCGGTCGATTTCGGTTGCAGACGGTCAGCCGCGATCAAGGGCTAACCTGGGAGGCCATTACGCCGCGACCAGACCTTGTTGATCCGGTGTGCCAAGGCGCCATCATGAGCCTGCATGATGATCTCAACACTTTGGTGTTTTCGAACCCTGCCAATGCCCAATCACGTACGAACGGTGTGCTTCGCGTTTCGCGGGACAATGGCAAAACGTGGAGCGACGGCCAGCTTATTGAATCGGGTTCATTCGCTTACAGTGCGCTTTGTTCACTTGGCGGCGGCAAGATTGGCGTTTTGTACGAAACGGTAGACGATCTTGGCGAACAGCGCGAAGGGTATCGTATTCGATACGTCGAAATGGAGATTGAGTAGCCGAATGCCTTTCAAAAGTTGGTTGGTGTTGGAAAAGCGGACGTGGTTCCGCTGTATAACTCGGGGTTAATCCTAAATGGTGCGCACTTTTGGGATGGCATTGATTGCCGCATTTCTTGTGACTTTGTCGATTGGGCAAAGTCGCGATTCGGCGGTGATTCTCACCGATATTGAGCGAACATATCAGATCAAGATCGAGACTCGCGGAGTACCTTTTCCGATAAAGTGTAGTTACGGCGATATCGGCGGCAAAGACGCAGATCGTGGCGATCTTGATGAGTACATCGGGGTGTTCGTGAAGGAATTTAGCCTCTATCCGCCCGCGCTGGTCGAGCGCACCAAGCTTACGACTATCGTATTGTGTCGCGATTTATCATTTGCGGGCCAGCTGCGGAGTGCCATTCCGGATTTCGAACACGACACTCTCTATCTGGATGTGAGCCGGGCAAAGGATAACAAATTGTATCAAAGAAAAGTACTGCACCATGAATTTTTCCATCTGATTGATTACCGGGATGATGGGCAAGTGTACGAAGATAAAGATTGGAATGCGCTTAATCCCGACGGATTTAAATACGGAAGCGGTGGAAAGAACGCTCAAGACAATCGGGAAACATCAGTATTAACTGATAAGTATCCAGGATTCTTGAATCACTATTCGACGACCGGAGTCGAGGAAGATAAGGCCGAAATATTTACATATTTGTTTATTGACCCAAAATATCTTGAGCGGCGGTCGATGCAAGACCAAGTTCTGGCGGAAAAAATCAAGGCGATGAAACAGCTACTCGCGAGGTTCTGTCCGGAAATGACCGAGAAGTTCTGGCGAAAGCGGAATAAACCTATCGACAGGTTAAATTGAGTGGTGGAGATAAGGGGGCTCGAACCCCTGACCTCTTCCATGCCATGGAAGCGCTCTCCCAGCTGAGCTATATCCCCACGTAGAGGTTCGATTATGGCAAATCCCAACAACCATGATCAAGCAGGACCCACCCCGACCCTAGACCAAAATCCAAACTGAACACATGGAAACCCCGCCAAACCCTCAACAACTCCTCGCCGGAATCACGCACCGGAGGAGCATGGGCCTTTCCCGAATCGACCCCGATAAGCCGGTGGCCGATGAACATATTCAGCTCATGCTCGAAGCCGCAAACTGGGGGCAAAGCAATGGCGATACCGAACCGTGGCGTTTTACCGTCTTCACCGGAGAAGGACGACACAAGCTTGCCGAAATTTATGGTGAAGCATTTCTCGCCAACTATCCCGAGCCGCCGATCGAAGCACTGGAAGGAAGCCGAGCCCGCGCATTTATGGCCGCCGTTTGGATCGCCATCGGACTCAAACCCGGCGAAGCGGAACACGATGATCCGGCCCATTTCGAAGCCGAAGAAATGATGGCGGTGGCTACCGCCGTCCAAAATCTGCACTTGATGGCATCCGCCATCGGGCTGGCCGGAATGTGGCACTCCAAAGGTCCATCAATCAGCCCCGTAGTAGCCGATCGCTTAGGATTCAACGCGCCCGGAAAGCTACTCGGCTTCTTTTTCTGCGGATGGCCGAACACCAACTGGCCCGGAGGCGAGCGGCGTCCGCTGGAAGAAAAAGTGGTCTGGGTAAAGGAATAGCCGCTAGTAACGATTCAAGCACGACGATTACGCGTCGTCGTGCTTGAATTTTTCAATGATCTCGTAAGCGAGTTCGCGAGGCTTCCAGCCTTTGATTTCGACCTCTTTCTTTTCCAGCTGTTTGTAAACCTCAAAAAAATGGACGATTTCGTCCAGCGTGTGCTGATGAAGATCGTCCATCGCCTCTCGGTTGCCAAACCGCGGGTCTTTGCTGGCCACGCACAGAATCTTTTCATCCGGCAAACCGCCATCCACCATCTCCAGCACACCGATCGGGTGCGCTTCCACCACAATTCCAGGATAGGTGCCGTGACTCACCAGAACTAGAGCATCCACCGGGTCACCATCGAGGTATGTGGTTTGCGGGAGAAATCCGTAATCCCACGGATAAAAAAGCGGCGAAAACAGAACGCGATCCAGTCGCATAATGTCCAGCTTCAGGTCGTACTCGTACTTGTTAGAACTGTATCGAGGGATTTCGATAATGACATTGACCTCTTGCGGCGCATTCGGTCCGAGCGGAACGTCTCTTAACCCCATGTGAAGTTCGATGGTACCGAGCCTAATACGGCGGTCACTAGGTTACGGTCAAAATCCGTTAGGCATTGCGGTACCGTTCTTCGAAATCAGGCCAGGTGCCGCGTTCGATTGCCTCGCGGGCTTCGCGCATCAGCCGGGCATAGAACCAAAGATTGTGCAGGGTGGCCAGCCGCGCACCGAGCGGTTCGCCCGCCTTAAACAGATGACGTACATAAGCTGCCGAATATCGTTCCACGGGCGGGAAAATAGATGCCTCGTCAAACCAGCCCGAATGTTCTGCCCACTTTAGGTTCTGCGCGTTCACGCGCCCGTTTAAGGTGTAAAGTGCATGGTGTCGAGCCATGCGGGTAGGCAGTACGCAGTCGAACAGATCGACGCCGGATCGTACGGCGTGAATGATGTCGGCCGGATGCCCAACGCCCATGAGATACCGTGGTCGATCAGCCGGAAGCAACGGAGCAGTGAACTGCACCACCGGATACTGCATTTCCGTTGGTTCCCCCACGCTCACCCCTCCAATGGCCACGCCATCGAACTCGTAACTCGAAACCGTCTCCGCCGATTCTCGGCGTAAATCCTCATGGACTCCGCCCTGTACGATTCCGAACAGAGCGGTATTGTCACCTCGTGCCGAAAGGTTACGCGGTAGCCACCGATGGGTGCGCTCCATAGCGGCGGCGGCTTCAGCGCGAGTGCAAGGGTAAGGAGGACACTCGTCTAAACACATCGCGATATCCACCCCGAGCTTGGCTTGAATCTGTTGCGACCGTTCGGGGGTCAAAAAGTGCTCGGTCCCATCGAGGTGGCTTTTGAACAGCACACCTTCATCGGTGATTTTGCGCCGATGCGACAGGCTCATCACCTGATAGCCTCCACTATCTGTAAGCATCGCGCCTTTCCAGCTTGCGAATGTGTGCAGTCCGCCCAAGCGCTGGATTAAATCTTCGCCGGGCCGAAGGGACAAATGGTAGGTGTTGCCGAGAATAAGTTCGAACCCGGCGGCTTCCAAATCTTCGGACCCCACCGTCTTAACCGACCCTTGCGTTCCCACGGGCATGAACGCCGGAGTTTCCACGGTGCCATGCGCGGTATGCATCCGCCCGCGACGTGCGCCGGTGTGGGGGCACGTCGCAATGAGTTCGAAGCGAAGACTGTTCAGCGCGCTGTTTTTCCTTTACCGGGATGCTTCCGGTTGAACTTCCAGCGTCGGAACACCGGCACCAGATACATGATGACTCCGCTTAGACTGAGGATGAAGAGCGCAAAAGCAATGAGCGGCAAAACCCAGTCGTGCAAGGTATCGGAAAAAAACGAAAAATCGTGGAGCTGTTCCAAAAGTTGGTCGTTCCGCTGTCCCCGCGAAAGAATCTCGCCTGTGACGCCATCGATCTGGATTTCCCGATAGTTTTCTTTGCTGAGCACTTTCCAAATTCGGTCTTCGGCGTGCAGTTCAAGCCGATCGATATCTTCAACGGTTTTGACTTCTTCAAATCCGGCAGAAAATGCAGCATCAAGTACTACGTGGATCGGAGCAAGTTCAGCCGTACTGGCATACTCGGTGCCCGATTGGGCTTCGGGTCGAATCCAACCGAATCGACTTTTCATCGCCAAAAAGAAGCCAGTTAAGGAAAGTGCGCAGAGGAACAGGCATGCGAACAATCCGATGAGTTTGTGTAAGTTTCGGAGCCACTTGTACATCTTTTCGTTTAGTTTCTCACTGCATCTTCGGCCAATCGCAGCAGCAAATGACCATAGATTCTGGCTATTTTTCGCAGACTTTCGATGGCGATGCGCTCGTCCGTTTCGTGGGCCGGACCGTCCCCTTCCCAACCGGTTCCGATTGCGACACAGTTTGGCACGGCCCGGGCGTAAGTTCCACCCCCCATTGTTCCTGGTTCAAGATTTTCTCCTGTTTCTTGGGCATGGACTTCCGTAATCGCTTGAACGAGGGGATGATCGAGTGGGAAGTACAGCGGCGGCGAATCGTCTATGCTCTCGATCTCGTATCCGCCGGGGATATCGGAAAGGAAGTGCAAGGCGCGATCGCGGAGTTCGTCTGCCCGCCACGTGACCGGATAACGAACATTGCAAGTAATGTAGAGGTTTTTGGCGTCAGAATGAACAATGCCTGCATTTAATGTGAGCGGTCCGCTCGGCTCATCCGCTCCGGATATACCGAGTCCATTGCCGCCCGGGTGAGTGGTGTACAGCAGGTATGCAAGATCGCGTTCTTGCTCAAGCGGGGCTGATTCCTTTAGGAATCGAAAGGCCCGGGTTAGCGCGGAGTCGCCGGAAAATGGAATCGCGCCGTGCGCCGCTTTGCCGACTGATTCGATGGTTAAAACATCGTCATCCCACGAAAATGATAGGTTTTTATCCCAAGACTTAGCAATATGGTCTTCCATCGGTGCGCGGTACTCGGCGTCGATTCGCGCGCGCACGCGGCAAGAATCGATCACAATGTTGGCCCGCTGTCCCCCCGAAACTTCCAGAACGGAGACCGGTCCGCTCGGAAGCGGACGACGCAACACAATGGTGGCGATCCCCTTTTCGCCATGGATACATGGCCAGCCGGCGTCGGGAGCCACACCGAAGGTCGGCACCTCTTCCGTCTTCATGTAGCGCTCAACGCACTGGAATCCGCTTTCCTCGTTGCATCCGAAAACGCTACGAATCCGGACCGGAATATCCGGCCAGCACGTTTGGACGGCTCGGGCGGCATAGAACATCGCCATGGTCGGACCCTTGTCGTCCGACGTGCCCCGCGCATAGATATATCCCCCATCGATTTCCGCTCCGAACGGATCGTGCGCCCAGCCTGGACCAACCGGAACCACATCGAGGTGGCCGAGTGTCATGACCATTTTTTCGCCCGATCCGTATTCGGCGTAGCCGATATAGCCTTCCAGATCGCGGGTACGCATGCCGGATTCTTCAGAAAGGCGGAGCATCATGTCGAGGGCTTCACGATTCTCAGATCCAAACGGGGCGTTCGGTGCGGGCTCGCCTTCAATACTGGCGATGCGAAGCAGGGTTTGCAGATCGCGCACCATGTCATCGTGATGGTCAGCCAGCCACTGGTGGACTTGGCTCAACAGTTCCGGAGAAGGCATTCTGCGCAGGATACTTAACTGGCAGGCTGACTCTCGGAGTCTTTGAATCAGCCTCAAGTTCAAGTAACCTTAAAACAGAATGTCAGGCGGACCAGTGACGGGCGCATGCAAGTTATATCGTCAAACTTTCGGATCGAATCCGCAGTGGGTGGCGTGGGCACCGGGACGGATCAACCTGATTGGCGACCACACGGACTACAACGACGGGTTTGTTCTGCCGTGCGCGATTGACTTGGGGATTGCTCTGGCCGCAGGTCCAAGCGAGTCTGGTAGCCGGGCGATGAGTGCGCAGGAAGGGCAAACTTCGTGGTCGAATGTCAGTTCACCACCCTCTGACTGGGGAATCTATCCTTACGCAGTGGCGCGGGCACTGGGCGCCGAGACCGAAATCCAGGCGGCGATTGATGCTTCGCTTCCAACCGCTGGCGGTGTGAGTTCATCGGCTGCGCTGGAGGTGGCGTTTGCGACCTTATGGAACGATATCGATAACCTTGGCTACGATAAACTTCAAATAGCACGACTGACGCAAAAGGCCGAGAACGAAACAGTGGGGGTTCAGTGCGGAATTATGGATATGCTTGCCTCCGTTCAGGGAGTCGATCAGTCCGCCCTGCTTATCGATACTCGCTCATTGAATATCGAACCGATCCCGATTCCGCAAGGTATCTGCATCGCTTTGCTCGATACCGGCAAACCCCGAACTCTCGCTGAGTCGGCGTATAACGAACGCCGGGCCCAGTGTGAACAAGCCGCGCGTTCGCTCGGCAAGAGCTCGCTACGCGAGGTCGCATTGGCAGAAGTCGAAACCCTGCGCGATCCAACGGAACAGAAGCGGGCGCGACACGTAGTGAGCGAGAATTCCCGGGTTCTGCAATTTGCTGATGCGCTGCGCCAGTCTGATGAATCCAGGCTTGGTCAACTCATGGCGCAGAGTCACGCCAGTCTCCGCGATGATTACGAAGTTTCATGCCACGAGCTGGATGCCATGGTGGATTCCGCAATCCACGCAGGGGCCATAGGGTCTAGGCTAACCGGGGCGGGATTCGGAGGCGCGGCAGTTGCATTAGTGAAGGAGGATCAGGCCGACGATTTTTTGCTCAAAGTCGAACAACACTACAAATCCAGAGTCAAAAGACATGAACCACGGCTGTTGGTCTGTCGACCATCGGCTGGTGCTCGAATGCTTGAATCGTTGGGAGAGTGACCATAATTTTGAGAATTTCGACTGAGCCTTCTCAAATCCGCGCGCACCTGTGGAAGAACAAGAACAGGCGGCAACAAAAAATGCGAGGAATGGGTTAATGGCAATGCCTGGAACTAGTAGATCGAGTGAATCCCCCCGAGGTGTAAGGCTTACACCAAAGGAAGTAGAAGTTTTGAGCCTTATCGCTCAAGGACTTAGCAGCCAAGAGGCGGCGGAAAAGATGTGGTTAAACAAACGAACCATCGATTTTCACCTGGCCAACATCTATCACAAGCTGCAAGTCAAGAATCGGGTGCAAGCCCTACGGGCCGCAACTCGGCTGGGGCTTATCCCCTTCGAGCCGTTCTTTGGTCACGCACAAGGCGAGTCTTAAGGGACGCCGCCGACAACATTTCGTTGGAGCCTGCTTCACTGCCGAAGCAGGCTTTTTAGTATATTAAGCTCTATTGAAAATCTGGGCGCATAAATTGCTTGATACACTGTATCCGCCCCGGTGCGGAATCTGCAAAGAACTCGGGCCGCAACCAATCTGCACAGAGTGTCAGCGAAAGTTTAAGCCGCTACCCGCCGAGCGGGACGCACCCGATCCGTTGGCGCAGATTTGCGCCTGCTATTTGTACGAAGGGTCGGCCGAACGGGCGATCCAAGAACTCAAGTTTCGGAGTGCCACGATTCTTGCCGAACCTCTCGCCCAGATTCTGCACGGCAAAGCGATGCGTGAGCTCGCGGGTAAGTTCGATGTAGTAGTGCCCGTCCCGATCGCTCGAGTACGCCGGGCGGAACGCGGATTCAACCAATCCGAGTTGCTATGCGGAGCCTTCCCCCGTGACATGGTGTCCCCACATATGCTACGCCGCACCCGTTACACCCGTCCGCAAGTGGGTCTTGCCCGTCAGGTAAGACTCCGTCAGCTTGAAAATGCGTTTGCCGCGCAAAATGTTCCGCCAAACACGAAAATACTCCTCGTAGACGATGTCGTAACCAGCGGAGGAACCGCGATTGAGTGCGCCCGGGTGCTGCTGGCGGCGGGAGCGACGGAAGTACGCCTACTCACGCTCGCCAGTCAGCCAATGAGTTAGGAGTTAAGCGCCCGGTTGAATGGATCGGGACGACCGAGCTCGCCGAGAACGATCAACGGCACGTCGGTTCAGTTTCTTTATTTGGGCGGCGAGTTTATCGACCGCCCGGTCGATTGCGGCATGGCAAAACTCATCGGATTCGTGAGCGCGCACGGGCTGACCATCCACAAGAACGGTCACATCGATGTGGTGAATGTGTCGATCACAACGGTGACTGAGTTCCACACGAGCGGCGGCTTTGTGACATCGGCCCAAACGGCCAAGTTTCTTGGCTGCATATTCCCGGTCCTTTTCGGTCAGGGTGCCATTTGCGTTTCGAATCGTGATATCGAGCATTTGCTGTCCTTGTCCTCCTATTCATCGGCGGATTGTGGCGACGGCATAGCACGCAATTCCCTCGGATTTTCCGAGCGCGCCCAATTTTTCGTTGGTGGTCGCTTTGATACTGACCCGCGCGATGTCTATGTTTAAAGACTCCGCAACCACGTGGCGGATTTCTTGACTGCGGGGCAAGATTCGCGGAGATTCAGCGACGACAGTGGCGTCCACGTTCACGATCTCCCAGCCCAGCCCTCGGAGATGCTCCGCCGATTCTTCCAAGAACCGGCGGGAAGCACAATCCTTCCATGTGGGATCGGTGGGCGGGTAGTGGGTTCCGATATCGCCTTCGGCCGCTGCGCCGAGCAGCGCATCAACTAGCGCATGGAGCAACGGATCGGCATCGCTATGTCCTTCCAGACCCGGGCGTTCAGAAAATTCGATACCTCCCAACCAAAGCGGTCGTCCTGGATCGGTGGAAAATCGATGGATATCGTAACCGAAACCGGTTCGGTACTCAGGAAATTCTTGCGGAAGATCGTCCACGGTCGTGATTTTAACGTTGCTTTCTTCTCCCGGTACCGACTCTGCCGGATGGCCGGCGGCGAGAACGAGTCCGATATCGTCCGTGAAGAACTCCGGGCTCGTAGCGAACGCCTCGAGAATCCAATCGAGCCGAATCACCTGCGGGGTCTGCACTCGGGCCAAAAGATCGCGGTCTAGATCGCGCCACTGGTTGCCCTCTTTTTGGCGGATCGTATCGGCCACCGGCAGGGTCGGAAAAGCCGCGCCGTGTTCGAACCCGGTTTCAACAACTCGTGTAAGCAGATCGGCGGTCAAAAAGGGTCGGGCCGCATCGTGGATCGCAACATGGGTGAATCCGGATGGGATCGCAGCGAGTCCGTTTTGGACAGATTCGGTTCGCGTTGATCCGCCCGCAACCACAAAAGCGGCGTCGGGCACCGATTCCCTAAACTCTTCGATTCGATCGGGAGCAACGACAAGGCCCACTGATTCGATGAGAGGATGCTGTTGCAACGCTCGGAAAGATTTAAGCCAAACCGGCTGGCCTCGGAGCTTAACGGCGAGCTTATCCCGACCGAACCGGGTGCTCGATCCGGCCGCCACAACCAGCCCAAAGCAACAATTAATGGCTGCGGCTCCGTCTTCGAACGGTGGCCCCGGCTTCGGCTTCCACAAGTCCGGGAGCATCGGCAAAAATCATCTTGCCGCGCTCGGTCTGAATGACTTGCGTAACGCACACAATCACGGTTTCTCCGATGATTTCGCTTCCGCCTTCCACCACAACCATGGTGCCGTCGTTGAGGTAGCCGATCCCTTGTCCGCTCTGGTTACCTTCTTTGATCACGGCAACTTCCAGAGTTTCGCCAGGGAGAACGTTGGGTCGAAGTGCCAGCGCAAGATCGTTGATGTTTAATACCCGAACATCTTGAATGCTGGCAACCCGGTTAAGGTTGAAATCGTTACTGACCAGATCGGCACCTAGTGCTTTAGCGAGCTTGATCAAGCGGGTATCGACTTCCTCTTTCTCACTGCCCGCGTACCGGTCACGAGCTCCGACTTCTACATCGTATTCCGCTTGGATTCGCTTAACAATGTCCAGTCCACGCCGACCGCGCTGACGGCGAAGGCTATCGGCGGAATCAGCAATGTGTTGCAGTTCGCCCAAAACGAAAGCCGGAATGTAGAGGTCGCCATCAAGGAAGCCGGTCCGCAGCAGATCGTACACACGGCCATCGATGAGCACATTGGTGTCGAGAACCTTAAGACCGGTGCGGCGTGCGGCGTGGGCGACCCCGGTTTCCCACGGCAAATAGGGGGCAAGGGACCGGAGCAGGTAGATCATCGCCGAACTGCAACCCACGATCAATCCAAGGGTAAGCAGCGGTCCTTCGGGTCGGCCTTGCAGCACGATCAAGAACGGAATAGAAATGAGGATTCCACTGATCACTCCGAGGAACGAGCCAAGAATAAGGGTGATCTTTTCCCCCGATGGCATCTTGTCCCAGCGGACGGAAAACGCTTCATATTTCCGAAGCGAAAAGACGCCGATCGAAAGTCCAACGATGAGGCCCAGTAAACCGAGGGCCATCGGATTAGCAGGGAAGGTCGGCTCTATGACACTGTCATCAATCGGTGGCGAGGGTGGAAGCTTCGCCCCTGAGGCTGCCCCCCGTAGAATCGCGGAATCGCTTTCGATAGCACTGCTGGGTTTGATCGGTACCGTGTGCTCAGCCGGGCCGGCACTTTCGGCCGATTCCTGAATATCGAGGTTCCGGTTGTAGCTGTATATCTGCGTTCCGATATTTTCGACAATCGGAGGCAAAAAGACGAGCGCGGCCACCATACCTAGGATGCCGCACAGAACGACAAAGAGCAGTTTTCCGCGATGCTTCATAGTGTTACCGATCCAAAACTTCGATTCTTGCGCCGTCGATCAAAAAGCCAACGAGTGCTTGCGCCACTGATCCTTGGGCGGTTTTGATATATCCCACACCAAGACGTTTGGGCGACCGAGTCGTATCGAGTCCAATCCATTCAGAGCCATCCCAAAATTCCACCCAGGCGTGGTAGTAAAAAGCACCTTCAGCAAAAACCAGGCCGTTTACGAACCGCGTTGGAATTCCGGCCGCACGCAGAAGGGTACCGGCAAGAATCGCATGGTCGCGGCAGACGCCTTCCTGAGTCTCCAGAATTTCGGACGCATCCCGCATTACTCCGATTCCGGCATTCACGGCCATGAGCTCGTGAACGTAGGTGTGAATTTTGTGCGCCGCCGGCGCAACTTTGGTTTCCGATCCTATGATCTCCTGGGCCAAAGACTTAAATTGATCCGAATCGCTGGGCACGCGCGGCTCGGCGGCCAGCCAAGTTTGCATGTTCTTTTGCGTTTCGACGATGGTGGCAGTCGCATTGGGTTCGACGTCACGCCGCAGAGCAACTTCCCAACCGGATTCGACCTTGGTTGCGGATTGTCGCCGATCACTTGGCAAGGTTTTGAGTGAGTCTGAGTTGATGCGAATCTTGATGCTTTCAGCTCGTTCATCGAACCGACCGATCGGCTTGATGGAACTCACACTTGCCAAATCGATATTGACTGGCCCAAGCGCGGCCGTCGCTTCGGCTTCGGTTTCGGGGATCATCTCCAGGCCCATCGGACCAACAACTTTGACCAGGTCCCCTTTGGCAGAAAGGTAGATCGTGGATGGTGCTCGCGGATCGTTGACGACGACTGGAGTTGCCGTTACTTTTTTGCCCTTGACGTCCACGGTCTCTGGTTTACCGACTTCGATGGTGATATCCACAAGCTCGAGCGTCTCCGGGCTAAAGACCACTAAGTTCTTCGCTTCGGGCGAAAGCTTCCCACCCGTGACAAAGGTCACCGGATCATCGACGAGGGTTTTTTCGGCGGGGATGGTGATCGTTCGCGTGGACTCCCGGTCTCCGGCGATCATCGATGCCTGGATGGTGCGACCCTCGAACAAAGCAGTTGTTTGCTGCACGCGGCCCGCGCTAGACATGCGGTAAACAAGTTTTCGAAGTCGGCCTTCTTCGTCGGTGATAGTATTGGAATCCACGACGATCTGCATTGCCGAGCCCAGCATCTGGGCTCCGATTTCGAGGTGCGATGCGCTTTGTTGCACCTTCATTCCGTTCCATTCGCCGGGTTCGGTTTTGGTAACACTGTAGCCAATTTTTTGGCCCACCAGATAGATGCCGAGCCACTCCGTTCGAGCGGCCAAAGCCATGCTGGATATCAGCAAAAATGTGGTCGCAACGATAAATCGTAGTGCAAAAAAGCGATTCATGCGCAAATTCATGGTGATCAGCCGTACTACTCTCAACATTGTAGACGCGATGATGAGGTTCCGAAACTTCAAAATTTGGTGGAAGGCCCTATCTGAAACGCCGTACTGCCCATAGGAGTTGGAAAAGCCAACTCTAGAATAGGTCGGATAGAAGGCCCCCGGAGTTGACTCCAAAGCCTCCGCGTCGGTAAAACGACGCCGCTCCGTCAGACTAACCCCCCGCCATGTCGAAAACCCTCGTTATCGTAGAATCCCCCGCCAAAGCCCGGACCATCAGTCGATTCCTGGGTAAGGATTACGAGGTGAAAGCTTCGTTTGGGCACATCCGTGATCTTCCGGAAAAGGCCACGGACGTTCCGGCTGAAATGAAGCAGCACAAGTGGGCCAAGCTGGGTGTCAACGTCGAAAAAGACTTCGAACCCCTCTACGTTGTTCCGGCCGATAAAAAGCGACACGTTACGGAACTGCGCGCCGCCGCCAAAGATGCCAGAAAGCTGATGCTTGCCACAGATGAAGACCGCGAAGGCGAATCCATCTCGTGGCACATCTTAAATGTGCTTAAACCCAAAAAGGGTGTCGAAATCGAGCGGATTGTCTTCCACGAGATCACGCCCGAAGCGATTGATGCAGCCATTAAGAACCCCCGGCAGATCGACGAATCGCTCGTCCGCGCTCAAGAGACGCGGCGAATCTTAGACCGGCTCTATGGCTACACCCTCAGTCCGCTTCTTTGGAAAAAAGTCGCTCCCCGCCTCTCCGCGGGTCGGGTGCAATCGGTGGCCGTTCGGTTGGTGGTGATGCGTGAGCGGGAGCGGCGCGATTTTGTTTCCGCACAGTTCAGCTCCATCACCGCAGTCTTGCAAGCAGATGCTCCGTTCCGGGCTCGGCTGTTCCAAATCGATCAGCAGGCCGTCGCCGATGGCGGCTCGTTCGACGCGCGGGGCCAACTGACAAAATCGGGAGAGTTCTGGCTCAAGTCAGAAGAAGCGGTCCCCCTGGCCGATCGGTTAAAAGGTGCTCGTCCCTGGACGGTCGACTCGGTGGATCGGAAGCCGGGTGCCGAGAATCCGCCTCCGCCGTTTATGACTTCTACCCTCCAACAAGAAGCCAACCGCAAGTTTGGATTCACCGCCCGCCGGACCATGCAGGTCGCGCAGGCGCTCTACGAGGGTATCGATGCCGGTCAAGGATCAGTCGGTTTGATCACCTATATGCGTACCGACTCACTCACCCTGGCCGATCGTGCGCTTCAGGAAGCAAAGGCTGAAATCAGCAAACGATTCGGTTCGGAATATTCCCACACGCGGCAGTACAAATCTAAATCGAAAAGCGCCCAAGAAGCCCACGAGGCGATTCGTCCCACTTCACTCTCTCGCGATCCGGAAAGTGTTCGCCGATACCTTACCGACGAGCAGTTTAAGCTGTACGACCTCATTTGGAAGCGCACCCTAGCCAGCCAGATGGCTTCCGCCAAAGTGACCCGGACGCGGGTAGTGGTTTCGGTCAACGAATCCCAACAAACGTATCGATTTTCGGCGTCCGGCAAGGAGATCAATTTCCCCGGCTTCTTGCGAATCTACGTCGTGGGTTCGGACGATCCGGATTCCGATCTTGGCGATAAGGAAATCATTCTTCCTTCGCTCCAGCAGGGACAAACCGTCGAACCCAAATCCGTTGAGGCGGGCGAACACGAAACTAAACCGCCGGCCCGATACACGGAAGCTTCGCTGGTGCAAAAACTTGAAGCCGAAGGCATTGGTCGACCATCGACATACGCGAGCATCATCGGCACGATTCAAGATCGGGGATATGTCTTCAAGCAAGGCAACGCTTTGGTTCCGACCTTTACCGCGTTTGCGGTGACCGAACTCTTAGAAGGCGCATTCCCCAAGCTCGTTGATCTTAAATTCACGGCCGAAATGGAGAATGAGCTCGACGAAATCGCCGAAGGCGAGCGTAGTATGGTCGACCATTTGCATAGCTTCTACTTTGGGGGCAACGGAGACGACGGAATCCTCAAAAAAGTCGAAGTCCGGGGGCCAGAAATTCCCTTTCCGACGATCGAACTGGGTGAAGGGGTGGTGGTCCGAATTGGCCGAAACGGCCCGTTTGTGCAGCGGGGCGAAGGCGGCCCCGGCAATACGGCATCGATTCCGGAAGATCTTGCCCCCGCCGATCTCACCCTTGAGAAAGCACTCGAACTTTTGGAGCAGCGGGCCAAGGGTCCGGAAGTGCTTGGCGCCGATCCCAACTCGGGCCGCAACGTGGTGGCCAAAGTCGGACGATACGGCGCCTATCTGGAGCTGGAACAGACTGAAGCCGAAGTCGAAGCCAAAGAACCTCCGGTGCGATTCTCGCTGCCGCCAGGCGTCACTCCAGAACAGCTTGTGGGCGACGATTTGGAGGCTGTCTTAAGCTATCCTAAAGTGATCGGTGCCCATCCGGAAACGGGCGAGGAGATCAAACTCTTGCTCGGTAGGTTCGGCCCTTACCTGGTGAGCGGATCGCAAAATGCAAACCTGGGCGATACATGGAAAACGGCCCCCGCGATGACGGTCGAAGAGGCGGTCGCCAAGCTGGCCGAAGGTGGATCGAAACGCAACTCTGCGGGTCCGAAGGTGCTCAAAGCGTTTGGCAAGCCGGACGGTTCGGATACGGAAATCAATCTGCTTTCGGGTCGGTATGGCCCGTATGTTTCGGATGGAACGATTAACGCCACGCTTCCGCGCGGGCTCGATCCCGAAACCGTGACTTTAGAAAAGGCGGTCGAGTTGATCAAGGCCAAAGCCGCCGCCGGTCCGAGCAAGAAGCCGCGCCGGGCGACCGCTCGGACGGGTGCTAAACGGACAACCACGAAACGGAAGTAGGGTTAGTATTTGCGGATGTTTGGGTCGATCTCATCGGCCCAAGCATTCATTCCGCCCGCCAGATTAATGCATTGGAATCCTTGCGATTCAAGATATTCACAGATCTGCCGACTTCGGCCCCCGCTGCGGCAAACGACAACGGTGGTCGCGCTTGAATCGAGCTCGTTGATCCGCTCGGGAACGTCTTTCATGGGGATGCGCATGGCTTGATCGAGTGTGCCATTTTCCCATTCGTCGGGCTCGCGCACGTCAATGAATCTAAACGATTCGCCCGACTTGATTCGATCGTTGAGTTGTTGGGGTGTGAGTTCCTGCATGGTTCCAGGTTACTCTGCTTACGAAGTCCTCGTTTGCGAACCGCCACCCCCATGGGCCGCGTTCTATCCTTAAGAGTAAGTTTAAAACGGCCAAACTTAAAGCAACGCCCCCATTTTATGAGTAGCTCCCCGCCGGATACACTGGGCCAGTACCAGATCATCCGTGAGATCGCCCGTTCGAACGACATCGTTTACGAAGGTTACGATCCCGCGATGAACCGTCGTGTCGCGGTCAAAGAGCTTGCATTTCCGGGCGGTTCATCCGACCAACAAAGGCAGGATCGGATCAAACGGTTCCTACGGGAAGCCAAAGCTGCGGGATCGTTGGTCCACCCCAATATCGTCACGGTGTACAACGTGGCTGAGCAGGATGGCCGTTTCTACTTGGCCATGGAATACCTAGATGGCCAAACGTTGCGGAAGCGGCTCGAATCCGGCACGATTGATCAGGAAGAAGCGATTGAAATCGCGATTGAAATTCTTAAAGCTCTGGCCTTTGCTCACGCCAACGGCGTTGTTCACCGCGATGTCAAGCCGGAGAACATCCAGATTCTCGAAGGCGGCGCGATCAAACTCACGGATTTTGGCATTGCCCGTTTGACCTTTGAGCCCAATATCACGATGGATGGGCAGGTGTTCGGAACGCCCAGCTACATGTCGCCTGAACAGATCAACGGACGCGACATCGATCCGCGGAGCGATATCTTTAGCCTGGGCATTGTTCTGTACGAAATGTTGACCGGGAACAAGCCGTTCCGGGGTGATTCGGTTGTGGCGATTACGCACGCGATTATGAATTTCGATCCCCCACATGCGACAAATCTTAACCATACGGTGTGGTCGGTGGTCAGTAAGGCGTTGGAGAAGTCGCCCCCGCTCCGGCAGAGTAGCGCGGAAGAGATGATTGCCGAGCTCAAACAAGCGTTGAAATCGCTGAGTTCACCGGTGCTGGACCCCGTGGTTCCGCCCGCGTTGCTTACCCCGCCACCGGTTCCACCGAATCCGTACGCCAGTTACGGAACTCCACATCCGCAGACCCCGGCAGCACCCCAACAGTATCAGTACGGTACGGTTCCGGCTCAGCCTGGGCAGACGATTTATGCGCCCTACACCGGCACCCCGGGGCCCGCTTATCCACCTTATGGTCAACCTCCGGGTAGCTATAATCCACCGGCCCAGATTCCGGTGTACTATCCGCCTCCGCCGCGAAAAGTCAGTATCGATCCGGCAATCTTTGCCACCCTGGGGCGATTTATGCTCGTGCTCTTGGTGATCGGGGCCATGATTGGGCTGCTGATCTTTGTGGTGAATGCGCTCGGCCAAGCGGGATCGCGGTTTGCCGATGGCAGTCGCCCACCCGCTATGAACCCGGCGCAGGCGATTGTTCCCCCGGTGAACTCTTCACCCTCGGCATCGAATTATCCGCCTCCATCCGCGAATGTCGACAGCTTGGTGAGTTACGCTGTTCAACGGGTTCGCCGCGGCGGCGAGCAGTCGAGCATTGCACTAAGGACTGAAGATTGGCGGGAGGCTAACGATCTGTTTACTGAAGCAATCTCTGCTTCGGCCGCTCGGACCGACGAAATCAAACTCACCGCATATCGCGAGTATCGATCTTTGGCTGAGGAATTTGAGCAGCGAGGCCAGCGAGAACCCGCCCGCGCCGCAATCTACCAAGCATTGGCGTTTGCTCCGCCCAGTGCCCGCGCGGAGCTGCAGGCGTGGATTGATCGGTTAAACAGCTAGGGTATGAGCTCGGTTTGGGTAACTCGATAGTCCCCATCCTTAAGATCTAAGAGAACGATCGCATCCGTTTCGTCCCGGCTGCCTTTTATGCGAAGCCGAATCGCAATGCCGGTTGATTGGCCCGAAGCAATGGCAAGATCGACAGGGCGGCTTTGTTCGTAATTGCCGATCCGGCGTCGAAGTTCCGCGCCTAGCTCTGGTTCGGGCGAATTTGCGGACATCACGCTTTGGATGTACTGCTGGGCTACGGGAACGGTCTCTTTTTCCAGCTGACGGAGTGGGCCGGAAAACATTCCTCGGGTGACGAATATCGCGACGAGTGAAGTGAGAAGCACGATGCCCAACGCAATCCAGACAATACTGATGCCGGTAGTGGGCGGGGAGTCGCTCATCGGAGTTAAGGTACCCATCCGGGGGCAAGCGGGTACGCGAAGGTTCTAGTTCAAACGCGTGGACCTGCCCATAATGGGGCGTCTATGGCGACTATCCCCAGCCACATTGCCAATCCCGATCTTGCCCAGGCCGGAAAGAGCCGCATCGAATGGGCGGAAAAAGATATGCCGGTGCTGCGGCTCATCCGCGAGCGATTCGTCAAAGAACAGCCACTGAAAGATCAACGAATCGCCGCTTGTTTACACGTAACCACGGAAACCGCGAATCTCCTGCGGACGCTCAAGGAAGGCGGGGCGGAAGTCGCGATCTGCGCCAGCAATCCGCTGAGTACGCAGGATGACGTGGCGGCCGCACTCGTAGAAGTCTACGGAATCCAGGCGTTTTCCATTAAAGGCGAAGATCACGCCACGTACTATCAGCATATCAATCAAGCACTCGATATCCGACCAACCCTGACGATGGATGACGGCGCCGACACCGTCGGAATTATCCATAGTGAACGCAAAGACTTGATCGAAACGATCATCGGCGGCACCGAAGAAACTACGACCGGAGTAATCCGATTGCGCGCCATGGCTCGCGATGGGGTTCTGGCCTATCCGATTGTGGCTGTCAACGATGCCGATACGAAGCACCTGTTTGATAACCGATACGGCACCGGCCAAAGCACGCTCGACGGAATTTTGCGCGCGACCAACATTTTGCTTGCCGGACAAAACGTGGTCGTGGCCGGATACGGCTGGTGCGGCCGCGGAATCGCCATGCGGGCCAAGGGGATGGGGGCCAATGTGGTGGTCACGGAAATCGATCCGACCAAGGCGATTGAAGCAGTCATGGATGGATTCCGCGTCATGCCAATGGAAGAGGCGGCTCCGCTCGGTGATATTTTCATTACCGCCACCGGCTGCAAGGATGTGTTGGACGACCGACATTTTGGTCTGATGAAAGATGGAGCCGTGATCTGCAACAGCGGTCACTTCAATGTGGAAATTAATATTCCGCAGCTTGACGCTCGGTCGAATTCTCGCCGAGAGGTCCGCCCATTTGTCGAAGAGTTTCTGCTGAACGGACGCAGAATCTATCTGCTCGGGGATGGCCGATTGATTAACCTGGCTTCAGCGGAAGGTCACCCGGCGAGCGTGATGGACATGAGCTTTGCCAATCAGGCTTTGTGTGCGGAATACATGGTTCAACATGCCTCCGGGCTCGAAAAGCAGGTGTACACGGTGCCTGAGGACATCGACCGAGAAGTTGCTCGGCTCAAGCTTAAGGCGATGGGCATCTCAATCGACGTGCTCACGTCTGAGCAGGATAGCTACCTGAACTCGTGGACCGAAGGCACCTAGGTCAGCGGACAACATCCGTAAACTGGAGTTGTTATGGCTGATTTGCACGAATATCCCGTAATCGTCAAATGGACCGGCGGACGAAAAGGCAAGGGGACCGTTGGAGGGGACAACTCCGGAACAGAACTTCCGCTCGGAGTCCCGGAGGAGTTCGGAGGTGATGCGGGCAACGGCTCGAATCCAGAAGAGTTGTTGGCGAAAGCAGTGGCAAGCTGCTACACCATCACCTTGGGAATCATCGCCGACGGCCGGATCCCCATCGAGCGCGTGGAAACTCATGCAGTCGGTACGGTCGAACAGAACGGTCCTGCTAATCTGAAGTACCAGGCGATCACTCTGAAGCCCACGATCTACATGGGCGCAGATGCCACGGATGAACAAGTGGAAGCGGCCGAAAAAGCGGCTCACAAAGCCGACCAGTACTGCATCGTGAGCAACGTAGTTCGAGAGAAAGTTTCGATCACGGTCGAACCCACCGTTCAACGCGGCTAAGTTAGGCGGCTTTCCGCCGCCGAATTTGTCGACGGATGGGCGGGAGAGTCAAGAGTGGCGTACAATCCACTCATGCGGACACCGCTCGTTGTTGGCAACTGGAAAATGAACCTCACCTCGGCCGGTGGGGAATCTTTGGTGGAGCAGATTATCCACCACTCGCGGGCGGAATTCGAAGTTGATGTTGTGGTCTGCCCGCCGTACTTGTCGATCCCCCGCGTGGCCGATGTGTGCCGGCGATCGCGGATCAAGCTCGGTGCTCAAGATGTGTTCTGGAAAGAAGAGGGTGCGTTCACCGGACGAGTGAGTCCCAAGCAGCTGGATGAGTTCCATGTCGCTTACTGCATCGTCGGCCACAGTGAAACAAGAGGTCGATTTGGCGCGAACGATCTGCCGAATTCCGCCACCTCCTACTTTTCCGAAATCAATGAAACGATCAACTTAAAGATCAAATCTTTACTTTATCATGGAATTATTCCTATTCTGTGCGTGGGTGAAACTCAAGCGGAACGAACTCGTGGCCAAACAGAATCGGTTATCCGCGAGCAGTTGGAAGGCGCGCTTAACGACATCGAGTCAGAAGAAATGTTTGGGCTTGTTATCGCTTACGAACCAGTGTGGGCAATTGGCACCGGCGAGACTTGCGATGCTGAAGAAGCGCAGAAAGTGTGTCAGTTCATTCGGGAAGAAGTGCGAGCCCGGGGCGATGGCGAAGCCGCCGATGCCATTAGAATTCTGTACGGCGGATCGGTGAAAGCCGACAACGCGCGCGGATTATTCACTCAACCTGATATTGATGGCGGGCTTATCGGCGGAGCAAGTCTGGATGCGGCATCGTTTGCCAGCATCATCACCGCCGCGCACGCCGAGTGAAAAGTCCATAGAGATTTTCCCAGGACACCAAGAATCCGCTCCGACGTGGACGAGGTCGTCGTAAGCGGAAGGGTGGGGGCGACTTTGCGTCCCGGAGTCCGTTATGAACAACTTCAAAAAACCATCTTCCTTTAGCGAAAGCCGAGGCGTCAGTCGACGCGATCTCATGGCCGGAACGTTTACGGCCGGAGTCGGGTTGCTGGCATTCGGCGTTCCCAAAGTGGCACTTGCCTCGCGACAACATCAGCCTCAGGCCGATACCGGGCAGGACTATCCGCAGCCTCGACCGAATGCGCGAACCGATCGCGAGTATCGACTTCGGTTGATTGGTCCCGCCACGGTTTCGCTCATGGCTTGCGAAATCGCCGTGACCAAAGCAAGTAACGATCTGGTGTTGGAATTTGCCAATTTCGAACTACGTGAGCAGCAGGGAATGGCAAAGATTCTTGAAGAGATGCACACTCCAAAACCGGAAATCGATGCTCACGGCAAGAGGATGCTCGACACTTTGCGCAACACTCCGCGCGGAGCAGAATTCGACCGAGCGTTCATCACCGGCCAGTTGCACGCGCACCAATATCTACGTGACCTGGGAGATTCGTTTGTCAAGAATTCCGCGGGCGCGACTTCTGCCAAGGAACGGCACGGACGGCACATTGCGATGGCGACTCTCCCTGCAATTCGGGAACATCTTGTCCACTGCCGGCACATCCTTGACGTGGTGCTCTAGAGTCCGCCGGACAACCGCTTCAGACGGCTTATACTGGGTTTGATGACTCCCAAACGAGTTGCCGAAACCGCCGTCCGGATGGCGCAGATGATGACCCCTAACGACGCGAACTATCATGGAAACGTCTTTGGGGGTTCAATCCTTTCGCTCATCGACCTCACCGCCAGCGCGGTGAGCACCAAATTTTCCGGTCGGGTGTGTGTAACCGCCGCGTTCGACCGCGTGGACTTTTTGCAACCGGTCGAAATCGGCGATATGGTGGAACTTGATGGGTTCGTGAGTTATGTCGGTCGGACCAGTGTAGAGGTGACGATTAACGTTCACGCAACTACGCTGGTTTCCGGATCGCATCGTCATGTAAATACCGCGCGGGTGACCATGGTGGCGGTCGAAAACGGACGGCCCGTGGAAGTTCCGCGTCTGATTTGCGAAACACGCGATGAAAAGCTGCGATTTATTGAAGGCAAGCTTCGACGTGAGTTACGGATTGAGCGGGCGGCGGTGATAAAAGAGTACTTTTCCGCACTTCAATCGATGCCCGAGGATGAGTTGGAGCGGGTGTTCCAGTTAGAGTCATCCATCTCCAGCTATCTATCGGATCGGGTTAAGGAGTAACAAAAAATCCTCCGACCCAGATGAGTCGGAGGAAGCTAGACTTCACGCAAATCGAAAGATGGGATTACATTTCCACGGCGCGGCTGTGCGTTTGGATCTGTTCCAGAACCTTACGCAGTTGCTTGTGCGCGCGGTGGAGTCGGCTGCGGATGGTACCGACTGGGGTTTTGAATCGCTCCGCAATTTCGGTATAAGGCACGCCTTCCACGTCTGCCATCCACACGAGCTGTCGTTGTTCTTCGCTCAGGTGCCGAAGCCCGTGCTCCATCTCTTCACTCAGGTGATCGTTGAGAAGGATCGCTTCCGGCGAGGGCCGTGTGTCGGGAGCTTCAAAGCTCACGGTGTCATCGTAGCCGTCTGCGCGCAGAGGAGCGTCGCTGCTCACGGTTTGGACGCGTCGGCCCCGACTTCGCTTCATATCCAGGAAGAGTCGGGTCACGATGCGGAAAATCCAGTTTTCGAACGGACGATCGCCTTGGAACGATTCGTACCGTCGAAACGCCCGATAGAAGGCCTCTTGCGTCAGATCTTCGGCATCGCTTCGGTTGCCGGCCAATCGATACGCAAGGTTGTACACCTTTTTGTACGAGCTTTGCATCTGCGCTTGAAATTCGGCATGTTGGCTTTGGTTAATGCTGATTGTCGCCATTCTGTCTTCTCCTAGTAGCCTCTTTACTCGGTAATCCCAGATCTCCAAGTAAGGTTCCTCATTATAGGACTATGTGAAACGGTGCGTTCCGTTAACATCCTGGGTGTAAAGATAAAAATTCTCTAAACAATTGGTGATGCTGGGCGACTTGTTGGCGTCACTCGCGATCTTCGGCTTCAACTTCCTTGGCCACCCACTCACTGTTGGAATTGGGATCGGCCTCGTTCGGGATATCTTTCTCGCGAATCTCGACGTTCGTGCCCTTCTCTCGGGCTTCGCGTGCCATTTGGATAAAGCGCTTGCGGAATTTTTCCAGCTCTTCCTCTTCCATCTCCTCCATGTCCATGAATTGGATGTCCGCCGGACCAGTGGATCGCAGAAGCTCATCGAGCTTAATTTGGATTGCTTCGGTGTCCCGGTTCTGCGTGTTCTGGATCAAGAACACCATAAGAAAGGTGACGATCGTGGTGATGGTGCCGATGATGAGTTGCCAGGTATCGCTGAATCCGAACAAGGGCCCGGAGACAGCCCACAATAGGACGACGCTTATCGCAATGACAAAGGTGTAGCTGCGGCCTGTAATCTTGGAGGCCTGGTTAGCAAACTGCGTAAATTTCGACGGCTTTTTCATATCGGCTCATTTTTCCGACGCCGAAACAGTTGAGCTCAGTTAAAGACGGCTTGCAATCTTTCGACTAGGCTAAGCCGATTTTCGAGTTTCGATGAGTGCTTGTCGGAAAGAAACCGCCATTTCCTGGTGAGACTGCGTATGCCACAGTTCGAGGAGATGGATTCCCGCTTGACTGAATGCTTCGCGTTTTATTTCGTCGCTTCGTTGCCGATCGCGGCGGTTGTGTGAGCGGTCTTGCACTTCAATCGCCATGATAGGGTGGGAGGACGCGGTATCAATCAGCACGAAGTCCACGTGCTTGTTCCAGATCGTGTTTCGAGCTGCGTAATCGTTATCGTGAGCGGGTGCCACCAGGTCAATGAGTCGTACCTTGGTAACCAAAGTAGTACCGGCCGGGATTAACGGCTGGAGGATAGCGAGCACGGCTTGCTCATTCCGGGTGAGCAATGCTCCAGCCGCTTTGTACTGGTACTTTTTGGGCGGCGCATTGGCAATGACCGGTGGCGCAATCGGCGGCGTATGTGCGGTAAATCCGAATGAATTATCTTGAATCGGGGAATTCGTTTTAGGCGGTCGACAGGTGGGTCTGGATGCAACGTCCGACTGACGCCCGGACCATCGCGGCTGCGAATTCTTCTTGGGCAAAGCTTTCGCCCGACTTTTTGATTTTTTGGCTGGGAGCAAAGCTCGCTTGATCACCAGAATCAGCGTGTTGACTCCGAGAAAAAAGAGAAGAATCCCAGCGAAGCCGATGAGGACCCACCGAAGAGCTTCAGTGTAATCAGGCACGACCAATCGAAAGCGCGGCTTGGAGCATCGACTTTGACGAATTGAAGGCGGCGATATTTGCCTCGTAAGAACGGGTCGCCGTCATCATGTTCACCATCTCGAACACGGGATTCACATTCGAATAGTAAACAATGCCGTTAGCATCGGCATACGGATTCTCCGGTTCCACGGCTTCGCGTAGGGGGGAATCATCTTCGACGATTTGCTTGACCCTTACCCCGTTTTCAGTGGGTTCTAAAATCACCATTTTGCGGCGATACGCATCCTCGGTGGGGGTGCGCATGCTGTTGGCGTTGGCAATATTGCCCGAAATCGTATCGAGCCGCAGTCGTTCGGCATGAAGGCCGCTGGCACTGGCGCGAAGAGCAGAGTTAATGGTCATTATCGTCCTTCTCGGATGGCAGATTTCAATCCTTGGAAGTAGCGGCCGGTGATCTCGGCGAGCATTTGGTATCTCACTTCCATTTCGGCAATCGACATCACCTCAGTTTCGAGATCCACACTGTTACCGTCAATCCGGATCGATGCGGAACTGGTGTTACCGGTACCCATCCGTTCGCGAAGGGCACGCAGGCGAGACCCGGGAGCTGCGAGTTCGCTTTCAAGCTGGATTCCGAAGTCGATATCTTTGCGCTTATAACCCGGCACGTTGACATTTGCAAGATTGTTAGTGAGCACCGCGGATCGTCGACTCGTGGCATCGAGCGCGCGCTCAAGGTTTCGCGAATGGGGGCCAAAGATATTGTTCAGAATCTGCATCGGGCTACTCTGATTGCGGGACGCCATGCGGAAAGTGCATGATCCCAACCTTGGTATCGGCAAAATTACGGGGAAGTCAAGGCTAATTCGGGGATTGATTCTGCGAGATGCAAAATTAAGATGGATCGCGGGTGCGATCCATCTTAAATAACCGATTCAGATTTCTGCTGACGGCAGGGGCAGACCCATCGCCTGCAACCACTCGCGCAGCTTGTTGATCCGGGTGGTGGCATCTTCCGGCAGGACAAGCGGTCGGCCTCGACCATCGATAACAAGTCCGACGGTTCCGCCTTCCAGCGTCGCTTGAAGCTCCTTGCCCTTGCCTGCGCCCACATCGAAAGTTTTGGCAGGGCTGATGGTGACATTTTTGAATTCGCCTCGGTTCAGCGGGATGACCTTGATCTCGCCTACCTTGATCGATTCGTTAATGCCATCGCCCGTGATGGTGACCATCGGATCGCCTTCTTTGCCGATTCCGGTGGGGGCTACGCAGTGACCACATTTGACGATACAGTCGTAGTCGAACACCTGCTTAGCGGCTTCGAAAAAGTGTTCGCTGAGCACACCTAGGTGGGGCATCATAAAGATGCTGTCTACGGTCAGCATGGTGATGCCTTCGGGTTGATAGGCATCCATCATCATGAGCGCGGATTGCGCTCGTTCGGGTGCGTGCGAGAGTACTCCGCCAGAACCGATAATCATGTTGAGCTTCATCATTTTGATGAGCGTGGTTCCGGATTCCACTTGATCGAAGATTTGTCCGACGTCGCGTTGCTGTTGAACACCTTTGAGGGATCGAGCGAGAGACTTGTGGTGATCAAAGGCTAGTCGCAGCGCTTCGCGCGAGACGGCTTGTTCGATGAGCAGATCTTCGTAGCAGTGGGGAATCGTGGTCGGCCGAATCATTTTGTTCCGCAGCCGATTGCGGACTTCGAAGGCATCAATTTCGAACGGCAGCCACCGCGCAATATTTGCGGTACCGGCTTCTTTGAGCACATTACAGATGCTGTAGCTCATGCCGAGGTTGGCGGAAACGGTTCGGTTGTAGATTCCTTCGAATACCGAAAAGACGTCGGTGGTGGCACCGCCGATATCGACACCCAAGATATTGATTCCTTCCTGATCGGCGTAATTTTTGAGCAACTTGCCGACGGCGT
This sequence comes from bacterium, assembly GCA_044508115.1. Taxonomy (GTDB): domain Bacteria; phylum Armatimonadota; class Fimbriimonadia; order Fimbriimonadales; family Fimbriimonadaceae; genus UphvI-Ar2. Next base: position 86,981 of record JBIQII010000001.1, read on the forward strand.
TTGGCGTGGCCATGACTTCGTAGCTGGCCCAGTCCAGCAACTTGTTATAGCCGGGGGCTTGCTGCATCACGTGCTCAAGGAATAGTTCGTGAATTTCTTCGCGAGCGGGATCAAGGTTTTCGTTATCAAGCGTGGGGCGCAGATTATCCACGACGTTGAGGGCGATGGTGTCGCCTAAGACTTCGCTCACTTCTTCGCGGACTTCTTTATTGCCGGCGTAGATTACGGGTAGCTTCATGTCGCCGAACCGAGGCTTGGGGTCGGCACGACGGATAACTTCTGCCATATCCACAAGGTGCGTGCGCGTGCCGCCGTCGGTTCCGCCGGACATGAGGATGATATCCGGGCGTAGTTTGCGGAGCCGTTCCACTTTCTCGTAATCTTTGCGACCGTCGTCTACGGCCAGAGTGTCCATAAGGATTGCTCCTGCGCCAAGGGCGGCGCGCTCAGCACTTTCGGCGCTCATCGACAAAACAACTCCGGCCACCATCATTTGGAGCCCACCGCCCGCGCTCGAAGTCGAAACGTAAATATCGGAACCTTCGAATTTGCTCGGAAGCTCGGTGGTCGATACGCCATCCTTGATCCGGCGCCACACCTGGCCATCTTTAAGAAGTTCGCGGCGATGGGCTTCGTACCCTTCGGGAACCTTTTCTTCGGAAACTTCTTCGAGTTCCATCATGGCGTTGGTCACGCCGATTGTCACATCTTCGAACGGTCGTTCAACGGTGGTGGGGGCTTCGCCTCGGGCCACGAGTCGGTACTCTCCTTGGTCGTTCCGCTCGATCATGATTGCTTTGGTGGTGGTGGAACCGCAATCGGTGGCGACAATCCGCTTGATGTCTTCGGACATGGATGGGGATATTATGGCGCACGGCCGAGCTAAGACGCGCGGTCTTGCTTCGGAAAATTCTTACCTGGAGCTAGCTCACGCGCTTTTGTCCGAACTCTTTAAAGATCGGGATGTATACCGACCACTCTTGCCGTTCGACCGCAACCATGTACTTTTGAAGTGAGAGGTAGGGCACGTAGTGCGGCTGCCGAGGCTGCTTTTTCAGCTTCATATTTGCCTGTTGCGGCGTTTTGTCTCCTTTTCGTAGGTTGCACTTACGGCAGCAGGCCACCAGATTCTCCCACGTGTGCGGACCTCCCGCCCAGCGCGGAACAATGTGATCTAGGGTGAGATCGCGCGTGGACCCGCAGTACTGACACGTGAAGTTATCGCGGGCCAGAATCGAATGACGCGATAGACGAAGCCGCGGGATCGGTCGTCGAACCTGGTAGATCATGCGGACCACGGAGGGCATTTGGAAGTTGCCTGACGGGGTGGTGAATTCGCGACCCGCATCTTCGATGACTTCCGCCTTGCCCAGCAACACAAGCGATACGGCGCGCCGGAGATTGCACACGTTGAGCGGTTCGTAGTTGGCGTTCAGCAGAAGGACATCGAACTTACTCATTACGGTTTCCTCCGCGCTTGATCGGTTAGCAGCGTAACAAAAAACCCGCGATCCGGGTGGGGAATCGCGGGCCGCCATCCGCAGCCGCAGCGGTCGACCCGTATAAGGGTGTCGCTCACGAGGGCCAGGCAATCGCGGCTCCCCATCCGATCGGCGTAGCGGGCGGACATTCTAAATAGTATACGTTTTATCGGACAAAAGGGACTCTTTCGCGTGTGCCTCGTCACTGGGGATCGCGGCAGAATGACTCAATTTCTCCCGGAATCAAGCGGGTCCAGCCGAAAGGTTCAGGGCAACTTCGAGCGTCACGGAAACGTCCGGTAAAATGCGGCTTCGAGGGCGAATCGTTTTCGCGCTGTGCACCCAAGGATGGGGAAATGACCATGAGCGTTTTGAAAGTTATCGGGGGAAAGCCTTTGCGCGGAACCGTGTCGGTGGGAGGGAGCAAAAATGCCGCCCTTGCGATTCTTGCTTCGGTACCGGTAGTCACGGGCGAGATCAAATTGACCAATGTGCCCGATATCAGCGATGTTCATATTAAGCTGAGCCTTCTCCAACAGTTCGGAATTAAAGCCGAGTTTGACAACGGCACCGTCCATATCGATACCCGTGAGATTCGGCCGCTGTCTCAAGACCTTTCTGATGAGGATGTTCGTAAAATCCGCACGGGGTTTTATATGCTGGGCCCGCTGGTGGCGCGACTCGGCAAAGTGGTGCTTCCCGGTCCGGGTGGATGCAGTATCGGAAATCGGCCGGTTGATTATCACATCAAAGGCCTGGAACGACTTGGTGCGACGGTCAAAGAGAATCCCCGAGAGTATGTAGCCGAAGCCAAGAATCTGCAGGGAGGCGAGATCTACCTCGATTCGCCCAGCGCGGGTGCGACGCAGCACCTCATGGCCACGGCCTGCCTGGTGCCTGGATGCACGATCATTCAAAACGCATCCATGGAGCCCGAGGTCGTGACACTCGCATCTTTCCTGCGGAGTGCCGGAGCCAAGATCGAAGGCGAAGGGACCAATACGATCACCATTACTGGGGTGTCCGAACTCCATTCTTGCGAGGCTCGTGTGCCGCATGATCGAATTCAGGCCGGAACGTATCTGATTGCGGCAGCAGCTACTCGGGGCGATATCACCGTGACCGGGATTTTGCCCGTTGAGCAAACGGCCCTGGTAAATAAGCTCATCGAAGCCGGATTTAATGTTGAAGAAGGAAGCGAATCCGTTCGGGTATGGGGCGATGTCCGTAGCGAAGAAATCAAAGTCACCACCATGCCCTATCCGGGTTTTCCCACCGATCTGCAACAACCCATGACGGCCCTACTCACCTTGGGCAAGGGCGTAAGCCAAATCAAAGAGACGATTTACGAAAGTCGCGTGGGCCATCTTGAAGAGCTTCGCCATATGGGTGCGCGAATCACCTTGGAAGGTCGGACCTCGCTGATTATTGGGGTTGAAGGCCTGACCGGTGCCGATGTTCGCGCCAGCGATCTGCGCGGCGGAGCTGCCCTTGTGATCGCCGCACTTGCGGCCCAAGGCGAATCCACCATCCGCAATGTTCACTATATCGATCGGGGTTACCAAGATCTTGAAAATAACATTCGCGCGCTCGGAGGGCAAATTGAGCGCGTGCCTGATACATCCTCTCACGAGCACATAAATTAGTTGAAACTTGTCCCTCAAATTGGTATCGATCTTGGCACCGCCAACATTCTGGTGTTTCGGCGGGGCAAAGGAATCGTGCTTAACGAACCAACGGTAGTCGCGATAAACAGCAAGACCAAACGGGTTTTGGCCGTTGGCAACGATGCACGCGAAATGCTGGGTCGAACTCCTGGCAATATCACGGCGATCCGGCCCATGAAAGATGGCGTGATTGCCGAATACACCGTGACGGCCGCAATGCTGGATTACATCCGGCGCAAAACCGTTACCGGACCATCGTTCATCAAGCCGATTGCTCTTATCTGCGTTCCCAGTGGAGTGACCAATGTGGAACGACGTGCCGTGATCAAAGCTGCGACCGCGGCTGGCTTCCAACGGGCAAGCGTGATCGAAGAGCCGATGGCCGCCGCAATCGGAGCCGGACTTCCGATCGCCGCGGCGGGCGGAAACATGGTGGTGGATATCGGCGGCGGAACCACCGATATTGCCGTGATCAGTCTAGGCGGAATAGTGAAATCCGCCAGCCTCCGAGTGGGCGGTAACAAAATGGATGAAGCAATCATCCGGCATATCCGCAACGTTTATAACCTAGCGATCGGGGAACCCACGGCAGAAGAACTCAAGATTCGGATCGGTAGTGCTTTTCCGCTGGATCCGGAACTCACGATGAATGTTCGAGGCCGTGATATGGTGGCCGGACTTCCGAAAACGGTCGAAGTGAGCAGTGAAGAGATTCGCGAGGCGCTGAGCGAACCGGTTCGCCAGATAGCCGAAAAACTTTGCGCGGTCTTGGAAGAAACGCCTCCCGAACTCGCCAGCGACGTTATCGAGCGGGGTATCGTGCTCACCGGCGGCGGAGCACTTTTGCGCGGATTTTCAACTTTGCTCGAAAATATTACACAAATCCCAATCCGAGTGGCGGATAATGCGCTCGATTGCGTAGCCGTTGGCACGGGCCGGGCGTTGGAAGAAATTGATGCGATCGAAAAATCGGGAGCGGTCACGCGGATATGAAACGTTTCCTCGCGACGGGAACTTTGGTCGTACTTGCCGCTCCCGGCGTTATTGGCCAATCGGAACCGCTGGTTACCCGCGTGGATTTCATTGCTTCGGTTACAGAGCTAGATTCGGCCATGAGCAAGTTGCTCAAACTTCCGGCCTATCAATCCAGTCTCGAAAGCGACGGTGATTTGAGCCGGAACGAAATGATCGCTGAGCTCAACCGAATGCTGGATCACTACCGACCGGCATTCCGCGTAACGCCAAGACCGTATCGGGAATATCCGAATGTTTTTGATCAGTACAATCCGGAAGGGGAAACTCGTACAATTATCCGAAAGCTCAACCGATGGGGGGTCATTGCACCGGTGGGGCCAATAGTGACGAATGCGGGGCCAGGATTAACGGCTCACGAAGTGGGCGATGGGCTCGGATATTTTTATAGCCAGATCAGTTATTTATCGCATCAGCCCGATCCGCGCTGGACTCCTGCGCTCTCTGCGGAATAGAACCCTCATCATTGGGGGGCAATGTTCCGAAACTTTAACGTGTGGCTGCGCAACCGCACTGGCCGAAAAATGAACTCTGGGGACTGTTCGATTTAGCCCCGGTTTCGGGGATTGAAATCGATGCATATCTTTCGATCACCTTGGCGCGGTGCGTTGAATGGTTTAAGGCTAGTGGCGGTTCGGTATTTTGGGCAGAAGGCGGAAGCAAGTTTCCACTTCGGGCCAAGTGCGGTGAACAGGCTCGACTTCCAGACGACGCGCTGATTCGGCGCGGCAAGGGAATCGCGGGCGTTGTTGCCGCGAGCGGAATCGCACGGCTGATCGATAATCCGCAAGTTTTTTCGGACCTTGCAATGGTTCCACCAGATGCGAGCATTGCAAGCTCGATGGTTCTCCCGCTTAAAGATTCGGCCGGCGCGGTTGTAGGTGTCCTGAACATGAGTCGGGGACGCGGCGAGCGCGCGTTTCGCGACGAAGACTTGGACCAAGCCATTGCGGTCGCCCGATATATATCGCTCGCAGTGGCCAACGCGCAACTTCTTTCGCAATTGAAAGAAAAAGCGGCAGAAGCGCAGCTGGTGAACGAACGACTTTCGGCGGTGTTCGATTCCGTGGCCGGTGGAGTGGTTGTCGTCGATGGATCGGGCGCGGTGGTTGATAAGAACACGTTGGCCAACGAGCAGATTCTCAGCGGAAATTCTGGTCAACTATCCGACGACTTGCCTTCGATTATCTGGGAGGCTTTGTTAGGGAATCATCCGACAAAAGATACGGTGCACGATTCCGGGGCAGACCGCACTTGGTTGGTGGAAACTCGTCCGCTCGATTCCGGCGGAGCGGTGGTCACCACCCAGGAAATTACGGGCTATGAACGATCACGCCGCGAACTGGATCGAACACGCCGGTTGGCAGAAATCGGACAGATGACCGCTCAAATTGCGCACGAAATCCGGAATCCGCTGACTGGGATTCGTAGCGCGGCCCAAATGATCGCCGCGCATCCCGAACTTTGCCCTGAGTTCATTGGTGCCATTGAAGAAGAGGCGATGAAGCTGAATGCGCTTTGCGATGAGTTCTTGGAATTTGCCCGTCCGATGCAGTTGAATCTGGATGAATCAAATTTAGGCGAGGTCATTGGCGGCGTTGTGAAAAGTTTGACTCCGCTCGCCGCCAATCTGGGGGTCGAGATCGAACTGGAGAATAAGAGCTCGGGTTTGGTGGAAATCGATGCCCGGCGGATTGGCCAAGTTGCGCACAACTTATTGCGGAATGCGTTCCAAGCCAGTCAACCAGGGCAACGGGTGCAAGTCCGAATCGATGACGCGGGGTTCTCGGTATTCGACGCGGGGTGCGGGCTCAAACCCGATGAGCTCACCCGATTATTTACCGCGTTTTTCACCACCAAAGCAGGCGGAAGCGGACTTGGTCTCGCGACGTCTCGCAAGATTATCGATGCCCACGGCGGCACGATTTCGGTAGTTAGTGAAGTCGGAAAGGGGAGCGAATTTCGAGTTCATCTCACGCGCAAAGAATCATGAAGAAGAAAAAACGCATCCTGGTTGTCGACGACGAAATGAATATCCGGCGGATTCTGCAGGCTTCGTTCGATAAAGCCGGTTGGGTCGCCCTCGTAGCCGAAGATGTGCGCGAAGCTAAAGCGATATTGGCGCGTGAATCGATCGACTGCGTATTGACGGATGTCACCATGCCAGGCGAAAACGGTTATCAGCTTCAAAAATATGTTACGACTGAGTATCCGGGGCTCCCGGTTGTCATCATGACCGCCTACGGCACGATTCCGCAGGCCGTGGAAGCGATCCGCGCCGGAGCGCAAGAATTTATCACCAAACCGTTCGATTTGGAATCGGTCAAGAAGATCATTGCGGCTGCGATGCGGGCTCCTAAATCGGGTGAACGTGTAACTAAGAAAACCGCAAAATCTTCCATAAAACGAGCGTTTATTGCCGAATCTCCGGCGATGCGCGAAATCCACGACCTCGTCAAGCAGGTAGCCGATTCCAGGGCCACGGTGCTCATTACAGGTGAAAGTGGTACCGGAAAGGAGGTGATTGCTCACCTTATTCATCAGTATTCCGCGCGGGCTGAGAATCCGTTCGTGGCGATCAGTTGTGCCGCACTGCCAGAAAGTTTGCTGGAGGCAGAGCTTTTCGGTCACGAGAAAGGTGCTTTCACTGGAGCAGACCATGCAAAAGCCGGTCGGTTCGAGCTCGCCGACAATGGCACGCTTTTTCTGGATGAAGTTGGCGATATCCCGCTACCGATCCAGATAAAATTACTTCGCGTTCTGCAGGAAAGGGAGTTCGAACGTTTGGGGGCAACGAGTCCGACCAAAGTCGATGTGAGGTTGGTGACGGCAACGAATCGCGACCTTCAATCAGCGGTTGATGACGGCTCTTTCCGGCTTGATCTTCTCTATCGGTTGCAGGTGGTTGAAATCTGCTTGCCTCCACTCCGTGATCGCGTCGAGGATATCGAACCGCTCGCCAAGCACTTTTTGTCTAAGTATGCAGCGGAAAATGGTCGTGATCTTGCCTCAATCAGCGCAGAGGCCGAGCGATGCCTAGCCGGATATCGATGGCCTGGAAACGTGCGGGAGCTGGAAAACATGATGGAGAGAGCCACGGTTATGGCTCGCCCCGGTGAAACCGAACTCTTGCCCCGACACCTGCCCCCGAAATTGCAAACGGTGGCGTAAGACTTATTCAATAAGTTAAAGTTTAGGTTGCGGACGATACACCCAGATCGAGCCGGCTTGGATATCGGCAACTCGGAAGGTTCGACGCGTGACATAGCGTTTGCCGCCGGAATTTTGCTCAAAAATGGTGAGCTTGCCCGAGCTGGCATCGAATGCATCAAGGACCGCGCTGTGGTGGGTGGCGGTGGTGGTATACGTAACGCGACCAACTTTTTCGACTATCTTAACATTGCGAAACTGTAACATATCGCCCGGGATAAGTTGTTCGGCAAGATCTTCGGCCTCAAAGTTAGGGGTAAGGGTCGCAATTTTGCGTCCCCACACATAGTCTCCGGCGGCAGGTTGATCTTGCCAAGTTCCGAAGGGACGCGCCCCGGCGACTTCTAATCCGTAATAGTTTAGATCGGCGCATTCGCCGCTGCCCACCCGGGCACCGATATGTCTGGAGGCGTATTCGTGGACTTGTTGAGCAATGCTTAATTCATTCGGCGCAGTAGGTGCGTTGCTCGGCGCGAGGGTTGCCATCGCGGCGCTGAGGATCAATGCGGTCATCGGGAATGTTCCAAAGGAGATATGCCGAGATATCCGGGGATCGGACGCACGGAATTTTACCGGGTTTCGGCATGAATAGGCACATATTCTTTATTTCTTTTTTATGTGGGCCCTTTTTTCTAGCTACGGGGCCCGGTTTAGGATATCTTTGCGCTGACGGAGAATCACCCGTCGTCTTAAAGAAAGCAGATGTTGAACTACGACCGCTCCATTGTCGAGCAACTCGAGGCAGAGCGGCCTAAGATACCGGTTGGGCTTTTGAGCAAAGCTGAAAAAGACCGCCTCATTGAACGGGGTTTCTTGGCCCTTTATCGTTGGTATGTCGACCGCAGTCAGGCACTCCGCAACTGGAGCCCGGACCGCGACGTGCTGTGGAAAAAAATCCGGCAGGACCACAGCTACGAAATCAATCGGATTCTCGAAGGATTTTTCGCCGTTGAGCAGTATGTTCCGGACTACGTGGAGAACATTGTGAACCTCATCCGCGGTAGTCACGGACGCTCACACTTCCAAATTCGATGGGGTAGTGAAGAGAGTAAGCACGCCGACTTGTGGCACAACGCCTGTCTGTTCAGCCGGTTCCGTTCGCCCGATTGGCTACGCAGCTACATGGAAGAGCTCAGGTCTAACCAATGGTCTCTCCCGTGGGAAGGCGATCCGATCCGGATGATTTTTTACACTGTTTTCCAGGAGCGGGCCACGCAAATCAACTACCTCAATCTGGGTGTGATCGCCAAGGGTCAAAGCAAGGTCGAAAAATATAAGGATTCAGCGGATCCCGTTCTTGTTCAGGCATGTAAGCTGATTGCCGTTGACGAGGCTGCGCACTACAACTTCTTCCTTGAGGGCGCACGCTTGTTCCTGTATTACTATCCGGCGCAAGCGCTAGAAGCGATGGCGGATGTGATTAAGTATTTCAGCATGCCCGCGGGCAAAATTATTCCCGATTACGACGAGTTTGCGACGATCGTGCACAAAGCCGGAATCTATGGTCCACGTGAGCATAGCCGGGACGTAATTCAGAAGGCACTTGATAATCTGGGAATGGCGAGCAAGAAGGTGCTGGAAGACGGTATCCGCAAGACTCGTCTGGTTCCGGATGAAGATGGCAACCTTCGGGAAACGGCTATCTTCCCGGGCCTGGATTTCACGCATATCGAAGAGGCAGTAAAGCGGATGTTCGAACGGACGCAAAAGTACGAAGCCGAGATCGGCTTTGACGAGGTTGATCCGTTCGAGTTTAAGCCTGCATACTAGACGAATCGAGTCGTTCGCCCGATTAGCTCAGTGGTAGAGCAACCGCCTTGTAAGCGGTAGGTCATCAGTTCGAATCTGTTATCGGGCTCCACGAATTTGTCCTCGTATCAGCGGGCAAGCTGAGCGCTCGTGTTACTGAATAGTTAAGCCCCGCCGACCTGCGGTTCGCGCAGGTTGCCCCGGAAGGTGAACGCGGCCACTGCGCCCAAGCTCACGAGAATGCCCCCGATCAGTAGGGTTTCGGGAAGGCCGATGTAATCGGCGAGGCCGCCCATGATGAGGCTGCCGATCGGTGCCAGGCCCGAAATCGCCCACATATGCATCGAAAGTACGCGACCGCGCAGGGCCGGAGGACTGAGTAGTTGGAACAGGGTGTTGGTGGTGTTGTACTGGGCAATCGAACCCGCCCCCATAAGCGCAAAAAACGGCGCGGCAAAGAAAAGGCTCCGCGTGAAGGACATAAGCGCAAGGCATGCGCCAAAGATTGCCATGGCGAAAAGAACGATTTTGCCTTTAAGCGGTCGGTGCGAAATGGTAACGGTGATCGATAATCCGCAAAGGGCACCGATTCCGACCGCGGTGTAACAGAATCCGAGTCCTCGAGCATCGAGGCCGAGCATGTCTTCGGCGATTGCCGGCATTTGGGCCATGTAAAAAATTCCGCAAAGGCTCAGAAGCCCTTCCATGAGCAGCAGCGTAAACAAGCTGCGATCGCGGACAGTAAAAAGTAAGCCTTCGAAGATGAGGTCTTTGATCGGTCCGACCGGGCTGGTGCGAGGCAGAACGCGCGTTTTCAGCGAGACCGCGGCGAAAATCATGGCTAAAAAGCTTAAGGAGTTAATCCAGAAGCAGATAGCAAAGCCGAAAACTCCGGCAATGATTCCCCCGACGGCCGGTCCGACCGCCCGAGCGATGTTGAAGGTCATTGATTGCAGAGGAATCGCTTGGGCAATGTCTTCTTCGCCCACCACTTCGCGGACAATCGTTTGGCGGGAGGTGGGTTCGATGCACTGCACCAGTCCACCGATAAGAGCCACGGCGGCAATCTGGAAAAAGGTTAGCGCGTTGATGGTGGCTTGAAAGGCATTGAAGGCGCTGGCAATAAACAGCGTGATCGAAGTGCCGATCAGGATTTTGCGCCGATCCAGCAGGTCGACAAGCACGCCGGAAACCGGGCTCAGAAGAGTCACCGGAATCATGGCAAAAAAGTTCACAAGTCCGAGCGCCGTCTTTTGCCCGGTGATATCGTATACGTAGGCACCCTGCGCCACCATCTGGATTTGCGACCCAGTGAACGAAACAAGAGCACCGAACCAGATCAGCCGAAAATCGCGGTGACGAAAAACTTTGATGGCGGGCCATTTTTGCAGGATGCCAAACAACCTGCTTAGCCATCCCGCCATATCCATACATTACGCCCTCCTTGACCGGGCCGATGGGCCGCGATTGGTATAATTGGTACCGGGTTAGGGCCGGGAGCGCGCGTGCGATCACTACGATTTCTGCAAGTTGTGTCCAGCTCCGCAACTTCTGGGGCAGAAAAGCACACCATTGCGTTAGCCAAGCGGTTGGCCGACGAGGGGCATGAGGTCGAACTTGCCGCACCACCCATTGAGTGGATTGCGGAAGACCTCAAGCAGTATGGTATTCCGGTTCACCTCATTGATATGCGGAGAGGCGGCGGCCTGCCTGCCCTTAGCGAACTCAACTCGTTGGTTCGACGGCGCAAGTTCGATCTGATCCACGCTCACCTCAGCCGAGCCGCGTACCTGAGCCTTGCCGCGGCCACTCTTAACAATACCGCCCTAGTTTGTAGCGTCCACGTGAAAACCAACTACGTGGTGTACAAGGCGGCGGCGCGTCGTCGAAGCCGCGTGGTGGCAGTGAGCCACTATATCGCCGGACTATTAAAGGAGTCTGGCGTGCCCGAGCATGCCATTGACGTAGTGCACAACGGCACCGATTTCCACGGGATCCAATACCCCGCCCGAGGCGATGTTCATGAAGAGTTTGCGATTCCCTCCGAACGTCGTTTAATTGGGCTCGTGGGAAGAGTGGCCATGGAGAAAGGGCACCACATTGCGGTGGATGCTTTCCCCAAAGTCTTGGATGCAGCCCCGGATGCCCATCTGCTGTTCGTCGGGCGTGATGAAGGTGAGTTTCCGTCTCAACTTAAGGAAACAGTCCGCCGCCGCGACTTGGCGAATCGCATCACGTTTACGGGGAACCGGGCAGATGTCGCTCGCCTGCTGGATTCGATGGAGTTTTCGATTCTACCGAGTTCGGCGGAGGCATGTCCGCTGGCGGTTATTGAAAGCATGGCGCGGGAGCGTCCGGTAGTTGGGGCCAATATTGGCGGGGTCGATGAACTGGTGATTCACGAAGAGACTGGCTTGTTGGTAGATCAGACCGCTGAAGCATTCAGCCGAGGCATGAACTATTTGCTCCAGAACGATGAAAAACGTCGGGCCATGGGATCGAATGCCTTGCGCATGATTCAGGAACGGTTCACCTTCGACCAGATGATGGAGCGGATGGAAGCGGTCTACGACCGCGCACTTTCTCGAAAGTGAGGCAGCGGACATCAAGAGCTCCGCACAATTAACGGATTGTGGCGATATGCCAGCGTAAACCCGGCAACGGTGCAATACTAACGAAATTCGAATGGGATCGAGCGGACTTCTAAAAAAGGTTAAACGCAGGTTGTTGGGTCTGCATGGAGAGCCCGAGCCGACTTCCGACAGGCCGCTCCCCAATTTGGCTCAGAAAATTGTTAGAACTCCCCTACCCACCGAGCCAGTGGTTGTTCTAACGGGCACGATTGATCCGCGCGGTATGCGTTTAACGGCGCGCAATGATCCAAATATTCGCAAGAACGATTACTTAACCTCGTTTAAGCGGTGGCTTACGGAGACCGATTTTCAGAAGATCGTGTTCTGCGAGAACAGCGGGTATCCACTGGATGAATTCGAGTCGCTTGCAGGAAATTCGAACAAAACGATCGAACTGCTTTCATTTGATATGCCCCCTTATCCGGATCACTTAGGCAAAGGATACGGGGAGCTCGGAATTATTGAGCATGTGCTCAACGAATCTCAGCTCATTGAGCCTCACTCGAGGATTCTAAAGAGCACGGGTCGAATATACAGTCGTCGATTAAAGCAGTTCGCGGCGCATGGTCGCACGGCAGATTTTGATGTGAGCGGCGATCTGTACCGATCGCTGGACGAAGTTGATGTGCGTCTGTTCTTGAGCAGCGTGTACTTTCTGAGGAACTACTTGCTTCCGCTTCGCGACCGTTTGTCGGAAGATACCGAGCCGCAGCAATTGCTGGAAAAGGTAATGGCTCAAGCGATTGGTAAGGCGGTTGGTGATCTGTTGATCTTTAAGCCGTTACCTTGCGCTCCGTGGTACGAAGGTTATTCCGGAAGCCTGGGTCACAAATATCGACCATGGCTTGCCACCCTGGGCCGCCAGTTTCGGGTCATTCCGTCGCGAAAAAGTTGACTGTGTTTAGTGCAAACAAGCTATAGCGACGGCAGAAAATATTGGAGCGGGAAACGAGATTCGAACTCGCGACCCTCTCGTTGGCAACGAGATGCTCTACCACTGAGCTATTCCCGCTCGGGAGTCAAAAATATACCCGATCAGCCGCGCGTGTGCAACCGGGCCCACCGCCGCGAAAAAGTTGCCCATAATCCAAGCTGTGTCCGACCCTGCAGCCCTTGAAAAACCCCTGCAAGAGCTGCTTCAGGCTTCCGCGAAGATGGCCGAAAAGTTGCGGCCCAAGATGATTGTCGAACAAAAGGGCGACACATCGCTGGTCACCAATGTGGATCGAGAGATAGAACTGTTTCTTCGCAAAGAACTGCTCGATCTGACCCCGGATGCAGGATTTTACGGCGAAGAATTTGGACACACGCCCCCCACAAAAGCGGGCTATTGGCTGGTTGATCCCGTGGATGGCACGTCGAACTTCGCCTATGGTCAACCTTTGTGGGGCATCACCGTAGCCTATGTCAAGGATGGCCATATCCAGCTCGGAGCCATCGCGCTGCCCGATCTCGGGGAGTATTACCGGGCGCGTGCAGATACGCCTGCATTTTGCAACGGTGAACCGCTGCCATTGGTGCCACCGGGTCCGATTTTGAAAACGGAGCTCGTTGGTAATACTGATTCCCGTCTGCGGAATAATAAAAGAATTCCGGGCAAAGTTCGTCACATCGGAGCATTTGTTGTAGAAGCAACCTTCACCGCACGCCAGCGAACACGGGCGATGATCACCGGTCGAATCAAGCTTTACGATTGCGCGGCCGGCATTCTGATTTGCCGCCAAGCCGGATGCGAAGTGCGACATCTGACGGGCGAGTTGTTTGATGAGATGAATCACTTGGACACTAAGCCGTGCCCGCCCTACTATATGGGGCCAAAAGAATCTAATTTTCCCTTCGGAAAATTGGACTAACCGATATACGATTGCTCAAGTTGCTTGAGTTTTTTCAAGCTTCGCTGTTCGATCTGGCGGACTTTTTCACGCGTGAGGGCGAGCTTGGCGGCCACTTCTTCGAGCGTGCGAGGGAGTTCATCGCGTAAGCCAAACCGTAGTTCCAAGACTTGTTGTTCGACGTCTTCAAGCAGCTGCAAGGCGCGGCTCATGGTGTCGCGGTTATGGGTTTTTTCGAGGGACCTCTCGGCTCCTTCGACATCAGAAATTACATCTTGGAGTGTGGAATCCTCATGGTCACCGATTGGCGATTCGAGGCTGAGCGCATCGGGCATGATCTGCAAAACGTGCGCGACCCGTTCGGGCTCGATATCGGCACATTTGGCGATCTCATCGACCGTAGGTTCCCGACCCAGTTGGGCCTGCAGAGCGGCCGCCATCTTATAAATGCGGAGCGATCCTTCCGCAATATGAACGGGAATGCGGATCAAGCGTGCTTGGTCAAATATCGCTCGGCTCATGGCCTGGCGGATCCACCAGGTGGCATAGGTGCTGAATCGGTAGCCTTTGCGATAATCAAACTTTTCGACCGCTTTGATGAGGCCGATATTGCCTTCCTGGATCAGATCGCACAGGGTCATGCCGCGGTTGGCGTACCGTTTGGCGAGGTTTACAACCAGTCGATAGTTGGCTTCGACCAGACGGCATCGGCTGAGGGGGCATCCGTTGCTGGCCAGTTCGGCAAGGTGAGATTCTTGTTCGGGGGTGAGGAGCGGCGTGCGTCCGACCGTGATAAGCCATAGTCGCAAGCTGTCTTCAACAACTTGTTTTTGCCCTGCGGTGCCCTCCCCTGGGCTGTGCGCTGCGCCTTCCTTGGAGCCAGGCACCTTCTTTGTGCTGGTCACCATAATTTTTGATCTCGCCCCCACGAGATGTTTTTTGACTATACACGAATCATGCGCTAAGATGCGCAATATTTTTTGCGCATTTCAAGTTTTTGGCAAGTTTAGACGTGAAAAATTATTGTTTTTGCTTCCGCAACCTTTCGCTTAGTTCGCGAAGGGTTTCGGTATCTGCAAGCTTTTCGCCAGCGGATTCGATCATTTCGCTAAGCTCGCGATCTTCTTTTTCGGCCATTAACTTTTCGATGACCTCGCTGAGCTGAACCCGGCTGAACGGCTCCCTGTCGTTCATTGCAAACTGAATAAGAGCTTCCTTTTCTGGCGAATCTTCAAGGGCAGAGAGCCAGTCGTCGGTAGTCGGCGGGGCAATTTCGGACAGAAACTTAGCTAAGCGCCGAGCAAACGATCCTTTCATAAGCGGAGGGTGGGATGCGAACTGGAACGCTTCGCCACGAAGTTTGGGATCAAGCAGGCAAGAAAAGAGCACGTATTCGGGGCCAGAAAATGCTCGTCGGAAGTTGATCCTTTTCATTGCCGTTGGCGCTGGTTCAGCGGAGCGGCTGGGGGTTGGAGTGCGACCCGACTTCGACTTTGAAGCCCGCCGTTCTGCCTGGACCATTTTTTCGAGGGCTCGGGCGGCGGCTTGCCGATCCGGGATTCCCGGGTAGCGGGCGGCGATCGGAAGCAGATACTTTTGCAGCTCCAGCGGAGTTTCGGCGGTTGCAAGAACCTTAACGATCTCGGTCCAGTACCCCGGATCATCCTGGGACAGCCGCGATTCGAGCCGGGTGACTCGGAATTCCAGGGGAGTTACTCCGCGTTCGATTGCCATTTGAATTGCGGCTGCTCCTTGCGTGTGGAGCAAGGTATCCGGATCATCTCCTTCTGGAAGAAGCGAAATCTTGCAGGGGAGTCCGCCGTCGCGAGCCATTTCGGCGGCTCGATCCGCTGCTTTTTGGCCTGCTTCGTCGGAATCATAGAGGATGATCAGTCGCTCGCCCCATCGTTTAAGCAGCTTGACCTGTTCCTCTGCAAGTGCAGTCCCCAGGCTGGCGACCGCTTGGGGGATTCCTGCTCGGTGGCAGGCGATTACATCGAGATAGCCTTCAGTTAAAACGGCAAAACCGGACGAGGCGATAGTCTCGCGCGCCCGGTTCATTCCGTAAAGCACCCGACTTTTGCTGTAGAGTGGAGTATCGCTGCTGTTGATATATTTCGGATTTCCTGGTCCGACGATGCGGCCTCCGAAAGCGATAAGGCGGCCCCGTTCATCGCGGATGGGGAACATAAGGCGGCTGCGGAATCGGTCGTAGTATCCGCCCGAAGCATCTCGATCCACGAGGAATGCTTGTTGGCAGAGAGCCAGGGGGAAGCCTTTCTTTTTAAGATGCGCGGCTAAGGCTTCGCCAATACCGGGCGCATATCCGAGTTCCCATTCATCGGCCACTTCGGCGAGTTTGCGTTCTTTGAGGTAGTCGATGGCCTCGCGGTGATCGCGTAAGCTTTGGCGAAAGAATACGAGCGCTTCGGTCATGGCCGCCTCCATGACTTCGAACTCGTTACGATCACGCCGCGAAGCGGTGGGAATTTCGACGCCGGTTTCTTTGGCGAGAATCCGCATCGCTTCCATAAAGTCGACACGCTGAGTTTCCATAACCCAGTTGAATACATCGCCTTTGGCACCGCAGCTCCAGCATCGGTAGTGTCCAAATTCCGGCGAGACTTCGAAGCTTGGGTTTCGGTCGTCGTGAAATGGGCATAGGCCGGTCCATTTTCGCCCGGCCTTTCGCAAAGCAACACGGTGGCCGACGAGCTCTACTAAGTCGGCACGCCTCCGAATTTCTTCCTTAACGCGCTCTAGCTCTGCGGCCACCGTGGGTTACATTCTGACCCCGGGGGTCGGTTCGATTTTAGGACTTACCGGCGGCGACTACGACTCCGGTGACGACTTGCGGTTTTTTGGCATCAAGTCGGCTGAGTCGGAACGCCACGTGGTCGCGAACGAGGTAGCGGACCACAACCGTATCACCATTGATTTCGTAGGCATCCGGTGCACCATACGCTTTGATGATGCTGGAGAAGGATGATCCAAAAGTGATTCCGCGTCGGGTTTTGACGCTGGAGTTGCGCAGACCGATCGCTTCGATTTGAATCACGCGATTGAATTTATCAAGGACAAAGGCGTAGCGCGAGTTGTTGCGCTTGTAGATCCAGCGTGTGTAGGTAACCGGACTTCCAGAACCGCTTCCGCCAATGCTTCCCGCACCTCCGCCGGCACTTCCGCCACCTGGTCGAGCAGCACCGGCGCTATCGCCGCCACCACCTGCAGACCCATCGCTCACTGGGGACCGGACCTGTTTCCATTCGGTTCCGGGACCGAATGGGTCACCAATCAGATCGGTGTGGACTCCCGCCGGAGGTGGGGGAGCGGGGGCCCCGGTTTCGGCTCCGCCTCCACCGCCACCCGAAGGTGATCCGCCGCGTCCGGCTCCGCTTCCTGCACCGCCACCGGCTCCGGTTGCGGCGCCAATGGTCAGTGCCTGAATATCATCAGGTGAGCCATAGACGCTGACAACCTTGGTGCCAGTATCGTAAAGGGCAATGCTCACGAGCTTGTTCTCTGCTGATCCCTTGCGGGGTTGCGGAGTGCTCTGCGCATTGACGAGCGTGCCGGCGCCGATGGCGATGGCCGCCATTGCCGTACCTAAAATTGCTTTGTTCACGAGCCTCATCGGTAAATGCCGTCCGGTATGTTTTTGGGACGCCGCGTACCCTCCCTGGGGTTACACATTCGGACAATTGGTCGGCAGAACTGCCCGATTTCACCACGCACCTCAATTTAAGACGCTTTTTTGTTCCGGCGAGCATCCACCGTTTTGTAAACGTACGCCAAAACTTCGGCAACCGGACCAAACAAATCGCGCGGAATGAAATCGCCGGGTTCACACTGCTTATAGAGTGCACGCGCGAGCGGCTTATTTTCCACGATGGGTAGCTCAAGCTGACCCGCGATCTCCCTCATCTTGAGAGCCAAAAAATCCTGACCCTTGGCCAAAACCATGGGCGCATGCATCGAATTACGCTGATACTTGACGGCCACCGCGAAGTGCGTCGGGTTGGTGATGAGCACATCGGCTTCTTTGAGCTTTTTTGCTAATCCTCCCTTGAGGAGCTGCCGCCGCTTTTGGGATTGCGCGGATTTCACCTCGGGCGATCCTTCCTGCTCTTTCATCTCCTGCTTGAGCTCGGTTTTGGTCATTTTCAGTTGCTTGTCAACCTCCTTGCGCTGGAAGAAGTAATCGATGGCGGCGATGACCAACCAGACTAGAGCTATGCGCACCATGATGCCGTGCAGAATTCCGGCAATGGTTTGCACCGCTTGCACCGGATGAAGCCAGGCTAGACCAATCAGGCGAGCCCAATCGTTACTGACCGCGCCGTATGCAATCAGTCCAAAAATGGCTAGTTTCGCAAGGGCCTTGATTCCTTCCATGAGGCCGCGGCGGCTGAAAATTCGTTTGAATCCGGCTGCGGGATTAATCTTTTCTAGCTTGGGAGACATGGGTTCGGCGGAAAGGAAGAATCCGACCTGCCCAAAGTTGGCGGCAAGCCCGGCAAAAACGAGCACGGCGAACAACCCAAACAAGGCACCGATCCATGGCGAAGCGATGGAGCGAGTAAATCCGAGGATTTCATGCGGAGTTAGTCCGCTGGGGCTTTGCGAAACAGTTTGGCTAAAAGAACTAAGCGCGCCCCCTCCGACTGCTCGAGCAAATGCGGGCATGGCCATTGATGCCGCCAAAAGAGTCAATGCACCAGTGAGATCGGTTGATTTTGCAACCGTTCCTTTTTTGCGAGCATCCCGCTTCCGCTTGGGAGTGGCCTCTTCTGTGCGTTCACCGGCGGTCTCGGCCATGTTTTAACTTCCGAGCATCTTCACCATTCCTTGCATGGTGAGTTCAAGTCCACGCTGGACTCCGATAGTGAGTACCGGTAAGCCCAAGCTGAGAGCGACAAGGCCAAGAGCGATTTTGGCGGGAAGGGAAATAAGGAACGGTTGGGTTTGCGGGACGGCGCGATTGATAAGCCCGGCGGCAACATCAATGACGACCGTGACGGCGATGACGGGCGCGGCGATTTGCATACTGAGTACCAAAAGCGAACCGAGAAGCCGAAGAAGTTCGCCAATCATGGGTCCACTGGAGGAGACGTCAAGGGTCGCAGTATGGAAGGTTCCCACAAATGCTTGGAACATAAGCTGGTGGCCGTTAAGTAAAAATAACATGACAACCGTAAGCCAGAATTTAAACTGCCCGATTGGCGATGTTTGGCCGCCCAAACCAGGGTTAAAAAGTTGGGCCGATCCGATACCCATCTGCATATCGGCGATCGCCCCGGCAATCTGCAAGGATGCAACAAGAAACTGCATTGCTAATCCGATAAGCAATCCGATAAGGGCTTCGCGACCGGCGATAAGGGCCAAGTCCAGCACATGAGTCGGATGAATCGCCATTGAAGGCCCAAGAAGCGGAGTTAAGCTAAGCGATATAACCACGGAGGCCATTAATCGAACGCTCACAGGCACCGATCCGCCATAGAGGGGGCAGCTGAGCATCATGGCACCGCATCGAATAAAGATGGCGGCAAAGGCCAAAACAAACGCGGTATCGAGTGCCATTGCGGTTTAAGGTTAAGTTGCGACTCGAGACGCGAGGTCAAAACAGACATGCATGAAGTTAACAAGGGTAGACAGCATCCATCCTCCCATGAACACGATAATGAGTCCGGCCCCAATTAGCTTAGGAAGATAAGTGAGGGTCATCTCCTGAATCTGCGTAACTGCCTGAAAGACACTAACAATGAGGCCCGTAAACAGAGCAATTGCCAAAATCGGCATGGTGACCATAAGACTCACCACGATTCCTTGTCGAGCAAGTTCTAGAACTGATGATTGATCCATAACTCTAGAGATAACCGCTCAGAATCGCCCGGGCTAGAACCGACCAGCCATCAGCTAAAACGAAGATGAGAATCTTTGCCGGAAGCGAAACTACAACCGGTGGCATCATCATCATTCCCATGCCCATAAGCACGCTGGCCACGATGAGATCGATGATGATGAAAGGAACAAAGATGTAAAAGCCGATGATGAAGGACGTCTTGAGTTCGCTGATCACGAACGCAGGAATCAAGGTCATGATGTCCACGTCGGCACGGGTTGCGGCCTTTTGGTTTTTGAATTCCATAAACATAAGCAGGTCGCTTTCGTAAGTATTCTTAAGCATGAATTCCTTGATCGGTGACTCTGCTCGCTTGACGGCTGTTTCAAAATCGATCGGATTCTCGACTCGCATGTAAGGCTGGATCGCTTCAGTATTGATCTTTTGATATGTCGGACCCATTACAAACAGCGTGAGAAATAGACTGAGCCCGATGATCACCTGATTGGGCGGAATACTTTGGGTTCCGAGGGCCGTTCGCGTAAAGCTGAGAATAATAACAATCCGAGTAAACGCGGTGGTCAGGATCAGAATTGCGGGGGCAATGCTTAAGATCGTAAGCAGAGCAAGGATTCTCAGTGAAGCCGAAAGTTGTTCTTTATCCGACCCGGCACCAATGCCAAGGTTGATGCTGGGAACTGGAATGGTTTCGGTTCCCGAGGATTGGGCGAAAACAAATCCGGCCCCAAGGGTTGCAACGAGAACAAGTGCAATTCTGGTTGCGGCTCGCGTTCGTGGATCAGTAAGTAACCGGCTCATGAGTTTACGATCTTTTGCAATAGCTCAAATCGATCCTGGGTCAATTCGGTTACTGATTCTGAATCATTAGACTGAGTAATCTTTTGGTTTGATTGAGCATAAGACCGAGCCGCCGGATGTTTGGCCTTCTTAGCTGATCTAGCTTCATCCGGTGTTCCCATTGTTTGCGACTTATCATCTTTGAACTCTTGATCGAGAAGTTCGAAAAATGCCGGCTCATCCGCAACGGTGGGGGTTGGGTCGAGAGTGGCAAGACAGGAAACTCCTTGCGGCGTGATCGCAAGTAGTAGTGATTTACCGCGAACGGTTACCACTTGCAACGATCCTGCGGCGAGGGAAGCACTTTCTTCCAGAAGTATCGGGCTGTTGAGCGGGGTGGTCAGCCGTCGATTGAACTTGGCCATCGCCTTAGGAAGGGCAAATTTGAGGAGGCCAAGAATAATCCCGAGTGCCAAAAGCATTGGCAAGAATTGTCCTAAGCCGGGTCCGCTGGGCGCTGCCGCCTGGGTTGGCGGTGCTACCAAGTCGGCTTTTGTTCCAAGGGTTTCTTCGGCCAGAACGATCGCAGTCGCGCAGCTGGCGGCGAGGGTAAAGAGCAACTTGATCATAGAGCGGGCGAGGCCAATTAAGCGACTTCGTTCAGGCGAGCCATGCGGTCCGCGGGGCTAAGAATTTCGGTAATTCGGACTCCAAAGTTATCTTCGATTACCACAACCTCTCCATGGGCAACCAGCCGACCGTTGACCATAATATCGACCGGTTCGCCGGCCGCTTTATCAATCTCAACAATTGATCCGGAGCCTAGTTCGATAACGTCTTTGACGACCATTTTGACTCGCCCCAGTTCGACGCTCACTTCGAGCGGAATGTCGAGGAGGAGTTCGAGCCCTGTGTCTTCGTAGTTTTGGGAACTTGCCGGGTTGGGGTTGGATTGCGTACTTCCGAAAGAGCCCGCGGTTGCCTCGGCTTCCAATCCGGAAAGGAGACGAGCGGTTTCTTCATCAACAAGCCAGATAAGGCTACCATTGACATCTTCTGCGGACAATCGAAGGTTAGTCCGCACTACGGCACCTGCAGATTGCATACTGTTAGGCAGACTAAAGATTTGCAACCTGACCGAAAGGCCACTGGCAACCATTGCTTCGTTGCGCATGTTTCCGGCGGCAATGCACAATCCTTGCACAATCGCTTCGATTGCTTCGCGAATTTCGGCTAAAGTATTTTCGTCAACTGCTTCGACTTCTCTCCCGGTGATCGAATTATATAGATCAACCAAGGTTTCGGTCGGAATTAACACCACTTGACTATTTTCGGGATAGTTGGCAAACGCAAACTGGAGAATCAGTTTAGGGCTGGCCATTTCGCTATATAGATCGCTGATGTCGGCAGAAACGGTAAGGGGGTCGATAAATTTGACCTCCATTCCGGCGGAATCGCTTACGGCGAGCGAAACATTCTGCCAGATATTGGACTGCAAGTTGGCGAATTTAGTGACGATTTCTTCGGGGATTGGGGGCATCGAACGGTTTAGTCCTCTTGGATCAAGCTGTTAATGTGGAAAGCGACACTTTTCCCGTTTAAGGAAGGTGTACCGCGGAATTTGTCTTGGTTAGAAACTGTTAGCACCATGTCTTGCTTAACTTTTTGGTCCAACCGAATAACATCGTTGCATCGGAGGTTGAGGAAGTCTTGGACACTGATGCGAGATCGACCCATGCGGATGGCCACTTCGACTGGCGCAGCATTGAGCTGGCCAACGAGCGCGCTGCGGTGGGCTTTGGTCTGCTTACGGTTGCTGGTGGCGGCAAACCACTTTTGTGCACTCAGTTTGGCCGTTATCGGCTTAAGCACCATGTAGGGAATGCATAAGCTTAGAGCACCGTGAGTTTCGCCTACGCGAACTTCGAACAGAATGCTCACTACAATATCGCTTGGTGGCGCAATCTGAACAAATTGCGAGCTTGTCTCAATCTCTTCGATGCTAGGGTTGACGATTACAACTCCTTCCCAAGCTGATTTTAAAGCAATAAACATCTTGCCCGCGATTTGATGGAATAGCGGCTCTTCAATGTCAGTAAGATTTGTGCGTTTTACTGGGCGTCCAGGTCCGCCAAGAAGTTTATCGATCATTGTAAAAATAAGATCGAATTCCATTTCGATGGCGGCTTGGCCGCTGAGCGGTGGAATCGAAAAGATGGTAAAAACACTACTGCTAATGCTTCGCAGATACTCTTCGTACGGAACTTGCTCCAATGAAATCAGATCGACGCTGACGTTAGTGCGAAGCAGGGCGGAAAGATTGGTGCCCGCAAGTCTGCCAAATGTTTCGTGCAGCATTTGCAGGGTTCGTAACTGCTCTTTGCTAAACTTATCCGGTCGGCGAAAATCGTAGACTTCGTATGCCACTGCTGATCGCGCAGTCCGTTTGCTCGCACCTGTGCTCGAACCAGCGGGGCGGGAAAGATCGTTTTGCGCCGCGGAATCGCCAGCATTGTCACCATCAGTGAGACTGCTCAGCAGGGCTTCGATCTCGTCTTGCGAGAGGATATCTGACACGTTCGATCCTGAAAACCAGCAGTTCTGCGGGGTCTATTCCTGGCTTTCAGTTCAGTTATCGGATATCTTCTCGGCACTCTTGAGGGGTCCTTTCCACAATTTTTCGAACGGAGGCCCGGCGGGCAGCCGCATAGATCATGTCGGCCCACTCAGGATTGGCCGAAAAGTTGCAACCTATGGGGTGATTGGCCGATGATCAGCATTGTTGTACTCGCCCGCAACCGACCGGATGAGGTCGCCAACAATTTGCCGATTTTAGCGGCTTGGGCTGCAGGGACGGGCAACGAACTCATTGTGGTCGACAACGCATCAACCGACGACACGCCAGTCCGAATCGCAGCGGTTCGCGAATCCCATCCCGAGATTGCCTTCGTAGAAAATCGAGAGAATTTGGGAGTCGGCGGAGGTCGTAACACGGGTTTTCGGCTCGCGAAAGGTGACGTCGTGCTGTGTCTAGACGATGATTCTAATCCGGACATCGATCTTCTGGAAGATTTGGAAGCGCTGTTTACCGCCTATCCCGAAATGGGGATTCTCACGCCGCAGATTGTCCACGCCACGAGCGGCGTGTATCAAAACCACCGGATGGCCGATCCACACTGGGTCGCAAATTTTCACGGCTCCTGCCATGCGTTTAGTCGAAAGGTCATTGATGCAATTGGATTGCAGGATGAAGAGTGCACGTTTGGTGGGGAAGAATTAGATTATTCGGTGCGTGCACACAAGGCCGGATTCAAAACTCTGTATCACCCCGATTACCGATCGCTCCACAACAGCTTTGAGCGCACTTACGAAGAGCAGATGCAGCGATGGACCCACTGGGTTTACAATTACGCGCGGGTTCTCGCTAAAAATTTTCCTGGTGAAACAGGCGAAAGATTTGCCCGGAACTATATTCAGCTGTTCACTCTAAAATTTCTCCGAGCCGGTAGAAAAGAAGAAGCCGCCACCGTGAGACAACGGGGGTTAGATGGGTTCAAAAAAGGGCAAGCGGTCGCCGAGCCCTGTCCTGCGGAAACGCTTGCCTTCTACGATAATCCGCGTCTTTTGCCCGAGTTTGGAAACGCTTCCGTTTTCCAAAAGGCACTGCTACGGACCCCGCTCCAGTTTCTCGTGCCGGGGAATCTGG
The DNA here is from genome assembly GCA_044508115.1 of bacterium. GTDB lineage: Bacteria > Armatimonadota > Fimbriimonadia > Fimbriimonadales > Fimbriimonadaceae > UphvI-Ar2. The sequence continues at coordinate 110,931 of JBIQII010000001.1, forward strand.
AGCGGAACCGGGTGGAGCGTCGGCCCTTACGCTAGGTCGAACTTGTAGTCGCGGCTGCCCGCATCTTCGATATAGCGGGCAAGCAGGTCGATGCTGGCTTGGACATCCTCTTTGTGCACGGTTTCGTTGACGGTATGAATGTATCGGGTTGGAATCGAGAGGGTGAAGCTTGCGATTCCGCCGTTGAGACGCTGGACTCCGCCGGCATCGGTTCCGCCGCCGGTGAGCAGTTCCATCTGATATTTAATGCCATTTTTTTCGGCGAGGTCAACAAAGTGGTCAACGACTTTGGGGTGGCAGATGAGTGAGCTATCCATGACTTTGATCGCAGTGCCTTGCCCCAGGTGGGTTATGGCATTTTCCGCCGGAATTCCTGGGAAATCGTTGGCGAGAGTAACATCGAGCGCAACGCAGATATCGGGTTGGATTCCGCCCCCTGCGGCGGTCGCACCGCGCAACCCGATCTCTTCTTGAACGGTTGCGACAGCATAGATATCGGCATCGTGGCTTCCGCACGCCTTGAGGGCTTCGATCATCACGAACACGGCCACGCGGTCATCCATGCTTTTGCATGTGTACAGATCGCCCATCTGCTGGAACTTGCGGTTCATCGTGATCATGTCGCCCACGCGGACTTGCTCTTTGGCTTCTTCGCCCGTGAATCCGGCATCGACAAAGTAGTCGTCGTGCTTGGGGGCCGCCGCTTGTTCGCCCTTGGGTAGTAGGTGGGGCGGCTTGGTGCTGGACATCATGAGACCGTGACGCTCGCCGTTTTTGGTGTGAACAATCACGCGTTGAGCGGCCATCATGCGCGGATCCCATCCGCCAACCGGATGGACCCGAAGGAAACCTTTATCATCGATATGCCGAACCACGAATCCGATTTCATCCATGTGAGCGGCCAGCATGAGCTTTTTGCCGTTGCCCGATCCGCGTTTGAGGCAGATGAGGTTGCCCATGATGTCGGTAGTGCATTCGCAGATATCTTTGAGCTCGCGATAGACAATCGCGCGGATGGCATCTTCCCGGCCGGGGACGCCGTGCGCTTCGGTGAGCTCTTTTAGAAGTTCGAGGTTCATCGAATCGGTTTTACCAAAGAAAGCGAAACCGGGGTTCCGTGGCCTGGGCGATTGCTGGGGCTCCGCCTGAGATGAACGGGCAATTAAGCAGCGCGGTTTCGTAGTTCGGGAGTCCAGCGCGTAACGCGGTTGCGGCCGTTTTCTTTAGAGGCGTAGAGTGCTTCGTCGGCACGTTGAACGAGTTCAGCCTTTTCTTTGAGATCAGAATTCCACATAGCAATACCGAAGCTTGCGGTGACATCCCGATGCTTCCATTCTTGATCTTCGATGCACATGCGGCATTCTTCTGCGAGTTCAAAGAGATCATCTTCGTTGAGTCCCACGGTCACGATCACAAACTCTTCGCCGCCATAACGCGCAACCATATGTGGAGTCCGGACACATTTCTGAAGAGTAGCGGCGACCTTCTTAAGGACCTCATCCCCGGCCAGGTGCCCAAACCCGTCGTTAAACAGCTTAAACTTATCGACATCCATCAGCGCGACACCGACTTCGATTCCGGCTCGATCGGCCACAAGAATCTTTTCGGCGAGAAATTCTTGGAATGTTTTGTGATTTTTTAGCCCGGTGAGTCCGTCGGTGGAGGCAAGATTCATCAGCTTTTGGTTAGCATCTTGCAACTGAGCTTGTTGCATTTCCAACTGAATGTGCGCTTCGTTGAGTTCGGCCAGGTTCTCTTCAATTTGGCGCTGAGTCATCACGCGTTCAGTAACATCTTGGTAAAACACGCTGATTCCGCCATCGGCGTTTGGGTAAACCCGGAACTCTAGCCAAGAATTTTTTGGGGGGTACGCAATCTCTAGGTTGTCTGGCCGTCCCGTAACCATTACCGTATCGAATAAGTCGCGGAGCGGCCTCCAAAACTCGTCGGGGTGTATGTCCCAGATGTGTTGGCCGATGAGTTCTGCCACGGTAGATTCCGCATTGGCCGCAGCGGATGAGTTGATATAAGTGAAGTTACCGTTTTTATCCAGCGAATAGAAGCTATCGTTGATGCTTTCCAAAATCCGTTTGACTCGGCTATTGGCGGCGGCCAGTGCATCTTCCGCCATCTTTTGTTCGGTAATGTCCAGCCCAGTCCCGCGAAATCCTTGCAGGTTTCCGAAATCGTCCATGAGAGGAACCGCGTTGAACTTCTGCCAGACAGTTTGACCAAACTTACCGATCGACTTGACGACAATATTCTTCACGGGTTGGCCATCAAACAATGATTCGGAAACCATACTCTCTACTCTCTCAAGCTCGGAGTTTTCCAGAAAGTCAAGGGGGGAATGCCCCATCGCTTCTTCGGCAGTGTAGCCGAGTACCTGTTCGATCTTACTACTTACATACACAAAACGAAAGTCCTTATCGACTTCCCAAATGTATTCTCCGGCCGCTTCTACCACGTCTCGGAAACGTTTTTCACTTTCGGCAATTTTAATATCTGTTCGTTTCTGCTCGGTGATATCTTCTTCAAGAATCACAATGTTTTGGCACATGCCCGATTCGCTGAATACGGGGGAGATTGAAATCCGCGACCAGTAAACGCTGCCATCAGGTCTTTGCAAAAGCAGATCACCCCGAGCCGAAGTCTTTTGGCGCAGCGCATCGAGGAGGCGCTGATACGCGGCCATTTCGGTTTCTTCGCCGGTGCGGAATGCAATGGGAGTCTGACCAATTACATCGGCAAGGGCGAATCCGCACATTCGTTCGAATGCCGGATTTGCAAACAGAATGTGGCCGCTGGAATCGAGGATAAGAACGCTCGATATTGATTTTTCCGCGACAATGCTAAGCATTTTCAAGCGTTCGGCAGTGGCTTTTTGCTCCGTGATATCCTGCGCGATCGCGAGATAGCCATGAATCTGGCCGGATTCATCACGCAAGACGTTCACACTGAGAGCAACATCGAGCGTGGTTCCGTCGGCGCGGACGTACTCCCATTCCTGCTGGCGGGCCTCGCCGTTGGCGGCATGATAACAAAGGATTTCGTTGTGGTCTTCGATTTCGACTCCGATCTCGGCTGCAAGTTCTGCGCGTCGGAGTTCGAGTTCGGATGTCAGATGGAATCGGCTAAGCGTGACCTTATCAATGACTTGACCCGCGGGGTATCCGAGCATTTCTTCGGCCGCCCGATTCATACCGATGATTCGGTAACACTCGTCTGCCCAGACAATGCTATGTTCGGCCGAGTTGAGGACGGCCTTTTGGAGCTCGGCCATTTCGAATAACAGCTTTTGGTTGGTGACCTCCTCGGTGCTATCGACAATACAGCCAATACCCCCGAGGATTGCACCTTCGGAGTTTCTCAGCGGAAAGAATCGACCTCGGACAATCTTTTCGCCTTCGGCACAATTGATTGTCCACTCGATTTCGATCTCTTCGCCTTCTTCGAATGTTTTGGTGAGAATTTCCGCAGCGATTTCCGGTCGATCCGGGATCCGCATACCATGATAGATTGGGTGAAGAATCGCGTTGTGCGTAGGGATGCCCATGATTTCTGACATCCGCTTATTCCATTCAAAGACGGTGCCTTGCGAATCGAATGTCATGCAGCCAACGGGCAGCCCCTCGAAGAGGCTTTGGAATCGCCGGGAGGCGTGTTCCTGCATTGTTTTTTGGTTTTCCGCATATTCCAAGGCCTCGGTGAGGTCGCTCTGGCGCGATTCTAGGCACCCCAGTGCCTTGGCCAGTTCCTCTTCGCGTTCCAGGAGCTTTTGATTTTCCTGCTCGCGGTCAGCGATTTCGGCCGCGGCGCGCCGACTTTCAACCACGGTGAGGTAGAGGATGAGTACCCAAGCAGAAATGGATACGGCCACCGAGAGGCTTGCGGCCAGGTTCGCTTCGATAAGGATCTGACCAAGTTCCTCGCGGGCATAGACGGGATTCTCCGCAATGACTTCGGAATTCAGGATCGCAAGCGCGTCGTCTCGGAGCCGGCTGGCATGGAGTCGAAAGAATAGAAAAGCCAAGAATAGACCGGCTAAAATAATGTGGCCGATCGCAAACCGTTTGCCGTTTCCCCCTTTTTTCGGCCTCATCCTCTGGGATTATCGGCGCGGGATTAGCCGTTTCTCAGATATCGCCGATGGGCCGGGCGGAGTCGGGCCAGAAGTCGGTGAAAGGTAACCTGGCGGGACCTCGATATGATTCACAAAGTCGCGATTGTTGGCACCGGGCCCGCCGGTTATACCGCCGCCCTCTACGCAGCGCGCGCCGGGCTGGATCCCGTCATTTTCAGCGGTCCGGAACCGGGCGGTCAGCTTATGATTACGACGGATGTCGAAAATTTCCCCGGGTTTCCGGAAGGAATTATGGGGCCGGAGCTCATGGCTCTGTTCCAAAAACAAGCGGAACGATTCGGTACGCAAGTAATCCACCAAACGGTCGATAAGGTTGATCTGGACAGGTCCCCATTTAAGTTAATTGCCGGCAGCGATGAGTACGAAGCAGAAACGATCATCATTTCTACTGGCGCATCCGCCAAATGGTTAGGGCTCGAAGGCGAAGTGACGTTTGGCGGATACGGCGTATCTGCCTGCGCAACCTGCGATGGCTTTTTCTTCCGAGGGAAACAGGTGATTGTGGTCGGCGGCGGAGATACCGCGATGGAAGAAGCGAACTACCTGACTCGGCATGCCGACAAGGTTTTTGTGGTTCATCGACGCGACAGCTTCCGGGCCAGCAAGATTATGCAAGACCGAGTACTGAAGAATCCCAAGATCGAAGTTCTATGGAATCGACAGCTGGTCGGAATCAAAGGCGACCTGGAGCCTCAGCGCAAAGTTAAAACCGCGGTTCTCGAAGATACTATCAACGGCGGCACCGCCGAGATGCCAATCGATGGCATTTTTATCGCGATCGGTCACCGGCCGAATTCAAGTTTGTTCACCCAATGGCTGGAAACCGACGAAACGGGCTATATCAAAGTTGAACCATTTAGTACACGCACCCGCGTTCCTGGGGTTTTCGCCTGCGGAGACGTAACGGACATGATCTATCGCCAGGCCATTACAGCCGCCGGAACCGGATGCATGGCCGCCATCGATGCCGAACGGTATCTGGAATCGTTGGAAATTTAACATTTACGCTGGGGAAGCGTCTAACATTTCACGGACACCATGTTAATTACCGCGCTTATTACTGGGCTAGCGATTGCCCCCGCCACGAACCCGCAAAACTACTTTGTGAGTGCGGAGTTTCCAAGCATTCTCAACCCGGGGGCCGCGATCATGGTGACGCATTACATCTCGCCAATGGAAGCACCCAAGGTATCCCCCAAGTTTGAGTGGAAGTTTAACTACATCACAGTTGGAATGGTGCGCACCCCAACTTCCGAAACATTTAACACACGATTCCGAGTTTTTGGTCAAACGGAACGCAAAGACCATAACGATGTTTATCAGTGGAGTACGCGCCTTTTACTGCGGCTGTGGGAGTATTCGTACTTTGACCTAAACATCGAACACCAGCCGCGATTTGGGCGAAGTGTTGATGTTTATATGGCGACCGGTGGCGACCCGGGAGGCGAGCAACTATTTGATATTGATGGCGATACCCTCACCGATTCTGGCCAACCGAGCGCGGTAAACACAATCTATATTTACCAGGTGCAGAATATTCGAAGCAACTTCGAGCTGGCACGGGAACTTGCCCATGAATATGGACATGCTCAGCTCCCGACCGTGGGTGGATATTCAGAACCTGAAAGCTACGCCGCCGGAGATGTGGGCGAGAGAATCTACTTATCATGGATGCTGGAACAACTCGAATCTGGCAAACTTATGGCCGAAGATACCGTCTTTGTGGATCGAGATCGATTAAAGGAATACGTTAAGCAAAATGTGGAACCTTTGGTCAAACAAATTGCTTCATCTGGCGTAGATATGGCCAAACTTCGTAAAAAGGATAAGGAAGGCTATATGCACTTTGTGGCCGTCTGTACATATGCTCATCAGATTCTGCCTAAAGAGATATTCCAACGAAGCCAGCACCTCATTGCCAAAGAACCCTACGAAGCCGAAGCGGGCATCGTCGATGCCGCCGAAGAGCGGCGCAACTGGACGCTTAAAATCCCCCCGTACCTCAAAGGCGAAAACCTTTGGATTCCCCTCGTGAACGGCAAAGTCACCAATGCGACCGTGGTTCAACGCAAAGGCAAGTGGGCCAAAATCAAGCCCACCAAAGAGCCGGTGACGATCTCAAATCCCGAAATCTAGCCTACATTCGGAACAGGCTAAAGCCCTGCGGTTCCACCGGAGCATTCCTCGCGGCTTCGATCCCCAGCGCAACCACGCGACGGGTATCCACCGGGTCGATGATGCCGTCGTCCCATAGCCGCGCCGACGCAAAGTACGCGCTTGATTCCTCCGCATACTTTTCGAGCGTCGGCTGCTTAAAGGCTTGCTGTTCCTCGGTGCTCATCGCTTGACTGGTGGCCGCGAGCTGATCCATTTTGACCGTGAGTAGAACGTTGGCCGCTTGCTCGCCACCCATAACGCTGATGCTTGCGTTGGGCCACATCCACAACTGGCGCGGACCGTAGGCGCGACCGCACATGCCGTAATTTCCGGCCCCGTAGGAACCGCCCACGATCACCGTGAACTTCGGCACATTGGCCGTACTTACGGCGGTCACGAGCTTGGCCCCGTTCTTGGCGATCCCTTCATTTTCGTACTTGCGCCCGACCATGAATCCCGTAATGTTTTGTAAGAACAGGAGCGGAATCTGACGCTGGGTGCACAGTTCGATAAAGTGCGCCCCTTTAAGCGCGCTTTCGCTAAAAAGGATTCCGTCGTTGGCAAGGATTCCGACCGTGTGCCCGTAAATGCGGGCGAATCCGCAGATGAGGGTGGTCCCGTAGCGAGCTTTGAACTCGTGGAACTGGCTCCCATCGACCAGGCGCGAGAGCACCGCCCGCATGTTCATGGGCGTTTTGGAATCGGACGGGACGAGCGAGTAGAGGTCTTCGGCGCGATAAAGCGGATCTTCGGGGGCGGCGGGGTCGCTAAGACTTGGGCTGGATTTGGGCCCGAGATTTTCGACAATGTTGCGGATGATTTCCAGGGCGTGCGGATCGTTTTCGGCAAAGTGATCGGCCACGCCGCTCAGCCGGGTGTGGACATCCGCGCCGCCGAGGTCTTCGGCGGAAACTTCTTCGCCCGTGGCGGCTTTAACGAGCGGCGGACCGCCTAAAAAGATCGTGCCCTGGCCCTTGACGATCACGGTTTCGTCGCTCATTGCGGGGACATACGCGCCGCCAGCGGTGCACGAACCCATCACCGCCGCAATCTGGGGAATTTTGCGCGCGGACATCGCGGCTTGGTTATAGAAAATCCGCCCAAAGTGCTCTTTATCCGGAAAGACTTCCGATTGAAGCGGAAGAAACGCGCCCCCGCTATCGACCAGGTAAATACACGGCAGATTATTTTCTAAAGCGATTTCCTGAGCACGCAGGTGCTTCTTAACCGTGATGGGGAAGTAAGTGCCGCCCTTGACCGTGGCATCGTTAGCAACGATCACGCATTCGCGCCCGTGGATTCGCCCGATCCCGGTGACAATTCCCGCCGCCGGGGCCCCGTTATCGTACATGTTGTAGGCGGCAAACGTGGAGAATTCGAGGAATGGGGCTCCGTCATCGAGGATGCCATCGATCCGCTCTCGGGCGAGGAGCTTGCCTCGATCTCGATGCTTGGCGATGTTCTTTTCGCCGCCCGCTTTCATGACTTCCGCGAGGCGGGATCGGTACGTTTCCATGCACTTATCCATCGCCTCGCGGTTAGCGCGGTGCTCGATGTCCTCGAGATTGATGCTCACTTCCACCGGATTCATGGGATAGGTTCATTGTACATGGAGGGAAGTTTCGTCCCGGCTCCGGCAAATGTCTCGCAAGATGATGCTTGGAGTAGCAGCGGCAATAAGGGCTGCTATCCAATCCATCAGGGTCCCAGCGCTTAGCGGGTAAGGAGCAATGACATAGAGAAGTGCTACCACAACCATAGCCTGCATCACTAATTTAATTGACTGTAACTTCGGCGTTCGCCAAGTTTTTAGAAACCCTTCGACAAGTGCATGGGCTGAGAACGCAGACATGAAAACTAAAGAACCCAAAACAACCCTAAGCATAGAAAAGTTTAAAGACATGAAATAAGCGGTCCAAAGCGTGGCAAATATGGTGCTTCTAACCAAATCTGTAGCTCTCTTTTGTGAAATATCGAAGCGATAAATTAGCTATAATGATCAAAATAATTGCCCGAACTTGCGTCAGCAGAAGCGCGGCTACTGGTATGTCCCGGTTGATTGAAATAGTCAACAGTCCGACCCCAAGCACAAATACAGAATTGATTAGGATGGTCAGCAGTAACCGCTCCGTCAAGTATAAAATGCAAACTACTACAAGACCCATAAGCAAGTCGTCAGTGACTACGGTCCAAACAGTGTGTAAATGAATGTGGCGTGTGCCGATCAGCTGAAGCGCAAGGGACAAAACTATCCCTAGAACGATGTAGAAAAAGAGAAACTGCGACGCTTTTTTTGCGTTTGCTAACCTATCGGAAGAGGTCATCGGCAGTAATCATTCCTTGAACTTTGGTGCCATAAGGGGCCCGGCTGTAGTGTACACTACCATCAAACCTAAGCCGCAAAATAAAGTCGTCCGGCAGGGGGAAACTCCAGCACCGTCCATCGAGGATGCGGCATTGGTAATTTATTGCCCAACTTGCCGACGGATTCATAAGCAGTTCGGGTTGCTCAAAACCGTACCCCTCTTGGGTGATGAAGCTATTACGGTAAGGAGTTAGTAAATATTCAAATCCTAGTATCTGTTCGTAAAATAAGTTTGCTAGCCCACGATGTTCGACTTCGTATCCTTGACCGCAAACCTCCTTATCTAAAAGGCCGGAATCAACAAGGTCCTTCATGGGGACCGATTGATAAAACTCGCGGTCTTCAAAGTAAAGGGAGCGGGCTTGGCCAATTTGGCGCATTGCCATAGTGGCCCGAGTGACTTTTGCTTTCATTTTAGCTGTCATGGCAGCCGGTGCGAGGACCGCGCACAAAACGATCAGTATGCCGGCGCAGGTTATAACCTCAATAAGGGTTAGACCTCGGGAGAATTTCATACTCCGTCGGAAAGGCAAGTACTATCCGGACAAGCTGGCACCGCATGGCTTTCCGGACTGTCGCAACCAAAATTAATCGTGTTGCACATATAATACACCCCGTTGGAGCATTGATAGCGTTGAATGCTAGTCTTGTAGTGGCGCTCTTCAGTCAACCAGTTGCAAAATGGATCCCATTCACTCCAGTCGTATGTGACATTTAGAGTTATTGTGCAAGGTCCCTGACACTTCGGAAGACTTTCTGTGGACAAAGACAACGCGGCACTAGGTGCTAATGCAATCAATAAAGCTGTTGAACTGACGAACGTAATAAGTAATGGTACCTTCATGATAATAAGTATTCTTTAATGCCACCTCGGCTGTCAAGCTGTCTAAAAAACCTGGTAAAAATACGGGCTTGGTGGTCGGGTTGAAGGAAAGCTAAACTCTGCGCGTGGCTAAGCGACCATCAACTTTTGATCGGCATTGGCCATTTTGGGCGCTCCTTGGTATCGGAATCGCACTCCGGATGTGGTGGCTTTGGAGCGTGGATACCCAGCCTGTTTCGGATTTCCACTGGTACTTCGAACGAGCACGCGGACTTGCGGCCGGTCAGGGTTACACCACCGAGCTTGGACCAACCGCTTACTGGCCGGTGGGTTATCCCTACGCGCTCAGCGTGATGTTTCGGATTTTTGGTGCGTCAATCCTGGTGGCCAAGCTGTTTAATGCGGCTTGTTGTTTGATCTGCAGTCTCCTTACAGCGGCAATTGTCATCCGAACCGTGCAGAGTCAAGCCGTGGGGTTCTTGGCCGGACTCGCGGTTTCAGCTTCACCAGGATTTCTCGCGTATAGCGGAATCCTTGCGAGCGAACCTCTCTATACGATGTTGATTCTGATCTCGGTGCTCTGCGTGCTGGAAGCGCAGGCGTACCGTTCGTGGATTCTCGCAGGGGTTGCCATCGGCATCGCCACACTGGCGAGGCCGCAAGCAATCCTTTCTGCGTTTGCTTTGCGCTGGGTGCCGCAACATCGTCGAGGATTGCCACTCAACCACTGGATTGCCATCCCCTTGTGTCTTATAATTGCCCTGCTTATCACCAGCCCGTGGATCGCGCGGAATAAACGGACTCACGGAAAGTGGATATTTATCAGCACTAACGGAGGCGATAACTTGTGGATCGGCCACAACCCGATGGCGAATGGCCGATACATGATGCCGCCCGGACGCCCCGATACGCCAGAAAACGAAGTTGCTATTGATGCATTTAGTCGCTACGATGGGGCTAAAGAAATGATCAAAAACTGGCCGCATTCGGTTTCGCTTATTGTCCCAAAGTTGCGCGCGACTTTTGCATCCCCCTCGGATATCCCGTATTGGGCGTTCCAGACCCGGCGGGGCCAAGTCATTGCCCCCGGTATGGATCACCAACGAAACCTGTTTCTCGGCGTGCGACGCTACAGTAAAAATTATTCGGTTGTTTTAGGAGTGGCCGCCTTGCTTGGGCTGATAACCGGATGGTTTTCGGAATCCGGTCGCCGCCTTATCGGCATTGCGTTACCGCAGATAGCGGCCGTGGCCCTGGTGACGGTGATCTTTTTCGGGAACGGTCGGTTTGCATTGCCGACGGTCCCTTTTCAGGTCATGCTGGCCCTAGGAATTCTCACCTTTTTCCACGAACGGTTGCAGCCTGCTTCTGCCGAACCTCGCGATCTTCATTAACGTTTGTGGTAGGTAAACGAATCGAAGAATACTTTAAGGACTGGTCCTTCATCGGAATCCATACCGATGTGGTCAAGCCACTCGTGATCAATTTCTGGTCCGTGAGAGTCTTCAGACTCTTCGGCATGTCCACTTTTTGATTTCTTAAAGGCTTCTTTTGGATCTTCTTTATCTTCTGCCGGGGGATGCGCAGCATGGAGCGAGTGATTGATCGCAGCGGCGATTTCTCGCTTGAGATACTTGAGTCCATCCGGGCGGGTGATATCGTCTAGATGCTTGCCGGTGAGCACACTATTCACCGCATCTCGCGCGATGGCATAGGTTGGGTCTCCGCCCCCACCGTGACCATCGCCGCCGGCCGCCGGATCGGCAATGTGGGCATTATGCTTATCGACTTGTACTGAGATATCGCAGACAAGAAACGTTCGGCCATCCGCTAGGTTGATAAGGAACTGATCTCCCAGCGATTGCACTGTGCCGAGCTCCGGTTTGGGGATTTCCTTCTTCTCCGGTTCTTTTTTGCCCATGGCAAAAAAGCCCCCGCCCGCTACAACTAACACCGCCACAAGGATGATGGGTAACTTCCCACCCTTTTTTTTCGCCTTTTCCGCCATCCCAGGATTCCCGAAAAGTTTGTTCCACATTGACACCAGAAATCCCAATAGGCTTGCCGGGAAACTCAGCCCCCTTGCCCATGGGGGTTCACAACGCATAGATTAACCAATCACAATGATCTCATGGCACACACCCGGGAGCTCACTTTTTGGCAGCGGATCGCAGGCGGAGGATTCCGGGAGATGGTGGAATCGCTCAGTAACGAGGATTCCGCAAAGATCAACGAGAAGTACGGAACCCACAACTATAAACCCCTGCCCGTGAGCCTGGAACGGGGCGAAAATGCCCGCGTTTGGGATGCCGACGGGCGCGAATATATCGATTGCATAGGGAGCTATTCGGCCACCGCCCACGGGCATTTGAATCCGGCGATTATCGATGCGCTCGAAGAACAACTCAAGCATGTGGCGGTTGTCAGTCGGGCCTTTAATAACACCGAAGTCGGTTTGTTCCTCAAGGGACTTTGCGAATTTTGCGAACTCGATAAAGCCTGCCCCATGAATACCGGGGCAGAAGCCGTGGAAACTGCGATTAAACTCGCGCGGAAATGGGCGTACACCGTGAAAGGTGTGCCCATGGGATCGGCCGAAATCATCGCCTTCAACGATAACTTCCACGGACGGACCACCACGATTGTGGGGATGAGCACCGAAGAGGGTTATCGACACAACTTTGGCCCCTTCACGCCCGGATTCAAAACCGTTCCGTTCGGGGATATCGATGCCCTTCGCGCCTCGATCGGGCCGAACACCTGTGCGATTTTGGCTGAACCGATCCAAGCCGAAGGCGGCATCTTGATTCCACCCGACGGATGGCTCACGCAGGTTCGGCAACTGTGCGACGAACACAATATCCTGCTGATCTGGGATGAGATCCAGACCGGATTTTATCGTACGGGATACAAATTTGCTTGGATGTATGAGCGCGATGCTCAACCGGACATTATCACCGTTGGCAAGCCGCTAGGCGGAGGGATTTTGCCCGTGAGTGCCGCGGTCGGTAAGAACCACGTGATGGATGTATTCGAACCCGGTGACCACGGTTCGACGTTCGGCGGAAATCCGCTTGCTTCGGCCGTCGCACTTGCTGCGTTGGCTCAGTTCGAAACCACCGATATTCCGGATCGGGTTCGCAAGCTGGGCGATGCCGCGCTCGAGCGCCTCCGGGGGTTTGAAAATCCGGCAGTGGAAGAAGTGCGGGGTCGGGGCCTCTTGATCGGGATCGAACTCAAGGAAGGGTTCAACACGGTGGCTCTTTCCGAAGAACTGATTAAACTGGGCGTGTTGACTAAAGAAACTCGCAAGCGCACATTTCGCCTAACCCCGCCCCTCACTATCGAAGAAGGGCTCCTCTTCGACGCACTCGATCGGGTGGATAAGGCAATTCGGACGGTGTCCGATCGGTGAACGACGCAGTTGAGATTCAGAACGAGGCGGCAGCGGCGATTCTCGCCGCTCGAACCACCGAAGAGCTCCGGCAAATTGAGCTTGAATTTCTAGGCAAAAACGGGAAGATCGGCGCGCTGATGAAGCAGATCGGCACGCTTTCCGCCGAAGAGCGGCCCAGGTTCGGGGCCTTGGTCAATGAAATCCGGGGAAAGGTCCAAGAACTTTGGAACGCCAAGCAGTCGGAGCTCGGCCAAGCGGAACTTTCACGCCGGTTTGAACAAGATAAAATCGATGTAACAATGCCGGGTAGAACGCCTCGGTACGGACGCGAACATATTCTTCAGATCACAACAAACAGGATAAAAACTGTATTGGGTTCGATGGGTTTTGTCTATCAAGAATCGCCCGAGCTTGAACATTTCAAGTACAACTTCGATGCGCTCAACTATCCGCCCGATCACCCGGCGATGGATGAGCAGGACACGTTTTACGTTACCGATGACCTGATTCTCCGTACCCAAGGGACAGCCCTGCAAGGACGGGTTTTTGAAACCACAAAGCCCCCGCTGCGCATCTTTACCGTGGCCCGGACGTTCCGAAACGAAGCAGTGGACCGCACTCACTCGCACACATTCCACCAGGTCGACTGCTTCATGATCGATCGCGACGTCAGCATGGCGCACCTCAAGGGCACACTGGGTGTATTCGCGCGGGCCATGTTTGGCGATGAGGTGAAGGTGCGGTTCCGGCCGGATTTTTTCCCGTTTGTAGAACCGGGCGTGGATTATGCGATCTCTACGCCTAAGCTTTTTGGGGGACGCTGGGTTGAACTCGGGGGTGCCGGATTAATCCATCCCAATATTCTTGAACGATACGGTATCGATCCGCGCCAATGGAGTGGGTTCGCTTTTGGCCTGGGGGTCGAGCGGATTCCGATGATGGCTTCAGGGGTCGACGACCTGCGCCACTTTTTAGAGAACGACCAACGCTTTTTGGCCCAGTTTGCTTAACGAAAAATGAAGGTTCCATACCAATCCCTGCTCGAATTCGTGCAAACGCGGCTTTCTCCGCAAGAAGTGGCCGATGCTCTGACCATGACCGGATTCGAGCTCGAAGAACTGCTCGAAGTGGAGGGCGAGCCGGTGCTGGATGTGAACATCATGGCCAACCGGGGGGACGGTGCCAGTGTTCTGGGACTTGCCCGCGAACTATATGCCAAAGATCCGGATGCGGAGCCAACGGAACTCTTTCGTCGCGCCCTGGAGGGTTTTCCTCAACCGGACGACGGAAGTCGGGATATCTGGGCGCATACCGGGGTCGAAATCCAAACCGATGAGTGCTCTCGCTTTGCTTGCCGGTTGTTTGACAATGTTGAAAATGGCGAGTCTCCGGAGTGGCTCAAAAAACGGTTACGTCAGATGGGCCAACGTCCGATTTCGTTACTCGTTGACCTTTCCAACTACGTGATGCTCGAAACCGGGCAACCGCTACACGCATACGACCTCGATAAACTGGCTGGGTCGCGAATTATTGTGCGCTTAGCCCGCGACGGGGAAAAGCTCGTGACACTGGATGAGGTTGAGCGAACTCTTTCCGCTGATCAGATGGTGATTGCGGATGAGTCCGGCCCGATCGGAATCGCCGGCGTGATGGGCGGACTTGCTACCGAATCCGACAGGACCACGCGCCGCTGTCTACTAGAAGCCGCTCACTTTAACAATGTATCTGTGCGAAAAACACGCAAAGAACTTGGACTTTTCACCGAAGCAAGCTATCGGTTCGAGCGGCATGTCGATCCGGCCGGAACCGTGGCGGCTTTGAATCGATTCGCAGAGCTTTACGCAAAAATCACCGGTCAAACGCCCAGCGGAGGGGCGATCGATATTGAGCGCAAAGCACCGAATCAGGCCGAACTCACGGTTGACCTGAATCGCGCCGGTCGACTGCTTGGAATGCCGATCACTGATGAAGAAGCGGCGCGGTACCTCGGACGGCTGGGGTTCGAAATCTTGGGTCAGTCACCAGGCTCGATTGACGTCCGCGTTCCGACCTGGCGAAGCGATATCGCCCGGGAAGAAGACCTGATTGAAGACCTGGGTCGCATCCACGGCTACGAAAAGATTCCGGAACTTCTGCCCGTGGGATCGACTCCGGTAGGCGGAGCGCACGGATTCGAAGCATTGGTGGATGACATCCGGGAGGCGGTTCTACGGTGTGGATTCGATCAAGTTATTAGCCATACTCTTGGCGATATCGATGCCCTGGATGCCGAGGGTGAGAAAACTCGGGTGCGCACTCCACACAGTCCGGAGATGGCGTATCTCCGGAATTCGCTGCTCCCCGGACTTGCGGACGCAACGCGGCGGAATGGTGGCACTGGCCTCCACCTTTTCGAAATCGGACGCACTCACGGAGAAGCGGAACGAGTCCAACTTGCCCTGCTAAGCGTCGGTTCGTTTGAGCCGCCGACTTGGCGACCTAGCGATTCCACTCAGGCTGACTTCTTTACGCTCAAAGGGGCACTTGAACGAATCCTTAGCTCGGCCGAACGTCCGATCGAATTGAGGCGATACACGCAAGATTCCCGATTCCATCCGACCCGACAAGCCCGAATTTACACGGGTGAGCAAGAACTGGGCATTTTAGGACAGATTCATCCTGTGGCCGCCAAGAATGCGGGGCTGAACGAATCGACAGTGATGGCTGAACTGAATCTCGAAGCCCTCCGATCTGTGCCGGCGGCGACCTTCCAGCCGGCAACATTGAGCCGAAATCCAGCCGCTCGCCGAGATATCGCGATCATCATTGCCAAGGAGGTGCTGTACCGCGAAATAGATGCCGCGATCCGGCAAGCAGGCGGCGAAGATCTGGAGCGGCATTGGCTGTTTGATGCTTATGAAGGCGAGGGCGTGCCGGAACGTCACCACAGCTTGGCGATTGGCATGCAATTCCGTCGGAAGGGGGCAAATCTTACCGATGATGAGGCGAACAAGCTCCGCGATCACGTCATCGCCGCACTTGAAAGGTTAGGTGCCCGGCTCCGCTAATCTTCGGGGGCGAGCAACAATGTAACTTCCGAGCAAAAGTGGCGGCCCGTCGGTGTCAGGGCAAGTTGCCCTTGATTTTGTTGCAACCAGCCCCGATCAAAGGCGGTGCGGAGGCCGTTCTGATCGAGCCTGAGATTCTGTTCCGATACGCCCCGATTGAGCCGAATGCCGAGCATCAGCCGCTCGAACCGCTGAGTGGGTTCATCCAGAATTTCTCGGTCGTAAGCAATGGCTTGTCTAGATTCGACGGCATCGCAATAACGAACCGGATGTTTGAGGTTGGTGTATCGAATGCGCCCGGCTTCGGATTCAACACAACCGACGGCACCTGGTCCGTAGCCGATGTACTCCTCGTTGTTCCAGTACGCTAAGTTGTGTGCACATTCCATGTTTGGCTGCGCAAAGTTGGAGATTTCATACTGCATCAGACCCGATTGGTGCGTCAGTTCGACGGCTTTCTCGTACATTCGGGTTTGGGATTCGTCATCAGGCAGCGCGAGCATGCCGCGTAGATTTTGTCGATAAAATCTGGTTTCGGGTTCGATGGTAAGGCAGTAAAGGCTGAGGTGAGGGACTTTCAGATCCAGCGCACTCCGCAGATTTAGTTCCCACGCCCGTTCGGATTGGCCGGGCAACGCAAACATCAGGTCGAGATTGATGTTTGTGAATCCGGCCCGGCGTGCTTCGCCAACCGCGCGGGCGGGATCGGAAGCATGGTGGATCCGTCCGAGTTGCCGCAGATCAGCGGGAGAAAACGATTGCGCGCCAATCGAAAGCCGGTTGAATCCAGCACGCTTCATGGCCTGAAACTTATCGATATCCGTTGTGCCGGGATTGGCTTCCGAAGTAATCTCGCAGCATGGAGTGGGCGGATGAGTTTCGAGAACCGCGTGGAGGACTGCAATCAAATCAGACGTTTTCACGTGGGTTGGCGTGCCCCCGCCAAAGAAAATGGTCTTCGCTGGTCGGCCGGCTTGCGGTGATTGTCGTATTTCCTCCGCAATTGCCCGGCAGGTACGGGATTGAATCTCCCCTTCCATCGCGTACGAGTTGAAGTCGCAATATCCGCACTTGGTGGGGCAGAACGGAATATGAATATAGATTGCGACCGGATCTTTACTCATTTCCGAACAAGATTTTGCGAGAAAGCCGCACTAACGGCAAGGGACCGGCACATGTTGCAGTTCACAACGTGAAAGTTTGAGTTTATTAACCAGAGTGTGGAAAAGTTCGCGCGCAAGTTCTTAACCGAACGGTCTGATAAGGGCTGGAAATCGAGCGGTTTGGGTTCGAAAAGTGATGGTTCTCAACGCAATTACTGATAAAGTTACGGGTGTGCAAAACCGTGTGCAAAAGTAGCCGTTGCTACTGAGTTATTTTCAAGTTCAAGCCACTTTACGCTTGAAATCAGACGACGGGCGAACTCTGCACTGCCTTCAGTTTTGGGGTCAACTACCGCAATCACCGCCCGCGCCTCATTTTGATCAGTGAGGGCAACTCCGTTGATCTGGACGAGTGCGCCTTGCACGATCAACGACCCCGATATGTCGTACCGCAGTCCGTGGTCAGCGGGAGATTGCTTGAGTTCAATTTCGACACGGGCACCTTGGACAAAGCCGCTAAGCCATTTGGTTAAAGCTTCCTTGAAGAGATCGGCATCTTCAAAGATGACTTCTTCGCGGGACCAAACCGTGCCGAGTGCGCGGACCGGGAACGCTTCGCCATCGAGAACGAGGCTTCGGGAATCCTCTCGCGGCATATCTTGAGTGGGCAGGAACGCCCCACCCAGATAAGAGCTAAGTCCAAGTCCGCCGATGGGTCCGGTACGAAAGTCGCCGGTGGTCGGATCGACGTAGACAGCGGAAGAGAGTAGCTTTTCCATCAAAGGTTGATCTTTACGACTGCACTCAAGGTTCAGAGTGTATTGATAACCATCGATGTGAATCTGTTGCCAGGCATAAGCTAGCCCACCTGAATCATCGATTTCCAAAACGAATCCCATCGAACCTTCGGCACCGAATATGTACGCTTCTGGGACCGGTGCCTCATTGAAAATTGATTTGATCTTATTGCCAAACTTCTCGCGAAGTTCGCCGAACTTGGTCGAATAAGCCCGGCTCATCGCTTGACGGTCGGCGGGAGCTTTCCGCGCGGTAATGGTCACATCAAGGGATTTATGAGTGAATTTGAACTCGATTCCATCCGCAAGCTGCCGCTCTTGCGGGGCTTCGGGGAGGTCAACAAAAAGGCCTGTGTTGGCCAAACGAACACGCTTCCACTCGGGTTCATCGGCAAGTGGAAGCGTAACGAGCAGGGGTACGACCAGCGCAGCGTAGACCATGAGCGAGTTATGGACGATATTGTAAGGGTTGTGCGGTCGACCTTACTTCTTTTTTGCGACTTCGGCCTTAACCGTTTTCTCGATGTCGGCTTTGATCTTGTTGTCGAATCCTTCCCAGGTTTCGACCACCTTACCGTCGCGTCCGATCAGCACGAACTGCGGTACGCCCTTCACGTGCATCTTCTCAGCCATCGCGTCACCATCGTAGGCAAAGTGATACGTGTACTTGCCATTAGCTTTGTACTTTTTAGCCGGATTGGGGCCCGCTTCCTCTTCCATAACGTCCACCCCAATCACCACAAGACCGTTCTTGTTGTGGGTTTTGTATAGGCTTTCCATCGTCGGACTTGCCGCTTTACATGGACCGCACCAGGTCGCCCAGAAATCCAGCAGAACCACGCGGCCCGCCAGAGATTTGTTGGTGAGAGTCCGGCCTTCGGTGGTTTTGAAGCTATAGGTGACCGTTTTGCCTTTGAGCGTGGCAGTTTTGTTTTGCAAAATGGCCCCGACTGTGGCGGCGGCCAGAATCGAGGCCGCAAGAATGCTAATTTTGGCTACGCTGCGTTTCATGGTCTTTGCATTTTAACGTTTCGGATTGGCTGAAGGTTCAGTATCCCGGGAATCGTCGGGGATAATCGCAGGAGGCATGAAGCGGTGGCGAATTTGGCTGGCAGTTCCGGCAGTGTTCAGCATCTGGATTCTTGCCGTCGCAAGTCGAAATCCCTCGCTGCTACAAGATTCAGACACCGCCGTGCTGCTCCGCAATTTGGCGGAACGGAACAACGCTTGGAGTTGGTTCGGTGGAGATTGGCCGCTGTTCAACCACTTTTATCGGCCAGTGAGCACTTTGTTCTTTGAATATGACCGACTGACGCATCCGGGCAACGACTCCGCCTTTGGGTTTACAAATGCGGTGATCTGCGCACTGTGCTTATGGGCCGCATTTTGGCTATTTTGCGAGTTCACGCAGGATTTTCCGCTCGCCTCGCTTGCCACTACCATCTTCGGAATTGCGCATGTGATGCCGAATCCATTTGCTACGATTCAGGTGGCTTTGTGGATTGCGCTTTGGATTCCGCTCCTCGGATTTTTGCGCGGCCCCTTCAGGAAAAAGGCTCCTGCCGTATTGGGCGCCATGGGCGCACTCCTTTTCCTGACTCTGATTTTGCCTTCAGCCCCCTTGGAATGGAAGGCCCGCATCATGGACTGGCTTCCGGGTCGAACCGCTTCGACCATGACGCTTTTCGCGTTGCTTGCATTGGCCGCTTTTGCCCGGTATGTCCGCGTCGGATCGGAAGTTCGGCAAGGTGATCCGAGTCCTTTCGATATTCCGCCAACTCGGAGTTCGGCGGCGCGACGCAGTCCGGAACATCGTCCGGGTTGGCTGGCGGCTTCGGTACTTTTTGTAGCGTTGGCTTTCGGCTGCTACGAACAAGCGGTCATGATTCCTGCATTGGTCACGGGCATCGCTGTCACCTTTGCCCTTCGCCGATTTCATCCGATCCGATGGTGGTCGATCGCACCGCATTGGGCGTTGCTGGCCGGATACCTCGTGCTTCGATCAAACCTTGTTCCCAGTGACGTCAGTGGTTATCAGGCACAGCAGTTACGATCCGGACCCGGGGTGTGGCTAGATGTGGGGTTTTATCTATTCCCTTCGGTGAGTTTGGTGCCGGCGATCTACGGAGTTGGGGCGGCGGGTGCCCTGGTCGTATTCTTAACTGTAACTTATATTCTAGTGGGACAGATCGCCGGGAATGTTTATGTTTGGATTACTATTCTTAAAAATAAGTGCTGGCTTATTGTTTCGACGATCCTGTTAGCTTTTTTTGCTTATTTACCCATGGGATGGTTGAAGTTCTTTGGCCACTATCACTACTTTCCGGGGGTATTTTTTAGCCTATTCGTAGCGCAGATGATCATATTTGCGGCCGAGCAGATGAAGCGGGCAATTGCTCCACCGGGTGTTCGCGCGGTGGATTTCCTCTCGACCGGTGCGGAATAAAGAACAACCGGGTTGCTTTTGGCAACCCGGTGGATTTGAGCGGTAAAAATCGAGTTTCTAGAACCGCATCGCGTAGTTCATTTTAAAGAACAGCGACGTTCCGTAAACTCCGGCGGAAGCAAAGAATTCGTTGCGGAACTGGTACCGAGCTCCGAGGTTAAAGTTCTTGGTGTCCCATTCGCCCATGACCGAGAATCCGCGTGGGAAAAGCAGCTCGCCGCCGGCAAAAAGCTTCTCATCGAAGTAGCCAGTGCCAACGCCCGCGTGAAGATGGAATCCGATTGCGCCCTCATCGTCGGCGTAGTTCGGTACAGCCAGGGCAGTCGATCCGACAATGTAGAACGATTGGTTTACCGCATCCGCGGCGTCCATTACACCAACGGCCAGCGAGAATTGATCAAAGTTGGCCGGGACAATGTGTACTTTTGCGTTGGCAATAATCTTGTTGTCTGCACCGTCCCGATCAAGATACGTCGCGCCGATTTCAACGTCACGAATAACCCCGTAGCTCAGGCTAATTGCGGAATAATCTCGCGAGAACGCGGCCCCCCAATTGAGTTCGCCAGCATTGATGGTGAATGCGGTGGGCACAAAAATTAGCCCGGTCGGTCCCCAAATTGTTTTGCCATATGCAATCGGCGCGGCCGGCTGATTTTGCACGGCAGCGACTCGGGGATCAAGTTTGAAGTTCAACTGAGTTGTGCTCGTTGGCGCATCCGCGATAACCATTGCGGATGCGAGAGCGAAAGCGGTCAGAGCAAGTGTTCTCATCTTTTTTTCCATTATTGCGCACCGCGCAAACACCCTCTCGCGGAAAAGGTCTTGTCATACATAACGAACGAGAAGGGGGAAACGTGTTAGCACCCAAGTACTAGAGCGCAAAATTTACGCAAAATACACACGAGTTGTGGTTATGTTTTCTGCGTAGGATCACGGAGCCCTCCGAATCAAGCTAGGGTTGGGCCCTTAAGAACTCACCAGTACAATTCGCGATGGGAATGCAGAAGAAAACAGTTCGGGATGGAGACGTTCGCGGTCGCAAAGTGTTGGTGCGCTGCGATTTCAACGTACCCATGAAGGATGGGCAGATCACCGACGACACCAGGATAACCGCCAGTTTGCCCACAATTCAGTATCTACTAGATCAGGGCGCAGCGGTGATTTTGATGTCGCATCTTGGCCGGCCCGATGGGGTGAGGAAAACGGAACTGTCGTTGGCTCCCGTGGCGAATCGACTTGAGACGTTACTGGAGCGGACAGTAACGCTTGCTTCGGATTGTGTAGGCCCTGAGGTCGAGGAGTTGGCAAAATCACTTGAACCAGGGCAGGTGCTTCTGCTAGAAAATTTGCGGTTTCATGCGGAAGAAGAAGCAAACGATTCGGAGTTTGCAAAATCTTTGGCTCAGTTGGCGGAGGTCTATGTCAACGATGCGTTTGGCACGGCTCACCGGGCGCATGCTTCTACCGAAGGCGTGGCTCACCACCTTCCGGCCTTAGCCGGATTCTTAATGGAAAAAGAACTCAACTTTTTGGGATCGGCGCTCGAAAATCCGGCCCGGCCGTTTATCGCCGTGCTAGGCGGAGCCAAAGTTAAAGACAAGATCAAAGTGATTGATGCCCTGCTCCCCAAAGTGGATCAGTTGCTGATTGGCGGCGGTATGGCCTTCACGTTTATCAAAGCTCGAGGGCAAAACGTTGGCAAATCACTGGTGGATGACGATTCGCTCGATTACTGCCGAGATTTGATCTCTAACCATATGGATAAAATCGCTCTCCCAACGGATGTTGTTTCGGCACCGGAATTTAAAGCCGAAGCTCCCGCTACCGTTACCCCGGTGGATGCGATTCCGGCCGATCAGATGGGGCTCGATATCGGGCCGGAGACAGCCCAGGAATATCGACGCATAGTCAGCAAGGCCGGAACCGTTATCTGGAACGGCCCCATGGGGGTTTTTGAGTTCGATTCGTTTGCGCAAGGCACCAAAGCGGTGGCCGAAGGGATGGCAACCAGTTCCGGGACGACGATCGTGGGGGGCGGTGATTCTGCCGCCGCGATTGAAAAATTTGGGTTTGCCGATCAAGTGAGCCACGTTTCAACCGGAGGCGGTGCATCGCTAGAATTCCTGGAAGGACGCGTACTTCCAGGCGTTGCGGCCCTGAACGATAAATAGCCGTTCTATTCAATCGATGAGCGATCCGACCGAATTAATTAAACTTGCTCAAGCAGAATCCCGGCTAACCCGCGCCCCCCGCGAACTCGTTTGGGAAGCGTGGACACAACTTTCTACTTGGCCAAAGTGGATGTACGGGGTTCTTGAGACCGGACCGCCGCAAACCCTCAAAGAAAAATCGCGTGGATGGGTGCGCACCGCCGGTGTCAAACGGCAAATTGTGGTGACGCATATTACACCGATGCGCAAAATCGACATTGAATACCAGTTGCCGATGGCAAAACTTGTGATGACACGGACCTTATCTCAGAAGGTCGCCGAGGAAACGCTGTTCATCCACGAGTGGCAATTTCGCGGGTTACTGGGTCCGTTTTATAAATGGCTGATGGGAAAAACCTTACACAAAACGCTATCTGAAACTTGCGATGGGCTCAAGCGCTATGTGGAAGAGCAGGCCGCTAAGGCAAGTCGCGAAGGCTAGCTTTTCGACGGCCTCAGCTGAAGACCGAGCTCTTGCCACTGAGCTTCGTCGATCGAACTCGGCGCATCCATCATCGGATCGTATCCGTTGCCCATTTTGGGGAAGGCGATCACCTCACGAATATTTTCTTCATTGAGCAAAAACATGACCAATCGATCAATTCCCATGGCGATACCGCCGTGCGGAGGTGCCCCCATTTGGAAGGCTTCTAGGATGTGTCCGAACCGGTCGTTTTGCTGATCTCCGGTCACGCCAATTAAATCAAAGATCTGGGCTTGAATTTCGGGCCGATGGATTCGGATAGAGCCGCTCCCCCATTCATATCCGTTGCAAACGATATCGTAGCAGTCGGCGCGCACGCGGCCCGGATCGACCGAAAGGAGAGGCAGATCGTCGGTTTTGGGGCTTGTAAATGGGTGGTGCGAAGGATCCCAGCGCGACTCGTCGGCGTTCCATTCCACCAACGGAAAATCGACGATGAATGCAAACGACAGCTTGCGCGGATCGCGTAGGTTAAGTTCGCGTCCAACGTGGAGTCGCAGGCGGGACAGGCATTCGCACACGGTGGCGGTTTGATCGGCCACAAAGAGCACGAGGTCACCCGGCTCCAGATCGCCGCGTTGGCGAATTTCGGCTACTTCTTCGGCACTTAAGAACTTGGAAATTCCACCTTTTATTCGCAGTCCGTTTTCCAGGAGGCGCGAACCTTCGACGTCGTCAGCAGCGTTGATTAAAGCAAAGTTGGCAAGTCCTTTTGCTCCGAAGGATTTGACTAGCTCTTCGAGTTCGGAAATCTGCTTTCGACTGAGGTCCGATCCGCCGGGATATCGGACTCCTCTGACGACGCCACCTGACTCGACTGCCGATTTGAAGACTCCAAAACCGGAGTTTGCGGCAAGGTCCGAGATATCAAACAGTTCGAGTCCAAACCGGAGGTCTGGCTTGTCGTTACCGAATCGGCGCATGGCTTCCGCATGAGTGATCCGGGGGAATTCAGTGGGCGGCTCGATATCGAGTCCAAACTGTTCGATAACTTCCGTGCAGACTTGGGCGGTGAGCCGTTCCACCAGGTTAAGGATGTCGTCTTGGCGAACGAAGGCCATTTCGAGGTCCAACTGCGTGAATTCCGGCTGGCGGTCGGCCCGCTGCGATTCGTCGCGGAAGCATTTGGCGATCTGGTAGTACCGCTCCAGGCCGCCGACCATGAGCAGTTGCTTGTACTGCTGCGGAGATTGGGGTAGCGCATAGAACTCACCCGGTTGCAATCGGTAGGGGACAAGGTAGTCGCGCGCGCCTTCCGGTGTGCTTTTGGTGATGATGGGGGTTTCTGTTTCGATAAACCCTTGCTCATCCATAAACGCGCGAATCTTACGGACGGCGGCCGCCCGAACCGCGATCTTCCGATGCATAGCGGGTCGTCGGAGATCGAGGTATCGGTATTTGACGCGAAGCTCTTCGTTGACGCGCTCCATCTGCTCTTCGTCGCTAATGGGAAATGGAAGCGTGGCGCACGGATTGAGTACTTCGTGGGATTCCACAGCAACCTCGATATCTCCGGTTGCTTGGCGCGGATTGCGGTTGACTTCGTCGCGCATCTGCACGCGACCGGTGACACTGAGGCAAAATTCGGCTCGAAGATCGATTTTAGCGTTTTCGGGGAAGATAACTTGAACAATTCCGGTGCGATCCCTCACATCGACGAAGGTTAATCCTCCAAGATTTCGAACCTTGTGCGCCCAACCATTAACGGTTACGATTTGATCAACATTTTTGGCAGAAAGTTCTCCGCAGAAATCCGTACGCTGGGCAAAGCTCATGGATGCAAAAGGATACCTTTGCGGGTTTTGCGGCTAGGGAGAGCGGGGAGTTGAAGCGAATCGTTATACTAAGCTCGCTTTGTACTTTACGTTTGACCCAAACGGGAATCGGCTCGGGCCTTTTTCGCGCGAAGATCTGCAGGCTTTTGTGCAAGATGGTCGGCTTTCGCCCGATGCGGAAGTCGTAGATGCGCAGACCGAAGCCCGGATTCTCGTCCGGCAGTTGATCGGAACGGTCCCGCCTCCGGCGGTTCAGCCTTCACCTCGATTTTCCAATCAGCCTGAATTTGGAGAGGCACCGGCCCCTAAGCGATCCAACACCGGGATTATTATCACCATCGTGGTCGTGGGGTTGTTTGGTTTTTGCTGTTGTGGCGGAGGTGGCGCATCCATCTTGTTTCCGGTTTTTGCAAAAGCTAAGTACGAAGCGAATATGTCCAACAACCTGACAAGTACGCGTGAGGTGTATACCGCGCTCCTGATCTATGCGGCTGATTACGATGAGAAGCTTCCTCCAGTGGGGAGCGGTCCGGAGATCGAATCGCTACTCTCTCCGTACCTCGCGGACGACGACCTCAACGAGAGATTGTATCGAGAAAGTATCGGAATTAACCCGAAACTTGCAGGAATCACAACGGATCAGCTCACCGCAATGGAAGACACGATTGCCATCTGGTACATCCCAGAAGTTGGTACAACCCGAGGTTCGATTGTACTCACCACGGGCGAAGTTCTTGATGTGGAAATCTCGGTGTTGAAAACTAAGGTCGCCGCCGGTGATTTCAGTACCGTCGGTCTGAATCATGCGTATGAGCAACAAGATTGATCACCGCGCCGAACGGATTCGGGGAACCAAAATAACACTCGCGGTAAATAGGGTTGCCGCGATCACGAGCATCGCAATATAGCCAGAGCCGTGGGATCGGGCATTGAAGGCGTCAATCACCGGGCCCATCAGTAGCCCGACCAAAACTTGAACGGATGTTTCTGAAGATTGCCACGCTCCCATTTCAGTTGCGGCTCGTTCTGGCGTGGGGAGCACATCGCTGGCAATCGCCCAATCGTTGGCCTGATAAACCCCGAGACCGAATCCAAAGAAAATGACACAGAACCAAATACCGGTGTAGTCGCGGAGCATCGTGATCGGAACGAGTGCAAGGGCCATAAGGATGGCACTCATAATAAGCAGAGGTTTACGTCCCGTGCGGTCCGCAATCCGTGCGCTGTACGCCGCGCCGAACAACCCACTCAGGCTAATCGTGATCGCCAGCACATTGGTTGCCATCTGCGGAGCACCCAAATCTCGGCCCAGAAGATGATATTGGGTGAGCATATCTTTGAGAAAGTTAAGCGCATACGCCGTAACGCAACCGTATGCGAAGGCGACGACAAACCGGTTTGCCCATACGGCCCGAAAATCTGCACTCCGAAAAGGGTGGATGTATTCGATAAGAAAAGATCGACGTTGCGTAGGGCGGGGAACTGCGCGGGGCAGCTTTCGAATCGTTAGGATTGTAATCGTTGCGCACAAAACGTTGACGATGGCAATGGCGACAAAGATCAGTTCGACTCGGCCGAGGGCAAGGGCCACGAGGGCCGAGGCAATCTGACCCGCTAGTTTGAGGGCTCCCAGGATGGAGCTCGCATATCCCCGATGTTCCGGAGGAACAGAATCGGCCACCATTCCCGCGTAGGGGCCGGTGCCCGCATCGTCACCGATCTGCAGGAGGAAGTAGCTGAGGGCAAGCACCCAAAGAGAATTCGCCCCGAAGAGCGCAGATATCGCAAGAACAGTGATGCCCGATCCGATGGCGAGCCACGCGCCGCGGTTGGCAAGCCGTCCGGAAAGGGTTTCGTACAACCTTCCGAAGACGCTGGGTCCGACCATGGCCCAGATCGCACCCGTGCCAAGAACGAATCCCCAGGCGGCGTTCTTTTGCGAATCCGGAACTAAGGTAGAGACTTTATCTGGAAGCAGAACCAGCAGAATAATGAACCACTTGTAACTGGTGGCGAACCAGTACGCCGAGAGCCCAAGATTAAACCGCAGGGTTCGACGGTATCCGCCGGGGTTCACAATTCGCGCAGTTTAGCTTATCATTCCGGGCCGTTTAAAATACCGGCGCAAGGGCAAGGCACACGGCAAAGGCTGCCCACGATGGAGACGGCACCTTTCGACTAGCATGAACCAGAAGGAGCGCGTACATGATGTAGGCGGGAACGATCAGCCAGAATCCGGCGGTGGCGCGGAATGCTTCGCTTGCCACGGTGAACAAAACGCAGATGAGACCCAGCACGCAGAAGAATTGTGTAACTCCGATTTTCTCGCGAAGCTTGGGGATTCCGAGCAACAGCAAGGGAATCGCAATGCGGATGGGATCAAGAATCATTTCGAAGACGCGCTCGACGTTTGCCGGGGCGCGTTCGGTTTTGGTGAGAACGCCCACCACCACCAGAATTGTCATTAAGGTGATGGTGATGATCTGTTCTCGATTTATTGAACGACCGACGGAAACTTCTCTTGCCATTGCGAAATCAAAGTTACCCTAATCGTTGACGAGAGATTCTATTCCACCGCCTGCGTGAGAACGGCTTTGGCGACTTCATCGGGGGTTGTGAGTCCGGCCAGAACTTTTTTGCGGCCATCTTCGATCATGGTGAAGAATCCTTGATTGCGCGCGACTTGTAGCAATTCTGGATAGTCGGCTTTGTGAGTGATTGCCTGCTTGAACTCGCGGTTTCCGGTCACGAGTTCAAACAGGCCGAGTCGACCTCGGAATCCGCTTCCTCGACAATCGGGGCACCCTTTGCCTTTCATCAGACGCGCACCGGGCATGTCCTCGCTGGTAAGGCCGATCACTTCCAGGTCTTCGCGTGGATAAGGGAATGGTTCGCTACATTTGGGGCAGTTCTTGCGGACAAGTCTTTGAGCCATGATGGCGACAATTACGCCTGATATCAGATACCATTCCGCGCCCATATCGACCATCCGGCCGATCGCTTCGAGTGCGTTGTTGGTATGCAGGGTGCTGAGCACAAGGTGACCAGTCAAACCTGCTTGAATCGCGATCTTGAGCGATTCAGGATCGCGAATTTCCCCAACCATCATGACGTCGGGGTCTTGACGCAAAAAGCTTCGCATGACGCGCGGGAACGGAGTTTTTTCTGTCACCTGAACCTGGGCAATGTTTGTGTCGAATTCGTATTCGATAGGGTCTTCGACCGTAACGATGTTTCGGGTACGCGAATCGAGCTGGTTGAGTGAAGCATAGAGCGTGGACGTTTTCCCGCTTCCGGTGGGACCGGTCACGAGGATAAGTCCGTAGGGAACAGAGATCGCCTGTCGCCAGCGGGCTTCGGTATCGGGTTGCATACCGAGGCTATCGAGTTCGACTTTCATCGCCTGCGGATCGAGCAGACGCATGACAAATTTTTCGCCATTAAGACACGGGATGCAGCTGGCCCGAGCACTGAGTCGCCGACCGTTTAACTCCATGTCGATGCGGCCATCTTGGGGCTCGCGCATTTCATCGATGCGCATTCCGGCCGCGAGTTTGAGGCGGGCGAGAACGTTGGCCGCTTGCTCAGGCGGAAGCTGTCCGTTATCGTGGAGAACACCATCTTGGCGGAACCGGATGCGGAGCTGATCCCGTTCGGGCTGTAAGTGAATGTCGCTGGTTTTGAGTTCCAGCGCGTTCATCATGATGTTGTCAACAATCCCGACGGCGAGCGACATTTCGTTGCCGCCCATTTCGCGGGATTGCCCTTGCTCGCGAATGATCAGCCGAAATTTCTTCGCGGCTCCCCAGTTCCCTGTGTCTTGCGTGAAATCCATTCTTGGTTCGATTTGATATGTTACACGGCCGATGAGTCAAACCAGATGAAAAGATTACGGGCGGGGCCAAAGATTCTCTTTGGCGGCACGGCAAACCTTTGCTACTCTGTTGTTACGGGAACGACGCGCAGAAAGAAGCTTCTTTACGCGCGCCGCTTTTTCTGGGAGAAAAACCGGTGAAACAGTACACACCCGATAAAATCAGAAACGTGGCCATTGTAGGTCACGGCGGGGCGGGCAAAACTATGCTCGTCGAACACATGCTCTACACCGCCGGAGCAACCGACCGAGTCGGCGCAATTGACGCTGGCAACACCCAAAGCGACCATGATCCGCTGGAAATCCGACGCAAGATCAGCATTGGCGCCAGCGTAACCCCGCTGGAATATCACGACCACAAGATCAACCTGATCGACGTTCCGGGATTCCCCGATTTTGTCGGCGAACTCCACGCCGTGGCCGAAGTCGTGAGTTCCATGATTATCGTGTGCGAGGCCAAACGCGATCTCGATGTAGGGTTTGACCTGGCTTGGGAAATCGCCGAAAAACACGGGCTCGCCAAAAGCATTTTCATCAACAAGCTCGAGCGGGATAACGCTGATTATGAGGGTCTGATCGAAACCCTACACAATCGGTATGGCAGCCGAATCGTCAACGTGCAGATTCCCATCGGATCGCAGGCTGAGTTTAGCGGCGTGCTCGATCTGGTGCAGATGAAGGTCTACAAGGGCAAAGATCGAGGAGAAATCATTGAAGAGATCGCTACCGAATACCATTCCGAGGCCGAAGAGCGACACGAGAAGATGATGGATGCCGCCGCCGAAGGCGACGATGAACTTGCGATGAAGTACTTGGAGGGCGAAGACCTCTCGCCTGACGAAGTTGAACACGGGCTTTTGGAAGGCAGTCGCAAAGGCAAAGTCGTAACCGTTATGCTCGGCTCGGCGTCGAGCGGAATCGGTATTGCTCCGCTGCTCGACCACATAATTGGAGTGCTTCCGTCACCGCTCTATCGACCCTTGGATGTGGATGGCAAACACTTCGAAGAAGATCCGGACGGTCCGCTCATTGGCTACGTATTCAAGACCACGGCCGATCCGTACGTGGGCAAGCTTAACTATGTGCGGATTTTCAGCGGCACGTTAAAAGCAGACGACGTGGTGACCAACTGTTCTCAAGAAAAAGAGGAGCGCATCCACAACCTGTTTACCCCGCACGGAAAAACGCAGGAACCGGTTGATCGAGTGGTCGCCGGAGATATCTGCGTGGTCGCCAAACTTGCTCACACCTATACAGGGGACACCCTGTGCGGAAAGGAAAAAGTGATGATGCCACGTCCCGACTTTCCGGAGCCCGTGTACCGGGTGGCCATCCAGCCGAAATCAAAAGCCGACGAAGATAAGCTCGGCGCGGCGATCGAACGATTATTGGAAGAAGATCCGACCTTGCGGTTCACGCGGGATCAAGAACTTCGGCAAGATCAGCTCGAAGGTCTCGGTGATATTCATATCGAAACGGCCATAGAAAAACTCAAGAATCGGTTTGGGGTGGAGGTCGAAACGACCGAAGCCAGGGTTCCGTACCGGGAAACGATCCGCGGTTCGGCTAAAGCCCAAGGCAAGTTCAAACGCCAGAGCGGAGGGAAAGGTCAGTACGGTGATTGCTGGCTACAGCTCGATCCGCTTCCGCAGGGCACTGGTTTCCAGTTTGAAAACAAAGTAGTCGGCGGCGCGATTCCCAAAAACTACATCCCGGCGGTCGAAAAAGGCGTGATCGAAACAATGGCCCGCGGCGTCGTGGCCGGATACCCGATGGTGGATGTTAAAGTGACCGTCTACGATGGTAGCTACCACGATGTGGATAGCAGCGAAGCCGCATTTAAGCAGGCGGCCTCGATCGGATTCCGAGCCGCTGCCGAATTGGCAAAACCCGTGATTCTAGAGCCGGTCATGTCGGTGGAAATCGACGTTCCGGACGACGCTGTTGGCGATGTGGTAGGCGATTTGAATACTCGCCGGGGTCACATGCTCGGTATGGATCAGGTTGCCGCGGGGAAGACGCGAATCATGGCTGAGGTGCCCATGGCAACGATGATGCGCTACGCGCTTGACCTGCGTTCTATCACAAAGGGTCGGGGCTTGTTCTCCAGCACTTTTGCGCGGTATCAGGAAGTCCCCCCGCACGAATCGCAAGCACTCACGAAGGCGTTTGCCGAATCTGGGAATCACCCCGAGCTCCACTAGTCTCAAAAAGTGGTTCGCGCAAGCGAACCACTCCCTCTTCCTTGCGTTCTGCTCTAATAATGAGTTTCAGGGTGGTAGGGCGTCTCTCGTCCGCATTGATGTTGGCTGCGTTTGCTTCAAGCATGGCGCTGGCCCAGTTTACGAACGGTTCGGAAAAGGTCACAGAAAAGCCTGCTTTTTCTGCTGAACTCAAAGGTGAGATTCTCGACGGGGTTAAAGATATTTTGTCGAAGCGGGCGTTCTGTCCGGGCATCGATTTTTCGACTTGGGATTCCTTGGTTGAGCAGAATAAAAAAGATATCGATTCTGCCGAAAGCGAAAACGCCTTTGTAAGCACGGTTAACCGGTTGATCCGCAACTTTGGCATCAGCCACGTGGGCTTGCGGACTCCGCGATCCGCCGAGTTTCGCCGAACCGGAATGACGACCGGGCTGGGAGTCACGGCCCAGTTCGAAAACAGCGTGCTGGTGGTTCGATCAGTGGCCGAAGGCAGCCCGGCCGATAAAGCCGGCCTCAAAGTCGGCGATCGGATCGTGAGTGTCGACGGTGCTACGCCGACGGCTCAGACTCGCCTGACCCCCGAAGGGGATAAGGAAATGAAGTTGCAAATCGAACGCGGTTCAGAAAAACTTGAGATTGCGCTGAAGTCCGAAAGTTACGTAGTTGTTCGACGGGACACGCTCAGCTGGCCCGATCCCGAAATCGCCATGATCCGGATCAATTCGTTTAGCCGAGGATACGACCGTGCAGAAATCGATAAGCTGGTAAGCGAAGCGCAAAGCAAAGGGGCTAAATCTATTATCATCGACCTTCGCAATAACGGCGGTGGCGCGGTGACCAATCTGGCTCACCTGCTTGGGCTCTTTATCGACTCTCAATCACCGGTCGGAACTTTTGTGAACCGGACCATGATGGACGGCTACTTGAAAGAAAAGAGTCTGACTTCCGCGAGCGTGACGGAAATCGCCGAGTGGGGAACGCAGAAGTTTCGACCGCGAACGCCAACGATCAAGCGGTTCGAAGGCACCGCCGCCGTGCTGATCAACCGTGGGTCGGCAAGTGCCAGCGAAATTTTTGCCGCCGCGATGAAAGAAGTACGCGACTCGATCGTAGTGGGACAAGATACGCGGGGTGCGGTACTCGCCTCGACCTATGGCCGATTGCCCGGCGGCTACGAACTCCAATATCCGGTAAGCGACTACGTGACGATCAAAGGCCATCGCCTCGAAGGATCGCCGGTGAAGCCGACGAATCCGGTAACGGTGGCCCGGGGCGCCGAGTCTGACGTGGTTTTGGATAACGCGATCCAGTCGCTCAAAGCGTTAAACGTTCTGTTCCGCTAGAAAGTCTAGAGCCCAAAGATGAGCCCCGCCGGATTTCGGCGGGGTTTTTTTGCCCAAAGAATCGGCATAAAGATTTCGTAAAGTTCGGAAGCCGAAGGATAGGGGAGTGTGGGAAAACCGTTCGCTTTCTGAACCAAGTGGGGATAAACCCCTGACTTTTCCACACCTCGGATCGAAGATGGATGATAAATTTTGCGTGAAAGCTCGACCGCTACGGAGACAGTTTTTTGAACAAGCCTTCAGCCATCCAAAGGGTTTTGGTTTCGAACGCAAAGTAGCCGCTTCGGATCAATGGGTCGTTGGCGACGAGGTTTTTGGCGGCTTTGGCGTCGTCGGTGGGGAAGATATAGATGCCTTCGGCCAACTCATTCTTTTCGGTGAGTGGTCCAACCAAGCTCGCATCGCCACTGCGCATCAGGCCAAGGTTGATCTCGACGTGAGTAGTGAAATCTTTAGCCCTCTGCTTAGGATCGACTTCGGCGTGCCGCATGGGTCCGGGTTTGACAAGCGCAAAGGTGTAACGTTTCATGTCGCCGTCACCTTTCCATGTAAACATGTCTTTGGGTGTCATCCAGGTGTAGAGTTCGATTTTAAGGATGCCGTTTTTGACCATCGGATCGGCGGCAAACTCTTCGGCAACCTTATCTTTCGGCAAAGTGAGAATGGCGATCCCGCGGAAGTCGCCCGCATTTTCAAACGGTCCAGCGGCCGGTAGTTTTCTCTCTGCATGCAATCGATTGAAGTTAGCAAGGTGCTGGGTCTGCATTTCATCGAGTGCTTCTCGGTTAATTCCCTGGGGCGTTGTTCCGGCTTTAAAGATGAGCAGGGTGAGTTCCTGCATCGGCGGGAGTTGGGGCTGGGTCGCCATGATTAGGGTGATCGCAAACGGGCTCATACTTTTATTATAGAGATCGTGCGGTCGATCGTTCCGAATGTGCTTGGTTCGACATCCGAACTCTGGAGGGAGCTTACGGACGACGTCCCAGCCCTAGAACGTCGCCCGGAAAGCAGCAAGATTAGACCCGTTCGATGAGAATTGCGGTGGCTTCGCCGCCGCCGATGCATGGGCTCGCAATGGCGCGTTTGCCGCCGGAACGAATGAGTTCATGCGTTGCCGTAAGCACGATGCGCGCGCCGGTCGCCCCAATCGGGTGGCCGAGGGCAACGGCCCCCCCGTTCGGATTCATCTTCTCGGAAGGAATTCCGACATCTTGGCCAGTGGTCATGGCGACGACCGCAAAGGCTTCATTCACTTCGAACACGTCCACATCATCCACCGACAGACCAGATTTAGCGAGAAGCTTTTTGATCGCCTCGGTGGGAGCAGTCGTGAACCACTTGGGTTCTTGGGCGTGCTGGGTGTAATCCACAATTCGGGCGAGCGGGGTGAGGCCGTACTGCTCGACCGCTTGCCGTGATGCGATAACTACGGCGGCGGCACCATCGTTGATGCTGCTTGCATTGCCGGCCGTGGTAACGCCATCTTTGCCGAAAGAGGGGCGAAGCTCCGGCAGTTTTTCCGGTCGTCCGCGGGCCGGAGATTCGTCTTCGGTGACGATAATCGGATCGCCTTTGCGTTGCGGGACTGGAACGGCAGTGATTTCAGCTTGGAAGCGACCTTCTTTTTGACCTTCGAGTGCTCGCCGATACGATTCGGCCGTGTATTCATCAAGCTGTTCGCGAGTGAAGTTTTTCTCGCGGGCGCAAAGATCGCCGCAGGTTCCCATGTGGACGTTATCGTAGGGATCCCACAGTCCATCGTGGACCATGAGGTCTAGCGCGGTTTGGTGTCCCATTCGCATTCCGTTTCGGGCGGTGGGTAGCGCGTAGGGGGCGTTGGTCATTGATTCCATTCCGCCTGCCACGATGACTTCGGCATCGCCACATTTGATGGCTTGGGCGGCTTGCATGATGGACTTCATGCCGCTACCGCAAACTTTGTTGATCGTGGTGCAAGGAACGGCGTCGGGGATTCCGGCCCCGCGCGATGCCTGCCGAGCCGGAGCTTGACCTAGCCCTCCGGAAAGAACATTGCCGAACAGGACCTCGTCTACTTGATCGGGCGAAACCCCGGCGGCTTCGAGAGCCGCTCGAATCGCAATAGAACCCAGTTCGGGGGCCGAAAGCGGAGCGAGAGCACCTTGAAAAGCTCCAAACGGGGTGCGCTTTCCAGAAACGATGAAGACTTCGGTGGCTGGCATCAAAACGAATTGTACCGATGAACCCCGCCGCCCGGGGCCCTCCGCGACTTTGCAACTTGAGCCGACCGCTTGCGTCTAATCCAGTAGAGCCTCATGGCATCTATTCCGCCGCCCGACCCTTACGCCCAGGAAGCCAAACGTTCGAATCTCGCGCTTGGCATTGGCATCGGCGTGCTCGGCACTCTCATTCTCATTGGTGGTGGAGTTTCGGCCCTTGGCCTGATGTCAAAAGATCGGGGGCAAAGTGCAATTTCCAAGTCGGCGGCTCCGAATTCGCCCGCGCTTCCGGCTACGGGCGGGCCGATCGAACCGATCACGCCCAAGCCACCCGGCGTGCAAATGCCAGATGATATCTACGCTTGGCTAGAACACTTGCGCATAACCGAAGAGCGGCGCAAGCAGATTTCCACCGACCAGATGGGCGATCTGCTGGTTACTCTGACTCAGATGCAATCGGGAGGGGCAATTATGGATGCCCTCGGCAGCATATTCGGCGATGATCCTGATAATGCTCCAGTAGATATTCCAGAACAGAAAGTGAACCGGGTGCGCGACTCCGCTGAGCAAAAACGGGAGCAGTGGCGGGAGCTGGAAGCGTTTTTCCGGAGCGTGCCGCCTCCGGCCGAATGCGCCGGAATTCAAGCAAGCTTTGCCCAGTGTTTGGGCGAAACGGGCAGTATGATGATGGAAGTTTTAGACTCCGTAGCTACGGCTGAAGATGATCCGCAAGCCGCGATCGGAGCACTTACCCGGATGCGTGGTCAAAGCACCACACGCATCGATGCGCTTGGCCGCCAGACGGATGAACAAGTGCAAGCGATTTGCGATAAGTATCAGACCCGCAAGTGGTTCCGAATCGAATCGGACTACGGTGGCGGTGTCCTTGGCAAGATTCAGGGTTTTTAAGTCGGTAACATCGGTGGCATGGCCAAAAAGCGGACTGCTCCTTGGGTTCATGCACAAAAGGGCGAATCTCGCATTGTTTGTCTTACCGCTTACGATGTGATGTCGGCGCAGATGGCTGATTTAGCCGAAGTCGATGTTGTTTTGGTCGGCGATTCACTCGGTAATGTTATTTTGGGACAAAGCACAACCGTGCAGGTATCGCTGGATGAAGTTGTTCACCATGTCCGAGCAGTTAAGAACGGTTTGCAAAACGCATTGCTCGTGGCCGATCTGCCTTTTGGATCGTACGGGTCGTCAGTTCCGCAAGCGGTCGATTCGGCTGTGGTGCTCATGAAAGCAGGAGCCGAAGCCGTGAAACTCGAAGGCGATTATCCTGAAGTGGTTGAAGCGTTTCTGCGAGCTGGGATTCCCACTATGGGCCACGTGGGATTCACACCGCAAAGTGTAAATCTGTTTGGTGGATTCAAAGTGCAAGGTCGGGGGGGGCAGGCTGAACAAGTCCTCAATGTATCGAAACGACTTTCGGATGCGGGAGCATTCGCAATCGTGTTAGAGTTGGTGCCCGCCGATTTAGCTAAACGTATTACAGAGAGTGTGAGCTGTCCAACGATTGGGATTGGCGCAGGAGTCCACTGCGATGGAGAAATCCAGGTGTGGCACGATGTTTTGGGGCTTAGCGAAGCCAAATTTAAACATGCGCACGCCTTTATGGCCGGAAGATCGAGCATGGTGCAGGCACTTTCGGAGTATCGGGAGGCCGTGAAACAGCGAAAATTCCCCACCGAGGACAATAGCTTTTGAACGTAATCCGCACGATTGAGGATTGGCGTGGGTTGCGTCCACAAATGGGCACCCTTGGATTTGTTCCGACTATGGGCGCCCTGCATGATGGGCATCTTTCGCTCATTCGTGCGGCGGCCCGAGACAATGAGAGCGCAGCCCTAAGTATCTTTGTTAATCCGTTGCAGTTTGGCCCCCATGAAGATTTCAACCGCTATCCGAGAACAGAACATGACGATCTTCAATTGGCAGAAAAAGCAGGAGCTCGCTATGCATTCTGCCCCGATCCGGCCGAAATGACCGAAGGAATATCGACCGTGGTTCGGGTAGGCCGAGTCTCTGAACGTTTTGAGGGTGAATCCCGTCCTGGTCACTTTGATGGCGTAGCGACCATCGTTGCCAGATTGTTAGGAATTGCCCAGGCGGATAATGCCTACTTTGGGCTTAAAGATCTCCAGCAGTGCGCGGTTATCCGAACAATGGTCAAAGACCTTGCCATCCCGGTGGAATTGCGGTTTGAAGAGACTGTTCGGGAGTCGACAGGCCTTGCGATGAGTAGTCGAAATCGGTACTTAAGTATAGAAGAACGTCTACAGGCTGCTGAACTTTATCGTATATTGAAGTCTGCTACTAAGCGGATGTGGACAACCGGGGAAGTTGGTCCGGTCATTGATCAGGCCAAGGTTGATCTCATGGAAATGGACTTCGAGGTCGAGTACCTTGCATGTATTGATCCGTTGACCTTTGAAGAGGTTGGTGACGTCAATGCCAATTCGCGCCTTATTGTTGCGGCAAAGTTCCACGGAGTAAGGCTTATCGACAATGTGGGCGTAAAAGTCCCATAAATTTCATACTTTATACAGGCATTATGTCACACGTGGCATAATGGGGGGCTGTACGGCAGCGTACATTGAGATTTAGAATGGCTAATTCGACGAGCAAACTGAAAGCGGCCCTAAAGCTGAAAACCACATCACGAGAAGGGGCATTGTCACTGCGTCTGGGAACGAAGAAATACACACTGCCTTTCGAGGTTCGATTGGTTCAAGGCGAGAATTTTGTCTTCGTGCATATTCCTCCTGCCGCCGAAATCATGAAACTGACGTCGGATGGCCTTAACGTGGTCACTTCGGATGAAGAAGCGACCCAGGCAAACGAAGAGTTCAAGCGCAGCCGGCGCAAGAAGCGCGGCGGCAGCGGTGGTCGAGCTTCGGCGGAAGTGCCGGATGAGCTCAAGCAAGCTCTGGCGAAAATCCCGAGCGGATTCCGACTGGTTACTGATGCCAGTGGTGAAGCCCGACTCGTCAAAACCCGCAAGCGCAGGAAGCGCTAAGCGTTCAACAAGAAAGTCAGCTCCAGAGCCGCGAATTACTGATGTTTATCTTAGTTATTCGCGGCTTTTCCGCGCTCCACCAGTAACTAGAGCGACGGAGATTCTTTCGCAAGTTCTGCCCGAATGGTCACCGTTCGATAGGCAAGAATAAAGTTTTTGATCGCCACCGCTCCGCCGATGGCCAAGATGATCGATAACAGAACCGCAAACGCTTGTGAACTGCCCCTCAGGTTGACCCCTAAGTTCATGGAAAGCAAGAGCGCAATATCTATGGCGGCAATGGCGGCAAGCCCGTAAACCGGCTCCCAAGTCGTGCGCCCGGGCATACAGAACCCCGGATGCACATCGGTAGGTGGAAGGAGTGTTTCCAGGGCCGAATTGGGGCGGTCGCGTAGCCATTCGAGTAAGGACGAGTAGAAATGCGCCGCTTTTCGACGGGTCGCGAAATCTTCGTGCGCGTCCAAAATTTCGTATTTGATTTTAAGTTGGCGTTTCTCGTAAGGAATCGGTAGCGTGGTGGGCATTCGGTTAGCACCGAGGTTGGGCACGTCCTTTCGATCCCACAGCGAGATGGGCGGGATATCTTCCCAGTTCAGACGGAAAACCGTTTGCAACCCCTTAAAGAAGATGGTGCCGTCGTCGATCCAAAGGAAGCCCTCATCGATTCCGGTTGTGATCCCACGCTGAATCACCGAGATCCGAACGGGTACGGCGGAATCGTTGGGGATTTTGGTTTTCAGACGACGCATTCCGGGCCCGATGTGGAGATGGTTAATCATTCGCCGGTACAAGTAAAACAAAGCGAAATGCATCAGGGTAATAATGATGTAACCCTTGATGTGCAAAATCCAGGCAACTTCATCGGTAAGATCGCTACGCCGCAAAAACATGAGCACGTACGTTGCGGCAATCCCGAAATTCGCCCAGAATACGGTTCGAAGCCAAACCGTTTCTTGACGGGTGCCTAAAAGGTGCTCTTCGATGCGGGACGATAGACGCCAGTGGCTTACCGGCCTTGGCGCAGTGTCTCCGCTTTGGAGGTCCAGCCCTTCGCTCAGCCTCACGGTGACCAGTGTATCCGAAGTGCGGCCCGATATTCAGGCGGCTTGCATCAATGTGGACCAGATTCCGACGGCCATGCGATTTTGATTGGCCACTAGGCATACCACGTAGCACCCGAACTGGGACTGAATCTGCTGAATCGCGACGGCATCAAATTCCACCTCGCTTGAATCGAAACTCATGGCAATTTTAAATGCACTCTTGAGGGCCACAGGCTCGGCCAGTTCAAATGCGATGGCATGAGCTGAGATTCCAACTACCGCAAGCTTACGGTGAGTTTTGCCATCACTCAGTTCGAACGGCGCATGGATTCCGCAGGTGATCATTGGGATCGCAAGGCGGTGGATTACCGGGATTCCAAGCGGTTTAAGATCAAGTCGACGACCTTTTAGTTCTATCGCTTGGGTGGGGCATTCGATAAAAAACTGCTGATTAAATGCGGTCAGGTTGAACTGCGTACCGTTAAGGGTTCGGCGTTCGCTTTGCAGGTAGTCAAGCGTGAGCGCGGTGTCGGAAACCTTGCTTACGCGAGCAAACGCCGCGCGACCTGTCACCGATTCCCGACACTTGACTTTTGCTCCTGACCAGACCTTGAGCATGAGTACCGAGTGAATCTTCGGTCAAAGTTAGTTGTAAAGGCACCCATTTTGCCGAATACCATGCGGTGGCGAGGCAGAATCTAGCAAATGTAGCGAAGCGGGTACTCAAAAGGAGCCGCCCGGTGGGCGACTCCTCTTGAGTTCAGATCAACTAAGCAGCTAGTCGTTCTTGATGAACTTCTTCTTGCTCTTGTCGAAGCCTTGCTCGACTTTTTTGTGATCGTAGTGCCACACGGGCGAACCCGATCGTTGATAGAAGCACACATAGCTGCTGAGCAAAGAAGCAAGCAGTCGCCGACTGGTGCGTCGAACCACGTTGAGTTCCCACAGCACGGTTAGGAAGTCGGCACCCTTTGGCCAGTGAGCCATTACTTCGCGCAAGAGTTCGAACGTTGACTTGCCTTCTGACTGGGCGGCGATCTCGCGTAACTCTTCGATCCGTTGGTTGCTGATGTAGACAACGGGGTCGGTCTGTTCGAGCCAGTTGAATTCCAGCACGTTGGATTTGTTCGTTTTAGTAAGCTGGAAGACCGCGCCAGATTCCACCGGTTGATCCAGCCACCAGTCAAATAGGTTAAAGATCAACCGCGCTTCGTGGTTCATCCACACTTGGAGCTCCTTGCCGTCGGGATCGATCAGGATCAGCTCTTGCAGCTTAGGATCGGAATCGAACCATCCGGTGGGGAACTGGCTCATGGGGAAAGTTCCGAGTTCGCGGTGAATCGACTTGAGCACGAGGCGAATCGATTCCGGCATGGTTTTGGGGGCCGGAACCACATCTTCGTCGAGCACGTCGGTGGCCAGCGGGTGGGCAATAAGCTTGCGCAACGAGCTGCTGAGTCCTTCATCGGTGAGCTCTACGTCCACCGGATCGCCATCTTCTTGAGTCAGGTCGGACTTGGTGTAGTAGAACGGCGCGGGAATTTCTTCGATAAAGTCGGGGGCAGAACCTGGCTTACGGAACCGGTCACCTCCGACCCACCAAACGCGCGCATCGCTCTTGAGCGTAGCCAGCATGTTGGCGAGGTCATCGGGGAAGGTCTTCACGTTCGGGGTGACTTCGAACTTGTTCTCTAGTAACGAAGTTGCCGTGGTGGATTCATCCCGCGAGAGAATATCCTTAACCACTTCTTCGATATCTTCTTTTTTAAGTTCAAGCGGGGCGGCGTCTTCGATTTCAATGACTGCTTCCAGCTTGTCGGCAATTTTTCCGGCGGTCGCGATCCAACCCTTGGCTTCGGATTCTGAATACAGTTGGCCGTCAACCGATGCGATGAATCCGGGGATGCTCAGGAGTTCGGCATTGAACTTACGCCAATCGTAAAGATGAACGGTCGTCGGATCTTGCGGGTTAAGTTGCTTCCATGCGGCGGCGCCCAGGGCTATAATGTTGACCGGCGCGGCTTTTTCTACCGCTTTAACAATGGCATCGTCTTGTCGCCAATCGAAGTTGCCGAGGGCTTTTTCGGCTTGTTCCACTTGCTCAGCGTTGATTCCGTTGAGCAGATAGGCGCGTTCGATGCTTTCATCCGAGGCGGCGAACACGGTGGACGTTGCAGCAACATGATCGTCTAGGGTTAAAAAGAATCGCGGATCGCCTTTGGCGTGATCGAGAATGATCTCTTCGGCGGACTCTTCGTCAATGTCCGTGTTACGCGAAAGTTCGATGGCGATCAGAGAGACGGGAATTGGCGCACCGAATCGATCGACCATGCTAAAGATGAGTTCTGAAACGGGTCGTCCTTCCGCATCCAGTCGAGATGCAGGAATCCATCGGCGTTCGCTGTACGCGAATCGAACAGGGTTTGACGCGAGTAGTGCGCGAACGGTGCCAAGGTTGAGTCCCTGGCCGGTCAGCTGTTCGGCGATCTCACTGGGTTTAACAACTTCGTAGAGCTCCGTGAGCTTCTGGAGGACCAGCCGATCGGCGTAGTCGCGGGCTACGGTTTCTGGTGCGTTGGGTTTCTTTGCCAAGTACGGGCTCCGCCGCGCAGAAAAAGGGATATTGCGGCTCCGCCATTTTGACACAGTTATGTAATGGTCTTTTGGGCCGGATTCTCAGGTTGATTGAGGTTTGGTGTTTCCCGGAGAATGGATCTCCCGGCCTCGAAGTTCCTCAACCGTCGGCCGTGGGCTTGGCGAGCGAAATTCAAATACCTGTTCCGGCTGATCTTTCCAGTTAGTAACGTGGAAGTTATCGCCCGTATATCGGTAAAGCACGGCCCCCCAAAATTTAAGCGCACACTCGTTTTGCGGATCGACCGTGACCTGCCACTGGCCGACATGGCTGTCAAACAGGATGCGAGCGATCTCCTCACCAATGCCGAATCCGCGATAGTTCTGGAGAAGAAATAGTTCCGTGAGGGTATGGGCCACCACTCGCCCATTCTGGATGCGCGGCTGAACAATCGCGAAACCAGCGAGCTGTCCTTTGACTCGGATGATATAGCCCTTGATGCATCCGGTTTGGAGGCCCTCGCTCCAAAGAACCGTATCAAAGAGCCCGCAATCTTGGATCACTCGGGGGTTGTGACCCGATGTTTCGTGCAGGTAAAGCTGCATCAAATTGCACAGTACAGGAATTTGTGCAGCCTCAACTGGTTCTAACGATAACGGCATCCGAATCCTCAGGCGAATTGCGCGTTAGACGTTAGGCAGCCCAGAGAAGTTCCAGAAACAACAAAATCATTCCGCAGATTTGAGTGCGGCTTCCAAATCACGAAGAATATCGCGGGTGTCTTCGATTCCGAGAGAAAGTCGGATCCCGCCCGCCGTGATTCCGGCGCGAGCCTGACTTTCTGCGGGCACCACGGCGTGAGTCATGGATGCCGGGTGTTCGATGAGTGTGCGGATCTGCCCGAGCGAAACGGCCAAAGTGATGCTGAGTGAATGCTCGGCCAAATGGTTGATGGTGGCTACCGCTCGGTTGTAACTTTCTTCCGGGTTGCCGATCAGTTCAAAATAGACCATAGCTCCGGGCGCAAAGTCACCATCGATATCCCGCATTTGTTGGGTGGCGAGATCGCGTTGGGGGAACGAATCAAGCCCCGGATAGGCAACGCGGGCGACGAGCGGATGTAGGTCAAGATATTCCGCGACTCGGGCCGCGCGCTCTTGCTGCGCTTCCAACCGTACGCTTAGGGTTGGGATTCCATAGGTCAGGATGTGCCAGGCGGCATCGGGAGTCATTGATCCGCCGAAATCTTTGCGGTAGAGCAGAAGGTCGGTTTCGGATTTACGGGGTCCGATCACGACTCCGCCCATGGTGGCACCGAATCCACTAATGTGCTTGGTGAGACTGTGGACCACGTAATCGATACCGTGCTCGATCGGCCGCTGAGCGTAAGGTGAGGCGAAAGTGTTATCAACTATCGTGACGATGCGCTCCTCTTCGGCGCGGTCCGCATTGGCTTCCGCGACCAGCTGAGCGATTCCCGCCAGATCGATAAGTTCAAGCGTGGGGTTGCACGGAGTTTCAAAATAGAGGACCCGCGTCTCCGGCTTAATGGCTGCTCGCACTTCATCGAGATTTGTGAAGTTTGGTGTGTCATGCTCGATGGCAAATTTCTTGAGCCAATGGGTGATGTGCCCGTGGGTGCACCCATAGATTGCGGGATGGAACAAAACGTGATCGCCCGCCTGAATATGAATTCCAATCGCAGCGGCAATCGCGGCCATTCCAGTAGAAAAACAGACGGCACACTCGCCCTTTTCGGCAAACGCGAGAGTTTCTTCGAGCAGACCGGTACACGGTTCGCCGAGGCGATCGTAGATGTAGATCGGCTTGGCGGTGGATCGGTCCACTTCGGGGTTGGCAAACTGTTGGAATCCTTGCGCACCTCGTTCGGCAGAACGGAGGCGGAAAGACACGGCCGTAGTGATGGGAGGAAGAATATGATCTTGAAAATCCCACTTTTCACTGCGGAATTTTCCGTGGATAAGTACAGAGCGGTCTCGATACTGCGCGTCGTCGGGCATTCTT
Organism: bacterium; assembly: GCA_044508115.1. Taxonomy (GTDB): domain Bacteria; phylum Armatimonadota; class Fimbriimonadia; order Fimbriimonadales; family Fimbriimonadaceae; genus UphvI-Ar2. Next base: position 153,963 of record JBIQII010000001.1, read on the forward strand.
GCAAGATTAGCCCATGATCGGGGTGGTTCGGCACCAATTTGGCCGAAAATTATTGTAAGATTAGGGGCCATCGGGCCCCGTTTGATGGCCGGGTCCCTTGACTTTACGAAGTGATTCTGCCATCATTCTTAGGCTCAAGACCGTATGGCAAACCTCAAATCAAGTAAAAAAGATGTCCGCCGCATTGCAACGCGGACCGCTGTGAACAAGAGTATTCGAAGCTCGATTAAAACGTATATTAAAAAGGTTCGTCAGGCGGTGGAAGCGGGCGATCCGACCCAAGTGCACGAAGCACTCCGCATGGCCACCAAATCCATCGACAAGGCCGCGCAACGCGGGATCATCCACAAAAATCAAGCCGCTCGGCGCAAGAGTCGGGTTGCTAAACTTGCCGCGCACAAGCCGGAATAATTCGCTTTTCGCCTTCGGTCTTCCACGCAAGCGACCAGGCCAGAACCTTGTTGGATTCTGGCCTGGCTTTTTTTCGCCGTCAGGTGGGCCTGCTCGGTCCACCCTCTTTACGACGGCTCGGTCCTACCTCGGGAACGGAATTTGTTGATTTTGCATCTTAATATACAAGACTAGTCAAAAAACTAGCACAGAGGCCGTCCAGCGAGGCGGCGAAGCCGCAGTCGGTGACACCAGTACCGATGCCGACTCGCGACTACTCCTAGAGCAAGAGACAATTGATACCGTGTCGTTCCTGTCCTCTCCGGACGACCGGTATCTTTTTTTATGTCTTATCTAATTGTCCCGGGGACCGATGCGACCTAAACGTTGGGGCGAGCATTGGGCCCAAACGACGAGGTGTAGTAGTCGCTCACGTGTGATTGGGGAGCCACAACAGCATCGATTTTTGCAAAGATCGCGCCATCCAGCTTGTACTGGCACGCTTCCACAGTGGCTTTGAGTTGCTCTTCGGACCGGCCTCCAATAATGGGCACCGTGATTCCGGGTTGACTCGCCACCCACGCAAGGCTAAGTTTGACCAGAGATAGCCCCGCTTCATCCGCTACGGCGGACAGCTTCCGGACCACATCCTCGGTTTCCGGAGTGATCTTCCGGTTGGGATCAGATTTGACGTAGCGGCCTTCTTGAGGGGTGCCTTCCAAGTACTTTCCGCTAAGTTGCCCGCCCGCGAGCGGGGACCACGGAATCACGCCGTAATCGTAGGTCCGGCAGAAGGGAAGCAGTTCGCGCTCGATGCGTCGATCCAAAAGGTTGTAGGGTGGTTGCTCGCTTACAAATCCGGCAGCCCCGAGCATTTTGGCCACGTAGTGCGCTTCGGCTACTTGCCACGCCGCGAACGTGGAACATCCGGCGTACCGAATCTTGCCTGCGCGAGCCAGATCGTCTAGTGCGCGGATGGTTTCGTCAATCGGCACTTCCGGCTGAGGTCGGTGGATTTGGTAAAGATCGATGGTTTCAACTTGCAAACGGCGAAGACTGGCCTCACACGCCTCGATCACATTTTTGCGTGTGTTACCGAATTTGTTAGGATTTTCCTTATCCATTCGCCCGTGGCATTTGGATGCGATGACAAGGCGGTCCCGATTACCGCGTTCTTTCATCCATTTTCCGAGGATAGATTCGCTGCTACCATAGCCGTAAATATCCGCGGTATCAAAAAAGTTGATTCCGAGTTCGTACGCGGCATCGGCCATTTTGTAGCTTTGTTCTTCGGTTGATCCAAAGTCATCTGGTTCCCAACCAAATGTCATGGTTCCGAAGCAGGGGTTACTCACCTGCAGTCCGGTCCGCCCTAAGCTACGAAATTCCATGTTCTGAGTCATACCGCAAATTGAGACTGATGCTTTGATCGGTTAGAGGTCAGGCCAGAATTCGCAAACGATTAGGACCGCAAATTGATCGAGCTATGGCTGCGTGCGTTAGAATAAGCGTATGACCAAGTGGCTCATTGCCTTCATTGCCGGATTGACTTTGCTAGCAGCGTGTGGCGATTCGCAAAAAGGGCAGCCGGTGGTGGTTGAGCCGAGGGCGGATTCTAAGCCCGTTGATGGCAAGTTGAAAGTTGCCCTTTTGACAGTGGGCGATGTTAACGATGGAGGCTGGAGCGCGATCGGTTATGCCGGACTCAAGGCAATTGAGAACCAACTGGGTGCAGAAGTAAGCACCCAAGTGACCAAAGACGCCACGATTAAAGATGCCATGCGTAGCTATGCACAAGACGGATATAACCTAGTTATCGGGCACGGATTTGAATATAACGCGCCCGGTGTAGAGCTTGCGCCCAACTTTCCCAAAACCGTATTTGTTGCCACCAGCGGGGGCGATACCGCCGCGAACTCCGGCGCGTTTCGATTTTATCTGGAGCAGGGATTCTTCCTTGCCGGGTTGGTTGCGGGAAGCCAGTCCAAAACGGGCACCGTCGCGGCCATCGGCGGTCCAGATGTGCCCTCTATCCGAAGCACCTTTAAGGCGTTCGAAGCGGGGGCCAAGCAAGCAAATCCTTCGATTAAAGTTATCGTTAAGTTCACGGGCAAAAACGACGATATATCGGCGGCAAAACAAGCCACTCTTCAAGCAATATCCGAGGGCGCCGATCACCTGATCCATCAGACCAATAGCGCAGTTTCGGGATTTTTCAGCGCATGCGAAGATAAAAACGTCTGGGCCTTTGGCGCAAACGAAGTTCAAAACGATATGAGCCCCAGGTGCCTCGGAAGCGCAATAATCAAAGCGGAAGAGCCGTTCGTTGAGCTGGCTCGAAAGGTGCAGGCGGGCACATACCGAGGCAATATCGAACTCGTCGGCATGGCGGATCAAGCAATTGACTTTGTGATCAATCCAAAGCTGACGGCGGAAATCACCCCCGAGACGCGTGCGCTGGTGGATAAATTCCAAGCTGCGATGATCGTGGGTGATTTCACCGCGCCGAAGGATGAGTTTTAAAACGAAGCGTCCGTGATCGAAGTTCGCGAAGTTAGTAAGCGATTCGGATCGGTCCGGGCGCTATCGAATGTGAGTACGACCTTCGCGCGCGGCGAAATCCACGCACTTTTAGGCGAAAACGGAGCGGGAAAGAGCACGCTTATGCACGTGTTGGCCGGTCTAATCCGGCCCGATTCCGGCTCGATTCATATCGATGGGGAGCCTCTTTCGCTAGGCGATACGGTGGAAACGCGCCGGCGCGGAATTGCCATGGTGCACCAGCATTTCATGCTCGTTCCCGGGTTTACAGTTGCGGAAAACTTTGCCCTCAGCCGCGCAGCAGGCGGCCTCCAAAAGCCGAAAACCGACCCACCTCGGCTTGATCTCGGATGGGCATGCGATCCGAAAGCGCGGATCGATAAGCTCAGCGTGGGGCAGCAGCAACGCATCGAACTCCAACGTGCACTGGACGGCGAGACCCGGTACCTGATTCTGGATGAACCAACCGCCGTTCTCGGTCCAGCGGAAATTGAGTCGTTTTTTAATGTTCTGCGTACTCTATCTGCTAGCGGCGTTGGGATCATTTTGATTGCTCACAAGCTTAGCGAAGTCATGGCGATCGCGGATCAAATTACGGTGCTCAGGCGCGGAGAATGGGTGACCCAGGTTCGCAAAAGCGAAACGAATCCGGAACAGCTTGTGGAGTGGATGGTTGGCGCGTCACCGCCCCGCGAACTTGCAGAATCCCCTACGCTTGGTGATCCGGTGGTTCGGGCCAAGCAAATTTCCGTACGCGATGACCGCGGCGCCACGATGGTTAAGGAGCCGTCGTTCGAGATTCGGTCGGGGGAGATTTTGGGAATTGGCGGGGTTGATGGAAACGGCCAGTACGAACTAGCCGAAGCCCTCGCGGGCATTCGGCGACTGAGTTCGGGATTGCTGGAGCTACCCGAGCGCATCGGATTTATTCCGGGGGATCGCCGACGACAGGGGCTTGCTCTTGGCATGTCTGTGGCAGAGAACCTGAGCATATCAATAGATAAACGACTTCTTCTGCTACCTTGGGAATCAGCGACGCGGGCGCGCAAGCTCATTGACCAGTATGAAATCAAGGTCGATTCACCCCACACGATAGTGGCGACTCTCAGCGGAGGTAATCAGCAGAAGGTGGTGGTCGCCCGAGAGCTCAGCCGGAGTCCGCAATTGGTGGTTGCGGTCCAGCCGACCCGCGGCCTCGATGTTCGAGCAGCGAGATTTGTGCATGAACAGCTACAAAAAATTGCTCAGACGGGTAGTGCCGTATTGCTTGTGTCAACCGATCGCGATGAACTCGCCGCATTGGCTAATCGGACTTTGTTCATGCAATCCGGCAAGCTGAGCGAGCAATTTTTGGAGGCAGGCTGATCGCTCGGGCCGGACCGATAGTCCGGTTCTTAATAACTGGACTTACCCTTTTCGCGATTCTTGGTCTGTCCCTCTGGGTATTGGGGATCGACGTGCAAGGGGGAATCTTGACGTTGATCAAAGGCTCAACCGGAGATAAGTATGCCATTGCTCGAACACTGTTTCGAGCCACTCCACTCTGTCTATGTGGGCTCGGTATTTTAATAGCGTGGCGTGCCGGAATGTATAACATTGGTGGGGAAGGGCAGTACATTATCGGTGCTACCACGGCCGGATTCGTTGCCCAGGCAGGCGGACTTTACAGTCCGTTGCTACTGCTGGGTGGAATCTTCGGCGGTGCGCTAGTCGGAGCGTTGGCCGGCTGGCTCCATGTTGTTCGGGGTGTGCAGGTAGTTATCAGTACAATTTTGCTGAATTTTATTGCCGTATTCGCGCTGGAGATGGCAGTGCGCGGACCCTTGCAAGAACCCAAGAAACAGCTGTTTGTGAGCGCCTCGCTCCCACCTGAAGCCATGCTTCCGCGCCTAGACCGCCAGTCGGAACTTCATGTAGGAATTTTCGTGGCATTGGCGGCGATCCTTCTGGTTTGGTTCTACATCAGCTTTACCCGCGCAGGTTTGAATCTTAAAGTTGTGGGCAACGCGCCCGAAGCTGCGCGATCCAGCCGAATTCACGTGGGCCGAGTCCAGATTGCGGCCATGGCGATGAGCGGCGGATTATGTGGTCTGGCGGGATCGGTTGACTATGCCGGTCTTACCGGGAGGTTAGGCGATGGATTCAGCCAAGGTTGGGGCTTCCTTGCGATTCCGGTTGCGCTGCTGGGAGGCTTAAATCCGTGGGGAACCGCGATCAGTGCGCTCTTTTTTGGGGGACTATTTGCCGGCGCGGAAGTATTAAATCGCGCGTCGCCGGTCGGGAGCAGTTTGGTTCCGGCGATCCAGGGCATTGCCGTGTTGGCTTATCTCGGAGTCCGGCATTTGATGCGTCAGCCGGGTGAGGAGCAGCCTTAGATGCTCACGCTACTCCTCATCGCACAATTTTCAACCCCGGTTGCGTTGGCTGCCCTGGGCGAAACGATCGGCCAGCGGGCGGGAGTGCTCAACATCGGTTTAGAAGGCCTTATGCTGAGTGCCTGCTGGATAGCGGTTACGGTAGGAATCCTAACCGGATCGTGCTGGCTGGGTCTGCTTGCTGCGATCGTGGGCGGAGTGGCGATTAATTTGATTCAGGGAATCTTCACCGTAATATTTGGCGCAGACCAAGTGGTAGCAGGCACCGCGATCAACTTGGCGGGGCTGGGAATAACTGGTCTCAGCTACGATTTTGCTCTCGCAAAAAATCCGATGCCGACGGCAGCACCGCAATTCCCGAGGTTTGGCCCGGGGATCGACGCCGTGCTTTTTGCACTTCCGATCCTGGCCTTCGGAGCCCATTGGCTTCTTTTTCGAACTGAGTTTGGGTTGGTATTACGTGCTTGCGGCGAGTATCCGCCGGCGGCCGAATCGGCTGGATTCTCGGTTCGGAGCCGTCGTCTCGTTGCGCTGGCAATTGGGGGAGCCTTTGCGGGGGCCGCCGGGGCGTATCTCACTCTCGGTGTTTCGGGCGTATTCATCCCCAACATGACGGTAGGTCGAGGATTCATCGCAATCGCTCTGGTCACTTTTGGACGATGGAAGCCGGTTTACGTTTTGGGTGCCTCGCTTTTAGTGGGGTCGCTCGATTGGTTACAGGTGGCCTTGCAGGGTCGAGCGAATATTCCGGTGCAAATTTTTATGGCTCTTCCGTATGTGACGGCTTTATTGGTCCTTATCGTGGTGGGCAAAGGAACCCAGTCTCCCCAGAACCTCGGCGTACCTTATCGTAAAGTAGGTTAGATATGGCCGTTACTTTGGCCCGCAAAGTGGAATTTAGCAGTGGTCATCGCTACTGGCGATCCGCGTGGACTCCCGACGAAAACCGGATACGATTCGGTGTTTGGGCATCACCCTATAACCATGGTCACAACTACGTGCTATGGGTTCATTCGCAAGGCGAGATTGATCCGGAAAACGGAATGGTAGTCAACATCAAGACTATAGATCAACATCTTAAAGATCGGGTTGTCCACGTGTTTGATCAAAAAAGTATAAACGATGAAGTGGATAGCTTTCTTGATCGAGCTCCAACCATTGAGAATCTTCTCCTTGATATCCGTAAAAGGATAGGAACACTTCCTGGTGGAGCCGAGCTTACGCTACTAGCTTTGCACGAAACCTCAACACTCTATGGCGAATGGTTCGCTCAAAACAATATGATCACCCTTACCCGAATCTACGAGTTCGCCGCTTCGCATCGTCTCCATGTGCCATCGCTTAGCGAATCCGAGAATATTGAGCTGTTCGGCAAATGCAATAACTTGCACGGCCACGGCCACAACTACGTTCTGGAAGTCACAGTTTCGGGCGAACCGGATTCTGAAACCGGCATGATCGTCGACATTGCTAAGCTCGATCGGGTGGTGGAAGATCGAGTGGTGAATCGATACGACCACAAGAATCTGAACCTGGATGTTGAAGAGTTTCGCAACGTTTGTCCCACAAGCGAGGTAGTGGCCCAAGAGATATTCAACCGTTTGGATGGGCATCTGCCAGCCTCTCTGGAACGGGTTCGCCTTTTTGAAACCGCACGCAATATGTTCGAGGTTTCGCGTTGAAATCTATTCTTATCACGGGCGCGAGCAGCGGTATTGGAGCGGAGCTTGCTCTCCTCCGGGCCCAAGCCGGCGATCACCTGACTTTAACCGCAAGACGGGACTACCGCCTCCGCGAACTAGCGGATAAATGCCGCGAACTAGGCGCGGCATCCGTCACCACGATTGCGCTCGATATCATGAGCCTTGCCGCGAATCCGAAGATCAAAGAAAGCTTACGGGCGGGTGGCGAACCGGTGCTGATCAACAACGCCGGGGTGGCCACGTTTGCCGATTTTGTTGAGACCGAATGGCCCGTGTGGGAGCGCGATCTGTTGGTGAATCTCACGGCTCCCATGCGTCTCACCCGGGCGTGCATTCCTCACATGTTGGCTCACGGAAGCGGACTTATCGTGAACGTCGGAAGCGTTGCGGCTCGGCATGCCTTCCCGGGCTCGGCAGTTTACGGGGCCGCCAAAGCGGGTCTTAACCATTTTGGCAATTGCATCCGAGCGGAGTACCGCAAGTCGGGGATTCGGGTGACAAATATTCATCCGGGGGCCACAAACACGGAACTCTGGACTGATCCGGAAGGGAGGCCTCCGGCAGAATCGATGCTGACCGCTTCAGCAGTGGCAGAATCGATATCGATGCTCATTGACCTACCGGCCGATCGCGCGATGGAAGAAGTGCATCTTTCGCCGCCCCACGGGATTTTGTAAGCAAAAAGTTGCTCGGAACCCCGTAGACCTGAACCTAATTCGGTAACCTTTAGGTTCGGCCTATGGCCTCTCCCGTCAACCCTTCCGATTCGCCCGTTCCGGGTTGGGACCAGTTGCTGACCGCGTTTCGCGAGCACTGGCCAGATGGTGACGCGCAAAAAATTGAGTTGGCGCTTGAAACTGCGCGAGCCGCGCACGAGGGACAGTTCCGTAAGACGGGCGAGCCATACATTACTCATCCGGTTGCGGTGGCCATCACCATTGCCGAGTTGGGTATGGACGAAGATTCGATCTGTGCGGCACTTTTGCACGATACGATCGAAGATACGGGCGTGACGGCCGAGCGTATCGAAGAGCTGTTTGGTAAAGATATACGAGCGATGGTTGAGGGCGTCACCAAACTCGTCCAGCAATCCCTTATGGATGGCACTGCGCGTCAGCGGGCGGCAGCAGAATCGGCCCGAGCAGCAGAATCGTTACGCAAACTTTTGCTGGCCATGGCCGATGATTTTCGCGTGATGGTCATCAAGCTTGCCGACCGACTGCACAACATGCAAACCATTGGTTCGATGGCGCAAGAAAAACAGATGCGCATTGCCAACGAGACGCTGGAAGTTTATGCTCCGATTGCGGCTCGGTTAGGGATTTGGCAACTCAAGTGGCAGTTAGAAGATTTGGCGTTTAAAACCCTGCACCCGGATGAGTACCAGCGAATACGAGAGATGGTGTCAAAGTCGCGGTCCGACCGGGAGCAAGAACTAGAAGTTGCTATTGGACAGCTAAAAAGCCGACTCGCTGAAGTTGGTTTGGAAAAGGCAATAGTGATCGGACGACCCAAGCACCTCTATTCAATATTTAACAAACACGTCAAGCAAAATGTAGAATGGAAGGATATTCTTGATCTGATCGCAATTCGGGTGATATGCGAAAAGCAGCATGAATGCTATTTAGTCTTGGGGTTAGTTACTGAACTTTGGAAGCCAATCCCTGGACTGTTTACGGATTACATTCAGAATCCAAAGCCTAACGGATACCAAAGTTTGCATACCAAAGTTATTGGCCCAAGTGGGGAAGCGTTAGAGGTCCAGATTCGCACGCGCGAAATGCACGAGATTGCTGAATTTGGTATTGCTGCGCATTGGACTTACAAAGAAGGCGAAGTCAAACCTGCAAATCAAGTTAAGAGCTTTGCTCAACTTCGTAAACAACTTTTTGACTGGAGTAACGATAACAGTACTTCTAGTGATTTTCTCCGTAGTGTTTCGACAGACCTTTTTGCTGAGCAGGTGTTCTGTTTTACTCCGGGTGGTGATGTTGTTGACCTTCCCGCTGGTTCAACTCCGATCGACTTTGCATTTAGGGTTCATACTCAGCTGGGCGAAAACCTCGTGATGGCTAAAATCAACGGGGATGTGGTTCCGTTGGGGGCGGAAATCAAGAACGGGGATGTTGTCGAAATCATTAGTCGCTCGAATGCCCAGCCCAGCTTGGACTGGCTAGAGCATGCCAAGAGTGCCCACACTCGGAGCAAAATCCGAGCTTATTTCCGCCGTCGTGATCGAAATATTATTGTTCAGCGTGGCCGTGATCTGTTAGATCGTGAGTTGAAAACGGCTGGTCTTGATCCGCGTAAGTATATGGGCGATGAAATCATCAAAAAGATTGCCCCGAAAATTAAAGATTGCGAGACGGTAGAAGATGTGTTTGCTCGCGTAGGTGAAGGACTTGCGAGCGTTCAATCGGTTGTAGACCGTATTCGAGAATTGGTTCGGCAAGATTCGCCAGCTGATCTGCAAGATCCGGTTACCCGACCGGCGGAAGTCGCGCCGACTATTGTTACCAGTATCGATCAAGTGATGACGCGTCGAGCGCGGTGTTGCCAACCGGTTCCGGGCGAAGAAGTTATTGGATATGTTACGCGTGGCCGAGGCATTATGATCCACCGTCGATTGTGCCCCAATCTATTGTCTCTTAACGAACGTGATTCGGGACGAATCACACCCGTTAAGTGGGAAGCCGACGGGTCGAACTATTCGGTTGATGTCTCGATCACGTGCGTAGATCGTCAGGGTTTGCTCATGGAGATTTTGACGATCTTTGGCGAAACCAAAACGAACGTCGTGAGCGCAAAAATCAAAACCATGCCGAATAGCACGGCCGAAATAAATATTACAATCGATGTGCCCGATATTGTAAAGCTTCGGGAATTGATGGCCAAGATTGGCAACTTCGGAGATGTGCTTTCGATACTGCGGGTTCACAATCCGGGGAGGCGGTAGGCATAAGAGCGGTAGTTCAGCGAGTGAGCCGCGCCTCCGTCAAGGTGGAAGGCAAAACCATCGGCTCGTGCGGAACCGGAATGCTGATCCTGGTGGCGGCTTCGGTGAACTCGACCGAAGCCCAAGCCATCGACCTCGCCGACCGGTGCGCGGGTCTTCGGATCTTTGCCGACGATGCCGGCAAAATGAATCTCGCCCTCAAAGATCTTCCTCCGAGCGATCAAGCGGAAGCGCTCGTAGTCAGTCAGTTCACTCTATACGGGGACGTCTGGTCTTCTCGCCGACCAAGCTTTGTGACCAGTGCCGCGTTTGAACGGGGCCGCGAACTCTACGAGTTGTTCGTCAACGAACTTCGGCAGCGCGTCCGCGGCGTCGAAACTGGTGAGTTCGGCGCGATGATGCAGGTTGAGCTTGTCAACGATGGCCCGGTAACTTTGGTCATCGATGCGCGCGAAAGGTAGGACCAGGCCACGGCCCACGGGTATTCTCATCGCTTACGCGCCGGTGGTGGAATTGGTAGACACGCTACCTTGAGGTGGTAGTGCCCACAAAGCGTGAAGGTTCGAGTCCTTTCCGGCGCACCAATTTATTTTTAGGTTCAAATCGACCTGTTATTAATGTGCTACGCGGCTTCGCCTTCTTCGCCCACAATGCTTTTTGCGGTTTCCGTGCTGGTGTAATCCCAGTTATCGCAATCTAACCGTTTGCAGTGAATCATGCGCTGCAGCGTGCCGTTTTCCATTTCTACCTCGGCGGTTTTGGCAAATCGACACTCCAAGCACAGTTCGGGCTCCATTAACCGTACAACTTTAAGATTTCTTTTGGCCATCCTTTGGCCTCCTTACCCAACCCTGGGTTGATTTACATATTCGGAGCCGCAAAACCCGGAAGACTCGGCGGAATTGCTAGTTTTTTGCGGAAGGCTAAAGAAGCCGGTATTCCGACCGACCGGCCCTGCGTTCCAAGATCACGTCAAGCTCATGCATCTCAATGAGCGTGGCTGCGGGCGGATTGATGAGAGTCTCGCCGCCCCTGACTTCGCGGTACCGTTCGATAAGCGGGGCTGGAACCTCATCGTGCGGATCGCACACTCGAGTTGAGATGTAAATCGATGCCTTCGGATACTGGACCCGCAACCGAGAAGCGGCCACCCGGGCGGCTAGGGGATTGCGGAGCGGAACCGCATATCCTCCATCGCCGAGAGTAATAATCGTGGTGTCCGAATCGTGGGCGAACGGTTCCAGCTGAGCGCGTTCCACGCCCTGCACCATAAGATATGTGGTTGTAAGCGTGTTGAAAATCTTGGGCCCTCGGTGCGCACGCAGTCCGCGGGGGGATGGATTATTTGCGGCCGACGAAACAGATTCCTCGCGCCACGATTCGGCGAAATCGGTGCGGCCGCGCTCATCAAGGTGCCGGGCGGCCAGATTCCGGCTGACTCGAAGAACGGGTTGGATCGACGAGACCGCAGCCAAAGCAGTATCGATATCTCCATTTTGATCCGAAAGCCATAGGAGGCATTCCGTCCATCGGCTGGCCCAGAGCGACCGTTGAGGTTCGAGCCAACTCGAATCAAGGTCGGCGGCAAGATGACCCGTGTACCGCTCGCACAAAGCATGGACGGCCCTTATCTTCTCGACTTCGTCGCTACTTTGCCGAAAACTTTGCCAGGCAGATTCAGCCTGTTGCAGATCGCTAACGACATCCCCTTCTAGCCGCAGCGTGCCTTCTTGCGCACGGATAACGTTGGCTGCATCGGTGCCCAGAGAATCGGACAAGCCCTGGCGAAGTCCGTAGAGCGTGGCCGAGAGTCGATTGCCCGCCTTGGGGCCTTGCGATCCGGGCCACAAAAGACCAATGATATCGCGACGAGCCAGTGGTTCGCCGGCGTGAATGGTAAGCAAAACCAAAAGTTCTGCGGCTTTGCGTGTGATGAACGATGAAAGTTCCGCCGAACCCCGGCGGATCGCAATCCGGCCAAAAAGGCGGACCTCAAACGGATTATTCAATTGTGTGTCTCCCTTTGTTGAGCAGATCCAGGGATGAGCTCGCTATTAGTCTAACGTGAAACGCGCGAAGTTTTCACCCTTTGGGACAAATTTAATCCATTTTTGTCCACCAAAAGGGACAACTTAGCGTAGATATCCGTTAAGCGGAAGAATTGAGAGGCCCGCCCGAAGCGTTCGCGCAATCGGACCTTCCGGAAAATCGATAGATAACAGCGGAAGCACCAGCATTACCGAAGCAAACAGAGCTTGCGCAAAAAAGAACGGGTCGGTCGGAATAATCAGATAGAGCGCAGCCGTGCAGAGGCCACCCGCGATTCCCAGAGCAATCGAGGGGTATTGGTGGACGTATTCTTGCAGACCAAAAAACCAGCCATATAGGCCGCCGACAACGCCCAAACTCACCAGTCGAGCGATGTTATCCACCACTCCCATCGAGCGCAGAAAATCGAATCCTCCTTGGGCAGCCATCGGAAATACTAACGACAGACCGATCACTTGGACCAAGAAGGCAAGATCAATGGGCACCGCAGCCATTCCGGCTCGGCGGTTGATCCGGTTGATCAGCAGGCGGGCCCCAATCAAGACCGCACCGTACATGAGAGCTAAGTACCAGACGTGTTTGAAAAAGATCAACGGACGCCTCCGGCGGTCGCGTTTGCCGATCCTGCTGACTCGCCGACCCGGACCGTCATACGTTCCGGAACCTCGCCCGCCCGGTAGCCGATGCTAACATCTTCGCCATCCGAAAAGTTTTTGTTATCCCGAATGAGCTCGAGCTCCACCTCATGACCAATGACAAACGTTTCGAGCTTTTCGGCCAATTTACGGAAGGTCGGCGCAAGCTGATTGCTGGCACTTACCGGGATAAGTTCATCGGCGAGCTCATTGAGAGCGCCCAAGTCGGGGGCGGGGCCAAGGGCTACGATGATGACCTTGATTCCCGCTTGTTCAAGGGCGGCGCGTAATCCTTCCGGAGCACCGCCGCTACTCTCCGTATCGCGGCCATCGGTGAGCATCACGATAAAACGGGGTCGATCCTGTTCGTTTGCCATCCAATCGACAGCCATGGAAAGCACGCGGTAGAGGGGGGTTCCGCTGTTCTCGTTCCCTCGAAGTTGCTCAAGCGATGGCACTACTGCAGAAGCCGGGCCGAAATCTTTAAGAATTGCAGGCGGTTCTACTCTCGGGATTCGATAGCCGGGGCTTGGATTTAGGCGGGGGAACGTTGCGAGGGCAACCCGGTCGCGTTCCCCTAACACTTCGACAAGTGCTTTGACTGCATCGATCCGCTGGTAGTCGGGATCGGCGCGAGGCAGCCAGTCGCGATTCCACGGGCTGGGCGGACTCGGCTGCACCATGCTGTAGCTGTTATCAAGTAGCAGCAGAATCGACTTGTCGATGGTTTCGTGCTTGGTTTCCTTAATGGGATTGACGCTGATGATGCGGACCTGCACGCCCGGCGTGTAGCTCACAAAGCTCATCGGATCGATTTCCGCGTTTGGTACGCGGAAGTTGACGCGGCGATAATATTTTTCCGGAGTTTGGATGCGGTTTTCGGTCCGTACCTGTTTTTTGGGCGGAACGTAATCGACTTTCGGCATCAACACCCCGGTTCTGCTGGGCTGTGCGTAAAGGTTTGGACTGGCGGCCAGATTAATGACACTTGTAGCCAAGAAAATGACGATTGCAAACGCGGCGAGTGCTCCGAGCCGCACGGTCCAGGGGTTTGGAAGCATGCGTAATCTCCGTTAAGGGTTACCGCAAGTACGCGCGGTTGGCGCGTGCGCGGTTCCCAAGATTCTTGAAATCGGTGGCAATCCCCCTAAGCGCAGCTAAAGCTCGAGCACGGGTCTGGTGAGCTTTGCTACTGTTCGGATCGACTGCATCGAGCTGAGCCATAAAGTTCTGCCAAGCATCTTGATTGTAGAGGGCCAACGTTCTACCTTGTGCCAGAGCGGTTTCATCGTTGAGCCTTCGTAGCGCAGCGAGATAGCTATCGCGTAGGCGGCGCTTATCTTCGGCTTCCGGCTCTTGTTGGTGGCGCAGAATCTTGTAGGTAACAAAGAATTCGTAAGCTACCACGGTGCCGACAAAAAGCAGGGCGAGACCGGTGGCGGCAACCAGCGGACTTTGGAGTTCGCGCGAGGTTCCGAGCCGCTGCATGTCGATCTGCATGAAGGCAAGAAGGGTTCCGACCAGTGCGACCGACATTCCGGCCAGCAGTCCGACGGCCATCGGGCGACCAAGCATCTGACCAGCAGTCCGAGCTTGCTTAAAGTTTTCGCCGGGGGCAATGGCCACGATCATCATCATGATGAATCGCACCATAAAGGTGATCCCGTAGCTGAGCGAAGCGGCAAGAATGATAGCGAGGATCGCTTTGGTGGCGCTTTCGCCTCGGCCGAGCACCGGTTCCATGAGCGAGGCGGCAAGTGGGAAGAGTAGGTACGCCTTCAGTACGACCGCAACGAACAGCGCAAAGAATCCGCCGGTGAGCTTTTTCGTGGTGATATGACTATGTTTTAATGCCTGGAGATAAACATTTTCCAAACTCTGCGCATCGTAATACTTGGGCGCGCGGACCTTGCCCCCGATCTCGCGGCAGTTTTCGATGAATTCAGCGGCGCGTGCCGAAAACCCACCGTTTAACTCTTCGTCGCGTTGGAGAGATTCGTAGCTGGCATGCCACTGCTGGGTTTGGCGGACGTACGCTTGCAAAAACTGCCGCGCTTCCCACACGTGGCGGCTCATAAAGCCAAGGGCAAGCATATCTTGTTCGACCGTTCGCGCGAGTTCGTCGCGTTCTTGGTCGGTGACCATTCGCGGCTGTTCTTGGGCAAGTTGCTGCTCCGGATTCGGTCGGCTGACAATCCGTTCCCGAACCGGCGGAGCGGGAATTGCCGGGGGGGTACTGGTGGGAAAAGTGGTGCTCATTAATTGTTAGATAAAGGTTCGGCCGTCGAGGCGTTCTGCTTGGTCCGATCAATCTGGGCTTGCACAGCGCGTTTGGTTTGCACCATCATCGCTTCTCCTCCGGTGAGGGTGATATCGAAGTACTGCTTTTGCATCTCACCGCTGGCGCCCATGATGAACCGATCGCGAACGACTGAATCAAGATGAGTGATTTTCTTTGTCCCATCAGGTTTTAGGCCAAGAAAGATAATCATCGATGCATTAGGGATATCGCGGAGAGCTTCCGCTTCTTTGGCGAGCCCGGCGGGGGAGTCTTCAAACCCGCCATCGGTCACAAAAATCCCGATTACTTGCTTTTGCGGAGTGCGGGCGCATTGTTGCTCGAGATCGCGGAATGCGATGGCTAAGTTCGTACCAATGGATTTTCCGTCATCACCGTAGGTGTCGTGCTCGTATTCGTCCACGATCTCTTGCATGGTGGCGCGCCCGGCCACGGTAGTTTTGATTTTCGCGACGTCGTTGCTGTACCAATAAACCGAAGTTTCAATCGCGTCCGGATAGAAATCCAGCAGATCGACAAGCTGTTGACCGATATCGCCGCGCAGATGCTTCGATGAACCCGACCGATCAAGATACACATGCGCCACCACGCCATCGGTTGTCGGAGTATCGGGGCGGAACGTGTCGCGACCGACCTGTTCTTTGGCTGCTTCCACGGCTCCGCAACCGGAGAGACCAATCGCGACGGCCATTAACATGGCCAACCCAATGCCTTTCACACCCCAAGATACGTTTGGGGTGTGGTTGAGTTTCGTCCCGATTTTTAAAAAATTGAAAGTTCGTCCCGAATCCTCACCATTACGCGCGCGGTTCATATAGCTTGCCTCAACGAAAATTATCCTCCATAGATTCCCTGATAACAAACTTTTCGGCAAAAGGTAGTCTGAATGCCGTGGAACATCGGGCCCCTCGGACGCTTGCCGGAAAAACTGCCGTGCGTGAAATCCACCGGGCGATGCGCGAAAAGTACCAAGATCGGCCGGAAATTTGCTTTTTACTACAAGATTGGGAGGATGGGTACAACGTTGGATCGATGTTTCGATTGGCCGAAGCCGTTGATGCGCAGATGCTCATCGGCACTGGACGTACGCCGCAGCCGGAGGCAAATCCGATGATTGCCGTCACCAGCATGGGGCAACACCGCCGGATTCCATTTCGATACATAAAAGGGCATGCCGAGGCCGCCGACCAATTGGTCAAGGAAGGCTGGACTTTGATCGCATTGGAAATCGCCTCTGGCGCAGTTGAGATATCTGAGTATAAGTTTCCGGACAAAACCTGTTTGGTTCTCGGTAACGAGGGGGCCGGCATATACAGTGCGGTCATGGACCGGTGCGCAGGGGCCGTCTACATTCCGATGTTTGGCAAAGGTCGAAGTCTCAATGTGACATCTGCGGCTTCGGTGGCTGCTTATGCCGCAATTTTTAGTTCCAGATCGTCCTCAAGTTGATCGGGCTGTACTTTGTTCGCGTTAGACGTAGAACGCAAAAGAGATGGCCAAGAACGTTGCGGACCAGGTGGTGGAGATGCTCAATGGGGCAGGCATCCAACGAATCTATGCGGTTACCGGAGACAGCCTCAATTTTCTGAACGATGCCGTGCGCCGCGATGGCAAAATCCAATGGATTCACGTCCGCAATGAAGAAACCGGAGCATTCGCTGCGGGTGCTGAAGCGCAACTGACGGGGCGCTTAGCCTGTTGTGCGGGCAGTTCTGGGCCGGGTCACGTTCATCTCATCAACGGGCTTTACGATGCCCAGCAATCGATGGCACCGGTGTTGGCGATCGCTTCGACGATTCCGACCACTGAGTTCGGATCGGGGGGATTCCAAGAAACGGAACCTACTCGGTTATTTGCTGACTGCAGTCACTATGCCGCGGTCGCCCAAAGCCCCAAACAGGTGCCCCGAATGCTTCAAGGTGCGATGCAAGCAGCGGTTGCGCGACGCGGGGTGGGGGTGTTTGGACTTCCGGGCGACATCACTGATCTTCCGGCCGAACCAGCCTTTACGGCAACGGAGGTATTCGATGACCATCCCGATATTTCCCCCGGCCAACGTTCGCTTGATCGGGCTGCTGATATCATCAACTCTGGGCAAAAAATTTGCATCTTTGCCGGTATTGGGGCAGAAGATGCGCAGGCCGAGCTATTAAGACTTGCCGAACGCCTTCGTGCCCCTATCGCTTACTCATATCGCGGAAAAATGGCAGTTCAGCCCAACAATCCGTTTGAAATCGGATTGACCGGTCTGCTGGGGATGCCGGCGGCGTACCAGGCCATGTTTTCTGCGGATGTGGTGATATTGCTTGGGACAGATTTTCCGTATGTGGATTTTATGCCCAAAGATCTCACAATCGTGCAAGTCGATGAGATGGCCGAACGGCTTGGCCGACGCGCGAAGGTTGATGCGGGCTTGCACGGAACTGTACGATCAACTATCCAGGTTCTACTGCCAAAACTTGAACAAAAAACCGACTCGGAGTTTCTGGAATCCCACCTTAAAATTTACGACGAAGTCAAGCAGCGGTTAGCGGAAATCGCGAACGAGCCGGGTCGATACCAAAACATTCTGCCGGAATACATCGGCTTTGTGCTTGATTCCATGGCCGATCAGGATGCGATATTTACGGTCGATACAGGGATGACTTGCGTTTGGACCGCCCGCTATATTACAGGCACGGGCAAACGTCAAATGATAGGATCGTTTAAGCACGGATCGATGGCCGGTGGGCTTGCCCAAGGGATCGGCGCCCAGCTGGCATATCCCACCCGACAGGTGATTGCCTGTTGCGGCGATGGCGGACTCAGCATGAATACCGGTGATCTTGCTACACTTGTTCAGTACAATTTACCAGTAAAAATCTTACTGTTTAACAACCGTTCACTGGGAATGGTCAAGTTGGAAATGCAGGTGGCGGGGTTGCCCGATTGGCAAACCGATATGGTCAATCCGGACTTCGAAATCTTAGCCCGTGCCTACGGGATTCCTGGCTTCACCGTATCCGAGGGCAAAGAGTTTGCGCCGATGCTTAAGGAAGCTTTCGACATACCCGGCCCGGTGCTGATCAATGTACTCACCGATCCGAATGCCTTGGCGATGCCGCCCAAGGTCACAAGCAAGCAGTTGCTTGGGATGGCGGAATCGATGAGCAAGCTGATGCTAAGCGGTCAATTTTCGGAAGTCTGGAACACAGTAAAAACTAATCTTCGCCACTCAAAAGATATTATCTGAGGGCGGATTTGGCCGCGTTCCATGCTAAATCCCATTCTTCGGGCGAGAGGTCCGTTAACGGCTTGCCGGCCGACTGCCCCATCAGTTCGAATCGGCGGCGGAACCGTTGCGCCATCGTTCGTAGCGCATCTTCTGGATCAATCTTGGCCCACCGGGCAAGATTAACTACCGTGAAAAGGAGATCGCCGAGTTCGGCCGCAATGTGCTCGGTATCGCCAGATTCGAGGGCCTCTCGGAACTCCCGCTCTTCTTCGTGAAATTTCTCCCAGACCGAATCCATATCCGGCCATTCGAACCCCGCGCGAGCGGCGCGTTTACTGATTTCCATGGCCAGCATGAGGGCCGGAAGAGAAGCCGGAATTCCTGTCAAGATCGATCCCGGTTTGCCTGCTTCGGCGCGTTCGGCACGTTTGATCGAATCCCACCGTGCAAGTACATCTTCGGGCGTATGTGCCACGGCATCGCCAAATACATGCGGGTGGCGTCGGATCAGCTTTTCAGAGGCTAAATCCGCGATTTGAGTGATGCTCTGTCGCCCAGCCCGGCGTTCGATTTCGGCGTGCATAAGCGGCTGAAGGAGCACATCCCCCAGTTCTTCGGCCATGGCATTGAGATCGCCATCGTCGATGGCCGCAATCAGCTCGTACGATTCTTCGATTAAGTACTTTTTTAGTGATTCGTGAGTTTGGGCGATGTCCCAAGGGCATCCGCCTGGCCCCATCAAGCGGCGGACAACCCAGTCCAGACCTGCGAGTCCGCCCGGATTTTCAGAATCTTGGGCGGGAATGATCGCCGGATTATCACCGATTACGGTTGTGCCAATGGGGAACTGATCCTGCACAATGTCAGCGAGCTGAGTCGCGGAGAATCCGTAGAAAATTTGATGGGCTCGCCGGTCGCAGGTGAGCACCACCGGATGAATATGGACCTGATAGCTCCCGGTGAGTCGGTGCCGCTCCAGAAGCTCGCGGGGGGATTCTGGCACTTTAGAACAGACCCATTGCTTTACGAACGAGTTCCATCGTTTCCTCGGCGGTTTCGCGGGCTTTGGCGGCACCGGAGCTGAGGATGTCTTCGATATCGGAATCGGTAAGTGCCGCACGTCGCTCGCGGATCGGACGCAGATGTTCGTTCAGGATTTCGGTGAGTTCCTTTTTGTTCTGCATACACCCGCGTTCGCCGGCGACATCTTCGGCCCACTGGGTTTGCCAGTCTGGTGAATATATCCGCAGGTATTGGCACACGGCACATCCTTCGGGAATACCGGGGTCGGTTTTGCGGATCTTAGTTGGGGTGGTAAAGGCCTGCCGGATTTTTTCGGCGGTTTCGTCGGCGGTGTCGCTCAGGTAGATGCCGTTATCGTACGACTTGCTCATTTTGCGCATGTCAAGCCCCGGAAGCTTGGCGCGCGCTTCATCTTGCGGGATGAGATATTTGTACGGTTCGAATACTTCGACGCCGAATAGATTGTTAAACCTTCGGGCGATATCGTTGCCGATTTCGAGGTGGGGAGCTTGATCGCGCCCTACGGGGACGCCAATCGGCCGATACAGCAGGATATCCGCTGTTTGGAGCACCGGGTAACCAAGCAATCCGTACGGCTCACGCTCGGCACCTTCGATATCTGCTTGCTTTTCTTTGTAGGTGGGATTGCGTTCCAACCAGCCGAGCGGCGTGATCATGCTGAGTAGAAGATGCAGTTCGGCGTGCTCTTTGACATGACTCTGTAAAAAAACCGCTGATCGACTTGGATCGATCCCGGCGGCGACGTAATCTTTAGCGACTTCGCGCGCGTTGGTTCCGGCAAGAGTTCGATCCTCTTGCATGGTGGTGAGCGCATGCCAATCGGCAACCATGCAGAACATGTCGTGGCCGCTTTCTTGGAGTTCGACCCAGTTGCGGAGGGCACCTTCGTAGTTGCCGAGGTGGAGCCGCCCTTGGGTGCTCCGCATTCCGCTGAGGATTCGTCGGTTGTCGCTCATTGCAGTGGTGTTCCGGTGAAGAGTTCGAACAAAAATCGGATTGGTGGCAACAGAATCGCACTTAAAAACGGCAGTCCGCTCAACTGTCCAAACAGAATGATTCCGATGAGGATCATGCCGCCTACCGTTCGGTTGAACATAAACCATTTCAACCGGGTTTGTTCGGGCATGAGATAGCCGAGCAACCAGTGACCATCCAAGGGGCCAAACGGAATCATGTTGAATACTGCCAAGCCGATATTGATCACCACGCCCATGATAAGGAATGAATGTAGGAATTCGCCGGGGACGAGCGCGTAAGGGCTCGTGGTGGCCACGATGCGCAGCACGATTGCAAAAAACATGGCTTGCAAAATGTTGGTGGCCGGTCCGGCAAGCACGCTCATGAAGTGATCCCAGCGCGGATTCTTCATTTTGCTTGGGTTCACCATAACTGGTTTGCCCCATCCGATCCCCACGCCTGTGAGGCTCGTGAAAATGATCATGATTGTGCCCAGCGGATCGAAGTGTTTGAATAGGTTAAGGGTGACCCGCCCCATATATCGTGGCGTGGGGTCGCCCGCCAAGTCGGCAACCTTGGCGTGGGCATACTCGTGCAGTCCGATTGCGAAAAAGATCACAAGCAGAGTGGCTGCAAACTGCGTCATGAATGGACGATTTTACAGGCTATCCGGCAAGACCTCTCGGGCCAGCATTTCATCGAATGTTTCTCGCCTCTGAATAAGCTCGGCTGAATCCGCTTGCACGAGCACCGATGCCGGACGCCGGAACCGATTGTAATTACTGGCCATACTCGCGGAGTATGCCCCCGTGGTGAGCACAACCAAGTAATCGCCCGGTCCGATAGAGTCCGGAAGTTGCACGTCGTCAAACAGGATGTCGGGTTCGCAGTGACTGCCCACAACGGTGGCCGAACTCAGTTGACCAAGCGAGCCTCCATGTTCAGAAACCGCGCGGACTTCGTACCTTGCACCATAAAGCGAAGGGCGCGGATTATCGGCGAGGCCTCCATCAACCGATACATAGCGACGGATGCGGCCGGTCGAAAGCCGAAGTTGCTTCACCGTTCCCACCGTGTAGATCGTGACGCCCGACTCGGCAATTAGGCTTCGACCTGGTTCTTGAATCAAAACCGGATCGAGATTTGATCCTTCGAGCTCGTTACGAACGGCTTGGGCCAAACCATGGCAATGATCAAGTATCGGGATCGGAGTTTCATCGGTATAGCGCACGGCGCGTCCGCCCCCAAGATTGAGCTCCTGGGTGATGAATCCGTGCTCGGCTTGCATCTGGCGAGCAAACGCAGCCAACACGGATGCAGCCGCCATTTGCGCTTCTGGATCAAGCAGTTGCGAACCCACGTGGCAATGGAATCCGACCACGTTGAGGCCAAGATCAGTGGCCAGAAGGAGGCCGCGTTCGGCGGTGCCATCTTGGACATTGAAGCCGAACTTGGTGTCTTCTTGCCCGGTGCTGATTTTGGTGTTGGTGATGGGGAGCACCCCGGGGGCGAGTCGAAGGACAATCGGAACTTGGGTATCGAACGCAGCGATGGTCTGAAGTTCCTCGATGTTATCGGCCACGATCTGGCCGATTCCAGCCTGCAGAGCGAAGCCGATTTCAGTCCGGGACTTATTGTTTCCGTGCAGGTGGCAATCGGAGGCGGGGATTCCGGCGGCGAGAGCGGCACGGAGTTCGCCTTCGCTTGCCGTGTCGATAAGGCATCCGTGTTGATGCGCAATTTTGAGGATCGCGAGCGTGCTATTGGCTTTGCTGGCAAAGGTAAGGCGGGTTCGAGCTGCTACGGACTGCCAAGCAGATCGGTACCGTTCGATTTGGATTCGGAAGTGGCCTTCGTGGTACGCATAGAGCGGCGTGTCGAATTCGCGGCCCAGTCGGCGGACCGTTTCGTCGGCGGGAATCCACCGGGGGTCTTCTACCGGCTGCGGCATGGGATCAAGATTATATCGGGAATCCGGAAAGGAAAGGCCCCAATCCGCGTGGGATTGGGGCCAGCGAAGCGGGGAAGATAATCCGCTTAGAAGCGGACGCCGCACACGATCGAAAAGCCGCTCAGCTCGGTGCGCCCCGAACCGAAGTATCGGGCTTCCAGGAAGAGGACTCGGCCGCTCACGTTGAAATCTTTGCCGACGCTGAACTGATAGTTAAAGTCCAGGCTACTGTCGGTTCCAGTCGGGGTGAGCCGTTTGCCAAAACCCAGGCCGGCTCCGGCCGAGAAGTAGAAATCGCTTTGGCGGCCAACGTAGTTGTACAGAACCGGAACGTTAGCAAAGCTGCCTTTGCCGTAGTAGTCAACCGAAACGCTCCAGTTGGCAGCATAGTCGCGGCCCGCGCTCGGAATGTCCGCCAGTCGCTTTTCCGCACCGATCGTGAAGAAGTTTCGACCTTCTACTCGTCGGGCGTCGCCCTGGGCAAAAAAGACACCCGCGCGAAGCGAAATGCCAGACGTGGCTTGGTACTGTGCCATAGCCGGAACAACAAGAGCCGCGCTCGCAGCGACGGCAAGACCGAATTTCACCATGCTCTTCATCCGTGATCCTCTCAGATGGGTGACCAAAGTGGCCAACATTTCTACTATACACGCCCAGACCATATTGAGGCAACCTTATGACTGAGCTAATATCAAGAACGGCATGGTGAACGAAGCGCGGGTTATCGATCTATTCAAGACTTTGGTGAAGATCAACGCGCCGGCAAGGCAAGAGCGCGAATGCGTCGATTACGTTAAAAATCTGCTTGCAGAAATGGGACTTAATCCGCATGAAGATGATGCCGGAGCGGCTATCGGCGGCAACGCGGGGAACGTTATCGCCACCCTTCCCGGCAACGGACACGATGGCCCGCATATTTTCTTTTCTGCCCACTTCGACACCGTAGAACCCACTGCCGGACTTACGATCATCGAAGACGACGACATCATCAAAACCGATGGGACCACCATCCTAGGAGCGGATGACAAAGCGGGCATGGTAGCGGCAATCGAAGCCGTGCGGATGTTGCAGGAATCAGGGGCCAAGCATGGTCCGGTCTCTCTGCTGTTCTGCGTTGCCGAAGAAGTTGGACTTCTGGGCGCGGCCAATCTCAAGATTAACGATCTTGGGCTTGATTACGGCTACATCTTGGATACGGGGCCGCCGGTGGGGAGCTTTGTTAATCGGACCGCGACTCACGATCGGCTTGAGGTCGTGATCCGCGGTAGACCCGCCCACAGCGGTAAAGACCCCGAAAAAGGAATCAGTGCAATCCAGGTCGCGGCCGAAGCGATATCCCGTATGCGGTTGGGTCGGATCGATCCGGAAACCACCGCCAACCTCGGCATGATCGAAGGCGGATCGGCGGTCAATGTGGTTCCGGCCTACGTGCGAATCCGTGGCGAAGCCCGCAGCACTGACGAAGCGACGCTGAACGCGCAGATCGAGCACATGAAGGAGTGCTTCGAAAACGCGACGAAGAAGTTTGGGGCCCAGGTGGAAATTGAACACAGCCGTCACTACTCATCGTACGTAGTCCCGGAAGATCATCGGTGCGTGCAAGACGCGCTTCGAGCCAGCCGCGCGTGCGGATTTGATCCCACTTTACGAACCACGCTAGGAGGAAGCGATGCCAACATGTTCAATGCCGCCGGAGTGCCGTGCATCGTTGTCGCCACGGGAATGGACAAAATCCATACCCACGAAGAGCAGGTTTCTCGCCGTTCAATCGTCGAAAATTCGCAGCTTGCCTACACCCTTGCGCTTGCGGCGGTGGATGACCAGATCGGTCGGTAATCAGTTGCGGATTGCTTCGACCACCACTCGGGTCGCCGGACTCTTGTTAAGCGTGTAAAAGTGAATGCCGGGCGCGCCAGATTCAATAAGTTCTTGGCACTGGGCAATTGCGTGAGCGATACCGATATGGTAAACTGCTTTGGGTGAGAAGTTATACTGATCCAGTAGCTTCATGAGGTGCGGCGGAATCGATGCGCCGCACATCTGGATAAATCGCCGGACTTGATCAACGTTTTGGATCGGCATGATTCCGGGAAGAATCGGCTGGGTGAGGCCCATGCTTCTCGCCCGACCTACGAACTCAAAGTACTTGGAGTTATCGAAAAAGAGTTGCGTGATAAAAAAGTCCGCGCCCGAATCGGCTTTGCGACGCAAATTTTCGAGATCATCCCGGATAGAACTTGCCTCCGTGTGCTTTTCCGGATAACAGGCGGCGGCAATACAACTCTCGGGAAAATCATTCCTGATGTGGCGAATCAGTTCGTCTGCATATTGATAAGCTCCTTCTGGTGCTGCGGAATCTTGAGGCTGATCGCCGCGCAGGGCAAGAATGTTGTAGAGCTTTGCTTCTTTGAGCGACCGAATAGTTTCGGCGAGTTCTGCTTCCGGCACTCCGCGGCAGGTCAGATGAAGCATGGGTTCGATTCCGGAATCTTGCCGAATCCGCTTGGCCCATTCGACGGTTCGCCCGCGCGTCGATCCGCCGGCTCCGCTTGTGACGCTCACAAAGTGGGGATTGAGTTCCCGGAGTTGAGCGATAGTTTCAAAGAGCAGACGTTCACCGGCTTCGGTCTTGGGCGGAAAAAATTCAAAAGAAAAGCTGGTGCCTTCTGCCCCGAGTCCGTCGAGGATACGCATGAATTTTAGAGAGTATATCTACGGAGGACGCCCGGAGCCTTTGGGAGCGTCCCGAAATCCGGTGGGCATGGGCCGAATCCCATGCGTTTCCTCTTGTACAATGTAAGCGCGATGAAGCCGGGATCCCCCTTCGGCATCGCATTGGGAGTTGCAGTCCTTGCCGGGGCTGGGTTCTTAATGCTGTCCAACGCTAGCCCCTATGTAACGGCCGCTCAGGCTAAGACTATGCGCGGCGATAACCTGCACATGCAAGGCGACCTCGTGAAAGGCACGGTGAAGGTCGATATGGCCAACCAGGTTACGCGGTTCACCATGCGCGACGAGGTCGGTGAATCGGTCGAGGTGGTCCACCGTGGACTTCCGCCCAGCAACATGGGCGATGCCACCCAGATTGTGGTGGTCGGCGGTATGAAAGGTGAGGCATTTGAGAGTAGCAAACTCATTACCAAGTGTCCCAGCAAGTACGAGGGCGAGGAAAAGGCCGCCTCGTCTTAACTTATGTTTGCGAATCTCACCTGGGTGGGCATGCTGGGGTCGGGCGCGATCACCCTGGCGACGGCTTTTGCGCTCGGATCGTTAGTCACCGCATGGCGTGATGTGGCGAAGTGGCCCGCTCGATTCCTGCAACTTTCGGCCGCTATGTTCGGCTTCGCTCTCACCGCGCTCGCCATTCTTTTTATCAACGGAGAGTTTCAGTTTAGATATGTGTTCCGGCACTCGGCGCTTGACCATGATCTGAAATTCCGGATTGCCGGGGTGTGGTCGGGGCAAGAAGGTTCTTTCCTGCTTTGGGCGGTGTGTAGCGGACTTTTCCTCGCTCTTTGCGTGGCCCGCGCGGATGGATACCAGCGTTGGTTTGCCGGAGTTGGTTCAGCATTTTTGGCCGCCCTCGGCGGAATCTTAATGTTCGAATCGCCGTTTGTCCTGAATCCATCCACTGTAAACATTGCCGACGGACTCGGAATGCCGCCAACCCTGATGAATTATTGGGTGGTGATCCATCCGCCAGTTATCTTTTTGGGTTTTGGGCTTTTGACATCGCTGTTTGCTTGGGCGTGCGCGGCGATGGGTACTCGCAACTTCTCTGGTTACCTCGATCAGATTCGTCCTTGGTCGATGCTTGCATTAACTTTGCTGGGCGTTGGTCTCAGCATGGGCGGATTCTGGGCGTACGAAACGCTGGGTTGGGGCGGCTTTTGGATGTGGGACCCGGTAGAGAACACATCGTTTGTGCCGTTTATTTTGGTGACCGCGTTTATCCACGGAATCTTTGTACAAAAGGCGCGGGGTAAATGGCACCTTGCTAATGCGATCATGGCGGGGGCTCCGTTCCTTGCCTTCGGATACGGCACGTTCCTCACGCGGAGCGGATTCTTAGGAGACACCAGCGTCCACAGCTTTGCGCAAATGGATCGGACTGCGCTTTATATTTTGGTCGGGCTGGTGGGCACAGCGCTGGCGGGATTCATTTGGCTGAGCGTTCGGGCCGCGCGCTGGCTTAAGAGCGAATACGGATCAGACAGCAAGGAGCCTCGGGCACCGTTCTTCACTAAAGAAGTTCTGTACCTGTACGGCAACTGGTTCTTGATTTTCTTGGGACTTATCACCGGATTTGGCATGAGCGTGCCGCTCATCCAATCGCTGAGCGGCCAGGCACCCAAAGTTGTCGAAGAGCCGCTTTACAACACGCTTGCGACTTTCGCATTCATCCCGATTGTGCTGCTCATGGCGATTTCGCCGATTTTGACCTGGCGCAAGCGGGGATGGTCGGAAGTGGGGACCACTTATATGAATGCTTTCGCGGCCAGCATTTCGGTGGCCGGATTCTTATTGCTCTGGCTCAAATGGGGCGGCGAGACGGTGGCTTTCGGTCCGGTGGCGGTGAAGTTTGCCGGACAAATGGGTGACCTCGAAAAAACGACGACTATGTTGTTCGGCGCGTTCCAGGTGCCGACCACCGGTTGGGTTGTGTTTTTGACCACCCTTTGCGCGTTTGCGATTTTTACGAACCTGGCTAAGGCGTGGCAAATGTTCCGGAAGCATCCGGCATCGACGGGCGGGATGCTTACTCATATCGGCGTGATTTTGGCCGTGGCCGGATTGATTGTAAGCCGAGGGTTGGAGCAGAAGGTTGAAGGCGTCGTGCACGAATCTAAAACCGAACAGGCGTTTGGCTACGATGTGAATCTAAAAGGCCCCACGGCAATGCTTGATAACCGAGACAACAAGATCGAAGTCTCGTTTTCGGGCCCCAACGGTAACTTTGTCGCCGATCCCGGTCTGTACTTCTTGCCAGGGCAAGATGGATCGCCTCAGCCATTCCTCACGCCGGACATTCATTCGTGGCCATTGTACGATGTGTACACGGTTGTGCACCCTTTCTTTATCGACAACGAAACCGGCGAAGTTGATTTTGGCGGAAGCGAGCCCGTCCGAGTTCTGCCGGGGCAGTCGGCGGAGTTTAACGGCGTTCTGCTTCAGTACCGCGGATATCGGGTCGAAGGGACTCCCGGCACCCTGGGGGCCAAGTTTATTGCCGACGTGCACGTAACCGGTCCTGGCGTGCAGATGGTGGCGAATCCTTCGGTTCAAGTGAACGGGCCTAACAACTTGGATCGTCCGGCGGTGGATTTAGGGCGCGGTCTGGGGTTGATGCTCGATGGTATCGACCCGGCAGATCAATCCGCGCGGCTGGTGATTAAGTATCTGACCCCGGCCTACCCGATTGAAATCTATTACAAACCTCTAACGGGACTTGTTTGGTGGGGCATAGGAATCTTGGCCTTTGGCGGCCTGGTTACGGCGTACTATCGGCGCAGACCAAAAGCTTTGCCGCCCGGCCCATCTCATGAACAGGCTCCGGCTGCCGAAAGTCAAAAAGAACGCGATGCAACTGCGCACCCTGTTGAAGTCTAAGCTGCACCATGCTAAGGTGACCTACGCAAACCCCGACTACGTGGGAAGCGTGGAGATTGATGCCGACCTGCTCCAAGCGGCTGGGATCGAAGATGGAGAGTTGGTGCACATCTGGGCCGTGGATCACAAATCGCGGATCGAAACTTATGCGTTCGGCGGGCCGAAGGGTGTAGTCGGAATCAACGGCGGAGCCGCGTACCACTTTGCCAAAGGGGATCGCGTGATCATTGCCGCTTTCTGCCTTTCTGATGAGCCGGTAGAGCCGAAGATATTCCTGCTTGGTGACGAAAACGAGATCGTGCGCGATCTTACGCCGTTCAATGTCCTCGGCTGACGGATTCGACCTGGAAGCTCTGCTTATCGAAGCGGGGGCAATCTTGCGAGGTCACTTTGTGCTCACAAGCGGTCGACATTCAGATGTCTATTTTGAAAAGTTCCGAATTCTGGAACATCCACCGGCGCTGAGTGCGCTTTGCGCACGAATCGCCAACGAGTTCACCGGCAAAATCGATCTCGTTGCCGGTCCGACCACGGGCGGAATCATCATTGCTTTTGAAGTCGCCCGGCAGCTGGGCCTCAACGCCATATATGTGGAAACCGTGGATGGCGAAAAAACTCTGCGACGCAACGCACAGGTTCCGGCCGGAGCCCGGGTGCTCGTGGTGGATGACGTTCTAACCACCGGACTTTCGGTTCGCGAAACAATGTCGGCTATCCAAAAGGCAGGCGGCAACCCGTCGGGAGTAGCGGTTTTAATCGACAGAGCGGGCGGGGAAATGGACTTCGGGGTTCCGCACTTTTCCGCTTACCGGGTGGAAGCCCAGAGCTGGGCCCCCGAGGAAGTTCCGGGCTGGCTCGCCAAAATTCCGGCGACCAAGCCCGGGACACGGGCCTGATCGCCAACTGTTGACGGATCGCGTTTTAGGGCTTACTCGCCGTAGCCAAAAAGAAGCTTAAGCTGGTTATCGAACGGCGTGCCACTCAGTTCCAGTTTCGCGTTCTTTCGCATTTCTTCCATCATTTGAGGAAGGTTGTTCCGGGCCACGCCGCGATCGACCATGAGCTTCTGGCGGATCAACCGCTTGAGCTTATCGTCGAGCGGAATGACTTGGCTGGGCAAGATTTTTTCAAGGAAAAGTTTGATTTCGTTGCCGGTGTTTTGTCCCGTCATCCAGGCCGTGGTAGTGCCTTCTTTCATGTTTTCGACAAGCGGCTTAACCGAGGGTCCGAGGTTGTGTTCGGCGATGTCGCCCATGAGCCCGCCATCGTATTTGGTTCCGGTATCGAGGCTGTAGGCGGTGGCGACTTCTGCAAACGATTTTCCGGCGGCAAGATCGTCGTCGACTTTCTTTTTGAGTTCGGGTGTATTGATG
Source organism: bacterium (assembly GCA_044508115.1). GTDB lineage: Bacteria > Armatimonadota > Fimbriimonadia > Fimbriimonadales > Fimbriimonadaceae > UphvI-Ar2. Next base: position 183,060 of record JBIQII010000001.1, read on the forward strand.
GTGATCACCCGGATTCGGTATCGCTTGGGAAGGGTGAATTGGTTTGTTTTTTCGTCTTCGTAAAACCGCTGAATTTGGGCATCCGCGATATTAATGCCCATGGTGGTGAGGTTGAATTCAGCCAGTTGGACTTTGACGTCGTACCGAAGTTCGGCCATGGTGAACCCAAGATCTTGGAAGGCGCGGACGAAGTTGGGATTGTCCTCGGTTCGGAACGTAATTTCTTGAGTGATCTGATCCTCAGTGGGTTCGACGCCCTTTTGTTTGGCCAGCTGGAGCATCAGAGTCTCTTCGATGAGAGCTTGGAGCGTGAGGAATCCGGGAGTGGCTTCAGCAAATCGGTTACCGACCATCCGGCCAACTCCGGGGAGGACTTCCATCCGCTTGTAGTACTGACTTCGGGCGATGGGCGATCCGTTAACGGTAACGACCACATCTGATTGGGCGACGGCCATTTGGGGGAAGACGATGGCGGCCAAGACCACCGGGGCAAGAGCAAGGCGGAGATTCATCCTAGTTGATCCGTATGGAGTTTTGACGAATCAGACCGGGTGAAGCGTCGCCCGGGTGGGCCGAATCGGAGCTAATGGCCGATGGGAATTCGACTGATAATTGTACGGGGATTTTCACTCCGGGTGGATTTTGGTTTACAATTGGCATAAGTCGCGGCAAGGTCGTTCGCGTGGGGCCAGTGAACTCGGTGGTCTGCCGGGCGTTTAACTGGTGTAGCAGCGCAATGAGCCACTGGTCAGGTACACAGAGTTTGGCAACGCAGCAAGATTTCGATTTAGCCTCCGAACAGGCGCTGGTTGCAAAATGTCGAAAGCAGGATTACGATGCTTTCGGCAGGGTGGTTGACGCCTACCAGGCACGCGTTTTAGGCTATGTGCGGCGGTTTGTCAATAACGAAGACGAAGCCTTGGATGTAACCCAAGAAGTTTTTATAAAAGCATTTCAGGCCATGGCCGGCTTTGATGGCCGCGCGAGTTTGCGCAGCTGGCTTTTCCGGATTGCGCACAATCTTTGCATCGATCGGGCCCGCCGCAACATGCGTCGTCCGATTCAGCTGAGCATGGAGCCGACAATGGAAGGGGATGATCCGTTCGATTTTCCCGATGCCCGTTGGGATCCGGCGGCAAGCATTCTCACCGATGAACTGCGCAATGTTCTGGAGCTTGCGGTTGAATCGATGAGCGAAAAGCTCAAAACGGTCCTGCTTTTGCATGATCAGGAAGATTTAGGCTACGAAGAGATTGCTCGGATTATCGATGTGCCGGTTGGCACCGTTAAAAGTCGCCTGTTTTTGGCCCGCGCTCACGTGCAAAAGTTTGTCAAAGCCTATATGGTGGGCGAAACACCGACAACCCAACAGGGGGTTAAATTGTGAATCGAAGTATTTGGAACAAACTTGTCAACGAAGAACCGCTTGATGCGGCCGAATGTCTTCTGCTGGAGCAGATGCTTGAATCGGGCGATGGTTCTCCGGTTTCGCAACACCTTAAAGATTCTCGCTCAATGGAACCGAGCTTAGCTTGGCGTAGCGGTCTTAATCAACAGCTACGACAGATGGCACCCGCTCGCCCGCGTCCGATTATCCGATGGATCGCGCTTGGCGCCGCCGCCACTTGCACGTTGATGCTGTGGATGGCATTTGGCAATGAAAAAGGTTCTGCCTCGGTTCCGGCATCAAGTTACCAAACTGCTGAACATTACGAAGTTGCCCCCAATGAGCTCACTGAAGTTTTGATTTCCGCTCATCAGGCCGATGAAGCCCAAACCTCTATGGGATATCGACCGCCTAAATCCAGCAAAACCCGTCTGGCTAGCTATCAACAGTGGTAAAGCTCAAGTTTGTTGTCTGCTTGATCGCGACCCTCGTGGCCGCGGTAAGCTTCGCGCGTCCGACCGGATCCGAACTCGCCCAGCGGATCGCAAAAGCCGCCGAAGAAGTCACCTACGTCGCCGTTCGACGCGTGACTTTTCGAGGTCCGGAAGGCAATCCTCGGGTGTTTGACGAACGAGTGATGCGGAGTCGAGGAAGGGTGTATCTCAGCTACTTCGACGGCTCACCTTACGCTGATCAGAAAATCTGGGAGCTGAAAGGCAAGCGGTATGTCTATTCCATATCAACCAATGAACTTCGAGTAACTGAAGCTCATGGGCTCGATGAAACGCTCAAATTTCTGAGAAATCGTCCATCGATTAGTGGGGGAGGAAGAGTAGCGAACCGGAACACGGTTCGGGTATCCGGCTCGTTCGGGGGAGATCGTGGCACCCAAACGCTTTGGATCGATACGCAAAAGTCGGTCATCCTTAAGCGAGAAATCTCCGATTCCCGAGGCGAGTTGATTAGTGGCTACGAGGTCACAGAAGTCACCTTCGATGCTAAAATTGCAAATTCTAAGTTTCTGCTGCCTAAGAACGCCAAAATCGTAACCGTTTATGACGACCTCAGGCGCTTGGCCAAGGAGTCGGACTTGGAACCGTACCGGTTGAATGCCCGCGGGTACAAGTTGCAAAGTGTTGGGAAGTTTCAGCACCGAGACATGGTGATTTTGCGCCAGTTTTACATTAAAGATTCGACCAAAGTGAGCTTGTTTATCTTTAAAGGGAGTAACGATCGCTTTGCCAATCGGGGTCAAGTGAAGATTTATCGCTGGAAAATTGGGGATCACACACTGGTTCTGGTGGGCGAAATGGATGAGAAAGAACTAGAAAAGCTGGCCCGATCAATCAAGTCCTAACGTCCGGGGTCAGTTGACACCCGCTTGATTCCCAAACCGTCATAATACGCAGTGCCTATGGCTTCTCCAGCCGGAAAAAGCAAGGACGTCCGCAGCACCCCAAAACGGGCCAAGCTGAAGCGGCGCCTCAAAACTTTCTTCTATCTGTTTTTGATCGCGATGATGACTCTCTTCATCGTGGGTTCTATTGTCGCGTTTCCGCGCTTACAGAAGGCAAAAATGCTGGTCGCCAACATCGATGAGGTGATGGAAGAACTCAGCAATCAGCCTTCCATCATTGAAAGTGCGGATGGGGAGGTGCTCTACACCATTCAAACTGAATACCGCAAAGCCGTTGATCGAGCCGATCTGCCCAACGCGGTGGTCGATGCGATGGTCGCGGCCGAAGATAAGCGGTTCTGGACCCACCCGGGCGTAGATGTTAAGTCTTTATTCCGGATCCTATTCAAAGCGGCAAGGGACCGCAGCACCCGAGAATCGGGCGGGGGTTCCACGCTCACCATGCAAATCGCCAAGCGGGTCTATACGGGCGATGCTTTTTCGATTGAGCGCAAGCTCGACAACATGGCCCTTGCGATCGAGATCGAACGCACTCTCACGAAAGATCAGATTCTGGCCCTCTATTTGAACCAGGTGTACTTTGGCGAGCAAGCGTACGGAATCGCCGCTGCCGCCGATGTGTATTTCGGCAAAAAATTGGATGAACTCACGGTCGCCGAAGCTGCACTTCTGGCCCGATGTGTTCGCCGACCAAGCGATGAGAATCCCTTTAAAAACTTAGATAAATCCATTGAAAATCGCAACATTGTTCTGGCGATCATGGAAGAAGAAGGCTACATTTCGCACGAGGAATACAAGCGGGGGATCGAAGAGCCGGTGAAGCTGCGCAAGGACCGGAGCCGCAATGTGACGCACGAGAAAGTGCACCCGTACTTTGTGGATTACGTTCTGCACGATCTTGATCAAAAAGGGATCGATATCTCAGCCGGTGGCTACCGGGTGGTCACGACTCTCAACAGCCAGTACCAGACCATCGCGGAAAAGGGAGTTGCCAAGTGGGTCAAAGAGTTCAAAAACTACCGCGTCAATCAAATGGCCGCGCTGATTACGGACAACAATGGGCGCATCTTGTGCATGGTTGGTGGCCCAGACTATAAAAAATCCGAGTTCAATCCAATCTGGATGGGTCAAGGGCGTCAGCCTGGGTCAAGCTTTAAACCGTTTGTTTTTGCAACTGGCTTGGCTAGAGGAGTATTCGACGAAAGCTCCCGAATCTCCACCAAGCCCATGAAGAAGCCGTTTTCAAATGAGTACTTCCAAGGCGGTGCAAATCGAGGAAATGTGTCGATTCCCGTGGCACTTGCAACGTCCAACAATACGGCCACGGTTCGCGCAATGGACGAAGTTGGGCCAAAGAATGTAGTTCGCTACTGCAAGCAGAATTTTGGGTTTAAGCGCAGCAATCTTCCGGCGGTGATCAGCGTTGCACTCGGTTCGGGTGAGGTCTACATGACCGAGCTAGCGGAGGCGTACAACGTGTTTCAAAACCACGGTGACCGGTATCCGGTTTACGCGATCCAAAGGATCACGCATCCCGACGGTTCGGTGGAGAATCTGACCCCCCGGAAGGTGACGGCGGCAGTCGATACTTCGGTGGCGGATTATATCGATGCCTCGCTTCGGCGAACGGTTGTCGCCGGAACCGGTTCGCAGGCGCGAGGGGTGGCGAATGCCCGGGGCAAAACCGGAACGACGAGCGATCACAAAGATGCGTGGTTCTGCGGCTACACCGATCGACTGGTGGGTATTGTGTGGACCGCAAATGAGCAGATCGTAAATGGGCGTCCGACGGCGGCTCCGATGCGCGGTCTCTTCGGTGGGCAAGGCCCAGCTCGGGTTTGGAATGATATCGTCGGCGATATTCAGAAAAAGGTTGGCGAAAAGCCGCGCGAGTTTGCCCGGATTGGAAAAGTAACGGCCGAACCGCAAGAAGAAGAGCCGGTCGAAGAGGTTCCGGTCGAAGAGCCACCTGTCGAGATTCCGGAAGAGCCGGAAATCCCGGTCGATCCGAGCGTGGTTACGCCTATCGAACCGCCCACGAGCGAGCCCGGCGGCAACAAGCCGCCTGCCAACAGCGGAAACACGGGAGGTCGGGATATTGTTTATGTGGTTGTGTGCGCCGATACCAGCCAGCGGGCAACCCCTTACTGCCCGGAAACCGTCCGGAGACCCTTCTTTAAGGGGAGCGAACCCAAGGGTATGTGTCCCGTCCATAAGCCAGGCGATATGGAACTCGCTGGTTTTGTCCGCCTAAGCGATTTGCTGGCCGCGCTTCGCACCCCGATAAACAGGTAGCGAGAGAATGTCGGTCATTCACTCGCCAGAAGTCAAAAGCGTCAGCTGGCGCGATCTGATCATTCCAATTTTCCTGGCGATCTTTTTCATCATTTTTGTCGCTCAACTTTGGCTTTTGCAGATTGTCCGGTCTGAAGAACTGAAGGAGCGGGCCAAGATGACCGGTCTGCTGATGGATCATACGCTGGCCCCCCGGGGGAAAATTTACGACCGTTCTATGACGCTGCTGGCCGACGTTCGGCCAAAGATTGTGATTACGGCCAAGCCCGGCGAAGCCCTCGCCCAACCCGAGATGCTCGAGCGGTTGGCCAAGCTACTGGGGACCTCACGAAAAAAGTTGGAGTGGACGCTTAATCAGTATAAGCCTACACTTCCGGTCGCACTCTATGTTGGAGCTACGGTGGATCAAGGCACGCGGATTGCCGAGGCCCCCGATGAGTTTCCGGGCATTGGCGTGGAAACTTTACCGATGCGTGCTTATCCCGACCCAAAGATTGCATCGCATATGCTCGGATTTGTATGGGTTCCCACGGATAAAATTGAACAAGAGCTTAAGGAGTCCGGTGCCGATTACATTCCGCCCTATATTGGCCGAGACGGCTTGGAGCGAAGTTACGAATCAGTATTAGGTGGGCTTCCCGGGACGACCACCTTTACGGCAGATGCGCGCGGCCGTCCGATGCGTTTGGTGATTTCCGAGGCTCCGACCCCCGGTGATTCCCTGATTTTAGGTCTTGATGCTAAGGTGCAAAAACTGGCACTGGAGTTGCTTAAAGGTCACAAAGGAGCGGTGGTTGCGCTTGATCCGAAGACGGGTGATGTTATCTGCATGGCGTCTTCTCCGGGGTACCGGGCCGATGTTTATGAAGGCGGACTTTCGCAAGCAGAAGCGGATGCTCTGTACAAGAATCGGGATGTTCCTTTGCTTAAGCGTCCGATTGCAGGCCGGTACGCCCCCGGTTCTACTTGGAAGATCGTGACGGCCATGGCTGCATATCAGGCGGGCAAATTCACAACTGGGGACTCTGTTTCTTGCCCGGGATACTTGATGGTCGGAAGGCGACGCGTGCGATGCGAGAATCACCCGCCGGGTTCATTTAATTTTCGCAATGCCTTCACCCGCAGCTGTAACAGCTACTTCGGGAGATTGGCGCAGCGAGTCGGTGCCGATCAGATGGAAGAGACGGCCAAACTGCTCGGATTTGGATCGGGCACGGGGCTCGATATTCCGGGCGAATCCGTGGGCTTGGTGCCGGATGCAGCATTCGTTAAGAAGACTCACGGACGGCCTTGGTCGCTGGGTGATACCAATAATATCGGGATCGGGCAGGGTGATTTACTGGTGACTCCCCTTCAGATGGCACTGCTGGCATGTCTCGTAGCTAACGAAGGTGTGAGTTATAAACCACACGCCGTTCGTGGATTTGTCGGTCCCGGAGAAGGTGCCGAAGTCAGATTAAAAGAACGGGAAGTCCTGCATCAGTTTGACGCGGATTCGACCTTTTGGTCGAGCCTGAAATCGGCGATGCAGAATGTCGTCGCCGAAGGTACAGCCCGCTCCGCCCAGATTGCCGAAATTTCCGTGGGTGGCAAAACCGGAAGTGCAGAAAATCCCGCCGGTCGATTGACGCACGCCTGGTTTGTTGGCTACGCACCGGTGGAAAATCCAAAGATTGCATTTGCGGTTATTCTTGAGAACGCGGGTCATGGCGGAGCAGTTGCTGCGCCGATCGCCAAGCAAGTTGTAGAAGCTTATCTCAGACGCGATGTGTCTAAATCGACCGCAAAGGACTTGGACATTTCGGTTACCGTTTCTACCGACTCGCCTTCCGATTCACGAACGCCGGGTGATTCAAGGATTCGAAGATAATCTTGTACAGCTGTTTCGGCTAACTTTAACTTTCGGGCAGATTCCTCACGAGTTTCGCCTGCATAGCTCTCGAGTCCGGCATCCGTCATTTGGATGACGAGCGGGACGCTGGTGGTGGCGTATCGATTGAATCCGGTAATCGCTTCCCTCAATAACTTCGCCCGATTCACCGGGTCTCGTTCACGATCGGCAATAAAGAGTCGAGCTTCGTACGTTTCAGTGGGCACCATTTCCGGAATCGCTCTCACCTGGAACGAGGGGCTCTGTTCAAGCCTGATTAGCTTTTCGGCGGTGCGGATAGCTTCCTGGGTATTGCCGGTGGTCTGATGAAGTTCGAGCTGGAGTAGCCAAGCCTTGAGATTGTTTGGATCAATATCGAAGACTTTTTGGTTCAAGGCGAGTGCGCGTTCGATCTGACCTGTTTCCATGAGGGATCGTACCGTTGCACGGAGTACGCGCGGAGTGGGAAGCGTAGCGGAAACTTTGACCAAGTTATCGGCCCGATCTTCCTCTGATCGCGAACCGTAGAGCGCAACGAGATAAGCGGCTTCGGGATCGCCATAGTTTCCTCGGGCAAGTCCATCGATCGCGCTGATCACCGCATCGCGTTCTCCGCTTGCGAGCGCGTTCATAAGGGTCGCTTTCTTGGCTTCTCCCGCCGCAAAGATGGCAAGCCCGAGCAAGGGGAAGACGCAGCAGGCTAACACGACGGACATTCGAATGGAGCGAGGCAACGCCTCTGGAGAAGTTCCATCTGTCGATAGTTGTAATGATAAGCCTACTAATATGAACAGAACTATTCCCGCTCCTACATAGCTCAGGTTCGATTCGGTCATTCCGTGCGCGGCAAGGCCAAACGCGCCGGCGAGGATTCCCCCACGTAAGATCCGGCGTTCGGGAGGTTGGACTCGAAAGCCCCGGAACGCATAACCCACCCAAACTACGGTGAGTGCGCCGAAGATGGCAAGCGTAAACCATCCGCCTTCCACCGCCAGCTGCAGGTACGACTGATGGGCGTGAACGGTGGATTCCGTGAGTCCGGGCTGGGTGGAGTAGTATCGGAATCCGCCCGGCCCCACTCCCATGGGATGATCGGAGGCGATCGCCACCGCGCTTTTCCACAGATTCTGGCGAAAACCTACACTTTGCTCTGATGTTGTGCCTGCGGCCACAAGCCGGGAGAAAGCGGGGGCACTTGCCGCATTGTTGGCGGCCATCCTTCCGAGACCGAATGCAAACACCGCGCCCAACGCAAGCGGAAGCAGAGCGATTGAGGTCCGCCTCCACCCGGCCCGACCTAAAATCGCGGTGCCGAGCAAAACGATTACTCCAATTCCAACCGCTAAAAATGCCCCTTTACTTTGGGTCAGGATCAAAGCACTCATCGCGGCGAACGATCCGACTCCGGCCAAAATTCCTGCCCACCGATTTAAACTCGCCGCCAATCCGGCCATAAGGAGTGTTCCCGCTACGAGGACGCTGGCGACCGCGTTGGGATTGGTCCATCCGGCAAAGATTCGGTAGCTTGGTTCGCGAGCCATCATGCCGACGTATTCGAAGATTCCGCGTATGGCAAGGAGCGTAATTCCGATACAGAGGGCGGCGAGAACTGCGTTGAGTCCCCGAACCCGTCCGCCGGCCGCCACGGTCAAAAAGAGCGCACCGCCATAAATAAACCAACTGAGCCATTCGCCCAGGGCGGAGTAGGGGAACTTGCCCGCGAGGATTCCAATGCCAAGAAGCCCGATGAGCAAGGTCAGTAGTGCCATCAGGCGGATGTTCGGCAGCTGGATAATGCGATTCTGCATAGCGAGAATCGCAAATCCGGCGAGGATCGGCAAAGCTAGGATCAATCTGGCCAGGTAGGGAAGGGCACCTCCCCCGAAGACCTCTCCGAGAAGTCCCAGCTCGACCGCACGGGGAGTCACGCTCACATGGCCCCCGATCAATGGGGCGAGCAGAGCAGCCAGGCAGAGCAGCCCAAGCTCAAGAGGAATGCGCCGCGATTCTGGGTGTGTCGCACCGGTCACCCGGCGAACCTCCTTCGTAGCGCATCTCGGAAGTTCTTAGCCAGGAAAAGCGACGCTCGCATTGAGAGCGCAAGCGCGGCGAAGGCCAGCATAAACGGACGGGCGAGAATCGGTGCCTCCCGCACGTCGTGCTTTTTGTAATATCGGAACATCGATCGGTGGAACCGAACAATCATTTTGTTGGCCACTTGGTCGGTGCTCCGACCGATGGCGTGGGTGATGACAGCCTCAGGAACATACATCACTTTGAGCCCCGCATTCCATGCTCGTTTGCACCAGTCCACATCTTCGCAGAACATAAAAAGCGTGTCATCAAGGGGTCCGATTGTATCCAGACATTCTCGCTGGATAAACAAGGCCGCCCCACTCACCCAATCCACCTCACGCGGCTGATTGTGCGACCAATCGGTCATAAGATATTCGCGCGTGAACCGGTTGTTGGGGAACAGTCGACCAAGGAACGTGTTCCGAAACGCGGCCGCCACCGGATTTGGGAATCGGCGGCAGGAAAATTGCAGTGAGCCATCGGGGTTCAGCAGTTTAGGTCCCACGATTCCAACTTCGGCGTGTGCGTTTAGAAACTCCACTACGGTTTGGATCGCTCCCTTGTGAACCACTGTATCTGAATTAAGCAACGCAACAATTTTGCCAGTGGCGTGTTTGAGGGCAAGGTTATGTCCGCCGGTGAATCCGAGGTTCACGGACTGCCGAAGCAGCCGGAATTCTGGGAATTCGGCTTCGACCATGTCGGGGCTGCCATCGTGGGAGGCATTATCCACGACGATAACTTCAAAATTGGCTTCCGATTGGCAATCTCGCAGGCTTTGGAGGCAAGCGTGCAGATCATCGACGGTGTTCCAACTACAGATGGTTATGCTGAGGTCGAAATCCGCCATGAATTGTTTTGGTGCGTAGGAATGCCGCGGCCCTGCTGGCCAAGGCTACCGCGGGTAGCCAGATGCGCTGCCACCCGCGCAAGTGCTTCTTAAAGTAACGAATTAAGCTTAGATGAGATTCCCACACCATTGAGACTCGCACCAGCCGGGTGCTTGATCCGTGGTGGTGAAAAATGGAAATGGTGGGTTCGTACCAGCATTTGAACCCGGCTTGACGCAGCCTCTGCAGTAGATCGACCTCATTAAAAAAGATCGGGAATTGTTCATCGAACGGCGCGGCAGCATCACCGACCTTAGCTAAACAATCGCGCCGGAACAAAAGGTATGTGCCCATCGGCTGATCGGCATATTGCGCCTCCGCGTAATCGAACGTCGGCTGAGAATACTGTCCGAAGACCGAGTTCGGTAGCAGTTTATCAAGCCGGGTGATCTGGCCGAAGATTCCCAGCAAAGTGGGGAATCCGCGTACGGAATGTTGGATTTCACCTTCCGGACCAATGAACTGAACCGAAAGCGCCGCGCATTCCGGATGCTGACCAAGGATTTGAGTTGCCCGCTCTAAGTTGTCTGGTCCGAGCTCGGTATCAGGGTTCAGGGTGAGAATAAAAGGTGTTTCGAGGCGACTGAATCCCACATTATTCCCGTGGGCATAGCCGGTGTTTTGGGTGAGCGCAACAAGTTCCACGGTGGGAAACTCTGCTTTGACCATGGCAGCCGATCCATCGGTGGAAGCGTTATCGACCACGATAATGCGAGGGGCCCGCGTTTGCTTTAGGAGCGACTTCAAACAGGCGCGGAGCTTGTCGGACGTGTTCCAATTGACCACCACGACTCCCACCATTGGGAGGAAATCGTACCCAGCTAGTGAACCGCTTGATGAACCACCCGTCTACTCACCCCGGTTATACTGCTGGGGCAAAGGTTCCCTACAAAAGTAAGGTGCCTTCATAAAGAACCGATAAAGGCGGTATAACGATCAGGTTGTTGGGAGGGCCGGTTCCGCTGGCCCCCATGAGGAGGACATATTGCGGAAAATTCAAGCAGTTTTAGCCTTGGCATGCGTCGCGTTGGGATGCCATGCCACCAAAGTCGACTTTAATTTTGTATCTGTCATAACTGTTACGGCTCCGGCCACCACCCACACGGTAGTTAAGGGTGACACGGACTGGTCGATCGCCAAAAAATATAAGATTTCTGTCTCCGAGCTCCACAAGCTCAATCCGAAAATCGATTTCAAAAAGCTCCAGATTGGGGCCGAGGTCGTGGTTTCCAAGGGGACCGAACCCACCGCCAAGACGGTTGCCATCAGTGGCAAAATGGCCACGATTTCTCGAGACAACGTGAACATTCGCAAGGGTCCGGGCGTGCACTTTGATTCGATCGTGCAGGTCGAAAAGGGTCGCACGGCGAACGTTTTGGGTCGGCGCGCTGGCTGGTACAAGCTTCAGTTTTCGGGCGGAACCATCGGTTGGGTTCGTGAAGATATGGTGAAGTTGGAGGCCAAGGCCACGGCTAAAGCCGCATCGCACAAGCCCAAGAGCCAAAAGCCGGCCGATCCGGTTGCCGAGCTTCCCGCTACCCCGGTGAGCCACAATCCGAACACCGAAAAACCGGCGGAAAAGCCGGAAACCTGGAAAAAAGTTCGCATTATTGCCAACGATGTCAATGTCCGCAAAGGGGCAAGTACGTCATCGGCCCGCATCGTCCAGGTAAGCCGGGGTCGAACGGCAGATGTTCTTGCCGTTCAAGACGGGTGGTTCAAGGTTAAGTTTGCGGGCGGCACGATCGGCTGGGTTCACGGAGACTTTGTTGCCGAGGCCGATAGCAACGACCGGGATATTCGTGATAAGAAATCACCGGCAGCGGTGGCGGGCAAGACGGCAGAAGGCCTGATTGCCACCGCCAAGGATCAGATGGGCATTGGCTACCGCTATGGCGGCACAAGTCGATCTGGGTTTGATTGCTCGGGATTTGTGACCTTCGTGTTCGCCAAGCACGGGGTTAAGCTTCCGCGCACTTCTTTGGCAATGTCGGGCGTGGGCGAAAAAATTGCCCGCAACAAGCTTCAGCCGGGCGATCTGGTGTTTTTCTTTACCACTCGCGCCAACCGGGTGAGCCACGTGGGCATTTATATTGGCGATAACAAGTTTATTCATGCCAGTAGTGGTGGCGGTTCGGTTCGCATCGATAGCCTGAGCAAGGGTTATTACAACAAGCGCTATGCGGGCGCTCGTCGGGTGGCCAAGTTCAACAAGCTTCTGGTTTTGGATGCCCAGGCTGAGCTGGGTCAGAAGGCGATCCCTGAGGTTCCGGACGAGGAGCCTTCGGGTCTGCCCGATCCGGTATCCGAACCGGGTCTGTAGGTGGTGTTAGTCCTACACTCCTTGCGGATTGGGTTCAGTTTGAGTCAGACTATTTGTCCGTCACGTGCTCCGGTCGTCTAGCGGTTAGGACGTCGCCCTTTCACGGCGAAGGTCGCGGGTTCGAATCCCGTCCGGAGTACCACTATTTTCCAACTTTATCTATCGCCGGAAAACCCAGGTAGCCTGAGCCGTCCGAGTGACACCCCATGGCCGAACAATTCCGAAAACTGCTCCCCGTCACTGCCGCTATCCTAACAATTATCCTTCCCTTAAACGGATACGGTAATTCGATCGATGCCGAAGTTCAAGAGGCGGAGGAGGTGGTCTCCCAATTCGCCAAAAACGTCACGCTTAATGTCGTCCTCCACGAAATTGGACATGCGCTCATCAGGGAATTCGATATCCCCGTGTTGGCCAACGAAGAAACAACTGCCGACGCGTTCGCCACGTATTATCTCACCACCTATATGCCCGATCGAGCGGTGGAGGTGCTGAGCGCAAGGGTTACCTCGCTCATGATCGAAGCCGGAGAATCGAGCGAAACTGGTTGGAGTGGGGAGCACGATCACGACGGCCGACGCGCTTACCAGATCGCTGCACTCGCAATAGCGGCCGATCCTGTAAAGTACAAGAAAGTGGCTCAAATTGCCAAAATGTCCGAAGAGGATATTGAGGACGCCGTTGATTACGGAAGCGAAATCCGGCGTTCCTGGCGCAGAGTGCTCAAACCTCTCATGATGCCAGAAGGGCTGGAGTCCACCGAAGCCCGTGTCCAGTTTGATAACCAGAACGAGTTTCTTACCGCCCTTTGCGGTCCTCCAGGATCAAATAGCCTCGCCCGCGAGATCGAATCTGCATTACGTCGCTTCGACTGGCATTCTCAAGTGACCGTCCGTTTTATCGATGGAGAAGGCGGTGCCGGGTGGAACAGGTCGAATCGGACTATTACCGTGAACAGCCAATATGTACGGCGATTTATCGAACAAGGCCGACGCGGGCTCGCCGCATTTTGAAGTTCGAGGCACAGCGGGTTTCGTTGTTTAAACGGTTTGCTTAACATTACTCACTTGTGCAACAAATTAACTTATCGGCTATCCTTATTCGGGAAACCGATCAAATGAAATTCCTTGTGGCTATCCATCGACCCAACAACTACGACCATTCGATAATTACCCCGGAGATAAGAAGCAGTATTGACCTACTCAACGATGAAATGGTCAACGCAGGGGTTCGAGTGTTCGTCGGAGGGTTGAGATTGCCGGATGAGGCAACAACGATCACCCGCTCCAACAATGGAACGCTAACCACAACCGACGGCCCCTACCTCCAATCCCAAGGGTATGTCGATGGGATTTGGATTCTTGACGTGGCAACCTACGAAGAAGCCGTGGAATGGGGCAGAAGGGCTGCTTCGGCTTGCCAAGGGTCTGTCGAAGTCCGACCCTTCCATTAGACCGCTGATCAATTCATGAAATATAGGCCATGCAAGATGGCTCGGCTAAGATAAGCCCATGTCATCGCTGATTGGGCAAAAGTTTTCTCGGATGGGAACGGATCATGCGCCGGGCCAAGAAGTTCGGCTGTCCGATGACGCCTCGGGAGTACCACTGATCGGCGAAGCCATCGTTGGAACGCCGGTCGACTTTTCGCACGGTGATGTCAATGAAAGTGCCTTTGGACCCGCTCCCGGAGCAATCGAAGAGTTTATTGCCGGAGTCCACCGCGGGGGATCACAAGCATACACGGAATACCGTGGGGAAGCAGAACTGCGTGCAATTCTGGCTCCCAAACTTACTCAATTTACGGGAGCCCCGGTCTCCGCTGACCGGGAACTTATTGTTACGCCCGGTACTCAGGGAGCACTATTTCTTGCCCTGGGTGCGACCGTTGTCCCGGGTGATAAAGTGGCAATAGTCGAGCCGGACTATTTTGCCAATCGCAAAATAGTTGAGTTTTTGGGAGCACAGAGTATTCCCATCCCGCTTAACTATTCCGGCACCGTAGGCCACGCCGGTATCGATTTAGAAAAACTGGAAGATGCATTTAAATCGGGGGTGAAAACATTTCTATTTTCGAACCCCAACAATCCGACCGGAGTGGTGTATTCGGAGTCGGAAATTAGGCAAATCGGCGATCTGGCCGCAAGGTATGGAGTAACCGCAATAGTGGATCAGCTTTATTCTCGGCTGATCTATGAGTCGCACACATTTTCGCATTTATGTGCTTTGGTTAAAGATTACGATCAGATTATTACGATTATGGGTCCGTCAAAAACCGAATCACTGAGCGGTTATCGTTTAGGTGTTGCCTTTGGATCACATACCGTGATTGACCGCATGGAAAAATTGCAGGCAATTGTGTCTTTACGGGCACCTGGCTATTCACAAGCGGTTTTACGCGGATGGTTCAGTGAACCTGATGGGTGGTTGTCGGATCGGATTGCGCAACATCAGGCGATCCGTGACGATACTGCTCGAGCATTCCGCAGGGTGCCGGGAGTGGTAGTGCGGATGACGGAAGCGGGAAGTTACATCTTTCCTAAACTGCCGCCGCTTGAACTCGATGGGCACCAGTTTGTCCGTGCATTAAGAGTCCAGGCATCGGTAATTGTGACCCCCGGGACCGAATTTAGCCCCTATTCTTTTGATAGTATTCGACTAAACTTTTCACAAAATCATCGGGCTGCAGTGGACGCCGTCGAACGGATTGCGATTATGATCGAGAGATACCGAAAACTATAATGCGTAAGGTTTACAAAAGTGACCAAACTCCGCCTCCGGCCGGATCGTACAGTATTGCCATGGAAGCGGGCGGGCTCGTTTTCTTAGCAGGGCAAACTCCACGCGATCGCAATAATATCCGCCATGGGGATAAGCCGTTTGCCATTCAAGCCCGTATGGCATTAGATAACCTCGAGGCGGCGGCAAATGCGGCGGGGCTTTCGCTTAAAGACGCGGTTCGGGTTGGGGTGTTTTTACGGAATCCAGCCGATGCCAAGCAGTTCGACGAAATCTATCGCGAGTATGTTAACGAACCGTTCCCGGTCCGCACACTCACGCTGTCGAACTTTGCGGATTTCGACGTTGAGGTGGATGCCGTGCTTGTGCGAAGGTAAGTCACGATCGTTACGCATAACTCGCGATCTTTGTTGCATGAAGAAGTTCTTGATGTTATGCGCAATGCTTCAACTGGTTAAGCAGTGGTTGAGCTTTCTTCAATGATATCAACATCGAGACTCTGTGTTGAGGTTAAATCCATTGTCCGGCCACCATGCCGGCGGTGATTAATATCGAAAAGAAGGCCATAAACAGCTGGACTCCACCAAACGGCAACAGGATCCACCACCGCCGTCTGAGAAGTACACCCGCCACGATTAACCAAATCGGCACCAACAGTGCCAATGATCCGGCGATGTTTGCCACGAGTTCGCCGTGGGGTTGCGGTGAGTGTCTTCCGAGTGCGGGATAGAACCAACAAGGACTTAAGATGAACCAGCAAATAAGGAATCCAGTTGTCGAGTAGGCTAACTCTTTTGCACTTAGGGAAGTGATGTTACGCCTCATATGTAGCGCAAGCATGATGATAATGAGAATTACAAACAGCACGGAGCTCGGACCAAATGCGCTCGCCATGAATGGCGTGAGTAAGATATGGACCAGCGCCGCGATGGCTAACCCGGTTAGAATCCACCATCCCTGCTCTCGTGGACGCTCCTCGCTCATAATTTCAGTTAGCCGTCTACAACCTTGTGACGATCAATGAAGGTACATGACCGTATAGTCGAAGTTGTGATCTTTTGAATATACTCCTTTTATCAATATGCAGAACACGGTAAAAAACCTGAACTGGCAAAGCGAAGCCGGATATCAAACGGCAACTGACTCCGACTGCCTCTACATTCGCGAATCGCCCAGCTCGCGGTTTGCCGGATTGATTTTCTGCTTGATTTTGGTGGTTGTCGGGGTGACCTGTGCGATCTGGGCGTTTACGCAGCCTCAAGGCGATTCGTGGATCGTTGGAATCTTCGCCTCTGCAATCGCGCTAACTTTCTTACTAGTTTTGATCTTTAGTGTGCGCCAAAGCCCGTGGATGATTGTTTACGATCGCGCTGCGGGTGAAATTCGATATCGAAACAAGGTTCTCAAGGCCGCAAATGTCAGGTCGATCACGGTCCGCGAAATTGGAACCGGTTCTCAGTCCCTTAGTAATCGAACCGTTTTTGCAGAGCTTCACAGTGGCCCTGCCGAAGCACTCGGTCCGACCGGGCCGGTGACGTCGGCCCACCGCTGGGCGCAATCCGCTGCCGAATGGATGGGCTTAGAGTACAAACCGTAGAATCGCGTCGCGGCAAAAGAAACGCCGTTCATCTCCCGATAGATGAGTATGTCCAGAGCTCGGCGGAAGGATGACAGTTGGTTGGCGGACTGCTACGAAGCAGGAGTGGCGAATCCGAAAGGGATGGTTATTCTATCCTGCGTTACCTCGATTTTGGCTGGAGTGCTGCATTGGTTCTGGCATCCAATGGGCAACTGGACGCCGCTCCTTGTCATCTTTTTATGGGTGATTACCGCCGTCGGCATGGCCGGCGTGATGAAAGGCTACTTTGTAAAACGTGTTCGCCAGCAAACTCTGTATCGGGCGCAGGATTTAGAAGACCTTAAGAAAATATCGTGGCAGCAGTTCGAACAGCTTGTCGCCGATGCTTATCGCGCAAGAGGTTTTAAGGTTGAAGAATGTGGCGGCATCGGGGATGGCGGGATTGATTTGATTTTGAGCGCTCCCGATGGTCGTCGGATTGGAGTTCAATGCAAACATTGGAAGTCGTGGCAAGTCGGGGCACCGCGCATTCGGGAGTTTGTGGGGGCGGTGCAACAGAAGCGGCTCGATGGGGGCATCTTCGTGGCATCCGGAACCTATTCTCGTCCGGCGATCGAAGCCGCGGCTCAGACGGGGATTCAGCTTATCGACGGACGCGGATTGTTAGAACTGATCCGATCTGGCCGTGCCGTAGCTTAAAGGGAACTACCCCACGTAAACCGTGTGATCCCCCCAGCAGGTTTGCAGATAGTCGATCTGGCCGCAGTGGAGATGTGTGTGCATGGTCGGGAATTCGATCAGCCTCGTCATCGGGATTGACCATCCTCGCCCGAACGAAAACCGAACGCAAGTGCGAGAGATTTTGACCACCAGAAAATTCCGCCCGGAGAGCGACATCCATTTCAACCGGGATTCCTAGAGCCAGTTTCCAACCCGGCCAGACCCCCGCTAGAGGGGCGGTCAGGCTCAGCCGGGGGGGTCTGAACCTGAGTTCACTTGCCAAATTCAAACTTCAGAAATCCAGGCAACGAAGGCACGGACTGCTTGTTTGCACTTCTGCCAAACACTGTGCTCACTGGCGAATTCCAAATTGATGTGGGTGAGAACGAGTCCGACAACTTCGCAGGCCGCCAGCGTGTCACCGCACACCAGTTCTTCATGCCATCCAACTTTGGCAATAAAATCGTAATTCCATCCTTTCTGATGGAAGGAGTGATCGTTGTGATCTTTCCAGACTTGCTGAGGAGTACGGCTTCGCCGCGTTTCAGTTCTTTAACAGGTCCGATGCTTGACATACCTTGAATCTGTAATAGGAGAACATCGAGCGTGTTCGTATCTGAAAAGCGAAAGATTTCAAGAACCTGCGATTCCCGACTTGTAGGATTGAACGAACCCTGAAGAACCAAATCGAATTGCCATCCCTTCTCGCTCTCAGTTACTTCTGTGCTTCTGATGATGGTACTGGACGGGACTTCAAAACTTCGAGATTCATTCGTTTGTGCGTTGACAAATCGAAGACTCGACGGACTTGAGGCAGTAAGCAACGATAGGCAAAGTGCGAGCATGCTCATATCCTCCCTAGTTGTACCACCAGTCCCAAGGATCGTACGGCGGCACTTGGTTGGGAGAACCGCTGGGTGGGCCCATGTAGACCAAGTTTCCGTTCTTATCGTAAATCTTGAGAATTCCAGTGCTCGTATTGTAGATGTAGTGCCAAACATCCTCACCCGGATCAATTCTTTCGTTCCCGTTTTCATCATCCCAGTTAATGTGATGGACATAGTAGACTCCGTCAATCATCTCAATGTAGACGTTGTTCATGCCGGGAACCTCACGGCATTCTCCAATAATGGCTGTGACTTCGTTAGCATCCAGTTTGCCGTTGCCATTCATATCATGACCGATAACGGTTACTAGGCTATCGTCACCGCTTGCACCTGAAGCACCATTGTCTGCAATCCATGTATCTACGTAGACATCTCCGAGTGGAGCAATCCACGTGTCACCAGTGCAATCCCAGTCGTTCCTGCCATCTCCGGTGATGTCGCCCGGTTTGGGAGGGAACGGCGTTACGCGTGGAACTTCGACGGTCCATCGAGGATCCCACTTGATAGGCCAAAAGCGATTTGTTCGGATTACGTTTGGAAGCGCACTCATCAACGGGGCCGTACCGACAGTCACAAAGGAACCTGGAAACATCTCCAATGCTTCAGGTCCAATTGCACCGAGGTAGACGCGTGAGTGAAATTACTGGCGACATGTGTCAGTTGTCCGGAGGACACCACGGATTCCGAAGCAGAGAGCCTGACGATATTGTTTGTGACCGCCACGCTACCGCCTCCCACAACCATTTCCGTGGCAGGATTGATTACCTTTGCTTGACCGCTCCCAATGCCATAGTTCGGAACCGTCGCTCCATTAAGACAACCGACGAGCATAAGCCCGTTTGAAAAGACGACCTTGACGATTGTTCCACCAGCGGTAGAAATCGTCGCTTGCATGCTAACGTCCACGTTCCGAACACCAAGGCTAGAAGATTCAGTTTTCGGACGAGATCGTAGCCCCATCTGGAAACGGGTACGGGATTGTGACCGGAATCGGCTCCTGTCCCGGGATTATCGGAACCTGAATAATCTGCTCAGTTGCGTTTTGAGCAAAACGCCAAGGTTGCTGAAAGTGCAAGGGTAAGTGTAATCGATCGTATTGCCAGACTTCTGATTCTCATCTGTGGTCACCTCAACTGTAGTATATGGGAAAAATGAGCTTTTCAAAGGAATTTTTTCTGAGTTTTCCACGCCGGTCAGACCCCCGGCTAGAGGGGCGGCTAGGTCGAGCTTAGGTATTTGAACCTGCCCTTAGCGGTTCCAATACTCAACCCTCTTGCTTTGCAATCGGTTTCTCTTGTCTCTCTTTTCTCGGTCACGTACCGTGCTCTCCAGAAGAAATCCAATGCGATCCCAACAGCCGAAATCACAGAGCACCTATCCAGGCGGGGCGTCGCCTGATTGTTTGGATACCTGAACACCTCACGCTTAGAAGAGACCGTGGGAGCCACGAGAGATGACCTTTCACACATTCAGAGTTCCCGGTGATCCGAGTCCAAACCGTTCGCGAATCAAGTGAGAGACGAGCTTCGCTTTCAAGTCCTAACGACGCCGCGAAGGTTGCCGAGCACTTCCTCTCCCTTGCCGACCGTGAGCAACTCATCGTGCTGATGCTCACCGCCAAAAACGATCTCATCGGTGTTCACGTGGCGAGCATCCGGAACCTATTCTCGTCCGGCGATCGAGGCCGCGGCTCAGACGGGGATTCAGCTTATCGACGGACGCAGATTGTTAGAACTGATCCGATCTGGCCGTGCCGTAGCTTAAAGGGAACTACCCCACGTAAACCGTGTGATCCCCCCAGCAGGTTTGCAGATAGTCGATCTGGCCGCAGTGGAGATGTGTGTGCATCGCGGGCAGGGTGATTACTTGCGTCATAGGCATAGACCAACCCTGGCCGGAATCGAGCGATATGCCTAATTCTTCTGAACCAAGAGTGTCCAAAGCAGATTGGATCTGGAGGGTGCCCCGTTTAAATGTGGCTTCAATATCGTGTCTATCAATTAAGGCGAGCTCTTGTGCTTCACGATCGGCAAGCCATGCTTGCAGATTCTCTGGTCTTGGCAAGTTCCGCTCTCGAATAATCTCGGCAAACACCTGAGTATGCAAGGCCGTATGCGCGGCGATTCGCAAGGCAGATTTTGCTGAGGGCATCGGTGTCCAGGTCAAGCGATCATCCGGCACATGGCTGAAGTTTCGCAAAAACATATCCATCGCGGACTGAGTCTGTTCTTTCGCGATCGTGATTCGATCCACAGCGAGATATTTTATTCAGTCAGCCACCTAGGAATGGTGTCCACACGGCCATGTAGATATTTGCGCATCCGGTAACGAACCGAAAGAATTTGACAATTTTCCCAGAACACTTGCATGGGCATACCGACCGGTTGGTATAATGACTCCGTGGCCGAAGCCAAAAGCGCCCAAACAAGGAGCCTGATCCTCTGCACCGCGATGAATACCATCCGCGAGCGGGGCTATGCCGCTACCGGCATCGATGAAATCTGCCGACGGGTCGGCATCACTAAAGGCGGATTTTTCCATTACTTTAAAGATAAACAACAGATGGCGGTCGAAGCCGCCGAATACTTTTCCAGCATGGCAGACCAGCTTTTTCGCACCGCCCCGTTTAATCAGTTGATCGACCCGGTGGAACGGCTATTCGGATACATCGATTTCCGACGCCAGATTATGCAGGGAGAAACATACGAATACACCTGTTTGCTTGGAACACTTGCGCAAGAAATTCACACTTCGCATCCACCGATCCAGGAGGCGTGCGGAACCCACATTGACGCCCATATCGAATTTCTCACGCCCCTGTTTCAGGCGGCATTGGATGCGCGGGATATTGCCGGGCAACCAGATGCACGTTCGCTTGCAGAATTTTCGCAAGCTGCATTCCAAGGCGGATTCATTCTTGCTAAGGCCAGCGGAACGCCGGAGCCTGCACGACGCGCGGCGGATCATTTGCGTCGCTATCTGGAAACGATTTTCACCCCTCTCGGAGATACTCAAACATGACAATCCAACCACAATCCATCATCCCCTATGTCTTCTTCGGCGGTCGCGCAGAAGAGGCCGCCGAGTTTTACCAAAACGCACTGGGCGCAACCATCTTGCTCATGCGCCACAACCAAGTTCCGGCCGATGCGGCCGATCCCGACCTCGACCCGAGTTTTGCTAACAAGATCGTCCACGGTGAGGTCAAGTTCGGCAATGTTCAATTTTTTATGTCGGATGGCGGGTGCCAAGCAGACGGCCAAAAGAGCGGATTTACGCTCGCCGTCATTTTGCCGACCGAGTCTCAGATTGACGACGCTTATAACGCTCTGGTTGAAGGCGGAACGCCCATGATGCCGCCTGCCCCGACGTTTTTCTGCCCGCGTTTTGCCGTGGTTTCAGATAAATTTGGGCTCAGCTGGATGCTCATGTTGGGGGATCAATCGTGAACAACGACAAAACCCAGGTCGAGAAATCGATCGAGCTGAATGCGACTCGCGAACGAATCTGGTCGGTGTTGCTGAATAAGTCTTCGTTCGAAGACTGGTGCAGCGCATTTCACCCCGGCAGCACTTTTGAAGGAGACTGGACTCAAGGTTCGCTGATGCGATTCATCGGGCCCGATCCCGATAGCGGCGAGATCTACGGAATGATCACAAAGATCGCCGAACATCGGCCGAACGAATATCTTCGCGGCGAACACGTTGGGGTGATCGAAAAAGGTAAGGATATCTTTGAAGGAGAAGACCAAGAAAAGTGGATCGGAGGTACGGAAACATATCAGATCATTGGTGATTCTGCACCCTTCACGCTCAGCGTTCAGGCTTCAACCCCGCCCGAGATGTACGACTTCTTTTTTGAGGCTTGGGGTCAGGCACTTGCGCGACTCAAGCAGCTCGTCGAAGCGTAGAAAAGCCCAAAGGTTCCGGGGGGTCATAACTTGCAAACCCGGACCTTTTGCGGTCATTAAGGAACAATTCCACGAACCTCACCCTTAGAAACAATCATGCTCTTGCGCACAATTTTTGGCTCCCATCGATTGCCGAGTTCAGTCGATCTTGCCTTGCTTCTGCTCCGACTTTATGTCGGGGTAGCGATGGTCCAGCACGGCTGGCCGAAAATTCAGAATCCAACCGGCTGGGGAGGAGAAGCTTTCCCGCCGTTCTTGCAGGCGTTGGCTGCCCTAGCTGAATTCGGCGGTGGGGTCGGACTCCTTTTGGGCGTGCTTATGCCACTGGTATGTTTTGGATTCATTTGCACAATGGCAGTCGCGGTGAGTGTTCACGTCCAACGCGGAGATGTTATGGTGGGGCAAAGTTCTTGGGAACTCGCCGGCCTGTATCTGGTGCTTGGAATTTTCTGGCTCTTGGCATCGCCGGGTCGATTTTCGGTCGATCGCTGGCTTTTCGGATTTCGGGATGCTCGTCATAGCCTCCCAGTGGAGGCACCACAGAGTTCAACGGCTCTGTAGAATCTTCAGCCACATAGTTCGCGGATGCGGTCGGCCCACACCCAGGGTTGTTCCGCATCTTCGTGTTTGCAGTACACATAGCAATTCTTTCCGGCTTCGATTTTTGTTTTGAAGTAGAGAGCCCATTCGGCGAGCATGGATTCGTCGTAATCGGATTTGCGGAGTCGCGCGTAGATATGGTTTCCGGTATCTCGTCGCTGGGCATCTTCCTCGTCGGTATCGGCGGCCACCCAGGCAATCGAATGGTCGCGAAGTAATTGCTCAACTAATGGGTCGTGCCACGATTCGTGCCGGAATTCGATCGCCCAGGGTAGGGATTCACGCTTGGGAATCGCGTTGAGAAATGTGGAAAGGCGTTCGTCGTTTCGCTCAAGTTTGGGAGGAAGTTGTAACAGTACCGACCCGAGCTTGCCGGCGGTTTCCAGCGGTTTGAGTCGTTTTAGGAAAAATTCCAGCGAATCCAAGCCCTCGGGTTTGAGTCGCGAAAAATGCGTGACTTTTCGGTGCATTTTCGGCGAGTACCTAAACCCATCGGGGGTGTCGGAGATCCATTTTTCGACTTGTGCTTCGCCGGGCATCTTGTACCAAGTGCCGTCAGCTTCCACGGCACCAAATCGGGACGCGTAGTAGTCCAGATATTCGCGCTGTTTGAGCTCAGGAGGATAGAAGAGTCCTTCGCCTTGCCACTCTTTATACGAGTATCCCGAGAGTCCAATATAGAGCTGCGCCATCGAATGCGTTGAGTGTAGCGCGGGGAGGCCCTTTTGTTCTCTTTAACCTGAGAAAGCGGCAACCCTAACCCTAGAATTTTTAATGTGCTCCCGCCCAGCGGGGGATTGCTGGCATGGTTATCTTACGGAATCTCAAACTCGCTCATAAGTTTGCTCTTACTTTCGGATTGATTCTTGGACTCTGCGCGGTCATGGGGATCATCAGCCAAGGCGGTGCACAGCGCCTCTCGGATGCGATGCATGGAATGCAAGAAGATGCGTTGGAAGGCTACAACCGGCAGCTTGAGCTTCGTGATGAATTTCGCTTAGTGCTGGACGCGGTGTACGCAACGGCACTGGCTGATAGCAAAGATTCACCGGCATTTGCCGCAGAAGCTCGCGATCATATTGCCAACTGCGTTACCATCATCAATGAATTTGAGCGGGATAATCCGCTTCCGGAACTGCAAGGTCCGATTGCCGAAACCAAAACGGCGATCAACCTTTTTGAAACTCAGTGGCAGAGCAACTCGAGTCGCATCCAGCAAGCCGACGGCACCGAGGCACTCGAACTCATGCGAACAACGCTCGTTGCGACCGAGCAGGAAAAGATCGAGCCCGCATTCGATGCACTTATGAAAGCGCAGCAACAGGTGATGGCTCGCACGGCTCAGGAAGGAAAAGATGTGTTTTTGGGTGTCCGTAATAGTATTTTGCTGGGTTTGGCGGTGTTCTTAGCCGTGTGTTTATTGGCCGGAGTAACTCTTACTCGAGCAATCACGAACCCGGTGTTTGCGCTACGTGCCCGTCTGAATTCGCTTGAAAACCACTGCGTAACTGACCTGCACAATGGATTACTTGCACTGGCGTCCGGTGACCTGACCAAGACCTGCACGCCCGTGACAGATCGCCTTACGTACGATTCGAAAGATGAGCTGGGCGAGATGACAATCGTTTTTAACCGACTGCTTGATAAAATCCACGGGACGCTCGGCAGCTACAATTCGAGCTGCGAGTCTCTGAGCGAACTGATTGGCGAAGTCCGCGCGGCCAGTGAAACCGTGGCAAAAACTGGGGAAGCGGTTGCGGCGGCAGCATCAGAATCGGGACGAGCAGCCAACGATATCGCCGGCGGAAGCGAAGCTTTGGCCCGATCGGCAACGGATGCGAGCCGGTTCACCGACGAAGTCGCTGCCGGAATTGGGGCGGTCGCCCGAGGAAGCCAAGCCCAGCAAGAACTGGTTCGCAACGCCAAAGAATCACTCGACGAGGCTTCCCAGGGGATCCGGGGAGTGGGTGAATCCGCGCGAGAAGTTTCGGCCCTTTCCGCCGAAGGGGCTCGCGCGGTCCATGCGGCCATGAGCGCGATGGATCGACTCAACGACAAGGTCAATGGCTCGGCCGAGCAGATGGGTCGATTGGAACAGCGTAGCAAACAGATCGGATCGATTGTGCAGACCATCAATCAGATTGCCGAACAAACCAATCTGCTCGCCCTAAACGCAGCCATCGAAGCCGCACGGGCAGGCGAGCACGGCCGAGGATTTGCCGTCGTGGCCGAAGAAGTCCGCAAATTGGCCGAGCAGTGCGCCTCGTCGTCCGTGCAGATTTCTGAACTCATCGAGCTCGTGGCGGAAGATAGTTTGGCCGCCGTGTTTTCGATTAAGGAAACTCAGAACGAAGTGGTTGACGGCGTTGAACGGAGTACCGAGGCGGGTAATGCCCTTAGCAAGATTGATCAAGCAGCAACCGAAGTTGTGGCCGCCGTCACCCAGTTACACGTAAACGCGCAATCGGTTGTTGATGCCATGACCCAAGTTGCCGGGGCAGCGGAAGAAAATGCGCAGCAAGCGGCGGAAATCAACCACGGAGCCCGCCAGGTTGCCTCGACAATCGACAATGTTGCCGCGGTGAGTCAAGAGTCATCCGCCAGCAGTCAAGAACTCACGGCAAGCGTCGAAGAGATTGCCGCATCTGCCCAAGAACTGGCGCGCATGAGCGACGATGTTCTCACTCTGGTCGGACGATTTGTGACTCGGGAGGGCGAGCCAACCCCGAATCTCCGGATGGCAGCGTAAAAGGTCAGGTCAAGATTTGCGCCGCGGGATCTCGCATGTTGCCGGAATCCGCAAAATCCGGCTAGCGAGCATGCGATTCCGAGCGATCCATCGGTAAACGAGACGAGCGATCCACACGAACGGCGGCCAGATAAAGAGACGCAAAGGCGACCACGGCCTTACCTTTAGCCAAGCGCGGAGCGCGGCGTCTGCACCACCGTAGACCTTATCGCCATCGAAAAGAAGCATTTCGCGCTGCGTTCTTTCGAACAATTCGGGATCGTTGACCACGCGCGGATGTTCCATGTTTGCAGCTGCATCAAGGATGCCTTTTTTGTCACGAATAAGCAAAAAGCCCACCGAGCGTTTGCAAAATCCGCAATCGCCATCGTAGATCATGGTGGGGCGCTCTGATTCCATAAGTCTGCCTTATGATTCTACGGTTGGAACGGTCTTAAACTAAAGATGGACCGGACTTCGGCCAGAAATTTATCCATTTCAACCTTTCGTTGATGAAGAGCCTTGAGAGCCTCCGCGTGGCTGATCGGCTGTAGCGTTAGGGTTTCCTCGGGCTTGAGTTGGGCGAGAATCGGGAGATCGGCCCGGCAGACGGTTCCCACATGGGGATATCCGCCGAGGGTGGGGCCGTCGGGTCCATGGATAAGTAGTTCGCCGCCGGGGGTGGCCTGAACCGCCCCAAAAATTGCCGGTTCGCTCCGCCGTAGCGGTCGGGGTTCTTGCTCAAGCGCAGGGTAGAGGTCGTCTATCCGGATTCCGACCCGGCTGGATTTCCGACCGACTTGGCCTTGGACTTCGTTCGTAACTACCGAATTACAAAGGCGTAGTTGTCGTGGCCGGTGGGAAAGGGGGAATGCAAATCTCAGAAAGTCAACATCCGCGGATTGCGTTTCTAAACTTTTATGAATCGGTACCAACTCCGGATCGCGCTTGCTCCATCCCAGGCTCGGAATGGAAAGATAGGCGCGGCCTCCTTTTTGGGGAGCGCGGAGCGATAGCGAACCAGGCGAGCGGAAATCAAGTGCCCCTACGTCAAGTGATTCTCGGTCGGTAAGCAGGGCCGACCCGACCGGCGAGGCAAGTCCAAGCCTAACCGGAGATCGGACGGTGATCACGATCGGGGTCGTAATCTCAATAAGATAGTGGGCGGAAGCAATTGACTTCGCGATAGCCGCGAGTTCGGAATCGAATGGTCCACCAGGCGGAACCCCAAATTGGCGACGACCCGGACGTTCTGGTGGGAGAATCAGACTGCCCGCATAAGCGGAAGTCACCGTTACCAACCGATCCGCCATCCTTGCTTTTCGAGTTCGATCCGAACCCGCGCGGCCGTTTCGATTGCGCCCGGGGTGTCGCCGTGGATACACAACGAATCGCACTTTTCTGCCAACGTAAATACGTGAGCCACACACGTTTCGGGATCGGTGATCATTGAACGCGGATCGGCGCGGGGGATCAGACGTCCGAAGGCGTCGTAGAATCGGTCGATAAATCCTTCTTTGATAAAGGGAACCCCGCAACGGTCGGCAATGCGGGCGAGTCCAGATTGCGGCAATCCTAGGAGGGGGAGGCCGAATCGCTCGGTAATTTTCGTCACAAGTTCGCCCGCCGGAGAATCGATTTCCGCCGCCGCTTCGTTATAAAGAGCACCGTGCGGTTTAATGTAGACCGCCTCAGGGATAAGTTCGACCTGGGCAATCAGCGAGTCGAACGTTTCGGAAACCGACAATCCCGTTTCAGCGAACGTTCGCCTTCCGAAATATTCGGGATCCGGATAACTCGGGTGCGCGCCGATGCGGACGCCTCTCTCGTGGCAGATCGCCACTGTTTCCCGAGTGATTGCGTGGCTCCCGGCGTGGGCCCCGCCGGCGATGTTGGCACTGCTGACGATTTCGAGCAGCGCTTGATCGTGGCCGATCCCTTCGCCGAGATCGGCGTTTATATCGATTGTGCGGATAGCCGTTCTCCTTTGCGGGCGTCAAATTCGGCCTCGTTGATTTGAATAAATCGGATCCGGTCCCCGGTCTTTAGCGGAAAGAACTCGGACTCCACATCAACCAAGGTGAGCGGGGTCCGGGCGATGAGATGCCATCCTCCCGGCCGCTCCAACGGATAGATTCCGCATTGATCGCCGGTCATCGCAACCGATCCGGGAGGAACTTGCGATCGCGGTGAATCCCGGCGGGGTAGTCCTTCCAGCTCTACTGGTAGTCCACCAAGGTAGGGAAACCCGGGGCAAAATCCTACTGCCTCAACTCGGTAGTCGGCAGATTGGTGAATTTGTGTGACCTGATCAATTGATCGTCCCACCCGGAGAGCAACGTCAGCTAAATCGGGGCCGTTGTAGAGTACAGGAATCACAAAGTTTTGTCCCGCTGATTCGGTTTGCGGTTCGATTTGCCAAATCCGATCAAGCAGGCCCGAATCGAATTCCGGTTCGACGTAGATGCCAACTTTATCAAATGCGGGCACCGCCTCCGTAAAGCCTAACCACTCTTCGATGACCGCAATGTGTGAGATTGCTTTGGCAAGAGTAGTTGCGGGGATCGATTCCTCTTGTAGAATAATCAACGATTCGCCCCGGCGGTACCACTGCATGGGGTTTATGATACGAGATTCTGAATGTCCACCGACCTACGCCTAAGTTCCGCTCCCGTTAATATCCAAGTCGTCGTCGATCCTGCCGGATCGATGCCCGGTTACGCCACGCCGGATGCGGCGGGGCTCGATCTTCGGGCAGCGGAATCGACCACCTTGGCCCCAGGCGAGCGGAAGCTCATTCGTACCGGCCTGCGGATGGCGATCCCGAGGGGATTCGAAGGTCAGGTCCGGCCCCGATCTGGCCTTGCGCTCAAGCACGGCATCGGGTTGGTGAATTCGCCCGGCACCATCGATAGCGACTACCGAGGTGAGATCGGCATCATCATGATCAACTTTGGGGAGGAGCCATTCGAAATCGAACAAGGCGAACGAATCGCTCAGCTGGTCATCTGCCCGGTCGTGCGAGCGAACATGGTTGTGGTCTTAAGTCTTGATGAAACGACGCGCGGGGAGGGCGGATTTGGCAGCACCGGACAAGGGTGAAAATCGCACCATAGAGTGCTACCGATGCTTCGCGGTTATTCCGGCGGGTAGTCCGTACTGCCCGGAATGCGGAGTAAGCATCGGCGACGCCGAAGGTTCCGACCAAGCCGTTTACCAAGAACTCGCGCAAGCCAATCTCGAACGTCGGCGCGGAAATTATAAGGAAGCCGCGAGCGTGTGCCTTGGCATCCTCCGAAGCTATCCCAACAATTTTACGGCACACTCTTTGCTAGGTGAAATCTATTTGGAACAAGGAGATTTGCCCCAAGCTGCGGAATGGCTGGAGATGGCGGTTGACCTCGAACCGCGAGCCCAGCGGGAGCAAACAATGCTCTCCCAAATTCGGGAGCAAATTGCGCGGCAAGAGACAAAGACTACGGTCGAACAACTTCAGATTAAACCGCGGAGCGGTGTCTCTACTTATGCCGCTGCCATGGTTCTGCTGGTGATCGCGGTCGGGGCGGCTGCCTATTTTGTGGGTCGCAGCGGAGCTAACCACCCGTCGGAAAACGCTCCGGCACAGCCGATTGTGGTCCCCGCGGAACCGGAAACCGAACCGAGCCCGCCTCGGCCGCCGGTCGAGAATCCGATCGGAGGGGGAAGTTTAACGGTCCCGGACGATGAGCAACTCCTAGCGCAACTGCGTCAATCGGGGCAAAAATCCGCGTTGATTATCTTCGCAACCACGATACCCAACTCCAACGCAGTGGTGATTACAGCCCGAAGCGAACCCAACGTGCCGCTGGATCAAACCGCACTACTTTTGGCTTCGGATGCGTTCACATCACCGTCAATGTTCACCGAAGCTACCATCCGGTTGATGGATGTCCAATCGCTTGCGTTCTCGGGCACCATTACGCGCGATGCGTACGATGAAGCCCAAAAGCTGAGCACGTCCCAAAGCATCGAAGAAGCGGCGCGACTTGCGTTCGGCGGGGCGTGGTACCGTGACCCCGACTCGGCGACGGGATCCCCGGTCGAGCCCGAAAGATCAGGCTCTACCGAGGTCCCCACACCAGGTCTGGACGGCGAATGATTGTCTCTTCGCGGTCAGGCCCGATGCTAAGGATGGCCGCGGGAACTCCGGTGAACTCTTCGATCCGTTCTACATAGAGACGGCAGGTTTCCGGCAGGTCTTCCCATCGGCGGATGTGCTGTATGTCCTCGCTCCAGCCGGCCATCGACTCGTATTCGGGTTCAACGGTATGCCAATCTTCGGTGGTACTGGGGATATCTGAGCGGCCTCGATAGCCAACGCAAAGCTGAAGGGTGTCGATCCCTCCGAGAACATCGAGTCGGGTGACAATCAGTCCGCTCATGGAATTGATTCGGCATGAGTGGCGCAGGGCAACAAGGTCTAGCCATCCACAACGGCGTGGACGTCCGGTGGTCGTTCCAAATTCGTGCCCTTGTCGTCGAATCTGCTCACCAATTTCATCAGTTAATTCGGTAGGGAAGGGCCCCTCACCAACCCGCGTGTTGTACGATTTGCAAACTCCCAGAACCTGGTCGATATCGCGCGGACCGATTCCCGT
This sequence comes from bacterium, assembly GCA_044508115.1. Taxonomy (GTDB): domain Bacteria; phylum Armatimonadota; class Fimbriimonadia; order Fimbriimonadales; family Fimbriimonadaceae; genus UphvI-Ar2. The sequence continues at coordinate 213,117 of JBIQII010000001.1, forward strand.
GCCAAGACATGCGCCGCCGGCGGTGGGATGGCTACTGGTTACGTAGGGATAGGTTCCGTGGTCAAGGTCAAGGAAGGTGCCTTGGGCGCCTTCGAACAGCACTCGCGATCCGGCTCGAACGGCATCCTGAAGCAGGCTTTCGGTATCCCGTACAAGGGGAGCGAGCTCTTGAGCGTACGATTCGTATTCGTTATAGAGGGCATCGGCATCTACCGGTTGGCCACCCAACAGAGTGATCAACCGGTTTTTAAATTCAAGCACTTGTCCAAGTCGTTCCCGGAATAGCTCGGGTTGAACAAATTCACCCATGCGGATTCCGATCCGCTGAACTTTGTCGGTGTACATGGGCCCGATTCCGCGTGAGGTGGTTCCGATTTTGTTGTCGCCCCGGGCTCCTTCTTCGAGCTCGTCCAGCAGTCGGTGGTAAGGAAAAACAACATGTGCAGCCGGGGAGATGAGTAACGTTCCGAGTTCGGGCTGTTGGGCCCGAGTTTCGTGGATTTCATCGAGCAAGGATTTAGGGCAGAGTGCCATTCCGCCGCCTAGGATGGAAATCGTTTCGGGATGTAAGATACCGGCGGGAATCAGGTGAAACTTAAACGTTTTTCCGCCGGTGATCACGGTGTGTCCGGCGTTGTTTCCGCCGCTGTAGCGAACCACGTGCGAGGCTTGTGAGCCCAACACATCGACGATTTTCCCCTTGGCTTCGTCGCCCCACTGGGCGCCGACAATCACGAGCGTTGCCATATTTTCTCCGGGCGGTTCAGACAAAAACAAAGCCGACGGAACCGCTGTATTGCGAGGATCCGCCGGCTCTTGCCGTTCGCCTTATCTCGACGCCAAGTAGTGTATCTGATTCTGCCGACGGGGTGCATATCCGGGACCCAATCTCATGGTGAGTGACCAGCGAATAGCAGAATGTGCATTCTGACTGATGGGTGACACTTCCTCTTTTGGAGGAAGCGGATGCCCTGGAAGGAGCAGTCAATCGTGGAAGAACGAATGAGATTTGTTTCGCGCCTTTTGGAGGTCGAGGAAATGAGCTTTTTGTGTCGTGAGTTCGGGATCTCCCGCAAGACGGGATATAAGATCTTGGACCCCGTTACAAGGAATGCGGTTTGGAAGCGCTGACGGATCGTTCGAGACGTCCTTTCCGTTATGGGAACCAACTTCCGTTTCAGGTGGAAACGGCCATTCTGCAGTTAAAGAAGGAGAAGCCCCACTGGGGAGCGAGGAGGCTACGAGAGTTGCTCATCCGCAAGTTTTCCTCAGAAGTGAAGGTCTCGGCGGCGATTCATGCGGTGCTGGACCGTCACGGCCTCGTCGAGCCGATGAAGTGCAAACGCCAACGAGCTCAGGAAATCTCTCACGTGTTCTCAGGACAAACACTCGGGCTCAAAGAGGTAGAAGACAACGTCTGGCTCCTCTCGTTCAGGGACTACGACTCAGCTATAGTGACCCTGACGGGAAATGGTTGCAGCCCCTGGCAAACCCCTTCGGGGCCCTCAAGGTGTAACCTATGTCTCCGGAACGTCCTGTTACTATGTGTCCGGAATGGACAAATAAAAAATGGCAGGGGCAACAGGACTCGAACCCGCGACCTGCGGTTTTGGAGACCGCTGCTCTACCAACTGAGCTATACCCCTGCAGGACCCTCTTTTATACCACGGCCCAACCGAATGGATCGGTCCCCTTTCCCATCCCGGACCGTGAATCGTTTAGCTGGTCCAATGAGTCTGAAACGGTACCGTGGCTGCTATCCTGCTCGCCGGCATTTTGCTTGCCCAAACTCATCCTTTTCTGGCTCAACCCCAGGTCCCCGATCCGTTGCGCCTCGCCATTACTCCTGCCATTGATGGCGTTCTCGCCGATCAAGAGTGGGATCACCTCATGGATACGGAAGCGGGGCCGGTTTACTTCCAATGGGAACCCGGCAAACTGTACTGGGCGGCAAAACCCGCCGCCGGAAACGATGTGATCGTTAGCCTTGACCTCAACGGCGACGGCTGGCTGGTGGGTAACGACAACTATGAGATCCGAATTTCGACGCACGGTGATCTTTCCACCACCGGCATTCGCCAACTAGATGCCACCGATCGAAACGGTCCGGTCTGGATAACTCCTCGACTCGGCAGTCATGCCATCACCACAATCGCCAAACCCGGCACCGAAAACTGGGCGGTGGAAGGAAGCTTTAATACCGAAGGCCTCCTAGAGATTAAAGAAGATAGCCGAGTTGGCGTACGCGTAGACATTATGCCGAGCAGTTTCGATTCCGGCCCCAGCTATCTGCCGCGCAACATGGCATTTTTGCGGCTACGCTTTGACAAAAGTGTAAATTTGTTCAGCGGGTTAGTTTGGCGTCCAAGTATCTCAAATCGCAACGTAGCCCGATTCGATCCACTCAAATTTAAGTTCAATTTCACCTTGGAGCAGGATTGTCCGACGCTCCAGCAGATTGATGTAATTGGCGAGGGCTACGCCCGCGATGCGATTAGCCAGATGACTAAGCCGTTTCCCGAGCCCGATCGGCGAAGCAACGCCTCGGTCGATTACCAAAGCGGGATCCAGCCCGATTCCCCGAGCGGATATCGCGTGCTGCGCGCCACGCTGCTGGCCGCCGATGGTCGAATGGCCGTGATCCGGACGAGCTTCCGCATTGCTGATCTGATCGATTTCGAATGGGATTTGCCGCGACAAATTCGCTATTCGCAAGAGTCGCAAGTGGTCCGAACCACCGTGACTCTTCGCTCACAGGCGACGGGTCGGATTGATGGAAACTTCGACTATGTCCTGCCCGACGAATGGAGCGCTCGGCGCGGTCAATCGCAAGGCTTCTTGATCTATTATCCGCGCGGGAACGCCAAAATTACCGTTGAATTCATGATTCCCGGCGGAGCGAGCGGAACCTTCCCCGTAACGCTTAAGGCTCGCATCGGCGAAACCGAACTGAGCCGCACCATGACCGTGACTGTGCAGTAGCGAAGATGTGACTTTGCGCCCCCGGCGGGTTCTCGTTCGTCCTGGTGTTTAGTGGAAGTTCCGCGCCTTATCGCCCCGATCCCCACGCCCTACACGGACGACGGATCGACCATCAGCGAAATTCGGCTCGCTCGCCTAATCCGGCGGGTCCGAGAATCGGGATTCGAAGGGGTGCTCATCGCAAGCGATGCCGGCGAATGGGCCAGTCTTTCGCTAGCCGAACGGAAAAAGCTGTGCGAATGGGTTGCGCGCGATGCTCATGGCATGGCGATCTATGTTAACGCTACTGCTCAGACGACCGCAATAGCTATTGACTTATGTCAAGATGCGCACGAGTGCGGGGCCGTGGGTGCCGTACTCTGTCCTCCACCCCACGGAATCCTCACGAAAGAAGAGGCGGTGAACTACTTAAATGTGGTGCGCCGACACGGCAAAATTCCGGTCGGATTCCTTGATCCCAGCGGCCATCTATCCGAAGCCGCACGGGTTGGGGAATCATCGGCAACCCGTGTACCAGAGCCTCTTTCTGCCCATGCGATGGAAGCGTATGCCAGTAATCCGCATGGTAGCAGCATCGAATGCTGGACACCGAGCGGAATCGTGCATCCGGCCGCTCTATTTGGTCGCGACCATGTAGATCGAATCTTCTTGCGGTGGGATGCGTTCCGACCCATCCTAGTTGGATTGCTCAAGCTGGCGGGATCGGCCCGCGTGGCGAAGTACGCCATGGAAAAACAGGGAATCGAATGCGGCCCTCTGCGGGGACCATTTATGCCGCTATCCCCTCAAGGCCAAGAGATTGCCGATCGCATCATGGGGACGGCTTAAGTCCGCGAACGAATAAACTAAAAAGCAATGCACGATTTCATAGTGACGTGGGAGCTCTCGCGCGGCCGATTCATCGATTCATTGACCGGTCTTTCGCACGCTCAGCTTAACTGGCGCTTGGCACCAAACACCCTGACAATTGCCGAGATGGCCGTCCATGTGGCGGGGGTTGAACTTTCGTTCGCTTCCCAACTGCTCGGCGGCGATGTCACCGATGAAGAGCGGTTAATCCGCCGCGCTGCAACCGAAGGTGTGGTCGATGATGGCCCGTTTCCGGTTCAGGAAGTGGAACTTACTCCAGAGTTCGTGCGCCACGCTTTAACTGTTTCGCGTCCGTGGGTGGAGCGGCTATTTGCCAAAGGAGAAGCCCTACGCGAGCTTGAGCTTAAATCGGCCTTGGGACCGATGATCACGGGAGAAGGAGCGTTTTCGCGGCTGGCCATGCATCCGCTTTATCACCAGGGTCAGGTGTACCTGCTTCGATCCGCACCCGGATTTCCGAAAGCGTAAGTCCGGTCATGGGAATATTTGAGGTCTTCGCAACGTACCCGCCTGACTTGAGCGTCTGAATGGGTGTATGAAGCAGTTATTCATTGCCTTTTGCGCGTTGGCCGCGTTGGGCGCAACTGCCCAGGAAAAGACCTCTTATCCGACGATAGTCAAGGAAAAAGAGCTTTACGCCACCAACGATCTGCGTGCGCAGAAAGCACCCGAGCTTGAAGTTGGCAAGGTGGTACACGGCACTCTTCCTGAGCTTAAGGGCAAGGTGATTCTGTTGGATTTTTGGGCAACCTGGTGCGGTCCGTGCCGTAAGGTGATGCCTGAGCTTGATAAGTGGCAAAAGGAATTTAAAGATGACCTTGTTGTCATTGGTATCAGCGACGAAGATCCGGCTACGGTCAGCGAATTTATCGCAAAAACCAAAGTGGATTATGTGATCACTACCGACACCGAAGCCAAGATGAGCAAATTTATCGGGATCAAGGGGATTCCGCATGTTCTGGTCATCACTCCGGATAACGTGGTTCGCTGGCAAGGCTTCCCGGGTTCTAAGGAAGATCCTCTGACTTCCGCCAAGATCAAACAGATTATCGACGCGTACAAAGCATCGGACTAAGTCTCAGTCGGTAAATTGATAAAAAAGCCGGAATCCTGCGCAGGGCTCCGGCTTTCTTCATTAAGGATAAAAAGGCTCAAATCAAATTTCTGATATTGATTAGGATAAATCCTGGTAGGCCGTACAGGGCTCGAACCTGTGACCCGCTGATTAAGAGTCAGAATGTCAAATCCAGCGGCGTCCAGAATCGTCCGCTCAGGTTTAATGTTTGAACCTAGAAAGTCCAACGGGAGCCACTTTGGACCACCCATTTCCGCTCCGTGGACGTCACAAGGCTCTTTAAGACCAACGAAAATGACGGTGCGACGGCGAACACCATCGCAGCGGCACGGCGCACTTTTCGATCTTGTAACTCCTGTCTTCGCGTCATAGATTCCACCTACCAGGAACAGACCGGTCGTAGCCGGCCAACTCCGCCGTGCCCTCAAGCCCAATGGCAGCAAAATGCTTCTTTGCTGACTTGATCTTCGCAAGCTCCGTGGGGCGCAGCTTCGTGTCGTCAAGCGTACTCTTCGTCTCGCGGACGAGGTAGATGCGATCTTCGCCATCCACCTGCTTGATGATCGCCCAGTCGGGGTTGTACGTGCCTACGGGCGTGGGAATCTTGAACTTATCTGGAAGCTTCATGAAGAGCCTGATGTCCTCGCGCGTGTCCAAGAGTTCGGCAAACTGGCGTTCCGGGCCGTTGGGACCGCCGTCATACAACACATAGTCGAAGTCGGTCTTCTGCTCGTTCTGCACCTTGTAGAGTTGGTCAACAAAGCGCTCCTTCTCCTCACTGCCATCCTTCTGCAGCTCGCGCAGCTCGTAGATATAACCCGGAATCTTCTCGTACTGGATCCCCTCCACAACCAGCTTCGCAAGTTCATCTTGGAGTCGCTTCTTAGCCATGGCGATGAAGTCGTTGGGGTTTCCGATGAACTCCTCCAACCGCTCGCAACGAGTCAGAATGTCGATGATTGTCGCGCGGGTGAGCGATGTTGCTTCCTGTAATTCGGCGATGATGTCGGGCAGATCGTAGGTTCCTTTGAGCTCCTTTTGACCTTCTCGCACCACGGTGCCCTTAGCGCCACCTCGCAGCACTTTGACGCCCGCGTAGGTCGCCACAATCCGCAGAGGGTCAATCTTAGGAGCCTCGCGAATCGCCTTCACCGTATTCTCGATGATCTGGTTGCGGTCAACCGTCACTCGGTAGGTCGTCTTCTTGGCAATCGCCTCCCAGAACGCCTCAAACTCAGGTGTCCAATAGAGTTCCTTGTTCAGATTTCGGACACGTCGTTTCGTAGCCGACTTCACAAACCGCTCAATGCTGGAGTTCTCAACCAGGCTGATGATCTCTGCTTCGTAGGGCTTGAATTTGTCCGGTAGGTTCAGGTCGAATCCAAGCACGTCGGGTTGGAACTTGGCGGTCTTCATGCCGCCTTGGATGAAGCCGTTTTTCTCCAAGTGATCCCAAATCTCCACCGACTGTTTGTAGCCCAGCGTCTCGTCGGTCACCGTGCCAGCGGCGTCCACCTCGGCGATCTTGGCAAACTCGGTTTGGCGCACTTGTCCGATCTCAACCCCCGCCTTCTTGTATTCGGTCTGAAGGCTCTTGGCAAATGCTTGGTAGCTCTCATTGGCGACAACGGTCAGGGTAGCGATGGCGCGATCACCCACGCGGATGTAGCCTTCGTCGGTCTTGGTCACGGGTAATCGCAGGCCGCGTCCAATCGTCTGGCGGCGTTCTACTTCTGCCCCCATCTCGCGCAACGTGCAAATCTGGAAGACGTTCGGATTGTCCCAACCTTCGCGCAATGCTGAGTGGCTGAATATGAACCGAACCGGCTCGGACTCATCCAGCAGACGTTCCTTGTCCTGCATGATGAGTTCATAGGCGTCGTCGTCAGCCTTGGTCGTGCCCGACGAATCTTGGAATGAGCTCTGGCCGCCCTTCTTTTTTAGCTGAGAGAAGTAGGCCCGCCGAACCTCGTGCCCTGCGTAGGGGAGGAGCTTCTGGTAGCGTTCGGACTTATCCCGCTCTTCCGTATAGACTTCGTCAAACCATTTCACAAAGTCGCCACTGGCGTCGTCATTGTTCGAGCCGTCGCCCAGGAAGCTCGCCACCTTGTCCACAAAGAACAGGCTCAGCACCTTAATGCCCTTGGGTCGAAGCATGGAGTCTTTTCGCAAGTGCTCTTTCACCGTCTCGCGGATCATCTCTTTATAGATCAGATCGCTGACTCCGCCGATGACTTCACCCTCGTGTAAAACGCCGTGCTTGGTCAGTTCGACGCTCACGGGCATGATGCTCATTTCCAACACCCGCCAACCCTCGTACACGGGGTTTCCTGTCAGGCGCTCATCAGAGAGTTCTTGGTTCTGGCGAACGGAAACCACCTTGCGCTCCAGCGAGCCGTCGGCCTTACGACACGCCAATTCCAGCCGAGCGATCCAGGGGCTTTGCTTGACCTCCACCAATTTGATGTAGGGAGTCGCATCGGCACCCTCTTGTCGGACGTCTGTCACCACAATCTGCTTGACCAGACCGAGGTCATGCGCATCGACAGGATCCAAACGGTAGACCACGTTGCGCTTCTGCTTGTGCGTGGCCGAGTAGCGGAGCGTGAACGCGGGGGTGAGCTCGCCGATTGACGATTGCGAAAGCTCGGACTCCATATTCTGAGGCTCGTCCATGATCACCACGGGTCGCGTTGCTTTCAGGTAGTCAATCGGGCGCAGACCATTCAACTTATCTCGATTCTGATGGATGATTCGATTATTCTTGTCGCCTCGGATCGAAGCGATGGTCATGATGAGGATTTGAACGTTGGTCGAAGTCGCGAATGACTGAACCTCCTCGGCAGAATCGCCCCGATAGATGGTGGCGTCGAACGGAAGGTCGGGATAGAGCCGTCGGAAGTGCTCCCGCATCAACCGGATGCTCGTGTTGACTCCTTCGCGGATCGCCACGCTCGGCACGAGAATGATGAACTTGCTGAAATTGTAGTTGCGAGCCAGCTCGAACATGGTGCGGAGGTAAACATAGGTTTTGCCCGTACCCGTTTCCATCTCGATGTCGAAGTCGAGTGCATTGTCGAAGAGCTTCGGGATGACTTCTAGACCATTGCGGTCCTGAACCCGCTGGAGGTTGGTGAGGATGGCCTCGTGGTCTAAGACGAGATTGTTGCCGATGGCTCCGATCTCCTCGGAGTGATCCAGATCGAGGCGGATGTTGTTCCCGTCTTCCGTTGGAGCCGCTGACTTCAGGCTCGTCCTGAGCTTATCTACATCCTTCGGCTGGGCATCGAAAAGGTCTACGACACTCTGAATTGCTTCGAGCTGATACTGCTGCTTCGGATCAAACTGAAAACTAGGACTGCTCACAGAACCCCTCCCTCACGTCTTCCGCCTTCCCACTTCCCAATTCCCACTTCTTTCATGCCGTCCATAGCTCGATGCCCTTGCTCTTGCAGAGTTGGGCGAGGTTGGTTTTGAGTTCGTCGTCGCCTTGGAAGGCGTCTTCCAAGATGATGATTCGCTGAGGGTCTTGCTCGACCAGGGCCCGGAGTTGATCGAGCGTCGGCTTGATGCTTTCGGTCAGGTAGGCGAGCACCATATTGTCACCGACGATGCGGACGTCGAGTCCCGCGATCTCCGAGTCAGAGATTTTTTCAGTCAGTGAGTAGCCTTGCTTCAGCAGAATCTCGGTGAGCAGGTCGTCCGGGGTGGCGTCGTCGCTCGCACTTTCGCGCAGGCTGAACAGGTGCTGTTCCAGGGCGTTTCGGTCGGTGTCACTTGATACGCGCCACTTTGCGAAGTTGGTGTCTGTCAATGCAAATGAGCGGAATCCAGCGTCGAATCTGGATGACTTGGCATTACCTGCTGAAGCAATCATTTCTCCTGCCAAGCTGATGCGCTGCCGGCAAAGTTCGGAAATTGTCTTAAACCCAGCCTTAGCCGCATCGTCGGCAGGGTCAAACGGTTCGGGCAGTTGTACTGAGATATGTCGACGATTTCCCCCGTCCTCGGCATTGAGTTGCATTATCGCGTGAGCTGCAGAGCCACTCCCTGAGAAGAAATCCAACATAATGCCGGAATCCATAGTGTAGGAGAATAATTTCTTCAACAATTCAACGCTTTTAGGATTTTGAAAGAGCTTGCCACCAAGTAACTTCTCCAACGCAGCACTTGTCGCCTGACCGTCATACTTCTCCTGAAATGTTATGATGGGAACGTTAGCATTCTTAAACTCATGAAAGTACTCCTTCGCCCGAACTTGACCATTACGATCTTTTGGGAAAATGACTTGTCCGGAAGCTATCATGGTCTTGAGTTGAGCTTCGCTGAAAGCCCACGCATCGGTGAACTCGTTCCCCGTAGACGGATCAATTATTGTAAATGAATCTGCCTTAGCTTTAACGGTGCTCTTAATATTCGTATTTCGCCATGGCCCCCTGGGGTCATTATCTGGATTTGCAAAGCCCTCAAGAGAGCGAGGAAGGCCAAGAAATCTGAAGAGCGGTGAGCGAGAGTAACACAGGACATACTCATGGCTCGTAACGACCATGTTAATCGGGGGAACACCCTTCGGGGCCGTTTTCCTTAACCAAATGAAATGACATTGGAAATTGTGCTCACCAAACACTTCGTCGCAGACTTTGCGCAAGTGGCTCATTTCATTGTCATCGATAGAAATCATTAACAAGCCATCGCCAGTTAGTAGGTTCCGCGCCAACTTCAATCGCGGATACATCATGTTCAGCCAGTTCGAGTGGTAACGTCCTTCACTCTCACTGTTCGTTGAGATCTTCTTCCCCTCCTCGTTGACCTGACGAGTCCACTCCAGATATGTCTCCAAGCCCTCTTTGTAATTGTCGGGGTACACGAAGTCTTTGCCCGTGTTGTAAGGCGGGTCGATGTAGATCAACTTGATCTTGTTGTGGTAGTGCTTTTGGAGAATCTTGAGCACTTCGAGGTTGTCACCTTCGATGAAGACGTTCTGCGTGGTGTCCCAATCCTTACTGTTCGCCTTATCGGGACGCAGCGTTGCTGTAGTGGGTTCTTGCGCCGCCCGAAGGGCACGACGCTTGCCGGGCCAAAACAACCCAAACCGCTCGGTCTCATCCGCGACGTCGTCTGCCAGGAGTTCCTTAAGCTTGACCGTATCGATTTTGCCGTCCGCCACCACTTCTGGCATGAGATCTGCGAGTTGCTGGGCCAACTCGGTCTTGAAGTCGGGCGTGGTACTCGAAGTGCGATGTGTGAATTCGGAGGTGGGAGTTTCGGGATCGGGATGGTTATCGCTCATTGGGCTTTTCGGTTCATTTTGACAGTCTTGATCGAAGCTACGACCATCGCCGTAAGCTCATCGGCTTCCTTGAGTATAGGCAAAAAGCTCGGCTTCCTCCGAGAGTTCCGCCTCTTTGGCACTTCCCAATTCCGACTTCCTTCATGCCGTCCATAGCTCGATGCCCTTGCTTTTGCAGAGTTGGGCGAGGTTGGTTTTGAGTTCGTCGTCGCCTTGGAAGGCGTCTTCCAAGATGATGATTCGCTGAGGGTCTTGCTCGACCAGGGCCCGGAGTTGATCGAGCGTCGGCTTGATGCTTTCGGTCAGGTAGGCGAGCACCATATTGTCACCGACGATGCGGACGTCGAGTCCCGCGATCTCCGAGTCAGAGATTTTCTCGGTCAGTGAGTAGCCTTGTTTCAGCAGAATCTCGGTAAGGAGGTCATCTGGGGTCGCGTTGTCGCTGGCACTCTCTCGAAGATTGAACAACTGCTGCTCAAGAGAAGAAGGATCGACATCGCTTGAAACACGCCACTTCACAAAGTTGGTATCGCAAAGACTGAATGCACGAAAGCCAGTATCGCGCTCACCTCCCTTCAAGCCAATAGTGGAGGCAATACTATCGCCGACCAACTCAATCCGCTTTCGAGCGATCTCTGCGATTGTTTTGAATCCTTTCCCGCGCGACTCTGAGTCCTCTGGCGTCGGCTCCGGCAACTGCACCATGATGAACCGTCTCTCAATCTCATCTTCCGAGTTCAAATTGAACACGGCATGTGCCGCAGTGGCCGATCCAGCGAACAAGTCCATAACAATATCTCCCGGCTCTGTGCACGCTACTTGAATCAATCTCTGAGCAACATAGAGCGGTTTAGGATTGTCAAAGAAGATTCCAAGACGAGCAAGAAGCTCATCGTCACTCCCGCCATAGTAAAGTAGCGAAGGCACATTTTCGAACAGGTTGTCTTTTAAGAGATATTTTCTGGTGGGTTGCGTAGTCTCATCTGGCCCAAACAGCACAAGCCCTTCTCTTTGCAGTTTAGCCATCGTGGCAGGTGGATTTCTCCAGCCGCGCTCAGGAACTGGGCAAGGCTTACCCGTGACTGGATGGATCAGCGGCTGGAAATAGTCATCTGGAGCTTTGCTTTTGTTTGGCCAAGCCATTGAAACCGGGCGGTACACGTCGCCATCGGTGTCGATCAAATTGTAGGCTTTCTCTCCTCCGCTTAAGTTTTGCGCACTGATCCAATCTTTAAACTGTCTTTTTGCGCTCTCAGTAACTGCTCCTTCTTTAGCAATAATTTCTGATGCTTTGGCCAGGATTCTTGATGCATTCTCCTTCGGTCGCTTGAACTCACTAGAGGCAGCAAATGCGGCCCTGTTTCGGCAATAGACACATATCACCTCATGCTGCTGCGCAACACCTATCGCGTCCCCTTTGGGATTTCTCTTGTCCCAAACGATGGTTCCAAGGTCGTTTCCTTCACCAAAAATCTCAGCAAGCAACCTGGCAAGGTTAATGTGTTCATTCTCGTCAATGTGAACCATAATCACCCCGTCTTCAGTCATAAGGTTTCTCGCCAACTTCAGACGCGGATACATCATGTTCAGCCAATTCGAGTGGTAGCGCCCCTCACTCTCGCTGTTGGTCGAGACCTTCTTTCCTTCCTCGTTCACCTGCCGAGTCCACTCCAGATACGTCTCCAGGCCCTCCTTGTAGTTGTCCGGATAGACGAAGTCCTTGCCTGTGTTGTAGGGCGGATCGATGTAGATCAGCTTGATCTTGTTGTGGTAATGCTTCTGGAGAATCTTGAGGACCTCCAGGTTATCACCCTCGATGAAGACGTTCTGGGTGGTGTCCCAATCTCTGCTGTTTGCTTTGTCCGGACGCAGAGTCGCGGTCGTCGGTTCCTGCGCAGCTCGTAATGCTCGCTTCTTGCCGGGCCAGAACAACCCGAACCTTTCAACTTCGTTGCCCGCATCCTCATCCAGGAGTTCCCGCAACTTCTGCACATCAACCTTGCCATCAGCCATCGCTTCAGGGATCAGCTCCAAAAGCTGCCGCGCTAAGTCGGTGCGAAAGTTTGGCGAACTGGGTTCAGTGGTGTTCGTTGAGATACGGTCCATCATGATTCAATAGGTTGTCGTCAGTCTACCAGAACTGGGTCGTCAGTTGAAGTGCAGATTGGCGTGAGGGCACTTGGTGTTATAACTCGGTCGAATCACGCTTAGTATTCACCCTTAACAAACTCATCGAATGAGAGAGTGCCTACTTTCGAGACATTCTCTCCGGTGTATCGGAAGAGCACTAATCGGCTAGCATCATCGCGGAACGGGCTTCTATGTCTAACGTTATATGCAATAGAAAACCGAAGCGAGCATCGTTTAGCGACTGACAAGAGCAGGTTGAAGTTTGCGTAATCATCACGGTAAGGTGTCCAACTACTGAGGCTTATATACGACCTCTTCAACTCGAGAAGTTCTATCGGGTGCAGTTCACCATCTAACCTGATTAAATCGATATCACTGACCACAATACGGCCAAGATTTGCACGTTGCCAGTGATGATAGGCACTGCTTTCTCGATCATTAATGGCCTTATGAGGGATTCCTCCAGTAACAGGAATTCCTAACTCAGCAAAGAGAGATTTAAGATCTGGAAGGGAAACCTGCGTAAGAGTAGATCTGTCCGGCCCGCACAGTACATGATCAATTTGTTCGGCAGAGTCATCGAAGCAGATCATACGGAAGGGTAACCGTGCGCAATCGCAAATGACCTGTAATGAATCAACTACAGGTTCGCTGACATTTGCTGAAATGCCATAGGCCAGGACGCACAGCAGTGGGTTCGATTGGGCATCGCCATAGATTAGGATCCAAGCGTTTCCAGAAACCCAAAGGAAGGGGTGGCGCTCGATTTGATCGAGCCGAGTATATACATCATTCGTTCTGTAGTACGAGGTCATAGCCTATCTGGTGTCCCGTCTGTAGTCAGGTGCGTGAATCCGCACGAAATGCGAACATGAGGATTATGTTATCCTCCAGCGGATTGAAAACAAATGTTCGATCATCTGGGTCCCTTTTAGCGACTGCTCGATCAGTTCCAGGAAACGGTCGGCTTCTTCGCGTAGTTTCTTCTTGGTTTCGCGGTATTCTTCGTCGGCTTCCTCGGCGCGTTGTTCCCACTTTCGAGCTTCCTTCTTATACTTGAGCTGCTCCATCGGGTCATCGGACTGCCGCGCCATGCGCCTGGCCTCCTTCTCCTTCGCTCGGTACTCTCGGATGGCTCCTTCGTGTTCAGCTTTGCGATCCTGTTGGCTTCGGTAGAGAAGTTCTTCTTGCTGATCGTAGTAGCGGGAGTTCCGCCCCTGAACTTCTTTCTCGAGTTCTTGGTTCCGTGCTTTGAGGTGGGGCCCAAACTTGCTTTCATCGATGGCGTTTGTGGGAGTTGTGGCCGTGCACGCTAGATCGAGAATGTCGGACACGTATTCCTCGTCGAGCCACTCACCCGTGTCAGTCAGGGCTGCCGCGAGCATGTAGGACTCGCTGATGTCGTCGTCCTTGGCCCGCATGGTGAACGTAACCTGCTTGACCACCATTTCGCCACTCTTGCCCGCAAGATTCTTGATCGCCGTACTTGCCCGTTCACTTTCTTGAAGACTGAACACGAGCTCTTCGGCAGGCGTCTCGCCGGACTTCGAAGCGGCGACAACATGCTGAGCGAGCGGACTGGCAAACCGATACTGGTGAGCATTCTCCAGGGGCTGCGACTTGAAGTAGTAGCGGCCCGTTGGCGCATCCTGCACGGGAGCCTCGTGAAGCACAAAGTGGCGACCATCGCCTTCAAAAGTGGCTTGATTCCGAAGTTGGTGCTTGGTGACGGCGAGAAGGAGTCGCTCGAACTTGTTGAGAACCTCACCGCTCTGGGTGTCGTAGGCTTTGAGCCGATCCTGAACGTGGGGATCAAGGTTGTCGAAGACCTTTGCCTTTGCGTTCGCCATCTCGCTGGATATCTCGGTGGCGTACTGCTGTTCTAGTTGTTTGAAAGCTTGGTCGATCGCTTCCGATGTCTTGCAGCGACTGAGAATGGTGCTGATTGCTTTTTCAAAATCGAGTCCGTCCTCGATGGCTCCAAGGACTTCATCGGATGCGCCGAAGACGCTCTCAAAGAGGTGGAACTTCTCGCTGAGAAGTTGGAGGATGCGCTGCTCGGCGATGTTGCCTTGGTTGCTGAAGTTGACGACCACGACATTGTGCTGCTGGCCGAAGCGGTGGGCGCGACCGATTCGCTGCTCGACCCGCTGGGGGTTCCAGGGCAGGTCATAGTTGACGACCATGCTGCAGAACTGGAGATTGATTCCTTCTGCGGCGGCTTCCGTGGCGATCATGATCGTGCCGTGGTCTCGGAAGTAATCAACCAAAGCCTTTCGGCGGTCGGCGGCGAGAATCCCGGTGATCAGGTCGCTGCCCTTGTGCTTCTCGAGCCAAGCCTTGTAAATAGCGGTGGCTTCGGGGCCATCGTTAGAGCCGTTGAAAAGGAGGATGCCTTCGCCTCTGCCCGTTTCCTTGAGGTGTCGAGCGATGTACTCCTGAGTGACGGTGCTCTCGGTGAAAATGATGGCCTTCTGGGGCGCACCGATCTCAGCCAGCCTCGCAAAGCCTTGATCAAGGGCATCGTTAAGCTTGAGCGCCTTTTGGTTGACGGTGATGGATCGGGCTAATGCAGCGTAATCCCTTAGTTCCTCCACCTCAGCCTTGATGCTGTCGTGCAGGGTCTTGTCGTTGAAGTTGAGGTTGGGCTGAACCAATTCAACCTCGTCGATCTCTTCAAGCTCTTCGCTGGTGAGGTCCTCGTCGACCACGAGCCCGCCTCGATTGTCTCGTCGCTGACCGGTTGAGAGTTCTTCGTTCAGGCGAAAGGCGATATTTTCCAACGTGCTGGCGACGGCGAAAGTTGAAGAGCCAAGTCTTTTGCGAATGATCAGGTCGCTCAGGTGGCGTTGGGTCGGCGCGAACGCGTGGACTTCTTCGCGTTGCAGGTAGGCATTCACGAGATCGTAGAGCTTGATCTCATCCTCGCTCGGCATGAACTCGACCGTGAGTGGGAGTCGTTTCGTGAACCGGATGTATTTGTCCGCGTCACGCCGAAGGGTTCGCTTGGAGATTTCGGCTACCCGATCCGTGAGGTCGTCTCCACCGAGTTCACGGTTCTTGATGTAGCGCTCTCGAAACGCATCCAGCGAGTAGAAGTAGTCCGGGGCAAAAACACTGACGAGGCCGTAGAGTTCTTCCAGTCGGTTTTGGAGCGGCGTTGCCGTCAGCAAAATGGTCTTGCTGGCATTGCCGACAATGTGCGAGACGGCGTTTGCGGCGCGATTCTTTCCGTTCCAGTGATTTCGGAGGCGGTGCGCTTCATCGCAGATCACGAGGTCCCACGCTCGAAGCAAGCTGGCTTCGTGCCGCGTTGCGAACTCGTATGAGCAGATCAGAGCCTCGCTGCTTGTTCTGGCAAGGACGGTGTCCTTATTCTTCGAGTCAACTAGTGTTGAGGGAATCAGAAACTTCTCTTGGAGTTCTTGCCTCCATTGCTGGCGAAGACTCGACGGGGCAATTATGAGGATGTTGCGCTTCCGCTCCGCCCAGTATTGGGTGAGAACGATTCCGGCCTCGATGGTCTTTCCGAGTCCAACCTCATCGGCGAGGATTACACCGGGGAGATAAGGGGTCTGAAGCGCAAAGAGAGCGGCGTCAATCTGGTGTGGTTTGGGTTCGACCTGGGCATCGAACAGAAGTCCCGCAAGCTTGCCGACATGGTCGTTGGCATAGCTCCGCTGGAGCTCATATGCGAAGTATTTCGCCTGGTGGTTGGTTAGCTTGCTCATACGCAGTCAAGTCAGATTTTCGTTTTGTTTCAGGTTAGCTGAACGCCTGGTTTGTGGCAAACCTTGGAAAGCAAGCCAACCTAAGTAGGTTACCGACTTGGGTTTACCGGTTTCCCGCTCCGGACGAATTGCCTGCGATGATTCGTAAAGCCAAAGACCGGCATCATGGTAGCAGCCCGGTTCTTGGTCGAACGGGGCAGAGCGATGAAGGGGTGAAGGTTTAAATTCGGCAGGTCTCGACGCATCACGGTTGAACACTTGACCGCGTTCCTCACCAGGAATGAGTACGCGGACACATCCTTGGTGTCTAAGGACTGATAGTGACGCCAACCCGAACCTCGCCCACTTCATAGTCCTAATGGATAGGCAAAATAAACTGCGGATAAACTGCGGATAAACTGCAAAAATAAAAAACACCCTCCGAGCGGGAGGGCGTTTTCGTCGAATTTGAACCTAAATCCTGGTAGGCCGTACAGGGCTCGAACCTGTGACCCGCTGATTAAGAGTCAGCTGCTCTGCCAACTGAGCTAACGGCCCGGGGAAGAAAATATTACCCGTCACCGTACAAGACCAAACCGACGAGCGGGACCGTGGGCGGATACAATGTCCAAACCGCCGATGACCATAAGAATCGCAAGCCAAGCCGACGAATTTGCCATTCAAAAGCTCATTCACCAGGTCTACGGCGAATTCGGATTCGGATGGGATCCGGCTGGATATCATGCCGATATCTACAACCTTGAAACTCACTTTTGCCTACCAAACCGGTTTTGGGTGACCGAATGCGAGGGTCAGATCGTGGCGTGCGTGGGGGTCGAAGTTTTTTCGCCAATTCCGGGACCTCGTAAGCAAATTGTCGATGCTGGACGCCTGCTGAGGATTGGCCAAGCCGACTGCGAACTGGTTCGACTCTACGCGTATCCGGAAGCCCGCGGTAAAGGAATCGGACGCGCCCTTTCCGAAACGTGTGTCTGGCATGCCCGCGCTCAAGGATGCAAGCTCATGGAGATCTGGTCGGACCTTAACCTAGTGGATGCCCACCGACTCTACGAGAAAATGGGGGCGGAACTCCTGGGGCAGCGAATTTGCGCACCTCCCGACGAAGCTCCCGAGCACGGCTATGCCTTAGAACTCTAAGGCTTACCAAAAAAAGGGCGGCCGCCTGCGCAATGGAGCAAGTAGCCGCCGGGTTTGGGGAAGTTAAAGGAGGATGGGTTTAGTCGACCTGATTGGAAACGGTCCACGTGCCGACCGTATTGCCGGTGCCGCCGCCATCGGTGAATTCCCAGGCACCGCCGCCACTCCCGCTCGGTTTAAGGAATCCGCTGAACGAATATGTCGTTCCGGCGGTGGGGCCGTCGCCATTGGCATTTACGGTAACCAATCCGAGTGTGCTCACCGTTCCCGTGCCGGAAAAGGAGCCATTATCATCAGTAGCAGTAACGGTTACGGTGCCGTTGGCGGCCACCGTCAGATTAACTGATCCGCTGGCATCTCCGATAAATGATCCGAAGTATTCGTCGGCAAACATGTTTTCATCGCCGCTCGATTGATAGCTGCCGCTAAATGTCGCATCGAACTGCCCCGTGATCGACCCGGTCACCAATCCGCTCACGCCGGTCCCACTGATTTCGCCCGTGAACTGAATCTGATGTGTGCCTCCCACGTGGGTGGCTTCACCAGAAAATTCGCCTTGGGCATTGATGGTGGTTTCGCCCGTGTAAGTTTCTTGGAGGTCTTCATCGTGGACGACGATATGAAGATCGCCGTTGTTTTCAACGTGGAACATCACCGACCCCGGACCGCGCGTGTAAGTGGCTTGGTAAACCCCCGCCCACGGACTCCGTGCTGTATCGTTGTTGCTGCTTCCGCCGCAACCAATCATTCCAAACGATGCGACCGCCGCCGCGACTAGCCAAAATTTGCTTGCTCTTGTCATTGATTTCACCTTGCAAAGATGCATGCCTGAATACTATGGGCATCTCGCGGTATGTGATTTGCGTTAAGAGTTAAGCAAAATTCAAAAGAGTTCTGCAATCATACACCGAATACTGCCGCCGCCAAGTCGTTCGATTGTGGGAACAGGGAAGACAATGAGTTCACCGAATCGCTCCAGTTCGACGCGTTGCGAGGAATCCAGTGCATCAAAAGCCGAGCCAGATATGGAAATGACCGGCCCCGCCGAGCCTTGCAGTTCCAAAATGTTTCCTGCAAATCGCATCGCCTGAGATTCTTGAATTCGGATAACCTGCCGGTCCGCAGCGAGGCGATCCATGACCCGACTTCGATCCGCGGGATCGATGACATCATCGGCCACTACCGCCCACTTAGAACCGATTGCTAAGATAACATTGGTGTGATACGCGGGGATTCCTCCCGGACCGTGCGTTCGAAATCGCAGAGTTTGCCAGCCGGTTTGTTTCTCCCATTCCTCGAGCGCGGCCGAACTCGTGCGAGGGGAAAGTGATGCGTAGGCCAACTTGGCCACGCGGTCGAACACCATACTTCCAGTGCCTTCCAAAAAGCAGGATTGCTCCTCTAGATGGGTCAAATCGATCCGGTCCGGATAATGCTCGCGCAAAAAGCGCAAGATATCTGGGCGTCGTTCGCGCCGCCGCGCGGGCGAGAGCATCGGATACAAAATATGTTGCTCATCGGTAGAAGTGCTAAACCAGTTATTGGGGAAAATCGTATCTGGGCACGGATCATCGACGGGCTCTTGGAACACCACGACTTCGATTCCGGCGGCTCGAAGATGCGCCACTGTCTGATCAAATTCTTGCCAAACCGCGAGCCGATCTGACTCTGAAGCCGCACCTCGTTGAAAGGCGTTTGAATCGGCCGTTTCCGGATTGGAATCCGGGAGCGCCGGTCGGACCATTAAGACTCGAGAAGCAGTTTGCATACTGTGTTAATCTGCCGCTCTAGTCTGCGTAATCGAACTTTAAGCGCTGGGCATTCGTAATTTCTCATGATGCTAAGTGCGCTTATCGCCGGACTGATTATGATGCCCATGGACACTGTTCAACCACGCGGAATGGACGTGGAGTACCGCGATGGAGATGCGGTGCTGCAAGGATACTTCGTCAAACCCCGGCAAGATGTGGTTGCTCCGGTGGTGCTGATCGTTCACCAGTGGGGCGGACTGGGATCGTACGAAAAACGGCGAGCCGATATGCTGGCCGATTTGGGATACGCCGCGTTTGCTGTTGATATTTACGGCAAAGGAATTCGACCAACCCAGCCTGCAGAAAAAGGACAAATGGCGGGCAAGTTCAAGAACGATCGCGCTCTGTTTAGATCCCGCCTTAAGGCCGGGCTTGAAAAGGCACGGTCCATGACAGGAATTGACGCCGAGCGAGTTGCCATCTTAGGCTACTGCTTTGGCGGAACGGGCGCACTCGAACTCGCTCGTTCGGGTGCCGATATTCGTGGGGCAATCTCGTTCCATGGCGGATTAGGGGGTGGGAATCCGGCGGAAGCTGGGAACATTAAAGCCAAAATCTTAGTTTTGCACGGCGCAGATGATCCGAACGTGAAGCCAGAAGAGATCACTGAATTTATGGAAGAAATGCGTGCGGGCAAAGTCGATTGGCACATGGTTTCTTATGGAAACGCCGTCCATAGTTTTACCGAACTTGAAGCGGGCAATGATAACAGTAGGGGAGCAGCTTATAATGCCGAAGCCGATCGAAGAAGCTGGCAAGAACTGCAAAACTTTTTGGGCGAGATATTCTAAAATACGTTATTTGCTCTTGCATAGAGCTGCCTCTTTTCTTAAGTGAAAAGAGGCAGCGCTAGTTTTTAAATCGTCAGCGAATTAATCACACGCCCAGTACCATGTTCCGGCGGTGGGGTGCTCATCACCGGATTTGTATCCATTAGGATGCACAGCGGTGTTATCGAACTGACTGGGGCCACTTGCAAACCGGGCGTGTCCGTCGGCGAAAATCATCGTTCCGCCGCGGCTGGACCACTGCTTGTAATAGTCCCACGGAGCCGGGCAGTCGTAACCATAGCGGCTACAGTCTGGCTGCTCGAATCCCTTTTTACGATCAAAAAACGCCATCATTTCGGCCCGCATGATGCGAGAGTTGGCCGGATCTTCCATGGCCGTTTCACTCACAATCCAGCTTTCATCGGTACCCGGATCGCCCTGGTATCGCTTACTGTAAAACGGAACGACGGTGTGCAAACACCGCGTAAATCGGTAGCTACTTCCGTAAGCGGCCCAATAGCTGGCCTTGCCGGTATCGTTTTGCGAAGCGGGACCGCCTACATCGAGCGGACTGCGGAAAACTTCCTTACTTTTGGCATAAGGAAACAGCAGCACTTCAACGCCTTCATGACCTTCGGTGAAGGGCTCAGGATTGTACTGATATGCGTTAAAGATCGGCATCAGGTCATCGTAATCGGCATTGTAGAGTTTGCTCGCCAAAGCAACTTGCCGAGCATTGCTTAAGCATGCGGTGTTCTTAGCGGCTTCTTTGGCCTGAGCGAACACGGGGAACAGAATGGCGGCCAAGATTGCAATGATGGCAATCACGACCAAGAGTTCGATGAGCGTAAACGCGCGTTTCATGTCGATCAAAAACGATCGCAAAATAAAAAACCCGGATCCGCAATCAGCGAACGGAACCGGGCGATGCCACAGGCGCGCCCCATTCCGCATTCCCTAGCGCTGGCATTACCCAGATCAGGTTCAAGGGGATCGAACGACTTTCGTAGCTCATCTCAGCCGATTAAGGCACCCCCTGCGGCGGGTTTTGTCTTGTGATCTACTCCTATCTTACGCACGAATCGGGAGAATGTATGGCGTTAGCCCCAAAGTAATGAGGGATCGCTCCACCGAATAGATGCATCGGCCTCCCCAATGTAGTAACCCTCGACCATCCTTGGATCTCGCGTTAAGAGTGATTTCGCCGTCTTGGTAGAGCAGAATGCCGAAAGCTTCGGATCTGTGTAAACAGGGCGCGGTTAAGGAAGGGAATCGCCTGGCGGTGTCATCAAGCTTACGGGGGCCAGAGCGGAAAGAGGTCGGAAATGCGTGACGGTCCCATTTATGGAGGCATTGACGACGCCATCGGAGAACCAGAAGACAGTGCCGATCGCTCACGACCTTTGAACCCGTTGATCTCTATGGATGAGGTGAATCGGCACCATGTGCCATTATCGAACCCGACGATGGGCAAACGAACAATTGCGATCATCCCGGGCGACGGAATCGGACCGGAAATTATGGAGGCTACGCTGGAAATTCTTGCCAGCACCGGATTCGAAGCCAACTACGAACCCCTCGATGCAGGGCTCGGCGCGGTCGAACAAGGTAAATCGGCCATGCCCGAAGAAACGATCGAGCGGATTCGGGAAATCGGCATCGCTCTCAAAAGTCCGACGACGACGCCCAGTGGCGGCGGGCACACTTCGGCCAACGTGGCCCTTCGCAAAGCACTCGATCTGTTTGCCAACGTCCGTCCGGCAAAAACTTTGCCTGGTTTGCGCGGTCCATTTGCCGATAAAAACCTCGATCTGATTATCGTTCGCGAAAACACTGAGGATCTGTACGCAGGCATCGAATACATGCCACATCCCGATGTCGCTCAGTCGATCAAAGTCATAACTCGGCAAGGATCAGCCCGCCTTTTTGAATACACCTTCGATATGGCCCGCAAACAGAATCGAAAAAAGGTGACTGTTGTTCACAAAGCTAACATTATGAAGCTGAGCGACGGACTGTTTTTGGAAGAGTTTTACAAAGCGGCCGAACAGAACAAAGATATCGAAGCTAACGATATTATTGTCGATAACTGTTGTATGCAACTGGTTGTGCGTCCGGAACAGTTCGATGTTCTGGTAACTGAAAATCTCTACGGCGATATCATCAGCGATCTTTGCGCGGGCTTAGTGGGCGGGCTCGGACTTGCGCCAGGGGCCAACATTGGTAAGGCCTGCGCAGTGTTCGAAGCGGTGCACGGGTCGGCACCGGATATTGCCGGCAAGGGTGTGGCGAATCCGACCGCACTGCTGATGAGCGCGGTCATGATGCTTCATCACATTGGTGAGCACGAAAAAGCAGACCGAATCCGCGATTCCGTGATCCGCGTGTGTCGCGATGGGCGTTGCCTCACCATTGACCTTGGCGGAAAAGCCGGAACCAAAGATTTTGCTCGCGAAGTTATCTCCGCGGGAAAGGATTCGTGACACCCCAGATTCTCCTACTTGGTTCCACCGGAATGCTTGGCAAAGATGCCTTAAGCAATTTTCTGAATCGGGGCTGGGCGGTACGTTCGCCTTGGCGGAACGATCTTGACGTCACCACCCCCCAAGGAATCGAATCGATCCGGCGTCGCGATTGGGGATCGCCGACGCATATCGTTAACTGTACAGGCTACACGGCCGTTGATAAGGCGGAATCCGAAGCCATGGCCGCCATGCGACTCAATGCGGTTGCTCCGGGAGCGCTAGCATTCGTGGCCAAAGAACTCGGCGCGACGTTGATTCACATCTCAACCGACTTTGTTTTCGATGGATTTTCGAAAACGCCTTATACCGAAGATTCGCCCCCCAATCCGTTAGGAATCTACGGAAAATCCAAGCTCCAGGGTGAGCAAAATGTACTCGCGGAATGGTCGAATTCGATTATCTTGCGTACGTCGTGGCTATACGGGTCGGGCGGTAAATCGTTTCCCGCCACCATGATTCAAAAATATCGCGAAGGCGTGGCCCTTCGGGTGGTCAACGATCAGAAAGGATGTCCGACTTCAACGGTTGATCTGGCCGAATCGATTGCCCAGGCGATCGAGCAATTGATTTCGGGCGGAATCTACCACTGCTGCGGGCCGGAGCCGATGACGTGGTTCGAATTCGCCCGCGCCGCGATCGAAACCGCCCGAGCTCATGGCGGCGGCCCGGAGGTTCAGCTGGAACCCTGTACCACGGCGGACTACCCGACCCCCGCGCGGCGACCAGCTTATAGCGTGCTTAATTGCACCAAACTTCAAGCAGCTGGTGTGGCCGCGCATCGACCGTTTCGGGAATCGCTTACCGAGTTTGTGGTGCGGCTGGATCAGTGAGCATAGAGCTTGGAGTAGTCGAACGACGGATCAATAACGCGACGGTTTGAAACCATCTGACCAACATGGTATGCATCGTGGAGGATGATGAAATCGGTTGCCATGCGAGCCGCGCGCTCATCGCCAACAGTGATAGCCGCGCGAGCTTCTGCACGCTTGTTCCACATGGATTGAATCGCGGCTTCGGGTGAGTCCTCGTCCGGGCGGAACGATCCCCACTCGTACGACCGATTGTCTAAGAACGCCAGGAATGCGGAGTAGCAGTCGGCCAGATGGATAGCGGTTTCGTGGGGGCTGAGCGCACCATCGTACGATTTGGCATGCCAGCCGTTGCCCGAAAGATCGGCGAACACAGTTTGCAATTGGTGGGCTAGTTGATCCAGCTGGTAGTTCAGAACGGTGTTGCTCATTCCTTGATCATACTCAGGGTATGAGCGTGCCGGGAAAGCTTTCGCCTACTGAGCTTCTATGGCAGATGTATTGCGAAGGCGCCTTTCCCATGGCCGATGATCACGGCTCGATCAACTTTTACAAAGTGTTGCGGCGGGCCGTTTTCCCTAATTGTGAAATGTATGTTTCGAGTTCTCTGGCTAAGCGAATGCGCCGGGATGATTACCGGGTGACATTCGATACGGCCTTTGCGCATGTGATGCGCGCGTGCATCCGGTCGGAAGGAAACTGGTTGACCGAAGAGTTGATCAGTTGGTACACGCAAGCCCACCGGGAAGGGTGGGCTCACTCTTGCGAAGTTTGGATTGATCAAGAGATCGTAGGCGGGGTTTACGGGGTGGCGGTTGGGGCTTCGTTTTCGGCGGAGTCCATGTTCCACGTAAGGTCGGACATGAGTAAGATTGCACTGTATTCATTAATGAAGAAGTGCAGGGAGCTTGGGTTTGTACAATTTGATGCGCAAATCATAAACAATCACACTCGATCGTTAGGATGCATAGAAGTTTCGATGGCAGAATTTGAACATACGCTTGCGCGTGCTATTCAAAAAGAGATACGTTGGGCTTAGGCCGCTTTTTGGCTTTCGTCTCGTTCGATTGCCCATGCCAGACGGCGAAGGGCGTCCCGAAAGACGGGCGTGTCTTCCCGTGCGCTGGCTAAGCAGCGGTTTAGGATTTCGTAGGCTTGTTCGTAGGTGAGGCTCACCACTACGATCCTGTCTCGATCCTCCATGTCACTGTAATGGTTGGTGGATTTGGGGTTGGAATTTATATCGATTTATGAAACCCGGTGTATTTGCAGACGTCTGGTCTGATGTGGCGTAAAACGAAATATGCAGCAGGTTCGGAAAAGAGGGGTTCTTTCCGGTTCATTTGAAGCAGTTTTGTGCCATAATACAAACAGCAGGGATTGCGAGGAATTATGAGGGCTTTGGGCTTGAGCGCACTTGGGATATTTGCGATCGGTCTTCCGGTTTCCGGAGGGGCGCAGATTCCGCTCGCCGAGCCCCCAGTGGAAAATGCCACGCCGACCATTGTGGGTGGCCGCTCCAGCTTTGATCTGGTCAAGATCAGCGAGAATTCTTTATCCGTTGCGCTTCGCTACGGCAATCTCATTCCCCGGTCTGAAACCGTGATATTGGAAGGTCGGACCCTCACTCGGGATCGCGACTACACGGTCGATTACATTTCCGGGCTCCTTTATCTCAAGGTTAAAAACAAGCCGGGCCAGACCATAAACGTGAGTTATCGCTACGACGATACTAAGTCGCAGGAGGGGGTTTTTGGTTCGGCTACCTCGCCGACGGCGAATGGCTTCGGATTCCAGCTTTCCCCGGGCGCACAGGCTTTTATCGGAATGGGCTACACGGAACGACTTGCCGATGGTTCCGTTCTTACGGGGAACCTGCTTGGCTTGGCCAACAGTTTCAGCTTCGGCGGTGGCGGGCTCAGCGGCGTCATGATGATGAATAATCGAAGCCGCGCCGAAATTTCCAGCCTGCTCGGCGAAGAGGATAAACGGGGCAACATCGAAGAAGGCGAGGGCATGGCGATTGTCCAGCAGCTCCAAGCTAACGCGCTTGGAGGGCAGATTCACGCTTCCTACCAAGATATCGACGACCGATTTGCCGGATTCCAGTCGTTTACGTCGGCCGGATTTAGTGCCGATCAAATCAAAGCTCTCAGTGGTGAAAAAGGACTCAAGCGCACCGGGTTCGGATTGACCGGAGCCCAAGTTGGTGCGCTCTCGTTTGGGGGAAGCCACAACAGCGTAGGCGATAGCAATGGCTCGATTACATGGCGATCCGCAGAAGCTCAGCTCGCCGGTGTGAGCCTGGCTTGGAATTCGCTCGTAGTTGATCCGGGATTCACCAAGTTCAACGGTCTGCGCGAACAAGATCGCCAGGCTTTGCAGAAAGAAAAAGGCATGGAGCGTCAATCGCTCAGTCTGAACCGTGCCGTCGGCGACAACAAAGCGAGCTTTGAATGGGCGTCGGTCCGCACTTCTGATGACGGCCAAGGGTTCTGGCGTTCCAACTTTGCAATGAATCAAGGCTGGCTCAGTGCCAGCTGGTTCCGCCAGTCCGTAGACGACGGTTTTAACCGCTTTGGGTCGCTTCGCGAAGGTGACCGCGACCAACTGGGTCGCGAACGCGGTATCGATCGAAACGGCTACGCGCTCGGAATTGCTCCGGGTTCGTTCCAAGCCAACTTCTCCAGCCATCTGCTGGATGCCCCCGGCGGGTCGCTTCGCCAGCGTGATTTCAACCTCGGCGTCGGAAAGTGGACGCTCGATTACCGCTACCGCGGGATCGACGAAGCCTTCCATTCACACCAAGCTCTCACCGGAGACGACCGTAACCGGTTCAACGAAGGCGTTACCGCGATGTACGGGCTTAAGCCACACGGTAATGACAACGCGGGGCTCAATGCTACGGGGATCGAACGCACCGGATTCCGCGCCGCGGGCACAATTTGGGATTTCAACACGATCCTGAATCGCGTCACGATCGAAAACGGTTCGGGTGCAATCAACTTCAATCAACTGAGCTTTACTAAAGGCAAGACCGCGCTTTCGGTAAGTCAGCAATCCGCCACCGACGGATTCAGTGGTGCGGGTTCGCTGTTCCACACCGAACGACAAGTGCTCAGCGATATTGATGGGTTGAGTAAATTCCAAGCCAACTTCAATACGGAATTTGGCAAAGATGCCAAACTCTCGTTTGATTGGATGAACGCTTCCGATCCGTTCGGCGATGCATTCCGCCAGCGCCTCGCCTACAGCCAAGCCGGGATCAATCTGAGCTACGCCCGCCGGGGCGTTGATAAAGAGTTCACGGCAGTTGGCCGAATGGTCGATTCCGAGCGCGGCCTTCTCTCCAGCCTGCTTGGTTTTGATCAAACCGAAATGATCGCCAACTACAGCCCGGGCGGACCGCTCAAGCTGTCGTATCGCCAAACCGACGGAATTAACTCGCTCATGGATCAAAGTAGTTTCATGCGCGAATACGGGGGCTCGTTCAACCTCACGGGGAACACGGCCCTGAGCTTCAATGTCTCCAACGCTCGGTTTATGGATACCGGTGTTGCCACCATCGATTCCAGCTTCACCGGATTCACCCTTTCCCATAACATGGGCCGGGCCGGAATGTTAAGCGTCACTCAAGAAACGCAATCGTTTAACGGCACTGATCAAGACATGCCGGATGCGCAACGCCGGTCGGTGGCGTACGAACGGCAACTCACGTCGTCCACCAAATTCCGCACCGAACAGAGCGAAACTCAGTTCGATGACGGATCGCGCCAAACCGAGAGCCGCAACAAAGTCAGCACGGCGATCACTCCGCGCGTAGGGGTAAGCGTGGAAGATCAACGCATCCTTCGCGATGGCGATCTTCCCGATGAAGCCCGACGTAACTATGGATTCTGGGTCGATTTCGGCCGAGGCATCCGCTTGGATTACGGCTACAACCGCCAAATCAACGGCGAGAATGGCACCATGAACTCTTCGACCACTCTGAGTGGCGGCGAATTCGGGGGCTTAAAGCTGGGCGGAGCGAGCTACAAAACCAATCGCTGGGACGGCAAGCGACAGCAGCACTTCGGCAACGTGAATTTCAGCAACGCGACGCCGTTCGAGTTCGGGTTCTTGAAGGATATCAAGTTCCGGTACAACACGGATACCCAGCGCGACTATCTGGTGTGGCAAAAAGAGATTCTGGATATGGGCTTTAGCTCGGCCATCGGCAATTTCGCCTTTGGGTGGGACTACGCGAGCCAAGTCAATAACGAAGGCGTTCGCGCTATCGATCGCACTTTCTCGCTCAATAGCGATAAAACCGGTAAGGCACCTCTGCAAGCTTCGCTTCGATACGGCGTACGCACCACGCCCACCGATGAAGATGTGATGATCCGCGACTACTCGGTCTCTTATCAGGCAAACAAATTCCTGAAAGTGGAGCACGCGGTTAAAACCAACGAATTGCAAAATCGAGGCGGTGTCCTGCTCGGTAGCCTTCCCCTCGACGAGCGCAAAGCAAGCTGGACCGCTCACTACCAGAACGATCCGAAGCTGGCCTTTGATCTGAGCTGGAACGAGATCAAGCGGGACAACCGTAACGATTCTCTCCGACGCGAAGCGCGGTTCAATGCGACTCTGTTTGCCGACAATCCGTCGCCGGTTCAGCTCACCTATGCCCTCCAACAGTGGGATCGAAACGGCACGGCATCGCTGGCCCACAGCTACGGGATCTGGTTTACCCAGCACCCGGGTCTCAATCAATCACTGAGCTTTGGCATCGAGCATCTGCAATGGGGCCAAGGACGACCGGCTGGTGGCGGTCTCCGCGATTGGAAGCTGCGGTTCGACTTCAGCAGTCGGTTCTAAATTCGACTGCTTGATTAAGTAAAGAGGCTGGGCGGAAACATCCGCCCAGCCTCTTAGATTTTTGCTTCCGCGCCTTGCTACGGAATCAGCTTGAAATCATCCAACCGGATAAAGCCGCGCGGGTCCCGATCGATCACCTCAATGATGTATCGATCGTCCGTGAGGATTGGAAGCTCCAACCGAATCAGCTGGCCTGATACGGGAGTGATCGGATGCCATTCCGCAACCTGGGTGCCCGCCTGCTCAAGCCGAACAGAAATCGAGCAGTCTCCTTGCGCGGTCACCTTAAACTCGATACCTTTCCCTTCTGACGAGAACGGCGGAGATGTGAGCGTGCCAATCGCAAACGAATCGATCTCATCGCCCGTAGCCGGGGAAGTCGGATTGACCCAGCGTAGATCGCCGCCCCGAGCCCATCCGAGAGGGAAGTGTTTGACTCCACGCAACGCCCATCCCGCGGGCAAGAACGCCCGGGTTTCGGACCATTCCGGGGATGTGGCCCGGAAGATCACCGCTGGTTGATCGAGGTCTGTTGCGCTGAGCGGTGCTTCCCAGCCCAGATTGCCAACCTCAGCTTGCACAAGATTCTCCCCGAGCGAAAGCGGCCGAGGTGTAAATTCGAACTCGCCGAATTTTGGGGCGTTGGGGAAGTCGTAACCCGGCGCGGCAACCGCGAAGAACGCATCGCCACGCTTAACGACTTCAATGTGCGAAATCGCGGGCCAAGCCGCGGCAATATTGGGGTCTTGGCGGTTAGAAGTCCGAGCCGAACGCGTCGGCTCTTGGTAAGTCCGCAGGAACGGGGCCGGATTGCCAAAAAAAGCGTTATACAGCTTTCCTTCGTGCATAAAGAGACCATCCACGCCCACACCTCGATTTTCGTCAAGGTAGTAGAACCCGCCCGTTTCGCGGAGAAGATCCCACACTGCGGCAAGATAGAGCCCTTCGGCTCCTTCGAACGACGTGCGCGGATCGGGCATGTTGGGTCGAACATTGCCAAATCCGGGATAAGCCTGACCCGCCGGCAACATTGGGAAGGCATCGGGTTCCGCCCGAACGGCGTTGGTGGTCATAAGGTTGTTACCCGCACGCAATCCCCAAGCTCCGCGTTCGATCCATATGGGGTTTCCGTAGATCACACCAAGTCGGCCGATGGCCGCAGCAATCAGCGGGGAGTTCGAAGCGTACTCGCCTTGCTTTCCGCTGGAAAACGCGCCAAAGAACGCCAGTTGATCCAACTCACTACGGTCAAACGAAAGTTGATTTTCGGCGTGGTGGGCAATCACCTGCTCGGCGAGGTTGCGATTGGCTGCTTGGCGGCGATCGGCGGTGACGCACAGGTATTCCAGCGTCCATGGGTTATCGATTTCCGTGCGGATAAAGTGGTCCGGATTGACCACCTGCTTTCCGGTAGCACCGGGATAGCTCGCTTTCTGTGCCGCCGCGTAAAGGGTTGCCGGGGCGGGATGAGTGATGCGATCGGGCAGGTTTTGGATGGCGCGGTTGACGACCGTTTTTAGTTCTTGCGAAACGGGATCCGAAGGATATGTGTTGATCCAACGGAGTGCGTAGTACGCGGTGGCCGCCTGTCCGGCGGTCGTGGCCGAGGTGTCGGAAGCCGAGAGTTCGGCGATACACGTACGGGCGAGTTCATCGGCGTAGCCGGTCCACCGGCTCTGCTTGTGCGATTGTCCCCAATCCTTCATGGCCCAGGCGGCGCGCATGGCATTCGCGGTTTCGCCGAGGTGGATCGTGGATTGGCCGAGCGGGCGACCAAGCGTTTTGCCTCCTTCGGTTTTGGATTCCCAGAGTGAGCCGTGGTATTCCGATTCATAGGCCGGGTCGTCTGGGTTCAGAACCACCTGCTGACGGAATCCGTAGGTGGTGAAGGCGGCAATGTTGTAAGGAACCTTTTGCGGATGAGCGCGGAACTTGCGCGATTCTGCCGTGCGCACAAATAGATCATCGAGAACGCGTAATCGGTTGGCGGTGGGGTTCGATGAGTTTGCGAAAGACACGTAAAAGTCGGCATCTCCGTAGCCGAGTCCAAGTGCGGGCTTGGAAAAGGAAACGGGTGTGCCAATTGCTTCGAGCCCACCGGAAGCCAGCGGACGCGCATTCTGTCGACCAATGATTCCTGCATCGAAAATGCGAGGAAAAGCCTGGATCGGTTGCGCTTTATCGAGCGTCGGCATAATCCAGATAAGGGTCCGTCCATCGGTTGCGCTTACAACTGGAGATCGCCAACGGTCTTCAAAACCGGGGGCTTCCGTTGCCTTTCCAAATGCGCCGTCCAAACGGAACTTCTGCACGAACGTTGCGGCTCCGCCCGTCGGAATACTAAACCAGGTGGCTTGCACCCGCACGGCGGATTCGCCGGCGGGTCGAATGACAATGGTTTCACCCCCTTGGATACCGGAAGCACGCAGAGTCAGCTGTCCGGGAGTGGTTTCGATTCGGTCGATTGATTGATATCCATAGAATGAGATTCCGTTACCGGATCGACGTGAAATTTTCCATTCTCTCCTATCTGGTTGAACCTGAACCGTAACGTCGCCGTGTGTCCACTCGGTCGCGGCGGGTCCGGTCTGGCTAAAAGCAATCGCAAGAAGACAAGACAGCATCCCCGTGAGATTACCGGCAAAAAAGATTGGCTAATTACGACCTCGTAAGAGTACTGACCGTAACCCTGCCGGATAGTGGCGAATTCCCGGTAACTCTATGAGCGGGGACTACCCCAGAACCGCCTAATTTAAGGGAACAACCTTTACGTTGCCCAATTGTGGGCACGGAGTGATTGCGAAAATGATGATGACCCTCGTCGCCGTCGCGGTAGGAGCGGCCGCCGTTGCTGGTGCTTATGCACTTGCTAAGCAGGCTCTTCAAGACGATTTAGAAAACGAGCCAACTTAATGTAAGTTGGCCGGATCCGCCCTACCCTTCAGCACCCCTGGAAAGCCCCCGCCTTGTGTGGGGGCAAACCTTTTTATCGGCTATTTAAACTCGACCCGCGGTATACCGGAGGTTCGGTGATTGACCATTTTTATTACCATCCGCGGGCAATGGAATACGATTTCGGGCCTCGGCACCCGCTTAAACCAGTCCGGCTAGAGCGGACGGTAGCGCTGCTCGGAGCGATACGACCGGGGCTGGAAACGCTTGATCCAGGCCTTGCGGATGTTTCCGATCTTCGCCGGGTGCATTCCGATCGCTTTATCGAGGCGGTGGATCGGGCATCAACCGGGAGCATTTGCGCGGATGAGTGGTCGGCTTTCGGGTTTTCTGCCGCCGATACTCCACCATTTATCGGAATCTATGAAGCTTCGCTGGCTTATACGGCCGGGAGCGTTTGCGCAGCGCAGGCGGTCAACAAAGGGGCGCATCGGGCATTTAACATCGCCGGGGGTCTGCACCATGCGATGGCGGGTCGGGCTGGAGGATTCTGCGTATTTAACGATGCCGCGATAGCCGCGCACATCCTCAAGGAACAGTTTGGCCGGGTCGCCTATATCGATATCGATCTTCACCATGGTGACGGCGTGCAGTCGATTTTTGCCCACGATCCGGATGTGCTGACTTACAGCATCCATCAAAGTGGATCGAATTTCTATCCCGGATCAGGGTCAGAATTGGAATCCGGCGCCGGAGATTCTGTTGTCAACGTTCCGCTCCTGGCCGGAACCGACGGGCTCACCTGGCTGTGGGCGTTTCGCGAAACATGTCTTCCGGCCCTGGATCAGTTCCGCCCGCAAGCGATCGTGCTCCAGCTAGGATGCGATGCCCATCGCGATGATCCACTCGGGCATTTGGAATGTCGAACTCAGGACTGGCTGAGGGCGGTCCAAGAAGTTCACAAGCTCGGACTGCCCATCGTAGCCCTCGGCGGCGGGGGTTACCAACTCCGGAATGTGCCGCGCATGTGGGCGGGAGCCGTTCTTGCGCTGGCGGGTCAGCCGCTGCCCGAGCGGATTCCTCCATCGATTCCGGCGGAGTGGGGAATGGCGACGATGTTTGATCCCGGGC
Organism: bacterium; assembly: GCA_044508115.1. Lineage (GTDB taxonomy): Bacteria > Armatimonadota > Fimbriimonadia > Fimbriimonadales > Fimbriimonadaceae > UphvI-Ar2. Next base: position 245,127 of record JBIQII010000001.1, read on the forward strand.
CCGATCCGATGCCTGCCGGACGCGCTGAGGCAGAAAGGATTGTTGCGTATTGGCAGAACGCGCCGACTTAGGTTCGCATAGTGCAGTCCACGATCACGTCACGGATTCCGGGACGAGTGCGGAGCACCTTGGCGATTGTTTCGATCTCCGATCGTACATCCGGGGGGCCGCCTTTAATGACCCCGACGCTCCCCCGGATATAGACCACTCCGTGAGTGACTCGCAGGTCGGCCCGCGTGGTATCGAGATTGCGCTTAGAAAACTCTTGCCGCACCATTTTGGTCGCGGCAACATCCTTCGGATCGGCCATAGCTGTAGTTTAGCCCCCTTACTTGGGATCGAGTCGTTTTTTCTTACGTTTGGGCCGCTCGGGAATCAGGGCGCGCATGGAATCGTTGCGCCCCCAGCACAAAAGTCGGTCGCCCGATTGCAACACAAAGCTGCTCCGAGGATTCTCCGTGACCTGTTCCGCGCGTTCGACCGTGAGGACCACGATATCTTTTTCGCGGATACCCGATTCTTTGATGCTGCGGTCGTGGAATTCAGGGGAATTCGGAACGATCAGTTCCGCGACTCCGTAGCCGGTTTGGAAGCTTAGACGCTCCCGAATGTCCGTTTCCGGGAATGCGATCTGCTCAGCGATGTAATCGATAATCTGGCCCGCCACATCGATTCCGGTGCACTGTTCGATGGCTTCCAGTCCGGGCGACGAATTCACTTCAATGACCTGCGGACCGTCCTGGGTTTCCAACATATCCACTCCGGCCACGCGGAGACCGAGAATCTTGGCGGCCTTGATTGCCGTGCGTTCGTATTCGATGGGAAGATCGATGGGCTCGGCTTTACCGCCCCGGTGGATATTACTGCGGAATTCCTGTCCTTGGGCGACGCGCCGCATAGCGGCGACCACTCGATCACCGACGACAAAAGCGCGGACATCCTTGCCTTTGCTTTCGGCCACAAATTTTTGGATCAACACGTTTTGCTTGGCACCGTGAAGGGTTTCGATGATCGCTTCGGCAATCTTTTGCGTTTCGGCAAGAATAACGCCGACGCCCTGTGTTCCTTCCAGCAACTTGATAATTACGGGAGCCCCGCCCACGTTTTCGATTGCGTTGAGGATGTCTTTTCGGTCGCGGACAAAACTGGTGGGTGCCAGTCCGATATCGTATTTGCTGAGAATCTGAAGACAACGCAGTTTATCGCGGGTGTTGTTGATGGCATTCGCCGTGTTGGCGGTGAATACCCCCATCTGCTGAAACTGCCGAACAATGGAAGTCCCGTATGTGGTGATGGAACTTCCGATGCGGGGGATGATCGCATCGTACGTAGAGAGTCGTTTGCCGCGGAAGAACAGCTCTGGCTGTTGTTGCTCGATGAGAATGCTGAATCGCAGTGTATCGAGCACTTTGCAGGTGTGGCCCCGTTCGATTGCCGCCTCGCGCAATCGCCGCGTGGAGTAGAGATGCCGGTTTCGGCTAAGAATTGCGACTTTCATGACGGCCTATGTGAGATGGCACTCGCCCGAATCGACCAAAAAGGTTCCCGCCAACGTGCTGCGTCCGACCAACATGCGTCGAAGCATTTTCTTGCGCGAGTTGAGTGTGATCTCCACTTCTTTTTCGATTCCGCCCAGCACAATTTTAGTGCTTACAACATAGCGGGCTTGGGCTCGGCCCGAACTGGAGCGAACGCTTGTTTTTCGGGTGATCGGTGCCCGGACTCGAACCCATGTGGACGCAGTGCGCACTTTGGTTACAACGTCAAATTCGATGGTTCCATCGTCATGCTCCACAATATTTTCTGCGTGGATAGATGAAGTTTTCGCGCCGGTGTCAATTTTGGCAATGATCCGAAAGATTCCCCACTCGGGGAAGGAGACGCGCTCCAACCACCCGATACGGATGAGATCGTCGCCCGGCTCATTCTGCATGACCCTAGCTTTTACCCGGAATCGCAGGAAATCCTCGCGATAAACCGCCAAGCTTCCGAAACGTTACAATAGAGAAGATGTTTGCCGCGCTTGCCCTTGCCATCGCTTTTGCCTCCAATGGGCCCGAACTGGTGATTGTCTACCGAGATGTCGGAGGCACGCCCATCAAAGCAGATTTCTATCCGGCGGCCATCAAAAATAAGGATGGAGATCCGTTTGTTCTTGTCATTCACGGCGGTGCCTGGATTGGAGGAAAGCGCGAAGATATGTCGGCTCTTTGCGAGGGATTGGCCAAAGCAAACATCAGCAGCGCCACAATCAGCTATCGATTGGCCCCAGGAAGCAAGTGGCCGGCCCAGCTCGATGATTGCCAAGCGGCGGTGAGATACTTCCGCGCAAACGCGGGTAAATACAACATTCGACCCGATCGAATAGCGGCGATGGGGGCAAGCGCGGGCGGACACCTTTCGTTGCTTCTTGGATTTACCGACACCCGCGATAAACTTACATTGGATAATCCGCTTGTTTCAAGCCGGGTTCAAGCCGTGGTCAACTTCTTTGGTCCGGTTGATCTCTCAAAAGATTTTCCGGAAGGCTTTGCCAATTACCTTTCTGTTCAGGTCACGGGTAAGCCGTACAACGTCGAAGACGAGCTCTTGAAATCATTCAGTCCTTACTTTGCGATCAACGAATCATCCGCGCCAGTTTTTACGATCCACGGGGATAAGGATGCGGTGGTTCCGTTTAAACAAGCGGAACGTCTTGATGAAGCACTCAAGAAGGCAAACGTGTTCCACGAGCTGCGCAGAATTCCGGGGATGGGCCACGAAATTGATGTCAAGAATCCCGAATGCGTAAACGCATTAACGGACGCGGTAAAGTTTCTGAATCGCCAGCTGGCACCGGCTTCCGTCGGTCGGTAACCATTTTCGGATTCAGGATTCGGTGCGAAGCGGGGCGGCACATTCTGTATGGTCAGTCCGCTTCTGCAACTTGCTCGCCCCCGGTTCGAATCGCTAGATTTTCTTCGGGGTCTGGCGATCCTCGGGATCTTGCTCGCCAATATTTTTGCGTTCGGCTGGTTTTCGCTCTTTAAGTCGGGATTCGAAACATCGTTTCCAGAAGGGTATATACCGGCGGTCGAATGGCTACGAAGCGCCCTGGTGAGCGGAAAGTTTCGCGGTCTGCTGGCGTTGCTGTTCGGCGTCGGACTTCATCTCCAATATCACAATGCGGTGAGCCGAGGCAAGTCGTTTTATGGTCGGTATGCCTGGCGAATGGTGCTACTCTTTTTCCTGGGACTCATTCACGGAATTCTGATCTGGCACGGCGATATTCTCGCCATCTACGCGGCAACGGCTCTGTTTGCCATGGTCTTGGTGAGCCTTGATGACCGCGTCATCATTCCGCTGGCCCTGATATTGCTATTCCTTTATGCTTTGCTGGGACTGGTCGTTCCGCCCGGAGATCCGATCATCGGTGATCATGCTCATTCGACGCAAGAATTTGCAATTTTTAGCGGATCGAACTATCTGGAGCAGACGTTGGCCCGAATCAAGTATCTCGGTTTTTTTGCGATGTTTTTTCTAGTTGTAGAGATGGAACTGCTCCCTCTCTTTTTAATCGGAATCTATCTTGGTCGATCCGGAATTCTCGTGCGACAATCTATTAATCCGAAGCTGGTCCGGACGTTATCGATACTCGGCCTCGTGGGATTGGCGACAAATTTAGCGGTGGCCGCCACGCCCTACAACGGGTTTTTGGAACATGGGCCTCACATCTTGCTGGCGATTGGATACGCGGTTTGGGGATCGGGAATTGCTCAAAAAGGACTGTTCCCGATGATCCGATCTTGGGTGACCCCGGTTGGACGGATGGCTCTCTCCTGCTATATCTTGCAGAGCCTTGTGTGCACCACGCTGTTTTATGGTTGGGGACTCGGTTGGTTTGCGTCTTTGACTTACATTCAAATGCTCGCCGTAGTTGCGGCGGTGTGGATACTGGATATCGCGTTCGCTCGGCTGTGGCTTCGGTTCTTCCGAATGGGTCCGCTCGAATATCTTTGGCGAAGTTTGGCCAACGGCCCGGATTCGATGCCGCCTATTCGAATCGCCGCCGAAAGTTAAAGGTTGGCCTTGGTACCAGCGGAGTGTCTTGCCGGACCGGCGCCTTGGAATTCGACTGCATGCTTTGGAGTCGGCTTTCGACTTCGCTGGCATATTTTTGGAACTGGGTGTCGAATTCCTCGCGCATTTCTTCCATATCGTCGAGCAGGCGCAAAATGATCTCGACTCCGGCAAGGTTTACGCCGAGATCTTGGGTGAGCCGCTGGATTCGCTTGACGCGGGCGATATCGTCTTCGCTGTAAAGCCGGTTCTTCGCTCCGACTCGGGCAGGGATGACCAGCCCAAGTTTCTCGTACTGGCGCAGGGTTTGCGGGTGGATTCCGCAGAGCTCGGCCGCAATTCCGATCATATAAACAGGAGTGTTGGGTCGTCTCATATTTTCTTCCGAGCGCGTCGAACGGCTTCGAGAGCTTTACGCTCTTCCGCGCTGATATCTGCCGGAACCGTGACATGCACCCGGGCCAGGAGATCGCCCCGGCCATTGCCGCGACTTCGAGTGATGCCTTGCCCCTTGAGCCGAATGACTTTGCCGGTTGTGGTGGCGGGCGGAATCTTCACCGTTCCGCTCGATCGCAAGGTGGGGACGCGAGCTTCGCCGCCAAGCGCGGCATCCAGGTAGTCCACGGAAATCGTAGTTTCTAAGTCATCGCCGACGCGTTTAAAGTTGGGGTGCGGCTTTTGCTGAACGACCACAAAAAGGTCTCCGGTTTTGCCGTCCGACCCTTTGGATCCACCTCCGACAACGCGAAGTCGTTTGCCTTCGGCCACTCCAGCGGGGATGGAAACTTCGACTCGGCGCGATCGACTGACAATGCCCGATCCGCCGCAGTTTGGGCACACGCCGATGCGTTGCTGGGTGAGCTGGACCTGGCCGCTACCGTGGCACTTGATGCAGGCATCGGAAGTCGAATAGGTGAGGGTGCGTTTTGCGCCGGAATCAATTTCGTCGAGCCCGAGCTCAACCACTTGCTCAAGATTCTGCGCGGGAACTTGACGCATTCCATTAAATACTGATCCCATGCGGCCGCCCATACCCCCAAACATTTGTTCGAAAATTGAGCCGAATCCGCCTTCGCCTATATCTTCGAAGTAGGTGCCGGAGGATTCGCCACTAAATCCGCCGACCTGATCCCAGTTTTCGCCAAACTGGTCGTACTTTTTGCGCTTTTCGTCGTCGCTTAGTACATCGTAGGCTTCGCTGACTTCTTTAAACTTTTGCTCGGCTTCCGGATTGTTAGGATTAAGATCGGGGTGATACTTGCGCGCAAGCTTTCGGTACGCCGCTTTTATCTCCTTTGAGTCGGCTTTTTTGCCGACTCCGAGGATGGCGTAGTAATCTTTTCCTTTGGTGCCAGGCTTAAACACTTGAGTCCCCTACACTAAAGTAGACAAATAATTTGACAGTTTGGTTTCGCGGGGCTGGGTCTTCCCATGAGAATCTGGCAATCCAGCGGGTTCGGTCTGACTATTTACATCGGCCAAGCCAAAGATTGATATGTGGAACTCGCAAGCTTGGAAATTCGAATGGCGCGCAGCGAAAATTTGCCTGTGCTCCCCCAGGCGGTGAGTGAGATTATGCGTCTGGCTGACGACCCGAATGCTAACCAGCGAGAGCTGGAAAAGGCGTTTGAGCAGGATCCGGCGATTACCGCCAAGATTCTCAAGGTTGCGAATTCCGCTTATTATGGAGGCCAGCGGGCGCCGACGATTGGGCGGGCGATCAGCTTTCTTGGCTTGTCGGCGATCCGGTCGTTGGTGATCGGGGTTTCATTCCAACAGATGACGGGGAACCGTTCAGAAAGTCGACATTTCAACAAACTGCAGTATTGGCTTCACTGCTTAGGAACGGCGGTCTCGTGCCGGGTGATTGCCAAGCTGCGAATGCCCGCGAAAGGGGAAGAGCTATATTGCGCGGGCATGATCCACGATATTGGGTTGCTGGTGCTGGAACGGTTTACTCCCAAAGAGCTGGATGCCGCGCTGGAACTAAGCCTTAAAACCGGAACCTCACTGCTCGAAACCGAGCGGAAGATCCTGGGGTTTGATCACGCTCAAGTAGGCGGAATCTTGGCGGAAAAGTGGAACTTGAGCGACCTCATGGTCAACGGGATTCGGCACCATCCGAATCCAGATGAGGATCAGCAGTTTTACGAGAGCACCAAGATCATTCACATGGGCGAAAAAATGGCCCGGGTCTGCAATTATCCGGGCCTTGGGGTGGAAGAAGAGCCCGATCTGGATGAGTTTGCGCGCCAATTGCAGCTGCCCAAAGATCAGATTCCTATCATTCAGCAAGTGGTTCGGCAGGAAGTCGACAAAGTGATGTCGGCGTTCAGTATCGCGGCTTAAGTCGTGACGATCGACTCAGCGCTTGATCAGTGCCGGGAGTGCCGCGTCTGATTCTGGCTAAGACCGGATCGTCTACGCTGCTTTTCGATGAGCGTGGTAGCCGACTGGACGCCTTCCAGGAAGCCTCGGGATTCCACGGTTGCAACTAGCGGGTCCCCCGCTACGGCCGTAACCATGAGCGTTACAGAAAAGGACTCGGTTTGTCCGGTAGCGTTCTTGATTCCTTCCGAGGTTAGGTTAATCCTCTCTACCGCCATCCGCTTCTTAAGCTTGACGCCAAAGGTGTTGAGATAGCGTTCTACCGATTCAATTTCACTTGAAGAAACCGCGGGGTCTGGTCGGCCTATGATCAGTGGTACTGGTTCGGCGGGCCGGAGATCGGACACGGCGATGAGCAGGTCGCGCATTGATAGGAATCCGGTCGGACGGTTGGCATTATTTATGAGCACCACACTGCGGTTCGGTGAATTCACAAGGTGGGAAACGATGGCGCTCATGTTCGTACCTTGAGGAAGAGTGTCGACGCGCGTGACCGCATATTTACGTACCGGGTAGTCGGCCCGAAAAGTTTTCTCTCCTCCTTTGGAGTGGGAGCCTGGATCCGATCCTTCGGACGGGAACCTTCGCCCGACCGATGGAGAGGTAAATGCATGCATCAGGTCGCCCCGGGATACGATGCCGGCAACCGCCCCGGTCTCCGCGGTGAGGACTATCCTTGAGATTCCTCTCTCTTTGAGGAGTGCCTGCACATCTCCAACGTTGGCGTTGATCGACGTGGTAACCGGGTCTTGAACCTCTACGGCATCGCTGACGGCCCTGAGCAGAGCCGGGCTATTGATCACGTGCTCGAGAATGTCTTCTCCGTGAATCACGCCGACAACCTTTCCGTCGTCATCGAATACGGGTAGCGAATATGTCTTGGTGGCCAGCATGTGGGTGACCGCTTCGTAAACTGGAGTGTCCGCCGTGAGGGCAGGGGGCGTAAAAAGGATCGATCGAACGCTCGTGGTCGGAGGATAATTGCCCGAATAAAGAGTCCGGAAAGGGGAAACCAAACCTTGGAACTCGCCTTCATCATCGAAGATAAATACGGACAAGTGGCTGGAATTGACTTTTGAAAGGACGCTACCCAGAGTCTTATCCGGGCTGTCTTGCGGTACCGACTCAACTGAAACGACTAAATCCGAAATGTCTTGCGTTGCGGTCTGCGCCATACCTGGAGATACGTCTTCACACGCTTGAAAATTGTGGTCCCGGCCGTTAAGCCAAGGGCTGCGTTGTGTTGGTCGTTCTGGTAGTTAAAATTGCCTCGCTCAATTGTCCTCCTGGCGAGTGAAGATGGGAATGATCAGCGGAACCCGAAAGTTAAGACTCCAAACTGCCAGTCATGAGTATCCATCGCCTCACCGTAGACGATGATCCTGAAGGATCGGTCGAACCTGATTTGCGCTCTCCCCCCGCGCAGGTAGAATCACCTCCGCCCCATGCTCTTTAAGAGGGCTAATTCTAGCCGAGATCGATTCCAACAGTTGGCCGAAGAGACATACCCATCGATCTTCGGAACCGCGCTTCGTCTCACGCGAGATCGCGAGGAGGCGGAGGATCTTTCGCAGGAGGCGATAGTCCGCGCTTATGAGGCGTTTGACCGCTTCGATGGTCAGAATTTTAAGGCATGGATTCTGCGGATTCTTACAAACCTCTATATCAATAAGTATCGTCGTCGCAAACGCACGGGGGTTGCTCTTTCGTTAGATGACGAAGAGAGCGCAATCGAACCGGTGGGCCCGGCTGAGCTGGCACCCGATCGGTTGGTTTTTGACGAAATGCTGGGTGCCGAAGTCGAAAACGCCCTGGCACAAGTACCAGAAATTTTCCGGACGGCCGTGATTCTGAGCGACCTAAACGGGCTCAGTTACGATGAAATTGCGGCGGCAACCGACGTTCCGGTGGGAACCGTCCGGAGTCGAATCGCCCGGGGTCGGGCAATTTTACGTAGAGAGTTGGAACGATTCGCAATCGACGAGGGTTACATTAAGCAGGAAAGCGAACGATGAACCTAGACGACGAGTTGATGCATGCCCTAGCCGATGGCGAATTGACAGAAGAAGAAGCCATTCGAGCGCGGCAGTTGCGGGATTCGAGCGATCAGCATCGGCGAGAGTATCAATGGGCTCTCACCCTTAAATCTTCTCTTCAAGAGAATTGCCGAGACATTCCGAACGAAGAGGGCTGGCGCGCCTGCGTCCGAAGGCTTGATGACCTGGACCGAGTGAAGCGGGCCGAGGGCACCATCGGTCGATTTGCTTGGGCATTCTGCGCGGTTCTGTTCGCGTTGATTGTTGTTGGCGGCATCAACAATCGTATGAGCGGCTCACAAGTGGTGACCGGCACGCAGATTGCCAGCGTCATGGATCCGCTGGGTTCGGGGGTTGCGGTCAGCCGCGATCGAATGCCGGATATCTCGGCGACAAGTCGGCTAAACCTTCAACGATTTTCGGTCACCAGCTCCGTAGGCGGATTCCTTGCGGAACGTCCGTTTATCCGATATGGCTTGCGAGACCGCAATGGGCTCGGGGGTCTCACGCTCGTGGTCCTCAATGGTGCTACCCGCGTGGAGGGTGTAGACCGTTCCACCACCAACCCGGGAATCCGTAGCGGCATCCTTAACGATGTGCGTTGCGTCACCTGGAACGTCGGCGACAATACCGTGCTCCTTTTCGGCGAGCGCACCAGCGAAGAGTTGGTGTCGATGGCCGAGCAGATGGCTCAGTAAGGACGTTTCATTTCTCCTCTCCGTAGCGGTTCGGTCGCTTGAGTAATCAGGCGGCCGACCGCTTTTTTAGTTGAGGTCGATCAGAACCGGGGCGTGGTCGCTGGGCTTTTCACGCGTGCGGACTTCCTTATCGATCCAACACCGCTGGACTTGTGGAAGCACCGCCTGCGATGCATATATGTGATCGATCCGCCAACCCAAGTTCCGTTGCAAGACGTTCGGAAATCGGAAATCGAAGTACGTATAGTGTCCGGGTCCAGATGTGAAGAGCCTAAAGCAGTCGGTCCAGCCCCATTCGACAATGCGTTTAAGACGCACAAACTCTTCGGGATGGTGACCGATTCCGCCCAGCTTTCGGTGCGAATCGTATACATCGTCTGGGGTCGGCGCAATGTTGATATCGCCAAGCCAGATAAGCGGATCATCGGTGGAACCAAGGGAGTTGCAAAACTCACGGAACCGTTCGAGCCACTGCAACTTGTAGGGAAAGTTTGGCGAAATCACCGACGTTCCGTTTGGCACATAGGTGTTAATGAGCGTCAGATCACCGGCTCGAGCTACGATGATGCGGCAATCTTCCGGCATATCTGGGTCGCAGAACCCGGTGGTGACATCGGTGAGTTCAGTTTTGGAGAGAAAGCAGACTCCGTTCAGTCGGGGCTGTCCGTGGATATACGATCGGTAACCGATTTCTTCGAGCTCGAGGATCGGAAACTTATCGTCGTCAACCTTCGTTTCTTGGAGGGCAACAATATCGGGCTGCGCTTCTTCCAGCCACTCGCTGAGTCGAGGCATGCGCGCCCGAACGGAGTTGACATTGAAGGTTGCGATGCGCATTGTTGGTGAGGTTACCTTCCGGCCCGGAGAGTAAACTGGGGGGGTGGATGACCGATTGCACCCAGAAGGCGTGCGCCGTCACGAGCTCAAGTGGGTGTTGGGTCAGGCTCGATTCGTACGCGTGGCTGTATCGACTGATCGGTGTCTTTTGTGCCGCAATCCGAACGTGAACGAAGCCGGGCTCTGCAACGTGTGCTGGACTTATCTCACCGACGAAGAACTGGCGGTGGCGGAGCGTTGGACGGCGGGCACCGCTCCCTGAAGATATGGCCTGGCTAATTCCGATTTCGTTGCTCCTCGCCCTGGCCGGACTGATTGTTTGGCGGATATTTATGGGCAAGCGCGAACCAGGTTATCTGGCCATTTGTGAATACTGGGTGTACGTCGATAAAACCAGATTGCCCGATCAAACTGCCCTCATGGAACGAATGATCAGTAGCAATCCACATAACCGGCCGGGGCGTCCGTCGATTGGAGCCAGGGAAGGCATGTTGTTCACCGATATTCGGCTTCATCTCGCGGTGGCGCTAAAAGAAAAGAATCATACGGTGTTTCGGCCCGATCTTTTTGAGCTTGGAGTCGAACCGACCGCCGAATCGCTGGCCGGTTTGAGTCGGGCCAATGCGTTGGCCAAGGTTCGGTACGCCAGTGAAGCTCGTCTGGGCGACACACGCCACTTACAGTTTTTGCCTCATATGGCTGATTCTCTTTCCGACCTTATGGGCGGGTTGGTTGTGTTCGACCATGTGATGGAACGGATGTGGACGGCCGACGACTTTCGCGAGATACTGGTCAAGAACAATAATGCAGAACGGCCCGACTTCCATATTCGAGTGGATTGGGTGGTGGAAGCGGATGCTTGCTACGCTCGCACATTTGGCATGCGAAAGCTGGGGTGGAGCGAACTCCGCACCGTCGATCAGGAGCGGGATCATGAAGTTTTGGTGACGGGGTTGATGCTACGGTTGACTCAGCAGATTTTCCGCAAGCCAGAAGAACGGGGTCCGTTCGAATTCGAAGATTTTGGAGATTCGTTTATTATTGAGCTGGGCGAAGAAGAAGACGGGTTTCAACGGGTGCACATTAAGCGTCATTCGCATTAAATCTCAAGAATTTTCAATGTTTGGTCGCAATTACGCGATTATTTTGCATGAACTATTTGATCTTCGGATTCTTGGGGGTAGCATTCTTTCCGTGATTCGATTTGCGAGCCACTGGCTCTTTGTGATTCTTATTGCCTTGTGTCTAGGAGTATTGGCTGCCTGCGGTGGCGGTAGTGGTTCATCAACCGCAACAGGAATGGTGGTCACGACCATCGATTCAACTCTGAACCTGGGGGCTTCGGGCGTAGATCCAGCCACTCTTCAGATTCAAACGTCGATCTCTTCGGGGCCCGTTGAATCTGATGGCACGGCGGAGGTTGATGTGTTCGATGGCGGCCCGCAGTATGCCGAAGTCACCGACAGTGCCGGTCGCACGGTTCTGTTGAGCTACATCGGGGAAGAGAATCCGATTTTTTCGGCCCAAACCACCGCGGCGGCTCTGGGCTATCTGTATCTTTCTGGTCCGGGGCTCAAAGGGGATGCGCGGGTTCGGCTTCTTACCGAAATGGACACGCTACCGGGTTTTGATGCGTTTGTGGCCGCGATCCAAAGCCAGCTTGATACCGATGGCTATTTGAATTTTGATTCGCCCACCTTCCAGTCGGCGGTCGAAACGTTTGTGACCGGCAATCTCACCCGGTCACGCGGGGTGATTGCCGATCCGACGACCGCAAGCGGGCTTTCGCTGGATACCACGGTTCAAGACAAACTTACGGTTCAAAACGTGTATTTGCGCCGCGTGAACCTGTATCTCAAGCGGGTGAGCTACGTGGATAAAGACGGCAAAGCGGTCGATGATACAAGCCCGAGTTGGGCGAAAACTGAGATGCCCCTGGTGGCTCGATACGGTGGAATCACGGGCACGATCGATGGGTTCCTTAAGGGCGAAGTTCCGTATTCGCCGGTGAGTACCAATCCTGCGCTAGAGATTCCCCTGTTGCCAAACGATGCGCAGCAAACCAAGTACGAGATGTATGCGGCGGGACCAGGCTTCAAAAAGAACGCGCACTATAACTCCGCTCCGGCCTTAATTCGCGATGACCTGACTACGCTTGAGCTCAAAACCCTTTTCCTTGATGTGTTCTTGGTGGTGCTCTCCAACGTGGCTCTACCGGTTAAGGGCGATCAGGTCGATGACTTCCTGAAATATGTGGGGGGCAATGCGGTTGTCACCGATCTCATCAACAACCTCAAGACCACAATTCCTCAGCTGAGCGATCAGGTGGCGGCGGGCGATTACGCAGGGGCGATGAAGTCTTTGTTCACTTCGGCCTACACCTCAAACACGATTTTGCCCGCGATGGCGCAGGTGATGCTGGATTACCTTTCGTACACCAGCATCAGCGATGCAAGCTATGACCAGATATTTAGTGGAATGAAAGGCCTGCTCGATAAGATGGGCAAGATCGATGTAGGTTTTACGGTTGCCGATCTGGGGATTCTTTTCCACGACATCATGAAGTCAGAAAAGATTGAGAAGTTCACGCTCACGGTCACTCCGGGCAAGATCACGCTTCAAGCGGGAGCCACCAAGCTTAAGCCAACCGCGACCACCACGATAAAAGCGATTATCCAGGACAAAGATCCGAGCGGCACTTACGAGTACGAATGGAAGGTGAGCCCCAACGACGACTACGAGTTGTTCGACAAGTTCACGAATAGCACTTCGATCTCCACCGGCGGCCTCTTGGTCACCAGCGAAGACACAGTGACGATCAAAAGCAAGGTCACGACCGAAGGAACAGCGATCGTTTACTGCGAAGCGTTCCGGACCGATGGTGGTCGTCGAAGCGTGGCCAAAGCTCAACTTTCGATTGCATTTAGCAACGAGAGCGGCGCAAAAATCGAGGGAAGCCACGAATGGCAGTACCTTAGCGGGATTCTCCAGACGACCGATCAGCACGGAGCACCGTTGTATCAGCCGCAGGCGGTGGCTTTCTTCGATGTTCCGCGTCGCACGGGCGCGAACTTTTACGAGTTGATGACGACCCGGATTAGTTCGGGGACCGTTGTGAAGCGGTATCTCAACGAGCCGGTCAGCTATCCGCTCACTGGACTGCCCAATCCGGCGACCGTAGTTCGGGATTTTGGCGAGGAAGTGATGCCGACTTCGGGTTCAGTTCGGTTCTTGCAATGGCCAAGTCGGGGTTCGCACTATACAAAGCGCGAAGATGCGGTGGCCGCTTTAGAGGGCTTGCTTGCAAACTACAAAGAGAGTCAGCAAGACTTCCAACCGCACTCGATCACATACATGCACTAGCTTTGTGTGATGTTGGACGAACAAAACTCCTCTTACCGGATGAATTCCGCGGAGGAGTTTTTTCACAAACTTGAGACGTCAAAATATGCTGCAATCAAAGGCATACGTGACAGTGTTGCTCGGGCGTACTCCGACCACCGAAACCTCAGCCTTGTCAGATCAGCTTCCGACCCGCCGAATGTCTCGAAACTGCAGAGTCCCAGTGGATTAACTTTAGAAGTTGGGCCGTTAGACCTATTGTTTCGCCGGGGTTTTCGTCGTATTGTAGCTTCAAGATGGGGCAAATCACCATTACTCCTCTTGCCGCAGCAGTTGTCCTTCTGGTCGCGGGCACGTCGCTCGCACTCGCTTGGGCACACACGGTGACTCATTCAGTGGAGTACAGCGTGCTGTTCCAGAAATCGAAGCTTAAAGCAACCTCACACTCACGGGAGGCAAAGTCCAAATGCGGAGGCACCGGAAAGGAATTACTCTGCCCGAGGTACTTGTGGTCATCGGGATTCTGATCATCTTGTTTTCGATCATGCTGGTCGTGATGCCGAGGTCAAAGGCCGCCGCTCACGTCACGGCATGCAAATCAAATATCCGTCAAATCTATGTAGCCATGGAACTTTACAAGGCCGACAATCCCGGCTACCAGAAAATACTGCCGGAAGTCGACGTGCCCGTCCTTCCGACAACGTACTTGGTAAATGATCGCACGTATATCAAAGACCCAAATATTCTGTATTGCCCGATTACTCCCGAATGCGCTCGACGCAAGCTGGCGCATACCTACATGTTCACAACCACGCTTCCGTCGGGGCATCCGTTGCAGAACAACGTGAATCCGCAGATTCAGAAGCGGTTTGAAGACCCAAATTATCCGATCATTCACTGCTTGGTCCACGACGAGCTTGTCTACTACCCGTCGGAGCGCAATCTTGCCCCCGAATATAACCCGCCTTTTGTGGTTTGGGCTAACCAGTTCGGCTCAATAAAATCCGGGCGCTATCCGATGACGCGAGGCTTTTTGATTTCAAGGAACTGCAATCTAAACGATGACCGACGGTGAACTTGTCCACCACCCTTGAGTAATGCGAAGTCCAGTTCATAAGCCAATCGCCGGTGGTGTTGCGGCCCTCCTCTGCGTGATTGCCGTTGTCGCATACTTTTCTTGGCGAAGAAACGATCCGAAAGTTTATGAAGATCGATTTGCCAAGGCTCTGAGCGCGCAGGACTGGGACACAATCTATGACATGGGCCCAACTGAACCGTGGAAAAGGAATGCGGTCAGTAAAGAGGAATTCCGGACTTTTGTTACTTACGTCACAGAGGACATTCCAAAAGAAAGGTTCAAGAATTACACGATTCAGCCGTACAATGACCCAGCTCTTGCCGGAGATCGAAGCAAGCATCGGGCGCAGCTCACTTTTCCCGATCTACGGACTTACCGCGATGAGCCAGTAAAGTTTTTTTACCAAACGGCAAACACCAGAGATGGGTGGAAGATACCCGCCGCTGAAATTCCAATCTGGCTGGCTGAATGCGTCACCCACAACCGCCAGGAAAGACATCTTTTCCTGCTGGAGGCGATGAAATCTGCGAACATTGACACCTATCCGGTCAATGAACGCGGTCTCGTGATGACGCGAGCCGGACTCGAAAGATTTGCCGCCGGACAACCCGAAGATTCTGCCCAAATCTTTGAATAGCTCAAATTGAAATGAAGTCGGGCACAGATGATTCGCCGGACGGAGGCGTCTTTTTTTAACCGAAAATCGAGAAGACAGTATATGCTGCAATCAATCGGTATGAGACAATTGTTGTTGTATTGCAGGAGAGGTTTTGTGATAAAAATACCGGTTTATGCTTGAGTCACAACGGACTTCGGGTACCGTACGCGCGTGATTCGATTTTCGGGCCAGTGGCTCATTGTGATTGTTGTCGCTCTTTGTTTAGGAGTACTGGCGGCATGCGGCGGGGGTGGATCGGGCAGCAGTAGCGGAACGTCGCTCGTGGTCTCGCCGATTCAGACCACGCTCAACCTTGGAACCTCGACCCTTGACCCGACGGGCCTGGAAGTTCGCACATCGATTTCAACCGACGCAGTGGCTTCGGATGGAACGGTTACCGTCGACATTTTCAATGGCGGACCGCAGTACGCCGAAGTTGTTGATGCTTCCGACCGCACGGTCTTCCTCGGCTATTTAAGCGAGGACGATCCGACGCTATCGGCCCGCACGACTGCGGTCGCACTTGGATTCCTGTACCTGGCTGGCCCTGGCCTGGGCGGACAAGCTCGCGCCGATCTGCTCGCTCGCATGGATGAGCTGCCCGGCTTTGATGCGTTTGTTGATGCCGTACAGGCGCAAATTGATGCGGAAGGCTATCTTAATTTCGATTCGCCCACATTTAAAACTGCGGTCGAAGCCTTTGTTGGCGGAACGCTGACTCGTTCGCGCGGGGTAATTGCGGACCCGACCACGGCGAGTGGTCTTTCGCTGGATACCACGGTTGCGGGCAAGCTCACGGTTCAAAACATCTATCTGCGCCGGGTGAACCTGTATCTCAAGCGGGTGAGCTATGTCGATAAGGATGGCAAGGCGGTCGAGGATACCGGGACGAATTGGGCGAAGACCGAAATGCCACTCGTGGCCCGGTACGGGGGCATCACGGGGACTCTTGATGGGTACCTCAAAGGCGAACTTCCGTATTCACCGGTCAGCACCAATCCGGCTCTCAGTATTCCGCTCTCGCCCGGCGACGGGCAAGAGACCAAGTACGAAATGTACGCGATCGGCCCCGGATTTTTGACCAATGCGCATTTTAATACGGCGCCGCAGACGATCCTGGATGATCTCACGACGCTCGAGCTCAAGGCACTGTTCTTGGACGTGTTCCTCGTCTACGTCGCCAACATCGCACTGCCGATCAACGGCGAACAGGTTGATAACTTCGTGAAGTTCGTGGGCGGAAACGCGGTGATCACGGACATCATCGGCAACCTCAAAACGAACCTGCCGCAACTTGGTCAACAGCTGGGCGCGGGGGATTACACGGGGGCGATGAAGACCCTATTTACATCGACGTACACGTCGGGCACGATTCTGCCCGCCCTTGCCCAGCTCACTTTGGATTTCATCGACCAGAACGCATCGCTTTCAGATGCCACCTACGACAAGATTTTCAAGGGGATGTCGGGCTTGCTCGATAAGATGGGCAAGATCGATATTGGCTTTACGGTGGCCGACCTCGGGCTTTTGTTCCACGACATTGCGAACTCACAAAAAGTGGAGAAGTTCAACCTGACGGTCACCCCGGGCAAGATCACTCTGGTGGCGGGGGCGCTCAAGATTCGCCCCACCGATACCACCACGATAAAAGCGATTATCCAGGACAAAGATCCCTCGGGCACCTATGAGTACGAGTGGAAGGTCGCGCCAAGCGACAAATACTACGTCGAAGACAGCAAGCTCAAGGGCACCGATGATTCGCCGGATGGCATTTTGCGCACCGCCGACGACACCGTAAATATTCGGAGCACCGTTACGACCAACGGCACTGCCGTCGTGAGTTGTGAGGCGTTCCGGATCGACAACGGTCGCGAGCGCATCGGAGCTTCGAATATCACGATCACCTTTGATGCCAATACGCTGGAGATCGTCGAGCGCACGCATGAGTGGAAAATCCTGACCAAGATGAATGAATCGGTTGTGAATGGCCGGACGTATTATCTGCCGAATGTGGTCCTCTACTTCGATGTCCCCAAGATCAGCGGAGCTTTTCGCTACGATCTGATCCAGTACTACATTGATATCGGGCGCGGCACCACTCGGACGCTCAATGAACCGATCACCCAGCCGATCACCGGTCTGAACAACCCGAATTATGTCAAGACGGTGTTCGGCTTAGATGCAAATCCGCCCGCGAATACCTTGCGCTACTACAACTACATTCGGACCGTAGTGGGCGGCTATACCGATCCCGAAAAAGCCCAATTGGGGATGCAAAGTCTAATCGACAACGCGAATGAGGAGAAGCAGAACTTCATCGCACAGTCCAAGACCTACAAACCCTGACCGCTTGAATCGACATCCGCCCTCTTTTTGTTGCGAGGGCGGATGGGGCTTAGCCCTGCGATTGGAAACGGTGGAAATGGTGGGTAAGGTGGGATTCGAACCCACGACCAAGAGATTATGAGCCTCCTGCTCTAACCGCTGAGCTACTCACCCGCCGAGTTATGCTTAGGGATGATACCAGTGGCGCGTTCGTTTTAGAATGCGGGGCGGTAAGCTCGGTTAAGTATGGCTAAGGATGTTGAGTCTAAAGAATCGGTATCGCTCCATCCGGAGATTGAGCGTTCTTTGTATGAGCGGCCGGGGGCAGCCTTTTGGGTCGCGGTGCTTTGGCTGGGTTATTTAATCGGAATCTGTTTTTTGGTGACTCTGATTTTTGTGGCCGCAGGGACGGGGGGATTTGAAACGCCGTTGGCGGGTTTAACTCTGGGCCTATTACCGGGAATGATTTTTGGCCTGGTGACGTTGGGATTTACGTATGCGGTCCATCCGCCTTCGGCGCTGCGGGTCTTTTTATTGACTTTGGTGCTGATGGTTCTCCCGAGTTTGATTGTGGGGGCGGCGTTTGGGATTCGGAATCCGTGGGTTTTTGGGCTTGCGTTTCCGGGTTTGTTGCTGGGATGGTTGGTTTCCCGCTGGGCCATTGCGTTTTATCGTCGGGCCGGCTGGGGGACCATTTCTGCCCCTCCGGGCAGTTGGGAAGAGCGGTTTTAGGTTCAAAATTGCTGGTTTATCGGTTTTGGCCTAAGCTAGTGGTCCCAGTTTTCCGAAAAGTGAGGGGGACTCCTTGACTCCGCTGGGGAGTGCTGGTATAGTTTCTCCTTGCCGCTGGACAGAAAAGTCTTCGGCAGGCCGGTGAGGCCGAGAGCATTTTGAAAGCTTAATAGCGGTTTGTGGACTGCGCGTAAAAGACACCAAAACTACTCAATTAAAGAAGAGCTACGAAGTTCGATTAAGCTAATGAGGGTGTGTGGTGAATGCCTAGGGACAAGTTGCCGATGAAGGACGTGCAAGCAACGAAATGCTGCGTGGAGGTGCACGAGACCGATGATACGCAGATATCCGAATGGGGAAACCCGGCAGGGGTCATGCCCTGTCACCCGATGGTGAATACATAGCCATCGAGGAGGGAACCTGGTGAACTGAAACATCTTAGTAACCAGAGGAAGAGATACCGAAGGTACTCCGTAAGTAGCGGCGAGCGAACGCGGAAGAGCCTAAACCAGTCGGCATGCCGGCTGGGGTTGTGGGGCATCCACTTAATCCCCCTAAATCTGAGACGGGCCAGCAATGGATTCCGGACTTAGATTTAGGTGGATTAAGAAACGAAGAGCAGAAAGAGTTTAGGAGAAGAGCGTTGGAAAGCGCTCCCGTAGAGGGTGATAGGCCCGTATCCAAAAGACAAATCGCATTCAGGATGTACCCGAGTAGCGCGGAGCACGAGGAATTCCGCGTGAATCCTCCCGGACCACCGGGAAAGGCTAAGTACGACTTGTCACCGATAGTGCATCCAGTACCGTGAGGGAAAGGTGAAAAGAACCCCGGGAGGGGAGTGAAATAGAACCTGAAACCACATCACCCACAAACAGTCGGAGCCCTATGTCTGGAGTAATCCAGTCACGGGTGACGGCGTGCCTTTTGCAGAATGAGTCTGCGAGTTACTGGTACCGGCAAGGTTAAGTGGTTAAGCCACGAAGCCGGAGGGAAACCGAGTTTGAACAGAGCGTCAAGTCGGTATCAGTAGACCCGAAACTGCGTGATCTTGCCATGGCCAGGCTGAAGTGAAGGTAACACTTCATGGAGGGCCGAACTCATTGATGTTGAAAAATCTCGGGATGAGCTGTGGTAAGTCCGGTGAAATGCCAATCGAACGCAGAGATAGCTGGTTCTCTCCGAAATGCATTGAGGTGCAGCGTATCGTGTTGTCATGTGGAGGTAGAGCACTGAATGGGCTAGGGGGCTTACCCGCTTACCGAACCCAACCAAACTCCGAATGCCATATGATTAACGGTGCAGTGAGACTGCGAGCCATAAGGTCCGTGGTCAAAAGGGAAACAGCCCAGATCGACAGCTAAGGTCCCCAAGAGGTGATTAAGTGTGAAACGATGTGAAGTCGCGTAAACAGCCAGGAGGTTGGCTTGGAAGCAGCCATCCTTTAAAAAGTGCGTAATAGCTTACTGGCCGAATGTGACTTTGCGCGGACAATGTAAGGGGGCTCAAATCACCCACCGAAGCTTCGGGATCCATGTATTTGGATCGGTAGGAGAGCGTCGTGCATGCAGTGAAGCTTGAGCGTAAGCACAGGTGGAGCGTGTACGAGTGAGAATGCAGACACGAGTAGCGATAATTGAAGTGAGAATCTTCAACGCCAAAAACCCAAGGTTTCTCCGGCTATGTTCGTCAGACGGAGGTAAGGCGGTCCTAAGGCCAGGCCAGAAGGCGTAGCCGATGGATAGCAGGTTGATATTCCTGCCCCAGTATTAGTGCGAAAGAGTGACGTTTCGAGAATTCCCAGACACACCGTTGGTTGTTGTGGACCTCGCCCTTCGGGGCAAAGTCGTTGGGATGAATCGGGGCCGCGAAAAGCTCTGGAGCTTCAGCTAATGCTGACCGTACTGTAAACCGACACAGGTGGGTGAGTCGAGGAGACTAAGGCGTTCGGGAGAACTCTCGTTAAGGAACTAGGCAAATGGGTCCCGTAACTTAGGAATAAGGGACGCCCTCGCAAGAGGGCCGCAGCAAAGCAGCCAAGGCGACTGTTTACCAAAAACACAGGTCTCTGCTAAGGTGAAAACCGATGTATAGGGGCTGACACCTGCCCAATGCCAGTAGATTAAGAGGAGATGTTAGGCTTCGGCCAAAGCATTGAATTGAAGTCCTGGTGAATGGCGGCCGTAACTCTAACGGTCCTAAGGTAGCGAAATTCCTTGTCGGCTAAATACCGACCCGCATGAAAGGTGTAACGACTTTGGCACTGTCTCAACGAGAAGCCCGGTGAAACTGTAGCGCCCGTGAAGATGCGGGCTACGCGTAGTAGGACGGAAAGACCCCGTGGAGCTTTACTACACCTTCAGATTGCTGTTTGGGTGTGGATGTAGAGCGTAGGTGGGAGCTTCGGCACCAATGGAACACCACCCTTCTACATCTGAACAGCTAACCTGACCCATTATCTGGGTTGGAAACAGTCTGTGGCGGGTAGTTTGACTGGGGCGGTCGACTCCTAAAATGTAACGGAGTCGTACAAAGGTGCACTCAGGCTGGTCGGAAATCAGCCGTTGAGCGTATAGGTATAGAGTGCGCTTGACTGTGAGACAAACAAGTCGAGCAGGTACGAAAGTAGGTCTAAGTGACCCTCTGATTGTGCGTGGGCACGTCAGGGTTCAACGGATAAAAGCTACCCCGGGGATAACAGGCTGATCTTGCCCGAGCGCTCACAGCGACGGCATGGTTTGGCACCTCGATGTCGGCTCGTCGTATCCTGGGGCTGCACAAGGTCCCAAGGGTTCCGGAGTTCACGGATTAAAACGGCACGCGAGCTGGGTTCAGAACGGCGTGAGCCAGTTCGGTCCCTATCCACTACGCGCATAGGAAATTTGAGGGGAGTCGCTCTTAGTACGAGAGGACCGGAGTGAACCGACCTCTGGTGTACCAGTTGTTCCGCCAGGAGCATACGCTGGGTAGCCACGTCGGGTCGTGATAAGCGCTGAAAGCATCTAAGCGCCAAGCACACCCCAAGATTAGATTTCCCATCGAAAGAGTAAGGTCCCATGAAGACTACATGGTGATAGGTCGGAGGTGGAAGCACAGCAATGTGTGCAGCTGACCGATACTAATTGACCGAGGGCTTATGAACTTTAAGCTCTTCTTGAGTAAATTTGGTGATCTTTTACCCGCACGTCCACAAACCAAAATTAGGCTTTCAAAGTGTTTTTGCCCCACACGGCAAATAACACAACACGAGTTTTCGCGTGGCCATAGCGTAGAGGAAATACCCGTTCCCATCCCGAACACGGAAGTCAAGCTCTACAGCGCCGGATGTACTTGGTGGGTGACTGCCCGGGAGATATGGACGTCGCGCGGATACATTTTCACAACCCCTTCGAGCAATCGGAGGGGTTTTTTGATTTATAATTTAAGCTATGCTCGCAAAACTTAACTCTATGTCGTTGGAAGACGCGTAATTCATGTTGGCAACAATCCTTGCGCTAGGCGTCGTCAGTTTTCCGTACTCCCGGGTTGGTGACTCATGGAATTCATCCGATACCTACTGCCTAATAGCTCTTGGGGACGCGGACTTACCGGCAAAAGACCATGTGAGACGCATAGTCGCGGACGAGTCGGTTCGTCTCGAACTGGCAAGTGCAAATGAGCGGTTCCAAGCAAAGCGAGCTTCCGAGATTCAGAAGTTTCTAGTCAAGTGGGAGGCTGAACAGAACGAGCAGCCGGATCCGGCGTGGAATCGAATTCTGGCTGACTATTTACGCTCCGGCAATGCGACAGTTGTTGCAGATGCACTAGCCGACCACAGTGGCCTTAAGCGTGCGCTCGCGAATTCGATCCGAAGCGTGGGAGTTGCCAAGCTGGCGTCACTTGAGCATTTCGAGGTCTACTCCACCAACCCATCGGGCCTGGAACAGCGACTTATCCCGGGGGATACGCAAATACAGGACATTGGCTCTCCGCCCAAAGAGCTATTTGAGGCGATGCGTCAGCTCGAGGTTGCGGATTTAAGCGAGTGGACTTCGCTATTCCAGCGGCTCAATCTAACCAACGAGCCGACCCACGAAGTGAGGTTGGTCGTCTCGCCTCATAGGCAAGATATCGTCTTTCGCATTGAGGCGCTTGACGCTCGCCAGAACCGGCTCGCAAGTCTTGTAACGCGGATCGAATTTGAAACCATCGGAGAAGTAACGCCGATCCCAGGTCTTGCTGGTCGCATTGAGCAATCGGACGTCTCAGAACCTTGGCGGACGGCCATCCAGGCTCCGTTCGATAGCTTTGCATACGAGGCTCGAACAGACATGGTTCCTAAAGATAATCCTTATGATCTATGTGCAAATCTCATCGCTAAATCAGCAGTTGCGTCATCGCCGACCGTTATTTTGCTTGATGAAGAGTGTTGCTCGGCTCTCCTCAAACGGCTAGCCAGTAAAGCAATTGATATATCTTCATTCTTCGGTGAACTTATTCAGTTCGGTGTCATGGCCAAGTTCGACGTTGATGGAGTCACTTATTTAACTCCGGCGCGTTTTGCATCTCGCGAAAGTGTAACTAGAAACACCTTAAGTCAAGTTCAAAAAGGGGGCGGTCTTCTTGTTGATAACCAGTCCGTGTTCGCCGCACACATCGAATCAGGCGGAACATATGTGCCGCCTCAGTTTCTTAACTTACTCTCTAACACTGCCGGAATCCGATCTCAAAGAACTGCTTTGCCTCCGATGCCGTTGCGAAACTTGCTTGGCATCGTGTCCCTCAGTGATTGGAACAATCTCGAGCATGAAGAGGGCGTCGTCGTTAATTTAAACTCAGCAGTTCGACAGTCGCTGCTGAGCGAGCTCTTTGAGCAGTACCCGTTTTGGATCGAAAGACCAAAAGGATCAAGTCCATTTATCAAAAAGTCATCGAATCTAACTTCATGTCGGGTCAGAAAGTTCAGCACATCAGAAGAACTCCTTGCCGTATCGATAAGCGGGACTCAGTACGAGGGCACGCCGGAGCAACTGGGTGACGTCCTTGGCCAAGTTGCCCCCCAACTTCCCGAATCGGGTTACCGACAATCCACCGCACCAATTTCGGTCATCCAGGTACTCGCCCCCAACGGATACTTGTTCCGATGGAAGTCGCCAGCGGTTGCAACTCAAGAATTCGGTCAGCCGCAAGACTTTGCTGACTTATCTCAGTTGACGCGGGATGAACTAAGCTCGGCGTTTCGTGACGCGCGCGAGGCTCGCCAGCGGTTCGAAGAGGCCGCCCGTCGCGCGATTAAGCCATAATCTGACCAGAAGTTGGCCATGTTGCGCAAAGTACTTTTCCTAGTGACTCTAGCAGCGGTTGAACCACTTCAGGTAACCGAAGCACCGACGGGGCCGCACTTCATTTTCTCTGTAGGGCCAGAAACGAGCCTACCGGCTCCTTCGGGCGATGAAAACAGAGCGATTTCGCGCTCCCGGACCGATGCATACAGTAAAGCTCAAGCTCACCGGTCCGCTGCATTAAACCGGTGGCTGGCCGATCGTCGCTCAACCCAGGAGAAAACCGCCAGCTGGACCGAAACGCAATGGAAGCAGGCGGTCTCTGCATATCTCAGCAACGGGTCACGTGAGTCTCGACTTGCGACCGAAGACGCTCTTCAAGGAAGCCGACTCTTAACAGATATCATTGCCACCGTCGGCACGGATGAGTTAGCAAAACTCAGGGCGACAACCGTATATTCCACCCGCGCAGCAGGACTCGAAAAACAGCTAAACATTTCTCTCCCCAAAAGCTCAGAAGGACCTCCTCCCGCGCTTCGATCCGTGCTCACTGAACTGGGGCCAGACGCCGAAAGTCTTTTGCCAAGCATTCTGCAACAACTTACGATCGACTTTGCCTCGCTTTCCGAACTAAGGCTCGTCGTAATGCCAAAGGTTGACGGAATCGACTTCCATTTTCAACTTGTAGAAGGCCGTGTCGAGCAGGGTCGTGCGGTCGCGAACTTTGTCTTGCAGGATGAAGTTACAGTTCCACCCAATCCGGATACGCTAGTTAATAACTTTGCTGCTTGGCCGCTCTGGAAGGAGTTCGCCGGTGGTGATTGGCGAACATGGAGCTACCTGCCTCGGCACAAGTGGAACAAGGATGCCCCATTCCATTTATGGTCCGAAGTGCAAGCCATTGGGAACCAATATTTCAAGGATTACTTAAATGGAAATGCCATTGTGCTTAACGAACGACTTGCTTACGCGATGCTGTCTGCTGCTTCGCGTTCGATACCTGCATCCGAATTTATTAATAAGCAGCTGAGTGCTGGAAATCTCATCGAGGTGATAATTCAGGAGCAACCATACGTGCTCCCTACAGATTGGAATATAGCGGCAACAGGCACGAGTAGAGAAGTATTCGAGCAAGCAGTTTCCTTTAATGGCGACCCCTTGGCGAACTATGCTCTTTATCAAGGTGTAGCCGAGTCGGGTTATCCATACCATTACCCGCTGTTCTTGAACGCAGCATCGGGCGTAGGATTGCTCTATGATTCTGGCCCATTTGAGATGCCGGTCATGAAGGCCATTCTCGGTAACCTCAGCCAAAGCCAGTTCAACGAACTTATGACCCGGGGTCGAACGAGCTATTCTACAAACTCCGCAAGCCAAGCGAATCTACTTGTACACCTGTTCGAAACGTGGCGGCATTTGGTTACGGAACGCAGCGCGTCTCCGTGGCCGAGCAAACGATTGGCGAACTCCGATCAAGTCACAATTGAGCGACGAAGCACCGAGCTTCCGCGTTACGAAATAGCGATCGGCGAGAATACGTTAGAAGGTTCGATCAATGAGCTCGGGTTCTTGCTCTTGCTGGGGTCTCAGTCTATATCGCAGATCACATCAGTCAAGAAATCTACGGAGCTATTCCAGCAATTTGCAGTAATGACCCGTAGTGGACAAGAACTTGTGTGGACCGCCGGAAGCGGATCGAAACTAGAAAGCTCCGATCTTAGTTCACAACAAGCAAGTCAAGTTATTCAGCAAATCGAGGAAGCGAAGCGTCAACACGAACTTGATCATCAGAGCCGAGTTGACTTCTACCGCAAGCAGATAAGGCCCTAAGGCTCAACCCGGAGATCATCAATAACCTTTTCGACCCCGCGAGTGAGGTTTACAAGTGCCAAAACTCGGGCCTTATCGGCTTTGGTCGCGACATGGCCGCCCACCGTGACGGTTCCGCCTTCCGCTTCGATATGCAGGCCCGACATATCGACATCTTTTCGCAGAGCAAGGGCGGTGTTGACCCGAGCGGCCACGCTGGCGTTTCCGGCTGACCGCGCGGCGGTTTCGACCAGGCTGCCCGCATCATCCTTAAGCTCGGCGGCATCGTTGCGGTTGCAGCCGATAAGCACCACCATCAGGAGCAGCGCAACAAGTGATCTCATAGTTGCTTTGACGACAAAGCGTAGCTATTTGCGCAATGGCGCGGCCGAAACCAAGACCGCAAAGATCTTTCCTTCGGGATCGATGGTGAACGTCGCGATCATCTCCCGATCGCCTGCTTTAATGCCAACGCGGCAAGCCGTATCCGGACCACTCGGCTCGCTTCCGTAAAAGCCGGAATATTCGGCCTCGGCATAGGGGGCAAGCGCGCCGAGGCTCATTTGGCCCCTCGGGCGCGAATAGCGAGCACGGAGCTCTTCTGAAATCAGCTCGCCCGATAGTTCTCCTTTTGCAAGTTGCTTGAGAGCATCAATCAAGCGTTTGGACTGCCCAACATCCGGATCGTTTTGCAGAGCCGGTGCTTTTGGCGTGAGCTCAGGAAATAGCCGACGCGCCAACCCCAAAGCGACTGAATCACCCCCCATTTGGTACGCATTACCGAGCAGAGTAATGGTTGCCTTCTTGCTGGGAATGTAGGTAAGGCTTCCGGCATAGCCTACACTGTTTCCGCCATGACTCCAAATCGTTACGCCGTTCGATTCTCGAATAAAAAGTCCAAGTCCGTAAGGTGCTTTACGACCTTTCGGTAACTCTGTTGGGGTGGTCATAAGTTTGAGACTTTCGGCATTGAGTAACTTACCGCTAAAGAGGGCGTTAGAGAACCTGGCGAGGTCTTCCACGGTCGAAAAATGATGACCTGATCCATCGTCGGGCGATTTTCCTGCCGGGCCGATTTCTACTACTTCTTCTGCGATCCAGTATCCGGTAGCTTTCGTCTGTGTGCTAAGCTTGTCAAGCGGAGCCGTTGAGTTCATTCCGGAAGGTCGGAAAACATACTTACTCAGTAAAGTTTCATGGGTTTGACCCGATACCTTTTCGTTAACCAGCTTAAGCATAAAGAAGTTCGTGTTGCTATAATCGAACTCGGTGCCGGGTATGAAGTCTAGCTGTTTATTAGCCATGATTTCAAACCATTTTGGCGTCTCGAAGTCGTCCATAAGCATAATGCCCGGATAAAGAACATACTCCGGTAAACCCGAAGTGTGCGAAAGCATCTGCTGGATATTGACCTGCTTCCAATCGGAAGGGGTGGTTTCAACGTACTGCCCTAACGTGTCCGTGAGTTTGAGAGCTCCTAATTCAACGTGCTTCAATGTGACTACAGACGTAAACATTTTGCCAATACTGCCCGCGTCAAAGATCATATCTTGACGGATTGGGGTTTTCTTTTCGATATCGGCTAGTCCACGAACAATAATTTCCGCGGGTAAATCTTCGATTTGGTATCGAACTGCAATTCCCGGAACTCGCGACTGCGACAAATAGCCTTCAATGTAGGCAACAGCATCGGGAGAAGGCGCGACAGCAAGAGCAAAAAGAAAGCCGATCACGCCAAGGGTCTACTTTAAGCATACAGTTGGGAGTTCCAAAAAATAAAGAACCCGCTCCGAACGAGCCTGAACGGAGCGGGTTTTGGCAATCCGAAGAGGGAAGGTTATCGAACCGGGTTGCCGTTTTGATCGAGGATCGGCGTGCCACCGAAGGAGTAGGCGCGCTTGCCCCATTGGAACTTGTCCGGGTTGAGCGTGGTTTCCAGCGGAGTAAACCGAGCGTGGGTATCGGCGTAGGTGTAGTTGGCACCGCGGCCCCATCGATCGGGTTGGGCGTAGGTGATACGGGTGTAGTTGGGGCCCGGAGCGGTCCGGCAAGCGGCGAGCTCGTTCTTGGCAATCGCCACAGTTGTCGCATAAAAGCTCATGCCAAGTTGAGCGGGATTTTCCGTGTCGACGGCACCGCCGGTTGCGTTCAGCATAATTCCGCTGGCCGGTCGGTGGGTTTTGTAAGCCGCGCCTCCGGTCGAAGAAGTCCCGTTGATGCAGTTTCCGCTGTCCGTCATCGGCGCGAGCAAAATGTCGCCCGAAGTGCTGTCGAGAGCGGTTTGGCTGACCGTTTGATTCGGCATCGCTGCGTATTTTTTGCGCGGCATGATCAGTTCGTTGGGAACATAACTCACCCGCGGAGCTTGTTCATCGATAATGCCAATCGTTTGCGGCGTTTGGCCCGCGGGAACTCCGTAGCCACTGTTGTTGGGCTTGTCACCGGTGTTCGTGTGGTTGAAGTTTGTCGGTGCAAGTCCGCCGCTCTTATCGCCGGGGCTACGGAAGATGTCTACGTTCTTAACGTAAGGCATCACCATACCGGTCCAGTGGACGTAACCACCAGCGGAAGTCGCGCCGTTTACGTAATAATAAGCGGGCATGTAGGTGTCGTCGTAATCTTGCAAGTAGATTTCGATCGAAGTGCCGATCTGCTTCATATTGCTGAGATCTTGGGTCTTTTTAGCGGCTTGCTTAGCTTGGGCAAACACCGGGAAGAGGATCGCCGCGAGAATTGCAATGATTGCAATCACCACGAGAAGCTCGATAAGCGTGAAGGCCTTTTTCATGGGAATCATCTCTGGAAAACACGTCACCGCTTTTGCTTCGGTAACATCTGGGAGATTAAAGGCCCTCTATTAAGACGGAGTTAAGCCTGTGTTAAGGGATAGTTAAATCGAAAGAATTAGGCGTTTGGATGCTGAGCGACCCTCCGGCGGAGCTTCGCGAAGGGTCGCGTGTGAGGTTACTTTCCGGGCCGCTGTCCGGTTAGGGAAGGGAGCAGGGGCGAGCCCGATGACTCGCCAAAGAGCGCGCTGGTACGGGCCGCAAGCTCCCATCCGCCCGATGCATCGATGGCTTTGATGTCGGCGGGAAGATAGGAATGCGAAGCAAAGCTCACGCCGTTCGCGAACGCATCGCCCAGTTGCAGCGATGTCGTCTTGCCTTGCGCTTCGAACGTGAAGCGGGATCCGATCTTATGCGCTTGAGAATCCACCCACGCGCCCGAACCGGTAGCGATCGACTTGCCGCAGAGGTCAATCGGACGTCCGAAGTTCAGCACGAGCACGGGGGCGTCGCGTCCGCCCCAGATCGTGACCACGGTGCCGCTTTTGACCTCGCGCTTGTCGCCCGCCCAATTGAGATTCAGGGTCACGCCGTCTGCGCCCTGATCAAGGACGACAGACTTAACCTGATTCCCGGCCGGAACTTGGAATCGGGCCGCCTTCTGGTTCGCGGTCAGAACGGAGGTCGGAAACGTGCCGAAGTTCGCGGTGGCTGAATCGGTGCCGGACCACAGGACTAGTGTGAGGCTGATGATCATCTTGTTAGACCTTACAAGACAAGTGTAACCAAAAATTTACTGATTCTGTTCCGGATAAGAAAGTTTCTTACGTTAACCGTGTGGTCGAGCCTAAGCCGATTCCAGGATGCCGTGGCCGTAGTGGGTCACGCGGTTTTTGCCGTTGCGTTTGGAATGGTAAAGAGCTTTATCTGCTTCATCGATTAGAGTCTGCTCGCTCTTGCTCATGCTGTACACGGTGGAAACGCCGACGCTGGCGGTCACCGGGCGCGAAGTCGTTTTGGCCAGCTGGATGCGGCGCCGAAGCTCTTCGGCCACGGCGATAGCCGCCGATTCGCTGGCTCCCGGGAGGATCAACATAAACTCTTCGCCCCCGTATCGACCAACCCCCGCTCCGGCCGGGCACGATTGTCGCAAAACTTGGGCGATCGTCCGCAAAGCTTCGTCTCCTGCGATGTGGCCGTACTGGTCGTTAAGCTGTTTGAAGTTATCAATATCAATAAGGATCACCGAACTCGGCGATCCTATAACAGAAGTTTTGCGCATGTGATTGCCCAAAAATTCCATAAGGGTTCGGTGATTCATCACCCCGGTAAGGCCATCCATTGTGGCCAAGTTATGCAGACGCTCGTTGGCCTGCTTGAGCTTATCTTTGTCTTCGGCCATCAACTGGTTCTTTTCCGCAATGATGTCCATTTGCTCTTTGATCCGCTCTCCCTGCAGGATAAGTTCGGCTTTAGTGACGCGCATGGAAGCAAGCGCAAATCGTAATTCCGTAACCGCGAATCCGCCAAAAAGCGCGGCAGCGGCAAGGGCGGCAACGATTGTGACAATCGATGTTCGGGCCCGATTGACGTGTTTGATCCAGCTTGGATCCTTAAACCATACGATTGCAACCGATTCGATTTGATTGGCTTGGTTTCGTATCGGAACCGTCACCACGACCGATCCGGCCCGGAGATCGACAACTTGGGCGGTGGTTTTGCCGGCCCACGCGTTTTGGATCATCATCGGGGTGGCCGGGATGTCGGGCTCGTTCGCTCCGATGATCGGTTTAAGGTTCCCCGATGTTTCTTTGCGCACGGTACGAACGGCTTCAAAGGCTGTAAATCCGGTTTTCCAATCGCCGGTGAGTTTATTAATAGTGTGGCGTTGAGCTTTGGAATCGTTTGCGCTTTGCAGATCGGCATGCCCCGCGGATTCTATCTGCCCCGCGACAACCGATCCAATGTTGCGAAAATCGACGAGGCGGCGACTCACGTCATCGCGGCTAGCCGCATTGATCCAGATCGATCCGGCGGTAAAGATTCCGAGCAGGGCAACGAACAGAAACGGCAACATCTGCAAGGACCGGCCGTTGCGAACAAAACCGACCGCGATAGCCGCAAAGGCGATCGCTGCGATGATGGCCGCAGCCAGAAATCCCGGGTGCAATGTCAATCCCATGCCAAGTTCGGCAGGGCAAAGCACAGTCGCCCTCCGCTGGTTCAATTGTTGGCCGATTCGCACCCGACGGTTAGGCTCAAAATAAAAGAAAATCTGTTGATCTGGCAATCAAAACAGCCCGGCTCCAATGGAGGCCGGGCTGTTTTAGGGTCTGAGCAGGAAAATACTATTGGGCCAGTTCGGCAGTGGATTCTTCTGCTTCGGAGAGTTCGGCTTCCACTTCCGGCAACATTTCTTCAACTTCTTCGAACTCGGGGTCAAACACGCTCACTTTCAATTCGATATGAACATCACGGTGGACGTTGAGCTCAACGTCGTAGCTACCCAGTCGTTTGATGGGCCGAAGTAAAAGCACCGCTTTGCGATCGATGGTTTCGCCAAGATCGGACTTGATTTTATCGACGATATCTTGGCTAGTCACCGCGCCAAAGAGCCGACCGTCGCTACCGGCTTTGGTTTGGATTCGCAGTCGTTGACCATGCAGTTTTTCGGCCAGTTTTTCGGCTCCGGACTTGGTTTTTTCCAGATCGGCGGCGATTTTGGCTTGTTGTCGTTCTACTACGGCGAGCTGTTTTTTGTCGGCGACAACGGCCATAGCTTGCGGGAACAGGAAGTTCCGTGCATAGCCGGGCTTAACGTTTACCACCTGACCTTCTTTGCCGAGCTTCGGCACCGCCTGTTTCAGGATAACCTTCATTTCTAAACCTTTCTGTTACTGCCTGATGCCTACCCCGATGGCGGGCGTGGTCCGACCGAACACGTTCTCAAGTCCGAACCAGCCGTGGACGGTGGAACCGAACCGATGCCTTAGACGAACGTCCAGCCGAGCATCGTTGAGTCCAAAAAGCTGACTCTCGATCCACGTTGCAGGCGCAATCGCGTAGGATACCCCCACGCCCGGCTTGGAAGCGTAGACCCCGTACCGAAGGTCCAACTGATCGTTCACATTTTTTTCGAACATCGCCGTGAGCTTGTTGCTTTCGAACGCATCGTACAGCCCAAAGATCAGGTCATCCTTGCCCGCCGGAATGCGCAGGTTCACATCTGCGCGGAGTTGCGAATCGCCCGACTGATAAACCAGATCACCTTCGACGCCAATTTTAGGTAGGAACGACGTGCCCCCCGATTCGCTAAACCGCCCAACGGCGCCTTTCACATCTCCGATGAGCTCTTCGAGATCGGCGGCGATCTTATTAGCTCGGGTCATGAGTTCGCTTGTTTTTTCACTGATTTCGATGCCATTTTTAGTCATGGTTTCGGCATCTTGGGCAATCCGGGTGCCGCTTTCACTCATGGCTTCAAAGTTGGCAAGCGTTTTCTTTAGGTTCGCTTGAATTTCCGGATCGGTGGTGTAGGCGCGCAGATCGCGGACGAGTGCTTCGCCCTCTTGGGCGGCGGAGTTCATGGTCGACAAAAGCGAATCAACTTGGGCCTGCATTTGACCGCTGGTGGCGTACCGATTAAGCTCGGCGGTTACCGACTGCACATCGTTCATAGCGGCCACCATCGAATCGAGCATGGCATCGATATCCGCCCGGTTTCGGTCGAGTGTGCCGTTGAGATTCCCGGCGAGGCGACCGAACTGATCCGAAGTAGTTTTGGCACTCGCCATCACATCCTTCAGGCCGTTTTTGAGCTCGTCATCTTGCAACAGCTCCTGAAAAGCAACCAGGGTTTTGTTCAGCTCGTTGAGGGTTGGGCCGGTATCGGGTAGCAGACCTTCCAGCGGACCTTGCAGTTGTCCGGGAATGAGATCGCTCGGATCGTTGGGCTGATAGGTGCCGGATTCTTCGCGCCCCGGCTGAAGCAAAACCTGTCGATCTCCCAACGAGATGAATCCGGTCGGAAGCACGGCCACGAGGCGTCGATCGAGCTGGACTCCCTCATCGATGCGTAACGTGGCGCGAGCGGAAGTCGTACTGAGCAATCGAACCTCTTCGACCCGACCGATCGAGACTCCAGCAAGAAGAACGTCGGCACCTTCGTTCAAACCACCGGCATCGGTGAACTCCACATAGTAAGTCGAAGTGGGCTTTGAGAAGATACTTGCATTCAGGAATGCAAACACTCCGATAAGCATCCCTGCAAAAACCACGACGAGCGCGCCGACCTTCCATGCCGCCTGCATAGTTGTATTGTACTGGTCCGGACGCAAAGCCGTCACACAACTAACCCAAAAAAATCCCCCCGTGCCTCAGTTGGCCCGGGAGGATCGGTGAAAGATCGATTTTGTCCGACTAGGAGGTGTACCAAACGCGGAACATATCAATGTACATTTTGAATGAGCGGCCCGTGTCGTTTGGGGGCGAATCCCAGCGTACGCGGAACTTGATTCTGCCGTTTGCTTGCTTAAATCCGGCCAGCGGAAGGGTTCCGCCATAAGCACCGTTAAAGCTGTTAACACCCAGTCCTACTGTTGACTCGGCGAGGGTAACCCAAGTGCCGGTCGCCGCGTGGAACGCCTGAACTTTCTGATTCATTTGCGGAACCTCAATTCCGGCTAAACCTTCGGCGCGGAACGCTGTGAATGTAGCGGGAGCGGGGACCTCTACGTCGATCGCGCCGTTGGGATCCATCCGACCGTAATCAAACCGGGGAAGAACTGCGAAAACGTCGCCATCGCCGGCAATCCACGTGCTCAAAAAGTTTCCGGTCGGGTTCCAGCCATAGCTGGCCTCGGCCGAAATGGGATTAAAGCTTTGGCTCGATCCGCTCGCGTTGACGGTAATACCGAGAACGTGGTTGGCCTGTGCGTTTTCGAACGTGTCGATCTCCGTGTTCTCATAATTACCGTCGGGGAACGGATCCCAGTCGTACCAAAAGATGGTGCCATCGCTGCTTCCCACCGTGGGTGGGGCAAAGGCGTTGAATACCGTATCTACCGCGCCGTACATGAATTCTCCTTCACCCAGGAGCTGCTGCGGCGTGGGTGGATTGCTGAATTCACGGAACTGCTGGGCAATAAACAGGGTGTCGTCGGTGCTCAAGACCCCAGCTTGGGTGATATCGACCTCAACAACCACTTGGGTGGAAGGGATTGGACTCTGGAAGACTCCGCCAAAGTCTGCAATTTCATCGGTGAAATCATTTTGAGGAGCAGGGAAGTCGGTATTGGTGCCAAAGATTCGCCATCGCACGAGAAAACGCGGATTAAGCCCGAGCGACGTGTTGAATCCGAACTTGAGCTTGGTCCAAGGCTTGCCCAGGCCCGATCCGGCGATCGTGATGTCATCGAGCGAACTAGGATTGCCTTCGATATATCCGTAGCCGAGCCCCGCATCGGCTTGGTAGATTACAGAATCGGCTTCGGGTCCCATCTGAGCAGGATAACGGCGCGGCTGAAGCGCCTGATCCAAGGCTTGGCTCAGAGTTTTGGGAGAGGCGGATGCGGGCGTAAGGTTATCGGCATAAATCGGATGGATGATGCAGGGAAGCTTGAGCCCCTTCACCGAGATTTTGGTTCCGTCTGCGCCTTTAACCCAGCCGTGGGTCAGTTCAATGACCCCGTGGGTGGAGCCAGGCTGAGCAAATGCCGCCGACCCGGCCAGGCACGCCATGGCCAGTAACGATGCAAGTTTGAGCATGTGGATAAGTCCTCGGAGCTTGCGACCCAGCGCCCATATCCGAAATCGCAACTCTGGTTATCACTATAAAAGGTTCCGCGGGCAGATGGCGCGGATTGACCGTGATTGATGGCGAAACCCAGTAATTTTACTGGGTGTCCAAATCGGAAGCGGGGATCATCGGGCCAAAAAGTGTCGTCTATCGGGAAAGCCGGTAAATTGACCGGCGTTGACATGTGGTTTTGCGGGCAGAGATGCCGACAATTACTGCAGGTCGACAAGGCGAATCCATTCGGCTGGGTCTGCGGACACGAGCCAGGCTAGAAATTCGTCTATTGAGTAGCGGCATCATGGGAAGCCATCGATGCCCTGGAGCAACAAACAAGACATGTGGCAACGATTTACCGAGCGAGCGAGAAAGGTTGTCTTTTTCGCCCAAGAAGAAGCGCAAAAGTTCGGAGAGGGATACGTCTCCACCGAACACCTGCTGCTTGGCTTGGTCCGTGAGAGCGACAGCGTCGCCGCTCGGGTGCTTGAAAAACTTGGCGTCGGACTTGGAAAAATCCGAGCCGAAGTCGAAAAACAGCTCCCTCGCGGCGAGTCTCGGCCCAGTCAAGATATGACCCTCACCCCGCGTGCCAAGCGAGTCATTGACCTCGCCTACGATGAAGCGCGGAACCTCAACAACAACTACATCGGCACCGAACACCTGCTGCTCGGGCTTATTCGCGAAGGCGATGGCCTGGCCGGACGCGTGCTCGCCCGATTGGGAGTTGAGCTTGATCGCGCCCGCCGAGAAGTGATGGCGCTGCAAGATAACGAAGTGCAAACCAAGAGTTCGGAGAAAGGCAAATCTGCCTCCGGATCAAATGGTGCCGCCAAGAGCCCAACGCTCGACGAGTTCGGAAGAGACCTTACCGAACAGGCGCGCGAAGGACGACTCGATCCCGTGGTGGGAAGGCAGAGCGAAATCGAACGCGTCATGCAGATTTTGACGCGACGCACCAAGAACAACCCCGTACTGATCGGAGACCCGGGAGTCGGGAAGACCGCGATTGCCGAAGGGCTTGCCCTCCGCATTGTCAGCGGCGATATCCCCGATCTACTGCTCGGCAAACGATTGATCGCCCTTGATATGGCGGGACTCGTGGCCGGAACCAAGTACCGAGGTGAGTTTGAAGAGCGCATGAAGAAGGTGATGGAAGAAGTCCGCAAAGCTGAAGGACAGGTCATCCTCTTTATCGATGAGCTTCATACGCTGGTGGGAGCGGGCGCCGCAGAAGGCGCCATCGATGCCAGCAACATCATGAAGCCGGCTCTGGCACGCGGCGAGCTGCAATGCATCGGCGCGACCACCCAAGATGAATTCCGCAAGTACATCGAAAAGGATGCGGCCCTGGAACGCCGGTTCCAAGCCGTCAAAGTTCGGGAGCCGAACGAAGACGAAGCCGTCGAAATCCTGAAAGGCTTGCGCGAACGGTACGAAGCGCACCACAACGTGGAAATCACCGACGATGCGCTCCTGGCCAGCGTGCAGCTTTCGATGCGCTACATCACCGATCGAACCCTGCCGGATAAAGCCATCGACCTCATCGATGAAGCCGCATCCCGCGTTCGGCTGCAGCAGAGTCTGCCGCCGGCCGATGTTCGGGCCGATAAACAGCGCCTGAGCAAAATGCGAGCCGAACTCGAGCATCTGCGCCGACACGGGGCAGAAGACGAGATCGACAAGCTGGACCAAGAGTTCGAAACGCTGAGCAACTCGATTAACGAACGAGAAGAAGCGTGGCGCGACGAAGAAAAGCCGCACGCCATGGTGGGCGAACCGGAAATTGCCGGAATTGTCCAAAGCTGGACCGGAATCCCGGTGACCCGCCTGGTGGAAGCCGAATCGCAAAAGCTGCTCCGCATGGAAGAAGATCTGCACGATCGGATCATCGGCCAAGGCGAAGCGGTATCCGCGGTCTCGCGGGCGATCCGACGGTCGCGCAGCGGACTCAAAGACCCGAAACGACCCATCGCGAGCTTTGTCTTCCTTGGCCCCACCGGGGTCGGGAAAACCGAACTGGCCAAAACGTTGGCGGAATACCTGTACGAGAAGGAATCCTCTATGGTTCGAATCGACATGTCCGAGTACATGGAACGGTTCGCCGTGAGCCGACTTGTGGGGGCTCCTCCAGGATACGTTGGCTACGATGAAGGCGGCCAGCTCACCGAACAGGTGCGCCGGAATCCGTACTGCGTGGTGCTGCTCGATGAGATCGAAAAAGCCCACCCCGAGGTGTTCAACATCCTCCTGCAAGTTATGGAAGATGGCCACCTCACGGACTCGCAAGGCCGGGTTGTGGACTTCCGCAATACCATCATCATCATGACCTCCAACGTTGGGGTTAAGCCGATCGAGCTCGAAAAGGGCCTTGGCTTCCGCGATGTCCGCATGGATATCGATGACCCGCGAACGTACGAGGCGATGAAGAACAAGATGCTGGACGAAATGAAAAAGTCGTTCCGGCCGGAATTCCTCAACCGAATCGACGAAGTGATCGTGTTCCAACACCTCACCAAGGATGAGATTCTGCGGATTGCGGATATCTACATGGAGCGCGTCAACCGGTCGGCCAAGGAGCTTGGCATCACGATCGAATTGAGCGAAGCGGTAAAGAATTTGCTTGTCGAAAAAGGTTACGACCCCAACCTGGGCGCCCGACCTCTTCGACGCGCGGTTCAGCGATACATCGAAGATCCGCTGAGCGAGCAGCTGCTGATGAACATCTTTAGCGAAGGCGACCACGTGGTGGCCGATGCGGACGAAAACGGCAATGTCGTGTTCCGCAAATCGGACGCACCTCCCGCGGGCTCCGAAGCTCAAGAACTCGTCACGAACTAAGCCGCTCGCTTCGGCTCGAAGTCAGAAAGCCGTCCCGATTATTCGGGGCGGCCTTTTTTATTGATTACTTGTATGTTTTGTTGAGGTAGTCGAGCAGCATCTTCATGATGCGCTTCTTCTCGGCGTTCGGTGCAAGCTCGTAGGCTTTCTTAAGATGCTCCCTGGATGAAGCGAGATACTTCTTGTTCTTGGTTAGTTCGACGAGTGTGAAGTCGATTTGTCCGGCCAGTTCGTTGTACTCAAATGCGCTTAGTTTTCTGGACCATTTGCTGTGGAGCATCTTTCGTCCTTCGTACTTAGCCTCGAGCGGTGCCCAACCTCGGGCGCAGTCGATGAGAAAGGCATGCTGAAGTTCGGCATCGTCCGGAAAGAATTTGAGGAGTTTTCTGCCGATGTCGCTGCAATCGGTTGGCGCATCGAGAAACGCAGACCAGTACGTGTACATTTCTTTAAGGTATCGCGGGTCCGGAATACCTTCGGCGTTCAAAATTGAGGTATTCAGGGCGATTACTGCTTGACGTTCGCTGAACTCATTACGGAAGTGGCGCAGGCACCGCAGGGCATATATTGCTTCAGTGGGACTCATATTCTTACGTCGAGCCGATTTGCCTAAAGCGTCGAGCTTCTTCTTTCTTCCCGCTTTTGAATCAGATTTTAGAGCATCGATTCGTTTATCAACTTGCTTTTCCTGCTTGCTCCACTCTGCCGAGAACTTTAGGACTTTGGCATATTTTGCAGTATGCGGCCAATTTGGCTTACTGCCCAGAACCTCAACCTCAATGGGCTTATTTTGCGCACCGCTAAGCGAAACGCAAATTACGAATGTCGTCGCGCTCAACAGAACCGCGAGTTTCATAGCGAGCCCTCGGCATAGAGAATCGCCTCTGCATCTGGATCGAGTTGTTGGTTCATCACGAACCCCCGTCCTTCGAACCCGTGCGGTCCGTACAACGAAACAGAACCACAATCGTTCTCATGCGTAACAGAATACACACACTCTTACGAGATTGGAAAGATATAAAGAAAAATTTATGCGCCAGCATAACGCCAGATTGCAAACTGGTTAATTATACAACTACTTTACGCACGGTATCTTCTTTGAGCTCTAAAGCTTCGACTCGTTGCCTGCAGAACTGTGGGTTCTCAACCGGAATCGATCGATCCGCGTGAGTAACTCAAGCGAACCGAGCATCGCCGCCAGCAGAACCAGACCCAAGACGAACAGACCGGCTGACCCCCTCGAATCCCGCGTGAACAAAAATCCGCCCACGCCGACGACACCGACCACGCCGAGGGCCCACAAAATCGCTCGTTGATAAGCCTCGCGGAAATACTCCTGCGGAACCTCCGCACTCACTGGGCGCGACGTGCGCCGCACCACCAGCAAAATCGCGACCGCCGCATAGGAAAGCAAGAACGAGTCCGGCAGACTCGCCCCAACTCGGATGAGCGTGAGCAGACCCGCCAAGCTCGATGCACAAACCAGCTCGATCGCAACTAAATTAATCCGCATTCGATTTATGTGTGATACCTCTTATCCCCGTTCGGATTCCAATGACGATGCCGCCCGCGACGCGGGAAGGTAAAATCTCCCCGTGCCGGAGCGAATATTTGCCGTCGTCGGCATTGGGAATCTCCGTTGCGGGCCGCCGATTTTGGCCACCTTCTCGCGGTTCTATCCCGATTACCCGCTGAGCCTGCGGCTTTACGATGCCAACGAAGAACGGCTGGACCTCATGGATCAGCTCGGACGCATGCTCATCGACCAGTGGAACAGCGAAGTCCACATCCGCGCCTCCAGCGACCTCGCCGAAACTCTCAACGGAATCACCGACCTCATCCTCTGCCTTTCCGAAGATTGCGCCCGCCGCATGGCCGGACACGCCAAAGCCAAATCACTCGAATTTTTTGAGGACCGCGAGCCGGAAGCATTCTTCGGCGGCGATCCCAACCGCCCCACGCCGATCAATCAGCTTTCTGAACGGACCCGCCGCCAGCTCGTGGCCCCCACCGATGAAGGCGGTGACCGAGGCGCCCATCTGTCGGAAGCATGGATGCGGATTCATACGATGCTTGAACCCAGCGTTCGCATTATCAATCTCACCCGCGGATTTCATCTGCCCGAAGGCGTGGAGAACCGCGAGCTTAGCTGGCCCGATGAGCTGGGCGATCAGGAGCGCCATGTTCGACCGCACCAGATTCTGCGATTTATCCGTGGCGATGAGCATATTGAGGATCTCATTGCCGGCACTGACGAAAATCCATTGATGGGCTGGTTGCGTCAAGATGTGTAGTCGCGCTGCGGCACTGAGGCCAAAATAGATTCGTGAATATTTCCAGCTGGAACACCCTAGACCCCAAAGTAAAAAATCTTTGGCGTTTAAACAGCCTCGTGCGCGCCGTCATGCTCACCGTACCGGTCGCGCTGGTTCTGCTTATTCTCGGAGCCAACGCATCTGTAGTGCTGCCAAGATTCGCGTGGTTCATTCCGGCTGGTGTATTTCTTGTGACGCTCATATGGGGTCAGCTTTTGGTAAATCGTTCTTACGATTGTTACCGCTTTCGGCTCGGTGAAGATGATATTGCCGTGGCTCGGGGAATTTTTTGGAAGTCATGGCGGTTTGTGAATCGAAACCGGGTGCAACACGTTGATCTTCACGCCGGTCCGATCGCTCGCGCACTTGGACTGGTGCAAATCAATATCTATGTTGGGGGCATGCCAGAAGCCGCCGCGACCATTCCTGGCCTAGCCGTGGCCAAAGGCGAAGAGTTAAGGTCGCGCTTGATTAAAGCTGATGTCGAACGTCCGCTGGAGCCGTCGATCACGGAGCCGCCGATTGTCTGAGCCCGTATTTCATCGCATCCACCCCCTTACGATGGTGGTGGAACTCCCTAAAGCTCTCCGTCAAATGGCGGGGGTATTTATCGTTGCGATAGTGAGCTTGTTCAATGGCGGATTAAATGCCGAAGTTGGGGCGGAAGTGATTATCGGACTTCTAAGTATTCTGGTAGTGGTGCCACCAATTGTTCGATACTTTAGTTATGGTTATGCTATCCACAATGGCGACCTCTTAATTCGTAGCGGCGTGATTTCTCGGAATCTACGGACAATTCCACTAAGTCGTATTCAGAATATCAATCTGACTCGCAACCTACTTCACCGCATGGTCGGCCTTGTGGATTTAGAGATCGAAACGGCGGCGGGGACGAAGGCCGAGGCTTCGATTTCGGCCCTTGATGAAGAACGGGCGCATGTGCTTAAAGCGCAGCTGTTGGGGCAACGAGCTTCCACCTTTAGTCGGCTGAACATGAACCGCGATTCACAAGTGATTTATCGGCCCACCACAATGGAAATTTTTCTTGCGGGGGCAACTGAAAATCGGCTAGCGGCGATTTTGGCCACTATCCTTGGTTTGGCGGGGGCGCAGCAACTGTTGGTTCCCGCAATCGAAAGAAGTGGTCGAGAACTGGGGACATTTTCACGAAATCCGCAACTCATTTTATTGATAGTGGCCGGATTTGTGGGGCTGCTTTTATTCGGTTGGATCCTCTCGATTATCTCGGCATTTGTAAAGTATTATGGCTTTACCCTGTCGCAAGAAGGTGATAAACTCCGACGAGAATACGGATTAATTAACCACTTTGAGACTGTTCTGCCGATCCGGCGGATTCAGACCGTACATGTCGATCAGAATTTGTTGCAGAAAATGCTCGGAATTTGCAAACTGTACGCCGCTAACGCGGGCGGGATGAAACTTTCGACTAACGCGGAGAATCAGGAGAATGCTCAAGCGGTTCCGCTACTGACCCCCGTGTTGCGTCAGACCGCGCTGCTTAAGCTTTTGCAGACGGCGCTTCCTAGCGTTGATTTCGAAGGGGTCGAGTGGCAGCGCGTCGGTAAGAACACCGTGATTCGGCATCTGCGAACCGGATTTTGGCCCGCGCTGATCATGTCTGGAGTGCTTTTCGGACTTGTCGAACTGTATCGCCGGAACCCCCAAACCCTTCGATTCCGGCTGCCGGTTTTGGTTGAATCAATGGGTCCGTTTGGATTGTTTATCGTGTTTATTATTTTGGCCGGGCTGAGTGGTTGGATATACTATCAGACATCCCGTTATTCGTATACTCATCGATTGCTGGCTACACGCATCGGATGGTTCCGCACACGTTGGAGTTATGTGCCAGTCAATAAGGTTCAACTGGTGACCGTCTCGCAGAACCCGGCGCAAAGATGGCTCAAGCTTGCCACGGTCACGGCAAATTCGGCCGCAGTGCTTTTTCAGCATACGGAAATCGACGATATGACGGCA
Organism: bacterium; assembly: GCA_044508115.1. Classification (GTDB taxonomy): domain Bacteria; phylum Armatimonadota; class Fimbriimonadia; order Fimbriimonadales; family Fimbriimonadaceae; genus UphvI-Ar2. Next base: position 286,075 of record JBIQII010000001.1, read on the forward strand.
GACGAGGCGTTTGTTCTGGCTGAGCAATTGCACACAGATGCCGGGGATTCGCGTGATTCGCTATTGGATGGTTTTTAATACGCAATGGATGATAAAAGACTTTCATTAAGCCCTAGTAAAATTACAACATTTCTGGCGTGTCCCACTAAGTTTTATTGGACATACCAAGATAAGCGAGGTCGATGGTATATTCGTTCGAAAAGCTACTTTAGTTTCGGGACCAGTTTGCACCAGACACTGCAAAGATTCCATGACTCGGAGGATCGGGGCGTCACCACGGTGCACGAAGCAATCGCCGCGCTCGAAGAGAACTGGGTCGAAGCCGGATACGCCAATCATGACGAAATGATGCAAGAGTTGGCGGAAGGTAAAGCTATTCTTGAAGCCCACATTGATCGCTGGCAACGAGAACCGGTCAATGCTAAAACAATTGCCGTCGAAAAGCTGTATCGACGTGATCTTGGCCCGTTTGACCTCATCGGCCGGATCGACCGCTTAGACGAGCATGAAGACGGCACCCTGGAGATTATCGACTACAAAAGCGGCCGCCAAATTGTTACGCCGCAAGAAGTTGCCGATGATTTAGCAATGGGAATATACCAACTTATCTTGCAAGATTACTTTCCGCATCGTAAGATCATGGCTTCGATAGTTGCGCTCCGAAGCGGGGAAAAAGCCACCGCTTCGTTGAGTGCTGATGCACTGGATGAGTTCCGGTTTCTTATCCTGGAACTCGGGCAAAAAATTCTGCACCGTTGCTGGGAATTTGAACAACCGTACAGCAAATCTCTCTGCTCCGCGTGCGACTTTCGGGCCCTGTGTGCGCGGTATCCGGGATTTGAATCTGCTGAATCCGATTGGGAGTAATCGAAACACCGGACCGAAGATAGACGTCGGATCGGTATGCTCACTGCAATGCTTGCCGCAACTCTTGCCTCTCCGCCAGAGGCCGTAGACCTCACTATTTACAATGGCGGATTCGGCTTGGTGCGCGAGAACCGAACGATTAATTTGCGCCAAGGGACGCAGGAGATCGCCATTTCAGACGTTGCCGAAATGATCGAAGCTAACAGCGTTCTCGTCAAATCCCTGACCGATCCAAACGGGTTTTCGGTGCTCGAACAGAACTACCAGTTCGACCTCATTAGTCCGATTGCCGTGCTCAATAAGGCAGTGGGCAAAAAGATCACGTTCGTGCGCACGCTGCCGGATGGACGAAAAGAACACCTGACCGGCACTCTCGTGAGCGCACCCACGCAGATCGTGAGTGGTCGGGATGGTAGTGGATCGATGACCTGGAACGGCATGGTTATTCAAACCGATGATGGCCGAGTGATCCTAAACCCTTCGGGGGAAATCGAGGTCGATTCGATTCCGGAAGGCCTCATCAGCAAGCCGACTCTGGTTTGGCTTTTAGAGGCGGCCAAGGCCGGAACCCACACCGTCGAACTGAGCTACCTCACGCAAGGAATGAGTTGGCAGAGTGATTATGTCATTGCTCTTGATAAAGATGGCAAAATCGGCGACCTCAAAGGTTGGGTTACGCTCACCAACATGTCGGGGGCAACTTACAACGCCCGAACACTCAAACTTTTAGCAGGCGAAGTCAACCGCGTGCAACCTCAGAGACCCGGAGCTGGTTATGGAGGAATGGCTCGCGAAGCGATGACGGCGGCCGCGGATAACCGCTTTGTTGAAGAGGCGTTTTCGGAATACCACCTCTACACACTCCAACGGCCGACCGTTGTCCGAAACCGCGAGACTAAGCAGGTAAGTCTGTTGGAAGCGTTTCGAGTGCCGGTTACTCGCAAGATCATCGTTGATCCGATGCGACCATACTTTGGTTATCGACCTTCGCGAGAAGGACAAGTCGGAGTCGGGAACATTAAACCTTTGGTGCAAATCCAGTTCACAAACGATGAAAAAAGTCACCTCGGCATGCCCCTCCCCGAAGGCACGGTTAAGATTTATCAGCACGATAGCTCGGGCGCGCTTCAACTTCTAGGCGAGGATCGCATTACGCATACGCCGCGCAATGAACTTGTGACGCTCAAAATGGGTCACGCCTTTGATATCGTGGCCGAGCGCAGACGTATCAGTTTTGAGTTCATCGATCGAAACTCTTCGAGGGGTTCTCGTGAAGTATTTGAAGTTAAGGTTCGGAATCGCAAAGAGACTCCGGAGCGGGTTTATGTATGGGAACGGCACTGGGGTGATCATAAGATCACGCAGACCACCCATCCGCAGGCTGCGCTGGATTCTCAGATTCACGAGTTTATTCTTGATCTCCAACCGAACGAAGAAAAAGTGATTCAGTACACGGTCGAGACATACTGGTAGATGATAGGGTCGAGGGGTGCAAGGGAGAGGCTCCTCGACCAACGAAGTCAGTCAAGGGTTACGTTGTACTCGGCAAGTTCTCTCACGAATCTTTTTTCACGATTCTTCCACAAAGGGACGTGGTTCTGAAGTTCCGGATCGTTGGTTACAACCCCTTTTAAGCCCAAGCTATCAAGAAAGTTTGCATCTCGGCGTGTCCCTAAAACGGCTCCTATGCGCCAGTTTATTTCTGATTCTCCATGTTTATCGCGATACATGTATTCTGACTCCCAAAGCGAGGTAGCGGTAAGACCCAGGAAGATGTACGGTTGGTCGTTTAGTCGCTCCACGTAAATAGTTACAGGCCACTCCTTACCGTCTTTAACAAACACAGCTTGAGCGTGATACTGATGATCAGAAACTAATTGTGGGATCATATGCTGATACTTGTATCCCTGTAGCATGGGATGCAGACCATTGCGCATGACGCGTGCGGCTTGAGAATGATTGAGCTCATTCAGCTTTAACTCCCAAGGCGCTACATACTTTTCTACTCCTTTTGTTTTTCCGGTTGATAGAGCTATCGCGTACCTCTCAGCTAACTCTTCGTTAGTCGGTGTTCGATTCATGTAAGCCCAGGTCGCGATCAAAAGAATAATCGGACCTGCGGACCACAGCAACAGCTTTCGCCATTGCCTGCTGCTAAATCTGGATTTAATCATCGACAGCAATACATTTTTTGTTTGGCGATGTATCGCAGTATGCTGAGGAAACGGCCCAATTTCGCGACCTTTTAATCCACTTATCGTTGCACTGAAGTTCCCACGTCCGGCAACGGCAACAGGAAGTTCCCGACGTATAGCAATCGTACTCATAGTTTCGTTCGGGACCCGGGCAAATATAGTCATAGTCGTTAGGACAGTTCCCTAACGGACCACTTGACCCAAAGTTGCAGACCGAAATTCCTGCATTAACAAAGCATGTAATGACAAGTGAGGTCACGATCAATTTGATTACGTTACTTTTCATTGTTTATTCCATCTCTTTAGAGTCGGTATTCCACCATTCAAGATCGGTCCAATCTCCAGTTCCAATGCGTCGAGCAATATGTGTGTCAAGATAGGCACCAAAGGCAACTTTCTTAGAACGTTCATCTTCGATATTGTTCCTTGGATCAGTCCAGCTCAGATCCCCGAGGATTACGGAGCTGCCACCAAAGTTGGTCGAGTAAACATCCCAACCCTGAAAAGTATAAAGCATCATCAGACCACGCTTCGTAGGGCCGAGTGTCTGGATGACTTGAGGATCAACGTCAAGAAGAGTGAGGTCAGGAGGTAATCCAACTTGTTTCCAATGTCCTGATTCTCCATCGCCCCAGGAACTCCTGTAAATCGAGGCGGCCACCGCAATTTGACGTAAGTTTGAGATTGTCACAGTTTGCTTAGAATTACCAATGGCACGAGATAGGATGGGGTACGTAATGGCGGTGAGCAAAATCACTATTCCTACGACGACCAACACTTCGGTTAATGTGAAAGCCAGCCGTTTCATCTTTTCTCGATTCGCTCCATGAAATGACCCCAGGTCTCGTTTAGATTTTGCGATGCCTGCAAAGAACCATTCTCAAAATAGAAAGCACGGGGTGCTCAGGCGGCAACAAGGTCGGCACGCACGACGGATTGAGGATCGGCAAATGCATCCCATTTTCCTTTCAGCTCGCGTTCAACGCCTTGATGTTTAACATCCTGTGCGGACACCTCGAAAACAAGGGCTCCTGATATGGCTCGCGGAGGAGGAAAGCGCTTGAAGCTTTCAACCGCGCATTTCGAACAACCTCCTGCGAGCACGAGTAACAAGCGATCTTCATCCGCCAAGGAGGATAGGAGCTCACGCGTACGATCCGGCATCAGAGTGCCCGGCGGCAGATCATTTGTCTCCTGGTATCCAAAGGGTCTCGGCTGCAAGGTATTAGCGTTTGGATTGTCGTGCTTGATCGTGCGAGAGACTAGGAGCGCGGCGACGCAGCAGCAAACCAGGAAAAATGCGCCACCAAGCGTCGATGCCCGTCGGTCGCTAACCATGAGTCCCACACTACCCCCCCCCTCTACAAAAGTCAACATCACAAGAAAGTTGTAGAAATATCGCGGCGGAGGCTGACGCACTGCTACGAGCCGGTTATTGGAACGTATCGAACCTGATGATATCCCGCACAGGGCCATCGATCTTTGGTCGCGTAGATTGCGAAGCAAACTCGAACGCCAAAGCGTAAATGAGCTTGGTCGCCTTAGTGAGTTTCGTAAAATCCACCTTATCAACCTCGTCCGAAGGTTGATGATAATGTTCGTGTGCTCCGCTAAAGAAAAAGACCGCCGGAACACCTTTGGCCACGTAGCTGTAGTGGTCGCTACGGAAGAAGATTCGTTCCGGATCTTCTAACCGGTCGTAGTGCGGATTAAGGATCATTCCGAGAGTTGCGTTGTTCACCGATTCAACGGTTTGCGTGATTTCGCTACTCACAATCCGCGGCCCGATCACAAACAGTTCGTTAGGACCGGCCAAATTAGCATTTCGAGGATTGGTGTCCCCCGGCTGCTTGGACATCGAGATCATATCAAGGTTAATCTGAAGCACAAGGTTTCGTAACTCTATCGTTGGATTCGCGACAAAGTATTGAGAACCCCAAAGCCCTTTTTCTTCACCGCAATGCCATATAAAGATGAGTGATCGCTTGGGTCGCTGACCTTGCATGACGGTGCGGGCAATTTCGATAAGCGCGACCGTTCCCGAACCATCGTCATCGGCTCCGTTATAGATTGTGTCGCCCGTGCTATCAGCGCGCCCGATACCGACGTGGTCGTAGTGCGCACCGAGAGCGATGTATTCCGCCTTCAGTTGCGGATCGGAACCAGGAATGATTCCGATGACATTTTGTGCATGCTGTCGCTCTACTTGCACGGCCAGTTTGAGCTTTACGCTCGGCGCGGAAGGCGATCCAGCCGCCAGCTCAGTGCGAAGAGAATCGCCGACCGATTTGGTGACGGTGAGTGAAGGAACGGCGGCCGCATTCGGGTCTTCAATGCGAAACCTTCCGCCTTGCGCCAGACGTTCGACGCTGCGCGGCCACGAAGTGGTCGAGTCACTTGGCGAAATAGAAATCACAGCCACCGCACCGAGGCGGACGGCGACCTGTTCTGCCGATTCCCAGGTGGAATCTTGGAAAATTTCGCGAGTGGAAACGCCCTCCGGCAAGGCCCCATCGGTCAGAATGATCCGACCCTTAACATCCAGCCCCCGGTACGGATCGATGCCTTTGCTGAGATTGGCATAGCCAGACGGCACAAACACGGCTTCGGCGTCTAGATCAGCGGCGACGAGGTTTCGGGGCAGGAAGTCTTCGCCGATTGTGGCCGTGTTTCCGCCGAGAACCAAAGTGGTTTCGGCGGGATTGAGCTTAGCGCTAGAAAGCGTTACCTGCTGGAAGAACGTGCCATCTTCGCCCCCCGGCTGAACTCCGTACGAAGTGAGCTGGGCCACAATGTACTGTGCGGCAAGGTCAAGTCCGCGTGAAGGTGTATCGCGCCCTTCCAGTAAATCGTGGGCGATGAATCCGAGGTGACCCCGAAGATACGCTTCGGAAACCGCATTGATATCGGGTGCGGCAACGGCTCGATTGGCGGCCGCAACTGCAAGGATGCCGGCCACGAGGCCGAGTGAGCGATGCATGGCTGTTTCTACCTAATTTCTATTGCAATTAGCCTCCTGTTTTTTAAAAAATTTTCGGAGATCGCGCTACTTCGCCCGAATCTGACTCGCTTTTGGTATCGAACCGACCCAAAGCAGAGCGGGGAAGTCACCTCTTGGGTATAAAACGGGCGCACATGGCCGAACTCTTGGCGGCAAGCCTGATCCGCGACGTCCCTGATTTCCCGAAACCGGGAATTATCTTCAAAGATATTCATCCGGTGCTGCAGAGCCCCCAAGCTTTTCACGAAGTAGTGGAGTTGCTCAAAGAAGATGCGCGGCAAAAATCAGCGGATGTCATTGTGGGAATCGAAAGTCGAGGGTTCGTGTTCGGAGTGCCGATTGCTCTTGATCTTGACCTACCATTTGCACTGACCCGGAAAATTGGCAAGCTTCCGTACGAAAAAATCACTGAAGAGTACGAACTGGAATACGGTACGGCGACGATCGAGATGCACATTGATGCGATCTCACCGGGTCAGCGGGTTTACATCGTGGATGATCTGCTGGCTACTGGCGGAACCGCTGCTGCTGCAGCCAAACTCATCGAACGACTCAGCGGAACGGTGTGCGGTTTCGGCTTTATGGTGGAGCTGACTTTTCTCGACGGCCGATCCAAGCTCGACGGTTACGATATCTGTTCGTTGATTCGGTACTGATTCTGGCTTCGCGAGATCGAAACGTGAGCAAAAAGGAGCCCGCGCTCGGAATCGAACGCGGGCTTTTTGCATTGCGCTTGGTTGACAAGCGGAGTTATTGGATTGGTTTGTTCACCATCGGAACGCGTTCGAGGTCATATCGGAAGAGCATTCCTCCGCGGCTGATTGAGACGTTGACTTTACTGCCGACTTCACCATCGAGCTTTCGGGAGAGGACATAGGGGCTCATGTTTTCGATCACTTCGCCATCCAGGCCAATCAGGAAATCGCCGCGCTTGATGCCCGCTTTTTCGGCCGGACTATCTGGCGTGACGTTGAAAATTTCCATGCGCTGTTGTCGTTCGTTGTAATAAGCGTTGATCCCCACTTCACCGACCGGTTTACTGGTTACATCGTCGCTGAACTGCTCTAGCAGAACCAGGCGTCGTTCCATATCGATGGTGATATTGAAGTGTTTGAGGAACCCAAATCCGACGGTGCCATCGCTTTCCGCCGAGCTACTGGGCAGATCGATGATGTCCCACACACTAGTTTCGACGGGAATCCCATAAATGTTCATGTCTTCCAGCTGAATGCTCCAGCTTTTGACTGGACCCGAAGCCACCCAACTGGCCTTGGTGAACTTGGGTTCGACTCCGGTCTTCCAGAGTCCGATTCGTTCGAGGCTGTCTTTGTGAGTGGTGGTGTAGAACCCGTTGCCCGTATCCAGCGAAAGGTACAGCTTTTTGCCGTTAGGAGCTTCGACCGGAATCTTGATGGCGTTGTTGCCGATGGGCAACATCTTCACAACGTGTTTACCGGGTTGACCAGCAAACTTGCTGATATCGTAAGACTGTGGATAGAACACGAACTTCGATTTTTCGAAGTTGATCTGGAAAACCTTGTGCGCAACCACTTCCAACCCCATGATGCCGTCGCAGTGCGTACCGTAGCTGGCGGTGTAGTTGTTGTTGGGCATCGAGACCACCTGCATATCGGTGGTGTCGAACTTAACCTCGCCCATACTGAGCGAAGTAATCGGCACGGTCTTGGCTTGAAGAGTGCCGACAAAGTCTTGGAGTGTCATGGTTCCGGTGGCTTTGCCCACGTTAACGTTTTCGTTGAGAACATAGGCACCGCTAAAACCAGTATCGAACATGCAGGCCACATTCCGGCCATTCACCGTAGAATCCACGATGATGGCGCTCTCCATAATGCGGAACGGCCATTCCGACTGAGCTTCCACGGGAGCCGGGCTGGCCAGATGAAGCAGGGCAAGGGCAGTGGTAATCATAACTTCTGGTGGGTGCTATTGTACTAGACGCGTCACCCAAGTTGCCGCAAAAAATGCGCGCAATCAGACCCATTTGGTAGACTCGCGTACCAGTGGTTCCGATACTGTTCAACCTTGCCTCGGCTCCGGCAGTTCCGCCGATTATCCCCGCGCCCGCAAATTTTGAATCTCGTGCGGGAACTTTCTCGATCCAACCGGACACGGTCATCGTGGCTGGATCTTTAGAAGAATCCGAAGCGCAAAAGTTCGCCACCGAGCTCCGCACACTTACCGGATTCAAACTCCCGATCCAACCCCGACGCCCAGGGGGAAACTATATCGTCTTTGAAACTAAAAGTGAACTCAACTGGCTGACTCCAGAGGGGTACCGACTCACCGCTCGGCCAACCTATATCAGTATTCGCTCATCCAGCAAATCGGGGCTATTTTACGGTGGCCAAAGTTTAATTCAAATGCTTCCGCCGGTCACCGGCTCAGGTTGGACGATCCCGGCAGGCGAAGTCACCGATCGGCCCAACTTTGGGTGGCGCGGACTCATGCTCGATGAATCGCGCCACTTCTTCGGGGTGGATCAGGTCAAACGCTTGTTGGATGTCATGGCTTTGTATAAGTTCAATCGGTTCCATTGGCACTTGGTGGACGACGGGGGCTGGCGGATTGAGATTAAAAGCAAGCCGCTCCTCACGGAAATTGGTGCTTGGCGAGTCGGCGGTAGCGCGTGGGATCCGATGAATATGCGGTTCGCCCGGCCAGATGGCGAATCGCCACGCTACGGCGGATTCTATACGCAAGAAGAGATTAAAGGCATTGTTGAATACGCCCGCCAAAGACATATCGAAATCGTGCCGGAAATCGAAATTCCTGGGCACAATCTGGCCGCAATCTCTGCATATCCGGAACTAGGATGCGATCCCGATGCGGTCAAGCCGTTTATCGGAGGCGCGGGAGTCGGTGCCGCCAACACGTTTTGCCCCGGACGCGAAGAAAGTTATACATTTCTGCGCGATGTGCTTGATGAGGTAATGCAGCTTTTCCCATCCCAAGTTATTCATTTGGGCGGGGATGAGGTAGATCGTCGAGCGTGGGCGCACTGCAAACCGTGTCTGAGCCGTCAAACTTCCGAACGGATCGGCTCGCGCGAAGAGTTTCAGAATTGGTTCATGAGCCGAATATCACGTCACATCCAAGAAAGCGGCCGGACTGCGATCGGATGGGACGAAGTGATGGAAGGCGGCGGGGTGGATAACTGCGCGGTCATGAGCTGGCGCGGTATCGAGGGAGCCATCGCGGCCGCGCGGAGCGGCCGATCTGCAGTGATGAGTCCAACTTCGCACTGCTATTTTGATTACAGCTATGCGGTGACACCCGTGCAAAAGGTGTACTCCTTCAACCCCATTCCCCCCGGATTAACCCCGGCGCAGGAACGCTTAATTCTGGGCGGACAAGGTAACACCTGGACAGAATGGATCGAAACCCGCGAGAAACTCGAACGACAAATGTTCCCGCGCGCACTCGCGCTTTCCGAAGCTCTTTGGAGTCCCCCCGAGCGCAAGGAGTGGAGTGATTTCCGCAGACGGCTGGAATTTGCAGAGAAGCGGTTCGAAGTTATGGGCATCGGCTGGTATCCCGGCGAGGAGGCGGAGACTCCCCTGATCGGGTCGCAAGTGCAATCTTCCGCCCATCCACCTTATACATTTGTTGCGTTTCCCGCTCTGTTTGCATTGGGTGGCCGCTTACGAAAGGTGCAAACTCGGTGATCGGATCGCGCCGCCTGAGTAAGTCAGGATTCCGCGATGGACGAAAGTGTGCCAAGCGACTCTATCTGCGTTGGACAGAACCGCGAGCACCGCTCGATGAGGCCGCAATCTTCCAGATGGAAAATGCGGAACGAATCCGCAGCTATGCCCGGAACTTGATTCCGCACGGAATCGCCGTGACCGCCCGCTACCCCGAAGAGCAAGCCGAGCAGACCGAAGAACTTTTGCGTAGCGGGGTCGATGCAATCCACGATCCCACCTTTGTAACCGAGCGGCTCACCGCGCAGGCACAGTCTCTGTTTCGCCGTGCTGATGGGTTCCGACTCCGCTTGGTCAAGTCAGGAAAATCGCTTAAACCGGAATATATCGAAGAGGCGGCGTTCGCAACCCTAGTGGCCCGCGAATCAGGGGTTGCGGTTGCGGGAGCAGAAATCCTAACCCTCGCGGATGGCATCACTTGGGATGACCTGCAGTTTCCTGAACGATTGTTCCAAATCCACGATGTATCGCAGGAGGTCGAAGGGTGTCTCGCCACTTTGGCAAGCGAGATTGAAGAGCTGTTCAGGCAGATCGATTCGGGCGCGGCAGAATTGGTTCCGCCCAGCCGTAGGTGCGACAAGGATTGCCCCTACTACGAACCGTGCTTTGCCGATGTTCCTGATGACAGTCTCATCTTTTTGCCTCGCCTATCGGGCAAAAAATTGCAGGAGGTTGAAGAGAAGCAGTTCCGCGTGGTTGCGGATCTTCCAGATGATTTTCCGCTTTCCCCAACTCAGGTGCCATTTTGCGAACTGTTTCGATCCGGTGGCGAATTTTGGAGTTCACCCGACCTCGTGCCAGAAGTCGATCGAATTCGATTTCCGGCGGTGTTTATTGATTTCGAAACATGTCGACCGGCCCTTCCGCTAAGTCCGAACTGTCCGGCGGGGCAACAACTACTGTTCCAGTGGAGTGCCCACGTTATGGTTGATCCGCACCAACCGCCAGTTCACTACGATTTTGTTGATCTGGTGAGCGAAGAACCCCATTCGGAAGGACTGAGTCAACTGCTACCGATACTCCAGTCCGCTGCATCGGTTCTACACTGGTCATCAGCGGAAAAATCAACGTTGAACGGCATAACCTGTCCGGACCAAAGTTTGCTAGACGAAGTTAAACAGCTGTTTGCACAAAAAAGCATTGATCTTGAAAAGATCGTGCGCGACAACTTGGTTTTGCCTAAGTTTCGCGGCCGATCTTCACTCAAAATTGTTCTGGCGGCCATCCAGCCAGAGGCGTACAAGGATCTTGCGATTGCCAACGGAAGGGTGGCGGAAATGGTCTACGTTCGCGCGCGGCTCGGACAGTTGCCTCCCGAAGAGTTGGAACGGCAGCGCGAAAACCTGCTGGAATACTGTCGGCAAGATACGCTGGCGTTAGTCGATATATTTCGCGCGTTGCAACAGTACGCGCAGCCAAAAATGATGGTGGGCGCTGAGGGACTCGAACCCCCGACATCCTCGGTGTAAACGAGGCGCTCTACCAACTGAGCTAAGCGCCCATCCGGGCGGGTTGAATATTACCTAGCGGAAGTCATCCAGGTCAGGGATCGCGCAACCGATCGCTGTGGTTTCTTTGATCTTGGGCTTACGGCCGGCAAGCACCGCTTCGATTGCCTCCTCAAGATCATGGGAGGTGACTTCTTGCCGGACGCCTAGATCGGCATAAGCGTTGTTGATGCGGCCGCGATACTGAATAACACCGTTTCGATCGAGTACGAACGCCTGGGGGGTGACGCTGGCTTTGAGATGCTTCACCAGTTTGTGCTCGGCATCGTGAATCTGCTCGTAAGAAAAGCGATAATCGCGCCGATGGCGGAGCAGTTCATCTAGGGATTCGCGTGGGTCGATGTAAACCCCCGCCATACGGATGCCTTGATCTTTAAACCGGGTGTACGCCTTCTGTAACGCAGGTTGAGACTTATTGGCAATCGGGCAGTCTGATGCTAGGAAAACCACGACCGTGACCGGGGCATCAGCAAGCGGAAAGGTATTGCCTTCGATGGTCGAAACGGTCAACACCGGATCGGCACCCATCACGATTGCGGCCATAAACGCAAGCATCATCGCTGGTACAAACGAACGGCGGGTGCTGGAGGTTCAACCAGTCAATTTTTGAACCAGAGATACACCGCCATGGCGACCAAAAACACGCTAAAAACCCGACGCATGGTTACGGGTTCTAGGCTTACCGCTATGTGGGCGCCGGCCAAAGCACCGGCCAAAATTCCGACCGCAATCGGAATCGCGGCGCGGAAATCCACGTGGTTCTCCTGATAGTATTTGTATGTCCCCAGTGCGCCCACCGGCAGTAAAAGCGCAGCAAGTGAGGTGCCCTGCGCCTTGTGTTGGGTCATTCCTAAAAAGAGGATTAAGGCGGGCACAATCACAATTCCTCCGCCGATGCCGAACAGGCCGCTCAAAACTCCGGCTGCTAATCCGGTGATGAGGGAGAGGACAATTGTCGCCATAACGCGGATCGTACCAGCCAGTTTTGCGGGATTTAGCCGGACCAGCATCGGATATTGGCCGCAACTTTGGGGATAATGCATTGTCGATGGAGCTGCTTGGATGCCACGGTGTGAGCAAAACGTACCCGGGTGTTCAAGCCCTTCAAAATGTGACCGTGGCCTTCCGTAGCGGGGAGGTCGCGGGGGTAATCGGCGAGAATGGGGCGGGCAAATCCACGCTGATGAAGATCCTGAGCGGCGTTGAATCGCCCAGTCACGGATCAGTTACGATTAATGGGCGCGAGGTGAGCCTGCGGGGCGTGCGCGATGCCATCCGCCACGGCATCGCGATGATTCACCAAGAGCTTAATCTGGCGGATGATCTCACCGTTGCCGAGAACATTTTTCTGGGGCGGGAACGATGGTCTCGCGGTGTCCTGGATCGGCGCGGAATGCAGACCGAATCTAAAGAGTGGCTCCGCATGGCCGGATGCGCGGCGCATCCGGCCGATCGAGTCGGCGATCTCCCGCTGGCCCAAAGGCAGCTCGTTGAAATCGCGAAGGCGCTGTCGCTGGAAGCGGATGTTCTCATCCTCGACGAACCCACCGCGGTTCTTTCGGATCGGGAGAAAAAATCGCTTTTTGAAGTGGTTCATCGACTTAGGTCAGAAGGCAAGATTGTCATCTTGATCTCCCATCTGTTGGGGGAGCTCTTGACGCATTGCGATCGACTGATCGTGTTGCGCGATGGTGAACTAGTAGCCGAAGTTGATCCCGCCGCGACGGATGAACGCGATCTTGCCGGCCGTATGGTGGGACGCGAACTCGGAGATGTATTCCCGGAACGCACCCCGGTTCCGACCGATGCGCGCCGAGTGGCTACTCTTACCGGGCCGGGCGGATCGGTGACGATTCAGGCGGGTGAAATCGTCGGATTCGCCGGTCTTATTGGAAGCGGTCGAACCGAAGTATGGGAAGAAGCACTCGGTCTCCGATCTGGTTCCGCCCGACTCGAACTTGAAGGCGGTATCGCCGGATTCGACCAGTATCGGGCCGCCATGCGCGCGGGCGTTGTCTACGTCAGCGAAGATCGCAAAGGTGCGGGACTCCACCTGGAGCAAAGCATTGTCCACAATGTTTCGCTTCCGTGGCTTGCGCGTTTCTCGCGTCTCAGGATCAATCGACCACTTGAACGTGTCGCCACGAAAAAATGGCGCGACAGACTTTCGATCCGAACTTCTCGCCTCGATGCGCCTGTGAGTGGGCTCAGCGGGGGCAATCAGCAAAAAGTGAGCTTGGCACGCCAACTTGAGGGCGATCCATTGCTGGTGGTACTCGATGAACCCACCCGGGGTGTGGACATCGGAGCTAAATCACAAATCTATCGGATCGTTGCTGAACTCGCCGCTCAGGGCCGTGGGATCGTGATCATTGGTAGCGAACTGCCAGAACTGATCGGTCTATGCCACCGGATCGTTGTTATGCGGGGTGGATCAATCGTTGGCGAAATTGCGGGCGAAGAAGCCAACGAACACAATGTAATGGTGCTGGCGGCGGGGGCAGCTTGAAAGAAACCAAGCAATCGGATATCGTGCGGCGTCTCCTGCTGGATTGGGGAGTGGTGCTTGCTTTTGCAATCTTTGCCATCTTCGTAATTGCGCGTTATCCGCTGTTTCGCAATCCGTTGACCTGGCGGAACCTGTTCACCCAAAACGCCGACGTTGGCATCATCGCTCTAGGAATGACGCTTGTTATCGTGGGTGCCGGAATCGATTTGAGCGTTGGATCAATGCTTGCCCTGGCCGGGGTGGGGGGCATGCTGATTCTAAACGGGCTGATCGGATCGGGCACTCCCGAACTTGTCGCTTGCATGCTTACGGTTGGGGCCATCGCAATCGGCGCAGCGGTGCTGGGCGCCGTGAATGGAACCGTTATTGCCCGGTTTCGGGTTGCCCCGTTTGTAGCTACCTTGGTTGGATTGCTCGTTTATCGAAGTCTTGCTTTGGCGATTGCTAACGGCAGCACAGTGATTTCCCAAAGCCAAACCGAATGGTCCAAGGTGGCACTATCTGGTTTGTGGATTCCGTTGCCTCCGGCTTTGCAACGTCCGAATCTTACAGCATTGTTGGTTCCGTGGACAGTTTTTGTTTTCATCGGAGTTGCGCTTGCGCTCGGATTTTTGTTGAACCATACACCGTTTGGACGGCGACTTACCGCAGTCGGAAGCAATGCTAAGGCGGCTAAGTACGCCGGAGTTTCGGTTCCGGCGATTCGGTGGTGGAGTTACACCATTCTGGGGGCGTGCGTTGGACTCGCGGCTTGGGTGGCATCGGCGCGGCTGAATTCGGTGACCAGCACAACCTTGGGCCAACTCTACGAGTTGGATGCAATTGCTGCAGTTGTCATCGGAGGAACCCCGCTTTCCGGCGGACGTGGCCGGATCTTTGGGACATTCATCGGTGTTTTGTTGCTCGGAATGATCACGACCACACTCGTGGCCGAAGGCGTGAGCGGGTACTGGCAAGGGGTGGTTAAGGGCGCGATTATCTTGATCGCGGTTCTCATTGCTCGTGATCGCAACGAAACGTGACCTTTAAGATTCGATTTTGGTTTAGAATGACGTTAATGGTCAAAAAGATCCTACTTGCCGCCGCAATGGGGGCCGCGGTGTTTGGAATCATTGCTTGCAATCCGCCGGAACAATCGGTGACAACCGATAGTTCAGGGGCGCAGAGTTCAGGTTCCAAACCGAAAATTGCAATCAGCATTCCAACCGCCACGCATGGCTGGACGGCCGGCGTTGTGTACTGGGCCAATCAGGCGGCCAAAGATTTTGGCGATCGGGCCGAAATTGAAGTTGTGACCAGCGAGAATGCTGCCGATCAGGCGAAAAAGCTCGAAACAATCGCCAGCCAAGGTTACGATTCGCTCGTGATCCTGAGCTTTGAACCCGATGTGGTTACGCCCGTGGTTCAAGCCAATCGCCAGAGCTTTGGTTACATTGTCAGCGTGGATCGCGGACTCACCCAACCGATTGCGGACGTTTGGTTGCGGGGCGACAACGTAGAGTTTGGGCGCGTGGCTGCCGAATTTATGGCCAAAAAGCTCAATGGAAAGGGGAATATCGTGATCTTCCGCGGAATTGCAGGACCGGTGGACGATGACCGAGTAAAAGGATTCCGCGAAGAGATCGCCAAGTATCCCGACATTAAAATTCTCGACAGTCCACATGGCGATTGGAACCGCGACAAAAGCTTTAGTGTGGCTCAAAATATGCTAACAAAATTTCCGCAGATCGATGCGATTTGGGCCGCCGATGACGATATGGCAATGGGAATCCAGCGTGCCGTCCAGGAATCGAACCGTACCAATATCTGGTTGGTGGGCGGCGGCGGAATGAAGGAAGTTGTCCAACGTGTCCGCAATGGTGATGGTATGTTCCCGGCCACGGTGACCTATTCACCCAAAATGATCTATGAGGGTGTGCAACGGGCGGTTGAAGATCTTCTGGCCGGCAAAAAATCCACGGGTCAGCAAGAAAATGTGATCCTCCCCGTTGAACTGGTGACTCCGGAAAACGCGGCCGACCACTACTATCCCGATTCTTCGTACTAAGTACGGATCGATTCGCAAAGAGCAAGGTCGCCGTCGGTCTCCGGCGGCGACCTTTTTTTGGGGAGCAGCGAAAAAATAGAAACGGCCCCCAGACGAAGCTGGAGGCCATTTTCGGGGGATTCCCGATTAACCGTTGATCCTTACTTTTCTACGATGGAGTCGAGCGCAACGTTCGCCGCGCGGAGTCGGGCGGTCAGAATTCTTGCGATATTGCAAAGGATAACTTTGGCGATTTCAGGTTCTTCGTTCATGAGATCCCACAGCTGGGTGTGGGGAATAGTCGCGACGGTGGTGCCGCCTGCGCTCACCACGGTGGCGGATCGGGGCTTGTCGTCAATGAGGCTCATCTCGCCGATGACCGATCCGGGGTTGGCTTCCGCGATTTCTTCGCCGGAGAATGACTTCACTTTGGCCGATCCTTCGAGCACGATCATGAGATCGGCATCTTTAGCAAACTGGCGGACCAGGAGTTCGCCTCCGCCAAAGTTTTTGGTTTGCGAAATCGCGGCGATTTTAGAAATCTGGGCGGGGCTTAGCCCCTGCATGAGATAGCTGCTTTCAAGAGCGGAGTGGATATCCATTGCGGCCGACATAATTAAAAAGAGTATGCCAGTGTTGCGGGTCTGAGGGCAAGATTTTTATTGAAGGATCGCCGATCTTCGTTGAGCGGCGATCCTTGAAGGGCGAATTACTTGCGCTTGCGTCGAAGCAGGGCGAGTGCACCGACTCCGAGTCCAACCATGGTCATGGGTTCCGGCACGGCTTCGAAGTAGGTAACGGCTGAGTTACTGAAAACATTTCCGCCGCCAAGATCCAAGCTGTAGGTTCCGGTGAACGTATAACCCGGAATAGAGAGCGCGGCGTCATCGAGCTGTTGCTGGAGCGGATCAATCGTGTTGTCATACACTGCGTAAGCGTTTCCAGCTCCGACGTACATGAATTCATCAACGAGGATGGAACCTGAGCCCGAAGTAATCCGCACATCGTCGACGGTACCTTTGATCCCGTCCGCACCATAATCAATTCCCACTCGAGTTACACCATACGTCGTTGATGCAAAGTTGTTGCTCCAATCCAGTCCGCCGTTGATATCCGATTCATCAAGCACGTAGGAGAGTTGGGACAGGCTGAACTTAGTTCCTTCGCCAAGTATATGGACCCCGAAGTGCCAGCGGGTGCCGAGCTCATTTTCGAAAGGAGCACCAGGGTTGGCGACCCCCTTCCAGCTATTGAAATTGGTCGCCAAATTTTCGCGGACCGAATGGGTCGCTCCATCTGAGTTGATGTATGCGGCCACACCCGTACCGTAGCTGTTGAGTCCGTTTTCCAGAGCGTACAAAGCATTGGTGTTGTACTGATCCCAGTTCGACGAACCGTAGAAGTTCGGGGCCGCACTTGCGTGGACAGTGATGTTGACGGCGTGCGCCGCCACGACCGAAAAGGCAACCGCGATCGCGGTCAAAACGATTTTCATTTGTGTCTCTTCTCCTGATGGGCAAATGCCCGCGCGACCTAAACGGGTCGACGCCACCATTATCACACGAAATTTCGCGGAAAGCAGCGTCGAGATAGGAAACCCGTACATTTACTAGCCCTGCCATACGACCGAGCGATTAGCACTCTGGTCCCAAGATCGCCAATTTGACCTCGGCTGACAAGTACAATTGGCAGACAGAGGCGGAGAGTGCCAAAACTCGGCCGCCAACCGGAGACAAACAAAACAATATGGCAAACATTCGACCACTTGGAGACAAGGTCGTCGTCAAGGTGCTAGAAGCGGAAGAAACAACCGCCGGCGGCATCATCCTGCCCGATTCGGCCAAAAAGAAGCCGACCGAAGGCGAAATTGTCGCTGTGGGCCAGGGCCGCGTGCTCGATAACGGAAAGCGCAACGAGCTCACCGTCAAAGTCGGCGACCGCGTGATCTTTAGCAAGTACGGCGGAAACGAGGTGACTCTGCAAGGCGAAGAGCTCACGATTCTCGACGAAGACCAAATCTACGCCGTTTTGAACTAATTCAGGAGGACAAATAAAAAATCATGCCAGCAAAAACGTTGATTTTCGATGAAAACGCCCGCCGAGCCCTTGAGCGCGGCGTGAACAAAGTAGCCGACGCGGTCAAAGTGACCCTCGGCCCCAAAGGACGAAACGTCGTTCTCGACAAAAAGTGGGGAAGCCCCACCATCACCAAAGACGGCGTGACCGTCGCCAAGGAAGTTGAGCTCGAAGACGCCTACGAAAACATGGGCGCGCAGCTGTGCAAAGAAGTTGCTAGCAAGACCAACGACGTCGCCGGCGACGGCACCACCACCGCCACCGTGCTCGCTCAAGCCATCGTGAACGAAGGACTTCGCTACGTGGCCGCCGGTGGTAACCCGATTGCCGTCAAGCGCGGTATCGATAAGGCCGTCGAAGCCGTGGTTGCCGAAATCAAAGCGCAAGCCCAACCGGTCAAGGATAAGGAACAAGTCCAGTTCGTTGCCACCATCGCCGGTAACGATGAAGAAATCGGCGAGCAAGTGGCCAACGCCATGGATAAAGTCGGCAAGGATGGAGTCATCACCGTCGAAGAATCCAAGGGCCGTGAAACCACCGTCGAAATCGTGGAAGGGATGCAGTTCGACCGAGGGTACATCAGCCCGTACTTCGTCACCGATCCCGAGCGCATGGAAGCCGTGCTCGAAAATCCGGCCATTCTGATCCACGAAAAGAAGATCAGTAGTGCCCAAGATCTGCTTCCGTTCCTGGAAAAGGCTGCGCAAGCCCGACGCCCCATCCTGATCATTGCCGAAGATATCGAAGGTGATGCCCTGGCCACCGTGGTCCTTAACAAAATCCGCGGCGTGCTCAACATTGCCGCCGTCAAGGCCCCCGGCTTTGGCGATCGACGCAAGGCGATGCTCGAAGATATCGCCGTGCTCACCGCAGGCGAATTTGTCAGCGAAGATCTGGGCACCAAGCTCGAAAATGTCACGCTCGACATGCTTGGCACCGCCAAAAAAGTCGTGATCACCAAGGAAGAAACCACGATCATCGAAGGCGCGGGCAGCAAGGATTCAGTCCTCGGCCGCATCAATCAGATCAAGACCCAAATCGATTCGACGGACAGCAACTACGATCGCGAAAAGCTGCAAGAACGACTGGCAAAACTCAGCGGCGGCGTCGCCGTCATCAAGGTGGGCGCCAGCACCGAAACCGAGCTTAAGGAAAAGAAGCACCGGTACGAAGACGCCCTTTCGGCCACCCGCGCGGCGGTTGAAGAAGGCATTGTCCCGGGCGGCGGAACCACTCTTTTGCGCGCAGGTCAAAACCTGACCGACCTCAAGCTGGAAGGCGATGAGCTGACCGGGGTCAACATCGTCAAGCGCGCGCTGGAATCTCCCATTCGACAGATCGCCGAAAACGCGGGTCTGGAAGGCAGTGTGGTTGTGAGCGAAGTCCGCAATAGCAAGGACGGAATCGGCCTCAACGCCGCCACCGGCGAAATGGTTGACATGGTCAAAGCCGGTATCGTTGATCCAGCCAAGGTCACCCGCTCTACGATCCAAAATGCGGCATCCATCGCGGGTCTGGTTCTGACCACCGAAGCCTTGGTTGTCGAAAAGAAAGAAGAGAAGAAAGCTGGCGCTCCCGGCATGCCCGATATGGGCGGCATGGGCGGCATGGACTTCTAAGTTAGAAGTTCCAAGCTGGATTCGAAAGTGCGGAGCGGAGCCATTGCGGCTCCGCTCTTGTTTTGGCCGAGACTAATCTCGTTGTCTAGTGCTTTTTGTCAAGATCGTTCAATGTCTTCAGTACATTGAGTAGCGGTGTGTTTGAAAAGTCTTCATTCGAAGCCAAACACTGGTCCATGTTGCGAATGGCTGCATTAAATGCTTGTTCGTTCAACCAATCCGCGGGCATGTCGGTTTTCTTATCGTAAGGTCGTATCTTTCTTAACTCCGTCAAGACCTGCCCGCAGGTATCAAATTCCCTTGCGGTTGCAATGCAATGGTAGAGTAGGAAAACTTCCCAACAGGGTTGGACTGAGACGAGTCTGAACGGACCAACGCTTCCACCAGACGCAGTACAGCATTCAGAATCTGCAAGAACAAAAGCAAAGTTCGCCTTACCTTTCCGCTTATTGATCGCTTCTAACTTTCTACACGACTTTTCGATCGCGTGCAAAGAACCCGCATTAAAAAAGTGAAAATCAAACGATAAGTTTTGCAAGATGTATTGAAGTTGTTCAAAGTAGAGCCTTTCGGTTCGCATGGCGTTGCTAAACACTCGAACAATTTTTCTACGCTTTCTCACGAAAAGTTTTCTCCAAACAAGGCCTCATTAAACATAGTCGACGAGATTCTGGGTACGGCTCCAAACTTACCGCTCAAGTAGCTCTTTTCATAGGACTCATTAGATTGAGCACGGAAATCACGTAAAGAATAGAGGGCAGAGTGGCCCTCCGCAGGAGAGCGCTCAACGAACCAAAGCTGGTCACGACGCAGCCAATTCTGATCTAAGAGATTTGTATTATGGGTCGTACAGATCAATTGAGTATGAGTATCAAAGTTCTGTTGGAACGAGTCTAAAATCGTGAAGACAATATCGGTATGAAAGCTGTTGTCTATCTCATCGATAAAAAGAGTCTGACGTGCGTCAACAGCTGAAATCAACTCGCCTGCAAGATCAAACAAGTGTCGTGTACCCGCAGATTCTTCATAGAGTTGGAATAGTGCGCTATCACCATTTAAAATTGAGTGTGTAAAAACAGGATATTCGCTTTCAAAAAGCGCACGTTGTTGAGTTTCGGGTTGCTTTGCCTCCTCAATTGAAATATCGCTTATTGCAAAGTCAGCTGCTTGTAGTATTCTTTGCACTCGTGCATTCATTCTTTGGTCATGTTTTATTTGTGTTACTGTCTTTCTGCCGGTTTCAAACAGAAAGGGTGAATGTCGCCAAGTAGGGAAAGTCATCCCATTACGCAGCCAGTCAGTAGCCAAGGCCAGGGATCGCAAGTCTGGAGTTAAAGCTTCAGTCGGACTGCCGTCAAGAAGGCGTCCAAGAATGGAAAGAGCTGTTTGCTCGTTCTTCAGAACAAGGTTCGTAAACTCTTCGGGGAAAAGTCCTGCAACCCGGAGCTCGCCTGAGAATTCCGCTCCATCTTTTCTTTTGGATAGGTATAGTATTCCATTAATAGTTAATGATTCAGCTGAGAGTTGGCTTTCTTCGTATTCGAGAACATACTCGTTAACGCCACTGTTAGTCAAGAATGTAATTGCAAAAGCTGAGATCGGATTGCCGCTGTGAAAACGGAATTGATTTATAAACGGGCGAATCAAAGGCTCGCGCACGGCGTTATGTACGAATTGGATTGCGGCGAAAAAATTTGATTTTCCGGAGGCATTTGGGCCGTAGATCAGGCTTAGCCCGAGTAGCTCCGGGTTAGAGTCCACGATCCCTTGTCGGATTTTTTTGAGTCGCCCGTCGGGCTTCATTGAAAATGACACGCGATCCCTGAAAGACCGGAAGTTTTCAACTTCAAATGAGATCAGCATGAAGCTATTATAAGCATTTTGCTCATCGATGTCGCGGAGATGGTCATTTTGACGACTCAGTAGCGAAGCACGTGCCTCCGTCCGTCTATCTTCGGTGGGCGACTTGGCTTTGCAGGCCTCTCATCCAGAGCGGCCTGGAGCGTCAGATGTCGCACGGAAAGGCTGATAGCCGACCAGAGATTCAAATGATGGAGGTTCACTAATGGAGGTTCATGCTCATCCTGGCCGACTTGCCAATCGCGAAGTTACTCCCAATTGAGGTGTGAAGCGCATCTTTGCCTGTAAAATTACCAGCTTTGCGATACCCCCTTTACCAAGTGCTCTGGCATCTGATATTCTAGGCATGTTTACGGGCTGTTTTGGCTCGTGCGCCGCTTTGCGGCACCAGGAAAGGAGACAAATGAATAAGACCCTCTTGATCGCGGGCGTACTCGCGCTCGCCGGATCGTCCCTCGCTGACAGCCTCAGCATCGACTTTGAAACCTACGCCGACGGCCCAATCGCCAATGGCTACAACGGCTGGCAGATCACCAACCCGGGCTGGGATCAGCAAGTCGTTAGCAGCGGCGTAATTGATGGGGCCAAGAGCTGGCGGTTTTCCAACAGCGTCGCCAGCGGAAGTTTTGGCGACCAGCCCTTCACCCCCGCCCTCACGAACGCCGTCAGCGAAACCGGATCGTACAACTTCTTTAGCGCCAGCTGGGATTGGGCGGGCCTTGCCGGCGGCAAGCTTGGCGAAGGGATCACCGTCAGCATCGATAACGGCACGGGTCAGCGCGGCAACTACATCCGGTTGGAATGCAGCAACGAAAATCTTGGCCTGTGGCGCCTGTATGGCTACGACTACAATGGCACCAACTTTGTGGAAGTCAATTTCGCCAACAACATTTCCGCCGGAGATGCAATCAATGTCGGATTTGATATGACATTCAATGCGGGCCTGCAAAACGATGTTTGGAACGTGTACGTGGGGAACTCGGTCGTTTACACCGGTGTGGGCTGGGAAGATTACTATACTGACTTCGCGCCAACTTACGGACCGGCTCCGGTGACATATGACCGGCTGCTGTTCCGTGCGAGCACTCCCGCAATTCCGGGGGCTGCCGGAACGCTCGTGGATAACATCACGTACTCGTCGGCAGAAGCGGTTCCCGAACCGGCAACGATGGTTGGTCTCGGGCTCGGTGCCGCTGCCCTGCTCCGCAAGCGACGAAGTCGCAAGAACTAAGAGTTCAGGCCCTCTCGAAGAGCCCCCTTTTCGCCAGCAGAGTGGAGAGGGGGTTTCTTTTCTCTCTCGTCGTATCGGTGCGTTATAATTTCCTTAACGTGAAATCTGCGCTATTTTGCATGTCTCTTGTTGCCCTCTTCATTGTTGGGTGCGCCCCTGCGCTCGATAAAACTGATTCACCCGATTCCAAAGGGTCAGCGACCGCCGCGGCATCGACCGAACCCAAGACGGATGTCACCTCGGAAACCGAGGCACTCTCGGACCCGGTGGAAGATGCCTTCACAATCCAAATGCCAAAGGGATGGCACAACCGTGCGTATTCCGCTCGGGCTTACGATATCCATCGCACCGTCGCCTACTCGGTGAGCCCGAACGGAGATACGCTCTTATTTGCCGGCGATCCGAGCATCCCCAACTACTTCACGCCCGAAGGTGCGAACCCCATGACCTACGAGTTCGCCAAGTTGAATCCGCTTATCAAGGTCGAGCCATTTCGTCCGGTTACCGAATATCTGCCCGACTACGTCAAGCGAAAGTTCGGCAAACTCGATGGATTCAAAACCGGCGAAGTCCAAACCTTGCCCGAAGTCGAATCAAAGATGATGCAGGCGTTCGCCAATGCCGGACTCCCGATTCAGCCCTCGTGCGGCAAGATTTCGCTAAAGTATAACGATAAAGACGGCGAGCACAATGCGATCATCTATGCGTTCTTGGCTAATTCCGGGTCACTCTTTACGGTGGAAGTAAGTGGGATTTCGACTGCGGGCGATCCGACCAAGTATGAAGAGATGCTGGAAAACATGCGCAGTTCGATCCAAATCAAGCAGGCGTGGAAAGATAAGCAAAATCAACTCCACCAGCAACGAATGGCGCAAATCCAAGCCGCGACCGAAGCGATGACCGCCCAACACAATCGGAACATGGCGTGGATTCAAAATAGCGCCGCGCGACATCAGCAGCGCATGCAAGCGATCTGGGCGCAAAACGATGCAAGTATGGACGCGTACTGGCAACGAAGCGCGTCCAGCGATCTATCCCACCAGCGATTCCTTAACTACATCAACGACGAAAACACCGTCGTCAATTCGAGCGGAAAAACCTTCCAAGTTGATAACAGTTACGAGACTTACTTTATGAAGAAGTCTGATAACTCATACGTTGGTGGCGATTCCACGTGGGATCTGGATACATTGCGAAAGATGGGTCTCAACCCCGACGATTACGAGCAGGTTAAGATTCGGCGTTAATACAGGATTCTAGCCCCCGTGAATCAGGTAATTGATCGCGCGATCAAGTTGCGGATCTTTACCTGGTTCACCGAACTCATAATTTCCGGTGGGGTCCAGCTCAACTTTGACATCGGGCGCGAGTCCCCCGGAAACGTATTCGCCCTCTTCGTCCACCTTCCGCTCTATATCGCCAGTAGATGGTAGGAAATAGCGAGCAATCGTGATTTTGGCACTTGCCCCAGCAGGCAGACCGTATAACTGTTGAACCGAGGCTTTGCCGAACGTATGGGTGCCGACCAGAACAGCTAACCGATAGTCACGCATTGCGCCGGCAAAAATTTCTGCTGCACTCGCGGAGCCCTCATCAACAAGTATCACAATCGGCATGTTAGAGACTAGAACTTCGTCCGAACGAGTAGCTGCGGTTACGGGCCGACCCTCACGAGGTTTCATAGAAACGACTGGCTTATCTGCGATAAAAAATGAAAGCATATCCACGGCCGCATCGACAAGTCCACCTGGATTCGCGCGCATATCGATAATCATGCCGTTGGCGTTATCTTGTAAGGAATCGATCAACGCTTCACGAAACTGCCCGGCGGTAGGTTGACTAAATCCTGTAACCCGAATATAGGCTATCGAACTGTTGGCAACCATTTTATGCTCAACGGTTGGGATAAGGATTTGTCGGCGAATAATACGCATCGGCTTGATCCCGGGAATACCTTCGCGCACAATACTCAGTTCAACCGGCGTCCCTTCTTCACCCAAAATTTGTTGCACAATCTCATCTACCGGCTTACCGGATGCGTTGTAATCATCGACTTGAGTGATTACGTCGCCAGGCTTTAATCCGGCCTCTTCTGCTGGGCCACCTTTGAAGACAACTGCGATCCGTGCGCCAAGCGGATCGTCACTAAGGCGGGCTCCAATCCCCGAATAGTTGCCCTGGGTTTCGGTGGTAAATGCTTTGGTAATTTTCGGACTAAGAAAGTTAGTATGCGGATCGCCGAGGCTAGCCACCAAGCCGGACATTGCGGCTTCTCGGAGTTCTTCCGAAGTCTTGGAATCCTTATACCGAGAATGGATAATTTGGTAGTGTTCGGCAAACACTAGACTGGGTGGAATATCTGGTTGTCTTTCCAGTCCCGCCACTCGCTGAAGTTTGCGAACATTCGGTTTGGCACCTCGCACGAAGTCCAGCATGAAAAATCCTATCGCGAAAAAGATGAATACTAAAATTCCTGCAAGTACATAGTTAAAAAGTTTCATTGGTCCTTACTGCCTCCAGACTTAAACGCGGTTTCTAACCCATCGGGAGAGTAACTTCCCGCGGAAAGCGTATAACCTGCCCCATCAGGCAGGCGGAAAAGATCAATCCATTGGCCCGCGGAAGGCAGATCGCCTTCTACATTAACAATCCCAGAATGGGAAAGGATATGAGCGAACAAAGCGGCGGCCCCGTGTGTGGATTGATCAACGAGGATCGTAACCATGCGTGGCTCTTCGATGCCTTTCTTAACCTCGATGCTGCGCGATTCTCCACTCGGAAGACGGATCACCCCATATTTTCCAGTGGGGAGAATCATCGCCAACGCGGATTCAATTTCCGCAAAATCTCCGGTGCCTGAATTCCGAAGATCCAGTAACGACGGTACGGCGTCGCGGCGGGTCAGAACCTTCGACGCCCCGGTAAAAAGTCGAAAGCCAGGTGCAGCCCCATCGGTCAGAACCGGAACGCGGACTTCTGTCTTGGCAAGTTCAAATGATTTGACTTCGTTACCGCCTCGCCGAACCTTAAGTGTTACATTTCCGCTCGTGCCGGTCATAAGTTCATCGCGCACCTTGGCAGCGGGAATATTATTAGTAACCCAAGTTTGCATTAAGTTGCGAAAGTCAGTAAGCTGCTCCGTAGTGGCTTTCTTTTCGGTTACAGCGGTTTGGAGATCTCGAAGTGTTTTGACATCGGCACCAGTTATGACATAACGATCGCCAACCTGCCGAATCTCGTCTCCGGGTCGGATTCCGGCCTTTTGGGCAGGTGATCCGGGCATTACAGAAGCCACGTAGATTTCTGGCAGAAGGAGGAGACCGTCTACCCCATTTTCGTTGTCCCGAAGTTTGGCCAGTTCGGTTTCGTTAAAACGGTAGCTGAGTTCGATACCAATGCCTTGATAATGACCCCGTTGAGTGTTAAGATAGGTTTGGAGTTGCTTAGGGTCGTAAAATTGACTGTTGGGGTCGAGCAGACTTCCGACCATTCCGCGGACGGCCCCGCTCGCCATTTTTTGGTCAATTTCGATCGGATCGACGTAATTATCCCTTAAGAGAGCCGCTAGCTGATTAAAATAGTTAATTTCGTCAAGTTCGCCATAGCCGCTCTTAGCGGCCAATAGTTGGCGAGGATTATTCGCAGCCGGTGCCGCTTCTGCGATCTGGCGAACCCAGAACCCTCCGATGACCGCCGCCGCACAAAGGATACCGGTAAAAAAGAACCCGAGCTGGCGAGATTTAGACATAGGTCAGGGGATGGGCGGAATCAGCATGGGGGTAACTCCAATGCCGCTTGCAACTGTTCAACACGGCGGATATGCCTTTCGTTCCGATCAATATCTTGGTTAAGAAATGCATCCACGATGCCCAGGATGTCTCCTTTGGGAGTTGTGCGCTCACCCAGGCATAGAACGTTGGCATGATTATGGAGTCGGGCTAGCTTGGCCGTTTCGGCATTGGTGCAAAGTGCCGCGCGTATGAAGTTGAACCGATTCGCGCGAATCGAAACTCCGATGCCCGATCCGCACACCAGTATCCCAACCTCGGCCCGATTACAGTGAATTTCGTGAGCTACCAAGTCGGCCGCCATCGGATAGTCATACGAATCATCGGCAGTTTTCGCGCCCAAAATTTCCACTTCGTGCCCCTGCGATTGCAGATACTCTGCGATATCCGACTTTGTCACCGCGCCCGCGTGATCCGATCCAATGGCGATTTTCACGATCCTCCCTTGAGCTTTTTAGCGAGCTCGGCAATCTGAGGGTTTGGACTTTGGGCCAGGCGTTCAAGTTCCGGTTCCGGAAGGACGACGCCTTTGGCATCCGCTAATCGAAGCAGTGCGAGCTGGACCTGCGGGTCGTCCGATCCCGCGGCCGTGCTCACTTCACCGAAGTTAGTGGTTTCCGGCAAAAGAGCGAACGCTTCAAGGACCGCTGCTTGGATTTCCGGCTGACGCTCCAGCATTCCAATTCGGAGGGCCTCGCGGAACTTCTCGTCCGGTTGCGCTTTAATGCGACTGATAATCGTGAGCTTCACTAGCCGGCTTTCATCGCGGATTCCGCGGAGCGCTTCATCTAAAACGGCGGCATCCTGGGAATCCAGAAGCTGGCGGTAACACTCCGCGCGAACGTCTTCGCTGGAATCGTTGACGGCAAGGAACAAAAGGCGTCGGGCACTAAGGTTCGATTTCGGATCGAGGCCTCGAGCGACTTCCCACCGCACATTGCTTACCGGATCTTGGATGGAAGCAACAAGGAAAATCTGGGCAGGAACCGATTGATTTTTGGGGAACAGTCGGACCGCATTCTTTCGCACCTGCCAGCTTCGCGAAGAAGTCAGGAAGTTAATGTCGTCGAGCCAATGGTCGGGTGGAGTGAAATCAATCGCCATCGCCGCGCATCGGCGATTCCATTCGAACGGACCTTGTTGAATGGTTTGCAGAAGCTGAGCCTGCGCTTCGGGCGTATTGATTCGCGCCAGTGCTAAAGTTGCAAAGTATGCCGGAACTTCCCGGGCTGCACGGGCGAGTTCGCCAAGTCGTTCGACTTCGTTCGGACCGGCCAGTTGGGTAAAGGCGTGCGCAGAGGCGATCATCTCACGAATGTCACCCGATTGTTGGTTCCGGTACAGTGTAGCCAGGTCAGAAGCTACAGTAAACGATTCGATGGAGGGGGGAGTATCTGGCATAGCTGTACCTTCCGTACTCACCCTGAGCGATTCAATCGTGTTCAGTTGCGGATCGCGCACAAGGCGGGATCGAAGTACGCCGTCCGGGGTCGTGCCAAAGTGAATCGCATAGATGGGTTCATTGAACTGTCCAACCGGAACAGTGACGCTCTGGGATTCTCCACTCAGATTGATCCGGTGATGCAACACGCGCGGATCGTCTGATTTTTCGCCCGAGATTTGCACCGAACCGAGGTACTTGCCACTACGTCCGAAGAAGTTGAGCGAATGAGCATCGGTGCTCTTTAGCTTCAAACTCAGAGTCAAAAACTTGCCCGAAGGATCGGCGATCACGGGTGTTGACTTCCGTTCGATCAACGAGATTCCCCCCGCCGTGCGGAAGATAGCCTGAATCGGCGCGACAGATCGTTGCTCGCCGGAGAAATCGTAAAAGTAGCTGCCGTAGGGGTGGAGTTCAAGGGGAAGGACACCGCTGGCTGGGATGGGCGGACGGTTGGATTCCGTAATGGGAGGCAAGGATTCCAGGCCGAAAATCGAAGCCAGAGTGTGCGACCCATCGACGGTTCCCACAATCCAGATTCGTCCGAATCCATCCGAGGCGACCTCGGAATTCTGGAATGGTGCCTTAAGCTGGTTCGCTAGAACGGCACCGACTCCGGTGGCGGCCACTCGGGTGACCCCTTCACCCGGAAAGATCGCAAACGTAGTATCGAGGGGCAGAGTCTGTATCGGATCGTTGGCGGCAAGCGCGCGGACAGGATCAGGGGCCTGCCGACCCTGGAGCGGAATCGGCGCGGAAAGCGTAGGGTTCATTCCCGGCGTCAACGGTCGAGCTGTAAAAGGTACCTGCCAGCTTCCTTCCGGCGTGGCGAGGCTGAACCGGCGGTGTTCAAGCTGGGCTTCGGCCGCGGCGAACATTAAGGCCGAAACATCCAAATCTAGGGTTTGGTTGGTAGCGGTAAGAATCGGAAGTAGGGTCAGCTCGCGCCGTCCCACCGTGCCGCGTTCCACCCGATCCGTAAGCCCAACGTGGAGCGCCAGTATGACATCGTACGGTCCGCGATATTGGGGGTCTTCGCCATCGAACGGGTCATCGTTAATTCGCGGCTCTAGAATCGATTGTAATTCTGGGTAAAGCGGCGGAATTTCGGCATTCTCGCTCGTGATGAACACCGTATCGTTATCTTCGCTGAACTCAATTTGGGGATCCAGTCCACTTTTGCGGAGCAGAAGTTCGAACTGGATGAGTGCCCGGCTCAGTTGCTCTCGATCCGGGGCGTAGAGGCTTGATCGATGCATACGGGCACCGATCGAATCTTGGGTGACAAGCAAGATATCGCTAAACAGTGCAACCTTCACGTGGATTTTTGGCGGAACCACGTCTTGCATCAAATTGAGCTCTTGGATGCCGTTCCACACCCCCGTGGCGGCCGGGTTTGGCAAGAACGCACCGAGCGTACTGTCGGTGGTGACCTCGAATGCGCGGCCATCGATTGTAACAAAACGAGAAGGCACGGGTAGCGCAGGGAAGGGATCGGTAATGGGCTGACCAGTCAGCGAAAACGGCGACAGAGTGTTCTGTCCGATTGGCTGATTTTGGAAGGCCTTCGCCGCAGCGGCGATAAAGAGTGCGGTGGTCAGCATGCTATCTGAATTTTCAAGACGTTGGTTCGATCAATCAAAGATGCGAATGTCGTAAGGAGAGGACGCATGACCGTCCCCACGCGTAAACGCGAGCGCGTCCTTTTTGCCCAGCGAATCAAGATCGGCGGGCATGCGAGCGATGAGGTCTAGAACCACTTTACGTGCATTGTCCGCATTTTGCTTAAAGACTTCCAAAACGTTGTGTGCGTTAACGGCCTCAACATCGGCGACCACGCCACTGTCGTAATCTGTCACCAAGCTGATATTGACGACCGCCATGCCTAGTTCATGGCACAGATACCCTTCCGGATACTGAGTCATGTTGATAATGTGCCAGCCCATTTTGGTGAACCATTCAGATTCGGCCTTGGTACTGAATCGAGGGCCTTGGATCACGACTACAGTTCCGCCATCGTGGCACTCAATTCCGTGTTCGCGGGCGATTTCGACCGCCAACTTGCGAAGAGTGGAATCGTACATATCGGCCGGGCTGACGTGGCTCGTGATCGGGCCATCGTAGAATGTGTCATCTCGACCTTTGGTGCGGTCGACAAACTGATCAATGACGACGAAGGAGCCGGGGGCAATATTTTTTTGCAACGATCCGACCGCGCAGGGGCTAATAATCGCTTTGACGCCCAGCTTGTGCATGGCCCACACGTTGGCTCGGTAGTTGATCTTGTGCGGCGGAAGCGTATGATGGCGTCCGTGGCGGGGCAAAAAGGCCACGCTTCGATCCGCCACCTTGGCCAGCATTATGCTGTCGCTTGGCGGGCCATACGGGGTGTCCACTTTGACTTCGGTAACGTCTTCTAGCAGGCTGTAGAACCCGCTGCCCCCAAAAACTCCAATCTCGGCAACTGGCATGTGTTTAGTTTTCCCTGAGTTTAATCACGCGATCAATGCCGGCATTTAGGCCGTCGATCAGCTTATCCACCCGGCCCCCATCGCGGAGCAAATATTCGGGCTTGACGCCAAATAGGCGCCCTTCTCGAACCGCCGGAACCGTTTGCATGGCCGGATCTTTGAGTATGGCCGCCACCGATTCCCCGGTAGTGATGATGACATCCGGATTCCATTGCACTAGTTGTTCGATGTTGACCGGAACGTAACGGCTGGCATCCGGACCGCGGAACTCTCCTCCCGCTTTATGGATAAGATCGCTCAGTAGGGTGGTTTTACCGCTGGCCATGTATCCTTGGGACGGGCCACCAATGATAGCGCAAGCCGAATATCCATCGGGCATCGTTGATCGCAGGATCTCCAGCTGGTTTTGAACTGTATCAAGGTATTTGCTGGCCGCGAGTTCGGTGCCCGAAAGTTGCGAAATTTCGACAGTTGTCGCGCGGAACTCTTCAAGGGAATCCGTTTCCACCGGCATTGTCTTAAATCCCAGCTCTTCGATTTTGGCAATCGTCGCATCGGAATACAGATCTTTTTCAAAAATAACGATCTGCGGTTTAAGCTGGGCGATCAGTTCGTAGTTCGGCTCGGTTCCGCTCACCACAACTTCAGCCGGAAGATTCGCTGGGTGATCGCAGTTGGCGGTTTTACCAACGATGAACTGCGCCCCCGCATTGGTGGCGTAGTGGATCAGTTCGGTGGTGCTGGGGCTTAGGCTCACGTATTTGCGAACGAGGGGATCTTCGGTGGGTTTGCCCCCCCATTCCGAACGAGGAGTGCACCCCAGGAGCAATCCTGTCGTCAATACAACCGTTACAATCGCGCTCGCGCGGGTCATCACCGTTCATTCTGACAGACGCCGCCGAACAGTGAGTGCCCATTCTCGGGAACAATAAAGGCCGCAAGATGAAAATCTCTGTCCAGCTCTACACACTTCGATCCAACTTGCAGAAAGATTTCTGGGGCACGCTCGAACGTCTTTCCCAACACGGATTCAAGAACGTAGAACTTGCCGGACTCTACGGACATTCAGCCGAAGATGTGCGGAGCGGGCTGGCTAAGCTCGGACTCACGGCCCACAGCATGCACACCAGCTTCGACGCTGTACGCGACAATCTGGATGCCGTGGTGCAAGAAGGGCACACCCTTGGACTTAAAGATGTGGTGATTCCGTGGATCGACGTGAGCAAGTTTTCCGGATGGAAAAAGATATCCGAAGAGCTCACCGCAATGGCGATCCGGTTGCGATCGCACGAGCTAATCCTTTCGTATCATAACCACGCGTTCGAATTCCAAAAGGAAAGTGATCGTCCGGGGTTTGAGATTCTTTGGGAGCATGCTGGCCCTTCGCTCCATGCCGAGCTTGATCACTACTGGGTGGCCAAGGGCGGGGGCGATCCGGTCAAATGGATCGAGCGCCTGGGCAAACGGGTTCGCATCTGCCACTACAAGGATATGGATGAAAAGGGCGATTTCACCCAGGTCGGCCAGGGGGTTTTGGATTGGAAAGCGATCATCGCGGCCAACAAAAAAGTTGGTACCCTCTACGCCATTATCGAAAACGATCAGCCAAAAATCGATCCCGTAGAAGCCGTTCAGCAGAGTCGTGAGTTTCTGCTCAAGCAAGGGCTCAAAGATTGATCCGAGCCGTTTGTTTTGATCTTGGCGGGGTCATGGTCCGGATTCGGCATTCATGGGCCGAAATTTTGGAATCGATGCGGCGCGATGTTCCATTGAATATCGCCGGAACCAATCTATCCGAATGTGAACTGATTACTGCGTATCAAGGCGATAAACTCTCGGATGACGCATACCTCGGGGCGTTAGCCCAAAAGCTGCAGATTGATGCCCAAGATGCCGCCACTGCTCACGGCCTGGTCTTGTTGGAAGATTATCCGGGCGCGGCCGATCTAGTGCGCGAAATCCAGGCCAAAGGGATTCCCGCGGTCTGCCTAAGTAACACCAATGCGCTTCATTTCCGGGAGTTTTTTGCCGGACGCTTTCCGGTCTGCGAAACTTTCGATCTTCTCCTCTCTTCGCACGAAGTGGGCGCCTCGAAACCGGAACCTGCGATCTACCAAGCCATGGAAGATCGACTGGGTTTTTCCGGCGATCAGATTGCATTTTTTGATGATCTTCCCGCAAATGTGGCCGGCGCACGGAAAATGGGATGGCGCGCCGAAGTGGTTGATCCATCCGGCGATCCGCCCGGCACAATCCGCGAGATATTGCGTGAGTGGTCGGTTTTGTAGTCCGCTAAGGCGGAGGCGGAGCGTCGATTCCTTCCGCAACCTCGGGCGGATCGGATTCTAATCCCACCATAAACACAAACAGCAGACTCCACGCACCCTGGCAAAATATCGCGACCACAAACTGGAGCCGTTCCGGAAGCGCGTAAAGGCCGCACATGATTGGTGCCCAGTAAGCCCAGCACATGACCAATGCGGGAACGACGTTCGTTCGATACCCGGCCGAAGAAAACACGGCTCGCCACGCCCGAAAATCCCAGCCCGATGAACGCCACTTAAACATTCCCACCGCAAACGGAATACTGATGAGCGGCGAAAAAAGTAGCATATCGACCAGAACCTTGATCAACACAATGGGGACGGTTGCTTCATCACCAAAAACGACCGCCTGCATGCGGTAGAGACCGGCGATCATCATCGCCACCACCGCATAAACAAGGCCTGTAAAACAGGTCTTGGACAACCATTCTCGGTTGAGAGGCGGCAAGCTACCAACCAGTAGCCGCGCGATCTCGGGGATCAGGGCCCCGGCCACAAATCCCGAAAAAGGCACCAGCCAGAATCCCGAGCGTTCTTTGAAGTGGGCTGCGGCAAGCAACGTATTGTGAACCGGCGCAAAAAGGAAGTAGCCCGCAACGGTGGCCAAACAAAGAATAATGACGAGCACCATAGGTGCCCAAGAAGCGCGTAAAGAGGTAAGGCCAGGCCGGAAAGAATCTTTAATCGACCGGGCCGGCATCTAGAAGCCAAATTACCCGAACCGTCCCGGATTTGCCGCTCGGTCCGGGGCGGGGACCCATCCGACAGACCCGCCTTTCGCGTGGCCTCGCGGGCCGACTATGAGGGCCAAACAAGTAAAGTGAAACTCAGTGAAGATCACCTGGAGTTTGCACCCGGAATCGTTTGGAAAATTGGCTCCGTCGCCCCTCGCCGATCTCGTCCGAGAAACGGGCTTCGATACCTGTACCGTTCTCATTGGTCCGGGTAAGCCCATCGAAGTTGCCAGCATCTATCCCGATCTACCGGACTACGTGAACGCGCTTTCCAAGGCGGGAGTCGAAACCAATACTGCCGAACTGGAAATGTCGCTTGATCAGTTAGTCGGCGAACCTGACTACCTTAAACTTCTGCAAGCTTGCGGAATCGAAGAGTTCTCCATCGCTTCGCTTGTCAAAAAGGGGTATTTCGTTCGTTCTCGACTCACTAAAGCGCGGGCCGCTTTGGAAACACTCCAACCGCTTCTCCTGGATCACAATCTTAAGCTCATCATTCCGGTTACCGGCGGAAGTCTGGTGCCTTCTCCCAGCGCCGCGTTCTACCTGGTGCGCGGTCTAATGCCCGACCGGTTCGGCATCCAGTGCGATCCAGGCGGGGCGTTGTTCGAAGGATTCGAAGCCTGGGATTACACGGTGGCAATTTTGATGGATTATCTGGACAGCATTATTGTGCGAGACAACGTGATGCTACGCGATCCAGAAGCCGCCGATGCCAACAACAAAGGGTGGGCGCGTCGATGGGCGCCGGTGCAAGAAGGAATGACCGATTGGGATGCGATGGCGCATCAACTGCGCCGGATCGAATTCGGAGGTCGATTAGAGCTGTGCCCCATGGTCAGTACAGAAATCAGTGAGGTCAAAGCCGAACTTGACCACATGAAATCGATTCTTGGTTAACGCTCGCGGGGGACGGCGGTCCGTTGCCGGATTTCGTTCAACTCGCTGCGCCGTCCCGCATCAATCATAAACACCAGCAACATGAGCCCGGCCACCATTACCATGCCGAGGTTGGTGACCGTTACTTGAACGGACATCGGGAGCCGTTTGTTTCCGCGAAGGAGCTCGGCAAATGCAATCACCATCTGGCCGCCATCGAGCGGTGGAATCGGCAAAAGGTTAAGGAGTCCGAGGAAAATACTGAGTAGACCCGCGTACTCAAGCACGGAAAGCCAGCCGCCTTGAACCGCTGTTTGGGTCTGTTCGACCATCGCGCCCGGACCGCCCACTGATTCTTTGGCCACGCTGTAGTTGGTAAAGGTCTGAACGAGCGAGAACGTAATGCCGATCGGTTGCAGAACGGCGGCGGTCGCCGCTTCCCGCACGGTGGTTGGACGGTAACTCGGCGATCCGACCATGCCAAGTTTGGCAAGATACGCCTCCTTGCCCGTCGGTTGCAGATTCTCATCAACAATCGGTTCGGGCTGATCGGTGATTTCGGGCAAGAAGGTAAACGAAAGCTCGCGGCCCGATCGATTGACATCGAGGGTGACGGGCTCAGGAACCGGCGGCGTAATCGATTCATCGTATGAAAACTGAACTTGTTGCCGGACTTCATAAAACGTGCTGACAGGCACGCCGTTCACCCGAACAATCGTGTCGTTCACCTGCAATCCGGCTGCCTTGGCCGGGCCCGTTACCAAAACCGCCACGCGGTTGGTGAGTTGATCCGGCATCCCTTTGATCATGAGGAACGCAAAGATCAAAACGATTCCCAGTAGAACGCTAAAAAGCGGACCCGCAAAGAGGACAAGCAGTCGCGCAACCGGTTTTTTACT
The DNA here is from genome assembly GCA_044508115.1 of bacterium. Lineage (GTDB taxonomy): Bacteria > Armatimonadota > Fimbriimonadia > Fimbriimonadales > Fimbriimonadaceae > UphvI-Ar2. Next base: position 321,228 of record JBIQII010000001.1, read on the forward strand.
GAAGAATCCGCCCTCGATCTGCGTCTCGCTTCCATCCTCGCGGGGTTGCATGCCTTTGATGGCGGCGAATCCTCCTAGCGGAAGGAGCAGTAGGGAGAATTCGGTTCCGTTTTTATCTGTACGGCTAAGCAAGGGTCGAAACTGGACCGAAACCGGTTCGCCCTCCACATCGATTCGACCTCGACCCTTGTTGCCTTCGGCATCGCCCGCGCCGAGAACCGGAGCGTAGTAGGCAATGAGCACCGCGCACGCCGATCCGCCGAGCAACATCGAAAGCGCATAAACCGGATCAACGTGCTGGAATCGCGTGCCCACGCCGATGATGATCGCCACCACCGCCCAAGAAATGAACAGCGATTTTAATCCGGCCGAGAGTGGACGATGATACAGCGCGCAAAGCCTCGCAATAATCCATAGTGGCAAAAGCGTGGCGGCCACCGCCAGCGAGGCAATAAACAGCGGCCGGTTCCCGATCATGGCACCGACCGTGGCCGATACGGTCACCGTAATTCCGGCCAGCCAGGGGTAAATAGAAGGAACCAGCGGCCGCCGCAGATGAGTGCGCAGGTCGGTTTTGCGGACTCCGCCGACCATTACCGCAAACGCTTCGACATGCATGCCGAACATGCGCGCAAAAAGGTAGTGGCCGAGTTCATGAACCGCCACTAAGACGGTTAGAACAATAAACAAAGCGGCCGCAGTTTTGAGTACCGAAAGCAGTGCAGGTACCAGATCCATTCGCTGTTATCTTAACCCCAGGTGAGCACGAACCGTTTCGCGGGCCCACCGATCGATCTCGAGAACTGATTCCAGCGTAACCGTGCCCGATACTGTTCTTTCCATAACGAGACGATTCACTTCGGGGATTTGAACAAAGTGGCACTTTCCGGCAAGAAAGGCATTGACGACCTCCTCGTTCGCTGCGTTGAGCGCCGCGGGGACCAATCCCCCGGTTCGAATGGCGTCCCGTGCGAGGGTAAGGCACTCAAAAACTGCTGCATCGACCGGTTCGAACGTGAGTGCACCGGATTCCACTGGGTTCCACGGATTGAGCTGGTTTTCAATCCGCTCGGGGTAGAGAAGCGCATACTGAATGGGAATCCGCATGTCTGGCCATCCGCACTGACCCAGCACTGACGTATCTTTGAATTCCACAAAACTGTGGACGATGCTTTGCGGATGGACGATCACATCCACCTGCGACTCTTGCAGACCAAAAAGATGGCACGCCTCAATGATTTCGAGGCCTTTGTTCATCATAGTGGCGGAGTCGATGGTGATTTTTCCGCCCATGCGCCAAGTGGGGTGATTAAGCGCCTGTTCTAGCGACACTTCAGAAAATTGCTCCCGTGTCCATCCGCGGAATGGGCCGCCCGATGCGGTGAGAATGATCCGGTTGAGATCGCGGGATTGGCAGCCCTGCAGGCACTGGAATATTGCTGAATGTTCGCTGTCGATAGGCGTGAGCGTAACTCCGTGCTCACGAATCAGGGGCATTACGATGTCGCCGGCGGCGACAAGAACTTCTTTGCTGGCAAGGGCAATCTGTTTGCCTGCCTTGATGGCCGCGATTGCCGGTTGGAGTCCGATGACCCCCGCCACCGCTAGCACCACGAGATCGACTTCGGGATGGCAGGCGAGTTCGATCACCGCATCCATTCCGCCGGGAAGTCCGGCACCTTCGGCGGCGTATTCATCCATGAGCGCGAGACGAGTGCAACCAAACTCCTCTCCAAATGATTTGAGGTCCTCGGCTGACCGGTTAGCCACCATTCCCGCTACCTGCAGCCGGCCGGGATGCTGGCGCACAATATCCAGGGTTTGCGTGCCGATGCTGCCGGTGGCGCCAAGGATTGCAATGCGCTTCACGATAATCTGAGGAGTGTATCAAATTCTGGGTCACCTGAGCCGATTGATGGGGGCTTGGGCTAGGGTAGGCGTACCCGGCGTAGGGTATAAAGAGACCAGTTTTCAGATTTAATTGAAAACTCTCCAGTGAGATGGCCATCGCACCCGAACGCATTGTCGGCGACCTCATCGACATCTACCGCAAGGTGGAATCCGGCGAACGACTCACCGCCGAAGACGGAATCCGGCTCTATCAAACCAAGAATCTAACCGCCGTCGGCTACATGGCCAACCTTGTGCGGGAACGATTGCACGGCAGTCGGACATATTTTGTGCGGAACCAGCACATTAACTACACTAATATCTGCAATAAGTTCTGTAAATTCTGCTCGTTCTATGCTAAAAAAGGAGGCCCTGATCCTTATGAAATGAGTATTGCCGAAGTTCGGCGACGACTCGAATGGCATAAGGATGTCGATATTACCGAAGTTCATATGGTAGGCGGAATCAATCCGCGCCTTCCGTACGAATACTATCTCGATCTTTGTCGAACGGTCAAACATGTCCTCCCTAAGGCTCACGTTAAGGCGTTTACCGCCGTTGAAATCGAACAAATTGCCAACAAAGGCGGTGTGACCCACGAACAAGCTTTGCGTGATCTGGTGGAAGCTGGACTTGACTCCTTGCCGGGCGGCGGAATCGAAATCCTGAGCGACCGCGTGCATCGCGAGCTGTTTGGGCGCAAACTCGGGGGGGATGGTTGGAAGTCCGTGGCCAGGGCGGCCGCCAAACTTGGACTTACGCAGTACGCCACCATGCTTTACGGTCATATTGAAACCGACGAAGAGCGAGTGGGTCATCTCATACAACTGCGCGACCTGCAGGATGAAACCCAGCATTTTGTGTGCTTTACGCCGCTCTCATTCCATCCCGAAAAGACCGAGCTCGAAGACATAAAGCCGCTGACCGGATACGTCGATCTGCGCAACATTGCGGTAAGCCGACTGATGCTCGATAATTTTGAACACATTAAGAGTTTTTGGATCATGAACACTCCCGAAGTCACCCAAACCGCTTTGTGGTACGGGGCAGATGATACGGATGGGCTTGTACACGAATATGAAATTACTTATAAAGAAGGCGAATTTGGTAATAAATCGCAAGCGCTTACGTTCAAGAACATGACCGCGATGATTTTGGAAGCAGGTCGGACGCCGATCGAGCGGGATTCGCTCTATAACGAAATCGTTCGCGAAGAATCTGCACCGCCCGTGCCGCGCCGTAACCTGGTTCCGCTCCAGGTTACTAACTAATCGGTTGGGGCTGTGGCTTCCGATCATGAAGTAAGTTACGATCCGCTCATCGAACTGATGAAGCGGTTTGAGAATGTCAAAACCACAGACTCAACTGCGGATGCTTTCGCAGACCTTTCTGTTGATGATCGCCTTAAGAAACATATCATTGACGGCATTAAGAAAAATCTGGAATCGCATCTTGAAGACGCGCTCAAACTGCGATCTCCGCTAGACATTATTAACGAAGTTCTCTTGGACGGAATGAAAACAGTCGGTGAACTGTTCGGTGCAGGGAAGATGCAACTTCCGTTTGTATTGCAGTCAGCCGAAGTGATGAAAGCGGCGGTCCGCTATCTTGAACCCTTAATGGAAAAGGAGGAGGGGTCGGAAAAGGGTTCGATTTTACTTGCTACGGTAGCCGGAGATGTCCACGATATCGGCAAGAACCTCGTCGATATTATTTTGACCAATAACGGATACCGGGTCGTAAATATTGGTATTAAGCAACCAATAAACAACATTATCAATCAAGCGCAAGAACATGCTGTGCAGGTTATCGGATTAAGCGGACTGTTGGTCAAGAGTACGCTGGTTATGCGTGATAATCTGCTGGAGCTTAATCAACGGGGCCTAAGCGGATATCCGGTTATTCTGGGGGGCGCCGCGCTTACGCGGTCGTACGTTGAAAACGACTTGCGCTCTCTTTATGAAGGCAACGTATTTTATGCACAGGACGCGTTCGAAGGCTTGCGACTTATGGGCGAAATCTGTTCCGGAGAACCTCTCGATCTCCCGACCCCCAACGCCACCGCGGATCGAGTGCAGAGTCATCGACTTCCCGAGCGCGATCCCGAACTCTACGTGTTCGATGGAATCCGTAGCGATGTAGAAACTCTCGATAAGGTTCCGGACATCCCGTTTTATGGTGCCCAAAAGGAAGAGTCGATCGATATCGAAGAGGTTTATGAGTTTATAAATCCCGTCGCGCTTTTCCGTGGCCAGTGGCAGTTCCGTAAACCTGACGGAATGTCTAATCCGGAATTCTCGGTCTGGCTTGATGAAACCGCCACTCCGATTTTCCAACGGAAAAAACGGGAACTTTCGCAAATCCTTAAACCGGCGGTAAAGTGGGGATACTTCTATGCTCAGTCACATGGAAATGATCTAATCGTTTTGAGCGAAGACGGGACAAAAGAACGAGCTCGCTTCACGTTCCCCCGTCAACGCGATGGAAAGAGGCTTTGTCTTGCTGATTTCTTTTTACCGGTCGAAAGTGGCCGACTTGATGTCGTAGGGATGAGCATTGTAACAGTTGGTTCGGAAGTTAGCGAGTACGAGCGAGCCCAGTTCGCCGCCGGAGATTATCAGGACTATTTATTCACTCACGGCATGGGAGTCGAATCCGCAGAAGCCCTGGCCGAGCTATGGCATAAGCGGATGCGAAAGGAACTTGGCATCGACACCGCTGATCCGGAAGATAAGCGACTGCTATTTTCCGCTAAATACCAGGGTTCTCGTTATTCCTTCGGCTACCCAGCGTGTCCGAACCTTGAGGATCAAGCGACATTGTTTGGACTGCTTAGTCCAGAAGATATTGGCATTGAGCTATCGGAAGAATTCATGTTGGAGCCTGAACAATCAACGTCCGCGATTATCGTTCACCACCCGGCCGCCAAGTATTTCGTCATTCGGTAATCAACTCACTTCTAGGTCCTGAACCGGTAGTATGGGCCGTAATTCTGTACTCGGGCGACCGATTATCACCCCGTATAATGGAACACATGACTCCGGATGAGCTGCTGGCGCAGACTGTCGAACGCTACACCAAGCACATCAACCCCTACCTGGCCCGACTCATGAATTTTGCCGGGTTCGGCGTGGAAGTCGAAGCCCAAGGGTGCACGATCCGCGACCACGAGGGGCGCGAATACCTCGATTTTCTGGGCGGATATGGAGTCTTTGCGTTGGGTCATCGTCACCCCAAAGTTGTCGAGGCAGTGAAAATGCAGCTCGATAAAATGCCGCTTAGCGGCAAAACATTTTTTAATGCCGTCCAGGCCGAACTTGCCGAGCGAATCGCTGAAATTGCTCCGGCCGACCTGGAGTTTTCGTTCTTTAGCAACAGCGGGGCCGAAGCGGTAGAAGCCGCCCTCAAGTTTGCCAAAGTTACCACCGGCAGGTCGAAAATCGTGGCCGCCAAGGGCGGATTTCATGGCAAAACGATCGGTGCCCTAAGCACCACCGGACGCGATAACTACCGCATGCCATTTGAACCGCTCATGCCCGGGGTGGAATTTGTGCCGTTCGGCGACCTCGATGCATCTGCGGCCGCGATCCAAAACGACACTGCCGCGGTCCTTGTGGAACCTGTGCAAGGGGAAGGGGGAATCCGCGTTCCGCCGGTTGGATACCTCAAAGGATTAAAGGAGCAATGCCAAGCGGCAGGTGCGCTGCTGGTGGCGGATGAAGTTCAGACCGGACTGGGCCGCACTGGAATGATGTTCGGCTGCGATTTCGACGGCGTCCAGCCCGATATTATGACTCTCGCTAAATCGCTTGGGGGAGGGGTGATGCCCATCGGAGCAACCGTATTTACCCAGCAAATTGGCGAGGCAGTGTTCGGAAAGAGTCCACTGGCTCACACTTCGACGTTCGGCGGAAACGGACTTGCTTGCGCGGCCGGTATCGCAACCATTGACGTGATTAAGTCCGAAGGTTTAGTCGCCAGATCCGCAGTGCTCGGCGAGCGGCTTAAAGGATTCATCCGCCAAGCGACCGAAGGCTCTGATCTCGTGGCCGAAATCCGAGGGCGCGGACTCATGGTTGGCGTTGAATTTGCCATCGATGAAGTGGGTGAACTGGTAATTGCGCAAATGGTTAAGCGCGGAGTTGTAGCCGCGTACACGCTTAACAATCCGCGCGTAATTCGACTCGAACCACCGCTGATTGTCACCGAAGAACAAGTTGACTACGCGGCCAAAGTAGTAGGAGAAGCCGTGCAGGAAACCGCCGAACTGCTTCGCGAACTCACCTGATTCGCAAAGCCCGACTACTTACGCGTCGGATGAGCTTGCGTAGGGGCTGGAATAGTTGGGCGGCTCTTTGGTGATCCACACATCGTGGGGATGCGATTCGAGCAGCCCGGCGTTTGTGATCTTCATGAACTCGGCATTTTCGGCCAGTTCATTGAGCGATTTCGCTCCGCAATAACCCATGCCGGATCGAAGTCCACCGATGAGTTGATCCACGGTGTCTTGCAGCGGCCCTTTGAATGGCACTCGGCCCTCCACGCCTTCGGGCACGAGGGCTTTACCCGCTTCTTTGATGGCAAAGTAACGGTCGCTGGAGCCGCGCTTCATGGCGCCGATACTGCCCATACCGCGATACACCTTGTAGGCCCGGTTGCGGTAGATTTCCATTTCGCCGGGGGATTCTTCGCACCCGGCGAACATGTTGCCCATCATTACGGCCGATGCCCCGGCAGCCAGTGACTTGACAATATCGCCACTGCTACGGATTCCGCCATCGGCGATAGTGGGGAGGTTATACTTTTGGGCTTCTTCGGCGCATTCCAGCACCGCCGTGAATTGCGGAACGCCAACGCCGGCAACCACGCGGGTCGTGCAGATCGAACCTGCTCCGATTCCGAGCCGCAGGGCATCCGCTCCGACGGCTTGGAGGTCGCGGACTCCATCGGCCGTGGCCACGTTTCCGGCGATCACTTTAAGATCGGGGAGTTTGGATTTAAGAAGTTTTACGCATTCGATTACGCCTTTGCTCTGACCGTGGGCGGCATCGATTACCACAAAGTCGACTCCCGCTTCGTGCAGAGCCTTGGCCCGCTCGTACGGATCGCGCAGCGGACCGATGGCGGCCCCGCATACTAAACGCCCTTTTTCGTCCTTAGTGGCGTGAGGGTGGCGCTTAACCTTCTCGATATCTTTGATCGTGATAAGCCCCTTGAGCATGCCCGATTCATCCACAATGGGGAGCTTTTCGATCCGGTGTTCGGCCAGCAGTTTTTCGGCTTGTTCGAGCGTGGTGCCCGGTTGACCGGTGATCAAATCGGCACTGGTCATGCGTTCGGCAATCAGGCGATCAAAATTCGTTTCGAAGCGGATATCGCGGTTGGTGAGAATCCCGACGAGCTTGCCTTTGTTGTCGGTAATGGGCACACCGCTGATATGGAAATGCTCCATTAAGTCAATCGCTTCTTGCAGTTTTTTGTCCGCGGTGAGTTGGATCGGATTGGTGATAACACCGTGTTCGGATCGCTTAACCCGGTCGACCTGCTTGGCCTGCTCTTCGATATCCATGTTGCGATGGATCACGCCGACCCCGCCGGAACGCGCGATGGCAATCGCCATCCGTGCCTCGGTCACGGTATCCATCGGGGCACTGACAATAGGAGTGGTAAGGACAATGCCCGGCAGCAGTTCGGTACGAGTATCGACTTCACTGGGCTGGATTTCGGATCGCCGAGGCACTAAAAGCACGTCGTCGAAGCTTAAACCTTCGCGGAACACGGCCATAACGTGCACCTTAGTATGAACTTAAAACCGAGTAGGTGCTGGGGCAGACCCGGTCAAAAGGAGCAGCCCCCCGAGGAGCCGGGGGGCCAGGGGTCAGAACAAATGCTTGTGGCGTGATGCTTACTTTTTACGTCGACGAAGCGCGACCCAAGCAAGTGCACCTAAACCGATCATAGATGCCGGTTCGGGAACCACTTCGAACTCGGGGCCCGGATCGAAGTTTGCAAAATACCGATCGCCGGCGTGGTATCCGTAGTAAACCCCGCCGTACACCCGGTACATCCCTTGCGGAGTCAGTGCAGTCGGCGTGAATGTCGAATGGAGATCGGTGCGTGATTCTCCCGGATTGATCGGTTGGTTAAACCAGTTTCCGGCAAAGCCAAAGTTCATATGGTCCACCGGATTCGGATGATCGCCGCCGCCGACGGGGACTCCAACGTAGAGGAACCAAAGTGTGGAAACGATCTGTTCGGGTCCGGTATTTGTAAGCGTCGCGCTCACGGTCGTGGTATCACCGACGCCCACCGCGCTTTGGGAAATGCTCGAATCAAGGTCCGCGTCGATGGTCTCACGCACATCGAGCACGTAGTCGTACTCGGCGAGAATATCCGTGGCAGAGTCGGTTTCGCCACCGATGATTGAGGCCGTGAATTGGTACATCCCCACGGGCACGGATGCGCTAACGGTGGAAAACAGTCCGGCGAGGTTGAGCGAGACCGTGGTCCCTTCACTAATTTCGGTTCCGTACGTGTAGCCAACAGTGAGCGCTTGGAAATCTGTATTGAGCGAAAGGCTCGGGTGCCATCCCGATCCGAAATTGAACTGCACGTCGTTGATGTAGGCCGGGTCGTCGCCTAAATCTCGGGTGACGTAGGCACTATAAATCGCCCCATTGAAACCGTCGCCGTAGCTGTGAACGCCGGTAAGCGTATCGAATCCCTGGTCGATCGTAAATGCCCACGATGCGCTGCCCGTAGCAAGGCAAAGCGCCACTATCGCGAGTCTTTGAGTAGTCATTATCTCATCCTCTCTCTTTCTGCTTTCATAAGCAGATGAATCCAGAATATAGGAAAAGTGAGTAATAATTCGTCTAGCTTTCGATTTTTTCCCAATATTTCAAAACCTCGTATTTTCACCAGTTGAGCCCATATCGCAGGGAACCGCTGAGCAAGCAGTAAACTGTTCAGCGATGCCGCAATACATTGTCAGCGTGGGAATGGAAGTCCATGCCGAACTGCAGACCAAGAGCAAGATGTTTTGCCGATGCCCGGTCGAGTTTGGGGGAATGCCGAATACTCGCACCTGTCCGGTGTGCCTTGGTCTGCCCGGAACGTTGCCGGTTCCAAACCATGCGGCGGTCGAAATGGTCATCAAAACCGCGCTGGCCCTTAATTGCACGGTCCCGGAACATAGCATTTTCCACCGAAAAAACTACTTCTATCCCGACCTTCCGAAAGGGTTCCAGGTCAGCCAATACGGCGAAACAAATCCGATCGGATACAACGGTTATCTTGAAATCCCCACCGCCGATAGCCAAACCAAGCGGATCAAGATTCGCCGCGTGCATCTCGAAGAAGATACGGGCAAACTCATGCACCTGCCCGGCGGTGGATCGGGCGTAGATTACAACCGCGCGGGCGTCCCGCTCATGGAGATCGTCACCGATTTTCCGCCCGATATCCAGTCGGCAGAAGAAGCCAAAGAGTACATGGTGCAGCTCCGCGCAATCCTGATGTATCTTGGCGTGTGCGATGGCAAGCTGGAACAAGGGAGCATGCGATGCGAACCCAATATCTCTATCCGGGAGGCGGGGTCGGAGACCTATGGAACCAAAACCGAACTCAAGAATCTCAACAGCTTCCGTTCTGTGCAACTCGGAATCGAGTACGAAGCACAGCGCCAAGCCGAAAGCTTAGCGGCCGGAAAGCCCGTGCTACAAGAAACGCGCGGCTGGAACGAGCAAACCCTGAGCAGCTATGCGATGCGGGTGAAGGAAACGGAGGCGGACTATCGCTACTTCCCGTGCCCCGATCTCACCCCGATGCACCTGGATCCGGAGTACGTCCAATCGATCCGAATGAATTTGCCAGAGTTGCCATTGGCAAAACGACGCCGGTATCAGGAACAGTTCGGACTCAGCGATTACGATTCGGGCGTTTTGGTGGCCGATCGAACATGGGCAGAGTATTTTGAACGCAGTGTGGACCTCGGAGGCGATCCGAAGGCAATCTGCAATTGGATGAACGGCGATTTTGCCCGCTTGCTTAACGAGCGGAATCAATCTGTGGCTCCCGACGACGAAGACCGGCCGCAGTCCAAGGTTGAACCCGCCCATCTTGTGGAATTAGTAGCACTCATTGAGCGAGGCGAGATCACGGGCAAAACGGCCAAGGCCGTGTTCGAAGATGTTTTTGAAACGGGCGAATCCCCCGCAAACGTCGTGAAATTAAAGGGTCTCGGCGTGATCAGCGATACGGGCGCCATTGAAGAGCAAGTGCGCGCGGTTATCGCCGCCCATCCGGGCCAAGCGGAACAATTCCGTGCGGGTAAGGATTCTCTGATCGGGTTTTTTGTCGGCCAGGTCATGCGGCGGACCGAAGGGCGAGCCGATCCTAAAACTGTACAAGAATTGATTCGAAAGGAGCTCAGCTGAATTGAAATTTGCCATCGCTCTAACCCTGGTCGGAACCGTTGGCATCGCCACCGCGCAGGTGAGTCAGAGCACCCCGGGGACTACTCCAGGTTCAAAAAAGATCCTAGAATCGGCCTACTACCGGATCGGACAGCAACGCGATGCGTGGTTTGCCAAAGGCAATTTTCCGGCTGCGATTCATCTCATCAGCTTCGAAGTGCAGTGGCGACCTTACGATTACGAAGCCGTTACCAATCTGGGCTGGATGTACGGCAATATTGAGCGGCCCGATCTTGAGCTGGCGGTCTACACGCGCTTCGCCGAAACATTTCCGAACGATCCCGAGGGCTGGTATCCCCTTGCTGAGTTCTACTACATGCTTAAGCAGTACCGACAAGTCATTACGTATTTAGAGCCTACTATGGCCATGGAGCGCAAGCCCCATGCTAACTCATATCGGTTGCTTGCGCACTCTTACGATCGGTTGGGATACTTCAAGCAGGCGGTCGAAACGTGGGATCGATACCTGGCAATTAATCCCGACGATGCCGCGGCGAAGAACAATCGGGATCGCGTTGCCAAAAAGCTTGATGAACAATAACTGAAGAAATCAGAGTTTCTGCCAAAAATGCTGGGTGACGACTCTAGCTTTTAACCGGAAAAAGCAAACAGATCAGTCGCCAAAGCGAAATGGGCGCAAACGTTCGAAAAATCAACTGGGACGAAATTGATGAACGCGCCTTGGGCGGTGCTGGAGAAGTTGTCCGAAAAGTCAAGTTTCGCCATTCGCCCGTATTTATTTGCATCCTGTTTGGCATCACCATCGCGTTTGGTTTGACGAACCTCGTCACGCTGCGACGGCTTGCCGGAACCGAAGTCGCTCGCACGCACCTCCAGTCGTTTTCGGCGGAGCTTGCGGTACTGCAAGAACTCGAACCCAAACTCCAGCTCGACATGATTTTGCGTGAAAAGGTTGGGATTCAAAAGGCCGAACCGATCGTCCGCAGCGTTAATCGTCAGCAAGCGGCGAACGTTGGTCAAGCTTGGACCGGAGTCCGACGCGAGGCTCTCAGCTCAGAAGTTTCGGAAGATTTGCTTAAAAAGTCGAAGTCTGTGACCGATGCCGCGATCGTGGCTCTAGCACGCGATATCCGGGGATTGCGGAGTCTGACCGGAACCCTAACCGTCGGTGCGTTCACGTTCCTTCTTTTGGCTATTTTCGCCTGTCTCAATGCGATCCGCAAAGGATCCACCACTCTGGTGGTTCAAAGCCTGGGGCGAGAATCCAACCGGGCCAGCCGGGAGGCGGAATCGCACCGGGAAGCATCCGAACGCGCACTCGGATTGTTGCGGAACCTGCCCGTGCCCATGCTCGAATTTGAATCTGACGGACGGATTCTGCTCTGGAACACCGCCATGGAAGCTTTAAGCGGAATTCCAGCGGAAACCGCGTTCCGCACCGGTGTTATCGATTGCATTGGATGGTCTAACGCTAAAGAAATGGCTCGATCCACACTTCGCCGGCTCTTCAGCGGCGATACGGTGGAAGACCTTCAATGGCAATATCGTCATCCGAGCGGCGAATTGCTGGAACTGAGTTCGCAATTTGCTGTGGTCCGCGATCGAAGCGGAACGGTGCGTAGTGCCATCCTGGTACTTCGTGACATTACATCGGAAAAACAGAATCAAGAGATGCTGGTCACCACCGATCTCACACGCACGGCAATTCTGAAAGCTCTGCCCGAATCCTTGCTCCGACTTAACGCGCAAAATGAACTGGTCGAGATCCACGATAACGGCTATGTTCTGGGCGAGCAGATCGATTTGTGTTACAAGTTGGGCTGGCAAGAACAATTCGACGATGAACTAGTATCTTCGATTCTGCAAGGAGTTAAGCTGACCCGGCTTTCGCAAAGGCCGATTTCGTTTGAACACAATGGCAAGCTATTCGGACGAGAAGTTGCGCTGGAATTTCGCCTGACCGCAAGCGCTCAGTCCGAAACAGTTATTGTTGTGGCCGATGTCAGCGATCGGGAGCGCGCCGCCCTGGCCGATCAACGAAGCGAACTGCGATTCCGTGAACTCCTCGAAGGGGCCGCCGATCCGCTCGTGATGCTCAATCGCGATAACATCATTCTTTATGCGAGCAACGCAATAGGTTGCGTTCTGGAAGTTCAAGAACCCAATCTCTCGGGCCAAAATTGGTTAGCGCTGGTCGATAAAGATGACCGCGCAGAAGCTGAAGCCCATATCAGAGGGCTTGTAGCCGATCCCGGCCAGACTCTGCGATTCTGCATCAGGTTAAACACTTCCGGAGGGATGGGTAAGCCAGTTGAAGTGATTGGCCGCAATCTGCTCGATAACGAATCTGTGCAAGCCATTGTTCTCAATCTGCGCGATGTGTCGGAACGTCGTCGACTGGAAACCGAACTCAAGCAAAAGGTGCGCGAGCTGGAAGAATCCAATGAACAGCTGCGGCAAGCATCCACACGCGATCCGCTTACCGGCGTGCTCAACCACTTCACCGCGCTGGAATATCTGGAGGCGATTTGCGGATTCGCCGCAGAAGGCGGTCAATTTTCGGTCGTGCTCGTGGATATCGACAATTTCCACGCATACAATGCAGAATTCGGATACCAAAAGGGCGATGAGTTCTTGTGCCAGCTGGCAGATTGTCTGCGCGCCGCATGCCGGACAGAAGATATCGTGGCACGGTCTGGGTCAGAAGAGTTCCTGTTGATCTTGCCCGAACTTGATGCTCAGCACGCAAATCAAGTTGTCGATCGACTGCACCGACACGTTGCCCGCGTGGGCGAACGTCCGGTCACCATCAGCGTGGGCGTTGTGAGCGTTGCCAACAAAGAAATCGAACCCGCGGCATTGATAACGGAAGTCGAGTTCGCACTCAGCGAAGCGCGTCGGGCTCGCGCGGCTTGATTCCCGAATGGGAATACAATACGTTCGGTGCCAGATCGATACTTCAGCGAAAAGGAAGCCGCAAAGCTTGTACTGGAAGCGGCAAAGTTGCAAGAGGCTTCTTCGGACGGATCCGGAGACTATACGCCCGGCCTCAGTTTTACCGAACTGGCAAGAATGGCGCAGGAAGCCGGTATCGATCCGAAATTCCTTGAGCAAGTACTCGCCAAACAACAGGAGCCCGAAGACTCGACCAGACGAATCCTGGGTATTCCGATCTCTGCCGAATTTGAGAGCATCGTGGATGCCGAGCTACCGCCAGAGAACTTTGATGTCATCACCGAAGAATTTGAGCACTCACCGTTCGGAGCCCGTCGGACCGGTTCGGTAACAAATTTTCCCGTGCAGGTGGGCCGATCCGTGCAGGTCAGGATATCGAAAGGCACCGCCTTCGGATTGCTCAAAGTGACGAGTCGTCGCGGGCGGACACGAGTGCAGGCCAAGCAGACAATGTTCGTGCCGTTCATGGCTGGTATGTATCCGGCCTTGATCTTCACGTTCGTTGCGGTGATGAGCAATATCGAAAAAGGAGCAGGCCTCCCACTTTGGACTATTCCGCTTGCGCTGGGTGCCGGCGCTGCGGGTTATGGCGTGATGATGCAGCTGGGAATTAAAAAGATGCGCGACATTGTTGCCAACATCAGCGATCGGATACGGGAAGAAACGGATTCGTTGCGCGACCGGCTGAGTTCAGCAACGCTTATCGAGCCGGAATCGGAACAGATAAGGGAAGAGAACGAGCTCTCTTAGAGAACTCCGAGTACGGCTTCGAGTTGAACGTTGCTTGATCGTAATCGTTGACACAACGTTTTGCCGATGTTTCGCAAAATCGTAAGTCCAATTTGCGGATGTTCATTCATCACGCGGTTGAGATCAGACGCTTCGATTCGGATGAGCCGTGAATTGCCATCGCTTAGCACCGTGGCCGACCGTTCCGCATCTTCGAACAGGGCGATTTCTCCCACCAAAGCTCCAGTCTGAAGCCGAGCAATTGGGTCGCCGTTGATGGTGGTTACCCGGACTTTGCCTTCAAGAATAATGAATATCTCACTTGCTTGGTCGTACTCCTTCACGATTTCCTGCATGTCTGTAGCATCAATGACGGTGCCGATCCGTGCGATTTCGGCCACTTGCTCGTCGGATAAGCCGTCGGCCAGATAGCTGCTTTTGATTCCCGCGATGAGATCATCCATGAGAGTAGGCGCAGTGTACTTTAAGGGCGATCTAAAGTGAGACTCCCAAGATATCGAGAATCCGCTGCAAATCGTCGTCGCTGTAAAAGGCAATGGAGAGCTTGCCGCCTACTTGATCGGGGGCTAACTGGACGGGAGAACCGAAGTACTCGCTGAGACCTTGTTCGAGAGCCTCCCAGTTGGGATCTTTCGGTTTGGTGGGGGCACTTTTCTTGGTCGGAGAGGTGATACGAGGACCATCTTCGACGCGGGCGAGTCGCTCGGTTTCGCGTACGCTCAAGCCATCGCGCAGGATTCGTTCGAACAATGCCTGCTGTCGGAGCGGAGAATCCACCATGAGCAAAGCTCGGGCATGGCCCTCGCTAATCGATTCGTGCAGAATCGCTTCTTGAATGACCGGCGGAAGCTTGAGCAGCCTCATTGTGTTTGAGATAGCCGCACGCGATTTGCCAACCCGTTGGGCCACCTGTTCCTGGGTTAATCCGAACTCATCGGAGAGTCGGCGATATGCAACCGCGCACTCCATCGCCGTGATGTCTTCGCGCTGAATGTTTTCGATCAGAGCGATTTCTAGGCTTACCTGAGCCGATGCGGCACGGACCGTAGCCGGAACTTCGCGTAAGCCGGCCAACTTCGCGGCCCGTAATCTTCGCTCACCCGCAATAAGCTCGTACTGACCTTCGGCCAGGGGGCGAACGACGAGGGGTTGCAATATTCCGAATTCGCGGATGGAATCGGAAAGTTCGGCGAGGGCTTCTTCATCGAACTGGGTGCGGGGCTGCTGCGTATTCGCCCGGATCGCGTTGACCGAAATCGTGGTGATACCGCTTGGCTCTGCTTGTTCTCCCAACAACTGGGATAGACCCTTGCCTAAGGCGCGGCGCATCGCTCACCCTCCAGCTCTTCGACAAGCGACATGTACGCCTCGGCACCTTTGGAATCCGGAAAGAGGGTCACCGCGGGTTCGCCGAATCCCGGTGCCTCGCCGAGACGGACGTTTCTCGGGATCTGGATTGCCGATACTTTGTCGCCGAAAAAGTCGCGGACGTCCTCCGAAACTTGCTGGCTCAGCCGGTTCCGATTATCAACCATGGTGAGCACAACCTTTTGAATTTTGATCTGCGGATTAATCCGTTTTCGCACAATCTCGATGGTCTTGGTCAGTTGCGAGAGTCCTTCAAGCGCGTAGAACTCACTTTGAAGCGGAACGACTACGCTGTCGCAGGCGGCAAGAATGTTGATAGTCAACAGTCCCAAACTGGGCGGGGCGTCGATGATGATCGCGTCGTATTCATTCTTGATTGGTTCCAAGGCGTCGCGCAAGATCACCTCCTTGCCGACGGCGTTCAGTAAAACCGGTTCGGCTCCGGCCAGATCGAGCGTGGCGGGGATGATATCGAGCCCCTCAATTTTGGTGCTTGCCACCGCTTCGCGGATGAAATCCGGATCACCATCTTCGGCCACGGCTTCTTGAATGACATCAAATAGCGTGGCCACAACCTTTGACTTATCGATTCCCACACCCGTCGTGGCATTTCCTTGTGGATCGGCATCGACGAGAAGTACTCGGCGTCCGCGCAAGGCAAGGCCCGCCGAAAGATTGACGGCGGTGGTCGTTTTGCCCACCCCGCCCTTTTGATTCACGATCCCGATGACGGGCACATCTCCATTATGCTAGAGCGTGCCCATGAGAAGGGGCAAATTAGCTGCCGCGTAGGAGTTGTAGCACGTCTTGCGGCGATCGGCTAGCTTGGGCCAAAACCGCCATTCCGCTCTGGCGCAGAATGTTGATCTTGGTGAACTCTGTCATTTCGCGGGCCATATCGGCATCGCGAATGGCGCTTTCGGATGACGTAAGGTTCTCTTCAGCGACGCCCAGTGATCGAACATTACTTTCTAAGAAGTTTTGTTGGAACGAACCGAGTGCTCCGCGGAGTGCACCCAGTTGCTGGACGGCGGAATCGATAATCTGTATGGCTTGGGTGGCACCGAGCTCGGTGGTCAAGTCGATTGAATCGATACTCTGACCCGAGAACACGTCCGTGCCCAAATCGTTGGCAAACACGCTCGGTAGCGAAAACGATGCAAATTGGTTGGCATTCGCTCCGATCTGGAATCGAACGGCCCCCACGCTTACGCTTCCGATAAGGGTGGCTCCGGCTGTGGCATTTCCGGCGGGAGTAATCGTCATTCGGTTTCCGTTAGGGGATGTCAGCGTAAGCCCGCTGACGCCCGGCCCTTGCCCGCCGGTAAACCGTTCGACTTGTGTGGAAGGGCTCGGCTCGGTGGGAACCGTAAGGTCGAAAATGGCATCCTGGCCCGTGACTCCGGTGGCACCCGCTCCGCCGTTTAAGATGTTGGAAGTTTCGGTGTACTGAATACCAAACCGACTTCCGTACTCGTTGGCGGTGAGACCAATTCCTGCGCCCGGTGTGTGGGTGGCGGTTACACCGGTCAAATTGCTCTTGGCATTGATTTTAGCAAGCAGACTTCCGATGGTTTCACCCGGCTCGGTGGTGAACGAAACCCCGTTAATCGCGATAACTCCCTGGTTCACGGGGCTCGTGGACGCAGCAAACGTGGTTGCCATCGGTGCGATCGCGGTTTGAGTGGCGGCGGCGACACGGGTGAGACTGAGCGGTCCGCTTCGCACGGTTTCGCCGTTTATAGTTCCGCCCAGATAGAGACCGCTGACGTTGGCCGTGTTCGTGATGCTGGCCACGGTACCGCTGGCTCCATTCAGCAGTTTTTTCGATCCCCATCCAGTGTGTTCGGCGATCCGATTAAGGGAAGCAACAATGTTTCGGAGCTGATTCTGATTCGCCTGCAGCTGGTTGGCATCGACAACCGCGGTGTTAGCACTGCTTACGGCAAGAGCGCGCATCGATTGCAGGAGCCGGCTCACTTCCTCCAGTGCGCCTTCGGCCGTTTTGGCCATGTTGACGGCGTCCTGCGAGTTTCGGATGGCCTGCTGCACGCCTTTAATTTGCGCGCGAAGCCCTTCGCTTACAATCATGCCGGCAGGATCATCGGCCGCCGAATTGATCCGCAATCCGGTGCTGAGTCTGGTTATCGCGCCTTGCAAAGACGACTCGTGGATATCGAGCTGTCGCATGGCGGTCATCGCCGGGATGTTGGTGTTAATCCTTAAACTCACGTTGGGCTCCGAGCAAGCAGAAATTTCGGCAAATACAAAATTTCCGCGAAAATCTATGGGAAATCTTTGGCGGAATGTGGAACAAACTTTAGCCCGCGTGGCGAAAGCGGCTTTTGGCTCAAGATTTAATCGCCTTTACGAGAACCATACACCGGATGGCCGGGCGACAACGCTGAGATATAAAGACCAATCCGTATTTAGGCATAGATACCGGGCTGCGGGGTCAACGCCGTGCCCAAGGGAAAGGAAGAAATCATGCCTGAAAACCAAAATGACCGATGGAATGACCGAAATCCGAGTTCGAGCCAGGGACAAGTAGGGGACGAACTTGATACCGCTCGCGGCGAATCGTTTGGCGTTGAGTCGAACTCTGGTGCACCCGAACCGGTGCAAAGCAACTGGCTAGGCGATGCCGAGCGCACGGAATCCACGCGAGACAGCGCATTTGAAGAAGAGGACCATCGTCGCGCTGACCGCAAGTCCGACCAAGGACAGATTAGCACGGGCGAAGGGTCCGAACCGCGGGGTGGATGGATCGAAGCTCAGCCGGGAGACTTGGGGAGCGGTCAAAGCGGAATGGGCAACAATCCGCCCATCGACATCATCGAAACGGGATCGGACCTGCGCGATGACCAGCCCATTCGCGATTCCCGAACCGATCCAGACTTTGGCGGGGGCGGCGATCTGAGCGGCAACAGCCGACAAAATCAAGCCGAAGCCGGATGGCCCAATGTGGATCCTTCCGAACAAAATTCGGGCCGGGATCAAAATCAGGGAGAAGTCCACGGGGGAGCCGGTGATCGACACGAAGACCATGCGCCCGGCGATCTGGCCTCGGACAATGCAACTGGAACTACCTCCGGCAATCTCAGCCAAGAGCGACGCCCCGGCGAAACCAACACGATGAATATCGGCGGACCCGGATCAGTGGTGGGCGAAACCCAAACTTCCATGCAAGAAGAACTGGGCTCCAGCTACGAACCCGAGCAACGTCAACCGTAGTTCACCCTATCTCGATCTGCACCTACTGCGTGCCCTGCGTTTTCCAGCCGTAGGGCACGTACCGATTTTCAAACGATCCATCGTCGTAGAGATCGATGAGCGCGTACCCATAGGTGCATTCGTGGTAGGTGCCGTTCCACCAATTGCCGGAAACGGCTCCGTTGCAAAAATACGTAACTCCGTTGTAAACCACCTGATCGGTTAGATGTTCGTGGCCACTCACGCAGATTTTTACATTTGGATGCTTGGCAAACAAATCCTTGATGCGACGGGCATCGATATGCATCCATGAGCCGGGGACAACCCAGTTTCCGGTTTTTTCGTTATTGCCGTCGATAAAGCAGCACACGGCAAAAATGGGAATGTGGGAGACGATAATCACCGGCTTGGTCGGAGATGTTCGTTCCAGATCGGCTTTGAGCCATTCAAACTGCTCGTCGTCTAGCCGCGCGGTGTATCCGTTGCCTTCGACGCGGTGTGTGCTGTCCAGAATGATGAAATGCCACCCCGCTTGATCAAAGCTCCGGTACGGCTTTTCGAGCTCCAAAACTTCGCACGCCCAAGTTTTGCCGAATTTGGGTTCATTTTCGTACTGAGCCCGGCGGCTCCATCCCCACACATCGTGGTTGCCAATTGTGTGTTCGACCGGAACTTCGGCATTTGCTTTAAGGACGGAAGTAAAGATGTCCCACTGAAGTTTGGTGCGGGCTGCATCGGCCGCTAACGAATCCATGATAAGGTCGCCGCCGGTAAGGATCAAATCTGGCTTGATCTGCTGACCCTGAGCGTGCTCGATGGCCGATTCCATGCCTTTGGCCGCGCCCTTTTCGGGCTGAACATGGATATCTGTGAGGTGTGCGATGCGGATGTTGCGTTTCCGGTTAGGGTTGGGGAAAGCCTGCGTCATCAGATTGGGCAGAACAATTCCGCCGGCCGAAGCAAGGAGAAGTTCACGTCGCGACAACTGTGCCATGCCAGCGCAGAGCTTACTTGAGGTGGTCGTTGGATATGCAATGGTTTGGAATCTGACTCGAACTGCCCGGACCGAATTGGTAGACTTCGGAATTCATGCCGCGCGTGCCGCTGACTCCGTTTCGCGAGAGGCTGAGCCGACTCGTTCAGAGTGTTCGCTCCCTTGGCGCCCGGCAAGCGAGTCGCGAGGTTCAAGCCGAACTCAAGGATGAACGGCCCGCCGATCTCGCCTCGGAATTTTCCCGGTTGACCACTTCCGATGCCGTCGACCTACTCCAGGCGATGGACCCTGTTCAAGCCGGGACGGTGCTGGTGGAACTCCCCACCGAAACAGCACGTGTGATCGTGCGCGATCTTCCGGACGATGTGGTAGCCACCTATCTTGATCTGCTACCGATGGACGATTCCATTGAGCTGCGAGAAGAGCTCGGGCCGGCGCGATTTGAACGTCTTTTGGACATCATTCCGGAAGACGATGCCGAGGCGATTCGTCGCCTGCTGGGCCACCCGGAAGATTCCGTTGGCCGGGTGATGACGGAAAAGTTCTTCCATGTCCGGGCAGACATGACGATGAACGAAATCCTGGCCGATCTCCGGCAAGCCGGGGATGAAAAGTACGAGCAAGTTCACGATCTGTACGTTCTGGATGAAGATCGAACACTCATTGGGGTCACCAGCCTCCGGCGTGTGCTGCGAGTTCCGCCGGAAACTAAGGCTGGCGATGTGATGGTGTCCGATCCGGTATTTGCCTACGCGACCGACCACGAAGAAACGGCCGCCCGCACCATGATCCGCTACGGGTTCTATGCGCTACCTATCGTAGATGAGCACCACCGAATGGTCGGCCTTTTCACCGGAGATGATGCCCAAGACATACTGCAGGAAGCGGATACTGAAGACGTGCTGGCCGTTGGGGCGGTAAGCGGCCATGCGGAACCTTACTTTTCTCTTTCGCCCTGGGATCTGTATAAACGTCGCTGCCCGTGGCTTATCGCCTTGTTCGTGGCGGAAACATTCACGGGCGCGGTGATGCGCCACTATTCACAAGATCTGGGAGTGGTGCCGCTTATGCTCTTTGTGCCTCTGGTCATCGGTGCCGGGGGGAATAGCGGTGCCCAGGTGACAACAACGATCACGCGGTCGCTCGCGCTGGGGGATGTGAACACCTCCGATTGGTTTTCGGTGGTTGGAAAGGAATCGGTTGTCGCCGTAATGAACGGTTTGACGTTGGGGACGATCGGATTTTTACGCGCTTATTATGGATGGAGTTCGAGTTTCGAACTCAGTTTAGTGGTAGCCCTGGCTTTGCCGATCGTCGTGCTGTGGGCGACTTCCATCGGGAGTCTGCTGCCGATTGCGGCCAAGCGTATCGGACTCGATCCGGCGGTGATGAGTGCGCCCTTTATCACGACGTTCGTCGATGCTACGGGCCTGATTATTTACTTTGAGATCGCCCTTCGCCTCATGCGGACGTAAACATCTCGCACCAATCGACGTCTAATTTGTTGATTCTGGGCAACCTACCGGAGCGAATCCGGTGTAACTTAGTTCAGGAAAAAGTAGATCAGAATGAGTTTTGTCAATCGACTCCTGAAAGCAGGCATGGTCATCGGCCTTGCCGCGTCGGTGGTGTTTGGATTTGCCCAAGCCGCCGATACCGATCCGATCAGTAAAGAGGCTAAGCAAGATGTTCTCACCCGGCTTCAACAAACGCTCGAAAAGAATGCGTTTGTCCCCGGCGTAAGTTTCGATAAATGGCCCGAGATGGTTAAGGCACACCAAAAGGAATTGGATGAAGCCAAAACGGTGTCCGAATTTGCCAACAAAGTGAACTCGATTATCTCGCAGTTCGGATTCAGTCATATTGTGTTTTTTCCGCCCAGTTACGGCGTGGCGCGTATGACCCAGCAACGAGCTGGAATCGGCATTCGAGTTGAAATCGAACCTGAAGGGATTCGCGTTGCTGACGTGTTTCCCGAAAGTCCGGCGGCCGAAGTTGGACTGCGAGCAGGCGATCTGATCATCGAAGCCGATGGTAAGCCAACCCGCCAAGTCGGCGATCTGGCGGGCAACGTGGGCGATGAATCGAACCTTACGTTCATTCGCGGATCCGAAAAGAGACAGGTCAAAGTTGTTCGGCGCATGTATAAAACGGTTATTCCCGAATCACTGAGCTGGAATGGCTCGACCGCGATTCTGCGGGTCCCCAGCTTTGATGCGAGCTACGACCGGGCAAATGTCGAAAAGCTGATGGCCGAAATCGACAAGAAAGCGACCGCAATCATTCTTGACTTGCGTGGCAACGGCGGCGGCCGAGTCGTGAATCTCCAGCATCTCGGCTCTTACTTCCTCAACCGCCGGGAACAACCGATGGGCACATTCATCGGACGCATGCAGATTGCGCTTTACGAACGCAACAACGAGCCAACCTCTGATTTGGTCAAAATCGCCAACGGTCTGCCGGATAATCAACGGGTCCGCGTGAGTAGCAACTCCACTAACACTCTGTTCAAACTTCCGGTCGCCGTGCTCATTGATGGTGCTTCGGGCAGTGCGAGCGAAATGATGGCCGCTGCAATGCGCGAACAGCTGAACGCTAAAGTGTACGGTCGGAAGTCCGCTGGTGCCGTGCTTGCCTCGGTGATCGTTCCGCTCAACGATGAGAATAAGTTCTGGGTTCAGTTCCCGCTCACCGATTACATCACCATTAAGGGGGTTCGTTTGGAAGGGAACGGGGTAACCCCGGACTTTGAAACCAAGCCGCGCGTGTTTGGTCAGCCGGACGAGGCATTGGAAGCCGCGGTGCGCGAAATGGCGGTCCACGCCACGCGTAAAGCTTCTTAAAGAAGCTCGGTTACCGGGCGACCTTTGAGTCCAGAGGGGCCGATCCGATTGGGGATCGACCCCTTTACTCTTTCAAACTGAGTCACGGTGGTACTGACCACCTTGCCATCCATTTTGGGGCTACTTTCGATGCACAGCACGAATCCATCGGTGCGCGCTACGGCAATTTTGAGGTCGTAGGCAGGATTTTTGCTCTGGATCCAATCTGCCCGTTCAGCAAGCGACTGTCCCTTGGCCGATTGCACTTGGTCGGAATCGTTGAGTAAGAGTCGGAAAGGATTCCGCCCCTGCATGAGCGACCGAAGGTTGACCTCGACCCGGCTTCCGCTTTTGGCCACTGCCTCCACCATTTCTGCTGACGTGGCCGCGCCATCGTAGAGACGCTTAGTAGTCTTGTCGTAGAGTCGGAGCCGCCGCCCGTCGTAAATCCATTCCGCGTACTTGTCGGATTGGTAGATGCCCGAACGGCTGTACACCACCCGAACCTGATCTGAA
This sequence comes from bacterium, assembly GCA_044508115.1. Classification (GTDB taxonomy): domain Bacteria; phylum Armatimonadota; class Fimbriimonadia; order Fimbriimonadales; family Fimbriimonadaceae; genus UphvI-Ar2. Next base: position 344,174 of record JBIQII010000001.1, read on the forward strand.
CCTGTTTTAGAAACGTAGGCAACCGGCTGCGCTCCGTCGTAACGGGCGAGCATTCGATCCAGCGTCCCCTGAGCGGTCTGCGAAGCTGCTTTAGCCGTGCCCAACATTGCATCGAATTGGGCGACTTCGTACGCGTTTTTTTCCGCCGCGGGATTCTTGAATCCTTTTGCTGGCTGATAGTCGAACGTCCACTTGATGAGCCCGTTGACGTTTCCGAATTGCATCGAAGTCGGACGAATTTCGGCACCACTAAACCGGATATCGAACTGGGCGGTGGAGGTTTTAAGAGACAGCTGGGTTTCTTTGCCGATCTTTTTCCACTTCCAGTTTGTGCCCCCATCTTTGTGAAGTTTGGTGAGGAAGGGTTTCCAACCATCGCCCGAAGCAAGCCCGGAAAGGAGCTCATCGATATTGGGCGTGGCCTGCTTGACCAGGTCGGGGAGCTTAACGCCCGGAATCGTCGACTTCACGTACTGACCGCTCATGGGTCGGTAGATCAAGGCCGAAGGTGTGCTCTCGGCCACGGAATAGTAGTATCGCTCGGGCACCATTCCGAGCGAGACGGGCTCCACGAAAATCTGCATCCGGCGGGGCCGCTCGATATCAATCACGTACTTCCCGACCGAATTACCCGTTTCCGCATAAACCTGCGAGGAAGCCACAATCCGTTCTGATTTCACCCGGATTTGGTTGTTGATAAACTCTTGGAAGAAATAATCAACTGGCGAAAAAACCGGCCCGTAGAAAAGTGCGCCTAGTAGCATTTTGAGTTAAGGTTGGCCCATTCCGGCAGGGGCGCGATTCCGGCCCGCAACCCGCGCCAGCGCGATAAGTGTTACCAGATACGGCAATGCGTACCAGAACTCGCTGGGAATAGTTTGGCCGAAAAACGATTCGCCTTGCAACCGAAGTTGCAGTGACTCGAACACTCCGAATAGGACCGCGGCCGCTAAACTAGGCCAAGGTCGCCATCCGCCAAGGATGAGCGCAGCAAGTGCAATGTATCCCCGCCCAGATGTCATGTTGTCGCTAAAGCTTCCCGCGTTAGTGGCGATCATCGTGCCCGCAAGCCCGGTCAGAATTCCAGTTGCTAGCAGACCAATAAGACGAATCGGGCGCGGTCGGATGCCCATCTGGCGACTCTTTTCAGGGTCTTCGCCCACGGCAATAATCCGCAGTCCCAGCCGGGTCGATTTTATGATCCAGGCGGACACTCCTACGGCAATCCAGGCGGCAATCCAGTAGAGCTCGATGGAGAAACTCGCCATGTCAGCATCAACGACATAACTCTTGGCCACGAGCGACGTGATTCCGAGCGCAAGCGCATTGATGCCCATTCCGCTTACGATGTGATCGATGGCGTAAACCTGTGTGAGAACCCAATGAATCATGCTGAATCCGATCGCGGCCGAAAGCCCGGCGAGGAGTCCGAATAAGGCGTTCTGCGAACTCTGGCCGATCAGAGCGGCCGCGCAAGCCGCCGCGAGCATCATGCCTTCGAGTCCGATGTTCATCACTCCGGTTCGCTCGCTGAACAGTCCGCCCAGCGCGGCCAATATTAAGGGCGATGAAAGGGTGAGTACGCTAATGAGGAGTCCCCACAGGATGGAAAAGTCACTCATGCACGATCTCCTTTCGATAGCGGAATGAAGCGAAAACGATAATCAGTACCCCCAACAAAATATAAGACAGGCTTTTCGGGACCGCCAGAATGGAAAGGATCGTCGTGGACTTCGCGATCAATCCAAAGAGCAAACCCGACGCGACTAAAGCCACAGGTGCACCGCCGGCCAAGATTGCCACCCCGAGCGCGTCGAACCCATAGCCGGGCGAAAATCCCGGATAGAACCTCATGGTGTAGGCCAAAACCTGTACTGCGCCCGCCAAGCCTGCAATAGCACCGCTCAAGGCCATGGTTTGAACTGTAACGCGAGTCACATTGACCCCGGCAAACTCGGCGGCCCGGCGATTCGATCCCACCGCGGCAATCTCGTATCCGGCGACCGTTTGAGTAAGAATCCACCAGAGCGCGAGCACGCAGAGCAATGCAAGGATTAAAGCTAAGTTCACACGGAACGCCCCGGTGGTGAATATCTGCGGAAGTTCCAGTGATTCAGCGATATAGGGCGTGGTCGGACTTTGACGACTCTTATCTTGCAACCATGTTCGGATTACGTACATGCTCAAAAAGAAAGCCACATTGTTGAGCATGATCGTGGTGATGACTTCGTGTCCACCTCGATACGCCTTAATCAGCCCGGCGGGCAGTGCCCACAATCCACCGCCAATGGCTCCCCCAAACAGTGCCAAAACAATGCCGAGCGGGCCGCGCGCAAACTGACAAATCCAAACCCCCGTCATCGCCCCCACAACGAACTGACCGTCGGCCCCGATATTGAACAGTCCGGCCTTAAGCGCAATATACACACTGCAACCTAAAAATATAAGCGGTGTCGATTCGGCCAGAATATCGCGCCATCCCGCCGGACGGGTCAGTGCACGGTCTGCGACCATACCGAGTGCATCGGCCGGGACAGCTCCCGCGACGGCTAACGCCCCGATAATCAGCCCGAACCCAAGCAGAACCAGCACGATCTGCTTTATTCCAAGCAATTTCACAAAGCCCCCACCATCAACCGACCAATCGCTTGACGGTCGCCGCGTTGAGCTTCGGGCACGTCGAGAAGTTGGCCGCGATGCAGCACCATGAGCCGGTCGCAATGTTCGATCAGTTCGTCAAGATCGAACCCGACCACGAGCGCCGAGCCTCCCGCGCGAACGAACTCAACGAGCTTAAGATAGATCAGGCTGGCGGCATAGAGATCGACCCCCCGCGTGGGCTGAAATGCAAGTACCACCCGCGGATTGAGGGCCAAGGCTCTGGCGACGACAATTTTTTGCTGATTGCCGCCGCTTAAATCGCGGATCGGCTGGTCAAGGCGGTCGAATTTGGTGGGGAACGTGGTGGTGGCGCGGCTAGCTAGTTCCGCTTTTGATTCAGTTTGGATGCGGCCGCGTTTGGCCAAGGGAGGCAATCGGTGAAGTCCAAGCGCGGCATTGTCGACGATTGACCAATCGAGGATTACGGCTTCGTGGTGACGATCTTCGGCGATGTAGCGCAATCCTTGCGCGATCCGGTTTGAGGTGGGTTGATCCGAAATGATTTGACCATCAAGCTCGATGGTTCCGTGGGCCGGAATCACGCCGAGCACGGCCTGGAACAGTTCGCGTTGACCGTTCCCATCAACCCCCGCGATACCGACCAGCTCTCCCGCTTTGAGTTGGAATGTGACATCTTCGACCGCAGTGAGACCTTCGGTTACCACGCTGAGTTTTGTGGCCGCAAGGATCGTTTTGCCGGGCGTAACGGGGGGCCGGACGAATCGCGGAACTGCGTGGCCGACCATGTGAGTTGCGATTTGGTGGGCGTCGGTTTCCGCAACGGGAAGGGAAGCGATGAGTTTTCCGCCCCGTAGAATAGTGACTCGGTCCGCATGGTCCATGACTTCGGGCAATCGGTGGGTCACCACAATAACGGTGGCACCTGATTCGGCTAATTCCCGAAGCCGGGCGTATAGATGATCCGCATCCGACGGTGCCAGCATTGATGTAGGTTCATCAAGGATGAGGACCCGAGCCTCGCGCCACAGCAGCTTAAGGATTTCTAGTTTCTGTCCTTGCGAAGGCGATAGCTCACCCGCCTTTTGATTCCACTGAAATGTGAAACCCATCTGCGAGGCGAGTTCGTGAGCTCGGGTTTCGATTTGATTTTGGCGGATGAGCTCCCCTGGCTCCGCGCCGAGGATGAGATTTTGGAGAACGCTCAGATCGGGAATGATGCTGAAGTGTTGGGAGACCATCCCAATCCCGGCGGCAATGGCGGCTTGTGGATTCGCAAAGTTTTGGGATTGGCCGTGAATGTGATACGTGCCGGAATCGGAAGAAAGTGCCCCGTACAGAACTCGCATCAGGGTGGTTTTGCCCGCTCCGTTTTCGCCGACCAGGGCATGAATCTCGCCCGGTACTGCGAAAAAATCAACTTGGTCAAGGGCGAGGAGCGATCCGAAGTGTTTGGAGATGCCGTGCATCGCCACCCCGGCGGTTACTTCGGGTGGTTGTTGCACAGAATGTCGAACAGAGCGGCGGTGGTGTCTTCGCCCCGGCCTTGCGATTCAAGTTGTGCAAGCAGTTGATCGACTAACTGGGTGCCGGGTAGGTCGATCGAGCAATCGCGTGCGGCGGAAAAGCAGTATTCGAAGTCTTTACGCTGATTTTTGATGCTGAATCCGGGTGACCAATCCCGGTTTAAGATTTTGGGGCCATAGTTTTCGAGTGCCCAACTTCCGGCGGCTCCAGAACTGAGAAGCTCGCGGGTCTGCGCAAGATCAAGTCCGCAAGCCTGGGCAAACGCCATCGACTCACAGAGGGCAAGAAGTGCGCCTCCGACGGCAATCTGGTTGGCCATCTTCATTCTTTGGCCTTGGCCACTTGGTCCGATGTAGGCGACTTTGCGCCCATAGGATTGGAGTACGGGCATAGCTTCGGCAAAGTCAGGTTCTGACCCACCGCAGAATATGGTGAGAGTTCCGTTTATCGCGCCCATTGATCCGCCGGTGACCGGGGCATCGAGAAATCGTTGACCCGATTCTTGGCACTGAGAGGCAATTTCGACGGCTCCGCTCGGTTCGATCGTGGAGTGATCAATAATGAGTCGATTTGGTGCGAGATGGGGGAGCAACCGGGCTACGATCTCGGCGACGTCTTGGGTGCGATTGAGGCAAAGGCAAATGACGTCGCACGATGCGGCCAGCTGTTCTGGCGAGGTGGCAATTTTGGCTCCGGCGGCGTGGAGCGGTTCGGCCTTTTCCGCAGTCCGATTCCAAACGGTGAGATCGAATCCGTGGGCGAGAAGATGGCCCGCCATAGGCGCGCCCATAACCCCCAGGCCGATGAAACCGACCTTGATATTGCCTGAGTCCATCCGGGCTTAGAATGTACCCGTTTTCACGGCGTTTATCTGCCAAGCCAGCGGTCAAACTCATCAGATTTGCGTCGTGGGTCTGAACCTCATGGGTTAGCAAATTTGAATCAGGACCACGGCGGTTAAGACGGTATCGTAGAACAGGTAGACATGCAAGAACAAATCGATTCTGAGCAAGTTCCGGGAACCGAACAAACTGCGGAAACCGATGCACGAGTTCAAACCGATTCGTCCGACGCCTCGGCCGAACTCGACCTGATCGCCAAGTTGCAGGAAGAGAACGCCGCCCTCAACGATTCTCTTATCCGAACGCTGGCCGAATCGCAAAACATTCAGCGACGGCTACGCAGTCAAATGGAGCAGGATCGCAAGTATGCGATTGAATCGTTAATCAAAGATCTTATTCCGGTTTTGGATAACTTTGGTCGTTCGATTGCTGCTGCTGAACGCGGAGCGAGCCCCGAAGCGGTACTCGATGGGGTGGTCGCGATTGAGAAAAGCCTCCGCCGCGCACTTGAGCAGTACGGCCTCGTGCAGATCGAAGCGGTGGGCAAGCCGTTTGATCCCGAAGTTCACGAAGCGGTGGCAACCGTCGAAACCGAGGATATAGCGTCCGAAACCGTGACCGACGAACTTGAAATCGGATATCGGTTGCACGAGCGCGTGGTTCGGCCCTCCAAGGTGCGCGTAAGCACTAAACCCGGCCAAACCGGATAACCTAAGCAAAGATAAGGGCATGGCACTCTTCGGCACAGATGGCGTTCGCGGAGTCGCCAACCAAAAACTCACTCCGGAACTCGCGTTTCAGATCGGGCAGGCCGCCGGACGGTGGCTTAAATCCGAACCGGATCTTCCCTCGAAGGTGGTAATCGGACGCGATACCCGCCGGAGTGGCCCCATGCTTGGCGCGGCCGTTGCCGCTGGATTCTGCAGCACGGGAGTGGATGCGCAGATTGTGGGCATAGTTCCGACTGGCTGCATCAGCCACGCCTGCCGGTTCGGCGGATTTGGCCTTGGCGTCGTAATATCCGCCAGCCACAATCCTGCGCCGGATAACGGGATCAAACTGCTTGCTCACACCGGAAAAAAAGCGAGCGGGGAAGTCGAAACATTTATCGAATCGCACCTGGGCATCCCGCCGGACCATCGTCCAACCGGGGACGCAGTCGGCCAGATGATTCAAGATCGAACACCTGTAGAAGCGTATGTTCAATGGCTTATCAGCTTGGTTCCACAGGGACTCTCGGGCATGAAAGTTGCGATTGATGGCAGTAATGGAGCTGCCTATGAGCTCGGAATGGATGTGTTCCGTAGACTCGGCGCAGAGATTGTTTCCGTTGGAATCAATCCGGATGGCATGAATATTAATGCCGGCTGCGGTGCGACCCATCCTCAAACCCTTCAAGAACTTACACGAGAATCGAACGCGGTGTTCGGGGTGGCATTCGATGGCGATGCGGATCGAGCCGTATTTGCTGATTCGCACGGACGCCTGATCAATGGTGACCGCACTATGGGGATTTGGTGTGTGCATCGCAAAACCGCTCACGATTTCGATCCGCCGGTTGTCGTGGGAACAGTCATGTCAAACGGTGGCTTTGAATCGCACCTGCGGAACCACGGAATCAGGCTAGAGCGAGTAGAAGTCGGCGACAAGTATGTGAGCGCACGTTTGGATGAGCTATCCGGAAGGGTTGGCGGTGAGCAGAGTGGGCACATTATCTTCCGCGATTTGGTACCTACCGGAGATGGTTTGGTGACCGCGCTTGAGTTTGCTAAAGTCCTCCGGGAATCAGGCAAAACCGCCGCAGAGGCGTACGAAGGATTTGAAAATTGGCCACAACTTCTCGTAAATCTGCAGGTTGATCGCAAAGATGGTTGGGCCGATGATCCGAACATTCAGCGGGCCATCTCGGATGCAGAAGAGCAGTTGGCAGGCCAAGGAAGATTGAGTGTTCGCGCTAGCGGAACGCAGCCCATCCTCCGGGTCATGGTGGAGTCTGAATCGGTCACGCTACGCGACGATGTTTCCAACGATCTGGTGGCGGCAATCCTGAGTGAGCTGGGCGGCTCAATTTACAGCCGGGTGGATTTGACACATGCTTTGGGCGATTGATATAGGCAACACCCAGACCGTGGTCGGAGTGCATCAAAACGGCACTTGGCAGCCGGTTTGGCGTATCCAGACTAATGCTCGGTGCACCGAAGATGAGTTGGCCGCGACCCTGTTGACGCTGGCGGACCATGCCGGAATCGAACTCCGCGCCCGAGGTGTTGCCATCGCGAGCGTAGTGCCTCCTGTTGATGAATCGTGGACGCTATTCTGCCAGAACTATTTTGGATTCCGACCATTTTTTCTACGAAACGGTGACCAAGTTGGACTCCCTGTGATTTACGATCCGCCGCATGCGGTCGGGGCCGACCGAATCGCGAACGCTTTGGCAGCATTGGCGTTAAAATCCGCGCCGGTTGTCGTTGTGGATTTCGGCACCGCAACCACGTTTGATTGCGTGAACCGAGACGGTGCCTACCAGGGCGGTGCAATCATGCCGGGTTTGCTGGTGAGCCTGGCTTCGCTGGTCGAAAAAACCGCCAAGCTTCCTGCAATTGCGATTGAAGCTCCCGAGCGTGCGGTGGGGCGTCACACCGTGGAAAGTCTGCAAAGCGGGGTTGTGCTAGGTTATGCGGATGCGGTTGATGGCTTAGCACGTCGGATTCGAGCGGAACTCGGAGACGAGACCTCGTTTCTTTGCACCGGAGGGCTCGGTTCTAAGCTTAGCAAGTTGTGCCGAGAGATCGGAGAATACGATCCTAACCTCACCTTGGAAGGTTTGCGAATCGCCTGGGAACGTGCGCACTAGCTTCGGGCAAGAATCTTAAGCTCTTGTTCCAGCCGATCGGGTGAACGAACAATCCGTTGTCCGAAGTAGGTTAGTCCAAGGTCGAATCGAATGAGGCTCACTTGAGCGCGTCGCGCGTACTTATTGATCTTGCCCGCCACAACCCAATCGGCGGCCTTTTCCATATCCGGTTCCGGTACGGCGAATCGGCTAATGGCGCGGATCCACCGGTCGACGGGTTGCATATAAATCCGATCGGCGGGGATCACATCGCGTTCCTTGTCTGAGATAAACACTATATCGCGCAAGTAGGTCGAGGTGCTTTTGGGGCCAACCCCTCGGATATCAACAATCCGCAGGAACTGCGGTTCGAGGCGTTGGGTGCGTTCGATGCCTTTGGTGACCCAAGCTGCTACCGATCCCACGCCATCGAGTCGGTAGATTTCTTGGGCAAGCTCCACAAGGCCTTGCACAATCCCGCGATTTTGTGATTCGTTGGGTTTGCATCCGAGCAGTTCGCATTCGCGCATAAAGGCATCCCACACGGAGACTGCATCCGGCTCTGCCAAAAGGTTTTCCAAGGTTCCGTCGCCGATCGCTACATTGAGTGCCCGGAGTGCGCATCGGGTCAGGTCCTCGCGATCTTTGCCGCGTCGCGAAAACGCGTAGTACCCCAGAATGACTTGCAGACTGGACAAGGGATCATCGAGCACTTCTTTCCATTCGGGAAGGGTGGTGTAGCTGAGCTTTGTCGCTTTAGTGAGTTGCGGAACGAGATAGGTTTCGACGTAAAGATCGGCGTAATGGCCGGCCAGTTTACGATACAACGCCGCCAGCTCGGGATCAAGCGGCGGCGGTGAAGAACGATCTGACGGTTGCATTGTCGACGAGCTCCTTTTGGGGGGAGCCTATTCCCAAACAAGGCGGAAAGCCAGCCGATTAGAACCGGCTTTCGCGCGACATGTTGGTGAGAACCGGAAGAGTTGGAGTTTGGACCGACCCCCCCGTGCTTCGCGGATCGTTGCCGCGTCGCATGGTGTAAAAGACGTGCCAGCAGAATTCGGTGATTGGCACCTCGTTGGTGAAGAAGTTTTTAAGTGTTTCGCAGAACGCGTAGGTGTAGAGTCCGATGGCCCGGCCCTCGCTTACGATTGACGTGATGGTTCCGCCGGGGACGGTGGCTTGGGCTTCGCTGACGGTACCGCGGAGAAGTCGTTCCTGTCCGTAGTAGTTGGTGCCATCCATTGACCGATCGACTTGCGAGAACATGTAGATGGCGGCCCCTTTTGCGACGAACGGCTGGAGGATTTCCAGCTTTTCGATCATTTTAGAGGTGTCGGTTTTGAATTCGGCATCGACTCCGGCGATGTAATCGCGCCCGCCAAGGTGGGCGGCCATTCCAGAGAAGTAGATCAGAACGACGGCATCGTCGGGGATTTCATCGGCCATTTTGGCCACCGCGTCCCGAATCTGGCCCGCGGTCGCATCGGCAAGCAATGTGACGTGGTCGTCTTGGTAACCGCCGTATTGGGTGAGCGCGTCTTTTACGGCTTGGGCATCAGATGCCGCAAACGGGATTGCGGCGGCAGGATCGGCGTAGGCTCCGTTGCCGATAACGAGGGCGTACTTCTTTTCGAGCGTGGCCACGGGGCCGACGCCAAAGATTCCGGCTAAATTCTCTTGCTGTCCGGCGCGAACTTTGATGATTTGTCCGCCGGTTTCGATGGGTGCTTCACCGGGAGTTGCAATTCCTCCGCCTTGTGGTTGGACTCCGGGTTGGGTACCAGCTGGGGCGATGCCTCTATCTTCGAGCGCGAGGATGGCCTGATCGACCGAGAAATTAATCGGCAGGGTGAGCACCTGCTGCTGCATCTGCTTGTTGCCCTGAGTCTCGTAGATTTTGGCCAGAGTGCGCACGGCTTCCGGACTCACTTGGCCGGAATCGACGAGTGCCCTTAGTTCGCGCTCGGCGGTATCGATGAGTGCGTTTTTGCTTTCGGCTGATTCTGCGGTGAGCGAGGCCCGGTAGGCGGAATACGCGGCACCAAAACTGGGAGAATACGGAGCGCCATCGCGCCAGAGCCGGGGTTCGGTGATAGGTCCGGGCAAGGAGATGGGTTTGTTGGAATCGCCTGGTCGCTGTGAGGCGGCGGCAAGGAAGTGTTCTCGTGCTTCGGTCCACCGTCCATCGGCAGCGGCTTTGAGTGCAGCGTCATAGGCGCCTTGCCAATCTTGGCGTACGACTGCGACCGCCACGGCGCAGATCAGCGTTACGGTGAGAAGAAGCGTGCGTTTGGTCATCCTGATCAGTTGCCCGGTCGGTACGAGACTCCCAGTCCTATATCGAAGGTGCCAGAATCTAGGGCTTTGGCAAAGTTGAGATCAATCGAGAGCGGCTTGCCGTTGGGTCGATAGCCAACGCCGAAGGTCAGCGTGTTTCGTTCATCAAAGCCGCGTCCTCCGCTCGGGATGGCTTGGAAGCCAAGGCGGATGGGAATGCGAGCGTCGAATCGGTTGAGACTGTATTCCAGCCCAAGTCCGAATGCGGCATAGTCGCGGCGAGCGAGCAGGACTGATTCGTCCCCGCCGAAGAAGTAATCCACTTGGGCGAGCGCGACGAGGAAGTTTCCGCCGGTGGAGTACGAACTCAGCCGATTGGCAAGTCCAACAGAGAGCTTGCCCGGAATTTTATCGTAAACGTTCGATGTGTCGCTGTTGCCGTTGATATCGATCGGAGTACGGACTGAGGCGCCCCATGCGGTTGATCCGTCGGGGCTAAACCCCTGCACTCCGGCGACAAATCCGACGCCCATACCGTTATCGCTAGCAAATGTGTTGCTGCTTCCCACCTGGTTGTTACCGGCATCAAAAAGCAGATAACTTTGCGAGAACTTGGTGTACTGGTTGGCCACAACAACCCCGATTCCAAAGTTGAGTCCACTGGATGCGGCCTTGCCGTAGCCGACCGTGAAGAAGTCAGTTTGTGCGCGCACTTGTTCGTTGAGATTACGCACGAACAAAGTGTTGTTGGAAAGATTGGCACCGGTTGTGCGTGCATCGGCATAGCCGCCGACGGTGTAGCTAATTCCTACGGTTCCGCCAGCAAGCGGAAAAGCGTAGCCGGCGTGCGATAGCGCGAACCGCCCTTGGGTTTCATCGCTACGGGTGGTGCGATCGGCAAAGTTGCCTGAGGCGGTGATATCCACCTTTGGCAGGTTGCGGAACGCAACGCCCACGGTGGGGCGGTTGATAAAAGCCAGCCCAGCCGGGTTGTCGAGTGCAGACATGGTTGTACTGTCGGTGACTCGGCTTGCCCCGCCGACCCCCATAGCACGTCCTCCTGCATCAATGGCATTGAGCAAGTCAGGCACTTGCGCATCCACCGCGGCGGGAATCCCCGCGGCGACGGCTACTAAACCCCAAAGCTTCCGTGCGGTCATGTTTCCCCTAGCTTAGCGCAACTTTTAGTTTTTTCCCGGGAACAAACGTCCGCCCCCGATCCTCAAGCAGCGATCAAACCACATTTTGGCGGTTTCTTTAACCGTTTCGCTACCCTTGTCGTCCGGCTTTGAGACGGACTGGTTATCGAAAATGCTGCGCCCTTTTGTAATTGTGACTTCCTGATCGACCGCGGCATTGCCCGCTCGGTCGCTCACGTGAACCACAATTTTAAATTCGGAAGGAAGAGAGGAAATATCGCGGATTCGGCCGCTAAAAGTCACTTTTGGCCCTTGATTAGTCACTGAACGGCGTGCGACCCGACCAATGATATTGCCCGCCATATCTTCAATTACCACATCGATGGTGCGAGAATCGACTGCATTGTTGAATTGGTCGGTGATCTCCACGATGACCGGCACGCGCGCGTTGCCGTAAAACACATCGTTCGAAGTCGGTGAAAGAATAAGAGCAGACGGCGGGTTTTGGTCGACGGTGATGGTAATGGTTTGGGATGCTTTATTTCCGGCCAGGTCCTCGGCAGAAATCGTGATGGTTTTTGGCCCGTCGTTCACTTCCAGGCTACTATCCCAAATTGTCGCGAGGTCCAGCGAACTGCCGATGTTGTTTGGAATATCGGCACCATCCACTTGAACACGCCACTCTTTCATGTTGTCTTCGTCAAATAGCGCAGTGATTGGCACTAACCCGCGTGCGAATCCGCCATTAACGGGATTAAACTGCAGGAACCTGGGATCTTTGACGTCAACCGTCACGTTGATCGGCGTGAGCGTGTTGTAAGTTGCTCCCGGCTCGGTGGCGGTTACTTTGAGGGTGTAAGCACCATTGGGCAAACCTTGGCTTAAGTTCAAAGGAATTGAGCCATCGATTTGATTGCTGGCATCCGGCGTAAATTCGCGTTGGGTGCTGATCACAACGGTCGGATCGGCCACCTGGCGGAGTTCCACCGAAACGGTGACCTTGGCGTTGGCTCCCGAAATCAGAAATTTGACGGTGTTCGACCGACCTAAAAAGTCATCGGGGGTCGGGTCGGTAAGGCTAATGGTGCCGGCCGAGGCGAATCCGGCGACCGCCGCCAAAAGCAACGGCAGAGCGATTCGATTGCGGAACTTCACGCGCGGATTCTACCTTGTGCATTTGATTCAATCACAGTGTTGATAAATTCCGCGACCCCGCCATTGTCGTTTGAGCTGAAAACCATATCGCTAATCGCTTTGATTTCCGGCGCCGCATTTTCCACCGCCGCCGCGAATCCGGCGTATTCCAGCATTTCGAGGTCGTTGTGCCAATCCCCGATGGCCGCAACTTCGTGCCGATCGAGCCCCAAGCTTTCCGCCAGATGTCGAACTCCCACGCCCTTGTTCACCCCCTCGGGCAAAAATTCTAGGTAATCAGGTTCAGAAGAGACGGCGGAAATCCCGTAGCTATGAGCGATGGCTGAGAGCTCGGCCTGATGCGTTGCGATTCGGTGGGGCAGATCAACGAACAAAACCTTGTTCGCGGTGCGCGAACGGAGTTCACACCACGGCGCGACTTCAGCTTGGCAACCGGTTCGACGGCGGTACAGATCGGCATAGGGTCCGTTTTTGCTGAACCACACAGTATCTCCGTGGTAAAGATTTACGTGGGCTTTGCACTTTTCCGCGTAGTCCAGCAGGTCTTGGACGGCGGCTTCGGCCAGCACCGATTCAAAGATAACCGTTCCATCTTGTCCGATAACTAACGATCCATTGCCGCTTACAATCGGGCACTGGATTCCGTGATCGGTCATGTAAGTCCGCACCGAAGTCACAATCCGGCCCGTGGCAAACGCGAACGTGATCCCGTGCTCCAGCAAACGGTTGACGGCCGCAAGATTGGCGGGATGCGCTTTGCGGTCACTCCGCAAAAATGTTCCATCCATATCGCATGCCACGAGCTTTATCACGATTAAGGGAATACCTGAGTCCATCGATTGTCCGCCGGGCTTTAAGGAGACTGGTGCTCCGAAAGTGGGGCGTTTGATTTATAAAGACCAGGCCGCGATTGCCCGAAAACATTCCTATAGATATGAGTTTAGCTGGCGATTCCGCCTTGAGCCCGCGGCAGCTGGTGGTGTTCAAGCTTTCGGATCAAAGTTTCGGGCTTGATATTTTCAGCGTCAGCGAAATCATCCGACCCAAGTCGATCACTCCCGTGCCGCGTTCAAGCCGATGGGTGCGCGGGCTCGTGAACTTGCGCGGACGAACGATTCCTGTGGTCGATCTGCGCGAACGGCTTGGCCTGCCGAATTCTGGATCCGAGTCGGAAGCGCGGATCGTGGTTGTGGAATCGGATCAAGGTCAGGTGGGACTGCTGGTCGATGCGGTCAGCGAAGTCCGCTCCATGAGCCAATCCGAAATCGAAGCAACCCCGGCAATGATTGCCGGGCAAGATGGACACTTTGTTGACGCGGTCGCACACTCAGGCAACGACTTGATCTCAATTCTGAATCTGGCCAAGGCACTGGCCGCATAGATTAGAAAATGTCTGCTCAGCCTGACATGACCCAATATTTGGGACTCTTTCTCCAAGAAGCGAGCGAACAGCTCGCGCTTCTTGAGCAAGAAGTTCTCAAACTGGAATCTGACCCCACGACCGAGCGATTACAGACGATATTCCGGGCCGCGCATACGATAAAAGGCAGTAGTCGGGCGATGGGGTTCGACGAAATTGCCGAACTGACCCACGAACTGGAGAGTGTTTTTGATGCCTTGCGGAACGACCAAATCGGAGCTTCGCGCGAACTGGCCGATCTGGTTCTCGAGGCCGTTGATCTGCTTGCCCTGATGGTGGAATCGGTAAGACAGGGGAGCCCTGCCCCGGCATCAACCGCCGCTGTATCTGCCTTGCGTCGTATTCAGTCGCCTGATGAATTGGAGTCTTCTCCTGCGAATCCTTCGATCGATTTCCGGTCAGCGATTGACGAAGCCGCCACGCAAATTCCGGTTTATCACGCGCGATTCCGCCTAAGCCCAGACTGCGTAATGAAGTTTGTGCGCGCTTTTATGGCGATTTCGCAGGTTCAGGAGCGAGGGGACCTTCTTGCAAGTGTGCCTGATGCCGAGGCCTTGGAGGAAGAACAGTTCGAGACTGAATTCGAACTGATCTTTCAGAGCGAGCGCGAAATATCGGAGTTCCAAGACGGGTTCGCCGATATCAGCGAAATCGAATGGTTTTCGGTAGAGGCCTGGCAAATCAAAAAGGAAGAAAGAATCGATTATCCGGTCGAAGCAGAAAAGCTCAGTCCGTCGCGCGTGGAAACAGGGCAGACCGTGCGGGTGGATGTTGCCCGGCTCGATGCGCTCATGAATCTGGTGGGCGAGCTCGTAATCGATCGCACGCGAATTTCTAAGATTGCTGATGATTTGGCGAGCCATGAAAACGGATCGCTGGTGACCGAACTTCGCGAAACAGTAGCGCATATTGAACGCGTCACCGGTGATCTTCAGGATCAGATCATGCGTACCCGCATGCTTCCGATTGATTCTGTATTCAATCGGTTTCCGCGGGCGGTGCGCGATCTGGCGCAGAAACTGGGCAAGGAAGTTTCGTTAGTGATTCACGGTGCGGAGACCGAACTGGATCGCAGCGTGATCGAAGTGATCGGCGATCCTTTGCTTCATATTTTGCGCAACAGCGTGGACCACGGGATCGAATCTCCTGAGTTGCGGATTGCCGCCGGGAAGCCCGTAGCGGGAAAAATTACGCTTTCTGCTGAGCACCGCGACAGCTTTATTGTAATTAAAATTACCGATGACGGCCGCGGGGTCGAAACAGAGCGGGTACGTCAGAAGGCGGTGAATGCCGGGCTTGTGCGGGCCGAGGTCGCTGCACAAATGGATGATCGTGAGGTTTTGCAGTTCATTTTTGCCAGTGGACTGACAACAGCACCTGAACTAACTGAAGTCTCGGGCCGGGGGGTTGGCATGGATATCGTGCGTTCCAACATTCAAAAGCTGGGCGGCACCATTGAAATCGATTCCCAGCGCGGGCAGGGGACGCAGATCACTCTGCGGCTGCCGTTGACTTTGGCCATTATTCGTGGACTCTTGGTGCGCGCGAGCGGAGCGCATTTAATTTTGCCGCTTACAAGCGTGGTGGAAACCATGCGCCTTGAAGTTGCGGATGTGAAACGAGTTAACCGAAGTGAGGTGATGGTCGTGCGCGGGCGGACGATTCCATTGATTCATCTTGGTGACCATTTTGGATTGGACAAAGGCTCGGGGAATACAGATTCTGGTTATGTAGTGGTCGCCGGCGTAGCCGATCAGCGGTTGGCCATGGGGGTCGATGAACTCGTGGGTGAGCAGGAAGTGGTGATCAAATCGCTCAGCGCGATCTGCGGCGACGTTCCGGGTATTAGTGGAGCGACGATTCTGGGAGACGGAAATGTTGCATTGATTGCCGATGTCGGTGAAATTATCCTAAAAGACCAGCATTAGGATGCCGACAATTTAGCCGGGTTACCAGGAAAACAATGGCACTGCGATCAGAGAATTTGCTTTTACGGCGCTACGTGGAGAAGGCAATGGTGGATTTACCGGCTCTTCCGACGGTAGTTTTACAGGTAGTTTCCGCTACGGAAAAGGATACGGCAACTACTACAGAAATCGAAAGCATGTTGGTTGCAGATGCCGCAATTACGACCAAGTTGCTCAAGGTTGTCAACTCCGCTTACTTTGGATTACCGCGCCAGATAGTCAACGTGAATCAGACGATCGCAATTCTGGGGATGCAGCAAGTTCGCAACCTGGTAATGAGCATTGGGGTACTCAATGCTTTGAGCTCGCCAAGCCCGCGAATTGTCGAAATTCAGAAGGCGTTTTGGCAGCACAGCTTTGCTTCGGCCACGTGTGCCGAAACTATTGCTAAAGCTAAAAATCTGCCCAAGAAAGATGTTGAAATGATTTTTATCGCCGGGCTACTGCACGATGTAGGTCGGTTGTTCCTGTTTACCTTGTTCAACCTGCCGTACCAAGAAGTGCTCAAAGAATCGGTGAATCGGTCCGAGCCCGTGGAATCAGTTGAAGAACGAATCCTGGGCGTAACCCATGCCCAGCTGGGTGGAATTCTTGGCGAAAAATGGAATTTTCCGGAGACACTTGTCGGCTTGATCCAAAGCCATGACAAGATATTTGAGGGAGCGAGCGACGCACACTACTGCGTGCATATTGCTGACGCTATTGCTAATGAATTAGCACCGACCGAAATCGTCGGAGTACCGAGCCCAGTTGATCCGCGAGCACTTGAGTGGCTTGGGTTCGATATCGAAGAGTTTGATCGATTAAAGTCCAAAACAGCCGAACAGGTTGATCTGGCCAAAGAGATGCTGGGCGTTCTTTAACGCGTAAACCCCGCGAGATCACCGGGCGGAAGCAAGCCAGCGGGGACCGAAAATCTACACAGGAATCGATTATGTCGCTTAGTAGCTCAGGGATCCACTTTTCTGGACTTAGCTCTGGAATCGATGTCGAAAGCATCGTCTCACAGATGATTTCGCTGGAGCAGATTCCAGTTCGGCGGATGCAGGCCCAACAGGCGCAGCTTCAGGCGCGACAAACAATTTTCAGCCAGTTTCGATCCACGCTGATCGCGCTGAGTTCAGCGGCTTCGAGCCTTAACAGTGCGGGTTCGTTCAAGGTAAACAAGGCCAGTACATCGAACAAAGATGTAGCCACCGTAAGTGTGACCGAAGCGGCCGTTCCGGGTTCATATGCGATCAATGTTTCATCGCTTGCAACAGCTCACAAACTGACTTCTACACCCCAGGTTGGCTCAACCGACCCTTTGGGGATGAACGGATCGTTTCTTTTGAACGGTAAACTTGTAGATGTTAAGGCGGAAGATACGCTTACAAGTATTGCGGCAAAAATTAATGCGGCCGATGCTAAAGTCTCGGCTAACGTCGTAAGCGGTGGACCGGATCAGAACTATCTCGTATTGGGGGCAAACGCCACCGGAAGCGCGGCGCAAATTCAGATTTCAGAAGTAAACGGATCTCTTGCGACTTCGCTTGGGTTGATTGGCGCCGGATCGTTTGTGACTTCGCTGACGGGGTCAGTTGCGAAATCCGCTGGATTTCTGAGTCCAGGCGTCACATTAGAGTCGATCTTCGGTACTTCAAAAGTTGGCTCGTTCAGTCTAGGATCAGACGTTATAAACTTTGATACTGCTATCGATTCTCTACAATCGATAGCCGATAAAATCAATGCCACCGGCAACCATTCGGCATCCATTGTTTCAGAGAAGATCAACGGCGTAGATATGTTTCGCTTGAGTATTGATTCGACCGCATGGCCAAGTAGTTATTCTGATGGGGACGGCCTACTTGCCAATCTGGGTGTGATTCAGTCAAACTATGCAAATCAAATCATTGCCGCCGCTGATGCCGCGCTTACGGTAGACGGTATTCCTCTCACGAGCAAATCGAACACCCTCACCAATGTAGTGGGCGGGATGACGATCAACATTGCTTCGACCGGAACTACAACGGTGACTGTGGAACGTGACGCGGCCGCGGTCAAGTCAAAGGTTAAATCGTTCCAAGATGCTTATAATAACGTAATATCATTTATCCGGGATAATAGCGCATTTGATTCTGAAACTTACGAAAGCGGCGCATTGTTCGGCGACTCCACTGCTGCTCAAATCGAAAATTCACTTTCAAGCATGCTGTTCGAATCTTTCGGTACGGGAGCCCTCAAGAATCTGGCTCAAATCGGCTTTTCGTTGGATGATAAAGGAAAGATTCAGCTTGATGAAGCCAAGCTGGACCAGATTGTAGCTGATCAGCCGGAAGAGCTTCGTAAGCTGATGATGGCTACGGGCACATCGACTAATGCTTCGATTGGGTACGTAAGTAGTAGTAGCAAAACTCGCGCCTCTGCTACGGGATATCAGGTGGAAATCACCCAGTTAGCAACAAAAAGTTCCGTGACAGGACTGAACGCTTTTTCTGCTCCGGCGGCAGGCGGAGAAATTTTGACTTTTGCAGGATCGATCTTTGGGTCATCGGAAATTGCGCTCAGTATCAGCGCGGGATCGACCTTAGTCTCCGTGATTAATCAGATCAATAGTGATAGTCGCCTTAAAGATCATGTTGTAGCCAGCGATGATAGCGGTGTTCTGAAAATTGAAAGTAAGCGGTGGGGAAGCGCGGGCCGATTCACGGTAACCAGTAACTTGCCCGAAGGGCCAGACAACTCGGGAATTGGCACCGCTGGGGGTGTTACTTCCGAGGGTCTTGATGTTGCAGGAACAATCCACGGGGAACCTGCGACCGGCAATGGTCAATTTCTGCTGGGTAATAGTGGCAACGCTAACACCGATGGATTGCAGATCCAGTACACCGGTAACAGCCTCGGTATTGTCGGCTCGATGATATTTAGTCAGGGTGTTTCGGGCGGTATGCTGTTCCGAGTAAGCAGTTTTACTGATTCGGTCAATGGTCTACTTTCCACTGTGGATAAAAGTCTTACCGATCAGGTAGAAGATATCCAGAGTAAGATCAACCGTCTTAACGAGCAGGTTAAGATGCACGAAGAAAACCTAAGAAAACGGTTTGCGGCAATGGAAGAAGCAATCTCGCGGATGAACTCGCAGGGATCGCAACTGGCAGCCATTCTTACCAGTCGCTAAACTCGAAGCAGAATCTCTTCACGTCGGAATAGCTGCATAGCAATTCGCAGAAAGATTGCTGCGAGCACGAAGTTCAGCAAAATTGCGGGTCCCAGTCCGGCGTAATGGCCTGCACCAGAGATAAGATTTTTGAGCTGCACCGCAGTATTGAGGATCGGTGTCCACCGTACCCACAAGGCGTCTTCCATTCCGGTAAACCCGATGATCTGGCTAAAGATCGCCGGAAGAATGATAATAAAGCTCAATCCACCTAGGTATGTCTGAGCCTCCCGAATATTCCGAGATCGGGCACAAACAGTGACTAATAAGGCTGAGAAAAATGCAACTAACGAAATCAATAAAATAATAATGCCGAGGATATCTAGCGGATGGATAGCCATCCCCGTAGGGAAGAGGGATTTAGTAAACGGCAGCTGAAGCGCACCCACAATAATGACTGCCGCTACTGTGGTAAGGCTTCCTAAAAAACAGACGACCATCAATGCCAGAGTTTTGCCGAGGGCAACCGCTGCGCGACGAACCGGACTTACCAACAATGTTTCCATTGTTCCGCGCTCTTTTTCACCTGCAACGAGGTCGGCGACGATAGCCATACCACCATAGAAGGCCCATAATACAATAAGATATGGAAGCAGGGAAACGATATCGGATCCGCCCATTCCTTGTGATTGCGAAACATTGACTTGTTCCAGCTTGAGGGGCTGGGCACGATGTTCGGGCAGACCTTGTTCAATAAGAACGGTCTTTATTGCTTCTGAATTGGCTTCCGCGACGGCTTGTCGAATGGTGGAAGCGGAGATCATAGAAAGCGGATCATCGCTTTTAAAGCCCACTCGGATCGTGGCTTGGCCGACCGCAATCTGTTGCATAAGTGATTCGGGTACGTCCATAACAAGACGTGCCTCCTTTGCGTGTACCAGTTCAATCCCGGCATCCCAGCTTGTGACCGGAGTTAACTCGATTCCCTCTGCTGAATCAAGTTTTTCCAAGAATTCCCGATCACCGGTATGAACATAGGCCACGGTGATGGTTGGGTGTTCTTCGACTGTGCGCTGAACAATTCCCATAATCATTACAAAGACCGCGATCATAAAGATGGGCATAATTACGCTAGCTTGGAGAACGCGGCGGTCGCGGGCAAATTCCCGGATCTCTTTAAGAAAGACCTGCTTGGTGCCAGTGCCGATTTTCATGCGGGGGTTTGTTCAGATTCGCGGATAAGGCTTAGGAACATTCGTTCGGCAGTAGTTGTTTCGGTTTGCGCTAATAGCTCAGCTAGGGTTCCGGTGCCGCGATTTTGACCCTGGTGAATGATCGTTACGCGGTCACAAAGACGTTCAACCTCGCTCATGATATGGGTGCTAAAGACAACGGTTTTGCCCTGGTCTCGGGCGGCTTCAATGAACTCGAGCACGGTTTGCGCGGCCAGAATATCGAGTCCGGCGGTAGGCTCATCAAAGAACAGGACCGGGGGATCGTGCACGATGGTTCGCGCAATCGACACCCGTTGTTTTTGACCAGTGGATAGCCGGTCGCATAATTGATCGGCAAAGGTTTGAGAATCGGTGAGATCGATGGCTGCTTCTACCCGTGCTTTTAGATCGCGACCGGTAAAGCCATAAAGGGAGCCAAAATAGGAAAGCATTTCACGAGCCGTCAGACGTCCATAAAGGGCGGTGGATGTGCTCATAAATCCGATCGATGCACGTACTTGGGGCCCGTTTGCAATCACATCGTATCCATTGACGGTTGCTGTTCCGCTGGTCGCACGAATGACGGTGCTCAGAATGCGCAGAAGGGTAGTTTTCCCGGCCCCGTTTATCCCCAGCAAGCCATGAATCTCGCCTGGAAATGCCGTGAAATCTGCTTGATTGACGGCAATGATCGGTTGACCCCGCTTGGGGCCAACGAACTCCTTGGTGAGCGCGCGCGCCTCAACCATTTAGCGTGCCGATCGGGGGCAGGAATTGGACATGGTTCTCTTATTCTGCCGGAAGGTCAGCAACACTCGGCTCTTTCAATTTTACCGGAGTTCCGCCTCGAATCTTGATGTTGAGCAGTTCGACCAGGGTGGCAAAGGCCATGGCAAAGTATGTGTAGCCTTTGGGAATAGGCTGCTCGATTCCTTCGGCAATAAGGTTGCATCCGATTAGAATCAGGAAGGCGAGAGCCAACATTTTGACGGTCGGGTGACGTTCGACAAATTCGCCGATGGGGTTTGCAAAGGCGATCATCACCAAGATTGCAATGACCACGGCGGCGATCATGACGGGAATTTCGTTGACCATTCCGACCGCGGTGATCACGCTATCGAGCGAGAAAACCACGTCCAAAATCATGATCTGCACAATGACGGAAGCGAATCCCGCGACTTGCGCCCGTCGCCCTTCTTCGTGTTCTCCTTCGAGCTTGTCGTGGATTTCGTGGACTGATTTCGCAATGAGGAAGAGTCCACCCAGCAATAGGATGAGAGAACGCCCCGTGAGTTCAACCGGTCCTAAGTGAGCAAACGGTTTGGTGAGACTCATCACCCAGCCTAACGAAAGAAGTAGAAGAATCCGGCTGATGAGTGCGACCATTAAACCCAGCTTTCGAGCGCGGGGTCGTTGATCAGCGGGGAGCTTTCCGCTTAGGATCGAAATGAAGATGATGTTGTCGATCCCGAGAACAACTTCTAGAACGGTAAGCGTAAGCAAGCCGATCCATATTTGCGGGTTTGAGGCCCATTCTAAACTCATCTCGCTTAAAGACGGCATCCACCGGGCGATCGGTTGCAGAATAGACCGAAAAATAAGGCGGATTCTTGCCGTTTTACAGCCGGAAGCATCGCGGGTTTAGAAGCAAAAAAGAGGGAGGTGAAAAAAGGGAAGTGGTCGGCAAAAACACCTATCAACGGCTAACAAGGTAGTAAGAACCGAACCGACTTCCCCACGCTACATTCAAGTTATTGGCCGCGCAAGTGCAAGGTTCAGTCCGAAAGTTGCTCCTTGCATCGCAAGTTTGTACGGGGTGGGGAAAGCAACGGGGATTAGGTTCAAATCTTATAAAATTGAAGGAGATCGAAGGCAACCGGCCATTGATTTTGCGGGGGTCGATCTGCCTGTCTGCACCGGATAAGGCCTACTCCGCCCCTTCGCGGATAAACTTCACTTCGCACACTGTCCAACCTAGGCGAGATTCGATCTTGAAGGTTCCGCCCAATGCGGCAGAAAGCGACCGGATAATCTGCAACCCGAGCTGACCGGATGTGCGGTCATCAAACCCTTCCGGTAACGGATCGCCATCGTTGCTAACCCACAAACCGATTTCACCTTCGTTGTCTTCCACCGTCACGTGGATTTCACCGGAATCAGCGATTTTGAACCCGTGTTCGACGGCGTTCTGGATCATTTCGTTAATGATCAGGGCGACTTGGGTTGCCTGATTGGTGTTCAGGAAGACGTCATCGCCCCGAATGCTGAACGAGATCCGTTTGCCGGGCATAGCAAACGAGTGTTGCTGGTGATGGCCCAGCGTTTCGGCAATGTGTCGAATGCTCACGTGGTCCAAGTCATCGCGCGAGAGCAGTTCATGGACAGCAGCAATGGCCTGAATTCTATAGAGCGAATCGTTTAAAGCGTCTTCTAGTGACTTGTAGTGCGATTGTCGGAGTTGCAAACGTAACAGAGAGGCGACCTGCTGGAGATTATTTTTCACCCGGTGGTGCATCTCTTGCATGAGGGTGTGCCGGACTTGCAGGCGGCTGTGTTCGATGCTCACCGCGGTTTGTTGGGCGAGTGTTTGCAGGGCCGAAACTTCGTCGTCCGAGAACTGGCGTACTTCTCCGGTATAGCAGCTCATGACTCCCACCGGTCGATCTTGGACGATGAGGGGAATGCAGATCATGCTGCGCAGTCCTTGCTCTTCCGCCAAGTCGTGACCAATGTAGTCCGGACTGTTGAGGACGTCTTCGATAAAAATCGGACGCTTGGTTTCAATCGCACGTCCTGCAATCGATTCACCCAATTTGATCGCCCGCTTGCGTTGGTACGCCTTGTTTGTGGCTTGCGTTGCTCTCAGGATGAGTTCTTGCCGGTCATTGTCTAAGAGTCTAACGGTAACAACGCGATAGTTGAATCGTTTGGCAGTGAGGTTTACAAACAGCTGTAGAACTTCTTCGAGGTACGGGCTTACAGTCAGACTCCGGGCGACTTCGCTCAAGGCGTCCAGTTTGTTGGCGTTGGAACCGGCGGCATAGCCGCTTTTGAATCCGGCATAAAGGGCAGCAAATCGCCCGACGGTCTGCTCGATTAAAAGGTCTTCGCGTTCATCGATTGGCCATTTGGCCGCCCGGCGGAACATTGCAAGCCCCTCGAAATCCGGTGCTCGAAAGGGCACAAGGCGCGCCGATTCGTACTTGTTGTCATCGAATTCCGGTACTGGTTCGGCGTCCGGGTGATTCGTTAGTCCGCTAGCGACGGGAATCGTGCGATTCGCGGCAAAGGTTTTGCCAACGAGTCCGACCTCGCGGCCCAGTCTAATCCGATCCACAAGCTCCGATCGATCGGTACTAGCGGCAAGCACGAGCGAAGCACTTCCGCGAGAAGTGAACAGGTCACAGGCGTCCGATCCAACCCGTTCGCACAGTTCGCGGGCAAGGGCTTCTAAGCGTTCGCGTTCAGTGGTTTGGTTTGTCCAATCGTGAGGAAGCGGAGCCATTCTTACAATGCGGGGCCGATTGCCGTTGTGCGGATATTCGCTTCGGGCAATATCCGGTTGGCCACCTCGCGGACATCGGCCACCGTAACGGCGTCGATCCGGGCCACGGTTTCTTCGATGGGAATCTGACGTCCGTACACGATTTCGTTTTTGGCCATGCGCATCATGCGAGAATTGGTGCTTTCGAGCCCCAACACAATATTCCCGGAAATTTGCCGTTTTACTTTGGCGAGTTCGGCTTCGGTTGGTCCATCGTTCATCATTTTGTCGAACTCAACGCGCACGATTTCTTGCACTTGATTCCAGGTTTTAGATCCGGTTCCGCCGTAGACTGTGAACGCACCGCCCGCGGTATAGGTGAGCATGTAGCTTCCAACGGAATAGGCAAGACCGCGTTTTTCGCGAACTTCTTGGAAGAGCCGGCTGCTCATTCCGCCGCCGAGCACGGCATCAAGCACGATCAATTTGTACATCTCATCTTGATCGCTGTAGCTCACACCTTGAGTTCCGATGCAAAAGTGAACCTGTTCGACTTCCTTTGCCACGTAGTTCACCCCCGGTGCGGGTTTCGGACGCGGAAATGAGACTTGAGCAGGGCGATTCTGGAATCGCTCCAGCCCGCGCGACGCCCAAAACACCACCTCATCGTGATCGATATTGCCGGTGGCGGCTACGAGCAGGTTTTGACCGGTGTAGCGTCGATCCATATACGAGCAAAGGGCTTCGCGTTGAAATCCGGATACCGATTCGGATGTGCCGATGATCGGGAGTCCGAGTTCGTGATCGGGCCACAGGCCCTGCACATGAAGATCGTGTACGTGGTCGCCCGGTTCGTCTTCGCCCCGTTTGATTTCTTCGAGCACAACGCCCTTTTCGCGCTCCAGCTCGTCGGCATCTAGCAAAGAGTTGGAAACCATGTCGGCGAGAACATCGAGTCCGTTCTCCGCATCTTGGGCGAGGGTTCGGCAGTAGTAGCAGGTTCGCTCTTTATCGGTAAAGGCGTTGAGAATTCCGCCCCGCCCTTCAATCTCTTCGGCAATCTGTTGACTGGTGCGCGAGGGGGTGCCCTTAAAGAGCATATGTTCGATAAAGTGGGTGATTCCTGCTTCGCCATCCTGTTCGTGCACCGATCCTGTGGTGCACCAGATGCCAAGCGCGGCACTTCCGACGTGCGGAAGTTTTTCCGTAAGGATGCGAACGCCGTTCGAAAGGGTTGATTTCTTGAATTGATCCATGGTGACTTAGCCGATTCGACTTGTGATTGCTCCCAGGCCTTCGACTACGACCCGGACTTTATCGCCGGGCTCCAGGCTGCGTCCGAATTCGGTTGCTTCCAGATCGGGTAGCGGAAGGGACGGCCATGCCACAATTTCGCCCACAGAAAGCGGACTTCGCACGCTGGCGCGTTGCAGCAAGTCGTAGAATTCGGTATCAAAGGCAAAGCTCCGTTTTTCTACGATTGTCTCTTCGTTTATGTACAGGCTGTACACCCATTGGAACCCCGATTTTGTTTCGCGTAGCAGATATTCGCCGAGTTCTTCGGGAGTTACGACAAACGGAGAGATCAACGCACCGATGTCGTGAGCTTCGGTGACCACCGCGGGATTCGCGTGCGCCTCTGCCTGCAACTGTCGATCAACAAAGCACAGCAGAAAGGTGTAGCCCAAAACATACCGCTCGGCTTCTTGCGGCTCAATCATTTGGTCGCCATCTTGAAGCACGCCGGCAACTCGGAGTTCTAGTCCGAGTTGTTCGACTTGCGGCGGAAATCCAAGTGTTTGATCCACCCCTTTAATTTGGGCGGGATTGACAAAAAAGTAGCTGAGAACATATTCGCCGGCGATGTGTTCGAACTGTTCAAACATCCGTACGGCCGGAGGGCGGGTTACCGGAGATTTAAACACGATGTTGGCTGGATCGTGGATTCCGACCGCATTCTGACCATCGGTTTCGTACACCTTGCCTTCGTGGTAGATTCCGGCCCTAATTTCTCCCGGGCGGCTGCTTATTTCAAACTGGCAAAGTTTCACCGTCTTAGCCTACCAGCGTGTCGCAAGTTTGGCCGGGAATCGGTTGACAAAAATCGGGGGAAGCCAGTAACGTTTGCTGCGGATGAGCATGGATTCAAAGCGAAAGTGGATCTGGCCGGCGCTTTTTTTGCTTCTTCTCACCGCGGTTGAACTCTTTGCCATCGCTTCCATCCACCGGGAAAATCATGCGGACATCGTGTTCGATTCGTTCCGAGTTTTTCATGGCTGGGCGGAATGGCGCATCTATCAGAGCCGAATTCTGCTGCCGTTCACAATCGGTGTAATTAGTCGACTAACCGGAATCGATTTTGGGGTGATTCGCGAACTTCTCCTGGCGACTCTCATCATCGGATCGAACTTCACGATTTTTGCTTTGCTGATCAAGAGATTTGGAGACTTTAAGCTAGCCGCTAAAATTACATTTCTGCATGTCTTATTCTTTGTATACTTTCAAACCAAAATTTTCTATTACGATTGGGATGTTCTTGATCAACTTGTTTTCTTTGTACTTGGCTATGCAATCTTGGACCGGAAACCCATCGGATGGTTTATTGGACTATTTGCGCTAGAACTGCTGAACCGAGAAGCAGCCGCATTTGTCGGATTGGCGGTTCTCATCGAAGCTGCGTTTAATCTCGAACTACGCTTCGAAAAGCGTATTCTGCGGGCGGGTCTGGGGATCGTAATGGTGGCTGCAAGCATGGTCGTCACACGCGAACTCCGTATACGGTTGCACAAAGATATCGCACGCGAAAATCTGCTGGAGCCCATGCTTGGGGGGCAGATGTGGAAACTTCCGCTGAATTTGGCCGAACTAACCCCGCCCTGGAATTCGATCAAGTTTGTGTATCCGTGGCTAATCATGGGTTTATTTGGAACGCTGAGCCTGCGCGCGTGGCAATCCGGCTATCCACCGGCTCGCCGATTGATTCTGCTCGGCGGAGCAATCACACTGAGCCTATTTCTGTTTGCCGTACTCAGCGAGGTCCGAGTTTGGGTGCCGATTCTTGCCTTTAGCGCGTTACTGGCGATTCCGCCAGACCGCTGGACTCAATCCAGGGTTGAAAAAGAAAGCTCCCGTCCGGATTTGGTTCCGGAAGGGAGCGACGGGGTCTGATTCAAGGGAAGATTAGTCGATCTGGACCATGTCGTATGCTTCGACGACATCACCTTCTTTAAAGTCATCCCATCCGGTGAATCGCAGCCCGCAATCTTGACCGGCGAACATTTCGCGCACATCTTGTTTGACGTTACGTAGTGATTCGACCGTGCCTTCGTAGACGATCTCGTTGTCTCGGCGAACCCGGACCCGATCGTTCCGAAGGATTTTGCCATCGGTGACGTGGCTTCCAGCAACCTTTCCGGCCTTGGTGAGCTTAAACACCGCACGAATTTCCACGGTGCCGTGGTACTCCTCTTCGAACTTGGGTTCGAGCATGCCTTTGACTGCGGCCTCGATATCTTCGATAAGTTCGTAGATGATCGTGTAGGTTCGGATTTCGACCTTTTGCCGTTCGGCTTCGACCTTCGCTTTAGGTTCAGGCTTGACATTGAATCCCACGCAGATCGCATCGGCCGTGCTGGCGAGCAGAATGTCCGATTCGGTGATGCTGCCGACCCCGCTGTGCAGGATCTTGACATTCACTTCTTCGTTTTCGATCTTTTCGATCATGCCGCGTACGGCTTCGACACTCCCTTGGACGTCCGCCTTGATGATCAGGTTAAGATCCTTGACCTCGTTTGCTTCGAGGTGTTTTCGCAAGTCTCGAAGCGACATTTTGCGTTTTGGCCCCGCGATCGATTTGATGCGCTCTTCTTCCTCACGCTTGGAAGCTGTTTCTCGCGCTTCGCGTTCGTCATCGCTACCGATTACGGTTTCGCCCGCTCCCGGTACATCGTTGAGGCCCAAAATTTCGACAGGCATCGATGGTCCGGCCTCTTTGACGCGTTGACCGGCGAAGTCGGTCATAGCTTTGATCTTGCCCCACGTTTTACCGACCACAATAATGTCGCCGACCTTAAGAGTGCCTTGCTGGACGAGCACGGTGGCGACCGGACCGCGCCCTTTTTCGAGCTGGGCCTCGATGACCACGCCTTCGAACTCGGCCTTCGGATCGGCCCTGAGATCCATGATATCGGCTTGCAGGAGCACCATTTCGAGCAGTTGGGGAATCCCCTCGCCCGTATGCGCGCTGACCGGGACGGTGATCACATCGCCACCGTAGCTTTCTGGAATCACTTCGTGGTTCGGCAGCGCCATGAGCACGCGATCGACGTTTGCGGCCGGCTTATCGATCTTGTTGATCGCAACGATGATCGGTACGCCGGCGGTTTTAACGTGGCTGATCGCCTCTTGAGTTTGCGGCATGATTCCGTCATCGGCGGCCACAACAAGAATGGCGATATCTGTGACCTGCGCTCCTCGCGCCCGCATGGCGGTGAAGGCGGCGTGGCCGGGAGTATCGAGGAATGTAATCGTTCCTTCTGGCAGGTTGACCTGGTAAGCACCGATATGCTGGGTGATTCCGCCGTGTTCTTTGCTGACAACATTTGCCTTGCGAATGTAGTCCAGCAGGGAAGTTTTGCCGTGGTCGACGTGGCCGAGAATTGTAACAACAGGCGGACGCTTGACATCGCCGCCTTCCGATTTCTTGGCCGAACTGCTTGAAGCTGACTTTTTCTTTTCTTCGGCCCCCCAACGAATTGTGTGGCCGAATTCCGCGGCCAGCTTTTCGGAAAGATCATCCTCCAAAACCGTGGTGAGGGTGGCCATAGTTTTGAATTTCTTGATCAACGTCAGCTGAACATCTTTATCGGGCACATTCATGGCCGAAGCCAGATCGCGCGGGGTTCTGCCGGGTAGCAGGTGGAGCGCGGTACTACTTTCGGCACTGAGGACGTCGCGCAGAAGCTCGACGGTGTCGGCATCGGCATCGAAAGTTCCATCGACAATGGCGATGTCAAGACTTTCCACCTCGGATTGCACCCGGTCTGGGGCAACTCCAAGCTGTTTGGCAAAGTCGTTGACTTTAATCTGCATGAATTGAGAATTTACCTGTGTTGGCATAAGTGTCTTTGGACTGCCCGGTTCAAATCATCTGCGGAGACGGGCTGGCGTAGGGCGCGCGCGGCCATTTTCGCATCGATTTTGGTGAGGCAATGAGGTTGGGGACAAAGATAGAAGCTCCGCCCTCGGCCATCGGCCGGGTTGGAATCAAGGCGACCCTCTGAACTCGTTCGGAATCGCACAAGTTCAGAGGGGTGGCGTTTTGCCCGGCAGACTATGCAAGTCCGAACCGGGCCGGAAATCAGCTTGATCCCGCCTCGGCGCCCGAGCCGGTTTTGCGCTTGGATCGTTCTTCGGTGGCTTGCTGCTCGCTACGAATGTCAATTTTCCATTCGGTGAGGCGCGCGGCGAGTCGCACGTTCTGACCTCCGCGTCCGATTGCAAGGCTCAGTTGGGAATCGGGAACCACGCAGTAGGCGCTCTTTTCTTCGTGGTTCAGGCTAATCGAATTGACTTTGGCTGGGCTCAGTGCATTAGTAATGAAGGTTTTGATATCTTCGCTATATGGCACAACGTCAATCTTTTCCGGGCGGAGTTCATCCATCAGCACTTGGATACGCGATCCGCGTTGGCCGACACACGCTCCTACGGCATCGATTCTTTCATCGTGGCTGATCACGGCGATCTTGCTGCGCTGACCGGGTTCGCGTGCAATTGCTTTGATCTCCACAATGCCTTCGGCAATTTCGGGGACTTCTTGTTCTAACAGTTTGCGCAAAAGGTTGGGGTGAGTCCGACTGGCGACCACCTGGAATCCGCGCCGGTCTTCCTCGATTTTGAGGATGAATACACGCATTCGCTCTTGCGGACGGTAGTCATCGGTGCCGACCTGCTCCCGCTTGGGGATTACCACTTCCTGACGGTTGACGTTAAGCCACACATTGCCTTCTTCGCGACGGCTTACGATTCCGCTCATCACATCGCCGACCATGTCGCTAAACTGTTCGTGTAGCTTGCGGAGTTCGGCCTCGCGGATTTTTTGTTGCAGAACCTGCTTGAAGGTCTGCGCCGCAATGCGTCCAAAGGCTTCGGGGTCAACTTCGATATCTACGAAATCGCCGATTTGGGCTTGCGGATTCTTGCGTTGCGCGGCTTCTAGCGAAATCTGGGTGCTGGGTTCTAGGAGTTCGCCAACAACTTCCTTTTCGATCACCATTCCGCTACGGACCCGCGGGTCTAACCGGAGTGTGACATCGGCCTGCACGCTTCGGTACTTTTTATAAGCAACGGCAAGGGCATCTTCGAGCTCAACCTTCAGTTCATCGACTGAAAGCTCACGCTCCTGTGCGATCTGTTGAAGCTGCTGCAGAATGTCCATCCTTTGTGCTTTCTCCTTACTCCGGCGATGATAGGGGCGTAACAAAAAAGGCGGCCTTGAGGCCACCTCCTGAATTGCCCGGAGCCATGCCTGGTTGTTTGAAACCCAGTATACCTGCAGTCAGTTCCCGGTCTCACGCCAAAATTTGGCGTTTTTATCCGGCGGGATCAGAATCAATCTTTGGCTTTGACTCGGCTACTAATCCGGACGTATTGCCCGGGCTTGACCCCGTTCTTTTTAAGCCAACCTGCTTTGAGTTCGATTGCATACTTGGCATTGCCTTTGCTACTGTAATCGCTGGTTGTATCGAGTGCTTGCATGGTGTAGGTTTTAAATATTCGACCCGTGCTATCAACGTAGGCGATATCCAGAGGAACCAGAGTGTTTTGCATCCAAAAGCTGAGCGGTTGCGGTTGATCAAACACAAAGATCATGCCCTGATCTTCTGTGAAGTCTTGTTCTTCCAAGAACATCATGCCTTCGGCACGTTTTACAGATTCATCCATCACCCAGCACAGGACTTGGCGGTCGTCGTTGAAAACGACGGTGGTGGTCGCCAGATCTTTGAGTTGGTACTGACGTTGATCGTTATGGCGAAGCGGAGCAATCTCCGGGTCTTGCCCAGTCTTTGCTTGCATCGCGGGCATTGTCGCTAAAGCCAAGAGTAGCGTGGTTAACATGGCAGCCTGCATCTCCTATTTTAGACGAAGAAGCACCGGCGCCGTTATAAACCCGATGCCGATTCGGGCGCGAAGCTGCTCCATTTGCCTTCGAACGCCGTAACATCGTCTTCATGGATGAGCGTGGTTCCTACCAGATCAAGTCCTTTGAGAAGTTGATCCTTTACCGCTGGGTTGATCTCAAAGCGGAGCTTTTCGCCATTTGCTTCTACCACCTGGTTTGGCAGATCGATGGTGACTTCCGTGCCTTGGCCGAGTGCGGCGACTTTCGCGTGCGATTCTGCGGGAAGCTCGACAAGGAGGAGACCGCAGTTGGCCGAGTTTTGGCGGAAAATATCGCTGTAGCCCGGGCTGTCCGGATCGACTCGCGCGATGACCGCAACGAATCCGGCCTGCTGGATCGCCCAGACCGCATGTTCGCGCGATGATCCGCATCCGAAGTTAGTCCCCACCACCAGAATTGTTGCGCCTTGTGCGCTCGGCTGGTCTAAAAAAAAATCCTTTTCCTGGCGGCGAGTATCGACAAAAAGAAGTTCGCCGTATCCGGTTTTGGTGACCATAGTCAGGTACCGCGCAGGAATGATGCGGTCGGTATCGACGTGGTCTTGGGGGTAGATCGCGATTTTCCCGGTTGCAACGGTGAATCCAGCCATGATGTGAGTTTACTGTCTGGGCCGACTTGAGGATTGCTCGGGCCGGGCCATAGGCTGATCAATAAAAAAACCCCCTGGGTTGCGGACCCAGGGGTAAGAGTGTTCCCAAGCGCTTTCGCTTTGATAGTCGAATGAATTTGAAAGTCGGATGGATTAGTTGCGTCCGCTGATCATGCGTTGGCTGGCCGGAGCCACTTCAACATGCGCGGATGCGGGGGCGAGAAGGTAGACGCCTTCGCCCAGTTCTTCCCAGGTGCCTTCGGCATTGTAGTTGACTCCACACATGAAGTCTTTGATCTTTTCGCGCAGATCCGTGGCGCAGCCGGAAAGGTTGAGGATTTGTTGCTCTCCGCGCTTTAGCCCATCGGCGGCAGCTACTGCATCTTGGAAAGTGACGATTTGGCGTCGAACCGTGATGTGGTAGCGATGAACCGTGTGCACGCGAAGGTTGTTGCGCGCGGGAGCTTGATCGGTGTCGAGGAATTCTTCCTCGTCTTGGTGTCGAAAAAGGTCACGAATACGGCCAAAAAAGCCGGTTTGCTCTAAGGTCTCTTCCATGATAGCGATGTCCCGTCCCTGGGTTCAGCGGGTTCCGAAGATGGCAGTTCCGATCCGGATATGCGTGGCTCCTTCCTGGAGCGCGACCCGGTAGTCGTGGCTCATCCCCATGCTCAACTGCCGGCCACCGACTCGTCGGTTAAGCTCGGCGAGCTGCCGGAAAATGATCCTGCCCTCTTCTGGATCGGAGACCGCCGGACCGATGGTCATAAGCCCCCGAAACTGAACTTGTTGACACTTTAGAACATGTTGAACCATCGTGTCAAGGTTTTCTTGAAAAATGCCTGATTTTTGTTCTTCGCGCCCGATATTGACTTGGACAAAGCCTTGGATTGTTGCGGTCGTCTTAGCAATTTGATTCAGTTGGCGCGGGTTGGAAATCGTGTGAATGGCATGGCAAAGTTCGGCGGCCAGGGCCGCTTTATTCGATTGCAAATGCCCAATAAAGTGCCAGCGGATATCAGGCGGAAGGGCTTGAGTTTTGTACTGAAGCTCCTGCACGCGACTTTCCCCAAAGTCCCGATGCCCAGCCTCGTAAGCTTGCTGAATAAGCTCAACCGGATGGTTTTTTGAGACAGCGATCAGGGTGATCTCGGCTGGATTGCGCCCGATGCGCGTGCACTCTTGCGCGAGATCGGTTTGGATCGCGCGAAGTCGATCGGTGACGCTCATAGCCTTAATCTATTCGATGGCGCGTCCATACCCATCGCGGCGAACGCCGCCCATTAGCATAAACAAACTATCGAGCCATGCCCAAATGAATCCTACACCACACGGCGCGGTCATAAATTGCAGAATCCCGTGCGCCATGTATCCCAGATAGAACCTTCCGAACCCCGGAATAATGTTGAGAAAGGCGGCAATCAGAACGCTTTTATCGCTGCGGTTGGCGGGGAACCCACCGTACTGAATCCACTGCTGGGTGCCGTAAGGAACCGAAGGTGAACCAGTGCCAGAAGCTCCAGGCAGTCCCGGCGGATTAAGTCCAGGAACGGGCGGGGGTTCTTGATACCGAATAAAATGAACCGACAGTTCCGGCACTTGCTTGGCTGCTACCCAGTCGGCCATCCCCGGTCGCCACACAAAGGTATCGGGTTCGATGACTCCATCGGAAGCGAGTTCCGACATGTTCTCGATGCTTAATGGTCCAAGCTGGCCGTAATGACCCACGTAGTACCATTCCGGATTTTCGGATGTGCTCATACCGCGCGACTGCCAAGAATGACAAAAGTTAAGGGGCCGAGGTTGCGTCGCCCAGCCGGAGAACCTAGTGCACTAGGGAATAGGTTCGTCCGAGTGAGGCGCCGCGCCATGCTTCAGCCGAGCGTAATGGTTCCGCCCACAAACCAGATGAGCCAGATCGCAACATAAGCGCACGATCCGCTGAGGGCGGCCGTCCGCACAAAATCACGATGCGAGTGGTAGTGACGTACCATCACCAGCCAGGCAAGCACAAGCGTGAACCCTTTCACGAGAGCAAAAAGCCACTCACTTGTTTCGATGATCGGCCGCATAAGCGGATTCAGCTCGACAATCAATCCATATCGGTGGAGCAGAGCAGTGCTGACCAGATCAATCGCGCCGATTCCCATAAGAAGGACGAGCGCCCGCGTGGGGAACAGCGAGCGCCACAGGGCCACACCATCGAACTCTTTTCGCATTTCAATCAAATTCATTTTCAAGTCAGTAACCACGGGCCCACCGATCCATTTCGGCCACGATTCCATCTTGGATTTGCTGGGCGCGGCCCGAACTGAGTTCGTGGTGATTCATCAAGATAGAAAACACCAACGGTTCTGATCTTCCTACGTCCAAAAATCCTGAAAGGCACGATACCGAATCAAGCGAGCCTGTCTTGGCGAAGACTCGCAAGCCTGACTGTCGATTTCGCAGGGTTCCTTGACCTGGAGAGGGAAGGGCGCGGAGAAAATCTTGACGGTAAGGCTGTGCGTAAACGTGATGCAATATGCGTGCCACAGAACGCGCTGTCACCAAGCTGTGACGACTCAATCCACTGCCATCCATGAGGCGCACCTGGCGAGCGGTGAGGCCGAATTCAGATTCAATTTGGACCGCGGCACGAGTTGATACATCCTCAAAATGGGTCAGGTCCCCAGAATTATGACTGATTGCAGAAAGAAACATATTTTCCGCAATTAAATTGTCACTGGGTTCCAAACAAAGCCGTGCCAGATCACGAATTGGCGGACTTAACAAAATATGATCCGGTGCCCGCGAAGGCACTTTTTGAACCGATCGAATATCTCGCCCAAAAAAACCAGCGGCACTTGCCGCCGGATCGGGCAAAGCAAACCGGGCCACCACGCCATTTGTAGGAGACGCACCCCAAATATGCAGTCGGCGGCGTGTTAGATCGTAAGAGAGGCGAAACTCACCTGTTTCGGAATGTCGGGTGATCCGCACACCGGTCCAATCCGCCACAGAAATGTGGCCATCACGAGCGGTGACTTCGAACTGCGCACGGTTGACGCTAAACGATTGCAACCGGGGCGCATATCGAAAGGGCAGATCGTCGAGTTCCCAGCCCGATCCGTGTCCGAGGTCGTACGCTTGTCGAACAAAAACGCGATCACGTCCTGTGCATCCAAGGATTCGGGCGGCTTCGGTGAGCTGAGCGGGGGTTAGAGTCATGTCCCCGGGGGCGTCGACCCAGATGCCGTCTGGTTCGCGCCAGAAGCGAGTGGCAAATCTGAACTCTGCGCCAAGCCGTTCGAAAGCAAGCACCACCGTGAATATCTTCGCGTTGCTTGCCGGAACCAGGCGGACGTCGGCGGCGTGCTCAAAGAGTTCGCGCCCGGAGGCTTCCGAAACATGAACCGCGATGATTCCACCGCTAGATTCCGCTTCCTCGATAAATCCCGCCAAGCGATCGCCCAGCGATTGAGGCATCAGAGCAATCGCAAGCGCGGCAGAAAACATCGGTCTGACGTTACCGCAGGTTGATCTTAAATTTCGAGCGCTGTCTTCCAGGCGTCGAACGCCTCACGCGCCGCGTTCAGCTTGGCGATTTTGCGATCACCTTTATTTTTAATGAACGGTTCCGGATCGGGGAACAGTCCCCAGTTGATGTTCATGGGCGCGTAGTCGCGCTCGGTTTGTTCATCGGATGTGTGACTGATGAGCGATCCGTACGCGCACGGCCTGGGCGGAACCACCGGCTCGTCCCCTCGCGCTCCTCGGATGATCGAGTTGGCCACATAGATTCCCATCGCGGCTGATTCTACATATCCTTCAACACCCGTGATCTGTCCGGCCAGATAGATTCCGGGCCAGTTGCGCATCTCCAGCCAGGGGGTGAGTACGCGCGGGGCATCGACGTAAGTGTTACGATGGATAACGCCAAGGCGCACAAATTCTGCTTGTTCGAGCCCAGGAATCATTCGGAGGACATCCAACTGAGGACCCCACTTCAGCCGATTTTGGCAAGCCACTAATGAGTACAGGGTTTTCTCGCGATTTTCCGGCCTTAGTTGGACAACGGCCCACGGTCGTCGATCGGTGCGCGGATCGCGCAATCCAACGGGTTTGAAGTTACCAAACCGGAGGGAATCCGCGCCCTTAGCCGCAATCTCTTCGATAGGTTTGCACCCTTCAAAGTATTTAGGATCCTCAAAATCTTTAAGCGGTACACGATCGGCGGCCACAAGAGCGGAGACGAAGGATTCGTACTGCTCTTTATCAAACGGACAGTTTAGATAATCGTCGCCTTCGCCCTTATCGTATCGGGATTGGGCAAACACGATCGACCGATCGATGGTGCTGGCATCAACAGTGGGCGAGACCGCATCGTAAAAGTAGAGGTGTTCGCGCCCACTGGCGTGAGCAATCCACTCGGCAAGAGAAGAGCTTGTGAGCGGTCCGGTGGCAAAGACAAGTGGTCCGCTTGCGCGAGTTTCATCAATGAGTTCTGGATCGAACCGCTCGCGGCGGATCGTAATGCGCGGGTGGGCTTCGATGGTTGCGGTTACGGCATCGGAAAACCGGTTTCGATCCACCGCGAGTGCTGATCCGCCGGGAACGCTGTGCTTTTCCGCTAAGGGGATCAGGAGCGATCCGAGGGCTCGCATTTCGGATTTCAGTTGACCGGCGGGGGTATTCGGATCTTGGGATTTGAACGAGTTGGAGCAGACAAGTTCGGCGAATTTATCCGTTTGATGAGCCGGAGTCTGTTCGACCCCACGCATTTCAAAAAGCGTAACATCGAGTCCGGCTTCGGCGCACCGGAACGCGCATTCTGATCCGGCCATTCCTCCGCCGACAATCGTGACCATGTTGGCTAGATTGTGGCCCGGTGGAGTTCCGGGCTTCGGGTCGGGCTACCATCCGGCCATGGGTTTGTATATCCATGCCCGGGCCAAATCAACTTGATCGAAAGCGTGAGGGCCAGATTCGGCAACCCCGGGCGAAGCAATCGACCGAGCGCGCAGAATCGAACCGAGTTCTGTAATTTGGATGTACGTGCCGCGTTTAATGTAGGGAATCGGACGGGCTTCTGGGACCTGGATTGACCCCGGAACGAACGGTCGGACGGGCCGGCTCACTACATTCCGAATTGCTTGCTGAACAAGGGCGAGAGGTTCTTCCGATGAGTAGCGAACTTTGGTTTTTCGGTTGAGAGCGTCAACGATAAGCGTGGGTTGGATGACCGTCTTAAACAGAGATTCCGATGTGAAGTTACCTAGGGGTTTTTCGAAGATCAGCTTTCGGATTTCATCGACGGTTGAATCGTAAAGGGTTGCGGGAATCGAACCATCGGTGCTCCATCCAGCGAACGAATAGAGCTGCGAAATCAATTCCCGATTTGGTTCATCGGATGGCATTGCTAACACGGCTTGACGGATCATCGGCATAAAGGCAAGGCTTGTTTCGGTTTCGCGCCGGGCGATTGTCCAGGCTGCCCGTTCAAGATCAAACGCGGTCACATTGCGGGTCGGAAGCGCGACCAATATCTCGGTACTGCGGAAGAACTGGCCCCACACGGGCGTGTCGCCGTGCGGCCACCAAGTTACGGGTTTGTTGTTCCAATTGACGATGATTCCGTTGGCCGGATTATCGACCCGGGGCATATCAGAAGCCGAAACAAATCCTTGCCAACGAAACCGCTCTTCATCTGGTGTTGGCAGTCGCGGATCGACCCCCGCCGCACGGATCGGCATGGCTCCGCAGTACCGATATCCAATATCGCCGGTCCGAGTTGCAAAGAACAGGTTGAAACTCACCGTGATCCCTTGGGCAATGGCGGTGAAATCGGCTGGGTTTTTAGCCGATGCCAGGCGATCAAGGTAGGCAACGGAACTAAGCTCACGCTTCCAGAAAGCAGATTTGAGGCTGTAGATTGCCCGACTGGAATCGGATTTGAGCAGAACGGGGCCATGTTTGGTGCGACTCTGGGTGATGGTTCGATCTGGTTCGCCCTTAACTTTAAGCGTGAAAGTCACCGTCTCCAGCAAAGCCGATTCGCCTTGGTGCTGATAGGTTCCATCTGCATTGAGGCGACTGACGAAGATGTCCTCAAGATCTGCTACTCCGCTGGTGAGCCCCCATGCAGCATCGGGCGTGTTTCCTATAATCACACCGGGGATGCCCGGCACATCCATGCCGGCAACTTTGAGATCGGGGGCATTGATGCTGATTTCGTGCACGATATTCGGGCTCGTGTGACCCATTTGGGGTGCGCTGAGCAGGTGGGCATTCCCGGTTGCGCTCACGCGCGGATGAACGACCATTGCGTAGCTACCCATCTTGTGCGGAACCGCCAGCTTTTCCGCCTTGGCGACAAGATCTTCCTGAACGGAAAGACGTAGCGCGCCTGCGAGTTCGAACAAGTTAGTAGGAGGAAGGTTCGCCAGTTGCATTTCGGAATCGCGCCGGGTGAACTTGAAAATCACTGGTTCGCGCAAGGTGGGATCATCGGATGGGCTGACTGTTGTGGGAGCGCGGTGGTCGTTAATCCAGGCGAGGTCATCAAGCACGTCAATGATCTGATCTTTGACGGCCGGACGTGTCCGCAAGTACTGAACAAGCGCGTAGTTACGCAGCTCACCCGCCCCTCCTTGACCGAACCGCCGGGTGAGCTGAACGGCAACCGCAGCGGAATCTAGGACGGTCCACGGGCGCGGCTGAGCTTCGAGATCGGTGTACTGCTTGGGCAGAGTACCGGCGGAAGTGCGCGCCTGGATTACGTCATTGACTCCATCGGTGTAGGCGTTCCACTGGGCTCGGATTCCGGCCGGGAGTTGGGCAAACATTTCGCTGAGTTCGGCATCTGTGTATCCGGTGGCAAGGGCGGCGGTGTCACTGGCGACGGCGGTTGGACCAAGGATTTCGGCCAGTTGGCCTCGGGCGGATCGGCGAGAAAGCTCCATCTGCCAGAGGCGGTCTTCGGCGACGGCTTGGCCCATCAATCGGTAGGCGGCAAGCTTATCGGGGGCGGTGATCCGGGGGACTCCAAACGAGTCACGTTCGATTGTCCCTGGGTTTTGGATCAGGGCCATTCCGACAAGAAGCGCGATCATGCCGTAGGTTTTACCAGGCAGTCTTTATCGGATGTGAGCGAACGGATTTTCCGAAGCAGCGGAGTTCTTGCAACCACTAAGGGTTACGTGATTTTCACCTAGAGATTGAGCGGAATCAAAAAAAGATTTGGATTGACGATAATAGTTTTGGAAAAGTTCAACAAACCAGTAATTCTTGTATATACTGGGCTTATGGCCTCACGTGGGTGCCTGCTTCTGGGGGTTGCATTTTTCGTTGCGCCGAGCCTGTCTCTGGCTCAAAATGACGATACGCCCTTCCTCATCACGCCCCAGCGCGAGTACACGGGTTCGTCTGGCATTCCATCAAGGTTCTGGGCAAGGGACGACGGGAAATTTAAGTTAAAGGATATGATTATCGAGTGGTTGGAGCCAGGTGCTT
The DNA here is from genome assembly GCA_044508115.1 of bacterium. Lineage (GTDB taxonomy): Bacteria > Armatimonadota > Fimbriimonadia > Fimbriimonadales > Fimbriimonadaceae > UphvI-Ar2. The sequence goes on from JBIQII010000001.1 coordinate 383,053, forward strand.
CGGGTGCAAACTGCGTAGATGTGTCCTTCACCCTGCAACTTTTATGTCAAAGCCTAGGTCTGGCGGCATCAAGTAAGCAGTTGGTTTTGTATGAGATGTCAAGCGATTCAATCGTCCCATTTCTGACCAACCCGCTGTGTCCGATCGGAAGTGATGCGACTGACAGTAATAATTACTGGCAGATTGCGTTCGAGATGCATCAGCAGGTTCGGTTGGGCAATCACGTTTATGATGCCGCAATCGGACTTCATTATGATTTATCTGGGTCTGTTTATAAGGAGCCGGTGTTTAACTGGTGGGAGGCTAGTTATTGGCAAACTTTCGGAGTGTTCCCCCACGACGTCTTGGGGCTCGTGTATAGAAAGTTAAGGCTCGGTAATACCGGGCCCCCGGATTATGGAGATGGTGAATTCACCATACCCGGTAACAGCGGTACCTATTACGTGCCAAACCCGTTTTTCGGGCCAACCGCCGTCCCAATGTCTAGTCAAACAACGGACATAAATGGAGTCAAATAAATCATGATCATCGCAACGCTCGTCCTACTCGCCTTACCTGCACCAGCGGGATTCGAATCGTACATGAGCCAGCTTGGGCTCACCAAAACTTCTATTGACGAGCAGAGGATGAACTCTCGCACTTATGATTTCGAACGTTTGGACGGACACCCCGTGAAAATTCGTCTAAGCGTGACCGAGATCGAAAGCTCCGATATGGGAGCCGAAGGATTCTCTCGTATGAGGTCGGTTTCGCCTCGGGTAGACGAACTCGACGCACTCCCGCGCGAACTGCGAAGCAACATCAAGCTTGGCTTCGACCTCATTGCGGGGCACAGCCAAAGTGCATCAGTAGTTTACAGTTACGGAAACCACAGTTCCGTTGCGATCACCGTTACCGGCGTGCTCATCAAAGGCGAGAAACGCGGGGAAGTGGTACTCAAAGGAACACCGCCCGATAACATGGCGGAAGTAGCAGAAAATGTTGCGACCTTGTTCATTGCCGAACAAGAAGCGTACTACTTTAAACCCGCGGAAGTGAACTTTCAAGGCCGCACCCTCTTTGCTCTCAAAGGGCTCGATGACAGCTTCTACATCTCCGCAACCGATTACGCACAAAAAGGCGGAATCACTTATACACTAGATTCTTTCACGGGTGCCGGAACATTGCTGACTTCACCGCCGTTAACCTTTAACTTGGGCAGTCGGAACTACAAAATCAACGGTGAAACACGATCTGCAGATCATATCGTCGTCCTCCGCAGCGGAATCGCCTATATTCCGCAATCTATGCTTGAAGCCGTAGGGCAGTAAATCATACTTATCGCAACCCTAGTCCTTCTTTCACTGCCTGCCCCGGCAGGATTCGGAGTGTATTAGGAGACTCCAGGCACTAAAAACCCGCCCTCGGGATCAATCCGAAGGCGGGTTCGATGCTGGTCAGCCTTGGCGGCGGAGCTGGTTGAGAAGTTCTTCGACCGACCGCTTAAGTTGAGGGTCTTGGCGGCTGAAGTACTCTTCGGGAGTCATATCCACCTGGATATCCGGTTTTTGGCCCATGTTTTCGGTGGGGGTGCCATCGGTTCGATAGACGCCGGTGTTGGGTAGGCGGATTGACGTGCCATCGACCAGTTGGCCGCCATAGGTGTAGATGACGTAACCCGGAGTTGGCATTCCGACGATTTTGGCAAGACCGAGGGCTTTCATTGCTGCAGGGAACATCTCCGCATTGCTGAAGCTCGTTTCCGATGCCATCACAACGGTGGGTTTATCCCACAGCATGCCCGGACCAGGAATTTCATCAAGATCGCGAGGGAGGTAGCGCATGTGAAGTCGCCGTTCCAGGATGTCGATGAGGATATCGGCAATGTTGCCGCCCCCGTTCTCGCGGACGTCAATGATCACCGCATCTTTGCCCTGCACATAGGCCCACATTTCGGTATTAAAGGTATCGAGGTTGCCCCCTCCCATTCCCGCAATGTGAACGTACGTGATTCTCCCGTTGCTCAGCTCTTCGACATATTTGCGGCGCCAGTTAATCGTATCTTGGTAGATGTACTGGCGGAACTGTCCGCCGCTCAGCGCACGGTATTTGACCTCACGTGCTCCATCGACGGTGGGCGAGGAGTTGACCGTGAATACCAGATCGCGACCGGTTTCTTCGTTAAGTAACCGCAAGAAGTGTTGATCCGCTTTTACCGCTTGGCCGTTGACCCTTAGGACGTAATCGCCCGGATTGATGCGTGTTTTGGCGTAAGAACCCGGTGCTCCCGGGGGAACATCTTTAACACGGACCCCCGGTCCTCGGTACGAATAGTCGATGGTGAAGCCGGGATGCGCGGTCGATTCCGACCGCTCGCCACCCGCAGCGGGTCCGACTTCAGAGTGGCTACTTTCCAGTTCGCCGACCATGAGGTTAAGCACATCGGCCATTTCTCGGCGATGAGCGACGCCATCGAGCAGCGGTTCGTATCGATCGCGGATCGAACCCCAGTCGCGGCGGTGGAAGAACTCATCGTAGAACTGCTGGTTATAGATTCGCCAGAATTCATGAAACGCGGCTCGTCGTTCGTCGTTGACCTTGCGTACCCAGACGGCGCGATATTCCACACCTGTGGCGGGGAAGTTCTGCTTGCGGATATCTACAAGGGTCGGAACCCCACTACGCAACACGAACAGGATGTTGTTATCGTGCGAAACGTCAAAGCGGCCGACGCCGCCATCGCGGGTGATCGGCGTTTCCTTCTCGCCGTTGTAATCGGTGCGAACGATGTTGCCGCCTTTAACGAAGTAGAGATCGCCTTTTTCCGGATCGCTGTACATGGTTGATCCGCTGGCCCCGGCGTTGAAGAGCCGAATGCGCGCGTCAACATTTTCAAAGTCGAACTCGGTTTTAACCGGACCGGCGGGCTTTTCGTACTTGAGTTCAAGCAGGTTGCTCGGCGTATCTTCTTGCTGCGCGGGTAGCACAAAGATTCCGGCCGGGCCGCGATCGCTCCAGAAGTAGAGGTAGTTGCCATCGGCCGACCAAGTGGGAACAGTGTGGTTCCGGTTGAGCTTAGTTACGTTGACTTCGTTTCCGGTAGCCATGTCGCGCACCCAGATGTTCACGCGATTTTCCCAAGGTTTGAATCCGCCATTGATCAGGGGCTTTTCGTAGGCAAGGTATGCCATATCCGGAGAGAAGTTATAGTTGCTTCCGTACGGCTTATCGATGATTCGCTGAGCGGTGCCGCCGGTGACGGGCAGCATCATGAGCCCACCATCGCGACCACTCACCCAGAACGTCAATGACTTTTTATCCGGCGTCAGTCGGAGACTTGAGACGTCGTTCTTATTGCTGTAGACCTTGGTGATCTGCAGGGATTCGAGGTCTTGTCGAAAGAGTGAGTTCGCTCCTTCGCGGTCGCTTAAGAAAAACACACTTTTGCCATCTGGCGCGTAAAGTGGTTCCACATCGGAACCGGCGTAATCGGTGAGTTGCGTGGCGTCGGCCCCGTTTGGCCCCTTTCCGCGCGTGACCGGGACGCTAAACAGTTCGCGGTTCGCCTGGAAGACTACGGTTTTGTTATCGGGCGAAAGGGTGGCTTGACCGGCACCGGAGGTGATAACGTAGCGCTGTTCCACGCGGCCCTTGTCGTCGACAGTGCCCGTAATCTTGACCGGCTCGCCCTTTCCTCCCGAAGCAAGGCGGTAGACGATTCCGTCGTTTTCGTAGAAAATCGCGCCGGTGTTGCGTGCCACCGAGAGGTAACGAGCACCCGATCCGCCAACGAGGTTAGTCATGCGGACGGCGCGGCCGTTCAGATCGACTTTGTATATATTGGGCGTTTTCTCTGCGTTGTCGTCGAACGGAACCTTTGGCTTTTCATCGATATGCCGCGAAGAAGGCGTTTTTTCGGTCACGGTTACGGTGTAAATCGATTTGCCATCCGGTGCAAATTGCGGCCACAGGTGCTGGAATCCGGTGGCATGAATTTCTTTGCGGCTTTTGCCATCGGTTCCGATGGTGAACAGTTGCCCGGCCCCACTTCCTTCGTATCGAGGGCGAACCGATCCGAACATTGCCTTGTGGGTAAACGCGATGGCTTTGCCATCCGGAGAAAAGCTGGGGTAGTCCAGCCGATAGTTGGTGACAAAGACTTCGTTGACACTCAAATCTTTTACGTTGAGCGTGTAAATCCCGGGGAAGGTCTTATCCATCGAGCCATCAAAGCTAATGTGATCGCCGTGCCAAGAAACGGGGATTTCTGAGAAGCTGGAATACGTGAGACGCACGGTCTGACCGCCTTCTACGGGCACGGCATAGATATCCCAGTTACCGTTGCGATCGGTAGCGTAGGCGATCCATTTACCGTCGGGGGACCAGACGCTGTAATCGTCCATTTCGACGTTGGTGGTGAGCATCGTCGCGCGTCCGCCATTGGCGCTGGCTACCCAGATGTCACCGCGATAGGTGAATGCGAGTTGGTCTCCATCTGGACTTACGGCCAGATTTCGAACCCCGATGAATTCGTGCGGGGATGCTGAGGTGATTTGTCCTCCGAGCATCCCCGTGATTGCAATGAGCGATGGAATGATCATGCCGTTGGATAACGTGGAATTTGATTTGGGAAGTTCCCACACGTGAGCGTAGCCGATTCGAGGGTTGGATCGCTACCTGTTGATAGCGTGGTGGCTGTAAAATGAAGTCGCGAAAAAAGCAATGCAGACGCGAACCTACCCGATCAAAGTTTGCGGCGATGCTATTAGGTTCGCGCGGAAACCAGTGGCGATTGACCCGGAATGGGCACCTACCCCAACCGAAAAGCGTTCTATAACTACAGATGAAGGCGCAACCTTCGCGAGCAACTTGAATCAATGAACACACTTAAGGTTACGGTTTTGATGGCAGCCCTCACGGGGCTGTTTGTGTTGATGGGCCAGATGATTGGCGGCAACGGTGGAATGGTCATCGCATTTGGTATCGCGGTGTTCATGAATTTTGGCGCCTACTGGTTCAGCGACAAAATCGCGCTTTCGATGCGTCAGGCGCGGGAGGTTTCTCCCGCCGAAGCCCCGGATTTACACCGCATGGTCGAAACTTTGGCCCAACGGGCAGGTTTGCCCAAACCCAAGGTGTACGTGGTTGATGATCCGAGTCCGAACGCATTTGCAACCGGTCGAAATCCGCAACATGCGGCAGTGGCGGTGAACACCGGTCTCATGAATCTGCTAAACGAGGAAGAAGTGTTCGGTGTGGTCGCGCACGAGATGGCGCATATCAAAAATCGCGATACACTCACCATGACCGTGGTTGCTACAATCGCGGGCGCGATTACCATGCTGGCTGGGTTTGCCCGCTTTGCAGCAATCTTTGGCGGCCACCGCGATGATCGCGATGGAGGCGGAATCATCGGTCTACTCGCAATGGCGATTGTGGCTCCGATTGCCGCGATGATCATGCAGCTGGCCGTGAGTCGAGCTCGCGAGTTCGAAGCCGATAAGCACGGGGCCGAATTGGCCGGTACGCCCAACGGACTCGCCAACGCCCTGCTTAAACTCGAACGCGGTACGGCCCAAATTCCGACTCGTACCGATGCCGCCCACGCGTCGATGTATATTGTGAATCCGCTCAAAGGCATGGGCGGCTTCACTCGGCTGTTTATGACTCACCCGCCTATCGAAGAGCGAGTCGCCAAGCTCCGCGCCCTGGCCTAAGTTCGAACCGTTCATTAAAAAAATCACCCTCGCGACATTTCTTCGGGGGGTGATTTTGTATTTTAATGAGTCGAATCTTTGAATCAGCTACCTTGCTGTTCTACGTTGCGATAGATCAGTGAAGAAACGCTGCCCGCAAGCATAAACCGCATCTCGGCCACCGAACCAAGATAGGCCAGCGTAGATTCCGCTCCGCAATTGAGATTCACTCGGTCGGCGTGAAGGCCATCGCCGCACGCTCCTGTTTCAAGATCAATGAGCGGTTGCGCCAGATCGTTATCGCCGGAGAACCAAGCGAACGCCCGATACGCTTCGTCTCGCCATACCTTGCTCCCGGTGAGTTCGAACGCGCGCCGACAAGCCGCCACCGAAGCCCACGCTTCGATGGGTTGCTGATCGAATTCTGCCCGATGCTTCCCGCGGCGGTAAAAGCCGTTGCTTCCGATGGGGCGGAACCACCCTTCCGGCGCGGATTGCTGTTCCATTAGCCAGGTCAGAGATTCCATTCCGACAGCGAGGAAGTTCTTGTTTCCGAGCAAGTCGCCTGCTGCGATCATCGCATCGGGGATCCTGGCGTTGTCGTAAGCGAGAACGGATTCGTACCAGTTCCAAGTGGGGCTCGAAGCGGCACGATACTCCTTCATAATCCGATCGGCCAAAGTTTTCATAATTGAAAGCGACTTCTTATGGCCTGGGAATCGCTGGCAGAACGCATGAATACCAAGCATCGCGTTAGCCCAAGCGCGGAGCGAATCGAGACGCAGAATATCTTCGACAGAGCGGTTATACAGTTCGGCCGCCCACTGTCGGAGCTCGGGCCACGGAGCGACATTAACCACCACCCCCACGGCATAGATGCAGCGACCTTGGCAATCCGCCGAACCCACATCTTCTAGCCAGTTTCGATTAAAGTGCATAAAGTTACGGAATCCGCCCTCTTCTGCGTTGTAGGCATATTCGGTGAACGCGGCGTACCTCAGTGCGAGCATTTCGATTTCTTCAGCCGTTTCCCCAAGTTCGGTTCGACCGAGCTGGGCCATCACCATGAGTGCGCGGCAATTATCATCTGTGCAGTATCCCTCCGCGTAATACGGGAAGTTGTAGCGGGCATGTTGGAACAATCCCACTCCGTCGGTCATGCGCAAAAGATGTTGCATAGAAGGCGTAATGATCGGCGGGGCAAGCACTTCGAACTCCTCCCTGGTACGACGGACTGACTTCTCTAAGGCCTTGTCGAAGGTCCGATGTAACTGCTCTCCCACCTTGTTCCATACAAAGTCACGACCCTCCAGGTATGCGGCCTTGCGGATTCGATTGCGGTTTATATCATCATCTAAAAGTCGGCAGACGGCGGCGGCCAGTTCTTCGGGATCGCGGAATGGAACCAGTTCGCCTTTATCACCGGCAAGAAGCTCTTCAGCATGCCAGTAAGGTGTACTGACTACCGCTTTACCAGAACCATAAGCGTAAGAAAGCGTGCCGGAAGTAATCTGTTGTTTATGCAGGTAAGGCGTAACATACACATCGCATGCGCCAAGATAATCCATGAGCAGATCGTTATCAACATATCGATTTTCAAAGATGACATTGTCGCCTACGCCGAGGTGTTGGGCCAGAGCAATAAGCGATTCGCGATACTCTTCCCCGGTTTTGCGGATAATATGGGGATGGGTGGCCCCCAAGACGACATATTTTGCATCGGGATGGCGTTCGATAATCTCGGGCATCGCTTCGATCATATATTCGATACCCTTATTCGGAGAAAGCAGTCCAAATGTTAAAATAACCTTGTCGGCACTGAGCCCGAACTGATCTTTAAAGAAGGAAGGATCGCCGAAATAGCTATCGGGAATCCCGTGCGGAATCACATCTACGCGTGAAGGGTCGATACCATAGATTTCGTCAAGCATTCGACGGCCGCGTTCGCTCATCACCACAAATCGTGCGACTAACCGATTCATTTCGGCCATGACATGTTTTTGCTCGGGATTAGGATTCTCTAGAATCGTGTGAAGTTGTACGATCGCGGGGATTTCCAACGATTCGATGAAAGTGAGCACGTACTGACCGGCGCGACCGCCGAAAATTCCGAATTCGTGCTGAATCAGTGCCAGTTGCGCACCAATGCTGTGGGCGTAATCGGCAGCCGATTCATACGCGGCATGATGGTCTTGCGGTATTTCGAGCACCACTTCGGGCGACGTATCGTACCCTTCAGGCAAATCAGAAACATTGAATACGTAGCATTCGATTTTGCCGCCGGCGGTGATTGCGCGATACGTATCGCCAGTAAAGGTAGCGATTCCGCATTGCCGTGGGGGGTAATTGCCAAGAAGAACGATTTTTTGTATAGGTGATGGTTTAGCCATGGAAGTCCTGCTTTAGCTTTTTTAGTAGATCATCGAGTTCAACGGTGACAAATCCGGTTTTTTGGTCGCTGATTCCGTAGGGAACAAGCAACGTTCCGTTGTGGACTAATCCGCCGCATGTGTAGACCACGTTCGGTACGTAGCCTTCGCGTTCGTTTTCCAAAGGAGTTATGAGCGGTTCTTTGAGCCGGCCAATAACCTTGAGAGGATTAACCAGATCGAGAAGAACTGCCCCGATGGAGTAACGGCGCATCGGTCCGACCCCGTGGGTAAGAACCAGCCAGCCTTCGCTTGTTTCGATCGGAGATCCGCAGTTGCCCACCTGCACTGTCTCCCACAAATGGGCCGGACACATGAGGCGGGTGCGTTCATGCCAAAAATGGAGGTCGTCGCTGACCATGAGGAATAAGTTTTCGCCATCTTGCCGCGAAAGCATGGTGTAAAGACCATTCACCCTTCGCGGAAACAACGCCATACCTTTATTTAACACCTGCGGGCCATTAAGGGTGTAAAAAGAAAAGTGGGTGAAGTCTTCGGTTTCCACGAGTTGCGGAAATATCATGTGGCCGTCATAGGCGGTGTACGTGGCAATGTACCGGTTTGAGCCGTCCATATCCGTGAACTGAACGAACCGGGCATCTTCGATTCCACGCTGTTCCGCGGGTGAATACGGAAAAAGCACGCGCGCGCTGATCTCCACATCAGATTCAAATTTGACGTCGTAGTTACTGCGCGCCAGTGCGATCATGCCATCGGCAACTGTGTCGTTTTGGGTGACAAGCGTTCGATCACGCCGCATGTGACGGTTGATTTCGGTTTCGAGTGCTTCGATGGTGAACTCTTCCCCCAGTTCACGCAGGAGTTCGCGGGCAAAACTTCCGTATAACCCGAGCTCGCTCAGCTTTTTTTCGAAGAGCGATCGCTCAAAAACTCGGTTGGGCACGGGGTTTGGAACGACTGTGTATGGACTAGGTTCGTCTAGGGTGACCTGACCTTCTGCAGTAAAAACTCCGGATCGAAAGACGATGGATGAAATGTGACCCTCGCCTACTGCCCGCAAGCTCATAATAAAGCGCAGATCGCCGCGATTAAGTCCGGTCTGATCGGGGTGGGGAACAATGGAAGGATTGAAAAGCGCAGCTGCTTCCAACGCGTATTCCTGAGCAAGACAAGCCCCGAGTAGCAAGATTCTTTCTCGCGACAGCGGGGTGTCGGTATCCATTTCGTCCGCGATCTCGCGTCCGATCCTTTCGATAAAAGGGTTGAGGTCGCTATGACGCGGTTCAAAATCGTGAATGACTTGCTCCAACGCATTGCGTACAGCGGGTTCGCTCATCAAAAAGATGCGCGAAGCAATTTTCAGTTTGCGCTCCCAATCCAGCCCGCCCACGGGTCGAAAGCAGACCCGGGATGAATCTGGATAGAGAACGGTTTCGAGACGGTTAAGCTCCATAGCAACGCAAGGTTGGGCACGAGTCCGCGCAACTGATCACTCGCGAAAACAGCACCGGACCATGCCCGAGCCAGAGATTATTCAGAGCTGCGCCATGGACCCGATTAAGCCCGACGACACTCCCATAAGGAAACCATAAATAATGCTGGCACGGCGGGCCCACGCGGGCCGCGCATTACGCAATCCTTCAGGTGGTAACGTAGCACAAGTATGCCAAAAGCTCGCCCGATTTGGAACGGCCACATCTCTTTTGGGCTCGTCAACATCCCCGTGTACCTCTACTCTGCGGAGAACCGCGCGGACAGCGTGAGCTTTAATCTCATTGATAAATCGAATAACGCGCGGGTGAAGAACCAGCGGATCAACGAGGCGACGGGTCAGCCCGTGGAGTGGGAAAATATTGTTAAGGGGTATCAGCTGGATAGTGGAGAGTATATCACATTTACCGATGAAGAGATCAAGTCGATTGCGACGGAATCGAGCCAAGCGGTTGAAATTGAAGATTTTGTGAACCTCGATGAAGTGCCACATGCATACTTTGATAAGCCGTACTACCTTATACCGGGCAAAAAAGGCGATAAGGGATACGTTTTGTTGCGCGAGGCTCTCAAAAAAAGCGGCAAGATCGGTATTGCGAAGGTCGTATTACGCACTCGCGAGTATCTGAGCGCATTGATTCCAGAAGGGGATGCGCTGTACTTGTATATTCTGCGGTATGAATACGAACTTCGCGAGCCAGATAAAAGTGAACTGCCTACAGGATCTTTCGAAGACTACAAAGTAAATCCGAAAGAGCTGGAAATAGCCCAGCAGCTCATCGATACAATGACCGGAGAATTTGAGCCTGACAAGTATAAAGATGAGTATCGCGATAAACTTGTGGCCTGGATCGAGGAGCGGTCCGAAGAAGGCGGCACAACCGCTCCTACTGCGGAAGATGGCGAAGAACCGACTACCGGCGTGATCGACATTATGAGCTTGCTCAAACAAAGCATGGAAAATGCTAAGTCTGCTAAGCCCAAGAGTGGTTCGAAAGAAAGCAAAAGCGGTAAGTCAAAAACGGGGTAGCAAGTTATGCCCGGCAAAAAGAGTTCGCTTAAAGAGTACGAACGCAAACGGAACTTTTCGAAAACTGCAGAACCACAAGGCGGTTCAGCCACCGAATCACGAGGCAACATGTTTGTGATTCAGAAACACGATGCAAGTCGACTTCATTATGATTTAAGACTTGAGATCGATGGAGTTCTAAAAAGCTGGGCTGTTCCAAAGGGGCCCAGCTTGGATTGGCACGAAAAGCGTCTTGCGGTTCGGGTCGAAGATCATCCGATCGAATATGCCGAGTTTGAGGGCACCATTCCTAAAAAGGAGTATGGCGGCGGAACCGTGATGCTGTGGGATCGCGGCACATTTGTTGTTGAAGGCGATCCGCTGGCCGAGCTCGAATCCGGCACCATGAAGATTGAGTTTCGGGGTGACCGAATGCGGGGTTGGTGGACTCTCGTTCTGATGAAAAAACGAGGCGATGAAGAGGAAAATAACTGGTTGCTCATTAAAGAAAAGTTTGATTCGTCTTACGAAGCTGGTGATGACGACCTAACCGAAGCCTACACAACAAGCATTGCATCGGGTCGGAGCATGGATGAAATCGCAGAAGGGAGCTCCGCCGTGTGGCACTCAAATCGAGAGGAAGCGAGTCCAGATATAAGAGAGGTGCCGGATGCAGATGCCGCCGCCCAATTGAGTGAAGTCAGTAAGAAGACACAGCCTAAGTTTGTAAAGCCTATGCTGTGTACCTGGGTTCAAGATGCGCCGACCGACGATAATTGGCTACATGAAATCAAGTTTGATGGATATCGAATTCTTGCAACTGTTTCGAATGGAAAGGTTACCCTACTTACGCGCAATGAGATCGATTGGACATCTAAATTCTCGAGTGTGGCCAAGCAGGTCGCTAACCTCAGTCTAAACGACGCAATTATTGACGGTGAAATTGTTGTCCTCAATGAGAGGGGTGTATCCGATTTTGGTGCGTTGCAAAATCATTTAAAAGGAGTTAAGAAGGGCAACCTTGTTTACTATGTGTTTGATATTCTATTTTACCGTGGATACGATTTACGGCAAAGTCCGCTGGTTGAGCGGAAAGAGTTATTGCGATCTATTCTCGAAGGTCAAAATGAGGTCCGCTACAGTGATCATATCCAAGGCCACGGACAGGCGTTTTTTGAGCAGTGCTGCACCGCAGGGCTGGAAGGGATTATCAGTAAACGCGTAGACTCCATCTATTCGTCACGACGCGGATCGAACTGGGTTAAAGTGAAGTGCAACTTCCGCCAAGAATTTGTGATAGGGGGTTACACGGAGCCTAGTGGAAGCCGTCATGGATTCGGTGCTTTATTAGTCGGATACTATACTCCTGCTGGTGAATTAATTTATAGCGGGCGAGTTGGAACAGGGTTTGATCAAAAAGCCCTGGATACAATATATAAAGAACTTAGAAGTAGGGAGCGCAAGACTGCACCGTTCCAAAATCCTCCAACCGGTGCAGAGAAGAAAGGAGTCCACTACGTCACACCTGATCTCGTCTGCGAAGTTGAGTACTTGGCGTGGACTCACGAAGAACGATTGCGCCATCCTTCATTTAAAGGGCTCCGGCGCGATAAAGAAGCCAAACAAGTTGTGCGCGAGGTGCCGATTGTTACGGAAAAATTAGAAGAAGTCGGTCTTGCCCATGCAGGAGAGGAGGAAACGCCGCACAAGGCGGCGTCAAAAAAGAATATGGCTTCGCCTAAAAAGCAGAAAGCTGCGGAATCATCTGCAAAGGATAGTGAACTTGTACTAGGGGTGAGAATCTCGCACCCCGATCGCATAATATTCGGCCAATCGGATATTACTAAATTGGAGCTTGCACAATACATGGCAGAATGCGCCGATTGGATTCTGCCCCATGTGGCCAACCGTCCACTGGCCTTGGTTCGATGCCCGCAGGGGGCTACGGAAGAGTGCTTTTTTCAGAAGAACTTTACAAATGCACTGCCATCTGCGCTGCACGCCGTACCGCTTGGCGATGCCGAAGGGATTGGTCTTAAAGATGCGGAAGGTTTGGTTGCCCTGGCTCAATTCGGGGTTATTGAAATTCACCCATGGGGAAGCAAGGAAAATGATGTTGAACACCCTGATCGACTCACATTCGATCTTGATCCGGGCCCCGAGTTGGGTTGGCCAGATGTGGTGCAGGGTGCTTTCGACGTGCGCGATCTACTGGCCCAAATCGGGCTCAAAAGCTGGGTAAAAACTTCGGGCGGAAAGGGACTCCACGTCTGCCTACCGATCAAGCCAGCCCTCGAATGGGATACGGTGAAATCGTTCTGCCGGGGCATTGCCGAAATTCTAGAAAAGCAACAACCGACGCGATACGTGTCGGATATGAGCAAGGCTAAGCGCAAAGGTCGGATATTTGTCGACTATCTTCGGAATGGCCGAGGCGCCACTTCGGTGGCCGCTTTCTCGGTGCGTGCACGCGATCGCGGCCCGATCAGTGTGCCCGTGCGGTGGGACGAAGTCGGGGAGCTGGAGGCGGCAAATACATTCACGATTCGAAATATTCGTGATCGGCTTGATGGCCTTAAAGAGGATCCGTGGCACGATTTCGAAAATTCTCCTCAGGATCTGGAAAAGGTCGTAGCCGCTCTCAACTCTTAGCAAATCTTTATACGTCTCGGCGTGAATTGAATTCTGAGGATTGCCCGCAGGGCGGCATAGTGTTCGCCATGGCTCAAGAAAGACAGTCACTCACCGGGAAACGGGTTTTGATTACCGGTGGAACCACCGGGATCGGCCGGGCTACCGCGATTGAAATGTGTAAGCAGGGTGCTCGCGCAGTCATTTTCGGTCGGGACGAACAGTATCTGCAAGATGCACTCGATGCGATCAATGGCGAAGTTTACGGACTTTCTGCGGATGTAAGCAAACACGACGATGTTTTGCGTGTCTTCGAATTTGTCGATGAAAAACTTGACGGCCTTGACATTCTTATCAATAACGCGGGGCTTGGAACCCAATCTGTTATTGATGTTGAATATGATGAATGGAAGTACATTCTTGATGTCAATATGGCCGGATACTTCGATTGCGTTCAACAAGCGGTCAAGCGAATGGAAGCCGGATCGACTCTGCTCCATGTCGGATCGGTAAGCGCAGTCAGTCGAGATGCAGATAGCGATATTTATAGCGCAACCAAGGCAGGAATTCAAGCATTTTGTGATTCACTGAATCAGAAGCTTATAGAACGTGAGATTAGAGTGTGCTTGGTCGAACCAGGTTTGACGGGGTCGGACATGGCTCGCGAAAGTCACTCACCAGAAGAACAGCGGGAAATGATAGAAGAGATGACTATGCTTAAGGCAGAAGATATCGCAGATGCGATTATCTACTGTTGCACGCAGCCGGCGCGAGCCACGGTTCGCTTGTTGCGCATGGCACCGCTGAAAGAGGAAGATTAAATGGTTGTAGGGAGGAACACATGAAAGGACTGTATCAGACAGTAGCCGCTCGATTAGCCAACGCTAAAGATCGCGCAGAGTGCGGGATTGCGGCGTACTGGATATTGGTGGATCTATGAATAGCGATTACTTCAACACCATGACCGAGCAAATGCTCGCCTGTCAAGAAGCCTCCCGAGCGTGCATCGATGCCTGCGAAACGTGCGCAGAAGCTTGTCGACAAATGGAAGGAATGGAGGACTGCATCGCCAGTTGTGAGGCGTGCATCATCGCCTGTAACGAATGCATTGAAACGTTGCGGAATGGTTCGAATTCCGACTGTTTGCGATGTGCAGCGGAGTGCGATCGGTGCGCCGAGGTTTGCAGTCGATACCAACATGACCACTGCCAAGAATGTGCAGCGGCCTGTCGAGACTGCGCCGAAGAATGCCGCTTGACCGCCGAATCTTCAACGCGCAGCTGATTCGTCCGGCAACCACGATTGGAATGAAGTTAATAAAACCAACCACATTCTGAGCTATGCGGTCCACGCAATTTGGCGGTATTCGGTCAACGGCGAGGCTTACTATGAAATTGCAGGGTTAAAGGGGTTGGTGCCCGGGAATCTGAAGAGTCCGCTCAAATCTTTGAGAAACTAATCTGCCAAGGTTTGGGCGGCGGAGTTCCCGGCAACATATCCGGTTGACCATGCCGCCTGCAGGTTGTATCCTCCGACTCGGCCTGCGACATCAAGAATCTCACCAGCTAGATACAGGCCCGGAAGAACGCGGGATTCCATAGTAGAAGGGTCAACTTCATCCAGACTCACTCCGCCCGCAACAACTTCACCTTTATCGAATAAGACCTCAATAACCGATCCAATATTCCACCCTTTAACGATTTGTGCAAACTTATTCACTTGCTTCTTTGAAATGGCCTGGTTCTTTAAGGTCGGATCAATACCGACTTCAGTAAAGATTGCCGGAACCACAGCGCTCGGAACGTTATCTACCATACTTCGTAGATACTGGTTTGGATAGTTCGCCTTAAATCCCTGGGCCTCTGCCAGCACCTGATCAAAAGAGAGTCCGGGTAAAAGGTCAACCTCTAGCGTATGAGTTCCGTCTTGCCAGCGTTCAGCAATGGCACGGGAAACTTCTAAAACAGCGGGGCCAGAAACACCACGATGCGTAAACAGAAGATCGCCGCGAAATCGATCGAGTTCTTTGCCATTCAGCTTAGCTCTGAGGATAACGTTCCTCAACGAGACACCCGGCTTGATTCGTGGCCCATCGACGAGCGTTTCTATCGGAGCCAAGGCGGCAACTACCGGTACGATAGTGTGCCCTAATTGCTTAGCCCATACGTAACCATCGCCCGTTGTGCCGGACTTTGGGTAGCTTGCGCCTCCGACAGAAAGGATCACAGAATCTCCTCGGATTCGTTCGCCCCCTACAATGATCGCGCTGACTTGGCCGGCGGCGGATTCGATTCCTTCTACTGGTGCATTCATATGGAGCCGCGCACCCGATTCTTGCAAATATGTTTGCAGAATCCGAACCACATCTTTTGCCGTACCTTCTTCTGGAAAAATCCGCCCATCCTCTCGCGTATAGATTTTCAATCCTCGATTGGTCAGCATCTCTAGGATATGTTCGTTACGAAACCTATAGAAGGGACCTCGAAGAAAGGTTGCTTCGTTGCGTCGGAATGCCCTAAGCAAAGAATCCATGGGACCGGCATGGGTGATATTGCATTTGCCGCCGCCAGAAATAAGAATCTTTGTGCCGATACGGTCAGTTTTTTCGTAAACGTGGACTTCGGCCCCTGCGCGGGCCGCGGTGATGGCGGCCATTATTCCGGCCGCTCCGCCGCCAACCACTAAAACTTTACGCGCCAAAATGTTACAGCTCGTAGGTTGTTTTTTTCGAGGTCACGGTTTGGCCGCCGTCTTTTTTTCGCTGCAAATTAAACTCAAGCAAATCAAAAAGTTTAGCAACAGCGGGGAAGAGGATCACAAAGACAAACAACCCATTGAGTACCAATCCGATGGCAAACACCCACCACGCACCAAAAAGGTACCAGGCGACCGCGCCAGCAATCCCCGCGACCGATGCCAAAATTCCGGTGGTGACAATGGCGCCTTTCGATTTCCGACTGTCGACGGACGTCGGAACCTTGAGCGATTCGTACAGCGGTCGGACTCCCACTACGTAGCTGAGCAGGCCAAACAGCAGGATCACCCCGACCATAAAGAACGGGAGCACCATGGATTGCTGGGGCACCGCGGGCACCGTGTCAGACATCAGAAAGACGCCGATGCCCAAGAGTGCAGCGGGCAAAAAGAACCAAAGGACGGCGAGCGTAAGGTTTTTGCGTTCCTGACTGTAAGGCGAGTTCGGCTGGGCCATTTCAATCTCCTATTTTAACGGGCATTCGCACCGCGTTGCGCCCCAAAAGGGGCCGAAAAGTCGCCACAGACCTCAGAGGAGAGGAATTTTAATCTGATTCGGGAGCGAAATCGGCGAAGATTTCGCGCAGATCTTCAATTACGAGATCTGGAAGATCGGCTCCTTCCGGCAGGGATTCAGGCAACCCGGTCCGACTACTCGGAGGAATGTCACTGGCACGGCGGATCCAAGCGGTCCGCCAGCCGTAATTCATGGCAGGCGCAATATCGTGGCGGTAACTGTTGCCGATAAAAAGCAGCTCCTGCGGTTCACATTGGGCCGCTGCTTCCGCCATGCGGAAAATCCGCTCGTCTGGCTTGCCCATACGGTGCTCGCCTTCGATAAATATGTACTGGAAATATTCGCCAATGTTGAGCTTCTGTATCTCTTGTCGCTGAATATCCGCCGGACCGTTCGTGATTAGCCCCATTGGATAGGCGTCTTTGAGGCGATCTAGGACTTCGAGCGCTTCGGGGAAGAGTTCCAAAGCGGCTTGACGCTCCACATGGTATGTGTGGGAAAGTCGAAAAGCCAGTTCGTCATCAAAGATATTACGTCGTTCAAGCATACGGCGCATGAGCTCTACACGGGTGATTTCGCCGCTTTCGCAATACTTTTCGTACCAGTGGGTTTTCCCGATGGTTTCGACAAATGCGCTAAATGCGATAGACCATTCTTTAAGGAGCTCATCGGCGGTGTGTCCGTGCTCCGGATGGTCTTCGAACGCTTTACGAAGGCCTTTTTTGGCGGCGTCCCAGTAGGTGCAAAGCGTGTCATCGAGGTCGAAATAGATCGCCTTGACCTCGGCAAAAACGGGACGAAGCATAGAGTTCAGTGCTGGTAAGCCTACCGCCCCCACTGAACCCCAAGACGGCCTAGCGGGTCGATTTGCGTCGGCGAGCGATGGCGCCAAGGCCCAGCGTAGCCAATCCAACCAGCGTCCACTGCTCAGTGACCGAAGCGAATGGATCGCCGAACCGGGCTTGAACTTCCGCGCCTGTCAGTGCGGGAGTCATAGCAGGTCACGAGCGCAACTTCAAACCGATTCCGAGTCTCGCGCCGCAGCAACGAGGAATGGAATGCCCAACAAAAAATTCGGTATTTCGGAGAAGTCAGCGGCCCGAGCGAGTCCACACCCAGTAAGTAGACTGGATGGCATGTCCATGCGGATCGAAAAAGATAGTCTGGGCGACGTCCACGTCCCCAACGATGCCTACTGGGGAAGTCAGGCCGAGCGCACCCGTCAGATCTTCCAGATAAGCGGACTCACCGAACATCCGCGGATGATTGATGCTTATATCATGCTCAAGAAAGCATGCGCGCAGGTCAACGGCGATCTCGGTTTGCTTGAAAAAAGCCAGGCCGATGCCATCGTTCAAGCCGCCGACGAAATCTTGGGCGGAGAACTGCGCGATCAGTTTCCGGTGGATGTGTTCCACATGGGAGCGGGCACCAGCTTCAATATGAATTGCAATGAGGTTCTCGCCAACCGTGCGGAAGAGATTCTTGGCGGGCAGAAAGGTGAGTACAAGCTGGTCGGATCAAACGACCACGTCAACTACGGCCAAAGCACCAACGATACGTTCCCAACGGCCATGCGCGTGATGTCGCGCTTGATGTTGGAGCCCCTCTTTGAGCAGGTCGACCGGCTGGAATCCGCACTCGCTGACAAAGGCCGCGAATTTGACCATATCCTCAAGAGCGGACGAACCCACCTGCAAGATGCGGTGCCCATCCGATTGGGCCAAGAATTTACGGCTTATGCCGCCGCCATTCGCCGATCGCGAAGCTGGCTGGAAAAAGCAGCGTGGGAACTCGAAGAGCTCGGTATCGGCGGGTCCGCCGCGGGCACCGGACTCAACACCCATCCGGATTACCGCGAACGAGTAGTGAAACTTCTGGCTGAATACACCGGGTTGCCTTTCCGACCCGCGCCCGATCTGCGCGAGGCAATGCAGTCGCAACTCTGCATGGCTGCACTTGCCGCAGGACTTCGCATCCTGTGCTTGGAACTCACCCGGATCACCAACGATCTGCGCCTGATGTGCAGCGGACCGCTCACGGGACTGGCGGAAATTACCCTTCCGGCGGTGCAACCGGGCAGTTCAATTATGCCGGGCAAAGTGAATCCAAGCGTGGCCGAAAACATGAACCTGGTGCTTTTCCAGGTTCTTGGGCAGTGCCAAACGCTGGACTACTCCGTCCAAGCCGGACAGCTTGAGCTTAATGTGATGATGCCGGGGATGGCGTTTGCTTCTCAATTTTCGCTTCAAGTGCTCAGCAACGCGATCGAAGTGTTCACCGACCATTGCATTGTTGGAATTACCGCAAACGAAGAACGGTGCCGGATGTACGCAGAAACATCGCCGAGCCTGGCGACCGCGCTCAACGCTCATATCGGATACAAGGCCGCCGCCGACGTGGTGAAAAAATCGTTAGCCACCGGCAAGACGATTCCAGAAGTGGTACGGGAGGAGAACCTTCTGGATGAAGAAACGCTGCGCAAATCGCTCGACCCCGCGCTTCTCACTGAGCCCGGCATCCCTGGCCGCTGACTTACGAATTGAATTGACCGCTGGTGATAACCTCACAAAAATACGTGCAGATTTTCATGTACAAAGAGGCGGAGGTTTGATACACTAGGGATTGGTTCTGGGGAATGCCCCGGAGGTTTGCGGAGATGAGGAATTCCAAGTTTGTTTTGATTGCGGTGGCTGGTGCCGCGCTTCCGGTTGCGTCGTTTGGCGTAACGATTCGCGACGATGTCAGCGATGCCCAATCTCAGGCGTACGCGGCGCAGAGTCAGTTTCAGTCTGTCGGACAGATCAACGGAGCGTCCGGCGTCCTGATCGGATCGAACTGGGTTTTGACGGCTTGGCATGTGGCCGCTGGATTTAGCAGTAATCCCGGTAACGCCGTATTCACGATCAATGGGAGCTCGTATACCGGCGAAGCGGTCTTCAATTTGGCTCCCCCGGGATCGAATGTGAACACCGTAATCGCCGACGGAACTGACTTGACGCTGATCCGGCTTTCTTCCCATGTCATGGGGGTCAACCCTGCCCAGCTCTATCTGGGCGATAGCGAGGTCGGCAATGTCGCGTCGTTTATTGGATTCGGCGCGGGCGGAAACGGGAGCGGCGGTTCGACGCTTGGTAATGCCAAGCGGGGAATGCGCAATGTCATCGATATGTACGGCGCCCCCGGTGCCACGCCGGGGTCGATTGTGGGATCGCCCACCCGAACCAACATGTTTATGACCGACTTCGACAACAACACGGCCGGATCAAACCGTATGGGCTCTTCTCAATGGCTGGATATGGAAGGCAATGTTGCCCCCGGTGATTCGGGCGGCGGATTATTTATCGAACAGAACGGGCAGTTTCTGCTCGCGGGGATCGCATCGTTCACGGCTGGAAATCCTCCCGTCCCCAATCCGCAGAACGGTTATGGAGCCATTTCTGGATTCACCAGCGTGAGCGGCAACATCGCCTGGATGGAAAGCGTGGGGGCACCGGTTCCGGAGCCGACCACCATGATCGTGTTGGGCGGAATCGGCGTAGCCGCCGCGCTTCGCCGTCGTCGCCGCGCATAAAAGCGGCAAGCCCAAAATTTTGCCCCGGCTGGAGTTTCCGCCGGGGCATTTTAGTTTTGTCTGAACGCGTGAGCGACTTAGACGGTTGTTCGAGTTTTGGCGATTACGCTGGCCAAGAACATTTCGTTGGTCGGCGTTCGTTTGAGCAGCTTGATCAGCGACTCTGTGGCATCGACCGTATCTTTGGCATTGGCAAGCATCCGGTGGAGATGGTAGATCGCTTCGAGCGATTCATCACTAAACAGCTGCTCTTCGTGCCGCGTAGACGATCGTCGGACGTCGATGGCGGGCCAAATGCGACGCTCGGCGAGTTCACGGTCGAGGACAAGTTCCATGTTCCCCGTACCCTTAAACTCTTCAAAAATCGCGTCGTCCATTTTCGAGCCGGTATCGACCAGTGCGGTGGCGATAATCGTAAGCGATCCGCCTTCCTCGATATTCCGGGCCGCTCCAAAGAATCGGCGCGGTCGATAGAGAGCAGCCGGATCAAGACCACCGGATAGGGTTCGACCTGAGGGGTTGATGGTGAGGTTGCTGGCGCGGGAGTAGCGGGTGATGCTATCGAGCAAAATGACGACATCTTTGCCTGCTTCGACTTGCCGTTTTGCTTGTTCGAGGCACAGATCGGCAACCCGCATGTGGTTTTCGGCGGGTTCGTCGAATGTGGAGCTAATCACCTGGCCTTTGACGAAGCGGCGCATATCGGTGACCTCCTCCGGTCGTTCGTCCACCAGTAGAACCATCAGCACGACTTCCGGGTGATTGTCGGCGATAGCTTGAGCGATGGCTTTGACGATTGTGGTTTTCCCGGCCTTGGGCGGGGCCACGATCAGGCCGCGCTGACCCTT
The DNA here is from genome assembly GCA_044508115.1 of bacterium. GTDB lineage: Bacteria > Armatimonadota > Fimbriimonadia > Fimbriimonadales > Fimbriimonadaceae > UphvI-Ar2. The sequence goes on from JBIQII010000001.1 coordinate 403,942, forward strand.
CCCGATCGGGGCAATCAGATCGACGATGCGGCCGATTGTTCGTTCCGGCTGAGTTTCCATCTTAAGCCGCTCATCGGGGAAGAGCGGTGTCAAGGATTCGAAGTCGCGTCGGACCTGCATCTCTGGCGACTGCGTAGATAACGAGTTCACCGACTCGATGCGCAGCATGCCCATGTACTTTTCACCTTCTTTGGGAAGGCGAACTTGGCCAAAAATAAAATCGCCCGGCTTGAGCCCGTGCTTTTTGATATGCGACTGGCTGACGTAAACGTCTTCGTTAGAAGGCGCATAGTTGCGCTGTCGCAAGAACCCCCAGCCATCGTTAAGGATTTCGAGCACTCCTCGACGGTACACCGCGCCTTCTTCGGCATAGGTGGTGGTCATGAGCTCTTCGATCACCACATGCCGAGGTTGATCGATTGAGATTTTGAGTTTTTTTGCTCGTTTGGCGAGCTCAGTGGGGGATAGCTGGTCGAAGAAGTTGTAATCCTCGGCGGGCAGACTTTCGAGATCGATGGCTTCGTCTCGGGGACGCTCGCGACTGCGTCGTCGCTGTCGCGAACCGCCTTCAGATTTCCGCGGACGGAATGTGTGGCTCATGGGAATAAGATGCCGGGATCGGCGTGATTGAAAGGATGAGCGGTCCGGGGAATGGTAATTCCAAAATTAGCCGGGGTCGCTCGAACCAGAGAGCAAGGCGATGTACGGAAGGTTCCGATACAGCTCCTTGTCGTCTAACCCATACCCTACCACAAATCGATCGGCGATTTCAAAGCCGACATAATCGACGTAGGTCGTGTGGATATGGGCATCTGGCTTGCTGAGGAGGGCCGCCACTCGGAGAGAAGCCGGATTGCGCGTGCCCAGGAGCTGCCGAAGATGGTTTACCGTTCGGCCTGAATCAACAATATCTTCGACAAGCACCACGTGCTTACCTTCAATGTCCATGTCGTGATCTTTTATAATGCGCACGGTTCCGGTGGATTCGCGCCCGCCTTCCCAACTGCTCACCTGCATAAAATCGACCATGACACGCCCCGGAATTTCTCGCGCAAGATCAGCAAGGAAGGGAAACGCCCCCTTGAGTACTCCGATCAGAACGATGGTTTCCGATCCAACATCGGTGCGGATCAGGTGAGCTAGGTCTGTGACCCGATTCTTAATCTCTTCGGCCGAGACGAGCACCTCCAAACGGGCAGGAGGAAGAATCATCGCGCCAAATTCCGGAGCCGCTGAACCGTGAGGGAAGAATCGAGACGGTTATAAAACTCAAGTACCAGATCGGCCTTGCGTCCAAGAGCCGGATATTTTTCGCAGGCTGCCCAAAACTCGGGATTTCTCATCATCACTGCTTCGGCAATCATATTGAAGTCTTCTTCCATGCTACTCGTGGAATACTCGGTGAGAAACCCACGGGAGTTCAATTTCGGGTCATAAATTGTGCCCGCTGTGCCGTCGCGAACCGAAGAAGCCCCATCTCCTCGATATTCGAACTGAAGAGGAAGACATGCCATCCACTGCTCAGTCGGAAACAGTTTGGGGTTGTTGCGCAAAAGAATGCTGCTCAATTCGTGGTGGAATGCGGCTTCCAGATAAGCGTCGGTAAATCCGTTCTCAACCCCATCGTTGGCCAGATAGATTCCGGAGTCGGAATTGGTTCCGCCGTAGGGAAGACCGAAAAAGCTCAGCTGACGGCACACGTAGATTCCTTTGAGATTGGCGGTCAAAAGCCTGGGTGGATACTTCGCCACGGCGCGGCCCACGGCATCAATCGAACGGGAAAGCTCCCGGGGCGCAATTTTGGTCGCCCGGGGCGAAATGTCGGCCGTCCGCCAATAAAACGGGAAAAAATCTTTGTCGATAACAGAGTAAATCGGGATTGGATTCGGCTGATGACTCGTTAGAATCGCACCCATCACCGCGGCGTAAGCAATCATATCTTCGGATCGGAACCGCCGGAGAATACCGGCTACTCCTCTTTGTGATGTTCGGAAAACCAGACGATTATTCCCACTCGATCGTTGCGGGAGGCTTACTCGTCAGGTCGTAAAGGACCCGGTTCACTCCGTTCACCTCGTTGACGATGCGGTGGGCGACGTGTTCCAGAAAATCGAATTCAAACGGAAACGCCTGCGCGGTCATCGCGTCTTCGCTTGTAACCGCTCGCAATACAATTGGTTGCTCGTATGTGCGTTCATCGCCCATCACGCCTACGCTGCGTACATCGAGCAGCGCGGCGTAGCTTTGCCAAATTCCTTTGTTCAAACCGGTGCGTCTGAGTTCCTCGCGGAATATCCAGTCGGCCTCCTGCACCATCGTGATCCGCTCGCGCGTGATTTCGCCAAGGATTCGCACGCCGAGCCCGGGGCCGGGAAACGGTTCTCGATCAACCACTTCGGGCGGAAGTCCGAGCTGACGTCCCACCTCGCGGACTTCGTCCTTGAACAGCCACCGCAAGGGTTCAATCACTTTGAGCTGCATCCAGTCCGGAAGTCCGCCCACGTTGTGATGAGTTTTGATTTTGCTGGCGGTCGGCGAACCCGATTCAATCACGTCCGGATACAGTGTGCCTTGGGCCAGAAAGTCGTGCTGGTCTAACTGATCGCGATTTCGTTCAAAGCAGATGACAAAGTTCTCACCGATAATCTTGCGCTTACGCTCGGGATCGGTGACTCCTTCCAGTGCCGCTAAAAACTGGTCTTGAGCGTTAATGGTAATGAGATTGGGATGGAACGTTTCGGTAAACGTCTGGCGGACCTGATCCGCCTCGCCTTTGCGCAGAAGTCCGTGGTCAACAAACACGCAGGTTGTCTGCCGTCCAACCGCTTCGGCCAAGAGGGCCGCCACAACGCTGGAATCTACTCCGCCACTGACCGCGCAGATCACTTTGCCATCGCCGACCTGTTCGCGAATCTTGGCAATCGCTTCTTCAATAAAATGTTGGGCGGTCCAATCGCCGCGCAGGTTTGCAATCTCGAATAGAAACTTTCGGAGGAGTGCTCTTCCGCCCGGCGTATGAGTGACTTCGGGGTGGAACTGAATGCCGTACTTTTTGGTAAGCGGATTTTCCATGGCCGCGACGGGGCACGATTCGGTACTCGCGGTTACGTGAAACCCGGGCGGGGGCTCGGCGACCTTATCGCCGTGTGACATCCACACTTGGTTCGATTCCAGCTTGCCCAGCAAAGAGTTGTCGTCTGCAATCTGCAGATGCCGCTTACCATATTCGCGGGCGATGCTTTTTTCAACCTTTCCGCCGAGATTCTTGGCCATCAGCTGCTGGCCGTAACATATTCCCAGTGTGGGAATATCTTCAAGCACCGAAAAATCCAGGTCCGGCGAATCGGCATCAAGTGTGCTTTTGGGGCCGCCGCTCAAGATAACTGCGGCCGGAGCATGGGACCGGATATGGTCGGCCGCCACCTGCCACGGAACCATTTCGGAAAAGCAACCCAGTTCACGGACCCGCCGAACAATGAGCTGGGTGTACTGGCCGCCAAAATCGACGACGCTGACAAGCTGATGTTTCAAGTCGCCAGTATTCCCGAAAGCAGACCTCATTTCGGGGACTCTACAGAAGCGACTGATAGGCCGCGATCACCCGGTCGGCCATTGATTCGATGGTGAAACGGGCCTGGTAGTCGGCTTGCGCCGCGGTTCCGAGAGCGGTTGCTCGATCGGGCTGCGCAATGAGATCGTTAATCGCCCGGGCAAATGCCTGCGGATCGGGCTTTTCTGGGTCGGCAGAATGGATCAATATTCCGGTCCGGTCGTGCTCGATTATCTCTGGTATTCCGCCGGTTGCGTTTGCGATCAGGGGTTTACCGCGGGCCATCGCTTCAACGACGGTAAGTCCGAATGCCTCCTTCCATATGCTCGGCACCACCACGATGTCCATGGCTTCTAATGCGTCCGCGACGCGGGACAGATAGCCGTGGAATTGCACCCGATCTGCAAGCGGAGTGGCTATCCGACGGAGTTCGGATTCATGCGGGCCCTCGCCAAAAATGTGGAGTGTGGCATTCGGCACTTCCGCCATCGCGCGGATCGCTACTTCTTGCCCCTTCACCCAGTGCAGACGTCCGAATACGCCGATATGAGTTCGATCTTTTAGTAGTTCGAACGTGGCGGTCGGAACCGGTTCAGGACATCCACTCAGGGCGGTACGAATCCGGTCGGCCGGAATCCCATCTTCGATGAGTTGTTGTTGCACGGTTCCGGAGATCGCGACAAAACCGTCGAAGAGTTTTCTGTAGAGTTGTGCCCGCTTGGGCTTAAAATTCACCGCAACGTGCCGGGTCATGATTGAGGTGGGGAGCCGGGCAATCCTTGCGGCGAGTGCAGGCATTAAATAGTCGGGCGAATAGTGCGCCACGGTAAATGCGGGTCGTTCCCGTCGGAAAAGTCGGATCGCGGCGGCCAGGGCCGCAGGGTCATACTTGTGGATCAATCGAAGAGGCAAAACGGGAGTTGCGGCGTTGAGAGCAAGCGGCGAGTTTCGGGGAGCCGCGATGCGCGCATCGATACCCCGGCGAGCAAGTTCGCCCGCCAAATGGACAACGTAGCGCTCGATCCCTCCCCAATCTTTGCTCATAGATGAGCCGATATGGATATGGGGAGGCAGAACGGCCAAGGTTTAAGCCGAAGGCGCGTGTCGATCGACGATCGCCTGTAACTCGTCGATCCGATCAAGCTGCTGGCGCACCAGTTCGAACTGCGTCCGAGCTCGATCGAGATTGTGATGATCGCGATAGGTTCTAAAGTAGACGTCGCCGTTCAGGTAGTCGGTGAGAAAACGAATTCCGATGGTGAGGGTGATAATCGCTCCGCAGTAGGGCATCGCTTGCCATTCGGCGGGGTGAAGGGATGGCCCCACCGTTTCGGCATAACCGCGGATAATCGCCTCAAAGCGATCGGCGTCAAAGTGCACCTTGGCGAGATCGGGTTCATCCTCTTCGGCCGTTGTGCAAGCAGTGCGGATGAGGTCGCCGATATCGAATAGCGCCGTGCCGGGCATCACCGTATCCAGATCGATCACCGAGAGCCCATTCAACGTCTTGTCGCAAAAGAGAACATTGTTGACCTTAGTGTCGTTATGGGTGACACGGACTGCTTCCGGATTCTCCTGCATGAGATCAACGAGCATCGCTGCAAGCTTGCGGTGCTCTTCGACAAACACCAGATCAGCTGCGGCGGCGAGGAGTCGCTCAGGTTCAGCCGACTTGTGGGCAGAATCCAGCTGCTGGAGCCGAAAGATCGTGTTGTGAAAGTCTGGAATCGTGATGGATAGTTGCTGAGGATCCAAGTCGCTGAGGTCGGCAAGGAACGATCCGAAGGCCAGAGCCGCGCGATAAGCAATATCCGCATTAGGAACCACGTCGAAGCTGGTCGAACCCTCTACATACCGATAGCATCGCCAGTACTGGCCGTGCTCGTCCAGGTGATAATCGAGCCCGGCATCGCTGCGAATCAGTTCGAGCCGACCCAAATCGTTCGGTCTCTTTTTCGCAAGGTGATCAAGCACTTGGCGAATGTTTGCCATCACCATTACCGGATCTGGAAAGACGCGAGTATTAATGTGCTGGTGAATATAGCGTCGGGGTACGCCGTCTTCTTCCACCACCGTCATGTAGGTGCGGTTGATATGCCCCCGTTCGATGGCCTCATCGCTTAGTAGCTGTCCGTGAGGCAGAAAGGTGGCGGTAACAGGGGTCAGCAAGGCCATGGCAGGCAGTTCCAACATTACCAGAGACGTGGGGGAAGCGCGCCCGATTCATGAAGTTCGGCTAGTCGAGCGCGGACCCGGGGTAGATCTTCGGCAAATGTCAGGCCAAACCATTCGGAATCGGTGAGTTCCACCAGAACTTCCAAACCTTGTTCACGAATCCGGCTTTGCAGGAAGTCAGGGATTGTGATTTCGCCTGGCAGCCCGTATCGGCGTTCGTGCGCAACGTAGGCGGCCATGTCCGCGACGATTTCGGGGCTAAAAATAAAGAGATTCATGGACGCGGCGGCTCCCGGTGGAATCCGAACTCGGGTGCCTTTTTGAATACCTTCGATGGTTGTGCCCACACGCTGGACTTCGTAAGTTTCTACGATTCCGATCAAGCGGTTGTCCAGCAGTTCGCAGATCCCGCGCGAGACTCCACCTTGTTCGGAAAGCGTGCGCTCCACCCGATACGGGACGGATGCGGCAACGGGATGAGAAGCGGCTAGGCGTTGCGCCGCGGCAAAAGCATCGCGCCCGTAGTAGTCATCGGCATTAATGGCGATAGCAAAAGAATTTTGTAGAGCATCTGCGCAGACGCTTATGGCGTGGGCGGTTCCCGGCGGCTTGCCATCCGGGGTTTCTTGCAATACGATCTCAACCGGTATCGGAAAATTTGCGGTGGCTTCTTGAGCTTGCGCAAGAATCTCGTTCCGAGTGACTAGCAGAACGCGTTGCACTCCGTGCTGCATGGCATCGTACACGGAGTAGTGGAATAAGCACTCCTCGTTCGGTCCGAGCGGGAAGAACTGTTTGGGACCCCCAAAGCGCGAGCCCAAGCCAGCCGCGAGAATGATGAGGGTCATGGCGGAAAGCTGGAGCCACTTGCCGGATTTGAACCGGCGACCTGCTGTTTACGAAACAGCTGCTCTACCACTGAGCTAAAGTGGCCCGTCGAAAGTGGATTATGGCGGATTCTCGCGCGATCGGGCCACTGGTCCATAGGCCAAGTAAAATTGAATTGGTGTTAAAGTTCATTCTTGGTCGATTAGTGGCAGCATGGCGCAGGTGAGACGAGCATCTTTCGATTCACTCTGCCTTGCCGCAGTCGTGGCCGAGCTCCAGCCATTTGTCGGAGCCAAGGTCCAGCGGATATTATCGGTGAACGAAACCGGAATCAGCCTCGGCCTTTATCCGGCGGGCACCTCCGAAGATAAGCGAGAACACCACCTTTTTATCAGTTGGCATGCAGATTTTGCCCGGATGCATCTGCTCACCGGGCGACCTTCCAGCATCGAGCTGACTCACTTTGTCACACTTCTACGGCGATTTTTGAGCGGAGGAAGAACTGTGTTTCTCCGCCAGCGGGGACTCGATCGAATCGTTGATATCGGAGTGACCGCGCCGACGGGGGATTACCAGCTTTCCGTCGAATTGATGGGGCGCCACAGTAATGTGATTCTCGTGGACGCCAACCTTAAAATTCTTGGAGCCGCTAAGGTGGTCGGACCGCGTCAATCTCGCCGACCGATCCGCCCCGGCGGAACCTACGAGCCGCCACCGTTTGATATAAAGCCGAGTTTGCTCGAAGCTCAAGCGGGCGACAATCTACGCCAGTTCGAAGGGGTTTCGCCGTTCCTTATCCAGCTCATTGATGCTGGAATGCCGCTGGTTGCAATTCAAGATGCGGTGCGCGATAAGTCATTTACGCCGCAGTATTCGCATACCTTGGGAGCTTATCCGATCGACCTCTCGCCATTGGTGCGCGACGCGGTGCCCCACGATTCGATTTCTCGAGCTTTGGAACTCGCTTGGTCGGAACGTGAGCAGTCAGCGGCCGTGGAATCGGCTCAGCGTTCGCTTGTGGCACAGCTCCAACGCGTGGTCGATGCACGACAAGCTGCCGTCGAGGCACTTGGGGAGGCTCTCGATCTGGCGGATCGGGCTACCGAACTCCAGCAAGAAGGTGATCTGATTCTCGCTTATCAACACGCGATTCCGCCGCAGGCAGAGTCGGTGGAGGTTTACACTTACGAGGGCGAGCTCCGCAAGCTCCGGCTTGATCCGGAAAAGTCGGCGGTCGAAAACGCTAACCAGCGCTTCCACCGGGCTCGCCATGCCAAGGAACGGAAGGAAGAGGTTGAAGAGCAGTTCCACCGCCTTTCTCAAGACCTCGCTGAAGCAGAGTCTATGCTCCGCGCGGCGGAATCCGCCACCACGGTTGAAACTATTCAAGAACTAGCCGCTTCCGCCCGCGCTCGAAAGTGGCTGCATTTGGCTGCTCGGGCCAATGTGGCCAAAGAAGACCGTCCGTTCGAAGGTCATCCGATCCGCGAACTTGTAAGTCCATCGGGCTACCGAGTTTTGTACGGAACCAATGCCACCAGTAACGATTACGTCACCGCCCGCGTGGCAAAAGGAAACGATTGGTGGTTCCACGTGCGTGGTCAAACATCCGCGCATGTGATTCTGCTCACCGAAGGTAAACCCGACCGAATCCAGATGCCGGATATCGAATTTGCCGCCAAGGTGAGTGCGCGAAACAGTGTGGCGCGCCATTCAACGCACGTACCGGTGGATTACACCTTAAAAAAGTACGTCCGCAAGCCACGCGGATCGGCCCCTGGCGCGGCCGTTTACGAACGAGAGAAAACCATCCATGTGGACCCCTAGCCTATTCTCCGCCCTGAATCCGGATGCTGCGCTTTACCGGTTCATCCACATTGATCTGCACCGCGATTGGCTCGATCCGATCATGCTGCTGTTTACCTACACGGGGGATGGCCACATCCAGATTCCGCTGCTTCTGGCGTTGATCATTATTCGCCGGACCCGACTCTACGGACTCAGCCTAACCGCCGCGTTCGCCGGATGCGGCATTGTCCGACTTCTCATCAAAGACGTCATTTCTCGAGAGAGGCCAACCAATTATGCTTTTTCCGACCCTGTGACATGGCCGGGGGGGATGCCCGAATGGCTCGCCAAAACATTCGATATCGTTCCCTATGGGGATACGAGTTTTCCGAGTGGCCACTCCACAACGTCATTTGCCATCGCGTTTATGTTGGCGTGGATGCTTTACCAGACACCTAAGCGGTGGATTGGATGGTTGGCCGTGCTTTGGGCTTCGCTCGTCGGATTTTCTCGGATATATATTGGCGTTCACTATCCGGCGGATGTGATTGCCGCGGTCGCGCTTTCGGCGGTGGTGACTTCGGCGATGTATCTGCTGTGGGTTAAAAAAGGGTGGATTGCCCCGGCTGTTCAGGAGGCCGTCGACGAGATTCAGGAAGTCGTGGGGGTGATGGATCAGCCGCAGTATGTGGATTCGGACGATCAGTCGCCAAACAGCTGAAGGCCGGTTGATTCTGGAACCTCAACGGTGACTGGTTCTGCCGTGTGGCCGGACGGAAGGTCAGTGTCGCGTGGCCACCCGGTGACGGCCTGGCAGATCGTACGGTGGAACCAGCGCTGGCCGGGCTCGAGTTTCCAATCGGGCGGGTACTCGGGATTCAGAAAGTAGGCGGGTTCGACCGCGTGCCAGTCGGAATCTTCAAACCGCTCCACCCAGACGCACGCAAGGATTCCGCCCTTAAGTTCGTGAATAATTCGTGTGTGCGGAGACATGAGCCATCGAATGCACCATGCGGCTTCTTCGGGGTCATCAAAGTGCGAGTGCCACTGCGCGGCACTAATCATGCATTCTTCGCCCTGATCGTACAGCTTGGCTTCGAATCCGCCGACCGGAGGGGCGATTCGCAAAGAGCCGGGTTCGCGTTCAATCTGTACCGATTGACGACCGGTCAAATCGAAGAGGGCAATCGTGGCCTCGATTGCCTGGATTCCAACGCTCACGGCGGCCAGTATACAAAAGCCCCTTCGCCGAATTGAGGAGAAGGGGCGGATTGATCGCTACCGGGAAGTGCTTAGAGTGTGCCGCGCAGAGCTTGCTCGCGCTCAATCGATTCAAACAGGGCCTTGAAGTTGCCTTTGCCGAAACTCTTGGCACCTTTGCGGTGAATGATTTCGTAAAACAACGTCGGGCGGTCGGTGATTGGCTTGGTAAAGATCTGCAGCAGATACCCTTCGTCATCGCGGTCGACGAGAATGCCGAGTTCGCTGAGCGCATCGATGTCCTCGTCGATCTTGCCCACACGATCCGGCAGCATGTCGTAGTAGGTTTTGGGAACCTTGAGGAATTCGATCCCACGGGCTTGCAGCCGACTCACCGTGTGAACAATGTCATCGGTGAGCAGAGCAACGTGCTGGACTCCCGGTCCGCCGAAGAATTCAAGGAATTCATCGATTTGCGACTTCTTTTTGCCTTCGGCCGGTTCGTTGATCGGGAATTTGACGCGGCCATTACCCGAGGCCATAACCTTGGACATAAGCGCGGTGTATTCGGTGCTAATGTCGTTGTCGTCGAAGCTGAGCATATTCGTAAAGCCCAGAACGTCTTCGTACCACTTGACCCAGGTGTCCATCTTGCCGAGTTCGACGTTGCCAACACAGTGGTCGATTTCGAGCAAACCGATCGGATCGCCCGGCATGTTGAGGGTTTGGAATCCTGGGTAGAAATCGCCTTTGAACTCATCGCGATTGATGAGGCTGTGGACGACATTTCCGTAGGTTCGGATCGCGGCGTGTCGAATGCGGCCTTCGGAACCTTCATGCCAGTGCGGTTCGCTGTAGGGGATCGCCCCTCGCTCGACCGCAGACTTAAATGCCCAGTCTACGTCGTCGACTTCGAAAGCGATGTCTTGTACAAAGTCGCCGTGCTCGGCAATCAGCGGGGCCATCGGGTGGCCGGGTCGGATCGGAGCACTGAATACGAGACGGATATTGTTCTGTTCCAGAACGTAATCGACTTGGTCTTTGGAACCGGTTTCGAGTCCCCGGTATCCGGTGATCGAAAAACCGAACGTGTTTTGATAAAAGAAGGCCGCCTGACGGGCGTTGTTCACGTAGTGACGTACGTGATCGACGCGGCGGATGGGAAAAGTGTCCGTACTCATATCTTTTGAACGTTTCCTTGCTTCTTGATTATACGACCGGGGGTTGATGGCACCGTGCAAGGGCTCGGGCCGTTTTGCTTCAGGTAAAAGTTTTCCGGATGAACCCCCAGCTGGTGCTGTCGATAAACCGGGCGTACTGCGTGGCCATGGCGATCTTTTACGCCTTACTCGCCATTACTGTATTTACGACGGAGCCGCAAGTTGTGAAGCAGACGGCCGACTTTTACACCCAAGTGGGAGAGGGAGTGATTCGTTCCAGCGTGCGGGGAATCGGTGTTTACGGGGTTGTGATGAGCTTGTTTACGACCTTTTTGGTATTTGCGCCTCGCACCGATTTTTGGTATAGCATGCATGTCCTCAATCTGATTGCCGGAATAATCAAGTGTTGCTTTGCCCCATTGACCATTCCGTTGCTTATCTTTTGGGTCCGACCGCCCGTGCGCGAACTATTCAACGACCGGGCAAACGGGTAGATTGAATCAAGCCCATGCACGTTACTGAGCAGCTTGTGCTGGATGCCCTCCGGGCGGTCGAAGACCCCGATTTACACCGCGATATCGTTTCCCTCGGGTTTGTTAAAGATGTCGCCATAAGTGGCGGCGCCGTTTCTGCAACCATCGAACTCACCACTCCGGCTTGTCCGGTTAAGGACATTTTGGAGCAGCAAGCGCGAGATGCAATCGCTGCGATTCCGGGGGTCGAAACCGTGGAGTTGGAGATGACCGCCAAGGTCCGCGAGCGGCCGAATCCGGCCGACACCTTGCCCGAAGTGCGTCAGATTATCGCCATTGCATCGGGCAAAGGCGGGGTCGGCAAAAGCACGGTAGCGGTGAATCTGGCGGTTGCGCTGGCTGAACAAGGCGCGCGGGTCGGCCTGATGGATGCTGATGTCTATGGCCCCAGCATTCCGATGATGACCGGAACTTTGGGGCAGTATCCGCTCACGCAAGATTCAAAAATCATTCCGATCGAACGATTCGGCGTGCAGATGATGAGCCTGGGCTACCTTTTGCAAGAAGGGCAAGCTCCCCTGTGGCGAGGCCCGATGGTGGCGGCGACGGTTCGTCAGCTGTTGCAAGATGTCAAATGGGGCAAGCTCGACTATCTTCTGGTCGATCTGCCGCCGGGCACGGGAGATGCGCCTATGACCTTGGCCCAGCAGGTGCCGCTGACCGGGGTGGTTATTGTTACGACTCCGCACAATGTGGCGGCCAACATTGCCGGAAGCGCGGCCCAACTCTTCCGCCGATTAAACACGCCGGTCCTTGGAGTGGTCGAAAACATGGGCGCAATGACTTTGCCCAATGGGGAAGAGATGCGCGTATTTGCGGGTAAGAGCGGCGACGAACTTTCTATCGAACTCGGCGCACCTTACCTTGGTTCGATTCCGCTGAGCCCGACGATTAGCTATGCCACGGATGCCGGTCTTCCGCTCACCAAGATTGAGCCCGATTCTCCGGTGGCGGCTGCGTTCCTACGAGTTGCGGGGGAAGTTGCCCGGCAGGCTAGCGTGATGGCACTGGCGCGAGACCCCCACCCTTCTGAAGAGGGCCTCCAGTTTTCCCCGACGAGTTAGAGCCCAAGGTGGGCCAGCCGGAATTCCAGACAATCCCGGCATCCGAACCTGCCAGGAGCGCTTTGCGCTTGCGCATAGCCGGGAATTTTCGCTTATCGGCCTTAATCTTGTTTTCAAGATTTTCGATCCGCCGCTGGGTATCGGGGTGGGTGGAGAGGAATTCGGGGGTGCCGCTTCCGCCCTGTGCGGCGAGCACTTTAAACACATCGACCATGCCTTGCGGGTTGAATCCGGCTCCGACCATCATCTCGTAGCCGACGGTGTCGGATTCGGTTTCATGCGATCGTGAGTAGGGCAGTCCGACGAGGATGCTATCGAGCATGTCGGCCGCATTCAGGATATCGCTATTGGCCTGAAGCAGCGTGAGAACAACCATCAGTCCAAGTTTGCGCTTGAGGTTATCGGCGTAAGCACTGGCCCAGTGTTGATTCCGAATATGGGTGACCTCGTGGGCGAGGATTCCCATCACGGCATCTTCGGTTTGAAGCTTATCAAGCAGTCCGGTGTAAAAGAAGATTGGCCCCCCGGGAAGGGCGAAGGCGTTCATCTCGTTGGAATCAATGACGTCAAACGTGTAGCGGAATGGCCGGTCCTTGCGCTCTTTCTCGGGGATCTGGGCGACAACAAGAGCACCGAGTCGGCGAAGTTCTTTGACCCGGGGGTCTGAATCAGGAAGGACCTTTTCTTCTTTGCGAATCTGTTCGGCCGCTTGTTGGCCGAGCTCAATCTGTTGATTAATGCTAGGTCTAAAGATGTCTGCCGCTGCAGGGGCGGTGAGGCATCCGACGGCCGCAATGGTCGCTAAAATCCTGCCTTTCATATGGGGTTTGACGCATCTTATCCTGCCTTGTTGCCAAGGGCCAAAGCAGTCCCGAGAAAAAAACTCCAGTATTTTTACGCGCCGTGCCGACAATAGGATAGGGAATGAACACCCATGAGCGGTTCGACAGTTCGGAATCAGATAGGTTCCGGATGGCGTGACCGAAGGATTTGAGCAGACCTATGAAGACCAAAAATAGCGGTTTCACTCTCGTTGAAATCATGATCGTCGTTTTGATCATCGGCATTTTGCTGGCGATCGCGGTTCCCAACTTCGTGAAGGCTCGGCAAAACAGCCGCGTCCAAACCGTTGTTGGCAACCTCAAGCAAATCGAATCGGCCAAGGAACAGTGGGCCATGGATACCGGCGCTGCAAGCACCGCGACTCCGACCATTGCTGGTGACTTGGTTCCGAACTACCTTAAGAAAGCTCCGTCGGGGCCGGTTGGCGTTGCTACCGACTACGTGGCCAACGCCATGAGCACCCTGCCCACTTTCAAAACCGTTAATGCGGATCAGTTCCAAGACCCGGCAACGAAGGCTACGGCCATCAGCACCGCCGGTCTATAAACCGATCGGAGAAACTGGTACGAATCGCGGCCCGGCATCTGCCGGGCCACTTTTCGTAGGGACTATCGCGTTTTGGTACAGATCTTGCGCGGAAAAGCCAAGTATTTAAGCGGGACGCGACTGCGTGAAGTTCATGGAAAAACGCCCGTAGGGCCATGACAAGTTAACAGACAGGAGCACTATGAAACGAAAAGCGCAAAGGGGACACACCCTAATCGAAGCCATGTTTGCGGCATTTCTGGCCCTCGTGTGCGCGCTTATTTTCTCCGCAACTGTCCCAGTGGCCAACCTGACCCGTGGCAAGGCCGAGAATCTCAATCAGGCCACCAGCCTGGCTCAAAAGACTCTCGAATCAATTAGGGGTGGCAAGTATCCCAATGCTTCTGTCTCCCAGCTTTTTGCCGATGGGAAGATCCAATCTACAACCGCAGTCAACTTAGGGAGTCTGCCGGGAGTCGGCACTGCCGGTGAAATGGCTCACGAATTTACGACCGTTGATGTTGCCGACGTCGATAGTCCGGGCTCGGTGTTGCCGGGCGGACGCGGCTTTATCGTGTCGGAACAGGTGAATCTGGACATGCGACGCATCACAGTGATTGTCGCCTGGCAAGAACGGAGTCAATGGAAATCCATTCGCCTAATGACCTTGGTGGCCAACCTGTAGCGCACACATGAGCAGAAAATTACGCACAAAAAGAGGATTCACTCTTGTGGAAGTGATCGTAGGTTCTGCGATCTCGTTTATCGTTTTGACCTCCGCTCTCACCCTGTTTATCGCCTGCGTTGCCGCTTGGGGACGCGGCGAAACCATGATGGATGGCGAAAACGATACGCGTCAGGCGATTCGCACAATTTCCGACGAACTGCGTCAAGCCATGTGGGTGAGCCTCGATGGTGATGGCATGGGAATTACCTACCGATTGCCAGATAAAGATTCCGGCACGGGAGATTACAAAGTGCCAGTCGTTTGGGATGGTGTTGATCGGCGAATCTTTAAAGATGGCGATAAGCTCATTCTGCAGGGAGCGGGCGGAGTCAAACGCACAATTGCGCGGAACGTGCTTGCCGTCGACCCATTTATGCTGAGCACTCACCATAACCTCAAAAAGCGCAAGCTCGGATCGGTTACTGAAGCGGCCCCGTCTTACAAAATTTTTACAACGAACACCACCGGCATCGTCTCGGAAGTCACGGTTAAGGTCGTGACCGGCAAACAAGGTGGGGCCACCGATGAGTGGCAGCGAACGCGCAAACGTGAAAAGATCGTGTTGCGCAACGTTCCGGAATTAATCAAGTGAGGGGGAAGAGATGACCATGAAACCCAAACGAAAATCCCAAAAGCAGAAAGGCGTCGCTCTTCTTGTGACGTTCGGACTGATGATGATTATTGCGATCGCCGCAACGTCGTATATCGACCGGGCGACGACCTCAATCCGAATTGCCCGCCATAACACTAAGGAAGTTCAAGCCACTCACCTTTGCGATGCCGGAATCCAAGACGTGATGCTTGACCTATGGAAGCCGTTTAAGGCTAGTCAAGCGTTCGGAAGCATGGATGCCGCGCTCACGGGTGCTGCGGAAATCAATCCGAAGGCGAGCAAGAATGGGGATATGCCGAAGGTCGGTAAATATGCGGCCGGGGTCATTAAATATTGGCAGCCCTCCGGAGACCCGTACGCGCGCATGGTTATGATTCGTGCGATCGGATATCTGGACACCAATGGCAACTCAGTGGCCGACGCGGGTGAGCCGCGCAAAATTGTCGATGTGATTGCTGAGTTCCGCTTGGCGCGGAGTCGTGTGTTCGACTACACGTACTTCATTAACAATTACGGGTGGATGAGCGGGTTTACGCCGTCGAACCTCATTGTCAACGGCGACATGCGATCGAACGGAAACTTCGATTTTATCAGCGGCTCTGGGATGATTAACGGCTCGGTTGTTGCCTCCGTGAACGATAAGCTCACGCCCGCCGCGGCCGGATTGGTGAATGCCCCCCCGCGAAAGCAGACTCAAGCGCAATACACCACGACCTATAACAACGCGTCGACGCCGCATCGTTCGCGAATGCGACAGCCCTACGATGCCACCAAGCACGGAACCATCGGATCGGCCGAGTTTGAAAAATGGCGCGACCTCGTGTTTTTTAGCGAAGCTCAAGTGGTGAATAACCGCATCTTTGGTGCTGCAATCGAAGATTCCAAAGGCTCGCGCGCTTGGACAAATCCTTCCGGCACTTCTACCGAAACGATGCTTGATCCGCGCCCGACCGAAGAGATCGTCATGCCCGATCTTCGCGACTTTGGCAATATCACCGACGCCGCAGATGAAGGCGGCAAGCGGTTTGCACGTTCCAAAGCGTTCGAAGATGATAAAGCCGCTTTTGCGGACGGAACTCCCAACCCGAACTACCAAGGCAATGCCGGTTCGCAAGATGAGTTCAACGCCGATGGCAGCCCGAACCCCAATTACAAAGGCGCGTTTGTCGACGTGTGGGATTCAACGCTCAATAGCGGTGCGGGCGGTTACAAACGCGTTAGTTCCAATGGCGTGGTCACTCAAAGTCAGCTGCTTGTAGGAACCGATGCTCATCCCATCCGAATCCACGGACCGGTGGCCGTCAATGGTGATGTCGCGATTACGGGCACCATTCAGGGGCAGGGAACTCTTTACACCACCCGAAACATCCATGTGATCGGATCGGTTCGGTACAAGAATCCACCTTCCTTCCTGGGTACGAATATCGCGGCGGTGGAACAAGCAGCGGAAAAGGCGGACTTTCTCGGTCTCGCAGCTAGCCAGTCGATCATCATGGGCGACACCACGACATTCGGCGGGTATCCGCTCAATTACATGACTCCGCCGTTCACCAAGCCTCGGCTTGATGATGACGGTACGACGATTCCGGCTTACAATGCCAATGCGATCGATAGCTGGGGAATCAAGAAGTACCAATCTCTTCTTGAAGTTGATCCGTCCACTAAGGCCGCATACAAAGCACTTGCCGCGGGAGGCGTTAACCAAATCGACGCGATTCTCTACACCAACTTTGTTGGGGGAGGAAACGTGGGAACTTCGGGTGGAGGGATGACCCTAAACGGCACAATTATCAGCCGAGACGAGGCGATTGTAACCTGGTCGCTTCCGATTCGGATGAACTACGACAACCGAATCCGCGAGCGGGCGGTGACCAATCAACCGCTGATCGACCTTGATCTCCCGCGCAGCCCGACCATCTTGCGCAGCACGTGGCAAGACAAGGGATTCCATGTGGACTAAAACAATGAAGCAACTCAAATTCGCCTCTATCTTGGCCATCATGGCCTTTGCCGGATCGTGCTTTGCCCCCATCGAGCACAAGCCTGATGGAGCCGAGTTCCACGAGGAACTCTCACAAGAAGAAATGTCCCGGTATCAGGGCGGGGAGACGGGCGCATCCACACCCGGAACCTCTAGTTCGAATGGTAACGCGCTCGGCACGCCTAGCTATCACAACGATACAAAGGCTTCCAGCACTCTCTCCCGGGCCGGAAAATCCGATCTTGCGGCGCAGAGTCTCCGGACCGCCGCGAAAGATGCGGCGAACGTGGAAGAACCCAAAGAAGGTCCGAACTTTTTTCTTGGTGCCCTGCTTGTGGTAATCGGTCTCATCTGCGCCTACGGAATCCGCGTCTACCTCGCTAAAGCTATTCCCGACGGCGATCGCTAGTCAGTGGATTCAACCGAAAGCTCCTCGCCGTTCGGTCATGATCGGCGGGGAGTTTTGTACTTAACTCGATTGGTCAGGTGCTTGTTGCCGATATTCTGATGGGAGGAATCCGGTGTATTCGCGCAACGCCCCGCGCATCGCTTGGGGCGATCCGAATCCGGCTCGCTCGGCCACCTCGCTGAGTGCTTGTTCCGATTCCAGCAGTTGCCGAACCGCAACTTCGGCGCGGCACCGATCCACGTATTCCGGGAATCCGATTTCGGTTACTGAGCGGAAAACCCGTGACAGATGGAATGGGGAGTAGCCGGCGAGAGTGGCTGCTTCCGAAAGACTCCAGGCCCGCTCCGGTTTGGCTTTTATCGCCTCGAAGAGATTGGCCAGACTTTCGTTGAGGTTTGGCGGAATCTCTGCCAGGCAAAACTGGTTGCCTTGCGGTTCCAAGTTCATGGTGACGAGATTTGTCCAAGCGATAGCGAGTCCCGCATCCGTTTCGGAAGCTTCTAGAGAACGCTTAACTGTTTCGGTCGTCTCCCTGAGTGCGAGGCGTCGTACTATGTCGTGCCAAGTCACGTAGTGCGATGCTTTGGGCATCTGAAGCGAAGTAAAAGCAATCGCATTCGATTCAGCCGCCCAAGTGGCGACAAGCCATTTTTGGCTCCCCCGGCCTAGGGTTATTCGGCAATCTGAACCTTTTGGCACCAAAAGGGCAGATCCGGCACTGAGGAGCGAAGTGTGTCCATCGGGTCCGGAAACCAGAGCGCTCCCCTGACACGAAAACAGGAGGCGGTGCTGTTCGGCACCCTCTTCGAAGATGAATGGCTGCGGCTGGCCGATGACGCCCGCAACGAGGTTCACGGAAGGAACGTGAACCTCGAACGAAGCGTTTGTCGCTTTTTCCTTGATCATGTTGCTCGGAGCAAAGTTGTCTTAGGAATCATTTTAAGAAATTTTCGTCGTGAAAAACATGTTGATTTTGATAAAGATTTCTTAAATTTCGTGAGTTGTGCGGTCATAGAGTGTTTCACCTAAGGTCCCCACGCGTATGCGATGGCCTCCAAAATCAGGGAGGCATGCGAACGTTAAACGTCGCCGTGGTGGGGGCAACTGGTGCGGTGGGCTCGGAGATCATTCAACTGCTTGATCGTTCAAGCTGGTCGATTGGGAATCTGCACGCGTACTCAAGTCCTCGTACCTCGGGCACATCGATTCCGTTCCGAAACTCTAGTGTGGAATCCCAAGTGTTGAGTCCTAGTAATTTTGCCGGGGTGGACGTAGCGTTTTTGGCCGCCGACACGGATACTTCCAAAAAATTGGGCCCAAAGTTTGCCAGTTCCGGAGCGGTGGTGGTCGATAACTCCAGCGCGTTTCGGCTCAATCCGGATGTGCCGCTGGTGATTCCGGAAGTGAACGGACACACGTTAGGCGATGCGCGACTTATTGCAAATCCCAACTGTTGCGCAATTATTTTGTGCATGGCGGTTGCGCCGTTGCGCGCATTCGGACGAATCCGACGGATTATCGTGAGCACCTATCAATCGGCCAGCGGAGCCGGTCGCGAAGCGATGCACGAACTCGAAGAATCAACGCGGGCCGCGCTGAACCAGGAGCCGTTCGAAGCCGAAATTTTTCCGCATCCATATGCATTTAATCTTTTCAGCCATAACACGCCGATTTCCGACAGTGGCTACAACGGGGAAGAAGAAAAAATGATTCTTGAAACCCGACGCATCTTTGGCGATCCGGAACTCGGCGTAAATCCCACGTGTATTCGCGTCCCCGTCTTGCGCGCCCATAGCGAATCGGTTACGGTGGAATTCGAACATGCTGCGCCGGATATTGATGCGGTGCGTCAGGCGATTGCGCGATTCCCTGGGGTTAAGCTTGTAGATGATCGGGAAAACAACATCTTTCCCATGCCCAGCATGGCGACGGGCACAAACGATATTTATGTGGGTCGGATTCGCCCAGATATATCGAATCCGCAGGCAATCTCGCTGTTCTGTTGCGGTGATCAGATTCTTAAGGGTGCCGCTTGGAATGCAGTTCAAATCGCTGAACTCGCTCTCGGTATCGAATCGGCTGAGTAGGAAAGCATAATCGAGGCTGCGGTGTAATATGAACGCCAAATGCTCGGGCTGATTTTCACCACGATTTTCTGCGTTTTCGTGGCGCTCAGTTTTCGGGCCTTGTTTGACCGTTGGCTGACCCATCTCGATCGGCACGAAGCGTTTGGGTTGGCCGGGCTCCTTGGCCTGGGATTGGTGGGAACTGCCAGCGTTGTACTCGGCCTCATTCCTGGATTTCTCAAGCCAGCTCTTATGATCATCGGCGGGCTGGTCACCATTGGCGGATTAGCGGTTCTGGTTAAAGTCCGCGGGCTTATTGAGCGGCCGGCGCGGCCCGCTGGATGGGGCGTTCCGGCCGCCGCCATATTGGGATTTTTGCTCTTGATTCCGCTACTCGGTGTGCTATCGCCAAGCACGGCCATGGATTGGGATTCGTTGGCGTACCACCTAGCGGTTCCAAAGCTATGGCTTGGTCAGAACCATGTGTATTACATATCCACGATTCACCACAGCAACTTTCCGTTCGCCATCGATGCTTTGTACCTGTACGGATTAAGCTGGGGCGGCGAAGCGGGAGCCAAAGCGTTTAGCTGGTGCATTTTGCTGCTGGGCAGCCAGACCCTTTACGGCATGAGTCGGCGGTGGAATGCCGGATCGTTCGCGATTTTGGCACCGATTGTTTTTGCCGGTGTGCCAGTGGTGCTTTGGGAATCGGGCACCGCCTATGTCGATGTTTCGCACGCCCTTTATGTGGGGTTAGGTGCACTCTATTCGGCCGAGATCGTCATGCTCATCCGCCGATCCGAATCGGTGGGCGGGCTCCCGATTTTGGCCGGACTGTGTTGGGGGCTCGCGATGGGAACCAAGCTCACCGGACTCCAGACATTTTTTGCGGCCGGGCTCTGCTTTGTTTTGTTTGGAATCCGTGATCTGCGTTCGTTCCTCCGTCCGGCGGGAATTGTGGCTGGCATCGCCTTACTGGTGGCATCTCCTTGGTTTATTAAAAACATCGCCTTCACCGGAAACCCGGTTTTTCCATTCTTTTACGAGGTGCTGGGCGGCAAAGGGTGGGATTCATGGCGAGCCGAAATATATGCCAATGAACAGCGATCGTTTGGCGTGGGGCGCGATCCGTTGCGGATAGGGCATGCGATCTTTGGGCTTTCGTATCAGCCGGGTCGTTATGTGAATCCGGCCCAGCAGATTGGCGGCGGTATGCCCACCGGAGCCATCGGATTGATTCCGCTGGTTGTTTACGTGGCCTGGTGCGTATCGGGACGAATGCGCGGCCGCGAAGCATATCTGTGCGCATGGGCCGGACTGAGCCTTGGCCTGTGGTTCCTGTTGACCCAGCAGAGTCGGTACCTGGCGTTTATCGCGGTTCCGGCGGCGGTGCTCGTTGCCCTTGCTCAGGTCCGATTCCAGCCGCGAACGCGGATCGGACCGGTCCTGATCGGGTTGGCGGTTTTGCAGGCGTTGATTTCGATCAGCATCGTTTATCGGATGCAAGGCGAGAATCAGCTTCGAGTCGTGACCGGCCAAGTTTCTGCGGAAAGTTACCGCCATCTCACCACTCCGTTTTCACGCGATGCCGAGGCGATTAACCAAATCGACGACGTTCAAGAGGTTGCCCTTTTCGACGAAGTTTTTGGATTTTTCTTGGATCGCCCTTACTTCTGGGCAAATCCGGGCCACGGCGATCGAATCCGTTATGAGGAACTTGAGTCGGGGTTCGACCTCGTGCGCGCCTTGAGAGAAGAAGGCGTCTCCCACGTGTACATTAGCTTTCGAATCGACCCGCATATCGAACTATGGCTGGCCGAAGCCGGCCTTGCTCCGGGCGATGGCTACACCGCCGATACTCGCGAATCCATGCGACAGAACCGCGAGCTCCGGTGGAAAATTTTGCTTGCCGATGCGGTGCGGGGCGGCAACCTTGAACTAGTTCCCACGGATATTCGGGGCGGCGTACTGTTCCGGGTTCGTTAGCCGCTCGCTTGGCGATTTGTGTTCCGGCGCACGTGCATCACCTCTTGGTAGAGGCGGACATACGCTTGAGCACTGCGTCGCCAACTGTGATCGGCTTTCATGCCCGCTTCGACAAGATTCGACCACGCTTCGGGCTGGCCGAATGCCGAAATGGCACGTTCGATTGCTCGGCTTAGCGCATCGGCAGAAAATTCGGAGAAGGCAAAGCCGTTTTGACCTTCAAATACTGTGTCCGCCAATCCGCCTGTGGCACGCACAACGGGTACGGTTCCGTAACGCATGGCAAACATCTGGCCGAGTCCGCAGGGTTCGAACCGGGACGGCATCAGGAACGCATCGCTTCCGGCGTAAATTTTTTGGGCAAGTTCCGGGCTGAACTGTTCAAAGAGCTTGATCCGACCCGGATAACGTGCTTCTTCGACCCTAATCCCGCGAATGATTTCTGGATCGCCAAGTCCTTGGATAACCAATGATCCGCCGTTGGCGACAAGAGTCCGTACGGAATCGAGCAAGATTCCAAACCCTTTTTGAGTGCTGATTCGGGTGACCATGCCAAAGATCGGGCCTGAAGTATTGATCAACTGAGCCAGTCTGATGAGCTCTTGTCGGCATTCCGCTTTTCCAGTCAGGTCAGCCGCACTATAGTTCGCTATCAGGGCCGGATCATCGGCAGGATTCCAAACTTCGTAGTCGATTCCGTTGAGGATTCCGCTCAGGCGTCCCTGACTGGCAAGATGGCGCATAAATCCATCCAATCGACTACCAAATTCCGGTGTCTGAATTTCTTGAGCGTATGTGGGGCTCACCGTATTCACACGATCCGCAAAAACCGCACCACTCTTAAGGAAGTTAATCGCCCCGTACGCTTCGCAATAATCCGGGTGGTAGAGCCAGTGGGGCAGTCCGGCCGCATCGAGGGTCTCGAATCCGAACTCGCCTTGATAGGCAAGGTTGTGGATGGTAAACACCGCGCCAACCGAATCCCATGCGCCGCGCCGAGAATTGCGGAGGATCGCCGGAAGCAATCCGGTGTGCCAGTCGTGGCAATGAACAACATCGGGGAGCCAGCCTTGTTCTTCGCAAGCCTCCAATGCCGCCTGAGCTAAGAAAATATAGTCGTCGCGCTGGAACGTGTAGATCTGTTCGCTCGATTTGGCTCGACGAAAATTGCTCATGGGGGCATCCGCCGACCAGATTCGGAGGCCTCGGTAAGTTGTTTCGTGGATCGAACCACCGACGAACCGCGATGGGTTAAGCCGGACATAAAAAGGCTCTAGAAGCGGACGAGTTTCTGCGAGCTCGGATTCGGTGATGAGTCCGTAGCCGGGGCAGAAGATGGTGACGTCGCACCCTGCTTCTTGCAGGGCCAAGGGGAGCGACCCGGCCACATCTGCGAGTCCGCCAACTTTGGCGAAGGGGGCAAGTTCTGCGGTAACGAAGA
The DNA here is from genome assembly GCA_044508115.1 of bacterium. Taxonomy (GTDB): domain Bacteria; phylum Armatimonadota; class Fimbriimonadia; order Fimbriimonadales; family Fimbriimonadaceae; genus UphvI-Ar2. The sequence continues at coordinate 426,834 of JBIQII010000001.1, forward strand.
GAACTTTCATGCGAGGCTTAGAGGAATGATCGGCAGCTTAGCCAGATTGCGCCAGCTTGTGCACGATCTCCCATTCCTGCTCGGTTACGGGCATTACAGAAAGACGCTGACCCTTGCGGATAACAAGCATCTCTTCGAGTCCGGGCGTTTCTCTGAGTTCAGCAAGCGAGATCAGGCGAGGAAACTCCTCTACAAATTCGACGTCTGGGGCTAGCCAGCGCGGGTTATCTTGAGAGGATTTGGGGTCGTAGTATTCACTGCTTGGGTCGAACTGAGTAGGATCGGGGTACGCTTCCTTAACAATTCGCATAGTGCCGATGATTCCGCTGGGTTTGGCATTAGAGTGATAGAAAAAGGCCAAATCGCCTACCTTCATGTCATCGCGGAAGAAGTTTCGCACCGTGTAGTTTCGGCAACCCTCCCAGATGTCGGGTCCGCCTTTTTGTCGAAGCTGTTCGATGCCGTAAGTGTCCGGTTCGGACTTCATGAGCCAGTAGCGCATCTCGTATGGCTGGCAGGTTTACCCAACTTCGCACTTGCGCAAAGGTGGAATAAGAAACTTGACCATGGACGAAACGTCTGTATCATGGATACAGGTACACATTTCAATGAAGAAACTCCTTCCTATTTTGGTGGCGGCCCTTTTAGCCGTATCCACCCCTACCTTGGCCCAAGATCCGCTTGGCAAAGGCGGTAAAGGCGGCGGCGGCGGAGGCGGGGGGAACTCCGGCGGGAATTCGGGCGGCGGGGCTCCACCTCCTGCCCGTGGAGGCGGCGGAAACTCCGGCGGTAGCGGCGGACCCGTGCGAGGCGGCGGAAATTCTGGCGGCCAGAACAACGGCGGTGGATTAGGTCGCGGTGGTGGCAATAGCGGCGGCAGCGGCGGATCGCGTTCTAACGGCGGCTCCACGTCCGGCGGTAGCGGAACATCTCGTTCTTCTGGCGGCGGCGCGATTGGAAACTCGAATCGACAAGGCAACAACACCGGTGGCGACTTTTTGGGTCGAAGCGGCGGTGGACAATCGCGCAGCGGGAGCGTTCGTTACAACGAAAACAACAACCAAATTTCCCGCACCCGACAAGGTCAGGAATTCGGTGCTCCGCCTCCGGTACGAAGTGATAGTCGAAGCACGCGCGAAGCGTGGTCGGAAGAGCGCATAGATCGGAATCGGTATCGAAGCGGTTACTACCACTACAACAACCGATGGCAAGATAACTGGTATTGGTATCCCCACTACCAATTCTCGTACCATCCGCAATATTGCGTTCCTTCCCCGTGGTACAGCTACGCCAACGTGCCCGGCTATATCAGCACGGTACGCATCAACTTCGACTGGATTCAGTTTGAATGGACCACCGGTCGATCGTACAATTGGCGCTACGATAACGATCGCGATTGGGGATGGAGCTGGGGAAGCACCAGCCGTCGAAGCGACCTGGACTATGCGGTAGACGATATCTACGATGCGTTTCGCCGAGGTCAGGTCCGATACATGGAGAATCTAATCGGTAACGGCTGGATCTCCATTGAGATTGGTCGCCACGCTCAGTATCGGTTGCGCGGTGACGACTTTTACGACATGCTTCGCGACGTGGTTGAAGGTACGTGGACTCAGGATTACCGGATCCGGCAAGTACGCGAAAACCGCGGCCGAGCATCGGTGATTGCCGACCATGTGTACCGCGACCCGTGGGGTCGTCAACGAACGAGCCGCCACTACTACGGCCTTGAACAAGGTCGTCGCGGCTACGAAATCGTAGCTTTCCGTATCGACGAGTAGATTGGTTACGAAAGAAAGCGCGATGCCAGTAACAGCATCGCGCTTTCACATTGTGCTTAAACTCTTTAATTAAGGCATTTGCGAGAGAAGCTCAAACGACACTCCTTCTCTAGAACCGCTCGGAGTCGCTACACTAAATGAAATGGTCATTGTTTTCCATGCTCGATCGATCGTGGCAGATTCCAAGTCTTCCGAAAAATCGAACCCGGTTATTCTCCGAATCTCCTCACGCCGATCCGGGCTTAGTTTGTTCAGCTTCTTACCTCTATCATTTCGGTTTAAGTTGAACGCGATGCCTGAATCACGGTAGAGCTTATCCATGCAAGCATTCATTGCCGTGTTATAGCGATTTTTCACTTGGTCGTAGCTGTCCCAATACGTCTTCATGGCCAAGCTGTATCGTGATCGCTCCTGCTCTGAGCCGAGAAGTCGACCAATGGCGACAAAACTGAGCCGATCCATTTTTTGACCAAGGGTTTGGGGATTCTTATCTTTGAACACGGTCGCGACATCCAGCCAGTTCTGATTTTGGTCGCGTGGCGCCGCGTTTCGAAGCGACTGGTTTTCGCTCCCGTTAACTTTGAGATCAATTCCGTAGCTGGGGGTCAGCTGGGCGGATGTCATTTTGGAATACGGGGTGGAGTTAGTGGCCGGATCGGTGATCCAACTCAACACCAACGGCGCGACCTGTGCTTGGATCAGGTCGATCCCTTTTTGGTCATTGCCTCGAGCGAATTCTTCGAGCCCCTCTGCGATCTTTTGGTTGAACGTGATTCCCGTAGATTGCAGATCCAGCACGACGCAGAGACCGCCCTCTTCGATGATTTTGAATCGACCTTGCTGATTGCTTTCGATCACTTGGCTAAGTTCCGCAGGAACCTCCAGCCCTGCGTGAACGAAAAGATACTGGTCTGGCGGGGTAGCGGAGAGTGCTACCGAAGTTAAACAGACGAGCGAGGAAACCATGATCAGTTTTCTTCCTTCTGGAGTTGGTACATATGGTGTTTTCGTGGCATGATCCAGATCGCCATTCCGATAAGGTACCACCTCCCCACATTAAAGCACCACCGCGCATCAAAGTTTATAAAATCTTTATGGGGATGCCTGGCGAGCCCTGACTAACGAGTCTCTTCCGGCGGAGCGGGCGGCATGTCGCCCTGAAATTCTCGCGGGTACGGTGAATAAGATTCCGCGCGAGTGATCGGAATAAGGGGAATATTCGTCAGATCACGGAATGCCAAAAGCATCACGATGGAAATATAAGGAAAAGCAAAGAAGACCCCCACGCAACAGCAGAGAAATCCAAAAAAGTAAATGACCACGTTAAAAGTAAGCATTCCAAGAATTCCAAGGAAATTGCCTTTGCACACCTGATATGATCGGCTGAGGGCTTGACCGCCGGTCAAGTTTTCGTAGACCACATAAAATGGAGCCATGCAGAATAACACGCTTACAGTCATCGCCGCAATAAGCCCGATAATGCCTACAAACATAAGGGTAGGAAGCAAGGAAAAGAATGCGTCATAACTCAGGGAACTACTTTCCATTTCCAAAACATATTTATAAGCTAGGCCAGAGAGAATTGCGTTAGGAATGAACGCCGCAACAATGGGTAAATTTGTCACAAGGATTGGAAAAATATGACGATATGCAGAAAACCCTTCTGAAACATCGGCCACCAGGCCGCGAGCCTGGCTTTTGGCCATAGTTGCAACGCCTAAAGTAGAGCAAGACCATGCGACTAATTGGAATGTAATGCCAAACAGGCTACTTAAAGTCAGAATGATGTAGTACAGAGCACCCGGTAGGCCACCACTGGTATCGAACATCAGAATGTACTGACCCATATTGCCAACTTGGCCTGCGACGGAAATGACAATAAAAGCGATAAGGCCATACGCCGCAAATGGAAGAATATTCTCCCGCATGAGGTCGATGGCCTCGCTATAAATGCCGTAATTAAACCGCCCTCGGGGAGGGAAACGATCCCGACTATATCCGGAAGGCGGTAATGCGGCCATGTGAGGAGCGTGCTTACTCTTCGATCAAGCTGGTTGCTTCGTCTTCTTCATCGTAATCCCCAGCCTGGATCTCGCCTTCGTCAGCTTCTTGGATCAACCGTGCGATCGACGCAACGGTATGACCTTCTTTGAGGTTGATGAGTTTGACCCCTTGGGCAACCCGGCCAACCTCGCGGATATCTTTGACTTTGATCCGGATGCCTTGGCCGCCGGTGGTGAGCACCACCAGACGGTCTTTGATATCCACGACTTCTGCACTCACGATCCGGCCAGTTTTTTCCGTACAGTTCATGGTGAGAATGCCCGATCCACCGCGGCCTTGCTTACGGTATTCATCGAGATCGGTGAGTTTTCCGTATCCATTTTCGCCGACTACGAGCAGTTTGGCGTCATCGCGAACTAGGCCCGCTCCGACGATGTAATCGTCTCCTTTGAGCCGAATCGCGCGGACTCCGCCCGCGGCACGGGATCGGGAGGTGGCATCGCGTTCGTCGAACCGGATCGACATACCGTTATGGGTAACGATCATGACGTGGTTCGTCCCTGCAGAAGAAAGAACCCAGCCCAATTCATCCCCCTCTTCAATATCAAAAGCACGTAAACCGTTGGATCGCAGGTTCACGAACGAATTCATCGGTGTGCGCTTAATCTCACCATATTTAGTGATCATGGTGAGATACCCTTCGCCCTTGATATCTTTGACACTCACCGTAGCAGTCACGCGTTCATCGCTTTCAATCGCGATGTAGTTGATAACCGGCATTCCTCGGCTGTATCGCGTTGATTCGGGCAGATCATAAGCACGAAGTTTGTAGACTCTTCCGCGATCGGTAAAGAAGAGGATGTAGTGGTGGGTATTAACTTGGAAGATGTGCATTGGCTCGTCATCTTGTTTCTGCACATTTTTCATGCCTTTTCCGCCGCGTTTTTGCTGGCGATAGGCATCGAGCGAAATTCGTTTGATGTAGCCATCGCGGCTAATGCTTACGATTGCTTCTTCTTCTGGAATCAGATCTTCTTCGCTAAAATCACCAGCTTCCCGGGCAATGATCTTAGTGCGTCTTTCGTCGCCGAATTTGTCCCGCAGATGAATGACTTCATCACGCATGATACTGATCAGGCGTTGCTCATCGGTCAGGATATGCATGAGGTCTTGGACTTTGAGAAGCGTGTTTTTGTATTCAGTTTCTAGCTGCGCTTGATCAAGTTGGGTGAGTCGGCGAAGCTGCATGCTGAGTACGGCGCGCGCCTGAGCGGGCGACATTGCAAATTTGCGGACTAGATCGACAAGGGCTTGGTTCTGATCGGCTGCGGCGCGGATGGTGGAGATAATGTCATCCAGGAATCGGCGAGCAATCTGATACCCTTCTTGCAGGTGCATCTGCTCCAGTGCTCGATACAGTTCGTACCGCGTGCGGCGGATGATCACGCTGCGTCGGTGGCGAATGTATTCATCGAGCAGGGTAACCAGCGGACTCACACGCGGCGCGCCATCGATAAGGCTGAGCATGATGCAGCCAAAGGTGGCCCGAAGCTGGGTGTGCTTAAGCAGATAGTTAAGTGCTTTGTTGGGGTTGACATCGCGCCGAAGTTCGACTTCGATTCGCATACCTCGCTTATCGGAATAATCTTGAACATCGGTGATGCCATCGAACTTGCGGAGTTTGGCGAGCTTGGCAATATTCTCGACAAGGTTGCGTTTGTTCACCTGATAGGGCAGCTCGGTGATAACGATCTTACTTTTGCCCATATCGGTGGGCTCGATCATGGTTTTGGCTTGCATCACCACCGATCCACGGCCTGATTCATAAGCATCGCGGATACCTTTAACGCCCATGATGAGTCCGTAGGTGGGGAAGTCCGGCCCGGGAATGTGCTCCATGATCTCTTCCAGATTGCATTCGGGGTTATCGATGCGATGGAGGATTCCGTTGCAAACCTCGGTAAGGTTGTGCGGCGGCATGGAGGTGGCCATTCCGACGGCGATGCCTTGGGTTCCGTTGCAAAGCAGGTTAGGGAACTTGCCCGGGAGATACACCGGCTCATCCAAAACGTTGGAGTAGTTGCGCATCCACTCGACCGAATCCTTTTCCAGGTCTTCGATCATTTCCATGGCAATCGGCGCGATGCGGCATTCGGTGTATCGCATGGCGGCGGGAGGATCGCCATCGATGCTGCCAAAGTTCCCCTGCCCGGTGATGAGCGGGTAGCGCATGGTGAAGGGTTGCGCCATTCGAACGAGGGTGGGGTAAATGACGGCTTCGCCGTGGGGGTGATAGTCGCCGCTGGTTTGTCCGCACACTTTGGCGCACTTGCTAAATCCGCCATCTGGGCTTAGGTTGAGCTGGCGCATCGCGTAGATAATGCGTCTCTGCACGGGCTTGAGGCCATCGCGCACATCCGGCAGGGCGCGCGAGATGATGACGCTCATCGCGTAGTTCACATAGCTTTTGGCAAGCTCTTGTTCAATGGGTACGGAGGGGATATTCGGGTCGATTTCGGCCACGGCTTAATTCCAGACGGTCTTGGCAGACCACACGGCGCACCTTGGGTGCCACCAGGTTCTATTGTACCTGCGACGCCGGGCGTTCTGCGGGGCGGTCGGGGGCTGGTCCGTGGGGTTGACAGAGACGCTATTCAATTCTCTTAGGATAGTCTTGACTCACATCGCGCACCCTGTGTATAGTGGCGAAAACGGAAAACCCGCCCTATGGTTATCTGCGTCATCCGAACCGCGATACACCGCACCTAAAAGCAAGTGATCTGAATCTCGGAAAGCTGAGTCCCCCCACAACGGCAAGCACGGCCATCTGTTCCGGGGACGAGACGCGCATAGCATCGTTCAGTCTCATTTTGACGTACATTGAAATGAGATTATATTGATGATAATATGAGATTTGACCTTGTGACTTTTCATGAAAAGAAGATCATAGAAACCAATCCTAATAGTTCCAGAGAGCGAAGGGACGGAAAGAAGCAGCTTGATCGGTATCACCGAGAACTTGGATCAGGTTTTGCTAAAATCTTGATTTTGTATGACATAATATGACTCGATGACAGTGACGACGACTGAAATCAGAAAGTGGCTGGCTAAACCACTCAAGGAACTTGGCTTTCTCAAAGATGAAGAAATCTACGTGCGGGAGCTTGGTAATATTATTGCGGCTTTACGTATTTACCCTTCACGGATTGGCTCGCATGTTTACATTGACATTGGGACGGTCGATCTACGTTTTCCCCACAGGCCTATAAAGCAGACTCCATTTTGGCACTTTAATGCTCGATTGCACTTCGTTTTCGGAGGGGGGGGCGAGGAACTTGGTCATGAAAGCACTTGATAGGGACTCTGATATCCCGGTAAACCTTCGAATTGAGACACTCGAGCATGCGTTGCACGTGTACGACAAATGGCTTAAGGAAAAGTGGCAAAATGAAAACTGGCTAGATTCTCTAGTTGATATTCCGGAGCCTGACAGGCTGTTTATGCAACCCGACTATTGTAAATTATTATTGTCACGGAATCGAGCACGTGAAGCCCAACGGCGTAACCAAGATGACAGGAAGTAACCACAGAAAGTGCTTGCGGTCCCAGCTGCGGAAGATTGTACGGGATCACTTAAAGCTGCTCGGATTTCAACGAGAGGGTAAGTTATTCGTGCGAAGGTCAGATTACCTTGTTGCAATGGTTACAATGTATAGCGGCAGGATCAATCCGGAATTGATGGTCGATACCGGGTTGATTGACGAAAGATTTCCTGTACGCGACCGAAACTATGCGATTTTCTGGCACGCGTCCGCGCGCTTGGAGCGGTGGCCGGTCGATGATCAAGTCGCAAAGCTAATACGTGCCGCTTCGAATTATGAATCAGATATCACTCTGGAGTTGAGAAAAGATCTTATTGATATGGCGTTGGATACCTATGATTATCACTTGCGATCAAGGTGGCAGAACAAAGAGTGGATGGAATCGATACTTGAGAAACCTCAAGAGGAACTTATGGCCATTTCACCTTCGTACATAAAGATGCGGGCAGAAGCATCGAAGTAGTGGAACCGTGATTGAATCTCCTGTCAGAGCTAAATGCCGACGTCCAAACATCCAATTCCGGCGTAGTTTCATCTAATCGGATTTACGATGCGTTCGGCAACGATCTATCGGTGTCAGGATCGTGGAAGAGTCCGTTTGGCTATGCGGGTCAGTCCGGGTATCGGCAGGATGTTGATACCGGTCTAAAACTGCTGGGACATCGGTATTACGATTCGGATACCGGCCGCTTCCTCACCCGCGATCCGATCAAAGATGGTCGAAACTGGTATGGGTATTGTGGGAACGACCCGGTGAGATACTTTGACTCCTCGGGACTTCTTGCGATTGCTTTTGGTATTGAGGTGTCAACATTTTCAGCTATTCTGGGTAAGTCTTTGCAGATAGGGTTTGACTTAGATGTTGGTACCGGAGACCTTGCTTTCGCCGTTTCGGATACCTCTAAGGTCGGAGCTGGTTTCGGAATAGGGCTATCTGGATTCGGAGGAATCTCTAACGGCGGTGCCCCAAAGCAAGGTAAAGTAAAAGTAAATGAGACCGTCGGTATCGGCGGCAGCCTAAAAGGAGATGTTGGTATCAGCGGAGCTGCTGGAGGCACACGAGAAATTCGTTCCTTTGAAGAATTTCTTAGTCCACAGAGTAGTAGATGGGATTTGAACCTTGAAGGTCAAGTTAGTACTGGACCCCAGGCGGAAGTGGAAATCTCTCTTCAATATGGTCACAGTATTCAGGTCGGCTTGTTTAATGTTTATGCTCTAGTTCAGGATTCTTGGGCGTCGGCTCGCGATTGCATTGACCAAGCTTCGAATAGTCTAAACGATGACCGACTGCATCGTGAGATCAAGAATTTCTTGCAAGTTGCCCCGCTTTGATGAACAATTTGAGCCATTGGTGGACTCCGCCGTATATTCAAAAGCTCTTTCCCGGACTCATAGTCGCAGGATCGTTAAGCTTATTTTGCGCCATTGCTTACCGAAGCTTTTGGCCACCTGCGCTCGTCATGGCGGCCGCTGTCTGGGGGACAGTAGTCGCCCGGCGTGAGTTCGGACACTTGATTTTGCTCAGTCAAGATGAACGTTTGCGTGGTCCCTGGCGATCATGGCTCATTGCATTCGCATTTCCCTCTCAAATTTTCATCTTGGTATCGCTGGCTACTGAGCCGACAAAGACCCTCGGGTTCGTCACCTTTCTAGCGTATTCTATATATCATACGGATCGGTTGTTTCGTCGATTAGATCGAGTTCACTCGGAAAACACGTCCGCTACATCTGATCCGGGTTCGGTGGCAAGGCGTAATTAATTGGATAAGATCGAACTTTTAGGCTAACGGTGGTATTTACGATACTGCTCCACTCGGACTCTCCGGCCAATAGTACCGACTGAAGCTTGAAATTTGAAGGCTGAACAAAATGTGTCTTTAAGGCTGCCTATGAGCTCCGCCGCTGCCATCGCGTCTACCCGGACGGAAGACCAAGGCGGGAAAAACTTTCACATGGTTAATCGGAATGTCGCGGGTCGCACGACTGCTATTGTTCGCAGCGGTGGCACAACTGCTTTCACCTATGATTTTGAATCCCGGGTGACTTCGATCACGAAGCCAGGGATGACGACCAACAGTTATTCCTACAATGGTTTGGATACTCGGGTTGGCGTTACCGATTCGCTTGGTTCACGGAGTTTTAAACGCAATGGCATCGGGGTCACCGCTCCGGTTCTGAGTGATGGACGTGCCACTTACACGCCAAGCGGGGAAGTGAGAGGCGGGGTTAAGACAACCTTCCACTCTGCACTTAAGAATTCGGACGTCCAAACTTCAAGTTCAGGCTCGGTTACTTCTAGTCGCGTTTACGATGCCTTCGGCAACGATTTGTCGATTACCGGTTCGTGGAAGAGTCCGTTTGCGTATGCAGGTCTGTTCGGATATCAGCAAGATTTCGATACGGGTCTAAAATTGCTGGGCCATCGGTATTACGATTCCGATACCGGCCGCTTCCTCACCCGCGATCCGATCATGGACGGACGTAATTGGTACGGGTATTGTGGTAACAATCCTGTTACCCACTTTGATCCCGCCGGACTGTTCTCTTTTGAAGCCGACGACGCTTGGTATACACGCATCGTTGGATTTGGGGACGGCCTTATAGACCTAGCCTTTAGCCTCGATATTTTTAGTGTAGCCCTTTCGAATCTGTTGGACTTACCGCCTCCGAGTGCGCGTATTCGTCTGTTGTTGGGGACGACTGATCAAGTTAGTACCATCACTACAGATTATCGTGGAGGACATCTTGCAGGCCAAGTGTTTGGTAGCATTATCTTGGGAAAATTGCAGGGCGCAGTTGATGTGGAGTTCCTAGCTTATCCGAATACAGGTGGAGGAGGAGCCAGACTTGTACTCAATGGTGCTCCTACTAAATGGAGGATGGATATGCACTCATGGAAAGCAAACGGGGTGCAGCAACCGTTTTACAAATGGCCACACTACCATCGACCTCCAAAACGTGGACTGCAGGGAACGGCGGGCGAAGGCGTTGGTAACCATCGTCCATGGCAGGGATGGTAACGGTGAGTGTAAGCCCGGAAATTCGTTGGCCACTGCATGCCGTAAATCTTGTCGCAGCTGAGGAGTCATTTTTAGCTTATGACGTACGTGATTTGGTTATGAATATCGAGGATTGGCACAACTCGGGTGATGATGATGGCACAGACATATGGAGGATAAAGGATGCCGGGGGTCGGCGAGTAAGCGGCGTTATCGAATTGCTTAATGTCCAGAGCCTATATCTGGTTGATGAAACTAATCACCGCTACGATGATGCGTGCGAAATTCTTGAATGGTCGGTTGAGAGTCTTGAGCGTTCTCTAGAAGCAAAAAATGCCTCACGTGACGCATGGATAAGCAGAATTGCCCATAATCCAGATGAACAAGCAGTCCAGCAACGGACTATATACGACATAAACTGTAACCTGAATGACAGTAGTATCGAGTCGTTTGTCAAGTATAATCCCACGCAGCATTTACGCTTAGATATTCTGAAAAGGATTATGCTGCTTCGTCAAGCTATGAAGCTGAAGCCATTATTTAGCAATTATACGTATGAAATGATATTACATTTCAGAGCTTTACATAATGCGATAGATATGGATTTTCAAGAGCTGAACAGTTATCTTTGTCGATCTCAGTATATTATTCCTGACCTTGCAATTGATCACGTTATAGAAGTGTCGACATTACGGGCTGGCCTGAACTTTGGGCTGAATGACGTCGTAATAGTTCCCGGCGATTTGAGTTGGGCCTATATTTTTAGCCGATTGACGGACTACCGACGGACTTTACTTGATTTCAAAGAGAACAAAGTCTATTTGATTTAGCCGCCCGCGCCGCTGATTGCAAAGCTAGACTTTGCGTAGCATTGCCATGTTGAACGACCGTGTTTGCTCGGAAAAGTATGGTTTTGAATCCCTAATAGCGATGCGTTGTGATACAGCGCGCATTCAAAGTGTGTGAACGGAGACTCAAATGACCTCTAGAATACGATATTGGAAAAGGTGGGGGCTTTTGGAGTTTCTTGATTAGGCGCACTAAAGAATCACGGAGTTCATAAATGTCGCGAGGTTTAGGAGCATGACCTGCTACGGATTTCTATTGGTGATGCTCTTCTTGGTCAAAAGCGCAAGCCCTCTACGGTTTGACCAGCATCCGTAAACCTTGGTTAGGATAGACTTGCGCGTGATGGGTGTGGTGCGCGGTGCCTGGATTCTGATTTTGGCCATCATGGTGGCGAGTTCGTTCGGCCAACTCTCTCAGCGGGAGCTGGAAGGGATTCGGGAATCGCTGTATTTGGCTAACTTACGAACCGAAGACCTGATCACAGATCGAAACCCGTATCCTGATCTTAAACTCTCGAACCTCGTGGAGAGCGGCATGCGCGATCCGCTCGGCTCAGCAGATCAGCTGATGAGCGTTCATCAAAGAGCCGAGCAGGCATCAATTTCCCAGCTTATTCGCTCCATACTCAGCGATGCGACGGGGATCGCGCCCAGTTTCTCTGCCCCAGATGTGGCTCCGGCAGATTCCAACCTGCCCGCTCCGCTCAAAGAGATCGTCGGGCGGCTTGCAGCGGAAGTCGCGGCCGCGGATGCCGAAATACGCCAAGCCCTCCAAGCACTCACCCCTGCAGAAGCGCGTCGGTTAATCGAAGCATTGCCCACCCATGCCATCCAGCAACCTCGGATCAAACTTACATTTGTAAAATCGAATCCGGCCAGTCTCAACGAATGTGTCGCTTTGCTGGAGCGCGTTGATCTTGGCCGAATCCTGAATGCCGGATGGCGAGTCCAGCGGGCGGCAGAACGAGCGTTCACCGACCTCAAAGACCCAATGCCGGATATTGATGGCAAACAGCGATTTGACATTGCCGGGCTTCCGGTTATTATTGCTGGAAAGGGTTCAGACCACCATGATGAACTGGACGCCCGCATCATCATCGATTTGGGGGGTAACGATCGATACACGGGGCGGGTGGGTGCCGGTGTGGGGTACGCATCGGTGCTTATTGACCTAGGTGGGGATGATGTTTACGATGTTCCTGATCTAAGTATTGGTGCCGCAGTGTTGGGCGCGGGGATCGCCATCGATGGGGGCGGCAACGATGTTTACCGTGGTCAATCGCTCTGTTTCGGCAGTGGGATCGGTGGAACCGGCACGTTTCTTAAGCACGGTGGGAACGATTTTTATTCTTCGGTGGCCGCTACGCAAGGGTTCGGCATGCTGGGTGTGGGGATCTGCTTTGATACCGGAGGAGATGATAATTACCGGCTCTCACTTTTTGGGCAAGGGGCAGCGCGTCTGGATGGGTTGGGATGGTTGATTGATCGCGCGGGCAATGATACGTACCGCGCGGGCGGATTGATTCTGAATCAGCCTCTATTCACCGATGTTTCGTATTCTTTTGCGCAGGGGTTTGGCATGGGCTATCGGGAAGATTCCGGCGGACTTCCGGGCGGGGTTGGATTGCTTACCGATTTGGCGGGTCACGATTTTTATCTTGCTGAAACTTACGCTCAAGCGGCCAGTTATTGGTTTGCTCTGGGTTCGCTCTACGATGCTGAGGGGAACGATCACTACAACGGGTACCACTACGTTCAAGCGAGCGCGATGCATCTGACTTCGGGCTACCTGTTTGATCTTGCGGGCAACGATTGCTACACCACGCAATACGGAGCCGCTCAAGCGATTGGGCACGATTATGGAACGGCACTTCTTTACGATCGTTCGGGCGATGACTTGTATGCATCGCGCGATGCGCGCCCAGCGACAGCGGTGGCCAACGGGATCGGACTCTTTATCGAAGCAGCCGGAAACGATCGGTATGCTGATCCGCCGGCCTATGCACGTCGCGATCGCTCGATGATCAGTCTGAGCATTTTTTGTGATCTGGGTGGCACCGATGCGTATCCAGATGGATTCGGTCAGGATTCAGCTTTGATCGAGACCACGGTTTCGATCCGTGATGACCAGGCGGTCATCGTTCCGGGCGGCGGATCGATTCCTGCGGCTCCAAGCGATCCCCTACCGGAACCAGAGCCGGGAACCCAGGAGTTTCCGGGCGAGACTCGCATGGCCGAGCTTTATCGATTGGCGAGCCAGTGGGGTGTTGGTTCGGCCACGCAAGAAGTTGATGCCGCAATCCGCGAAATTATTGCGATTGGCAAACCCGCTTACGAATGGATGATTGTCCATCGTCTGGCGGGGGCAAATCGATTGCAGATTCGGGCTTGGGCCCGGATTACCAATGGGATTGGTGCAGAAGCCATTACCCTGCTAGGGGCACGCGCCATCAATGGAAGCGAAGCGGAGCGCGAAGCGGTTATTCGCATAGGAATCGAAGGTCGGATTGCAGATGTGGCCGCGCTGCTTCCATCAACGATCAAAGATCATCCCAAACTGAGAATGCTGGCGATCCGTGCGGCAGGGGCTCTCAAGGCCCGGGCGGCGGCAGATGCGATCCTGCCGATGCTTTTTCAAGCCGATCCGGTGCTCGTTCGCACGGCGATTGCTGCCCTGGCAGACATCGGCGATCCGAATTCGATTGGAACTGCGGCGACGCTGCTTAAGAACCGTGACCCCTTTGTGCGAGATTCGGCGATCCGGCTGATTGCTACCGATCCGGCGCAGGCCGATTCGATCGGCCGGACTCTGGCGGACGATGATCATGAAGAGATGGCACGCATCGGAATCCGAATTTTGGGCTCTATCGAAATGTACAACGCACTCGAACGAATTGTGCAGGCACTCGATGATCCGCGTCCGGGCGTCAGGATTACCGCGCTTCAAATGCTCAACGGACGGTTCCCGGAAGATTCACTTGACAAGCTGGAATTGCTCCGGAACGATCCGTATCCGGCGGTGGCGCGAGTCGCGCGGGGGGTAAAGCCGTGACCGCGATTCATCAATTTGTCGAACAATGCCGGGCGGGAACCTTGGATCGATGCCTCCGGAAGATGGAATCGGGCTGGGCAGTAATGGGCGATCCGCAGATTAGGGAAGGGTACTGCCTTTTATATGCAGACCCCGTGGTTCCGCACCTGAACGCGCTTCCCGTCGAAGCTCGCGCGCAGTTTTTACAAGATATGACCCGGCTTGGCGATGCCGTATTGGCGGTAACTGGGGCGGTGCGGATCAACTACGAGATATTGGGGAATCAGGAGCCTGCGCTCCATGCCCACGTGATTCCACGCTGGGATGAAGAACCGATGGAGATGAAAACCAAGCCGATCTGGTTCGATAATTGGGAAGGAGCGGCCCGGTTTGACATCCGCCTGCATGGCGTGACCCATGCGGCCTTGGTCGCCGAACTGGAACGATGAACGAGTTCGTGTTGGGTGAATTAGAGGAAGCCGCGCGTGCCCTTAAGGCACTCATCGGGGACTCTCAAACTCATATTCAGATTGCCGTTGCCGGTCGTCTGATGGCTACGTGTTTGGCGGAAGGCGGCCGCATCTTTTCGGCAGGAAACGGAGGATCGATGTGTGATGCCATGCATTTTGCCGAAGAACTATCCGGCCGGTACCGAGAAGATCGGCCGGCACTGGATGCCACGGCGTTCAGCGATCCTGGGTTTCTCACTTGTGCCGCCAACGATTTTGGGTATGCGCATGTGTTTGCCCGCGCAGTCGAAGCCCATGCCCGGGCTGGCGACGTGCTGGTGCTGTTTAGTACCAGCGGATCAAGCGAGAACATTTTGCGCGCTGCGGAAGTCGCGAGGTCGAAAGGGGTCCACGTAGTGGCCCTTACGGGCAAGACAAATTCTCCGATTGCCGGACTTGCAGATATTGCAATTGTAACTCCGGCGGGTAAGTATGCTGACCGGGTCCAAGAGTTGCATATCAAAGTGGTGCACATCCTGATTGCCCTTATCGAACGTCATCTATTTGGGTGATTTATCCGCAATGAAAGTTGGTCTGTTTGTTCTGATTGCTGTGTTGATGGTTGGCTGCGCACCAAAATCCGGAGTGACTCCGGAAAAAGCGGCGGAGCAGGCAGGGCTGCGGCGCGACCAGTTTTCGCGCGAAGCAACCGGTTCTAACACCGTGACCAGCGGCGACGGATCGGAAACCTCGATCTTGCCGGAGTCCGATCTGGGATCGTTTGGTTTGGCGCTGTACCCGAACGCCGATGTAAAGGAAGGGAACGCGTTTCGACGCACTACCGATGCCGATTCGACCGTGCTGTACTCTTTGACTACTGAGGATAAGCCACAAGCGGTGGCCGAGTTCTACGCAAAAGAGTTGAATGCTGAGGCCACCAAAACCGGATCGCGTAACGATTATATCGTGGCGGGCAAAGTGGGCGATAAATCCGCAGTGGTGACAATTTTGGAAGAAGAAGACGGCACCAAGATCGAAGTTCAAGTGATCGAAGCTAAGTAGCGGTATTCCAGAGAAAGGCCTGAAGATCGAACCGAACCGCGAGGTCAATCGTTAGCGACTTTAGAGTATGCGTTTTTGGAAAGCATTGCTCGGGCTCATCGTCCTGGCGGGGTTTGGCTACGCCGCTTATTCGATGCGTACCAACGACGGAAAGCTCCCATGGGAAACCGCCCGGACGGGGCCGCGCGATGTCACGCTTCCGGCTCGCACCCAGATTCAGCTGATCCTGCTCGAAGGCCTCGATGCAGGCGGATCGAAAGAGGGGGATAAGGTATCGCTTGGAGTGCTCGAACCGGTTAAAGTCGGGGGGGAAGTGCTGATTCCGCTCGGCACCAAAGCGATCGGCACGGTGGTGGAATCCCGCGGGGCCAGTCTTTTAAATGCGGTGATCAATCGACCCGCTCGACTCGCGATCCGTTTAGAGGCCGTCGAACTTGATGGCCAGCGTATTCCGATTGTCACGCAGGAAGGCGATGCGCTTTTCCAGTTCACGCAAGAGAACACGGCCGAACGGATTGAATCCGCCAAGATCGACAGACTATGGAACGATCCCGAAGCGCGCAACGCGCTCATTGCGATAGCGGAAAGCAGCGTAACCGGCAAAAATCTGGACGAACGTCAGAAGGAGCTTCGGCAACTCGCTGAGCGGCTAGGAATGGATAAAACCACCGACATTGTTCAGGGTAACAATGTGGGCATCGATCTTTCTTCGGCGATTACAATGCTGCGTTCGGGGAATGCATCTTCGTTGACGGGGGTTGAAGCGGTTTTGGCCGCTCAGGCGGCGGGTGAGATCGCCGATTTGGTTTCTTCGGTGGATCATAAAGTGCGAGGGGTCTTTAAGGGGCGGACAATCCGCGCCACCATCGGAACTCCGATTGTGGTTTACACCGCGCGGCGCGAAACGATCACGTTAAGTTCGGGTTCGGACTAGCGTTACACTTTGCTCAGTTCGGCCTGAATGGCGTCGGTCATCTTTTTTTGACTGCATTTCACGCGAACTCCATACTGATCCGCGTCGACCCGGATGATGGCGACTTCGATAATCGCGGATTCGTTATTGAGAGTGGCGAGCATCTGGCCTTCCAGCCGATCGTGTTGTTTTAGTAGCGAGGCGGCGGTGAGAGTTTCTTTGATATATCCGTCGGTCCACTCGTTGTGGGTATCGAACCGAGCGATTTGGCGAAGCGCGGCACCTAATCGATCCATTGGAACCGTGCATTCGGCCAGATGAACATTCTCGCGATCCAGCGGCTGCATCGGTGCATTTGCGGCGGGGGGATTTGAAACCACCTGGTTACGCGGGGCAATCGAACAGCCGCCGAGGGTTAAGATCATCGCAGGTATGGCAATCCACCTCACGATTTGGTTTTACCGCGCTCCTGTCAGGCTTGCCGGATTTTGAGGCTATGGGGCGAGTTGGCATTTTTCTGGCTTATATGAAACTTGCGGGAATCGATTTTGGATCTGCAATGAGCCAACGATTTCCCCGAGCTGGCGGCAGAGGAGCTTTTTAGTGCCGCCCAAATGCAATGCGCCGCAGAATATTCTGCGGCTTTTTTATTGGCCGGGGCGGGGAAGCTGAAACCGGCTGCCGGTTGCCATGTCGAGATATTCCGCGCCACCTAGCCGCGCGATTAGATTGACGGGTCTGATCCCTTGGTCAGTAAGGATTCCATCCGCGAGGTGGGCCAGTACAATTTCCGCTACGATATAGCGCGAAGAACTCGGACCGGTCCCGTGCTCGATGATCTGGTGGAGGCGGCATTCAAGCTGGACGGGAGATTCGGCCACCCGTCGCGGTCGTACGAGATGAGAATCGATCGGCGTGAACCCACTCAGCGGCCACTCGTCAATTTCCGGCGGATGCGTGGGGCTGGTGGCGTTCATCCCGAGGGCCATCGCGCGATCAACTAAGTTCACAACGAGTTCTCGGGTTTGAACGATGTTCGTGAGTGTATCTTTGGGTTCGCCGTTTGGGCCAAGCACGGTGCAAAACATAAGCGAGGGCGGGTTTGCACCACCTACATTAAAAAAGCTGAACGGCGCAAGGTTTGGCTGGCCATCGACCGAAACCGTACTGACAAATGCAATGGGACGCGGTACGACAAGGGTCGAAGCGATCTGATAGGCCAGCCCCGGTGTGACATCCCGAAGGTCGACCGTCGTCATCCGGCGATGGGTCGACGGAGGTTGTTTTCGAAGAATGCCATCACTTTTTGCCAGGCATCGGCGGCCGCTTCTTCGTCGTAGACTTCGGGTCGCTCGTCGTTGAAGAAGGCGTGATCCAGACCCGGATATGTGTGGAACTCGTGTGGAACTCCGTTTGCGGTGAGGGTTTTATCGAGCTCGGCGACTTTCTCGGGCGTGGTGAGATGATCTCGCTCGGCGAAGATTCCGAGGACGGGAGCACTCATCGCGCCAAAGTCGGGTTTGACATCCGGATGGATTCCATAAAAATTGGCACATGCCGCAACCCGCTGATCCAATCCGGCGGAAAAAAGCGCAAGCTGGCCGCCCATACAGAATCCGACCACACCGACGTTCTTGCCAATCGTATGTTCGCTGTCGAGCAGGGCATCGATTGCTCCCTGAATGACTTTAGCGGCGGTCGGAACTTCGAGCGCCATCATCTTGGCGGATGCGGCATCAGGCTCTTCTGCGATTTCGCCGTGGTAAAAATCCGGAGCCAGAGCCGTGAAACCTGCTTCGGCGAAGCGGTCCGCCAGATTCTTGATGTGGTCGACAAGTCCCCAATACTCCTGAATCACGATAACGCCCGGTGACGGAGCCTTGGCGGGTGCCAAGTAACCGGAAAACGTATCGCCATTGGCCGGGTAGTTGATGATCGTGCCCATTCGCTCAGTGTATCCGAGCCTCGCGTCTATACTGGCCATCGGCAATGGAACGAAGTCGAATGTTTGTGGCTATTGCGCTTTCCGACGCAGCTCTCGCGGAGATCGCACGTATCCAGGGGGCCGTTGCGCAAGAGGCAAATGATGTGTATCGCCTGCTTCCGACGCAGAACTTGCATCTCACTCTCTATTTTTTGGGCGAGATGGATCAAACGCAATTATCGATGTTGATCGAGAGGCTGCAGGGTGCCAAATTCGAGCCGATCGAACTGGCTTTGGGGCATATCGTCAATCTTCCCGCGGCGGATGTTCCCAAGATTCTTGCCATCAGCGTGCAGTCGGCCGGTCTCGGGATGTTTCAGCAACGCGTGCACGATCTATGCTTTCCGGTGGCGGACCATAAAGAAACCCGGCCTTACCTTGCGCATGTTACGGTTGCTCGTTTGAAGTCGGGTGTCCCCGCCAGTGCTAAAGTGGTGAAACGGACCGTGAAATCACTCCCGAATCCGCAGCCGATCCGGTGGCCAGTCCACGAAATCACAATCTATCGGAGCCAGTTGGGTAAGGGCAATCCGCAGTACGAAGCAGTTGCTTCGATTCCGATTGGAGGGTGAGAACAATGCGGATCACCGGACTGACTGTGTTGGCGGTCGTGATCCTGACCGGGTGCGCATCCGATTCAAAACCCGAGCCTAAGCAAGACGCCCCGCCCCGCATCGAATTCGGCATCGGAATGGTCCGTGTGGAACGCCACGGGCAACCGGAAGTCTGGCTCACCTGGCAAGATGGCAAAGTTGTCGAATCGGATCGCGGTCCGACCGGCCGAGTTGAGCGAAAGGTGTTTTTTGAGATTCAAAACGCGCCGGAGGACGCTGAGGTTTTGAACGCGCTTGCTAACAACCTATGGATTGGATATGCCGAAGGACCACTGAGCCCGTTTGGAATCAGCAATCCGCGATTCAACTACCACGTGTTCTGGGATATCGATGTTTGGGTTTATCCGGCCCTTGCGCTATTGAGTCCGGAGGTGGCGCAACGAGTTCCCGCCCTTCGGGTTTCGCAAGCCGATGCGGCGAGGCAAAATTTTCTGGCTTGGGAGCAAGCGGGTTTTCCGGTCGCTCGGGGCGAGTTCCGGACGCCAATTGCCGAGCTTACAAAACAGGCAAGAGTCGAGCCGTTGATGTATCCGTGGGAGGCTGATTCCGCCGGGCGTGAAGCCAGCCCCAGCGATACACGACACGAGCACCATATCACCGGCGATGTGGCTTGGATGCTGGATCGAGCGATTCTATTCGGAGACATTCCTCGCGATGCGGCGGAGCCCGTTATTGCCGGATGCGCGGCGTTTTTCCTGCATCGATTGGACCGGAATCCGGACGGTTCGCACGGATTGCGGAATGTGGTTTCGCCCGATGAGTGGCACACGGTGGATAACGATTTGTACACCAATGCGATTGCTGATTTTACGATCCGAAGGGGTCAGCCCGACGCCTGGCGGCCGGATTTGGTAGGGCGACCGCGTGATTCGCGTGGATTGATCACCTTCGATGAGGATACGTTTGATCGGTACCAGCAGGCGGCGGCTCTACTGGCGGTTTGGCCCCTCCAAGATTCGGCGGCACTCCAGGAAGCAGAATCGCTTTACATGAGGTATCGCGGAAAGTCCGAACCCACCTCGCCGGCAATGTCACTTTCGATCGAAGCCACGATCGGAGCGCGGTTAGGTCACCGGGAGCAAGCGTATCGAGATTGGCGTGCAAGCTGGCTGAGCTATACAGATGAACCGTCAACCGTATTCCGTGAAAAGCCGAAAGGAGAATCGTATTTTTTGACCGGGGCGGCAGGTTGCGTCAACGTCGTGCTCTATGGGTTTTTAGGGGCCGAGATCAGTAATCGCGATCCGGGTACGCACGGGATTCCGCTCGCCGGCGGTGGGTTCTTGACGTTCGATCCGATGCTTCCGGAGGCGTGGCCTGAGGTTTCGCTTATGTTTCCGGTGCGCGGATTGGGTCAAGTCCAGCTTAAAGCAGATCACCACGGATATACGATTGTGGTGGAAGGCGTTAAGCGGTTCGATTCGCGCCAACAGCCCCCAATCCCACCGGGCCGGTAATTTTACGGTCAAGTTCGGTCAATAATTACATTTGGCATGCGCAGCCTCAAGTACGCCCACTCGTTCGAAGTCGTTCGTGAACTTCCAGAACCCCTGAGTCAGTTGCGGACCCTCGCAATGAACTTACGGTGGACTTGGCACAGCGAAACGCAGGAGCTATTCCGGGAGGCGGGGCGCGATCTTTGGGATTCGGTGGAGCACAATCCGATTGAGCTCATCAACCGGCTTTCGGAAGAAAGGATTAACCAGCTTGCCGCAGATGAGTTATATCTTTCTCGGCTTTCGATTCAGGCGCGCGATCTTGAGGAATATTTGGCGGCTCCGACTTGGTTCGACCAGCGGTACGGGGCGGAGCGGGACGCAACACGAATCGCCTATTTTTGTGCGGAGTTTGGCATCCACGAGTGTTTGCCGATCTATAGCGGCGGACTTGGCGTTTTGGCAGGTGATCATCTTAAGGCGGCGAGCGATCTTGGCCTTCCGCTGGTAGGGGTTGGTCTTCTGTATGCTCGCGGCTACTTTCGTCAGCGGCTCAATAGCGATGCCTGGCAAACCGAACGGTATCCGCAGTATGACTTTTACCGAATGCCGCTCCAGCTTGTGCGGAACGATCAAGGGGAGCCGGTACGGGTTTCCGTGGAGTTTCCGGATCGAACGGTGACCTGCCAGGTATGGCGGGCGATCGTCGGCCGCATTGATCTGTTTCTGCTGGATTCGAACGTACTCGACAACGCGCCGGACGATCAATCGATCACGGACACACTTTACGGGGGCGATGAAGAGATGCGAATTCGCCAGGAAAGCATTCTGGGCATTGGCGGATTCCGGGCATTAGCTCAGATGGGTTATAAGCCAACCGTCTGTCATATGAATGAAGGTCATGCCGCCTTCCTCTCGCTGGAGCGGATTCGGCAGTTTATGGCCGATCACGGTGCGGACTTCCGCACCGCGCGTCAGTGCGTGGTCGGCGGAAATGTATTCACAACCCACACGCCGGTTCCCGCCGGGTTTGATCTGTTTTCCCGGCCATTGCTGGAAAGTTACATGAGCAAGGCGGTCGCTGATTTGGGGATCGACTTTGAAAAGTTTTTGCGGTACGGACGAATCCGCAAAGACGATCCGAGTGAAACGTTCAACATGGCGGTGCTGGCCATGGAGAACAGCAACTACGTGAACGGTGTGAGCAAGCTCCATGCGGAAGTCACTCGAGAGATGTTCCACGATCGATGGCCGACCTTTCCGCTGGTAGAAGTTCCGATTTCTTCGGTCACCAACGGAATCCACACCGAGACATTCATGAGTTCGCGGATGATCGAGCTGTTCGATCGACATTTTGGGGTTCAGTGGCGCAACGATTTTTCGAACCGCGAGGTATGGAAGCGGGTCTACGAAATCCCCGATCTTGACCTTTGGGAGTTACGAGAAAATCAACGGGGAGATTTTGTGCGGTTTTGCCGTCGGCATGTGCGGCGAAAAATGGCCGCCAATCAATCAAGCCCGGTCGGACTGCGATACGTCAACAGCATTCTTGATCCGCGGATTCTGACCGTGGGGTTCGCTCGACGGTTTGCTACATATAAGCGGGCCACGCTTTTGTTCCAAGATCAAGAGCGACTGCTTCGGATTCTCAATCATCCCGAACGACCGGTCCAGTTTGTATTTGCGGGCAAAGCGCATCCACGCGATGAGGGTGGCAAGCGGCTGATCCAAGACATCGTACGGTTTATCAAAGATCATGATCTGAGCCATCGCATGCTGTTCCTTGAGGATTACGAAATGAATGTCGCACGGCATATGATCCAAGGGGTGGATCTTTGGCTGAACAATCCGCGCCGACCCATGGAAGCCAGCGGAACCAGCGGCATGAAAGTGGTTCCGAACGGAGGACTCAACTGTTCGATCCTAGACGGATGGTGGGCGGAAGGGTTCGAACGCGGTGCGGGTTGGGCAATCGGCGGCACCACGCAAGAGGAGAACGAGTCTCACCAAGATTGGCTCGATTCGCAGGACCTTTACGATCTGTTGGAGAGCGAGATCGCACCGACGTTCTACTACCGAACCGAAAACGGGGTTCCGATCCGGTGGCTAGAAATGATGCGCAAAAGCATGTCGGAACTAGCTCCGACTTTTAGCACCTTGCGGATGGTGCGCGAATACGCCAGTCGATTTTACATGCCGGCTTCGCGATCATTCATTCGATTGGAGGCCGACGATCTACAGCGGGCAAAATCGGCCTTGATCTGGCGAGACCGGATTGCCAGCAGCTGGGATCATGTGCGGGTCCGACATGTTTCGGATAACGCGGGGGCCACAAAATCGGTAGGCAGCGCATTTGATGTTCATGTGGAAGTTGAGTTAGGTTCACTTGATCCTCTGGATGTGCGCGTACAAGTTGTGGTGGGCCAAGTGACTTCTAACCGAGAACTGCAGAACCCCGAGCTATATGAATTGGAGCACCAAGGATCGCAGGGTTCAATCCACGTGTATCGGGGAACCGCGCGGGTGGATCAACCTGGCCACAAGGGGTACATCGTGCGCGTGGTTCCGTTCCACGAAGACGTTAAGGTGGAATCCGAACTCGGCCTGATGGCTTGGGAAGGAATGGCGTAATCGTGATTCTAATCTGCGGCGGTGCGGGCTACATCGGCTCGCATATGGCCAAGCGGTTCCGGCAAGAAGGAATCGCGCATGCGATTTTCGACAACCTCGAGCGAGGGCATCGAGCCGCCACGCGCGGATCGGAACTGATCGAAGGCGATCTACGCAATCCGGCAGATATTGAATCGGTACTTGCGTCGGGTCGATTCACTTCGGTCATGCACTTTGCCGCATATATTGAAGTCGGCGAAAGCGTGCAGGATCCGGCCAAATTTTGGCAGAACAATGTTTCTGCCGTGTGGAATTTGCTTGAAGGGTGCCGGAGCCACGGTATCGATCAATTTATATTCAGTTCAACTGCAGCGGTTTACGGGGAACCCCAAACCGTTCCGATTCCGGAAGATCATCCCAAGAATCCAGCCAATCCGTACGGCGAAACAAAACTTGCGGTCGAGCGGATGCTCGCCGCCTATGATCGAGCCTATGGAATCAAGAGCGTGGCTTTGCGGTACTTCAATGCTTGCGGGGCCGATCCAGAGGGTGAACTGGGCGAAGCCCATGAGCCAGAGACGCACCTGATTCCACGGATTTTATTGGCGGCGGCGGGAGCTGCCGATGCAGTTACGATCTTCGGCGACGACTATCCGACTCCTGACGGAACCTGTATCCGCGA
Organism: bacterium; assembly: GCA_044508115.1. Classification (GTDB taxonomy): domain Bacteria; phylum Armatimonadota; class Fimbriimonadia; order Fimbriimonadales; family Fimbriimonadaceae; genus UphvI-Ar2. Next base: position 450,849 of record JBIQII010000001.1, read on the forward strand.
TTACGTGCATGTGTGCGATCTTGCTGATGCCCATTTACGCGCTCTGCGGCGACTAGAATCTGAAGGAAAATCCGACCAATTGAACCTTGGTAGCGGCCATGGGTTCAGCGTTCGCGAAGTGATCGATGCCGTACGTACGGCGACGGGAAAAGATTTTGAGGTCCGACTTGGTCCCCGTCGTGAAGGCGATCCAGCCCGCCTGGTGGCGGATTCTTCACGCGCGCGATCGGAGCTTGGATGGCAGCCTCAGTACGACGATGTAACCCAATGTGTGGAACACGCTTGGGCCTGGATGAGTTCGCCGAATCGGTTCTAGTTTATTCGAGATCGAAGAAGCGATCCTCCGGATCTTGACCGGTATAAAACTGGCCCAGTTTCATGCGCCTGGAATGGCCGTCGGCCCAAAACACGGTGACTCCATCGGCCCAGGTCGGATCGGGCCGACCCCAGCAATCCACCGAATCGGCACTGGGCGGAAGCAGGTGCTTGCCGTCGTCGCCGCACCAACTATTATCAAGACTTGCCCGAGCGGAAGTGAGAACCACGGTTTCCGCCGGTGATCCAACCGCGGTCGAAGACACGGCTGAGTGTTCCATGACATTGCTGAAATCGGTCTGGATATTGGTGAGGTAGAGGCTGTTGTATCCAAAGTGGCTGGTGAGTTCGCCGCTGGTATCGGTCGTTTTAACCGTGGAATTAGGGCAGAGCCAGATATCTTTGTTTTTGACGTACGGGTCAACTAGATCAAGCCACAGCACAAACGCGGTATCGGTTGGGTATGCGGCCAGCGGATAGGTGTCATCATAATCGCCTTGGTAGAGCACCATCGCCAACCCAAGGTTCCGCTGGTTGCTGAGGCACTGGGTGGCTTTGGCTGCGCCTTTGGCTTGTGAAAAAACGGGGAAGAGAATCGCGGCAAGGATCGCAATAATTGCAATCACAACCAGCAGCTCAATGAGCGTAAACGCATTACGGCGAAGTGAGGGCATCGGCAATGGTTTGAGCGTACCGCGTGGACGCTCCTCGATTCTGTTCGACAAGCAAGCGGGCCTGTTCGCCCATCTTCGCCGCTTGATCCGGGTGGGAGATAAGTTCGTAAAGTGCATCGGCCAACGCGGCCGGCGTTTCGACGATGAGACTCGCCCCCGCCCGGTTTGCCATGTCCGAAACATCACGGAAGTTAGCCATATGGGGGCCGTGGATCACCGGTTTACCCCAGGCTAGAGGTTGGATCAGGTTCTGACCACCCAACTTGGCAAATCCACCCCCGATGACGGCAACCGTGGCCACGGAATACGTTTTGGCAAGTTCACCGTAAGTATCGAGAATAAGATAGCGGCCCCGTTCGCCCTTTGATCGGCGGGCGCATGTCCCGAACGTCGATTGAACTCGGTGGGCCAGTGCGTCCACGGTTTCGAGGTGGCGAGGCGCATGGACGATCTGCGCATCCGCAAGACGGGGATCGCGAAGGGCATCGATCACAAACTCTTCTTCGCTCTCGCCGCGCGTGCTTCCAATCACGATCACGGGTCGGTGCGTATCGAGTCCAAGCTCAGCGCGCCATGCATCCGGATCGGTATTGAGTTCATCTGCGGCTTGATCGAACTTGCAGTTTCCGACAACGCTTGCAGTTTCGGCCCCGAGCTCGCGGATTCGTTCTTGATCGGTAGTCGTCTGCATGAGAGCAGAGTCTAACTGGGCAAGAAGAGGTCGATAGAAAAATTTGAGCATCCGGGCGCGGGGGAACGATCGATCGCTGATTCGCCCGTTGATAAGCATGGTTTGCGCATCAATCACCTTGGCCGCCCAGAGGAAGTTAAACCAAAGCTCTGTTTCCATGATTGCGACCACCGAAGGCTTTGTTTTGGCCATCGCAGCGAGGCAGAACCTCGGAACATCGATGGGGAAGTAGACAAGGTGATCGAATAGGCCATCTGCCTGTTTTTGAGCGGTCGCGTGTCCGCTGGAAGTGGTCACGCTTAAGATGATTTCGGCGTCCGGCGCGAGGGTACGGAGTTCACGGAGAATCGGGAGCGCGGCCACTACTTCGCCCACGCTAACCGCATGGAACCACACTCGCTTGGCCCCTTTGCGGAGCGTTAGGTGATACTCGCCCGTTCGTTCTTTCCAGTTGACCTGCTCGTTGCGGCGCGATGCTCGCCAGAGCATCCACGGCACCCACAACGGTGAAAACAGGGTAAGTAACGCGTTGTAGAGCCAGAACATTAGCGTTCGAATGTGCGCCCGGTGATCCGTTCGTACGCTTCAATATATTTCAGCTCGGTGTTTCGCACCACTTCGTTGGGAAGGGTTGGACCGGGCGGAGTTTTGTCCCAGCTAATCGATTCTAAGTAGTCACGGACATACTGCTTATCAAAGCTGGGCTGCGATCCGCCGGGTTGGTATTGCGAGGCTTCCCAGTACCGGCTGGAATCGGGGGTCAGTGCTTCATCGATCCAAATAATTCCGTCATCGGTGAGTCCAAATTCGAACTTGGTATCGGCTAGGAGCAGCCCATGACTGGCGACGTGGTTGGCGGCGCGTCGGTAGATATCGAGAGTGAGATCGCGGACTTGTTCGGCGACTTCGAGTCCCACGAGATCTGCCGCTTGATCGAATGAGATGTTTACGTCGTGTCCGGTTTGGGCCTTGGTTGCAGGCGTAAAAATGGGTTCCGGAAGCGCGGCCCCATCGGTAAGCCTATCCGGGAGATCGAGTCCATGGATCGCTCCACCTTCTTTAAGGTACTCCTTGTAGAGCGATCCGCTTATGAACCCGCGGGCCACGCATTCGATGGGCAAAGGCTTTGCTTTGCGGGCAATCATCGTTCGGCCATATAGCTCAGGATGGCGGCCATGGACCGCCTGGTCAATATCGGTATCTCGGGTGCTAAGGATGTGATTCGGAATGGAATCGAAGTGATCGAACCAGAATGCGCTGATCTGGTTGAGAATGTAGCCTTTGTTGGGAATGCCGTTTTGCATCACGACATCAAATGCGCTGATCCGATCGGTGGTAACAATCAGCAGGCGATCGCCAAGATCAAACACATCGCGCACCTTGCCGCGGGTGGGCGGCGAAAGATGGGGGAGTTCAGCGCGGAGCAGGGGCATTCCTCTTCAGATTATCCCCGCTCGCGATTGGCCTGTGGGTGCAAATCGGCTTTCGTGCTCCGTGGAAGTCGGTCGGAGGAGCGAGAGACGATCCGACTAGCGAATAAACCAGGAGAAACGCTTTGATAGCAGCGGAATTGCTGCATGGATGATCATGACCGCAATACCGCCAAAAATAAAATATGCCCCGAAGCCGATGAGCAACGGTAGGACAATCGGGCTTCTTGAAGATTCAGAAGTCATCGCGAAGTACAACAAAAGTCTCGCGAATATCGCAACACTTCCCCATAGTAAAGGAACGAGATAAAACCTTTTTGAAATGACAAAGTTAATACTGAAATGTGAAAGAGCAAAGAAAGGGATAAAAAGTATCACCGCTTGAATAAACGTTTGACTGATACCTGGTTGTCCTGGCGCGGCCAATCTGTAAATAATATATATGATGGTAAGAACACTGGCAGTAATAAGGCTAAGAAGGGCTCGTGACGTAAAGCCAATAGAGTCCTTAGTCATCGGAAATTCTCAGTTCTTCATCAGTCATATTGCGGAAGGCCGCGGCGGTAGCAATTTGATTCGGCAAATTACGGGGAACATACCTCTTGACCGATCCATCAAAATGAAGTCGAAAGATTGGGCCGCCAAGCAACCGTAACGGTGGCTTCAAATTGTAGCTCGGTTTTGGCGATATCGAGATCAGCCGGCCGGGATTCCCGGGCAATGACCTAAATTCCTCGACGTTGGTGTTACGCAGCAGATCGTGAAAGCCAAAGTAAGACTGTTTAAAAGGGTACTTACGGTTTTTGACATTAGGGTTAAAACGAACCTGATCCTCAAAATATTGGTTTAGCCATCCTTCGGAAGTCGAGTCAAGCGGCGATTTCATGAGTTCCTTAGGAACGAATTGCGATGCGTGCAGCGGGGCAAGGAATCCGGGAAAGACTCCATTGTTTGTATCCGCATAGAGCTCGGCAGCAATTCCAAACTGGCGCATGTTTGATACATCTTGCGAAAGCAACGAACGTTTCCGCGCGGAGTTAAGGGTGGGAAGAATAATCGCGACTAAAACAACAATGATCGCAATGCAGACCAGCACCTCGACCAGCGAGAATGCCGATTTGACTTTTCTGAGTCGTGTGCACCGCGGAACATTCATTCGGGATTTGGAATAGGGATACAAGTGTTTTCAGGGCAATTCGTCGGAAGGCCCGATGATGGTCCCCAAGTACAAGACGAGTAATAGTAGCCATCGAGATCATAGTAGTGGCCATTGAGACACTGAAATCTGCGACAGTAATAATGAAAATTTCGATGGTCGAAAATAAATAAAGGGTCGCAACCCGGATAGTAGCTGACACCTTTTTTCAAAATTGCATGTGTCTCATTGCAACCATTATAGTCCCCAATGCAAACAGGGATCGGATCTGAATCTTGGTCAACCCTTGTCGGCAGGAATTCTGTAGGCGCATCAAGAAAGTCGCAGAAACTCAGCCAATCGCCAGAAGTGCTACGTTGCAGGTCAGAGCGTACAAGCTCATGGACGTAGTCTAAGCGTTACGGGGATAAATGGGGGGCAAAAGCCTTAGTAGCTTCTGTGTCGCGTTTCTGCGATTAGCCTTTCGGTGCGAATCGACTTTCGTATTCGGTGATCTTGCTTTCGATCTCTTCTGGGTTGCGTTCCGAATACCGCAAGGCGGCGCGGAGCTCGGCTTCGGTTAGCGAAGCGAAAGATTCCTTGAGCGCACCTAATGAGCCGAGGCGACGGTATTCGCGGACGATTTCCCACACAAAGATGCCGCTGTTGACAAGCTTGGCGACTTGCGAATCATCGGCTTCAATTAAGATGGCTTGGTCGTCGTTGCCGGTATCGGATCGATAGATTTCGAGCCGAACAGCAAGCGAGCTCACATCGGTGGCGAGGCACACCGCGCAATCGGCATGATGCATCTCGCCGTGTTCGACGGCCATCAAACACAACTCTTCGTAAAGGTTGGGGTGAAACTCGCGCAGATGAGCAACGAGCTCTTCGAACGCGGCGGGTTTCATGCGGGCCAGCCGCTTAAGTTGGGGAAGAATCCAGTGCTGGTTTTCCGTGATTGCCATATTGCAGCCCTATCCTTGGCTCAGTGTCGGTGATTCGACGTTCAAACTTCGTTGTCTGGATAGTGAGCCTGGCTCTGTGGGGTTAGACGTATCGGGCGTGATTGATCGGTTCCAAAAAATCGTTAAAATTGTGACATTCGATCGGCAGATCGACTTTGACACGTGGATTTAGGCTTTGCGTTCGGGATCGGTTGAAAGCGAGGCGTCGGAATCGGTGGTTTTCCAGTCGTCGAAGCTCTTTTTGCCTTCGTTGATGCCTTTTTGAAATTCGCCCATGCCTCGGCCAAGGCCTCGCATGAGGCTGGGAATTTTGGCTCCGCCGAATAGGACAAGAATGATCACTCCCACAATCAGGAGTTCTTGCGTCCCAAGGAAGGCAACGGAGGAGGTGATAGCGTTCATAGTGCTCACGGGCGTTGTTTGGTGGAACGCGGCCCGTTCCTATTATACGGCTCTTTCCCCGTAAACTTAACGGTAGACCCGTCGGTCGGCATTTATTAGGTGCCCGTTTCGAGATTTACAACTTGGCGCTTGCCTTTGTCGTCAACAACTTCCATTTTGCCGTTGGCCAGAAGCACGTACCAGCCTCGGGGAGACCCCATGAGCTTGGGCGAAGTACCAAACGGTTTGCGTTCGAACTTGCGGGCCTCGTTCATGCTACCGCCTTTGTCATCTTCGAAAATGAGTGCAGTTGTGTCGGCATCAACGTCTTCTATTTTTTTGCCTGCGACTTCCGAATTGTAGATGAGGAATGTCTCGGTGCCTTTTTTGTTGCACGCGAGCGGCTGATTGATATCCGCGACGTTGCCCCACTGCTTAAGAGGGCCGGGCGCGTTGCCCATGTCGGCTTTGAAATCGGTAGCCGCTTTTTCATAGTAGGGGGCGATTTCGGTTTGCCAGTTAGCGGTGGGAGGAAACTTGCCCTTTTCCTTAACGTATTCGTTCATGCTCCGGCCCAGCAGATCGGATGTAAACAGACACGGGAGCATATCTTTGGTGCCATTGTAGACTCCGTAGCCCATCGCGCCGAATCCGATGATGGCAATACAGCAGAATGCGCCCAGCGCAACAAAAACCCACACGAGCGGGTTGGTCGACTTTCGGGTCACCGGTCCGGAGTAGGGCGGCGGTGTGTGGCTCATAGCAGCTTCCAATTCTACCGTTGAGACACGGGCCGGGTTTCAAACCCCTGTACCATTCCCCAAAAGGGGCCGCTTACCCGACGTCGCCGGAGTAGGATCAAGAGGTTATGTTCGATATCAACCGGGCCGAAGATGAACGCGCACACGTTTTGGGATTTGACAGCGAAGTTTGGCAACGATACTTGCGAATCCGCAATCTGGTCTTGGAAATGGGCCCCTCGTTGGGGATGCGACCCGAAGATCGCGATGGGTGGACCACGTTCGTGTTTGTGACGGAAGCCTTTCAGACCGAAGAAGGAACAACCGCTGCCGAAATTCAGTCGGAAGCAAAAGAGTTCCTGAATCGGTTTTTGGCCGGGGCGGGAGCCGCGATTCTAGACGCGCATGAAGCCGCCATGCTGTACGACCAACTGCTTACCCAAGATCGACTGGAGCCACACGAAGCTTTGGACCGGATCGGCAAGCTCCCCGAATATCCGCTGGAGCCAGAGATCTTGGCCGCGCTGATCTCGGTGATTCCGCAACGTGAGCCGGATCTCACAATTCCGACGGAAGAACCGGATGCTTGATACGCCACGCGTGAATCAGATTTTGAGTGCCCTTGTTCGGCAAGCAGGCAAGCGGAGCCGATCAGTGACGGCGCGAGTAGATCGGCTTCAAAGCATGGTCATTACCATGGGCCAGCACTTAGGAGTTCCGACTCATTCGTTGGTGAAGTGGCGTACGCTCGTGGTTCACGCGGAAACGGGGTTAGTCCTCGATGATGTGACGATTACCGAATCTGGGCTTGATCCAGCTTGGCTGATGCTGGAAGAAAACGAACAGATCTGGTTCCAGCAGGTAGTCGCGGTGGCGGAATCTTGGAATTCCGCATGGGAAAGGGGAGCCGAAGTAGGCGTGGAAGTCGAACACGATTGCGGCCAGATTGTGGGGGAAGCGGTGAGGCAAGCGTTTGAATATGCGCAATCGGTGATCGATCCGCTAAAGCGGTAAGGACCATTGAATTCTCATATAGAATTTTGTATTTTTCGACCGGATCGGCAAAACCACTGTTCTTTTTGTTAGACTAAGGTTCCAGAACCTGCGTTTGGCAGGTGAGGATGCTTGGAATGAAAATTGTGAAATTGATGCTCTCGGCAGCAATGGCTGCCAGCTGGCTGGTGGTTTCTGCCCAATCTGTCGTGCTCATGCCGGACAGCACTAACAATCGCGTGGTGTCGTTTGATGCGACAACGGGCGCCTTGATCGACAGCAACATGTTTGGCTTGGCCGGAGGGACGCCGATCTCTGCGATTTCGGTGGGAGATGAGATCTGGGTGAGTGAACAGGTAGGCGATCGAATCAGCCGATGGGATTGGGATGGTAATTCACTTGGTGCAATTACGGGTGGCCTCGACAACGTGCGCGGTATCACCTTGATTGGCGACACGATCTACGCGGCCAATGCGGGAACGCAAAATGGTGCTCCGGGTGCTTCGCTGGTGATGTTTAATAGCTCGGGGTTGAACCTCGGTCACATCGCTACGGCGGGATTGTCACCGAGTCCGTTCTATGCTCTGGAAAGCAACGGTTCGATTTTAGTGAGTTCGTCCAGTGCCAACGATGACGTTCATCGCTACAGCATGACGGGTACTTCGATGGGAACGTTCTATAACGGTCCGCAGTCGTTTGGCGAGCAGATGGATCACTCTTTGGATGGCAACGTCTGGGTTGGTTGGTTCTCCTCCGACCTCGTGACGCTCCATAATCCGACGACGGGTGCTCTGCTGAGCTCCTTTGCCGCAGATAGCGTCCGCGGAGTTTTCCAACTCGCCAACGGAAACGTTATGTGGTCTAACGGCACCGGGGTCTTTGTGTGGGATGCCGGGATGAACCAGTCCACCCAAGTTTATGCGGGCGGCGGTCGATTCTTCTCCGAAGCGGCTCCGATTCCCGAACCGGCTACGATGCTGGTCCTCGGTGGCGGTGCCTTGTTGGCGTTTGCTCGCAAACGACGCAAGCAAGCGTAAGTTCATCTGACAATTAGATTCGCCTAACTCTTTAAGGGCTAGGCAAGTGCTGGGACCCCGGCGATTCGTCGCTGGGGTCTTGGCTTGTTAGCGGCAGCGGAGCGCGGCTTGCGAGAAGGGAAGACTCAGACTTAGCCGCATTAGTCAGAGATTCGGATGAAGAAGCCCCGGCGGATTATCGCCGGGGCTTTTGATTGAGCAGTTCCTCGGAACGGGGCTTACTCGTCTTCGTTTTCTTGTGCGGCCATATCGGCCAGCGTGAGATTGCCGTACATATCGCCATCTCGAGCGGAGTTGCCTTCTTCTTCCTCCACCAGTGCGGTAAGCGATTGTTGCGCCCAGCTCGGTTGCGACCGATCAACGTCCACCGCCAGTTCGCGGTGAGCCTTCACGCCGGTTCCGGCGGGGATGAGACGACCGATGATCACGTTCTCCTTGAGGCCAACCAGCGGGTCGGTCTTACCCCGAACCGCGGCTTCCGTTAGGACGCGCGTCGTCTTTTGGAACGATGCGGCCGAGAGGTAGCTTTCGGTGGCGAGTGAGGCCTCGGTGATTCCCAGCAGAATCCAGTTCGCGGTCGATTCCTTGGGATCGCGCTCGCCGGTTTCGCCCGTGATGGGATCGGTGTACTTGACTTTTTTGCCTTCGGCAATCCGGGCGCGGACGCGCTCGTTTTCGCGGTTGAACCGGTTTCGGTCCACGATCTGCCCTGGCAGGAACGTGGTATCACCCGGCTCCTTGACTTGCCGTTTGCGAAGCATTTGTCGAACAATCACTTCAAGGTGTTTGTCGTTGATGTCAACGCCTTGATCTTTGTAAACGCTTTGCAGGTTTTCGATAAAGTACTCGTGAACGGCTTTGGCACCGGCGAGTTCAAGAACCTCGTGCGGATCGAGCGGACCTTCGGTGAGCGGGTCGCCCTTAATGATCTTTTGGCCCTTTTCGACGGGCAAGTTACCAAGCGGCGGAACAAGCACGGGGTAGAGAACATTGACGAACTCCACTTCGTGCTTGCGGAGCGTGTGCACGGCTTGCGTCGAAAGTTTTTGCCCAATCAATCGTTCGACCGGAGCGGGGATTTTGCCGTTGCCCCACTCTTGGCTATCTGTGATATAGGCATCCTTCATCGGCGTGGTTGCACTGACTCGCGCTTCGATGACGACCCATCGGCCAAAGCTGCTGCGCTGGACATCGGCCACAACCCCGGTGACGGGGCAGATAATGGCTTTACCGCGCGGCTGCTTTCGGGCTTCGAAGATTTCTTCAACCCGGACGATACCGCTGGATTCCCCGGTCCATGAGTAGAAGAAGGTTTTGCGGCTGCGTTCCCACAGCTTGCGCGAATCGCCTTCCATCTTTTCTTGGGCTTTCTTGGTGGTCTTCTCGGTCTTCTTGCTTTCGACCGGACTCACAAAGTTGCTGGAATCGGAGAACAGAGCCTTGATGGCGTCTTCCTGGCTTTCGAGCAGCTTGGTCGGATCAAACTCGTTCGCGCTGGTTTGCGTGGCGGATTGGAAGTCTTCTTGGAACTGCCGAATGAACTTACCGGTCTTGTACTGGTTGGTTCGAGCGATAGTTTTGGTACCGGCAACCCCCCCGGTGTGGAAGGTACGCATCGTAAGCTGCGTTCCGGGTTCACCGATGGACTGCGCGGCGATGATTCCGACCGCGACGCCATTTTCAACCACTTTCTTAGTTGAGAGATCGACGCCATAGCATTGGGCGCAGATGCCAACATCAAGTGCGCAGGTGATGGGGGATCGAACCTTGGCTCCGAGCCGTCCGTGATCATCAAATTCGAATCCGGATTCAGTGTATTTGACGTTGAACTTTTCCGTAGCTTCTTCATCGAGTGGTTCGGCTTGCTCGTAGTATCGAGTTTCGATTTCATCGAGCTGGTCGCACATTTCCTGGGTGATAATTTCGCCCACCGAGAAAACGGTCTCGCCGGTTTCGGGATTAAGGATTGTGCTTTGCGCGACGCGTCCGAAGGCCCGCTCGCCCATGGATTCGATCACCTTGCCGTCCATCATCAGGCGAAGGGAAAGGACTCCATCGGTGGTCTCGCAGTCGTCAGCGCGGATGATCACATCTTGCGCGACGTCCACGAGTCGGCGGGTGAGATATCCGGCGTCGGCGGTGCGAAGCGCGGTATCGGCCAGACCCTTTCGGGCTCCGTGGGTGGTTACAAAGAACTCCAGCATCGAGAGGCCTTTTTGGAACGAGTTCTTAACCGGAAGCTCGTAGATAACCTCGTTGAACTGGTTGAACATGAGTCCGCGCATTCCGCTTAGCTGGGCGAGCTGCTTAATTGAGCCGCGCGCTCCGCTTACCGTGATGATCGAGAGCGGGTTCTCCTGCTTCATGTTTGCGACGATCGCGTTACCGATTTCGTCGTAGGTGCGCGTCCACAGTCGGACAAGTTCGTCCTGCATTTCGCGGAATGAGATCATCCCGCGTCGGTATTGCTCCAGGATTCGGTTGGCTCGGCCATCGGCTTCGTCGAGCATCTCTTCTCGTCGGGCCGGCGGGTCCATGTCGGTCAGGGCAATGGAGATTCCGTACTTAGTGGCGTATTTAAATCCGAGGGTTTTAATGTCATCGAGGAACCGAATGGTGGCCTCGGTACCAACGGAGTTGTGTACGGCCATGATGGCTTCGGGAATCGCTTTTTTCCCCATTTCCATGTCCAGATACTTTTGACTGTATCGGAGCGGATAGGGCAGAACTTCGTTGAAGATCAAGCGGCCCGGCGTTGTGGTAACAACCTTGCTTTCAAAGGTTTGCTCCAGCGGTTCGAGCACGCGGATTTCTTCGCCTAGTTCATTTTCCGTTGTGACGTACTTGAACTCTTGGCCTGATTGCGGATCGCGGTAATCGATCTCGCTATCGGGGCGCAGAGCCGGAACTCGCAATCGGACTCGAATCGGGGCGTTAAGGTGCAACTTTCCTTGGTGCGAGCCGGGCGCATCGAGGAGGTACATCACCTCTTCGGGCGAGCCGTAGACGGTAGCCGATCCTTCGGTATCCACATCCATTTCGTCGGCGAGCACCCCGGCGGCGTTGCGGTTCGTAAACGTCAGCGCATAGAGTCCGAGAACCGGGTCTTGCACGGGGGCATTGACCGGTCGCCCATCGGCGGGGGAGAACAGGTTCTGCGTGCTGAGCATGAGAACCCGCGCTTCGGCTTGCGCTTGCAGACTCAGCGGCACGTGAACGGCCATCTGGTCGCCATCGAAGTCAGCGTTATAGGCGTGGCAAACCAGCGGGTGAAGCTGGATCGCCTTGCCTTCCACGAGTACCGGTTCGAATGCGAGGATTCCGAGTCGGTGCAGGGTTGGCGCGCGGTTCAGCAGAACCGGGTGCTCCTTGATCACGTCTTCGAGGCCGTCCCAGACGGCCGGATGCATGCGCTCGATCATCCGCTTGGCGGTTTTGATGTTTTGGGTGACCTTTCGTTCGACCAAAACCTTCATCACGAACGGTTTGAACAGTTCGAGGGCCATCTCCTTGGGGAGACCGCATTGGTGAAGCTTGAGGTGAGGTCCAACAACGATGACCGAGCGACCCGAATAGTCGACCCGTTTACCGAGAAGGTTCTTGCGGAATCGACCTTCTTTACCCTTGAGCATGTCGCTGAGCGACTTGAGCGGGCGTTGGTTGGAACCTACGACCGGTCGGCTGCGGCGTCCGTTGTCGATCAAGGCGTCCACCGACTCTTGCAGGAGTCGCTTTTCGTGGTTGATAATCGACTCGGGAGCTTGGATTTCGATAATCCGCTTGAGTCGGTTATTGCGATTGATGATCCGTCGATAGAGGTCGTTGAGGTCACTGGTTGCAAAGCGTCCGCCATCGAGCTGGACCATGGGTCGCAGTTCGGGGCTAATGACCGGCACGACTTCAAGGATCATCCATTCGGGCTTCGATTTGGATTGGGTGAGGGCTTCGACCAGTTCAAGCCGCTTGATCGCGCGCAGTCGGCGTTGCGACGTGGTGGTGCGGATCTCGTTGCGAAGTTCGCGCACGAGGGCTTCGAGGTCTACGCGTCGGAGCAGTTCCTTGCAGGCATCGGCTCCGATGTTGGCGTGCACGAGTTCGCCCAGGTCTCGCTTCATGCGGCGACCGACGGCATCGAGCATTTTGCTGATGGCGCGCCATTTGTCTTCGTCAATGAGCTGGTTGAGTTCGAGTTGACCGAGCAGATTTGCGGCGATGTCGAGATCTTTTAGTCGCTCATCGGCATCGCGGTATTCGGCACGGATTCGGTCGTAGTTGGCCTTAATCCGTTCTTTGACATAGCTTTCGTCAAAGTATTCGTCGGGGTTGTTGGCCATTTCGGTGGCCAGTCGCTGGAGACTCTCCATCTCCAGTTCCCGCATTTGGGTTTGGATGGCAATCTTTTCCTGCTCCACATTTTCGAGAATCGTGGGCAGTAGCTCGTGAATTTTCTCTTGCTCTAGGTCGATGATGATAAAGCTGGCAAAGTAGATAACCTTTTCGAGCAGGCGTGGGGAAATATCAAGGATAAGCGCCAGCGGGGAAGGAACCCCTTTGAGGTACCAGATGTGGCAGACCGGGGCGGCAAGTTCAACGTGCCCCATGCGCTCACGTCGGACTTTGCTTCGAGTGACTTCGACGCCGCAGCGTTCGCAGATGATGCCTTTGTACTTGATTTTCTTGTACCGGCCACACATGCACTCGTAATCTTTTGAAGGGCCAAAAATTTTCTCACAAAACAGACCATCGCGTTCGGGCTTGAAGGTGCGATAGTTGATCGTTTCGGGCTTTTTGACTTCACCGTGTGACCAGGATCGGATATCTTCTGGCGCGGCGACGCCAATACGGATTTTGTCGAACAGGTTGCTATCAGCCATGGGCGTTCAACACCCAGAATCCGCCAATGGAAGGCACAATAATCCCCAGGAATGGGAAAAATGCGCGGGCTGAACTCGGGGCGAACTCACATTATAGCCGTCAATCGGGCCTCAAATCGGGCCAGCCATTCGCTTTCCTATTCCGAATGGCCCTAAAGTCCCCCTGGAGTCCTGGAACGAAGACGGATTGAATCTGGCTTTGAGTTCGATAAGCGTTGATTCGTTAAAAAAATGCCCCCGACCTTGCCGATCGGGGGCTTGCTTTTTCACTCAGTGATTTTGAGCTCAAGGATTGGCGAGCTTTAGGTAACCGGGGTACTGCGTCCGGAAACCAGGCTCACAATGAAGAGGATCAAGAAAATCGCAAACAGCACGTAGGCGATCGTTGAGGCCACCCCCGCCACTCCGGACAGTCCCAGCAGTCCGGCGACGATGGCGACGATAAGGAAGATGATTGAGTTTCTCAGCATAGGTCGGTGTTCTCCTGTTTAGGATATACGCTACTGTACAGAATACAAACCTGCGATAACTATTATGACCCGCCGAAAAGGCGTAAACTTTCCGTTTGGAAGGGGTTTAAAATAAATCTTTGACGCTGAGATATCGCTCTCCGCTATCATAACAAAAGGTGAGCACTCTTGCGATCTTTTTGCGACTTAGCAAAATCTTTACTGCCGCTATATTTGCCCCAGTTGAAATGCCGGCCCAAATTCCTTCGGTTCGGGCAAGACTCCGCGTTTCGGCGTAAGCGTCTTCGTCGGTGACTTCGATCACTCCCTCGAGAAGTTCAACTTCAAGTACCCCGGGGATGAATCCGGCCCCGACGCCCTGGATCCGGTGCAGATTTGGGGTTCCGCCGCTCAGAATGTTGGAACTTGCCGGTTCAACGCCGTAGAGTTCGAATTCCGCCCAAGTTTCCTTAAGAATGGAGCCGACACCGGTGATATGACCGCCGGTGCCGATTCCGGTAACGAGGCAGTCCAGCCCGTCTGAGAAGTCGGTGACGATCTCCCGGGCTGTGGTTTGGCGGTGGGTTTCTGGGTTATCAGGATTATCAAACTGCCGCGGAATCCACGTATCTGGCTGGGAAGCAGCAATGTCTTCGGCTCGCTTTATCGCGCCGGGCATGGCTTCGATGCGGGGCGTGAGCACGATCTCGGCACCCAGAGATTCAAGAGCGCGGCGCCGTTCCAGGCTCATCGATTCGGGCATGGTGAAAATGGTTCGATACCCTTTAATAGCGGCAACGATGGCGAGTCCGATTCCGGTGTTGCCGCTTGTGGGTTCTACGATTGTCATGCCGGGTCGAAGTTCACCGCGTGCTTCGGCCGCTTCGACCATGCCGAGCGCGATTCGATCTTTGATACTTCCGCCAGGATTTTGGCGTTCGAGTTTGATCCACACTTCGGATTCCGGAAACAGGCGCGAGAGTCGGATATGCGGGGTTTGGCCGATCGCGCCTAGGATCGATTCGAACTTCATGGGCTATAGCATGGCGTACGTCGCGGGTAAACCTTGGCCTCATGCGCAACTCGGTGCTTTGGACTTCGCTTGCCTTTGCGATTGCATCCGTGGTGGTGTGTCTGCTGGCGCAGTCGATTCCGTCCTTCCAGGCGGGCGGCGGAATCGTGTGGGTACCGGACGACCCCTATTACTGGTTTGAACGGATCGGTTTTCCAAGTGGAGTTGTCGGGGTTTATCTTATGGTTAAGCGCTCGTGGGTCAACTTCCCGGTGGGATTGATCTGGGCGGTTGCGTATGCGTTCTATTTTTATGCGGTGGCTCGACATTATGGCGAGATGTCGCTGAGCATTATTAATGCGATCTATTTAATTGATGGGTGGATCAAGTGGAAATCGGGCACGGTGGCCGTGGATCTCCCGATTACAAGATTATCGGGTTGGAACTGGGTGATCATTCTCATGACCATTGCGGTCGCGTATCCGTTATTTGTGTTGGTTTTGCATTCGGTGCGGGGCCAGTACGTTTACGCGGATGGGGCAACGACGGCCCTTTCGCTGGCGGCTCAATATTTGACCAACCGAAAAAAGATCGAAAGTTGGTATTTTTGGATTGTGGCCAATATGGTGATCGTTCCCGTATTTTTCTACCGTGAATTTTACGCCACGGCAATTTTGATTTCGATTTTCACGGTGATGGCGTTCTTTGGCCTTGCGGAATGGCGGCAAGCGATGCGATTGCAGACATCCGCAGAGACGGCATCGGGATAGTCGAGATCGAGGGTAGGTGGGTTTCTCAAAAGGCCCAATGCTCGGGGGCCGGTAGATACGGACGAGTGGGGTTGCGGGTATGATTTCTGTTCCCCCGCTCTGCCCGGAAGAATTATGAGAGTCATTCAACCTTCCTCGAAGCGCATCGGCCGTGCGCTCGAGGTTCCCAATCTGATTGAACTTCAGCTTAACAGCTACAAGTGGTTCCTGGAAGAAGGGCTTCCGGAACTGTTCACCACGTTTAGCCCTATCTGGGATTTTACCCAATCCAACTACATTGAGTTTACGGAGTTCGTTCTTGGCGAACCCAAGTATTCCATGCAGGATTGTCGCGATCGCGACCTTACGTTTGAGGCTCCGATTAAGGCAACCGTCCGCTTTGGCGGTAAAGATCGCGAGGTCATTGAATCCGAGGTGTATTTGGGCGATTTGCCCCTGATGACCGATAAGGGCACCTTTATCATCAATGGCCGCGAACGAGTGATTGTCAGCCAGCTGAGTCGATCACCCGGCATCTATTTTGAAGAAGATGTCGATACGTCGATGCAGATGATCGCGCGTGCCCGGTGCATTCCCATGGAAGGTCCGTGGCTGGAGGTCGAAAACGATTCCAACGGCGTCGTTAATGCACAAATTTCGCAGACCAAAAAGCTTCCGATCACTCAACTGATCAAAGCACTCCATGGATTCGATAAAGGTCGCGATCGACAGGTCCGCAAAGTCGAAAATTCGGCCGGCAAGCGCCTGAGCGAACCCTTGGCTGATCCGGACACTGGAGAAGTGATCCTCGAAAAGGGCACGATCCTGAGCCCGACTGTATTTGCGGGACTCAGCGACGAAGTCAAGGGCATGGAAGTCATGATGGAGAGCCCCCTCGGTTCGACGGATGATATGTACTGGTACTTCGGCGAAGAAGTCACGGTCGAAAATCCGACCGCCGAAGATCTGGAAGGCGCGCGCACCATCGAAGAAATTGCCGAAGGCAAAAAGGTCATCGTTGGCGCGATGCAAAAGATCGAAGCCGATACCGCGATCAAGATCGTCGACATGGGGCTCACGAGCATTCGTCTCCTCCGATTGCCGGACTATATCGAAACCACCCTCGCCGCGGATAAAACCGCCAACACCCGCGAAGCGATTCTTGATATCTATAAGCGCATGCGACCCGGTGAAGCGGCCAACGATGAAGCCGCTAAAGCTTTGGTGTTTAGCCTGTTCTTCGATATGCGACGCTACGACCTGGGCAAGGTTGGCCGACGGTTCCTCAACAATCGGCTTAAGCTGGATGTTCTTGGCAACATCCGCAACCTCACCAGTGACGACCTCGCGCGTACGTTGATCGAAATGGAGCCGTATCTGCGCAAAGAAGCCGATCACGACGACATTGACGACCTGCGTAACAAGCGAGTCCGATCAGTTGGCGAGCTTTTGGCCAGCCAGCTTCGGCTTGGATTCGTGCGCATGGAAAAGGTCGCACGCGAACGCATGACTTCGGCGGATCAAGACAACCTGCTGCCGAGCATTATCTTGAGCGTCAAGCCGGTGAGTGCGAGCATCAAGAGCTTCTTTAGTTCGAACCAGCTCAGCACGTTCATGGATCAAACGAACCCGCTGAGCGAGCTCACCAACAAGCGCCGACTTTCGAGTCTTGGCCCGGGTGGTCTTCAGCGCAACAGCGCAAAGCTGGAAGTTCGCGATGTGCACCGAAGCCACTACGGTCGAATCTGCCCGATTGAGACGCCGGAAGGTCCAAACATTGGTCTGATTAGTCAGCTCACCACCCATGGCCGCATCGACGAGTTCGGGTTCATCATGACTCCGTACCGCCGAGTGGTCGAAGGCCGGGTCACCGACGAGGTTGTTTATCTGACCGCGCAAGAGGATTTCCACTTGCGCATTTCTCCGGCCGATACCGCCTTGGACGAAAATGGTCAGATTCTGGGCGACCGGGTAACGGTTCGATGCCCCGGCGGTGATAAAGCCTTCGGCGGTGCAAGCTATCCGCAGGTTCCGCCCACAAGCGTGGACCTCATGGATGTTTCGCCAGTGCAGATCATCTCGGTGGCCACCAGTCTGATCCCATTCCTCGAAAACGACGACGCAAACCGCGCTCTGATGGGTGCGAACATGCAGCGACAGGCCGTTCCGTGCCTGCGTAGCGATGCGCCGATCGTGGGTACCGGTCATGAAACTCGCGCTGCTATCGATAGCGGAGCAAGCGTGATTGCTCGTCGTAGCGGAACGATTGAAATCGTGACCGCCACCAAGATCACGATCCGCACCGACGACGGTGATGAAGATGTATACGAGTTGCTCCACATGTTCCAGAGCAACAAGAGCACGTGTTTCACGCACCGACCAATCGTCGTTCCGGGTCAAAAAGTTCTCAAAGGCGATCCGCTAGCGGATGGCCCGAACACCGATCAAGGACGACTTGCGCTCGGTAAGAACCTTATCGTGGCATTCATGCCCTGGGGCGGATACAACTACGAAGACGCCATCCTGCTGAGCGAGCGACTGGTCAAAGACGACGTGTTCACCTCGATCCACATCGAGCGACACGAAACCGAAGCCGTCGATACCAAACTCGGCCCCGAAGAAATCACCCGGGACATCCCCAACGTCGGGGAAGACGCCCTTCGCGATCTGGACGAAAACGGAATCATCCGCATCGGCGCCGAAGTTCGACCGGAAGACATCTTGGTCGGAAAGGTTGCGCCCAAGGGTCAAACCGAAATGACCGCCGAAGAGCGGTTGATCATCGCGATCTTTGGTAAGAAAGCCGAAGAAACCCGCGACGTCTCGCTCACGCTTCCGCACGGTGAAAAGGGCACGATTATCGACGTTAAGGTGTTCAGCCGGTTCAAGTATCTGAGCCCGAGCATCAACTACGTTTACAAGGAAAGCAAAAAGCGCGATCGACTGATCTGTGATCGGACCGAAGAGCCGCTCCTGCAGATTCCGGGCGACGAACTTCCGGCAGGCACCAACATGACCGTGCAGGCCTACGTGGCGCAAAAACGGAAGATCATGGTCGGCGACAAGATGGCCGGTCGGCACGGAAACAAGGGTGTCATCAGCCGGATTCTTCCGGTGGAAGACATGCCAATGCTCATGGATGGCACTCCGGTCGATATCATCCTTAACCCGCTCGGGGTTCCGAGCCGGATGAACATCGGTCAGATTCTGGAAACTCACCTTGGCTATGTGGGCCACCACATGAACTGTCGCTACGAATGCCCGGCGTTTGAAGGGGCAACCGAGTTCGAGATTTTGGATGAAGTCAAACGACTGGCTCACCATCTGCGAGTGAAAGCTCTACGGGCATACGTGAACTCCGAGCTCCAACTTGGTATCAAGTTTGCCGAAGACGCCACGCTCGAAGACATGCTCGGCTTGGTGGAAGCCAAGCTCCGCTCGCTCGACCAGGAGTCGCTGGAGCGCGTGAGTCGAATCACGGCCGCGCCGAGCACGCGATCGATGGAGGAGTTGATGGAGATCGATGCCCGAAGCTTCGAGCCCGAAGTGGCCCCCGATGTCCCAGGCAAGCCGCACAAAGCCGAAGATTCGGTTTACCAATCGATTCTTGATGCGATCGAACGGAATGTGTTCCGTCGCGCCGGTCTTGATCCAGAAAGCTGCAAATCGATTGTCCGCGATGGTCTAACTGGAGACGAACTTCCGAATCCGGTAACCGTCGGCTCGATTTACATGCTGAAGCTCGAGCACTTGGCGGACGAAAAGATCCACGCGCGATCGATTGGCCCGTACTCGCTGGTCACTCAGCAGCCGCTGGGTGGTAAGGCGCAGTTCGGTGGTCAACGATTCGGAGAAATGGAAGTGTGGGCCTTGGAAGCGTACGGGGCTGCCTACACGCTGCAAGAGCTGCTCACGATTAAATCCGATGACGTGATGGGCCGGGTTAAGGCCTACGAGCTCATCGTCAAGGGTGATTCCATCCAAGAACCGGGCATTCCGGAATCGTTCAAGATTCTGGTGAACGAGCTTCGCTCCCTGTGTCTGAAGGTTTCGGTGGAAGACAAGACCAATAAAGAACTCAGCCTTAAGGATCTTGATGAGCTGACGGGCAACGACGATGTGCGTCTGGCTCGCTCAGTCGGATTCTTCAGCTAAACCAAAAAAGATCGCCGCCTCTTCCGGTTCATATCCGCGAAGGGGCGGTTTTTTTGTCTATCGCGTTGATCCACGAGAGCTTACGGGATGCAATCTGTACCAAAGGCCGGACTCGGCTTGGTAAGATCAAATGAATGGCCAAGAAGCTGAAAGTCGGCATCATCGGTGCCGGTATGATCGCCAATTTCGCACATATCCCCGGATATCAATCCATTCCTGACGACTGTGAAATTGTATGGCTCTGCGACATCCTGCCCGATAAGCTCAAGGAAGTTGCCGAGAAGCACAACATCCCCAAGACGACCGAGGATTACCGCGACATTCTGAACGATCCGGAAATCGATGCGGTCTCGATCTGCACGCCAAACCTCGAGCACATGCGGATGACGATCGACACGCTCAATGCGGGCAAGCACTGCATCTGCGAAAAGCCTCTGAGCATGAATGCCGAGCAAAGCAAAAAGATGTGCCAAGCCGCGCGGGAATCCGGCAAGATTCTGCAGGTGGCGCTGCAGTACCGATTTAGCGGACCGGGTCGATTTATGCGCCACTACATCGAAAATGGGCACATGGGCGATATCTACTACGCCCGAGCGCAAGCGATGCGTCGGCGCGGCGTTCCAGGCTGGGGAGTATTCACGAACAAGGAAAAGCAGGGCGGCGGTCCGCTGATTGATATTGGCGTGCACATCTTGGACTTTACGCTGTTCCTTATGGGGTATCCCAAACCGGTAGCAGCGTTTGGTCAGACCTGGGATATGTTGGGTAAGAACAAGAGCCTGACGAACCTGATGGGCGATTACGATCGCGATGCGTTTACGGTTGAGGATATGGCCGTCGGGTTGATCAAGTTCGAAGATGGGCAGACCGTTCTGCTAGAATCGAGCTTTATGGCGAACATCGAAAAAGAGTTCTTTAAGAGCACTTTGATGGGCACCAAAAGCGGGGCGGAAGTTTGCCCCGGCTTTAGCACCGATCCGATCGTGATCTACAGCGAACGCGATCAGCAGCTGTTTAATGAACGACCGGCGAACATTCCCGAAGTCGCAAGTTCACACGTGGCGGAAGTTCAAGAGTTTGTGTGGTCGATCCAGCGGGGCGACTCATCGCTTGTTCCGGGTGAGCAGGGTCTGATTCTGAACGCAATCTTCGACGCGATCTACAAAAGCAGCAAGACGGGCAACGAAGAAAAAATCGACGTCAGCTTCTAGGGCTTTGTCGGTTTAATCCTTACGGCAGGGGATGGCGGATGAGTAGTTCGTACGCCATCATCCCAGCCGTGAGGATGAATGAGAGGTACCACAGATAGGGTTGTGGATAGGGGGTGCGTTTGTCCTCCTTCATCGAGGTGAGATTACCTTGGCGACGCTAACTGTGCACAACAAGTGAGTACGATATTCATGACCGTGAGACGTTCATCGGTGGCTTTGGCGACCTTAGGATTTGCCACGATTTTCATTCTCTCCGGTGCAGGATGCCAGAATCCGTCTCGGGAGAAATCGTGGCATCCCGTGGGTCGTTATCTTTCGCCGGATGGGAAGAAGGCACTTACGATAAAGCATTACACGTTTCCCGGCCCAAGCGCGGATTATTACGAGTTGCATTTAGATAAGCAGTCTGATAGCAAATTGCTTATGACTGTCTCAGGCACATTTTCCTGGCGTTTACAACCCGTGACAATTATTTGGCAGTCGGATAATAAGGCGCAAGTCTTTGTTGTATCAGGAAATCAATCGACAATTGAACGGACGTCGTTCGAAGGCGAAGGCGTATCACTTGAAGTGATAAAGGGTCAGGATGTTTTACTGTTGCCGGAGTTGGAAAAAGCGTACGCAAAGTTCGGACAGACAAAAAAGGAGTGGCATTAAGTTGTCGTCTGTGCAACATCGTAACGCCTTGAGTTAAATTCGCTGACCCAAGCAGTTTGCGTTTTATTTTGATAAAAGTTCAGTGTCGTCACGTTCGAACGGCGTACCTAGGCCATTCCAGAAACGTTTTTCATGGATATCCAAAGTTTTGATGGATGAATCTGCCCATAATACGATGAGTTCGTTGTGCCAGGGTTGCGGTTGTCCAAAGAAATTTCTTCCCCGGTGACGGCTCACACTGTACCAGACGGGAATTTCAGATTCATTGGCATGGGCAGAACTGTCTGCTAAACGAAGGTCTTTGGCAACGCCAGCAAGGGCGAAGTTGAAGTGAATATGCGCTTCGAATTGATTGGTTATTTGAGGGGCGAAGCCCGTATTGTCAAGATATGGTTTGATTCTATCTTGCACCGCCGGATTAGTAGCCGCGTTCGGATATCGGTCATCCCAATCAATTGTGTAAAGATCAGTTGCAATGCCGATTTTCTTAAGACGCGTATGCTCGCGAACGCGATCTCCGCCCGTTGATGAACAGCCACACCCGATAACGGGTATCAAAACGAGCGCAATCAAGATAAGCGCACCGGCTAATCCACCCCAAACTGCGACCCGTTTGAACACCTTGACCCTCCTGAGTATAACGATCTTTAAGCAACAATCGTTGCGCCGCTATCCGCAGCCAGCGAGATTTGCCCGACAAATTCGACTTCCGCCGAAGGGCTAACCTCATTATAAGCAACGACCGGCACGTTCACGCCGTTCCGATCAAGATGTTTGCGCAACGGCAAACGAACTTGGGTGCTGGCAAGCAGAACGGGCGAAACTCCGGTTGCATTCGCTCGGTCGACCGCTTCCTGAACCAAGTCGGAAACGTGTTTGCCGACCGCCGGATCGAGAGCCATCGTGACCCCGGCGGCCGTGTGTTGAACCGCTTCGGTCATCTGCGCTTCCAATGTTGGATCGAGCGTAAGGCAGAAGAACTTGCCAAATTCGTCGGAAAATTGCCGCGTTATCGTTCGCGCGATGGCGCTCCGAACGAGCTCTCCCATCTGTTCCATGTCTTTGATGCGACCGGCAAAGTCGGTGATGGTTTCGAGGATCGTGACCATATCGCGAATCGGCACACGTTCGCGAAGCAGGTGCTGAAGAACCTTTTGCACATCGCCCGGCGTGATTCCCAGCGGCTCAAGCTCGCTGACCACGGTTGCATTTAGGGACTTGGTGTTTTCGACAAGTTTGGTAACTTCTTGGCGCGAAAGCAATTCGGCGGCATGGATTTTAATGACTTCGGCAAGGTGGGTGGTCATCATCGCCGATGGTTCGACAACCGTGTATCCGTTGCGCTCGGCCATCTCTTGCATGCCCGGTTCGATCCAGAGGGCTTCGAGCCCGAAAACGGGTTCCTTGGTGGGCGTTCCGGCAATCGGATGGATCACGGCGCCGCTGTCGATGGCGAGCAGTTCGTTGGGGTAGGCGAGAGCTTGGGCGACGGTTTCGCCTTTGATTTTGATGACGTATTCGTTGGGTTTGAGCGCGGCATTGTCGCGGATTCGCACGCTTGGCATCACGTATCCCAGTTCCAGCGCGATTTGGCGGCGGGTGGCTCCGACCCGCTCGCTCAGGTCGCCGCCCACGCGAACGTCGGCCAGCTTAGTGAGGGAATAGCCGATTTCGACTTCGATCGGATCGACGCCGACCAAGGCCAATACGGCTTCCGGCGCGGTCGGAATCTCGGGCTCGGCAGGAACGATCGGTTCCGGTTCGGGTTCCGGCTCGCCGGAGGCGAGTCGTTTGAGGGCGGGATTCTTATCGCTTAGTCGGCTGATCGCAAAAAGAGCCCCGCCGATGGCCAAAAAGATAACCGTTGGAAATCCGGGAATAAACGCAAAGGCCCCCATCGCGACCCCTGCAGTGGAAAGGACGCGGGGCTGATTAAGCAACTGGCCGAACATCGTGCCCGCCATGCCAGTTTCTTGACCGTTGCGCGTAACAAGCAGGCCGGAGGCGGTGGAAATAAGGAGCGCGGGGATCTGGCTGACCATGCCTTCGCCGACGCTGAGCATCGCGTAAGTGCTCAGGATCGTCATGGCATCGCCTTCGCCGCGCATGAATCCCATCACAAACCCGCCGATGATGTTGACGATAATAATCAGGACGCTGGCGATCGCATCGCCTTTGACGAACTTGCTCGCCCCATCCATCGCGCCGTAGAAGTCGGCTTCTTGCTTGACGGCTTTGCGTCGAGCGCGCGCCTGATTCTCATCAATCAGGCCGCTGGCCAGATCGGCATCAATCGCCATCTGCTTGCCGGGCATGGCATCGAGTGTGAAGCGGGCGACGACTTCGCTGACCCGCGTCGAGCCGTTTGTAATGACCACAAACTGCACGATCATAAGGATAAGAAAGCTGATGAATCCAACGACAAAGTTTCCGCCGAGGACGAATTCACCAAAGGTTTGAATCACGTGCCCGGCCGATCCGGTGCCCAGAATGAGCTTGGTTGCGCTGATGCTGAGCGCAACGCGCAGCAGCGTGGTTATCACCAGCAGGGAAGGAAAAACGCTGAAGTGCAGCGGTTCTCGCACGTTCACGGCCGTGAGCATGATCACGACCGAGGAGGCCATGGCGATCACCAGGCCAACGTCGACCAGCCATTCGGGCAAGGGGAGGATGAGCATCCCCACCATGAGAATCATCCCCACGCCGAGCAGAAGGTCGGTGTTCTTGAGGAGCCGGGTCAGGGTGTTCATAGCCGAAAAACGGAAGGCGCACTTGGCGCCTATGGAGAGTTTCGGCAAATTTGTCAGCTTTGCTTAGCGGTTCTACTGGGAATTTTAGCAATCGGGCCAATCGACGGATGGCCCAATCAATTCTAGTAACTCCCTGGGGATTGCCAATTCAAAAGTAGTGGAATAGCTATTTGGGGACGCCTCAAACGGCCGATCCGCTGAAGGTGATTTTGTATGTCTTCTCCCATCATTGATTGTAATGGCCTCGATGGCCGCGATGAAATCCTTGACCAAGCTGATCAGACGTCCGGGCCCTTGAGCCGGAGATCTATCTTGGCGGGCGGTGTAACCGCCGCGCTTGCTGCTGTCGCTGGTTCGGCGATGGGGCAGCAACGCCCCATGCAAGATATTATTCGAACCGGTCCCGGTAACACCCTTTGGGGAGCCGTGGGCAATGGAAGCGGAGCCACGCTGGTGAACCCGGTAGTGACCGTTCGAACGTGGCAGGATGTTGATATCAAACTGCTCCGGCGCACGTGCTACGGCGTAACCGCGCAGGATATCCAAGAGGTCAAAAACCGAGGCTACGAAGGGTACATCGAGTGGCAGCTTGATGCCGACAACATCGATGACTCGGTGTGCGAAAACCTTGTGACCACGAAATGCCCCATGTTGCAGCGAACTTACAAGCAGCTGGCCGCGCACAACTTTCAGTGGGACTGCACCCGCACATGGATGGACGCCGTTTGGTGGCGATCCCTCTATTCGAAGCGACAACTTAAGCAACGCCTCGCCGAATTTTGGAGCGACCATTTTTATGTTGATTCCTCCAAGTTCGATGGCGCATTGATTCTAGATTACTACCGCACGATCTACCCGCATTCGATGGGCACATTCCTCGATCTCCTCTTGGCGATGGGGACCCACGGCGGCATGATGTACTACCTAGATAACCGAGAAAGCACGGCGGGGAACACCAACGTCAACTATTCCCGCGAGCTGATGGAGCTTTATTCGCTGGGTACCAACGGCGGATACAACGGCACGGACATCTACAATCTTGCGGATATTTTCACCGGCTGGGGATGCAAAGTCGGCGATCCGGATGAGCCATTTGGCTTTAAATTCTTCCCCGAATTGCACGATCCCACACCTAAGCAAGTGCTAGGGCAACTGTTCGACCAGCCAGGTATGCAAAAGGGAATCGCATTTATGGAGTTCCTAGCCGCGCATCCTAAAACCGTGGAGTTTATTGGCAACAAGCTGTGCCGTTTCTTCCTTGGTCGCAACGCCACCCCGTCTCACATGACGCGAATTCGTCAGGCGTGGGGCAGCAAAGGGGATATCAAGGCGGTGATGCGCGTGATCCTGGCAAAATCCGAGATGACGACTTCTTCGCCCAAGTTTAAGCGACCAAACTATCTGATCCTCGGTGCGATCCGCGAAGCAGGAATGCTTCCGCACGGGACCGAAGGAATTATCTGGGAGCTGCGCAATGCGAGCATGGAGCCTTTTACCTGGCGCCAGCCCAATGCATGGCCTGATTCTTTCGACTACTGGTCGGGCGGAATGGCCCGTCGAATCCGATTCGCTCTGCTTCTGGCAAGTGAAAAAGTGTGGGCACTCGATTGGTTCGATATGAACAAGTTGCGCGGGAAATCTGATGAGCAAAAGGTCGATACCATCAACCAAATGTTCTTCCAAGGGGAGCTTCCCAGTTCAGATGCGATCTGGATCCGCCGATACTTGAAAGGTAAGACCACAAACGAGCAAATTCGCGGGGGTGTCGGATTGGCACTCGCATCGCCTTCGTATCAGTGGTTCTGATAATTGGAGATATTTGACCAAAAATGAGCAATCTGCGTAACGCGTGTGACGAGTACCAACTCTTGAGCCGGCGACAGTTGATGGTCGGGGCTGCTACCCTTGGGGCAGCAGCCACCCTTCCCAACTGGGTTCCAAAAATTGCCTTGGCTCAATCGTCCGGACAGCATCGCGACGCCCTTATCGTTATCTTTTTGCGAGGCGGGGCCGATGGGCTGAGCTTCTGCGTTCCCCACGGCGACCCTTCGTACTACCAGGTCCGACCCAACATTGCGATCCCGCAACCCGGATCGGGCAGTCCGCACCGAGCGATCGATCTGGATGGCTTCTTCGGTCTTCCGCGAGCATTCGCTCCACTCATGGACGTGTTCAACGCGGGCCACCTCGGAGTCATCGGCGCATGTGGTCGAACCGATTGGACGTATTCGCACTTTGATGCCCAAAACTGGCTGGAACTGGGCTCATCCAACTTCAACACCGGGGGCTGGCTGAGTCGGCACCTGGCGACGAGCGCACCCAAGAAAGCAGATGCCGCGTTCCGCGGATTTGCGTTTACTGATGCAATGCCTCTGAGCTTGGTCAAAGCTCAACAGATGGTGGTGACTTCGCATCCGTACGACTTTTCGTTCGAGGCCCAATTTAGCAATCAAGAAGAACTGGAAACCTACATCAGCCGAATGTATGCCCGAGTTCAAGATGATACTCGCGCCAACGTCCGCGATGCTAAAAAGGCGATTGGGACAATCCAAAGCGTCGGTTTATCTTCGTATAATCCGGCCACCAGTCGACCGTATGCCGATAATGATCTGGGCCACGCGCTCAAGTGTACGGCCGCGATGATCAAGGCCGATATCGGGCTTGAGCTGAGCCATATCGACACGTTCGGATGGGATACTCACGGTAGCCAGGGCACCAACGAAGGTTCACTTCGTTCCCTTATGGACAACCTAGCCGCGAATCTGGCCGCGTTTTACGAAGACATGATGAACGCCGGTCGCACAGACTTCACGGTCGTTGTCATGAGTGAGTTCGGACGTCAGGTTTCGGAGAATGGCAGCCAAGGCACCGATCATGGTCGCGGCGGAACCGTTTTGACGATCGGTCCGAATGTGCTCGGCGGTGTTCACATCGATTGGCCGGTCATGGCCCCGGCTCCAGGTTCGAACATTATCCATGATCTACCCGTGACCACGGATATGCGTGCGGTCTTGCACGATCTGGTGGTTCGGCGGCTCAAAAATGATAACGCGGATATAGTGATTCCGAATTCGCCTTACGGGAACAAGCACTTCTTTGCGGCTTAATTAGAGCCTGATAACGTCGCGGATCCTCCTTTAGATTTTAAAGGGGGATCCGTTTATCTGTGCTTGTCGTTCTCTGCGCAGGTTTTTCCAGGTTTCGCTTAATGTAATAGTGCAGCGGGAGCAGGATGGCGGCACAGATCAGTCCTTTGACGGTTCCGTAAATAAAAGCATACATAATCCCGCCCCAGTAAAAATCCCAAGAAATAAATGACCAGCTTGCGCTTTGAATTGCCCGAGCGACAGCCCCGATGAATCCCCAGGCAAGCGGGATGATAAATCCCCATCTTTTAAATGTTAGCCAGCTTGAGAGATAGCTCACAACTAAGTAAAGTGGGGCGAGAATAAGCATGGCATTGACGATCTCTTGTCCCGGTTGTTTGCCAAACATAAATCCATCGACAAAAACCCAAGTCATAAAGCAGGTCACAATTAGGGCCGATGCAAGAGGCGGAATGTGTTTAAGATGGAGAGGTTTCATTCGTCTAGAGTCGCTTGCTTTTCTTGATCGGTATGATCTCTAAAGTACCAGATATAACCAGTTGCATTACCGTACTTCTGAGGAGGTCTTCGGATGACTGACCCTTCCATGGTGAGCCTAAGGAAGCTACCACGAAACATTGACCGTGAATCAGAAGCCTCATAAACTTCGAGTGGGCTAAATGCAATTAACCAGCCGGGATTCCCGGGTAACGTCGCAAACTCGTTGGGGTCCACGTACACCGAAAACATGCTCCACAAAGAGAAGAAGGAGACGCGTTGGTCGAATGACGCCCCCCTATATCCCCATCGCCGGGCAGTCGTGTTCCAAAGCCCATCCCGTGTGGGATCAAGCTTCGAGTGAAACAGAGCCGGATCTAATTTACCGACGAACGGTTCAAGCCCAACTTGGATACGACCATCGTTTTCGGCCGAATACATCGCGTTGGCGGCACCGAGCTGCTTGAGCTTGGCAATGTCATCGGTGACGTGCGCTTGTACTCTTGCCCGGTTGTAGATCGGCAGGACGATCGCCGCCAAAACCAGGATAATCGCCACGACAACGAGGAGCTCGACTACGGTGAACCCGATTATGCGTCGCTGAAGTTTGCGATCTAAGGGCCAATTACCGGTTCGCATGTACCTTTGGGGCAAAGCGGGTCGGGCTCACTGGTGGGGCCCCAATTACAGGAGCCGTTACCGACACCTCGATACGCGTAGAAAAATCCGTTCAAACACTGGAATCTTACGCACTGAAAATTGTACTTTCGATGCGTGCCTAACACACAACTATTATCCGGTTGATTTTTCTCTCGATCAATAGTGACTCCTTCGATGCAACCGCGGTAGTCAGCGAGGCAAGCAGGCAAGGTTTCGTCACCCTCCGGCGATTGGATGTTGGGCGTTGGAAACGGTGTTTCCGCCATCGCCAGGATGCTCAACGTGAAACCAACAAGGCAGAGCATTGATGCTTTCATGACCGAGGTTCTACCCCCCCCCGCGCAAATGCAAGGTGCAAGCCAGATCGTTCGGAAAACTAGTAAAACTACCAGGTAAACGGCGACGTAAGGGCGTTGTTAGTTTTCGCTAAAATTCGCCGGATCGCCTTCCGGACGCTCTTCGGCTTCGGTTTTGCCCGGATGGAGCACCGATAGCGGATCGAGCTTGACATCGGGCACCGGGACATCGGCGATCGGACGCGCGACATACGCACCAGTCCGCGCTTTGTCCTGCACGCGGAGCAGTTCGGCCCTTTCCCGTGCGCCCGGAGAGATCGGCCACAGCGTGCGCTCGGCCCAGTAGGAATCCAAAAATTCCGACCAAACGCGCTGATAGACCGCCAACGTTTGCTCCGCGATGTGTCCCCAGTCGAAGTCGGTTTGAAGCCGCTTTTCCGCCGCGCCTTGTAATTCGGCTGCCCGCGCAGGATCGCGCAGAACGCGCAGGATCGCCCAAGCCAGCGACTCCGGATTTCCGGCGTACGATCCGGTACCTGTCGAATCGTGCGCGACCACCTCTTTGAGTCCGCCCGCATCGCTGGCCACGACCGGCGCCCCCGCGGCCATGGCTTCGAGAGCCACGATTCCGAACGGTTCATACAGGCTGGGGAAGGCGGCAACATCCGCGCACCGATACAGCTGGTAAAGCGATCGTCCGGACATAAATCCGGTGAAGACGACCCGATCCTTAAGGCCGAACCAATTGATAAACTTTTCGAGCGATTCGCGACCGCCCCCGCCCACCAAAACAAACTTTGTCTTAGGTTCCGCGGCAAGCACAACCGACGCTGCATTCAGCAGAACGTGAATGCCTTTTTCCCGCACAAAACGCCCAACAAACAGCACAAGTTTTTCATCGGGCTCGGCCAGCTTGGCGCGGAACTTCGTGCGCTTTTCATCGGGCCATTCAAACTGAAACTTTTCCGCGTCAACCCCGTTGTAGATCACGTCGACTTTGTCGGTTGGGCAGTTGAACCATCGACCCACTTCGCCCTTCATAAACTCGCTGCAAACGATTACTCGCCAGGCTTCGTAACTCAGCCAATATTCGGCCTCGTGGATGTATCGCTGAAGATCGTTGTGGATGCCCTGGTTTCGTCCCGCCTCGGTTGCGTGGATCGTGGCGATCATCGGCAGCTGATATTCGTACTTGAGGCTGCGCGCGGCATCCAGCGAGAGCCAGTCGTGGGCGTGAAACACCGTCGGTCGCCCTTCTTCGCGCCACTCTTCAAGCAGTTGTCGGCATTTAAGATCAGTTGCTTTATTGAGCAGCTGGATCTCGTGCACGAAGTTGTGCGGCTCGGCTTCCAGATGCACGCGATGTACGTGCACACCCGACGGTTCGATTTCGTAATCGTCAGCGGCGAAAGTAGCCTTGGTAACCACATGGACTTCGACCCCGAGTTCGACGAGTTTGCGGGAGAGTCCGTGGACGTGCGGACTGATTCCGCCCACGATGCGCGGCGGATATTCCCACGAAAGCATCACCACGCGCATCAAGTCCATCTTACACCGGATAGATTGCGGGGCCCGGCTTTGTTGGAGTAACGCTTACCACAGAAAAACGGGCGAGAGTTTTCGTCTCTCGCCCGTGGATCGGTCTCTACGAAATGAGTTCCGCTTAGTGATCGTGGTGGTGCTCTTCTTCGGCTTCGGGAATCTCGGCAATCGCCGCTTCCGTAGTCAGGAGCAGTCCGCTGATTGAGGCGGCATTTTGCAGAGTGGTTCGCACCACCTTGGCCGGATCGACAACGCCCGCTTTCAGCAGGTCTTCGAACTCCAGCGAAGCGGCATTGAATCCGATACCCGGCTTGCCATTTTGCACCTTATCGACAACCACACTGCCTTCGACTCCGGCATTTTGCGCGATCGTGCGCAGCGGAGATTCGATGGCTTTGCGGATGATTTCGACGCCGATCTTCTGATCTTCCTCAGCGGTTACGGAATCCAGAACCTTTCCGGCTTGGAGCAGGGCGGTTCCGCCGCCGGGGACGATGCCTTCTTCAAGCGCCGCTCGGGTAGCGGCGAGAGCGTCTTCCATGCGCGCCTTCTTTTCCTTAAGCGCGGTTTCGGTTGCCGCGCCAACCTTGATGACGGCAACACCGCCGCTCAGCTTGGCCAGTCGTTCTTGCAGCTTTTCTTTGTCGTAGCTGCTTTCGGTTCGTTCGAGCGTGGCCTTGATCTGGGTGATGCGACCGTTAATCGCTTCTTTGGTGCCCTTGCCGCCAACGATGGTCGTCGAATCCTTGGTAACGACAACCTTGCTCGCCGATCCGAGCATGCTCGGGTCAACGTTTTCAAGCTTAAGTCCGAGGTCTTCGGTGATGAATTGACCGCCGGTGACGGTGGCCATGTCTTGCATCATCTCCTTGCGCCGTTCGCCAAAGCCCGGGGCCTTGACGGCAACGACGGGCAGATTGCTGCGCAATCGGTTGAGCACCAGGGTGGCCAAGCATTCGTTTTCGACGTCTTCGGCAACGATGACGAGCGCGCGTCCACCCTTGAGCACCTTTTCGAGCACCGGAACGAGGTCTTGGACCGTGCTGATCTTCTTTTCGTAGAAAAGGATCATCGGATCTTCGAACACGGTTTCCATTCGGTTCGGATCGGTGATGAAGTAGGGGCTCAGGTAGCCCTTATCGAACTGCAGACCATCGACAATTTCGAATCCGGTGTCGGTGCCCTTGCTTTCTTCGACGGTGACGACACCATCTTTGCCCACGGTGTCAATGACTTCGGCCACCATCGCGCCGATTTCCGGATCGTTCGCGCTGATCGTGGCCACTTCGATCATGCCGTTTCGGCCTTCGACCGGCTTGGCGAGCTTTTCGATTTCAGCCACGACGGCATCGGTGGCGATTTCGATGCCCTTTTTGATTTGCATCGGATTGCTACCAGCGGCGACGTTGCGAACGCCTTCTTTGAAAATGGCTTGCGCGAGGACCGTCGCGGTGGTGGTTCCGTCTCCGGCCAGGTCGTTGGTTTTGCTGCTGACTTCGCGAATCAGCTGGGCGCCCATGTTTTCGAACCGGTTTTCGACCTCGATTTCTTTGGCGATGGTGACGCCGTCGTTGATCACGGTCGGCGAGCCGAATTTCTTTTCGAGAACGACGTTTCGTCCGCGCGGGCCGAGGGTGACTTTGACCGCGTTCGCGAGCTTATCGACGCCAACTTCGATGAGTTTACGGGCGTCGTTGCTAAATTTGAGTTCCTTGGCGGCCATTACTTGCTGCTCCCGGCGACGGCCGGCTCTTCGGCGACCACGCCCAAAATGTCATCGGCGCGAAGGATCACGTACTCTTCGCCGCCGACTTTGACTTCGGTTCCGGCGTACTTGCCGTAAAGGACGGTTTCGCCTTCTTTGACATCGATGGGGGCTCGCTCGCCGCTATCAAGCACCTTGCCGGGGCCGACGGCCAGGACTTTGCCTCGCTGCGGCTTTTCCTTGGCCGAATCCGGCAGGATGATTCCGCCCGCCGTGGTTTCTTCTGCGGTGGCGGGTTCCACAACGATTCGATCGTGCAACGGTTTGAGATTCATGCTCTGTTTTCTTCCTCCGTGTTGGGCCAGCGCGTAAATCAGGCTTACGCATGGCGTTCGGAATGGTTAGCAGTGTACCGTCGAGAGTGCTAACGTTGGGCGGGTTGGGACACTCGTCCCGACATCTTCTGGGTCATAAAATAACAACCCCGGTGGGAACCGGGGCCATATTCCAACGCACTATTCAGTTTCGGGGAAGGCTACTGGTTGCCGCCCCGATTGCCGCCGCGGTTTCCGGCATTGGCTTGGCCGCCTTTGCGACCGGCATCTGATGCTTCTTGGCTGTCCCATTCGTGGGCATTGCCACTTTCGTGGGCGGCACGTCCTCCTCGAGAAGCAATTTCCCGTTGACGTTCTTGATCCATTCCCGCAAATCCGCGACCGCCTGAGTTACCAGCGTTCGATTGACCCTGATTGCCGCCGCTGGCTTGGCCACCCTCGCGGGCGATGTCTCGCTGTCGGTCTTCATCCATTCCGGCAAAGCCTTGGCCATCAGAATCATTCTGATTGTTACCTTGATTTTCTTGACCCCGGCTCATTCCTTGATTCCCCGGGTTGTTGTCTTGATTTCGTGGGTTGTTTCCTTGGTTGTTGTTCGGCATAGATTTCTCCTTTGGTGAGAAGTAAAGAGGCGGGCCTATCAGGGTGTACAAAGTGCGACTTTCGCTCGTCGCACTTGTTTGATCGGCGTTCCGCCTCCGTTTCACCTCTTCAAACGCCCAGAGGCAGATAAGGACGCGTTGGGTCTACCGAGATTGGCGTTAGCTTTGCGTTAGAGCTCATCCATAACGGGGCAGACCCGGCTTAGGTGGGGGAACCCGGCACGAACAAAGTGATCCACTCCGACGGGTCGTCGACAAGTTCTTCGTCCACGGGTCCGCCTAGGATTGTAGTCCACAGTGTCTCGTATTCCGCTTCGTCACGGATGATTCGATCGAAGCATTCGCCATAGAATGGTGGCCATTTCTCCCCACTTGTTTTGATGATCTTAGATCCCGCTTGGCGTTTGGCTTTTTCCAGCGCATCAGAAAGTTCGTAGGCTTCGCCTCGTGAATCCGTGTTAACGGTGAAGATCGCTTCCGTTTTCTCGGGCAGAACGGAAAGGATATGGTAGTCCAGCTTAGTGCTGGCCCCCATGAGGCGGCGATACAGAATCAGACACTCAGCTGAATCAAGAGGGCGGCGATGCCTGAATGTTGCGTAATACCAGACCCCATCCGCCCGCCAGTGAGGGAGTCGCCCCCTCCAGATCGAAAAGTTTTCCCAGCGCGCCAATGTGTCGTTGACTTAACGGAGATTGGTAAAGCTCACCGCATAGGGCAGATCAAGCCCTTTGACAAACGCCATCACTTTTTGCAAGTCATCTTTGCTTTTGCTGGTGATTCGCACTTGATCGCCCTGGACTTGTGAATTCACCTTGAACTTTTCCTCTTTGATCTGCTTGTTGAGCGCTTTTGCTTCGTCCCCCGTGAGACTCTTCTTAAAGCTCAGGGTCTGCTTGACCGTCGTGCCCTTGGCGGCTTCGATGTTGCCGTAGGTGATCATCTTGCCCGGAATATCCCGCTTGATCAGTTTGGAGAACAGGATGTCGCGCACTTGGCCGAGGCGGAACTCATCTTCGGCGGTGATCACAATGTCCTCGCCGCTCTCTTCAATCGCGGCGGGCGATCCTTTAAAGTCGTACCGATTAGCGAGTTCTTTAACTGCCTGTTGGAACGCGTTTTTGACTTCCATCCGGTTGACTTCGCTGACGATATCGAACGAAAATTCGCTTGCCATTGTAGTTAGTTACCTCTTCGATGAGAGAGAAATTCGGTGAACAATCCGACGCCGAATCCCGAAGCCCCGTCAAGCCCGTAGTCACCCTTGTCGAGATGGGAGACGCCGGCCATATCGATATGAGCATACGGAAGTTCGGGTGGACAGAAGTAGGTAAGGAACGCGGCGCCCTGACACGGGTGTGCTTTCCCGCCCGGATCGCTATTTTTGATGTCGGCAACTTCGCTCCGCATCATTTTGCGATAAGCTTCGGCATGCGGGAGTCTCCAAACCCATTCGCCGCTCCGTTCGCCGGCGGTACTGACTTCTTCCGCCAAGGCATCATCGGTTGAGAAGAGTCCGCCAAACGTTGATCCCAGGGCCGTTACGACGCCCCCCGTGAGCGTAGCAATATCAACGATACACGCCGGATTTTCCTTATCCACGGCCCAGCAGAGACCGTCCGCGAGTACAAGCCGACCTTCGGCATCGGTATTTGTGATTTCCACGGTTACGCCGTTGCGGTACGTGATGACGTCGTCCGGCCGATAGGCGTTCGACGAAATACTGTTTTCGGCCGCCACCAAAATTGCGGTTACCGGGAAGTTGGGTTTGACCACCTGCGCGCATGCTTGCATCGCGCCCAATACCGCACAGCCGCCGGACTTGTCGTACTTCATGCCGGGCATTCCGTTTTTGGTCTTGATGCTTAGCCCGCCGGTATCGTAGGTGATCGTTTTGCCCAGAAGCACCACCGGTTTTTGATCGGACTCACCGTTTTCAGGTTGATATCGCAAAACAATGATGCACGGCGGATTGCTACTTGCGCGACCAACGCTGAGGTGACCGGCCATTTGTTCGGACTCCAGACGATCGCCTTCGATGATTTCGATAGTAAGACTAGAGAATTGGTCGGCCAATTTTTGAGCTTCTTCCGCCATAAATTTCGGGGTGGCGACGTTCGGCGGAGTCGTGGCGAGCCGACGGCTGAGATTGGCGGCTTCGCCGATCTGGAGGCCGCGCTGTAGGCCTTTATCAAATGTTTCATCAAGGCCGCGGACGTTAAGGGCGTGATCCGGTGTTTCGCCCGCCGATCCAGGGAAGAGTTTGAACGGTCCAGCACCGATCTGTAGACCTTCACCGATTCCTTGCCCGAATGCAGCTGCGTCGCCCGTACTTGCGGAAAAATGAACGGTTTCGATCTTGCGCTTGATAATTGCGGCAAATAAGCGCGATCCGGCAATCTTAAGCTCGCGGGGCGAACCTTTGCCGATTCCCAGCAGGATTGTGCGCGGACCCGAAGAGGGAAACGCTTCCACAATTTCGCCCGCTTCACGGGCAAACTCAGGACGGCGGAGCGCGGTGGATTCTACAACGCTCAGGTCAATCGGATCGTCGGATCCTTGAGAAATCAGGCGGATCAGGGCGTCCGGTCGAGATTCGCCCCCATGCTGAACAGTGTGCGGCACCCTTTCACTTTAACCCAAACGCACGAACCCATTCGGGCGCAGAGTGAAATACTAAGCAAGGGGATGGTCCTTGTCGGGCATTTTTCGACGTTCGGAGCCCCCTGCGGCTTTCTCGGCCCACAACGAGACGGTTCGAATTTGAATCGCGCGTAGAATGGGAAGAATGATTCAAGAAGGCGATTCGTTCCCCGAATTTGAACTACCCGATCAAGACGGCAACACTCATCGATCCACCGATCTTAAGGGCCGCGCCTATGTTGTTTATTTTTATCCGAAGGATGACACGAGCGGGTGCACCAAAGAGGCGTGCGAATTTCGGGATTCTATGCCAAAGTTTGAGGACGTCACGGTGTTTGGCGTCAGCCCCGATAGCGTGAAGTCCCACAAGAAATTTGCGGATAAGTACAACCTTCAATTTCCGCTACTGGCTGATGAAGAGCGCACGTTGATCGAAGCGGTCGGCTTATGGATCGAAAAATCGATGTACGGCCGCAAGTATATGGGGGTGGATCGCACATCGTTCTTGATTGGCCCCGATGGTCGGGTCAAGAAGGTATGGCGCAAAGTAAAGCCGGAAGGTCATGCCGCCGAAGTTCTGACCGAAGTGCAATCTCTTTGAGCGAGACACTTTCGATCACGCGGAGTGGACCGTTACTCGGTACGGTCCGACCGCCTAGCGATAAATCGCTGACGCACCGGGCATATCTGTTGGCCGCGCTAGCGGATAGCCCGTCGGAAATACGGATGCCGTTGCGCTCGGAAGACTGCGAGGCTACAGCGGAAGCTCTGCGGGCGTTGGGAGTGGAATTTCTACGATTCGGCGACACGGTTCGAGTGATTCCGCACCGTTGGCGGAGCCCGGCCCTACCGATTGATTGCGGAAATAGCGGAACCACAATGCGGCTATTGGCTGGCGTTCTGGCCGCGGCCCCGGGAATCGAGGCCGAGTTGACGGGCGATACAAGCCTTTCACGAAGACCGATGGGGCGGGTTCGCGAGCCGTTGGTTCAAATGGGCGCAAAAATTGAAGGAGATTTCGCGCCGATCCGAATCACGGGGGCATCTCTCCGGGGGATTGAGTATCAATCGCCGGTAGCGAGCGCACAGGTTAAGAGTGCCGTCCTCCTCGCCGGGTTAAGAGCAGAAGGTGAAACTTCGGTTTCCGAACCATCACCCAGCCGCGATCACACCGAGCGGATGCTAGGCGCGCTTGGGGTTCCGATCAGTACGAACGCGAACCGCGTGAAGGTGGTCGGCGGGACTCGGTGGCCGGGCTTTATGATGGAAGTTCCGGGGGACATCTCAAGCGCGGCATTCTGGATGGTAGCCGCAGCTCTGATTCCGGGTTCGGACATTACGCTTCGCGAAGTTGGATTGAATCCAACCCGCACGGGAATTTTAGACGTATTCGCGGCAGCCGGAATTCCGTTTGAAGTCAGCGAATCTGCGGAGGCCCTTGGGGAACTGTTCGGAAACCTAAGGATTCGGCCCGCTGAGAGGCTCAACCCTTTCCGGATCGATGGTCCTCTGGTACCGCGATTGATCGACGAGATTCCCGTACTCGCTGTATTGGCAACACAGTGCGCGGGTCAGACTGAAATCCGTGATGCAAGCGAGCTTCGGGTTAAAGAAAGTGACCGAATCGCTACCGTAGTGGACGGTCTCCGCCGTATGGGCGCAGAGATTGTTGCCCAGGATGATGGCATGGTGATTGAAGGTCCAACGCCGTTGCACGCCACCGAAATCGATGCCGGTGGGGACCATCGGGTCGGCATGGCGTTTGCGATTGCGGGCATGATTGCAGAAGGGACAACAATTATTCAGCACTCCGACAGCATTCGATCCAGCTATCCCGGGTTTAGGGAGCACCTTTCACGCCTCCAGCGAGGTCCCGCATGATCATTGCCATTGATGGCCCCGCGGGGGCCGGAAAATCGACCGTAGCTCGCATTGTGGGAGAGAAACTGGGGCTTGATCTGTTGGATACGGGGGCGATGTATCGGGCATTTGCTTTGGCGGCAATACGACAAAATGCGAGCGATGACGAGTCGCTCAACCTTTTAGAAAACACGCAGATCACTTTTTCGGAAGATTCCCCACGTCGTGTATTGCTTAACGGTGAGGATGTGGCCGATGAGATTAGAAACTTGGACGTTTCGCGTCGCGCCAGTGAACTCAGTGCGATTCCCGCAGTTCGGCGAGAACTTGTGCACGCTCAGCAACAGATTATCAGCCAAGGAAACTGGGTTTTGGAAGGTCGGGACGTTACGACGGTGGTGGCGCCGCAAGCGGATGTCAAAATCTTTCTCACCGCAAGTATCGAAGAGCGGGCGCGTCGCCGCTGGGTCGAATTTAAGGATCAAGGGGAGACGATTTCGCTTCAGCACGTGGTTCGGGAAGTCGTGGAACGCGATCACCGCGATTACACCCGCGCCGACAGTCCGCTGTGTCTGGCCGAAGATGCGGTGATTGTCGAAACATTTGGTCTTTCCCCGGCCGAGGTGGCCGATCGAATAATCGTGCTTGCCCGGGCCGAATGCTCTTAAGGCCTTGATCTATGGACAAACTTTCTAAACTAGAAACAATACTTATTCAAGCCGCGTTCTGCATTATCGTGTTAAGCTCACTGGCCGCGCTGGTCATAATCGGTGAGAAGGTGCATCGTGCCCGAATGGCAGTGTTAGATCATGCAGGAAATGAATAGAGTTGTGACTGTTCGACCTAGTATCATTCTCTTGTTCACTATCAGCCTGATATATGGCATTTTAATTCTTTTTGTGGCGCACGAGGTCGGAGGCTGGGTCGATACGCTTTCCGAAGCGTGTCTACGCCAGTGAATAACTTCGATAACCTACTGATGATCCCGTACAATGACCGCTAGGTTGTAGAATCTAAACCGTGGATGCCGTTCGTCGCCGTTTCCCCGCCGAAGTTTGCCGTAGCTACGCGCGGTCTTCGCGGCTTGAGTGGATTCTTACCAATGGCATAGGCGGATACGCCATGGGAACCGTGGCCGGAGTGAACACCCGGCGCTACCACGGATTGCTGGTGGCCGCAACCGAACCCCCCGCCGCCCGAATGGTGCTACTGGCCGCCCTGGAAATGTATGCCACGGTTGGCGGTGAACAGTACGGACTCAGCGCAAACCAGTATGTGGGAACCGTGCACCCGGAAGGGTACCGGCATCTGGAATCGTTTGAAAGCGGAGCCGCAGTCGAATGGGCCTGGAAAGCCGGACCTGCGCAGATCAGCCGCCGAATCACAATGGCCCAAGGCCATAATGCGGTGCGGATTACCCACCAGAATCTAGGGCCTGAAACAGTTACGCTCTCGCTTCGGCCATTGGTGAGCCATAAGTTTTATCACGATAACTTTCGGGTCACTGACTTTTATCCTGACTTTCTGTTTTTTCCCGAAGATCGCACCATTATCCAGCAAGAAGGAATCCGACTGGTGATTGATCACCCGATGGCGGTGCGCACTCCTACGACAGGATGGTACTACCGATTCGAACATACTTTGGAAGTTGAGCGTGGCCTCGATCCTCTGGATGATCTGTTCTGCCCGTGCGAGCTGCAATACCTGCTGGCCCCGGGAGAATCGGCGAGCATCACGGTGGCGGATTCTGAAGAATTTCCCGAGATAACCGAGGGCGATCTGGGAATCAAATCAGGCGAGATCGAAGAGAGTCTCAAATCGGCCGCGCGTCACTTCTTAGTGAAGTCGGATGATCGGACCAGTGTTATCGCGGGTTATCCGTGGTTTACCGATTGGGGCCGCGATACCATGATCGCCCTGGCGGGCCTTGCCGAAGCCGGACTCCCCGCAAATGAAGAACGCGATATCCTCGCCGGATATGCCGGGCAAATGAAGCAGGGTCTGATTCCGAACCGGTTTGCGGACACGGGCGATACCCCGGCTTACAACACGGTGGATGGTTCGTTGTGGTTTGGTAACGCCATTTACCACTGCCTTAATCGGGAATGGAACCAAGAGTTTGCCGAGAAAGCGCATGGCTGGATCGCTGAAATCATTGATTGGTACCGGCGGGGAACCCTGTTTGGCATTCACGTGGATGAATCTGATGGATTGCTGGCGCAGGGCGAACCCGGCACCCAACTCACCTGGATGGATGTGAAGGTGGGTGATTGGGTGGTGACTCCCCGACACGGAAAGCCGGTAGAAATCAATGGACTCTGGGCTAACCTGCTCCGGATTCAGATCTGGTTGGCCGAAAAGCTGGGACGACCGTCCGATTTCCCAACGACGCTTGCCGAACAAGCTGAGCAGTCGATCCGCACTAAATTTTGGCACCCCATGGTGGGGCACTTCTTGGA
The DNA here is from genome assembly GCA_044508115.1 of bacterium. Classification (GTDB taxonomy): domain Bacteria; phylum Armatimonadota; class Fimbriimonadia; order Fimbriimonadales; family Fimbriimonadaceae; genus UphvI-Ar2. Next base: position 490,756 of record JBIQII010000001.1, read on the forward strand.
TACGGTAGAGCCCGATGATGCTTCGCTGAGGCCGAACCAGCTCATCGCCATGAGTTTGCCCTTTGCTCCCCTGGGGGGTGAAAACGCCAAGCTCGCCCTGGACAAGATCGAACGCGAACTGCTCACTCCGATGGGTCTGCGCACGCTTGGACCAAAAGAACCTCACTATTCGGGTCGGTTCGAAGGGCCGATTGAGCAACGCGATGCCGCCTATCACCAAGGAACGGTGTGGCCGTGGCTTCTGGGACCATATGTGGATGCGGTGCTCAAGGTAACCGGAGATCGTCGCCGGGCGCAGGCGGCACTTGCTCATATTGTGGCCACTTTGGATGGTTATGGAATCGACGGAATTGCCGAGGTTTACGATGGCGATGCACCGCAATATCCGGGCGGTTGCCCTTGGCAAGCCTGGAGCGTGGCCGAGGTCTTACGCGCCTGGCGGACCAGCCATCGCTCGTAATGACAGGTAACGTAAAAGTATGAACTTCGTACGCTCATCGATGCTCGCCTGGGGTTTGATCATGCTAGGGATGGGGATCCAGGCGTACTTCTTTCCGATCGGGGAGAGCGAGTCATCGCTGGTTAGCCTGATTGCCGCGGGGGGCATGGGCGTGGTGATGCTTCTGCTGACTTTGTGGGCGGTAAAAGCCCGGGTTCCGCGCGCGGCTTACATCTGCGCGATTGTTGTCGCTCTCTTGGCGGCGGGGAACTTCTTGGCAAAAGTTCCAAAGGGTGAGCTAACGTTTTATCCGGGTGGGATTACGATCATTCTTTCGATTGGTCTGATCGCGGTTCTGGGGGCGGGCCACATGCTGGCAAGTCGCCAGAAGAAGGTCGAGCCCGTCGACACGCTGATGTAGTCGCGGGTTCCGGGCTCCCGGGTTCGGGCGGCTTGGCTCCGGGCTCGCGTCGGGGGATTTTCATAAAAAAAGTATTGTTTTGTCGGCGGACTCTGTTATGATAATCATCGAGAGACGGTGATGGTGCGTTGTTCAGTCGCTGGACTGGGGTGACGCCAGTGGCTCGGTATTCAGAAGGCATGATGAAAATATTCGCTTTTGTTGTACCCATGCTTATGCTCCAGGGTTGCTCTAGCGCGCCACCTCGTCACGTACAGACCACTGAAAACACTTTGCAGTCGGTTGCTAAAGCAGATGCGCTGACTCTGAGTGCCGGCGATTACAAGGTCGTGATTGAAACTCAACTTGTCGATATTAAGCCAGAACTAAGCGGCTATTGGGGTGTTGCGACGGATAAGTCGTTGATCATCGCCAAGGCAAGATTGTTTTATCGGGGTGAAGAATCCAGGTTCCCACGCTCTGCATATGCTGATTTAGCAAATATTCGTGAGCCGTCTCTTGTGACAACATCAGCCGGCTGCGAGCTTAGGTTACAAGGGGGTGATGCCTCCGAAGCGTATACTTGCGTCCTTACTTTTAGTGATGGTAGTCTAGTTAGAAGGGTCGTCCGCTGGAATATCAAGCCGGAATCCGACTACGAGGTTACTGAGTATCATCAATCAAACGATCCGTTTGGGATGGATTAAATCGGATGATGACAAGCGCGCCTCGAAGAGTGCAAGTGAGGTTTCCGGATTCCACCGGGAACAAAACGTTCCGCCGAGCGGGAGTTGGGGTTACGGCCCCCGTCTTGAGTGACGGCACGGCGGACTTTACTCCGAGTGGTGAAAAGCGGGGTTCGGTTAAAACAACCTACCATTCGGCACTCAAGAACTCCGATATCCAGACTGATTCGAGTGGGGCAGTATCGGCATCGGTTCAATTCGATGCGTTTGGCAACGTTCTTTCTGGTTCGGGGACGTGGAAGGGTCAGTTCGGTTATGCGGGCAAGTTTGGCTACCAGCAGGATCCTGATACGGGTCTTAAGCTCTTGGGGCATCGGTATTACGATTCAGATACCGGCCGTTTCCTAACCCGCGATCCGGCCCAAGATGGGCGGAACTGGTATTCCTATTGTCGCAACAATCCCGTAGACTATATTGACGCTGAGGGCCTAAAGCCAAGAAAACTTACAGCGTCTGAGCGGCGAGTCGTCCAGCGTGCGATTGACCAAATTCGTCTTATTGACGAGGCAGCTGCTGATAAGCTGCAGGAGATGCTAAATGCCGGATTAATACTTATTGATCCAGAACTTGAGGAAAAGGAATCGAATTTAGGTCAAACTGAGCAGTTTAGCGATGGGCGGATAAGAATCGTCATTGGGGACAATGACGTGAAAAATTTAGAATAGTTTCGACTAATTGCTACTCTGTTCCACGAAAGCTGCCATGTATTTGAGTTTTTAGCCGGGTTGCCAGATGATTATGAGCAGAACGCAACTACGAGAACTATTGCGTTTCTGCGAAAATGGCAGAAGCGAAAGAAAAAACTAGGAGATTACTCAGGTGCTAAACGTATTGAAGATGAGATACAAAATGAAGCAAATTACCGAGAATGGGCAAAGAAAAAGATGGGCGGAAGTTCCTATCGCACGTTATAAAGCATGGTTTTATATGATCATTGCCGTCGGAAGCCTTTATTGCTCAGCCTGTCAATCTAACGTTGACAAAACATTAATTCCGGAAGTAGAGCAAGTGAATCAACAGGGTCGCCCTGATTGGGGCGTGGTAAGGAAAACTGAAGACATGAACATTATTCTCCCCACTATAATCAAGGACGGAGTTTTGCAACATTTCGATTCTCGGGAAGAATCCTCTTTGCCTGATGGGGTGACCTTGTGTGCCACAGCCGAGAATTATGGTGAAACCATCGAACAATGTTTAAAGAGCGGAGTTTTCTTTTATAGGACACCGCCCCATCTTGAGGGTATGGAACTGGATCGAGTGTCTGAATTTGATACTGTGCTGATATACTACGAAGAAAGCTCGCTGACCGGAGAGCCTCGTGCCACCTACGGTGTAAACAAATTTGGCAAGGTGTCGCTTCGTCGATACGGTTCGGTCGACTATGTTCTCACGCCATCGGGCCTCGAACCCAAACCCAAGAAACCGTGAATACCGATTCATGTTTCGCTCTAACTCATCGGAAAATCGCTGACCTCAATGCAGACTTGTGCGTCCAAAAGGGAGGAGTTTGACACTAGTGTTCAAACGTCAGATTCCACCAGCAGCAAAACGTTCCGGCGAGCGGGAGTTGGAGTGACCGCACCGGTTTTAAGCGACGGCACAGCGGACTTTACTCCAAGTGGTGAAAAGCGCGGTTCGGTTAAAACAACCTACCATTCGGCACTTGAGAACTCAGATATCCAGACGGATTCGAGCGGCGCAATATCGGCATCGGTTCAATTCGATGCGTTTGGCAATGTTCTTTCTGGTTCGGGGTCGTGGAAGGGGCAGTTCGGTTACGCGGGTAAGTTTGGCTACCAGCAGGATCCTGATACGGGCCTGAAACTCTTGGGGCATCGGTATTACGATTCAGATACCGGCCGCTTTCTAACCCGCGATCCGGCCAAAGATGGTCGGAATTGGTATACGTACTGCCGGAATAATCCGGTTTCATTTCAAGATCGCTACGGTTTAGACCGCGGAGGGATGTCAGATGTCGGGAAATGGTGGCAGACACCCATTGACCCAGACGATTTAGTAGTTCCGCCTTCACCGTTTGATTCTAATCTTAGGAAGGACATCGAGAGGGCTAGCCGCATGAAACTTAGTGACCTCTTAAAGATATATTCGGACGGAGGTGATTGGGATTTTGCTGCCCAAGATGGGGGCGACTTTGAGCCTTATGGCAATTTTCATTTTGGTGTAATTATGGCATCTCTGGGATTCTCTCTCACCGATACACTACATGTTGCCGGGTTAGCTGAGTGGAAGTCTAGATTTGGAAAGGTTGAAAAGGAATGGGGCTCGCCGTTCGAAGGTTTTCCGTTCGGTGACGACCCTATAGACCTGTTCTGGGTTATTATGGGTTGGTACTATTATCATTACGTAATCAAACCAAAGCAAAAAAAGGAGGACCAGAAATACCCAAAAATATTTGGAAATGCCGAAGACCGAAAGCTTCGAAATCCTTACCTATGGCCTGGAAGACGATGAAGTATCTCTTCCTGCTTTTCTGCTTGGTTGGGTGTGCTGCCCCTAAACCGAAGCGCATTGAGATCGAATGCAACGACTCTTCAACCGCTTGTATTTTTGTAGACCGGATTGGTTATGGAGCCACGGTAAAGCCAGATGTCCAAATATGGCTGGGGGTCAAAGATGAAAGATTTGAAGAACACCTAGTATTGCGTAGCAATTCAGTTTCGAAGCGTACGGACGAACTAGTAGAAGTATATTGGACGTCCGATAATCAAGCCGCGATTAGGCTAACGTCATCGTTTGTGAAAGAAAAGACGGTAAAATCATATGACCGTGCCGGCGTTCAGATCAATATTGAACAAAATCCGCGTTAACTGGGGAGCTCACTACAAGGGGGATCCGTTCGATGCAATCAAAGAAACCGATGACTTTCCCTTCCGCTTCTTTCCTGAAGATCTCCCGGAAGTGTATGGAAATTGGTTTAAGGAGTAGGGTTTTGGGAACACAGGCGAGTGCTTATCAATAACCGCGCCACAAGACTTTGTGACAAAAAGGATAGGGGCGGGAGTCGGGATATCTCCGCACTTGCCAATGCAGGTAGTGAATTGAAGTGAAAACACAATGATGATTACAGGAATGATACTTGCCGGACTCATGGTCTTACGAGACGCAGGCCCAGAGGTTAACCAAGAGGGCTATCCGAAGGATGGCTTTAGGCAGACTCGCACTTCTTATTGGAGGCCAGACGCTGAACGCGAGGCTCGAATTCTCCTCAAAGAACTGCAGAGTCGATCGACGATGCTGAAGGTTTTCTTTTCGTACTGGCCTGAAGACTGGATGATGGAGCCGAAGTTCTTGCCTGACGTATTAAAAGAGGATTCTCGCGATGAAGCTTTTCAGTATTGGAAATCGAAGAGTATGTTCGTGTATGTATCGTCGCCCATCGTGAACAATCGGAAGTGGGAAGACATCCCGGACAACGCGCCGGTTCTTACCGGATCCAGACGGGACAACTACGAAGTCATCGTAGTGCTCACAAAATCCGGGAAGAATCTGATGGCGGTTGAGCCAGCGACCGACCAATCTAACTCATCGGAAAATCGCTGATCATTATGGACAGCAGCTCAGCAATAGGCAGAGGAAGCTATGGACTTGGACAAGACAGGTGATACGGTAAGAATGCATCAGAGAGAATTGGCACAAATGGTCAAGAGATTATTCATGATTTCAAATGCTGTAACAGCGCTAATGATCTTGGCGGGATGCCAACTCGAACGAAATTCGAAAGGATCAGATCAGAACTACTCGCTTGATTTTATCTATGTTGGGTACATAGACGCAAATAAAATGCTTGATGCGCTAAGTAAGTACGAGAAGATTCCAGAGGCGGACACAAAGCATCCGGGCCAATTCTTTGTGAAGAATGATTTTTATCTTTTCGGGCACGCTGAAGGGGGGCCGCTCTTAGATGGAGGTAAGCAAACCAAGGAAGAAGTTGTTAACCGGTACTACCCGCACGAGCATAACCGATATAGAGTAAAGCCGGACCTGGTCGGCATGCCTTGGGCAGATATACCACCCGGTGAGCCGGTGATTGAAGTCTACGTCGATAAGGGCGAGATTCCCGTCATGGTCATATGCAAAGATGGGAGTGTTCAAAAAACTTCTCATGATAGCACTCCTGATGATGAGACAGTGAAAAATTGGCAAGAGATAGAAGAGCGCATAAGGAGTCTTGAATGACCAATAGCTATAATCTGCAAGGAGACAACGCGCCGGTTCTTACCGGATCCAGACGGGACAACTACGAAGTCATCGTAGTGCTCACAAAATCCGGGAAGAATCTGATGGCGGTTGAGCCAGCGACCGACCAATCTAACTCATCGGAAAATCGCTGACCGTTACGGCTTCCGATCCCGCCCGAAGCACGGTGCCCACTTTGGCCGCCACATTGCGGACCATCGCCGTCCCGATCGCGCCGAGTTCGGGATGAAGTGCGCTGCGCAGCACCGATCCGACGGCCTGGCCTTCTAACAATAACTCGCTCCCTGCCGATACCAACGATTGCGACCGGAAGCCAACCCATGTCCGATTGGTGTGCCCGCGCGAATGGATGCGCTGCAGCACTTCTTGCCCCGTGTAGCACCCCTTTTGATAATGGATGTAGGTTTGGTCGAACCGGTGCCCAAGTTCCGGCGGAAGGGTTTTTTCGTTTGTATCCACCCCCGCACGCGGAATCCCGGCGGCGATCTCCAGCATTTCCAAATGAGCCGGATCGAGGTCGGCCAGGGGGCATTCAAAAGTGGCAAACGCATCGAACCCGCCAAACCCGGTGCGGTCCCGCTCGAACCGGTAACGCACATTCAAATCCTCTCTCCAACCAGCACCCTGAACACTTGCCAGAGGCCGCTCATCAAGCTCGGCCTCAACATCTTCCATGATCACAAACTCATCCACCAGATCGAGAACCACCTGGGGCCGGTCGGTAATGATCAAAATTCCATCCGCCTGCCGATATAGGTGGGCGATCGCCAAAAGCTGGCCCGTGGGTCGGCAGAAACACGTGGGCAGATGCTCGGTTTCGGCGAATCGCCCCAGATCTTGGGTGCACTGACCTTGCAGCCACGAAATGGCATCCGATCCGCGCAGCCAGATGGCGCGATCCGGAACTGCCCGCAAGATCAGCCCCGATCCGCGCAGGTGTTGGAGTGTTTGCAATGGCGAGAGTGCCACATGCCCAGCATACGGCACAAACCGGTGGGGCATCCCGTCTGTACACCTTAGGGATGGGACTGCTTGCACTGCTGGCGTTCGGGAGCGGACTGTTTTTTGCGGAATCGCAGGAGCAGCGATTCGAGCGTCTGGCCGCCGCCGATATCCGAACCAAGCTGGATGATGTGCAGGGATCGGTTAAGGTGGATATTCGTCCGCGCGGGATCGGCGCGGCGTGGGGCGAGGTGGAATCGGCTTCGATCGAAGCGGACCGGTTTTCGCTGGAGCGGCTACCGCTCTTTACCGAACCGTGGCGAAGCCAGGCCGGAAAGCTGGGCCGCCTCGATGTGCACCTTACGGAGTTCCAACTGCGCAAGCTCCACGTCGCCGAACTGCGGGCCAGCATTCCGGATTGCCGGTTCGATTTTGGTCTGGCGCGGGATAAGGGTCAAATGCGGCTGAGCCGGTCGGGCACCGGTGAGGGGTGGGTGGTGATTCGGCAAGATGACCTGGCTGATTACCTGGTCCGCAAATTTGTGGAGATCAAGTCGGCGCGGGTCGTGCTGGCGAATCAAGAAATTTATGTGGAAGGCGAAGGCGAGTTCCTCATGATCAAGACCCACTTTGTGGTTCGGTCTAAGCTCGCGGTCCGCGATGGCCGCAAGATCGACTTGGTTGATGCGCGGGTGTTCTTTAACTGGGATCGCGCGGAAGCCAGTTCGGTAGATGCGCTTTTGAAGACGCTGAATCCGGTGATCGATCTGGATGAAGACTTGGGGCTATTCGGTGCGGTGGAAGTCGAAACGCTCGATGTGCGGAGCGGCCAGATTCGCGCGTCGGGCAAAACGCGGATTCCGGAATCACCGATAGAGGGGGCGTCACAATCAGCCGAAAATAAAGCCGGATGGTTGCCGCCTTCATCGCCGCCTGCGCCTTAAGCTTTCTGCCGGATGAACCACTTGCCGAGCAGGTGGCGTTGGGGCGTCGCATAGCAGGCCAGCCCGATCAGGATCAGTGGGAGCGCATTCTCAAGGTAGAGCCGCAGTCGGCGCAACTGGTTCCAATCGACCATTTGTATCTGGGCGACCGGGTGCCGATTGGCATGTGGAGCGATGGAATCCGCAAGCTGGAAGTCGAATGGGTGATCCGCCTTTCTCCGGAGCTGATGTCGCGTTGGCTCGGCTATCTCCAGGCGCGGGAGTTGTGGCCCGATCGCGAGGTTGCCGAGCAGTGGGAAGTTCTGCGTGCCCTGTACGGTGAACGCGAACTGTTTGTGGTGATTCTGAGCGCATTTCCACGCCAGAATCTGCTTGATCCATCGGCGAGCGAGCGGCCCAGGACGGATGAGCTGGAAAATATCGAGATCAAGTTATATTCTGGTGGGCAGGTGATCCCCGCGCAGGCGCAAGAGTTTTATCGGCAGCGGGCGCGAACTCGAAGTGAGCTTGACCGGGTGCCGTGGTGGTCACTGATTCCGCTCCGTCCGGTATTGGAGCTGCGGTTCGAACACCCGTTTGAACCGCCGCTGATTCCGCGCGGGGATTACTCGCGGAGCTGGTGGCTGGTTTCGCCATCGTGCGCACTGGGGTCGCAATTCGAGCTAAAGATTGCGAGCCGAAGAAAGATAAGAGTTGCCGAGTTTGGAAAACACTTAAGTCGTAAATAATACTCTATCAGTTGCTTTTTTATCAACTCAGACGGAGGTCCTATAGATTGTTGGGACGGGAACGTTCGCAAGTCTCTATCTGTTGAACTATTCGGACGAGCCAATATGGTTCGTCTACCGGCGAAAGCCAAGGGGTTAAACAATGAGATATCTGACAACTATGGAACCGATGATTGAACTGCAAAGAATGATGGAATCACTTGACCGCGCGTTTGGGGCGATGTGGGAAAATCGAGAGGCATCGCGACGCGACAACGAACTCTCGTTGCCGATGGACATCTACGAGCACGATAACGCGGTGTTCGTCCGCGCACTTGTCCCGGGGATTGCTCCCGACGATCTGGAGGTGAACCTCGATGACAATGTGCTCACGATCCGGGGCGATTCGAAGTCCGAATGGGAATCGGAAAGCGATGCGAAAGTGTATCGACGCGAGACCCGCAGCGGACGGTTCGTGCGGTCCATCCGTCTGCCCGATGGCCTGAACCAAGAGGGCATCGACGCTGAAGTCGATAACGGGGTGGTCACCGTTCGGATTCCCAAGCTTGACCATGTGGCAAGCAAAAACCGACGGATCCCGCTCCGCAAGGGGAACACGCTGGGCGCGCTGATGAATAAACCCACCGAGTCCGAGGCGACCAACGGTCGAAAGAAAGAGCTCACCTCGGCCCGGAGCAGCGAGTAATTCGCCCTTCGGAACCGTCCGCCCTAAACTAAGGGCAAACAGGCGGACGGATTGTCATCAGATGATTGTTGATCCCGTAATATAACATAGGGCCTTTCCTGCAAAGAACGGATGTCTTGTACAGGAAGGGCCACTTTTATGCCTCAGGTTCGGAGTCGCTATCGGTTTTTGTAGGATTCCAGTTTCGATACCGAAGCAATGTAAGAAATGCATCCGGGGCATCGGTCCAACGAATCTTTTTGCCTGCATCTTTGGTGCGCGGTTCGTAGCTAATGGGAAGCTCGACAATCTTTTCGCCCATGCGGATAGCTTTCGCGGTGACTTCGGGGCAAAATTCGAACCGCTGGCATTGCAAATCCATCTGGTCCAGTAAACCATTGCGGAAAGCCTTGTAGCATGTCGCTTCGTCGGTAAGATTGCGCCCGAAAAGGATTTTGACCGCCCAGCGCAGGAGAATATTTACGACCTTGTTCGGAAAGGCCATTTTCGGATGAAGTCCGTGCAAAAAGCGGGTCCCGAACACCACATTTGTTTTGCCTTCGAGAATTGGTTTAACAAGGTCCGGAATCTGCTCCGGCTTGTATTCCAGGTCGGCGTCTTGGATGATAATCGCTTCGCCCGTACAGTAGGGCAGTGCCTGGCGAATCGCATTGCCTTTGCCACCGGGCCGCTCGTTGGTGAGTACCGTGATTCGGTCGGCAAACTCGGCCAGAATCGCGCCGGTTGAATCCGTGCTGCCGTCATTGATGACAATAATTTCCTTCGTCAAAGGCAAAGCGAGCAGACGTTCGACAACTTCGCGGATCGTCGGCTCTTCATTTAAAGCGGGGACAATAACAGACACATCGGGCCGTGCCCCGGGGTGAGCCATATACTCATTAATTGTACCGTCCGCGCAAATTGTGCCCCGGTTCGGGGAAGATGATGCTAATGGCGCGGCTTGATTGTGTGGTGCGGGGCGGAACCGTGGTGAGTTCGGCGGGGTCCGAACGGGTCGATATCGGGATTGCCGATGGCCGAATCGTTGAGCTCGGCGATTTGGCGGGCCGCGAAGCGGATTCGGTCATTGATGCCGCAGGTCGGCACGTTCTTCCGGGAGCAATCGATACCCAGGTGCACTTTCGCGAACCGGGCCTTGAACACAAAGAAGACATTGAATCTGGCACCCGGGCGGCCGTTGTCGGGGGGGTGACGACGATCTTTGAAATGCCCAATACCAATCCGCCGACGATCAGCGAACTCGCGCTTAACGACAAGCTTCAACGCGCTGAAGGTCGCGCGTCGTGTGATTATGCGTTCTTCATTGGAGCGACAACGGATAACATCGCCGAACTCCAATTCCTTGAAATGTTGCCGGGCAGCCCGGGAATTAAAATGTTTGCCGGAAGCAGCACCGGAAATCTGTTAGTGGGCAACGAAGAGTATCAGCGACAAGTCATGCAAGCAGGATCGCATCGCATGTCGATCCATAGCGAAGATGAAACGCGTTTGGCGGCCCGAAATTCGGCCGTGGAGGCGGGAAGTCATGCGCGAATTCATCCGGATGTTCGCGATGTCGAAGCCGCGGTTTTGAGTACCAAACGTTTGTTGCGCCTAGCCGAAGAAACTCTGCGTCCGATCCATATCTTGCATATTTCGACCGCGCAAGAGCTTGATCTAATTCTGGAAGCGAAGCGGCAAGGCATTCCCGTCACTTGTGAAGCTACGCCTCATCACCTGAGTTTGGGGATGGAAGATTACGAAACCTTGGGCACTCTTGTTCAGATGAATCCGCCAGTTCGGGGTGGAATCCACCGAGACGCATTGTGGGAGGCCCTTACCGGCGGGCTTATCGATGTTTTAGGCAGCGATCATGCTCCGCATACGCGAGAAGAAAAGTCGAAACCCTATCCCGAATCGCCAAGCGGAATGACGGGCGTACAAATCATTCTCCCGATGATGCTGCATTGGGTGAACGAGGGCCGACTCGAACTCGGAAAACTTGTTGAACTGTTGATGGAGAATCCCGTTAAACTCTTTGGAATTGTGGGGAAAGGGAAGATCGAGCCGGGCTACGATGCGGACCTTGCGGTTGTGGACCTTTCGCGGCGTTGGACAATCCAAGACGCTTGGATTGAATCCAAGTCGCAATGGACTCCGTATGATGGGTGGGAGATTCGTGGATTTGTGGAATCGGTGCTTGTTCGCGGGGTTTCGGTGGTCGCTTCGGGTCGGCACTTGGGGGTGCGTCCTGGGCATCCGGTTCGGTTCGAATGGAAGGAATGAGTAGACAACGAGACTCCGCACAAGTGACGGAAGTCCAAGGGCGAAGCAAGAATCCGTGGCCCCGTCGAATTATTCTCGGCGTTTTGTTCGTGTTAGGACTCTATCTTTTGGTGCAGATTAACAGTTGTAACGTAGTGCATAGCAGAACTACTGCGTTTATCCATGAGGAAACCGGGATTAGGGAGTCTTTCAATAAAATTGAAGATAAACCGAAGATTAGCCACGCCAGAAAGATTCTGGAACGCCGTGACTATTCTGAATCCGAGAACGCTGGAGTTGAAGGCAAAGTAATTGTTTATGAATTTCAAAAGCTTGGACCATCTGGGATGTTCCAGCAAGACTCATATCTGGTCCACGTAGCGTGCGATTCGGAAGGAACTGTCCAGAAGTGGTGGTTGGGTGTGCGCAAAGAATTCCTTGTGTTCTGATGTATAATAAGGAGCGGATGCCCAGAGCGATGTTAAAAGGATTCCTGCTCGGATTTGCACTTGCGCTCATCCTTGGAATCGTGGCGTTTGGCGCACTTTCCCTGAGGTACAGCCAGTCGTTGCAGCAAGCTCGACCAGAAGTTATCCGGAAGCAAGCCCTCTTGGAGCTCGTGCAGACGCGGTTTTTTTTGCACGGCGAAGCGAGCGGAACTGTCGCGCTCCCTGCAGGTGACTCGCTTTGGCCAGACGAATCCAATCCCGAGGAGTATGTCAAGTTCGTTAACCAACTTCCTTCTGGTCAATACCGCTGGGAAGTCAAGGGTGATCAGTACGCAATCTTTTTGCCGGATGGACAGCCACTACAGAGCGGGCCGCTCCCCGAATTCTTTCCAACTCGAGACCTACGAGAAGTAGCAGTCGCCGATCTCATAAAGCGTAGGCACCTCGAAGATGGTCGCGATTCGGGAACGATCACGCTCCCGAGCAAGGCAAGCGATTGGCCCGAGACGTTCTTCGGCCGCGATCTGCACAGCTATATCGGAACATTGCCGACGGGGGAGTATCAGTATAAAATCGAAGGGGAAGAGTTCAGCTTCTACTCTGAACAGCCCCCGCTCGTCATTCGGGGCAAGTTGCCCGAAAAGCCGTACACGGAAAACTCAACCCCATGATCTCTGCACTCATCATCTCCCTTTTGTGGCCGGATATCGATAAGCTGTACAAAGACTACGAAGCTGGCAATGTCCCGCTCCTAGGCCATCTGATCACCGATGCTAACCGCTATTCAGGGCCGGATAAGGTGGCCGTTCTGTACCGAAATTCGTTTATTGACGAAGCGAGCGTCAAGCAGCTCCTCGAATCAGCCTTGAGCACTTCGGCTGACGTCAACGCTGACGCCCTGCCAAGGGCACTGCTTACGATTTACCGGACCACTCAGAACGACGCGGTTGTTTCGATTCTCCTTTACTACAAGTTCGACGGTGCAGTGGCCGAAAACTGCGCCTCAGTTCAAATGGAGCTGCTGCGGAACTACCCGCACGAATGCGCGGCAACCATTAGGGCGGCGCCTCCTGGCGATCCGGCGTTCTCTTCACTCAAATTTTTGCAAGATGCGCTGGACGTGCGCAAAGAGATTGAATCCATTCTGCGAAAGCTGGAAGCCGGATCGCCGTTCGATCGCGACGCGGCGGCGCAGCTTCGCCCGCAATTCGCCGACTGAGTCACCCAAAACTGGACCGCCGACCCTTGAACTTCAAGGCCGAATAGCCGTACACTTAGAGTTCTATGCGAACCCGTTGCCTGGCAATCCTCGCCCTTTTGGGGCTGGCGGTTGCGCTCCAAGCCGAAACGGGGCTTGAACTCGCCACCACCCGAGAGAAAGACCTCAAGTTCGACGACCTATTCCCTAGGCGATCCTATCACGGGAAAACCGCACGAGTTTTTGGATGGTCGCACGACGACCGATACGTAGCCTACGCCTGGAACGGTTACGAAGAGCCCGGATACGATCTTTGGGTTTACGATACGCGAACCGGTCAGAGCCAGCGGATCTCCACTCCTGCCACATTTGAACCGTTCGATTACGACGTAAAGGAAGCCCTTAAACAGTACGAAGAAGAGCAAAAGCGCCTTAAAGAGTGGGAAAAGCTCGATGACCAGCAGTACCGCGAAGAGCAACGCAAGTTCGAAGAAGAGCGGCGCAAAGACCGCACCGAACGCAAAAGCTATCCCGGAGTTTCGGAACTGAGTTGGGCCCACAAATCGAACGAATTCCTCATGATCTATCGGGGCGATATCTATCGCTGGAAAATCGGCGACAAGACCCCGACCCGCCTTACTGATACGCAGGAGAACGAATCCCGTGCGGAATATCTGACCGATGATTCAGGCTTTTTCTACCGTCGCGGCTCCTCGGTGTATCGCATGCGGTTTAACAGTCCCGCGATCGTTCAGGTTACACCCAGCCTCCCCAGCGGGCAAAACCTGAGCAACTATTCGGTGTCGCCGAATGGCCAGCGAATGATGCTCACTGCTTATAAAGCGGCATCCGGCACTGGTCGACAGGTGGATTACATTACCTACCGCGAACGATTTGCCCGCGCGATGAAGACCAACCGCGATGTGGCCGATGACGATTTCCGAGGCGAAAACTACCTCTACCTCGTGGACATTCGCGAAGAGGTTATTAACGACAAATCCAAGAAGAACGAACCGCTTGAAGTCTGGAATTGGAAGGGAGGGGAAGAGTGGCAGCAAACTTCCGTGTCCGACCATCCGTGGAACGAAGACAGCACCAAGTTTGTGTTCGGCACCTGGAAGCGCGATAAGCGCGAGTTCAAAATTGAGATTGCGGATATCGTGAATCGCAAGGTGGATACGCTCTTTACCGGCACCACTGAAGGCGAACACAACACTGCGGGTCTGGCCCGGCCGATGTTTGCCAAAGATGGTCAAACCGTTTATGTGCTGATGGATAAATCGGGGTGGCGTCACCTCCACGCGCTCGATGGCAAAGGCGGTGAGCGTCAGATCACGATGGGCGAATTCGAGGTGTATCCCATTCAGCTTGCGGCCGATGGAAAATCCGTGCTGGTCAACAGTTCCAAACAGGATCTAGCCCGCAATGATGTGTTCCGGGTGAATCCAGAAACCGGCGTAATGGAGCGCCTTACCAAGCAGGATGGCAACTACAGTTCGCCGACTTTTGCCCACAAATCAGATCGATTCGTGACCACCCTGAGTAGCTGGAATCAGATGCGCGAACTGTTCTTTGTGGATAAGGACGAGAAAGCGATCACCAGTTCTCACCGTGGCGATGAGTTCTGGAAGATCATTAAGCACAAGCCGGAGCTGTTTACCTTCAAGAATCGGCATGGCGACTCCATTCATGCTTTCCACTTCTTGCCCAAAGATATCAAGCCGGGCGACAAACGCCCGTTGTTCATTTATGTTTACGGAGGACCGCTCGGCACCGGACACTCGGTAACGGATGGCAGCTTTGGCACAACCGACTACCTGTTCGCGCAGTATCTCACCGATGTTCTTGGTTACATCACCGTAACCATCGATCCGCGCGGACAAAGTGGATACAGTGCTCGGTTCGGCGCGGCTAACTGGGAAAATCCCGGGGTTGCACAAACCGAGGACATTGTTGACCTCATCAAGCATTACGATGCGCAAGGGCTTATCGATCGCGAACGGGTTGGTCTCAATGGCTGGTCTTTCGGAGGATTCCAAACCCAGCACGTGATGTACACCGCTCCCGGTTGGGTGACGCTCGGCATCGCTGGGGCCGGCCCCACGGAATGGCAAAACTACAACAACTGGTATTCCGGCGGCGTGATCTATAACACGCCCAAGGGCAAGGTCGATGAAATCGATAAGTTCAGCCTTACCCACCAGGCTAAGAATCTGCAGCACCCGCTCCTGCTTCTGCACGGCGTCGAAGACACCAACGTTCTTTTCCAAGATACGATTGCGGTTTATCGGCAGCTACTACGGGCCGGAAAAGGCCCTCTAGTTGAGCTTGCAATCGACCCGACCGGCGGGCACGGAATGGGTGGGGATATGAATTCCCGCGACCGCCATGCCATCTACCTGGCCTTTATTCTCAAGCACTGGGAAAAAGGCCGCCAGCCTCAACCGTAGGTACTGCGGAACCTCGGTGATTCCGCCGCTGTTTAACGTTATGTGCGTAAACAGCGGCGGAATCTATTTTGGCCAGTAGCCGGAGCGCTTGCTCTCTTTGTCCTCGGCCTCTCGATCGGACGAACTGGGCGGTCGACGCAGGTCACCGAAGTTCCCGTAGTGTTGGAACAAGTCCGCGCGCTGGGCAATCTTCATTTGGTGGAGCATCGCTACCACACGGTCATCGATGTCGATAGCCATCGGGACCCCGCCGAATGGACTCAGCGACTGCCGGGGGTTCGTACAGTCGCTACTCAAGTCGTAAAATCTGCCACCAAAAACAACGGCGTCGCCACCGTGAGCGGAACCGTCGAAGCCGGGATAGAGATGTCCCGTGCCCGGATCGAAAAGGCAGGGAATCAAACACTCGTTGTTCTACCGGAACCAGAAATCTACGAACCTAACGTTCAAGCGATTATTAACCATCAGCGATCGGCCATCGCTTGGAACGATCGGAACCTGGGATTCCGGGCCGAACAACGTGGCGCCAAGCAGTTCTTAGAAGCCAGTCGGAAAGCCGGAATTCTTGAGCAAGCTCGTGAAAATGGCTCGCGTCAGGTGCGCGAAATCTTCACCAAAGCCGGACTCACGAATGTTGAAGTCCGGTTTGAAAGGGATCTGACCTAATTGAGTTTACGCTCGGACCCAGCGGACATTGCGCTGGATCATCATGCGTTGTAACTGAATCACCAAAGCCCACGCAAAACGCGCCAATCGTACCAAGGTCTGAACGGACGCGGCAAGCGAAGCGATCATAATCACTGCTTTGATAATCTTGGCGAAGGCAGCCATATACTTATTGTGACAGATTCCGACGAAAGACGGTTGCAGAATCAGACTTTTTGAACGTTCCAATCCCCGCGGTGCCGATCGTGCCAGTTTCGAACATCGTCGTCATTGCGAATCTGATCAATGATGCTTAAGTCAATATCGGCGATCGCAATCCCTTCGGTATTCGGCTCTGTTTTGGTCAAGATTCCGTCCGATGGAAAAGGTCGCACATGGGGACACACAATCGCCGATTGACCGTAAGTGGTCGGTGCGGGTTCACGGCCCAGCGAACCGACCAAGGCGGCATGAATCCCAAACACTTGATTTTCGATCACGCGGGCCAGCAAGGATCTGCGGACCCGGTTGAAGCCGCGTTTTGTCTCGGTGAACGCGGGAACAGCAATCAGTCGCGCTCCAGATTCGCACAGGGCGCGGGTCGCTATCGGAAACTCCACATCGTAACAGATGTTCACGCCTAGCGGCACCGAGTGCGGTATCACTAGACCCTTGCCTTCGGTTAAGTGCCAGTTCCGCAACTCCCACTGCGTAAGTACGTTCTTGTCTTGCAGACAGTAGCCGCCCGGCCAGGCAATGATGGCCGTGTTTACGAATCCGCGATCAGACTCCCGGAGGTGCGAACCGGCGACCAGCGTCATTCCTTCTGCTTCCGCAAGCTCACGCGCTCGTTCGAGGGTAGCCGGGAAGTCGGGAGCCAGTGCTCGTGGAACGTCGGCTCCTTGGTACGGTCCGAGGTAACTCAGGCGTTCGAGGTCGATGAGCTCCGGAAACACCACGAGCTCGGCACCTTCTGTTCGGGCGTGGTGAACAAGCTCTGAAAGATGATCAAAGAATTCATCTCGGCTTGAAATGGACCGGATCGCCCAGCTAACGGCGGCGACCCTCAAACGTGCGACTGCTCCAATATCGCGCCGGCGTGGCCAGATTCGGGATCATCCATGTAGTTCTCCAGCACGCCTTTGTATTCGAGCCCAATGCGGAGCAAGGGGGTTATGGTGGAATCTTCGGCAAGGCCCTTGGCAACTTTCCAGGCGTAGTCGCTGGGTTCGCGCAGGCCCGATTCGCGGAATCCCGGCATTCGGCACACGGTGGCGTAGTATCCGCCAAGACGGCGCGCAAGTTCGAACCGCTCGGCATAGATCGCGCGGGCGATTCCCATTTTGCGAAATTGGGGATGTACGCTGATGTCGATTCCGTAGAGTACGGTTCCGGTTGGATCATGCGCGGTCAAAAACAGTCCGCCGGTTGTTTCCTCAAACGACCGGTGCGCTTTCCAATCGGCTTCGCTCAACCGCATGTTGGTGCCGCTGGCGACAATCTGAGATCGCGATTCGGCTACCAGTTGTCCTTCCGGGAACCGTTCGATGTGCGCCTGGATATGTTCGGGTTGCCAAAGAAGTTCTTCCGGAAACGGGGCCGGAAAGCATGCTCGTTGAAGGTCGACAATTCCGCCAATATCTTCCCGTCGGGCAAGCCGAACCCGGAAATCTACCGAAGTTTCCGCCACAAAATGAGTATGACCCGATGTATCTTGTAGGTTAGGGATGAAATCATCACGATCGTTAAACGCCACGCTCATGGAAGGGATTGAAGGCGGAGCACGGCTGTTCTGTCCATCTCCCAACGGGGACATGTTCGTAGCCGGATCACGGCTCGGATGGGTTGGTTTGTTCAGCGGATCACGTCTCGTTGATGATTACGATGTTCGTCCGGTGGACCGGCGAAAGACAAGTGAGCGCGAACTCCAAGCGGTAACGATCGGTACCTCGCCTGACCTTCTGTATTGCGCAACTTCAGTGGATATCATGGCGATCAATGTCCAAGGGCGGGAGACGGCTTGGTCAAAACGGCAAAAGCGGCAGTGGGGATTTCTGCCGAGTCTGCCGCAAGGTGCATATATGGCCACAGATGACCAGTGGGCGGTGACTTATTCCAGCGGCGAAATGACAATCTTTGACCGCAAAGGCCGCGTAATCGAAACCGGTTATTTCGAGCGCGCCCCTCGTTTTCTCACTTGGAGCCACCATGCTAAGTTGGTGTACGGATCGGACGCTCATTCCGTGTATACATGGTCGCGCGACACTCTGCAGGATGCGGTTCAACCTGTCTGGTCCGGCGTAAACTACGGGCTTGCTCTTAGCCCAGATGGCACCACCCTTTTCATTCGCGGCGAATGGCGCGTGATCAGCTTAGATACTTCGAATGGAGAGGTGATTGCAGAATTCGAAGTCGGAGCCGGACTTCCCGCGATGGCCGCCGATGAGAAAGGCGATCGAATCGCCATCCTGGCTGAAGATCGGGTCTCGATCTATGACCAAAAGGGGGGAGCAATCCATGCTATCGATTGCGATGGGCAGTATCCGCTGGGACTTTTGAGTACCGGAAATCGTCTTGTGGTTGGGACCCGCGAAGGACGGATTTTTGAATCTGAATGGACTTGAAACCGACGCTAAAGCTTCCGCCTAAGGGCATCACACACCATTGCGAGCATTTTTGTCTGATGTGTAACGCATGGCGCAGGAATGCGTTCACATTTTGTAACTCAACAATCCGTTACCGAGGGCAACAATGAAAAAGCTTATCTCCACCGCTGTGCTTGCAATTGCAAGCTTTTCCGCATACGCTGCCACCTACACTGTGAGTCTTGGCATCAATGACTATCTTCCGGGCAAGGACGAAAACGGGAAGGAAGTTGATCTTGATTTGCTCGGATGTGTTAACGACGCCAAAGCAATGCGAAGCGTCTTTATCAACAAATTTGGGGTCCCGGAGAGCAATACGCGCATCTACCTGGATAAGGAAGTCACCGCCGAGCGATTTCTTGATAGCATCAAGTGGCTAACCTCTTCGACCAAACCGGGCGATCAGATTGTGTTCACCTACAGCGGACACGGTGCTCAAGTCGAGGATTCTTCTGAGCCGGATAACTACGAAGAGGTCCTCGTTCTTGCCGATGACATGCTTGTGCCGGGCGATCTGTTCGAAGAGATTGCGAACATGTTCACCCTAAACGGGGTGAACTGCACGTTCATTTTTGATAGCTGCTTTAGCGGAGGAATGAGCCGCAGCGTGGACGGAAAGATTTCGATCCGCAACAAGACCATGGGGGTGATTAAGCCCAAGAATGCCCGAGCTCTCACCGCAGTAAAAACCGGTTTGGGCGCGACACTCAAGGCTCAAAATCGGGGTGCCCGAACTAAAGCCGAAGCGGCGTGGCTTTTTGCTAGCCAAGAAGATCGACCCAGCAAAGACATCAGCGGGCTGGAAGGAATCGAACCCCACGGATTTTTCACCCTTCTGCTGCTAGACATGATGGATGCCGATCCCAAGTCGCCGATCCGCTCGATCTACGACTACGTCGATGAAAGTATCAAGGAAATCAACGCTGCACTGGTCGAAGCAGGGTCGGATATGAAGTTCGAACAAGGTCCGAACTTTGAAGCCTCCGCCGATCGCTCGACTTTGCCGATCATTCTCCCGTAATATAAACCCGATATGATCTGCCGCCGCACCTCTGCCTCGGTTCCGTTCAAGGCCGGGCTCTTTGCGGCGGCTTTACTTTTTTCAGCGTTTGTTTGCGGATCAACCCAGGATGCGGGCAACAGCCGACTCCGACTGATTCCGATTGTCAGCGATCAACGACTCGAGGATATTCAGGAATCGCCGTCCGGTACCCGGCTTCTCACCCACGACCGTGGCTTTGCCCCTCGTTTGTGGGACCCCAGATCAATGCGCCTTCTAGGCGTACTTCCGCACAGCATCGGCCAGATTCACCAGGCTCTGATGAGTGCCAACGGCGAAGTGATTGGCACCGTTTCTTTGGAGGAAGCCCGGCTATGGGATTCCCGCACGGGCAGAGTTTTATCCACCTGGAAGAACACAGAACTAATCAGTGAAGGGTTTGGCCGCATCGCGATTTCATCTGATGGATCGGTAGCCGCAATAGGCGGAACGCAGGGAACCGTTTGGGTGGCAAAAGCGCCGCAGTATCGGTTAGAGCGAATCGGCAAACTCTCGGACCTTTCGATTCGAGATATTTCGATTTCCGATGACGGACGGTGGCTCGCAGCCTGTTCACTGGGGCCCCAATTACTGGTCGCTGATCTTGAGGGCGGTGAGCCAAACATAGTTTCTGGCCCGGCCGAAGGTGCCCACTGGGTGGAGTTCAGCCCCAACCACGACCAGCTTCTTGTAACCGGTGCAGATAATCGGGCGCATCTCTACTCAGTGCCCAATATCCAACCGATTGAATCATGGCCGCACTTTATCGGAGATAAAGGAACGCAGGGCAACACGCTCATGGCTGCACTCTTCGTTGGCCCCGGCCTTTCGCAGATTTTGGTCGCGGGTGAAAATGGCGTCATGTCGATCTACGATCGACAGACTCTGGCACATGTGCGAGATCTCACCGGATACTCGCGTGCGATTCGCGAAATCCGAAGAACGCCTGATGGCTTACGCGTAGCAACTTACGAAGATTATGAGGGTAATAAGTACGACCCGTTAAAGATATGGAACGTCGAGACCGGAAAGGAGTTTCCTTTTCAGCGGGCTGGAGAGGGTCCGACCGCCGGTGCTTTCAGCCCCGATGGATCGGTGTTTTGGGTGGGCTACGATGACGGCCGAATTGTAAGACACCGACTTGCCGACGGAGCATGGGCATCGAACACGGTCGGAGCGGTCAATCAGGTGGCAAAGGTCCAATTTTTGGGCGGTAGCGGATGGGTAGCCATTATGCCATCGGGATCGTGGGGGAACTTCCGCATTAGCGATTCGCGCAAACTCGATATTAGTGAAATATATTCTACGCAGACCAACGAAATTAATGTTTCGCCTTCGGGTAAGTACGCAATCTCCCCCGCATATCGCAAAGATAGCGACGGGGACTGGTACCACGGGGTCTGGAACCTTTCGACAGGCAAACTAGAATGGGGGTTTTGGGAATCTTGCACGGGTGCATTCTGGACCGGGAGGGAAGGGGAAGTGGTGGCTCACTCTTTAACCGATGTCTATATGTTCCGTTTCCCCGCCGATGAACCATTTGTGCGAGGCGTATTCAGTACCGACCGTCAGATTGATTGGATAAAGATTTCACCCGATGGTTCGCGTATCCTAACCCATTTTTCGAGCGAAAAGTATGGCGGCGAGTTTGGCGTATTCGATCTTGATCGAGAAGAGTCCGTAGGTAATTTTAGGCACGAGTCCTACATACCGGAAGATAATGTTTTGTTCCTTGGCAATGCAATTGTGATTCGGGATGCTTCGGTCTTAAGCGTGGTTCGGCCGGAAGATGGCGAAGAGCTGTGGCGCGCCACGCCGGGCAAGAATCCTGAAGGGGAATTCAGTCAATTTGTCCTGGAGAAATCGCAGGATGGAACTCAGCTGTATGTTGGAGCACTGAGTGAAGTAAATGCCGTTGATCCGTTAACGGGCAATATTTTGTACACCATACCGATACCTGAAGATGGTTATCGGCAAATGCGTGCGTCGCACACCGGCGATCTGCTGGCCGTGTTTCAAATGCGGAGTGTGTTCCTGATCGACACCGCAGCTCAAAAACTGATCGCCACAATCAAACGGAACGATCTTGTGGAAGATGTCACTTTCATTCCGGACAAAGATCGACTTTTGGTGCTTGATCGATCCGACCAATTAACGATTTGGGATATCGCCGAGCTCCGAAACCAATCGAATGTCGAACCGCTTGGTTCACTGGTACTTATGCGCGGATCGGAAAGCGAATCGTCGGAGTTACGCCGCGATTCTTGGCTCGCCATGGACCGCGAAGGTCGATACGACGCATCTGATCCGAACCAGGTAGATGGCGCATCTTATGTACTTGAATGGGAAGGCGGACTTGAACCGGTTGACGTTCAACAATTAAAAGCCCTCTATTACGAACCCGGTCTTTTCGGCAAACTGGTCGGTTACGATTTAGAACCACTACGCCAAGTGCCGCCCCGGGGTCAAATCCGGCTTTTCCCCGAAGTCGATCTCCAACGAAATGCCAAGAATCCGGAACGGATCGAAGTAACAGTTCGAGAGCGCGATGAAGGAGGAATCGGCCGGGTCCGTGTACTGATCAACGGAAAACAGATTCTCGAACGCGACGGTAGCGGTTATTTTGTTGTGAATCTGGCGGAATATCGGAACTATATGCTTCCGGCCGCCCAGCTTCCGACGGGTCGCGGAAATGTGCTTTCGATTGTCGCCGCCAACAAGCGCAACGACCTGGCGAGCTTGCCGAAATCGCTGGATGTTGGGATTCCATCTGACCTTGCGACCCCCGAAGTCAACTTGTACGGGCTTTTTGTGGGTGCGGGCGATTACGTAGGTTCTCGCCGTGACCTGAGTGCCCCGCCTTACGATGCGATGGCTCTCGCTCGCGCTGTCGAAAGCACGGGTCAAAGATTCCTTCCTGGACGGGTGCACACCACAACACTCACAACAAACGAGGGCAGTACACCGCCCACCCGGGAATCAATCCTAGCTTGGTTTGAAGAAACGGCTCAGAAGGCCACCTCAAGCGATATCGTATTTGTATTTCTTGCCGGACACGGAACCAGCGTGATCGGAGAAGAACGAGGCTACTTTTTCCTGACTGCGGGGGCCGATCCGGGGGATGTTGCCCCGGCAATCCTTGGCGTCCACACGATTTCTGCTGAAGATTTACAGACCGCTTTAGCTAAGATTCCTGCGTCTAAACAAGTGATCGTGCTTGACACTTGCCACAGCGGTGCGGCTGCGGGTGACATTATCGATTCCCGGAGCGTAAGCAGCGACTACGTTCGGGCCTATGAAGCGATCAAAGACGGTGCCGGTACATGGCTTTTGGCCGGAGCGGCGGCCGATCAACTTAGCTACGAATCTCGCTCAGTAGACCACGGGCTACTTACCTATTCGCTACTAGAAGCCATCGATCAGGTTTCGCGCGAAGGCTTGCGCGCGACCACCAGCGGAGAAGCGTTTGTGGATGTCGAACGCTGGTTTACTTATGCGGCGCAAAGGGTTGAAAGTTTGCGCAATGAAGTTGGAATTTCTGGGGTCCAACGTCCGGAAATCAAACGGAGCGGGGTGAATAAGTCGTTCGACATTGGAGTGACTCGGGATTCGTTTCGTGGCGAGCTCGGCCTCAAACCTCCGATGCCGATTCTGCTCATGGGT
Organism: bacterium; assembly: GCA_044508115.1. Classification (GTDB taxonomy): domain Bacteria; phylum Armatimonadota; class Fimbriimonadia; order Fimbriimonadales; family Fimbriimonadaceae; genus UphvI-Ar2. Next base: position 514,191 of record JBIQII010000001.1, read on the forward strand.
TCGTTTGATGAAGATGAACTCGATCCTCTATCGCTTGAATCGTTGGTGACTAAATCACTTGGGGAATCGGGTGGATTTAAACTTTGGCAAAACGTGACAAAACATCCGGGTGCTTATCGTGTAGCGGGGCAGTATGTTCAAACTGATGACAAAGTTTCAGTTCGACTCTTTATTCAACAGTTTGATAAAGATAGTTCGCGCCGGAATCGAGAGGTTCTCACAATTGACGGCCTGACAAAAGATTTGCCTGATCTGGTCGCTCGGATTAAGGCGGCCGTTGAAACGGCGATTCGTAAGTTCGAACTCGAAAAATCGACGCCGCGCGAAGGGGATGACGCCGGTTCCTTTCGGGTAAAAAGTCGATGAAGTTTCGGAGATCGGGTCAGCATCAGCGAGTGTTATGAGAGAGTTTATTAATGCCGTGATTGGAGGAGCTATCCTCGCGGCGATTTTCACTCTGATTGCAACGCCCAAAGTCGCGCAATCATTCGCTCGCTATTCCTTTAGCTCACAAGACTTGTATCCGGACGAACCGCGCGATCCGGTGGATTGGGTAGCAAGGGTGCGGATTGCTCGAGCCGGAGCATACAGTCTCGTGAGCTGCGTCCCAATCTCCCTTCTGCTCAATAGCACCGCAAACTGGATTGTTATGCCTTTTCTTGCTCCGGCTTTGTGGTACGCATTTTATCGTCTTCAATTAAAGCTCGGAGTCCCTGGGGCGTAACGTGTGAGGGTCTAGAGAAAAAGAGAATCAGGCTCGGCATTCTCAAAAATGAACTCGATCACGTTCCCGAGATGACCGGCAAGCAAAGGGCTTACTGCTGGACGGTCACTGGCGAAACTGACATAATGAGGAGGTCCCTTTTCGGCCGTGGCGCGTCTTTATCTGGGTGCGCCGGATTCACGGCGAACCCCGTATTTCGCGATGTCGTCTCGGTCATTTGTCCACCTCCACAACCACACCCAGTACTCGCTTCTGGATGGTGCCACCCGCGTGCCCGATATGGTTGCCCGAGCCAAAGCGTTGGATATGCCCGCCATCGCCATCACCGATCACGGGGTGATGTTTGGATGCATGGAGTTCTACTTCGAATGCAAAAAACAGGGGGTAAAGCCGATCTTGGGGATGGAAGCCTACGTCGCACCGGGGGGCCGCAAATCGCGAACGCGCGGCGAAGAAAAAGATAGCTACCACCTCCTGCTCCTTGCCAAGAATATGGAAGGGTATCGCAACCTGTGCAAGCTTCACACGGTGGCAGCGCTCGAAGGCTTCTACTACCGCGCTCGGATCGACCACGAAATCCTCGCCGAACACTCCCGCGGGCTCATCAGCAGTACAACATGCCTAGGCAGTGAAGTCAACCAGGCACTCATGGCTAACGACTACGATCGCGCATTAAAGATCGCAGGAATGTACCGCGATATGTTCGATCCGGATAGCTATTTTGTTGAACTTCAAGACCACGGAATCGAAGAGCAGAAACTGTGTAACGAAGGCCTGCTTAAAATCGCTAAAGACCTCAAACTTCCAATCGTATGCACCAACGATGCCCACTACCTGTGCCGCGAGGACGCCGATCCGCATGACGTATTGCTGTGTATCGGCACCGGCAGCCTACGCGACGATGCCAAACGCTTTAAGTTCCAGGGGGATCAGTTTTACGTCAAGACCTCGGAAGAAATGGCAAAGCTATTTCCGCAGCATCCGGAAGCATTAGAAAACAGCTTAATGTTTGCGGAAATGTGCGATCTCGAACTGGGGTCTAGTCGCGCACTTATGCCCGAACCGGAACTTGAACATGGCCACTCGCCAATGTCTTATCTGCGACACCTAGCCGAAAAAGGCCTTACCGATCGAGTACACAATCCGGACGATAGTTATTACGAACGACTGAACTATGAACTCGGTGTTATAGAACAGACAGGCTACGAAACTTACTTTTTATTAGTGCGAGAGTTTGCCCAATTTACGCGTCAGCAAGAAATAATGTTTGGAGTGCGCGGTTCTGCGGCGGGCTCGCTCGTCAGCTATACCGTTGGAATTACCGACGTCGATCCGGTTCACTACGATCTGACCTTTGAACGATTCCTCAATCCGGAGCGTGTATCGATGCCCGATATCGATATGGATTTTGAAGATGCGCGGCGCGATGAAGTCATCCGCTGGGTTACAGAAAAGTATGGGCAAGAGAGAGTTGCCCAGATTGTTACCTTCGGAACCCTTGGTGCCAAAGCCGCGATTCGCGACGCCGCCCGAGTAACTGGATTCCAACCTATCGAAGCGGACAAGATTGCGAAAACAATTCCCAACGGCCCAGATTGGTCGATTGATAAGGCAGAAAAAGAAGTCAACGAATTCAAGTTTCTCGTAGATTCGGACCCGCGAATCCGTAAGCTCGTTGATACTGCGCGCCGAATCGAAGGACTTGCTCGTCACACGGGCGTCCATGCAGCCGGCGTGGTGATCAGTAAAGAACCCCTTAGCGATTACGTTCCGCTTTATCGGAGCAGTGATGGCCAGGCGGTTACCGCTTACGAGATGGGAATTCTAGAGAAGATTGGGCTTCTCAAAATGGATTTTCTGGGGCTCAGCTTCCTCACAGTTGTCGCTCGTGCTATTGAAAATATTCGACAGACACATTCTGGAGTTTCTGATGAAGAGATTGTGCGGGATCACCCCGTGCTGGGACCCGAAGGTCACCGCGGAATCCCGCTCGATGATCAGAAAACCTTTGAGCTGCTTAGTCGAGGCGATACAGTTGGAGTATTTCAGCTAGAAAGTGGCGGCATGCGCCGTTATATTATCGAACTCAAGCCGCAGAACGTCCGCGAGCTAGCGGCTATGGTCGCCCTTTATCGACCAGGCCCCATGGATCACATTCCGGAATTTGTTTCCAATAAGTTCGGCCGAACAGAAATCAAACTGGCCGAAGATCGGATGCGCCCAATTCTAGATGAAACCTATGGAGTTATTGTCTATCAAGACCAGGTCCTGAAAATTGTTCAAGCCTTAGCTGGATTCAGCCTCGGTAAAGCTGATATTCTGCGCCGCGCCATGGGCAAGAAGGACAAAAAGGTCATGGACGAAATGCAGGACGAATTCATGGCCGGATGCGTCGCCAACGACATCAGCAAAGATGCCGCAGCGGCTGTATGGAATCTACTGCTTCCGTTTGCAGGCTATGCGTTTAATAAAGCTCATGCCGTTTGTTATGCCCTTCTTGCATATCAGACTGCATATCTTAAAGCTAACTATCCTGTCGAATACATGGCTGGGCTGCTGGCCGTATTTCGTAGCAAGGAAGATAAAGTTATCGCGTTTATCGAAGAGTGCCGGCGGAATAAGATCGCAGTACTTCCACCCGATGTTAATCGCTCCATGCTCGACTTTACGATCGAGCATCACGAAACCGGGAAAGGCAAAAAGCGCACGGTCGGCCAGGCGATCCGATTTGGACTCGGAGCCATCAAGGGTGTCGGCGAAGGGCTTGTCCGCCGAATCGTGGCCGAACGCGAATCGGCACTCTTCGAACACCTCTTTGACTTTTGCGATCGTCTGCGCCAGGCTGGACTTAACAAGGGAAGTCTTGAGGCTTTGATCCGTGCAGGTGCGCTCGACAGTATCGATCCCAATCGATTTAAGCTCTTGCACGCCGCAGAAGGTGCCCTCCAGTTTGCAGACAATGCGAATCGCCAGCGAGTAGTGGGGCAAGATTCACTATTTGGCGAAGTAGCAGAGATGGAACTGCATTTGCCCACCTTGCCCGACACTGCGGAGCCCGAACGATCCGACATCTTAATGATGGAAAAGGAAACGATGGGAATTTATATTTCCGATCATCCCTTGCGCGGATACGAATATACGCTCAAGCAGTTCGGAACCCATACATGTTCCGCAATTCTCGAACTGGATCAGCCAACCAAAGTAACCGCGGCCGGAGTATTGAGCAACGTCTCAATTCGAGCCAGTCAGAGAACAGGCCAGTTGGTCGCGCGATTGGTGCTCGAAGATTTTACAGGGCAGATCAACTGCTTTGCCTTTGGGGATACCGTTACAAAGTTTCGACACTTGTTCGAACGAGACCGAGTGGTCGCGCTCAGCGGCCGCACCAAGTTCGATGAACGTTCTCAAGCAACCGAGCGGATCCCTGAGCTTCAGGTTTTTGAAATTACCGACATTCCCGCTCCCGTCATGAACGAGGTCGACGAGACAGCAGAGGGCCGGATCGTTATCCAAATCAAGGCAGCTAAGGAATCGCAACTGCAGCGGCTCCGCGAAATTATGATCGCCAATCCTGGCAATTTCGAAGTTATGCTCCAGTTCCTCGGAGCCACCGAAGGTCATTCGATTGTGCTGGCCGAACGGATTTCCCGTGAGGAAGAGGTCATCGCCCAGGTTCGACGAGTGATCGATGAATCAGACGTCGAGGTTTTCAGCACAGACGAGCTGCGCGGTTTGGTCGGCATTTAAGCGCATTTTTTGAGATTTAGGGACGTTGGGTGCTTCCCGTGCGTTAACATGGGTGGATTCGGCTATGAATCGTCTAAAACTTCTCCCTGTCCTCGCCCTTGCGGTTTCGGCCCATGTTGGCTTTGCTCAAACTTTTGAAGAAAAGGTCTGTGACATCACTCTGCTCATGGATCGACAGATTCAGAACGAGATCGGGGTGAGCGAAGCACTTCGAACCAAGCTGAACAAGCACGCAGACGAGTTCAACGAAAAGGCGCAAAAAATGCAAGCGGATTATCAAAAATCTGCAGAAGGGAAGAATCCTCCCCCGCCTCCGCCGCTCGCCAAGCTGGCCGAACTGGAAGCTGGATTCCGCAAGAAAATCCTCGCTGAACTCAACACTCAGCAAAAAAAGCGACTATCGGAAATCACTCTACAGGTGGCCGGCTTCACAGCGCTGCTCAACGAAGCTGTAGCCGAAAAAATTGGCCTTAACAAAGCTCAAATCGATAAGCTCCGCAAAGCTTTCGAAGCCAACGCCAAAGAGGCGCAGCGTCTGCAACAAGGCGCAATGAAGAAGATTCACGATAAGTACGAAAACGAAAAGCCCGCTAACGAAGAAGAAGCGCGCAAACTCCAAGAAAAGATTGCCCCCGAGATTGAGAAAGCACAAAAGGAACTGGAACCGAAGTTGCTTAAGCTCCGTGGTGAGTTTCTTACCACGGTCAAAAAGACAGTCAAAGCAATCCAACTGAATCGGTTCGAAGCCTTGCAGGGCAAACCATATAAGGGTCTGCAAAACAACTGAGTCTTGTTTTGGGGTTGAACCTAAAAAAGTGCGCTCCAATTGACGGAGCGCACTTTAATTTATTAAGTTGCGAACTACTCAGTTTCGCTAAGTAACCTTTCGACTTCTTTGCGGAAGGCGGCAAAGCTTTCCTTGCTGTATCCTACGTGGACTTTATTCACGTTGCCCTTCTTATCGATCAGAATCACGGTCGGAATCCCGGAAACCCCGTAAGATGCAAACGAATTATTGGCATCATAGATGATGGGCCAGTTGATATTGAACTGCTCGTTAAAGCCTTTCATTCGAGCAAACTCATCGTCTTGCGAGAGTCCTTGTTCGCGTTCGTAGTAACCGTAATAGCGAGTGACGCCGATAATTTCAAATCCTTGATCTTTGAGGTCATCGTACATTTGGCGCATGTCGGGGAAAGCCGCCTTACACGGTGGGCACCAGTGAGCAAAAAAGTCAATCATGACGACTTTCCCTTTGAGTGAATCAAGCCCTTTGTATTCGCCATATCCACGACTGCTTTCGATCGCCGGAGCGGGGTTTCCAGGAAGCCCGAGTCGGATCCGCGTGTTGCGGATGGATCGCTTATTGGCATCGGCGATCCGGGAATCTTCGAGCGCAGCATCGAGAATCGCCAGTCCTTCATCTTGTTTGCCTGCGTTCAAAAAGATGTTGGCTTTACTTTCAAAGTAAAGGGCGACGAGTCCGGAAACTTGCGTTTTCTCGGCATCGGTAGTTGGTTGCGGAACCTTGGCCAAAACGGCGTCGAGCAATTTGACCGCGGCTTCCGGATCGGTTTTAGCCAGGTTAGGGGCAAATCCTTGACCGGCGTAGCTCATCATAAAGGAAGCATCGGCCAGTGTATTGGGTTCCATTCCGAGGAGCGTGTCGGCCCCGTGTTGCCATTGTTGAAGGTTGTAAAAAGCCTGCACGCACGTCCGCTCAGCATTGAATGCGGCCGTTGGTGTGGGCTCGGACTTCATGAACGTCGCGCAAAGAGCGTGAATGTCTTCGTACTTTTGCGCCATCATAAACAGTTGCATCCAGGAGTAAGCTTTCGCAGGCTCGACTTCCGATGGTTGCACCCCTTGGATTGCCGCTTCGGCGCGTTTTTTAACCTCGGCGTTAATCGCCGCGACATCGGGTTGGGTTCCGGCCGCGCGGGCGGCTTGGGTCTGCGCAGTCCGGTACTCATTGATTTCTCTGATTGCGGCATCCGGATCGGGTGCGTGCATGCCGGATAGACCGAGCAATGCGGCGAAAACAAGGTTTGTCACCATGCCTGTAAGAATACAAGAAAAAAGGGCGAAAGATTCCTCTTTCGCCCTCGCTTTTCGTGCAGTTTGCTGAGATTAGCCTTATCCGCGAGCGTAAAACTCGACGACTTGCTGCTCTTCGATGAATTCAGGGAAGTCTTCGCGCTCCGGCAGTCCGATAACTTTGCCGCTCATGCCGGGCACATCCACATCGATGTAGGCCGGAACTGCGGCTCCTTCGTAGCTGTTTCGCTTGGCAATCTCTTTGCTCACCGGATGATCCCGCACAGCAATTACATCACCCACGCGGCAGGTGTAGCTCGGTATGTCCACCTTTTTGCCGTTCACGGTCACGTGGCCGTGGTTGACAAATTGACGGGCTTGGAAGATCGTTTTCGCATAACCCAGCCGATAGACTTGGGTTTGCAACCGAAGTTCCAGAAGCCGAAGGAAGTTGAGTGCCGTATTGCCGGACATGCGGTTGGCACGATCGAACGTGCGTCGAAACTGCTTTTCCAGCATGCCGTAGTAGCGGCGAATCACTTGCTTGGCAAGGAGCTGCTCACCGTATTCCGACATGCGGCCTTCGCGGCGAGTGGGCCCGTGTTGTCCGGGCGGATAGGGTCGCTTGGTGCTCGGGCACTTGGCCTGGCCCCAAATGTTAAAGCCGACTTTGCGGCAGATATCTTTTTTTCGTCCTCGATAGGTCGCCATGCTTGATTGAGTTAGCCTTTTCCAGTTGGTTTCACCGAATGCCGAACAAGCCGTACCCGGTGGGCGGAACCGTTATTCTAGACCATTGCGAAGAATTCGTGCGGGGACCCCTGTTCCGGAGTCCCCATAAAAACCCGCTTGCCGAATGCCTACAGTGATTTGATGCGGATGTTGCGATACCACACCGGATCGCCATGATCTTGGAACACGATGTATCCTTTTTTGATCGTAGCGTAATCCTTCGCATTGGCGAATTTACTGGCTGCTTTGCGCTTGGCGAAATCTTCGCCATTGAGATCGGTGCTCACGATGAGTTTGTGGTTCAGCCAGTGTTCCACCTTGCCATCTTTCACCACGATCTTGCCGACGTTCCATTCGCCCACCGGACGGGTGTAGTCCACGTCGGCGGGGTAGAGCGCGTACAAAGAGGCAGCCGAAGTCAGAGGGTTGCGGCCATCTGGGTGCTCCAGATTGTCGAGAATCTGATACTCCGGACCCGTCTCCCAGGCGTAGCCGTTCCGTTCTTCGGAAAGGTACATCACGCCGCTGTTACCGGCCGCGTCAACTTTCCATTCGAACTCAAGTTCGAAGTTGTCGTACATCTCGGCGGTGCGTAGATCGCCGCCTTCTTTACCCGGCGTGAACGAAAGAATTCCGTTATCAAGAGACCAACCATTTGGAACCGAAGGCTTGTTATAGCCCTGGAAGTTATGAATGCTCGCCGTGAGATCGGTCGCGGAAGAGGATGGATTTTGACTCATTGTTTTTGGTTTGACAATCCCATTTTTATTGGGAATCCGGTTGATGGTTAACCACGCTTCGGTCGTCCATAGGAACTCGTGGTCCTTAGCTTGATACGATGGGTGTAGCCGCAGATAAACGACATGGCCGGGCTTGACTTCATCGATTTCAAGGAAGAGCGTGCGGCGATCTGGACTAAATGTAGCCGATTTCACTGCGAGTGTTTGCTCATCCATTTTTGGCCCGCCATACATGTTGGTGGGCTGGTAACGCCACTGAGTGACTTCATAGTAGCTCGGCGATTCGCCAACTTCAACGCTGACTGGCTCGGTAAACTTGACCTCCAAGCCGTTTTGACGCGGGCTCACGCTTAACATTTCGAACGTCGAAGTTCCGTTAAAGGCCAGCCGCTGGAGCCCGTAGCCGAGTTTGCCCGTTTGACCCCAGTTACCCGTGCTACCGATTCCGCCCACAATCAGACTGCCATCCGGCGCGACAACTACGCGGTTTGAGCCGGCCTCAAGTCCTTGCGTCATACGAAAGACTGCGCCCTGCAGAACGCCGTCCACTTCTTCCACATAGACTCGCTTGAGCCCGCCGTGAGTGACATCACCGTGAACCATCTGGTTCCGATACGGCCCATGATTAAGCGGCGCGATCTGACTGGGTGAGTTGCCGATCTCGTTTTGGGGAAGCCACACGACCGGCGGGTCTTCGGGGGTCTCTCGCTTGGCTACGGGTTCCACCGACCGATTTCCGTAAAATGCACCGTTCTTGACCACCATAATCTTGCTACTGGGTAGCCAATCGCCTTGGTTATCGGAGATGTATAGGTGTCCAAATGCTCCGTAACCGATGCCGTTTGGAGTGCGCAGTCCGGCCACCACGAATCTGTATTCGCCGGTCTTTTCATCGATTTCTATGGTGCGCCCTCGATCGGGATTTTGCGGCTGGGTTGAACTCCCACCCGGATTGATCGCCGTGGCGAGATTCCCGTAGAACTTTCCGCTTCGATACTCGAGACCAAAAGCGAACTCGTGGAAGTTTGAGGTCACGCCCCATCCGTTGGCCACACACCGATACTCATCGATGATGCCATCTTGATCGTGATCGATAAGTTCGGTGAGTTCTTGCTTTTGCAGAACAAAGATTCGGTCGCCTACGCATTTGAGACCGAGAGGTTCGGCCAGACCGGCGGCGATCCGTTTGGCATGCATGCGACTGACCGGGCCATCCCAGCCCGAAACTTCGTAAACTGCGCCGTCGGGATCCCATGTGCACACCACCATGTTGCCGTTGGGTAGGAATGCAATTCCTCCAACCCGCGGCTGGAAGCTATTCGGACGAGCCTGGCTTAGGGTAAAGCTCGGGTGCACAGATTCCAGCGGTGCCCGATCGCCCGGACGGAAGAACTCCACCCCGTAGATGCGCTTTTTGCCCGGAGCGGTGACGCGGACCTCGCCGCGTTGGGTGCCCAGAACACTCACCGGAATATCGCTGAACTCCGTGTCACCCGGCTTTTTCCATCGCAGTTGAAGGGCAGCACCGCCGGTGTTTTCAAACATTTCAATAAAGATCGGATTCTGACCTGCAACCAAGTCGGCGCGACCGGTTTTAGTCTGACCTGTGCCGTGAAGACCATCGTGATCGACAATCAGGTTGTCGCCGATCATGAGTCGCGAACCGTCGTCGCTGGCAAGCTCAAATTCGTAGCTGCCCGCCGTCTGAACCGTGATAAATCCGCTGATGTGGACCAAGAAGTGGTCATCGAATCCACCAAAAGAGGCATCTCCGAGGTTCAACCGATCAACGACCACACTGTAGTTAGGAGTCTGGCCGCTCACCAACTGCGGAATCTTGCTAAGGGGTAACCCAACGTAGTACAGCCTTAGAGCAAGACCTGGCTCCAATACTGGCTGGGTTGATTCCTGGGGGGCCGGCCGGGGCTCCGGGGCGGGCTGGATTCCACCCGGAGTTCCGCTCGGAGTAAAGGTCATCGTGACCTTGCTCTTTCCGGCAGGAATCGAAAACTTGCTGGTTGGCGAATCTGGCGGCATATTGGCAGTGGCAAAGGCCAAACTCTGCGCAGATCCGGGAAGCACGTCGCCGGATGCCGTGGCGTGCACGTTAAGGATCAGGGACTCACCCGATTTTAGACCTGAAACTTCGAACGAGCGCTCAAGTCCAATTTTATCGCCCGCAGGAATGTATTCCGGAGTTTCGTAAACGTCAATCTGCTGATTGGTTGTGCTGTTGAATCGCCAGTGGATTCGCACCTGGTCATGGGTGAACCGATAACCCATGTATCGAGGAGTGAGGTCCGCGCCGCCGAGGCTCCACGTGCGCTTGTTATCCTGCAAGAGGTAGGGCGACCCCACACTGGTAGGTTGCGGGCCGTGGACCGTGGTGTACACCGCTCCATCGAACTTCACGCCGCCTGTCCACGCCTTGTAAAGGCTGCAGGTGTTGGTGTCGTAGGCGACCCAGAGCTGATCACTGAGCGCGACCGTGATCATGCGGGCGTTGCGATCGAGCACCGATCGGAAAACCCAAATGTCGCGGGGTCGCTCAGGAGCCGCAGTGGGTGCCAGAATCAAGGCGGAAAGAAGGGTAGCCAGCATTCCACCCACAGGTTACCGCCGACTTGGCAAAAAGGGGGAACTTAAAAATAAATTGGGACGAGCGTTAGCTCGCCCCCTTGAGCTCACAGTCCATCGACTGGCGGTTTGAATGAGTGCGTTGGTGAGATTTGCAATATTCCGCTAGCTTCTGAACTGCTTTTTCGGAGGTTGAGTCCAAAGGCACTCCGCTGGTCACAGCCAACGTGAGTAGCGCAAAGGCCTCGTCTTCCGAGAGCTCCAGTTTTTGGAGTGACTCCATTTTTCTGTAGCTCCTTGGACGCCGGGTTGCGGCGCACATGTATTATGACTGCCCAGAACTAAGTTCGGTTCGGACCTTAACCGGATATTAATGATTGTTCTTGCATTTATGCCTTTCCCGTAGTTGCTCCCGTCTTGAGCGTAGTGCCCGGGTACACCTGGAGCGCGAGCTCAAGGCAGTCCATTGCCTTCGCCAGATCTTCGGTGTTCAGCACATAGGCAATTCGGACTTCGTCAACTCCGACTCCCGGTGTCGAATAAAACCCGGTCCCGGGGGCGAGCATCACCGTCGCTCCTTCGTGCCGAAACTCTTCCAACAACCACTGGCAAAACCGATCGCAATCATCGATTGGTAGCCGTACCATCGCGTAGAAGGCACCATCAATTTCGGGGCACAGAACACCTGGCATGGTTTTGAGCCGACTCACCAGCAGATCGCGACGGCGAGCATATTCGGCTCGGATTCCATCAAAATACTCTGGCGGTGTATCGAGAGCGCCAATAACGCCGATCATTTCGAGCGTGGGCGAACTCAAGCGGGCCTGGGCGAACCGAACCGCCGCGTTGATCACTCGGTCGTTGCGGGTGACGAGAAACCCGATGCGCGCTCCGCAGAGGCTGTACCGCTTGCTCACGCTATCAACCATGATCGCAAGCTCTTCGGTACCTTCGATCTCTAGCACGCTGACCGGTCGATCTTGCCCATAGACAAATTCTCGATACACTTCGTCTGCGATGATAAAAAGCTCGTGCTGTTTGGCAATCGCAACTAGATCTTCGAGCTGGTTTCGGCTGTAGATAGCTCCAGTTGGATTGCCCGGATTGCAGATAATGATGGCTTTGGTTTTCGGCGTAATCCGGGCTGCAAATTCGGCCGCATCCGGCAACCGGAATCCTTCTTCGATATGCGTCGGAATCGGGACTACGTTGATCCCGGTTCCGGCGGCGAAGCCGATGTAGTTGGCGTACATTGGCTCGGGGACAATGATCTCATCCCCTTCGTTGCAGATTACGGCGAGGGAAATACTGAGTGCTTCCGATCCTGCGGTCGTGATGAGAACCTGGTCGGTATTGACATTGATTCCGATGGACTGATAGTTGGAGGCCGCCTTTGCTCTCAGCTCGGCGATTCCCGCTGAGTTTGAGTATTCAAGCACTTCGAGCTTGGTGGCGCGAATCGCATCCCAGAACGGCTGCGGGCTTGGGACATCTGGCTGGCCGATGTTGAGGTGATACACCTTGACTCCGGCCTTTTTGGCCGCATCCGCATAGGGCATGAGCTTACGGATGGGAGAAGCGGGCATGACTTCCGCGCGACGTGAGAGTTCGAAGGCCATCGTTACCTGGGATGATACTTCCGGGCGCAAAATTCCTTTCCACAGTACCGGGCCATGCTGTGATTTCGATGCAGCGAAACTGATGTTGGCTAGAACACTGGGCCTGCCCGACTCGAAAAAGGCATACTTAAACCTATGGTGACATTCGCAGATATTGAGGCGGCTGCAAAACGACTGGAAGGCGTAGCCATAAAGACTCCCGTCATGACCTCAAGAGCCGCTGACCAAAAATTTAAAGCTAAACTGTTCTTTAAGTGTGAAAACTATCAGCGGATGGGTGCATTTAAATTCAGAGGAGCGTACAACGCACTCAGTAAACTATCCGACGAACAGAAACGGAAAGGCGTACTTGCATTTAGTAGCGGTAATCATGCTCAAGCTGTCGCTCTTGCCGGGAACAAGCTGGGCATCCAAACCACAATAGTTATGCCTTCAGATGCGCCTAAAGCCAAACTTGCCGCCACCAAAGGTTATGGCGGAAAAGTTGTGCAATACAACCGAGCCGATGGCAATCGCGAGCAATTAACAACTGAACTTGCCGAAAAAGGCGGACTGACAATCATTCCACCTTACGACCACGTAGATATTATTTCTGGGCAGGGAACAGCGGCCAAAGAACTTATCGAGGAAGTGGGCGATCTTGACCTTATCCTTGCCCCGATCGGAGGTGGAGGTTTACTCTCTGGGGTCGCGATTGCCACTCGGGCTTTGCTTCCGAACTGTGAGATAGTGGGAGTTGAGCCGGAGGCGGGCGACGATGTTTACCGATCGTTCCAAAGTGGGAAAATCGAAACGACCGAGAATCCGGACACAATTGCCGATGGAGCTCGCACCCCCGGACCGAGCGAACTCACTTTTACGCTTATGCGGCAAAACGTGGACCGAGTCGTAACTGTTCCCGATTCTGCGCTGATAGACTGTTCTAAGTTTTACGCCGAACGAATGAAAATGGTGGTAGAACCCACAGGATGCCTTTCCCTAGCGGCATTGACTCTTGGTTTGGTTCCGGCAGAAGGGAAGCGAATCGGCCTGATTGTTAGCGGGGGAAATGTTGATCTCACAACTCTTGCCGAGCTGTGGCTTTCGCGCGAATCTGAAATTGATTGGTAAGAAAAAAGCCGGACCTCAAACGGGGTCCGGCTCCTCATTCTAAAGATGGGTAAGCGGTTTAGCCGCCACCACCACCTCGACCGCCCCGGCCACCCATCGATCGCATGGCTTCGTCGTCTTTGGGGTCGCGATTGAACTTGGGACCCTGCATGTCTTCGAACTGCTTAAGCTGCTCAGGGGTTAGAACCTTTTTGATTTCGGTTTCCAGTGCTTTATTATTTTGCTCCATGAGAGCGGGAACTTCAGATCGATCAAGTTCGCCGTTTTGGACGCGCTGCATAATTTGTCGATTGGCGGCCTGCATTTGCTGGTTAAGCTCATCGATTTGACGCTTTTGATCAGCTTTAAGACCGAGTTCCTTCTGTACTTTTTCGTCGCTAAATGCGCGAGCACCTTGGAACTGGAGCTGGATTTGATCCAATCGCTTGGCTTGCGTCTCGTTCAAAACTTTCAGCACAGCCGCGTCGGTTTCGGCTTGAAGCTTTTCGAACTGCTCTCGCATGGCTTGGAAATCACCACCGCCTCGATTGCCTTGGCTTCCGCCCGACCCACGCATTGATTCCATGAGGGCCTGCATTTTGGCTTCGGAATCTTTACGAATTTGTTCAAGCTGCGATTTTTGTTGTTCGGTGATCTGCAGATCCTTTTGCACATCATTGCGTACCAGCAACATCGACTTAGGCATTTGCGGACCGCGCATACCACCTGGACCTCCGGCACCGCGGTTCTGTCCGCCGCCGCCTCCGGGACCTCGTCCTTGCGCTTCGGCCACCAATGGCATGGAAAGCAGGGCAACAACTGCCGCTCCTGCGATGATCAGATTAAGTTTTTTCATTGTCCGATTTCCTTCTTAGGGCCAGTTTTAATGCCCGAAGTGTTTGCAGTGTTTGGCAGGGCGCCTTGAACCTTCTTTTGGCTCTCTTCGCTCAACCGTTTTGTTTGTTCATTAGTCAGGCGGGCGCTTTCTTCCGGTCCGCGAACGATGCGCGGGGTGAGGAAGACAAGCAGTTCCGTCTTGACATCTTGGTTCTCCCGAGATTTGAAGAGTTCTCCAAGGAGCGGAATGTCGCCAAGGAGCGGAAGTTTGCGGACTTTACTGGTCACTGTATTCCGCATCATTCCACCCAAGGCAATCGTCTCACCATCTTTCACCGAAACCGTGGTAAATGCCTGGCGTTGGTTCACGATTGGCGCATTAAAGTCGGTAAATCCTTGCAAATCGTTAGCCGTTTGCGTAACATCCATCGTCACGGTTCCATCCGAGCTGATGTGCGGAACAACGTTCAACACGATCCCTACATCTTGGAATGAATATTGGAACGTAAGGTTGCCGTTTACATCTTCCCGTGTGGAAAGGATATACGGCACACTTTGGCTAATGTTGATCTCGGCTTCAACGTTATTGCTGGTAAAGATCCGCGGGCTCGAAAGAACCTGGAACTTATCGTCACTGGCTAACGCATTGAGGAACGCACTGAAATTGCCACCCGTTAGCGTGTAACGCAGGCCATTAAGGGCCGGGTTCGCGTTTTGCAATCCAAAGTTGGTGTTGACATTTCCGCTCGTACCCGGATTACCGAACGCCGGATTCTGAGCGTAGTTCCATTCGACGCCTAGTTTAAGCGATTTATCGAGCGTGGCTTCTACGATAAGGGTCTCGATCATCACCTGTTCGGGAACGCGATCGAGCTGACCCAAAATTTGGCGGATAAGCTCCATGTTTTCTGGAGCCGTAACCACAATCAAACTATTGGTATTCGGGTCGGGAATAATCGTAACTTGACCGCTGAGATCGCGGACGTTCACCAACCGACCATCGGCGTTGCGTGCCGTCATGCCACCCTGCTGATTCTGATTGCCGAATTGGCCGAAGAATCCACCTTGTTGGGTTCGAATTTGGGTATAGAGTTCGTTTTCGTCGTACCCTTCAAACTCCAGTACCAGCTCGCCACCGCCTTTGCCATCGGGGATAATCCGATTCGCTTCGCCTTCGTCAACACCGCGACCGCCAAATCCGCCGGTGTTTCGGTTGCCTCCGCCACCTGTGTTGCGGTTGTTGTTTCGGTTATTGTTGGTGTTGCGCGTATTGCGACCGCCCCCCGTGTTGAATCCGGTATTGCGCGAACCGAACCCACCGGATCGACTTCCGAAAGCATCGTTGAGCAGGCCCGCGACCGAATCGGCGCGAGCGTTGTTGAGGGTGATTACAAACGTTGTATTTTCAACTTCGACTTCGGTATCCAACTCTTCCAAAAGATTGGCAACTACAGCTTGAGCGGCCTGGGTTGCACTCACGATGAGCGAGTTGGATCGAATGTCGGCGGTCACCGTGGACTCGCCTTCCTGCGGGCCCGAGAATCGGCGCAGGAACGAAGAGAATCCGCCCTGATTGCTTGAACCCGTGTTGCCTCGGCCAGTCGGGGCGTTAGAAGTCAGAACGCTCTGTACGGTTGCCACCAACTCAGCCGCCGAAGCAAACTCAAGCGGATAAACCTTTGTCTCCAGAGGGGCATCGGTCAACTGGTCGATTTCTTCGATAAGCTTTTCGACTTCGTACTGTTTGTTGCGCGGCGCGTTAACGATAACGCTGTTACTAAAGTCATCGGCCGAAGCACGAACTTGGTTCGGATTCATGTTGAATCCGCCAAAGCTGAAGTTATTGCCGCCGCCTCGACGTTGGTTGCGCCCGCCTCCGCCGAATCCACCCGCCCACGGGTTCATGGCTTGGCTTTGCTGTTCAAATACTTCGTTGATCACCCGCGCAACTTCCGATGCGCTGGCGTACTCAATCCGGTAGACCTTAAGTTCAACTTGGCCGCCCATCATCTGCTGGATCATGTTCGGGTCGAACTGCTGGTTATTCTCCTGCTCTTGTCGCCGCGGACGAATCAGCAACAGATTGCCCTGCTTTTCTAGCTGGAATCCGCGCAGACTCAAGGCTGCGTTGAGAATTTCGAATGCTTCCGAGATCCGGACAGCTTTTGGTGCGCTCACCGTCATGGGCTCTCTTAGGGAAGGGTCCTTAACGATAGTGATGCCACTGACCTTCATGAAGAGGTCAAGAACCAGGTCTACGTTGGCGTTTCTAAAGTTGAGCGTTACCGTTTTGTTGGGCAGATTAAATTCTTCCCATGGCCGGCTCTGAGTTCGTCCGGTATTCGATTGCCCGCCGCCGGTGGTAAACGTCGGCTGCTGTGCACTGGCAAGCGGTGCGACCGCCGCGAGCGCGAGGGCAAAGGTGCTAATGAGAAGAGTTTTCCGCATTGGTGTTGCTTTGGTGAGTCTCAATTCCGCGATTTGCGGGTTCGGCGTTGGCGGCCGTGTCGGGCCGACTGGTGATTCCGATAGGTCCGGTCATCGGGTTAAACGGTGCGTTGTTCACCGCTTCTTCGACAATCGGGCGATTCTCCAATAAGATTAGACGCTTAGATTCGCCTGCGGGTCCAAGCAGTGTGACTGAGTTCCTGCCAATTTCAACCACGGTAGCCCCCAGCAGTGATTCTCCAACGCGCAGATATTGACCTTCTCCGGTTGCCGAATTTTCGATGAGTGCCATGGTCGAACCGTCAAACGATGTGGTTCCGGTGAAGAACCAAGTGGATTCGCCATTCACAAAGTGTGGCGGAACCTGGTTCGGCGATCCCACTCCGCGCGATTCTGATGCGCGGCGCGAGCCCTGATCCACAATCAATGGTTTAAACGCATTCACCGCGGCTTCGTTCAGTCGCGCAAACTTTGCTTTCTCATCTTCTTCCGTGAACTTGGTGGCAATGTTCTGATTTCGACCTGTTGCCGAGCGCGATCCACCGGCTCCGCTCGAAGACGAAGAAGACGATGATCCGGCCGGCGTTTTGGGCGGCTCGGTGAGCGTGTAGCCCAAAATCCCAACCACAAGGATTGCTCCGTAGAGCACAAGCCGATTATTCTTTTTCGCCACGACGTCCTCCATTTGTGGATGCGGTACGCGAAGCGGGTTCCGGTGCCTTAAGAAAAGCGATCACCCCTAATGTCGCGTTCACCCGGTCGGATTCCTGATCAGCGGCCGAAATCTGAATCACGCTGAGTCCAATTCGCGAAGCGGGCGAATCGATTGCCCGGATCAACGCGGTCACCTGCGGAAAGCTCCCATCGACGAGCATAACGTAATTGGCTCGAATTGTTTCACCATCTGAGACCGGATTCTGGGGCCGGAAGCTCTTAAGGTTTACGTTATGGTTAGCGCACAGCCGACTGGCTTCGGCCAGAAGGCGAGGCGTCACGTCTTCCATATTGCCTTCCCAGATGTTGGGCGTAGCTGATTGCAGCCGTTCCAGCTCGGCCGAAGCGCGGGCGACCTCGATCTCCAAATCAGCGATCTGCTCGGCTCGCCGATCGATAACGGCTTGGTAATCTGGTTTGGGCACAAACAGATCAAAAGCCGCGATCAAGACCATCACAAACAAAGCGAGGCCGCAAACGATATTCCAGGTGCGAATGTTATTTCCGAACTCTATGTTCATCGACGAGTAGATCTCTCCTTTTTGGGCTCAACGAGCGGCAAGTTACCGATCACGTGAGCGGTAATCGAAAACTGAACGACTGGCGTCTCACCAATCGTGTTATTGTTGCTAAACACAAGGCTTACATCGCGAAGGCGGTTGGACGCCGAAAGCGCATCGCTGTAGGCCGATACCGCGGCGTTGCTCCGCGCAGTTCCTCTTACGTTCAAATCCTTGCCCCGTTCTAGGGTCAATCCGGTGAGCCAAAGCTGATCCGGTGTAGAGTTAGCCGCGATCAAAACGACATCGCTCAATGCCTGGCGCGGGTCAAGTCCGTCCACGACGATTGTGGAAACAGAATCGATCTGATCCCGCTGCGTGGCAACCAAAGATTGGCGTGCGTTGAGCTCTTTGGTCATCCGCGCGGTCTTTTGTTCCTCTGCCCGAACCCTCCGGGCCGCGTCATCGCGATCCATATACGAAATAGCGCCGACGCAGACGCACGCGGCTATCAGTAGAGTCGCCAGCCGTCTACGACCCAAAAGCTTCTGGTTCGCCTCGCGAGCCAAATCTTCAGGAAGGCGCAGGTTGACATTGAGCGGATGGGTGGCTAGTGCCGCAAGCGGGTGCAAATCAAACGTTTCATGTCCGGGAAGCAGCTCGGTCAGAGTTGAAAAGGCGCGGATCGGAGCTCGCAGATCAGTCGCGGCAAGAGCGCGGGCCACTTCGGCTTGAAGTTCCGTACCATCAACATCTAGGGCCGATACCCGGCTCGAAAGCACGAGTCCGTTCTGGATCACGTCGACAGCAACGCCTTCGGCTGCCGGGCTAACCACGGCCGCTTCCGAATCATTTCCAATCGCAGAGATCGCACCCAGGTTAGCGGGAATCGCTCGTTCGATCGTGGCCCCGGCTCGTTTAAACTCATCCTTGGCTTGGCGGAGAGTTTCGCTTTTCGCGGCAAACACATTCGCAAGTCGGCCTTCGGAGTTTACGTCATCCGTAAACAGAACATCGTATGCCAGTTCATGCGCAGGAAGCGGAAAGAACTCTTCTAACCTGAAACGGAGCAAGGCTTTAGCTTCTTCCGCCGCGATATCGGGCAACCGAATCACTTTAGTGAACACTTGGCGTCGACCAAGGGCAACTGTGATTCGTTTAGGTCGGCCAAGGGCAGACATCGCTTCGGCCACGGTGGGGGCCGATTGGATGGCGCCGCTTGAATTCACAAACACGCACGATTCGGGCGACCATTCGATGATTGGAATATGGCTCATTGAGATTCCATGAGGACAGTTTGCGTGGAGGGCTCGTCTTCCCAGCCCCAATCGTTGCGCGGTAAGCGCGAAAGCGGACGATACATTTTGATCACGCGCGGAACGCCTTCTGTCACTTCGACAACCGCTTCCATAAACGAACTCGCGGTTCCCCGGCGGCCTTCCACGCGAACAATGAACGTACTCGCTCCGGCAGTGAAGTAGTTGGCGACCTGAGCGAGCGCATTGGTGGTGAATCCGTTGCTTTGGGCCAGTTCACCAAGGCTTTGGAACGTGCCTTGCCGACTGATAATTCCTTGAATTTGATCTTCACTCAGGTTGGGAATGGTGCGCAGAACCGTTTCCGGAGCGGTGTTGATATTGATCTTTCCGACCAGTGTGGTTTCGTTAGTGATGGTTGCAACATTAAGTATCGCTTCGGCATCTTGAATGTTAAGCCCCGGAACGGAGAACACTTCATTCATCGATGTAAATCCGCCGCCGCGGCGCTGAATGATGGCTTGAGCAGCTTGGTTTCGCAGTCCCGCTTGAACGAGCTGCGCATTCTGCGCGACGTTCAAGTTCACTCTCTCTGTGCCATCGGCTCGCGTGTTGGGTGAAGTGGAATCGACCGTGCTTATCGATGCAAGCGGAGGTTGATCAGCAATGTTTCCGACGGAAAGCGCACTGCCGACCAGATTTTCCGGCGGTTCAAAAAGTGTGGCCGCCGTGAATCCCTTCACCAAGAGCAGCTCACTCAGCGAGTCCAGTCCACGAAGTTTCGTGTTGTAAGGAACGGTGAGCGAATTGTAGTACTCATCTTTTGCCCCCTGTGGTCGAGGCTGGAGCTCAAGGTTTCGCCAGTCGAGTAGGGAATCAACCTGCTCATCAGAAAGATTAAAGCGGCGCAGGTGCTCTTCATCTGCGGTGTTTAAATTTACAAGCCGTGTGGCATCAATAATTTGGATCCGGAATGAAGCCGGGCCCACCACAAACTCTTCCGAACCGTTTTGGCCCAGTGAATACCACTCATCGGTCGTCGTGGTCAGATCAACGTTGGCATCGGTGAGTGCGGCCAGTGCGCGAGCGATTCCGGCATCAACTGCGTGGTCCGCCTGACGTTGATCGATCCCGTGAGTGGCAACCCGCATGTATTCGTCAAAGCGCTGGCTAAATCCGACGACAACCACCAGCAAAATCGCCATCGCCATGACCGCGAGCATGAAGGCACTTCCGCGTTGATAATGCGATCTCCTCACGGAACCTGCCCTCCACCCGATTCTTGCACGATCGGATTCAAAGCATTGACATCGCTCAGCGGAAGCCGCAGCGTCAAGACTTCTGGATCTCCCTGGTCAAAACTGAGCGTAATCCGGATCGCGGCCGGTAGCCGCCTTTGACTCGTGCGAGTATCCCAGCTCGTAAGCCATTGCGAACCATCCCAGAATTCGTAAGTCGCCGAAGCCACTTCCGGAACCAGCAGTCGTTCCCGGCCTCCTTGGGTCGGATCACCATCCGCAGGAGTTTGCATACGCAGGAACAATCCTTGTCGATCACCTGCGTTCCCAACCGGAATCGTGCTTAACGAAACTTCGGTGGACCCGCCTTGCGGACCGTACCGCTCATTGCTCTCTTCGAACGTGCTCGTGGTATCAAGTAGGGCCGCGCCGGAAACAGGCCGACTCAGAGTCACGAACGAGACCATATCAGTTGTCGAAGCCTGTCCACCCGCGCTTGATGCCACAAAGTAGCTCAACGAATCAAGATCATCGGCCGAGATAAAGGCTCCTTCGAACAGTGTTTCGAGCGTGTGTCGATACTGCACATGCTCCCCCGTTCGGCTGAGTCGTTCCGGCGTCCGCTCGGCAAAATCGAGGGCGAGTTTAAACGCTGCCCCGATCGAAAAGATCAGGATCATTGTCATGGCCATGACGACCATGAGCTCAAGAAGGGTAAACGCGCGATTCCTCACGGACCCTGAGCCCCTCCGCCGCCCTGCTGGGGCGGCGTATAGACGAGTGTTGTTGCGATCGCCCGGCCCCGATTGATCGAAGACACGGTGACGCGCAGTCCGATCATGTTAGTGATGCCCACATTCACCTCTTCCAGGGTCCAGGTGTAGTCGCGCAATTCTTCCTGCTCAAACGACCCGCCAGATTCCGATTGCCACGCTTCGGTAGCAACAAGCTCTTCCAGCTTTTCGTGTGCGATCCGTTCGACGAGTTCTTTTTGGGCGACCGCCCGTTCAGCTCGTTCGATTCCGCCCAAAGCTCCGACCAGACCCGTGATACCGACCGCCAAAATCACCGCCGCGACCAACAGTTCAACCAGAGTAAATGCTTTGCGTTTAACCGACACGCTGTTCCAACTCCCCGGCGTCCCATTCATCCTCGGATTGCTCGTTCAACGTCTCTTCACGGATGACTGCATTTCCCGTAACCGGATCGATCGCCAGCAGAAAAACTCGCTCGTTCTGCGAAAATTCGATGTAGCCCCGATCGGCAGTACCATCGGGGTAGAACCGAACCTCGAATTCGGTCTGGCTTACGTTCGCAAGATTGGACCGAAACACGTGATACTCCGTGCCTTCTGGCGCGTTTACAATGTCGCGAAGCGAGCCTAGCTCCAGCTGAATCTCTTCCTCACCCGTCGAACGCAAGGGGTTGCCTTGGGCATCCACGTACTCATCCTGCGCGTAGTCCCAGCCCAGCCGACCACTGGTATCGAACTTGACCACCGTGGCTCGCCGCGATCGAAGAGCCTGCTCGCGAGCCCGTTGCGTCAGAGTGACCAGTTCTGTTCTGAAGTTCGATTGCGCCTGAGATCGCAAAGCGGCGGTCACCGACGGGTACACCATCGCCGTGAGGAGCGTGAGCAGAAAAACTACCACGATCATCTCGATGAAGGTAAAGCCACGACGGGTACGCATAACAAAGTTCCGGAAAAAACCGATCTATTCGCCGCGTTCGATAATGTCTTCTGCGTCCGTGTCGATCTCACCGCCCGGGGCTCCATCGGAACCGTAGCTGAGCAGAATGTACGATTCGTTTCCGTTGGGACCGGGCCACTCGTAAACGTACGGCCGATTCCACGGATCAAGCGGAATGGGCTTCTCGGTATACGGGCCTTGCCAGCCTTCGGCATCCGCCGGACGAGTTCGCAGTGCTTCGAGCCCTTCGTCGGTGGTGGGGTAGTAACCCACGTCCAATCGATAGGTGTCAAGCATTTTGGCGAGTACCACAAGGTCCGCGCGGGCGCGGCTCTGCTTAGCCTGGGCGGTCCGGCTGACAATCCGGGGAACGATCATCGCCGCAAGCACGGCAATGATGAGGATAACGACGAGGAGTTCAACCAAGGTGAACCCTCGTTTTCGAGCATGCAGTTTGATCATTATTTCACGAGATCCTGAGCTTGGAAGATGGGCAGCATAACGCTGAGGACAACAAAAGCTACAAACGCCCCCATAACCAGAACAATGACTGGCTCAAGGGCAGAAGTGAGGCGTCGCAGACCTTGCTCCACCTCGAAATCGAGACTGTTAGAGACACGCGTAAGCATCTTGGGCAGATCGCCTGTTTCTTCCCCAATAGCCACCATATGAGTTAAAACCGGAGGAAATTCTCCGGTATCGGTCATGGCCTGGGCGATGGGCGTGCCTTCACGGACGGCCTCCACCACTTCCGCGCTGACTTCCGAAAACACTCGGTTTCCCGCCGATTTACCCGCCAGATCAAGTGCTTCCAAAATAGAAACTCCCCCGTTGACCAGCGTTCCAAGAACCCGCGCATACCGACTAATCACCCCTTTGCGAATGAGCGAGCCACCCATCGGCAGATTCATCAGCATCCGATCGCGGGCCAGGGCTCCCGCCGGAGTGGCCAGCCACCCCCGCAAAAGCACAGCTCCGATCCCTAGCGAGATAATGAGCACAAGGGCGTTGTTAATCAGAAAATCTGTAGTGCCTAAAAGTATTTTCGTCGTAATCGGCAAACCTTCGCCCATGCCTTCGAAAACCGATGACAAGCGCGGAACCACAAAGGTGAGCAGAAAGACCACCACGAGCACCGCCACACCACTAAGCACCGCCGGATAAATTAGCGCGGAAATCACGAGCGACCTTCGAGCGACTTCGTTTTCCAGCAAGTCGGCCATACGGTCTGCTGATTCGGCAAATTGACCGCTCGCTTCGCCGGAGCGCAATGTTTGCACATAGACTTCGGGAAAGAGTTTGGTGCCTTGCATCCCGAGGGCATCGCTGATCGCCATTCCCCCCCGGACTTCGGTCAAGGCTCGATCCGCGGCTTCGGCCAAGGGGAGAGCTTCGGTTTGCTCGCTGAGCACTTGCAGAACGCGGTCTAGCGGCAATCCCGCCCCGCTCAGGTCGGCCAGTCGGCGCGTGAAAAGGGCAAGGTCGGATCGGTTTGCACGCGACTTCTTTTTTTCGCCTTCGCTAGAACGCTGAGTTTGGACTGCGGTCGCTTGCTCAGAAATTTCTGTGACGAATTTGCCTTCTTTGGCCAGCAGGGAAGCCGCGGCGGCTTCGCTCGGTGCTTCGACAACCCCCGTTCTTTTACGGCCGGATGGTTCTACGGCCGAATATGCAAAGGTCGGCAAGGTTTAAATATCCTCCCGCTGACAGACCCGCAACACTTCTTCTGCTGTGGTCAAGCCTTCGAGAACCGCCAGGCGCCCCTCGCCAAGCAGAGTGCGCATATTTTGCGCTTCGAGTGCGTGTTCTTTGATTGCGCTTGCCGGAGCTCGATCGACCGTCATCCGACGAACCTCTTCGTCAACCGTCATGAGTTCGTACAGACCACGCCGACCCTTGAAGCCAGTCCCGCCGCACTTTTCGCAACCTTGGCCAATGCGGAACGGTGGGTTCGACGGATCGTAATCCTCTTCCGTAATGCCGACCGCGGCCAGGATTTCCGGCTTTTCCATATTCGGAACGCTGCAGTTGCTGCAATTGGTTCGGAGTAGTCGTTGCGCAAGAACGCCCACAATCGATGAAGCGGCGAGATACGCTTCGACGCCCATATCGAGCAACCTCGTGATGGCACTGGGGGCATCGTTGGTGTGAAGGGTGCTAAAAACCAAGTGACCAGTTAGAGCGGCGTGGATCGCAATCTCGGCCGTTTCATGGTCGCGAATTTCCCCAACCATGATCACGTCCGGGTCTTGGCGGACAATCGAGCGAAGACCGTTGGCAAACGTGAGGCCGATGTTCGCGCGTACCTGAATCTGACCAATCCCCGTAACCTGATATTCCACCGGATCTTCGATGGTAAGAATGTTGAGCTTGGGCGTATAAATTTCCTGCAGCGCGGCGTAGAGCGTGGTCGATTTACCCGAACCCGTCGGACCGGTAACCAGAATCATCCCGTACGGGATACCGATGAGCTTGCGAAAGATCGCAAACGTATCTTCGCGCATCCCCAGCTGAGGAAGCGTGAACATGCTCGTTCCCTTGTCGAGAATCCGCATGACTGCCCGCTCGCCATGAACGGTCGGAACAATTGAAAGTCGAACGTCAATCTGCCGCGCCCCCACGGTGAGCTTAATCCGTCCATCTTGCGGAAGACGGCGCTCGGCAATGTTGAGTTCGGCCAGAATCTTGAGGCGCGAAATCAGCGCCGCGTGCATCCGACGGGCCGGAGCCATCGCCTCTTTCAGAATCCCATCGATGCGGAATCGGACCTTCAGCTCGCGCTCGTACGGCTCAATGTGAATGTCGCTAACCCCGTCGCGCACGGCTTGAGCGAACATAAGGTTGACCATTTGCACCACGGCCGCCTCGCCGGCAAGCTTTTGCAGATCGGCAAGGTCGCTTGTGTCGTCGGCATCGATAACCGTTTCTTCCGTTCCCGGAATGTCGCTGAGCATTCCTTCGAGGAATCGCTTTTCCAGCACATCGCGGATATGTTGTGGATCGCCGAGCTTAACATCGATCTTCTTATCGATGAGGATGGCAAGGTCGTCGGTTGCGGCCAGGTTCTTGATGCTTCCGATCGCGACGGTGAGAGTGCCGTTGTTGGCCTCCAGGGGCAGCACCTGATGCTTCAGCGCGAATTCGCGCGGAATCATATCGATAGCCTCCGCGTTCGGCTTTGCGTCTTCTAGATTGACGAATTCAAGGCCGAGGGCGTGAGGATCGAACGAGTCGGAAGTTATTGCCACCAATGCACCTATAAACTGGACTGAAGTTACGACGGAAAGGGAGACCCTCAGTTCACTGCCTGGTCAAATGTCCCCATTAAGATGCGTCGCATCGACACTAGTACGAATTTCAACGAGAAATAGGTTCAAAAAACTCCCGGGTCCCGCTGAGACCGAGACCATCGTTGCAACCCGCTGCGCTTCTCGGTGCCATTCCGCGAGCATTGCTGCGGGATGAGGGGCGCACACAACATGCAACCTGGTTTCTTCAAGTTCGGTTCAAGGGAGCAGGCCCGTGCTTGTTTGCAGAGCGCTGTTCGAAGTGCACGCCTTGTTTGAGTGTGATAATATTTCAGGTACGAGTTTTTTAGATTGCCTTTGGATATCATTATTGTAATCGAGAGAAAAAAAGGGGAGAGATTTGCAGAAAAATAAGATGAAACCGGAAAACATCGAGTGGGCAAGAGCAAACATCCAGGAGGCCATCGAGGAACTTCAGTCAATCCTAGAATCTCTCGAGGAGGAGTTGGAAGTTCCATCGATAGCCCTGGCCCATGCTTACTACCATCTGAACACTGCTTACCGGGGTGCTCATTTTATGGGGGACCCATTTGAGGCGATAAGAGTTGCGAATGATTTTCCATTTCGCTTTTTCCCCACGGATCTCCCCGTAGTTTACGGGAACTGGTTTAAAGATTAGCGAGAACAACTGCATGACACTGTCCAGCATAAGAAAACGGTCTGGGCTGAAGAAGAATACAGCACCCCTCTTTGTGGTGCGCAAAGATCGAAAGATTATCCGGACAAATCACCCGGAGACGCCGAGCAGATGGGAAGCGGAGGACTGGTACCAGCATCAACTTCGCAGGAGAAGGTAAGCCATGACGATGATATGGATAAAGGCGTGGGGGGGGGGTCGTATGGCAGGTTGTAATGCATTCTTTTTTTTAATCATTGCCGTCGGAAGCTTGTTCTGCACAGCCTGCCAGTCTAACGTTGACAAAACATTAATTTCAGAAGTAGAGCAGGTGAATCAACAGGGCCGCCCTGATTGGGGAGTGGTGATGCGAACCGAAGACATGAACATTATTCTCCCCACTATAATCAAGGACGGAGTTCTGCAATATCTCGATTCTCGGGAAGAATCTTCTTTGCCTGATGGGGTGACCCTTTGTGCTACGGCCGAGAATTATGGTGAGACCGTCGAACAATGTTTAAAGAGCGGAACGTTCTTTTTTCGGACACCGCCCCATCTTGAAGGGATGGAACTGGATCGAATCTCAGAGTTTGACGCGGTGCTGATGTACTACGAAGTAGTGCCTCGGACCGGAGAGCCTCGAGCCACCTACGGAATTAATAAGTACGGTAAGCTGCCTTACCGTGGGTTTGAGTCCGGGGAATACGTTTTGACTCCCTATGGCCTGGACCCAAAATCAAAAAAACCCTGACTTAAGCTTCCATGATGACATGCTCAGTAGAGAACAACGGGCTGGATACTCGGGTTGGAATGTCGGATTCCACCGTCAGTAAAACTTTCCGCCGAGCGGGAGTTGGGGTTACGGCCCCTGTCTTGAGTGACGGCACGGCGGACTTTACTCCGAGCAGTGAAAAGCGCGGTTCGGTTAAAGCAACTTACCATTCGGCACTTAAGAACTCGGATATCGAGACTGATTCGTGTTGGGAGGTTTAAGCGGTAATAACTTGCATCGTATCTGACCTCAAGCCGGCAAATGCGAACCCAACTGCATTCGCTACACTTGGTAGGAATTTGGACGCAGTGGCGCCCAAAAATATTCATTGGTCCCGACTCTAATAAAAATGGATGGCCTGCCAATCTTATTTGATTACTCTTCATAATACCGGTTCCATTTTGGAATTTGGTGGTAGAATGTCACGGGAACCTAACGCCATGAGATATCTTTCTACATTCGTGATAGGTTGCTCGCTTCTTGCAGTTTGTCAGAAAAACTCGGCCGAGTTTCCTCGGAATGCGCTCCTCAATGGACGCCAGTACATGGCGATCGACGCGGGGTGGGAGGCAATCAAACCAACTCTGAAGCTTGAGCATCGCAATATCCTCAACTACATCATCTACTTGAGCCCTGAGGGAGAGAACTTCCGAATCACCTACCGTCCGGCTGATGCTTTGGAAGGAGATGATTACCCGGTTACGGAAACCGGGTCAGCGAGTTCGGTCGTGTTGCGCAAAAGCGATCTCAAGGTGCTCTACCTTAATAATCAGCCTGTTAAGCGATAGACGAAGATCGGAAAGGTATCGTGCGAAGATTAACTCCAAGCTCAATTCACATTGGCACAAGCTTCGTGCTCGGAATTGTCGCGACAGCACTATGCGGGCTTCTCTTGGTTGATCCGCCCAGCCTAACCCAGCAGAATGACTTTCTCGGGAAATGGTTCCTGACAACCTTAGTCGGGCAGAACATTAACCACATTCGAGAGCCGTTGTGGACAATGTTCTTTCTTATCTGGCTATTCGCGCCTTTTATGGCGCAGTTCGGTCCCAACTGGACCGCTAGGACGCTTTGGTATGGTGCAGGTGCGCTTTTAGCGTGGATCGTGATGTCACTTCTTGGAATGGGCCTTGACTTTTGGTGGATATCAACCCTGGTGGTGTTTTTGCCGCTTTGTCTTGCGGCTGCGCTCGGTCTTTCGTTTCGAAATCTCCACGCTTGGCATCGGCACCGGCGAAGCGCAACTTAGATGTTTTGTGGGATCTCACTTCTGGGAAAGCGAGCATGGTCATTATCAAAGTAACATCTTCTTTAGTGGATAAACCCGAAGTCATGGAAAGAACCCACGACTCAATCCTAATCCGGATCGAGCAAAGTCCACGCCGATAGCACCACTATGTCTTGGTATCCATTCTTCTACTCCGAACTGATAGGGCCCCTGTATCCGGTCAGCCTATTGTTTTTCTTTGCCCCGGTTTATCTGCCGCTGATGCTCTTGATCTTGCTATCGACGCACCTTGGTCAGATTATTGCTCCCCAATTGACTCCAGCTCGGACGATTCCGTTCTTGGTCAGCTCGATTCCTTACGTTATTCCCGAGAGTTTCGTTCGGGTAGACATGTTGTGGATTTTAATGATTTGGGCGGCCATTGCCCCCTTTGTCTCTTTCGGCTGTTTTTTGCGAATCGTGATTGCGCCGGCCCATCCGGTGGAGTTACCCGTATCTAGTTTCCGCTTTTGGACCTCGTTCACAAGGATAACTATTATTACCCTTCATCTTCTTGCAATATTTCTGCACCTTTGGCGAACGATGTTACGTTAAAGCTGTCTCAGCCAAACTCAGCTACGGCATCCAACATCGATAACCGGATCACACTGAATGTTATCCAAGCCGATCGGGCGGTTCGGATCAATGAGGCAGACCTGGCGCACTACTTCCACCCATTCCAAAGGCGAACGCTCCGCAAAAAGATCGCGCAGCTGCAAATTCCCGTAAGTCTTACTGATCGTCGAAAGCTCACCATTTACACAAACCCGTAAACGCGGAAGGTACATGATCCGACGAGGGCCGCCATTGAATATCGAGTTGAGATATTCGTACAAATGAAGCTCGATTGTCAGCTCCTCGCCCCGAATCACGTGCGTAACGCCTTCGGCAATATCAGCGGCGACGCGCGAAGCCACCAGCGCGGGCGAGCATCCGACATTATCACACCCTTCAAGCGCCGGACCGCGCAACCAAAAGTTGTTCCCGCCCGCATGTTCGGGAAAATCTTTGCGGTGATGTTCGGAAAGCCGGGTCACTCGGTCGGGCACAATCCCCGCCGAAGCCAGCAGACGCGCTCCATCTTCGGCAAACACATCTTGGCGTGAGGTGTCTTCGCCCGCGTAAGCGGGGGCAAGATCGTCGAACCGCAGGATGAACTCGCCGCCTTCCTGCTTGGCCCACGCGTAGTTGAGCCAGGCCATCCACAGGTGGCCGAGGTGCAGGCTGCCGTTGAGCGAAGGTGAAAATCGTGTGACCAATTTTTAGAAGTACCCCATGATTCCGGCGGAAAATCCCATGGATTTAAGCAAGCGGTCCGAGCCCCGATCCAGCCCGCGCTGAAGTCCGACCCCCGACCAAGCTTCCATGCTGCCGATGTATTCGGCAAGCTGGGGGAATGGCGCGGGTTCGGGAATTTTCGGATGCGGATTTTCGAAGAGCCATCCGCACCCGTTAAAGGCCACCAGCAAGGAACTGTGTTGGTTGATGGCATCGCGCAGCTTGCCTCCGCCGATGTAGCAATCGTGCAGCAGGAGTTCGAAAATCGGGGCGAAAGCAAGCCGGGCACGGCCGCCGAGCAGCTCGGAATGGTGCTCGATGAATTCGATCGCGCGTCGCCACTCTTCTTCGCGTGACGTTCGGTAGTTGATTTCTCCGTTGGCGTTGCCGATCAGGAGAGCACGGACGCGGGGACCGATTTCAGCGGCGGCATCAAGGTTGCGCTCCGATTCTTCGCGGGGTTCATCTTGGCCGGTTGGCGGGTCGTTGATGGTGCCTTTGTAAAGGGGAATCCACACGACGTCGTTGGGGCCGAGTTCGGCTTGGAATTCGGGTTCCGAGGGTTGATAGTCGAACTGGTATTCCACGCCGACGAGTCGTCCGTGGGGATCGGTTTCGGTGGTCCGCCGAGTCCGGCATGGGTGCCACAAAAGCGGATAGACCGGAAACTCATCCGGCGCGGGTTTGGGGAGCCGCTGGATATCGATAGGCGCGCGCAGTTTGCGGGTGCGTACCAGCCACTTGTGTCGGCCCTTCCATTCCATAACTTGCGGGCGAGAATTTACCTAATGCTGAGCCCCCAGTTCCGAAAATGCTTAGGGGCTAAACTGCAGATGTGGCTCAGGGTCGGTTCATGCTGGTTTTGCACTCGCACATGCCGTACGTCTTGAGCCATGGCAAATCGCCGCATGGCACGGACTGGCTATTTGAGAGCGCGATCGAATGCTATCTGCCTTTGCTCGATGTGCTGAATCGGCTCAAAGACCAGGAAATCTATCCGCGCTGGACAGTTAATGTCACGCCGATTTTGGCCGAGCAACTGGACGATCCGGGGTTTGGTGCGGGGTTCGAAGAGTATTGCCGCGACAAGATTGCTTACGCGGTTCAGGATTGCGAAAAATTCGAAGCCGAAGGCCAGCTTTGGATGATGGGCCTTGCGGCAATGTGGCGGCGAAAGTTTGAGCAGGGGCTCGCCCAATTCCGCGACGTGTGGCGCGGGTCGATCACCGGTGCCTTCCAGCACATGCAGGAATCGGGCAGTATCGAACTCATTACCTGCGGGGCAACCCATGCATATTTTCCGCTTACCGGCACAGATGAATCGGTGCAGGCTCAGATTCGACTGGCGGTGGAGAATCACACCCAACGATTTGGCACGGCACCGCGCGGAATTTGGCTTCCGGAATGCGCATATCGGCCCGGATACTCATGGAAGGCCCCCGTGGGTACCAACAACGCGGTTTGGGATCGCAAAGGGGTGGAAGATTTTCTGGCCGAGAACGGAATCGAATACTTTTTTGTCGATAGTCACATGATCCGGGGGGGCGAACCTCTGGGTACATATTGGCAACAGTTCCCGCAGTTGGCCGAGCTGTTCCAGCGAAGCAAACATCTGTTCACGCCTCCGGTAGAAGCTCGAAGCGAGTATGAGCACTACCTCATCCGAACCGACCGCGCGGTGTTCGCACGCGATCCGCAGAGCACCGTTAAGGTATGGAGCGGCGAAGTTGGATATCCGGGCAACGAGTACTACTTGGAGTTTCATAAGCAGCAATATCCCGGCCGCCATCGATACTGGCGGATCAGCGCGGATAAAGCCGATCTGGGAGCTAAGCAGCCGTACGATCCGTGGCAAGCGCATGAACTCACCGCGGTCCACGCCGCAGATTTCGTCCAACTGGTGAAACGAACTCTCGCGGAATATCGTGGCGCGAACGATCGGGAAGGCACGGTGGTCGCCATGTACGATACAGAACTGTTTGGCCACTGGTGGTGGGAAGGGCCGGAATTCCTCTATGAAGTTGCCCTGCGGATGCATGCCGATGGCTCGGTGAACATGGTGAGCGGATCACAGGTTGTGGATGCCGAACCGCCGCGCCACCGGATCGATCTGCCAGAAGGCAGCTGGGGCGAAGGCGGATACCACTCCGTGTGGCTCAACGAGGATAATGCGTGGACTTGGGAGCAGCTCTATCCCTGCCAAAAGCGCATCATTCAGCTGGCAAAAGGCTGCGCATCAGGCCCGGCAAATCGGATTGCGGTGCAGGCGGCGCGCGAGCTTTTGTTGGCGGAAGCCAGTGACTGGCAGTTTCTTATCTCCACCTTTGCCGCCCGCGACTATGCGGAAGCCCGATTCAGCGACCACATTGATCGATTCACCCGTCTAGCCGATCTGGCGGAACGAGTCGCTGGGGGCGGGGTGTTAAGTCAAGAAGAAGAGCAGTTCTTAGAGGAGTGCGAGGCAAAAGATGCCTGCTTCCCCGATTTGGACCTGAATTACTGGGCCAAGTTGGACTATCCTCTGCTGCCGCCTGAGGCGTACCGCGCATGAACCGACCAAATGTCCGATCCGAAGCGTCTATTGCTTCGATGCTCCGATTTGCATTGATGGCCCTGGCCGCATCCGCCTTGCTGGTGGGTTGTGGTCCGAAAGAGGAGCCGCTCGCCCAGGTGAACACTGGCAGTTCCAGTGAACAGTCGTCACCGGATGGTTCGCCGGATGCTACGCCGATCGACCCCAACGATGCCCAGCGTCAGATCGAAGATTTTGCAAAACCTAAGGAATCGCTTCACGTGATCGATCCGCCGGTTCACGGAAATTGGAAGCCCGCTCCTCGGACCGCAGAGGTCGTGGAGAAGGGCCTCGGCGAACTTATTGATGAAGGGTTTGCAAATATCCAGCCGACTTTTGTCAATGTGCGGATCCAATGCCTTGACCGCGGGGCGACGTTAAACATGAATCCGCAGATCAAGATTGAAGATCATACAAAGTTCAACATTCAGTACGGTCTGCCCGAAACCGAGAGCTGGATTAACTCGGCAGTGGCCGATGGCAAATCGCGCGTGATTCTGGCTAAAGGTAAGCAAAACAAACTGCCGCCGTTTAAGGAGGTTCGCAAAGCGGATCCCATGAATCTGGCGCAGATCGAAGAGTTTATTGGTCAGATGCCGATCAAAGGATTTTCCGCCTTTACCGAGGATGTGGCGCCGTGGGATGGATTTGTCCGGGGGTTGCAGGATCCCAAGAACGGATTTAAAGTCACCGTGACCGAGCAGAAGGCTGCACCGGTCGGGCAAGAACGCCCGTTCTATCGTTTGGTGGCCAAGCGTGATGGCCAAAAAGCGATGGACGTCGAGATCATCGTTGATAGCAAGCGGAATGTGCCCGTGACCTTTCGTGGGCACATCACGTACCCAGATAACAAGAGCCGTAAACTGGTGTGGCAAGCCGCCTGGAGCTTTGGTGGTGAATTCGAAGCTCGGGACTTTAGGATCCCGGGAGGAAAGTAAGAACGGAACGGTCACGGACGGCGATTCGTCCGTGCATCGGAAGGACTCCAAACCATGATTAGTGCAATCTCACTTGCCGCCGTGATCTTGGGCCAAGGGACGGCCCCCGCCAAGCAGCCGGCTGCTGCTCCTGCGCTCAAAGTCACTCGAATTAAAACGCTTGATGGCTTCCGCGCGGTGGCCTTGGCGGCTTCACCGGTGGGCACTCAATTCGCTGCATCCGGAGAGACGGGCGAAGTTCAGCTTATCGATTCTGCTCGCAAGCTCCCTACGGTCACCCTGTTGGGTCATGCTCAACCCGCTTACGGTCTTGCATTCTCGCCTGACGGAAAGCATATCCTCACCGGCGACGAACAAGCCAAGATCATGCTTTGGGACGTGAAGTCGGGCAAGATGCTACGCGAGTTCCCCCGAGCTCGTGGGCATCAGCGCGGAATCCAGTCACTGGCGTTTAGTCCGGACGGCAAGCAGTTTGTATCGGTGGGGCGAGACGACGTGATCTGCGTCTGGAACGTGGCCGGTGGAAATCCGGTCGCCAAAGTTACGGGCGAACCGGCCAACTTTTACGGTGCCTACATGATGAAAAACGGAGCCGTGTACACCGGAACCCAGGTCGAGGGCTGGCGCGTTCTTGCTCCCAAGACTTTGAATATCGTGACTAAAGTGTCGGTTCCGGGCGGGCAGGGCGCGCAGAACTTTGCGATCAACCGAGCTCAGACTCTGGGCGCAGCCTGTGGCCGAAACGGGGTAGTGAGCATCTACAACTTGTCTAATCGTAAGCGTCTCGCCAGTCTGGTCGGCCACCAGGACTTTGTGACCGCGGCCGACTTTACGCCATCAGGGCAGTTTGTGGCTACGACGTCAATTGATGGCACCCTGCGCATTTGGGATGTCAAGGCTTACAAAGAGATCACTCTGTTGGAACGACGCTCCTACGTGGGATCGCCGGTGGCGTTTAGCGGCGACGGTCGATACATGATGTCCACCAACGAGTTCGACAAGGTGGAGATTCACGGCCTTAATCCGCCGCAACCAGTGGTGGTTCCCAAAGCCGCCGCGAAAAAGAAAAAGTAATCACTGCCGTTCAGCACAAGCTCCGGTCCATAATCCTGCGGGATCGGACCGGAGTCTTTCTTTTTATTCTAAACGACCGCGAAAGCGTCTAACTGGATAGTGAGTCTGTTTGAATCGCCCGGCGAGTCCCCGATCCGCGAGAATCAGCCGCTAGCCACCCGGATGCGCCCGCGGAATCTGGAAGAGTACGTGGGTCAATCGCACCTGCTATTTTCGGGTTCGCCAACCGAGCAAGCAATCCGAGCGGGGAAGCTGGGCAACGTCGTATTGTGGGCGCCGCCGGGGTGCGGAAAGACGACGCTCGCCACCATCATTGCTCACTATTCGCAGTCAGAACTCGTTGCTCTAAGTGCGGTTACCGCCGGGGTTGCAGATATTCGAAAAGCTGCCACCAGCGCGCGATCGCTCTATCAGCTGCAGAAGCGTCCCACGCTTCTACTCATCGATGAAATCCATCACTTTAACAAGTCGCAGCAAGATTCGTTGCTGGGGTATTTGGAAGACGGTACCTTCCAGATGATTGGCGCGACCACGGAAAATCCGTTTTTTGCTCTGAACAATGCGCTCCTTTCGCGGGCTCGAGTGTTGCCGCTTCGACCGCTTGAGTCGGACGATATCCGGCAGCTCATTTCGCGGGCTCTGAAGGATGGGGAACGCGGGCTTGGCAACCGCGAACTGCGACTCTCGCCAGAAGCCGAAGAGTTCTTAGTTTCGACATCGGGCGGAGATGCACGCCTTGCCCTGAACGCGCTGGAAACCGCCGCCCTCATGGCTCCGGGGGGTGAAATCGTGCTGGAAACGGTGGAACAGGTTCTCCAAAAGCGACACGCTCAGTACGACCGAACTGGCGACAACCATTACGACACGATCAGTGCTTTTATCAAGTCGGTTCGGGGATCGGATTCGGATGCCGCGCTACATTATCTCGCGCGAATGCTCCATGCGGGAGAAGACCCGCGGTTCATCGCTCGGCGGCTGCTCATTTTGGCCAGCGAAGACATCGGCAATGCCGAGCCGCAGGGGCTGGTGATTGCAGCGGCCGCCCTTCGGGCGGTCGAAACCGTGGGAATGCCCGAAGGCCGTATTATCCTGAGTCAAGCCACGGTCTTCTTAGCAGAAGCACCCAAGAGCAACCGTAGTTACCTGGCGATTAATAAGGCCATGGCGGATGCCGAAGCAGGGCGCGGGGGCCCGATACCAATGCATTTGCGAAATGCGCCGCATTCCGGTATGAAAGCACTTGGTCATGGCGAAGGGTACAAGTATCCGCACAGCGATCCGCGCGGCTGGGTCGATGAAAGTTACCTGCCAGAAGGGGAGTTGGATACTCCGTACTTTGAGCCATCCGATCATGGTTACGAGCGCAAGATGAGGGAGCGTCGCGAACGGCGAAAGTGAAACAATGAACCTGCAGGTCCCGACCATGTTAAGGTTTTCCATCTCCAGTTAAGAATTTTTAATTTTCTGTATCATTCTGAAATATATATCGCCATAATAGCGGCATTGTGCGAAGCACGTTCTTGCGATTTTGTGTGGCGTGGATTCCTTTAATCCTCGCCACAATCTTCTTGATGGGCTGCGGAGGCTCTAGCGGCGGACCAACAAACGGCTCGACGTTTGCCAAGACATCCGTTCCTGTTCAGCTAACCGTGCCGACCGGATACACCGGGCCGGCCATGACCGATCTGACCCTATGGACGAGTGCGGCTCAGTCCAGTCCGGCCAGTGGCGGAACGGGCACCGCCGTGGTATTCGGCGGCGGTCCGCAGTATGCCGATGTCCGGGATGACCAAGGCCGAATGGTGCTTTCCGGATTTGTAGGCACCGAACGTCAATCGATTGACTCGGAATCAACGGCGGAACTGCTTGCGTTCTTCTATACCGGTGGGGCAAACCTTATTGATGACGGACCGGAAATCTGGCTGGAAGGCATCGCCGATGCGGCCGGATTCGACGACGTTGTGAATGCGGTTGAAGCGCAGCTAGCCGCTCAAGGGTACGTGGATGTGGAAGGCTCCGTGCTCAAGACTGCGCTTGAGAATCTGGCTTCCACTCTTGCCGGGCGAGGTCGCGGAACAATTGCCGATCCCAGTTCGGATAGTGGAATCTCGCTGAACACGATTACGGATGGCGAAATCGGTATTACCAACGTATATCTACGGCGTCTGGTTGGTTTTCTCCAGCGCACCGGGTACCGCGACGCCGAAAACAAGTTTGTCGAGGCACCGGGTCCGGTGACCTCGTTCAATATCGATCCTCCGAAGCGATTTTCAGGGGTAATTGGCACAATTACCGATTTGGCCAAAAACGATCTCCCCTACTCTCCGGTCAACGTTGGTCCGTATCCAATTCCGTTCGATGCTCCGGCGGGAAGCATAGCAACGGTCTACGAACTCCGTGTTGGCGGTTTGGGAAGCAAAAAGAGTTATCCAAACCTGTTTAAAGGGGAAGAACTGACCGCTCATCGCACGGTGGTGATGAAATCGCTGTTGCTGGATGGAATCTTCCCGGTGATTCTCAAAGTTCTGTTGCCCCTCAAGGGCGATGCTCTCGATGAGATTTTGCAGTACACCAATGGGAACGCGATTTTCGGCGAAATGCTGAATACGCTTTTGCAAACAGCCCCTCAGGTGTACGACCTGGCATCCCAAGGTAAGAACGAGGAGGCACTGATTGCGGTGTACGAAGCGTTTATGGGCTCGGGCCCTACGCTGACTTTGTTCACGCAGTTTCTCATTCAGGCAGCGGAACATTTCAGTATTGAATTCTTTGAGAATTCGGGAACGTTCGCGGAGAAGCTATCCGGTCGACTTGCGCTACTGGGGATTGTGGACATGATCGGTAGCAGTGCTGATCTGATCTTGTTTTTCCGCGATGTGGCAGTCAGTGAACAGGCCAGCAAGTTCGAAATCCTGAGCACGGGCGGGAAAGCCACGATTTTTCCGGAAGATTGGGAAGTCCTTCTCGACGGATCGACCGGGCTTTCTGTTGTCATTCAGGATAAGAATCCTGATGCCGTTTACCGGTACGAGTGGACGGTCAACGAAGGATTTGTGGTTTCCAACGCGAACGGTACAACGACCGATGCCCCCGGCGGAGTTCTTGTCGGAAGCAGCGAGTTGGCCACCGTTTCTAATTCAATCGAAAACCGGAACCCCGGGGTCGCCGTGGTCCGCTGCAAGGTTGTGCGGGTCGACGGCGGGGTTGATCGCCCGGTTGCTGCCCCAACGGTTGAAGTCTCATTCGCTAAAATTTCTGTAACGCCGAATCCGGCGGTGCTGAATCCTAACGAGAAAATCACGCTGACGGCCAAGTTAGAAGGGAAAGGTCCGGTGTACTGGCAGTACAAGCTGTCGAGCACGGAGTTGGGCACCATCGATCGATTGACGCTCAGCAGCCAACCTCAGGTGATTTTCTCGGCAGGCCCCAACAAGGGAACGGCTACGATTACCGTCGAAGCTTACGCCGATGCATTGGGCGCTAAGAAGCTCGGCGAAGTTGCCGTCCCGGTCCGCATCGGAGAGGTAACCGGCATCCCGGTGACTGTCCTGTTCACCTCGACACTTTACAACGACACCGTAAACTACACCAACGCTTGGGTAGGGGCCGTGTTCAGCTATGTGGAATCGATGCCCACGGTTTCAGGGGCCATTCGCTATCGGCTTTTGAGGAACGGGGAAAAGATGCTGGAATGGACAGCTGGCCAGGATCCGACTCCGTACCACACCACTTATTCGTGGGGCAAAGCCGGCGTTGGCGGCGTGCCGATCACCTTCACTGAATACGTCCACATGGCGGGGACGATTAATGGAGTTAACACGCGGGACATCATTGCTCAGGCAATTGCGAACGATCTCGCTGCGCTTCAGGCTTGGTACGAAGGTGCAATTATCAGTGTCGAACCCATCTTCGTTGATGACGACGATTAAGCGCGGTCTTCACTAAGCCAAAAGGGCGCGGTCTTTGCGGATCGCGCCCTTTTGTTTTTTTGAGAGACTGCCCTGTTAACCGCGCAGTGCGCCTTTGCCCGGAATGATCACATCGGCCACCGCGAATGCGCGGCGAATATCTTGCAACACAACCTTTACTCGCTGACCCACCAGATCGTGGCCATCGAGCAGCTCCACGTAGAATCCGCCGTCGGTCCACCCGACCGAGCGGGACGAGCCTTCAACTGCGCTGGAGCGGACGTTGCATTCCAGTACTTGAGCGCGGCGGAATCCCATGAGCTTGCGGTC
This sequence comes from bacterium, assembly GCA_044508115.1. Classification (GTDB taxonomy): domain Bacteria; phylum Armatimonadota; class Fimbriimonadia; order Fimbriimonadales; family Fimbriimonadaceae; genus UphvI-Ar2. Next base: position 552,203 of record JBIQII010000001.1, read on the forward strand.
GAACTCTTCGATCGTGCCCCCGAGGACTTCAAACTCATCGATTTCGAAATCGAAGTTCGCTCGCAGATAGAGGCCGCGTCGAAGCTCATGTTCCAATTCTTCGATCGCTTCGCCATCGGCGCCAATGAGGTTTTCGACGACCGCGGGGTGGCATTCGATGGCAAAGGCGTTACCGGGTTCGTTGACCCGGCGGCGCATATCGCGCTCGATCCACAGGCTCACGGTGTCTGGGCTGGGGATTCGACCTCGGCCTTCACAGGTCGGGCAGAGGCTGGTGATGGATTCGGTCACCGATTCGCCCGTGCGTTTGCGCGTGATTTCGACAAGTCCGAGCGAGCTCACCTTTCCGATTCGGGTTCGGGCGCGATCCCGCTCCAGAATTTTGGTGAAGTGGTCCATGAGTTTCTTCTTGTCCGAAGAATCCTCCATATCGATAAAGTCGATAACGATGATGCCGCCCATATCGCGCAGGCGGAGTTGGCGACCCACTTCATCGGCCGCTTCCATGTTGGTGCGCAGGATCGTATCGTTAAGGCTGGTTGATCCGACCTGCTTGCCGGTATTGACGTCGATCGCGGTGAGCGCTTCCATCTGGTCAATAACCAGGTAGCCACCGGCTTTGAGCCACACTTTGTGTTCGAGCAGGTTGTCGAGATCTTTTTCGATTTTATAGTGATCAAAAATCGGCTCTTCTTGATCGTAGAGAACGATTTTTTCTTTAAGCTTGGGCGCGACCATGCTCGCAACCAGCGAAACTTTTTCGTACTCGTCAGGATCGTCGATGATGAGGCGGTCGATTTCGTCGCCGAACACATCGCGGATCGTGCGGTAGAGCAAGGTTTGATCCCGGTGGACAACGCTGGGCGCACGGAGTTTTTTGGCACTCTCTAGCACTTGAGTCCATAGCTGCTGCAAAAAGGCGATATCCGCACGGAGTTCGGCTTCGGTCCGGCCCTCGCATTCCGTGCGCATGATGAGTCCGAACCCTTCCGGCATCAGTTTCTCGCCAAGGATTCGGAGTCGCTCGCGCTCTTTGCGGTCCTCAATCTTGCGGCTGACTCCGAGGTGGCCGCCTTCGGGAACGAGCACAACATATCGTCCGGGCAAGCTGATTCGGGTGGTGACGCGGGCGCCTTTGGTTCCGCGGGGGCCCTTGGTGACTTGGACCATGAGCTCTTGGCCGGGCTTGATGAGTTCTTTGATTTTGCGGCGACGCAGTTCGCTGCGTCGAACGCTGGCCGGGCTGGTGTCGTCGCCTTCTTCGGGCACGATATCGCCGACGTAGAGGAAGGCGTTTCGTTCAAGCCCGATATCAACGAATGCGGCGTCCATCCCGGGCAGAACGTTTTGCACGATGCCTTTAAAGATGGAGCCGACGACGCGCTCTTCACGCTCAACTCGGTATTCCATTAACTTGGAATCTTCGAGCACAGCGATGCGCGTTTCGCGGTTTGCGCTGTTGACGAGAATTTCGATTGAGGACGGGGCTTTGCCGTTGGATCGGCCGTTTCCGCTGGATTGTCGCGGGGTGCTGCGTCGCGCCCGAGTGACGGTTCTTTTCACTGCTTTGATGAGAAATCTCCTTGTGGTCGTCGCCAAGTTCTTTTGGCTGACTCCGGGGTCCATGCAGCTTGGGATTGCGAGAAGTCACCAAGCCGGGTCCGCTCCGGTAAGTAACAGATTACCCGGTCGTAAAATGGCGGGCCGGCGGTGGGTAACCTCGTAGACGTGCTTGATCCTCGCGTAACCGAACTTGCCGAACTGCTCTGCACGCATTCCAACGAGCTTGGCCCCGACGACAGTCTGTTGATTCACGCATTCGATATTCCGCACGAAGTGGTCGCAGAAGTCGTGCGCGTCGCGCAGTCGAAAGGCTCGCGTGTGGCCGTCCGATTGGAATCCGGCGTCGTGCGACGCCAAATTCTTCACGGATTGACCGAAGAAAACGCCCGGCTGATTGCAGATATCGAACTCCACGAAATGAAGCAGATGACCGCTTACATGGCCCTGCGCGGAGGAGAAAATTCTGCGGAACTTTCGGATGTTCCAAGCGAGAAAAACACGATGTGGCAGAAGCTCTACTCCACGCCGGTCGTGTTCGGTCAACGGGTTCCGAACACAAAGTGGGTGGCCCTGCGATGGCCATCGCCCGGAATGGCGCAGATGGCCAACCAGAGTACTCAGGCGTTTGAAGATTTTTACTTCCGCGTTTGTACCCTCGATTATTCGCGGATGCAACAAGCGGCCAAACCGCTCGTTGATCTCATGAATCGCACGGATCGGGTTCGCTTGGTGGGTCCAGGCACTGATCTGAGCTTTAGTATCAAAGACATCGGAGCGGTGAGCTGCCACGGCGAGCGAAACATCCCGGACGGGGAATGTTTCAGCTGCCCGGTGCCGGGCTCGGCGAACGGAACCGTGCAGTACAACACGATCTCCCTTTACCAAGGGCAAGATTTCAAAGACATCAAGTTCACGGTTAAGGATGGTCGAATCGTCGAAGCCGAAGCGGGTTCGATGACCGATCGCCTGAACGAGATATTGGACACGGACGAAGGGGCACGGGTGTTCGGCGAATGGTCGCTGGGATACAACCCGCACATTTTGCATCCGATGCGGGACACCCTGTTCGATGAAAAAATCGCCGGATCGTTCCACCTGACGCCAGGGAATGCGTACGACGGTCCGGGCGGAAATGGCAACAAATCGTCAATCCACTGGGACATTGTGTGCATCCAGCGTCCGGAATACGGCGGTGGCGAAGTGTGGTTTGACGACCGCCTGATCCGTAAGGATGGTCTGTTCGTGATTCCGGAACTTGAAGGTCTAAACCCCGACCAGCTTGGTCGCTGAGTCTAGCCGGGGAGGATTGCGACGTAATGCACCCGATCGGAATCCTCCCCGGGCGGATCTAATGTGTAGCTATCATAAGCGCGGGCAAGATCAAAGCCGGCCTGACGCAAAGCGTGTCGAATCTCGCCATCTGAATGCGCACGCTGCACATGAACTTCCCGGAACGGTTTGCCGCCTCGTTCAAAGTTCATTTCGACGCGGATAATGCGCGTTACTGGATCGTAGTCGCCCACCCAGGTGTATTTGATTGCCGCCCGTTTGCGATTATCTTCTTGGTCGAACATATTGGCTTCGAATGCATAGGCCGTATTGACATCGAAGATGAAACTTGCGCCCGGGTGCAGATGTTCGGCGACGCGCTGGATTGCCATCTCAAGCCCTTCTTGCGATGTGATGTAGTTGAGGCTATCGAAGAACGAGTACGCACCATCGAACTTGAGGCCAAGATCAAAGGTGCGGGCATCGGCAACGTGATATTCGATGGGGAGATCTTCCGCCAGGGCTTTGCGCCGAGCTTGTTCGATCATGGCCGGGCTGATGTCAAGGCCGGTGACTTCGTATCCATCTCGGGTGAGGAGTTCCGCCACGGTGCCGGTGCCGCAGCAGACGTCGAGCAGGTAGTCCGGCGAGAGTTCGTGCTGGGCCAACAGAAGTCGGTAGTACCCCGCCCACATTTCGTAAGGCACGTTGGCCATGAGCAGGTCGTAATGCGGCGCAATCGGGCCAAAGCTGGCCATAGTTCGTGCGTTAGTTTAGACGGTTTTCTGGGCGCGCATCCGGATGTAGATTGCGGCGGAATTGAGCACGATCAAGAGGCCCATGAGAACCAGGATTGCCGCGGCGGCCGCTTCCCGAAACTCCGCTCGGGGCTGGCCGATCCAATCGAGCACCTGCAACGGAAGCACGGTGTAGCGATCATCGAGCGAGTTGGGCAGGAACGTGACGAGTCCCACCGCGCCGACCACGATCAGGGGCGCGGTCTCGCCGATTGCACGACCAGCCGCCAGGATGATTCCGGTGAGAATCCCGGGTAGCGCATTCGGCAAAACCGCGCGGTAGATCGTCTGCCACTGAGTGGCGCCAAGGGCGAGGCTTGCCTCGCGATAATGTCGCGGAACGGTGCGCAGTGCTTCTTGCGTGACGAGGATCACCATCGGAAGCACGAGCACGCTCATCGTGAGCGCGCCCGTGAGAATGCTCTGCCCCAATTTGAGCATCACGACAAAAACGGCAAGGCCGAGCATCCCGAACACGATAGACGGAACCCCGGCAAGATTCGCGATGCTGAGCTGGATGAACCGGATTCCCGCGGATTTGCGGGCGGTGAACTCTTCCAGATAGATCGCGGCCGCCACGCCGATGGGCACCGCGATGAGCACGGTGAGGATCATGACGGCGATGCTTCCGACCAGCGGGCTCAGGATTCCCGCGCGCGAGGGGAACATCGCGGACGGCATTCGGGTGATGAAATCCCAACTCACGCGGCCGAGGCCATCGATGGCGACCTTTCCGATGAGCATCGCCAGGATCGCGACCGCGATGAGCGCGGCTCCGATGCAGATCCACTGAAAGATCGCGCTCTTAACCTTGCGGCGACGGGTCCCCGCGGTTGGGGAAAGGAAAGTCGGCGCGCTCACGATGCCGCCCTCCCCATCCGCTTGACCAGCCGGATTGCGATGATGTTCAGGATGAATGTAAAGATGAACAGAACAAGCCCGATGGCAAAAATGCTCTGATACTTGACGTCCCCGCGCGAGACATCCCCGCGCGACACGTTGACAATCTGCGCGGTCATCGTCATGACTTCATCGCCGGGATTAAAGGTGAGCTGCGGCGTGGCTCCGGCGGCGATGGTGACGGCCATCGTCTCTCCGGTCGCGCGGGATAGAGCAAGGATAAAGCTCGCCATAATCCCGCTCATTGCGCTGGGAAGGACGATTTTGGTGATGACTTCGGCCTTGGTGCAGCCCAAACCATAGGCGGCTTCGCGCAAGGCTTTGGGCACGGCGGAAAGCGCATCTTCGCATAGGCTACTCACCAGCGGGAGAGTCATGAATCCGACCACGATCGCCCCAGCGGCGGCATTGGCGGGCCGGAATTCCGGCAGCAGCGGATTGAGCGTCGGCAGGATTCCGGCGATAAAATCGCGGACCCCGCGCAGGCCCGGAGTCACCAAGGAAAGTGCAAAGTAGCCGAACACAACGCTCGGAAGTCCGGCGAGCAATTCGAGTACCGGCTTAAGAATTCGGCGGACCGTGCCGGGGGCGTATTCGCTGAGATAGATTCCGGTGAGGAGCCCGAGCGGAATCGAAACTAATCCCGATCCGATCACGATGAGCAGGGTTCCGGTGAGGAGCGGCAGGATGCCGAACTTTTGTTCGGAACCCATCATCGTCCACTCGGTTCCGGTGAGGAACGAAGCGAGCGGCACGGTGCGGAAGAACGGAATTGATTCGCCGAGCAGGATGACAAAGATTCCGATGGTGGCGGCCACGCTGAATCCCGCGCAAAGCAGACAGATCCAACGGACTACGGTTTGTATGGCAAACCGGCGTCGGTGCGATCCTTGCGGATCGGTGATGCTGTGGGTTCCTTCCGGAGGGTTAAAGCCTGCGACCGCCATCGAATTGAGGTTCTATTCTCCGCTAAGCACTTGGGTCACGGTTTTGCCCGCGTGGGGTTTGTTGAACAGGCTGCCCGTAACGCGCGATTCGAAGTGAGCGCGCACCGCCTGGTACGTTTCCGACGGGAACGGGACGAACTGGGCGGCTTCGACCGCCTGAACCGCGGCATCGCTGATAATGAAGTTCACGAACTCGGTCACCGCGGGATTTTTGTCCAACGCATTGGTGCTGATATACATGAACAGTGGGCGCGAAAGCGGTGCGTACGATCCGTTGCGGATGGTTTCGGCCGTAGGTTCCACCGGGCCGGAGCCGCCATCTACGGGGAGAATCCGAAGCTTGTCGGCATTTTGCTCGGCGTAGGCGAATCCGACATAGCCAAGCGCATACTTTTCGTTGGCGACTCCTTGGATGAGGGGATCGTATTCGGCTTGTTGCGAATAATCGGGGCGAACGTTATCTTTATCGCCGTTGATGATTTCGTTAAAGTATTCGTACGTGCCGTGAGCATCGGTAGGGCCGTAGAGCTTGATCTCTTCTTTAGGCCAGCTTGGGTCAACATCACTCCACAGTTTGACTTTGGAATCCTCTTTCCAAATTTGGTTAAGTTGCTGAACAGTTATGGATTTAACCCAGGTGTTGCTGGGGTGGACGATGAGGCAGATTCCATCGTAAGCAATGGGAATTTCGATAAAGTCGTTGCCTGCGGCTTTGACCTTTTCGACTTCGTTTTCTTTGATGGGCCGACTGGCTCCAGCCAGATCGATTTCGCCTTTGGCAAATTTTTCCATCCCCGCGCCCGTGCCAGATTTACCGACCGTGATCTGGGCGTTTTGGTGTTCGGATTGGAACAGTTCGGCGAACGCGGCGGAGATGGGGTAGACGGTCCCGCTTCCATCGATATTGAGCTTGGCGGCGCCTTCTGCCGAGCCTGCCGAGGGGCCGCATCCGGTGAGGACGAGTCCGCTGAGGGCAACCAAACCCGCGCACGCGGCGAGCGTGAAGTGCTTCATCGCAAAAGACTGTATCGCCGTTTTGTTAAAGCAGGGTTAAGAATGGGGGAAGAGCCGGCTTTTTCGGTGCTGGGCAGGATCTATGTGAGGTCATCTTCGGGAAGCAACTTCGGGGCTGCGTTATGAAGTCCGGTAGGGAAACGCAAAAAGCTCCTCAAAAATGTTGCTTTCGGCGTAGACTTCTTGTTATGATGGTTGTGGGGAAGACCAATGTGCAGCTACCTGACCTCGCCGGTTCCGCGGATTTGGACGCGGATTTTGTGTATTTTTATGGCGGTTGCGCTGGGATACAGTGCATCAGCAACAGCAGTTAATACGCACTTCACCGCCGCGAGCACTTAGCTCAAGAAAGGAGGACAAAAAGTATCCCAGAATATTTGGAAATGCCGAAGACCGAAAGCTTCGAAATCCTTACCTTTGGCCTGGAAGACGATGAAGTATCTCTTCCTGCTTTTCTGCTTGGTTGGGTGTGCTGCCCCTAAACCGAGGCGAATTGCCATTGTATGCAATCGTTCTGCAACTGCTTGCATTTTTGTGGATGAGATTGGCTATGCTGCTACAGTAAAGCCAGATGTCCAAATATGGCTGGGAATTAAGGGTGAAAGTTTTGAGGAACACCTCGTACTGCGAAGTAATGCTGTATCGACGCGCACGGATGAGTTGGTACAAGTTAGTTGGATTTCAGATGGTAAAGCCTCAATTAAGCTAACGTCATCGTTTGTGAAAGAAAAGACGGTAAGATCATATGACCGTGCCGGCGTTCAGATCAATATTGAACAAAATCCGCGTTAACTACTCAAGCTCTGTTTGCTCAGTCGTGAGTACACAGTCTTGCGAAGCAGAAGGCTGCATTGATCAACCTGTCTCGTGCAATCAAAAAGAACCTAACCTAAGCCACAATGATAGCCGCCAACACGTTTAGCTACAACGGCCTGGATACTCGGGTTGGAATGTGGGATTCCACCGGGAGCAAAACATTTCGCCGAGCGGGAGTTGGGGTGACCGCTCCGGTTCTTAGCGACGGCACAGCGGATTTTACTCCGAGTGGTGAAAAGCGCGGTTCGGTTAAGACAACCTACCATTCGGCACTTAAGAACTCAGATATCCAGACGGATTCGAGTGGCGCCGTATCGGCATCGGTTCAGTTCGATGCGTTTGGGAATGTTCTTTCTGGTTCTGGAACGTGGAAGGGTCAGTTCGGTTATGCGGGCAAGTTCGGCTACCAGCAGGATCCTGATACGGGTCTGAAGCTCTTGGGGCATCGGTATTACGATTCTGATACCGGTCGCTTCCTAACCCGCGATCCGGCCAAAGATGGTCGGAACTGGTATTCGTATTGTCGTAACAATCCCGTAACTTATTACGATGCAGAAGGGCTCAAGCCTCGTCCGTTAACGGCGAGTGAACGACAGCAGGTTCAAGATGCGATTGCAATGATTCGTTTGGTCGATCCCAACACAGCAAAATCTCTGCAATATTTGCTTGATAACGATCTCATTATGGTAGACGATCGACTTCATGATAATATCCTGGGTCTAGTTAGTTGGGACCCAAAAGACAAAAATAAAGGGAAGATAATATTGAATAAGCGCATTTTTAAACGAAGATTTAGGCTCATTGCGACTTTGGTCCATGAGCTAATCCATGTCCGGAGATTTAACAGGTATCGCGGAGATTTGAGTAAAGCAATGAAGCGAAGCAACGAAGAGCGACTCGCGATTGTCTATCAGATGCGAGTCTTGGAACGACTTCGCTCGAAGTTTCCACACTGGTCCGATGAGATTGATGAAGAGATTGGGTATGCTGAGAGATACTGGAAGTCATGGGGCGGTCCAAAACCGTCTAGAACTATTCATGGAGGAAGCTACTCACTAGGACGCGATAATTAAAGAATATGAGTGGAAGGTGCGGACTTGGCGTTATCGCGCTGACAATATTTGCGGTTCTGGTCATCGGCTGTCAGACCGATTTCAAAGACGGGTCTCAAGACGCGGCAGACCAGCAGTATATGATTGATATTAGGTACCAATCCTATTACGACATGACCGATATCGTAGATGTTTTGAGTAAGTACGAGGAAGTACCTGATTTTGATACAGCTCATCCTGATAAGTTTTTCATCGATGAAGATCTTTGGCTTTTCGGATTTAGCGGTGCGGATGTGCATGGTAATCAGACCAAAGAAAGAATAGTCAAAGATTATTACCCCGATGAACCGTTACGATACGTCGCACATGAAGACGCGGTCGGCAGAGAGTGGCAATCGATTGCCGACAACGAGCCCGTTGTCAAAGCTTTTCTGAGGAAGAATGCTGAACCCGTCTTTATGGTGCGTAAGAACCGACAGATTATCCGGACAAATCACCCGGAGACGCCGAGCGGATGGGAAGCGGAGCACTGGTACGAGCGTCAACTCCGGAAGAGAAGGTAAACGTCGTAATTAAAGACTATCATCACCCGAAAGGAAACCTAAAAGCGAAAAGTCTCGAATCTACTTGCGCCCAAGCGGACGTCGAACGTGGCAACCGCCATGCCCCGGATGTTTATCAAAGTACTCCTGGTGGTACTCCTCAGCTGAATAAAAGGTGGTCGCGGGGACGATTTCGGTCACGATGGGCCGGGGAAAGAACTGCTGAGCCCATTCCAGGCTCGTCCTCGCTTGCTCTGCCTGATCGGGCGAGTGAGTAAAGATCGCCGAGCGGTACTGGGTGCCGATATCCGGCCCTTGCCGGTTCAGAGTTGTGGGGTCGTGGATTTCCCAGAAGAAGTGCAGAATCTCGGGATAGCTGATCACCTCAGGATCAAATGTAATCTCAACCGCTTCGGCATGACCGGTGAGTCCGCTGCATACATCGCGATAGGTGGGGGATTCGACGTGCCCGCCGATGTATCCGCTCACCGCCGACTTGACGCCATCAAGTTTGCGGTAGAGGTGTTCCACACCCCAGAAGCATCCACCCGCGAGAGTTGCAGTTTCAAGTTCGGCCATCGGGCTTATTCTATGCCGAATACGCCCGATGGGTTCCGCAAACGGGTCGCTATTCCTTGACCAGCTGGTAAAGGTCTTCTTCGCGGACTTCGGTTCGACTGTCGGCCATTTCCAGGAACTTGGCGTAAAGCTCTTCGAACCGTTCCGAGGGGAAGCTAAAGCCCAGTTCACTCAGGCGATGCTTGAGCCCGTGTCGGCCCGATCGCGCGGTGAGGATGATTTCGCTTTTCTCGGCACCAACCATCGAAGGATCAATGATTTCGTACGTCGATCGTTCTTTGAGCACGCCGTCTTGGTGGATGCCGCTGCTGTGAGCGTAGGCGTTGGCTCCGACCACGGCCTTGTTGCGCTGAACAAGCATTCCGGTGAGCTCGCTCACCATCCGCGAAGCAGATAGCAGCTTTTCGGTTTTGATCGTGGTGGACAGGCCGAACTTGTCTTCGCGAATCTTGAGGGCCATCACGACTTCTTCCAGCGAAGTATTGCCGGCGCGTTCGCCGATGCCGTTGATGGTGACTTCGACCTGACGGGCTCCGCCCATCACGCCGCCGAGCGTGTTGGCGGTGGCCATGCCGAGATCGTTGTGGCAGTGGCAACTAAAGATCGCTTTGTCGCTGTTGGGGACGTTGTTGATGATGTCCGCAAACAGAGCCCGATACTCGTCGGGGGTGGTGTATCCGGTGGTGTCGGGCACATTGATGACAGTGGCTCCGGCATCAATCACGGCTTCGACGACCCGATAGACGTACTCTTTGTTTGCCCGGCCGGAATCTTCCATAAAGTATTCGACATCGTCCGTGAACTGTCGCGCCAGTTTGACCGCAGCCACCCCTTTTTCGAGGGCTTCGTCTTCGGTCATGCGGAGCTTGTGCTGCAGGTGATTTTCGCTGACGCCGAGTCCGGTGTGGATTCGCGGACGCTCGGCGGGCTTGAGCGCTTCGGCGGCGCATTCGATATCTTTGGAGACGGCCCGGGTGAGTCCGCAGATGGTGACTCCTTTGAGTTCTTTGGCAAGCGTGTTGACGCTTTCAAAATCGCCGGGTGAGGAGATCGGGAACCCGGCCTCGATGATATTCACTCCAAGGTCTACAAGGGCGTGGCCGATCTGGAGCTTCTGCTCCATGTTCAGCCGGACGCCGGGGCTTTGTTCGCCGTCGCGAAGGGTGGTATCAAAAACATCGACGCGGTTCATGCGTGGCCTCAAGTGAAATGCTCCGCCCAGCGGAAGCTTTCCAAGAATATATTCAGGGTACCGAATACGACGCGCAAATGTACGCGATTAGGGCGCGATGGGCCTTTGCGATCCGGCGGTAAGATACAGGGACATGACCACCACGATCGACGTGAATCTTACGGCGCGCGACCAACAGGTCGCCGAACCTTGGGTCTGCCGACTCTGCAAAGACTTCGATTTGCGAGCGTCGATCATCAAAGCCAATGTCGATACCGATTTTGGCTGGATGCTTGTACGGCTTGAAGGCGAAATCGAAGAGGTTCAACGCGCCATCTCATGGCTCATGACCACCGGCCTCCATGTGGATGCCGAACAGCGCGCCGTCGGGGCGTAAACAAGGTGCATGGGCACCGAAGATCTGCTTAAGCCGTACGTACCGGAAGATTTTGTCGAGTTCTGGAAAGAAACGGTGGCCGAAGCCGAAACGGCCCCGCTCCACTTTGATCTTGCGCCGCAGGATGAATACAGTTCGCCGGAGCACTCGATCGAGCTGGTTAAGTTCCGCGGCATCAAAGGGCAAACGCTTCACGGATGGGTTGCGCGTCCGGCCCAGCCTTCGCCCGGATTCGTCTGGATTCCGCCCTATTCGCGGTGGTCAATGCTGCCGAATGAGTACGGGGTTAGGCCGGGCATGGCGAGCATCAGCCTGAACTTCTTTGGCGAGTCGGCGTTCCACCGCGAGGATTACACGCCCGCCCGGGGATATTTTGCCGATGGGGTCGATGATCCGCACACCTGGGAGTTCCGCCGGATGTTCCAAGATGCGGTGATCCTCACGCGCGTTTTCGCGGAAATCCCGGGCGTTGATCGTGACCGTATCTTTGGATTCGGGATGTCGCAAGGCGGCGGAATCGCGATCTGGCTGGGAGCGTGGTTTAAGAGGATCCGCGCGGTCGTTGCGGATGAGCCGTTTCTTGGCGGAATGCCCTGGGTGCTCACCGGATCGGCCCACCGGTTCCCCCTTAAAGAGCTCACGGACTACGCGGAGCAGTCCGAAAAGCATGACGCCGCGGTTCGACGAACCCTCAGCTACTTCGATACCCTCAACCACGCCACGCATTGCGCGGTCTCAACGCGTCTAACGCTGGGCCTCAAGGATCCGGCGGTTAAGCCGGCGCAGGTCCGAGCAATTTACGAAGCCCTGCCCGGGGATAAAGACCTCGAAGAGCTCGATTGGGGGCACGATTGGCACCCCCGCATGATCGAGGGTGCGCAGGAATTTCTCACCGCGCGTAACCTCATTTAGGGAATGGCCGTTCGGACAGCTGCTTTCTGCTCATCAGTCAACGTCACGAGCGGAAGCCGAACGGCTTCGCAATCGAATCCGGACCGGCTGAGCGCATACTTGATCGGCACCGGACTCGGTTGAGCAAAAATCGCTTTAACAAATGGGGTCAATTTATGTGCGATCCGGGCCGCCTCAGATGGATCACTCGGAAAAGTTTCAATCATCTGGGCAAGTTCGCGTCCTACAACGTGGGCGGCAACACTCACTAGGCCGTGACCGCCTACGCTGAGCATCGGAACCGTGAGTCCATCATCACCGCTATAGATACGGAATCCCTCCGGTGCTTGGCGGCATACATCCATGATCTGGCTCATGTTCCCGCTGGCTTCCTTAACCGCGACAATATTTTTGATTTCGGCAAGGCGAAGAAGCGTTTCGGTTTCGAGGTTGATCGCACTGCGCGGCTGAATGTTATAGAGCATGACCGGCAGATCGGTTTCGTTGGCGATTCCACTAAAGTGGGCGTAGAGCCCGGCCTGGCCGGGACGGGAATAGTATGGGTTCACCACCATAATTCCGTGCGCTCCGCGCGATTCCGCTTCTCGGGTTAGATGAATCGACTCTCGCGTATCGTAGGTTCCGGTGCCCATCACAATGGCCGCGCGATCGCCGACTTCTTCCAAAATTTCTTCGAGCAATTTAAACTTTTCGTCCTCGCTCAAGGTGGGAGATTCTCCGGTAGTTCCCGAGATTACAAGCCCATCGTTTTTCTGTTCATCGACGAGGTATACGGCAATGCGCCGTGCCTCAGCGTAGTTCACTTCGCCTTGCTTATCGAACGGCGTGACCATCGCCGTTAGCAATCGTCCCCAATCTTTTGGACCATAAAAGGCACCCATGTCCGGTAGGATACTCGCCCACCGAGTAGGGGCTGAGCGTCCCGAAACCGTGGTGCGGATAGGGTTTGCTATTCGTCAAAGAGTCAGTAGGGGAAAAGTATGGGCATTCGTCATCTCGCAATTGTTACCGCCGCTGCACTGATCGCGGCTCCAATCGGAGGAGTAGCGAAGCGCCCGCCGCTTGCCGCACCCACCCTGAGCCTGCAGGTGGAAGGTCGAGGCGAGATCGTCATCGAACTCTATACCGACAAGGCACCCAAAACTACCGCCCATATCACCAAACTGGCTGGCGATGGATTTTATAACGGCCAAAAGTTCTTTCGCGTACTCAAAGATCCTCGCCCATTTCTGATCCTTTTCGGCGATCCCGGCACCAAGGATAAGCCACTTTCCGACTCGAGCATCGGCGAAGGCGGCAGCGGTGCTCGCATCGCGCGAGAAGAAACAGGGAAGTCTCACGTTCGAGGCGCGGTCGGCCTCGCCACCAAGCAGGGCGATCCGAACTCGGGCGACAGCCAATTCTACATCATGCTGGATAAAAAGCCGTTCCTAGATGGCAGCTACACCGTGTTCGGTTCAGTCGTGAAGGGAATGGACGTTGTGGACGCCATTGAGGTAGGGGATAAGGTAACTTCAGTCACTGTAAAAGGTGACTGAGGCCCCCGCGATTCATCCTGAACGCCGTCAACGCGTGCGAACCGAATTTCTCGCACGCGTGATTGTTTTGAAACCGAGACGCCCGCTTAACGGGGGTCTTTCTTTATGAAGGTTCGATCCCAGGGGTCAATCTTTCGGGCGATTGGCCTGCGACTCCTCTACGGACTGTTCAGCCTGCTGTTTATTAGCCTCATTACGTTTCTGGCGGATGAAATCTCGCCTGGTGACGCCGCAACAGTCCGGGCGGGCGAAAAAGCGACCGCCGAACAGGTGCAGCGCATTCGCGAAGAAATGGGTCTAGATCGACCGTGGCCCATCCGCTATGTCGAGTTTTTGGGCGATGCCGCGCGGATGGATTTCGGAAACTCAATTGTTGGAACCCAGCAGCCAGTAAGCACCCAACTGGCCAAGGCTCTGCCCATCACTCTGAATATCGCGGTCCTTTCGATTCTGCTTGCGGCAATAGTGGGGATTCTGCTCGGAACCATTGCCGCGGTTCGCGAGAATCGGGCCTCCGATCACGCGATTCTTAGTCTGAGCACCCTGGGGGTTACGATCCCGAATTACGTGCTTTTGCCGCTTTTGGTCTACGTTTTTGCGCTTCGGCTCGACATGCTGCCCACAAGCTGGGCGCCAGAAGGGCAGCGTCGCGCGGCCGACATTTACTATCTGCTCATTCCGGTAATTGTGCTCGCGTTGCGACCCATGGCAACACTCACACGTTTGATGCGAGCCAGTATGGTCGACACACTAAGACAGGAGTTTGTGCGGCTCTCGGTCGCTAAAGGAGTGCCACGGTGGCGACTCTACACGGTTCACTGCTTCCGAAATGCATTTATTCCGGTGCTCACGGCAATCGGCACATCGTTCGGATTTCTGTTTACCGGATCGTTTGTTGTCGAAACCGCGTACCTTATCCCGGGCCTTGGTAAAACCACAATCGAGGCGATTACCCAGCGAGACACACCCATGATTCTCGCGGCCACCCTTCTGACTGGTGCACTGTTCGTACTGGTAAATCTCGCCGTAGACATTCTCCTCCCGTTTATTGATCCACGCATTCGGGAGAGCCAAATTTGAGACGGCGACAGAGGAAAGGGCCCGGATTCTTCTTTTGGGGAGGGGTCGCATACCTGGTGTTTTTGATTGCATTTGCAATCTTTGGACCTTTTGTCCACCATCCGTACGATGTTGCGGTGGCATCGCCATTCCTTCCGCCCAGTGGAGATTACTGGTTGGGCACCGATGAAATCGGACGCGATATCTTCGCTCGTCTGGCCTACGGGGCGCGGATTTCGCTCGTCATTGGGATTGTTGTGCAGGCGATTGCGGTCACGGTGGGAATCATTGTGGGTATTGCCAGCGTCTACGCTCCGCGTTGGATCAGCATTCCCATCCAGCGGTTCACCGACGGCATGTTTGCGTTTCCGGATCTCCTTTTGGCGATCATGATTGTGGGAATCTTTTCGATGGGTGTCGGACCCGTCGTCATCGGTTTGGCAGTCACCGCATGGCCCGCGATTGCGCGGCTCGTTAAGAACCAGGTGGCCACCCTTAAAGATCGCGAGTTTGTGACTGCCGCCAAAGCGATGGGAGCTACCACCCCGTATCTCGTGGTGCGACACATTTTGCCCCATCTATGGGGCGTGCTTCTTGCCGTGGTGATGGTCGATGTGGCCGCAACCATTCTGGCCGAAAGCACCTTGAGCTTCCTTGGGATTGGGGTTCAGCCGCCCGAACCAAGTTGGGGACAGATGATTCAGGTCGGTAATCTGAATAAGAACTCCTATCCCTTACTGCTGCTGTGGCCATGTTTGGCGCTCTCGCTGACCATATTTGCCCTCAACTTTGTAGGCGATGGCCTCCGGGCACTGGTCGACCCCAAGAAGAGTCAGGCTCTATAGCTTACTGATCCAAAATCAAGTGTTTTCCTAAAAATTCTGTAAGCTCAGCGGTAGCGCGGGGATCGACCGGACCACTCAGTCCAAGCCCATCTGTTGGCGTCACTTGTTTGAAATTGTGGCTTACGCCTCCCAGAAGAACAAGTCGGGCGGAGAGGCCGCGCCGCTCGCGGCCATCAAACAACACCTGAGCGTCTTGCGTGTCGCTAACCTGCATATCTTCTTCGCCGTTCATAATCAGCACCGGGCCGGAAAATTTGGCAAGACTTAAGATCGGATCAAAATTAAAATAATCGTGCCAAAGCTGAACGGTGCTTGGATTAAACAGCCCAGCCAAGGCCGGATGTACATTCGCGGGAGGCTCGGGCTTTGCCTTAAGCGCGGCCACGGCTGCTTTAACATTTGTGCGCAGGAGATCCGCTAACTCCTGATCGGGCAATTTTTCTAACGACCGTTCAACTTGCTCAACCACAATCACATCCATGCCACGGCCGGGACCGGCAAGCAAGGCAATCGCGGTGGGTTTGAGCTCACCCGCAAGCGCCATCGTAAAAATCGCCCCTTCGGAATGTCCGATCAAAGCCAGGCGTTTTGAATCCACATTCGGTTGCTCCGCGAGAAACTTGTACGCCGCCCGAACATCGTTGAGGTGCGGCTCCATGCCAAAAAATGCGCTGAGCTCCTTGAGATCCTTCGGCCAAGATTGCTGGTACCGCGCAACGGGTCGCTTATCGAACCGCAGAACCGCATATCCAGCTTGGTTGAGGTTTTCGCTGAGCTGCTTAAGGAGATCGGTTTTGAATCCGGGTTGATTTCCATCGCGATCGGTCGGACCCGATCCGGGCAAAATCAAAACCGCGGGCGAGCGGTCAGCATCCGCGGGGTAGGAATACACTCCCTTGAGCTCTAGGCCATCGCCTTCGAATTCGACCTCTTTACTGACGATATCGGGAGCCAAAGCCATCGATAGAAGTGCGGCAAACATATGCGCATGTTACACAACGAATCCCGTTTGGGTCCCGATCAAAACCATTGAATTTGCCAGCATCAGGTTCAGATCGGGTACAATGACGCCATCGCCAAATCCGGGCTCAACCCGGAGCGGGGGAACCAATTAGTGGGGTGAAGTGCGGCTTGCCGCACAGGTTTATTCTTGAACCGAACCCGCCAGCTAACCTCGTCGGCGCAATCAAGAACAATGGAAACTCGTAACGGAATCCGATTCGTTCGGGGGGGTGCCCCGTGTCGTTCGTAAGTCAAATCATGCGCAAGGCAAGCATTGTCGAGCGCAGCGAAGTTCCCGCTAACGAAAAGGTCGATAAATTCGGCGATCTCGTTGATGAAGCGGGCACCATTCGAGATCGAATGGAAGCGTCGTTCTCTCGGCTGTCGGCCAACGAGATGGAAACTCTCGGACCAGGTCGGCGCAAAGAGATTGCCCAACTCAATGAAACCATTCTGAAGCTGAAATCTAAACGAAAACAGTGGATGAAAGGCGAGACCGTTCATTAGGAACTCGCAAGAGTTTCGGATCGTAAGGAGGTAAGTCATGAGCGAGAACATGGAGAAATTCCGTCACCTTGACGGCAGCATGGCCAAAGTCGAACGTGAATTCATAAAGATCACGTTTCAACACGGCGGCAGCCCCGAGGATGTCGGCACAAATGGATGCCGCATCGAAGACGTGATCGAACTTCTGCAGGAAAAGCTTCTCGACTTCCAAGGCCGAGACCTCGCCTGCGAGGAAAACGCCACCGCTTTGTATCATCTCGATTTGGCAAGAGAAGCTCTTCTGTTGCGGCGGAGACGCCGAGAACAACAGGGCGTCCTCGGCTCACGAGAGGCGCACGAGCCGGCCGAACTGGCTACTGGCTAGATCGAACCGACTTGGGGAACCGTTCCGCCATGCGCGGAACCCGATTCACAAAGAGCCCTTCACCAGCCTGGTGGAGGGCTCTTTCTATGCAATTTACGATCCGCGACTGAGCTGCTCAACCACCGCATCGCCCATTTCGGACGTACTCACAAGCTCGCAACCTTTCTCGAACAAGTCCGCCGTACGATATCCGCGAGCCAAACTCCGCTCAGCCGCCAATTCGATCCGGTCTGCCGTTTCGTTATCCTTAAATGAATAGCGCACGAGCATAGCCGCGCTAAAGATTGCCGCCAGAGGATTCGCTCGCCCCTGCCCTGCGATGTCCGGAGCCGATCCGTGCACCGGCTCGTAAAGGCCGAACACCGTTTCGCCTTTTGGATCGCTGAGCGAAGCCGAAGGCAATAAGCCCAACGAACCTGTGATCATCGAAGCTTCATCGCTCAAGATATCGCCGAACATGTTTTCGGTGAGAATCACATCGAACTGAGCCGGATCGCGTATGAGTTGCATGGCACAGTTATCCACAAGCATCGTGGTGGTCGAAACTTGCGGATACTCCGCCGCCATTTCCAGCACCACTTCGCGCCACAACCGACTGGTTTCTAAAACGTTATTCTTGTCCACCGAACAAAGCTGGCGTCGGCGTTGAAGTGCGATCTCAAATCCGCGCCGCGCAATCCGCGTGATTTCATCGCGCGAGTATAGGCACGTATCGAACGCGGTATTCCCATCGTCGCGGCGTCCACGTGGTTCGCCAAAATAGATTCCGCCGGTGAGCTCGCGAACCACGATCAGATCCATTTTGCTCCGCCCTTCTTTGAGCGGAGAAGCGTGGAGCAGGGGCGTCAAGGTTTTGGCGGGGCGGAGATTGGCGTAGAGATTGAGCTCGCGTCGAAGCCGGAGCAGACCCCCAATTTCTGGTCGCTTATCAAGTGGTTGTACCGATTCCCATTTCGGTCCGCCCACGGCACCCATGAGAACCGCATCAGAAGCACGGCAGAGTTCAAGCGTGCTGTTTGGCAATGGATCGCCGCAAGCATCGTAACCGGCGCCCCCGAACGGGGCCTCTTCAAACTCAATATCGAGGCCGCTGGCCTTGAGAACTTTGACCGCCTCGGCGGTGACTTCGGGCCCGATTCCATCTCCGGGCAGAACGGCGACCTTAAACGGCATGGGCCTGATTATGGCAGGGTTAACCTAACTTCGCTTGGAACCCAAAAGACAAATGGCACCTATCAGGGCTAAACCGGTGATGCTCAACGGAGCGAGGAGCGGTCGCTCTTCGAACGGGCCACCGTATTGACCATTGGCCCGAGCAAGTCGCTCTTGCCGGGTGTTGGATTTAAGCGTATCACCAAGACGGTCGAACTTACCCTCCGTATGGAAAAATATTCCGCCCGGACCGGTCAGCGAAACTAAAATCATCACCACTCCGCAGATTGTCGCCAACTTTTTCTCCGCCGCCATTCCCGCTAGGGCCGCCAAAAACCCAAGTGCCGTGGCCGCCAACGGAATGTAAGTACTAGGCGTTTGCGCAAGAATGCCGCCGTGGCTGTATCGAATCTCGACAAAGAGTCCAAGGAAACCAAGGGCGACTAGCAAAAGGATGAGTTTTTCTGATTTCATTCGATTTCCAAACTGCGGAACCGCCGCTCGATCGGCGCAACATCGCGGGTGAGATACTGGTATGCCCAAGTGGCTTTGCGCAAAAGTTCCTGCGCACGGGCCGACTCATCGGACCCCGCTTCGAATTTCTCCGGTTGCACCCGTCGACTGATCCGTTCGTACGCCTTACGAATCTCGTCGAATTGCGCGTCGGCGGTTACATTAAGCAAAGTGCGGGCAGTTGCTTCGAGGTCCCGTTCTTGTTCCTCAGGTTTTCGCTCCACTTTGGCAGTGCTCGGGCTAGTTTCGTTGAGCTCCTTCCATGCGGCGGAAGCATCGACACCGCGAATCCGTTCGAACTCCTGATTGACAAAGGCGCGGAGTAGGTTGTAGGCGCGTTGAGCTTCTCTCATTGTTCAGTGTGGATTTGTTCGGTTTGCTTGAGCTCATCGTAAGAAGAACCCAAGTTTTCTAGATTCGCGATGAGCGAGGGGAGATCGCTTTCGACTTCGGTCGCTGCGATTTCCGAGGTCGGCCGGGAGATTCGCAAAGTGATGCGATCGATTGCGGCGGTGGCATCCGCGATCTGATTTTCAATTGTGTCGACGGCGCGCTGGGCTTCGGCTGTGTCGCGCCCCGACTGTTTCGCCCGGCGAATAATCTCAAGATATTCGTCTCGAAGGGCAGCCAGTCGCTCCGCTTCTTTGAGCGAATGTTGGACGGATTCCCGGGCAGGACCGGCAAGAATCCGGGATTCGCCCGCCGGAGTAGCGGCAAATGCTGATTCAAACGATTCAATCGCTTGACGCAGAGGGCGCAAAATCGCACGTGCGGAAGCCGAGAGTTCGGACGGGTGTTGACCAAATTTCGATCGGTTCTGCTGGACGACGGCTACAAATCCGGCCACGAGGGCCGCAAAAAATATCAGAACCAATATTCCGAGCGTGATGGCCGTCATTTTTCAATCATCTTACAGCCGGAACCGTACCGTCGTTCCGATCTGGCGCAAATCGGGGCTACCAAAGCGGATAAAAGGCATGATCAGAACTTGGTCTGCAATCGGGAATTCGCCCTGAATGCGAAACGTATCCACGGTCTTCTGGAATCGATGGCCGTACGCAACCCCGATCCGCGATGTCGATGCCGGAATCGCATACCAAAGCCGAAGATCGGCATACTCTTCGTTCGGGTCGAGCGGGGTTTCACCTTGACGTAAGGCCACCGCCTCCAACTCCACCGTTACCGGATAGGTGAAATACACGGTGTCGAATCCGACCATGAGCTTATAGCCACGGCTGGAGCCTGGACCCCGCAAGTCGCCCCGGAACACCGCAAATGCCGAATCGGAAACCCCAAAGTTGTCGCCGAAAGCAAAGCTGAGCCCGGTGTTCTCGCCGATTCGACCGATGACCCCCCTTGGTCGCCCGGCACCCGAATCGCATATCGCAATATCCAGCGGAACGGCATCGAACACTAACTGGGTCCGGGCTCGCGCGGCGACCGCCGCCTCTCGATAGAGAATCTTTTGTCCGAACGGCAGAATTTGCTTACCAAGTCGCCAATCGCCCGGTGCTTCTAAGTAGTACTCATCCAACGGATCACTATCCCCGTTGCCCGGATAACGGGCAAGCCGCTGAGTGAGCACTAGCCGATTGCCATCTTGGAGCAAGGCTTTAAATCCGACCACACTTGGGCGACCGTCCAGGTCGAACCACCGAAGCTCAAGGTCTCGATTATCGCCCAGCCGGATAGTCGGGCGAGCATCCACGGTTACAATCAAGTCGGGAATCTGGGCAAAGGCAG
The DNA here is from genome assembly GCA_044508115.1 of bacterium. Classification (GTDB taxonomy): domain Bacteria; phylum Armatimonadota; class Fimbriimonadia; order Fimbriimonadales; family Fimbriimonadaceae; genus UphvI-Ar2. The sequence goes on from JBIQII010000001.1 coordinate 572,885, forward strand.
AAGCCGCCGCCGTGGCTAGGAATAACCCAAAAAATCCGCGCATCTACTCCTCCAGCATCATTTCCGTGATCTGTTCTTCCAGCCAATCGACGATTTCGGACCGTTCAATCGATTGCTGGGCAGAACTGGCCAGATTTTTCACCGTGACCACTCCTTTCTTGATTTCATCCTCTCCAAGGACGAGGGCAAAGCGCGCGCGGCTTCGATCGGCGGCCTTGAATTGTTGCTTGAGCCCCCGACCATCGATGTCGAATTGAACGCTCAGTTCGTTATCCCGGAGTTCTCGGGCGAGGTCAACCGCCTCCGACCGCAAGTCCAGACTTGTGACCACGATGTATGCATCGGGACGAGGAAGGTCAGGAATCGCACCGGTCGCATCGAGCGCGTGGAGCAACCTTTCTTCGCCGATTCCAACCCCGACCGCCGGTGTCGATGGTCCGCCGAGTTCGGAGATCAACAAGTCGTATCGACCCCCGCCGCAGAGTGACAGACCCTCGCCATAACTGGGGTCAATAATCTCAAATACCGTATCGGTGTAGTAGTCGAGTCCGCGCACAATGTGCGGATCGAGCTTAAACTCCACGCCTTCCTCCGCAAGAGCCTGCTGCACGGCGTCAAATCGCGTTCGGCTCGCATCATTGAGATAGTCGGTGATGGGGGCAAGGTCTGCCAATGCGGCTTTAATCTCGGGATCCTTTGAATCGAGCAGCCGGACCGGATTCTTTTCGTACCGAGCTCGAGTTTCCTGATCGGCATCGGCAAGTAATGAAGAGATTTGGGAGAGGATCGCATCGGCGTACCGGTTTCGGTCTTCCGGCAATCCGATGCAGTTGATTCGCACCTCGTGCGATTCGAGCCCCACCGCCCGAAAAAATCGATCGGTGGCCGAGATGATTTCCGCATCGGCCAGCGCAGAATCCGAACCAATGAGCTCCATGCCCATCTGGTGCAACTGCCGATATCGTCCTTTGCCCGGTCGACCGTAGCGAAAGCTGTGGTTCACATAGCAAAGCCTGGTGGGCGATCCGACTTGCGCCAGGTTGTGCTCAAGGTATGCGCGCAAAACAGGAGCCGTGCCTTCGGGTTTAAGGGCCACATGTCGATCTCCTTTATCATGAAAGTCGTACATCTCCTTGCTGACGATATCGCTCGTTTCGCCGCTGGAACGGATGAAAAGCTCGATATCCTCAAACATCGGGGTTCGAATCTCTTGGTATCCGTACTGCCAAGCCACCCCAAAGAATTCCGACTCAAGATACTGCCAGCGGTGGATTTCAAACGATGGATCGTTCGGGCGAGGACCGGGGAAGATATCGTTTGTTCCCCGGGGAGCTTGGTACTTGTGCTTCATGAAAGTCTTCCGTGGAGGGCCTGCGATTGCAAATGGTCGAAGTCAGAATCGGGCAGAGGGCGCGGTTTGCCGATCAGGTTGGCATTGAGAATGATCTGAGCAACGCGCTCAAGTGTTTCCATCCGGTAAAGCGCATCGTAAAGGTCCGATCCCATGACCACCGCGCCATGATTAGCGAGCAAAAATGTCTTGTGATCTGCCAGTAGCGGCTCAATTCGATCTGCGAGCGCGGAAGTTCCAGGCATGGCAAACGGAACCGTGGCCACGCTCCCCAGCACCATCGCGGCTTCGGGCATCAGATTATCGGCAATCTCTTCGCCCGCCAGGGCGAATCCGGTCGCGACCGGAGGATGAGCGTGTACGACGGCCTGGCAGTCGTTCCGTGCCGCGTAGATTGCAAGATGAAGTCCGACTTCAGTGCTGACTCGTCCTTCGCCCCGGACGAGCTGTCCGCGCAGGTCCGTCACCATCAGATCGTTGGGTTTCATATGGCCCTTGGATACTCCGGATGGCGTAACAAGCAGTTGTCTGGGGCTCAATCGGCAAGAGATATTGCCTTCGGTAGCCCCAACCAGATTCCGTTGCCACAAACGACGGCCAACTTCGCACAGGGCAGCCCGCAACTGAAGTTCGCTCATCTCCACGGATAGGATTATGGCTGTTGCGCGAAGGTGGGCTCGTCCAGCGAGCGTCGGGCTTGATCGATCCGGACGAGCTGGGCAAGGAACGTTTCCGCCTGATCGATCGGGATTTGGGTTGCTCGATCGCTGGCGGCCCGATCCGGGTTCGGATGAACCTCTAGAAAAAGAGCATCAATTCCCACCGCAACCGCGGCGCGGGCCATCGCCGGAATCGATTCGCGATTGCCCCCCGTTTCCGATCCCTGCCCGCCGGGCCGCTGGGCAGAGTGGGTTGCATCGAAACAGACAGGAACTCCGAATCCGCGCATGATTTCAAGACCCGGCATATCGACAATGAGAGTGTTGTAACCAAAGCTGGTTCCGCGTTCAGTGAGCATGATTCCCGCCGCATTCCGATCCACGAGTTTATCGACAATGTTTTGAGCATCCCAAGGAGCCAGGAACTGCCCTTTTTTCACATTGACCGGCTTTCCGGTATCGGCGCAGGCGTGGAGTAGATCAGTTTGGCGGCAAAGAAAAGCCGGAATCTGCAACAAATCCACGGCGTGGGCGACAGACCGCGCCTGCGAGGCTTCGTGCACATCGGTGGTGCAGGGAAGTCCGAACCGATCCGCCGTTTTCCGAATGATTTCGAGCCCGCGATCGAGACCGGCACCTCGTTCACCCGAACCCGATGTTCGGTTCGCCTTATCAAAGCTTGCCTTAAAGATGTAAGGAATCTCCAAGCGGGCGCAAATTTTTTGAAGCCGACCGGCAACCTCGTCGCAAATTTCCTGTGATTCGGCCAGGCAAGGGCCTCCGATCAGCGTAAGCGGTCCCTTGCCAATGGAAATACCCTTAACGGTGAATGGCCGTGCAACTGGTTTCATCGCGAAGCTTCGGCAAATCCTTTCTGCATAAATTCGATGAATTCTGCATCGTTCATCGCCAAACCTTGGTAGACCCGCACCACTCGGCCATCTGGGGTGAGAATGGCGTAGGCCGGATTGGTCGCCGACTTGGTGAGCTCGGTGCGGAGCTTATCGTTGGCATTATCTTCCGGAGTGTCACGGTCGGTATATAGCTCAGCCAAAACAAACTTTTCGAGTTCTTGGCGATACTCTGTCCTTGGGAATTTTTGATATTCCATGACTCGGCAGTTTCCGCACGTCATACCGGTGAAGTTAATAAATAGAGGGGTGTTTTGGGCGCGAGCCTGTTCCAATGCCTCTTCATAATCTTCAATCCAATCGAATCCGGCAGATTTTTGGCCGTTGTTCGGGGGGAAGAACGCAAGTGCTGGTCCAAGTAGCTGCGGCCTTGCAATCCCGGCTAGCATCCATAACGCTAGACCCAGGAATAGAACCCCAACCAGCTTGCGGACTGTCCCCACCTTTTCGCCCGTGTCGTGCGGCATTTTAACGATCCCGAACAAGTAAAGTGCGGTGACTAAGAAGAGTCCGAACCACACGGCCGCAAATCCGGCAAAGGGAAGCCACATCGGGTCATTGACGATTACGTCAATGTTAGAAGCGAACTTGAGCGCGGCCGCCAGCTCAAGAAAGCCCATCGTATTTTTGACCGCACTCAGCCAGGTTCCAGACTTCGGAAGCCCTTGAATCGCCCGCGGAATCAAGGCAAGCACAAAAAATGGGATTGCAAACGCAAGGCTAAACGCGGTCATCCCCAAAATGGGATAAAGGTAATCGCCTTGGGTAGCACTCACCAAAATGGTTCCCACGAACGGAACCGTACAGGTAAAGGTTGTAAGGCTGAATACAAACCCGAGCAGAATCGGCGCGATGAATCCGCCCGCCGATGCTTTACCCTGAACTTTGTTCACAAATCGGCTGGGGATTCGAATCTCGAATAGTCCGAACAGGTTGAGCGCAAGCACCACAAACAGAATCGTGAGAAACGCGTTCGTGATCGGACTCGTTGCTAAGTCTTGCGGGCTTCCCCCCAAAACCGCGGTGACCACAAGTCCAAGCCCCACAAAGGTCGTGACGATTCCGATGCAGTAGGCAACTGCGTACTTAACTGTGGATTGTCCACCTTCTGATTTCTTGGTGAAATAACTCACCGTAATCGGAATCATCGGCCAGACACAGGGCGTGAGCAGCGCGAGGAGTCCGGCGACAAAAGAGAGCAACAGGAACGGTCCAAGCCCGGCTTTCTGGGCGTTCTGAATGCCTTGGATGGTGGCGTCCTGAACCTCATCAACCGCACCGTCTTTGCTCGCGCTGCCGTTGCCTTGGGTCGATTCTTCGCCTTCGGCAATTGGCGCGGTTCCGCTACGGACGGATTCATCGGGTTCGACATATCCTTCCGGCTGGACAGGAACATCGGTAATCGCCGCGAGTCGGTCCGGACGGGGATCGCCCGGGACGGCTTCAATGGGAATTGATAGCAGAGCTCGTCGCGGGCGGTCACAGGAGATATCATTGCAGTTCTGAGCTCGGAGTTCCACAACGGCGACTCCGGAACTGAGAATCTTTACCGGCACGGCGAAGGCAAACGCACCTTCGTACATCACTCCGTTTTCGTTAAAACCTGGGACGATTTCGATCTTTCCGGGAGGGAAGACCATTTCGCCGGCCGGTTCCACCGCATTACCTTCTTGCGAAAGGTCGGTTTCGATTTCTACCCAATCACCCCTAAGCTGCGGTCCGAAGGCGTGCCAACCCGGTTGGAGTTGGCCTTCGATGATCAGGCGGGTGTGTTCTCCCACGCGGACATCCGGATCTTCGAGTCGGAGCGTCCAGGTGGTGTAGCCGGATTCAACGGTCGAAGGCGCAACCTCGGCGATTCCGATCGCCCCCATAAAGGTCGCGATCAGCAGCAAGAACAATCGGATCGTGCGGTTCATTAATTATTCAATCCCGGCCAAGGCTTTGAGGGCAGCTACCGAGCGATGCGTGGCCGAAAGCGCGCCCGATTCAATCACAAAATTTGCCTTGGCCGTGGCCGTAGAAGGCGGAAAACACATGGTTTCGTTGCACTGCTGATATCGAACCCGGACTTCGACGCTTTGCGAGCCTGACTTGCCAGTCGGCCAGATCACTACCGGAATCTCGATTTTGCCAGAGTATGTAAAAGATTCTGCCGTCTCACCGCCTACCACATGAGCCTCACCCGCCGGGTAGTCGATGCCACTGACTTTGGCAGTTCCGGCGCTCACCGAAACCGGAATCTGATAATCCTGGCTGGGCGGATTTTGATAGGCGTGCAATCCCGGGGCGAACTCAACCAGAATCTTGCCCCGGACAGGAACACCGGCGAAGCCAGATTCTTTTTCTAAAATCAAGTTAACACTGGGAGCAGGTGCCTGAACGGTGAAAGCCATGGCGGTTAAGGCGATGAGAGCGGTCATAGGTTGCGTGCGATCCTTATATGTACAACGAACAAGTTCGTTGCTTGACGAGTTCGTTAGGCCCCAAAACGGGAATTACGAGCGAGTCATTCCGAGGAACCGTTTGATGCGGTACCCGGTCGTCTGGCGGTTGATTTCCGCAATCGCCAAGGTCAGCGGCACATCGTTGGGGCAGACCTTAACGCAGTTTTGCGCATTTCCGCAGTTGGTAATGCCTTCTTCACTGGTCATGTAATCCAGGCGTTCGTTGCTGAACACGCGACCCACGGGGTGAAGGTTAAAAAGCAGAGTCTGGCCAATCGCGGCCGGCCCGGCAAAGACCGTGCGTTCGTTAATCTGCGGACACGCTTCAAGGCAACATCCGCACGTCATGCATCGACTGAGCTCGTAGCGAAGTTTGCGAATGCTGTCTTCTTGTGGCTGAGCCGGCCCCAGATCGTAGCTGCCATCGATGGGAACCCATCCTTTGAGCTTGATCAGATGCTCGAACATGCGGCTCCGATCCACAATGAGGTCGCGAACCAGCGGGAACTTGGTCATGGGCTCCAACTTGACCACGATTTTATCGCCCTGCGGATCGCCCACATCGTCGATGAGTGCCGAACACGCTTGGCGGATCACGCCGTTTACATACATCGTGCAGGTTCCGCACACTTCTTCGAGGCATGCGGCCTCCCACGCCACGGGATCAACGCGCTGACCATCCACCGTAACGGGATTTTTGCGAATCTCCATGAGGGTGGAAATGACGTTGGCATCTTCACGGTAGGGAATCTCGAAGACGTGCCAGTACGGCTTGGATTCCTCGTTGTCTTGACGCTTGATTTCGAACCGGATGGTTTTAGCCTGGGCGGCGATGCTCATGTCTTGGCCCTATTCTACGCAATTAGCCAACTTCTCGGCACTCCCGGCCCGTTCCGAACCGTCTACAATGAGCAGCGGTGCAAGAAATCCGTGAGCCAATACCCGGAACCGGACGGGGTTCCCGCACTGAGGTGCTCGGCGTTCCGGTGTCAACTCTTTCGATGGATGAAACCATCGATGTTTTGAGCATCTTGCTTGAAGATGGGGGCAACCACTTGGTCGCCACCGCCGATGCTTCCGGAATCGTAATCGCCCAGTCCGATCCTGAACTTAAGGAAATCTACGCGCACGCAAGTTGGGTCACGGCCGATTCCCACGGCGTCATATGGGCATTGCAGCGAAAAGGAATCGCCGCCGAACGGGTGAGCGGAGTGGATGTGGCCGAACGACTCTTTGCCCTGAGTGCCGAAAAGGGATACCGCATCTTTCTTTTGGGTGCCGCCCCCGGCGTGGCCGAAGAAGCGGCCGAACGAATTTGCCTCCGCCACCCGGGATGCAACATTGTCGGCACGCGCAACGGATTTTTCCCTGCCGCCGATGATGCCATTGTGGCCGAAGAAGTCGCTCGTCACAAGCCTGACATCCTGCTTGTAGCGATGGGAATACCCCGTCAAGAAAAATTTATTCGCACCACGATGCCGATCATTCGTCCGCGCCTCGCAATGGGGGTAGGGGGAACACTCGATGTGGCAAGCGGTCGCGTTAAGCGCGCACCGAAAATTGTGCAAAAGCTTAAGCTCGAATGGCTTTGGCGGACACTCGCCAATCCCAGAAAATTTGCAAAAGCCAAGACCCTGCCGCAGTTCGCCCTGATGGTATTGCGTTCCAAGGGCTAATCTTTGCCGTGAAAATTTACACCCGTGGCGGAGATGATGGTTTCACCTCGCGACTCGGTGGAAACCGGATTTCGAAGTCCGACCCCCTATTTCAAGCACTAGGCGATCTGGATGAATTGAACGCCGCACTTGGACTGGCTGCCCTGACAGTTCGGGACAACTCAATGATCCAGCATCGACAAGGCGAACTGCTCCGGCTGGGTGCTGAACTTGCCGCTCAGGCGGAAGACACGCGGTTCCGATGGGTTCAAATCTCGCATTCGACCGCCACCCTTGAACAAGAAATTGATGTCTGGGACTCGGACCTGGAGCCCCTTACAAACTTTATTGTGCCGGGCGGCTCGGAAGCCGCCGCACGACTCCATCTTGCGCGGGCAATCTGCCGCCGGGCCGAACGTTCGTTAATCACTTTGGATCCGCCGCCACGGTCAGAAGTGATACAATGGATCAACCGTTTCTCGGATTGGCTCTTTACGCTCGCCCGCCACGAAAATGCCATCCAGAACGTGCCAGACGTCAAATGGGAGTACAGATGACCTCGCTGCTGCTTGCGTCCGTCCTTGCTTCGCCTAGCCAACCCTCGGGAGCGCAAATTGTTTCCGAATGTTTGGCTTATTATCATAACAAAGCCAACTTTGGCGGAACGATCACATCCACCTTCACCGTGAACGGTAAGACCGGACACATTGTCACGCGAGTCCAAGCCGCAAATCCCAATCTATTCTTCATTGAACAAAAGAGCGATCTGACCCCCGACGTGTACCGCGCGGTTTCCGATGGCAAACGGTTCGGCTATCCCGTGCCGCTCAACGACCGGCCGCTGGTGAGCGAACCAATTGAACAGAATAATGGAATTCTGCTTGATGTCGAAATGATGTACGGCATCATTGCTAAGTACTTGCCTGATCGTTCGATTCCGCTGGAAATCGTGATGAATCGACAAAAAGACTTGGAGCAGATCGCTTCGATGCTTTCGAATTTTAAATATGTTGGCAACACGGGCGAAAACAACGAAGACCGAGTTGTTTCGTGCCGGGCCAAGCATGCGCCGGATTCACCAACTCTGCTGGAGGGGAATTTTGTGATCGGTCCAAAAGGTGAGCTCAAAAAGCTCACGCTAACCGAACGGCTCCGCGTGGATGGTCAGATCAAAAATATCACGTTCTCTTGGGACGTAGATATCTGGATAAATAATGTGGAGCTGCTCAAGCCCGAATTATTCGATCTCAAGCAGCTCGCAGGTCGTTAGGTCGTAATTTTAGTGACCTTGTAGCGGAGGTGACCGGCCGGAGCTTCAAACTCGGCGATTTCGCCGACTTTAAGCCCCATCAGTGCTTCGCCCATGGGCGATTCTTCGCTGATGAGGTCTTCGTCGGGGTTGGCTTCGATGCTGGCAACGATTCGGACTGAGAATTCAAAATCTCGGTCTTCGTCGTGCACGGTGACTTTCGATCCCAGCCCGATGTAATCGGTGGGAATGCGTTCGGCATCGAGGATTTCGGCTCCGGAAAGGATGGTCTTGAGGTCGTTGATTCGGCTTTCGACCATCGCTTGCTCCATTTTGATCTCATCGAGTTCGTTGTTATCCTCGCTGAACTCGCCATGATCTTTACTGTCACGGATCCGCTGGGCAATTTCTTGCCGTTTGGTGACCGTGAGTTCCTGCAGCTCTGCTTTGAGCCGGGTATGCCCTTCGGCGGTCAGCAGGACAGGGGCACTCTGTTCGATCTCAAGCTCTTCCATAGACTCTCTGTTTAGACTCCCTTGGGAATCGCGTATTATATACGTTCCGTCACCTGCTTTACGCAGATTTCCACCTTTTGTTTCGCGCGGGTTCAGAAGGCGCATTTTGATGCGGGCCGCCGGACCTAACTTAGATTGATTCTCGGCTTCGCGTCATACTTCTAGAGTGCTTAGAATTCTCTGCGGGTTCCTCGCGATCTGTTCCGGCGTTTGGGCGTGGGGGCAAAGCGATGTGCCGTTTAGCACGCCGCCCCAAGTTTTTGTAACCGTTCAGCCGCAACAGGTGGGAGCAGAGATTGTAACGGTGACCGTCCGTGATGAAAACTACGATCCGGCCCTTCTTCAACTGCAGTGCTCTTTGATGGGGAAATTTGCCGGAACGGAGTCCCGGGGGATCCAGGTGACAGAAACCAACCTGGGATCATCGGGCGGAAACAAAACGCTTCGCGCTCGGTTTGCTTGCCCCGGCCTCGTAGATGTTGCCAGCGGAAAACTCAACATTGACGCGATTGTCAAGGCCTTTTTAGGCAGTGCCAATCCAATGATATCGAGCTTTCTCATCCAGTTTGATGGACTCACGGCGGGGCCGGAAACGATCCGCCGCATCGTGAACGATCAATTTATTTTGGAAGGGAAAAGTTTGGTCAATCCGACCGGTCTTGAATACAGAGTTGAGGTTTTGACGCAAGATACGCGAAGCCTGCAAATCCCGCAATCTCTGAGTGAAGTACCTGCAGAAGAAGCGAGAGGAATGGAAAACAAACTTCATCCGCTCGTGATTCCGTCTCTTGTCGTAGGTTTGTTTGCGGCGGGAGCGTTGGTATACTTCGCCGTGCTACGGCCTCGGCCCGCGAGCCGGTCCAAGTGAGATACATCCCAGATGCGTGACGCCAGTTCAATCACCCTGCAAGAACTCATCGAAATCGGCTACAACGAAACAGCCTCTGACATCTTCATCAAAGCGGATTCCCGCCCACGCATGAAGCAACACAGCTTTGTGCGCGACATTCCGGGTGAGTGGCCCGTTCTCAAAGAAGCCGATGTCCGCCGCATGCTCAGCACCGTTATGAGCGAGCGGCAATTGCGGAAATATGAGGAAACCAACGAAATGGACCTTGCCTTTGTTGTAGAAGGCAAGTGTCGCGTGCGGACCAACGTTTACAGTCAGCGAGGCACAATGGCCGCCGTTTGCCGGATTGTTCCAACCAGAATCCGAACGCTCGAAGAACTCGGACTGCCCCCTAGCCTGGCCGAAGTCACCAAAAACCGCCAAGGCCTGGTACTGGTCACCGGTCCGACCGGTTCCGGAAAAACCACAACTCTGGCCGCCTTGCTCGATATTATCAATGAACAGCGCCGATGCCACATCGTGACGATCGAAGACCCGCTGGAAGTTGAACATCAAGACAAGAACAGCTACGTCAGTCAGCGCGAAATCGGCATCGACACCGATGATTTCTATCCCGCGATGCGGGCCGTCGTCCGCGAAGCTCCCGACGTGATCTTGGTCGGGGAAATGCGCGACACCACCACGATGAACGTGGCTCTGCAAGCCGGGGAAACGGGCCACTTGGTGTTCTCAACCGTTCACACCGCTTCGGCTTACGAGACCCTCGACCGGATCATCAACATGTTCCCGCCGCACGAAAAGATTCACCTTTGTCAGCGGCTGTCTAACTCCCTGCGGGCGGTCATCGCTCAAAAGCTCGTTCCGCGTGCGGATGGCAACGGACGGGTGGTTGCGGCCGAAATCTTGATCTGCACTCCCACCGTGAGTAAAGCGATCGAGGACGGCCACTTCGGTGATCTGTATCACCACATGAACGAAGGCGGATTCTGGGGCATGCAAACCATGAACCAATCCCTGGCGAGATACGTCAAAGCGGGCATCGTGACCGAAGAGGTGGCGTACAACTACGCCGGAATCCTCTCCGAACTCAAGCAAATGCTGCGACGCTAACGGGTAGGTTCTTCTTTTTAGAACCAATGCATCCCAAGCTTGAATCGTTGCTAAAACAGGTGGTGGAGGTTGACGCAAGCGACCTCCACCTCAAAGCCGATAATCCGCCTCTCCTGCGGATTCGCGGCGATCTGCACCGCACGGACCATCCGGTAGTTTCCGAACAAGAACTCAGCGAAATCATTCACTCCATCCTCACCGATGAACGGCGGGAAAGACTCGAGGAGTTCAAAGAGTGCGATCTATCGGTCGCCGTTCCGGGAGTTGCCCGGTTCCGCGTCAACCTCTTTTGGCAGCGACACAAGCTGGGCGGCGTGTTTCGACTGATTCCATTCGAAATCCGAACTATTGATGAACTGCGCCTTCCGCGAGTTTGCAAGAACTTAAGCCTTCTTCCGCGCGGACTCATCCTCGTAACCGGTCCGACCGGAAGCGGAAAATCTACGTCGCTCGCGGCGATGATCAACCACATCAACAATCATCAGCGCAAGCACATCATGACGGTCGAAGACCCCATTGAATATGTGCACCCGGATAAGCAGAGCATTGTCAATCAGCGAGAACTCGGCACCGACACGCACAGCTTTGCCGACGCACTTAAACACGTGATGCGCCAAAACCCCGATGTGATTCTGGTCGGCGAAATGCGTGATCTCGAAACGATTCAACTGGCAATCACCGCCGCCGAAACAGGGCACTTGGTATTCAGTACCCTCCATACCGTGGATGCCGCGCAGACAATCGACCGGATCGTCGATGTGTTCGACAGTGAACAACAAGCTCAGATTCGTACGCAGCTGAGCGTTACGCTCCAGGCCGTTGTCTCCCAAACACTTTTGCCGCGGATCGACGAACCAGGCCGGATTGCCGCGCACGAGGTAATGGTGTGTACCCCCGCGATCCGTACTTTAATCCGCGATGGCAAGACGCACCAGATCATGCCGCACATTCAAACGGGTGCCGAACACGGCATGCAAACTCTAGATGGTGGTCTGCTACAACTTCTGCGAGAACGCAAAGTCGATTACGAACACGCGCTCACCAAAAGCTCTAATACGGCAGAATTTCACCGCCGCGCTGAAAAAGAAGGGTTAGCCGAGGAGACAAGCCTTGCTCATTGATGAGCTCCTGCGACGCTGCGTCGCAATGGACGGGTCGGACCTTCATATTAAAACCGATACCGGCAAAGTTTATGTACGCGTGTATGGCGAGCTCTATCCGCTAGAGGATGTACCGCACTTTAACGATGACGACTTCCGCGCGGCCATCTACGACCTTCTCAGACCCGAGCAGATTGCACGATTCGACCGCGATCTCGAACTCGATTTCGCGTTAGAAATTCCGGATGTCGCTCGGTTCCGAGGCAACATGTTCCAGCAACGCGAACACGCCCAGGCCGTGTTCCGCGTGATTCCATTTACGATCCAGTCGATGGAAGAGCTGAACCTTCCGCCTGCTTGCTTTGACTTCATCGAACGGCCACGAGGACTTGTGCTCGTCACCGGTCCCGCGGGCAGCGGAAAATCCACCACACTCGCCGCGATGATCGATCGGATTAATCGCACGCAAGACCTGCACATTGTCACGGTTGAGGACCCGATCGAATTTGTCCACGATGATCACCGCGCGTTGATCAACCAGCGCGAGCTGGATGTCGATACGCTCAGCTTCGCCAATGCGCTCAAGTACGTTCTGCGCCAAGACCCGGACGTCATTCTGGTCGGCGAAATGCGCGATCTGGAAACAATCCACCTTGCGATTACGGCCGCCGAAACCGGACACCTTGTGTTTGCAACTCTACACACGGTTGATGCCCTGCAAACTGTAGATCGAATCGTTGACGTGTTCCCCCAACATCAACAGCAGCAGATTCGTATGCAACTTTCGGTCAACTTGCTCGGGGTGGTGAGCCAAACCCTAGTCAAACGCAAAGATGATAATGGTCGCATTGCTGCGTTTGAAGTGCTGAATGCCACAAGCGCGGTCCGTAACCTGATCCGTGAAAACAAGTCGTACCAAATTGGATCAATCATCCAGACCGGGGCCCGGCAGAAGATGCAAACCCTTGATCAGTCGCTTGCGCGACTTGTCGAAGCCGGGCAAGTGGATATCGAAGAAGCTCAGTCGAAAGCCAAAGATCGGGGCGAATTCATGCGAATTGTCAGTGTGGGTGCTAGTCGAGCGGCAAAACCGGCCGAATCCAGTGCTCCCACTCCCCCTAGCGAACCGCCTACGGCACCACCCCCGGCTGCACCATCCGGACCCGTACGGGGTCAACCATTCCGACCGAAAGTCGGCGGCGACCACTCGGCGAACAGCTAGTCTGTTGCCTTAACCCGACGTCGCCGGAACGCCAAAATCGCGGCGGCCGATCCAAGCGCAAGCATGGTGCCGGGCTCGGGAATCGCTTGGAGCCGATAGAGTCCGCCGCTGTATCCCGCCAGAACCAGTTCGCCATTGGCATCCGCCTCAATTCCGGTGAACATAATGCTCGCGCCCAACCCGCTCGTGTACTCTTCCAGACTAGCGGCCACATCCGCTGCGTTCGGATCAATGGACCAGAGTCGGCGGGAAATAAAGTCGCCGAAGAAGTAACGGCCCACGTAGTGCGAGCCGAGTTCCGATCCTCGGTATACCACCCCTCCGGTTATGCTACTGCCTACTGCATGGCTGTATTCGAAAATCGGCATCACCGCATTCGGGTCGGGCGGAGCCACGCGGTTGGGGTTGAGATGCGTTCCTTCTAGTGCTTGCCAGCCGTAATTCACTCCACCAATTCCGGCACCCATCCGGTTGACCTCTTCCCACGCGCTTTGCCCGACATCGGCAATGTAGAGGTCGTCTGCATCGAACGAGAACTTAAATGGATTCCGCAGTCCGTACGCCCAAATTTCATCTAGACCGTTTTCGTTAACGAAAGGATTATCGCCTGGCACCACGTATCCCGGCCCCCCGCCGGATACATCGATCCGCATGATTTTGCCGAGCATGTTGTCCAGGTTTTGGGCATCGTTTTCCGGATCGTTTGCGCCACCGCCATCACCCATGCCGATGAACAGCATGCCGTCCGGTCCAAACCGAATGTTTCCGCCGTAATGATTGCTGGCGTTAGTAGGGTGAGGCACACTGATAATGTGCTCGGCTGAGGCGATGTTAAAGTTTACGGTGCGCACCACATCGAGTGCTTTGGTATCGTCGTTGACGTAGCTCAGATAGATTCGACCATTCACGGCGTAGTTAGGATCGAACGCCATACCGAGCAAACCACGCTCACCTGCAGTATCGATAAGGCCGGAAACATTCGCCACCGCGGGACCAACCACTCCGTTGGTGACCGGCACCACTCGGCCGGTTTTTTCGATCACATAGATTCGGTCGCTGTTGGTCGGATCGCCCACTATTGCGGTGGGCTGGTCAAATCCGCTTGCCAATGACGTAGCAATGAGCTGCGCGTTCGCGATCGTAGCCAGGGAAGTGGCAAGAGCCACGGAAAGAGAGAGTTTCATCGGCAATCCTCGCACCGCCAACGCGGTCCTACTGGAAGAGTACGCCGGAAACCAACCGGAAATTTTCCGATCAACCTCTAAATTTCACGAAAATTTTTCGCGCCTGGGCCCGCGGTCGCTATCGGACGTGCGGACTTTTGGAACGATTCTTCTTGTGCCGACGAGCGGAATGGCGGGCAGGAAACGGAACCGCATTCTTGCGGGCTGCCGATTCTCCTGTCGGGCGAGCATCTGATCCTACGCGGGGGATCGAACGCTGAAGCAGCTTTTCGATATTGCGGATATCTTTGTGCTGCTCGGAAGTCGCAATCGTGATGGCGTGGCCAGAATTTCCGGCCCGTCCGGTGCGTCCGATGCGGTGCAGATAATCTTCCGGATTTTCTGGAACATCGTAGTTAATAACCAACGAAATGTCCTTGACGTCAATTCCGCGGGCGGCGATATCAGTGGCGACAAGAACCCGGTAAGTGCCAGATTTAAAGCCATCCAGAGCCGCGCGACGTTGGGCCAGGCTACGGTCAGAATGAATTTCCGCCGCCGTGTGGCCTTGTTCGCGGATCGAGCGGGCAATTTTCCGTGCTCCGTGTCGGGTTCGAGAAAAAACCAAGATTGAACCTTTTTGGGAATCAAGGAGCGAACTAAGCAACCCAGGTTTATCCGCCTTGGCGACCATGTGGAGTTCTTGGGTAATCGCTTCGACGGGCGTGCCAGGTCGTGCGACTTCTACGGTTTCCGGTTTGCGTAAGTAGTCTGCGGCGAGTTTGGCGATGCTCGGCGGCATCGTGGCGGAAAACATCATGGTTTGCCGCTGGCTGGGGGTTTGATCAAGAATGTTCCGGATGGCCGGAGCAAATCCCATATCGAGCATGCGGTCGGCTTCATCGAGCACTACAATTCGCACGCGTCTTAGATCAACGGTCTTTTGGTTGAGATGGTCAAGTAGTCGGCCCGGAGTGGCCACGATGACATCCGGCCGCGCTTTGATCTGGCTGACTTGCCGACCCATCGGCGCTCCCCCGATTAAAAGGGCCGTTTTCATGCGAAGTTTGCGCAGTGTTTCCTCGATTTGGATGGCAAGTTCGCGAGTTGGCGCAAGGACTAGTCCGAAGTCGCTGGGACCTAAATTCTCCCGCATGGGAAGGCTGAACGCCAATGTTTTTCCGGTTCCGGTTTGGGCCATGCCGATAAGGTCCCGACCCGTGAGAGCAACAGGAATCGCTGCCGCTTGAATGGGGCTGGGGGTGTGAAAACCCAGGCCGCTGAGTGCGGACAGAGTGGAAGATGATAATCCCAAGTGAGAAAACTTGGACGTTTTGGAATTCGATGGCATGGGGTTTGGCCGGGGGCCGGGATAGTATGACGGTTAAGCTTGCGACGGTAGTCGCCAATTCTGCCGAGTGGCCCAGTTGAGCATTAGCAAGGATTCGATGTATACACCAAACAGGGACGACTGGGACCCGCAGTTGCGCGCATCCGCTTTCATAAGCCATACTTTGAGACCGCTGTGGGGGTGTAGCTCAGTGGTTAGAGCGCCGGCCTGTCACGCCGGAGGTCGCGGGTTCAAGTCCCGTCATCCTCGCCACTCACACAGTGTGCCGCGGTAGCTCAGTTGGTAGAGCAAAGCACTGAAAATGCTTGGGTCGCCGGTTCGAGTCCGGCTTGCGGCACCACTTTCTCTCTCCGGGATCGCCAGGGTGCGCCGAAAATCCTAACGGGCGTCGCTCAACCGGTAGACTGAACAATCGCGACTGCGGTCGCTTAGAGTAGGAGTAAATCAGGGATGGCAAAGATCTGTCAAGTTAGCGGAAAGAAAGCGAACAAGGCCAAGCACGTGCGGCACCGCCACTCGGCTTGGAAGTTTCGGGCCCCGCACAAAAATCGTTGGCAGCACGCCAACCTTCAGCGTGTGACCATCAACACGCCGTCCGGCAAGGTTCGACTTCTGGTGGCGGCTTCGGTCATGAAGACCGAAGAGTTTGCCAAGGTCGTCTGCGGCCTCAAGCCCGTCCCCAAGGATTGGCTCGCCAAGCCCGGCTACTAAGAATCAATTCGCCAGAAGACAAATCGCGGAGATTCATCATCTCCGCGATTTTTTCGTCTCAGCTCCTTCTAAGCCGTTGCTGCTTCCACGGCGTCGAACTGGAACGCTCCATCGCGATAATCGACACGGACGTGCGAACCATCCACAACCGAGCCATCCAACACCTTCATGGCGAGCGGATTCAAAATTTCTTTTTGAATACTGCGCTTGAGTGGGCGTGCCCCATAGACCGGATCGTAGCCGGCAGTTGCGATCTGCGTTTTAGCGTCATCAGTCAGCTCTAGTGTGATCCGACGGTCGCGCAGACGATTGGCCAGCTGATTCACCTGAATCTCCACAATCGCCTTGATCTGCGCAACGCCCAACGAGTGGAAGACCACAATATCATCAAGCCGGTTAATAAACTCGGGCCGGAAGTGCAGCCGAAGCTCGTCCATCACGCGAGCCTTAATATCTTCGAAGTTTTCGCCTTCTAGGAATCCCTGGCCATAATGTTGACTTCCGGTGTTACTGGTCATGATCACCACCGTGTTTTTGAAATCCACGGTCCGACCCTGACCGTCAGTAAGGCGCCCGTCATCTAGAAGTTGAAGCAGAACATTAAACACTTCCGGATGCGCCTTTTCGATCTCATCCAGCAGAATAACCGCATACGGGCGACGCCGGACAACTTCGGTGAGCTGGCCACCTTCTTCGTAACCCACGTACCCCGGCGGAGCTCCGATAAGTCGAGCGACGCTGTGTCGCTCTCCGTACTCGCTCATGTCGATTCGAACCATCGCCCGTTCGTCATCGAACATGAGCTCGGCCAGGGCTTTGGCGGTCTCGGTCTTTCCGACCCCGGTTGGGCCGAGGAAGAGAAAACTTCCGATTGGTCGATTAGGATCGTTAATCCCGGCGCGCGAACGACGGATGGCATCGCTGAGCAGACGCAAAGCTTCATCTTGGCCCACAACGCGCTGGCGTAGAAACTCTTCCATATGGATGAGCTTGTCAAGTTCGCCTTCCATGAGCTTGCTCACCGGGACGCCGGTCCAGCGGGAGACGATTTCGGCCACGTCTTCTTCGGTCACTTCTTCGCGTAGCACTGATTTTCCGTTCGCCTCGGTGAGATCGGCCGTCTGCTGGGCGAGAGCGGCTTCCATTTTGGGAAGTTGGCCGTGCTGAATCTCAGCGGCGCGTTGCCAGTCGAGGTCTCGTTCGGCCGCTTGGAGATCGTTCCTGAGGGACTCGATCTGCTCCTTGAGATCGCGTAGCGATTCGATCTTTTGCTTTTCTGATTCCCAGACAGACCGCATGGCATTGGCCTGTTCGTGAAGGGAAGCCAGCTGTTCCTCGGCGTGGGCCAGCCGTTCTTTACTAGCTTCATCCTCCTCTTTTTTAAGAGCTTCGCGGTCGATCTCCAGTTGGCGGATCTGCCGCTCAAGTACATCGAGCTCTTGCGGAACGGAATCGATTTCGATTTTCAGCCGACTGGCCGCTTCATCGATGAGGTCGATCGCTTTATCGGGCAGCTGTCGGCCCGTAATGTAGCGATCACTAAGAGTTGCGGCCGCGACAATTGCGCTATCGGTGATGCGTACGCCGTGGTGGATCTCGTACCGTTCCTTAAGACCGCGCAGAATGCTGATCGCTTCGGTCACTGAAGGTTCATCCACCAAAACGGTTTGGAAGCGTCGTTCAAGCGCCTTATCTTTTTCAACGTACTGGCGGTATTCGTTGAGCGTGGTGGCACCAATGCAGCGGAGTTCGCCCCGGGCCAGCATTGGTTTGAGCATGTTTGCGGCGTCCAGCGATCCTTCTGCTTTGCCCGCGCCGACCAGCGTGTGCATTTCATCGATAAATAAGATGATTTGACCGTTCGCTTGCTTGATCTCGTCGAGCACGGCTTTGAGCCGCTCTTCGAACTCCCCTCTAAACTTAGCCCCCGCGACCAGTGCCCCCATATCGAGCGCAACCACGGATTTTCCGCGCAGGGCTTCGGGAACATCGCCGGCCACGATTCGTTGGGCCAAACCTTCGGCCACGGCTGTCTTCCCGACGCCGGGCTCGCCGATGAGCACCGGATTGTTTTTCGTGCGCCGACTGAGGACTTGGATGACGCGACGGATTTCTTCGTTCCGACCGATGACGGGATCAAGTTTGCCTTGTCGGGCCCGCTCGGTCAGGTCGATACCATACTTTTCAAGTGCCTGGAGAGAACTCTCGGCATTCGCATCGCTCATCTGCCGGCCTTGGCGAATTTCGGCGACCGCTTTTTGAAGACTATCGAAACTGACTCCTGCTTGCTTGAGAATCCGGCCCGTCTGGCCGGAATCTTGTCCGGCGGCAAGCAGAAGGTGATCCGTGGACACGTATTCATCTCCCATCTTGGCGGCGATATCGAATGCAGTATTAAAGAGTCCTTGGGTGCGACTGCCAAATGTTGATCCGTACTGAGCAGCTCCGCTCACTTGGGCCATTGATTGCAGGGCGATGCGCGCTTCGGCAAGGATGGATTCAGCCGACCCTCCCACTTTTTCGATAATGGACGCAGGTAATCCTGATCGATCGTCAAGCAGACCCACGAGCATGTGCTCGGGTTCAATGGCTTGGTGTTGAAATTCGGTTGCGACTTGTTGAGCAACCTGCAACGCTTCTTGCGCTTTAATGGTGAGCTTATCGAACCGCATACTTGAGTGTCCTATACTCAAGTAACGTTCTAGTGCAAGCAGTAAGTTTCGAGGCTGGGACTATCAGGCGGGGAAGAAACGCGGGATGCCATGCCGGGATTGTCGTCTCCGAGCGGAATCGATGATCTGTTTGAATTCAGGATCGTCGTGCAAGGACGCAAGGTCAGGATCTTCCGATGCCCAGTCGACCATGTTGAATCCGCGCTCAACTGATTTGCGGAGATGCTCAAGGGCTCGGACCCGATCTCCGGATCGAGCGTATCCGCAGGCGATATTGTATTGGCACAATTCAGGGCGGTAGCCCATACCTTCAGCTTGCTGGAATAGGGTGCGGGCTTCGTCGTACCGGCCTTGGTAGTGGATTGAAAAGCCGAGCATAAATTGAGCTTCCGCATTGTGCGGCTCGCGATCTAAGACTTGGCGGTAGTTCTTTTCGGCTTCCGGCCAATCTTTATGGACATAGGCGATTTTGGCTTCGTTTGTAGCTGAAACCACGCGACGTTCAGCGATGATCTCGCGGGTGTTCATCGCAATGGCAGAAGCTGTGGCGAGAACAGCGGCGATCCCTAAGATCCAGCCGAACTTTTTCATGATAAGCACGGTTACCGCAAGAGTATAGCCCCTAGTTCCCATGCGGGTCGATTGCCGCCCACGCTTCGAATGAACTCGCTGGTAATATCAGATTCGCCCGTCCCAGCGTTGCGGCGAGCTTCCCGAGTTCAAATCCAAGGAAACAAAACACTGTGGCCAAGGCCAAACAACAAGATTTAGAAAGCCCGGCTAAGCTGGAAGAGTTCTACCGACAGATGGTCTTCATCCGTCGGTTCGAAGAAAAGTGCAATGTTGCTTATCGCGCCGGCAAGATCGGTGGCTATATGCACACCTACGTGGGAATGGAAGCCACGGCGGTCGGCCTTCACCATGCGATCCGCGCCGGTGAGGATTACATGATCACCGCGTATCGCGACCACCCCCAGCCCCTGCTACTCGGTTCCGATCCGGTCGCAGTGATGGGCGAAATCATGGGGCGCAGCGTTGGCCTCAGCCGTGGAAAAGGCGGATCGATGCACATCTACGATATCGAACGCAACTTCTACGGTGGTTGGGGAATCGTGGGCGGCCACGTTCCGCTCGGCGGGGGACTGGCATTCGCCGCTAAGTACCGCGAAGAAGACCGAATTTGCCTCTGCCTGCTCGGCGATGGCGCGGCCAACCAAGGGGTGGTGTTCGAAACCATGAATATGGCCGCACTCTGGGATCTGCCGATTATTTTTGCCATTGAGAACAACGAGTTCGCGATGGGGACGCGTCTGGAATACCACGCCGCCGATCCGCAACTTTACAAACGGGGCGAAGCGTTCGGAATCAAAAGCGAACGCGTCGACGGCATGGATGTACTCGAGTTCTTGAGAGATGCTCGGCGCATTGTGGACTACGTTCGCACCGAAAGCAAGCCGTTTGTAATGGAGATCATGAACTACCGATTCCTCGGTCACGGTGCCGCCGATAACGATCGGCAGCTATACCGCACGCCGGAAGAAGAAAAGGAAGCCATGAAGCGCGATCCGATCGTCCGGCTGGAACAGGTGCTGCTTGACCGCAACATCATGACCCGCGAAAAGATGGAAGCGATTGACGAAGAACTCACCGACCAAGTGGAAGATATTTACCAGAAGGCCGACGCTTCACCGTTCCCCGATCTGGATGAAGTGTACGACCACGTTTACACCGATATGGAACCGGAGAAGGGCCACTAATGGCAGAAATCACCTACCGTGAGGCCCTTTCTAAAGGATTGGCCGAAGAGCTCGATCGCGATGAGAACGTGTTGCTCATGGGCGAAGATATCGGTCGCTACCAGGGAACCTTCCGCGTCACCGCAGGAATGTTCGAAAAATACGGTGGCAAACGCGTGGTCGATACGCCGATCACCGAAGCCGGGTTCACCGGCATCGCCATCGGCGCAGCCATGACTGGCTTGCGCCCGGTTGTCGAGATGATGACGATGTCGTTTTCCATCCTTGCGCTGGATCAGATCATCAACCACGCCGCCAAAGTCCACTACATGACCGGCGGTCAAGCCAGCGTTCCGCTGGTGGTGCGCGGTCCGGGGGGCGCGGCCAAGCAGCTAAGCGCACAACACACCCACTGCCTAGAAGGGTGGTACGCCCACGTTCCGGGACTTAAGGTTGTGGCTCCAGCAACCCCCGCCGATGCCTACGGATTGATCAAGACGGCGATTCGAGACGATAATCCGGTCATCTTCACCGAGAATCCGGGCCTTTACGGAGTCAAAGGGGAAGTCCCCGACGATCCGGAATTCACCATTCCGTTTGGAGAAGCCCAGATTCTGCATGAAGGGAAAGATGTCAGTCTCGTCGGCTACTCACGGATGACGCAGGTCAACCTTGCGGCCGCTCAAGAACTGGCCAAAGAAGGAATCTCTGCCGAAGTCGTGGACGTTCGATCGCTGAGTCCGCTGGATATGACCACCATCAACGCGAGCGTGGCCAAGACCCACCGCGCAATTGTGGTGTACGAAGATTGGCGGTTTGGCGGATTCGGGGCGGAGATTGCTTCCCGCATCGGGGAAGAGAGTTTTGATGATCTCGATGCTCCGGTCGGCCGAGTGGGTGGACTCAACGTTCCGACCCCCTACGCCCGGAATCTCGAACTCGAATGTATCCCGGATGTGGAAGACGTCATCGCGGCGGTCCGCAAGCTTTCGTAACCCTTGCGCGCAATTCAAAATACGGGGCTGCTACCATGCGGCCCCGTATTTTTGCGGGCTTTCCCCAAACTTTCACCAGAATTTCAGAACTGTTTTCCCGGCAGAATGTTTAATTAGCAATCATTTCCGCTAGAATAACACGTCTGCCTGCTCAGCTGGAGCAGGCTCAATGATTGTCTTTGTGCAATTCAGGAAAGGACGTCTATGAAATTAAAGACACTTTCAGTTCTCACCTCGGCGGCGATTCTCACGGGATCGGCCTCCGCACTCACTTTCAACTTTTCGGGAAGCTCGGTTCCGACTCCGGTCCTTAATGCGTTCGCCCAAGCGGGGCAGCAGTGGGCTGACATCTTTAGCGACGACATTACGGTCAATGTCGCCATTGGATGGGAGAATCTTGGCGGTAGTGTCCTCGGGATGGCGTCCTCGAGCGAAACGACCGTAAGCTACAACAGCTTTCGAAACGCGTTGACCAACGACGCAACTTCTGCTACCGACGCTTCAGCCGTGGCTAGTCTTGCGCCTGGTCAGCTGTCATTCCTTGCCAATCGGGATACCTCGTTCGGCACCGGGGTGTACAACGATAACAACAATTCGAATAACAACAATAACGTTCGAATGACCACGGCAAATGCAAAAGCACTCGGGTTCAGTAGTTCCGGTATCGACGCGATGATCACGTTTAACAGCAGCGTGAATTTCGACTTTAATCCTTCAAATGGCATTAACCCGGGTCAGTTCGACCTTGTCGGTATTGCCGCGCACGAAATTGGCCACGCGCTCGGATTTGTGAGCGGGGTTGACAGTGTAGATCGCGCCGGTGGCAACGTCAACCACAATAACTCGAACTACTACCTCCGGCCGATGGATGTGTTCCGCTATTCCAATCGCACCGGTTGGGGTATCCAACGTGATTTCGTGGCCGATTCAGCCAACAAATACTTCTCGGTCGATGGCGGGGCAACCAACATGGGCAACTTTTCGACCGGAATCGTATGGGGTGATGGTAATCAGGCCAGCCACTGGAAGAACGGCCAAGGAATCGGCATCATGGGCCCCACGGCAGGTGCTGGCGTGCTGCTCTCGATTTCGCCGAACGACATCCGTGCCTTTGATGCCATCGGCTACGATCTGCAGGCAGTGCCGGAACCAATCACCTTGGTTGGACTTGGGCTCGGAGCCGTCGCTATTTTACGACGTCGCAACAAAGCTTAACGATCTAAATCGTTGTCGCCAATATCGCGGGCAGGCTCTTCAACGGGTTTGCCCGCTTGTTTTTGATGGTTGCGTTTACTCATGGCGGTCATCGCGGTCATGCCTTGGCTGATGTAAAACGAGCGCAACGCGGCGTCGCAGGTCAAATCGATCATATAATAATCCTGCAGTTTAAGGAGCATAAGCCGGACAAGCTCTTTCCCTACGCCTTGACCCCGATAGTCTGGTAACACTTCAAGGAAGGGAATATAGGCGCAGAGCACGCCATCGGAGATGGCCGTGATAAATCCGACTACACGGCGGTCTTCGCGGGCGATCACCACATACTCGCTGTTTTGAAGCATGCGCAAGTGGTCGGCGGGACTAGGATGCGCCGGCCACCCGTCAAAAAAGCCCTGCAGATCCTCTGCCCGAATATCGCCGATTCGATCGGTGTAGGTGACCATGAGTCTATTATCGTTCAAATGGGGCCAGATTGTCCCCCGGGCCGGGCCGCATTGGTCGGTACAGTTAAATGGATATGAAGATCCGTCTTGGCCATTCGCCCGATTCTGACGATGCGTTTATGTTTTGGGGATTGGCAGAAGGCCCGGTCCGCAGCGAACACGAATTTGAGCACATCCTGCGGGACATCCAAACGCTCAACGATTGGGCCCGTGAGGGCAAACTGGAAAGCAGCGCGGTCAGCGTGCATGCTTTTGCTTACGTCGCCGATAAGTACGCATTACTTCGGCATGGCGGATCTTTTGGCGATCAATATGGTCCGATGATCGTAGCCGAACGCGACATCCCCCTTGAAGAGCTCAAAGAAACTACGATCGCCGTGCCAGGCGAGCTGACCTCGGCATTCCTTCAACTTAACCTGTGGTTTGCCGACAAGTACGGCGAAGGCGCAAAGCCCAAGTTCGAAGTTGTACCGTTCGATGAAATCATTCCGCAGATCAAAGCGGGCAAATTCGATGCCGGCCTCATCATCCACGAAGGCCAGCTCACTTATGAACAAGAAGGCTTGGTTGAGATCGCCAATATGGGCAAATGGTGGCACGATCGAACCGGCGGCCTTCCGCTTCCGCTGGGCGTGAACGTGGTGCGCAAAGATCTGGGCGAAGATATCTGCCAGGATGTCAGTCGCTGCATGCGCGAATCGATCGAGGCCAGCCTCAACAATCGAAAAGATGCACTCGCCTACGCGCTCAAGTTTGCGCGCGGCATGGACGAAGCCACCAGCGATGAGTTTGTCGGCATGTATGTCAACGAACGCACTCGCGATATGGGCGAAGACGGGATCAAAGCAATCCGACTTTTGCTCAGCGAAGGAGCCCGGATCGGCCTGGTTCCGCCCGTCGAAGTCGATGTGATCGACTAATCGCTAGAGTCTAAATCCTCCGCGTTCTCCGGTTGGTCCGGGGTCGGAACTTCGTCCCTAACCTCTCCGGAAATCGGTGCGGTCGGCTCTTCGCCCGGGAACTCTGTTACCTGAGGGGTTTCAACCGAATCGGGTGCCGTAGGAACATTGAGCCAGCCATCCCGGCTGGCTTCTTTTGTGATCACCGACCGAACGAATACCCGGACCGGCCGTTCGCCTTCAATCTGCATGCCTCGTTCGATCGAAGCGACTTGTTCGGGTCCGAAACTATGAGGAGAGCGAACAACTGCGTAAACATTGATGCTGCGCTCGAACTTGCGAAAGTTTACGTCGGCGAGATTGGCGCCTTTGTGCTGGCTTGCTAAAAGGCTTTGTAGGCGAGATCGAAGATCCGCCCGGACGGCCGTATCATGGATATTTGATTGGAACGTGATGAAGAGCACAACCCCAAGGGTGCCGAGCATCAGAACACTCACCCAGTGTCGTCGGAAAACCTCGGCGAATCCTGCATCTGGGCTACGGAGCGGGGCACGGAGACCACTGAACCAAAATACGACGCTAGCGGCTGCCTGAATTGTGACGAGGTTGGTAAGAAAAAGGAGCAGCGCACCGCCGGCGAGCAGGAGATTCTCTGATCCGCCCCGGGCAATAAGGATTCCCGCCGCTGCAACCGGAGGCAAAAGTGTTGTCGCAATTGCCACGCCCACAGCCCCAACCTTGAGTCGAGGCGATATGATGGCGTAGGCTCCGGCCATTCCCCCCGCAAGGGCGATGATCAGATCCAGGATGTTTGGTTGGGTTCGAGTCAAAATTTCTGACCCAATCGGCAAACTATCGTGGATTCGACCGATCGCAAGCCCCGTGACAAATACTATGGCCACCCCAACGCCTTCCGCAAAAATGCTTCGACGAAGTAACGTAATATTGCCATCGTTAAGGGCAAGCGCTACTCCGTTGATCGGTCCGAGGAGCATAGCGATCAACATTGCGCCGATCACAACCGCAGTCGAATTCTGGATGAGACCGTAAGCGGCAACGACCGTCGCAAGAAAGTTCATGACCACGTACTCGCGGGTCAGGATGGCATTCCCGGAAATCAGGCGCCGCAAGTGATCAAGGCGCGCCCCGCCGTTATTGGGAGCGGGGCGCTTTTCTTCAGCAATCCACTTCTGGAAAAAACTGCTCAAACCAAGGCGGATATTACTGCGCCCTAGCCTTGAAAGGTTAGAGTTCGTCGTCGTTGACGCTGCTCAGTGAAGATGATTTTTGGTATTCGGTTACGCGCCCTTCGAAGAAGTTTTGCTCTTTCTTGATATCCATCATTTCCGCTAGCCAGGGCAACGGGTTTTGGATTCCCGGGTTGAGCGTGGGGAGACCGCACCCTTCCAGCCGGCGGTCGGCGATGTAGTCGATGTACTGAGTGAACTCTTCGGCACTGAGCCCGACCGCGGCCACCGGCAGGCAGTCGCGGATGAACTCTTTCTCCAGGTTCACGGCTTCTTTCATTGTTTCGACGAGTTCCAGCCGAAATTCGGGCGTCCAGATGTCGGGGTTTTCATCCACCAGTTCCATGAGTAGCTGGCGGAACAGTTCAATGTGGTTACTCTCGTCGCGTAGCGTGTAGCGGAACATCTGGCCGATGCCCGGGAACTTGCCCTGCCGATAAAGGCTGAGTACCATTCCGAAGAGACCGTAGAACTGAGTGCCTTCCATGCATTGGCCGAACATGAAAATATTCCGGGCCAGAAGCTGCTTGTTTTCGGTTTTGGTTAGGTCGAGATCGCGGCGCAGAGCGTGGCTCACCCGGGTAACGAATTCATTTTTGCGCTTGATCGTGGGAACATCTTCGAACATCGCTTCGCATTCGTGCGGATTGATGCCGAGGCTGGAGATCATATACAGCAGACTGTCGGCATGGATATTTTCTTCGTGCGCATGGCGTCCGAGCACGAGTTTGAGTTCGCTTGCGGTGACGTTTTCGCGTACGACGTGAAGAATATTGTCTCCAACAATCCCTTCGGCGGCACTAAAATAGCCAATCGCCATGCGGATCACCCAGCGGTCCACATCACTCAGGAGATTATCGCTTCGCCACTGCTCAACATCCTTTTGCATGGGAATGTCTTCGGGCTCCCAGTGGTTCGCTTTCATGGTGCGATACAGGGTGTAAGCCCAGGTGTACTTGAGCGGCAGCAGGTTAAAGGTCATGGTCTCCCGACCGTTGATAACCGCCTTGGCATTTTGTGCGGCCTCAGCTTTTTTGCGATCGAGGTGAAAAACCCTTTCGCCGACCTTAATCTCGATGGTATCCATTTTCAGGCTCTGTTAAATTCGCCCGTAACGTTCCGGAGCCTATGCTCACGGCGGGGCTTTTCAGCATACACCCGAACGGGTCGGAACAACCCCCTTGCGAATAAAAAGAGACTTTCCGGCTGTGAATAAGTAGGACACAGCCGGAAGTTTGCCGATCAGCAGTCGCTGTAGAGATAGAACTCCATCGGGTGCGGACGCAAGGCCATTGCTTCCACCTCGTGGGCCAGTTTGAAGTCGATATAGGTGTGGATCAGATCTTCGCTGAATACGTCGCCTTTGGTCAGGAATTCGTAATCTTCGCGAAGCGCCATAAGCGCATCCTTAAGAGTTTCCGGCGTTTGCTGAATCCCTTCCTTTTCTTCTGGCGGAAGTTCGTAGAGGTCCTTGTCGATCGGCTCGGGTGGCTCGATTTTGTTCTGGATTCCATCGAGCCCGGCCATCATCATGGCGGTGAACGCCAGGTACGGATTCGCGCTCGGATCGGGCGCACGGAATTCGATCCGCTTGGCCTTGGGCGAATTGCTTGCCATGGGAATTCGGATGCACGCGGATCGGTTTCGAGCACTATAGACGAGGTTGATAGGTGCTTCATATCCCGGCACCAATCGACGGTAGCTGTTGGTGGATGGATTAGTGAACGCCAGAAGGGCGGGGGCGTGGCGCAGGATTCCGCCGATGTACCAGCGAGCAAGATCGCTGAGACCCGCATATCCGGCTTCATCGTAGAACAGGTTCTCGCCATTCTTCCAAAGAGATTGATGGACATGCATGCCGCTACCGTTATCGCCAAAGACTGGTTTTGGCATAAACGTCGCCGTGCATCCGTATTGGGCGGCCACGTTCTTAATCACATACTTGTACATCATGAGCTTATCGGCCATGCGGACAAGTTCATCGAACCGCACATCGATCTCGCATTGACCTGCAGCGCCGACTTCGTGGTGGTGAATTTCCACCTCGATACCGACCTCTTCAAGCGCAAGACACATATTGCTGCGCATATCGTGGAGTTTGTCGGCCGGGGCGGTGGGGAAGTACCCGCCTTTTGGGCGCATGGTGTAGCCGGTTGCATTCTCGGCATCGCTGTTCCACCAGGCTTCTAGGCTATCAATTTCGAAGAAACTGCGGTTCGGCTGGACCGAGTAAGCCATTTTGTCGAAGATAAAGAACTCCGCTTCCGGCCCAAAGTACGCCAGATCGGCGATTCCGGTGGATTTGAGATACTCGAGCCCTTGGCGAGCTGTGTATCGGGGATCGCGCCGATACGGCTCCCGAGTAATCGGGTCCTCGATATCGCAGAGCACCACGGCGGTGGTGTGCTCCAAAAACGGGTCAAAAAAGAGCGTTTCCGGATCGGGGCGCAATAGCATGTCACTTTCATTGATCGCCTTGAATCCGCGGATGCTTGATCCGTCGAAAGGAAGGCCATCTTCGAACGCCGACTCTTCAAATGCCCTCGCCGGAATGGTGAAGTGATGCCACATCCCAAAGGGATCGGTGAACCGGATATCTACAAAATCCGCTTCACGCTCACGAATTTGTTCAATTGCTTCTTTGCCCGTCATATGTTTGCCCCGCGCGAATTTTGCCCGACCTGACATGATAGAAGCCCCCGGGACAGTGTCCCCAGGGGCTCCTCTCTTGTGGTCAAGACCATCGCTTTAACGCCCCGCATGATACCCATCCGTTGCATCGGCCAAGCGGGGGATCGGGATTTTCACAAGAATTTTTTTTACACACTTGGCTCGAAGGCAGTCTCTGAATCCACAGGCTCGGCCAGCGATTTCGATTCTGCGCTGAACTGTTCGTGGTAAAGCCGAGAGTAAAGACCATTCCGCCGGATGAGGTCTTCGTGTCGTCCGCGCTCAACGATCCGACCTTTTTCGAGCACCAAAATCTGATCGGCAAAGATGATCGTGCTGAGTCGGTGGGCAATCGCAAACGTGGTGCGACCTTCCATAAGACGCGACATCGACTCTTGAATCAAGCGCTCGGATCTCGTATCGAGCGCGGAAGTGGCTTCGTCGAGAATCAGAATTTTAGGATTTTTGAGAATCGCGCGGGCGATGGCGAGGCGTTGCTTTTCGCCCCCGCTGAGCTTATATCCCCGTTCGCCAACCACCGTATCGTACTGATTCTCCAACGACATGATGTGGTCGTGGATTGCGGCCAGTTTGCATGCTTCCTGCAGCTCTTCCAGCGTTGCTTCGGGTCTGGCAATCCGCAAATTTTCGGCCACGCTGGTGTGCATTAGGTAGGTTTCCTGCGTGACCATGCCCACCATGCGACCGAGGTCTTCCAATTTGAGATTTTTTACGTCCACGCCATCGATGAGCACCTGGCCAGAATCGGCATCGTAGAGCCGGGGGATCAAATAAGTGAGGGTTGTCTTGCCCGCGCCGCTGGGTCCGACCAGCGCAATGAGTTCACCCGGTTCGGCCACAAAGCTCGTGTGGTCTACGGTGTTGTGCTCAGCCTCCGGATCGTACTTGAAGCACACATCGCGAAATTCCACGCGTCCTTGAGCATCCGCTGGGATCGGCCGCGCATCCGGTGCGTCTTGAATATCGCGCGGATAATCGAGGTACTCAAAGATCCGCTGGAATAAAGCAAACGAACCCATGATTTCGACCTGCGCGCCAAATAGACCGGTGAGCGGGAAGAAAAGACGAATCTGGAGGCCAGTGAATGCGACCAACATCCCGATGGTGATGGATTGATCGCCCCGAACGATGAGTAGCCAGCCGGCCAGCCAGTACACAAGAGCGGGCGCAAGCTGAGTGATCAACCGGATCATCCCAAAAAACAGATACTGCACCACGTTCGACTTGATCTGCCAAACCGCAAGCTTTTGATTTTCGATATCGAACCGATCTGATAGCAGGCCTTGGAATCCCACCGCTTTGGTGAGAAGAATCCCAGAAACGCTGAGCGTCTCCTGCATCATCGCGTTGAGCTCGGCCGTTTGTTCTTGCGTGCCTTGCCGAACCTTGCGCGCATAATCGCCGACCGCGTTCCCGATAAGCATAAAAGCGGGCACCAATACAATGCTCAGCAGCGTAAGCCGCCAATCCATCAGGAACATGGCGGTGAGCGTGGAAAGCACAATCGCCACATTGCTCAGCTGATCCACAAGCGTAGTGCTGACAACCGTTTGCACGCCCTGCACGTCGCTGATGAGCCGGGTTTGAATTTCGCCCGTCCGAGTGCTCGTGAAAAATCGAAGCGACATCCCCTGCAAGTGATCAAACAAACGCTGGCGCAGCGTACACATGATCCGCTGGCCGATTATCACGCCCAGATAGCCGTAGATCAGCGTCATTCCCGCACCGGCAAGCACGGCAGTCAGGGTGAGAAGCGAAAAGAAGCCGATGACGCCCAGGTCCTGCTTGGCGATGCCTTCATCGATGATCGCCTTGATGAAATAGGGGGGCAGGATGCCGAGGATCACGCCGACGAGTACGGCCGCGACGGTGAGCCATACCATTTTAAGGTGCGGCTTAAAGAGCGCGATGATCCGGGGGATCATTTCCCGATCTTTGCGCTTAATGTTTGCGGCGTCTTCGGCCATCTTTGCCAAGGATACCGATGCCGACCCGGACGGGTCCGAGTCCGAACGCGGGAAGCCTTATTCGAAGGGATACTTGGGCAGCATGTTCGCCAGCGGCTTATCTGACCGATAACCCAGCGCGTATTCCGCCTGCATGAGCGTGTGAATCTCGTGCGTGCCTTCGTAGATCATGGCACCGCGCGAATTTCGGAAATACCGCTCCACCGGAAACTCATCGCTGTATCCGTAAGCGCCGTGGACTTCCACCGCTTTGTGGGCGGCATCGAATGCAGCTTCGCAATTGACCCATTTGGCCATGCTGACTTCGCGCGTGTGACGAACCCCTTGGTTCTTGAGCCAGCCCACCTGATAGTAGAGCAGTCGCCCGATATCGCGACCCTTGGCCATACTCGCGATCAGCTGCTGCACCAGCTGCTTTTTGCCGATGACTTCATCGCCGACTTTACGT
This sequence comes from bacterium, assembly GCA_044508115.1. Classification (GTDB taxonomy): domain Bacteria; phylum Armatimonadota; class Fimbriimonadia; order Fimbriimonadales; family Fimbriimonadaceae; genus UphvI-Ar2. The sequence goes on from JBIQII010000001.1 coordinate 603,495, forward strand.
TCGTTTGCGTACTTGACGCACGCATCAAGGCACGCGGTAATGATTCCGACTGCTCCGGCAGCCACGGTGTAGCGACCGTGATCGAGCGCGCTCATCGCAACTTTGAATCCATCGCCCTCGGCACCGAGCATGTCAGCGGCGGGAACGCGCATGTTTTCAAAGAAAATTTCGCCCGTGTTGCCCGCTCGAACCCCGAGTTTGCCTTTGATCGGGCGGCTGCTGAACCCGGGCGTATTTCGGTTGATAATGAACGCCGCATAGGGAGCTTTGGCATCGGTTTCGGCGAGCTTGGTGATGATTAAGAATTGATCGGCATAATCGGCCAGGCTGATCCAGGTTTTAGAGCCGTTGATGATATAAGAATCGCCATCTTTGCGCGCCGTAGTTTTAATGTTAATCGCATCCGATCCGGCGTTGGGTTCGGTGAGCCCGAACGCGCCGATGTGCTCGCCGCTTGCCAGCTTGGGGAGCCATCGCTGCTTTTGCTCTTCGGTCCCCCATTGCAAGATGGTGAGGCAGTGCAATCCACTGTGAACGGACAGCACAACGCGGGCGGAAGTGTCCCCTTTTTCGAGCTCTTCGCACACCAATCCTAGCGAAATGTAGTCCGTATCCGATCCGCCGTACTGGGCGGGGATCGAAACGCCGAGCAGGCCAGCTTCGCCCATCTTTTTGAGGGTAGCGGGGTCTGAAGTATGGTCACGATCCAGTTCGCGCACCGTAGGAACGATTTCTTGAGCGGCGAACTTTTGGGCCATTTCACGAATCAGTTCGTGCTCTTGGGTCAGGGCGAAATCCATAGGTGGGATGGAGTGTACGGGCGCGGATTGAACGGTCCCACGGGACAGAATCTTTTCAATGCCGTAGCGGAGCGGGGAAGAGGCGGTGTAAAGTTGAGGCTACATGAATCTGCGTCAGTTTGGCCGAACTGTTGTGCTGGCTTCTATTGCCATTCTTTCCGCGCTTGGGGTTGCGCAATCCGATGCCGAACTCGCGCTTCAGGCTATTAAACCGCGTGAGCTGGGCCCGGTCAACATGGGGGGCCGAATCAGTAGCCTTGCCGTCTACGAAAATGATCCGCGAATCTACTACGTGGGTACGGCAAGCGGCGGAGTGTGGAAGACCGTCAGCGCAGGCACTCGGTTCGAACCCGTTTTTCAGTATGAGAATACTGTTGCGCTCGGCGCGCTTGCCGTAGATCAATCAAACCCCGACCGCGTTTGGATCGGAACCGGTGAGCAAAACAGCCGAAACTCATCAAGCTGGGGAGATGGCGTTTATCGCTCGGAAGACGGTGGCAAATCGTGGCAACACATGGGGCTGAACGGCACGCGCCACATTTCGAAAATCGTGCTGCATCCAAAGAATAAGGACACCATCTATGTCGGCGCTCTCGGAAACCTGTGGGGTCCGGATGCGGAACGAGGCTTGTTCAAAACCACCGACGGCGGCAAAACGTGGCAAAAAATCCACTATGTCAACGACATGACCGGGGTCATCGATATGACCGCCGATCCGCGTCGGCCGGACACCATGATCGTTGCTCAGTATCAGAAAAAACGCACGGCATACAGCTTTGCCAGCGGCGGGCCAGGAAGTGGACTGTTCAAAACCACTGATGGCGGCAAAACGTGGCGCAAACTGATTAAGGGTTTGCCGGAAGGCGAACTCGGCCGCATTGGCCTCAGCCGATTCCATGCCAATCCCAATGTGATTATCGCTTTGGTGGAAAGCACGAAAAACCGAGGACTTTACAAGAGTACCGATGGCGGGGAATCGTGGACGTTTCTTAACGAACTTAATCCACGACCTTTCTATTTTAGTATGCCCCGTATTGATCCGGTAGATGAGCAACGCATCTACATTCCTGGCGTGAACTTCCACTATTCGACGGATGGGGGCAAGACGTTCAAAGTTATCGATAATAACATCCACGTCGATTATCATGATATGTGGATTAATCCAAAAGATAACAACTATATGATCACCGGAAACGATGGCGGAATCGGCGTGACTCGAGATCGAGGAGAATCTTGGGAGCACATCGATAACATGGCCATCGGACAGTTTTATGCGGCCGCGGTGGACATGCGTCGTCCTTACTGGGTTTACGGAGGACTCCAAGATAATGGGTGCTGGGGCATTCCTACGCAATCGAACAGTGGTGCCTTGAGTTCAGCCGACGCTCGATTCTTTAACGGCGGAGATGGATTCTATGTCCAAGTGGACCCCACAGATTGGCGGATCGTCTACGGTGAAAGTCAAGGAGGCGGAATTGTCCGCCATAACCTGGAAACCGGAGAGCAGAAGTTTATCCGTCCGCGACCACCTCAGGGTGAGCGTTACCGGTTCAACTGGAATACACCGTATATCATAAGCCCGCACAATCCTTATACGTTATGGCTCGGCGGGAATAAACTGTTCAAAAGCGTGAACCGTGGCGATACTTGGACGGAAGTCAGCCCCGATCTATCGACCAATGATCCAGAAAAAATGAAACCCGGTAGTGGCGTTACTCCGGAAAACACCGGGGCCGAGGTGCACTGCACAATTGTGACGGTCAGCGAATCACCGCGTAAAGAAGGTTTGGTTTGGGTCGGCACCGACGACGGCAACATTCAAGTCACCGAAAACGGCGGAGCAACATGGGCCAAAGTAAGCGTCCCGGACGTGCCCAAAGGAACCTGGGTCAGCCGCGTGGTTGCCAGTCGATTCGAAGATAATCGAGCCTACGTGGCGTTCGACGGGCACCGCTCAAGCGACTTTCGACCGTACCTCTACGTAACCGAAGATCTAGGCAAAACGTGGAAGCCGATCAGCCACGCTTTCCCGGAGAATCACAGCGTCTATGCCTTTTGCGAAGGAACAGAAAACTCGGAACTTCTTTTTGCCGGTACAGAAATGGGGCTCTGGGTCACGCTCGACCGGGGTGCCACTTGGACCCGAATCCACCGGAACGTTGGATTTCCGACCGTGCGGGTTGATGACCTTCTGATTCATCCACGTGAAAAAGACTTGATCGTTGCCACGCATGGACGATCTATGTGGCAAATTCCCGTGGCCGCACTCGAACAGCTCACCGCAGAAAATCGTGGCAAGGAAGTCTTCCTCTGCACGCCAATTGACGCGTACAATTTCGGGAAAGTCTTCGGAGAGTGGTTTGGCGGCAACAGCGAATGGAAATCGCCCAATACTCAGCCCGGCACCACCATCTACTACTGGCTCAAAAGCGGATCAGAAGAGAAGGTTGAAATCCTTGTAAAAACAGTAGGCGGGACCGCCGTCGCTCGGCTATCAGGAACCGCAAACCGGGGTCTGAACGGTGTGGTCTGGCGTCCGCGCGGAGCTCGGGGCCAGGTCCTGGCCAGCGGCACGTATATTGTTGAACTCGTGATCGGAGATCAATCGCACACAACGACGGTCCGGTATGACGATCTGACGGAAAACCGAAACTAAGAATCTGTAGTTGCAGGTTCCGGCCTCTCCCCAGTAGCATAAAATCCGCAAATGCTTCCAGGGAAGAGGCACGCCACCCGGCCGAGTTGCAAAGTTGTCATAATATTGATTATCGGAAATGTTATCGAAGTGACTCCACGTACTTGATCCTCTCCCAAAGACCTTTGTTGCTCTTCTCCTGAAATCAATAAACAAGAAAGCGGCGACCGCATTCGATCTCCGCTTTCTTCACCGACAGGAGGTGACTATTTTACGCTTGCGTGGTTTCGGCTTTCAGAATCTCATCCATCTTCGCCGCCGCCGAATCGCAAAAGTCCAAAATTGATTCCGCTACCGGATGGCTTGATGCAACTCTTCGGCTGGAAAAAAGCCACATTACCGTGGCAATTCCTACCGCAACGCCAGCGGCCAGCAAGGCACTGGGCGCTCTACTTTCCGTCCGATCTTCTACGCGATCCATGGGCATTTCTTTAGACTCCTTTAATAAGGCTATGTTCTTTTTATCGGTCGATTGTCGCGTCCAGAACAGGTTGCCTAATAAGAGGAATGTTGCGCCTCACGAAAAAGTTCTCGAATGATGGCCGCGGCCTAGTGGCCGTGCTGATCGAGGATGCCTTCTGCCACATAGATGGGAGCATCCGCGCGCACGGCAATCGCAATTGCATCGCTCGGGCGACTATCGATAACCATCTCTTCCTTGCCCGACCTCAGCATGATTTTGGCGTAGTACGTGCTCCCCAAAAAGTCATCGATATCTATGCGAACCACATCGCCGCCCAGGCGCTCGATCATTTTTTTGATCAGATCGTGGGTCATCGGACGATCGGGCTGATGGTTGCTCAAATGAAAGCTAATGGCCGTTGCTTCAAATCCACCGATGGCAATCGGAAGTTTGCGCGATCCATCGGTGAGCAATACAAAGTGTTGCACCGACTCATCGGGTTGAGCGGCAAAAACGGCTTCTACCCGAACCTCAACCGGTTCTCCCATATCGGCAATCTCAGCGGGCTGAGAAAGCTCGTCGTAGGGGAAAAACGGGGGCGGCAGATCCAGGTCGTCCGGATTATCGCGCGGTTCTTCCGACATATGCGTTAGGTTACCAACTTAGAACCGCCGCGGACGTGCTCCGAGACCGTTCGGCACGATGCCAAGCCGGGATCTTCGAACATCGGCAATGCTCTGGCCAAAGCCCGAGCGGTATCGATACTGGTAACACAAGCTACGCCAGTTTCGATACATGCGCGTCGAATCCGGGCCGCATCAGAGCCCGCCAGTTGCCCTGGCCCGGGCGTATTGATCATCAGGCTCACATCTCCACTAAATAGGCGATCAAGCAGATTGGGTGATCCCCGCTGGATTTTGTTGAGTCTTTCGCACGGAATCCCGTGCTCGCTCAGATAGTCGCAGGTTCGTTCCGTGGCCCCCAGCTGATACCCCCTGGCAATAAAGTCCCGAGCGATTTCCACCGCCGCCGGTTTATCTTCATCGGTTACGGTGATAATGACCTGGCCTTGTGGCTTGAACGTAATTCCGCTACCGACCATGGCCTTGTAAAGGGCAGCTTCGAACGTGGAATCGATCCCCAAGACTTCCCCGGTCGATTTCATTTCAGGACCAAGGCTTGGCTCCACAAGGGCCAGCTTTTGGAAACTGAAAACCGGGGCTTTGACGGCATAAAGGTTGGCTTCCCCTAGACCGGCGCGGACTTCTGCACTTGTTCGAACCGTACTCGAACCATCGGTGCTCCGATCCCACAATCCAGATTTGTAGCCGAGATCGGCCAATCTTTCGCCCATCATGCATCGCGTCGCCAGCGGAACCATTGGCACTCCGGTAACCTTAGATAGGTACGGAACCGTGCGGCTGGCGCGGGGATTCACTTCGAGTACATATGCTTCCCCATCCACAAGCACGAATTGAATATTCATGAGGCCGCGAACGTCGAGTTCGCGTGCGATTCGGCAGGCGTATTCCACCATTTTTGCCTGCAAATCCCACGAAATTCCGACTGGCGGATAGACGGCCATGGAGTCGCCCGAATGGATTCCGGCGCGTTCAATGTGCTCCATGATTCCGGGCACCAGCGTATCGGTGCCATCGCTGATCACATCGACTTCCGCTTCTTGGCCCAAAAAGTATTTATCCACCAATACGGGCTGGCCCGGATTCGCATCTTCCGCTTCCTGATAAAACCCTCGCAGATGGTCGTCGCTGTGCACAATTTCCATTCCTCGACCGCCGAGCACAAAGCTGGGTCGCACTAGAACGGGGTATCCGACTTCGTTTGCTACGGTAAGAGCTTGGTCAAGCCCTCGGACGGCCCGGCCCGGCGGTTTAGGGATTCCGAGTTTATCGAGCAGCTGTTCAAACTGGTCGCGATCTTCAGCCATTGCAATAGCTTCCGGCGACGTTCCGAGCACGCGGATTCCTGCTTCGGCCAGCGGAGCGGCCAGGTTGATTGCGGTTTGACCGCCAAACTGGCAGACCACGCCGATGGCCGATTCGTGATCGCAGATATCGAGCACTTCTTCGAGCCCTACCGGTTCGAAGTAGAGTCCATCGCCCGTATCAAAATCGGTGCTTACGGTTTCGGGATTGTTGTTAACAATCGCGGCCCGATAACCCATTTCGCGAAGCGTCCAAACACAGTGGACGCAAGAGTAATCGAATTCAATGCCCTGGCCGATCCTAATCGGCCCCGAGCCCAGCACCACTACGCGTTCGCTCAAGCCGGTTGGGTTTTACCTGCTTACGGGGCACCGTCCCCCGCTTAAATTCCCTCGATGAGCCCATGCAAAACGATTTGCCCCCTGTCTAATTCTGCCGAAAGCAACTTCACGGCTACCGGAAAATCGGCGGCGTCAAGGATCGGATTGATTTTGGCCAGCTGCTGCTCTACCATCCCCTGCGGACCTCCGCCGAGCACATCAACCGACTGAAGCCGGACCATGAGGCGCGATTGTTGTTCGATTTCAAGCGTGCAAACCGCGCGCACGGGTATTGATACAATGACCTGCGCTTTTGCGGATACGTGAATCACTCCATCTCGGATTGAGACTTGAAATCCACGCAGTCCCCCCGGGGATTCTTTTTCAAGAAACTTCCCTACCGCTTGTTCTGTAACGACCACCCGTACCCGGCCCGGTTCTTTGAGGAAGAGCTGGAATGGCTTAAGATCGGCCGCTGCTTCCCCGCCGACGACTTCGAAACTCTCGATCGTGAGTCCAATGTCAAGCTCGATATTTTCGAGTCGAATGTTCAGCGCAGAGGCCTTCAGGGTCTTCACGGTTTTAATTTACTCCGGAGTTTCGGGGGGATGCTTGCTGAGCCTGGCACTAATGCGGGGTAGACGGGATTCTAGTTGCACTCACGCCTAAGGTTATGCTGAAATTTGCGTGATGGACTGCAACCAAGAAGGAAGGATGAAAGGTCGACTCGGCTTTACGCTGATCGAGCTTTTGGTTGTGGTGGCAATAATCACGCTGCTTGCCGCGATCCTATTCCCAGTTTTTGCGAGCGCGAAAATGACTGCAAAACGCACTGCAGATCTCGCCCATGTTAAACAGCTAGGATATGCAAACCTCATATATACACAAGACTATGATAACTGTTTTCTTTCATTCCCCTATGCAGATTCGTGGAGCACACCTGCATATTCTAATCGACAGAAAGGGCCATTTTGGAGTGATCGACTCATGCCTTATATTCAAAGCAAGGCGATCTTTGCTTCCGCGTCGAACACCGATCGTGTATTTTATCCACGTGGGTACTGGCTACCAGGCGCGATGTCAGCCAGCGACACGGCCGAATCGCCGGGCATTTACCGGGTCACGTATGCGCTTAATCATTTAATTTCGCGGGGCGATCTAAACCCTGATCTTCCGGGAGCTTCCCAGGAAACATCAATTGAGCGGGTTGCGGAAACGGTGCTCCTTGGTCCGCAGCAGCAAGCATTCGGATTTTCAACCTGTGTAGCCGATGCACAAGATTCTCAAGTGATGCATTTTGCTTGGACCATTAGCGATCCAGACTTTGGCTATGGGTTCGAACTGTTCGGCCACCGTAAGCTAAAGGGCGGATTTAATGGCGGAGCAAACTTTGCTTTTGTTGACGGCCACGCTAGGTTCGCCCGGACCGTCGACCAAGGCACCGCTCCCGGAGACTTGGCCGGCTACTTTGGACGCGACCTCTTTCTCGGAACGTTCCATCGCATTTACAATCGAATGAACATCTCTGTCAATGGAACTTGCCCCGCTTTCCGTGGAGATGCGGTCTTTTAAGTGCGTGTTTCCGTCATCATTGTAAGTTACAATACGTGCGAATCCCTACGCCGGTGCCTCGAATCGTTAACGGACTCGGTTATCTATGAAGTGGTCGTTATCGATAACGCTAGTAAGGATGGCTCTGCATCATTAGTTTCTGAATCGTTTCCCGAAGTTAAGCTCATTCAGAATAAAGTTAATCGTGGGTTTGGCGCAGCGAACAATCAGGGTTTTAAGATCATGCAAGGTGATGTTGCATTACTTTTGAACTCGGACATAGTCGCGCGACCCGGATCTATTGACTTGCTCGCTCAGCAGTTAGATGCCCCGAATGTGGTGGCGGCTGGCGGACGGTTAGAGTTTCCGGACGGTCGATTGCAAGAATCGGCCTGTTCTCACCTCACTTTGTGGGCCGTATTTTGTGAACAAACATCTCTTGAAAAAATGTTTCCTAACTCTCGAATACTCAGCCCATACTGGCAATCCCGACGGATAGCCAAAACCGGCAAGCCTGCGCAGGTCGACCAGGTTATGGGGGCGTGCCTTATGATGCGACCGGTCGAGCAGTTCGATGAACGATTCTTCCTTTACTGCGAAGATACTGAACTATGTCGAAGGTTACGCAGCCACGGCAAAATTGTTTACGATCCAGCCTGTCCATTCCAGCACGAACTGGGCGCGTCCTCAACTGGTGCTCGCGCGTGGTCGATCGGAATGTACAACCGTGGCAAGGAGCTTTACTTTTCTATTCATCACGGCATGCTTGCCTGCGCGGTCTGTTTTATGCTCAATCGAATGGGAGCAGGCCTGCGTCTATTGCTATATATTATCGCATTCAAACGTGAGAACATTAAATTATGGCGGAGTGTACTGACCACTCCAATTCGCGGGCCAAAGCTACCTGAGGATGCTTACAGATCAACGCCCGATGAATGATATGCATCTAAAACTTCGTTCACCGGACCATCAAGTTTAACTTCCCCGACCGAGAGCCAGACACAACGCTCGGCAACGCGTCGAACGGCGTCAGCGTTATGGCTTACAAAAAGGATCGTTCCACCACGCTGTTTAAAATCCGCGATGTAATCGTAACATTTTTGTTCAAATGCATAGTCTCCCACGGCAAGAACCTCGTCAACGATCAAGATGTCCGCATCTACATTTGCAGCGACTGCGAATCCTAGCCGGGCAAGCATTCCGCTGGAATATGCACGAACGGGAGAATCAATGTGGCTTTCCAGTTCTGCAAATTCGACAACGGCAGGAGTTCGTTCTTGGACTTGTTTCCTTGATAAGCCAAGGATCATGCCGTTAAAAAGAATGTTTTCCAGTCCGGTAAGGTCAGGGTGGAATCCCGCACCAAGTTCAAGAAGCGGTGCGAGACGGCCATTGATCTCGATTGAACCCCGCGTCGGCTTATAAATATTGGAGATCAGACTCAACAAAGTGCTTTTTCCTGCACCATTCCGACCTACCAAAGCCACACATTCCCCATGATTGATCGTCAAATCAATCCCCTTGAGAACCCGGAGTGTTTCGATTCGGCGCCGCTTCCACCAAAGCAGTGCGGTCTTTAGACTTCCGACCCCGCTATGGCTTAACGCAAACTCCTTTTCGATCCCGCGGATCTCGATCGCCGGTTGACTCATGGCCGCTCCACAAAACTCCACTTCATGCGGTTAAATTTGTGGTACCCATAAACCAGGATAACAAAGCTGATTGCGACCGTGATCCCATATAGCCCGTAATCAAAAGGACGGGGTCCGACCAGAGTCGCAACGCCATTATCAATAACCTCGATCTGCCCTGCCGGAACAAGTGCTTTACGGAACGCAGTCGACATCATGGCTACCGGATTGAGATGGTACAAAGTATAGATCAACGATCCGTTCGGGCGATTCAGCAAGCTGTAGTACACCGTTTCGCTAAAATACATGATCGGAGTTATAAAGAAAAGCAAGTACAAAAAAACGCTCAGAATGTATTTTACATCTTCATAAAATACATTAAACGCGCTAATCAACAAAGCCAAACCTGTAACCAGGGCCATGTATGGCACCAACAATAGCGGCAGATACAGAATTTTCCAGGTAAATGGAGCAACCTGGAATCCGCTAGTCGCCCAAACCACAAACAAAAATATAAAAAATACCAACAACGCAAGGCAAAGGTGGATAAAGTTGGCGATCACGCTTGCCAGCGGCAATATCTCGCGCGGAAAGTACACCTTTTTCACGACAGGCAATGCCGCAATAATGCTTTGTGCGCTATCAAGTAGAGACATGTTAAAGAACATAAACGGTAAATAGGCTGCTAAAATATAGGCAGAATAGTTATCAGTCTGATTCCCAAGTAAAAAGCGGAATACAAACCACATCACCGCTACGGTAACCAGCGGATTCAAAAGGCTCCATAAAAATCCCAGCGAACTATTTTTATATCGAATGCGGAGTTCGCGCTCCACCATGGCCGCCAAGAGCTCACGAAACCGCCATAGCTCGGCCAGATTTTTGCGCATTTCATGCTGATTGTACCGTTCGCACCGCTACCAAACCCATCCGCCAGTGCCCGACAGCCGCCCGGACGAGTAAGAATCGCGACCATAATAGGATTGTCATCGGATGGCCAGCACTTTTAGATTCAACCCGAGCTCCGCAAGTTTGCCGCGCGGAACAATTGGCCTCCTCATCACGTTTGGAATCTGCGCAATCATCGGCTTTCTTCCCGGAACGGCTCGTCAATGGAGTGCCCTTCTGGCCCTCATTGCGCCGGGCGGAACGCCCTGGGGCTTCCTCACCTATCCCCTGGTCGTGCCTGCCAGTCCGTTCTATCTCCTGTTCCAAGGGCTCTGGCTTTGGAGCTTTGGTTCCATGTTGGAGCGTAGTCGAGGAACCGCGTTTCTGCTCAGGTTTTTCTTCCTCGCCACGATACTTACCGGATTCCTCGTCTACATAGCTGGAATCTTTATCGACCGATCGGTCCTGCTTTATTCACCGTTCGCACCAATTGCGTTTATCACGGTACTGGCATGCGCCATGATGCCAAATCAAGAAGTACTCTTTTGGTTTGTGCCGCTCAAGCTCAAATGGCTGGCTCTGATCACGGCCGCATTTTTGCTTTTCAACATTCCTGGTTCGCCGGTTGTGAAAATAGCCGGAACGCTTCCCCTCATCTTTGCATGGTATGCGGGGGCCGGCGCGATCTCGCTGGGTCGTTCAAGAACAGACGTCTTTGCCGCAAAGAAGGAAAAAAAGCGTGAGACGCGCGAGTTCGACGAGTTCTTTGGCAAGGTCCGCGAGCGCGAACAGGAACGCCTCGAACGCGAGCGCCTCCGCAAACTTTTCGAAGACAGCCTTGACGGGGACGATCGAGACCGTTAGTCCGAAAGCAGCGCTTCGATCGCTTTCACCACAGTTTCATCGTCGGGCTTGGTGCGAGAACCAAACCGCTGAACCGTGGTTCCATCCGGACCGATGAGGAACTTGGCAAAATTCCATTCAACATCCTCGTGGTTGGGCTGGGCGGCCAGCAGCCACTTGTAAAGCGGGTGGGCGTCCTTCCCTTTGACATCAACTTTCGAGAACATGGGGAACGTGACTCCGAAGTTTATTTGGCAAAATTCCTCAATTTCTTCTTCAGTACCGGGTTCTTGACCCATGAACTGGTTGCATGGGAATCCGAGCACCACAAATCCCCGATCCTTGTAGGTGCCGTAGAGCCTCTGTAGGGCTTCGTACTGCGGGGTCAGTCCACATTTGCTGGCCGTATTCACAATCAGCACGGTTTTGCCCCGATACTTGTTCAACGGAACTTCTTGACCCTTGATATCAACGGCGGTGAAATCATACAGAGAACTGCTTTGGGTATCCACAGGTGTAGTATGCCGGTTCCGCATGGCGGCGGCCATGCCTGCCACTACGGCAAACAGCGCCAGCGACGCGAGGATTAACTTTCCCATAACCAAAAGCTTAGCGGATTTTTTGGTTTCCAGAGAGTGAGTAACGTACAATGGCCGTGGCGGAATGGTTGGCAAAGCATCCCGGGGCCCGCTTGCGGGGTTAATAGTTGCGGTAACCGGATTTATGCTGGTGGCCGGAGCCCCTCAAGGCCAAGACATTTCCTCAAGCGACCTGGATCGCGAGCTTGATCAGGTTGTTCGCCCGATTCTGGATGAGTTCTGCACGCCATGCCACTCGGGCGAAGATGCCGTCGCGGGCATGGACCTTGAATTCGATTCCGCCGAGGCAGTCGCACAGTCGCGGGCAAAGTTCGAAAAGGTTATTGGCAATCTCCGTAGTCAGGTGATGCCTCCGCCGGATATGGATGCTCCGACCATCGAACAGCGTGAAAAGGTGGTCGCGTGGATTCAAAATGTCCTGGCAGAATCCGAGCCCGACGTTGGCCGAGTCACAATCAGACGGCTTAATCGGCGCGAATACGACAACACAATTCAGGATTTGCTTTATACGGAGCTCAACCTGAGCGAATCGTTTCCCAGCGATGACGTCGGTTACGGATTCGACAATATTGGCGATGTCCTCACCCTAACACCGCTTCATTTGGAACAGTATCTTAAAGCCGCCCGGATCGCAATTGATACCGCAATCCCCACGGTGAAATCGCGCGAATTCGCGATGCCGCTGGATCGTTTACCTTTGCCCGATTCTGCACGCGTGAGCGAAGAAGGCGGCGTGTTTTTCTTCTCAAACGGATCGGTTTCGCACAAATTCACCACGCTCACCGATGGCGAATACGAACTCCAAATCGTCGGATCGGAAACGCCTGCCGGACCTGAACATGCCAAGGCAGCCGTTCATCTCAACGGCATGCATGTCCATACAATCGTGTTCGATTCGGCCACCCCCAAATCGATCACAATCCCGATCAATATCCGCGGGGGTGCAGTGGAAGTTGGGATTTCGTTTATCAACGATTTTTACAATCCGCAAGACCCCAATCCCCGAAACAGAGATCGGAACCTTCGGATCGATTCGGTCATGCTTTTAGGTCCGACTGGTGCCGTTGCCGCCACGACCGCCGCTCAACGTCGGTTGATTTTTGTCCAGCCTTCCGCGACCAAATCGCACCTGAGCGCCGCGCGAGAAGTGATCGCGCGATTTACTTCGAGAGCCTATCGCCGCCCGGCCACGGACGATGAACTTAACCGTCTGATGAGCCTTTACACAATGGTTCGTCAATCCGGCGACGATTACCAATCCGGAATCAAGGTGATGATGCAAGCGGTGCTGGTGAATCCGAACTTCCTTTTTCGCGTGGAACTCGGTGCCGATACTTCTTCCGGGCGGAACCTTTCGGGATACGAGCTTGCCTCCCGGCTTTCGTACTTTTTATGGAACTCGATGCCCGATGACGGGCTTATTGCCGAAGCAAAGTCCGGAGCCCTTGCCACGGAGGCCGGACTTATCAAGCAGATCGACCGGATGCTTGCTGACCCTAAGGCAGAGAGATTTTTTGAAGATTTTACGAGCCAGTGGCTCCAAATTCGACGTCTTTCGGAAGCTTCTCCAGATCCCGAACTCTTTCCAAATTTTTCGCCGGAACTTCGCGCTGATCTGGCTCGAGAACCGGTAGAGTTCTTTGCTGATGCGCTTCGGAACCGTCGACCTTTGCGCGAATTTGTCACGAGCAATTCGACTATGCTCAACGGTCGCCTCGCGCGTCACTACCGAATCCCCGGTGCATTCGATGCCCGGTTCCGGCGGGTGGATGTCTCGGCCCACAATCGCGGCGGGGTCCTCGGCATGGGCGCGCTTCTGACCGTGACCAGCAATCCCAATCGGACTTCACCGGTCAAACGCGGAAAGTTTGTGATGGAAGAAATTCTGGGGACCCCTCCCCCGCCTCAACCCCCCAATGTTGGTGTTCTGGAAGAAAATACAGCGTTCGAAAAACCCAAGTCGATGCGAGAACGGCTCGATCGGCATCGTTCGATCCCCGAGTGTGCCAGCTGCCATGCCCCGCTCGATGCTTTTGGATTCGCGCTCGAAAACTTTGACGCCGTCGGCAAATGGCGACTGGAAGATTCTGGCATTCCCATCGATAGTTCCGGCAATGCCCCCGGAGATATTCCCATAAGTGGATTCAACGGGCTCAAAACCTATCTGGCCAATCGCGAAGCCGATCTACTGCGCACCATGACCGAGAAAATGATGATCTATGCACTCGGTCGTGGACTCTCGGCGCGCGACTCCCTGGAAGTCCGCCAGATGCTTCCACGGATAAAAAAGCGCGGCAACGACCTCAACGCGCTCATCACCGAAATTGTTTTGAGCGACCAGTTTAGAAAACATCCATCGGAGACCTTAAAATGAATGCCCCCATTAGTCGAAGAACCGTTCTGCGCGGCGCCGGAGCCCTGGTTTCGCTTCCTTTCTTGGAGGTGTTCGCTCCACGCAAAGCACTCGCCTCTGCCGCGGCTCGTCCGATGCGGATGGCATTCCTGTTTGTCCCGAACGGCGTGAACATGGACCATTGGCGTCCGACGGTAACCGGGGCCAGCTATAACCTCCCTTCGATTCTGCAACCTCTCAGTCCACTCCGCAATCAAGTGAGCGTAATTAGCGGTCTTTCGCAAATGAACGCCTTTGCCAACGGCGATGGACCGGGCGATCATGCGCGATCAGCCGCGACCTGGCTGACCGGAGTGCAGGCGCGTAAAACGGCGGGCACCGATATCCGGGCGGGTGTCTCAGTGGATCAAATCGCCGCTCAAGCAGTTGGAAATCTCACCAAATTTGCCAGCCTGGAGCTGGGCTGCGAACGCGGCGCCCTTGGCGGTAACTGCGATAGCGGCTACTCGTGCGCCTATTCCAACGCGATTTCCTGGCGCGGCGAATCTACGCCCAATGCCAAAGAGATCAATCCGCGCCAAATATTTGAGCGTCTTTTTGGCTCAATCGAAGACATCGAATCGGCGGAAGAAGCCGCGAAACGACAAAAGTACGAGCTCTCGATTCTGGACTTTGTCCGCGAGGATGCCGAGCGGCTCCACTCTCGACTTGGCTCACGCGATCAGCAAAAAATCGAGGAGTACTTCACCTCAATCCGCGAAATCGAAAATCGCCTCGTGAAGTTCGAAAAAGAAAACAAGGAGCTGGCCCTATCGGGGATCGAAGCGCCGCGCGGCGTACCCCAAGATCGGGGCGAACACATCCGCCTGATGGGAGACATGATGATCCTCGCCTTCCAAAGCGATCTCACGCGCATCAGCACGTTCATGTTCGCCAACGAAGGCAGCAATCGACCCTATCGCGAGATCGAAATCGGCGATGGCCACCACGATATCAGTCACCACGGTAAAGACCCCGAGAAGCTAGAGCAAAAACGTCAGATCGACCTGTTCCACACCCAGCAACTCGCGTACATCCTGGAACGCATGGCCAGCATCGACGATGGCGATGGGTCGCTGCTCGATAATTCGATGATCCTGTACGGCGGCGGAATTTCCGATGGCGATCGACACAACCACGACGATCTTCCGCTCCTATTGGCGGGTCGGGCCGGCGGACGCATTCCGACGGGCCAACACTTTATGTTCCCAAACGGGACGCCCCTCACGAACCTGTTCCTCACCATGCTCGACCAAGCGGGGGTGCGGGTCGATGAGCTTGGCGATTCCACCGGACGGCTTCAGGGCATCTTCTAACTTCCGGCGCGGATCGCCGTTTTGACCCAATCGGCGACCGTCCGGGCGATTTCCGCGCGGCGACGACCCATCAGCGGGCCGATATGGCTGACTCCGGCAAATTCCAACACGTCGGCTTTGGCCCACTTCGCGAGTGCGCGGGACTGTTCGGGCGTGATGTCGGTGTCGTCCGAGCCAATCACCACAAGGACCGGAACTTTGGGCGGACGGGCTTCGATTCCCTCGCGGATTGCGTTCAGCACGGCTCCGCTTTCGTCGCGCCACTGGGGATGCGCCCACTGAATCGTGGCTTCGTCGCCATCGGGAAGCGATGCGCGGGTGTCTTCGATCGGACCGTTTGCCCATTCGATAATCGGGGGCAGTGGTGGTCGATCCGACCGTTTGCCGACTCCGGCGGGCGAAACGGAATTGATCAGAACGATCGCGTCCACGTCGATTTGCTCCGCCGCTTTGATCGCCAAAATTCCGCCCATGCTCGCGCCCACCAAGATAACGGGCTTGGGCAGGTCGCGGGCCGCATCGACGACCTGCTTGACGTAGTCTTCGAACTTGGTTTCGGCCAGTCCCGCTTCGACCGGCATCAGGTCCGGGGCGGCAACCTTGAATCCGGCCTCTTCCCAGATTGGTTTCCAGAAGTCGTACTCCCAGCCGCCGCCTCCGGCTCCGTGGATCATGAGCACGCCGCCCTTGGGTCCGGCCACCGGGAACGACGAAATCCGCAACCGGGCCGCGCCCATCGGGATCAATCGGATGGGTTCCGCCGGAGTATCGGTAAGGACCGGGCTTTTGGGCAATACGCCCGCCAAGCCATCCTGGTCCAGCGTCCAATCGCGCACGATGTGCCCTTGGGTTTCGATCCGAATCGAAGTTCCTTCTGGTTTGAAAGGCTCGTTATCACGCGGCCACTCGCCCCGGACCACCGTAAGTTTGGGATTCGGGGCCAAGGCGTAGTTCCATGGGCTCTTGGGCAGAATTTCGTAGGACGGCCATTTTTCCGGATCTGCTCCCGGCTGCCAGCGCGAATCGTAGATCGCGGTTTCCTGCGAGTTCACGCCCCGATACTCTTCTTCGATTTCTAGCGAAAACGTGAGCGGCCCGTACTCCACACTCACCGCATCTTTCATCTGATCCCACACCTTCACGCGTGGGGTCATCGGAAGAATCAGCTGGATCGCTTCGCCTTTCGACCACACTTTTTCGAGCCGAAGGAACTTGCCCGGTTCCGCGGATATGTGCACACCGCCCACGACCGCATGCGCACCCTCGGCCCACTCCGGAATCCGCAGATAGATCGGGAAGGGCTCGGGCGTCGAAGGCGTCACGATCAGCTCCACCGTGCCTTCAAACGGGTAGCGGGTGCGGGTTTCGATCCGCGCGGTTCCGCCCGCAACCTTGGCCGTGACCGCCCCTTCGGTATAGGTCAGAGCCGCCAATCCTTGATCGGCACTCGCCATCCACGTCTGCTCCAAAAAGTTGACCCAACCGCTCGTGTGGTTGTGCTGGCAGCACCGCGAGCTAAACGGATTCATCAAGAAGAAAGGCCCCTTGTTCTGAATTCCCGGCGAATGATTCTCCTTATCGCTCACCGCCAGATTCGGCGCGGTGAAGTAACGCAGAGCGCGGTAGTCGGGTGTGAACGATGCGGGCAACGTGTTGAACGCCACATCTTCGGAATTCGTGATCCAGGCCGGATCGCCGGTGATTGCGCTCATCTGCTGGTTCGAAAGCAGCTGCTCGACCATGCCGCACGTTTCCACCCCCTGGTGCGGATCGTCGTGGCCGGGGCGACAATCTTCATCGGACCCAAACATTCCGCCCGGAACCTGTCCGTACTTTTCGCGGATGAACGCCTGATTCCGGTAGCTTGCGGCCAAATCACCGGAATTTCCGCTTTGCAGCCACCAGGTCGCGGGTTCGCGGAAGCCCTGAGCGATATTGACGTTGTGATAATCGGGCAACCTTCCCGAAAGCCGCCAGTTCAATGTATTCCGGTGGATTTTGTCCGCGAGGTCCAGCAGGAACGGCTCGCCCGTGATGTTGTAGAGCCAGTAAACGCTCGACAGATTATCGCCGCCCCGAGCGCTCTCCCAGTAATCCTTTAGGAACTCTTCGTCCGGAATCTCCAGCTCCCACCGAAAGAATCCGGTCATCAGATCAATCACGCGCGGATCGCTGCTGTATTCGTACCAACCCTGCAGCACCTGCAGCATGATCATCTGCGCCCATAGATCGCGGAAGCCCTTGCGGTGGTTGTGGATCGGGCCGAAGTCGCCGTTCGGACGAACACTGTTGAAGGCGGCCTCGATCCACACCTTGGTTTCGGCGATCATCTTCTCATCGCCGAGTGCATAGCCAATGCGGGAATACCCGCGGAGCCAGTACGGAACCTCTTCCCAGCCCCATTCGCCCGTACCTTCTGGATTCAACCACGCGTTGTTTTCTTTGGTCAGCCAGATTGAGACTTCGCCAAGTTCGCCGGTCAAGCCGTCGCGCTGAAGCTCTAGGTTGCGGCGGAGCCATCCGCCGGGCTCGAATGCGGTTATCGGGAGCTTGACAAGCGGAGTCGGCTGGAGCGGAGCTCGGCTGCCCGGATAGCACGCATCCCGACCCGCCACCGGATGATCAACGATTTCCGCATTCAGATTCTGCATAGCCAAAACGGCTCCCACAAGCGAAAGGAGCATTGTCTGAGGTTACCCACCGCGATACTGGGCCCCCGCTCATTCCGGACCTGAAAAAAGAAGACCCGGCGAAAACCGCCGGGCCAATCGGGCTCTTTGATTACTGGAAAGGAAACTTGGTTAGACGACGTGCTTGGTTCCCATCGATTTGAGATCGACAATCGCCTTGCTCATCTCTTTGTTCCGGTACATCTTTTCGTCGGCGACGGCGATGAGTTCGTCCAGCGTACGACCGTCGTCGCCCAGGTAGGCGATTCCGGCACTCACCGTGAGCTCAAACGGAAACTCCTGCGAGTTTCGCGAAAGAAGGCCGCGCAATCGATTCACATAGAGATTCGCGCCTACGCCGTCGGTATCGGCCAGCAACGCCACAAACTCATCACCGCCCAAGCGCCCAATGACATCATCGCCTTGACCGGCATCGCGCATCGCTCGGGCCACCACCCGGAGAGCATCGTCGCCGGCCATGTGACCGTGGCGGTCGTTGATTTCCTTGAACCGGTTGCAGTCAATCAGCACCACGCACGCCGAAGAGTATTCGCGCATGGTCTTGAGGAGAACCCGCTTGGCTTGATGGTTGAACGCACTGCGATTCAATACACCAGTTAGGCTATCGGTGCTGGCCGCGCGGTTCACGGTCTGGATTCGAGCTTCCAGTTGCTGGAAGAACGACATAACCATCGTGAGAATGACAAGGTTGAGCATCCACGCCACAACGGGCCAAGATGCGGTGCTTGTGAAGGCCATAAATGTAGCCACGATCACGGCGGCAAAAAATCCGGCTACCCGGCCCCCGCGACGTGCGGCGTACCAAATCGGCAAAAAGAAAACATAGCTGAGCCCGACCGTTTTGAACATCCAGGGCGCAAGCACGCTTTCTAGCATTTCGATGCCCACGACCATGGCGGCGGCGATCCCGACCGTCTTGGCCAATTCGGCATGGAAAATTTCGCCATTGCGACATGCTCGAATTCCCTTTCTGAGGGTCTGCTCCAATCCTTCGGAAAACATAATCATCTCTGGTGAAATCATCGGGAAGATCCAGAGATTGCTAAGGGCATTCGGAGTTCTTTTATGAAATCTTTACTAGGATCGGGACCTTGGACGACCAAAACAAAAATTCGGGAATGCGCGGGGCCTCCCTAAACGTTTATATGAGTGGACGAGAATCCTCCTCAACAACCACGACGGCAGTTCCCAGTGCCGTCAGTTCCAGTCCAGGCCCCGTTTTCCCAGACGGGGCCTTTCCTGTAGAATCTAGTTGCCTAGATAGAGCTGGCGACGTTGAATGCCGCAAAGACCGGTGAATGGCTCCTCGAAACAGATGCGGATATCCCGGCTTCCCGATCCATTTTCGCTGGATTCCAACGCCCAGCCGCTGACTTGGGGTCGTCCGGGAAATTCGATCTGAACCGCATCTCCGGCGTAGATTCCCGACTGAGTGAGAATCCGGGCCCCGCCCGCGCTGAAGTTTTGAATCGATGCCGGCTGACCGTTTACGCGAACGATGGTGCCATCCAGCACACTATTGCGGCGTTCGCACCGTCGATCCAGCTGACGGATGCGACGCGGGAGCTCAAGCGACATCTGCTGTAGATCTTCGCTCTGAGCAATCACCGAACTCTTAAAGCTTATAACGGTATCGCCCAGAGGGGCTTGGACCAGCACCGATTCGCCAATCTGCACCAGTGCGGGTCGTCCGCGCTGATGCGGTGCGGTAAAGAGGAGCCTCTCTTTTGTTTGCCCTAAGTAAGAGCACTGGTAGGTTCCGCCCGGTCCGACCATGCGGACTCGGGCACCCGCCCTAAGCGGCACAAGTACCACCGTTTTGCGGCGGGATCGTCCCCAGGCGAATGCAAGGGTAAAGGAAGCGACGAACGCCCCGGCCAGAAAACCACCCATTTGCAAAAGTTCAAGCATTTCAATCTCGGTTATCGAAAAGCATCTTGGGTTTCGCCAGTTTGTTCGCGAACGAACTGTTCACGTATTTTCGGCATAAGTCGAAGCGCCTCACCCAGATTCATAGTTGAATCTGTCGCATCGGACTCAAGGCCAGACTGGGAAAATTCAAATGCTTCCGATGCGGCTTTAAGCATCAAGTTGTATGCCAATCGGCGGGCGGCATGAGATTCCGAATACTTACTGGGAACCGGAATTAGCTCCACAAATGTCACCAAACCATCGAGCCGGACACGAAAAGCTGCGGTCCGCGCAACTGGACCCGGATCGCTCGGATTGCGCCGCATCAGAGGCACGTCCTCGCGAATCTGAAGCGCAATCTGCTCAATGAGCGTTTCCGAAAGACGCATGGCTTCTAAGTACGCCTGTTCAATTCCCTTAGGGTCTTGATCGACGAGCGCAGCCAGGTTATTGCGACAACCTTCGGAATCGCCCGAAACCGCATCGGCAAATGCTAAAAAAAACACTGTTTCCGGGGTTGGACCTTGCCGGATCGCACTGCCAAAATCGAGCGTCGCTCGGTCATACTGGCCCGCCCACAAGTAGATTCGGCCACTCTGCAAAGAAACTTCTCGCCCGCTCGCCCCGTACGCGAGAGCTTGGTCTAGGCTTTGCCGCGCATCGTCGAACTGCCCCAGTTGCAAATACGCTTCAGCAGCAACTTGGAACATGCGCGCCGGATTTCTACAGATTTTCGCTGCCCGCTTTGCTTCTGCGGCTGCTTCCTGGTAAAACCCTGATTGAAGCAGCAACTCTGCGAGTCGCTGACGGGGTACTTCATCGAACGGAAACTGGTCGATCAGGTCGCGCAACTGAATTATGGCGAGGTCAACACGACCGGAATCAGCGAGCTGATCAATTTCTGGTAACGAAACCGGCTGGAGATCTACCCCCGGGTGAAGCGGAATTTTGAATCCCGGATCGGGCGGGCCAAGTCGTTGACGAGGTCGGACCGGTAATTTTTTGAACGGACCGTCCTTCATCATCATGGCCCAGGTTCGAGCGATGGTTCGAGAGGTGGAATCCCAGTCGAGGTCTTGACCGACCTGCACGGCGGAAAACTCGGGCTGAGCTCCGCTGAAGACGTCTTTGATCTCTTGCTGATTCTGCACGGGGGCCGAATCTCCGCTAAAAAAGGGTGCCATTCGATGCTCCCATTCGCCGTACGACCACAGCTTACGCTCACCTGCTCCGCGGTACAAAGTGGCGATTGGTCGAACGAGAGGGCCGAATCGATTGCTCCAAACCACCAACGTGTAATCGGCATTCATGGCCTTGGCAACGTCTTTAATCAGTTCTTGCTGCGGTGAATCCCACTCCATCGGAAACCGATTCTCGTCCCGCGCTTTGCGGAATCTGGGATCGCTCATCGACCAGACAATAGGATCAACCTGCCCAATTTCATCCAATGCCTCGGCAACATAAGAATCGAGCACCAGGCTACTGTATTCGGGATGCAACGCTTCGTTTTCCGTGAGTTGAATCACAAAGATGCGCGGCACTTCCGACCAAGCCGGGAGTGCCGCGGCCAGCAGAGCTGCGAGCGCGATCAGGCGCGACAGGTTTAGCCCCCTAATGATGCAATTGCCTTTTCGCAAGATTCTTTTGCCGCGCGAACGGACGTTGATCCGCCTCCGCGATTGATTTGTGCGTCGTAGGTAGCCACTGCTTTACGATAGGTGCTGATGGCGTCACTGCGGCGACCCATCCGCTCGTAACATTGGGCAAGGCGTTGGTAGGTTGCACCAGTGTGCGCACCCATGCTTACGGCTTGCTCATACAGGCGAGCCGCGCCGGAATAATCTTCTTGGATGTAAAGGTTGCGCGCTTTGCGAATCAGATCGTCGACCGATTGGACTCCCGATCCACTCGATCCACCGGAGTTCGGAGCCTTTTTGATTTCGATAATGCCCGGATCTTCTTTGGGCTCTTCCGGAGTTTGTTCGGTCTCGCGAACCGGTTCTGCGGTGCTGCCTTCGCGTACGGCTTCCGATTCGCTGGGAGTCACGCGGACTTGGGTCGTCCAATCAGGCAGATTAGGGGTTGGGGTGAACGGACTCACGCTTCCGTTATCTGCGTTCCGGACGTAACCACCCGTGAGCGAGGGACGCCGGATCGGGTTCGGAAGTCCAGATTCCGAAGATGATGTGGTCGGAACCGGCTGAGTTGGAGTCGCCGAAGCACCAGGCCGGATTTCCTCGTTCGGAACATTGGGAACCAGAGTCGGACTCAATTCGGGAAAACCTTCCACATCGGGAGTGCGATTGTGCGCCACAAGATTCTTATCTGGCGAGGACGGTCCGCTGGACGCAAAAAAGAAGGCGGCTCCTACCGAAAGAAGAAGCACGCCGGCCGCCGCAACCAAAAGCAGACTCCGTCGCCGTTCACTGCCGGCGTCGACCGTGAGTTCTTGGGCGGCCACAATTTTGCGCAAGTGAGCTAAACGAATCCGATCAATCGCGCTATCCGGGCGGAGCTCGCAGACTCGCTCGTAGGTTTCGAGCGCTTCGGCAATCTGCCCATCTTTTTCGTAAATGTCGCCCAGCAAAGCCAGTGCATCTGCGTGGGATGGATCAACTTCCAGCACGGATTCAGCAATCATCACCGCCTCATGCGTGCGCCCGTCGTTAAATAGAATTCGGCCATCGTTAAGCAGGCGATCCGCCTCCTCCTTGACCATTTGCCTCTCATCTTCTGGCAGTGCCGCGCCGCACTGACGGCAGAACCCGCCATCAACGGTGTTTTTAGCGTGGCACTTTTCGCAATTCACAGTTTGCATAAACAACCCAAAGCAGTGGAGGTCAGGCTTGAAAACCCGCCATTCTCCGCGCCCGCCCCATTTTACCAGCGGTAACCAAAGGACGAAAGCTTCTTGAACATAAGTTCGCAAAGGTACGGGCAACGGCCCGGGGAGATCGTCAAAAATTTTTCATTCGAACGTATACTCCTGGCTGTGAGTAGCCCTGCTCGAACCCCGCTTTATGATCGACACGTCAACCTGGGTGGTCGCATGGTGGAGTTTGCCGGATACGAACTCCCCGTTCAGTATCAATCGATTATCGCGGAAGCAACCGCCGTTCGACAAGGCACCGGAATCTTTGATGTTTCGCACATGGCTCGGCTGACCATCAGCGGAACCGATGCCCTCGCCTTTTTAGAGCATGTGACTACCAACGACGTCGCTTCTCTTGAGATCGGCAAAGGTCAGTATTCAATGCTCACCAACGAAAATGGCGGCGTCATCGACGACATCATTCTCTACCGGGTGGACGAGCTGGTCTACAAAATGGTCGTTAACGCAGCTAACCACGCAAAAGATACTGAACACCTTAGCCAGCACGTTCCACAGAGCGTTTCGATCGAAGACACCACCACCGATACCGCCATGATCGCCGTGCAGGGCCCCGAGGCGGTCGAACTGGTGGCCAAATTGAGCCCCGACGCCGGTCGATTGCGGAGCCTAGAATTTTTCGCCGCTGGCGATGTCAAAGTCGCCGGGTGCGACTGCTTTGCCGCCCGATCGGGCTACACGGGGGAAGATGGATTTGAACTGGTCTGCTCCGCGGATCAGGCAGCCCAACTATGGGATGCCCTCGTGGACGCAGGTGCTACCCCCTGCGGTCTCGGATCGCGTGACACCTTGCGCGTGGAAGCTGGGCTCCCCCTCTACGGACACGAACTGAGCGACGATCTCTCGCCAATTGCGGCTGGGTTGGGCTGGGTGATCAGCAAAACGAAACCGTTTTTGGGTTCCGATGCCATCGCAGCAGTGCGCGAAACCGGGCCAGCACGCAAGATACAAGGTATCCGGTTGGAATCAAAACGAATTCCTGCGCCCAGCGCAAAAGTGTTTGTAGAAGGCCAAGAAGTTGGCGAGGTCACCAGCGCGGTTTATTCCCCCCTACTGGGCTGTGGAATCGGGTTCGCTCTTGTCGATGCAGCTATCCCGCTCAAGACTCCGGCGGAAGTCGAAGTGCGTACTTCGCGAGAGCAAGCGCAGATCGTGGGCAAACGGTTCTTTAAGCGCGGATAGTGCACGCCAGTTTAATCTCCCCGTAAATCGGTAAAGAATCCGCTAAAAATTAGGTCCGGGTGCCGCCTCCAGTGTTGATTTGGCGTGCCGATAAATGAGCTATGAGCCAAGTTTTGGATTGCCCGATCCTCGGACTCGAGACCAACTTTCCCGAGCGGCTGCATATTGTCCGGCATGTGCCGACGAACAAGTACGGTTGTTACTGTTTCGATGGCACTCATGGGCTCGCTTGCTTCAGTTCGGCCGAGGGTGCCTCTCAGTTTGGACAATGGATTGATATCGGCGGAATGATGCCGGAAGAAGTTTCGTTCGATGAAGCGCGCGAGATTGCTAAAGATCGACCCATGCCAATCGTGAGCCTTATGCTTCTCGACAACATGGATTCACCCGAAATCCACTTTATTCGCTAGTAAATCGACCCGATCCATCTGATCAGCCCGATCACTCTTAGGCTGGGTAACCTCGCCCCATGCCGCAACTGATTCTGGTCCGCCACGGCCAGTCACTCTGGAATCTTCAAAATCGCTTCACCGGCTGGGTCGATGTCCCTCTCACTGCGCTAGGAATCGAAGAGGCTAAGCGGGCCGGAACTCTGCTTAAAGATTTTAAAATAGATGTTGCTTACACTTCCGCCCTTAGCCGTGCGCAACAGACCTTGCACCATCTTCTAGCTAGCGGCGAAATCGAAGTGCCGATTATTCGAGACCCTGCACTCAATGAACGTGATTACGGCGATTTGGCCGGGCTCAATAAAGACGAAATGCGGCAGAAATACGGCGAGGAACAAGTCCACATCTGGCGCCGATCCTACGACGTGCCCCCGCCAGGTGGAGAATCACTCAAAGACACACGCGAACGCACCCTGCCCTTTTTTGAACGCGCCATCCTTGGCGATATTAAACAGGGCAAGAATGTGCTGGTGGTCGCTCATGGAAACTCCAACCGGAGCATTGTGATGGCCCTCGAAAATCTCACCCCCGAGCAAATAATCGCCAAAGAACTCGCGACCGGCGTGCCTTTTGTTTACGAACTTGAAACCGACGGCACAATGATCTCGGTCTCCGAACTCGGCTAAGAATGAAAGGCCGCGCTGACACGATTTAGGCCACCCACATCTGCGTTTTCTGACGGACCAAGCGACCCTCGTTCCCTTCCATAACCAGGCGGTAGCCCCGCTTGCCTAGTTCAAGTCGTAAAAACTTGAGTTTGGTTTCGCCAAACTTGGTTGGGTCTGGATCAATCCCCATTTCAAATTCGCGGATGGTTGCCTCGGCCTGTCCGCGTGCCCACTCCCGCAACGGGTCTAGGCGGCCTGATGCCAGAAACTTGTCTACCATTCTAATATAGTAGACGCACGTTCCATCGAAACGGTTCTCCCCGGCCCAAAATTATTGAAGATGCGGGATCGCTACCTTCAAAAGGAGTACATTAGCCACATGCTCGTCGCGGTGCTTACGCTTGCTATGACCCAGCCGCGCCCTGCCCCCGAAATCACCCGCGAATTCCGAGGAGTCTGGGTTGCCACGGTCGACAATATCGACTTTCCAAGTAAGCCCGGGCTCTCGGTTGTCCAGATGAAGCGCGAACTGACCGCGATCATCCAGCGATGCGATGAGCTTGGAATCAATGCGATTCTGTTCCAGGTCCGACCAAGCGCGGATGCTCTTTACAAGTCGCCGCACGAACCCTGGTCGTGGTTCCTCACTGGACAGCAGGGCCGAGCGCCGGCAGAAAACTTTGATCCGTTGCAGTTTGCAATCGATGAGTCGCACCGGCGAGGGATTGAACTGCATGCCTGGTGCAATCCCTACCGGGCGCTCCACCCTGCCCAAAAAGGTGGCGTGTCCGGTGATCACATTTCTAAGACCCACGCCTCTGCCGTTAAAAAGTACGGCACGTACCTCTGGATGAATCCGGCCGAGCCGGACGTTCAACAGCGATCGTTTGAGGTTTTTATGGACCTGGTTGATCGATACGATATCGATGGTCTCCACATCGACGACTACTTCTATCCCTATCCGGTTCGAACCGGCGGTAACAAGGTTGACTTCCCGGATTCTGAGAGTTTCACCCGCTATCGCAATGCAGGTGGCAAACTCAGCAAATCAGACTGGCGACGATCGAACGTGGACACATTTATCCAGCGCGTCCACCGCGGGATTAAGTCGCGTAAGCCGTGGGTGAAGTTTGGGATTTCGCCGTTTGGAATCTATCGCCCCGGTGTCCCGGCCGGAATCAAGGCCGGGCTTGATCAGTACGAAGATCTGTATGCCGATGCTTTAGGCTGGTATCAGAAAGGATGGTGCGACTACTATTCGCCCCAACTTTATTGGCCCATCAATCAAACTCCGCAGGCGTTTCCTACTCTTCTCAACTGGTGGGCCGGCCAACGGAAGGCAAATGTTCATCTTTGGCCGGGCCTCTACACTTCGCGAACGAATCCGAGTAACGGCAACTGGAAAGCGACCGAAATAACCGAGCAGTTGAAATTAATCCGTGCCAACCGCGTGTCCGATGGAGCCGTGCACTTTAGCATGAAGCCGCTCATGCAAAACCATAACGGAATTACGGATGCTCTGAAAAAAATCTATGCTCAGCCCGCAATCTCTCCCGAATCTCCGTGGCTGACGGTTCCGAACCCGGGCGAACTCCGCGTCATCATGGATCGACGGATGCCCCCCGGACTCCACTATTCAGCAGAAAATGCAGAAGCGGTCGGCTGGTTCCTTATTCAAGACAGCCGTGGCACTACCCGGATCACGCGTGAAGGCGGAACGATTTCTACCCAGCGTAGTGAGGGCGGATCCATTTATCTGCGAATTGTGGACCGGGCCGGTCGACTCGGCCAAGCTCAGACTATTGAAGGGTATCTGCTGGCTTCGGAATCCTGACTGTAAAAGTTGCCCCTCGGTTCAGTTCACTTTCGACTGAAACCGATCCGCTGTGCAGTTCGGCAAGGTGGCGAACAATCGAGAGTCCAAGCCCGGTTCCGCCGGTCTGCCGAGACCGTCCTTTATCGACCCGATAGAACCGCTCAAAAATTCGACTCACGTGCTCACTTGCCACGCCAATGCCGGAATCCCGAACCGTGAGGACGGCCTCATCGCCAGTATCCTTGAGTGCTACTTCGACTTCGCCTTCGCTGGTGTAGTTGATGGCATTATCCAACAGATTAAAAACGATTTGGGTGAGCTGAGTATCGTCGCCCATCAGCCATAGCTCCTGAGGTCGAACAATGTGTGCCCGCAATCCTTTTTCGCTAGCTTTTCGTTCTAGCTGAGAAAAGACCGATCCAACAATGTCGGCAAAATTAACCCGGACGGGCTGCAGTGCGCCCGATTCCGCAATTG
Organism: bacterium; assembly: GCA_044508115.1. Taxonomy (GTDB): domain Bacteria; phylum Armatimonadota; class Fimbriimonadia; order Fimbriimonadales; family Fimbriimonadaceae; genus UphvI-Ar2. The sequence continues at coordinate 630,902 of JBIQII010000001.1, forward strand.
ATAGGGTGAGCAGATCGTCGGTTATGCGAGTCAATCGATCGACTTCGCGGATAATTTTGTCGAGATAGCGGGTTTGAATCGCAGGATCGTCGTCATCCTGTAGAGTTTCCGCCATCGCCCGAATCGTGGTCATGGGCGTCCGCAATTCGTGGCTTACATTGGCCACAAAATCCCGTCGAACGGTCTCCAATCGACGCAGATCGGTGACATCGTGCAAAGAAACAAACACCCGACTGTGGCCATATCCTTCGCGCCAGGCCCGAGCTTGCACAATTCGATCGGCTGGGTGCCATAGAGTCAGTTCGCAGGAAACCGGCTCCTCACCTTCTTTGAGTCCTTCCACCATATCGGCAAGGTCGCTGGAAAGGGTCGCGGTGCGCAGACTTTCTCCTCTCGGTTGTTCGAGCTGGAAAAACTGTTTAGCGAGACGGTTTGCATAGAGAATGCGCATCTCTTTGTCCAGCAAAAAGATCATGGAATCAAGCCCATCGGCCAGATCATCCATGGCATCGCGGTGCCGCTGGACCTGATTTTGGACCCGCTGTGCTTCGGCTTCCAGTTGGTTGATTCGTTGCCGATCTTTGGTAATTTTTCCGACGGCAGACATTGCGGCCCAAGCGGCTAACGCAGCAAAAATAATTACGGCCCATTCGGCCAAGCCGGTTCGACTGCTTTGATCGACAACAATGGCAATGCCAAAGACGGCCGCAAGAATCGCAAAAATCGGTGCTAAACGAATGCCGCCCACAGTTCTATTCTGTCGTGATACCCCATAACTGGGGGCGTTAACCGCCACAATTAAGGAATGAAGCGTGTGCAGGCTTACATCCGCATGAACCGGCTCGAGGATGTGAAGTTCGCTCTGCAAGATGCCGGAGTTTTGGGTATGTCGGTTTTGGAAGTCCGCGGGTTCGGACGTCAGCAAGGGCAGACCGAGACGTTCCGGGGGTCGAGCTACGCGCTCAATCTTGTGCCCAAAATCGAACTCGATATTGTGATTGAAGATGAGCAGCTTGATGCCGTGATCGATGCAATTGTGGAAGCCGCGCAGACCGGTGAGTTAGGCGACGGCAAGATATTTGTGAGCGAAGTTTCCGACGCGATCCGCGTTCGAACGGGGGAACGCGGCGAATCCGCGCTGAGATAGTAAGAGTTGGGTGCGGGGATTGGATTTGAACCAATGACCTCCGGGTTATGAGCCCGACGAGCTACCAGACTGCTCCACCCCGCAACAATATTATGTCCGGTTCCGACAAGGTGTATCGGGTCTTATCGGTCGAACGGCTTAGCTGCGGGTGGTTTCACTCTAGTCGGATAACGGCGGGATCGGTGATTCAAAGGTGCCGAACCGGACCGCTGGGCCGAGACCATCGGTTGCGTCGCGCCACCACATGCGTTCGAACGCAAACATCGAACCGTCCATGTTCAAGACAAGGAGCGGCCTAGGCTTTCCGACCGTGTCGGGCGACATTACAACTGCGGCTTCGGAACCGAAAATAAATCCTTCTGTGCTCATACTGCAGTTCCAAATATTTTCCAAAAACATTTCTACCGAGCTAAGAGGCTTCCATTGACGCTGAACTAGCATTCGGGCATTGGCAAGCTTATATGGGTGCATGTGCAGAGCTTCATCAACATAGTCGTTGTTCACCCAATGAATTTCCTTCAAGATTCCATCGTGGAAGCCGCCAACTAAGTCAATAAATCTCTCGAGATCATCGAGAGTTGTAACTTGTTGCCAACCGTCCATTCAACAATTTTACATCATTAAGGAACGCGTAAGCGAAAAACCCTCCCCACTCGCCGAAGCGAATGGAGAGGGTTGTTGGTGCGATCCGAAGTTCGAAGTTACTTGACTTCGACTTTGGCGCCCGCTTCTTCGAGCTTTTTCTTGAGATCTTCGGCTTCGTCTTTGCCGATGCCTTCCTTGAGCTTTTGGGGAGCGCCATCGACCATATCTTTGGCTTCCTTGAGACCAAGGCCAAGGGCATCCTTGACGACTTTGATGACGCCGAGTTTATTGCCGCCTGCTTCTGCAAGGATGACATCAAATTCGGTCTTTTCTTCGGCAGCGGCTGCGCCCGCATCGCCACCACCCATCATCATGGGCATGCCCATCATGGGAGCGGCGGCGGTCACACCGAACTTATCTTCGAGGGCCGTCTTGAGCTCGCTGAGCTGAAGCGCGGTCATGTTGCTGATTTCTTCGACCAGTTGATCGACAGTGATTGCCATGGTTGTTTACTCCGTAGGTTCGGCAGATTCTTCTGCCGGAGCGGACTCCGCATCCGCGGTCGGGGCTTCGGCCGATTCTTCGGCAGGAGCAGGTTCAGAAGATTCTTTGGCTTCGGTCTTTTCCGGAAGCGGTGAGCCTTCGGCGACTTTATCGGAAACCGCGCCGATGACCCGGATGGGGTCGGCATAGAGGGCTTCGATAACTCCGACGAGGTTGGAAAGTGGCGCCGCGATTGCGCCAATCACTTGGGCGATAAGAACTTCGCGCGGTGGGAGCTTGCTCAGCGTCTCAACGGCTTCGCCGCTGAATGCCTTGCCTCCTATGACTCCGCCTTTGACCACCATTCGTTTGGTGTTCTTGGCAAAATCCACCAGCACTTTGGCGCAGTCGCTTTCGTTTTCATAAATGAACGCGTAAGCGGTGGGGCCAGAAGTCATCTCTTGACCGATCTGATCGGCATCTTCCCCTGCCGCCTTGCGGAACAGGGTGTTTTTGATGACCTGAAGTTCGCCGCCCTTGGCCTTGAGTTCCTTGCGGAGCCCTTGGATTTCCTTCACCTTGAGGCCGCGGTATTCCGCGAACACCACGCCGGCCGCGCGCTGGTATTTAGCCTGCGTGCTTTCGACGACGTTTGCCTTTGCGATGATTTGGGGTTTTTCGGCGGTCTGCATTGTGCTTGGACCTTGCTTTGTTGAACTTGCCCTTTTAGGGGCACGAACAAAAAAGCCGGCTCACGTCCATGAGGTTGATGGGACGCAAGCCGGCGGTTCTGTTTCCAGCTCCTCTTCGGAGCGGGATAAAACTGTCGTCTTTGGTCTCGGGTCGTCCTCGGCGGGCTGGTTTCTTACGGACCCTCAGTTGGATCGCCTGCTGTCTCTGGTTTGAGCCAGTGAGATTATGTCTTCACGGGCGGATTGATTCTGGGACCCGCTCACTCTTCGACACTTGGGCAACTTCTCCGCGTCCATCACCTACTCACCTCCATTGTGGAGCGGAAAATGACACAACGCCATCTGACCATCTTTCACATCTTCCGGAGGCGGAACCTGCATACATGTTTCCTGCCCGATCGGGCAACGACCCACATACTTACACGCCACAAACACTTGCGATGGATCGGGCACTTCGCCCGGCGGGGCTTCCGGAATATGGCCGATCTGGGCAAGATTCGGCGAAGAATCGAGCAACGCCCGAGTGTACGGGTGACGCGGTCCGGTGAACACCTGCTCGGTGCGGCCAAGCTCGACGAGCTTGCCCATGTACATCACCGCCACCCGATCCGCCAAATATCGAACGGTTTGCAGATCGTGGGTGATGTACAGAAATGCGCAGTTGATTTCCGCTTTCAAATCCTTCAACAGATTCAAAATTTGCGCCTGAATGCTAAGGTCCAGGGCGGCGGTTGGCTCATCGCAGATTACGAGGGCCGGATTTAAGGCGATGGCCCGCGCGATTGCGGCGCGTTGACGCTGACCTCCGCTGAGCTCGTGCGGATAGCGGGATAGATGCGCTTCGGCAAGCCCAACCCGCGCGACCAAACTTTCGATGTCGCCTTTTTGACCTGCCAGGCGGAAGGGCTCTTCCAAAATCCGGCGCAGAGTCCATTTGGGCTGGATGCTCGCAAAAGGATCTTGCCACACCATGCCGATCCGCTTGCCTTGCGAACGAGCGTCGGACCCCGCCTCGATCCCACCGATGGTGATCGAACCCGAAACAAACGGCTGGAGACCCAGAATAGCGCGGGCGAGTGTAGTTTTGCCGCATCCCGATTCCCCGACCACCGCAAGTGCCTCACCCGGCGCCACGGAAAGCGAAACACCGTCCACCGCCGGCACGATGCCACCCGGTACCGTGAACTCTACTCGCAGATCGGCAACTTCTAATGCCGGTCGAGTTATTACAGCCGTGTGCTCTTGCTCCATTGAAATCGATTTGCGAGCTTACTAAGAAAGTCGTGTGGATCAACCGTCAAAAGGCGGGTCGATCGCGGACTTCGCGTCACCCTCACCATGTCGCCACTAAGGAGGTGTAGACGACTCGCACCATCGCAGCTGAGCACGGCGTCGCCGCGTGTTTCCACTTGAATGTCCACCGTGGCATCGGGCATGAGCACGAGCGGTCGTGCGCTCAAAGTGTGCGGCATGATTGCCGTAATCAGCATGCAGTCCATTTTGGGATGGATCACCGGTCCGCCTGCACTGAGGCTGTACGCGGTCGATCCGGTGGGCGTGGAGACCATAACTCCATCCGCCGGATAGCGACTCAGGCGTGCGCCATTGACCCGCACATCAAAGGTCAGAATCCGCGTGGTGGCCGATCGCTGAACCACCGCTTCATTGAGCGAATGCAATGTGGCAACAGTCCGACCTTCGCGGATCAGTTCCGTCTGCACCATCATGCGTTCTTCAATGGTATGTCGATCTTCAAGAAACGCATCCAGCGTGGACTCCACGTCGTCGGGCATACACTGGGTTACGAATCCGAACCGACCAAAGTAAACGCCCAGGATGGGAGTGCCGACTTCGGCACACATATGGGCGGCGCGGATCAGGGTGCCATCTCCCCCAAAGGTGATCATCAGATCGGCTTGGCCCAGATTTTCTGCCGAAACCGAGGGAATATCCAGGATTACGGCCGAATCCGAATCCGCTCCAACTTCGATTCCACGAGCAAGAAGGCCGTCGAAGGTCCGCTTAGCGGCTTCGACGGCATCTTTTCGGAAGAGATTGACGACTGTGTGGACTCGCACCTAGCCCGATTTTAGCCGCGCCAGCTGCTCCCGCACACCATCATTGCTGGAATCCATGGCCAATGCGGCTTCCAGAACCACGATGGCATCTCGCACCCGGTTCTTTCGTTCGAGTACCACGGCCAGATTTTGGAATGCCGGAATATAGCTTCGATCCGCCTTAATGGCTTGGCGGAACAGGGACTCCGCTTCGTCGTGCTCGGTTTGAAGCAGTGCCCACATGCCGAGTCCGTTTAAGGCTCGCGCGTTCGTTGGCTGTAACCGATTCACGTACGCGTAATGGAAGCGTGCCCCGGGAGTGTCGCCCAGATTCCAGAGACCATCAGCAAGGTCCAGGCGGACCTTGTCGTTTTCCGGATTGCTCCGCACGACTTCGCGCCAGATTTCGACCGCCTTGTCCAGCTGTTCCAGTCGGACATGTGCGCTGGCGACGTTCAGCTTGGCTTCGATGCTGGCAGGTTCCGCCGTCGATTGCTTTTGGAAGCAGTCTAGCGCGCCCGAATAGTCGCCCCGATCCCAGAGCAAAACGCCGAGGTTATTCAGCGCGGCCGGATTGTTTGGCTCGATCGAAAGACTCTGCCGGTACGCCGACTCGGCTTCCGCCGTGTGGCCTTGATCGGCGTGAATCTTACCCAGGTTGAACCAATAGGTGGCATCACTCTTGTAGTGATCGCGGACGGCAGGATTCATCCACAACTTGGTGGCGTCATCAACTCGTCCCACATGACTGTAGGCAGTCGCAAGGTTTGCCGCCACATCCCGGTTTACATTGTTTCCGCCGAGCTGCATCGCTCGCTCCAGATAAGGAATCGCGGCATGGTGATTCTTCAATCGCATGTAAGCGAATCCGGCATTTCGCGCGTAGATCTCTTCGTCCCGCCTGGCATCACTGGCCCGAGCATAAAGCGGCGCAGCTTGCGAATCATCTTTAAGCCCTTCATAACAAAGGGCAAGATTGTTGAGTGCGTAGGGATCGCTGTTTTCAGCCGCTCGTTGCAGGTAAGGAAGCGCCTGCTGATACTCACCTCGGCTTAGATAGAGGCTACCCACGTTGTAATCAGCCACCGGGTTTCCGCCGGTGGTGCCCATATCAGCATAAAGAGTGGCCGCTTTCGCTTGGTCACCGTCACGATTCCGTTTTAAGTAGCAGTTCGCAAGATTGGTGACCGCAATTTCGTTGGTGGTATCGAGTTCGACTGATCGTTCGAGGCATTCGATTGCCGGATCGAGCCGATCGTTTTCCATATAAACGTAGCCCATCCAGCTGAGCTGGCCGGCGGTCAGGCCAGAATCGCCGCGCAGAGCGTCGAACGTTTGCATCGCGTTAGCATGCTGATTCGCGCGATAATATGCGATCCCAAGGTCAACTTGGACTTTCCGAATTGAATCCGGGTCGTCTTCTAGGAGAGCAACTGCTTTGCGCAAAGGCTCAATCGCTTGGCTGTACTTTTCGTCGAGCAGATAAGCGTTGCCTAGAAGCGATAATGTTTCGGCATTGCCCGGCTCCAACGAATCAAGTTCGACCAAGGCACTTTGCGCGCCGGAATAGTTGGCCGTTGTGTAGTAAGAAGCCGCCAGGTTCCGCAGATTCATGGCATTGACTTCGGTCACCGAACTCTTCCCTCTAATCGATTCCAGAGTTTCGATAGCCCGGGCGTGATCGCCGGTCACTGAGGAAAGATAGCCGATCCATGTGAGAACCGAGAGATTTTTTTGGTCTTGTTCGTACAGTTTGTCGAACTTAGCCAGCGCATCATCGGCGGCGACTCGCAGATCAGCAGCGGCGCGAAATTCTTTGATGATTTCAACCGCTTGGTTTTGAATCTTGGCGTTGACTTTGCTACCATCGATATTTTCTGCCGGCAGCTTTTCAACGCCCTGTTGGGCGAGAACAATCGCGCTGGGCGCGGTCAGCAAAGAAGGGTTCGCCGATGCAATCAGCGGGGTTGCCGCTAACACCAGTGCGAACGACCAGAACAAAGTGCGTCTCATATAGCAAGATTCCTGTCACCGAGAGCCCCGTGCCCGTGAGCGTGCGGAAAACCCTCCAACTTTAAAGCAAATGCCTTTCCAGGCAAGAACTGTGCCACTCCTGCCAAACCAAAAGGTCAACAGAAGCAACTATGTCTTCATTGTAACGAATAGTTAAGGTGGATTTGTTCGTGAGTCCCGAAAGATGCACACTTTCCAGCCCAGATTCCGGCGAAAGTTGCACGGGTTTGCTTGATGCGACCACCACATAGCCCGGAAATTCCCCGAACAATGCCGCGTCCGGACGATCAACACCTTCTATTGCTGGAATCACCACATCCGCTCCCCGTTGCGTCCCCGCCAGCATCTCCGCAATACAGTGGGCGAGTCCGCCTTCCGACACATCGTGCGCGGCCAGTATTTCTCCATGTGTCACCAACCGGACCAGTTCAAGGTTCAGTCGACGTTCCGCTTCCAAATCAGCGGGGATAGGAATGCCGTCTTCAACGCTATGAATTTCGGCCAAATACGTGCTGGCTCCGAACCCTTGTTGCGGAATCGCATGGTGCCGATACCGGATCAGCCACAGCTGATCGGCCGATTCTGGAACTCGGGATCCGATTCGTTTTGAGGCATCTTCGATCACACCTACCATCCCGATCATCGGCGTGGGCAGAACCTCCCCCAAATCACCATGGTTGTAAAAGCTCACGTTTCCGCTGACTACGGGGGTCCGCAGGGTTTCGCATGCCTCGGCAACTCCGCGCACGCTTTCGTCGAACGTCCAGTACACGCCTGGATCTTCCGGACTTCCGTAGTTTAGACCATCGGTTGCCGCCACCGGAAGCGCTCCGGTGCATGCAACGTTCCGCGCCGCCTCGGCCACCACCAACTGGCCGCCTACGCGCGGACTAAGCCGCACCCATCGACCGTTGCCATCGATCTTGGCCGCGATCCCCTTGCGAGTTCCGCGCGGGGCCAGAACTGCCGCATCCCCATCCCCGGGCAACAACGTCGTCTGAGTTTGAACTTGGTGGTCAAACTGACGATACACCCACTGCTTTGAAGCGAGATCGGGCGAACCCGCAAGTTTGTACACGCATTCAGTGAGGTCGGCCGGGACGGGAATGGAACCTATATCGAAAGATTTAGCGTGGATGCAATGCTCAGGTTCCACACCATCAGTCGTATATGTCGGGCAGTCGTCGGCCAGATCAACCGCGTTGACATCGGCGATCAGTTCGTCGTGGCGGCGAACACGGACCCGACCAGTATCCGTGACTTCGCCGATCACCTCGGCGTGGACACCCCATTTATGGAAGATATCGATAATCTCTTGTTCGCGACCTTTATGAGCGACCGCGAGCATGCGTTCTTGACTCTCGCTGAGCATAAGCTCGTAACCGGTCATATCGTTCTCGCGCATCGGAACGCGGTCGAGGTTAATCTCCATACCGACTCCGCCCTTGGCGGACATTTCGATAGTTGAGCAGGTCAGACCCGCCGCACCCATATCTTGGATCGAATGCACCGCGCCAGATTCAAGTGCTTCGAGGGTCGCTTCGATCAACTGCTTTTCCGCAAACGGATCGCCGATTTGGACATTCGGCCGCTTGGCATCGCTTTCATCGCCAAGCTCTTCGCTGGCGAACGTGGCGCCGTGAATCCCGTCTTTACCGGTTGCCGAACCAAGGTACAGCACCGGATTGCCGATGCCTCCTGCGCCCGCCGTTGCGACCTTATCAAGTTCGACGATGCCGATGCACATCGCGTTGACCAGCGGTCGCCCGCTAAACCGCGGGTGGAACGCAATTTCCCCCGCGACTGTCGGAACCCCGACGCAGTTGCCATATCCCGCAATCCCTCGGACAACCCCATCGGCGAGATAGCGGTTCCGGCGCAAGACTTCTGCGGATGCTTCTCCGTCGCGGATCGGACCAAACCGCAAGGAGTTGAGCATGGCAATCGGTCGAGCTCCCATCGTAAAGATATCGCGGATGATTCCGCCCACCCCGGTGGCCGCGCCCTGGTAGGGTTCGACCGCGCTCGGGTGGTTATGGCTCTCGACTTTGAAGGCAACTCCTAATCCGTCGCCGATATCGACAATGCCGGCATTCTCAAGACCCTCTCCTTCCATCGCCTCGCGGTAACGCGAAAAATAGCGCAGGATTGGCCGTGAATACTTATATCCGCAATGCTCGCTCCACATTACGGCAAACATTCCGGTTTCGGTAAGGGAAGGTTCGCGGCCCATCTTTTCGCGAATCAGTTCGAACTCTGAATCGCGCAACCCCATTGAACGATATACTTCCGGAGTGACCGTGGCCGCCATCGTCCGAATGTTACCGTTCGCCGTCCTGATTCTCGGGCCGCTCGGCTGCGCGGGTCCCGGCGCGCAGAGTTTTGCGGGCAGTTGGCGCGGAACGGCCGACTTTCAAGGTCTGCCTTCCCCGATTACGGATCTCCACTTGTTGAATACCTTGCGCGCGATCAAGCTTAATATTGAGCCCGGAGGAGAATTCAATTTGGTTCAATTCGGGCTTCCGGTTGCCGGGCGAATCGAACGATCCGGCGGCAAGGTTTACCTGGCCGTTGAAACAGTGCTCGATCGCAAAGCGGCCGTGAAGGAGCCGCCCGGCATCGATAGTCAGCGACGCATCGAAATCCGTTCTCACCAACCCGATGGTCAACCAACCGATCCGCCGAGCATTGTTCTTAATGATCCCGCTTTGCCAGGCAAACCGCTCATTCTGCAGCTGAGTCGCAACCCCTAAGGTCGGCAAGCCGTCACAACTGTAGTCTAATGATTCCGGCAGTCATAGGGTTCGTGATTCTGGTGGTTCTTGTGGCGTGGATGATCTCCATCTACAACCGACTGGTGGCCATGCGCCAGCTCACTCTTAACGCTTGGGCCCAAATCGATGTCCAAACCAAGCGGCGCTACGATCTGATTCCCAATTTGGTCGAGACCGTGAAAGGCATGATGTCGCACGAGCGTGACACCTTGGAACGGGTCATTCAAGCCCGGAATCAAGCGCTCAGTGCCGATTCCCCCGGCGAAAAGGGGCAGGCCGAAGGCCGACTCAACGCTGCCCTTGGCGGATTCTTTGGCCTCGTGGAATCATATCCCGACCTGAAAGCGGATACGAACATGGTTCAGCTTCAAGATGAACTGCGAGAAACAGAAAGCAAGATTAGTTTTGCTCGGCAATATTACAACGACACGGTCACCAGCTACAACACGATGCTGGAAACATTTCCGAGCAGCCTGGTAGCCGGAATGGGCTCGTTTAAACCCCGCGAACGGTTCGAAATCGAAAACCCCATCGAACGCGAAGCCGTCAAAGTCCAGTTCTAATCGAGTCAGGCGGCCTGATCAAGATCAGCCGGCTCCGCATCGATGTACAATGCCACCGGTTCCGTTGCTGCGGTTTTGGTGGCTACGTAGTAGAACAACGTCGCCGATCCCACGTACAAAAGGGCAAGCAAAAGCCAGGTCATCGCTTGGATTATCGGCGCAATCCGCCAATCTCAGATAGCAAATACACCAGGGTTTACTTCTAAAAGATTAACTTGATAGTGCGGCCGAACGGATCGTGCTCGGACTGCATCCGAACCGCTGGGAGAATGCGCGGCTAAAGTGGGCCGGGCTGGCAAACCCCATATCCGCCGATATCTCTTGGATCGACAAATCGGTAGCGAGGATTTCCTGTCGGGCGCGTTCAAGACGCAAATTCAAAATGTACTTGTGGAACGGTTCCCCGGTGCGTTCCTTAAACAGGTGTCGGAAGTGGCTAGTGCTCATGCCAATCCGCTCGGCAATATCGCGGTCCGACAGATCGCGCGCAAAACTAGCATCGATCATCTTGAGAGCTTTTTCTACCGCGGCTTGGCTTGGAGAACGTTCGGGCGGCATCACATCGGCGAGCAGGAACTGACAGAGTTCTTGAGCTTCGGCGGCAATCTCTTCTTTCGTTTCAAGTGCATCCAATCGACGCGAAGCATCAAGCTGGAATCGGTGCAGCTTTCGTTCGACGCCGAAATCAAGGAGCGCGGAACTCAAGACCGCTAAGAATGTAAGAACCGCGCCCTTGGCGGCATCGATTTCGGCCGATTCCAAAACTCCGGTATCTAGCTGTTTAAGGGCTAGTTCCAACCGTGACCAATCCCGAAGCCGGACGATCGCACCCAGTTCGCTGAGCGCAATCCTTCCGCCCCGGCCGCGGAACGGGCAAACCGCCTCATCTACGGCCGACGTGAATTCCGCATCGAACAGTACAAAACTCGCATCTGTGCCCATATCCCGGAACTCAAAACCAGTCAGGACCAGCGGTTTTTCGAGTTCGATTTCCAGCCGATCCACACGCGCCCTTCCCCATTCGGTGGAACAGCAGTGAATGCTGGTGATCCTGGTTCCATCCCCATTGCACTGCTCAAGCGCGTTGCCATCAAGCGCATCGCCGTAATGACGACCCGAGATTAGCGGAATCGCCCGAAGCACGCGATTTCCGGGGCCAAGCAGGTGAATGACCGCACCGGCGGTTCCGATTGCTTCTTGATCGCGCCCGGCAAAAAGCGCGAAGATTCCGGTAAGAGAAAGCGATGCGATCCGTTGCGATCGAGGACCGATGCTCACGCTTACTGATGTGGGCAAAGTTCGCAACGGATGCCGAGGCGAAGCTCCCCCCGAACTTTGCCAGCCCTGCTTACCTTCCCATGTCGGAGAAAGCTCGGTCCTGTCAAAAATACCAGTAAGCGTGCTCATTTTTACTCGGGTTGGCTAGCGGGTTTTTCGCGAGTCACCGTTGTGGTGGTGTGCGGGAGGTGACCAAAGAGCGATTCCCGCATAGCTCCGATTCCGGGTCGATGCAGTTCGATATCTCGTTGGAAGTAGATCGGAATCCACGCCACATCTTGAAGCGCAATATCTTCGGCTCTTTGGTAGAGCGGAATGCGCTTTTCCATGTCTACGGTGGTATCGGCCTGGCGGCAGAGGGCGTCAAACTCGGGATTCGAATACCCGAACTTGTTCTCCGGCCCGTTAGTGGCGAGCATGTGGCTCAGGAAGTTTTGTGGATCAAGATAATCGGCGGCCCAGCGCATGTGATAGAACACTTGCTGCTTTTTGTTGTAGACGTCGAGATACTTAAGCCACTCCATGGGTTGCACCCGGACTTCGACGCCCAGATTGGCTTTGATCTGACCCGCCACGGCTTCGGCCACGGTTTTGATGTCTGGATATCCTTCGCGGTGGGTGAGTTCCAGCGCGGGCATGTTCTTTCCGTCGGGATAGCCCGCTTCAGCAAGCAGTCGACGCGCTTCCTCGGGATTAAATTCGAACCCGGCACCTTTCTCGCGGTGACCCGGCACTCCCGGAGGAACGATGGTGTAGGCGGGCGTATTCACTCCGCCCAGCAGTTCGTTTACAATCTTTTCGCGATCAATGGCCATAGCGAAGGCACGACGAACGCGCACATCCGAAAATGGCTTGTATTCAAGCTCGTTCATGCCGATGTACCAAATCGCCGGCCGCTGGAAGTATTTGACTTCGCTCTTGAGTTCGGGATCATCCATAACCCCTTTGAGGTCTTGGCGCTGGAGCTGAAGAATGTCGAGTTCACCGTTCTTGTACTTGGTCAACCGCGTATCGGCGTTCAAGATAACGGGGCGTTCGATGCGGGTGAGCTTTGGACGGCCGCCCCAGTAGTCTGGATTGGCTTCGAGAATCGCCAGTTGCTTGTCGTCAAACCGGGTGAGCTTAAACGGACCCGTGCCGATTGCTTCTTCGGCGCGGTTGATTTCCCGGTCTGCCGGGACCGACTCTTTCGGAAGGACGGCCGAAACCATGTATGTGAGCTTGCCCAAAAAGTACGGCGTGGGCTTGTTTAGGCGGAATCGAACAGTGTGCTCATCCAGTACTTCGATTCCTGCTACTGAGGTTGATCGGCCCTCCACCATGTCGGTGACGCCCACCACATCGCTCAGATACGCATCCGCGGTTTGTGACTTCATGACTGGGTTGCAAGCGCGCTCGATTGACCATTTCACGTCGTCGGCCACCACTTCCCGACCGTTGTGGAATTTCACACCGGAGCGGAGTTTAAAGGTGTATTCGGTGGCATCGTCAGAAACTTCCCAGCTTTCGGCAAGGATTCCCACCACTTGGTTATTTTCATCCCAGCCAACGAGACCCTCGTAAACCTGTTGCAAGAGATCAAGCGTATCGCCATCTTGGACAATGGCTGCATCAAGACTGGTCGGATTGTTGGGAATCGCATAGCGCAGAACGTTATCTTCGACTGCGCCGGATCGTTCACTGAACCCGCCGGAGCATCCGAACAGTCCGAAAGCCGTCAGCGCGACCACGGTTACCGCAGCCAGTTGGGGAAATGTCACCCGCATGGCACCAATTTTACTTCTAAACGGTTATTGAAGTCCGGATTGTTCGGCCCGGGCTTCTCGAATGAGCGCAGTAAGCGCGGTTAATCGGCAGTCGCTGGAGTATTCAATGAATTCACGTAACAGGTTCACGACATCGATTGCGTGGCGCAGTTGCGGTGGCGGACTTTCCAGTGCAGAGACGGCAGCTAGACTACGCAGAACTTCGATGGGAATCCATCGGGTCTGACCGCTCGGTTCCCCTTCAACCGGTCCGCCCGCGCGGAGATCAAAAGCCACCGGGGTGCGGGTGAGTTTTTCGCCGGTATCAAGCGCGACTGTCCATTCTGACGCAACGCCTTCCTCGGCAAGCATCCGGGCGAGACCCCAAGCCAGAACCGGCCAGATCGCATCCTGATCACCCAGCGAACCAAGAACCACAACCGAAAGTTCAAAGATCTCTTCTGCCGGAGCTCCAAAGGGTAGAAAACTACGGACGGTATCGCACCACGCAAGGCCGGCCATCATGGAATCGTATCCGACCCGAAGCGAAGGAAAACTGGTGCGCGGAACGCAGTGTTTAATAAATCGTCGGTGGCGGCCTTCTTCCCAGGTGTATTGGGCAAGCACCATCACTTCGCTTGATCCTGCCAGGCGACTTCCACCTTTGCGTGCGCCTTTGGCGATCACATCGATAACGCCTCGGGTCTCCGTTAAGAGAATGAGCCGGCGATCGTTCTCGCCGGCATCATTTCTGTGGATAACAAGTCCTTGTTCGGTGACTTCGGCCGTACTATCCCCCGCGACCGACGATCTGCTGGAGCCATTCGTTAACGATAAAGCTCATGCGGTCGATAACCAACGCGAACCGCGCCATGACCGTACTGCCGAAAATTGCACCGAAACCGATCATGAGCATCCACCGGCCCCACTTGTTAATCCCCGTCATCAGCTTGCCCTTAAGCTCGAAGCTGAAGAGGAAGTAGCTGAATGCGGAAACGAATGTAAAGACAAAAATCAGGTTGGTGAGGGCTTGGGTCGGATACAGATTGTTGGCAATCTGTTGCTGAACCACGGCCATCTGATCTGGGGGGAGGGTTTGCACGGTGCCATCGACTACGATCTGCGTGGCCGGACGAGCGAGCGGGGAGAGCGTGGTCGGAATAACGGGCTGCATCGACGCATAGATCTGCGGGCCCCAGGTTTGCCACCAAACCATGACCTGCTGACCAGACCAAAGCCCGAGGATGATTCCCAGCGGAATCTTGCTCATCCAGTTGTGCTTTTTGCTGAAAACCATGTAGCCCATAAGGCCAATGGGAAGGAGAGCACCGTATATCCAATAGCCCGGCTGAGCGGTTTCCCCGGGTGCAGCGGCCTCCAGACCCAACATTCGGACAAACCAATCTTCATAGAGGGTGTCTTTCCAGGTGGCGACAAGCGTATAACCGGCGGCTAGGCCAAGAAAGATGTGCTCCCAAAATCGGTAGAACTTGGTTTCTCGATAAAGAACGCTGTACAGTCCGATTGTCGCGAGCACCCCAAGGGTTACCTTAATGAGTTCGTATCTCATTCTTCACCTCGCTTAGCGCGCCGGCTCAGGAACATTCCAACGTTTCCGAGGATGACAAATGTGATCATAAGCAAAAGCGCAATGTGGAGCGTTCCGTAGTACTGCCGCCCCCTAGCAAAGCGGGTTCCTTCGGTGATGGGTTCCACCTGCATGCCCTTCCAATCGACAAGCACCTTGCCGTTGGCATCGGGAATACCGATTCCGTACTCCATCATGTATTCAAGGTCGTAGACTCCTTTCAATCCGACGGTGAGACCCTTTACCTGGCCCGACTGATAGAACGGAAGCACCCCTGGACCGGTAACCCCGGTGACCATGGCGGTGATCGGGACTCGGTTGGCTAGCCGCTGAATGGCGATATCGATGGAGGCAGAAGCGGTGATAACAATGAGCATCTGCACATCGCCCACTTTTCGGACCCCGCTGAGGACTTCTGTGTCAAAGATGTCGATCTCTCGCCCTTCCGGGGTTTTGGATCGGCGACCGGCCCAAGCGTTGCGCAGATCGGCGGCCATGTTGGCGTTGGTTGCTTCCGCGTTCGGAAAGTAGCCAAGATCCAGATAGTCGCGTCCGATCCGATAAACATACAGGCCTTGCGCTTCCCGCTCTTTGTTGATCCGGTTAATTACCGTGCGCGCAACTTGAGGCGCGATCGGATCGGCGGCTGAATAGAACACGAACTTGATCTTGCGGGACATGAGAATCCGCATAAGATTCTCGAAGTGGCCCATGCTTTCACCGCGCGTGCTATTGGTCCAGTCGGTTTGAAGAAGCACGGTGCTCCCTTCTGGCACCTTCATAATCGAGGCGTAGAAGTCCCGACTGCTGGGATCAGGCTGGGTGGGAACCGTGGACGGGAAAAACAAGCCCGTACACACCAGAACCACCAAGATCACGTAGAGAATGCGTCGATCGACGCGCTGCATCTTGTCCCAAATTGTCATGAGGAAACTCCTCCGCGCTCCAGCCCAAGCCAAAGCCGCAAGCCCATCGCCAACGCGCCAAGTCCGACGCCAAAGTCGATCGCCCGAATTGCCGGAATCTGCATCGTGGCGCGCACCCAGTCGGCCATCACGTTAAGGTTAAAGTTGACAAGGAAGACGTTCCCTGTCGATTCGACCACGGAGTTAACTCCCGCCGCCCAAAGCGACGTTATGGCCCCCATCAGGTTAAGCATAAGAATCAAGGCCGAACCCATCATAATCGTGGCTTCAACACTGCGAACTCGGAATGCCCGATAAGCCGCACTCAGGATAAAGAACGCGATCATTGAGAACATCGCGGCATCCATCTGCTGATAAAGCCCTTCGAACAAAAGGTCTTGCGCGTACTGGAACGGCCCCCAGTTTTCTGGATCATTGAGCAGACCTCGCTGGTCGAGAAACTTCCGTTGCCGCCAATCGGTGAACCCGACGGTGGCCATAGTAACGAGCGAAACCAGCAGCAGAATACTAAAGCCGTAGTTTTCGGACCGGCGCCGAATGCGGATTGCGTGCACCAAGATCAGCGAGTAAATTCCCACCCCAAGCAGGAACCCGCCCATGATGTTGGCAATTTTGCCCACCGGGTCGATGGCTTGGTTAAGCCAAAACCCAAAGCCTTCCGCGCCATTCCGTGGAAGCTCGGCAGCGTAATCGGCATTAATCGGCGTGGGCCAGAAAAACTTGAGCACAAACGGCAAGCCCGAAAGGAATGTGAATCCGACTACCACGTATCGCCGCAGGTTCGAAGGCAAGCCCATAAGACCAAACAGCAGGGCGAACCCGAGTCCGATACCAAGCACTACCCACATGAGCTGGGTTGGCCCGGGGAAATGGCGCCAAATGTTTTCTTCGACTTGGCCCAGCAGATAGAACGGCATCATTCTCCTGCTCCCGCTTCATCAGATTCGGCTTCGGGGTTGGGGAGTCGTTCGATCTGCTTTTGTTCGGCCGTCACATACGGATTAAACATTCGGTAAACAGAGGTGTCGGATCGGCGGACCCGATCGGGTTCGACCACTCCTTCGGCGTTGGGCTCGTTGGGAACCATCGTGCTTCCGCCGCCTTCATCGAGCCGGTGTTCGGTGGTCATACCAGTCATTTCAACGGATTGGATCAGGGTGCCAAACACCACGAGTGCCGCTACCAAGATCTTGGCCCAGTCTTGCCCAACCAGCGATCCGACAAGCACGGGCTCGCGGGTGAGATAGGCGGATGCTGCATAGAACTCGTCGCCAATAAGCACGTAGTCGCAGGCAGCGATAAAGAACGGGGTTTGGGCCGACTGCGTAGACCCGGCGACTTGAATGGCACCAATGGCATTTGATGTTTCTGCGAAAATCAGCGATTCAGCATAAAAGGCACCGAGCAGGAACGTAGCCGCCACCTTTTCCCGGTGGATCATGCCGCTTACGCCTGCCGCAAACGCAAACTGCTGGTCTGAGATGAATTGCACCGTCTCGGGAGTGAAACGATCACCAACCCCCTGCTGAATGTAAACGTCGCGAATGATCTCTTGCGCAACCGCGTATACCGGCGCGTTCGCGCAACAGATTCGGACTGGAGTTGAAAATTGTGCCGCCTTTTTAGTGATCTGGGCAAAAATGTTAATAGCCTGAACGGCGATGGCATCCAAAGCACCGATCCCCGGGACCATCAAAACGGGCCGCCCCATTTCGGTTGCGCGGCCAATGGCGTCATCGATGGCGTTAAGCCCAGCAATCCGGCGGATGAACAGGTCTTTGCGCTTCTTTTTTCGGCTGGACCGGATGACGTTGTACAGGATAAATGCAATGACCAGAATGGTGATAAACACACCGATCCAGCCCGTATCCATGTACTGTTCACCCTGCAGGAAATCAAACATCAGGCGTTTTCCCCGTCATCGTTACTCTCACTGTTTTCTGTAATGTTCCCCTCAGGTTTGCGCGCCGGCGATGGATCTTCAAGTGATTCCAGTAGTCGTTCAATTGAATCTCGCCGGCTGAACAATCGTCCGTAGGCTTGGACGTTGCCCAGACCCATAAAAGGCGCAAGGAACGGCGTGGAAACAATCGCCGCCGCACCCACAAGGCCTGCAAGCGGCTTGTGCATCTCAAAAAAAACGATGGCCGGGGCAACCAAGCCTCGACGCTTGATCTCGTACGTAAGGTGCTCAATCAGGCGCGCCTCCTCCTGAGGGCTCAGTTCTTCCGTCCAAGTGGCTTCCATATCCGTGGGTAAGTTTGGCTATTGTGGCTAAAACTTCCGCCTCGTTGCCAGAAAATCGCACATAAACCCCCCGAAAGGCGTCTAAACGAGAGCTTTTTTCCAGCGGCGATAGTTTAACGCCATCCGGCATAGTAATGAGACGCTTGACGTTTTCCCAACGGATCGCGGTCGTGCTGAATCCGCACCGGACGCTCGCCCCAGACTCATCGAGCCGATATTTGAGCGGAAAAAACAGCTCTCCGAGGCTCGCGATCATCACCCCACCACCCACCAAAATTCCGAGCGGACCTCTGATAAAGAAGTAGCCCGCCCCCGCAGCTAAAATTGCCGCCAACCCAACAATCACCCGCTTATCGGGGTACTTACGGCCCAGATCAACGCGCCAGACCAGAGGAAGCTCGTGCTCTACCGCCAATCGTTAAACAAGCTGCTGATCGATTCGTTGAGGTGGATCCGGCGGATGGCCTCACCCAACAGAGGAGCACTGGGCAAAACGGTCAATTTCGGAAACTGCTTCTCGCTACCCAGCGGAATCGTATCCATTGTCACCACTTCGCAGATCACGGAGTCGTTGAGACGTTGCGCGGCATTGCCACTAAACACGGGATGGGTAGCACAGCATCGGACCTCTTTAGCGCCCCTCTTCATCAGTTGCTCAGCCCCCATAATCACCGATCCCCCGGTGTCGATCATGTCATCGATCATGATGCACCGCTTACCATCGACTTCACCGATAATCTCCACGATATCGACCTTGTTGGGCTCGGGACGTCGCTTGGCAATAATCGCAATCGGCGCCTTGAGCATTTCCGCCAGGCTACGCGCCCGCGGCACGCCCCCCACATCCGGACTCACCACGACCACGTCATCTGCTTCCGAATACCCCTGCTCTTGGAAGTAACGACCCAAAATCGGACCGCCGTACAGATGGTCAACCGGCAGATCAAAGAATCCTTGAATCTGCTCGGCATGCAGATCAACACACACCACGCGATGCGCCCCCGCCGTTCCGATAAGATCGGCCACGAGGCGCGCGGTCACCGGTTCGCGAGGCTTGATTTTCTTATCTTGCCGAGCATAACCATAGTACGGAATCACCACTGTGATTCGACTGGCACTGGCGCGGCGGAACGTATCAAGCAGGATCAAAAGCTCCATGATCGTGTCGTTCACTGGCGCACAAGTGGGCTGAAGAATGAACACGTCGTTCCCGCGAGCGCTCACCTCAACCATCACGCGGATTTCACCATCGCTAAACCGTGTAGAAGTCAATCCGCTGAGCTCTATGCCCAGGTAGCTGGCCACCTTCTCGCCTAATGCGCGGTGCGCATTGCCCGCAAACAACTTCATTCCGCTCAGGTCTGAACTCACGATTTTTCCTGCGCCTTCTTGGCGCGATAGTTGGTAAACCATCCTTCTTTGTTTTCCTGCCTGCCCCTTCCGATCGCCATGGATCCGGAGGGTACTTCATGCGTCACCACGCTTCCGGCTGCAATCATTGATCCATCCCCCACCTTGATGGGTGCCACCAGCGTCGTGTTCGATCCGATGAAACAATCATCCCCGATCTCCGTGAGATGCTTGCCAAAACCATCGTAGTTGCATGTGATTGTGCCCGCCCCAATATTAGACCGTTCGCCCAGGCGGGCATCCCCGATATAAGTGAGGTGACTGATGCTCGTTTCCGAACCGATTGTGGAGTTCTTGATCTCCACAAAATTGCCGATTTTTGCGCTGGATTCGAGATTGGCCCCCGGTCGCAGGTTCGAAAACGGACCGCAGCGCGACCCGTCGCCCATTGAGGCTTGGTCAAGGTGACTCATAAACACCCGGCACCGCGATCCGATCCGGCTGGACTTGACCCAGGTGTTCGGCCCGATTTCGCACTCCTCGCCGACCACTGTGTCCCCCTCCAGAATTGTGTTGGCATGGATCACGGTTTCGGCCCCAATCTGAACATCTGGCCCCACTGTCGTCGAAGCCGGGTCGATAAACGTAACCCCGGTGCGGGAATGCCGTCGCAAGATACGTTCTTTCACGATGGAAGATGCCTCGGCGAGTTGCCACCGATCATTGATCCCCCGGAACTCATCCGGATATTCTGATTCGAACACCTCGATTTTGCCTCGTGATTCCGAAATCATGCGGACGACATCGGGCAGATAGTATTCGCCCTGCACGTTGTCGTTTTCGACTTGCGGCAGGAGCTCGAAAAGACGTGCGGAATCAAAGCAGTAGACCCCGGCATTGACCTCATCTATGGCCAAGACTTCGCGATTTGCATCCTTGTGCTCGATGATTTGCACCACCTGGCCATCGCCATCGCGCACCACTCGGCCGTAGCCGTCCGGATCGGGCAATCGAAAGGTGGCCAGGGTCAGATCGGCTTGGCTTTGACCGTGTCGCCCGAGCATCATGCTGAGCGTATAGACGCTGATGAGCGGAACATCGCCGCTGAGCACAAACACCGGGCCCGAATGATCCTCGAGTAGCGGCTGCGCGGTGGAAACCGCGTGTGCGGTCCCCAGCTGCTCTTGCTGAACGGCGTATTCCACCCGGTCGCCGAGGATTTGGCGGACCGTTTCTGCCCCGTGGCCGATGACGACCACAATGCGTTCGATTCCGGTTTCGCGCAGGGCCCGGATCACCCATTCGACCATGGGGAGTCCGCATACGGGGTGGGCCACTTTGGGCTTTCCGCTTTTCATGCGCGTCCCCTTGCCGGCGGCGAGGACGATGGCAGCGGCGGAGCTCATAGGCAGTCTTCAAAGATACCCGCGCGGATCAGTGGCCGGGTCCGATTCCGGGATGGGATTGCGGCACCCCTAGGCTATCTGGACAGATATCCATTTTAATCGCGCAAGCACAGGTTGAAAGAATGGCTACCTCAGTGGTCTTGGACTTTAGGGACATTAAGGTTCGATAACGCCTTGCCCGCTCGAGCCGCGAGCCTGGGCTATGGTCTCAAGCAGTTCTTCTCGAACTGCGTCGAAATCGTCTACTTTTCCTACCCGCATCAAAAATGTATCTGGTCCATCCCGCGTAATAAAAATGAGCAGGTTCAATGGAAATGATCCATACAACCCTTCATCGGAAACGATGATCATCCAAAAGATTGTTGTAAGCTCCCAGCGTTCGTCAGCTGTAAATTCTATTTGCTCCTGTGTCATGCCATCAGTCTTGTGGTGGGGTGTGACAATAATAACAAGCTCTGCCTTTGCGGATAGCTGTGACATCACTTTCTCTTCGAATTGCTTCTCGAAATCCGCCCGCAACGACTCAAACTCAGCAACCACCACATCCAGACTTCCCTTAAAACGTCTAACCGGAGTTTTCATGTAGACGTGCTTCTTAAGCCACCGATCATTTGGACGGAACGGCTTAAGATCGCTTAGGTCTTGTATGAACTTCTGAAGATCGAACTCTTCAGAATCAGCAGATTGTTCCCGATCGTCAATCATCAGTTACCTCTCCATCCCCGAGTCAAACCACTCTTGCGGAGTCGCTCCGGGGCCGATTAGACTGGCAAAGAACGGTTCTTGCGTCGCCTTGTCGGCGGCAAGAACGATGGCAGCGGCATAGCTCATGGGTAGTTTAAAATAATACCTTATACAGTTAACAACCTGAGGCGTTATCAATACCTCTTATCGCATCTTTTGTAGTACAATTGTCAGCCTAGAAACACATCATCAATCATTCGGTATCGGAGGTGGCAACCGCAAAACGCCCGGTTCATTAAGGCGCCTTGCCAACAATACCAACAAAGAAAATGCCTCATCAACCTGCTCTACAGCTAGCAAATTCTGCCAAGACAAACAATAAATTCCTTTCAAAAGCTCTAGCGTCATTTTGTCACCGTGGGTGATTTCGCCAAAATGATCGGTCTGCCAAATCAACTTAAATCCGCTAATCGTCCGACTCGCTTTCACTTCACCGTCATATCGCTCGACTGCTTTCTTACCGATGGCAAGCACCTTCCAGAAGCAATCTAAATTAAAACTGTAAATAGTATTGAGTCTACAGAACCACGCTTTCTCACGCTCATCTGTGAGAAGCTCCAAATAATATCCAGGTTTCAAAAATAAGTTTACCAGCAGCCCTTCATTGCATTCAACCTCCAGGTCCGGCCACTGTTTTCTTAACTTAGCTACAGCTTGAGTAATGTCGCCATCCAGATACTCATTGCAGAATTTCATCTCAAAAAATCCAATATGTCACTTTCTGCTTTGTAAAACTTACCGACCCGCCCGGCCTCATCAGCACCGAGATCAATAATAGGCCTTCCAGTTACCATACTCTCAGCCGCTCTTCGGAGTATCCAAACGCGATTATGAAAGAGGCGGCGGGCATCGCTCATGTTAGGTAAGTTTCGCATTGTTTCTCCTGGGTACGTCAGAGAATGTCGATATTCAGGATAGGAACTATATTGCAGTATACATCGCTGGCACAATTTATGGAAAGTAGCAGGCGGTAAGCTACTGGTAAAACCAAATCGGCTTGCGGTCGCGGTGGATGATGTTGCAGTTGGGGCCTTTAAGAATCCAGTCCTTCTTACGATAGAGGTTTATTCGCTGAGAGCCATCTCCAAAGACGCACATTCTACCTTAACGCGAAAGGCAAACTCAGCATCATTTCCTTTGTAACCGGTTTGTCCGACGACATCAAATACGTGCTGTTCCAAATCTGCTTGCTCAATTCTTACCGTCATGTGGGGTAGCCAGAAGTCTTGCCCATGAGACAAGCGAACATGATAGACCAGCAACGTTGCCACTTCTTCGATCTGCTTTACGTCTGCAATAAACTCCCAGGGTTCCTTATCGTAGCGCGTCATCACCATATCGCGCTCTTGTCCATCTATATCATAGAATACTCCACCCATGATTGTCGATCCAACGGCCATCGGGATTGTGCGCGGAGCCGATAACACCCTTGCGCGCACTCTACTCAAGCCTTTTACATGGAGTCGTAAGCTGAGCATGTTAATAATACCCCGGCCCCAGAAACCGATGAGGATCTCTCGTTGCATGATCTTCGGGCCATCGTTCTTTGTACGTTGTACCGCCTTTGCTATACGGGACTCGCTCATGTGATAGCTTCATAGATTCCATTTTACCGTTTTGGCGACTCTTTGGGGTGCTCTCCCACGCTTCATCCGCTCAATGTTTTCTAAAGATTGCCTTAGCCCCACCCCGTACCTCGCCACTCGGCGTGTAACTCGCAAGCCCATCACTCAGGACCGGGGCGGTGACGCCGATACCATTGCGCTTAAAATTCCTCGAACCAAGCGAATCGGTAACCCCAACGCGAGTATCAAGACCGTTATAGGAATAACTGTTTGACGTCATTCCAGGCTTTGTGATCGAAGTCACGCGAGATTCGAAATCGTAGGTAAACGCAGTTGTTCCGCCACTGCGGACAATTCCCGTCGTTCGACCAGCCGCATCGTACGTAAAAGTTCGGGGATCGAGGCCACCGGTGATCGCGGTTAGCTTATCGCCCGCATCGTAGGAATAACTTTCGGTAATGCCGTTAACGGTCCGCGTTAAACGATTACCGTTGGCATCATAAGTGTAGCTACCGGAATAACCATTCGACTTAACCTCGGATGTGAGCTGACCTATCGGATCGTGGCCAAAGGTTGTTGTGATTCCGCCTTCGATAACTTGAGTGATCTGCGAAGCCGCATCAAACGTATAACTTCGAGATTGGAGCACCACATTGGATGAATCCTTGGTGATAATCGAACTTACGCGATTGCGGTTATCGTAGCTATAGTGTTCGTATGTGCCGTTGGGGTTATCCTTTCGGGCAAGCCTCCCCGCCGTATCGTAGCTATAGCTTGAAACATCGCCAAAGGCATCGGTAACCAAAGCCGGTCGACCAGCTGTGTCGTAAGTGGTTGTAGTTGTTCCAACTCCCGAATCCACCATTGTGGCAATCTGCCCGGCAATGTTATAAGTGTAGGATAGCGAACCTTGCGGAGTCGTGAGACCCGTAATCTCGCTTGCGGCGTTGTAGGTCCACGAACTGGTACCACTAACATCAGCCATTGAAACCTGGCGACCGGCGTTATCATAGCTAAAGCTTGTATCCGTGAGCCCCGTTGGATAGTCAACGGTTGTCAGTTGACCGGCATCGTCAACAGCATAGTAAATCGTGTCGCCAAGCGGATTGACATATGCGGTGACATTGCCAGTGCCGTCATATGACCACTGCTCCACCGCACCATCGGCAAGGGTAAGAGAAGCAGGTTCGCCGCGGTCGGTATAAGTGTAGGTTCGAGCATAGCCTCGACCATTGGTTATCGAAGTAACCAAACCAACATTGTTGTAGGCATAACTGGTAGTTTCACTTTTTGCATTCGTGGTTGAAACCGCGCGGCCCAGATCATCAAGAGTTCGGCTACCGGTTCGACCCAACGGATCGGTTGCCGAAAGAAGCGCGCTTTCCAGGTCGTAACTAAGAGTTGAAACCGCACTACCGGGTTCGGTAATCGAGATAACTCGGCCCCATTCATCGTAAGCAACGCTCGATGTATTGGCGGCGGGGTCGGTAACCGTTGCGGTTCGGCCAAGCACATCGTAAGTTGCATACTGATTCACATTTCCGGGCGATGTAACCTGGGTAATGTCCCCCTGACTGTTGTAGGCAATCGTCGTTTGGCGAGAAAGCGCATCGGTAACCGTGATCGGCTCGCCATAAGAGTTATAGCTCACCGTGCTTTGCGTTCGGTTCAGGGGGTCGGTCGAAGTTAGAAGATTACCGTTCGAATCATAAGTAAACGATGAAACATTGCCGAGCGGATCGGTAATGCTCAGAAGATCGTGGCCAGATGAGTAGGTAAAGGTTGTAACCTTTTGAAGCGGATTCTTAAGCGTTAGCCGGTTTCCATTTGTATCGTACGTGGATCGCCAAATCTTGCCTCTTTTATCGGTGAATTTGACAACATTCCGGTCAGAATCGTATGAATAGGCAACACTAAATCCCGCTGGATCCACCGCTGAAGCAATAAGTCCGCTGGAATAGTTGTGAACGATCGTCTTGGAATTTGGCAGCGTCAAAGTTGCCGCACTGGAGGTGTAGGTCCAAGTCGAAGTCTGGTTGAGCGGATTTGTAAAACTCGTTAGTCGTTCGCTGGAATCGTAGGTTTGCGACCAAGTTTTGCCGCGAAGATCGGTTTCGGTCAGGATATTACTGAGCGAATCATAGGTGAACGTGCGAGAATGAAGCGTTGAGCTAAGTGCGGGATAAGTGATCGAAATCAGATCATTGTTAGAATCGTAACCGAACTCCCAGACCCGGTCAGTCGGATCGGTAACGGTTTCGATAAGCCCATTAACGGTATAGGTAAAATCAAGGCTCCGACCGGTTCCATCAGATGCTGTAGTGATCTTCTGGCTTGAATCCCGAGCGATCGTGATAGCATTTCCATTCGGATCGGTCACGCTCACCAATCGACCTGATGCATTAAATGCAAGTTCAGACCGATCCTTAGAGGTTAAAGTCCAAGTTCCATCCTGATTGAGCACCAAATCATCGTGAATGCCGCTTGGCGCGGTGAACACTCCGCCCGATTCGGTGTAAGGAAGTTCGGTTCCATCGCCATAACGAATAATCGCCGACGACCCGACAGTGTGGGTGATTTTAACGTCGTAGCCGTGGCTCCATCCTTTACCAAGATCAAAGTTATAAGCACCTTTTGAGTTATGGTGCAGATTAAAGCTTATACCGCTTGCCCCTCGTGCCGACCAAGAGACTATTGGATAAGAAACATGTCGATTCCCGGTGTTGGTGTTGAGCGATCCGCCATCGCCAGTGGGTCCGCCGCCCGGACCTCCACCATCGCCACCGCCGCCCGGACCACCAGTGCCGCCACCGGGTCCATCGCCTTCGCCCGGCAAGTCTCCACCACCCCCATCGCCGCCTTGAGTCTGGGTTAGTAGGAGCGGCGCGATCGGGGTTTTCGAAAGCAGAAGTTCTCGCTGCGACCAAGGCGCTTCCGATCGTTCTTGCTGTCGGACACTTGCAAGATCGGCGCGTAATTTAGGAGTCCAAATTCCGCCGCGACCCACCGGATCGCGCTCGGGATTGTTCCCCAGAAAAACTTTAGTCGGTCGCTGCGTAAAACTGGAATCCGGTCGCCGCGACCACTTTTCAAAGTTTTGTTGAGTTGCGGTCGTTGCATCCGCAAAAACTGCGTTGATCCCCGTAGCCGATGCACTGTAAAAGAGACTAAGCGAAAGTACCAAACAAAAAACCCGCATCGACGTGCGGTGCATCGCAGTTCGGATGACGCAGATATCCATAGGGCTGGTTCCGTTTTCGCCAATATACGCCCAGTACACGGTGCAAGTCAAGATTTTTTGCAAATTTAACAACATTTTGCAAGTCATAATCCTAACCTCTGCGTCATTAACCCTTTCCCGCCGACAGAGCGGATTCGATCACTTCAAAGCTCCTAAAGATCGGCAGTCGCTCATCGTCCAATGCCTTAGGCTCGAACGGAGCACCCGGAACCGCACCCGATCTTGCAATCAGGCCCAGGCCATATCCAGTTCGACTAGGGCACAGAATCGCGAGCGGACCCCGCAGGTCGCGCACGATCCCCATTGCACGAGGCCCGGCAACAAGGCGAGAAAGATCATTTATCGCATGGGCCAACTCCTCTTCTCGCTCTAGTTTTGCAAACTGACCAGGAACCTCATCAACCAAAACCGTCGATTCGCCAGATTCCAACTCTTGCAAAACCTTATCCGATAAGAACATCCCTTTCCGATGACCTATATACTCATGTTGATACCCAACAAGGCGACAAAGACCAGCCAGGGAAAGCGATTCACTCCTAACCCGCGCGATTCCCCCGCGCCGAAGCGCAAGATTCGGCAGGTCGGGTCGGAAACCAAACGCCCACGGCCATAAGAGATTTGCCTTCGCGAGACCTTCTCCAGCCCGGCGCCGATTCAATTCCAAATCGTCAAGCAAATTGGCCGAATCTTCGACGAGTTGCCGCAGAATCCGTTCTCCGTCCCCCTCAATCTGGACCGATCCGAAGGGTTGACCTATCGCCTGCTCCGGTTCGGGGCAGTAAAGATCGAGCGAACCATCTTCCCACACAAGGCCGTGCGTCTGCCCGGATCCCGGCACCAGAGTGAGGGTGCGCGTGTTCAACCGGGGAAACTGTTCCGTAACTGATTCAGTGTCCTCTTCGGATAGTTCCGTTACTGGCTGCACAATGCCGGATTCATCGATGCTCAGCAAGTCGACCTGGAACTGAACGCTACGGACAGGGGGATCGTATCCGAAAGCAGCCACCGCGAGCGGTCCGCGGGGCATCGCGCGCTCTCCGTCGATGCCTATGAATTCAGCTTCTGCAAACTCGCCCAATGGATGAAGCCGAAATACGTCTGATCGGTCCACCAAGGCGCGGAAGTCATCCGGGGCAGATCGCCATACTTCGGCTGACGTATCGTGCATCGCTTCGGGCCAAATCAAAACCGGAATCATGGTCACTGCTCCTCTTTTTTGCGATGAATCAGCCAGAAAACGAACAGAAACGCCACCATTCCGCTGACATCCAGCAGAATATCTCCTGCTTTGCCTGTCCGGTTAGGGGCATAACGTTGCTGCCATTCATCAAACACAGCTAGCGGCACCGCCCAGCTCAGACCAAGAAGCATGCTTCGCACCAGTGGTGCTCCGGATCGTAGCGCAGTTGCGGCCGTGGCATATGCGGCCGCACCGTATCCAATAAAGTGCATCGATTTCCGAAAAACTGTGACGATGCGTTGTGCTTTCTTCCACTCGTGGCCCGGAATATCTAGGACGCGCATCACCAACTCCTGCATCCAGTCCGAACCTCCTTTGGGCCCGCTAGCAAAGGCGATAAACAGCCCGAACGAAACACTAAGCGCAAGCGCAACCATCCACCGCCAGCCACGGTTTCCCCGTAGGTTCCAGAGGAGCGTTGTGGCCAACGCCATCGATGCCGTCAAAGTCACAAGCCAAGTCCGGCCGGGCACAATCTCGATGTTCGGATGTCCTACGGCCCAAAGAAGAAAAAACACCGCTCCGTACGAACAAGTAAAGAGCAAATGGTTCCGAAACGGGAGCGCATCTCGGTAAAGGGCAACTACCAAGCCAGCGGCGAAAATCGCAAAAATCGGGCCCTGCACCGGTAGCTGCATGGCTCCCCACTTAACGATCTGGACGAGGCAGAGGGCCAAAAAGACCAAAGCTGCGATCCAGCGCAGGTGGTCTTTGGCCATACGTCATTATGGCTTCGGTCAAGGCCAAAGCAATCCTGCAGACCTCCTGCCGGGTTCGCGCGGTAGGATGCAATCCCGGATGCGCATTCTTATCACTAACGACGACGGAATCTACGCCGAGGGGCTCAAGGCGATGGTTCGAGCCGCCCGCTCGATCGGCGAACCTATTGTGGTCGCCCCAGATTACGAAAAAAGCGCATGCGGACACGGCATGACGCTGCGCGATCCGTTGCGGATATCCGACGCCGTGTGCGAAGGGGCTCGTGCTTACATGGTCAACGGGCTTCCCGTGGATTGCGTCAATGTCGGGCTCGAATACGCACTCGATGGCGAATGTGATCTTATCTTGAGCGGGATCAACAACGGACCAAACCTTGGATTTGATGTCACCTACTCCGGAACAGTTGCCGGGGCGATGGAAGGCTGCATCAACGGAATCCGTTCAATCGCCGTGAGCATGGCCACGTTCGTTTCCGATGCGCCTTACCATTACGAAACCGGCGAAACTTGGCTTGCCGAAAACCTCGAATGGCTTATCCGGCTTGACCTGCCCGAACTGACATTTTTGAACGTGAACGTCCCCGCGATCGCCTACCCGCAAGTCGAAGATTACGAGTTCTGTAGCACCGGTCAAAAGGTTTACGACGAACGGCTCGAAAGACGTGACGATCCGTGGGGTCGGCCTTACTATTGGCAGGGTGGAGTGGTGGTCACCCGACCTGATGAACCCGGCACCGATGTGTACGCCGTGGCCAATCAGCGCGTGGCCATTACTCCGCTCACGTTAGATTGGACTAATCACGCCTCGCTTGCCCAACTTCGCGAACAACGCTGAATCAATTCCATGCTGGAGTTCCAAGGCCAACCGTACGATCCGTTACCCGGCGAATCGGTGCTGGATTGCCTGCTTCGATACCACGTATCGATTGGATTTTCTTGCCGCGAAGGCGACTGCCTTTCGTGCATCATTCGATGCGTGGAGGGTGAGCTTCCGCCGGATGCCCAAGAAGGCCTCACGGCTCGAATGCAGCGGACCGGTCACTTCAAAGCCTGCGTCTGCCCCGCGGAATGCGTGCGCAGCGCCGTTCGAGCCGGACCATAATGGATCCATGATCAGTTACAAAGAGTTTTTTATCGCGCAGGTGAGAAGCGTAGGTGATGATTATCTGAGTGATCTCGAAGCTCTTTCGATCGAGCAGCTGAATCGTTCGCCGGGAGGTGGCGCACGGGCTCCTTACGATTTTACCTGGGAGGTCATCACCGTTAACAATCGAGTTGCGGCTCGGCTACGCGGCGAAGATCCGGGCCCGTGGCCGTTCAAAGACTGGGCAACTTGTCCGCCAGAACTCCGCGATAAAGCGGCCATCAAGCAGAAATTTGCGGATGCAATCGATGCTGTCCTTGACAGTCTCGAACCGGTTTCTGAAGAGAAATTTTCTGCTCGGGTGCACCTTCCAGATGGGGAAACCTCGTTTGCCGAGTTGGCCAACATTGTTGTCATCCACACGATCTACCACGATGGCCAGTTGAACCAAGTTCAGGCTATGGGCGGCGATCTCGAACGCCACTGGTAACCGAATCCCGGTGCTTCAAGCTGAACCTGTGGAAAACTCATGCTGATCTAAGGCCCCGGATTGTCTTTACCATCCGTCTTGAACTTGACCGGGAAAGTTCGGATACGTCGATGAAGCTTAAGCGCGTCAAGATTTTTGGATTCAAAACGTTCGCCGATCGCACGGACGTGGAGCTTGACGGCAATATCATTTCAATTATCGGCCCCAACGGTTGCGGTAAGTCGAACATTGTTGACGCAATTCTGTGGGGTCTGGGTGAATCGAACGCGCGGAACCTGCGGGCTCAAACTGCCAAGGAGGTGATCTTTGCTGGATCGGGCGGGCGTAAGCCGCTTGGATTCGCGGAAGTCAGCCTGTACTTCGATAACGAAGATGGCAGTTTGCCTATCGATTCTGCCGAAGTTGTGGTCACTCGTCGTCTCAATCGGGCTGGAGACAGTGATTATTCGATCAACCGCCGAGCTTGCCGTCTACGCGATGTCAACGAACTGCTCGCCGATAGTGGCCTCGGCCGCGCAGGCTATGCGATTGTCACCCAAAGCGATATTGATCAAGCACTGAGCGCCAGTGCCGCACAACGACGCGCCTGGATCGACGAGGCCGCCGGCGTTCAGCGATACCGCACCCGCCGGATCGAATCGATGCGGAGTCTGGATTCTGCAGATAATGCCCTCGCCCGAGTCTACGATATCATCGGCGAGATCGAACTTCAACGCGGACCACTTGCCGCCGAAGCCGAAACGGCGCAAGCGTACAAGCTTGCCCTTGGTTCGCTTCGTAAAATCGAGAGCGATCTTCTCTGCCACGAACTCGCCACCACTCAGGCGGAACTGGATTCCCTGGACGAACGGATCGCCGTCACCGCCGCCGAATCTAATCGCGAATCGACACAGCTCGACGAACTCACCGAGCTTCGGCGCGAGCAAGAAGAACGATTGGCGCAGCTCCAGCAACAATCCGACGAGCTGCGCGAATCCATCCGCGCCACCCAGTCACGGCTCGATCAGACCCGGTCGCAGATCCAGCTCGACACTCACAAACTGGCCCACTTTGATGAGCTCGAACAGTCGCTCGGGCAGGAAAGTGAGGCATCGAGCCAACACCTGAGCGAAGTCGAAGCCGATCTCGAACGAGCGCAAGCGGAAGCCGAAGCAGAATCCAGAGCCCTTGCGGAGCTTGAAACCAATCTCGCCGGGGTCGACGAAGAAGCCAAACTTCTTTCCATCGAACTGCGCCGTGTTGATGAAGAGCTTGCGGCCGCACGGAAAGCGCAGACCGAGTACGAACAGTGGAAAGCCGAACGCGCCCACGCCCAGCAGCGCATCAAGGCGATTCGCCAAGAACTTGCCGGAATAGAATCCGATGTTCCCCGCCTTGACGAGGCGATTGCAGAATCCGAAGAGTCGGTTCGCGAAGCGGAAGCCAATCTCCAGACCCACGTTGCCACGATCCGAGAAGCCGATCAAACACTCCGCTCACTTATCGATGCCGAAGAACAAGCGTCCGCCATCTCAAGACAACTCCTCGGACAAATCGCCGCTATTGAAGGGCGTTGCCGAGGCATCGAAGCATCAATTGAAGCCAACGAAGGGGTTTCCCAGGGGGCAAAATTTGTACTCGAATCGGTCCAAACCGGACGGCTTCCGCACTCCTACACTCCGCTCGGTCGCGCAATCCACGCCGAAGAAAGGATAGCAACTGCCATCGAAACCGCCTTGGGTGCCGCCGGTAGCGACTTGATTGTTGAAGATGAATCAGCCGCGCGGGCCGCAATAGCCCTCTTGAAATCAGAACGGGCCGGACGAGCGACATTCCAGCCGATCACGCTCATGCGTCCGCTATCGCGCCATGCGCAAGCCGCATCGCTCCTGCGAGAAAAGGGGGTGCTTGGCTGGGCTTCTGATCTCGTGGAGTGCGACCCGATCCACCGCCCGGTTGTCGAAAGTGTGCTGGGCCGCACGCTTATCATGGAGAATCTTGATGCGGCTCTCCGGCTTGCTAAAACTCCGGGGTGGTCCAAGATGGTCACTCTTGATGGCGAACTGATCCACGGATCGGGCGCGGTTACTGGGGGGTCGTTTCGCAGCCGGGGTAGCGGAATGGTTCAGCGGCAGGCTGAACTTGACTCCTTAGCCAATCAGGCCGAAGAACTTCGTCAACAGCTGGCCGAACTTACCGATCCCAACCGAGAATCGGTTCGGGAATCCGCCACAGAAGTTCGAAATCAAGCAAATGAGGCGCGGATCGAAGCCGAAAAAACCGTCTCAGAAGCGCGGGCTTGGCTCCAGAGTTTGCGGCACGAGCGCCAAGCCACGATCGCCCAGCAAACTCGGCTCCAATCCGAAACTGATCAACTTTCCGCAAGCGCAGACCAATCGAAAGCACCCGCCGAGGTGGCGGCCATCGAAGCTCGCCGCGATGAACTCACCCGTTACCTGGCAGCAAAGTCATCGGACGCGGAGAATGCCCAAGCCCGTCTGATCGAAGCCCGGCGTCGCGCCGGCGAAGCCAAAGACCGCACTGTCGCCGCAGAGCGACGTCTCGCCCATCTGCGCGAAACCCGCGAATCCCGCTTGCGACGCATCAGCGGAATTGAACCGGAGCGAATCCGCATTAACCAACAAATTCAAGCAGCCGAAGCCCAAGTCGGACTCATTCAGAAGGAGCTTGAATCCCTGCAAGCTCATCTCACCGAAACTAACGAGCAACGGGCCAAGATCAGTATCGAAATTACTGAGTGTCAGGAGGCTCTGGTCAAAGCCGAGCGCGGCATCCGCGCCGCCGCCGACACGCTCCACAGCTGCGAACTCAAACGCGCTCGCGCCGATAGCCGACGGAGCGCGGCCACGGAACGCCTGCTTGAAGAGTACGGAATCGATCCGGAAACCGCCATCGCCAAAGCCCCGGAAATTGAACTTCCCTCCGACGCCGCGGAAATTACCGGTCGGCTTCGACGCGAACTTAAACAGATGGGCGAAGTCAACCTTGGTGCCATCGAAGCCTACGAACGGCTGACCGAGCGTCACGACGAACTTGCGGCTCAGGTCGAGGATATTGAACAAGGGATTGCCGAAATCAAATCATCCATCCGCGAACTTGATGCCCTCACGCGTGACAAGTTCGAACGAACCTTTGCCGAACTTCAAGTCGCGTTCTCCGAAGTCTTCACCCGTTTGCTCGGCGGAGGCGAAGCGTCACTTGAGCTCAGTCAGCCCGATAATGTACTCGATAGCGGAGTCGAGATATCGGTTACCATTCCTGGCAAAAAGCGGCAACGGTTGGAACTCCTATCCGGCGGGGAGCGGGCAATGTCCGCGCTCGCATTCCTGTTTAGCCTACTCAAAGTTCGACCCTGCCCGCTAGTCGTTCTTGACGAGGTGGATGCCCCGCTCGATGGAGGAAATGTTGAGCGGTTTATCCGCATGATGCGCGAGTTCAATGATCAAACGCAGTTCATTTTGATCACGCACAACAATGTGACGATATCCAGCGCGGATGTATGGCTAGGTGTGACGATGCAAGAACCCGGAGTTTCGACGCTCGTACCATTCCGAGTTCCGGAAGCCGCCACCGATGCAGCTTCCGGAACGGCATCGCTCGCCTGATCGGGATCTACTCGTAATCCGAATGTTGCGCGAGCTCAAAATCGTAAAGCGAAGCAATGCCGTACTCGTCCAGACTTTCCAGCGACTGGAACTTACTGATAAATGCATCGGGATCCGAACCTTCCGGCAATGCCAGATTCGCCATCATCTTGAATTTGTGGCTCAATATATCCGCAAGATCGGCCACGTTGTTCCGAGCATGACCCGCCGGATACATCACTAAGCCGGATTCGTGGGTTTTCTGATCTGACCCCACTATGGATATCGAAGTAGGAATGCCATCAGGATACTTGGAATCGTATTCGACACCGCCGTGCAGGAACTCGATTTTTTGCATAAGTTCGCGGGTCTGCGGGTTAAAGATCGCTCGTTCGGATTCCTGATAATCCCACGGGTCCAGCATGAGGGCCTTCCATAGTTCCCCGTACGATCCGCCCCCGGTTGGGAGCTCCCCGCGCTCCGCATAAAGATCGGCTGCCTTTCGGAGCAGCGTGGCCACGATGTAGGCCATTGAGTGATCCGCGCTTTGTCGCGTTTTGGGGTCTTTCTTCATCGGGTTACCGATGATCCCAAAAGCAGGTTCGTACGCGACAATGGTGATGCTATGGATTCCTTTTAATCCGTTTTGCAACAACTCCGGATTCTGCGCAATCAGATCGATTGCACCCTGAATTGCCCCTGCAGATTGGTGTTCGTAGAGGCCGAGCTTAAAGTGCATACCCATCACCGCAAAATCCGATCCGCTGTGCGAAAGCACCAAATCGAAGGGACTGTCGCCTGCTTCCTTCCATCGTTCGACGCCTTCGGTTGTCGGCTCAAAAAAGCGCCAGATTGCTTCCGGATTGCGGAAAATATCGCGGGGCCCGCGGAATCCGGCCATCGCCCGACGCACGCTAAGAATCGCCGCTTCGGAACTGATCGCGGCGCTCGCACCTTTACTGTCGCTCAGCTGTTTTCCGGCTCGAATTGCCCGCCAAGGAATATAGTGAGCCACAAACATTCCGATTGCGCTTTCGATCTGCTCCGCTGTTGCCCCCATCAATGCGCCGTAAACGGCGGCACTTCCGATGGCTCCGTGGACAACGTGATCGATCTTGTGGGTTTTGAGGCTAAACACCTCGGCTAGTCGCCCTCGAATTTCATCCAGCAAAGTCATCGCGCGGAGCGCGGTCGCTCCGTCTAATCCACGCTGCTGACACGCGGCAATTACAACCGGATAGAAATCGTTGTGGCCGAATTCGCCCGCCACGTGATCCAGGTCCGGTCGGAATCCGAAGTTTGTTCCGTTGCTATCCCATTCGCGGACGGCTGCGCTGTTGGCCACGACCGCTTTTTCTGGCATCACCCCTTGATTGCTACCAAACACCATCGCCGCCTGGCCGGGATCTTCGGCTCGGTAGGTAAGCGCTTCTTTCCGCAGAACGTTAGGGGCGTTGGTTCCGAGTGCCAATGCGCTGACTCCACAGAGAATCGAATCGGTATGGAACAACCGAGTACGATTCAAAACTTCGGCATCTGGACCAGGGCCAAGTTTGCCCTCCATAAAATCAATTGCAAATTGCCCCAAACCGAGTGCTTGGTTGGAATCGCGAGGCAAAGTCACCGAACCGGACATAGACGACAGTTTAACCGCTGCGACGGAGCAGACAGGCAAACCCGCCGACACCGAGGGATGAGTGCGGATGCTCCCGATAAGCCGGAAACGATGCGATCTTGCTGAGGTAAGCCATATATTTCGGATAATCAACCGCCCTAAACTCCGCGTTCTTGGCGAGAAACCACTGGATAAGGTCCTCATTTTCTTCCGGCGAGAACGTGCAGGTCGTATAGAGCAGCCATCCACCCGGACGGACGCACTCCGCCGAGTAACTGATGATCTTGCGCTGGCGCATCGCATTGGTTTCCACCGTGCGCGGATTAAAACACCCCGGATTCTTGCCTCCCTTGACTAGAATCGATTGCCCACTGCACGGCGCATCGACCAGAACGAGGTCGGCACGGTCCGCAAACTCTTTGGCGAGCTGCCGGACATCCGTAGACCGGGTCTCTGCCTTAATCTGACACCGATCGAGATTTTCGCGCAAGACTCGAAGTCGTTTACCGACAACTTCATTTGCCACAAGTTGCCGCGGGCGCAAAACGGCGGCGGCTAAAATCGACTTGCCGCCAGGGGCAGCGCAGACGTCAATCATTAAATCTGGTTGTGACGGAACGGCCTGCAAGATTCCGCCTTCGAAAACGGAACTCGGATCAAGTGCGTAGAGTTCACCCCGGGTATGTTCTTCAAAGGTTCCGGGATTAATCCCTACGGGTACAAGATAGCAGCAATCTGGCCATTCTCTGGGGCCTGGTTCTAGGATTGAATTACGCTCTCCGCGCAAATGGATAACGGCCTTCCGCCGCCCAGATTTTTCGCCTATTGCCCGAAGAAATGCGACCTGTTGGGATTCATCATCGAACAGCTTGGCCGCTAGTTTGGCGGCATACCGATTCACGGAGGTTAGAAGAACTCCATGCAACACACAGGGTGAGGGGGAAATTGCTTCTCTAGCTCGGACTGAGCTTCGCTCAAGACCTGGACTTTGCCATCGCGAATCAGTTGACCAAAACCAGGATCACCCATGATCCCTTGAGTAAAGGCAGAAATTCCGAGCCGCACATTCGGGCCCGATCCAATGGGCTCGCAGTTTTCTTCAATCACCGGATCGTTGAGTTCAAACGAAAACGAGAATCCGCCTAAGGTTTGCAGCACCTCACGGGCATTCACGACGCGAAACATCGTGTGGCGGTGGCGTCGGACTTCCACTTCGGAATCGATGTGATACGCAAGATAAGGCGAAATTGGGGGTTCCGTCCATACGATTTTGCTTTTGTTGGCGCCGAATTCTCGCATCAAGGCAAGGAGACTAGCGTGCCCCTCTGGCGTGCTCCAAGCCATTTCCCCAATTTCTTGATCGTTCCAGAATCCGGCCACGTTCGTCCACAGGTACCCCTCCACAGGATCACCCACGGCGTAAATTGCGGGCGGATTTTTACCCATCCGTCGACGCCAGTGATCTGGAGTGCGGATGCACGCGCCGTTCAAATTTTGCGCAAACTTCTGATAGCACTCGTTCAATGATTCGAGGTTTTGAGGGCTTACTTCTCGAACGGGCAACGATCTGCTCACTTTCGGAAGACGGCTGACTGGACACGCTATTTGCCATCGCCATCCGCAGGATGCATAGCCGAACTTGCGATAGAAAGGATCACGGAATCCGTACAGCGCGGCAAGATCGTACCCTTGGCGATAGCACTCCTTAAGCAGACTTTCCATGGCTTGGCTTGCGAATCCGCCGCCTCGGGATTCGGGAAGGGTTGCCACCCCGGCCACTCCCGCGCATCTTAGGAATGCTCCGCGCACGTACATCGGAAAATCAAAAATAGAACATGCAAAAACTGCCTTTCCGTCGGCTTGCCCGATAAACAGTTGTTGGTGCGGCGGTGCTTCCGCCGGGTCGTCCGACCAATTTTCGCCATACGTACGGCGCCAAATCCGCAGAAGGCTGGCATATTCGGCGGGCTGAGCCGCGCGGAATTCGAAACTATCCGACATCCTCGACAAGCACGGGGAGAATTGTTTCATCTTTGCATGTGCTCAGCACAAAACAGCTATGAATTTTCCCCACTCCTCGCATAGAAACGAGGCTCGTGCGAAGGATGCGTTCGTAATCTTGCATATCCTTTGCTACGATTTTTAGCATGAAATCGTAGTCGCCGCTCACGTGATAGCACTCAAGAATTTCCGGAAGATCCTCGATTCCTTGAATAAATTCTTCAATCGGCTGCCCCTGGTGCAGAGTCAGGCTCACCATCGCGAGCACTACTAGCGAATAGCCCAACTTTTCCGCGTTCAAACGAGTGGTGTAGCTACGGATGTATCCGCCCGATTCGAGCTTGCGCACCCGTTGCAACATCGATGGCGGCGAAAGGCCAACGCGTCGCGCCAAATCGGCATTGGAGATCCGGCCGTCTTCTTGCAACAGCCTCAATATCTCGCGATCATATTTATCGAGCTTGTCTTTCAAGCTTATAACTCTCCCCCTCACTTCGATTGATTAACTCAACTCGGAGCCCGGTTACAATACCCGAGGTTTAAGCCGAAAGTGGGGCAAACTCTTGGGTATGGCAGCTCCCGTTCAGCATGATCGCCGCTGGGATTTGGACGTTTTTTATTCCAGTCCGGTATCGCCCGAGTTTACAACCGCGAAATCTGAAGTTCAGACCATGCTCAAAGAAGTCCGCCGCGAGATCGAGCGCGTCGAGTCGTCTTCGCTCACTCGCGATCAACTCCGAACTTTAATCATTTCGTACGAAGAACTGATTCAGAAGTTCCGTATCGTCTCCGGATACATTTCACTCAAAGTCAGTGCCGATTCCAACGACCAGGAGTCGCAAAAGGAAATGAGTGCTCTACAGCCGATCATGACCGATCTCTCTAAGCTGGGGCGGCGATTCCAAGCTTTTATCGGCCAACTTGATTCACAGCTTTGGGAAGGCGATGACGAGTACGGATTCCCCCTGGCACGGATTCACGAAGCAAGCCGCCGGTTGATGGAGCAGGAGCTCGAAATGCTGGCCGCCGACCTCAACGAAACCGGAGCATCGGCATGGGAACGACTCTACGACGATTACTCTTCAAACATAGAAGTCGAACTCAACGGCGAAAAGGTGCCGATGAGCCGCATTCGAGGACTCGCTCACGACACCGATCCGCAGGTCCGACGTGCAGCCTTTGAAGCCGAACTCCAAGCCTGGAAAGCGCACGAAACCACGCTCAGTGCTTGCATGAACGCGATCAAAGGCGAAGCCAATGTTCTGGCCGAGCGTCGCGGCTGGCCCGAGCAGATAGACGAAGCTCTCTTCCGCGCCAACATGGACCGCGCCAGTCTGGACGCAATGCTTGAGGCCGCCGAAGATGCCTTCCCCAAGTTCCGCAAATATCTGCAGGCCAAGGCAAAGCTACTTGGTCATTCCGGTGGCCTTCCGTTTTACGACCTTTTTGCTGCCATTGGCCGCGATCGAAGCTGGACTTGGGAAGAAGCCGAAGAGTTTGTCACCGACGGATTCCGCAGTTACAGCGATAAACTAGCGGACTTTGCCCAGCAAACGTTCACAGAACAATGGCACGATGTCTATCCCCGGCCCGGAAAGCGAGACGGCGCATTCTGCGCGGGTATGACTCCCGGAGTTAGCCGAATGCTCCACAACTTTAAAGAATCGTTCGGTGGCGCCAGCACCTTGGCGCACGAACTGGGACACGCCTACCATAACCTTTGCCTGCAAGATCGAACGCCGCTACAGAAGTCCACGCCCATGACTTTGGCCGAAACTGCCAGCATCTTCTGCGAAACCATCATCAAAAGACGCGCCCTGCAAAACGCAACGGGATCGGAAAAACTGGCGATCCTTGATGCTTCCCTGCAAGGTTCAACCCAGGTCACAGTGGATATCTCTAGTCGTTTCCGGTTCGAACGCGATGTCATTGCCAAGCGCAAGCAACGCGCACTCACGGCCGAAGAAATGTGCGCAATCATGCGCGAAGCGCAGCTTTCCACCTATGGCGATGGGCTCGATCCGGACAACCTTCACCCGTACATGTGGGCAGCCAAGCCGCACTACTACTCCGATCGGGCGTTTTACAACTTCCCCTACATGTTCGGATTGCTGTTTGCGCTTGGACTCTATCGGATCTACCAAGAAAGTCCAAACGGGTTCCACGAACGGTACGACAGTCTGCTTAGCCGGACGGGCCTGGCCATGGCCGCTGATCTCACCCAAGAGTTCGGCATCGACATTGGAACCAAGGAGTTCTGGGCCGGATCACTAGCTGTCATTGCCGACGATATCGAAGAGTTCTGCCGTCTGGCCGAATCGATCGAATCGTAAACCGTTAACCACAGGACAGGCTTACCGAGCTTAGGAAGCCTGTCTTTTAATCATTTGCGAGATCGATGGTCGGAAGATCTTTGACTGCCGGGCCGTGCAGAACTGCGCCTTCGCAATCGAACCGACTGGCGTGACACGGACAATCGAAAGTCCGTTCCGCCGGATTCCAGTTCACAAGGCACCCCATGTGGGTGCAGATTGCCGAACACACGCGCAGTGAACCATCTTGTCGCCGGTAAGCCGCTACTTGCTTTCCATCGACTTCGGCGACCATGCCCGAATCGGGGACGAGGCTTTCGAGCGGAGTGC
Organism: bacterium; assembly: GCA_044508115.1. Taxonomy (GTDB): domain Bacteria; phylum Armatimonadota; class Fimbriimonadia; order Fimbriimonadales; family Fimbriimonadaceae; genus UphvI-Ar2. The sequence goes on from JBIQII010000001.1 coordinate 670,681, forward strand.
CTTCTAATTTGATTCGATCGCCCACAAAGTGCTTGGCCGTTACACCGACTTGGTGCGCTACTTCTTGAGCGGTTTCAATGGGAGTGAATCGCTGCGGATTGTAGAGTTTTTCGTACGGATTTTCCCGATCTAAGATCAAGTCGATATTGAGGAGCGCGGCTGCGATTCCGTGTGCAATGCCCCAGCCTCTGAACCCGGTTGCCACAAAGGTGTTTTTCGAACCCGGCGCAATGCGTCCGATATAGGGGACTTTATCGCCGGTCTCGTTATCCTGCGTGGACCACGAGTAGGCGACTTCCGCCACATCGAACATTGCACGAATATCGGCTTCCATTTTTTGATACCAGCGCGTGGTGTCTCCGCCTTCGCCCACCGCGTGGAACTCCGCGCCCACGACCAAAACATCCCCATCAGGGGAGGGCTGAACTCGATATGTGTAAGATCCATTGGACGTTCCCACCAGCATGGCCTTCGGAGGCGGGGAATTCAGCCGAACCCCGAGTGCGTAGTCGTGGATCGGTTTGAGCCGTGCAAAGTAGAGGGCGGGATCGTGTGTGGGTGAATTCGTCGCCACCACAATTGCTCGCGCCGAAACGGTAAATCCGTTTGAGCGGACTTCGCCCGCTTTCTCATCCACCTCCATCGCGCGGCTGTGTTCGAAGATGTGGCCGCCTTCCGCTACGATCTCGCGAGCCAATGAAGCGAGGAACCGTCCGGGATGGAACTGGGCTTGATTTTCGAATCGAATCGCTCCTTTGACCGGGTGCGGAAGCTCGACTTCATCGCGCCAGTTGACCTCAAGCCCCGCGGCTTGAGCGGCGAGCATCTCTTTAAGCAATGGGTCCCGCTCCGCATCATCGGGAGCATAAAGATCAAGCGGCAAACGCTCAAAGTCGCACGCGTGCTGCTGCGCCATCTGCTCCAACCAGTCGATGGCTTCCATATTCGCGCGGGCATAAAGTCGGGCAGATTCTTTATCAAACGTATCCTCAAGATCGCGATAGATCAGACCGTGCGAAGCCGTGACTTTAGCGGTCGTGTATCCGGTAACTCCGCGCACGATCTGACGTGCTTCCAAAACCGCCACCGAGAGCCCCTGACTTTGAGCCACGGCACTGGTTGTAAGCCCCACGATTCCGCCGCCGATTACGACAACATCAACCGTCAGATTCCGATCCAAGGCGGGGTATGAATCGAAGTCGGCCGTTTCCAGCCACATCGATCGGTGGGGCGAACAGTCCATGCTCATCATGACGCTGAGGTCGGGATCGCTATTCCAGCACAGTTATGGATTTCTTTAAACGGAACGATGCACTCGCTTGGTGAGTAAACTTATCCAGTGGCGAAGAATCTCGCGTTTCTATCGGTTGGCGTAGCCATCGGATTTTTGCTGGCAAAGCTTGTGGATAAGGCAGTTGAGGTTGCCAACGATCCGCACCGTTTGGCCGATTCGATTGACGAGCGTCTTGCCTCGCTCGAAAGTCAGTTGGCGCAGTAACAAGCTTCCACCGACCGGAGCCCGCCCCTCCACTGCGCAGTTCGGTATTCTGACGAGTCGGTAACCGCATGTCCGTTCTCGTTGACAAAAACACCCGCATTATCGTGGCCGGAATGACCGGCAAGGAAGGCAGCTTCCACGCCGAACAGATGCAAAAGTACGGCACTCAAGTCGTCGGCGGCGTAACCCCCGGAAAGGGCGGTATGCAACACCTCGGATTGCCCGTGTTCGACACAATGCAAGAGGCCGTCGAAAATACCGACGCGAACGCCTGCCTGATCTTTGTCCCCGCCCCGTTTGCTGCCGATTCCGTGCTCGAAGCCGAGGATGCCGGAATTCCTTTCATAACGCTCATCACCGAAGGGGTCCCCATCGCGGATATGACGCGGGTTGTCAACAAGATCAAAAGTAACGGCACCTCCCGACTGCTCGGTGGGAACTGCGCCGGAATCATCACGCCCGAAGAATGCAAGATGGGCATCATGCCGGGCCACATCTTCAAAAAAGGCCCCGTCGGAATGGTCAGTCGTTCCGGCACTCTCACCTACGAAGTTGCCTGGGAACTCACCCAGAACGATCTTGGACAATCCACCTGCGTCGGAATCGGCGGCGATCCTGTAATCGGCACCCGGTTTGTCGACACCCTTCAAATGTTTGAGGAAGACCCCGAAACGACCGCCGTAGTCATGATCGGCGAAATCGGCGGAACCGACGAAGAAGATGGTGCGCGCTTCATCAAAGAACACATGACCAAGCCGGTCGTTGCATTCATTTCTGGTCGGACAGCGCCTCCGGGCAAACGGATGGGCCACGCCGGAGCCATCATCAGCGGCGGACTTGGTACGCCGGAATCCAAAGTCAACAGCCTGCTGGATGCGGGAGCCAAAGTCGCCGACACCACCGCCCAAATCGCAGGCATGGTTAAAGAATCGCTGGCCGGATCGTAAATTTCCGGCCAAGAAGACTTCTCCATGAAGCTGGCCAACTACTTTGATAACGCGGCCACCACCGCAATCCATCCCGAAGTTCGGGAAGCCATGCTTCCCTGGCTAAGCGAATCGTTTGGGAACCCGAGTTCCCTTCACGCTTGGGGACGCGAAGCCGCCGCCGCCGTCGAATGCAGCCGCGAGGAAGTTGCCGAACTCATCGGGGCGGAAGATCCTTCCCAAATCGTGTTTACTTCCGGAGCAACCGAGAGCCTAAATACTGTCCTCTCCCTTCTCGATCCGGGGCGTTCGGCCATCTCTCCGTTTGAACATTCCGCCGTGCGGGTGCCCGCGCTCCAGCAAGGATTCGGAATCATTCCAAACCACGAATACGGCCTGGAATTCCCTGCGGGCCAAGCTCTGATTGTCACCGCATGTAGCAATGAGACTGGCGCAATCTTCCGCGCTCAAGGCGAGTGGCACTGCGATGTCACTCAGGCGATCGGCAAGATTCCTTTTGATGTTTCGGGGACGTCAACGGCTTCCTTTTCGGCCCATAAATTCCACGGTCCGGCCGGAGTGGGTGTTCTGTATTTAGCCGATCCCTACGCCTTGCACGAAGATAATGCCCGTCAGGTCGGCGGCGGGCACGAACAGGGTCGCCGCGCGGGCACTCTGAACGTAGCCGGAATCGTAGGCCTTGCCACCGCTCTGCGTGTCGCGCTGCGTGATCAAGAAGAGCACCGGGTTCATGCCGCAGAACTTCGCTCAATCCTCGCAGAATCGTTGGCGCAAACGCCCGGCCTTGTCTGGAACAATGCTCCTCAGCAAAATCCTTTTATCTGCAGCATCACGGCCGAAGGAATCGCCGCCCAACCCCTTGTTATCGAAATGGATGCTCGAGGTTTTGGCATATCGTCCGGTGCTGCTTGCAGCAGCGATTCTCCCGATCCGAGCCCTGGGCTCCTTGCGCTCGGAAAATCCGAAGCCGAGGCCCTTGGCACGGTTCGGATTAGTTTTGCGTACTATAACAGTAGAGAAAGTACTCTTGAGCTTGCCAACACCTTGCAAGAAGGGCTTCGTGCGTTACGCGGTCGAACCCTTGGCCTATCGGGACCCACGCAACCTGCCCGGTGATCCTGTCGTCTTACAATTTGGCACGAGTTGTGAGGGAGAAGGCAGTGCTTTCGATCAATCCCCGCCCCCCGCCGAACCCCCTTTAACGAGCGACCGTCTTTTGTTAGCATGTTGAAGACCAGTTGGTTTATGCGCAGGCAGAGATTTTTCAAGCATGGATCCAAATCCGGACGATTCGAATACCATCGTGGAGCGCGGAGCGTCTCTTAAAAGGAACAACTATTGAGCGTGAATTTAGTGGAAGAAAAGGCCCCCGCCCAAGTTAAACGTGGCAAGGCGATTACGGTGCGAACCCATGCGCGCCACGCCTATATCGACACCAGCAAACACATGATCGACGATGCAGAGCCCGTCGATGATGAACTACTGGAAGTAGAAGCCGAAGAAGAAGAAGAGGACGAGCCACAACAGCGAGACGAAGGCGAAGAGCTGGAAATGTGGATGCGGCAGACTCGCCGCGCCCACCTGCTCACCCCCGGACAAGAAGAAGACCTCGCCAAGAAAGTCCAAGCCAAAGATCTCGCCGAACAAGAAAAGTGGAGCCGAGTTGCCGAACTGCTCAACTTGCCAAAGGATCACGAATTCACCGACTTCGAAAAGAAGGACGTGATGAAGATCGGTACCCTGGCCAAGCAACAACTCATCGAAAGCAACCTTCGTCTGGTCGTTTCGATTGCCAAAAAGTACAATGCACGGGGCATCCCCCTTGCTGATCTGATTCAAGAAGGCAATCTGGGCCTTATCCGCGCGGTCGAAAAGTTTGACTGGCGCAAGGGCTTCCGGTTCTCGACCTACGCCACGTGGTGGATTCGCCGCGCGATCGCTCGGGCCATCATCAACCAAGGTCGAACGGTGCGGATTCCGGTTTACGTGGCCGAACTGATCAACAAGGTCATGAAAACCGCGAACAGCCTTCAACAAGAACTGCATCGCGAACCGACCCCCGAGGAAGTGGCCGAACGCGTAGGCATGGCCGCCGACCGCGTGCAAGAAATGATGCGCGTGGCCGTCGAACCGCTCTCGCTGGAGACTCCGGTAGGCGAAAAGGATAACAGCTCCATCGGCGACTTTATTCCGAGCACCGGCATGCCAACGCCCGAAGATGTGACCACCAACCTGATCCGACGCGAAGAGATTGATGGCATCCTCGGACGCCTCACCTCGCGCGAACGAGACGTGGTGCGCCTTCGGTTTGGCATCGACGACGGTCGCGCCCGCACCTTGGAAGAAGTGGGCAGCGCGCTGAACGTCACCCGCGAACGAGTCCGCCAGATCGAACTGCGAGCGATGAAAAAGCTGCGTCACATCGGGCAGGAACTCGCCGCACAAGGGTTCACCATTACCCCAAGTCCGAACTAAAGGCGCAAACGCTCAATCTCATGACCCCGCTTGATTGTGTTGAGCGGGGTCTTTTTTTGCTCCAAAGAACGCTTACGGAAGGTTTTCGAGTGCTCGGCGGAACCGCGCAGCGACTCGGTCCGGCCCCAGCACCGACATTAAATCAAACAAGCCCGGACCGGCGGTGCGGCCCGTCATCGCTAACCGGATCGGCTGAACAACCGGACCGAGCTTTTCGATCCCTGCCAATTGAGCCCAACCTTTGACTTCTGCCTCCCACTCGGCCGGCGAACGCGGAACCACCGGCAATTCCGCAAAGTATGTCAGCAGCTCGTGAGTGTGGGGATGCGCAAACGCTTTCTGGGCCGCCTTGGCATCGGTAGGAGGCTCATCGAGCAGAAAGAACTCGGCCGCATCCCCGATCTCGGCAAGCGTCGAAACGCGTTCTTGCACCAGGGGAAGAATTTGCTTGACATACTCGGGATCGCTTTCGATTGCGTCTCGGAGGCGTTCGAGCGAACGCTTGACTTCCGCCCTTGCTGGAGCTTGGGCATCAGCTTCCCCGTCCTCTTGCGACCAGTATTCCCATGTCCACGGATCGGCAAAGAACCGTTGAAGGCTTTCGAGTAGTTCGGCGGCCGAAAGAGACCGAATCGCCAAACCGTTGATCCAATTCAACTTATCAATATCGAACCGGCCTGGACTGGGCTGAATCCCTTCAATTGAGAACGCTTCCGCAAGCTCTTTGTCAGTCATCACTTCGCGATCTTCACCCGGGCTCCAACCAATGAGCGCAACAAAATTCTTGAGCGGTTGCGGAAGATAGCCTTGTGCCGCATAGTCGAGCACGCGGGTCGCCCCGTGCCGTTTGCTCAGCTTTTTGCCATCCGCACCCACGATGACCGGGCAGTGAACAAACACCGGCATTTCCCAGCCAAACGCTTGGTAAAGCACGATATGCTTTGGGAAACTCGCGATCCACTCTTCTCCGCGCAAAACGTGGGTGATGCCCATGAGATGGTCATCAACCATCGCGGCAAAGTGATAGGTGGGCATACCATCTGCTTTGATTAAAACCGGGTCATCCACGGTCTCGCCATCCCAAAACAGATCGCCTCGCACCGCATCGTGGCCCTTGATCTTGACCCCGTGCGGAATCTTGAGACGGACCACGAACGGTTTTCCTTCGGCCAGCGCGGATTGCACGGAAGATTCATCGGCATCACGCCAGTCGCCGCCAAAGTAACCGGTCGGAAGCCGGTTGATCCGTTGATACTCGCGCATTTCTTCCAACTCTTCCGGCGTTTCAAACGCGCGGTAAGCCTTGCCCGAGGCCAGCAACTCTTCGATTAGCTTATGATAAATTCCCTCATCTTTGCGTTCGCTTTGACGATACGGAGTGTGCGGCCCTCCCACGTGGGGCCCTTCATCAAATTCGATCCCCACCCAAGCCAGAGAATCGATAAATTCCCGTTCCGAATCCGGGTTATAACGCGACCGGTCGGTATCTTCGATCCGCAAAATTAACGTGCCACCCTGGCCGCGCGCAAGAAGGTCGTCGAATACAACCGTACGGAGAGCACCTACGTGCAGCAGACCAGTTGGGCTGGGAGCAAAGCGAACGCGAACAGACATCTCTTAACTGACCGGAGGCTACCTGCTGAATTCACGCATCATTTGGGAATCGTTAGAGTGTCTGTTCACCCGCTCGGTACACCGCAATCAACGGACCATCCCACCCCCCTTCCCTGACCTGAAAATCAGCCGCCTGACCTTCGGCGATCTCTCCCAGGGAGCCGGAATCTTGATTAGCGGCCGCGCCGCCGCGCGTGTAGAGGTCGATGCCAACTGATTCCGGCACTGCTTCGGCCGGTTCAAACCCTTCGGGCCGATGAGCGGCTGCTTTGATGCCGGTCCAAGGATCGCCCTGAACAATTGGACGGTCGGAGTTAAAAGACATCGGAATTCCCGCATCCAAACAGCTTTTCACTCGGTTGAGGTGAGGCCAAACCTCATCGGGAAGCTGAGCCCGATACCCTTGGCCGAACCGAAACAGAAACTCCGGTTGCATCGCAAGGTGCGAACCCAAAGCTGCCATCCGCTCGATTTGCGCATCGCTGAGGATCATGGCGTGTTCGATGCGATGCCGGGAAGGGTTAGCGGTCTTCTCGTACGATTCCATCACTAAGTCAGTACATCGATCCCCAATCGTGTGGACCGAACAAACCAATCCGGCGTTATCAATCTGCTTAATAATTTGGGCCAGCCGCTCAGGCGGATAGATCAACTTGCCCGTTTTTCCGGTGGTCTTGTAGGGTCGATAGGTAGCGGCGGTTGCGCTGCCAATGGCACCATCGGCGAATACTTTGAGTCCAAGAATCCGGCATCGTGATTCGTCCATCGCCGCGCGATGTTCGGCGAGCCGCTCAGAACTCATTGCCCGATCGCCTAAAACTTCTCGCCACTGCAAGAACAGCCGAATTCGAATCTTGGCACCTTCCTCTGAAGCCAAACGATAAGCCGTGAGTTCTTTCTCCAGATTCCATCGGCCCGTCATCATATCGGTAGCAGCTGTGATTCCAAAGCCCGCCATGGAATCGGCGGCGCGCAGGATCGCCTGCACCATCTCTTCCAGCGTCGGTTCAGGAGCCGCCGAAGTCACGATCTCGTGCGCTCGTTCCAGCAGGACGCCGGTGAGTTCACCCGCTTCGTCGCGAACGTACTCCCCACCCGCCGGATCGGGCGTTTCATGTTCCACCCCCGCATCGCGCAGAGCAAGCGTGTTTGCCACACTCGCGTGGCCGTTCGAATGCCGGAGCAGAACCGGAACATCGCGCGCGACACGGTCGAGTTCGTGTCGATTCAGGTGCCGACCGTATTTGTTCTGATCGTATTGAACGGCGTTCAACCACGTCCCGGGCGAAACCTGAGGAAGCCAATCGCGTACCGCGTCCAACACATCCTCAACCGATTGGCATGGAGTGAGATCAAGCTTGAGCATGTCGAGCCCGGTCGGCAGAATATGGCAGTGGGCATCGATAAAGCCCGGCAGAACGAATCGGCCCGACCAATCTTCCCCCCGGACATCGCCGCCAATCTGCCCAAACTTGCCATCGACCACCGAAAATCCGGTGGTTCCCCACCCCCACACTTTCGCGCCCGAAACAATCACGAACCGATCTCCTTAGCCACCCGTTCGGCACTGCCTAGTGCACCTTCAATGAATCCGATTTGATCCGTGGCCCAATCGCCGGCGAAGTGGAGCTTTCCCCGGGGATTCCTGGCCGCTTGCCAACCGGTCAAATCACCCGGTCGAATACTGGGGAAGGCACCTTCGATATTCGGCATGGATGCCCAATCGATGAGCATGCCGGATTCAAAAGTTTCTTGAGCTTCGGGGTGAATCTCGGTAAGGGCGCGTAGAGCGGTCTCAATCGGGTCGGACCTCTCTGCCAGCCAAACGGAATCCTCACCGCACACATAGCAAGAAAGCGCGTGCAGTCCATCACGTCCGCCCGACCAGGTTTGCTGACACGGGAGATCGCAGATCATGCGTCCACTCCACAGCTTTTCGGTCCACCACGGTCGTGAAAACAACAGCACCACTTTAATCGCCCGCGCCATACCACAAGGAGATGGTCCGATTCCGAGTTTTTCGAACTGCGAAGGCGGCACGGCGCACACGATCCGGTCGAATAAAACTTGATTACCGTTTACTTTAAGCTCACCGTTTTCAGTGATGACCGAAATCAGCGTGTTGAGTTGAACCGGATTCTTTAGACTTTCGGCCAGACGCTGGCAAACCTGCTGAGTCGGATGAGAAAACCGAAACAGGCTCATATCCCCGGGCTCTCGATCCAGATACTGGGCGTACCCCTGCAGCCATCCGAGCAGACCGATCCGGACCGTGTCTTCTCCCTCATCGCTGCGAGTAACGGCTTCCACCCACCATCGACCCCGGGCACTAACGCATTGTTCGTCGAGCCACGCCCCCAACGGAATATCTGGTGCTCCGCCACGATTGATCAGTTCTACCGCCTGCTCATGTACAAAATTAGAATCCGCCTCGGCGTCCGGCCAAACCTGATTCTCGGTGGCAAAATCTCCTTGGCAAACAACGAGACCGGGCCACTGCTGCGAGCGTTCCGGAGCGATGCCCAGTTCGCGCATGAGCTCAAAGCATCGCGTATGATCGGCATCGAGCCACTCTCCACCCCCTTCGACCCACCCTTCACCCTGCCGGATCGTCATCAATCGACCTCCAATCCTATCGGCTGCTTCGTACACCGTCACCGCGTGTCCCTGCTTCTCAAGAAGCTGGGCCGAGCGAAGCCCGGCGATTCCCGCCCCCACCACCGCAATCTTCACGAGATGTCCTTCCGGCGGCCACTCCGGATTGCAAAATCCACAAACAGCAGAATTAAAACTCCGATCATCAGGCCGTAAGTCAGCGGGTCTGGCCAGCCCTGGGCAAGCGACAACGTTCCACCTCCGAACAACAGAAAAGCGGTTGCCAGGACTGTGCGTTTCTGGCGATCATGGCGAATCAACAGAAGGTTGCCAAGAAACCCGACCATCGCAATGGCGGTCATTACCAGTAGTGCAGTTCTAATTTCGTCGACGATCATGCGAGGGCCCCTTGCATGTCCGCCACTGAATTCACCGTCAACAAGCGGGGTCGATGCGGACCCTCGCCTTCTTGGATGACGCCAACTCGTCTTTCGACTGCGGTCGAATGGACTGTCCTAAAATCCTTTTCATTTTGAGCAGATGCAAGGACTACTTCAAACGCATCGTGGAACCGCCACATGCTCGATATCGCAACGACCGACCCCGCAATGTGGAGTCCGAAAAAATCGAGCAGGCCATCCTGGCGGGCGGCATCCATTGCGGCCAACGCGCCATCGATCTGGAACTCTTCCCAAGCTGAGGACACACTCAGAAAATAGATCGCCAGTTTGCCATCGGGAGAACTAGCCACGGCTTGAATAATTTCCATCGAAACCAAGTCATCAGCGTGACTTCGAGACAGTGACTGCCCGGCGATTGATCCCCCCCTCGCCAGCCAGGGCAGATCAAGGTCCCGAACCGCATCTGCCCAGTAGGCACCGGCCATAATGGGGGCCGGATGTTCCGCGAGATGGGCTCGGACCGCGTCTCGCTCCGATTCTTGGGTACCGGTGATCCGCCACCACGTTTGCGGAAAGATACGATTTGTCCTTCCCAGAAGGGTGCCAGATTGGCTCATCCGGTCACCAGCCAGTCGGCAAAAAAGAATGCAAAAATGCCGATCGAAACAATGCCATTGAGGGTGAAAAACGCAAGGTTGATCCGGCTTAGATCACTTGCCTTGACGAGGCTTTGTTCATAAATCAGCATTGCGGCGGCGAAAACCATTCCACTCCATGCGAGGATTCCGCCCCCCATGAGATTCACAGTTAACGCCAGAAATCCGATGGAAGCAAAGTGGGAGATTCGGCTGATCACAAGTGCTCGGGGGACTCCGACAGTTTCGGGCAGACTCCGCAACCGGTTTTCGCGATCAAACTCCACATCTTGGAGGGCATAAATGATATCGAATCCAGCCGTCCAGAATGTAACCGCCGCGGTTAACGCGACCACCGCCCAGCTGATCGTTCCGGTCACTGCAACCCAGGCTGCGGCAGGTGCTATCCCCAGCCCAAGCCCAAGCACAAAGTGACAAAGCGGGGTGAATCTCTTAGTGTAGGAATACCCGAGGGTCACGAGGAGGGCGATCGGCGACAGCGCAAGCGCGAGCGGATTCAGCATTGCCGCCGCGCCTAAGAAAATAGTGACTGAACCGAAAAAGTAGAGGTTGGCGGTTCTTAAACTTAAAAGCCCCGCCGGAATTGCGCGCATTGCCGTCCGAGGATTTAGCGCATCGATCTGGCGGTCGGCGATCCGGTTGAACGCCATTGCCGCACTACGACAACTCACCATGGCCACCAAAATGAGCAGGAAAGTTCTGGCTCCCGGCCAAAGAGTGCCTTCGGTCGCCTGGGACGCCCACATCATGCCGATCATCGCAAACGGCAAGGCAAAGATCGAGTGTTCGATCTTAATCATTTCCAGGTAAACGCGGAATCCTTGCCAGCCCTGAACGGCGCGTGCCATTGGCGCAAGTCTACTGGAGAGAGCAACCAGGTGGGCGAACCCCGTCCCACCGGGGGCGCGGCGCAAAGTGTGGAGTAAGGTAAATTCCTTGCCGATTCGTTCGGGGGCATACCCTTGCGCGAATTCACGCTTTCGAAAGGGATCGTCGAAACCTATGCTAACTCAATCCATGCCTAATGCTTTGAAGCAACGGGGCTTCAAGCACCTCATTGCCTGGGTGATGGCTCTTTTCACGCTTTTGCTCCCATCCATGGCGATGGCGGCGGGCGGTGAAGCCAACATCAAGCTGGAATTCAGCCCGCAGGACAAGATTTACCTCTTCGTTTCGCTCGGATTTGGTCTTATCGCTCTCGCCTTTGCCTTCTTTATCTGGCAAGGCGTGCAAGCAGCGTCTCCGGGCAACGAGAAGATGCAAGAAGTAGGGGGTGCCATCCGCGAAGGTGCGCTCGCTTATCTGCGCCGCCAAATGCAAACGATGGGAATTTTTGTTCTCATCCTCGCGGTGGTTCTCTACTTTATGTATCAGGACACCTACGGCCCGCTGCTTGCCGGCGTCACTGCAGGTTGTTTCATCTTGGGGGTTGCCGCGAGCTACATCGCGGGCTATGTGGGCATGAAAGCCGCCGTAAACGCCAACATGCGCGTGGCTGCGGCCAGCCTCACCAGCTACAAAAATGCGCTGGAAATTGCCTTCCGCAGTGGGTCGGTTGCTGGCTTGGTCACGGTTGGCATGGGACTCCTCGGCGCAACTTTGATCTTTTTGGCATTCCCGGCCGATGCCACCAAACTTCTGGTTGGATTCGGATTTGGCGGCTCATTGGCCGCCCTCTTTATGCGCGTTGGTGGTGGAATTTACACGAAAGCCGCAGACGTCGGAGCTGACCTCGTCGGTAAAGTCGAAGCGGGTATCCCCGAGGACGACCCGCGAAACCCGGCGGTTATTGCCGATAACGTAGGCGATAACGTAGGCGACTGCGCCGGCATGGCCGCCGACGTGTTCGAATCTTACGAAGTCACGCTCGTTGCCGCCATCGTGCTTGGTGCCGCCACGGCGGCGATCTTCCCTACCGAAATCTGGATGCGCCTTATCCTGTTCGCGATGATGGCGCGCGGAGTAGGAATTATCGCCTCGATCATCGGAATTCTGATGGTCAAGGGCTCAGACGACATCAACCACGACCCGCTCAAATCGATCCGACGCGGATTCTATAGTTCGGCCGTCATTGCCGCGATCGCCACTGTTGGCACCGCCTTCTTTATGCTGGGCGGAACCAAAGATGGCCTGCAAATTCGCACGAACAACCTCGTTTCATCGAGCCACTTTGAGCAACAAGACGCCGAGACCATTCTTGCTGCGCAACGGAAACTGGCCAATGAGAAGGGGGTACCGCTCTACCAGATCACACCCGCAGAGGTGTTGGCAACCGACGAAGTCAAAGCACTTGATCTGGATGCACAAGCTGGCGAATTCCGCATACAGCAGGTTCTTGCCACCGGGCTTGAAGGTCTGCCCGAAGTTCAATCGTTCGATTCGTATCGGGAGCTCAACTTTAACTCCGACACTCCGCTGCTCGGCTTCGCCGCTCCTGATCCGGACCAAGATCCGGAAGATATGACCCCCAGCTACGTCACCTTTAAGGATGCGTACCAAGGCAAAGATCTGGCTATCTTTACTCTGGAACTCGAACGCCCCAACCTTGATGAGCAGGGCCAGCCGATCCCCAACACCCCGCCGCAAAAGCAGCAGGTTGATTTCGGCCCGATCCCTAAAGATACGTTTACCCAACAGCTGGAAGAAGCTCAAGCAGCCGATCCGCAAACCAAATACAACATTCTTGCGGAATATCCGGTAACGCTCTACGTCGATCCGACGAATAAGCTCGTGGCGGGCGTAAGTGCCACGCGCGAAGACCTCAACCTGAGCGAAGTTCGTAGCGGTCCACTTGCGTTTGGCGACACGGTGTCCGCGGTCGAAGACTTCACCAAGCGTCAACAAGAAAATCCGGCCGAAGCCGGCGGTTCCCCGCCACAAATCACCCCGCAACTAGCCTATGTGCAGCATCAAACCGCCGAATGGTGGCGATTCGCTCTCTGTGTGCTGTTCGGAATCGTGATGGCGTTTGTGTTCGAATGGCTTACCGACTACTACGTGTCGCTCCACAAGCGACCTGTACAGGAACTCGGACAAGTTTCGACCGCAGGTCCGGCACCCATGATCATCACCGGATTTGCTTACGGCCTTGAATCTTCGGTGTTTAGCGTGCTTGCCATTGTGGCCTGTCTCATTGCCCCGTTGATCATCTTTATGCCAGGCGACTATGGCGGATATCTGCTGAGCTTTTACGGCATTGCGCTGGTTGGACTCGGACTTCTCACGACCACCGGATTCATCCTCGCGATGGACACCTTTGGCCCGATCAGCGACAACGCGCAGGGCGTCTTTGAGATGTCTGGCGCGGCTGAAGAGTCGCCGGAAGGCGCCCGACGTGTCCAGCTGCTGGATGCCGCGGGCAACACCACCAAGGCTCTCACCAAGGGCTTTGCCATTGCCACTGCCGTTGTGGCCGCCGTGGCCCTATTCCACGCCTACGTGGAGGAAGGGCAGCTCACCGTGGCCGGAATGAGGCTGGAAATTCCCGAGATATTCCTCGGTCTTCTCATTGGGGGCGCGGCACCATACCTGTTCTCTGCGTTCTCGATTAACGCGGTCGGAAGGGCGGCGTTCGAACTCATTAACGAAGTCCGACGCCAATTCGCTGCCGATGCGGGAATCATGGCCGGAACCAGCAAGCCCAACTACGCTCGGTGCGTAGCGATCGTCACCAAAGCTGCCCAAGCCGAACTGCTCGGCCCCGGAATCTTGGCGATCTTCTTCCCTGTATTGGTTGGATTCGGGTTTGCGATTGGCAAGCCGCTCACCGTGATTAATGGGCAGGAATACAACCTCGTCGGAGCACAAGCCTTGGGCGGATTCCTTGCCGGATCCATTCTGAGCGGTCAGCTCATGGCTGTGCTTCTTGCTAACTCGGGCGGAATGTGGGACAACGCGAAAAAGCTCATCGAAGATGGTCTTCACGGCGGAAAAGGCACCGAAGCACACAAAGCCGCCGTGGTGTGCGATACCGTAGGCGACCCGTTCAAGGATACGGCTGGCCCTGCGCTCAACCCGCTCATCAAAGTTATGAACCTGGTTGGCCTGTTGCTTGCGCCGCAGATCATTCGGCCTTGGTCGCTGCCCGTTCAGATCGGAGTCACTCTCCTTTCGGTCGCGTTGCTTGTGATCGCCATCTGGTGGTCAAAACGCGGAAGCATGGGCTCCGGCATGGCTGATGCGGAAGGAACTCCTCCTGCAACAACCGGCAATACGACTGCTACCGATCAAACGCTTAGCTAACCAAAGCGAGATTCGGAGAAACTCAACCCTCTGGCGCAATCCAGAGGGTTTTTTTGTGTTATGAAGTAAGAAGTGAACGATCTATATGAGATCGTGGTAGAGGTCCGGCTGACGACAGTCAAAAGCATCGATTTCGAACGCACCCGGAATCACGACCGATCGTTTTTCTCGGGCCAGCGCCAAATCCAAATCAGCCATCAAATACGCTTCTTCGCCGCCAGCAGCAGCAAGTTCTTCCCCACCGAGGCCATAGATTCCGCTTTCCCCGCGGAATTCAAAACCGTTTTCTTCACCGATCCGGTTACAACTTGCAAAATAAATTTTGTTCTCCATGGCCCGAGTGGGGCACATAATCGCCGGACTCGTGCCCTTTCGAGCCGGCCAATTGGTCGGCAAAACCACCACTTCAGCCCCTTGCAATGCCAAGACACGGCACGCTTCCGGCGGACGCAAATCGTAACACACGATTATGCCGATCCGGCCGATTTCGGTCTCGAATACCTTCAATTCGCGGCCGGGTGTTGCAAAACGATCGAACCCTAACTCGGGCAGATGAGTTTTCACGTAGATTCGATTCTCGCCTTTTGCATCGATCAACACCGCCGCGTTGTATAGACCCGAGTCATCTCTGCCGGCAAATCCTAAGACAGCGTGAATTCCAAGTTCGCGGCAACATTCAAAGATCGATCCCAGTGAATCGGGCCACGTCGCAAGTTGGTCGCCACGACGCTGCGCTTCCAAGGCGATCGATTCCGCTTCTTGTCGATCGCGCGCGCAGTATCCGGTCAGAAAAGCTTCCGGAAAAACTACAAGGTCAACGCCATCTGACTTGGCCCGATTGAGGTCCTGGATTGCCCGTTCAGCGTTCCGTGCCGGATCACCGAAAACAACATCGGTTTGAATGCACGCCAGTCGCATCTATCCGATATAAAGGAGTGGATCGCCCGGCTGAACAAGTTTGCCGTTATCGGCCACAACTTTAATCACCCGGCCGGAAACCGGAGCATGGATTTCGCTAAACACTTTCATCGCCTCGATCAACGCGACCACTTGACCGGCCTGCACAAGATCGCCTTCTTGCGCAAACGGAGGCGATCCAGGACTCGAAGCGGCATAGTAGATTCCGCTCATCGGAGAACTCACCGGGATTCCGGTAGGAACCTCGGCAGCTTTCGATTTCGACTTGGGTCTTGGGCGGGGAGGCGATTCAGCGTTAGCATTCGAGGCCACGGCGGTAGCGGCGACTACGGCTCCGTTTTTGGGATTGACCGCCAGTTCTACCGACCAATCTTTGCCGGAGAGCTTGGCTTCTTCCAGCCCAAATTCGGTCATGAGTCCCGCCAACTCTTCCACCCTTCCCGCAAACTCGCTCATGCCCCTATTATGGCGGAGGACGGCACTCGCCAATCGCACGGATTATGCCAGATATCGAATATCCAGCACAACCTAACCTAAACCAGCTAAACTAAACAAAAGAATTGGACGACTTTTGGCCCCGCGCAATTGAACACACCGATGGCTCGGTGACCATTCGACCGCTCCGAATGGATGATGCCCCCGGATTTTTGGACGCCTATCGGCTTGATCCAGAGACTTTTCGGCACTTTAGCAGTTTTCCAGAACAAACGCTCGATTCCGTGGAAGGCTTTATTCTCGATCGAAGCGCGCCCGGGAGCTTTGGCCAAGCGATCCTCGTTGATAACCAGTTCGTGGGTTCCAGCGCATTCTTTGATATCCGCAGCATTGATCGAGCCCTTGAGATTGGCTACACATGGTACGCCCCGGCCTACCGTGGAACCAAACTTAACCCGATTGTCAAACGCGCGATGATCCGGGCCGCAATCGAAGAGTTTGGCGCGATGCGCGTTCAATTCAAGACCGGAAGCAACAACGTGCGATCCCAACAAGCCATGGAGAACATTGGCCTTGTACGAGAAGGAACCCTCCGCAACCACGCCCGAATGCCAAACGGCGAATGGCGAGATACTGTGTTCTTTAGCCTGATTCCAGAAGAGTGGACCGAGGTTCAACGGCGACTGGATGACCTCATCGAAGCGCGTCCTTCTTGGTGAGACCGTACTAGCCCATCACCCTTCGCAAAGGAACGGTTTAAATCATGTGTATTGAACGGATGCTGGCGTTGCGAAAACGACCGCCCGGTACACCTCTGATGCACCAAAGCTGGCACTCCCTTACTTTTCTCCACTGGCCAATCGATCCTGCGGACCTCCGCAGATTGCTACCCGCTTACTTATCGCTCGATACCTGGGAAGGCCAAGCGTATATTGGCATTGTTCCTTTTAAAATGGTGAACATTAGGTTCGCCCGAGGTTATCCCGTGGTCGGTGCGCGCAACTTCCCGGAAACCAATGTTCGCACGTATGTGATCGGCCCAAACGGCGATCCTGGCGTCTGGTTTTTCAGCCTCGATGCGGCTTCCCGAACTGCGGTGGCAGGCGGACGTTCGATTTACGGATTGCCCTACCATTTCGCAAAAATGGAAGTTGAAGTAAGCGGCAAACAGGTTGAGTACCGGTCGAAGCGAGAGAATGCCGAATCCGCAATTAAGACTGCAATCCCGTTAGAATTCATGCCTGCCGAGCCCGGGACTCTTGAATTTTGGCTCGCGGAACGGTACTTGCTCTACAGTTTGCGGCGTGGATTTCTCTCCTCTGGCCAGGTTCATCATTCGCCATACCCGCTGGCGGCAACTACCGCTGAACTTGCCACAAACACCATGTTCGGTCCACTCGGGATCAATGTAGACAGCGAGCCACTGGTCCACTATTCCCCGGGCGTGGATGTCGAAGTCTTTCGATTACAAAGATCTCGTTAGCTTCAGTTTCTCTTTGAGTGAACCGCTCCATCGCGACCTGAAGAGTGAAAACTGGGAAAATTACTGGGAATTTCCACATTTGTTACCCGATGGGTCGCATATAATAAGGTGTTGTCCTTTTGCGGAGGAATCTTCCGCTTTTTGGATTTGAGGATTGAGGAAATGCGACGACTTTGGGTTGTGACTGCCTGTGCAGTGCTGGCTACTCCAGCTTTTTCGATTGTGATGCGGCACGATGTGCCGGCTTCGGCTTACTTAAACTTGGCCAATACTGGACCCAATGCCAGCGTTGGCATGGTGACCGGTCCGTTTGCTATGGGTAGTGCCACTTACATCGGCTTTGGAAACGGCTTCCACTGGGCGCTCACGGCGGGTCACGTCTCTTCGGGCAACCCGATCAACACCTTTAGTATCAACGGCAACAATATTGGTGTAACCGGCAACTTTATTGCTCCGGGCTACAATGGCGGAACCTTGGCGAGCGACTTTGCCCTGCTTCGGCTGGCCGGAAATCCGGGAGTTGCAGCGGTTGGTATCACTACGGAAACCAATCTGACTGGACTCACCGGAATGTTCGCGGGCTACGGTGATTACGGCGTCGGCAACAATTCTAACCTCAACTGGGATGGCAACCGCCGAGCGGCCGAAAACCGCATCGACGGACTTTCCAACCAAGGCACCAACCGATTGTTCTGGCAGACCACGTTCAACAGTCCGTCCCAATCGGGCGTGCTTCCCCTAGAAGGCACCACCGCTTCTGGCGATTCGGGCGGGGGATTCTTCGTTCAAATCGGGTCGGAATGGCTTTTGGCAGGGGCAACCTCGTGGGGTACTCATCCGAACTCTCAGTACGGCGATATTGCCTACTTTACGGCGATCCACGCGCATATGAACTTCATCACGCAAACTTCAGGAATCCAGGCGGTTCCGGAGCCGGCAACGATGGCAGTTCTGGGCGGTCTGGCCGCTTTAGCGCTGCGCCGTCGACGTCGGAGCTAAGTTCCTTCGGGCGAGGATTTGGGTTAAGACCGGGCACCTTTCGAGGTGCCCGGTACACTTTTATCGGTTCTTTGGCTTCGGGCGAGTGGCGGAATTGGTAGACGCACTGGATTTAGGTTCCAGCGTAGCGATACGTGAGGGTTCGAGTCCCTCCTTGCCCACCAAATCATTGGCCAGATTTAATCGCGAGCCTGGGCGATGTATTCAAGTAGTTCTTCTCGAACAGCGTCAAAATCATCAAGTTCATTTTCTATCCGCATTACAAATTCATCTGAGCTATCCCTTGTTATAAAAATAAACAGGTTCAAAGCAAATGAATCATATAACCCTTCATCAGAAATGGTAATCATCCAAAAGACTTTTGTAAGCTCCCAGCGTTCGTCCGCGGTAAATTCTATCTGCTCTTGTGTCATGCCATCTGTCTTGTGGTACGGATTAACAATAATATCAAGCTCTGCCTTTGCTGGTAGCTGCGACAACACTTTCTGTTCGCATTGGCTTTCATATCCGGATCGTAATGATTCAAATTCAGCCACGACCTCATCTAGACTACCCTTGAACGCGTAACTGGAGTTTCCATGCAAACGTGTTTCTTAAGCCACCGGTCATTTGGACGGAACGGCTTAAGATCGTTTAAGTCTTGTGTAAATTTCTGAAGATCGAACTCTTCAGATTCAGCAGGATTCTCTCTATCGTCAATCATCAGTTGCCCATCATTGCCGAGTCAAACCACTCTTGCGGAGTCGCTCCGGGCCTCTTCACGGGCAAAGAACGGCTCTTGCGTCGCCTTGCCGTTCAGCGAGGACTATAGCAGCGGAGGACCTCATAGGCGGTTTCAATAATGCCCGCGCGGATTGGTGGCCCGGTCTGATACCGGGATGGGATGGCGGCCGCCACTAGCTACTCTGGACAGACACACACCAATGCCACATAATGTTAGCGTTCTCTGCATCACGATTGATAGTGTTGCTACAGTTTACCGCTTCACTTATCTGTTTCCATGTCATTCCAGGTCCAAATCCAAAATATCCCGAAACCCACGGAGGCTGCAATTCCGAAAGTCAGCCAGAGGTTCGGGAATTCCAACACCCTTCCACCTATGAAGATGACCGCGCCCACAACAAGCGACCGTGAAATTCGTTCTCTCTTGACTGAATAATTATTAGGATTTGGCTTTTCTCCAGTCATCGCGCAGCGGACATTTTCCATGCGTCGCAACATGACACGGGAGTTGAGGGCGAATCCTGCCACCAACATGGCTATTAGCAGTACAACTACCATTTCATAAGCCTCCCGCCGGGAAATATATAAGACCGTTATAGGAATAACTGTTTGTCGTCATGCCGGGCTTTGTGATGGAAGTAACCCGGGATTCGAAATCGTATGTAAACGCAGTTGTGCCGCCACTGCGAATAAGTGCGGTTGTTCGACCCGTAGCACGACCCTCGACAAGGCGGAGCTTTGTTCTGCTCTTGGTCTCATCCATTTGGCTGAAAGGGACGGCGCGGCGGAGCTCATAGGCAGTCTCAAAGATACCTGCGCCAGAGCTACTCTTCTTCTTCATGCTCGCCGTCAGATCTGTCAAAATAAAATTCGGTAATCGTCGGCCTTGCGGACACGCGATCTAGGGGGATATTGCCATCGGCCGCTTTGCGGAGCAGCTTTAGGGTGGGGCCGTACCACAACCACCCCCGCCGAGTCTTCGCTAAACGGCCTTTTGTAAGTATTCGCCGATCATAGTGTTCACCACCGTTTGGCAGATAATAATCCACACCGGATACAACAGTAACAGCGATATCAGCAAATGCTTCCATAAAAGGCTTACCATCAAACTCGATGCCTGTCGTCAATGGAGCCAATCTCGATAGTTTATCAAAAAGAAGTATGACTTCACTCAAGAATGCTTCTGGGTCGTTAACCTTTACCAACGTTTTGGGACACACGTCCCAATCAACAAAGTGGAGTTCGCGCATCGGGACCGGCCTAAGAGGCAAATGCTGCATCAACACATTAGCCACCTCGCGTGAAGGCTCATTAAATCTGGCGGACCGGTAAGGGTTTCCTTGTTTCAAGGTGCGATTCCTGTATCTTCAGCTACTGCAAATCGATAAGCACGAGCGGCTCGCCATTCCTCACCAATCTGATCAATCCTGTTACCAAGGAATTTAGCTGCCAGAATCACCTCACCAACTCGCGGAATGAATTCGAATACTCCCCAATCCTTGATCGCAACATCGTCCATATTTATATTGTACTATTCAAGCATCGCGGCAGTGCCGGGATACAGCATTTTCATCTTTCCATAGAACGCGTCCCCTGAGGCGCCTCGCGACTGATAGTGCCCCTGCGGATCCTCTTTGTACTGAGAGGGATGCTTTAAGGGGTGATGGAGATGCTTTTTGTTTGGGTATGCTATTTTCTCGATTTCTTTTGCCTTCGCCCGAGACCCGGGTCCAACTACCTTAACATTTCCACCGCGTTTTCGAACTCGGACAGCATTAATTTCTGAAAGGGCGTTCCCGCGAACTTTGTTATCTCCTAAAAATAGCTCGAATATCCTGAGGCGACTTCCTCCTTCCGGATCGACATAGCTCAGCGGATCATTGCCGCAGTATGTGTACCAGTTACGTCCATCCATGATCGGATCGCGGGTGAGGAAGCGGCCAGTGTCCGAATCGTAATACCGATGACCCAGTAACTTGAGCCCGGTATCAACATCCTGCTGATAGCCGAATTGACCGGCATAGCCAAACGGACTCTTCCACGACCCAGTAACCGATAGATCGTTGCCGAAGGCATCGTAAACCCGACTGGATGCAACGGCTCCCGAACTCGAGGTTTGGATGTCGGCGTTCTTAAGCGCAGAGTGGAAGGTTGTTTTAACTCCACCGCGCACCTCTCCGCTCGGCGTGTAGGTGGCAAGTCCATCACTCAGGACCGGAGCGGTGACCCCGATGCCATTGCGCTTAAAGCTCCTCGAACCAAGCAAATCATTTAAGTCCACTTCTTTAACTCTCAAAACGCTTCCGCAGCTCTAACGTAGCACTTAAAGTTGATCCACGTCAATATATATGACTTTCCAGCCATCATTAGTTTTGATTGCTAAGCTGTAATCCGCCCAGGACGGTAGTTCCATAACCTCTACTTTTTCTTCGATCTCATATCGACTGAAAGTATAAATCGGATCCGGGGGACTTGGAAGCTTTGGTAAGGGAAATAGCTTGCTGCTATATATAGATCTAATATCAGATTTTCTCAATTGAAATGATCGATCAATATCATCAATTTCGAATGAAATGTCTTCCACGTTCACATTTTCATCTACACCGGATAGGATCACCCAGGAGCCTCTCGATACGCCACTCGATTCTAACCGCGCGTCCGTAACTCTAACTATATCTTGATCATCCCTGAACTTAAACCTCGTGGGCTTTCGTTCAAGCCAAATAATATATTCCTTTGCACTTCCAAGAGTCAATCCATCCTCGCCGAGCAAACTCTTAGCTTTCACAGTAATCCCTTCCATTACAGGAAATCCAGGAAATGGAGACTTATCCGTATCCCCACATCCGAGCAAAGTTGCACATATAAAATAAAGCGTCGCAATCTTGCCGTTAGTTCCAAGTATATGGTTGCTTGAGAGTGTCACCAACGCTCTGCGACCCGCGTTTAAGCTGACTCGACTGAGCTTATCCTTTAAGATCGCTATTGATCTCCCATCCACGGAGGAAAACCTCTGCCGCCACGTCAACAGGCATGCCATGGTTTTCGGCCCTATCACGGTAGACGCCATGGTAATACTCCGCTCTCGACATAGTTGCGCCCGGAGGTTGAGGAGGGTCGTTTTCAAGCGCAGCAGCCAACATGGCCTTTGTAGCGAGTTCTGTTTTAGTCTCTTTTCCGGATCGGTATAATTTCTCATACTTTTCAACGCCTTTCTTAACCACAACGTATATTACAGCAGCAACGACGATGGCAACCACTATAATTGGCAAGTAACCATCTGAATCAAACTGGCGGACAGGGTCGTTTTCGCAATACCCATACCAGTTCCGACCGTCCTTGATCGGGTCGCGGGTGAGGAAGCGGCCAGTATCTGAATCGTAATACCGATGGCCCAGTAGTTTGAAGCCCGTATCAACATCTTGCTGATATCCGAATTGACCGGCATAGCCAAACGGACTCTTCCACGACCCAGTAACCAATAGATCGTTGCCGAAAGCATCGTAAACCCGGCTGGATGCAACCGCGCCCGAACTCGAGGTTTGAACGTCGGCGTTCTTAAGCGCAGAGTGGAAGGTTGTCTTAACTCCGCCTCTCACTTCCCCGCTCGGCGTGTAGGTAGCAAGTCCGTCGCTCAGGACCGGAGCGGTGACCCCGATGCCATTGCGCTTAAAACTCCTCGAACCAAGCGAATCAGTAACTCCAACCCGAGTATCAAGACCGTTTTAGGAATAACTGTTGGTCGTCATGCCGGGCTTTGTGATGGAAGTCACCCGGGATTCGAAATCGTAGGTAAACGCAGTTGTTCCGCCACTGCGAACTATTCCCGTCATCTGCCTGCCGCACCCCGCAGTCCAATTGCAGCTTTACTTTATCATTGGTATCTTCCATCGGCGTTGTAAGCGATGATACCTTCAGAGCTCATACGCAATCCATCTAAGATACCGCAAAGTTGGTCACAGAGGCTAGATTTGTGACGAGTTCTCCTTAGCATTTCATTGTTAAATATCCGCCCGCCCAGAAGGACAGCATCAAATCAAGTAAACTTGGCTATCTCTAAAATCAATTAAAGTCCGACGATAGTCCGGCAATCGGCTAAAAATGTACGCCCAACTTAGATCAGCGGGTAGGGCCATAACATCATTCAAACCAAAACTCAACCCAGGCCTCAATGTCGAGACTTCTATAATTTGATCGAAAGCAAGGTCAGGAATAATATACTGGGATCGACAAAGATACCTACCCAATCCTTCAAAATCCATATCTACCACCTCCTGAAATATCCTGAGATGCAGTATCATTTCATAAGTATAGTAGCTAAACAAAGGCTTCAGCGTCATAGCCTGACGAAGTAGCATAATCTTTTTCAGAATATCCAAGCGCAAATGCTGCGTGGGATTATACTTGACAAGCGACTCAATCCTACTCTCATTAAGACTAGAGCTTATGTCGAATATAATCCGTTGCTGGATCGCTTTTTCATCTGGGTTATGAGCAACTCTGCGCATCCATACATCGCGTGCGGCATTTTTTGCTTCTAGAGAGCGCCCGAGATTCTCATTCGACCATTCAAGAATTTCCCACGCATCATCGTAGCGGTGATTAGTCTCGTCCACCAGATGGAGACTCTTAACATCTAGCAATTCAATAACCCCGCTTACCCGCCGACCACCGGCATCTTTTATCCTCCAGATGTCTGTGCCATCATCATCCGAGTTGTGCCAATCCTCGATATTCATAACCAAATCACGTACGTCATGAGCAAGAAATGACTCCTCAGCTGCCACAAGATTCACGGCATGCAGTGGCCAACGCACTTCCGGGCTTACACTCACTTTTACCATCCCTGCCATGGGCGATGTCTGCCCCTGCCCTCACCGGGGGTTCCCCCTAAACCCTTCCTTGGTGGGCGATGATAGTGGGGCCACTTATAAAACGGTTGTTGTTGCACACCTGCCTTCCAGGCATGTACGTCAAACCTCCACTTTGTATCAACCCCGTACGAAAAAATCTTGGCTCCACCGCCTCCTGAGTGAGGATAAGTTCGAAATTGAACTTGCGCAACGCTCTGGAGCTTTCCTAAAACGATGCCACCAAAAACCTGGCCCGCGACGTTTGCGATGCGGTAATCCGCTACACTCATATCAACTTGATCAGTCGTTTTGAGCAAC
Organism: bacterium; assembly: GCA_044508115.1. GTDB lineage: Bacteria > Armatimonadota > Fimbriimonadia > Fimbriimonadales > Fimbriimonadaceae > UphvI-Ar2. The sequence goes on from JBIQII010000001.1 coordinate 694,838, forward strand.
TGGCGTATGCGGACACTTGCAGGCGGCTTCTGAAGAAGTAGATCGATGGCCGCACTTGTCACATCTAGGCTAAAGGCTAAGTCAATGATGCCGTCCCCGAAGCCTACAACACGCGTGTACCAAGCGTCGTCGGCTTCAAAGGCGAACAGTCCGGCGGGATCGGAGCGGGAAACAGGGTTATTACCGCAATACCCATACCAGTTCCCACCGTCCTTGATCGGGTCGCGGGTGAGAAAACGGCCGGTGTCCGAGTCGTAATACCGATGACCCAGCAACTTAAGACCTGTATCAACATGCTGCTGATATCCGAATTGACCGGCATACGCAATCGGACTCTTCCACGAACCGGAAACCGAAAGATCGTTGCCGAAGGCATCAAACTGAACCGACGCCGAAACTGCATTGCTCGAGTTCGTTTGGATGTCGGCGTTCTTAAGCGCGGAGTGGAAGGTTGTCTTAACTCCGCCTCTCACTTCCCCGCTCGGCGTGTAGTTAGCAAGCCCATCACTCAGGACCGGAGCGGTGACGCCGATGCCATTGCGCTTAAAACTCCTCGAACCACGCGAATCGGTCACCCAAACGCGAGTATCAAGACCGTTATTGGAATAACTGTTGGTCGTCATGCCGGGCTTTGTGGTCGAAATCATCTGAGATTCAAAATCATAGGTGATAGCAGTCGTGCCACCACTGCGGACAATTACCGTCGTTCGACCCGTAGCACCACCCTCGACAAGGCGGAGCTTTGTTCCCCTTTTTGTCTCATCCATCTGGCTGAAAGGGACGGCAGCGGCGGAGCTCATAGGCAGTCTTCAAAGATACCCGAGCGGATTAGTGGCGGGGTCCGAGTTCGGGATTGGCACCGCTCAGCTTTAGTAAGATTGTGGCGGTGGTTGAGCAGACCGCTCTTCCAATCTCCAAACATGGTGCTGGATCAAATACTTTAAGAGCTTTGCTCCGTCTTCGACCGCCGACCGCAGGCTGTCTGCGTCCAGGTTCGGTTTCCACCGGTTCGAAACAATGGAATCCGATAGCCACTTGACTTCGGGATCACTATTGGATAGTATCTCGAGAGCAGCCGTGCCCCACTTTACCGGTGATCCGCTTTCTAAGAATGTCGTAAACTTGATATTTGGAGCATGGTCAGTGCTCTTTACAAACCAAGGCTCCGGCCTCGGAATTGTGGTTCGGAATGCGTATGACCAACGACGTTCGCGCCAATCGGTTTCCAGGTACAGGTAATAACAACCTGATATGATCCATATCGCAACATAGCTTTCATCCAGTTCAAGCCAAAAATCGAACTCATCCTTTGCTAATGATGATCGAACAATATCTGCTCCATTTATGAGCTGAAAATCAGACGCCAAGTTCATTACTGAAATATACCTAACGCATTCCGTTCGCATTGATGAAGGGCACCATAATGATCTGTCATCTGACCCCAAGTCAATAACTGGCCAGCCCGAAATTGAACTATCCAGACGCTCATGCCATCTCTTGAGTCGCAATAAGTGATAACAATATAGAGATAGTCATGGCCAATGGGCGTGCCCATCTTTGGGTCGCCGCGGCGATCTTATCTGCATTTTTTGCCCGCTCTAAGTTGACGTCTTTCTTCAGTAGTTCATAATACAGCATATTTCGGCCACGAATCGACCATGTGAGGTAGCGCTTGGACGTTACAAGAAATGCAAAAGCAACGAACACGATCACCACAATGGCCCGTTTCTCGTTCATCATCAATCTCCACAAATTTAGCCAAATGGTGGTAAAGCGGCGGCCAACAGTGCTGACTTCACGTGCGCGGATCTCGCTCCATTGAATAGCAGCGGCGGAGTTCACCCTGGCCACTACGATACCCGCGGTGCCGCCGAAATCGACCACTCAGACGGATCATGGCTCTGATTCGGAGCTACTTCTCCTTACGACCCCGACCAATCTCGAAGCCCAGCGAAAGAAAGTCGACTATACTCAAGCGATGGCTCTTCTGGCCCTCCTCTCGATCGCCTTGAACAGTTCCCCGCCAGATGAGCCGACGTCTCGCTTTATTGGGCTCGATGCACTTGTGATTGATGAGGGCCACTATGCAGAGCTCGCGGGTGGCTGTTTGTACGTTTCCCATTCTGATGGCCGCATTCTCTCTATAAGTCGTCTCGCTTGGGATCGCGACAAACCGCTAGAAGACCGGTCTTACCCGGTGCTTACATCCGAACTCGGTGAAGAAGGACCCCGTCTAGTGGATAGCAAGACTGGCCAAGGGGGTTTGGTTGTGTCCGTTGTTGCCAACGTGGAACTGGGATTTGTATACAACCGCATCGACACGAGTGCCCGTGCCAGTTTGAATTCTAACCAAATTGAACTCGAAATTAGACTCAAGAATGATATAACCAAGCAAAGCTTTGCAATCGCTCCGGAGAACGCGCTTGAAGGTGTGAGCTTGGATTCTTTCGCCAAGGAGGTTATTGTGAATCGGTTCACCAAAAAGCCCTATGTGGTAACAGTAACCGGAATGGTTAAAGATACGCCGACTGGAAGCGGTCAGAGCTATGATGTTTTCGTTCTGAAGGATTCCATTGCCCAGAAAGTTCAGGCACCAGAACGTTTCGCCGAAGTTAGCTACGTGGACGACAACTATATCTTGGGAACAGTCACCAACGATGCGCTTATTGATTGGCCGGTGCCATCACCGCCGTTTATAGCTGCGGCCAAGAGTCCATTTATCTGCAAAATCTCAGATCTTTCGACGACCCTTTTGAAGAAAGTAAAGAAGCCTTTAGTCAATCTACCTGGCGAAACTAAAAAGGAACCTGGATCAATAGGGGTCGTTCCTCGGACAATTGACTCGACCGGAACCATAATTCTTTGCGACCGCTACCAGTGGACTCAGCCCGCTCGGTTCCACAGGTTGCCTGACGAACTACTTGAACGTCCGAAATACCGCAGAAACGTCGTCCTTTTCCGTAATGGGCAAGCCGAGCTCATCGAAAAGCTCACCGTCGAAGGACAAACCGTGTGGCCCACCCATGTTCAAAGCGCAAAAGGAAGCTTTGCCATCATGCGCGGAATAAATCAAAAAGGCGAAGACGTCGCCTTCACATACCATCTAAAATAGCAGGCATCCATGCCCGCGCACGTATCCCGCCATCCGCTCACCCAGCACCTGCTCGCCACGTTGCGCGATCACCGAACCGAACCGCCGCAGTTCCGGCAGTGCGCGCACACCATCGGAACTATCCTTGCTCTGGAATCCACCGCAAACCTTGCCACCCGGAATCACACGGTTCAAACCCCGCTCGAAGAAACCCCCGCTCAAATCCTCGCCGCACCATTGGCGGTGATTCCGATTCTGCGCGCTGGACTTTCGATGCTCGAACCGTTCCTCGAACTCTTCCCCGATGTTGCGGTCGGTTATGTTGGGCTCGAACGAGATGATTCCACCGCGATGGCCAGCAGCTACTACTGCAAACTGCCCGATCTGCAAGGCAAAACCGCGATCGTGGTTGATCCCATGCTTGCCACCGGCGGGTCGGCTTCCCAAGCGGTTGCGGCAATCAAAAGCGGGCGGCCCGATCAGATTCACTTGGTGTGCGTGGTCGCCGCGCCCGAAGGAATCGCCCGGATGGAGCAAGACCATCCGGACGTCACAATTTTCACCGCCGCCATCGACCGCGAACTCAACGATCGCAAGTACATCCTGCCCGGGCTGGGCGATTACGGCGACCGACTCTACGGAACCTGATGCTTTAGCACGCGCCCGGTTCCACCCCCACCCCATGGATGGAATGGCGTTGGCACAGCTCGATCACTTCGGCTTTGATTTTGGCGAGTTCCGCTTCATTTTCGCGGGCTTTGAGCGTCCGCGCGATCATCGAAGCAATCTGCTTCATTTCCGGTTCTTTCATGCCCCTGGTGGTAACGGCCGGCGTGCCCAGTCGAATGCCGCTCGTTACAAATGGACTCTCGGGATCGTCCGGAATCGAATTCTTATTCGTTGTGATATGCGCGCTTTCGAGCACTTCTTGGGCGATCTTTCCGGTAACTCCAAACGGGCGCAGATCAACCAGCATCATGTGCGAATCGGTTCCCCCGCTTACGATTCTAAATCCTTCGGAAATCAGTGCTTCGGCTAAGGCATGCGCATTTTGTTTCACTTGAGTTGCGTATTGCTTAAACTCTGGTTGGGATGCCTCAAGGAATGCGACCGACTTGGCGGCAATCACATGGCACAGTGGTCCTCCTTGCAGGCCAGGGAAAACGGTCTTATTGATTTTTTTAATCGCATCCGCCGTGCCCAGAATCATCCCCCCACGCGGCCCCCTAATCGATTTGTGCGTGGTCGAAGTTACAACTTCACAGTATGGAATAGGGTTTGCATAAACCCCCGCCGCGATAAGCCCGGAATAGTGTGACATGTCGCACATATGGATCGCGCCCACCTCATCGGCAATTTCGCGGATCACGGCAAAATCAAACTCACGGGAGTACGCGGTGGCTCCGCTCACAATGATTTTAGGCTTGGATTCTCTGGCAATCCGGCGCATTTCGGCGTAGTCAATCAGTTCGGATTCTGAATCAACGCCATAAGCGGCCACGTTGTAGAGCTGGCCGCTAAAGTTTACGGGCGATCCGTGGGTGAGGTGTCCGCCATGAGCCAAGTTCATCGCCATGAGCGTATCGCCGGGCTTAAGGAATGTAAAGTACACCGCCATATTCGCGGAAGCTCCGCTATGCGGCTGGACGTTGGCCGCTTCGGCACCGTATAGCGCGCAAACTCGGTCGATCGCGAGCTGTTCCACTTGGTCGACCACTTCGCACCCGCCGTAGTAACGCTTGCCGGGATACCCTTCGGCGTACTTATCGGTAAAGACCGACGCCATGGCTTCCCGGACGGCGGTGGATGCGATGTTCTCGCTGGCGATCAGTTCGAGGCCATCTTCTTGACGTTTTTCTTCCTGCTGGATCAGCTCGGCGATCTGCGGATCAACATCCCCGATGGCGCGTCGATGCGGATGGGTTTGCGGCATGCCTTGGATTATGCCACCGGCGCGAGTGGGGACCGCCGGTCACCTCATGCGGGCGGAGCCGTATAATCGTGCGCATGATTTCTGGTCATCTGACCGAGCAGGGCGGCTCGTTCCTTTCTTCTAACCCCGAACGCATCTTTATTCCGGAAGATTTTTCGGGTGATGAAAAGCTCATGATTCAGATGGCCGAGGATTTCAGCCGTAAAGAAGTCCTGCCCCTGGTGGAACGGCTGGAAAAGCAAGAAGAGGGGCTCATGCCGTCGCTGATCCGCAAAGCCGGGCAGCTCGGATTCACCGGAATCGATGCGCCCGAAGCTTACGGCGGGCTCGGCCTCGGCAAGAATCTGGCCGCGCGAATCCTTGAATATCTCAGCATGGATGCCAGCTTTAGCGTCACCATTGGCATCACCAGCGGAATCAGCCAGTTCGGGCTCATCGCGTTTGGCACCGAAGAGCAAAAGCAAAAGTATCTCCCCCGGCTCACCAGCGGCGAATGGATCGGTGCCTACGCGCTGAGCGAACCCAATTCCGGCACCGACGCGCTCAGCATGACCAGCCGGGCCGAAGATCGGGGCGATAATTGGGTGCTCAACGGCACCAAAATGTGGATCAGCAACGCGCGATGGGCCGACTTCTTTTTGGTGATGGCCAAAGTCGATGGTGAGCACGTCTCGGCGTTCTTGGTCGAACGCGACTTTCCCGGCGTGAGCATCGCGCGAGAAGAACACAAGCTCGGCCTCAAGGGTTCATCCACCGCGCGGTTGGTGCTCGAAAATGCCGAAGTCCCCAAAGAAAACCTTCTGCACGAAGTGGGCAAGGGGCACCAGGTCGCGTTCAATGCGCTCAACATCGGTCGATTCAAGCTGGGGGCGATGAGCCTCGGTCCGGCGCGACAAGCGATCGGACATGCGGCTGCCTATGCGCAGGATCGCAAGCAGTTCGGCAACCCGATCGGCGAGTTTGGATTGATCCAGGCCAAGTTTGCCGATATGGCCGCGCTCTATTTTGCCGCCGAGGCCATGCTCTACCGAACCGGAGCGAACATCGATTCCGCTTTTGCCGCCAGTGATGGTTCGATTGAACAGAATCGCGCGGCCAGCGAAGAGTTTGCCGTCGAATGCAGTGCGTGCAAAGTCTTTGCCACCGAAGTTGAAGGGTCTATCGTCGATGAGTGCCTGCAGATCTACGGCGGGTACGGATTCACGGAAGAGTTCCCGCTCGCCCGAATCTATCGCGATGCTCGGGTGTCGCGAATCTACGAAGGAACCAACGAAATCAACCGCGTCTTTTTGGCCGACCGCATGAATCGTCGCGCGTCCGAGGGCAAAATCACCCTGCCCAGTTCCAGCGATTCGTTCATCGCCGATCTGGCCGCCCGTGCCTACGGAAAATTCAGCAAGGATCAAGAAGTCGTGGCCGCAATCAGCGACCTCACGATCCTTGCGTTTGCCGAGCAATCCGCCCGACTTCGCGCCGCGCGCACCGGATCGCTTGGGCAGGCAGCGTACGAACGGTTCGCCAACTGGGCGAATATCCGGGCAGCGGGAATCTACGGGGGACTCACCGGCGAATCGGTGACGATTCCCGCTCCGTTTTCGAGCCGCACCGTCGATTTGGCCCAAGAGATTCTCAAGGGCAAGGGACCCCTCGCCTTTTGATCAGTTAAACTCCACCCTATGGCAAGTACGGTGTCGCGACCGGTCCGCGCCCCGCGCGGCACCGCGCTGAGTTGCGCTAACTGGCAGATCGAAGCCGCCTACCGCATGATCCAGAACAATCTGGATCCGGAAGTGGCGGAACGTCCGGAAGATCTGGTGGTTTACGGCGGAATCGGCAAGGCCGCTCGCAACTGGGCAAGCTTCGAAGCGATCCTCGAATCACTCCGCAATCTCAAGCCCGATGAAACGTTGTTCGTGCAGTCGGGGAAGCCGGTCGCGGTTCTGCGAACTCACCCGGGTGCGCCGCGGGTGCTGATTGCCAACTCGAACCTGGTGCCCAAGTGGGCAACCTGGGAGCACTTTAACGAGCTCGACCGCAAGGGCCTCATGATGTACGGTCAGATGACCGCGGGTTCGTGGATCTATATCGGATCGCAGGGCATCGTTCAGGGCACCTACGAAACGTTTGTCGAACTCGGACGCCAGCACTACGGCGGCGCTTGGTCAAACAAGTGGATTCTTACTGCCGGCCTGGGTGGAATGGGCGGCGCTCAACCCCTGGCTGCGGTTCTCGCGGGGGCGCACTGCATCGCCATCGAATGCCAAGAATCGCGGATCGACTTCCGGATCGGCACCAAGTACGTCGATCACAAGGCACGCTCGGTTGAGGAAGCCCTGAAAATTATCGAAAAAGCCACGGAACCGACAAGCGTCGGACTCCTTGGAAACGCCGCCGAACTGATGCCGGAATTTGCGCGGATCGCCGCCGAAGGTGGACCTCGCCCCGATGCGGTGACCGACCAGACTTCGGCCCACGATCTGTACAACGGCTACCTTCCGAAAGGTTGGTCTTTGGCTGAATGGGAATCCGCACGACACGGTTCGGATGCCGATCGCGAGCGGCTGCGCAAAGCGGCCGCGGAATCGTGCGCGGTGCATGTCGGAGCGATGCTCCAACTCCACGATCTCGGAATCCCGACCATCGATTACGGCAACAACATTCGGCAGGCGGCGTTCGATGAAGGCGTCAGTAACGCGTTCGACTTCCCGGGTTTTGTGCCCGCCTGCATTCGGCCGCTGTTCTGCCAGGGTAAGGGACCGTTTCGCTGGGTCGCGCTCAGCGGCGATCCGGAAGATATCTACAAAACCGACGCCAAGATCAAAGAGCTGTTCCCCGAAGATCAGGCACTCCACCGCTGGCTCGATTCCGCCCGCGAGCGGATTGCCTTCCAAGGACTCCCCGCGCGCATCTGCTGGTTGGGCCTCGGCGAGCGGGATCGCGCGGGCCTTGCGTTCAACGAAATGGTCCGGCGGGGCGAACTCAAAGCCCCGATCGTCATCGGGCGCGATCACCTGGATACCGGATCGGTTGCCAGTCCGAACCGCGAAACCGAATCGATGATGGATGGCAGCGATGCAGTCAGCGACTGGCCGATTTTGAATGCCTTGGCTTCGACCGCCGGAGGCGCAACCTGGGTGAGCGTCCACCACGGGGGCGGAGTCGGCATGGGCTATTCCCAACACGCGGGGGTCGTCATCGTCGCCGATGGCACCGACGAGGCGGAAGAAAAACTCCGTCGGGTCCTGTTTAACGATCCTGCACTGGGCGTGATTCGCCACGCAGACGCGGGCTACGAACTCGCCCAAGACACGTTGCGGAATCACCACCTCAACAAGCCGCTCTAGATGGAAACTTTGGTTCTCACTCCGGGCCAAGTCGAACTGGCCGACCTCCGCCGCATCGCCGAAACGCGCGTCCAACTCGCGATCCCGGACGCCTCTTGGCAAGCCGTCGCGGACTCAGCCAAAGCCGTCGAGCGGATCGTTGCGGAAGGCAAGCCCGCCTACGGAATCAACACCGGCTTTGGCAAGCTCGCCAACATCCAGATTCCCGATGATGAGCTAGCCCAGCTTCAGACCAACTTAGTTCGATCTCACGCGGCTGGCGTCGGCGATCTGCTGGATGAACGCGCGGTCCGCCTGATCTCGGTGCTCAAGATACTTTCGCTCGCCCAAGGGATGAGCGGCGTCCGACCCGAATCCCTGCGCGTGGCCATCGAGGCGTTCAATGCGGGGGTTCTGCCCTGCATCCCCGAGCAAGGATCGGTCGGTGCCTCCGGCGATCTTGCCCCGCTGGCCCATTACACTCTCACCCTTCTGGGTGAAGGTGAAGCGTTCTTCGAAGGCGACCGCATGCCATCCGCCGATGCGCTCCGGCGTGCCGGAATCTCGCCCATTGAGCTCGGCGCCAAGGAAGGGCTTGCGTTCCTGAACGGAACCCAAGTGAGCACCGCGCTCGCGCTGCTCGGACTGTTCGAAATCGAAAGAGTGTTCGGAGCGGCGGTTCTGGCCGCGGCGATGAGCCTGGATGCAATCCGCGGCTCGGATGCCCCGTTCGATCCGCGGATTCACCGCGTCCGTGGACATCTCGGCCAGCAGCAGGTGGCGGCATTGCTTCTCACCCTGCTTGAAGGCTCGGAAATCCGTGCCAGCCACCTCGAAGACGATGATCGCGTGCAGGACCCGTATTCGATTCGGTGCACGCCGCAAGTGCTCGGAGCATGTCTGGATCAAATCCGATTCCAGGCCGGAATCTTGCTGGACGAAGCCAACGGCGTAACCGACAACCCGCTGGTTTTTGATCGGGAACCGAATATTGTGAGCGGCGGAAACTTCCATGCCGAACCGGTTGCCCTTGCCGCCGACGTCCTCGCGATTGCCGCCGCTGAGATTGCTTCGGTTTCCGAACGGCGCACTGCCTTGCTCACCGATCCGAACCTCAGCCGACTTCCCGCTTTTCTCACCGCGCACCCCGGACTGAATTCCGGATTCATGATTGCCCACGTCACCGCGGCTGCGCTGGTCAGTGAGAACAAGACCCTTTGTCATCCGGCAAGCGTTGATTCGCTGCCGACAAGCGCAAATCAAGAAGACCACGTTTCGATGGCGACATTTGCCGGGTCCAAACTTCGACGGGTCGCCCGGAACGCACGCCATGTGATCGCCATCGAACTGCTCGCCGCGGCCCAAGGCGTCGATTTCCATCGCCCGCTCCAGTCCGGTCCGACCATCGACGAGCTTCATGCCGAAGTCCGCGCCCGAGTTCCCCACTACGGCGAAGACCGCGTCTTCACGCCCGATATCGAAGCGGTGAGCGAGATGATCGAAGAAGACGATCTGTTTGCCGCCTCGCTCCGACTCACGCCCAGCCACGAAGGAGAATGGTTTGCGGATTGACCCGCAGCCCGAATGGTGGCCCGGACGCACCGATCCGCTAGATGGGGTGCAGGGGAATCGGTGGCACCATATTGTGCAGCTCGGGCGATCACGGCACGAACGGTCAATCAACCTGCTCGGCCTGGCCAGCGACGAAGGCGTGATCCGCAACCAAGGCCGACCCGGTGCCAAAAACGGTCCGTCGGCAATCCGCAAACAACTGGCGAATCTTGCCGTCCACGCCCCCATCCACCTGCACGATCTGGGCGATGTGATCTGCGGAAACGGTCGGCTCGAATCCGCACAAGATGAGTACGCGCTCCACGCTTCGAGCGCTATCGGAGGGAATCAACTCGTCATCGGAATGGGCGGTGGGCACGAGATCGCGTTCGCAAGCTATTTTGGACTCCGCCAAGCCCATCCGAAGGCGACAATCGGAATTTTGAACTTCGATGCTCACTTCGACCTCCGCCGGGCCGATCAACGAACGTCTGGCACCCCATTTCTCGATGCGTTAACCCATTCCCCGACCCGCTATTTTGCTCTTGGCATCAGCCGAGCAAATAACACGCAAGCCTTGTTTCGAACCGCGCAGGAGCACGAAGTGGGCTATCGTTTGGATTCCGAACTGATTACGCCAAACCTCGATAGTGTCGCCAACGATCTGAGGGGCTGGCTCTCGCAGATTCAACTGCTCTACATGTCAATCGACCTTGATGTGTTTCCCGCTTCTGTGGCGCCGGGGGTCAGTGCCCCGGCCGCGCTCGGAGTTGGCCTCGATGTTGTTCTTCCGTTGGTTCAGATGGCCGCATCTAGCGGCAAACTGGCGATTGCGGACGTAGCAGAACTTAACCCGAGTTTCGATATCGACCATCGAACCGCTCGGCTTGCCGCCCGGCTGATCTACGAGATCGCCGACGCCTACTACGGAGCTACCTCATCGACTGCGATCTCTTAATCCGTGGAGCCCGAATCGCCACCATGAGCGGGCCGGATCTGGGCATTATCGAGAATGGTGCCCTTGCTATTCACCTTGGAAAAATCGCCTGGGTGGGGCCTGAATCAGAGATTCCCAAGTATTTGCCCGCTCAAGAAGTACACCTCAAGGGTCGCTGGGTTTTACCGGGCCTTATCGATTGCCACACCCACATCGTGTACGCCGGCAATCGCGCCGCCGAGTTTGAAGCCCGGCTTGAAGGTGTCTCGTACACCGAAATTTCCGCCCGGGGGGGAGGCATTTTCTCTACCGTTAAAGCTACCCGGACGGCACCGCTATTTGGACTCATCTCTTCTGCTGCCTCTCGCGGACGAGATTTCGTATTCGAAGGCGTCACCACGCTCGACGTAAAATCGGGCTACGGACTCGACCTCGAAACGGAACTGAAGATGCTTCGGGTCGGACGCGAGCTCGCCACCGAACTCGGCATCAAAACCGTCTGCGGCTTCCTAGGTGCCCATGCGTGTCCGCCGGGTCAAACCCCCGATGAATACATCCGATCCGTTATCCAAGTCATGCTTCCGGCGGTGGCTCGGGCCGGACTCATTGACTACGTAGACGCTTTCCTCGAAACCGTTGCATTCGATTCCGCCCAAGTCGACCAGCTTTTTACCGCTGCGCGTCAGGCGGGAATCCCCGTTCGACTCCACGCGGATCAACTTTCCGATTCCGGTGGAGCGGCCGTGGCGGCTCGGCATAAGGCTCTATCGGCCGATCATTTGGAGTACACATCCGAAGACTCTGTGCGTGCGATGGCCGAATCAGGCACGGTGGCGGTCCTGCTTCCCGTCGCGTTCCTGATGCTCCGGGAGTCTCGGCGACCGCCGGTGCCGGCATTCCGCGAACACGGAGTTCCGATGGCCGTCTCTACGGATTGCAACCCCGGAACATCGCCATGCACCAGCCTTCGATTGGCTATGTCGATGGCATGCGCTCAGTTCGGACTCACGCCGATCGAGGCCCTACGTGGAGTTACCGTGGTCGCCGCCCAGGCACTAGGAATCACCGAAACAACCGGAACGCTCGAACTAGGCAAAGATGCCGATCTCTCGATCTGGAACATCGATCACCCCCGCGAGCTGGTTGCTCAAATTGGGGGATCGATGCTCCAAGCAAGCTACTGCCGCGGTCAGAAGGTTACGGGAGTTCTGTGAGATACCAGCGCGAAAGAAAAAACGTCCTTATTTCCGTGCTGCCATCGGGATTCACGTGCGTCCACGCCGCCGCAACCATGTTGCGGTGCGCCGAGATGTTGTTGTAATCGCCAAAAAATCGTTTGGGTTGTAGTTTAAACGGTTCGTCCATGCGACGCTGAGAAAAGGTTTTGCCTCCATCTTCGGACCATGCAACCGAAACCGCGGTCATATTATCTGTTAGTCCTGCCTGATCGTAAAACACCGTGTAGATCCGGCCATCACTTTGATCAACTGCGATCCATGGGAAGAACTGGTGTCCCTCGCCCTCTTGATTGACTCGTACGGGCTCGCTCCACGTATCGCCCCGATCCGATGAGCTCATAAGAAACACATCAGTATTGTCTTCCCCATTGCGTTGATCGGCAAACAGCAAGTAGAGAGTGCCGTCGTTCGGGCCGCCAGAGTTATCGCAAACGAGTACGGGCATACCATTTGCGCGATCGATTCCCGGAATCGTCATATCCCATCCGCCGTACTGCCGGGCAATCGGACGATCATGCGGAAGCCAAGTTTTGCCTCCATCTTCAGATCGATCAAAAAGGATCATGCCGTTGAGCCCCCAAGTCACATAGATCGTGCCCTCGCGATCGATAGCCGGAACTGCGCCTTCGGTGGTGCCATCGTCATCAATACAGTCGCCTGTGATATCGCTAACGGTAGTAGCTTTCGACCACGTGGCACCGCCATCCTCGGAAATGCTGAACCGGATTCGCGATTCCATCAGCGGATCCTTCGATCCGTACTTATCGAACTCGGTCCACGTACACACCAGGGTGGGCTCCGTGGGATGGGCGGCCGCCCACTGCTTATCCTGCTGTTTGGGCGCGTTGTGTCCGATACCTACACCATCGCTCCACGTTTTGCCGCCATCGGTAGATTTTTGGCAAACGATTCGATCAAGGTGTCGCCCCGTTCCTCCGCTCGCCAGGTGGAAAAAGTAGAAGTTCCCTTCTGAATCGCTGATCATACACGGATCGCCGAACACTCCAAAACTGGATTTGACCTGCTGCTGTTGCCAAGACTTTCCCCCGTTTGTAGTGTACGCGGCGTAATCGAGCACCGCGCCGGTCACGGCGTGGAACGGGTTCTTTTGGCTGATCGCGATGCTGGGTTCGCAAGGATCAAACGCGGCTTCCGGCGTTCGGCGGATCGCCGTCTGCGGTTCAGGGGGTGGGACTGGCTGAACAAGCAGAAGGGCAAAGGCAAATCCTGCAATCTTGAGGGCCGGCATGCTCTCCATGCTACCGAAATGACCCGCCATGATTACCAGGTTTAGCTATCTACCCTGATCAACTACCGTGCCGTGTACCGATAACTTTTACCGGGTGTAAGGGTCTCTGACCACCTTGCGAGGTGGCCGGAGTGCCGTGCCACAGGAGGGTCCGCCAAATGGACTTGGGCAAGGAAGAAAAACAGATACAAGAAATCAAGGAACTCAAGTTTCAGCTTACATGCTGGCGCTGGGGTCTTACCGGGGTTGCCGCGTTTATCGCACTGGTTTCAATCGGCACCGTGAACAAGGCGTTCCGAGGTCTGACCGATAAAGGTCCGCGACAAGATGAATTCATTCGGGAGCTATCGGCTCAGATGCGATCCGACGTCGCGCCGATTGTAGAAGATATGGCTCGACAAACTATCAACGAAGTGCGGCCGGAAATCGAAACCGCCATCGAAGATGTGAACAGCCAAATGCCGGCTTTGGCGCAGAGCGCGCTCACCGAATTTGACCAGCTGCAGTACAACCTGCCCGCTCGGGGCGAGAAAGTACTGAAGGACAAGTTTGTGGCCATGCTTTTGAAAAAAGAAGACGAGCTTCACCAACTGTTCCCCGAGGCTACTGACGAACAGATCGAACGACTGTTGACCAACCTCGCTGAAAGTGCTGGGCTCGAAGCGCAAGGGGCTGCGCTCGAACTCTTTGGTCCTCATATCGATTCGCTCATCACCATCAATGAAAACATTGAAGTGATTCACCAAAAGGAAGCCGCCACCCTGGCCGGCGTTGATCCGACCTGGGAAATGGGTCTGCTGGTGCTTGATATCTTCCGCGAAGATTTGGAACGAAATCGACCCGACAAGGCCATCATCGCCAACAAGAAAACCCAAACGTTGACCGCCGCCCAAACCGTGGGGGATACGGCCAAATCCGCCAAAGTGGCGAAAACAGCTAAGGTCACCAAGCCAAGCAAAAAGAAAGGAGGCAAAAAATGAGCGAACATCAGCCGACCCAAAACGAAGAAGTAATCGAGGCGATTGAAACGCCTGAAGAGTACATTGAAAAAGAAGTCGCCACACTGCGCAAAAACCTGCAACTCACGCAAGTATGCGGAAGCATTGCAATGTTCGGCGTCATGTGCTTCTTGTTTTCGATTGCGAACGGCTTTGCCACTAACTTAGAGCCCAAAACGGCGGCCAATATCACTAAAGGCTTGGTGGTCCAGCGGCTCGAAGAAGCTCAGCCGCAGATCTCCGATTATCTTCGCAACGAAATCCCGGGCTTAATCAAGCAAGTTCCCGGACTGGCTCAAGAGCAACTCCCGGTGGTACGCGAAAATATCGAAGATTCGCTCGAGAAAGAAATCGAAAAGCTTGCCACCGATACAAGCGACCAACTGGACCTCGCTCTGAGCACGTTCTTGATTGAAAAGCAAGATGAGTTCAAGACCATCATCCTTGCCGGACAAGATAAGGAAACCACAGATGAAGTGGCCTTTGCTCTACGAACCATGTTCATCGCTTATCTGTCGGAAAGCCATAATGGTGAGGAATCGATCCAAGAAAAGCTCGATAAGTCACTAGTTGCGTTAAAGGAAATCGAAAACAAAACCCATCGATTAGCTTACAACAAAGAACTCGATGGCGTTGAGCTTAAGACTCGGCGGGCAATCGCTTGCCTGTTTGGTACGGTAAGCGAAAATCGCGACGCCCTTGCGCTGCCAACTCAAGCGCAAGCGCAAAACACGGTTGCCGGCTATCTCAAGCTGGCCGAAGACATCGCACCCCGCTAAGGACGGCATCGGGTTCATATCCGGCGGTTCGATTCGCCGGGCTGGAGGGAGGGCGCTGAGCCACGGATGGCTTGGCGTCCTTTTTATTGTTAAAGATTTGACATCTGCGTCGAACGTGCGCTACGCTATCGGCTATGAAGAACCGCGTCGTCTGGCCGCTTGGAGTTTTTGGCATTCTGCTCGGCTATGGTTTGGCCTCGCTTGCCTTCGCTCAGGTTCAGGTGCCTGAATAAGATGGATGGCCCGCTGAGGTTGGCCCTCAGTTTGATGGTCAAATCATCATCGACAATCACCTCACGGTCGAGCAACGTGCAGAAATGCTGGACGTGATGAGCAAGCTCCCCAAGTTTGCGCGAGAGCATGTGATGATTGCAGATTCAAGCGGAAATGCGTTTTGCAACCTGGCCACCGATCCTTGCCAAGTCGAGGTTGCCGAAGTTATTAATGGAGAGGTTACAATCAATGGTGAGACTCGTCCGGTTCCGCCTACTCAATGGGAAACCGGACCCTTTTGGCGCGCAAAGAATAAGCGCGGCTATTCTGCAATTAAGGGTGTAGCGAAACTTGCCGAAGTTTCTGGAATACACAGGGTGCCCGACACCCAACAGCCACCGTCTTATGTAAGCCAAGCATCTGCGTTGTTATCGAAAGATAAGGGAGTGCCGTATATTTATCTCGGGGTTAAAGGTCCAAAAACCTCAGTAGAAGGCGGTTTCCAGTATGAGCAAGGGTGGGACGAGAATTTCGACGGGTGTATAGACGAGCGCGACAAACACCCTAATCGGTGGAAGCACTATTCTGTGCTCAGCACCACGTCCGGCGGTAACACAATCAATGCATATTTTAATAAGAATCTAAAGGATTTCTTTCCTGGCGACAACGTGATGACATTTCTGGGCCCCATTGATGCGTATAATTTGGTCTCGTTCGTGCAAGGTAAGGCGATAACCGGCGAAACTCAGAGCAGGGCGACTGTATTTGTTTTGGACATCCCCCATGGAATATCCACAATCGGAGCCAATGCCACGACAGCCCGCCAAGTGACGATCGCCGCCACGTGCAAGACAAGGCAATGGGACCCTGTTAGCAACCAGGATAAATGCGTAGAACTAAACACCGTCACCGGACATAACTGTGGATGTGGATGGTCGCGTCTCTTTCTCGGGAAGCTTGGTGCTCAACCCAGTGCATCTGACCCCTTCAATTGGAAAGCATTTAACGCAAGTACAGATTTCCTTTCTGTTGTTACTTACCCGTGCCCTCCTGCGAGTGCTACGACTACCGGGCCCTGCAGCGCGAACACCGCAAAGGCACCTAAATTTCGATCAACGCAAGGTGCTAACCCTCGCTACAGCTCTGAAACGGTCTCAATTAGGATGGGGGACTAAAATGTTGGGACTCATCGTGGCAACGATAGCGATGCGCGGATCTGTGTTTGTGGATATGAATTCACGGGTTGTCGATCAGGAACGTTTTGTTACGCTAAGAGATTCGGCAATAGAATTACACGGTAGAGATGCCCGCATTCTCTCCGTTACCGCCCTTCCAACACATTTACTCCCCCCGCAATTCAGTGCGAGACTCGGCGAAGGGCCAGCATTAGAACACCCTTCGAATAGACTCGTCCACTATCTGATTCGGGTCAATAACAATGACATCGAGTTTCACGAACAATACGTTTCGGCATATATCCTCAAGGAGGATGCTTCTAAGCTGAATGTAACTTTCTCGCAAAGCGGGAAGCCTTCAGAAGACATAGCAATTGAGCCAGCTGATACTTATGCATCTCTTGTAGGCAGTTCTTTTGATGAGAGTTACTTCTTGCAAGCCAGTATATCCCCGATGGTAGTCGTCATGGGAGTCGTGATCGGCTTAGAACACACGATGGGAACAAGCTGGTACACATTTGTCATCCAAGATGGCATTGCGCGACGCCTCATGTCCTCCATGCCGTACATGACTGCAAGTTATGTAGATGATCAATATATCTTGGGTGTTGCGACAGACATCGCGACTGCGGATTGGCCCAAGCCGACTCCAGACCTGACTCCCAAAACCCTTAGCCCTTTTATTTGTCGTCTTTCCGATCTCTCCGTCACAATACTCAAAAAGATTGAATTTGCAAAGATACCGATTCCCAACTCTGAATACGACTATTTTGGCGATGTCTACGTCACTCCCATGACGGTCGATTCGACAGGAACACTGGTACTGTGCAATCGTTCCAAAATGATTAAGCCGACCGCGGTTCACCCCGAATATGAATTTATGACCAAGCCGCCCAAATTCAAGCGTAACGTCGTGCTCTTCCGTAACGGACAAGCCGAAGTACTCGGCAAGATGCAGGTCGAAGGCCAAACCGTGACCCCCACCCGAGTTATCAGCGCAAAAGGAACCTTCGCGATCCTCGAAGGCACAGACAGCAAAGGAAAGACCGTCGCGTTCACGTATCACCTGCGATAGACCCCAAAGCCCACTGCGCGGCATAATCCAAGGCGGAACTCCGCATGGCGCACCCCCGCCCCGAACACCCGCACATGGTGCGATCGCGCCACAAAGGCGGATTAGAAACGCCGCTCCAAGGGCGCATCTGGCGCGAAACCCGGCTCATCTTTGCCCCGCCATTTGGTACGACGCGCTCACCTACGCCTGCCTTGCGTTCGGATTCCTCAGCTTTGTGCTCAGCCTGTTCGGCTTCGGACTTCCCCTTCCCGCTCCCATCATGATTTGGGCCGGGCCGCTCATTTTTTTTAGCGGATTGTGGGGCCAGCTATCAAGCGAACGCATGACCTGCGATCTCCGCCGCCGAACCTACACCCGGCGCGAAGGCCAAGGCCTCTTCAAGCAGGTCATCCAAGGCTCGCTGGATGAGCTCGATGCGATTGTTCTTCTTACTGAAGTGGGCGGGCTTGTATCCCGACAAGAAACCACGTACCGACTGGTGCTCCATTGGAAAAACCAGCAACACCCGCTCCTCGTGATCGGGTCGGAATCCTACACGCTTGTGCTGGGGCAGATCAACGCCAAAGCCGGGAATCTGGCCGCCAAAGGCGCGTTCTATGCCCGCGCCCTTGGCGTTCCGTTCTACGATAACTCGTACTTCCCGAGTCCGGAACCCTTGCGACCGATCTAGCCGCGTGGATCACTCATCAGTGCCAGAAACCACGAGCCACGAATCTTGTATGCCAAACTGTGACCACGTCTCTGCAAGTGCGGCCCGCTTTTGCTGATAGGTCTCCACCGCAAGTACCGCTTGCCAGGCAGATGCAAACTTTGCAAGTTCTTTGGCTTGCTGTTCCTTATCCAGTTCAAGAATCGTGCGAACCTGTCCAATCCAAACTCGTTCCTGATCGGTGCGAGCGCGCGATTGCGCCTCGTTCAGCGTGGCCATCCGTTCAGAGACGGGAAGGATTTCATCGGTAACGCATGCCTTAAGCAGGTACGGGTAGTACCATTCAGGGAAGAGTTCCATTGCCTTAGGCAGTAGATCGGGGTTGTACTTTGCAAGATTCACAAGCTGATGTTGCACAAGCATTGCGGCCTCAAGCCGGGCAGGCGAATACTCCCAATAATCGCCTTTTGCATCGGGCTGGAATGTGAGCAAGAGTGCTGGCGCGGATGGACCAGCCTTGAACTCCGCGCTGAGAGCATGACCCAACATATCATTGTAGAAAATCATCTGCGCCGCATCGTGATCGCCGGTAGAAGATAAGAACTTCGCGTACGCGGTTTGGAACCGCACGCCATTCAGATGTCCGGTCGCGCTCAAAGTCGGCCCTTCTCCATAAACAAACCCCTCGCGGAACGCCTGGCGTGCATCGTCGAGTTGCCCAAGAGAAACATAGATGCGCGCACGCCGCTGGAAGAACCCAGTGTCGGAAGCGAGCTTAAGTGGTTTGTACAGCGGAATTGTTTCGTTCAGCTTAGCAAGGGCTTCAGTGAACTTTCCCTCGCTATAGAGTTCGTCAGAGGCAACTTCCAGCTGCCGGAGTTGCTGAAAGAGAGCCTTCTCTTCGGCGGTCGGAACATACTTCCCCCCGCCAGGATGCTGGGATAATCCAAGTGCAGAACTCAGAATTGCAACGGTAAGCAAGATCGGTTTCATGTTAATCACTTTTGAACCTTTAGGAAAGCACTAGTTGAATCTACCCCGCTTCCCACCCGAATCACGAATCCGCCCCGATCTCGCGGAGTTGATTCGCCCACCAAAAACCGACCGTACTCATCGGTAATCGCAACGCTCGCGTTGCCGATCGAAGGAGCCCGCCGCGTTGATCCCAACCGGATTCCGCACCACTTGCCGGGTTCGAATTCCACCATCGCTATGGCGCCTGTTTTGCGAAGATCGTAGGTTTTTCCTCGATAGGTCAGCGTTTCGCCTTCCACCTTAAAGCCCGCCTTTGCGCAAAGGTCAGCGGCCAGCTTCAGTTCGGTCGGATCGGCATAAAGGATCACGCCGCTCAGATCGGTTGGCATCGCGTTTGCACCCGGCGCATCGCTTGTCCACTTGGCCGCGCTGGAATGCACATAGGCGCGACGTCGACCGGGGCGATAAGGCAGCGCAGGTCGTTCTCCACCCAAAATCCGATCCCACGGATCGAGCGAAACCAGGTCGCCCGGTGCCGCTTCGATCTTCAGACGGGCACGTCCATCGGCATCCGGAACAACATCGTGGGCTTCGATTTGCCACTTGCCGTTGCGTCGAACACCCACTTCCAGCCGGAATCGGAAAGCCGGGCTGGGCTGAGTGAGTTCAACGTTCAAGACTCCGTTTTCAAATCGGTGCGAAGTTGTCACCTTGGGCCATCCCGCCCGCCAGATCCACTGGTCAAAGAACCACTTCCATTCCGGACCGCAGGCTGCTTCGAATCCGCGCCAGTCATCTGCTTCGCCGTTCCGCGTGCGGAGCCACCGCTTCATCGCGGCGACCATCGCTTCGTGGCCCATCTCCAGTTCGAGCTGCTGCAGAACATAGCCGCCCTTTCCGTAGCCCAGCGAACTCGCGACTCCACCCATCATCACGCCCGCATCCCCGCAGGCGGCCATGTCGAAACTTCGCGTGATCATCACCGGGCTAATGAATGCCTGGCGTTTATCATCGCGATTGCCGATCGCGCCTTCTCGCGCGTAGAGCCCTTCGCTAAAGGCAGCAAAGCTCTCGTTCCAAAAGCTGCCCAGGTAGGTGTTGGGAATGAGTCCGCCCCACCAGGTGTGGCTGGGTTCGTGCGCATCTTCGTCCGGAAGCCAGCCGTGGCCGTACGTCGCGTAGCTGTAGGCTTCGAGTGCGCCTCCGCCGTAGAGTTCGGAATCAACCGCACCGTATTCTGTGTACGGATGAGGCATGAGCGTGGAAAAGAATTCGATAACCGACGGAACCAGCTGCAGCTGAATCTGCATCTCTTCGTGGGTCATTTTATGACTCGCAATAAAGTAATTGATTCCGCCAACACTACGTTCCGCGTACTTGAACGGACCCATGCTCAGGCTGAGATAGCTTACGGGAACACTATTGACGTATTCGTAGGTTTTGAATCCATACGAATTTGTCGAAACCTTGCGCTCGCCTTGGGCGATGACTATCCAATCTCGAGATGGAGGCTGGGTTACTGTCCGACAAGTGAGCGGACCCCGAGCAATACTCGGCCACCAATAGTCGTTGGTGAGCATGACTTCATCTTCGGCCATCGCACCCGCGAACCGGGGTCGATCAACTTTGCCTCCATAAAAGATTTTCAGAGTGTGCTTGGTTCTTTGGGTTAGCGGAAGTACGATCACACCCCCGGCTTGGTCAAAATCGATAATAGCCCCTTCGCTGGTGAGAATCGATCCGACCTTATAGTTATCTCCGAGTCGGATAAAAAATGATTCTCCCGCTTCCGCACTGGGTTCGATTGTTACCTCCGAATGAACGCTCAAATGACGCTCCCAGGGAAGCAGTGAGAAGTATAAGGTCATGTCGGCATGAGTCAAACGCACGCCACGAGAATCCGATTCGGGAATGTACTCGCGGAGCTCGCCATCCGAATACCGAAAAACCTGCGCCCCGTAATCCTGCGTGGTAAGCGCGGTTGAAAAAACGATGTACTCCCGTAGCCGGGTATGGTCGCGCAACAGTTCGGCCTTCCAACCACTCCGACCCACCCCGAATGCACCGTTCTGGCGCAAAAATTGAAATCGGCCTTTAAGGCTGGGGGAGGCGTGAGCTTCAATCGATTCGATATCTCGGGATTGCGCCCAGGCATCAAACTGTTCGGGAGTGGCGACCGACTGCTGAGCGGCCCATGCCAGAAGCAAGGCGTGCATCGCCTGATTCTACGCCCTACGCCGTCCCGGTCCGCCCAGGAAATCCCGAAAATTCCGCCATAATAAAGGTTCGTGGCGACGTAGCTCAGTTGGTTAGAGCGAACGGTTCATACCCGTTAGGTCGACAGTTCAAGTCTGTCCGTCGCTACCAAAACTTTACGTACTCTTTATGGCGGGTTCCCCCCGCTTGGAGTACAATAAAGTCGATCGTTCCTCCAAACGATCAATCTCGTACACATACCATGCCATTCATTGCCCCGGGGATTCCCGGGGCATTCTTAATTCTGGCCTCAACGGATCGTCAGATTCTCTTCAAATCGCTTGCCTCCGATCTCCAACACCAGCTTGTAATCCCCCGTCGGCACAAATTGAGCTCGGCGCGCGGCAAACGGATCGGCGGTCGCGGTTTTAGGATCGTCCGGTCCCCCGTGGATCGGCGGAGCCGAGGGATCGGCCGGTTTAAGCAACAGCGAGAGTCGGAAGTAGTTCAATCCTTGAATTACATCGACCGGAGCCTGACGCACGGCTTTGCCTTCCCCATCGATAAGCGAAAGAGTTCCGCTTCCGGCGAGCCGGGCCCAAACTTCCCAAGTGGCTTCGTAGTCGGTGGTCGATACATCTTCGTACGGGGCAAGGCGTTCGTATCCCCAGCGGCTCCGATTCCCCGGCACATTCGACCGGAACGTGTGGAACTCCTTCGCCCAGATTTCATCGGTCACCTGGCGGAACGGTTTGAGACTCACCACCCACACCGATCTCGCGTGAGAGGCAATCACCAGATCCTCGGCCTGGCGCTGAATCACCAGATCGTGCACCGGAGTGTGCGGAATCCCCGTACCATAGGCAATCCACGAAGCTCCTCGATCGCGACTGATGTAAACGCCTTTGTCTGTTCCGACATAGAGGACATTCGGGTTCCGATCGTCCTCACGGATGGTGTTTACGCACTCGAACGGCAGGTTGCTTGCGATCGACTTCCAGCTCGCGCCGTTATCCTCGCTGACCCACACGTAGGGCGTCCATTCATCTTGGCGGTAGCCATTCTGCGTGCAGTAGATTCGGCCATCTTTATGCGTGCTGGCAATCAGTCGCGTCACCCATCGATCCTTCACTGGCGTCGAAATGTCCTTCCACGTGACTCCGCCATCGGGCGTGAATTTCACGGTTCCATCATCAGCACCCACATAAAGAACGCCGAAGTGGAACGGACTCTCTTCGATAACCGTAAGGGTTCCGAACGGAACGTCGCCCGCAGGCAGATTCTTGGTCAGATCGGGGCTGATCGCCGTATAGGTTTGGCCTTGATCAAAGGATCGATGCAATCGCTGGCTGCCCAGATAGACAATGTCGGGATGGAACCGCGAAAGCAGGATGGGGCTGATCCAGTTGTACCGAAGCGGATCCTCGCCGCGAATGTCGCGCGCCCGTGTTGACCACCGCTGCCCGGTCACCTGATTCACCGCAAAGTGACTGCCGAACTGGTAGGCGACATACACCAGATCGCCGCCATCACGCGGATCGACGGCAATCGCGCTGCCATCGCCGCCCATCAGCTGAACCCACTCGTTCGGATTGCTGATGCCCGGTCGGTGCGTATTTGGCCCGCGAAGGGTTCCGTTATCTTGCGTTCCCCCGTAAATGTTATAGACCGGCTTGGTATCCACCGCAATGGTCGTGAACTGACCCACCGGTAGATTGTTCCAGTGACTCCACGACTTACCCGCATCAAACGAGGCATAGATTCCCCCGTCGTTGCCATCTAGCATAAAGCTAGGATCTTCTGGGTCAATCCAAAACGCATGGTGATCCACGTGGTTACGTTGGGCAATTGATTCCCATGTTTTGCCAGAATCTGTCGATTTCAGCAGCAGAACTCCCAGTGTGTACAGCTCGTTCGGCCGTGTGGGATGCACAATCACTTGGTTCCAGTAGTAACCGCCGTGATCGCCCATGTCCGCGCGGGTTTTTTGCCAAGTCGTTCCGCCATTTGTGCTCAGCCAAACTTCGGCCAGGTTAGGCGGGGCATCAAACACTGCCGGATTCCGCCGCCGCATAAGATCGGCCAATTCTTTGAGCGATAATTCGCCGTTGATGAATGACTTGATGGTCTCCTCCGCTTTAACATCTTCGGGCAGCAGCGGCTTAAGAAAGTCAATCAGAACTTTCTCTTCGACACTGCGCAGAGCCTCTTCGTTAAGCCGTTGAAAACGAGCCAGCGTCAGAGTGCCATCCGGTCGATTCTCATCTAAATCCCCCCAGGTCAGATCGGGGCCCTGATTATCAATAAAAGCGTATACGTGGTTCGGTGCCGTCGGGGCAACGGCAATCGCGGTGCGACCCATATCCCAGCCTGAGGGCAGATCGGAAAGTTTCTGCCACGATTTTCCGCCGTCGGTTGTTTTATAGACCGCGCTGCCCGGACCGGATTCTAAGAAGTTCCAAGCACGACGATCGCGCTCCCACATTGAAGCGTACATCACGTTCGGATTGTTCGGATCAATCACGATATCCTTGCATCCGGTTCGACTATCGCCTTTGAGAATGTTCTCCCAGGTTTTGCCACCATCGCGGGTGCGGAACAGTCCCCGATCTCCGCCCTGGCTGTACAGTGGTCCAAGCGAGGCCACATACACCACGTTCGGATTCCGTTTATCGATCACGACGCGGCCAATATGGTGGCTTTCAAGCAGTCCGATATGTTGCCAAGTTTCGCCTCCATCCGTCGACTTGAACATTCCGGTGCCCGGATAGCTGGTGCGTTGCGAGTTGGCTTCGCCTGAGCCTAAATAGATAGTCTGGCCATCTGGTGTGATGTCGAGATCGCCGATTCCGAACGCGCTTTGATTATCAAAGATCGATTTCCAGGTTTGGCCCAGGTTCTCGGTGACCCAGAGTCCACCGGTTGCAAAGGCGATAAATATCTTGCGAGGCTTGCCCCGAGTGACCGCAATATCAACGACACGTCCCCCCTGCGATTCCGGTCCTACATTGCGCCACTGAACCTGTCGGAACGGCGATTCCTGCAACATCTGGTTGCGTTTCTCGTGGGCATCCAGCCACACTTGCATCGACATGCCACGCACGTCGGGCTTGTGGAATTTCCGCAACTCTTCCGATTTCGGGGGCCCGGATTGAACCGCGGTGGGGCGAGGCGGGTCTTGAAGGCGCAAAGTTCCGGCCAAAATCGCGGCCACGAGCAAGGACATTGCCGCTTATTATCCCCTAAGGTTCGTCGGATTTTCGATCCTCTAAAACTGGTTTCTTAAATCCACGGGTCGCAGATAGTAATCGTTGATGCTGGAGGTGCTCGTCATCGCGACGGTGGCAGAGCGACGCTTCCAATGAGTGCCCGAAACGAGTTCGATCACCCGGTCCACATCCCGCGTTTGATAACCCAGCCGCACCACTTGATCGCGCGAGCGATGCGACATCAAAAGCGCCAGAATCTCATCCGCCACCTGATAAGTGATGCCAAAGTCGCCCTCATCGGTCTGACCATGCACAAGATCGGCACTCGGCGGCTTTTCGATAATCGACTGCGGAACGCCAAGCTCCCGCGCCAATTCGATTACCTGTGTCTTGAACAGATCACCCAGCGGATTGATCGGCGGTGCATCATCTCCGTGCCAAGTGTAGTAGCCAAACATCCGTTCGGTTTTGTTGCCCGTACCGATGGGAAGCGCTCCGATCGCCTCGCTTTGGTCGAACAAAATCGTCATGCGACATCGCGCACACACGTTTCCCAGCCGGGTCGGACTAAGTGGCGGATCGGCCGGTGCGGCGTATCCATCCACCATGTCCGTGATATCGATGGTCTGCGCCTGAATCCCCAGGTCGTTGATCACAAGTTCAGCATCGGTCAGGCTATTGGAAGAACTAATTTTGTACGGCATTCGAATGGCGTGGACGTTCTCCGCCCCAAACGCTCGCGCACAAAGATAAGCAACCACGGTGGAATCCAACCCTCCGCTAAGCCCTAGAACCGCGCGTTTGATCTTGCGCTGCCGAATGCATTCTTCCTGCAAAAAGTACACAAGGAACTCGGCCAGTAACGAGGGATTGATCTGCAGCAGGTCACTCCCAGAACGCGGCTTAGCTCTCACAACCGGAATCGGCATCAAGAATCCATGGTACCGCTCAGCACTGATCTCTATCTGACCAAGTTTTTGGCAATCAAGGGACCACACAACCCCACCCTACGTTTTAACGTCGAAAGATGTGGGACTGCACAATCATGAAAGCGGGCAAAGCCATCCTCATTGTGATCCTCGGGATCATTGGAATCTACTTCTCCCTCAAGCTTATCGGCGCGATCGTTTTCGGCGTGCTCGGGCTCATCTTTAAGCTGGCGATTCCGGCCGTTATCGTGCTCGCCGTGCTCTACGGAATCTATCGCCTGAGCGATGGCGGCAAATCGCTTCCGGGTAGCGGACGATCCCTTCCCTAACCGGTCACTTTCCGATACAGAACTGCTGGAAAATCTGTTCTAAAACGTCCGCGCCGGCGGATTCTCCGGTGAGCTCGCCTAGTCGCCGGAGCGCAGCTCGTAAGATCACCGTGGCCAAGTCATCTGGCACTGCCGGATTTTCGATCGTGACTCGCGCTTCCGCCAACAGATCACGGACTTCCGTAAGCACCCGATAGTGCCGATCCACAAGCGTCGGCGGATTTTCTGACCCCGCGCTGATGCGCGATTCAATCTCTGCCAGAAGATCAGAAAGGCCGGCCCCGGTTACTGCCGAGACCGCGATTCCCCGTTCTGCCCCAACGGATACCAAATCGGATTTCCCCGCCACCGTAATCACGTTCAACCCCGCTTCCGCCAGCAGATCATCATCAACTGAATCCCAACCTTTGGCTTGATCATACAGATAGAGCACCAACCCCGCTTGTTCCATCACCGAACGCGTTCGATCAATGCCCAACCGTTCTACAGGATCGTCCGATTCGCGCAGACCAGCTGTATCGACAAGGCGCACCGGAATCCCCGCAATCGATCCCTGCTCTTCGATCGTATCGCGCGTGGTTCCGGGGATGTCGGTGACAATCGCGCGTTCTTCTTTAAGCAACGCGTTCAAAAGCGAACTCTTCCCTGCATTGGGTTGCCCGGCAATGACAATCAGAACACCTTCCCGCAACCGCCGAGCCAGCGGCTCGGTGGCCAAAAACTTTTCGATTCCTGGTGTAGCCTGGATGATTCCGGCAAGCTTTTGATCAGTCGGAATCTCGCCAATTTCTTCGCTAAAATCAGTTAGAGCTTCGAGCGTCGTGAGCGAATACCGAATCTGATCAGAAATTTGCCGCAGGGCTTGGGCAGTGTCGCCCCCGCGCAACTGATGGGCGATCTTGAGTTGGCCCGCACTTTCGGCATCAACCGTGGCCAGAATCCCTTCAGCTTGAGTGAGGTCGATCTGGCCATTCAGGAATGCGCGCATAGAATATTCGCCCGGTTCGGCCGGACGCGCACCCGCCGATTCGCATGCCGCCAGCAACTCACGGACCGATTGTGGCGATCCGTGAATACTGAATTCGGCTGTCGATTCTCCAGTGAAGCTTGCGCCTTCGGCAAAAAGCAGGCACAAACCGTCGTCACCGTGGATAAACCTCCCGTAGTATGCGTGTCGCATCTGCGGAGCGTCGGGCAGGCTCGGAAAAACGTGGGCGGCAATGGAAAACGCTTCTTTTCCGCTTACCCTGATCACGGCGACCCCTCCCCGCCCCGGGGGCGTGATCGGGGCCACGATCGTGTCGAGCAAGCGATCGATCGCCATGATCCTGATTGTACTTGCCGGATTCTAAGACGCGGGCCCTGCCTAGGTTACGGCCCAAACTGGAGTCAAATTCACTATGCCTTGGCTCATCCTTTTCGTTGCCGGCCTGTTCGAAATCGGATGGGCGTTCAGCATGAAGCAGTCCGACGGCTTTACTCGGCTCGGCCCAACGATCCTCACTATCGCGCTGATGATCGCCAGCGTTTGGCTGCTTGCACTTTCGCTTCGCTCGCTGCCCTTGGGAACGGCGTATGCAGTTTGGACAGGAATCGGGGTGATTGGCACCGCGCTAATCGGTATTTTCTTTCTGAAAGAATCGGCCGAAATCGGCAAGATTTTGTGCATTGGCTTGATCGTCTCGGGGATTGTTGGGCTCAAATTGTTTACCCCCGCGTAAACGGTCGTCGACGTTTTCGGGGAAACTGGACGCATCGTGAAAAGTTGGCCGATGCTCCTTCTCGTTGCCGCGTTATTTGCCGGATGCCAACCCGAGCCAAGTGCTCCGATTCCGCAACCCGCCGCGACTTCGGAAGCGGTAATCGGAATGTACCGACTCAAGGTTTCGGATGAAGAAGCCGCGGAAGCGGGCGGACTCTCCGAGCTTCCGATGCTGGTGATCGATAAAGATCATTGGCGCATGATTGCAGGGGGAGAAGAATCCAGCGGCACCTGGGTTTATCAAGACGGCAAACTCACTCTGACCGATAAAAGCGGCGAACAGATGGTGTTCCTAAGCGATGCCGAGGGCGTCGAGCTGGTGGAGCAGAGTGATGATCCGGTTCGGTTTGCCAAGTACGGAGTGACTCCCGAACGCAAAGAGCCCCGCTAGACGATCCGCCCAGCGAGGCTTTTGGTTTTAGGCTACGTTCGGTTTAGCGGCCCATCATGCTCGGGTCCATCGCCGCTCCGCTCATTGCAAGCATCACACCTGCTCCGATACCGCAGAGACAGCCGGCGATAACGATACCAAGACCCCACCATGCCCAGATTCTCTGACACTTGAGCATTTCCTCAACCGTCGAAAATCGCCCACTGTTCCAGGCAATTTCGTTCCCTTTGATGCCCAGCCAGATCACGAAACCCAGCTGACCAATGCTAAACAAGAGTCCAACCAGAGGGATCATGCCGAGAAACCCGAGCGCCAGTGCAACCAAGGCAAGGGGATACTTGTGATTCAATCCCCAAATCCAGTTCATAAGGAACGCCCCCCAGTTGAACTTACGGCGAATCTCTTCCGGTAAGGCCCCGCCGTACAGGTCGGGACGCGGATAGTTGCTTTGAACCGTGCCTCCGCCAAAGCCTTCGTTTGCGCCAAAGCCCGTTTCTTTAAGCGGCGACTGCGAGGCACCCGCCGAAACCGGGAAAATGATGCCCGAAACGCGCTGCGCTTCGATCTGAACTCCCGTCGCGGCCTCTTCGAGCATCGAAGTCGGACTCAACCGGTTCTCCGCCGCCCACTGGGTCAGAGTGGCCGGATCGGCGGGCCCATATTTGTTCCCATCCGGACCAATCACAAAGTATTGATCGCCCGAGCCCGACGATGCGGCCGGAGTCGGCGAGGAGAAAACGTCAGTTGAAGAAGCATCGCCGGTTGAAGTGGTGACACTGCTTCCCTCGTCTGCCGGCTGGGTCGGGGTCGGAGTTTGCGCGGCCGCCGCCCCCGGAAAAACGATGCCCGGCAGACTGGCCGCTGAAAGACGAGCGCCATCAACCACCGATTCAAGCTCGGTTTCTGGCTTGATTCGCCCTTCCGCTGCCCACTGGTTCAGCTGATTTAAATCAGCTGGGCCGAACTTTTGGCCGTCCGGCCAAATGACCATGTATTGCATTTGTGTTAATTCTTCTCCTGGATTCCGCAATCGCGGCCACTTCGGCAATTTGCCGCAGCAATAGAGACGAGTCTATACCGCAGAAGGACGCCGACCAATTGCATAAATCTTCTAAATTTTCGGCCGAAAAGATTTCATCCGTTACCGAAACCCCAATCATCTTGTTCCAATCGATGCCTTTCGTGTACGATGCCACAAGCGAATCAAAAGCTCCCCAATGTCTGCTCCACTTCCCGACGAACATATTGCGGAAATCGAAAAGACCACGAAGCGGCTGGCCCTGGCGACCGCTCTCATCGCTGGACTTCCGTGGCTGATTGCCATCATCGTCAAACCCGCCGGATCGTTCTATATCGGGGCGGAATTTGCCACCGATGACCAGATGGTTTATGCGGCATGGATTCACCAGGCCATGAACGGTCACTTCTTTTTTGACAATCGATTTGCCACCGATTCCCAGCCCGGGCTCACCGTTCACCTCTATTTTTGGCTTCTTGGAGTGCTGGCGATGCCATTCAAAGCGCTCGGCGCGTTCAAGATCATTCCGATTATTACCAACCTGGCGCGGCTTCTCCTTACCTATGTGTTCGTACGTCTGCTCGGCAAACTCGCGATTGAAGTCAAGGTGCCCGTGTTTGTAGCCAAGGTCGGCTTGGCCCTTGCTTGCTTTGGTGCGGGGGTCGGATTCACCGTTTGGGAACAGTTCGGGCGGCTTACCACCAGCGGCGGTCCGATCGCGGCACTTTTAGAAAGCCGACTTCCCATCGACGTATGGCAACCGGAAGCGTTTGGGTTCCCTTCCATGCTTGTGAACGGACTCTTCATGGCCGCTCTTTGTCTTATTGTTACGGTGTTTCTTTCGGTCGTGCGGGCAAGGGATTCGTGGAAGCCGGTCACGGGTGGGGCACTCGCAATGCTCCTGCTGATGAATATCCACAGCTACGATGTGTTGATTGTTTTGTTTGTGCTTGTAGCTTTTGCCTGCACTCTGCTAGCTTCTGGTCAATTTACGACGGGATGGGCGGTCCGTTCGCTCACGATTGGAGCGGGGGCGGTTCCGGCGGCTCTTTGGTACATGCGGGTGTTGCAAGCCGACCCGGTCTTCCAAGCCCGAGCCGCCACGCTCACCTATTCGCCCACCTTCCGACAGATTCTCATGGGAATTTTGCCGCTCTTTGTGCTAGCACTTTTTGCTTTTACTCACCACGAAAACCGAACCCGCGGTCGGCTGATAGCCGCGCTAATCGGACTTGGAAGCACTGCGCTTATGATCGCGGCCACCGGTTACGATCCCGACTCCCGTTATTTTGTGGGCTGGGGTGGGTGGGCACTCATGATTGTCGGTGCAGTCGCGCTTGCCACACTGGGCGCACGGAAGTCGCTTGGATGGAACCTGTTGAGTTCGTGGGCGCTGGTCGGACTCATTCTGCCGTTTTTGCCCCAACTATTCCAGCGCAAGTTGGCTATGGGTCTGGCGATCCCCTGGGGATTCATGGCCGCTTGGGGACTCTTCGGACTTCTCCGACTGATGCGGCAAGGTAAAGACCAAACCGACGAAGGGTTTCGACGAAACCGGAATATGGTGGCGGCAATCGCCGTGCTTATCTGTTGTGCTTCAAGTATTTACTGGATTCAACGCGAGCTCCTCTTTATCCGCGACAACATCGCGAGCACGACAGTTCAGCCGATCTTTTTAACTTCCGATGTGGGACAAATCCTTTCGATTCTCGATGAAGTTCCGGGTCGGAAGGTGGTATTGGCTCGACCGGGCGTTCCAGTCGCGCTGGAAGGAGGAGGCTACGTTGCTTATCTACCTGATCTCAACCCACTTCTTTCCGGATTTGCCGGGGCGTACTCTTACGCGGGGCATTGGAGCGAAACACCCCATTACGGAGAACGGCGTCGAATTGCCGAAGGGATTTTCCGGCCCCTCGAACCGCGGGCGGTTCAGGATTTTATCCGCCAGTCGGGGGCCGACTATCTGGTGCAACCGATTCCGGAAGCCTTCCCCGATCTCCCTTCCGGTTCGTTGGCCGAGTTCGGGGAGGTTGAGTTCGAGGGTCGCCAGTACCGTCTGATCCGGGTAGACCGCTCGCGATTCTAGCCCCGGGCCCGCTCCATTCTTGTGCGTGCACGGTATAACCATTTTCCGCGTGCGCTCGTAGCTCAGTGGATAGAGCACCAGCTTGCGGAGCTGGGGGTCGGAGGTTCGAATCCTCTCGAGCGCGCCATTTTCTAGCTTTTTGGGGGTGCCGTTATTAGTGTAATGTGTAATTATGCTTGCCCTCTTTGCACTATTTGCTACTCTGCAGGTCGAACCTGATCCTTTTGATTCGACGGAAGCCTTCGGAAAAACCGCTCATCAAGTCGTCGCTATGGGCTTTGAAGCATGGGATCGTAAGTTCCATTCAGAAGGTGACTACACGACCTCCAGCATGGCCAATTCGGTCCGAATTTTTGGGAGCGCGCTGTACGACGTCAATACCGACGCCTTGCGCAAAGTTGACCCCGAACGACGCCAACATCTTCAAGAAGTCCGAGAAGCATCCCTAGCCTTCCTCGTGCATTACAACGAACTCAGTTCAATGGCCAGCGGTGGCGGCACAATATGGATTCCCATTAAGGCCGGATCGCTGTATCAGTCAGAAAAGTTCTTCAAGGATCTGTTCCTGACGAAAAAGTATAAAGGTGCGGCGAGCCATAAGCAGTTGCAGCAACAAGTACAAAGCACGTTGGCCCTCATGAGCTCTGATCTAAAGCTTCTTGACGAAACCGACGATATGAAGCGAGAGTTAGCGCAGGCCGCGGACGAGCTCGTTGCAGCAATCAACAAACTGGTTCAGATTCGTCCGCATCTGAGCGGAACCGAGGTGGCGGGCGTCAACCATTTTCTCATCCAGCAACTTAAAGATCACGAAAACTGGACGTTCAGCCGATCGCCCGGCCCGATGACGGACTGATCCGAATCGGTAGAATTCCGACCGAGGGGAACGAGCCAGCCCAGACCCCAAGCTCGACCCATCAGCCTCATACAGCGCAACGAAACCGGCTTTAACCCGCCAGTCCAATGCGCCAAACCGCGCCATGCTGGATAATCTCACTCGCCGACTTGGAGGCATCTTCGCCTCCATCCGCAAAAAAGGACGCCTCACCGAAGATGACGTGAGCGCAGTCCTGCGAGAAATCCGAGTCGCGCTCCTAGAAGCCGACGTCAACTTCCAAATCGCCAAGCAGTTCATCGCCCGCATCAAAGAAAAAGCGGTCGGCGAAGAACTCTATACAAGCCTTACCGCCGATCAAACCATCATCAAGATCGTGCGGGACGAACTCGTTGAACTCCTCGGACCCGACGAAACCCCCGTCAATTGGAATCCCGCTCCGCCGACCATCATTCTTATGTGCGGCCTCCAGGGCGGCGGAAAAACGACTACCACCGCAAAGCTTGCCGTCTGGCTCAAAAAGCGAGGCAAAAAGCCTCTCATGGCAGCGTGCGATCTGCAACGGCCGGCAGCAATTACCCAACTTCAGGTGCTGGGCGAACAAATTGACGTGCCCGTCTTTGCCGGCGAACCCGGAGGCAATCCGGTTCAAGTGGCTAAAGATGCGCTGGCCCGAGCTCAACACCTCTTCTGCGATGTACTCCTTCTCGACACCGCCGGACGACTTGCCATCGATGAACCGCTCATGGAAGAGTTGGCGGCCATCAAAAAGGCCGTGCCACCTCAAGAAGTGTTCCTCGTGGTCGATGCCACCACCGGTCAAGAAGCAGTAAACGTCGCGGAGGCGTTCCATGAACGGCTTGGTCTCACGGGTGCGATCTTTACCAAGATGGATGGCGACGCTCGCGGAGGGGCCGTGCTCAGCGTTCGCGAAGCAACCGGGGTGCCGGTTCGATTCCTCGGCGTAGGCGAACAAACCGACGCTCTCGATGCATTCCACGCTCAACGCATGGCCGAGCGAATCATCGGCATGGGCGATGTGATGGGCATCATCGAGAAGGCCGAACAGGCCTTTGAAAACCAAGATGTTGAAGCACTGGATTCCAAGCTGCGTTCCGGCAAAATGGATTTCAACGACTTCCTTACCCAAATGCAGATGGTCCGCCGGATGGGGCCGATCAAAAACGTGATGAAAATGATTCCCGGCGTCGCGGCGCAGATTCCTGAAGAAGCATTTGACAACTTCGACGAAAAGCAGATCGACCGGATCGAAGCGATTGTCCTGAGCATGACGCCCAAAGAACGTACCAATCCCGACATTCTCAATGGTTCGCGCCGCAAGCGCATCGCTCGGGGATCGGGAACCTCGGCCGAGGAAGTCAATAAACTCATCGAACAGCTTGCACAGATGCGCCGCGGCATGAAGCAACTCACCCAAATGGAGAAGCGGTTTAAAAAAATCAAACGCCGATAAGTGGCCAAGGGCCCGGGCGGGGTGGAATGGTTCCGTTCTAGCAGGCTATAATGTTGAGTCCGCGTTATCCGCAAGGGATTGCGAGCGTTCAAACTCAACGGTTTGAACCGCCCTCGGGTTCGCGCTTCAGGAAGCTAAACACTGTGGTCAAAATTCGTCTGAAAAGAATGGGCAACAAGCATCGACCGTTCTATCGAATCGTTGTTGCCAAGAGCGCCTCTTCGCGGGATAGCGCGGCCATCGAATATTTGGGCACTTACGACCCGATCAACAAAGACCCGCAAACCAAGCGCGCCACCGTCGATCTCAAAGGAGACCGTGCCTTGCACTGGCTCAAAAACGGTGCCCAACCCACCGAAACTGTTGCCATTATTTTGCAACGGCAAGGCGTGCTGGATCAGTTCTTTGCTGAACGACCCTCCGCTAAGCGCAAGTTCGGATTCCTCGACAAAACTACCCAGGCCATGAGCCAACAATCGGCCATCAGCCAAGTGGAAGCCCCGGCAGAAACCCCCGCCGAAACCCCGGCCGACGCTCCGGCGGAAGCCGCCGCTGAACCCGAAGCCCCCCAAGCAACCGTCGAACCCACTGAGGCACCCGCCGAAGAGGCCACCACCGAATGAGCGAAGCAATCGGTAATCTGGTCGAAGCTACCATCAAGCAGCTCGTCAACGAGCCTGATGAAGTGAAAGTCAATGTCGGCGCCGATCGAGCCGCAACCATTGTGAACGTCACCGTGGCCCCCAACGATGTCGGACGCGTTATCGGCAAAGATGGCCGCGTCATTACCAACATTCGGCACTTTGTGAGCGCCGCCGCCGGAAAATCCCGCGTAAAGGCGATCGTCAAAGTTAATACCGAAGACTGACCCTGCCATGGCGAGCCGCCCTCGCCCCGATCACGTTCGTATTGGGCGCATTGTTGGCGCGCACGGGATTCGCGGCGGCTTCAAGGTCGAAAGCAGCAGCGAGTTCTGGGATCTGTTCGAAACCGGATCTACGATCTACGTGGAAGATCGTCCCCTCAAAATCCAGCGTCTTACGGTTCACAAAACCCAGCTGAGAATCGAAACCCGCGAGATTATCGACCGAAACGAAGCCGAAAGCCTGCAGTGGAAAGATGTCACCATCCCCGCCGACCAAATCCCTGACCTCGGCGAAGACGAATTCCTTGTCCGCGACCTGATCGGCCTCACCGCCATCGATGAATCGGGCCACACTCTGGGCAAGGTCGAAAATGTGCGACCGTCAC
This sequence comes from bacterium, assembly GCA_044508115.1. Classification (GTDB taxonomy): domain Bacteria; phylum Armatimonadota; class Fimbriimonadia; order Fimbriimonadales; family Fimbriimonadaceae; genus UphvI-Ar2. The sequence goes on from JBIQII010000001.1 coordinate 729,504, forward strand.
CCGCCCACGATCTACTCGTGATCGCCGGAGCCATGGTTCCGCTGATCAAAGAATTTGTGATGGCCGTAGACCTTAAGGGGCGAACAATCACAATCCGACCGATCCCCGGCCTTTTTGAAGAATGAATTTTATTGACGAAGCAACCGTGCGGCTCACCTCGGGCCGAGGCGGAGATGGTGCGGCCACGTTCCACCGCGAAAAGCACGTCCCCCGAGGCGGACCTAACGGAGCCGATGGCGGACGAGGCGGCAACATCATTCTCGTCGCCGATCGAAACAAGCGCACCCTGTACGACTTCCACCTGAAATCGGAATATAAAGCACCCGACGGCAGCAAGGCAGTTGGCAGTAAATCGGGCAAGGATGCCAAAGATATCGTAATCCGAGTACCCGTCGGAACCGTCGTTACGGATGCGGAAGATGGCGAGCCAATTGTAGATCTGGCCATCGAAGGAATGGAGTACGTCATCGTGCGCGGAGGAAGGGGCGGACGCGGCAACCTGTTCTTTACCAACAGCGTAAGGCAATCGCCGACTTTTGCGCAAAATGGTGCCCCGGGGGATGAACTCCTTGCCCGGTTCGAACTCAAACTCATCGCCGATGTGGGCCTAATCGGACTCCCCAATGCAGGCAAGAGCACTCTGCTCAGCGTGATGAGTGCAGCCAAACCCAAAATCGCCGATTACCCCTTTACTACCCTCGCCCCCGAACTTGGCGTAGTCACCGCCGGCGACAGCACCTTTGTGGTCGCCGATCTCCCGGGGCTTATCGAAGGGGCCAGCGAAGGTATCGGACTAGGACACCAATTTCTGCGCCATGCAGAACGGAACAAAGTGCTGCTCCATGTATTGGATGCCTACCCCATAGATGATTCCGATCCGATCGAAAACTACCGCCTTATCGAATCGGAACTAAAAAAGTATAGTGAAGAACTGTTCGCGCGGCCCCGCGTCATTGCGCTCAATAAATCGGACCTCGGAATTCCAGAAGCTGAAGAGGAGATTCTCGGTCGACTCAAAGAGTTTGGTCATCCGATTCACGTGATTTCTGCTGCAACCGCTCAAGGCATCGATCCGCTCAAATGGACCCTCTGGCGTATCATCGAAGAGCAAGCCCAACAAGAGCCCACCGTTCCGATCCTGGTACCTACCACGGGTGCCGGAACCGAAGGAACCTGGGACATTGAAGCCAATGAGCGCGGCTACATTGTTCGAGGCAAGCGAATCGAACGTCTTGTGGCCATGACGAATCTGGACAATCGCGACGCCATCCACTATCTGTACCGTAAACTGCGGCGGATTGGCGTGATTGATAAGCTCATCGAAATGGGCGTGCAAGAAGGTGACACAGTGTGGATAGGAGATTATGAATTCGACTACGCAGAGTGGTGAGCCGCGGATCGGTCTCTTTGGAGGTACGTTCGATCCACCGCACCTTGGGCATCGACTCATGGCCGAAGCGTGCCTGAGCGAACTCAACCTCGACGAAGTTATCTGGATTCCAAACGCCCGCAATCCGATCAAACGCCCCCCGATTGCAACCGCGGTCCAGCGACTGCAAATGACGCAACTCGCCATCCAAGGACTGCGTGGCATGGCGGTCAGTGATATCGAAGTTTCGCGCGAGGGTCGCAGCTACACGGTGGAAACCGTCGAAGAAATGAAGCTAGTCCAACCTGGAGAATATTGGATTATCCTCGGTTCCGATGCCTTGGCTAACTTCATGAAATGGAAAACTCCTGACAAACTGGCCCGAATGGCGCGCCTGGCTGTGATTGCCCGGCCGGGTTCCAACATCGATCTGATCCGCAGGGGCCTTAGCGAAGATGTGGACGAAGCGATTGATCTTATCCCTATGAAGGAGACCCCAGTGAGTTCAACTAACGTACGCGATCAAATAACCCGAGGCTTGGAGCCGACACAATGGGTCGAATCTGCCGTATTGGAATACATTGGACAACATGGACTTTACAAGTGAGCGAAAAACAAGAAAGTAAAAAGAACATAGGCAGTTCAGAAAAAGCCGACCTTATCGCCGAATTTGCCGACGACATGAAAGCCCAAGACATCCAAATTATGGATGTGCGGCCTAAAACATCAGTTGCAGATTACTTCGTCATCTGCACCGGCACCAGCGATACTCATGTCCGATCGATATGCGATAAGGTCGCCGAAAAGTTGCGCGAGGTCGGCATCCGGCCCTTCCGACAGTCGGATCGCAGCGGTGACGGTGGCGGCTGGGTGCTATTCGATTACGGCGATGTGATCTTCCATGTGATGCTGGAAGAAAAGCGGCAGTTCTACGATCTAGAGAGCTTTTGGTCGAACATGCCGCAAGATCCGAACCTGCTGCTCGATGGCGGAGCATCTTCGGGCAACTAAACTCCGTCTTTATAGCCAAGCGTGAGCGACGACCACCGCGATCTAGACCCGCAACAACCCGCAAATATACCGGGGGAGACGGGAGTTGAATCCGCTTCGGCAGAGGCGGTAGAAACCTTCATACCCGATCCTCCGGAAGCGGTCGAACGGGCCGAGCAAATGATCCGGCAAGCCCATTTTGCTAAGCAAAAGGGCCAATCTGCAGTCGCGGATAAACTCCTTAAAGAAGCACAAGAAGTTGCGCCACATTCACCGGTTGTGCTGGAAGCCATCGGCGATGATTACGTGGCTCGAGGCCAGTTCCGTAAAGCTAAAGAGGTATATGCGCGAGCTCACAAAATCGATCCAAGTATTGCCAGTATAGAAAACAAGTTTGGCGAAATGGTTTTACGGGTCGATCTTCACTTAGATCCCGTTACGTATGCCGATTCCGAAACAATGGCAAGCGCGAAAGCGGCCGTGATTTTGAGTCTTCTCTTCCCTGGCGTTGGCCAAATGGTGTTAGGAAAATGGACCTTAGGGATTACGATGTTTGCGATTTGGGGCGGCTGTCTTACCCTTTTAGTACTGTTGCCGGGAGGATTGAGCGCAATGTTTCAATCTCTTACTAGGCCGGCGGATGTTGATCCTTTGGCATTTGTTCTTGCTCCGTCTATGTGTTTCGCCTGGCTCTGGTCGATCTTTGATGCCAACGTTCGGGCCAAGCAAGCAACTCCGCGTTCAATCGAGCGTCCGACCCCGCCAATCGAAGGTGGGTTTTTGGATCGGTAAGCGCGCGATGTTAGAACGCCCAGTGCCATAAATTATCCGTAAAGATTTCACTTGCGTCTGCAAAACATTGCTTTAGACAGGCTAATATCGAACCATGAAGAACCGCGCCGCCTGGCCGCTTGGCGTTTTTAGCATTCTGCTCGGCTATGGTTTGGCCTCGCTTGCCTTCGCTCAGGTTCAGGTGCCCGAAGAAGATGGATGGCCCGCTGAGGTTGGTCCTCAGTTCGATGGTCAAATCATCATCGACAATCACCTCACGGTTGAACAACATGCGGAGGAGAGGGCACAATGATCAGTCTGGCTTTGACGCTTTCGATGCTCCCTAGCCCACGGCTACACTTCGTCGCCCCGGACAGCTTGGTCCTTGATTCTTCGCATTACGTCACGTGGAGTAAGACTTCGATTGTTTTCCATGACTCAGAAGGTACTAAAGTTACCAGTTCACCATGGCCTGAAAACATCACAGGCAGACTTGTCTCTGAACAAGGACGACTTATAGTTCAGCAAGATCGCGCCACACCTGTTGAACTCATTTTTGAAAGTTTGCCTTCTCCTGCGATACACTTTGCTCCGGCTCAACGCCTCGACCTGCAGCTTAGTTCAGATGGCAGAACGTTCACTGCAAGTGGCGGTCATCAAAGTCCCACGTCATACCATATTGACCCGCCTCAACCTTTATTGAATAAAATGATCGACCATGCCCCGGGGTCAGTATCGACCCAGTACTACCGCGATGGTTTTGCCGTCGTAAATTTGGATCAACCTGTCAATGCTCGGAATGGGCCGTTCTCTGCACTCTACATATTTTTGGTAACTAATGGTCGCGCTATCCTTCTAAACACACCAATGAAATACGCCCAAGCAACCTACTGCGATGGAAGATACTTGCTCGGATATACGACAAATGACGAAGAGATGTTATGGCACCATTTTGGTCGTGACGTGACAGCGAGCCCCTTTGTTTGTGATCTATCGGATATGAACGTCCGATTACTTAAGAAAGTGGAGCGAATAATGGTCCCTAAAGAGTACGCATGGGACGACTCCATGGGGCCAAACCTCGATGGTTCGGTCCGTATCTATCCTCAGACGATTACTGCTGATGGGAAGCTTATTCTTTGCAATCGAATTCAGGAAGGACCAGACAAAATATATGAAGGAGTCTTTCTTTTTCGAAATGGCCAAGCAGAAATGATCGATAACTTGGTTGTGGAAGGCAATCCAGTCCGTCCAATTCGGGTAACAAGTGCTCATGGCAGCTTGGCCATTCTTCAGGGTCAATCCAAGTCTGGAGAGTTAGTCTCCTTCGTATACAATATAGAGTAGGGCGAGCCTAATGATATCCATCGCGTTGCTTCTGAGCATCAATAGTTTGCGTTTTGTAGAGCCAAACTCTCGAATTGCAGATGAGAGCCACTATGTAACGTTGACTAAGAACAGTCTAGAGTTGTTCAACGACGCTGGGACGCTCGTGTCGTCCGTAGAGTTGCCAAAGTCGGCTCGACCCGATTTCCAAGGCGGCGTTGAAGGACCGGCACTTGCCACTGATGATCCTGACGTTTCAATACGGATAGAGATTGAAGGCGGCAAGCTTGTTCTGCAGCGCCAGTCTGCCAAGGTATCTTTGACTCCGGATCAATCTTCTTTTCAGTTACGCGTTCTAAATGGCGAAACTGAGCAAAAACGAAATGTGCGTCTCGAACCTTCCAATACGTATCAGCGCAGCGATCCTGGTCGCATGCAAGAAAGCATGTTTCCACGGTTGAGTAAAGCACCGCTCGTGGCCAACGTATGGATTCCCATCTATTATCGCGAAAACTTTCTTGGAACCAGCTGCTATACATTTGTAATTGTAAACGATGTAGCGCGCCGGATCGTTTCGCCTATTCCATATACTTTTGCCACCTATGTAGATGATAAATACATTTTGGGATTTGCGGGCAGTTACGCTCCGGTCACCTGGATGCCGGTCAACGATAAATCGCCAGAAGCTCTGAGCCCCTTTGTATGCCGAGTCTCTGATCTATCCGTCACAATCCTCAAGAAGATGACGATGAAGACTGCACCGCATAAGTTCGGGGGCACGACAAATCTCGACATCGCTCTTGTTCCCCACACCATCGACCCTTCAGGGACCCTAATTTTATGCTCTAGGGTTGAGTGCACAAAACCTGCTAAGTATGATGATGCTAATGAACATGTCGTCGAAGAAGCTCAATACAAATATAGTGTGGTCCTTTTCCGCAACGGACAAGCCGAAGTGCTTGGCAAGATGCAGGTCGAAGGCCAAACCGTGACCCCCACCCGAGTCATCAGCGCGAAAGGAACCTTCGCCATTCTCGAAGGCACCGACAGCAAAGGAAAGACCGTCGCGTTCACGTATCACCTAAGATAGTCAAGACCAGCATACGCCCTTCCAATGATTCAGTTCCTCCTTGCAACTACCTTTGCAAATTCTGCCATCGCCTGTAGCCCCCAGAGCGCGGTTGTGGATAGTCGGCATTACGCCACCATCAGCAGTGATAAGATTGCAATTCATGATTCAGATGGCGCACTGCTAGAAACCATCCCTGCCATCAATGTATCTTTCTCGTTCGATAGAGAATACATTGGCTGCGATGTTAACGGAAGGCGATCTTCGTTTATGATCCAGATGCGCAATGGCCGAGCATCATTAATCGAGCAACACCCGTGGAGAATAAGCAGCGCTACGTCAACCGTATTGACCTTGACAGACGAATCTAGCACTCTGTCTTACACTATCGATGTGCCACTTCCCTGGGCGACCCCGGCCATCCTGCGCTCGGCGACCGTTTTAGAACGTCACCACCAGCCAATCGCACTCAATGTCAATGCCCAGTTTTCTTCCGGCAATGGCACCACGGGCGTAGCGGGAATCATTTTCCTTCAAAACAATAAAGCGACCGCGTTAGCTTCGCCTATGCCTTCTGCTATCGCCACCGCCGTTGAAGATGGAACAGTGCTCGGTGTCACATCAGATGGGTTTCATCTGGGTGAACTAACTTTTGGACCCGAAACCTCATTTCCAATGTGGCATCCATTTATCTACAATAAGGATGGGTTTACCCTGATCAAGAAGCTTCGCCCAGTTCCGACTGATATCGTGGCCTTAACCGGTAACGTTATGGTTGTTCCAAGGGCTCAGTCTCCTGACGGTAGGATTGTACTTTGCGAAAGACGCCAGTCTGGCCTAAAGACGAACGTCAGTAGCGTTATTCTTTTTCGCGACCGTCAGGCTGAGGTGTTAAGCCAAGTTGACGTCCAAGGCACGCTCGTAACCCCGCAGAGAGTCATTCATGCTAAAGCTGGCCTCGCCATTCTCGAGGGTACCGACAGCAAAGGCAAGACCGTCGCTTTTACCTACCACCTAAGATAAACCCGCAACCGAAAGGACTAACTCAGCAGACGGGACGGATTCTCAAGGCCGGATTTTACAAGGTTCATAAACTCGGCCCCGATGGCACCATCCACCACTCGGTGGTCGAACGAACCCGTGATATTCATCCGCCAGCGAATTTCGATCTCGTCGTTTTCGCCCACCACAACCTTCTTCCGGGCCGATGCAATCGCAACAATCGCCGCATTTGGCTCGTTGATAATCGCACTAAAATCATCAACATCTAGCATGCCCATGTTGCTTATGCTAAATGTGCTGCCCTGCATTTCATTGGGCGTAAGCTTTCCGTCGCGGGCCTTGGTGACCAATCGCTTGCTTTCATCAGCGATATCGCGCAAGGTCATGCCATGGGCGTTGTGGATCACGGGAACAAGTAGCCCATCATCAACCGCCGCCGCGATTCCAACATTTACTGAACCATGCTGCAATAGATGATCGCCTTCAAACGTGGAATTCACCACCGGCATCGTTTGCAGGGCCAGAACGCAGGCCCTAATTACGAAGTCATTAACCGAAATCCGCCCGCCTTCTTCTTCTTTAAACATTTCGCGGATGGTCATGATCTTCTCGACATCCACTTCTACTGTCACATAAAAATGCGGAATCGTTGATTTCGATTTGCTGGTGCGCTCGGCGATGATCTCGCGCAGTCGATTTAGCTTGATCCGTTCATCTTTACCGGCCGGAGCACTGCTCTTGGCGGGAGCGGACGATACGCCACTTTCCTGCGCGGCGCGAACATCTTTTTCGACAATTCGTCCGCCAGGGCCGCTGCCTTCAATCGCGCTCAAATCAATCCCCGCTTCGTGGGCAATCTTTTTGGCCAGCGGGCTGGCCTTAATTCGACCCGAAGTTGAACCAGAATCCGTAGACTTTGGTTCGACCTTCTCCGCCTTTGCCTCCTTCTCATCGGCAGGTTTGCTCTCCTTTTCGACTGGTTTAGACTCGGCGGGTTTCGACCCTGCACCACTACCCCAGTTTTCCGGAAGACTCTCGCCTTCTTTTAAAATTGCGGCGATTGGTTGACCCACCGGAACCGTGGCTCCGGGTTCGATCAAAAAGCCTTGGAGTGTGCCTTTGGCCGGTGCTTCCAGCTCAAGGGTGGCTTTATCGGTTTGGATTGTGCCAATGACCTCCCCCGATTTCACGGAGTCGCCCTCTTTCTTAAGCCATTCGAGGAGAGTTCCCTCCTCCATCCCGTCGCCCATCTTGGGCATGATCACTTCGGTCATGGTTTCGCTTTCCCGCTTACGGGTCCTTGAGGAAACGCCCTTGTCTCCATGTGTGAGTCTACGCGGAATTGACCAACGATTTTCAGTCCGTCCCGATTCTTTGACATATTTCTTAGTTTGCCGTCGATTGCAAGGCGATGGCCGCTCCACCTAAGATCCCGGCATCTTCATCTCGCTCGGCAAGCGAAATGGCGCAGTCTCGAAACAGCGAAGGAATCGCAAAATCGCGGGCCGCCTGGACGAGCGAAGGCATAAACCACTCATGCGCCCGCGCAATCTGCCCCCCTAGGGCAAACACATCGGGGGCGAAAATATTGATCAAGTTGCCAACCCCATTCCCGAGGAACCGTCCAAATTCCGCCCAAATTTCCCGCGCAAGGTCATCTCCTTGTTCCGCCGCGGCCGAAATAACTCGCGGTGTCACCTTCCCTAAGTCGCCAGCGACCATATCGCGAATCACCGAGGTCCGACCCCGCTTCAAACGATGCTGAGTACGACGAACAATGCCATCACGCTGGCAATAAGCTTCCAGCGTGCCGTACGCGCCGGCGGTGGAATCAATGCCGTCCATTGCAAGCAGGGTGTGGCCCATTTCTGCCCCTCCCATATTGCCGCCGAGCAAAACCAGCGGACCTCCAGCTTCGCCGTTCACCGATCGAGGCGATAACACGACTCCGCCACCGATCCCAGTCCCCAGAGTGAGCATCACCAAACAGCTTGCGGTTCCGCGACCCGACCCGAACTGATATTCCCCAAGCGCGGCTGCGTTGGCATCGTTAGCCATCAGCACGGGAAGTCCGATTCTTGCCACCAGCGGCTCGCGGATCGGAACGTTTTCCCAGTAGTGAAACACGTCATCGATTTCGATACCAAAGTTGGGCGCCCAGCGCACGATTCCGGTTTGATTATCGATATGCCCGGGGATCGCCAAACCTACCGATTCCGGCTTTTGTTCGGCCGAACCGACTGCCCGGCCGATTGCATCGGTCAAAGCTTCGATTACGGGCTCGGTCCCTTCCTGAGCTCGCGATCGCTGTTCGATCCGGTCTCCTGCCGGGGTCCCGTCTTCCCACACCGCTTGGGCTCGAACATTCGTACCTCCCAGATCAACTCCAATCACACAACGCATTGCCAGTTTCATTATGATGGTCCAAACCACGCGGGCAAGCCGTCGGATCGACTAAACTAAATCTTAGCTACCGGCGTCGGAACAGTATCCGGCCCGGATAAACGAGGAACCTTTACATTGAATCCCGCTGATATCCAGTTGCTCTCCAATCGCATGACAGACGAGATTGGCCGCGTGATCGTCGGCAAGCGGGATACCATCGAACGATGCGTGCTTGCCCTTTTGTGCGGCGGACACGTCCTCATCGAAGACGTCCCCGGCGTGGGCAAAACTACACTTTCAAAAGCGGTCGCTATGGTCATGGGCGGCGAATTCCGCCGCGTTCAATTCACTCCCGATCTCTTGCCCAGCGACATCACCGGATCGTCGATTTTCAATTCGGAATCACGAGAGTTCGAATTCCGACCGGGTCCACTGTTTAGCAACGTCGTCCTCGTCGATGAAGTAAACCGTGCAACCCCCAAAACCCAGTCCGCACTGCTGGAAGCAATGGAAGAACGCCAAGTCACCAGCGACGGCATCACCCGCAAACTGCCCGAACCGTTTTTTGTACTTGCAACCCAAAACAACGTCGAGATGACCGGTACCTATCCGCTGCCCGAAGCACAGCTCGACCGATTCTTTAGCCGCATATCCATCGGGTACCCCTCTCGCGAATCCGAGATGGATATCCTCAGTTCACAGCAGCAAACCCACCCGATCGAAAACATCAAACAGGTAGTCGAGCTCGAAGAACTCGTGCAAGCGCAACGCGCCGTCCGGGAAATTTTCGTCCACGATTCGATCCGTGAATACATCGTAGACATTGTTCGATCCACCCGAGAAAACAACCAGCTTATGCTGGGGTCATCCCCGCGCGGATCGCTTTACATGATGCTGGCCGGCCAGGCCCGCGCCGCGATCGATGGCCTCGACTACGTCAGACCCGACGATATTAAGGAAGTTGCGCCCGCGATTCTCGGCCACCGAGTAATCGTACGCGGAGAGGTTCGCGCCAAGGGCACGACGGGCGAAGACATCATCCGCCAGATTCTCAGCGCGGTCCCGGCCCCGGTTCCGGCCATGGCCTAAGGAGAAAAGAAAGCGTGCGCATCACGCGGTACGCCGGAATCTCCCTTACCTGGGCGGCCCTTTTCCTGCTCATCATGGCCGTACTGGTCTACTCGCCCATGCTTTTCTATATGGCAACGGCGATCATTGTCACCATCGCTGCGGCCCGGTTGCAGGCGTGGCTGGCCGTGCGTTACCTGCGGTTCGAACGATCGGCTCCGCCCGCCGTCAAAGTCGGCGAATCGGTCACGGTCGAAATTATTGTCTGGAGCGAACGTAAACTTAAACGACCGCTGATCACCATTCGCGACCATCTACCCGAACGGCTGGTCACCAAGAACCGCACCCATAGCTTGCCCGTCGCACCGAGCTTCGATCAACCCATTCGGACGCGGTACAGCTTCACGCCAACCCGACGCGGAAGATACAGCTGGGAGTGGCTTACCGCGGTGGGAACCGATGCGTTGGGATTGGTTTCGATGCAAAAGTCGTACGCCACCGATGTTGTCGTTCTCGAGGTGTATCCGACGCCACTGCCCGTCAATGCCGATATCCGCCCGATTATGGGCTGGGGAGCAAGCGATCTCGATAGCGGCAGCAGTCGTGGCGCCGGGATGGACCCTAAAGGGGTGCGGGAATTTTCATTCGGCGATCCGCTCCGGTACGTGCACTGGCGAAGCTCGGCCAAACGCGACAAAATCATGGTCAAGGAGTTCGAAACCGGTTCCGGAGTCTCCCTGAACTTCGTTCTCCAGCGTACTGAACGCACCGACTTTGGCAATCAAGAAACTTCGACATTCGAAGCCATGTGCAGCCATGCGCTATTCCTTGCTACCGAATACGGCAAGAAGGGAGCAATCTCCGTTTTTCCGCTGCAGGAATCCCACGAGAAAGCAGTCAGCGAACACCCCGAAGAGCGGGAGCGGGCGATCCGAAGCCTGCTTACCGAAATCCAGCCAAATGCCCGGACGAGCATCAGTACCGATGTCGAATCGCTGCGCAACCGATTGCGCGAAGGCGAAACCGTTGTTCTTTTTGTGGCCGTTCAAGATCCCGAACTAGCCAATGTCATAAGTCGATGGCCGGATGTCCAGTTTGTGGTGCTCGTATACGATCCCGCCGAATACCTTGATCCCAGCAATCCCCAACCGATTCCGCCCGCCGCGTGCAGTCCCCGCTATATCGATGAATTAGAAATGGCCGGTGCCCGCGTCATCCCCATGCCCCGGGAGGAATCAATCGCGTGAGACCGCTCCGCACTGAACGATTTTGGCTTGATCATTTTCTGGCAGTTTCTGCCGGAATGATGGGCAGCTATGCGTGCGCCATGAGCGTTGCAAATCAGCCGATGGCCAACATCATGGCCGCCTCAATTCTTCTTGCCGGAATCCTCGGCTACGGACTCTCGTTGCTCGTCGAAAACACCCGAGCCCAAAACGCGGATGCCTGGCTTTTTGCCTTGTTCGGATTCATCGGCGTGTTCCAAAGCCGCGCGATCAATAACGCGATGCCCGAAGACGGCTTTCCGTTTGCGATCATGGCCGCGACCATGATGTTTATCCTTCTCGTTGTGGGGTCGCTTTTTGCATGGCGAGATGCCACCTTGCTCTTTTTAAGCCTTCCCTCCCTTGTACTTTTCGGACTCGTCGGAACCATTGACTCGTGGCGCCCGGGCCTCTTCCTATTTTGCGGGTTCCTACTGACCATCGCCCTGCTCTACGCCCGGGTCCACCAACGCACCATGATCCGGTGGGCAGAAGAAGGAGGAGCCGATCGACGCCTACTCCGCCGTGATGTATGGCGGTGGATGGCGGGACCCGAATATGCTTTTGCTGCTGCGGGAACGATTATTCTGCTCAGCTTTATCGGTGCCCCCGTCGTACAAACTTCGCTCACGCCAGTCTCTGAAAATGTCCGCGCTAACGTGCGGAATCAGGTGCGCAATAGTTTCCGCCCTCGCCAGAACCTTGGTGCTCCGCAAGCGGATGTTCCGGTCGGCGATGGCCCACGCAATCTTTCCGAACGAGTAGTCCTCAAGGTGATGCAGTCCGAACCGCGTTATCTCAAAACCGGATCACCCCTCTACTATCGCGGAAACGGCTGGAGCTACAACATCTCATCCCGCAACTTCGAGGATGTGAGTTTCGACGCCCCGGGCAAGACTCTGGAGCGGGCACGGACCTCCCCGCTCTTGGAAACTCCGAACCCCGAAAACACAACCGAACTGGAAGTTGAGATCGTTCCGATCGCCTCGATCGGGAGTACTGTCCCTGCCCCGGGACCGATCATCGAAATCGATGTCGATAACCCACGGTTTCAGGAAACTTCAACCAACGACCTTGTTTCCCGGGCCGGAGCCATCAGTCAGCCGCTCAGGTTCATTTCCGTCGTACCGAGGCTCGGCAGAATCACCGCTATCAATCCAAAACGCGGCGAAATCGAAGGTGCGGCCATCGCTCCGATCCGGCAGACACGGTTGGCCGAAGAAGCCCTCCGTCTTACCGAAGGTGTTACAGGCGACTACGCTAAAGCGGACACTTTGCGAGCAGCCATTGCCACGCGAAATGATTACAACCTTGACGCCCCGCGGACTCCGCCCGATCAAGACACGGCCGAATACTTCTACTTCGAATCCAATCAGGGATATTGCGACCACTTTGCCACTACGATGACATTGATGGCGCGAGCAGTTGGACTTCCCGCTCGGTACTCAGTGGGGTTCCTTGTCGATCCGGAAATGCGCGACGAAGATGGGTACATGATCGTGCGCGAGAATATGGCTCATGCCTGGACCGAAATCTATTTTGAAGAATACGGATGGGTGGTCTTCGATGCTACCGGCGGCGCCCAAGATATCACGCGCCGTAATCAGGAAGCAGATACCGACATTCTGGGACGGATCGGTTCGTTCTTCCGAAACAATGCACGGACGCTTTTTGGCGCGGTTTTACTCGCCGCGCTTACGTGGATTCTGTTCATTCTGCGCTCTCGATCCGACCGAGTACAGATTGCTGACCCTCGGCGTGAAATTGTTCTCATTGCCAATCGGTTGCAACTCGCACTGGAAAAAGTCACTCACCGGCCGAAACGCTTTAGCCAGACTCATCGGGAATACGCGGAAATCCACCGTGAAGCACTGGGCGAAGCTTGGGGTCCGTTGCTGAAATACTTGCCGCAGCTAGAGTCGGCACTGTTTGGCCCCCACGATCCAACCGACGAAGCGATCGATTCCCTCAAATCAGGAGCAGCAGAAGTCGAACGGATTGTCCGGCAGGTCGCATCCGCCCGTCGGCAATAATGAAAAGCGATACCGTGGCTGTAGACTTCACCAAACTGGCAACAAACCAGCTGATTCTGGTCACCGGAACTCACGGATCGGAACGCCGTCGAGCAGTGGCCGAACTGCTCAAAGTGGTCGGCCTTGACGACGCGGGTTCTATCGATCGCGAGACGATCGTGGGCGGCGAGAAACCCTTCAGCGACTGGATCGGCGGCGTATCTACAATTCCGTTCTTCGCCGACCGCCGCGCCGCCGTAATTCGTAATATCGCACGCGTGGATCCTGAAGAGCTAAACCTCTCTGTATCGGAGCTTTCCACCCTTCCGCCGAGTGCACTGCTGATTTTGGTGGCCGACGACGAAGGTTCTCGCGACCAGCCAACGAGTGCCCAGGCCAGCAACCTCAAAGCTTGGGAGAAGATCGTTAAAAAGCACGGCGGAGCCATCCTGAACTTTGAGCTCCCAAAAGATAAAGATGCTTCGCTAATACGCGAGAAAGCTAGGTCTCTGGGAAAAGAACTCAACAAGCCGACCGCCGAACTTCTGCTGGAAATGGTGGCGGGTCGTTACGACCGGGCCGAAGAAGAACTGGAAAAGCTTGCCCTCTACGTGGGCGAATCCAAGCAGATCCACCAAGACGACCTACGCAGATCGGTTTCAGCCGAACGGGAATACAACATCTGGGCGATGCTTGATTCGATGACGAGCGGCGATGCCCGAACCGCGCTCCGGCAGTTCGCCACCATCAAATCTCAGACCCGTGACCTTCACGGTGAACTCATTAAGACTCTCGCTGTAATGGGTGGATACTTCCGTACCATTTGGCAAGCTCGCGCATTTGTCGAATCTAACGGCGGACCAGAAGTAATACGTTGGCTCCCGGTCGAAAAGCCGTTCACCAAACTCTCAGAGTGGCAACAGCGCAAAACGCGCAATCTTGCGCAGCGACTTAACTACCCCACGCTCTTGGCGTGCCTGCGCATCCTTAACCACGCCAGCAGTCAACTCGTCGGACAAGTGTCGTCTTATTCGAGCGAAGAAGTCATGGAGCAGACCGTGCTTCAAATCAGTGCGCTTTGCGCGCGTCCGGCCCGTTAATCGTCGCTGGTTTTATTGCGCAGAGCTCGGATGTACTCTTCTTTACTCATCTCGTCCAGCAGGGTAAAACGGGTGTAAGCAGGCTGGAATCCAAGCAGAACCGTGCCGGTTGGACCGTTCCGGTGCTTGCCAATAATGAGTTCGGCAACTTCGGCCGCGTCGGGGTTGAGCATCTGTTCTTTTCCCGCTTCGCGCCTTCGGTAGTACTCATCCCGGTAGATAAACATCACCATGTCGGCTTCCGCTTCGATCGAACCCGATTCCCGAATGTCGCTCAGCATCGGTCGACGATCCTGGCGCGATTCCACACCTCGGTTCAGCTGACTCAGCGCGATTACCGGAACGTCGAGTTCCCGCGCCATGCTTTTAAGTGATCGCGCAATGGCCGAAATCTCTTGCGTGCGGTTCTCAGGTCCTCTTCCGCTGTCGGAGCCCTGCATGAGCTGCAAGTAGTCAACAATGACGAGGCTCAGGCCGTGTTCGGCCTTGAGTCGACGGCACTTACCCCGCATCTGCGTGGGGCTCACGTCCGACGAGTCATCGATAAAGATCGGCAAGCTGTACATGTCGTCGCACGCTTCCGCGAGCCGCTGATAATCGTTGGGGTGCAGATTTGTCTGTTTGAGCGCACCCATCGGAACTTGCGCCAGAGTGGAAATCATCCGTCGAACAAGTTGCTTGCCACTCATTTCGAGGTTGAATACCGCCACCGCACCATCGGTAGTGCGAGCAACGTTGAGGGCAAAGTTCATGACAAGTGAGGTCTTCCCCATCGCGGGACGGGCGGCCACTACAATAAAATCGCCGCCGTAGAATCCGGTGGTCACGTTATCAAGATCGGTGTATCCGCTGAGCGTTCCGAGCGCGGGTTCACCTGATTCAAGTAGCTTATCCACGTCGGAAAAGAAGTCTTTAGCGAGCGACTTAACCGGAACAAAGTAAGACCCAAGCTGCTTTTGCCCCACCTTAAAGATGAGTTGCTCGGCTTTGTCCATCTTTTCATCCGCATCCCCTTCGGCTTCGCGGACAAGCTTAATGATCTCGTGCCCAGCCGATTCGAGGCTACGGAGCGTGCTTTTATCCTGCACGATTCCCGCATAGTAGAGCGCATTCGACGCCGTGGGCACGGAATCGGCAATCTGCACAAGATACTCCACACCCCCTACATCTTCGAGCTTATGGCGATTGGTAAGTTCATCGCGCAGAGTCACCAAATCGATCGCTTTAGAGTTGTTGAGCAGCTGGAGGCACGCTTCATAAATCTCGCGATGGGCCGGAACGTAGAAGTCGGCCGGCTTAAGCATCTGGCTCACATCGACCGCCGCGCGTTCCGAAACCACCATTGATCCGAGCACGCACATCTCGGCTTCGATATTCTGCGCGGGCATAAATTCGCCCAACTGCCCAAATCTATTAGTAACGGCCATTAATTTCTTTGCATCCTACCGACGATTAAGGAGGCGGCGGCACACCGCTTCCCCTGGTTTTGCACCGACTTTTCCCGCTGCCCGTTCCGGTGCCGACCAAATTTCTCAGATTTTACGAATTCCCGAACAGTTACCGGCAGAATCCTGCCCCAAAGCGCGGAATGAGTAGTACGTCGGGATTCCGACAATTTCTCTTTTGGGCAGAAAAACTCATGTTGATCTCCGAAGCTAAACCCCTCATCGGCCAATTTGTAAACGTCACCTACACGGACCGCCACGGTGCCGAAGTCACCGAGACCACCGAAGTGTGGGATGTTGCGTTTGTCCCGCTCTACGGGCCCTGTGTGATCACTGATGCCGGCGAACTGCGGCTTGACCGCATTCTGAACATCGAAGTCACCCAGTCCCCCTACCTTCGGGCCGCCTAACCGCACCTATCGCGATACCGAGCGCTGCTCCAATCGCCGCGTAAAAGCATCGATCCGGAACCGGACGCCCACCCGAAAATCGGTTGGAAACTCGCGCCGTAAAATGAACGGTTCGAGCGATCCGGCCGCAAGGGCGATCTCCCACTCTCGATCGTACCAACTATTGCGCGTAAGATCGTATTTGGCCAGGTATCGCAAAGTGTAGGGTCCGACCACGTAATCTGCCCGTAGATGCATTGAGGAGTCAAAGTCGAGCCGGTCGAACAAAAAGTCCGGCTCGCCGACATCTCGGCCCACCACCCATGCGGCTCCCAGCAAAACGCCGGGCGTCGGCTCACCGATTACTCCGAGTTCGGATCGAACGAATCCATATTGGTTTTTCCCTAACGTTCCGAATGCGTCCAACCGCAGGTGACCGGCCACTCCGGGAGCAAACTCATAACGCGGTGCGAGGAATGTGGCATCAATCACCCCGCGATCCACCCACGGACCGCCCCCTTCACGTATGCGCTGAATACGCGTCGTGGTCAAGAATCCGCCGCCCAGGGCCGGTCCGCCCCATTCGTAGGCGGCCTCCGCCAGCTTGGAAATGTCTGAGCCATCCACCAACCGACCGACCGAAGAAATATTCCAAAGAGTTCCGAGACTAAAGCTGGTCTTATGATCAGCGATGCGTTCGAACTCGTACTGCGGTGTGGGCGAAGTCACGGAGTTGAACCAACCGTCCCGCTGACGTTCGCCCAGTTCATCGCGCGGAGCCAGACGGGTAACGGTGCGTTCTGATGCAAGCGGCGAATAGGTGTACTGGGCTTTGAATTCCTGCGCATTTCCAGGAAACGAAGCGATGGCAAGCTGAATGCTGGATTTTTCGCTGAGCAGCAGACTCGATTCCCAAGAGACGCCCAAACCCACCCCCCGACGATTGGTAATGCTCGGGAGCCGGAATCCAGTCACTCGGCGGTCAAGGTTAAACCGCTGCGATCCGATCGGACCGAGTCGCTGACCAAGGATTTGGTAAATGATGCCTTCGGCAATTCCGTATTTGCGGGGGTAAAGCCGTACGCGCCGAGCGAGAATCCGATTGTTCCCCCGCGAAAGGTCGGTGAGTTCCAAAGTGGCGTTCTCAATAATCCAGACGGGTTCCGGGTCGGTGACCACGTTCAACGAACTTCCGGTAATACGGACGTATCCGGCTTCAATTTCCACATTGCGCGCGAATCCACGCCTCTGACCCGTTTGCCAATAAATTTCGACCGATTCGGCCCGAACGGTCGCTTCTGGATCGCGAATGACCGTGTCGCCTTGCGAGGTCATTCGCTTCTGGTTCCGGTCCACGATGAGAGAATCGGCGCGGAGCGTAGTTTCTCCAAAGCTGGCCGTAACTCCTCCGGAAAATGTTATGATGCCCGTTTCCAAATCTTCAAACCATTCGGGCGCGGTGACGGTGAGCTCGTCATCCACCTGATTGGTGCGGGTCTGCCCGGGTTCGATCGCCTCGGCAACCACCGGTACAACTGCGGGCACGGGGGGGATCATGGAGCTAAGCGGAGTGTACCGGCAGAAAATATTTCGAATAAGTAAGAACGTTCAGAGGTACTTCAGTGGTCTAATCTGGTATCTTGCTATTAAGTCGAACGATGTCTGAAGACGCTATTTCTGCCGCAAAAGCTGATCAGCGAGCTGATGAGCTGAGTTGGGTCGACCGGGTTCGCCGGGGCGACGAGATGGCCATGAATCTCCTTGTGGCCAAACACCGAGATCGCCTGATCCGCGTGGCCAACAATCTGTTGCGGGATCGACACGAAGCCGAAGACATTGCTCAAGAAGCGTTTCTCAAATCGTTCCGCGAGATCAAAAAACTTCGCGACGATCGTGCCTACGCCGGTTACATCTACCGAATCTGCGTGCGCCTTTGCATGGATAAATTGCGCTCGCGTAAACCAACATCCGAAATTGTCGAACGCGGCGACGGCTCGACCGGTCGCATTGTCGAAACCAAAATCCTCGTCGAAGAACTGCTCCAATACCTCACCGCCGAGCAACGGGAAACATTAATTCTCCGCGAGATCGACCAACTCAGCTACGACGAAGTCGCCGACCAACTCAACATTCCGGTCGGTACGGTGAGGTCTCGACTCCATGCCGCACGCGAACGATTCCGGGCCGTCTGGATCGCCGCCAACGAAGGAACCCTTCTTCAATGACTCGGGAACGATTCCAAGAACTCTGCGATCTTGCCACCGATCGCCAACTCTCTGGCGCAGATGCCCGAGAATTCGAACTCATCGTCGGACTACACCCCGAGTGGATGGATGAGTGGCTTGACGAACGCGAAAGCATTGAATTTCTGACCCACGGCGAGATTCCCACCGCTTCCGCCAACTTTCAAGCCACCACAATGGCGCGTATCCGAGCCGACCGACTCCGACGATCCGCCGCTTACTGGGCTCCGGGTGCCATTGCCGCCGTTGCCGCCTGCATCGGAATCTTTGCGCTCATGCAAGCCATCGGACAACGCCCCGGCGATCCGACATTCAACAACCCCAATGCGGAAGCCGCTCTTGAGCGCGCCGCCACCATCCAGATTCCTGATCTTCAAGAAAATCTGGGAAGATGACCGCCGCCCAGCGGGCTTTTATCGGAGCAATTTTGGGCGCGGCAATCGCGCTCCTATTTCATCCGCTTTCGCGGCCCTGGTTGCAATACGGATTTTGGAGATTCGGACCCTCTCCCACCGTCGAATCCTCACCTTGGCTCGCCGCGACCCTCGACGAACTCCCCGAGCCAACTACTGAAGAAGACGTCTCGCTTTGGACACAAATCGCCGCCCAAAAAGTCCATAACGGGGAGGGGCTCAGTCGCGACGACCTCCTCTTAGTCGCCGAACTGGTCCGCATGGCATCCGAACAAGACAATCGGAACGCTTACTGGCGACAGTGCGAGGCGGTCTTTCAGCAGTTTCTCAGTAATGATCAAGCCGCCATTCTCGCGTGGAATCGCGCCTCGAATCGTCCGTACTGGAACGACTACCAACCTGAAAGGGTCAAGAAATTTCTTGATCGCATGGAGTTCGAATCCGGAGCCACCATGGCTTGGCATTCCGCCGTTGCCCATAACCTAATCTCCAGCGATTGTCCACGCTTAATCTATGAGTACGGCATCAACACAATTGGTCCGCAAGCCACCATGGATCAGCGGTGGACCACCTTCCAGAATGGCCGAGCTCTCCGCGACGGTGCCCGCTCGCGCAATGCTTCGGAATTCGGCCATGCGCTCGTCGAAGTCGCCGCCGCTGGTGCCTCCGCAAGCGGGCGTCAGCGTGATATCACCACCAATCGCATGAACTTTGCGCTTGATCTGGCCAAGAAGCATCAGGACACCCGAGCACAGATTGCGCTTCGAACGCTCAAAGAAAACGAAGCGTACACCGCGATGGTCTTTGGGATTGATGCGAAATCCGAGTTCCGACGGAGGTCCGCCGCTGCCGCCTTGGCCGCGGCATTGCCCGGATCGTTGATTTTTACCGCCGGCATCTGTGGACTGCTCTATATCGCATTTCGATTACTCCGGCCCGTTAATTTCCGTTTAAACATTCCGTTGGCCGTTCCTCTTGTCCTCGGATTCCTGCTCGGTTTGATCGCTTACCATTTTTCCGGGAACGTACTCGCGTCACTGTGGGTCTTGCTCGTGGTCGGACTGTTTGCGGTTCGCCCCGCTGTTTCGCTCCAGACTCCGGCCAATCTCCACCCCCTCGCCTGGATCGGGGCGGCCGGATTCGGTGCCCTGTTCGCCGCCCTCGGATGCGCAGTCTCGGTAGCGGGATCAACGCCGTTTCGGATTGTGGCTTCAGAATTTCCTTCGGGGTGGTGGCACCATCCACTCCTTGCGCTGGGTTACGGACTTGCCGGCATTGCCGGCATGTTCATTCTGTACGCCCAGACGGTCGCCTATCGCACCCGGCGGCCGGGCGGAAAAACGTGCCTCCGACTTGCCGAAGGTGCCTTTCTGGTTGGTGCGCTCGGTTGCCTATTCTGCGCGGTGGTCGTCACTCCATTCTGCATCATGTGGGATCGGCAACTATCCGAAGAGTTGCGTATGGTTGCCCTCAACGAAACGGGATACTATCTGAGCCGATGAGCACGCCTTTTGCCACCATGGTTAAAGAAACCCAGGCGCGGCGAGCCGCACTGTTTGAAGACCTTCGCGCCGATCCCCAGGGGCAAGCATGGTGCATCCGCCATTCCGACATATTAGATGCGCTTTGGAGCGGACTTGTGCAAGAGGCACACGCCCAGTTTTCCGATCTTCCTCCTTTTGCAATTGCTGCCACAGGCGGATACGGCCGACGCGAAATGTCGCCTTTTAGTGACATGGATGTCGTGCTCATCCCGCTAGAAGAAGATTCGCGGCTCGATCGCGCAATGCGCTGGATGTTCCGCACCGCGCACGATGTGTTCGGCAAAGATTTGGGCCTTCGTGTCGCCTACATTTATCGATTGATTCCTGACCTGCCTGGCCTGGATAGTGTGAGCCTCACCAACCTGCTGGATTCCCGGTTTTTAGCCGGATCCGCCAAGCCACTTCAGATTCTGCGCGAAGCCATGTGGAACTCGTTCCCCACTGCCGACTTCCTGCTTGCCAAACTCACCGAACGTCAACGCGATTTGCAGAAGACCAACGGCAGCCCGCTTGTTACCCAGCCCAATATCAAACTGGGCGCGGGAGGCTTGCGCGATTTTCATACCTACAATTGGATCGGCCAGGCGATCGGCGAACGTCCAATTCCAGTCCACGAAGGGATCGATTTTCTGCTTAAGGTGCGGAATTTGCTCCACCTGGTAACGGGCCGGATGCACGACGAGCTCAATTACGTTCGGCGCGAAGAACTTGCCGGAATCCTCCAGATCACCTCATTCGATCTAGGCTCTCGGGTCGCCCAAGCACTCGATGCTAACCACGAACACTACATTCGGGGACTCTCACGCCTCCGCGAGAATCGCTACGACCTCGGAGCCTGGGCGCAAGCAATCCGGGGCGAAGTACGCATTCGGCCCGGAACCACCGCCGGAGCAGCCGCGATGGCCATCCGTCAAGCGACCAAAATTGGGCTCCAAATTCCGGACGAACTCCCGACACTAAAACCAGAAGCCGGTTCAGATGCGGTTCATGCTCTGACTGCCGGAGTCGAAACCATCCGCAATCTCGAACGGTCGGGGGTTATGGATGCCCTTTTCCCGGAATTTAGCGCATGCCGGACGCTCATGCCCGGCGATGCATCGCACCAGTTCACAGTCTACGAGCACACTGTTCAGGCCCTGCAACGGTACGAAGAGATCGACGAAGCCAGTGCACTTGGCCAGATCCGCCTCGAAGTCGCCGATTCTACCGTCGTCCGCCTGGCAATTCTGTTCCACGATCTGGGCAAAATCGATACCAGTCGGCCGCATTCCGAAGCGGGCGAAATTATCGCCCGTAACGTTTGTAACCGCTGGAATCTCGAACCCGCGGTGGCCGAAGAGATTGCTTGGCTTGTTCGGCACCATCTTGCGATGTCCCAGTTCATCCGACTTCGCGACATTGATCATCCCGAGACGGCCAACGAGTTTGCCGAGCTTGTGAAAACTCCCCAGCGCCTCGCTTCGCTCACACTTCTCACATATGTGGATGTTTCGAGTGTAAATCAATCGAGCTGGAATCCAATGCAAGAATCGTACTTGCTGAATCTTTACGAACGAACCCTCTACGTCTTGCAGAGCGAAGTCACCGACGAAAAGCTGGAAGAAGAAACCGTCCGTCGAATTATCCGATCGGCCCGCGGTGCAAAAATTGCAGCCGAAGAAGTCGAAGACTTTCTCCACTGCATGCCCACCCATTATGTTCTTAGCACCCCGGAAGATGCCGTGCTCAAACACATTCCGATCTATCGCGCGGCTGCGGAAGGCGAGATCGTGATCGATTTTGAAGATCACCGCGATCTGATGGCTACCGAAATCACGATTGCGATGCCCGATCGCAACGGCATCCTCCCCGATATCCTCGGCACCTTGTACGCCCACAACCTAAGCATGAAAAGCCTGCGCTGTTCGACCTCCGAAGATAGCCCGGCCACCATCCTTGATACTTTTATGGTCAGCTGGGCCGATACCCCGCTCTCCCGCGAGCACCAACGACGAGTGGAACACTCTCTGCGAACCGTTCTTTCGGGCGAAACCGACCGGCGAACTCTCATGCTTCGCCTCGGTAAAGATCCGGACCGAAGGCAGCAGTTTTTCCAAATGAACGTGGTGCCCCGCAATCCAGCCATTATCGAAGTTCGTGCTCCGCGGGGTCGAGGTTTGGCGTTTAGGCTTTCGCAAGCGATCAATCGAGCAGGCCTCAGCATCGTGAGCGCTCGGCTGGGGCAATGGGCCGGAACAGCCTCGGCCGGCTTTTACGTGATCGATCCTTCCGGCGAGTCGGTAGATGAACGACGATTACGACGGGCCTTTGAAAATGAGTAGGTAATATCCCTCGCACCCGGTATGAAGGTTGTGATATTAGGCTGCGGTCGGTCGGGAGCGTCGCTGGCGGTGCAGCTTTCTACGCTCGGAAACTCGGTCACCGTCATTGAGCGTAACCCCGAATCTCTGCGTCGCCTTGGTAAAGCCAAGGTGATAGTTATCCACGGAAGCGGACTCGATTTTGAAACCTTGGAAAAGGCAAAAGTCGGCGAATGCGACGCCTTTTTTGCCATGACCCGGGGCGACAACACTAACCTGATGGCTGCCCAAATCGTTAAACGCAACTTTAATGTCGATCGAGTCGCAGTCAAAGTGGCCGATCCGCTCCGCGCCGAGGCGTACAAAAAACTCGGTCTGTTCACGATCAACGCGGCGGCCCTTTTATCCGGCATGTGCCGCGACTGGCTGCTCGGCGATGAGTTCAAGCCAGTTGACCTTTACAACGTCAACGAGGGGTACGACCTGTGAGCATGTACGTAATTATCGTCGGCGGCGGCAATGTTGGCTTGCAACTAGCTAAACGATTGATCGCGCGGAACCACGAAGTTCTGCTGCTCGAAAAAGATTCTGCCCATGCCAGCAAACTCGGTTCGATCCTTGGGGCCGAGCACATTTTGCTCGGCGATGGTTGCGACATCTTAATCCAAAAAGAGGCCGGATTCCGCCGCGCCGATGTGGTGGTGAGCGTAACTGGAGAAGATGAAGACAACCTGATCTGCTGCCAACTGGCCAAGGAAGTTTGGGACGTAAACCGAGTGGTCGCCCGCGTAAATGATCCCACGCACGAGCCGATTTTCCGGGAAATTGGAATCGACGACACGGTATCGGCCACCGGAATCATCTTTAGCCTGATTGATCAACAAATTGCCAGCGATGAATTGATTCCCGTCGGACATCTGCACAAAGGGGCGGTCGAAGTTGTCGAAAGCCTACTCAGCGCACGATCCCCGCTAGTTGGCAAAGCCGTGCGCGATGTCCAGCTTCCGCAAGGATCGTTTATCGTTTACATTTTCCGCGAAGGCTCCGGCATGGCAGTGAATGGCGATACGGTGTTCCGTGCCGAAGACATTGTGGTGGCGATGGTTCCCGCGGCGCGGGCGGAAGAACTTCGTTCGGTTTTCGCCTGATCCGCAGGTACACTTTGGACTCACCGCTTCGCACCAGAAGCGGTCTTTTACGGACTCGCTCCGTCTTGATTACCCATGACTCTGGCGACTCAATTTCCCGCAATTTGGCGTACGCGCGAATGCGATGCGGACGTCGCGGATCGGCTGGCGGCCGCGCTGGAGATTCATCCGGTGGTTGCTCGGATCCTTGTTCAACGCGGTATCGATGAGCCAACAAGCGCAGAAAAGTTTCTGAATCCCCGGCTCGAAGATTTGATGCGTCCCCAGGAACTGCCGGATTTTGAACAAGCGAAGAACGCGCTTTTTGCGGCCCGCGAAAAAAATCAAAAAATCTATATTCACGGTGATTACGACGTGGATGGCGTCACCAGCACCGCTATTCTCTACCGGTTTCTGAGCACTCCGTCGTTCGGATTCAATGTCGTTGCTCATGTTCCCCACCGTCAAAAAGAAGGGTACGGAATCCACATCGACACGATCCGAAAAGCCAAGTCGGAGGGGGCCGATCTGATCCTGACTTGCGACTGCGGGATCGGTGCGCACCAGCAGATGGAACTTGCCTATGAGCTCGGCATGAAAGCCGTCATTACAGATCACCACCAGGCCAGCGAAGTGCTTCCTCGTGCCGAAGCCGTGGTGAATCCCACCCGGCACGATCATGAGGGGGGCGGACGCGAGCTCAGCGGCGCTGGTATTGCGTTCCTCTTCTGCCTCGGATTAGCCGAAGAGCTGGATGTTCCGGCACACCTCTACTTCAAGAACTTCCTTGATCTTGCCACGCTCGGCACGGTTGCCGACGTCATGACGCTCCGCGACAACAACCGGATCATCGTCAGACACGGACTTCCCGCGCTCAAAGAATCCAAAAAGCAGGGAGTCCGCGCCCTGCTCGAAGTTTCGGGACTTGTGAAACCCGCCGAACCGGGTCGACCGGAATCCAACTCCGAGCTTACTTCTGCCGATATCGGCTGGAAAATCGGACCCCGTATCAATGCCATCGGTCGACTTGCTGATGCCGCCGTTGCCTATCGTCTCTTAGTCACCCGCGACGAAACCGAAGCACGGAATCTTGCCCACCTGCTGGACACCACCAACGAAGAACGCAAGCAGATGCAAAAGCTCCTCGTGGAAGATGTGTCCGAAATCATTGCCCGCGAAGGTTTAGCCGAAAAGAATGTCATAGTTGTCGCTGGCGAGGGGTGGCCCAAAGGCATTGTCGGAATCGTTGCCGGAAAGATCACCGAAGCGTTCCGCCGACCCGCGTTCGTTTTAGCAATCCACGGCGATAAAGCCGCCGGATCGGCTCGGTCGATCGAAGCATTCAATCTCTACGACGCGATCCAAGCCCACCGCCATATAATCTTAGGCGGGGGCGGACACGCCGCAGCCGCCGGCATCAGTCTTCGTGCCGATCGGGTGCAAGAGTTTGCCGAAGCTCTGCACGAATTCGGCGGAACCTTCTTAAAACCGGAAGATTTTCTCCCCGCCATCGATATTGATCAAGAACTTCGATTGGAGGACTGTTCCGAATTCGGTCTTGAGTTGGCTCAACAGCTCAAACTTTTGGAACCGTTCGGGGAGGGGAATCCGGAGCCCCTGTTCCACGCCAAAGGGGCGACATTGGCCCGGTGCACCGGCACTAAAAACGGCACGATTCACCGCCAAGTCTTTTTTGAAACTGATGCAGGTGAGCTAAAAATGATGGCTTTCTTTGGCGAAGATTGGTGGCCGGATTACGAACCCCTATCCAAGCTGGATGTGATCTTTAAATTGCGCTCCAGCAAGTTCCGCGGGGTCGATCAACTCGATATTTGCATCGAACACGCTCGCCCCGCGCAAGCTTAACGCTCAGCGCGAAGACTGCACACCGACGACCATTTTGCAAGTCACCGTGGTGCCGTTCCGGTAAAGCTTGAGGATGAGTTCTTCACCCGGTTCAAGTTCGAAAAGCAGCGCGGCAAAATCGACCACATTGCCGAGCGGCGTTCCGTTGGCCGCTATCACCAGATCACCTTTTTGAACACCAGCATTCTCGCACGGACTCCCGGACGCGATGTCATCAACCACGATCTGGCCCGGCCCGCCTTCCTTGAAAAAGATACCCACGCTAGGATGCTGAACCTGATGGTCCGGGCGACGGAACCCTTCGACTACACGGCTGAGGATCTTGGGGCCAAGTGCGTAGCCAACAGTGAGGCCCGCGGGCCCGAACTGCCCCGAGTTACTCCGTACATTCTGCAGCACCTCTTGGGTCTCGGAATCCTGAGGATTGAGTACCGCCCCTAAGATTCCGACTAGATTGCCCGCGTTATCGAAGACAATCCCGCCCCCTACCGGCACATCCTTGGCTTCCATTTGAATTTCGGCTAGCGGCACGAACCGCATGCTGGGCAGGAATAATCCGGGTCGGCTGAGACTGGTCAGTTGCGCGGGAACCGGCCCCTTTGCGGTTGCGACCATGAGCTCGCCGATTTTGGTTTCGGGTGCCAGTCGCAGCGGCATCCGTTTTTGGGATTCCCACTTTTCGGCAGAAAGCAGAACTAGCTGGGTTTCTTTATCGAACCCGACGCGGTTGAGTTTGATACCAAGACCGCCGCTCATTTTTGCGTTAAGCGGCTCGGTTACCAGGCTAGAAATATGCGCGACAAAATAACCCTCGTCGTCAATCAGGATGGCAAGACCAAACGGATTCCCGGCGGAATCGGGCAACACGGCGACGCTATCGACAATCGAACTCCAAGCCGCCGATTGATAAGGATTTGTCGCCTTGAGCGGAGTATCGATAAATCGTTCCTGCGGCTGAACCTGCTGAGAAATCAGCAGAAAAGAAAGACTAGCCGCCAAAAACGACATCGCGTTTATCGACCTCCATTGCCGAATTTGCTCGCGAATCGAGGGTCGAACCACCACCCACGACCACGATCGTACGGGGCTCGGAACTGGCAGAATCGTAGCTGACCACCGCGCTGGCGGCGGTATCGCCAACCGTGGTACTCGGCGGAGCCGGAGTAGCCCCCCGATTCAACGTGGCCGCTTCTTCGCCTGCGCCCATCAAAAGACCAGCAGCGGTGCTAGCAATCTCGGCCAGAGTGGATCCCGCTACCGGGGCCGCTTTGGCTACGAGCGTTGGTCCGCGCTTGGTTGAGGGCCGGCGTTGACTTGCAGCCCGGCGTGTTGCTTGAGCCATCTCCGCTTGCGCCGTAGCCGGGTCGATCATCACGGGCGTCGGCGGAACAAGTTCGGGGGGAACAGTAATGCCTGAACTCGGGCTCGGATCATTCTGGGCCCCCGCCCCACGGCCATACAGAGCTTTGCCTGATTCGGGCAAAGCGTTGCCTGACCCGGAGGGTGGCGCCATAACCATTTGCGGACGCCCGCCTAGCCAAATCGCGAAAGCGGCGCAAGCTGCCACGGGAACGGCGTAGCCCAGCCATCGCCACCGATTTTTAGCTCCGCCGGTATCTCCGGCAATGGCGCGTTGAACACGTGAAAAATCCAGTTGACATTCCGGCACATCGCTTAGGGAGCCAAGCGTATGGCGCACATTACGCAAAATCGTTTCCTCGGCGGCCACGGCATCGGTCGGAGCGGCCTGCACAATCTCAAGATCTCGAGCCTCCGGTTCACCAAAAACTTGCCGGATCAAGGCATCGAGCTGTTCGTCGTTAAGTCGTTGATGCATTAATTTTCAGCCTCCAGCATAGGCGCGAGACGATCTCGAAGGGCGCGTCGGGCGCGCAGAACTCGGAGCTTTGCGCCGCCCACCGAGCAGTTGAAAAAGGCAGCAATATCGTCGTAGTCCATCTCTTCGATGTCGCGGAAAATAATCGCGTTGCGATGATGTTCGGGGAGTTGATCAATGGCGGCCCGTAGAATCTCTTTCCGACGATCCTGTTCAAGGTTTTCGATCGGATCTTCCGTTGGCGATCCTACGGTCATCCACGTAAGTGCTCCCGATGCTTCCTTTTGTTCCAGGTTCATCCGACGCGAAGCCATGCGAGCTTTGTCGGTACCAAGGTTTGTGGTAATTCGTAAAAGCCAAGTGGTGAACTTTGCTTCGTCGCGATACCGGCTAAGGTTTTGATAAGCTTTAACGAACACTTCCTGAACAATATCTTCGGCATCATCGCGTCGCGGCGCGATCTGATAAGCGTAACGATAGACTAAATCGCGGTGCCGATTAAACAACCGCTCAAACGCCGAAACATCTCCGTTCCGGGCGGCATGAACCAGCGCTTCATCTGAATCTGCAACCAGGTGCGGCTCAGATGTCGATTTTTCGCTCACTGGCGACTGGCCGAATTTCAACGCGATCCTCGAGACCATCTTACACAAGCTAGACGGCTCGCCATGGTCTGCGTTACGATACGCCCACCCCGAGAGCACTATTCCATCGCATCTTCGGGGATCACCATGGTTTCTCCTTCCAGGCGCGAGACGCAGGCGGCAATCGCCATATCGCCCGTTACGTTCAAAACAGTGCGACTCATGTCCAAAATTCGATCAACGCCGAGGGCCATGCCAATCGCCCCCGCGGGCACCCCAAGCCCCCGAACAATAGACCCAATGATAGGCCACGATCCACCGGGAACGCCCGCGGTTCCGATCCCGGCCATGATCGAAAGTCCAAGTACCTGCAGCTGCTGAGCGGAGGTGAGATCGATTTCAAACAGCTGGCAGAAAAAAATGATCGTAATCCCTTCAAATAGCGCGGTTCCGTTTTGGTTGGCCGTCGCCCCCACGGTGAGAACAAAGCTCGAAATCTGCTTGGGCAAGCCAAGGTCATTTTCCGCCGAGTTAAGGGCCACCGGGAGCGTTGCGTTACTGGAACTGGTCGCAAACGCCGTCAGCATAACGCTCCGAATCCGCGAGAAAAAGTCCCACGGATTCCGCTTGGCAATCACCCTGAGCAGAATCGAATACACCACAAACAGGTGGATGGCCAAGCCCACCAAAACTGTCCCCGCGTAAGCACCCAGCGTAATGAAAATCTCAAAGCCTAGAGTCGAAGCGGTGCGAAAGATCAGCGCAAACACCCCGAACGGAGCTAAAGTCATCACCATCTCAATGACTTTCTGGCTAACTTCGAATACCGCTTGGAAAAATTGTTTGAGCGGAGCTACAACTTCCGGATCGCTTTTGGCCAGCGCAAGACCAAAAAGCAAGGCAAAAAACATAAACGGCAAAATCCCGCCGCTTAGGGCCCGACTGGCTTCGAGCACCGGGTTCCGTGGAATGATCCCGGCTACCGGAGGATCGGGAATTTCGGCTGCCGCCACGGTTTCCTTTTTGACCCCTTCGTCGCCGTAAGTGCGTTGGAGTTCCTCTCGCTTTTCCGGCGAAACCACCCGCCCCGGCTGAACAATATTGACCAAAGCAAAAGCGATCAAAACCGCCAATCCGCTAAATACCACGGTCATGATCAGCGATTTGATCCCCACGCGCCCAACCTTGGCCACATCGCCAAGTTCGGCAATCCCTAAAATGAGGGCCGAAAGGAGTAGCGGCACAACAATCATAAAAATGAGCGCGAGGAATCCGTCCCCCGCCAGTTTCATCACGTTGTCGTTGAGCCAATCGAGCTGGGAGCCCGTAAACCAAAGCTGAGCCAAAATCCCAAAAACGGCCCCGAGCACGAGGCCGATCAGAATCTGGTTATGGAGGGGAATCCTGCCCTTTCGTAACATGCGCTGTTCAGTATGGCCAAGGAAACCCATTCGCCGCACGGGGTCGCAGGGTGTAAATTGAAGATGTGTCGCGGTGCTGGGTTCTTGTAAGTTGCGTGGAAGACTGGGTGTTTCGCGTGCCGCGCCTTCCCCAACCGGGTGAGAGTGTGCTGGCTGATGCTCCCCGTCGATTCTTAGGTGGCAAAGGGGCAAACCAGGCGATCGCCGCCGCTCGATCGGGCGCAAAGGTTAGCGTGATCGGAGCGGTCGGAAGAGATAAAGCCGGAGATGAATTCATTGCCTGCTTCCGGAAAGAAGGCATCGATACATCGAATATTGTCCGCGTCGCCGAACCCACCGGAATCGCCGCAGTAACCGTCGGGCCGGACGGGCTGAACCAGATATCAATCCACCCCGGCGCGAATATGGCCTTACCGGTCGCTACGGTTGAAAATGCCGCGATTCAGGCTGAAGATTTTGTGCTCGGCCAATTAGAAGTGCCCGATCCTTGTCTGTTGGCCGCATCTCGTCGTGGACGGTTCGTCCTCAACCCTGCTCCCTACCGGACGTTTGAGCCTGAACTGAGGACTAGCGTCGAAATTTGCATTCCCAATGAAACCGAAGCATTCGCTCTGACAGGGATCGAACCGATCGATAAATCTGCGATGAAAGCATCCGCCGAATTGATCTCAGCTGCCATCACAATTCTCACGCTGGGCCCGCGGGGGGCCTGCCTGCTGGCAGAAGGCACCACTCAGTTGTTCCCTGCTCCCGACGTGTCGGCGATTGATTCCACCGCTGCGGGAGATGTGTTTTGCGGATCGCTTGTGGCTCAACTTTCGCTCGGCGCTAACCTCCGAGAGGCGGTAGATTGGGCGGTCGCGGCGGCTTCACTAAGCGTTACCCGGCCGGGCGCGATCAACTCCATCCCGACCGCTGATGAAGTCACTTGCTTTCGAGAAAGAATCTAATTTTGTCGGAACTCTACGGGTAAGGCTTTGAATAGTAGAAATTGCGGTCCGCGCATTGCTTGCGGATCGGGAGAGAATATGTCCGATGTGACCACTTGGCACGAGCTTTACACCCCCGACGTGGAAGGCTCAAAGAAATTTTACGAAAACGTTTTCGGTTGGACCACCAGGGTCTATCCGATGGAGGGAATTGGCGAGTATCCCATGATGGGCCGGGGCGATGAATCCCACGCCGGAATCATGGATACAACCTCCGACATGCTCAAAGATCAAGACATTCCCAGCCACTGGATGCCCTATTTTGGTGTGTCGGATATTGATTCCACACTGGAGAAGGTGAGCAATGGAGGTGGAACCGTTCTACAAGGGAAAATGGAAATTCCGGACACGGGATTTGTGGCTATCTGCCTCGATCCTCAGGGGGCCGCATTCGCCCTGCATCAGCCGATTTCTGGCGGTTAAAGCCTCTCTGTTTGTTACTCCGGAATCGTGTCAATATGGTTCCGGAGTAAACACACCGCACCAATGAGCATAAGTAAACAAATCCTGCTTCTTGGTTTAGTCCTGTTTGTGAACGGACAAGCTGGACCTGAACGCGAGGCTAAACCTGCGTGTCAAATCTACGCGCTGGAGTGGGAGGTTGACCCGTTCAGCGACGTTTCGATGGCCCGAGCCCACAAAAGCTTGCGCAACCTGACTTCCCTGCTCG
This sequence comes from bacterium, assembly GCA_044508115.1. Classification (GTDB taxonomy): domain Bacteria; phylum Armatimonadota; class Fimbriimonadia; order Fimbriimonadales; family Fimbriimonadaceae; genus UphvI-Ar2. The sequence continues at coordinate 760,689 of JBIQII010000001.1, forward strand.
CGCCTCATGAGCGACTGTTTGCCGAATGTCTCTCTAACAAGGCAGAGCCGGTGGCTTTCCGCGTACGCACGTCAAGTTCAAGCTTGAAAGCAAGGGCGATGTTTACTACGTAAATAAGTGGTACGAAGTCTGGAAGAACGGTGAGCAATATAAGCTAACAGAGTCGTCCCAAAAGCAACTTCAAGAATACTTGTGGCTCTTCACGCCCAAATTCCCGCAGCCCACTGATTACTAGGACTTTGAAGGAAGAAGCTAAAGCAGACCTTCGCGCATGAGACTCACGCACCGATCCGCCCCTACGATGATATGGTCTTGAAGCGGAATGTCCAGCAGATCACCGACCTCGGCCAGCTTGCGCGTAATTTGAATATCTTCCGGCGACGGGGTAGGATCGCCACTGGGGTGATTGTGCGCCACGATCAGACTTGCCGCGCTGCTCCGAACCGCTTCGGTAAACACTTCTCGAACCCCTACCAGCGACATGTTCAGCGTTCCTATGTGAATAGTTCGGCTGGCAATCACCATGCCTTTGGTGTTGAGATAGGCGGCGCAAAAGTGTTCCTGTTTATCCGACCGCAGGTTCTGAAAGAACTGGAACGCATCCTCCACGCTCGTAATCTCTCGGCTGACCTTGCCTTTAATACTTGCCGCACGTCGCCCGATTTCCATTGCCGCTAAAATTCGCAGGGTTTCAAACGGTTCGAGTCCGCCGTGGTGGTGGAGCTCGTGGGTGTTGACATCAGCTAAACGTTCGCCGCTAAAGCGTCCACTGAGTTCGATGGCGGCTTCGCGACACCGCTCAACATCGGATTCCTCACGGGCAAGCACGATCGCAAGTAGATCGGGGGTGGTCACAGCCCGAATCCCCAATATCTGCACGCGCTCCAGGGTCGATTCGATCTCTAGTGCCAACTCGTTACTTGCTCCTCGCTCACTCTATCGTAGCCGATGAAGTCCGGCGGAGGCGAGGCGAAAATTGCGAGGTCCTCGCCTGATTTCGGATGCCGGAGCCGCAAAAATACGGCATGAAGCTGTAGCGGACCGTCTTGCCACCGCCTAGGCGCGTAAATCGCATCGCCGAGCACCGGCCATCCAAAGTGCGCCAGATGGACCCGAATCTGGTGCGTGCGACCGCTTTCCAACCGACAAGACACAAGCGAACCTGCTTCTAGAGTTTCGAGTAATCGCACATGTGTCCGAGCGGATTTGCCGCCTTCCACCACCGCTCTGCGAAGCGGATCGCGTGGATCTCTGGCCAAAGGGGCGTCAATGGTGTACTGCGGTTCGGTAAACGAACCGGCGACAACGGCCACATACCGACGCTCGACTTCTCGTCGCTGGATTTGACCCGCGAGATCGGCATGAGCAGAATCGGTCTTCGCTACAATAAGAAGCCCGGTGGTCTCTTTGTCGAGTCGATGAACAATGCCGGGTCGGAACTCGGCGGAACCTTCGCTCAGTGCGGTCCCTCGGGCAAGTAGACCGTGGACAAGAGTCGCACCCGTCAACGTGTTTGCCGGATGAACGGGCAGTCCGCGCGGCTTGTTAACCACCAAGATCGAATCATCTTCGTACCGCACATCCAGCTCCATAGGCACCGGGCTTAATGGCTGGGGAGCGGTTTCTTCGGGCGGTTCAGATATCACGACATCGCCCGGTTTAAGAATCGTCCCGGACTTAGTTTTAACTTCTCCGTTAACGATCACCGCGCCGCGTTCAATATGTGCACGGAGTTTTGATCGGCTCACCTGAACCAAAACCTGATGCAAAAAGAGGTCAAGCCGCCCTTTTTCGGTTACTTCCCATTTCAACAACTTCGACCTCTCCATTTTTGCAATCCTACCGGCCCTCGGGAAATCAAACCCCGGATCGATTTATTCGTCTTAACCACCATGTTGCATCTTCGAATCGCGAGCGTGGCCCTTGGCTCCGCGATTGCGGCCTTTGGCTGGAGCCTTGATTACTCCACGCCGGGCGAACGTCTAGGTTCTGCCATTCCGGCTATTGGTGCCAAATCAGGCTTAAACCTCACTGTTGATCCGGCTTGGACGGAGGAAGTGGTGGTCATTCGCGCAAAAGATGTTGACGCGTTCGATCTGCTTACTCAGATTGCCAATGCCACCGGACTCTCGTGGATTCAAAGTCAAGGTGGATATCGTCTCAGCCAAACAAGCCAGAACCAAGCGACCGCGCGGCAAACATTTTACGAGCAATCCTTCGCGATGATCCAAGCCTATGAGCCAGGATCGGGGCGCCGCGAAGTCCTTGCCTCCATCATTGTCGATTTTCCCGCCCAAACTCTGGCAAACCTTGCGGTCGGCACGCGAACGGTATTTTCCACACAGCCAAACCGCAATCAGGTTCAACTACCGTCATCGGTAAGACAAACCGCTCTGAACCATGTGAATCAGCAGCGTTCCGATCTGGCGGCGCGGATGACCCAAGGCCTCAATCAGAATAACCCCAACCCCCGCGCCCTCGAGATGATCAACCGGTTACGACAACCGGTGCGCAAAGTGAACCTGGTGGTGCAACGACGGCAGTTCAACCAGTTGATCTTTTCCCTCCAAGCCATAGATCAGCAAGGCGAACAGTCGCTGAACCAGAACCAATCCGTGACCTACCAGCCGGTCGGAACGGCACCATTAGCACTGGACGGATTTAACCTTCCCGAAGGCGAAATTCGCGACCGTTTACGCGCGTTCGGCGGTCGGGCCGATAGTTACGGCAAGTTTGCCGAAGAGTTTCGGGCCGCAATCCTTGATCCGGTGAAGCATGAACCGGTTGCTCTGGCTCTTGGTCCGGCCCTGATCGAATCGGCCCCGGCCGAAGTAAATTTCGTCGCGGTCCTTCCGGATGAGCGGCTCACCGATCTTTCACGCAACCTTGCGACCAGCGGATTCACCGCATTCTCTGCGCCCGATGCGCTCCTGGAAAGCACGCGCGAAGGAAGTTGGATTGTCGTAAAGCCACGCCTTCATCTGGTGGATTGGGCTAAGCGCCGGAATCGCGCCGCCTTTGCCAAGCTCGCTCAAGCCTACGTGCAAGATCGAGTTTTGAACCTGGATGCAATGGCCGAATACGCGCGCTATGCATCGGACGATTTCAGTACGAACGGCTGGGATTTTGTGCTCGGTCGTGAACTCCTGGGCTCTGCATTCGAATCGGAACTCCGGCAGTTTTTCGGATCCAATCTGGAAGGTTTGCACATCTACAGTGCGCTCAAATCGCGTCTCACAAGCGAGCGCAACCAGACTCATCCGATCGGATCGCTCAATAGCTCATTCCTGAACTGGATGATCTTTAACTCATCGCAATCGCCAGAACGGCAAGTGCGCCAACAAAACCGCCGTGTTACAGAACGCGGCGAACGCACCGAGATGCTGGCCGCTGGCTTGCCCGCCAATGGTCAGATTGTGGTGACGCGCAATGTGGAATCGGTAGTGATCGGTCGATCGACCGATGGTCTCCAACGCCATGTTCTTAGCGAACGTGACTTGGCGTCAATGCGCGCCTCTCAGCTCAACGGCACCATTCGGAGCCCGGCCGCCCAGCTTGCCAACACATCAAGCGAGTTTGGACTAACTCAGCGCGTGAGATTCACGTTCACCATCGCTTACGAAGATGGCACAACGCTCACTCGTTCGGTGAGCGGAACAATGCCCGCACGCTCGTACGGCTCCTACGATTCCCTACCCGCCGATATGCGTCAACGGGCCGAACAGCAGGCCACGCAAATGCTCCAACGAGCGAACAGAGGGGGCGGAGGCAATCGCGGAGCCACCGGTCAGCGTCGCGGGGGCGGAAGGCCTCCGCAGCCGTAAACCCCATATCGATACCCATCTGGCGATAAACTGCCAGTCTATGCGCGAGCGTTACGAGCCCCACGCATTCGAACCCAAGTGGCGCGACCTCTGGCGCGAACACGACCTGTTTCGAACCCGCGAAGAGGAAGGCCGGCCCAAGTTTTATGGGCTCGACTTCTTTCCGTTCCCCAGCGGAGCGGGGCTTAGCGTTGGTCACTGCCGAAACTACATTCCCACCGATGTGATCTGCCGGGCCAAATATATGCAGGGCTACAACGTTCTGCACCCGATGGGCTTTGATGCGTTCGGTCTGCCCGCCGAAAACGAAGCAATTAAACGACAAACGCATCCTGGCCCGATGATTGAGCAGTACGCCGCCAATTATCGCCGGCAAATGGAGCTGGTTGGAAACGGCTACGATTGGTCGCGTAGTTTCAACTCATCCGATCCCGACTACTACCGTTGGACGCAGTGGATTTTTAAGCTGCTCTACGATCGTGGACTCGCCTACCGAGCCCACGCCGAAGTTAACTGGTGCCCCAAGGATAAGACCGCCCTCGCCAATGAAGAGGTGGTCGGCGGTCTGTGTGAACGCTGCGGGACCCCGGTCATCAAAAAAAGCATTCCCCAGTGGTTTTTCCGAATTTCCGCTTACGCCCAGCGTCTGATCGACGGGCTCGACAAACTCGACTGGCCCGAAGGCATTAAAGCGATGCAACGCAACTGGATCGGCCGATCCGAAGGAGTTGAATTTTCGATGAAGGTGGTATTACCGGTCGGATCGGAACCCGATTCCCCGCCCCGCCACGAAGACGATCTAGAAGTCATTAGTACCGGAACCGGAGATCAGATTCGCGTCTTCACCACCCGGATCGACACAATTTTCGGGGTTACTTTCTGCGTTCTTGCTCCCGAACATCCGCTGGTCGAAAAGATTAAGCGCGCATCCCCCGATGAAAAACGCCGGGAAATCCAGGAGTATCAGGATCGCACTCGACGACTCACCGATCTCGACCGTCAAGCGGAAAACCGGGAGAAAACGGGCGTTGATACCGGAGCGAAAGCGATCAATCCGGCCACCGGCAAGCCGGTTCCGGTCTTTATCGCCGACTACGTCATGATGGGTTACGGAACCGGGGCAATCATGGCGGTTCCCGCGCACGATCAACGAGATTTTGAGTTTGCCCAAAAGTTTGAGCTTCGAATCGTTCCCGTGTATCAGCCGGATGAATGGTTTTTGAACCAACACGAAATTTCCGAATCGGACTATCTTGCCGCGCCGGAACAATACGCCGCGTTCGAAGCCAAGTCCGGCACTCTCATCAATAGCGGAGAATATTCTGGCCAGAGCTTTGCCGAAGGCTCGGCCAATATGGCGGAGTGGATCGAAGCGCTCGGGATTGGCGAGCGCAAAGTTAACTATCGTATCCGCGACTGGCTAATCTCGCGTCAGCGGTACTGGGGATGCCCAATTCCGATCGTTTACGATCAAGATGGCGATGCCGAAACCGTGATCGACGATCTGCTACCCGTCATGTTGCCCGAAACCGACAACTATCTACCCAGCGACGATGGATCAAGTCCGCTGAGCAGGTTCCCGGATTTTGTCAACACCACCACTCGGGACGGCTCGCTCGGACGCCGAGAGACCGACACCTTAGGAGGATTCGCCTGTTCAAGCTGGTACTTCCTGCGATTTACCGATCCCCATAACGAAAATGCTCCTTGGGATCGGAAAATCGCCGATTCTTGGATGCCCGTGGATTGCTACGTGGGCGGAGCCGAACACGCCGTTTTGCATTTGCTCTACGCTCGGTTTTGGACCAAAGTGTTCTACGATGCCGGGCTAATCGGAGTGGATGAGCCGTTCCAACGATTGCTGAACCAAGGCCAAGTGTTAGGACTCACCCCCTACCGCGCTCCACGCGAAAACGAAACCCTCAGCGTCGGGGAAGACGGCATTCTCGTCAGCTACGAAGAAGCTGAATCATTGCCGGAAGATCATCTCACCTGGAAATGGGTGCGCATGAGCAAAAGTAAGGGCAACGTCGTCACCCCAGACGAAGCTGTGGATCAATACGGAGCCGATGCCCTCCGCATTTATGAACTGTTTGTGGCTCCGTTCGAACAAAACGTCCAGTGGTCAAACGAAGGAATGCAGGGCGCAGTCCGATTCTTAAACCGCGTGTTTCGACTCGCCACCGATATTCAGCCGTTTTGGGATGCCGGCTGGCGGTTCCAAATCGATACGGCCCTGACCGATCGGGATACTAAAGATATCCGCCGCGCAACGCATCAGTTTGTGCAAAAGGCCACCGAAGATATCGAACGGTTTGCCTTTAACACCTACATTGCTGCCGCCATGAGCTTTGTTAACGAACTTTCTGACAAGCTCAAAGCCGTAAAAGACCCTAGCGAATCCTTGCGACTGGCCTATTGCGAGGCCCTGGAATATCTGCTCAAGTGTCTCAGCCCGGCTGCCCCTCATTCGGCGGACGAAATCTGGGCGGGACTGGGGGAAGACGGCTTCCTCTATCAACGCGATTGGCCGGTTGCCGATCCAACACTAGCCGCGGCCGATGTGGTAACAATCGCCGTTCAAGTGAACGGTAAGCTCCGCGATACGGTGGAAGCACCCGCCGGATCAAGTCAACAAGAACTCGAGCGACTTGCCCAAGAAAGCGAAAAAGTGCAGTCGTTCATCAACGGAAAAACCGTAAGGAAGATCATTGTTGTTCCCAACAAACTGGTCAATATCGTGGTTGCTTAGCGGAGCCGTTGCCGCCGCCATTATAGGCGGTTGTAGCGGAATGGAGCCCGGGTTTATCTACACCCCGGAACAGTTCGAAGCGGTAAACGGTCGCGTAGAAGAGCTTGCTTCCGGCCCGCTGACAAAGTACTTTTCAGCTCAATCGTTAACAACCGCAGATCGCAAGGCATTGGAAACTTCGGTTCCGATGGTAGATGAAATGATCCGGTTTGATCCGATCACGATTAACTCTTACAGCCTCAAGGGCAAACTTCTCCTTGCGCTCGGGGAAACCGACAAAGCCCGCGAGGCATTTCTCGATGGGATCGCGCTCACAATTCCGCGCGAAGAAAATCCCCAAGACGACATGGTCCGCGCCGACGTTCTGGTCGGACTCGCGCAGATTCATGTTGGGGCGGGCGAGTTCGACCTGGCTGAACAAGCCGCCGCCCAAGCTTTAACCCTATATCCCGATTCTGCGCCTGCCGAAACGATCATCGCCCAAGCAAGACTCAACGCCAAAGATTACGCGGCGGCCAAAGAGCATGTGATGCGTGCGCTCGCCATCGAAAACGATTATGAACCGGCGCGAGTTCTGCTGCGCACTATCGATTCCGAGAGCCGCCAAGCGGCTTCGCCTTGATCTTAGCCCACGTCCGCGGATAGATTTCCGGCGTCGGTTTTTCTTTGGTGTAAATCGGAAACAGCCTCCGCGCATCGGTGCCCCTTAGGGGAACTTCCACAACCTCGGAGAGCTTGAGTCCGAGCACGCCAAGATTTGCCGATTCTACTTCCACCCGTTCCGAAGCGGTGCGGAACGGAATAAATCTGCCCCCCACTCGAACCCAAGGAGCACTTAATTCAGCCTGAACCCCCAGCGGAGCAACCGCTCGCCCCGTTGCAATGTCGAAACTTTCCCGGGTAGTTGGCTCTTCAGCCCGAAGAATCAGCTGGACCAGATTCGGACGCAAGTGATCCGCTAAGAATCGTTGCATCTTGTTGTTTGAATCCAGCGCAACTACCCGGAGGTCTGGACGCGCCCACGCAATCGGCCAAGCCGGGAATCCAGGCCCGCTTCCGACATCGAGCACTCGGCTGTTAGACGGAATCAATGGCAATACCAGAAGTGAGTCCACAACGTGTCGGATCGGGGCATCCTCAGGAGCAACTCGGGTGAGATTAGCCTGCGCATTGGCTAAATAGAATGCGTCCATATGCGCGGCCAATTCAGCCCGCATCGCCTCGGTAACCTCAATTTCTTGGTTTTCCAGTTCTTGCCAGACGGGCGCAAAGTCCATTCGGCGAAAAATCTACCCGAGCCGCCATCACAATAGAAGAATGACCCTGCCCCCTGGGCTTCCGCTCAGCAAAATTGGCCTATCGTTATGTGTGGTGGGGCTGTTTGTTGCCGTGCTTACCGTGGTGCCCGGAGTGGTGCCCAGTGGCGGTGCCCCATGGCCGATTATCGTTGGATCGGCAATCTATTTTCCGGGCGCATTTTTGGCGTTTTTTTCCAGCCGGGGTCAGGATCGACGCCGCGTGATCAACTATCTTCGATTCGTGCGGCTCGGGTTTCTTGCCGTGGTGATGCTGCTGATCTTTTCTATCACGCAACCTCGCTGATACGCAGTTTAGGCGGCCAGTGCCGATTTCCGAATCAGCGAATCAACAAGGTGAGTATATCGCGCACGACTCAATCGATCCGCGCCGATTAACTCCACACCGTATTCACGTGCATCGCCGTGAGTCTCGCTATGGCGGACGACCCGGACTGCCAATTCAATCGAACCGAGGGCAATGTCCATCCGCAAAATGGCTTCGGTTCCAACCGCTAGCGATTCCAAAGTCCGGATTCGAATTCCCGATTCGGAGAGGTCGCAGAGCGAAACATCGATGGTTTGATCCGATGTGCTAAATGTGGCGGTCAGGCCAGGCGCGGTCACTCTCCGGGCACGTGACACGCCCGGGGTTACGCTTTCGATTTGCATCCAGAAAACAATATCCAGCGCGTCTGCGGCGAGTACCGATCCATAAAAGGTGGCAAACGTTTCGTCATCGCCCGCCAGAATCTTGACTTTTTCGCCTACAGCGAGATCAAAAGGCTGATCGAACTCAATGCGCACCTCCCGGTGGGAGACGTTTTGTACCTGCCCGGTCTGACGCGCCATATCTCGCAGTCGGACCACGCAAACGGTTTGGGATTCTAGTGTTCGAAACATATCGATAACTTAGACACTATAGTTTTCGGTATAAACCCGACGTACCCTGAATATGAATTTTGCGATTATTGTTACAAGAAAGATCCGCGTAGAAACACGAGGAGAATGGGTAAAGCTCACGCGGATTGCCTTACCCCTTATTTTTCCTTCTACTGCGATTTACCCTGATCGAGGTGAACCATCGTTCCCATCAGGGTTTTTTCCGCCGATCCGACATCGCCCCGCCGAATTGCATCCATGGCCACGGTAACTTCCTGGGCATCGGCTGATCGACCTTGGCCCACCAGCAGAGCCTGGGTTTTGGCAAGATCGGCCAGCGCGGCTTGGGATGTGATCGCCTGCGTTTTGAGTCCCATAACCGTTTTCTCGACCGCACGACTCGCGGCACTGATTTGCGCAGCCGCATCGACCCTCGGATCAGTGGCAGCCATATATCGCGCGGAATCCGCAGTAAATTCCATTACAAAGTCAACATCCACCGACTGGGTTCCGCTACTCACTGAATCGTAACTGAGCCGCCCCGCCGCCACCCGGTAGTGCCCCAGCGGATGATTATCAAATTCAAGATCAACAACCACTTGGATCGTAGAACCTTTTTCGATGTCGGCCAAGTTCACTTTTATTTCGCGGTCCCCAATCGGGCCCGTGTATCCGGTAAGCGATTTAAGATTCACCCACCGCGCAAGCTTAAGATCAAGTCGCAAGTTGGCTCCGGTGGTGCTCACCATCTTGCTAAACTCCGTGCGAAAGATTTCCGGGATCAGTTCCGGTTGGGGGATGTAGTAATAATTTCCCCCTGATTTTTTGGCCATGGCCGCTAACAGTTCTTCGTTGTATTCAGTGCCAAAGCCAAGATACGTGGTGGTAATGCCGCGATCTTTGAGTTCACCCGCGTGTTGAACCAAGGGCTGAAACTCTTTGATCCCCACGGTGGGTTCGCCATCGGTCAGAACCACCATGCGAGTCACCCGACCGGTTTCGATCATTTGGCTGAGCTGTTGCCCACCCAGTGTAAGGCCATCGTAGAGATTTGTGGTGTACCCAGGGGTGAGCTGGGCAATGCCATTTTTAATGGCTTGACGATCGGTCACCTTCTGCGGCGGCATCAAGATTTCAACGATTTCATCGAAGACCACAATCGAAAGAACATCGTTCGGGCTGAGCAGATCAACAAGTTGCGAGCACGCCATTTTCGCGTATTCAATCGGCTGACCTTCCATGCTGCCGCTCCGGTCGATAACAAGGCAAAGGTTAAGCGGTGCCCGATCTCCGGCCACCGACATTCCGCTGAGTCCGGGATCGCTCGGCGCGGTGATGTTGAGCAAGAACTGTTCGCGGGCCGGACCGTTGGCCATTGTGGCACTCCGACTGGGGATGAGCTCAAAGGTGAGCGGCGAGCTCGGTGACCACGCCGATGTTCGGTTAGGATCGCCACTCGGCGGGCCTGTCATCGCCTGCGTTCGATTGGTATCGGGTCCGCCCAAAATTGTGCGATTCGGGTCGCCCGGACCAGACGAGATTACGGTGCGATTCGGATCCGAGGAGTTCATAGTGATTATTCAACCCGAAAACTGGTTGACCCAATTTTAATGATGGCACCGATCCCGGCTGCCCCTTCCGCAATTCGACTGCCATTTACAAATGTACCGTTCGTGCTACCCAAATCTTGAATATGAACGCCACTCGGAGCCGGTTCGATTCGCACATGTCTGCGCGACGCCAGCGAATCGAAAGCAAGCGGAATTCCGGCCGCTTCGCGTCCGATCTCTAACGGACCAGAAATCGGAAATCGTTGACCCAATAGCGGTCCATCCAAAACAACTAGACTGACGAGCGTAGTGCCCATAACCGTGGGTTCGCTCGGAATCGACTGAGCTGGCGAGGCTGGCGCGATCGGAGTGCCGACCGTAATCGGTACCGCCTGGGCGCGGCCTTCCTGCATTCGACGAGCGGCCCCTGCTTTCATTAAAAACTGCAACTGGTGTGAACCGATCTGGAATGAGTCGCCGGGTTGCAACGCGACCGGCGCTCCGATCCGCACCCCTTGGTACCCGGTGCCGATCGGCGATCCTTCGTCCTGCAAAAGATAACTACTTCCCTGCCGAATAATTGACGCATGCAAAGGAGCGACATTTTGATCGCCGAAAAGTGGAATGTGAGCGCGCTCATCACGCCCGATCAGCGTGCGGACGGCATCGATTGGCCACTCCCGGCCTTCGTTACGGCCCACAACTAACCGGACCCAAGCGCGACGAGTGGCATTTTCCACCAGAGCGGTAAACAGGCCCACACTGAATCCGAGGACCGTCCAGAACACGGCTCGACTCGGACCGCCGATTTCTGCCGCCGCATCGGTGGCACGCGGGATTAGCGGAGCAAAAGCCATCGCCAGCGGGTCAAAAAGGAGGCCAGAAACGAGCCCGCCGACCAATCCGCCAAAGAGACCGGCCATTACGATACGAGCTCGGAACTGGCTTAATCCGATTCCCCCGCCCAGCCCCAAGCCAACCAGCGAGAACACAATCGCCCGAGCCGGGATAACCGCCGAGCTCGTCGTCCACAAAGGGCCGAACAACCCGGTGGCAATCCCCCCGCCAATCTGGTAACCCAGGAAACCACCGATAACCCCGAATACAAGTCCCAGCAGAGCACCGAATCCAACTGCTCGCTTTCCTCCTCGTGCTAATCCTTGGTGAGTCCCGGCGGTAAGTCCAATCAGGGCAAACACCGCAAATACCATGCGAGATTCCGCTTGGCTCCACTCATCGCTCAGCGCATTGGCGGGCATCAACGGCTCTGTGAGAATCCACGCGACCACCCCGGCCAATCCGCACAGGATCGCGCGAGAAAACACCCGATTCACGCGGCCACCTCGCCGATTCCGTTACTCTTCATAGCGGAATTGGGCCGCACCAAATTGCACGACATCCCCTACTGCCAGTACCCGAGGCGCATCGAGTTTGACGCCGTTCAAGAACGTTCCGTTGGTGCTGCCCATATCCTCCACAGTTATCGCATCACCCGCCCGCTCAATCCGGGCGTGCTGGCGACTTACGCTCGATTCACCCGGGATTGCAAGCGATCCTTCGCGACCAATCGTCGTTTCGCCTTCTGGCAAAAGGAATACTTCGCCATTGCTTCCCACCAATCGCGGATTCCGGACGGGCGCCGTGGGCGAGACTGTGGCCGCGGCCGTCGGGGCGGCGGAGGCACCAAGATCAATCTTTTCGATCTTGCGGGGTTCGGGCTCATCGGGATGCGCCCCGGTCGGATCGGAATCGGTACTCGGTGCGATTCCCGCATTCTTTGCCCATCCTTCGACGACTTTTTGGTTATTTCGGTAATACCAGTAAGCCCCGTAAGCGAGTCCACCCACAATCAGCAGGCCAACCAGGATTTGACCGAATCCAACCAGGGGCGACTTGGTTCCCCCTCCGGTCTCCGGCTCACCAGATGGCGCGGAGGCGGCCGATTCGGGAGATGCATACGATTCCGGAATCTCCATCGTGATCCGGTTCGGATAGCTCGATTCAGGAATTTTGATCCGCAGCTCCATCGTTTTTGGACCGCTTTCCGATTCGTAGTCCAGCTGAATCTCAACATCCGGCGAAAGCAGGTAGCGGAACAAGGCTCGGTTTTCTGACCGCGCGGTGATCAGCCGGTCTTCCCCCCGCTCGCCGCTCAAAATTTTGAGGCTTGCCGCAGTCACCACGCCCGATTCCGGTTTCAATTCGATTTCGATTCCGCCGACCCGGGTGAATTCTGCGTCCTTGGGATTCCACGATCCCGACTTGAGAATCTCCACTAACGATTTTGCCGCCGCCCGATTTGTTTCGGTATTAATCACAAACACCGTATGTCCGTTAGGATCATCGGGTGCGGCGATCTCGGTGGTTTGCGATTCCACCGGAATCGGCTCTTTTTGATCAAGCGGCTTTTGAACGGAATACGCGAATGTGCCTTCTTTGGGCAAAACCAGCCGGAACGTTTTCAGCTCCGACTGGGGCCAAGCTCCGGATAACACCGCAAACAAGATGATCAAGCTGGCAACGAAACGTCTCACACTGAGTCAAGTTTAGCCCGTGCTTGGGGAATCGCTTTTGATAGCTCGCTGGCCGTAAATCCGATCGTTCCGATCGTTTCGGCACAGATATCGCCTGCTAAGCCATGGAGATAGGTGGCCAGAGTGGCTGCATCGTGCAGATCAAGACCGGTGTTAAGAAGTGCGCCGATCAGACCCGCAAGAACGTCACCCGAACCCCCCGTGGCCATTCCGGGATTCCCAGTTGGGTTAACGCAGATGATCCGATCCGGCGAATTTACGATTGTGTACACCCCTTTGAGCACAACCGTAGCGGCCAACGTCTCCGCGGCTTCCGAAGCCGTTTCAAACCGGTTGGATTGAATCTCCCGCACCGTTTTGCCCAGCAGACGGGCCATCTCGCCCGGATGGGGGGTGAGCACCGCCGGTGCGTCCGAAGGCAGATTCCCGGCTACATACGGAAGCGCGTTCGCATCGTAGACCGAAGGCACTTTCCACTTCGGAAGCAGTTGCTTAAAGAATTCGGCCACATCCGCCGAATCGCCAAGGCCGGGGCCGAAAACTGCGGAATCGAACTGATCTTGCATCTGCAAGATTTCGCCCGCCAGTTCCGGACTCACACTCTCTCTTCCTTTGAGGCATGGGAGCAAAATCGCTTCCGGACAGTGCACGAGTACCGATCGGCACACTTCGGGCGTGGATGCCATAGTGACAAGCCCAGCTCCGCCGCGAAGCGCGCCGAGTGCCGCCAAAACTGCCGCTCCCGGGAACCGCTGGCTCCCCGCGACAATAAGAACTCGTCCACTGGTGACTTTGTGCGCGTTCCGTGCCCGGGCGTGCAAAAGCTTGCGCGCATACTCTTTGCGAATCAAGCGCGCACCCGTCGGACGGCTCCGTAAGCTCTTCGGAAAATTGATGGGCTCCACCGTAAGAATGCCCGTGCTCAGGATTCCATCGCCCTGAAAATGCGCCCGTTTTGGCCAGCCGATCGCCACCGTTTCGGTTGCCTTTACACTTGCGCCCAGTGCATTGCCGGTATCGCTTTCGATTCCCGACGGCAGATCGATGGAAATCACAGGAACGCCGGATTCGTTGATCTTGCCGATAACTTCGTCGAGTGGAGCGCGGAGCGTTCCGGAGCCCCCCGTTCCTAGGATCGCATCGACAATGACTTCCTTAGTCTTAAGAGATTCCAGTGCCTCCGCGCTGTTAGGGTCCGAAGTCAAGAGCGGCACGATCCCGACAGAAAGTAGCGAGTTGTACCGTTCTTGGGTGAGCTCGCTCAGTTTTTCTGGCGGAACGGTAAGGAAGCATTGAACATCTGCGCCCGCCAGATGAGCAACTCTTGCGACCACAAATCCATCGCCGCCGTTGTTTCCCGGCCCGCAGAAAACGGCAATGGTTCGACGCTTGCCCAGATATTTTTGGGCGATCCGGTAGACCGCGCGGCCCGCCTCTTCCATAAGGTCAGCGGCCCGAATGCCATGTTCGCTGCTCGTTCTTTGATCGAGCTCACGTGCCTCAGCGGCAGTTGTTATCCACACGTCGGCTAATACTCTACTCGTCGATTCGGCTGAAGTAGATGACGGTGCAACTATGAGCGGGCGTGATGAATTCACCGTAGATACGAGAAAGGAACGAGATCATCTCGTCTTCCGAACGTATTTCCGGGTTCTCGCGTTCGATATCCCGAGGTGATAGTTCGCTAATCAGCTTACATTCCACCCGGTCAAGAATGGCCGCGTACAATTTCTGCCGGCGACCAAACCGCGGGCCGATTGTGACCCACACAACCATCCCTTCCTGGTATTTATCCGTCTTGTCACCAAGACGAATCGTCACGGTCTTGCGACCTGACCGCAATGGCTCATCGTAGAGCTCGGAATAGAAGTTCAACGCGAACATACGCCAAAGCGTGATTGTAGCAAAGATCGAAGGTTTATCACCCGCATGGCCACAGTTATCGCCCTCCTCGTTATCTTGGGATTGGTTCTGCTCTACCTTGGGGTAATCACCCTGATTGTTCGTGCTTCTCTTTATCCGATCCGGATTCAGCAATTCATTTCCCCAGGATACATGGGGTTTCCGCAGACCAAAATCGAAGCGCAAAGTGCCGATGGAGTTCACCTTGACGGTTGGATCTGCGGCGAGAATCCGGATCTTGCCATTATCTGCGTGCACGGATATCTGGTGAATCGATGCGAATGGGTGCCCGATTGTCAGTTCCTCATTCCAAAGGGCGCGACAATGGTCTTCTTCGATTTGCGTGCCCATGGCCGGAGCGGACGCGCCAAGGTAACGTTCGGCCGGGACGAAGCTCAAGATGTTGAAGCCATCATTGCCGAAACACGGCGTCTTCGTCCGAAAGCGAAAATCGTATTGCTTGGCAGTTCGATGGGCGGAACCGCTTCGATTATCGCCGCCAGTCGCACACCCGTGGACGCCTTGATCCTCGATGCCCCGTTTTGGACACTCAAAGAAGCATCGGACAACTGGTGGACGTTCCTAGGCGGGCCCAAAATTGCCCAGATCATGAGGCCGGCTTCTTGGATCGGCCCCTTTTTGCTGGGGTTCAATCCCGCGCACATGCAGATCGGCGAGTTTGCGCGGCAGATCAAGGTACCCACGCTCCTATTCTTTGGAACCGAAGATCCGATTGTGCCGCGTCAATCGGCCACTCAACTTCACGAATCGTTTTCCGGCCCCAAACACATGCATTGGTTTGAAGGAAGCACCCACGGAGCCGGGCGTTACAACCACCCCAATCTTTATCGATCCGCTATCGTGGCGTTCCTCACGGAACACTCAATCCTTAATGCCAATTCCTAAATCTTTATATTTTATTTATACCGCCCTCTCTTACAATACGTTCATGAAGATGTTGAGCTTTGTCGGCGGCGTCGCCGTTGTCGCCATGGCAGGGGCGGCGGGAATGGACGCATCTGCGTTTTTTCCGCTATATCAACTTTGGGCTGAAAACAATGTCGCACCGGGCGATCCGCTTCCATTCTGCCAAAGCGAAGATGGATGCGAGATGACCCACTCGATTTATAAAGAAGGAGTGAGCTACTCTTTAGCTTGCTATCCGCTGTTTCTGATGGATCACCAAGAGTTTTACTACGAATGTGATCGATACCAGTGCGATAACGGACACTACTACAACATTGCGTGGATTTATGGCGGACCCTGCACATGGGGTCCCGATAAGGGAGTGCCTCCCACCTGCCCCAATAACAGCTGTCTTCCCCCGCAAGGACCGGGTGACCCCCCACAATGAGTCGACGAAATCTGCGCCAGGGGTTCACACTCATCGAACTCCTTGTTTCGATTGCCATCATTGGCATTTTGGCTTCGCTGATTCTGCCCACTATGATCCGAGCCCGAAGGTCGGCCATGCTGAGCGAAGATATCAGTCGACTTCGCCAATTTGGAGTCGCGGCCGCGATTTATAGCGATACAAATAACGGGGTATTGGTCGGGCGAATGCAACCCCTTCTTGATCAAAAGCTATTTAACCACACCTTAACCCACTCAAACCTTGATCCAACCCCGCAAGGATGGGTGAACGCTCACCTAGAATACTACAGTGGCCATAATCCCAAACTGCGGAATCTCATGTACACAAAACCGCAATCCTACTTTGGGATTCATGATCTTTTTCCGAAGAGAGACTTAGAAGAGTTTCGGAACTTGCCCGGCGATCCGGGCTGGTTAGTTGCCGTATCTCCAAACCCTGAACTCAGCATCAAGCGACCTTCGTTTATGCTCAATGGTCCGATGTTCCGATTGACATTTAGCGGGGCCGTTCTGCGCAAACAGCCAGAAAAAAGCAATGTGGTTGAATATATTGCGGCATTCCGTGATAAAAAACCTTCGCTAGAAAGTGATTTAGACTAATGAATTCTGCCCGATCTGATTCTCCATCAACGCTTGCCGAGCGGTTCGTTCCTTCCGTATTGGCGGGTGCCGCCTGCGCTTTTGTTCTGCTGCTTTTCCGGCTTGTAAGTCCCGGAACATTACCCCCGGTATCGGCCTTGTTCATGGAGATGTTTGTATTCTTCTTGGTGACCGGATTTCTCACTTTGGCTTCCCAGCCCCTCATTCTGCGGCGCGCATTCTATCTGGTGCCGTTTGTATGGGGGCTGATTTCGGCTTTGGCTAAATACGGACTCATGCAGCTAGGCGAGCCGGTTGCGATCGGGCAACCTATTTGGGCGAGCCTTGCCGTTTCGTTTGGAACCTATTTCCTCCTCGGATTGGTGGCGACTACCGCGTATCTGGGCGGACGGAAGCTCTTTATTGATGTCGAAATGGCATCAAATGCCAGCACAAGACCGCAAGCCCGTCGCGCCACGGGCAAACGGATTACATAGCTTTTCTTGGACCAGTGCTGATTGCAATCGTTTGGGGATGAGATAAAAAAAGAGGGCGGCCTTCGGACCGCCCTTCCTTTCTTACCCTTTAGCTTTGGCGCTTACTTATCTTCTTTGAACTCGGCGTCGATCACGTCTTCGCCGTCGGTTCCGGTGGCCGCGCCAACCCCTGCTTCTTCTTGCGGAGCCTCGGACTGCTGGTAGAGCGATTCGGCCAGCTTGTGGCTTTCTTCCTCCAGCGCGGCCTTGGCGGATTGCATCGCCTCGGTATCTTGCCGCTCAATGGCCTGACTGAGTTCCGCGATTTTTTCTTCGATGCGGGACCGATCGCCCTCGCTGACCTTGTCGCCAAGATCCTTGAGCATCTTTTGAGTCGAGCTCACCAGCCGTTCGGAATCGTTGCGAAGCTCGGCGGTTTCGCGGGCGCGGCGGTCGATATCCGCATTCGCTTCGGCATCTTTGACCATGCCTTCGATCTCGTCCTTGTTCAGGTTGCCCGAACCAGTTACGGTGATCTTTTGCTGGCTTCCGGTCGCCTTGTCCGTGGCGGTCACGTTCAGGATGCCGTTGGCGTCAATGTCGAAGGTCACCTCGATCTGCGGAACCCGCGCCGGAGCCGGCGGAATGCCGCTCAGGTTGAACTGACCCAGCGATTTGTTATCCTTGGCCAAGCTCCGCTCACCCTGCAGAATGTGGATCGTAACCTCGGTTTGGTTCGCTGCGGCGGTGGTGTAAGTGCGGGATTTCTTGGTCGGAATCGTGGTGTTGCGCTCGATCAGGACGTCGGTGATTCCGCCTTGGGTTTCCACGCCCAGGCTCAGCGGAGTGACGTCCAGCAAGAGGATGTCGGTTTTTTCCCCGCTCAGAACGCCGCCCTGAATTGCCGCCCCGATGGCGACGACTTCGTCCGGGTTGACACTCTTGTTCGGTTCCTTGCCGGTCGTCTTTTTCACGAGGTCTTGAACCATCGGCATGCGCGACGAGCCACCCACGAGTACGACTTCGTCGATTTCGGTCCACTTGAGCTTTGCGTCTTCCAGCGAGCGATCCAGCGGCTTTTGAATTCGCGCCAGCAGATCGGCACACAGGTCCTCGAACTTGCTCCGACTCAGAGTCTTTTCAAGGTGGATCGGCTCGTTATCAACCGCGGTGATAAACGGAAGGCTGATATCGGTGCTCACCGAGCTCGAAAGCTCGATCTTGGCCTTTTCTGCGGCTTCGCGCAGTCGCTGCAACGCCTTTGAATCCTTGCGCAGATCGATGGCATTTTCCGCCATAAACTCGTTGGCCAGCCAATCGACAATCTTCTGGTCAAAGTCGTCCCCCCCGAGGTGGCTGTCACCCGCCGTGGATTTGACTTCGATCACGCCTTCGCCGACGTCGAGGATCGAAACATCAAACGTTCCGCCTCCGAGGTCGAAGACGAGAATCGTCTCGTTGGCTTTTTTGTCAAGCCCGTAAGCCAGACTCGCCGCGGTCGGCTCGTTGATAATTCGCTGAACATTGAGTCCGGCGATCTCGCCCGCGTTTTTGGTGGCGGTTCGCTGGCTATCGTTAAAGTAAGCCGGAACCGTGATCACCGCGCCGGTTACCGGTTCGCCCAGATAGGCTTCGGCATCCGCTTTGAGCTTTTGCAAAATGACGGCACTGACTTCTTCCGGCGTGAAATCCTTATCCACGGCCGGAATGTGCACGGCGGCATTGCCCCGCTTATCCTTGACGACTTTGTAAGAAACGCGCTTGGCTTCTTCGGCCACTTCTTCGAACTTGTGGCCCATAAATCGCTTGATGCTGGCGACGGTATTGCCGGGGTTGGTCACGGCTTGTCGCTTGGCGGTCACGCCAACGAGCCGTTCGCCGTTGGCTTTATAGGCGACCACGCTCGGCAGCGTTCGCGCGCCCTCGGCGGTGGCGATGACTTTGGCTTCCCCGCCTTCCATGATCGCAACGACTGAGTTGGTCGTTCCGAGGTCAATCCCTACTGTTTTTCCCATATCTTTGTTGAGTGCTCCTGAAGTCTTTACTGCATGAGCAGCAAGCTGCTTGAGTCCTATACACTCAAGTAAACGTTATTGAACCCGAACCAGTTTCAAGAATGGGCCATTAGATGAGCCCTTTTGAGCCGTTCGGGCAGGCCCGATGTCTCCCCGACGGTCCAGTACACTCCTGCCTACTTATGGCCGATGAAAACTCGATCCGCGATCTGCGACTCGCAAAGCTGGCGCGACTGCGCGAGCTCGGGTTTGATCCGTATTCGGTCGAAAAATTTGCCATCGACTACTCAGCCGCCGAACTTCTCAACCGATTCGATGAACTCGCCCCTGATCCTGAGGCAGAAACCAAACCCACGATCTCCTTTGCCGGACGGATCGTGGCGATTCGCGAAATGGGCAAGGCAGCTTTTGCCCACCTCAGCGATGGCGATCAGAAGATTCAGGTCTACTTCCGCAAGAACGACCTCGAAGAGCATCGCGAGCACGCTTGGGAAGCGTTCGGCCAACTCGATATCGGGGACCACCTGGGCGTGGTTGGCTATCTGTTCCGCACCAAGACCGGGGAAAAGTCGATCCATGCGCTCGAAATCACGCCGCTGAGCAAATCGCTCCACGTGCTTCCGCTCGGAAAGGAAAAGGATGGGGAACAGTGGTACGGACTCAGCGATGTGGACCAGCGGTATCGACATCGTCACCTCGACCTGATCGTCAATCGCGAATCCCGCGAAAAGCTCCTCGCCCGATCGAAAATTGTGCGCGAAGTCCGACAGTTCTTCGACAGCCGCGACTATGTGGAAGTCGAAACCCCGATCCTCCAACTTGAGGCGGGCGGCGCGGCGGCGCGACCGTTCCATACCCACTACAACGCGTACGAAATGGATGTCAAGCTCCGCATTTCGCTGGAGCTCTACCTCAAGCGGCTGATCTGCGGCGATATTCCGCGCGTGTACGAGATCGGGCGAGTGTTTCGCAACGAAGGCGTTTCCAATCGGCACAATCCTGAGTTCACGCTTTTGGAATGGTACGAGGCGTACGCCGATCTGGAGCACATGATGTCGATGGTCGAAGACCTGTTCCGGTGGGTGGCGCAGGCTCTGCCGAACGCCGCCGCGGAGACCGGCATCGACTTTGGCCCCGCATGGAAGCGACTCGACCTGCTCGAAGGGATTCAGCAATATTCCGGAATCGCCCCCGATGAACTCCGCGACCTCGTATCCGCGCGCGCGGCGATGAAGCGCGTCGGACTCCCCACCGAAAAGGAGAACAACCTCGGCGGAATCATCGAAAAGCTGCTGGAGCATTTCGTGGAGCCCCACCTGATCCAGCCCACCTTTGTCGTGGGCTACCCGATCGAAACTTCACCGCTGGCCAAGAAAGATCCGAATCGGCCCGGATTCACCCGTCGGTTCGAAGGCTATGTGCTGGGCCGCGAAATCTGCAATGCCTTCAGCGAGATCAACGATCCGATTGATCAACGCGAGCGGTTCGAGCAGCAGTTGGCCGAACGGGCCAAGGGTGATGACGAATCGCACCCGATGGATGAGCAGTTCCTTTACGCGCTCGAAACCGGAATGCCTCCGACCGGCGGCTGCGGAATCGGCATTGACCGCCTCGTCATGCTGTTTACCGGTGCCGAGCACCTGCGGGAGATTTTGCTCTTCCCGATGATGCGGCCCGAGCTTTCGCACGATTCGCCGGAATAAAGAAAAACCCCCGCCGGATCGTTCCGACGGGGGCTGGCGGTTCAGGGAGCTAAGCGGATTATCGCTTCATGTTGATGAGATCTTGGAGCATCTCATCGACCGTGGTGACCACGCGGGTGTTGGCTTGGAATCCGCGCTGGGTCACGATCAGTTCGGTGAACTCGTTTCCGATATCCACGTTCGATTGTTCGATAAACCCGGAGTTCACCTGGCCGCGACCGCCCGAGCGGGGCGTTCCAACAACCGGAATCCCGGAGTTATCGGTATTGCGCCACAGGTTGCTTCCTTGTCGCTCCAAACCGTTGGGGTTCGGGAAGATCGCCATCGCAATCTGACCGAGCGGTCGGGTGAGACCGTTGGTGTAGAGCCCGACCACGACTCCATCTGGATTCACGCTGAACGAGCTCAGCGATCCCGGTTCAAATCCGTTTTGGCTGCTTGCCTGGACTTGCATTTCCGTTGCGAGCTGCGAAATATTGAAGTCCATGTTAATGTCGAATGCCGGAACGCCCGAAGCCGGGGTCGGCGTAACCGTGATCGCTCCTGGTGAGCCGGTAAGGAGGCGTCCGTTTGCCGGATCGAACGTGAGGGTGCCGCTTCCGGTTGCAGTGGTTCCGCCATCTCCGGCAATCGTCCACGCCCATTCGTTGGCAGTTCCGGTTTCGGTCAGCGTCACGGTGATATCGTGCGAGCCACCGAGGCTATCGTAAACCCGGACAATACTGGAGGTAGTCGCGGTTCCCGGAGTGGTAAATGCGCGAGAATCGAGGTTACCGGCCCACGTGATGTTCGTTGTTTCCTGCACGGCGGTTCGCGCACCGATGGGAACCGTCAACGCCGAGTTCGGGCTCACCGGACGGTTGGTGTCGATTTGGCCGGTCGCGGGGTCGGCGGTCCAACCCATCAAACGTTCGCCCGTCGCGCGGTGCACAAGATCACCGGCCGCATCCAGATCAAACGATCCATCGCGAGTGTAGGCGAGGCGGTCACCGTTGCTCACGAGGAAGAACCCGTTGCCTTGGATGGCAAAATCCGTCGGTCGGTTGGTCGCATTCAGCGATCCCTGTTCCTGACTGATATCGGTGCCCGCGACGAGCACGCCGAGGCCGAACTGAATCGCGTTGGTACCACCAAGCGCGGCGGTCGGGCGACTTGCCCCCCGGACGGTTTGGGCAAGCATATCTTGGAACGTGACCCGGCTGCCCTTATAGGCGGTGGTGTTCACGTTGGCCAAGTTGTTACCGATGACGTTCATGCGCGTTTGTTGCGCTTTGATGCTGGCGACGCCAGCGAGCATGGCTTGAAGCATAGTTTTTGTGTGTTTCCGTTTAGTGGTTGGTTGTCTATGCCTTCGGAGTTGGATCGCACCATTTGGGTCCGTCCCCCAAGCTCGAAAAACGCAGTGCGCTTTCCGTCCGCTTTTGTGGGCTCTTCAGGCTAATGTCAAGTCGTGGGGATTAAACGATCACCGCCGAATCAATGTTGGTGAATACGTTCTCCTTAAGGTGTTGCTGGTCAACGGCCGTGATGACGGTCCGATTCCGCACGCTCACCACGAGCGCAATGTCATCGATCATCACCAGCGATTCTTTGGCCCCTTTCTGCGCGGCGCGTTCGACTCCTTCGAGCACGCGTTCCCACTTGGCCGCATCCAGTTGGATATCGCGGCTTTGCAGACGGGTCTGCGCGTGATTGCTCACTTTCAGCCGGTCCGAAAGGATTGCGCTAAAGTCCGGACCGCTCGTCGGCGTGGCCGGACGCGGCGCAACCGCACCCCGGCTCTGCAAAAGATCGGCAACTTTATTGTTTTGAATGGGGCTGGACATGGGCTTAGTAAGTGATTTCGCGGACCTGGCCGATTTCGACTTCGACGATTCCGCCGTCTGCCTCTTTCACGCCCAAGATCTGCTTTCCATCTCGCATTGTAATCCGCGTGACCTGTCCGGTCACGAGGCTGTTTGATCCGCCCGAACCTTCGTCGGTCATCGGGCGAACCGCGGTTACGTTGCGCCCGATCATGGTGGCTCCGTTAAGAACCTCCATTCCGGTCTTGAGCGAATCCATGCCTTCGACCTGACCAAGCTGCGCCATTTGGGCAAAAAAGTCACGGTCGTTCATGGGTTCGAGCGGATTTTGATTGGCAAGTTGCACAACCAGAAGACGCATAAACGTTTCCATGTTGAGCTCGCTCTTTTTTTGCGCGGCCCCGCCACTGTTGGTGTAGTTGCTAGGGCCGATTCCGGTAATTGCACTCATCGTTAGTCTCTCAAGCCGAGTAGTCCACGCTGCCTTGGTGGAACGATCGGCGGGTCGGGGCAGAAGTGGGTTCCGCACTGGCATCGAATGCGCTCATGTTAGCAGCGGCTTGAAAATCTCGGCGCATATCGCTTTGCGAACCATCCCCTTGCCCGGCCGAATGGTGGCCGACGTTAAGCGATCCAAGCGCAATGCCGCGTCCTTCGATCGATTGCACAAGTTCGTGGCGATGAGCGTTGAGAGCTTGTCGAACCCCTTCATCGGAAGCTCGCAAATCGATCTCGGCACCATCACGAGATTGAGCCACGCTCACTTCAATGATTCCGAAGTCGGGCGGCGTCAGTTCCACCTTAACCTGGGCGGGGCGACGCGCGGCAATAATATCTTGCACCGCTTCGGCCACTTCGCGCATTCCGGCCAATGCCACACGCTCAAGATCGGGGCGAGTGCGATCCACCGCTCGGGCGGTATCGGCCCGATTGACAAACGCGTGGGTTTGCGGTTCGATCGAAGGTTTTTCGAACGTCGGCTTTTCCGTCGATTCGATCTCTTCGCTTTCGGGGCTCAATGCCTTGGGATCGACTTCTGCATTCTTCATGCTTCGGTCGAACGTGAAGTTCGACTTCGTTTCGGCGCGGGGGGCTATATCGGCATCGGTGACCGAATCTGCCCCTGAAGCGGCATCGGCACCAGGAAGATCGAGGTCGGCACCGGGCGCAATCGGTTTGGGCCGCGGAATCATACTCACCGATTCGGCCGCTTGCGATTCTCGCGATCCAGTCCAAGCCGGATTAACCCACGAATTCCCCTTGCGCGAGCCCATAAGTTGGGCGTATCGCTGAGCGAACTCATCCGCGTTTTGGGGGGTCAGGGCTTCGGCACTGGCTCGGCTAAGCGTCAGACGACCATCTTTGACGATGAGCTCGGCATCAATCTCGCGATTGCCAAAGTTAGGATCCCGTCCGATGGGCACCTCGTTAATCCCACCACCTTTGCGCAAAAACTCAAGGATCTGCGGAGTGATCCGTTTGGGCCGTGTTTCACCCGGCGCCAGGACTTCAGGATGAACATCCGAAGCTTGGTTCTTGCCTTCTACACCATCGTTCGGAGAGAGGGTTTGGGGATCGGCCTCTTCAAGCTTGAGTCGGGACGTGTGAACGTCGATCGTGACTTCGGTATTCGGGATGCGCTCGGTACTCGGAGTTCGGGCCCCTGTTGGATCAGGCTGGAGCGGGCTGGCGATCCGCGGCCAACCGATGATATCGCGATGGCCCACGGCCGGATCAACGAGGATCGGGCGCGAGATGGGCGGAACGGACTTCACTCCGTGCTCGATCATCCGGATGAACTGGCGGGCATCGGTTGCCCCGGGTTCGATTCCAAATTTGGCTTGGAACCAGTTCACCAGCTTGTCAATATCGACCGCTCCGGTTTGGGGATCGGCAACCGCTTCCAACCCCTTGACAAGGTCGGCGGGCTGAATCTGAATTATGCCGATCTGAACCGTGAAGTCCAAATCTTTTAATGCGACGGATGGTCGCGGCAAGAGGCCAGCGATGAGGTCCAGCGCGACCAACTGGGCTTTCTGCCCGCTCGGGTCTACTTCCTCGTTCTGGCCATTCCGGGTCGAAGCTGCGGTCTCTCGGGAAAGATCGAACTCTGCATTTGAGTTCAACTTTCCGTTTGGCCGAGCTCCAAACAGGTTCGCCGCTTGATCCGCCGATGGTGTTCCCATCAACTGAATCATCTGCGTGTGCGCCCTCCTGGGGTGGCTTTCGATTTACATGTTTGGCGTCTTGCTCGTAAAAGCGCAGGGATAGGCCGGAAAATTGCGGAAAATCCCGCCCCGAGTCTTGCCCGTCTTGAGGGTAAGAACTGGTGTCATACTCGGAAGCGTACGGGTTTTGCACGAATATTCGGAAAGCGCTGGTTGAAGCCCAAGGGCAACCTGGTCCCCGCGCAATCCGGCCAAGGAAGGCCGCACCCGCAAACAATTTAACAAGTTGGCGTTATAGATGCCCAAGAAAGACGAAGAACTGAAAACTCCGTCGGAAGATTCCGCCGGACAAACTGAATCCACACCCCGCCGACGGCGCCGCCGCACCGCGGACGACATTCTCAAGGAACTGGCGACTGAAAACATTGTTCCGCCGACCTCTGCCGAAGATTTGGCACCGAGTGAGGCGTCCACTCCGGCAAAGACTCCCGCGCGCCCACGACGTACCCCGCGGAAATCCGCACCAAAAGTTACGGAATCATCCCCGGCTCCCGCGACCGAGCCCGTCTCAAAGACACCGCTTTTCGGTCGATCTCGCTCCGAACCCGCTCCGATTGAACCAAGCGAACCACTTGTTGCCGAACCGGTAAAGCCAAAGCAGGAAAAAGTCTCCAAAAAACCCGCGCCTCAAGCCCGGACCAGCCGGACGCGCCGGACTGGCGACGTCAAAGAGGCCCCCGAACCGGAATCGGCAGCCCAAGTCGAAGCTCCAGCTGTCGAAGAACTCAAGCCCGTTTTCCGACGGAGGCCATCTGCGCCGCCCGCCCCCGTAGACGATGATCAGGGCCGCGTCGTAATCGTGGAATGGCGGTCTCAAAGCGTTGTTCGCACCCCGAAAAAACCCACCAAGGAAATCGTCCGCGAAGCGGAAGATTCAAACCCAGAAGAATCCAAACTTGCTCCGCGTCGCAGTCGAACGCGACGGCACAAGGATCGCGAGAATATTGAAATCACCGCGGCGGCGGCCATTCCCGAGCCGGAAATTGAAGAAGTCGTCACACCTCCGATCGAAGCGCCAAAAGCCGAACCTCAGCCTCCACGACGAGAACCAATCGAACGCGGCGAGAATGCAGCCCAGGTGGCATTCCACCGCCAGCATCCTTGCATCATTAAAGATCGCCGGGTGATCTCACCCCTGTTTTTTTATGCCGATGCACGGCTTCAAAGCCAGCGACCCATCGTACTAGAAGAGCTCAAAGAAGCCGCCGAACAAGGAATCGAGGTGTTTTCATTCCTTGTCGATGTTGTGGTCGATCGGGACCTTGCCGGAAAATCGCTACAGTTCTGCGAAGACATCCTCAGCCAAGTTCGCGAAGTCGCGCCGCAGATTCTGGTAGTCCCGCGGATTTCGTTTAAACCGGCCAGCGATTGGACGACCCGGTTCCCGAACGCGGTTTATCAAACCCTGCACCGCGATATTGCCGATCCCAGCGTGAGCGACGATGAGTACTGGGCGGAAGCCGAAGCCAGCTTGATCCAACTTATCGAAGGGCTGTGCCAATCTGAACACGCCGATCGAATCCTAGGCGTTCACTTCGACCAAGAAGAGTGGTTCCTCGCCGACGATGAAGGGTACGACATCTCTGCCGCGGCAGTGGAAAAATTCCGCAATTGGTTAAAAGTCCGCTACCGCAAAGACATTGTCTCGCTTCGCGCCAGTTGGTTCGATGGATCTGCAAAATTCGATGAAATCGATATCCCCGACTACCGCGAAGGTCTGGGGGGCGAAGAGTTCGTCCGCACCGACCGCCGCGCTCGCCGTTGGATCGATTATCACCTGTTCTGCAGCGATGAAACGGTGGACCGCATCGGCGATCTGTGCTACGCGGCCAAAAAAGCTTCGAATGGAGACTATTTAGTTGGTGCCAGCTATGGCTTCACCTTTGAATGGTCGCACCCGTTTAGTGGACATCTTTCGCTCGGCAAGCTCTTGCGTTGCCCCGATCTCGATTACGCCTCCGGACCTCCCAGCTACCGGGATCGATCTCCCGGCGGAACCGCTGCGTTCCCCTTCCCAGTCGATAGCTTCGCCCTCAATGGCAAGCTGTTTATGAGCGAAGACGACTTCCGCACACCCATCAGCGGACGCGAAGAACAACAGGCGCACAACCCGGTGATGAAAACCCCACAGGCACTAGAATCCGCCCACTGGCGCGGAATCGGGGGCGCACTTGCTCACGAGGGCGGCGCGATCTGGATGGATACAAACGGGGGCGGATGGCTCAACTCACCCGGAATCTGGCAGCGCGGAAGGACCGTCCACAACCTGCTCTTGCGGAGCCTTGCCGCGGAACCTCGTTCGCCGGATGTCGCCTTCTTTGTCGATGAGCGGTCTCTTACCTACCTCACCGATCCCCGCGCGTTCGAAATCTTAGTCCAGCAATCGCGTGAGGCCATGCTCCGCTCAGGGCTCAGCGTCGGGTTCTATCTGCTGTCCGATCTCGCGCATCGTGAGAACTTCCCCGAAAGCAAGCTGTACGTGTTCGTCAACGCCTGGGATATCCGGCCCGAAGTCCGTAGTGCGATTAAATCGCGTCTCCAGCGCGATGGCAAGCTCCTCTTTTGGCTATACACCGCAGGCCTGTTCGAAGCCGGGCGCGACAGCCTCGAACGCGTGCGCGAAGTTACCGGAATCGCGTTGCGTCCGCAGCCCTTTAACTGCCGCGCGGGTACCACTTTGATCAACACTCGCGAAGAGTTGAGTACACAGCTTAGGCAAGACGAACTGATCACAGGCGGACAGCTGGAACCCAGCTACTTTGCCATTCCCGAAGATGGACAAATCCTTGGGGAATACACCGATACCGGGCTCCCAAGCTTTGTGCGCCGACATTTTGAAGGAGAAAAGTCAGGCGAAGATTGGACCAGCGTCTTTCTTGGCGAACCCATCGTCACCCCCGGACTTCTCCGTGTGCTTGGCCAACAAGCCGGCGCGCATGTGTGGAGTTTCGAAAACGATCTAGTCCACGCCAATCCGCCGTTTGTGACCGTTCACTGCTCCGGATCGGGCCCTCGCTCGCTCATGCTTCCGGATAAATGGGCCGCCTATCACTTAGAAGATCGGCAGTACATTCCGGTCGAAAATAATGCGGTGAAATTCCGCGCGGTCGATGGCTCAACCCATACATTTTTGGTCGGAACCATGGGAGATATCGAAGCGATCTTGAACGCCGATATCGAGGAACTGGCGACCGTCCGTGAGCCGATCGTTCGCCCCGAAAACACGTTGCACTGGGACAAAGTCAACTTCGATGTTCAGGTAATGAAGCTCGATGAGTGGGTGGAAGAATCGTGGTCCGAAGAACACGCAGATGACCTGCTCCTCAAGCCATCGATGTTCGAAACCGAAGGGCTTGAAGATTCAGTTCTTGACGAAACGGATTCTGACGATCAGGATGGTCGACGGCGCACGGGTCGGCGGAGATCAAGGCGGCGACGCCCCACGGGTCGCGACCGTAAACCAGAAGCGGATCAAGAGTTTGGCGAAACCGGTGTCAGCATCGTGTTCCGCAAACGGGAGTAGCCGCAGATGAAATCGGGAATCGTGGCCGTAGTCGGCAAACCCAATGTCGGCAAAAGCACTTTGGTGAACCACATTGTCGGCCATAAAGTGAGCATCGTCAGCGACAAGGTTCAGACCACGCGTAAGCGGGTCCTCGGAATCGCCACGACCGACGACTACCAGATTGTGTTTGTGGATACTCCCGGAATCCACAAGCCGCGTCATAAACTCGGTGCAGCACTCAACGAATCGGCGCGGCAATCTCTGTACGGAATCGATGTGCTGCTCATTGTGGTGGACTGTTCGCGCATGCCTAGCCAAGAGGATAAAAGCGTCGCCAAGATTCTAGACGATGCCGGCCTGTTAAACGACAAAACTCCCCGCATTTTGTGCATGAACAAGATGGATAAGTTGGCGGCGGCAGATGTCGAAAGAAACTACGAAGCTTATCGAGAACTGTTCAAAACCGAAAACTCGGTGATGACCTCATTTACCAGAAATCAAAACATCGATATTCTCAATGGGCTCATCGTTGAAGCCTTACCCGAAAACCCGACCTTCTACCCCGACGACATTTACACCGATCAGCCAATGGCATTCCTTGCCGCCGAGATTGTTCGCGAAAAAGCGATCCACCTGACCAAAGAAGAAGTTCCCCACTCACTGGCCGCCTATTGCGAGGAGTGGGCCCAAGAAGAGGACCGGCTGTTTATTCGCGTGGTGATCCTCGTCGAACGTGACGGGCAAAAAGCCATTATCCTCGGTGCCAAGGGCAACATGATCAAAGAGATTGGCACGCGAGCCCGCCCGGAAATCGAAGAGATGGTCGGTCAAAACGTTTACCTTGAGCTTTTTGTTAAAGTCCGCGCCGATTGGCGAGATTCATCGACCTGGCTCCGGGAACTCGACTATCTGCAATAAGTCTGCCCGGATAGTATCCGGGCGGATTCGGTAGTTACACGGTGGATTTAATTATCGAGGGAGGCGACCACCCGCCCGATTGTTAGACCGATTCTGGGTTTGTTGTTTGCGAAGCTTTTCCAGTTCTTCCCGCATCCGCTTTTGGAAAGTTTTGTACTTGGCTTCTCCCATTGCAGTCTTCATTTCCTTGTCAAATGTCGTTTGGATATTTTGGAACTTTTTCTGCATCGCCGTGCGATCGGCTTTCTTACCTGCTTTCTGATCGGCGCGTAGCTGATCTTGCAACTTCTTGTGCGATGAATCACGTTTGGCGATTGCCGCGTTCACCTTTTTAGTCTGATCGGCATTTAACTTGAGTTCACGAATCACCTTGGTTTGAATCTCCTTCATCTTTTGGCGAAGTTCGGGATTGCCGGCGGGTCCGCGGCGAGTTTGGTTCTGTCCGTTCGACGGTTTTGGCCCAGCCGATTGGGCAAAGCTAGGAGTGACGAATGCGGCCATCGCGACGACTGCGGTCAGGATCAGGATCGGGCGTTTCATACTGGTTTGCGCTACAGATAAGATAACGTCTTTGACCCAAAAGGGTTCAGTAGAGCTTAACCACTGGGCGCGATCGAAAGCTGTTCGGCCCTTGCTTTATGGATCAGCTCCCCGATTGGGCCGGATTGGTGGCGGCGGAACTCTTCGGGAGTACCGTTAAAGAGCAGCTCTCCCCGATGTAAAAACAGAATTTGATCGGCCACCCGAAAGATACTTGTTACATCGTGGCTCACGACCACGCTGGTGATTCCCAAACGGTCGCGCGTTTCGACAATTAGTTCATCGATGCTATAAGCAGTCACAGGATCAAGTCCGGAGGTCGGTTCATCGTAAAGCAAAAGTTGGGGTTCCATGATGAGCGCCCGCGCGAGTCCGACTCGCTTTCGCATTCCGCCCGATAGTTCGGCGGGCATCATGTCCTCTACGCCTTCCAACCCAACTTCCGATAAAAGCCCTTTCAGACGCTTCTCTTCTTCGGCCCGATCCTGCCTCGCGTGTTGTCTTCGAAATCCGAACAGAACGTTGTCGCGCACAGTCAACGAGTCGAACAGAGCCGCGTACTGGAAGACCAAACCCAGTTGCGCACGGGCGGCATTGGGATCTTTTACAACATCTACCCCCCCAACTTCTATGACCCCTTGGGTTGGCTTGATCAAGCCGGAGATACATTTAAGCAGGGTTGTTTTGCCGCCCCCACTGCTCCCCATAATCACCGCAATCCGCCCAGATTCTACGCTGAAGTTGAGTCCATGCAGAACGGTCTTCGTTCCGAACCGGTGGGTGAGATCGCGAACCGTGAGCAATGCCTAGCCTCCGACTGTGGACATGTGCTGAAGCCGAGCCGCGCGAACTCGCTTGATCTGGTCGTCTGTCACTGCTTTTTCGAAGTTCCGGTACCCGGCAAGTTTGAATCCGTGCCGTTGGGCAATCTGCTGGATTTCGCGCACTTGATCTGCGCTGACGTGTTTGCCAAGAGTAAATGATTCCGGTCGATCTTCGAGCGCGAGCATGATGGTCTCGCTCATGCACGCGTACGCGGTGCGGTCCGGAAAGCCAAAGTCGAAGCCAAATTCTACGTTTCCCGGAACTTCGATCACGCCGCCTTCGATCACGAGTACATCCGGACGCTCCGCAGTGACTCGCACGCTCACGTCCCGGGGTCGCGCAACATCGCACACCACCGCACCGGGCTTTAGGTGTTCTGGTAAGAGGATTGCCGCATCCGAGCTTGTCACGGTGACAACGACATCAGCCTGTCGGACGAGCTCAATGTCAGTCGATGCTTCGGCACCCGGGATTTCATTGGCAACTTCCTGGGTTTTGGCCTGATCACGGCCAATCAAGATCGTCCGTTTAAATTCTGGGGCCATAATCACCGCGCAAGCGTGGCCGATTGAGCCAGTGGCGCCAATAACAGCAAGGGTCGAACTCTTCCGTTCGATGCCCACGCGGTCGCACGCATCGAGTGCTCCTTCGATGGCGGTGGCAACCGTGTAACTGTTTCCGGTCGTAATCGGAACGCCAGTCATTTCCTGCACTGTGATTCCACCATCTCCGACTACGCTGGTGAACGCCCCGAGGCCGACCACATCGGCTCCCAGCTTTTTGCCGATATTCACGGCTTTGGCCATCACCCGATACACCTCTTCGATAGGGTGGTTCATGAACATCTGCGGCGTTAAAGGCACGGCGATGAACCACCCTTCCGTTTCTGCCCCCGTGGTCGATTTGATTCCCGTGATATGGCTGATTTCGCGTGGGCCGATTTTTTGCATCAGCCATTTCAGTTGACCTTCGGAAAACGGCTTAAGGAATTTCCACCGGCGGGCCATATCTTTGGCCACCAGGGGATGGATGAGAAATGCGAATTTAGTCAAAACGGTGTGGGTCCGTTCATTTTACCGGAGCGTTCAGAATCCGTACGCTCGGTTGCCATTCCAGCCGGTCCAGGATGCTCAGGTAGTCGGATTCTGTCATTTCATCCGGCATTTTCTGCGCAAGAGTTATGATCACTCCTTCCATCACATTGGTGGCAAATGTTTCGCCCCCCATTTCGGGAGTGGTCGTGATCAATCGATAAAGACCGGCGGAAGTCAGCCATTCGATATCCGCTTGCCGCACGGTCTGGGTGATAATTGTCTTGCCCGTCAGATCGTCCGGTGCGTATCGCCGAATGTAGTGCCAGTCCCCGCAGATCAGGGTGCGATCCGCAAAAAACTTTCCGTGGATCGGCTTGCGAATCTCTTGGCGTTCGCCCGTTGGATAGAACCAGTGGATCGGTAGCCGGGTCACGATCGGCGCAATGACCGAAGCCAGCCGCTCCACCATCGCATAAGAGCGAACCGGAATCGGTAACCCAAGGCCAAACAACAGATCGCCATAAATCACATCCGGGCAGGCCCGATCCAGAGCCTGCGCCATTCCAAATCGATCCACCGCGCTTACAAGTAGCACCCGCTCGTGGGCAAAGTCGATCGTCCCTGATTCCTGCAGGCGTTCGATCGTGGATCGTTCCAGCGTGTGCTTAAGCCCGCTCCCATCGACTACCGGAGTTCGTTTGACAACCGCAACCAGCTGCTGGATATCCTGAAAGGCGTATCTTCGGCGCGAGGTGGCAATCCAGATATCCGCGCCGCCGATCCCGATGGCATCAACATCTCCATCGAGCTCCTGCAAGATCGATCGGAATTTGGCCTTATCGCCGTTGGTTCCCCGCCGATCAATGAGAAAGGTGTAGCCTAAAATTTCAGTGCGATGAGTTTTATCGCGCTTTGAGGTCCCCAGGCTTACGCTCACCACATGGCGCGGCGGTTTATCGGGCACAAATCACTTCGATCTCGACATCCACGCCTTTGGGAAGACCGACCACCGCGACCGTGCTTCGAGCCGGAAAATCAGTTTCAAATGCCTGCGCATAGATTTCGTTGACGGTGGCAAAATGCGCCATATCGCTGAGGAAAATTGTGGTTTTGACGACGTTGGTAAAGCTGAGCCCCATCGATCCCAGCAAGCTGCGGATATTTGCCATCACCTGCTGAGTCTGTTCGGCAACATTCCCTTCGATGAGCGTGCCATCAGGCGTGAGCGGAATCTGACCCGAGCAAAAGATAAATCCGTTGGCTTCAACGGCCTGATTGTAGGGGCCAATCGCCGCCGGTGCGGTATCAGTGGAATGGATCTGCTTATTCACGATGGTAGTTTTACCTTTGCCAATGCTCGGCCAAGCGAATCCGCAAGGTCTCTTCGCGAAACGGTAAGTACCGGATTCGGCGGGGCTGGATCAGCAAAGACGGTGGCCGGGTCAACCTGCGGCAAATAAACGGGGATCGAAGCCTGCACCAGCACCGACTGTCGGCCAAGTTTGAGTGCGCATCCGCACACCTTGCGGCCCGTAGTCGGATCAACAATATCGTTCGGCGAAACGTGGGCAAAGCAGTCCATGACCTGGCCGAGCTTTCGCACGAACGGCGTATCTTCCCCGAGCGCGGCCGGGATTCTCACTTCGTTCAACGCTTCAACCAGAAACGGAACAACAAATCGGTAGCTCGATTTCACCGTTCGGAGTCTTGGTTCCAGCGGAATCGCCAGACCCACAGTCAGATCGTGTCCGTGAAGGACCGCCTTGCCTCCCGTGGGGCGACGAGTCATGGGAATCGAACAGTTTGGCAGCACCGTTCGGGCCGGATCTTGCGAAATTCCGAGCGAAACCCATGGCCCGATCCACTCGTAGACCCGTCCGCGGGGCATGCCGGATTCCGCGGCTTCAAACAGTTGCCGATCGCGAGCCATATTTTCGTCGCCCGCGTGCAAGCCGTCATCCTGAACCCAATCAGCGATAACGACGGAAGACATAAATCGGATAGTGAAGCGGCTGAGGGATCGACTGGCGGCAAGATTCGAGCGAATCCCATGCCACAAGTCCGGTTATTTCATCTTCAATCTCGTCGTGCTGGCCAATCCAGCATCCGCGCATACCCGGCAGAATCTCGATTTCCGCAAAGTTGTATTTCATTTTTTCGATCCACGGCACTCCTTGGCCGGGTTCCATGGCTCTCACCGAAAGCGAAATATATTGCACTTTTTTTAGCTGATGGAAGTCGAAACGTTTATCCCAAATCGGAATGTTACGCCGTATATCCGGAGAGATGCCGTACTTTTCGATCGACTCTTCAAGGAATCCACTTTCCACCATCTCATCGTAGCTTTTAAACAACGCGTCGAAATCGCGGAATGCGGTCACCCGCATAAAAGCACCGGGATGGTCGATATCCTGCCACACGGTGGTTGAGATGAATCCTGAATCATCGCCAACTTCTTCACCAAAAGAGCGAAGCATCCCTTCGTAATCGCGCTCATTTCCCGAAGGAATAGTAAAGCGACTGATTTGAACCGCGCCCACTTTCATGTATGGTTGCAGTTTACAGTAACCAATCCGGCGGACCGATCCATTGGCGAGACCGGTACGATTCTCACGTTATGAGTGGCGGACAATTCATGGAAGCGGAAATCCGGGAGCAGATCGAGACTCTTCCGGGCCAGGCGGATCGGTACCTTGCCGAACTTAGTCAGACCGTGGCGGGCAAATCGTTCGATATGGTTTTGCTGGCCGCGCGCGGAAGCAGCGACCATGCGGCCCTCTATGCCCGCTACCTGATCGAAATTCATTTGGGGATTCCGGTGTCAATGGCCGCACCGTCCGTCATAACCCGTTACCACGCCGAGGTTCGTTATCGGAACTGTTTAGCCATCGGAATCAGCCAGTCCGGTGCCGCGCCCGATGTCAGCGAAGTGCTCGCCAATCTGCGCCGATCTGGCCATACCACGGTGGGAATCACCAATACGGCAGGTAGTCGTCTTACGGAGGCCGCCGAGCACACCTTACTCCTGGGCGTAGGAGCAGAACAGAGTATCGCCGCGACCAAAACTTACTCCGCTTCTCTGCTTGCCCTTGCCCAGCTGGTGCGGGCCATGGGTGCCGACTTGCCTCCCATCGCGATTCCCGATCAAGAGTGGGTCGAACGCTGTCGAACGGTCGCCGAAGAAGTGTGCGGTCACATCGTGCGTTGCGACCCTATTTTTGTCCTTGGCCGCGGGTATTCGTACTGCACGGCAAAAGAGAGTGCGCTCAAGCTAATGGAGTGCGCTCTGATTTCGGCGCGGAGCTACAGCACCGCCGACTTTCAGCACGGACCGAAGGCATTGGCCGGGCCTGGATCGGCCACGGTGGCATTTGGTGACGATCCGACGGGCATCGAAGAATCAGGCACGATTCTGATCCGTGCGCCGCAAGATAACCACAACGTGTGGTCGCCCTTATGGGAAATCGTGTTCGGTCAGTGGCTGGCCCTGCTCGCCGCTCGTGCCCGCGGCCTCGATCCGGATAGGGCCCCTAATATCACCAAGATCACCGAAACCTTGTGATCCGCCGTCCACCTATGCTTAAACCGGATATCATTGAGCGGAATGACACAGACGAGGCGTGCCCAGCGAAACCGCCGAATCTTAATCGCTTCTCTTATGGCGGGTGCGGCCCTCATGATCGTTACAATCGCGATCGGGCTCCGTATCTTTGATTACCCTCTCGCCGCCTGGCAGCTTGATCGTTCCGTAGCGGAGTATCGCGCCGCTGGACTGCCGTGGACCGCCGATGAGCTCGTTCCGCCTGGCGAACTTCGCAACGAGCCTGGACCGCGTGAGGCTGTCGTTAGAATTTTCTGTCATGCTTGCATATATGTTAGTATCTGGTAACATATCTTGCAATGCATGAGGAAGTTTGGAAGGCACTCGCCGATCCAACCCGGAGGCATCTGCTGGACTTGCTCAAAGAAGAACCCCGAACGACGGGTGCTCTTTGTAAAGCGTGCCCGACGCTCGACCGTTGCACCGTGATGAAACATCTGGACGTTTTGACCAACGCTCGGCTGGTTACGGTGGAACGCCGAGGACGCAATCGGATCAACCATTTAAACCCGATACCCCTCCATGAGATCGTGGAAAAGTGGGTCACCGGCCACACTGCCCGGCTTGCATTGACGGCTCACAAGATCAAGTTGATGAGCGAGGAATCTAGCGAAAAATGAGCATCGACATCCGACACAGTGCCTTCGAAATTGCGATCGAAGCCCCAACCGAAAAAGTTTGGCACACGCTTGTCAACCGAATTTCGGAATGGTGGCCCACCGACTTTTTGTGTTTGGAAGGAGCAAAGAATATTATTCTCGAAGCCGTTGCCGGCGGTCGGCTTTATGAGCAAACCGAAGACGGAAAGTCGCTGCTCTGGTCGACAGTGGTCTCTTTGGAGGCGGAACGGTCGCTGGAGTTCGCCGGGTTCACGACGCCTCGCTTCGGCGGACCGGCGGTCAATATGTGCCGGTTCGAACTTGAGAAGTCCGAAAGCGGAACGGTATTGCGGTTCACGAGCTCGGTGATGGGCAAAGTTTCGGACGAATCCGCGGACATGACCCGCGAAGGCTGGACCTATCTGCTGGATTCATTTAAGCAGTTCGCTGAATCTAACTAGGCGCGGCGATTCCATTCGGCAAAAGCTGGGATATCATTCGGGCGGCACCCGTGAAAGAAGAACGAAAATCTAACCGGAAAATCCTATTTGTCATGCTGGGGATCGTTTCGATCCTAACATTGGGCTGCTGCTCCGGAGTTTTGTGGTTCGTCGATTTTCCGATAACGGCCCGTAAGGTTGACAAAGCCGTAGCCGATTATCGAGCCGCCGGGCTTCCCTGGGAAGCATCCGAGATCATGACTCCGGTCGCAGATCATGAAAATGCCGCGATTGAGCTGAATCGCGCCTGGGAACTCATGGCGGATGAGAAGCTTGCTCACGCTTCGCAGCGACTTCAGACGGCGATCAACTCCGGAGATCGAGCCAAAACGGTCCACATTCTGCGCGAAGTTGATCCGTTGCTGGATATTCTGACCAAGGCATCCAAAAAGCCCAAGCTTGACTACAAGCGCGATTGGGATAAAGGTTTTGATCTCGAATTTCCGGAATATACCCTTGCCAAAGAAGGGGTTAAGCAGTTGTCATATCGTGCGATATTCCGGGCTCAAAACCAAGATTTGGACGGAGCTCTTTCCGACCTAACGACCATGAATCGGCTCGCCAATTTGCAGCCGCACGAACCGGCGTTGATTCCGCTTTTGGTTGGTATCGCGTGCAACGCCATTTATCTCCGGACCGCCGAAAAAGTGGCTTACGCCATCCGTAAGGATCGCGCCGGGCTCAAACGGCTGGAAGAAACGGTTACAAACCTTTCGTTCAATCACGATTTCAAAGAGGCAATGCGTGCTGAAGCGTTTTTGGGAGTCGCATTTGTACGCAATGCACCCGCGGGCGTTATCTTCGATCCGGATGAGTTCATGAACTCTTATTCGAATCCGCAAGAATTGGTTCGTTCGGGCGTCCCTCAGGGCGCGGTGAAACGCGCCTATTTGGTGCGCCATATTCAGGCGCAACTTTTCTTCCAAGAAGTGCTCAGTCGATCTGATCTCACCCCCAGGGAGAAGGCGCATAAGATCGACCTGTATTTCGAAAAGATCGGCAAGCCGATCCCGCAAATGAGCCAGTTCGGCAACTATATCATCATTCCGACGGTAGGCCAGTCAGCCGTAGCGTTGGAACGGACGGCAACCCAGAAACAACTCACGCTTGCGCTAATAAGGAGCGTAGATTTTCACCGCCAACATGGCCGCTACCCCAAAGATTTGGGCGAGATCAGCGCGACCTCAATAACAGACCCATTCGGGCACGGAGCCATGATTAAAGAAGCGGGTGGAGTTTTCTTCATCTATACCGCGGGTCTGAATCAACAAGATGATGGGGCCCAAAACGATGATTGGGTTGTCCAAACCCCGCCCAAGCCGTGATTGGCTTAAGGAATGAGCAAAAAAATCGCCCTCGACTTACGTCGAAGGCGATCTCAATTTGTCGGACCGGGTCCCTTACTTACCGATCGCGGACTTAAGAAACGTTTTGAACGCTTGCGGGTCGGCGATGGCCAGTTCGCTGAGCATTTTGCGATTCACTTCGATGCCTTTTTCCGACATCGCGTGGATCAGTTCGCCGTAGCGGACGCCTTCCTCGCGGCACGCAGCCGAGATTCGGGCGATCCAAAGGCGTCGGAAGTCGCGCTTGCGGGCCCGTCGGTCACGGAACGCGTATTGCGCGCTCTTCATCACCTGTTCTTGGGCGTTCTTGAAGACGTTCTTTTTACGACCGTAATAGCCCTTCGCTTTGCTGATGAGCTTTTTGTGTCGTTTGTGGCGCATGAGGCCACGTTTGATTCTTGCCATTTATTCGATTCCTCGTTTTGGTTTGGGTCGGTACCGGTTCCCAGCCGAATCGGCGGTGGCGGTAGAGGGGAGATTGCGAATCTGGTTGTTACGCAAGGCCGAGCAGCCGCTTCACTCGGCTTCGCTCGGTCTTGCTCAGCTCGACTTCTTGGTCGAGCCGTCGCTTTTGACTTCCGCTTTTGTGGAAGAACATGTGGTTGTTGTAAGACTTTCGCCGCATGATCTTTCCGCTACCGGAAATCTTAAACCGCTTCGCTGCTGTCTTGCTTGTCTTCAGCTTTGGCATTTTTCTTTGATCCACCCGAAACTTTGGGATTGATCACCATGACCATTTCCCGACCGTTTAGGATGGGTTCCTTCTCAGGTTTTCCGAGTTCTTCGAGTTCCTTGGCGATCCAAAGCAATTTTTCCTTGCCACGATCGGGGTAAGCGAGTTCTCGGAACCGAAATCGGCAAACAACTCGCACTTTATCACCATCTTCCAGGAATTCCTTGGCCTTCCGGGCGGCGGTGCGCATGTCGTTTTCTGCGATGTTCGGGCTTATCTTTATACCCTTTACGTCTTGGGTTTTGCGCTTTTGGTCCTTCTTTTGTTTGTCCTGTTCGTACTTGAATTTCCCGTGATCCACGATTTTGGCGACCGGCGGATCGGCATTGGGGGCAACAAGGACCAGGTCAAGGCCAACATCTTCGGCGCGGGACAGCGCATCGCGCGAACTGATCACGCCTAGCTGGGATCCGTCTTCGGCAATCACGCGTAGCGATTCGTACTTGAGCAGGCGTCGGTTGATATTTGGGCCGGGCTCGCGCTTGGGACGGCCCCTAAAACCACGCTTCTTAATGGTTTTGCACCTCTACAGGCACTGTCAAAATTGTCATGCTGTTCGTTCCTATTATAACGTCGGTTCTTTAAACGTGTCAAACAGGGTGGGGATTGCGCGATTTCTGCGACCCGATTCAGACATGCCGCATGGGTATTCTCTCCGCCACGATATGCTGGAGAACTGTCGGCGCATTTGCGTCATCGGCGCGGGGACAATGGGCTCCGGTATCGCCGCCCATTTTGCAAACCTCGGCTTTGAAGTCACCGTCCTCGAAGTCACCCGCGAAATGGCGGAAGAAAAGCTGGCCCAAGCCGCCGCGGCTCGGCCGCCCCACTTCTACCTGCCCGCCACCGCAAAATCGATTACGGTCGGTTCGATTGGTGATGACCTCGAAGCAATCGAAAATGCCGACTGGATCTGCGAAGCAATCGTCGAAAAAATCGAGCTCAAGCAGAACCTCTTTGCTCAAATCGAACCCTACATCCGCGAAGATGCCCTGATCTCTACCAACACCAGCGGACTCGAAATTTCCCGCCTCCTGGAAGGGCGAACCCCCGAATTTCGCCGAAAATTTATCGGCACCCACTTCTTTAATCCGCCGCGCTACCTCAAACTGCTCGAACTCATCCCCACCGACGAAACTGATCCGCAGGTTATCGAAGATGCGACCCAGTTCTTCGAAACCCAAGGGGCCCGCCGCGTGGTCCTTGCCAAAGACACGCCCGGATTCATTGCCAATCGGTACGGCATGTGGTGCATGTTCCACGCCATCCACACGGCCGAACGCCTTCACCTGGATATTGAAGCCGTAGATGCAATTACGGGGCCTTTTCTCGGACGACCCAAAAGCGGAAGTTTTCGCCTTAACGACCTCGTTGGCCTGGACATCATGGCCGACATCGCCCAGAACCTGATTGCGCGCTGCCCCGATGATCCCTACGTCAAGCAACTGCAACATCCGCCCAGTCTCCAGTTTTTAATCGAAAAAGGATGGATCGGAAACAAGGTCGGTCAAGGCTACTATCGCAAGGAAGGAAACCAGTTTGTGGCCCTGGATATGGTCACTCGGTCGTACCGCGAAGTCCGCACCCCCGAACTCCCGGCTTTAATAACGCTAGGATCGCTCCCGCTAACCGAGCGAATCCAGCAGGGCCTGCAAGATCGGAGCGAAGTCGGCGAATTCCTTCGCCTGTACCTGACTCCTATGCTGCAATACGCAGCCTGGCTCCAACCGCGCATTGCCCACAATGTTCGGGATTTCGACCGAGTGATGAAGTGGGGATTCGGCTGGGAAGTCGGCCCGTTCGAACTCGCGGATATGATTGGCGATTCAATAGAAGGATACGCCGGTCCGTTTTATCAAGCCGACCAAGCCCTCAGCGCAAATGGAACCTTCCAAGCACTCAAGCCCGAGCCGGAATTCCGCACCATTCACGACTTTGAAAAGATTTCCACGCACGAAGGATTTGAAGTCCGCGACCTCGGCGATGACGTCCACGCGATTGTGCTCACCACGAAAATGGGCACGATTGGACCGCCCCTGGTTTCAAGTCTGCTCAGCTACCTCGATTCCGGCGCATCCCAGCGATTCGTCCTGACTTCGGCCAATCGCTCGTTTTCGGCCGGGTTCGATCTGCGCTACTTCGTGTCGGCAATCGAAGCTG
Organism: bacterium; assembly: GCA_044508115.1. Classification (GTDB taxonomy): domain Bacteria; phylum Armatimonadota; class Fimbriimonadia; order Fimbriimonadales; family Fimbriimonadaceae; genus UphvI-Ar2. The sequence continues at coordinate 801,369 of JBIQII010000001.1, forward strand.
GTGAATTCGACCAAATTGAGCAGGATATCGCGAATTTCCAATTGCTTAACACGACCATCGGGCAGATTCCGAGCGTGGCCGCCGTGTTTGGTCATTGCCTCGGCGGCGGATTCGAACTTGCCGCCGGATGCACCCGGATCGCGGCCCTCGCCGAAACGCAAATCGGGCTTCCGGAAGTTCGCGTGGGCCTGGTTCCGGGCGGAGCGGGAATCGGCGTCATGCGATTGCGCAGCCAAAGCGGAGGGGCAAAAGCCGTCGTGAATGCCGCGCGCCTTATCGGTACCGGACAGCTTTCGGCCAATGCCGATGAAGCGCGAGGACTCGGCTTTTTACGACCCGAAGACGTGACCATCTACCACCCAGATCGACTTCTGACCGAAGCCAAACAGTTAGCCTTGGATGCGGGCACCGCTGAGCGACCCGCTTGGATCGAACTTGTCGGACCACTGCGCGGCATGATCGACCGCATGCAAGACGAACTCAAGGCCGGGGATGTCAACTTCACCGAATACGATGAGCAAATAAACGACAAAGTCAAGCATGTCATAACTACCGCCACCTCGTTCGAACAGGCGGTTGAACTGGAACGCAAAGCGTTCCTCGACCTCTGCCGCGAAGGACGTTCGCTGGCCCGCATGCGGCACATGATCGAACACGGCAAACCCCTGCGCAACTAGACGATGAAACTGCTTGTTCCGATCAAACGCGTGGTCGATCCGTTCGCAAAGGTGAAGCCCCTCCCCGACGGATTAGGGCTCGATGTCGCCGCGATCAAGTTCGATATCAATCCGTTTGATGAGATTGCCGTCGAAGAAGCCGTGCGTCAAAAGGAAAAAAATGCCGAGATTTCGATCACCGTCGTTTCGATCGGCGCAGCCGAATGCGAAGAGCAGCTTCGCAAAGCCCTCGCGATGGGCGCAGATGAAGCTATCCACATCGAAACCACCGATCCGCTGGACCCCGGAATCGTAGCCAAAGAACTCGAATCCCTCGCCCGCGAACTTGGCCCCGATATCATTGTGATGGGCAAGCAAGCCACCGACGAAGATAACAATCAGACCGGCCAGATGCTCGCCGCTCGGCTGGGATGGCCCCAAGCCACCTACGCCAGCGACATCGAACTCCGGGCGGATCAGGCAATTGTCACCCGCGAAACCGATACCGGCGAAGAAACTTTGCGGCTGCCCCTTCCCTGCCTGATCACTACCGATCTGCGGCTGAATGAACCGCGATTCATTCCGCTGCCCGGAATCATCAAAGCGCGGAGTAAACCCCTCCACAAGCGTGAACGCGCCACCACCGACCGGCCCCGAGTGACCACGCTCAAGTACGAAGCCCCGCCCGCCCGATCCGCCGGTAAGCGGGTGGCAAACGTCGATGAACTCATTGCCGAGTTGGAAGGCAAAGGAGTGCTTCCGTGAAAATTCTGCTGGTGTGCGCCGACGCCACCGAGGCGGTTATGGCCGCCGGATTCGGCCAGCAGCGGGGGGCGTTCGATATCTTGCAGCTCACGGGCGATCCCGTGCTCGATCTGGGTGCGGGCATCGTCATCGCCTGGCAGCTACCCAGCCAACCCCCCGCCGAATACCTGGCTTCAGCCCTTGTCGATCTCGCCCCGGGCTACGATCAGCTCGGCGCGGTCTCCAGCATGCAAGCCAAAGATAGCCTCGCCCGCGTGGCCGGGCTGCTCGATTGGCCGATGGTCACCGATATCGTGGAGATCGTAGACAGCCACACCTTCATCCGCCCGATCCTTGCCGGGTCGGTGCTCGCCACGGTTCAGGTTGAATCGAAAAAGTATTGCCTTACGTTCCGACCCGCCGGATTCCCCGCTCCCGCGCGACGTGGTGAATCGAGCCTCGTCACCGACCGCCCTGCATTTAAAGGTACGGCCAAGCGAATTTCGGCCACCGTTCGCGAAGGCGGCCGCCCCGATCTCTCTGCGGCCAAGATCGTGGTGAGCGGGGGCCGTCCGCTCAAGGATGCGGAGACATTCGAACGCCTGATCGGCGGCCTTGCCGATACGCTCGGCGGGGCGGTCGGCGCAACCCGCGCGGCGGTCGATAGCGGAATCGCGGCCAACGAGCTTCAAGTCGGGCAAACGGGCAAAATCGTCGCCCCCGATCTCTACATCGCCGCGGGAATTAGTGGTTCCACGCAGCACATGGCAGGCATCAAGGATAGCAAAGTGATCGTGGCGATCAACACCGATGCGGATGCGCCAATCTTCGAGGTCGCGGATTACGGCCTTGTCGCTGATCTATACGAGGCGATTCCGGAGCTGATGGCAAAGCTCAGAAAGTAGATCTTAGAGCTTGATGTCGAGCGGCTTCGGCACATCGTTCGGGTTCCGAAATTCTTTTTGGAAGAGCACGTCGCCTTCCGGAACGCTCCGAAGGCTCACAGTAACGGGAAACTCGTCCTTTTCAACCACAAAGCTCCACGGTTCAAGCCCCTTGGGTTCGAGACGAAGCACCTTTTGCCGCTTCGATTCACGGGTAGCCACGCTCACAGTGACGCCTCGCGAACTCTCGGCCGACTGCTGAATGGTTCCGCCGATGCTAACTTCTCGGGTTGCGCTTCCGGCGTTCATCAACAGGATTACGCCAACGCAGATCAAGTAGACAAGCGCGAGGATTCCGAAACCTTTCAGCACCCGCCGAATCACGACACCAAGCGCTGATCTAGCGACCACTTTCGACCGCATCGCGCCAGACCCCATCCGCTTTCAGCAGGGCGACGAGTTCTTCCACGCCCTGCTCCTGCGGAATGCCGGATTTCACCACTTCGCGCTTGCGATACAGGGTGATCTTTCCCCCCGCCGCGCCGACGTAACCGTAGTCGGCATCCGCCATCTCGCCCGGACCGTTGACGATGCAGCCCATCACCGCGATATCAAGCCCGCTCAGGTGCTTGGTGGCATCGCGAACCTTGTTCAAAACCGAAGGAAGATCGAATTTGGTGCGCCCGCACGAAGGGCATGCGATGTATTCGACCTGAGTTTTGCGCAGGTTCATCGCTTGCAGGATTTCGTAGCACACCGGAATCTCATTCAGCGGATCTTCGCTCAGCGAAACCCGAATCGTATCCCCGATTCCTTCGCCCAAAAGCGTTGCGATCCCCGCCGTCGATTTGATTCGAGCGTACTGGCCATCCCCCGCCTCGGTGACCCCAAGGTGGAGCGGATAGTTCATCCCTTCTTCATCCAGGCGCATCGCCATCAGGCGATTGGCGGCAATCATAACCGGAACCCGGCTCGCCTTGGCGGAAATATTCAGGTTCTCGTACCCGTACTTTTCGCAGATTCGCACGTATTCGATTGCCGATTCCACAAGGCCGCGCGGAGTATCGCCATAGGTGATGAGGATTCGTTCGGAAAGCGAACCATGATTCACCCCGATCCGCATCGCGCGGTCGTACCGCTTGCACGCTTCGACCACGGGAGCAAAATCTTCTTCAATCGCCGCGAGTTCTTGATTCCATTCGGTTTCCGAATAAGCCAGTTGCGACCGCAGGGCTTCGACCGTGGTCAAATCTTCGTCCGCTCGGCCGCGCATGTCGCCGTTTTGCGCCCCCACCTGTTCCCCGCGCGATCCGTGGCGTTTGAACACAAATAGGCCGGGATTCACCCGGATTTCATCGACGTGCCGCGCAGCTTCAATGGCGATCTTGGTGCCCTGATGGTGGACATCGGCGGTCATGGGAACATCCATGTGCCGCTCGCGAACTTTGGCTTTGATTTCGCCGAGGCAGCCCGCTTCGCCCAAAGTCGGGGTTGTTACCCGCACGATTTCGCACCCGACTTTGTGGAGGGCAATGATCTGCTCCACGCACGCTTCGATATTGCGCGTTTCTTCGGTGATCATGCTTTGCACGACCACCGGATGACCGTTGCCCATGGTGATCGACCCCACGCGGCAGGGCTTAGTGGCTCGGCGCGGATAAGTAACCTCCAAGTTCATCGGACTGCTTGTATTCATTCTACGCGCTGGCCCATCTGCGGGCCGGAAAGTCCGGGCACGATGGCCACTGCCGACTCTATCTGAAGTACCTGTCCAAACAAATCGAGCTTTGGAAAATTTTTCTAAGAACCGCGACCGACATTGAAAAATCTGTTATAGTAGAGACGACTTGAATATTGGCCGCGATTGGCGGCCCATTCGAGAGGAGCAAAAATGAATATCAAAATTGCTGGGCGCACCGCGCTCGTCGGACTTGCCGTCTTCGCGTCGGCGTCCGTTTTCGCCGACGCCTTCATCACCAACAACTTTGAATCCGAACCCCTCGGTGCCGTGCCGGGCGGAGCCGATGGTCGACTGCCAGGCAACGGGCTTTGGTACAACCCCGACAACTCCGCGACCTACGGCATCGTCAAGGACGGGATCGGTCTCAGCGGAAGTCGCGGTATCGAAATCGGCAACCGCGGCAATGGCTTCGATGCACGGCGGCAACATCTTTGGCGTCGATGCGGTCGGGTTCCAAGCTCGGAATGGCCGCGCCGATGCTCTCGGCGCCACCTTCGTGGATGGCATGTACTACGAAGCGGTGCCCGAACCGTTCACGATTGGGATTCTTGCCGCCGGAGGCGCGCTTTTGGCCCGTCGCCGACGCAAGGCCTAAACTTCACACGAAGGTCCAAAACAAAAAAATCCCCCGCCGAGTGCGGGGGATTTCTTTTTTGCCAGGCTGTCAACGCTTACTTGAAGAAGTCCATCGATTCCAGCTTCTTTTTAAAGGTCTGCAAGAATCGACCCGCGCGTTGACCATCGACCAAGCGGTGGTCGTAGGTGAGCACCACGTTCATCATCGATCGGATCGCGATCATGCCGTTAATCACCACGGGCTGCGGCTTGATGCCGTAGATTCCGGCGATTCCCGCTTGCGGCGCATTGATCATCGGGGTACCGAGCACGGCTCCGTAGCTGCCGGGGTTGGTGATCGTAAATGTCCCGCCTTGAACATCGCCTACGCCCAGCGAATTCGTGCGGGCTTTTTCCGCGATCTCGTCGAGTTCTTTGGCGATTTCGATCAGGCTCTTGGAATCGGCATCCCGCAGCACCGGAACGATGAGTCCGCCCTCTCCATCTTTGCCGAGGCTGACGGCCACGCCCATGTGGACGGCCTTGCTCGTGTGGATTTTGCCGTCTTGGAGGTAAGAGTTCAGGGCCGGGAACTGCTGCAGCGATTCTGACAAAGCCTTGATAAAGAACGGCGTGTAGGTGAGCTTGACTCCGTGGCTTTGCTGGAACGATTCCTTATTGATGGCGCGGTAATCCACCAGCGCGGTCACATCGATATCAATCAGCGTGCTGACAGCAGGAATCTGGTGGCTCCGCTCCATCGCGTCGGCGATCATCTTGCGCATTCCCGCCAGCGGGGTGATCTCCACATCGCCTGAGTCCGCACTCGCGGCGGGCGCCGCTTTGGGTTCGGTGCGCGGAGCCGCCGGTTCGGCCTTGGGTTGAGCAGGGGCCGCCGCGGCGGGTTGAGCCTGCGGCTGGGCGGACGGCTGAGCCGGTGCGCTTGGAGCGGCCTTGCGATTTTCAAGATACGATTCGACGTCGGCCTTGGTCACGCGACCGCCGGTTCCACTGCCTTGGATTGAAGCGAGCTCTTGCTCACTTAAGTTGTGTTGCTTGGCAATAGATCGTACAACCGGCGTGTAGAATCGCCGTTCCGCGGAATCAAAGTCAACTTGGGCGGGTGGATCCTCGTGCGACGGAAGTTCGGCGTTCGGATCGGGCACGGGCGGCGCGGGTTCAGCACCAGCGGGTGCATCTTCGGCCGGAGTCGGCGGAACGTCACCGCTTCTGCTCCCCAGCATCTCGCGAGCCTTTTGCTCGTCCGGTTCGATGAGCCCCATCTCGGCGAATACTTCGACAAGCTCTCCTTCCGGGATTAAAATTTTCACCAGGATTCCGCTGGCCGGCGCGCCCAATTCGGTGTTGACCTTGTCGGTCATGATTTCCACCACGGGCTCGTCTTCCTTGACGAAATCTCCCACCTGCTTCAGCCAGCGGCTGACCGTGCCTTCGTGCACCGATTCGCCCAGTTCGGGCATGAGAATCTCTACGGCCATAAGGACCATTATGCCCCAATGATTGCGCGGGCGGAAACCCTGAGGGACGCATGACCAAACTTCCGACTCGGTTCAGCTCACCAGGCCGAGTATCATTTGAGTTCGAATGAGCCATCACGACCAGTGGCACAGTGACCGGATAAAAGAAGAGTGCGGGGTCGTAGGATTTTATGTCCCGGGCGAACAGGTTTCTCGCCTTGCTTTTTTTGGATTATTTGCCCTTCAACACCGCGGACAAGAATCTGCCGGAATCGCCGCCAGCGATGGCACCACCGTCCGAATGCACAAAGATATGGGACTGGTGAGCAAGGTTTTTAACGAAGAAACTCTCGCCACTCTTCCCGGTCACATTGCCGTGGGGCACAACCGGTACAGCACCACCGGATCGAGCGAGCGACGTAATGCCGGACCCATGTTTTGCGTCACTGTTGTCGGCGAAATGGCGGTGGCCCACAACGGCAACCTTATCAATTCCAAAGAACTCAACGAAGAACTGACTGCCGAAGGCGAAACCATCGAAACAAGTTCAGATAGCGAGCTTCTGGCCATCCTCTTGATGAAGTACATGGAACACGGCGTGGACGAAGCGATCCGCCGGACCATGGCCCGCGTTAAGGGTGCCTATTCGGTGGCAATCTGTATGCCGGATCGTTTAATCGCATTCCGCGATCCGCACGGCATTCGCCCACTTAGCCTTGGCAAAGTCGGCAATGGCTGGATGGTGGCCAGCGAAACGTGCGCATTCGAACCCGTAGCCGGCGAGGTCATCCGCGAGATCGAACCTGGCGAAGTTGTCGTCATTGATCAAAGCGGTATGCACTCCTTCCTGGGGGTCGAACCTACCCCCGGGCACATGTGCCTCTTTGAATTTATCTACTTCGCTCGCCCGGACAGCAACATTTACGGCACTTCCCTTTACCAAGCCCGCGTCCGCATGGGCCAACGCCTGGCCGAAGAGTTCCCTGCCGATGCCGACCTCGTTGTTCCTGTGCCGGATAGCGGAATCCCCGCCGCAATCGGCTATGCGCAAGCCAGCGGAATCCCGTTCGGCGAAGCGATGATGAAAAGTCGGTACATTCACCGCACCTTCATCCAGCCCGATCAACGGATGCGCGCCCTCGGCGTCCGCATGAAACTTTCACCCTTGCGCGAAAACATCACCGGAAAGCGACTCGTGCTTGTCGATGATTCAATCGTCCGCGGCACAACCACCGATCAGATTGTGGGCATGTTGTTTGATAACGGAGCCAAAGAAGTCCATGTCCGCATCACCGCGCCGCCGATCCGACACCCATGTTTTTACGGTATCGATATGGCGACCCGCGATCAACTGATTGCGGCCAACCTCACCATCGAAGAAATTCAGGCCCATCTCGGGGCGACCAGTCTCGGCTACCTGAGCATTGAAGGTGCCATGGATGCTGTCGGCAAGGGAGAGCGCCGATTCTGCAATGCCTGCTTTACGGGTCGGTATCCGTTGGCGATCCCCCAAATGACCCCCGTTGAGCGGGAAAAAGGATCGCATTCGGTGGGAGAAATGAGCACCGTTCGGGCTGGAAAAAGTTTGTTCTAAGGCAAACTGGTCCCTGCCCGGTTGATTCTTTATCTGGTGGCAAAAGGTATATTTCCAATATCCCCTTCCTTAGCCTGTTGGGCTATTTTGGAATATGAAAACGATTGAAGCAAAGAAGAGCTCCGGCCCGAAATCTGGTCGTCCCCCGACGCCGGACCTTTCGCGCGGACCCAAGGCGTTCTTTAAGGGCGTCCAGCGTGAAGCTCGCCTGGTGAGTTGGCCCACCCCCAAAGAAGTAACCCGACTCACCGGAACCGTGATCGGAATCTGCGCGCTGGTTGCCGGATTTTTGTACGTCCTCTCGATTGTCATCGAGACATTTTTTAGGATGCTGGGGATTCGATAAGTTATGGCACGTGCATGGTATGCCGTCCACACCATTAGTGGACACGAGAAAAAAGTTCGCGAACTTCTAACCCGTCGCGCCGAAATCCAAGGCCTTTGGGGACTCGATATTCACGAGATACTCATTCCCACCGAAAAGGAACTCACAACCCGCGGCGGCAAACGCATGGAGATCGACCGCAAAGTCTTCCCCGGCTACATCCTCGTTCAAATGAACCTGAGCGATGAGATGTTCAAGCTGGTGAAAGGCACAAGCGGAGTCACCGGATTTGTCAGTAGCGGTAACAAACCCGTTCCCCTGGAAGAGTACGAGGTCAGGCGCATTCTGACCAATCTGGCCCAAAGCCACGAGGCTCCCAAGGTCGCTTTCAATAAAGCCGACATTGTGCGTATCATCGAAGGCCCCTTTGCCGACTACACCGGTCGCGTTGAAGAAGTGAATCCTGACCGCGAAAAAATCAAGGTGATGATCTCAATCTTTGGCCGTGATACTCCCGTCGAACTCGACTTCACGCAAGTCGAAAAAGAGTAACTCGAAGTCCGACGATATAAAAAAATCCCTCGCTCTATTGCGAGGGATTTTTGTCGTGTTCGGATTCGAACTTGATTAACCCGCGGGTTTCCAGGCGACATCGAGTTGCTTGACCGCCTTGGCTTCATCCAGCCGACCGACGACTTGGCTCGTCGGAGCTTCGTGCAGGGTATCTGGCTCGGATTCCGCTTCCTTGCAGATATTGATGAGTGCCTCGCAGAACGCATCGAGCGTCTGCTTGGTCTCGGTTTCCGTCGGCTCGATCATCAGGCACTCGGGAACGATCAGCGGGAAGTAGTTCGTCGGCGGGTGGAATCCGTAATCGATGAGTCGCTTGCTAATATCCAGAGCCCGGACCCCAAACTCCTTGTACTTCTTGGCGGTCAGAACGCATTCGTGCATGCACGGACGGTCGTGCGCGGCGGGCAGAACTTCGGAAAGCCGCGCCTGAACGTAGTTCGCATTCAAAACGCTGTACCGGCTGATGTCGGCAATCGACTCTTTTCCGTAAGCCAGCAGATAGGTGAGCGCACGCACCGCCATAAGGAACTGGCCATAGAACGAAAACACTCGGCCAATGCTTTCCGGACGGTCGTCATCGAAACTGGGTGTGCCATCGATCCGTCGGATCACCGGCGCGGGCAGATAGGGTCGCAGATGATCTTTGATTCCGATGGCCCCGCACCCCGGACCGCCGCCGCCATGCGGAGTGCTAAACGTCTTGTGCAGGTTCAGGTGCATGCAATCGAATCCGTGGTCGCCCGGACGGGTGGTTCCGACCATCGCGTTCATGTTTGCGCCATCGCAGAACACTTGCCCGCCCACGTTGTGCACCAGTTCGCACACGCGCTTGATATTCGGTTCGAATAGGCCCAGGGTGCTGGGATTCGTTACCATGAAGGCCGCAACCGTGTCATCGAGCGCCGCTTCCAGAGCCGCCAGATCGGTGTTGCCGTCCTTGTCGGTTGGGATCGTTTTGACGTCGTAACCGCACCGGGCCGCGCTGGCGGGATTGGTGCCGTGCGCGCTATCCGGGATCAGCACGATCTTACGTTTATCGCCTTCCCCGCGCGAGTCGTGATAAGCCTTGATCATCATCAGGCAGGTGAGTTCGCCGTGGGCTCCGGCGACCGGCTGCATTGTGATGTCATCGAACCCGGTGAGCTCTTCCAGGATTTCGTACACCGACATGAAAACTTCCAGCGCGCCGCGAACCGTATGTTCCGGCTGGAGCGGATGGATATTGCGGAATCCGCTGAGGCTCGCCGTGACCTCGTTGATCCGCGGGTTGTACTTCATGGTGCAGCTCCCCAGCGGATAAAACCCGGTCTCGATGCCGTAGTTGATGTGGCTCAAGTTCACAAAGTGGCGCATCACCTCGAGCTCACCGACTTCTGGAAGATGGAGCTCAGTGCGCGGATTCACGCCCAGCGCGGATGCCAAATCCACCTCCGGCGTGGTGGCTTGCGGAACGTTGGCGCCGATCCGGCCCGATACGGACTTTTCGAAAATGAGCTTGGGAACGCGAACGGTTACGGAGCGAAGGTCAGCCATGTTAGTTTCCAAGCTCCTTGGCCAGCTTGGCGGCAAAGTCATCAATCTGGGCGCGGGATCGGGTTTCGGTCACCGCGATCAGCAAACAGTTTTGGAGGTTCGAATCGTATTCGCCAAGCGGAAGTCCGGCGAGGATTCCCTGCTCCAGCAGCGCATCGCGGACGGCATCCGCAGACTTGGGAAGCTCCAGCACAAACTCCCCGAACACCTTTCCGGCATAGCGAAGTTTTCCGCCCGCTTCGGTCAGTTTTTGGATCGCGTACTGAGTGTTCCGCACCGTGGTTTCGGCCACATGCCGAAGACCGTTCTTTCCGAGTGCGCTCATGTAAACCGTCGCCGCCAGCCCCATCAGCGCCTGGTTTGTGCAGATATTACTGGTGGCCTTTTCGCGGCGGATGTCCTGCTCACGGGTACGCAGGGTCATCGTGAATCCGGTGCGACCGTCGGCATCCGTGGTGCGGCCGACGATCCGGCCGGGAATCATGCGAACAAACTCCGTTTTGCAGGTGAAAAGCCCAAGCAGCGGACCGCCAAACCCCATCGGAATCCCGAGCGGTTGACCTTCGCCCACCACGATATCCGCGCCGTATTCGCCCGGAGGCGGCAGGATCGCGCAGGCCGTCGGATCGGCGGCCACAATCAGGAGAGCCCCGGCTCGGTCGGCTTCGCGCCGAGCTTGCTCTAAGTCTTCGATCACCCCGTAGAAGTTGGGGTATTGGACGACTACGCAGGCGGCGGATTCATCAAGCTGGCCGTAGTCGGTGGTCGCGCCATCTTGGGCCTCGATTTCCACCACTTCAATATCTAAGCTCCAGCAGTAGGTATGGAGAACCTTGCGCCAAATCGGATTCACTGCTTTGCTCACGATAACCCGATCCCGCTTTTTGATCGCGGTGGCCATGATCGCGGCTTCGGCCATCGAAGTTGCCCCGTCGTACATGCTCGCGTTCGCGAGGTCCATGCCGTAGAGCCCGGCGATCATGCTTTGGAATTCGTAAATTGTCTGCAGATATCCCTGGCTCGCTTCCGGCTGATACGGGGTGTACGCGGTGAGGAACTCGCCCCGACTAATTACGGCACCAACCGTGCTCGGAATAAACCGGTCGTAGATTCCCGCTCCCAGAAAGCAGACGGTCCGGCTGAGATCAACGTTTTTCTCGCTCAGCGATTGCAGATGCTGGGCGAGCGCATGCTCGTCCATGCGATTGGGAATCTTAACGGGTTCGCGGAGGCGGAGCTCTTCGGGAATTTCACGAAAGAGGTCATCAATCGAGTTGACCCCGATTGTTGCCAACATCTGGGCAACATCTTCTTCGGTGTGCGGAATGTAGGGCATCGGCGCAGAAAAGGGCGTCACCGCCCACCAAAGTTTAGCGTCCATTGTTTGGCTGCCTAAAGACTGGATGCATACAGTTGGGCCATCCGGTAACGCATAATGCGATGAAAATGAAATACGCCGTTCTTTCGCTTGTGCTTCTTGCAGCACTGGTTGGGTGCAACACCAAACCCAGCTTGGTCGGAACCTGGACCGGAACGATGGCCGTCCCCCAGCAGGGCGAAGTTCCCGCTACCATCACCTTCAACACCGATAAGACTTATCGCGTCGAATTTGCAACCGGCGCCGGCCTGACGCTTGCCGAAACCGGCACCTACACCGATGAAGAAGGCACGAAGGTTTTGCTCACCACCGGAGAGATCAAACTAGAAGGCGATCTGCCTCCCGCCGTCGCCCCTTACAAAGCCCAGATGGATGCGGCATTTGCCGACGCCAAAGGCGGCACGCGCGAACTCACCTACAAGTTCAAAGATGCCGACACGGTTGATGTGAAATACGCCGACAATTCATCCGCGACTTTCACCCGGAAAAAGGAATAGCGCGCTACTGGGCGGCTTCGGTCCCCGATTCGGGGAGGATCGGCTCGCCAGCAGATTCCGCGGGAGGCTTGGCGTTCTTGTTGACCGCGACGATCACGGGTCCGCCCCGATAAGTGCTCACGCCAAGATTTCGACGTTCGATGAGTTTGCCGTTTTCGTAGATCAGTTGCCAGGTTTGGACCTTGCGGCCAATTCCGCCCTTGTCTACAATCTTGCGCTTGCCGTACGGCAGCGTGGCATCGTGAACAAGCTTCTCCCCGTGCGACCAGGTGCTTAACTGTTTGGATTCGTACTTGTAAGTCCGCTTAGAAGGAGCCGCCCCGAGGACGGCAAACGTAATCTTTCCGCGACCCGGAATGGCGGCCAACGCAATCGGGTGATCGTACGGATTGGAAATCTTAAGATCAGGCTGGGGATAGCTCACTGCGGCATCGCGGCCAAGTGGAACATACGGCACCGGAAGACTGTGCGAATACCGGGCGTCAATCTTGAGGCCCGCATCGAGCCCCGCGTTGTAGAGAGTTGTGCTCACCTGGCAGATTCCTCCGCCGAAGTCGATATCGTGCCGACCACTCACGTACACGCCCGCCGGTTTATATCCCTTGGCCGGAGTTCGACGACCGAGGTACTCATTAAAACTAAATGTTTCGCCGGGCATCAGCACGAGGCCATCAATAGACTTTGCCGCCAAATCGATGTTGGCCGATCGTGCGATTTGGCCCGCGTTGAATTTGGTCGAAAACTGCGCGACCACCGCTTTGATTTTGCGTAGCTCGGCATCGGGCACCGATTTCGGTGCTTCTTTAAGCGGAATTTCCACTTTCCAGCTATCTTGAATCGCGCTGCGTACAAGATCGGGAATACGGCCAGAATCGAGCTCGACGTCGGTCGATTCGAACTGTAAGTCCACCGATCCATCCACCAGCCGCGCTTTAGCCTGCTGGATGGGTTTACGGTTGGATTTCACAAATTTCCCAATCGATTCGGGGACTTCAGATCCAAATTCGATATCCGGAGTGACCGCAACCGGTCCATTCATGAGGGAGGTCGGTCGCCCTAAGGTTTCGCTGACAAAATCGGAATAGCGGAGTTTGGCCGCTTCTGCTTGGGCATCGATGGTTGGACCAAATGCACTTAACGGTATTTCAATCGATCCCTTTTTGAGTTTGGGGCTCGAAAATTTAACTTTGCGTTCTTTATATTGCGCGAACCACTCTTCGATCTGGCGGGCTACTTCTTCTTGACTGCCGCTGACCGGATTACCTTCCAGCACATACCCGTCGAGAACACGTGGTTCGTAATTGGCTTGCAGATAAGCGAATCCGCCCCCGGTACCGGCAAGAACCAGTCCGAGAGCACCCAATCCGTAAAAGAGCCAGGTTTTTTTCGCCATACAACATTTAAGGGTCGGCATCTCTTTCGGAAACCGAACCTTAGTCAAGTATGACGCGGCAAAGTCCCGTTAAGCTCCCAGAACGGGCCTGCGACCTCACTAGATCGGTACACTCTACCTATGCAAAAGCTCGTCTGGTTCAACGGTGTTGTCACTCCGCTCGAAGAAGCCACCGTGCCCGCAGCTGATCACGCGCACCTCTATGGCGATGGTCTTTTTGAAGGAATTCGGGTTTACGGAAGCAAAGTCTTCAAGCTCGATGAGCACCTCGATCGACTCTATTTTGGGTGCAAGTTCCTTGGCTTTAACATGGAGATTGATCAGCCCCGGCTTCGCCAGACGATCCTTGAAGTGTGCGCCCAATCCGGCGTGGTTGATGGCTATATCCGCCTGAATGTCACTCGGGGCACCGCTCTGGGGCTCGATCCCCGCGCGGTCAAAACTCCGCCCAACGTGATGATCATGGTCAACACGCTCGCCCTTTACACACCCGACATGTACGAAGTCGGTCTCGACGTGGTGACCACATCCTATCGCGTTGCTCCGCCCGACACGCTTGATCAGCGCCTCAAGTGCATCGGACGGTACGCCTACCATATCCTCGCCAAAGAAGAAGCCAACCGAGCCGACGCCGGAGAAGGCCTTATGCTTAACCACGAAGGTTACGTAGCCGAATGCACCGGCGATAACATCTTTGTTATCAAGAATGGCGTGCTCAAAACTCCTTCCGCGGCCTGCGGAATTCTGCAGGGCATCACCCGAGACACGGTGATCGCACTCGCCCGTGGAGCAGGCATGACAGTCGAGGAAGGTCTGCTAACCCGCTACGACATATTGAGCGCGGATGAAGTGTTCCTTACCGGAACGGCCGCCGAAGTGATTGCCGCCGTCAGCCTCGATCAACGGCCGATTGGCAACGGTAAACCTGGCGAACAAACCCGCGAGATCATTCGTTTGTTCCGCGAAGAAACCAAAAAGGGCACGCCGTTCTCCGAGCTGGCCCACGCCTAAATTCCGCCGTGGCGCGTTCCCCGGATTCCGAAGTTGTGATTCGCCGCAGTTCAATTGCGGCGAGCACAACTCTGGCCCAGCTCGATGGAATCTTGGGCACTACTGGGCTCGGACCGTTCATGGCCGCCCTCTATGGTGATGAACCGGCATTGGATTGCCCAGTTTGCGGATGGACGCCCGCGCAATCGACCGAAGATGGGCTGATGGGTTGTGGAGCCTGCTACGATTTTGTATTCCCTGCTTACCAGGAATGGTTGAAAATCAATGCCTCAGGGCCGACTTCCGAGTCGTCAGATTAGGTATCTTTTGCCCTTGATGAAGGTCTCTGCGCTCTGCGCGCTTGGCGCGTTGCTTTTCTTGGTGGGATGCGGCGGGGGCGGCGGCCATAGTCCGAACGTTGATCCCGAGATCTTCTTTATCAACGGTGCTTCGGATGCGGGCAATGTCGACTTCCGCATGGACGATTCGCCCGCTTCCACTGGATTAGCCTACTTGGGTTCCAGCAACGGATTTCTGCGGTTCGATTACCACGGCCCGGATGTAGAAGGCTGGGATGTTTCCCTCCACATTTCCGGAGGGGACGAGATCGACCGCCAAGCTCTGGTTTTCCCCTACGATAGTGACAGCATGATCATCGCTCACGGATTGCTGAACTATCCGGCCGGCGAACTTGGGAAACGGCTACGGTTTAGCCCGGTTTCGGTTGATCGTGATGCCCCCACCGGAAATAAGGCCCGCCTGGTCATCTTCCACGGCTTTGAACGCGAAGCGGGCAAAGAAACTCCGTCAGTCGATTTCAAGAATCCCACCGACAACCCGCTCAACAACGCACCCAACATTGCTCCGGGCGGCACAGCCACGATTCTGGTTGACTCCGGTACCCAAGATTGGGAAGTACGCCGCAACGGCGCATTTGGCATTTTTGCGAGCAAAACCCAGACCCTTGATCCGGGCGGAATCTACTTGGTTTTGATTTCCGGTCAAGAAAATGCATCGAATCCAGCCAATGAAATCTCGATCAACTTCATCAAGTTGCCCGCGCAGTTCTAATCTTTTCGCGGGAGATGGTTCGATCCCCTCGGCCTAGGCAGAGGGGATTTTTCTTTCCGGCGGGCCTTATACGGGACCGGAGTCCTGAAAATCGTAGTTAAAAAAAGTTATCCCCCGGCGCGTGTTAATAACATAAAGTCCTCAAGGAGAGGTCGCGCTATAATTTTTTGCGGCGAAATTGGAGAACCCCACGTCCTAAATGTCGAGCAATCCTCGCGAAGATTCACTAGCGGAAAAACGGTGGCTGAACGCCCTGGCCAAGGGCGATTCTTCGGCGATGGGCGGGCTGTATCAGCTGTACGGGGAGAAAATCTTCCGGTACACGTTTAGAATGTTGGGCAACCGGGCGGATGCAGAAGATGCAACCGCCGAGACGTTCCTGAGGGTACTGCGGCGGGCAAACGACTTGCGCGCCGACGGAGCCTTCAAAACGTGGCTGTTCCGCATTGCGCGCAACCTGTGCATCGACAAAATGCGGCAACCGAAACTGCTGGAGATCAGCGGAGAAAGATCGTATACAGGAACAGAAGAACGCGCGGCCCTGCGGGTGACCGTCCAGGCAGCTCTGGATGAACTCCCGCTTGACTACCGCGAACCTCTGATCTTGTGCGACCTCGAGGATGTTTCCGCCAAGGAAGCGGCAGAAACGCTCGGCATCAGCGTGCCGGCTCTCAAATCGCGACTGTATCGCGGTCGAAGAGCCCTGCGCGAAAAGCTGGGCGGCTCACTGGAGAAACTGAAATGAACGATCTCTACAGGAAATTGGTGGACCTCTACGCGGCCCAAGAACTTACGGAGGAAATGAACTCCGAACTGGAACAGGCTGCCGCCAACGATCCCGAACTCGCCAAGGATATGGCAACCCTCACCCAAACCGTCGAGGTGCTTCGTAGCCTCCCCGGACCGCGATTCGACGAAAACGACTACTTGCGAATCCTCTTTAAGATGCAAACCGCGGGCGCGGATATTTCTTTTGAAGAAAACGATGCCCAACCTTGGCAATATCAGTTGCCAATGTGACAACCTGACAAGATTAAACGACCGTGAATGAACTGAGCGAAAGGCTGACCATGAAAGTAACCGTCACTCGCAAAGACCTGAGCGATGCGCTGGATATCGCCGCCGGAGCATCATCCGTGCGAACCGCGCTGCCTGTCCTTGCCTCCATCCGGCTGAGCGCGCAAAACGGCGCCCTGTCGCTACTCGGCTGCGACGGCGAAATGTGGGCCGAATCCACCTGCGCCGCCCGCGTGGAAGAAGAAGGCTCGGTTTGCGTGCAGCAAAAGCTGCTCAGCGATATCGTGCACCAGCTTCCCGAAGGCGAGGTGGACTTGAGTCTAGAAGGAACCCAGGTTTACCTGCGGTTTGGACAATCCGAGTGGAAGCTCATGGCGTTTCCGCCCGATGACTTCCCCCCGATCCCGGATGTCGAACCCACGGGCAGCCTTTCGCTTAAATTCAGTCAACTCATCAAGGCTATGTCTAGCGTCATGTATGCGGTCAGCGATGATTCCAGCCGACCCGTACTCACCGGCGTGCTGTTTAGCTACGATGGCGAGTCGCTCACGCTTGTTGCCACCGACACCCACCGGATGGCTGTCCACAAGGTTCGGCAGGAAGGAATCGGAAACACAATCACCGCGATTGTTCCCGAAAAAGCTTTACGGATAATCCGCAATCTCAAGGTTGGTGCCGACGAAGAGATCACGATCAACTTCTCGGAAAGCCGGCTGACCATCGATATCGGAAACGCTCGCCTCGTTTCCCAACTCCTTAGCGGCCAGTATCCGAACTGGGAACGCGTGGTTCCTACCGAATACACGCGCACTTGGACCGTTGATCGCCAAGAACTACACGAGCACGTCAAACGCGCCATGATCTTGGCTCGCGATAGTGCAAACCGGATTCGGTTCAGCGGCCAAGCGGAGAAAGTCGTCATTTCCGTCCGCAGCGAGGATAAGGGCGAATCCAAGGAAGAGATCAACGCGATATGCCGCAACGGCGATATTGATATCGCCTTCAATGGTCGATATGTTATGGAGGCACTCACGGCACTCGAAGGCGAAGGGATTCAGGCCGAAATGACTGAATCCAGCCGCCCGGCGGTGCTTCGCCCCACCGAGAGCGAAGACACGTTCTGTGTGATCATGCCGATGGCGATGGGTTAATCCCATCGCCCGGTAATTTTGCTGGGGTTCAAGTTGAGCCACGAAAAGTGCGGCTCCTATATATATATGGAGTCGGAGATACCACCCTCCATGTGCCAGTAAAAGCTTTTCTCCGGCATAAATGGAATTTGTCACAATCAAAATAAATAGCTTTCGTAATTGCAACCTCAAGTGAGCCAGACCACTGGTCATCCTGCGTATACTCTCGCAATGGCTCGGAAGAACTCTCCGAAATCCCCTGATGCCCTGACCGCTGATCCGGCAAGCGCGCTCCCTTCCGAATCGACCGCCTCACCCCGCACCCTCCAAGAATCCGACCTTAAACGCCTTCCCTGGCGATCGGTTGGCCCCGCGATCATGGGCGGAAGAATCAGCGACATGTGCTTTGCCCCCGGCGATACCAAGTCGTTCTATATCGGCTACGCCACCGGCGGAGTGTGGCGAACCAAGAACCACGGCACCACATTCGAGCCGATTTTTGATAACGAAGTCACCTCTTCCATCGGCGCAATCGCGGTTGCCGATGCGCCCGAAGATTGGAGCGGGTGGGACAGCGAAACCAAACCCGAAGATCGGGCTGCCAAAGGCAAGCAGCGCATCATCTGGGTCGGCACCGGCGAAGGCAACGGACGCAACTCCAGCTCGTGGGGAAACGGCGTCTACCGATCCACCGACGGCGGCAAAAAATGGCAACACCTCGGACTTGAGCAAACCCACGACATCCCCCGCATCGCACTCGATCCGCGCAACCCCGATGTTTGCTACGTCGCCGCGCTCGGCCACCTGTGGGGCACCAACCCCGAACGCGGACTCTACAAAACCACCGACGGAGGCAAATCCTGGGAAAAAATCCTCTATATCGACGAGGAAACCGGCTGCTGCGATGTCGCCGTTGATCCGCAGAACCCGGATATTGTCTACGCAGCCATGTATTCCCGACTGCGCGGTCCGTATCATTTTCGCAGCGGCAACGATCGAGGCGGTATTTGGAAATCCACGGACGGCGGCAAGACCTTCCGCCATCTCAAAAAGGGCCTCCCGAAAAAGATCGGTCGGATCGGCCTGGATATCTTCCCTGGCGACACGAATCAGATCATTGCCGTGGTCGAAGCCACCGAAGGCGGTCAGAACTCCATTCGTGACGACCGAATGCGGGGCGGCGGAGTCTTTCGCAGCGAGGACGGCGGCGAATCGTGGCGGCGCTGTTCGCACCGATCCCCACGCGCGTTCTATTTCAGCAAAATCAAGTTCGATTCCAAAGATTCCAACCGAATCTACATGCTCGGCTGGACCACCGAAGTCAGCGACGATGGGGGCGAAACGTTCCGGGGCGGCTGGGGCGATCTGCTCCACGCCGATCACCACGCGATCATCGTCGATCCGGAGGACCCGGCGCATATCGTAATCGGCACCGATGGCGGCGCCTACCAAACCTTTGATAAAGGCGAAAGCTGGGACTTTCTCAACACGATGGCGGTCGGACAGTTCTACAACATTAGCCTTGACGATTCCGATCCGTACCGGATCATCGGCGGCCTGCAAGATAACGGCACATGGGTGTGGCCCAGCTCCACCGGAAAGGAAGCCGAAGAAGACAAAGCCGCACGCACCCCCGCGACCGGAATCACGAACGCCGACATCGAATTTGTCCTGTGGGGCGATGGGTTCCACGGTGACTTCGAGCCCAGCGATCCCAACATCGTGTACGGCGAATGGCAAGGCGGCAATCTCACGCGGGTCAACCTCAAAACGGGCGAGCGGCGGTATCTCATCCCCGAAGCGCGCGAAGGTGAGCCTAAGTACCGGTTCAACTGGAACAGTCCGTTTTTTGTCAGTCAGCACGAACCGCGGGCGATCTACCTGGGCGGGAACATGGTGTTCCGACTCACCGATCAGGGCGAAAAGTGGGAAAAGATCAGCCCCGATCTCACCACCGCCGATGGCAAGAAAATGACGACCGCCGGCTCAGCGGCCGAAAACTATTGCACGCTCGTCAGCCTTTCCGAATCGCCGCGCAAGGCTGGAATCCTGTGGGCGGGTTCAGATGATGGGCTTGTGCACGTCACTTCCGATGGCGGCAAAACGTGGCGCAACGTCACCCCGCCGGAAGCCGAAGATCAGTACATCAGCCGGTTGGATGCTAGTCACTTCGATGACGGTCGCGCTTATGTGAGCATCGATGCCCACCGCAACGATGACATGCGGCCGTACATCCTGGTTACCGATGACTTTGGCAATAGCTGGCGCAATATTTCGGCCAATCTGCCTGAATCCCACTCCGTGATGGTCGTGCGCGAAGATGATACGAATGAAAACGTGCTCTACTGCGGCACGGAAAACGCGATCTACATCAGCATTGATCGCGGCGGAAACTGGGTCAAGATGCACGGCAAGGCTCTGCCCACGGTTCCGGTCTACGATATCAAGCAGCATCCGCGCGAACGCGATATCGTGGCCGCGACGCATGGTCGTAGCGTGTGGGTTTTGGATCGGGCGGGTTGGATTTCTGAGCTCACGCCGGAAGTCCTCGCCAAGCCGCTGCACCTCTTCAAAGTGCCCGATGCCCGGGCCCGGTGGATGCGGGCCTACAACGGGCTATGGAGCCACAAATTGTGGCGTGCGCCGAACGCTCCGAATGGTCTTTGCATCGACTATTGGATCAGCGAGTACACCGGAGACGACGTTTCGATCTCAATCGAAAACGAGAAAGGGGTTGTGGTCAAAAAGCTGAGCGGATCGAATGCGCCTGGGTTCAATCGGGCGTTATGGAACCTCGAACCCGAGGATTGGCACAAGCTTGCGGATAAATCCGAAGAGATGAACATGAATAAATTTCACGCCCGCCCTGGCGAGTACAAACTTAAGATCAAAATGGGGGACCACACGGCAGAACAGAGCTTCAAAGTACTGCCTACAAAGCAAGACTGATGAATTTGACGGCCCTTCTTGGACCCACGGCAGGCGATGTTGGGGTAGGATTCTCCCTGCATCTCCAATTTGGAGTTGGTGACAGCCTATGCCCCCGCTGAAGATTCTGGTCTGCGACGACGAACGACAAATTGTGCGACTCATCCAGGTGAACTTGGAGCGCCAGGGCTACACCGTGGTAACGGCGTACGATGGTAAAGAAGGGCTGGAGAAAGTCAAGTCCGAAAAACCGGACATGCTGGTTCTCGACGTGATGATGCCCTACATGGATGGGTTTGAAGTCCTCAAGGCTCTCCGCCGCGATAGTGCGACTGAGAATCTGCCGGTCATCATGCTCACCGCTAAAGCCCAAGATAAAGACGTGTTCGAAGGCTACAGCTACGGTGCCGACATGTACCTGACAAAGCCGTTTAACCCCATGGAGCTCATCAGCTTTGTTAAGCGGATCGCGCAAGGATCGGGCACTTCCGAAGGGCCGACGCGGTACGACCTGTAAGGTCGGGCCGAACAAACCCAGGACATAGCAAATGTTCGAACTGCGGTTTCTGTTGGCCGAATTTGACTTCTTCACGATGTGGGGTCGAGCGACCCCGCTTATCTTGGCGATTGTCCCGAGCCTGCTTGCGGTCACCATTTTCTTTGTTGGAAAATCAGTGAATCGACCGCAAGTTAAAACAGTCTCCTACGTAATTCTAGCCCTTGGCGTTCTGATGGGAATCTTTGCTGCCATGAAGTTGCAAGATACGCTGTATCCCATCATGCACGATGTGGGACCGCGGTCTCAAATGCTGTTTTACGCAATCGGCGGGGTACCACTCATTGTTGCCGTTGCTCTGTTCATCTTCGATCGGATCACGGGTGGAACGCGCACCAGCGGTCTCTAAGGTCAGCCTCGAAGGACGGTACTAATCAGCTCTGTTCACCGGCAATATGCCGTAAAATGAACTGTATGGCATCGCTTGCAGAATCTGAGTTTCCTCCCGGAGTCGGCATGACCACCACTCAATCGCCGTTTATCGAACGCGCGCAGGCTACCGGGGAGGTTTATATCACCCAACCCTACAGCCTCTACAGCGAGGAGAATCACGAGGCGTGGCGACAGCTCTACCAACGCATGAAACCCCAGTGGGAAAAGTTTGCCAATGAACATTTTCTCGCCGGAATCGCGAACCTCTGCCTTGATCCGGATCGCGTGCCGAACCTGGATGACGTCAACAAGTTCCTATCCCCGCTCACTGGCTTCCGGGCCAAACCCGTGAGTGGATACGTCCCCGCCTACCAGTTCTTCGACTGCTTACGGAACCGTGACTTCCCCACCACCATCACAGTTCGAATGCTCGAAAAGCTGGACTACCTGCCCGAACCGGATATTTTTCATGATATCGCCGGGCACGTGCCCATGCATACCGATAAAGCCTTTGCCGATACGTTGGTTCGATTTGGCGAATGCGCCCGGACGGCCGCCCAGCTCGCTCAAGAAATCAAGGACCCCGAGCAACAGATTCAAAAAATTGCGAGCAATATCAAAGCAATGGCTCGGTTCTTTTGGTTCACCATTGAATTTGGCCTCATGCGGGACCGCAATTCGAGCGAACTCAAGGCGTACGGCAGTGGACTGCTGAGCAGTTATGGCGAACTGGAGCACAGTATAGTTTCGCCCACCGTGCAGCGTTATCCCATCCAGCTGGAATGGGTGATTAACCAGTACTTCGAAATCGACCACTACCAACCGCTGCTATTCATTGTTGATTCGTTCGACCATCTGTTCAGCCTGGTTGATGAATTGGAACAATGGCTCAAAGATGGCAAGCTCGATAACGTGTCGCCAGGCGAACCGCTGGTAAGCGAAGAAGACCTTCGTAGCTTCCTCGAAGCAAAAGTCGGCTAGCTGTTTTCGACTCTGGCCTGGATGTCAGCAACGCGATTTGTGCGCAGATCATCCAAGGCCAGAGTCTGTTCGTTGAGTTGACTTCGCAGGGATTCCAACTCTCGGCGCAGGCTGTGAATCTCGTGGAGCAGCGCTTGCCCGGATTGATCTGTTTGCCCCTGCGTCATCATCTCCATCATCTTGCGTTGGTGCGAGGTGAGAATGGCGGCAATCGGAATGCCAAAGATCATGATGATCGCAACAATCGGGATTAAAGATTCGAAGTCCATTTTGCGATTATGCCTGGTTCCGGGGCGGCAACGTCAACGCGTGAGGCGGGCTTGCGGTCCCTGGCTTTTTGGGCCAACCTCTGGTTACACGTCGCCAAGCCCCGTCACTATTACCTTATGAAATTTTTTGATCCTTGGTGGCAAGTTATGGGGACTTTTCTAACAGATTAAGCCAAAATGCTCAACTTTCTTAATCGCCCAGCGGGTGCGATTGCAGTCGACCTTCGATAAGTGCACGACCAATCACGACTTTGGTGCATCCCGTTTCTTGCAATATCTGCAGATCCTTGGACTCTGATATTCCGCCCTGGATTGTCACCATTGCGCCGAAGTTCTGAACCCATGTTGCCACCATCGGAAGGTTTGGGCCCGCCAGTGCGCCCCGGGTTGGAATATCGGTGGCGAGAAATTGCCGCGCACCAAGGCCTAAGAGTTCGCCTGCACGTTCGATCCCGGCTTTTACCAGACCGCCTTCCAAAGTTGAGCCACCAATCATTCCGGCGCGCATGGCAAATTCGACCACAAACACATCGGCGTACGACTTGAGCAGATTGGAGGCGATATCATCTTCCCACAAACTCTCTGCGGTCATCACGACCCGCGAAGCTCCCTGCCGGATCAGCGTTTCGATATCCTCGGCACTTTTAATGCCTCCGCTGTACTGAATCTTAACGCCCTGAAGGTTGCGTATCTCGTCCAAAACTTGGGCGTTGCGAATCTCTCCCGACGCTCCACCGTCGAGATCTTCAATATGGATCCACCGGGCTCCTCGGTCATAGAATGATCTCGCCAAATCGGTTGGATTCGGATTTACGACGCGGACGTCGGCCATCCGCCCACTTGGAACAACAACCGCATTCCCGCGCATCACCGAAATCGAAGGGATGATCAGCATGAGCTTCTATTTACGATCCGAGGGCCGGCTCGCGGCCGAAAACGCCACCCCAAATCCGCGAAAAATTGCATCGCAAATCTGGTGCGAACCGTCGCCCGAAACGGGGTGAATGTGCAGTGTGAGTCCACCCCCGATTGAAAGCGCGCGGAAAAACTCTTTTACGGCATCTATGCTGATTCCACCTACTGGACCCGCAGGCAGGCCGGAAGCGATAAGCCCGCCTTTGCCGCAAAGGTCAAGGGCGATCAGAACCAGAGCATCGTCCGAGCACATATGGATACTGCCGTATCGCTGCACCGGAGGATTCGCGCCCAAAGCTTGCCGAATCGCCGATCCCAACCCGAAGCCGATTTCCCGGGCGGCGATAAAGCCATCCGGATCGCGGTCGCATTCACACGATACTCCCAGGTTGATTCCGGCATGATCCGCTAACTTTTCGAGCATGCGGTCTAAAAAGGCGTGGCCGGTTTGCACATTCTGCTTAGTGCCGGCATCCAGTCCCAGGTGGATATACACCTTGGCTTCATCGCTTTCGCGTTCGATCTCGGCGTGTCGCAGTCCCGATGTTCCTTTAGCCATGTTATGGTGCAGAGTTTATCGCTAACGCGGTCCGTTCGGTATCGAATCCCGAACCACAGGCGACGCGTATACTTGGAAAGAGGCTTTAGCCTCCGGCAATTCAAATGGGAATTTGGGACAAGATCAAAGGCGAGTTCATCGACATTATCGAATGGACCGATTCCAGTTCGGATACGATGGTGTACCGGTTCGAACGGCACGGCAACGAAATTAAATACGGGGCAAAGCTGACAGTTCGTGAAAGCCAGGTGGCCGTTTTCGTCGACGAAGGCAAGTTTGCCGATGTCTTCGGCCCGGGCATGTACACGCTGGAAACTTCGAATCTTCCCATCCTCAGCACGCTCAAGGGTTGGAAATACGGATTCGAATCGCCCTTTAAGAGCGAAGTCTATTTTGTTAATACCAAGCGATTTAACGATCAAAAATGGGGCACGATGAACCCGATCCTCATGCGGGATGCCGATTTTGGCATGGTGAGGGTTCGGGCTTTTGGCACGTACGCTATGCGCGTTAAAGACGCCAAGCTTTTCTTGCAAGAAGTCGTAGGAACCAACTGGCAGTTTACGACCGACGATATCTCGAACCAGGTGCGGAACTACATCGTCAGCGGGTTTGCCGAAGCCGTGGCCGAAACCAAAATGCCCGTGCTTGATCTGTACGCCAAGTACGACGATATGGGCCAGGTTCTCACCAATCTGATGGCACCCAAGATCGAAGCAATTGGCCTGGAACTCATCGATCTCTTAATCGAAAATGTCTCCGTTCCGCCAGAAGTCGAGCAAGCGATTGATACGCGAAGCAAAATGGGTGCGGTCGGCAACCTGGATCAGTACATGAAGTATCAAACTGGAGAAGCGATGGTCAAAGGTGCCGAGAATCCGGGCGGAACCGGGGCTATCGGGGCTCAAATGGCAGCTGGTATGGCGATGGGTAAGCAGATGGCGCAGGCCATGACTTCGCCCCCGCCCTCCGGCGGATCGTCAACTCCTCCGGCTCCTTCCGGGCCCGGTTCATCCGCGCCTCCTCCCCCTCCGCCCGATACCGGTCCAAAGCTCCACCTCGCCATTCAGGGTCAACAATACGGACCGTATTCGTTGGAGCAAATTCGGGAGTACGTCAGAGAAGGGCGAATTCAAGGGGACACGCTCGTGTGGGCCGAAGGAATGTCCGACTGGCTGCCTGCCTCAGCCGCCGAGCTTACGCGACCAATGTTCGGAGAAAATCCGCCCCCGCCGCCCGCCCCGCCTCTGTAAAGCATTCGATCAAATGGCGGAAAAGCGGTACCCGTGTGCAAACTGCGGCGCGCAGCTGGAGTTCGCGCCCGGAACCACGCACCTTAAGTGCGCTTACTGCGGACACGAAGAGATCATCCCCGCCAACGAAGCAGAGATCGAAGAGCGCGATTTCTGGCAGTACGCCGGTGCACAAGCGGCCCCGATGGCGATCGAACCCGACCGCGTTCTGCACTGCAATCAGTGCGGCGCGGAATTCACGTGGCCGGAGAATCAGGAATCGGGCACCTGTCCATTTTGCGGAAGCAATGTTGTGGTGCCCACCAATCCGCAGAACCGGATTCAGCCGCTTTCGCTGCTACCATTCGCCGTTGACTTGCGTTCTGCGCGGGAAAAATTTGCGGGCTGGATCGGAAGTCGATTCTGGGCACCCAACAACCTTAAATCATTAGCCCGGGCCGAGAACGGCTTGCGCGGGTGTTACATTCCCTATTGGACTTACGACACCTTCACCACTACCGCCTATACCGGCCAACGCGGCGAACACTATTACGTTACTGAATCGTATCGAGACTCCGACGGTCGAACGCAAACCCGCCAGGTCCGCCGGACCCGCTGGTATCCCGCTACCGGAGTCGTGTTTGTGAATTTCGATGATGTGTTGGTTGTGGCATCCGACCACCTTCCGCCCCGCTATAGCCAGGCCATGAGCTCGTGGAATCTGGCCCAGCTACGACCTTACGATTCTGGATTCTTAAGCGGATTTGTCGCCATGCGATACGACAAAAATCTTGAACAGGGATTTGAAGAAGCAAAACAGATGATGGACCCGCACATCCGGGCCGAAATCTGCCGCGATATCGGCGGCGATGAGCAGCAGATCACGTCGTACTCTGTCCAGTATGACCGCTTGACCTTCAAGCACATTTTGCTCCCCATTTGGAGCGGAGCGTACCGGTACGGTGATAAAAGCTGGAGCTATCTGGTTAACGGCCAAACCGGCGAAGTCCGAGGTGAAGCACCGATTAGCGCATGGAAAGTCGCCGTCGCCGTTCTTCTTGCACTCATTGTGATCGGCATAGTCATCGCGGTGACTCAGGGACAATAGAAAAACTCCCCTTTTCGGGAACCCGAAAGGGGAGTCAGACTTAAGAGAATGATTCTTGTTACGGCTTGACCGAAACCAGGGTCATTTTGGCCGTGCCACCCATCGGCGGCATTCCCGGCTGGAAGCTCACATTCTCGAACTTTTGCTCGGTGGCCACCAAAATGCCATCGGATTTGCGTAGCCAGATGGTGCCCATCGTACTCATTCCGGTGGCCGTGTCATCCATTTCGGCCCAAACATTGGTGATTTTCCAGGTGTCGTAACCAAGTTTTTGCTCGCTACCGACCAGAGTCCATTTTGCTTTGGAACTTTGGAGGTTAAGTTCCTTGTCAGCCGGAAAATCTTGAGACCAAGAATCGCCGATCTTGATGGGTTTTTCGGGGAAGATAAAAGCGTTCATGCGTTGCTGTCGAACGCCTCCACCGATTTCCTCGGGCGTGGAGTCGGAGATGATTTCTCCGTTCTTTTTAGCGACCACCACGACTTTTTCCGCTTCCATTGCGGCAGCGTCACCCGTATCCATTTCCTGGCCGTTCATGGTCATTTTGAAGTCGCGCATGCTGCCTTCAGACGTGACCTGATCACCTTCTATTTTGGTGATCTTCGAAACGGTGATGAATCCAAAATCCACGGTGCCGGGCATGCCACCCATATCAAAAGAGACCGTGACATCCATTTGGTGCTCAGTTTGTTGACCCACCTTGGGATCCCACTTAAGAGTCACCGGCTCCTGCATTCGGGCAGTCGCGATCGCAGCGAAGAGGGCAATGGAACTTACCATGACACTATTTACGCACAGGGATCGCTTGCGGATTCAGGGCGGTCCTACGATTTAGGCTTCTTGGATTCGCGAGGGCCTAGGTTTTTGCCCTCAGTAACCCGCGTAAGTTCGCATCCGCAGGAGTTGCTGCACGATTTACAACTTCCCCGATCACCCGCCACGGCCATCAAGCCACGCCGCACCACATAAAGAACCGCGACGCACACCACGATTCCAATCGTAATTGCTTCTGGAATGGTCATGAGAAAAACCGGCCCATCTGATAAACCCCTACCGATAAAAGATACGCCAATACGGTCATGTAGCCAAAGGCGAATGCGGCCCACTTCCAACTGTTTGTTTCGCGTTTGATGGCAGCCAAGGTCGCCATGCATTGACAACACAATGCAAAAAACACCATCATGCTCACTGCCGTCCACGGGGTCATAAGCGGGCGACCATCGGGCCAGGTCGCCGCATTCAGTGATTTTTGCAGACTGGGCGTACCTTCATCGACATCGCCTCCGGTTCCGAACAAGATCCCCATCGCTGGAACCACCACCTCGCGAGCCGGAAATGCGGCCAAAATCGCGGTTGTTAAACGCCAATCAAAGCCCGCAGGACGAAACACCGGTTCGATCGTTCGGCCAAACCGCCCAAGGTATGAATCTTCCCGCTGACGCATCTCCACAAAGTGGTCGAAGTCCGGCCCTTCGGCAACCGACCCGGTCGCGACGTACTCCGCCGCGTAACGCTGCGTGTCGGCACGTGGAAAGTACAGCAACGCCCAAATGATCACCGTCATCGCAAAGATAATTGTTCCTGCGGTCACCAGGAACACCTTTGCCCGGGAAAAGACAGTGAGTAAAACATCTTTCCAGCGAGGCCACTGATACTTCGGCAATTCCATCATAAAGGGCAAACGTTTGCCTTTGAAAATGCCCTTATTCAGAACCAATACCACCGGAATCGCGACTGCCAGCCCCACAAAGTGCATAAAGAAGAGGCTCAGACCCGCCCACACCGCCCCATATCGGGGTTCGATGACCGCGCCAATTAACAGAACGTAAACCGGTAGCCGTGCCGAACAGCTCATTAATGGAGCAACCAGAATGGTCATCATTCGGCTACGCTGATCGGGCATCACCCGCGCCGACATCACTCCCGGAATTGCACAGGCAAAACTACTCAGCAAGGGGATAAACGCGCGGCCGTTGAGTCCGCACCAGCCCAAAAGTCGATCCATCAAAAATGCGGCCCGAGCGAGGTATCCCGTACCTTCTAAGATTGCGATAAAGAAGAACAGGATCATGATCTGCGGCAAAAAGATCACGACACTGCCGATCCCTTCGATAATGCCATCGACAACCAAACTTTGCAGGGTCGGCGTCGATTCCAACAATCCCTCAACCGATTCCGCCAGCCACGATTTACCAGCGTCAATCAGATCCATAAATGGAGCGGCCAGCGTGTAAATCGACTGGAACACCCCATACATAATCACAAGGAAGACAACGACTCCAAAAAACCGGTGGGTTAGGATCGAATCGACGATATCCGTTTTGGTGCGCGTGCGCGGCGTACTCGGTGGAATATACGCATCCCGTTTGACTTTAGAAGCCCATGCGTATCGACTTTGGGCATCCAATGTCCGCGCCCGAACATCGTCGTGAGAACCGAAGATATTGGCGCGTTCCTCTTCAACAACATGCCACAGTTCCGGAATATTTCGGAATCGGTCGGCGGTCGAGCACTCTTCGTCGAGTAGCACGCAGCGTGCCTCGCGCGGTTGCAGATCGACACCCCACCGGTTCATGTGTTCGACCACACGATCTGCGGCCTTCACCACTATCTCGGGGAATCCGACATCAAGCTCGAGCTCCCGCGGATCTAGTAATGCCTGGGCGATTGCCGATTTGAGGTCGGGGATTCCCTCACGCCGAAAGGCAACGACCGGAATTACCATGCACCCCAGATGCGCGTGCAGCGCGGCGAGGTCAATATCTGCTGATTCTCGCCGCACCACATCGGTGAGAGTGAGAGCAACAATGACGTTAAGCTTGGTTTCGGCCAGCTGCGAGAATAAGAATAAATTGCGCTCCAAGTTCGAAGCATCGAGGACATAGATTAAAAGATCAGGTGCTGAGCCTTCGCCAAGAATCGAGGCGACGGCGACTTCTTCGTCAGTTGAGATCGCGGCCAGTGAGTACAGCCCCGGCACGTCAACCAGTTCGAACTGCTCACCCTCCACGTCAAGAATTCCGGAAACCCGTTCCACGGTAACCCCGGGATAGTTAGCGATTTTCTGACGTGCCCCGGTCAGGGCGTTAAAGAGGCTGGTTTTGCCCGCATTCGGATTGCCGACAAGGGCAATCTGTGGTAGCCGGGCGGGCGCAGTCGGTGCGGAAGCGGTGAGATCAGTCGAGCTCGACAAAGCGAAGGCACCCCGCTTCACTGCGCCGGATGCACAGTTTGTAACCACGCAAATTTATTTCGATGGGGTCGCCAAGTGGCGCAATTTTGGTAACTTTGAATTCCGTTCCGGGGAATAGCCCAAGTTCTAGCAGGCGCGGGCATAGCTCCTGGCCTTCATCGATGCTGGCCACTCGTGCGTGCATTCCCCGCTTAAGGGCTCCAGACGTTAAAATCGTCTCTCCAGATGAGTCGGTGGGTATGAGTGCAAGTTTACTCGCAAATGCTCAAACTGCTTCCATCTTCAACTAGGGCGGATCGTTACTTAGTCGCCCCCCAAGGTACAAAAGTCGGAAAGACAGTTGAGCCATGGCACCCATCCCGGAAGCCGAAAGTCCACCGGACACGTCTTTAGCCAATAGGAACAGTTCAAACAATGACGTCTATGATTCTCACGGCGGCCCTCTTAGGGCTCGGCCGCCAGGAAACCAAGGTTTACGATAACCAAACTGCGGATATTAAGTTCGAGTACCCCGCCCAGTGGAACCTCAAGCGCGATCGACTCTATGATGAGCTTTCATTCAAAATCGATGACCGTACGGTGGTGGTCCAGCTCATGTCCACGGACCTTGAAATCCCCAAGGATGAGTGGCAAAGCGTCAACCGCGAAGTGAACCAGCAAAACAACCGTGAGGTCATTCGCCAATGGGAAGAAGAACTCCTCGGGGTTCCTCTGCTTCTGATGCGCGTCCGCGATAACAAAACCGAAGAACCGCAGATCATTCTCAGCGGACTCCTCTACGGAGCGCGTAAGCAAAAGTTTCTGTTCCGACTCTACGCGCCCGAAGGCGTCGCCGCCGCCGCCGAATCCCAGTGGCACGCCGTTCTATTGAGTAGCAATACGCTCAGCGGAAAGCTCCCCAGTGAAACCTTGCCGGAAGATCCGACCGCGACGGTCACCCCTCCGACGGGCGAAATCCGCGTGGATATCCTGCGCCCTAACACCGGCGAACCAACCCAACCCGAGTGGGGAGCGATCAATCATCTTGTGGATGAGCAACGTGGTCTGCACTTTTACACGCCGGAAGGGTGGCGATTTGCCGAGGGCAAACTCAGTTCGGGGGCAATCTCCGTTACGCTGAGCGTCGATTCGGGATCAGAAGCCGCTACGCGCACCGCTTGGCTCACCAAAACAGGTGCAACCCTTGATAAGCTCAGCGCTGTCACCCGCCGGGCCGAAACCGAGCCGGGCTTTACTAAGGCCGGGTTCCGAGGAGCATCGCTGGTGCGGCACGGAACCGCCGAAGGCCGAGAAATCGTGCAATGGATGGCCTACGGATCGTTCAGCGGAAACTTTTTCATCCTCGAATGGAGCGGCACCCCGACACAGTTTGAAGCCGCTCGCGAGCAACTGGACAATCTGTACCAAGTCGCCGCCGTCGCCCCGCAGTGATTCTGGTTCTTAGCACTTCTGGACCGGTGGCGGCGGTTGCCTGGTTTGATATGGATGGAGCTCTTCGATACCGCGGGGTCCGCGAGAGTCTCCGCAACGCGTCCGGCGCGGTCGGCGATCTGCTTGCCGAAAGCGGACGGAGCGTGCGCGAGGCGCAGACAATTCTATGTGATGTCGGCCCCGGTAGTTTTACGGGGGTCCGGGTTGG
Organism: bacterium; assembly: GCA_044508115.1. Lineage (GTDB taxonomy): Bacteria > Armatimonadota > Fimbriimonadia > Fimbriimonadales > Fimbriimonadaceae > UphvI-Ar2. The sequence goes on from JBIQII010000001.1 coordinate 832,681, forward strand.
CGTTACGATGGCCAAAGTCATGGCCGCCGAACTTGGCTGTTCACTCTTTAGCATCACCGCGTTCGATCTATTCGATTCCGGTTCCGTAGCGATTCCCAGCAAGCCCGGAAAATATTTTCTTCGGATCGATGGCGAACTGCAAAGTGGCGCAAGCGAGGCCGAAGCCAACAACGCAAAATGCCGCATCGTGGAGCCCGCCGACTGGCACGGCATTCTCGATCAACTGCCAGACCGAAGTCGATGGCAGACGGCTTCTGCTGAATCGCTGGTTCCGCTCTATGTGGCCGAACCCGGAATCAGCCAAGCCAAGCAGCCTCACATCATGGGCGAAACCGTCCATCCACCCCAATGAGCGCTGTCTTGCTCAATCAATCACTTCGGCTGTACACCACGCTCAAAGCAGGGGGCGAGGCAGACCGGATGGTAATCGCCCGGTCGCGCGATGAACTTGCCGCACGAGCTGCGGAAGCACATCAAACGGCCGAACCGCTCACCGTCTTAGGAAGCGGGAGCAATGTGCTTCCATCAGATCGCGGAGTGCGCGGAACCGTGATCATCAACCGGGCCACTTCGATTCGAGCCCTTTCGGACACCGAAATCGAAGTGGATTGCGGCGCGGCTCTGCAAGACCTATTTTTGAAAAGTGCGCAGCTTTCGCTGGCCGGGCTTTCGTTTGCGGTCGGAATCCCGGGTTCAGTCGGAGGAGCATTGGTGAGCAATGCCGGTGCCTATCGCAGCAGCATCAGCACCCATCTCACCGAAATTGAGTGTTTGTACGAAGGAAAGCGGGCGTGGCGGACACCCGAATTCATGCGATTTTCTTACCGCGATTCGATCTTGCGCGATCCAACTCCCCCGCCGCTGGTTCTGCTCGCCGCGCGGTTTCGATTGGAAAGAGGGAATCCCCACGCGATCTACCGAGATGCGCGGCTTTATCAACAGCAACGGATATCCAAACAGCCCCCTCCCGCAAGCGCGGGCAGCTTTTTTAAGAACGTTGTCGATGCCGACCTTGCGCGTCAGATTCCCGGACTTACCGATGGCATGCGCCAGGCCGGAGTTGTACCGGCCGGATTCCTGATTGAGCAGTGCAACCTCAAAGGAACTCGTTTCGGCGGCGCGGAAATCGGCGGTCGTCATGCCAACTTCATCCTGAATGTTGCGAACGCTAAAGCCAGCGAAATCCGACGCCTTGCCGAATTCGCCATGCACCAGGTTCGGGCCAAATTCGGCGTCAAACTTGAAGAAGAAGTGCTCTACCTCGGAGATTGGTCCGGCTGGTCGATTGAAGATTCCGCGCAAATTGGTTGACCACTAGGGTTTACCAAACAGAATTAGCCCGCCTGTATGGCAATCCGCGCGGAAATCCGCCAAAATGGGAATTCGGCTTCTATGCGTAATCTCCTTCTGATTCTCGCCGCCGGCGCGATCCTTGCGCCCGCCACTATTTTCGCCCAGGCGAACGAGTCGGACCCTCAACCTGCTCCTCCTGAGAAAACGCAGGAGCAGAAGGACCTCGAAAAGTATGAGGCCGCAATCAAAGACCTCAAAAAGTTTGAAGGCGAGTTCACGTTCTATCAGCGTGAGCAAGAGATTCTGCTGGAGATCAAGCCCGAGCAGCTCGATAAGCTGTTTATCACAAATGTTGCGGTCGCACTCGGGGCCGGATCAGACGGACTCCAGGCCGGAGATCCATTAAACCAAGATGCGCTCGATGTGTTTAAGTTTGTTCGGGGCAACAAAGATATCCGGCTGGTTAAGCCGAACCTCAAGTTTCGGTGGCTTGATTCCGATCCGCTCGCGCTGAGCTCAAGCAGATCGTTCCCCGAAGCAATTCTCGATAACTACAAAATCGAAGCTGAGCATCCGCAAACTAAAACGATCCTTATCAATTTCACGGACTTTTTCAACGGCGATCTGTTTAAATTGCCGGAAGCGGTGCGCTCGACGGTCGGTTCCGGTTTTTCGCGGGATGGATCAAACAGCTCGGTGGTCTCGATCAAAGCATTCCCGGAGAATGCGCACATTCAATACGCAGTGCACTATCGGAACATGGGCGGGGGCGGAGACGACTCCTTTGCCGCGATTTTGGCGGCCTTGCTCGGACTCACCCCAACTTCCCCCCTTGCGGATTCGCGAAGTTTGCCGCTTACGCTTTCGACCAATATCTGGATTCGCAAAGAAACCGGTTATCAACCCCGGCTCGCCGATCCCCGGGTGGGTTATTTTACGACGGGATTCCACGACGTCGCACGCATTAAATCTCCGGATCGGAATACGCGCTACGTTCAACGCTGGAATCTCCAAAAGAAGGATCCGTCCGCCGCGCTAAGCGAACCGGTCCAGCCGATCGTGTGGTATCTCGATCCGAGCATTCCGGAAGAGTATCGACAGGGCGTTCGCGATGGCATCTTGTTCTGGAACGAAGCCTTCGAAAAGATCGGATTTAAGAATGCGTTGGTCGTCAAAGATGCGCCCGCCGATGGCTCGGTAGACCACGCCGACGCCCGTTTTAACGTCGTCCGCTGGACCATGACGGCCAACGAACCGTATGCCGTGGCGTGGTTCCGTGCTGATCCGATCAGCGGGGAGATCCTGAGTGCCTCGGTCACCGTGGACGCCAACTATCCGGCAAGTGCATTTATCGAATTCCGCGAGGAAGTGATGGGGGCCACGCATCGCACACCCTGGCTGGATTCCGAAGGTCGGCAGTCGATTTTGGCCGAGCAGATCGACAAACCCTTTGCCCGCAACGGATTCAGCCGCGTGGGCTGCGATCATGCCCGCGGGTTCGCGGATCAGGCCGCGTTCGGATACGCCACCATGCTGGCAGCCGGCCTTCCCGTAGATGCGCGGGAATATTCGCGCATCATGGTCGCCGACCTCGTTGCGCACGAAGTCGGTCACTGCCTGGGTCTTCGACATAACTTTGCCGCATCCACATTGCACACCAACGCCGATCTGGCGGATCCGGCCACGATCGAAAAAGAAGCGGTAGCGGCCAGCGTCATGGATTACACGCCGCTTAATCTAAACGCAGTTATCGCTGGTCATCGGGGATACTACAACCCTAAAATCGGTGTGTATGATGCCTGGGCGATCCGCTACGGATACGAGCTGATCCCCGGGAAAACCCCCGATGAAGAACGCTACAACCTCGACCAAATCGCCCGGCTGAGCGGCCAGCGCGGTCTCCTGTACCTGACCGACGAAGATGCGGACGGCATTAACCCCCTTTCGGTTCGCTGGGATTTAGGGGCCGATCCGATTGGCTACCTGAATGTGCGGAATCAGGCCGCCGATCTGCTCAAAAAGTACGCCTTGAATCAGGCCACGCTTCCCGGAGAATCGTACGCCCGGCGCAACGCCTTGCTGCTACGCGCGCTTCGCACTCGGTTTTCGGCCAGCATTTTAGCCACGCGGGCAATCGGCGGAATGGAGTTTCGGCGTCACCTAAAAGGCGACGTGAACGAACTACCCACTCTTAGACCGGTCCCCGCTGCCCAGCAACGGGAGGCACTCGAATTTATCTGCCAAAACGCGCTGGTTGATCCCACGCTGGATATTCCGCAAGAGGTTCTGTTTGGCCTCAGCCAAGATCCAGGCCAAGGCGGGGGTGAGTACAACGCTCCGCTCCGTGATTTTTTAGGCCGGAATCAGCGGCTCATTCTTGCCAGTATCACCACTCCCATAAAACTAGATGCGATTGCCGAGAATGAGTTCAAAATTCGCGATCCTAAACAGTCATACACCCTGGCCGAACATTACGATCGGCTATTTGAAGCGGTGTTCCCCGAACTGGATTCGGGGGACGAAATCACTCCGCTTCGCCGCGATCTGCAACGATACTATGCGACCATTCTGATCGGCCAAGCGAGCATGAACAGCGGATCGCTCAACACCGATGCCCAGCTTCTTGCCAATCAGAAAGTGCGAATCTTAAACGCGAAACTCACCAAAGCCCGATCCTCCGTCAAGGACGATCTCACCGCCCTGCATCTGCGCCAAATGCAAGAAGAAGTTCAGCGGTTCATAAACCGGAAGTAGCTCCATGCCCGACACTCGTGATACTGCGCTTTTGGTAGAGGCCGTGAAAATCGCGATCCGGCGCGGAGTCGAAGCGGCCAACGGATCAACGGCCGCGGTAGATCCGGGGCATCGCCGAGCGTTCCATTGGCCGCCGCCCGCCATCAGCCGTGATTACCACGTCACTAAGGAACATTGGGCCGATGAATCGCAACACGTGATTCGGGGCGAAACTTACACCGTTCAGTGGGCCACCAACGACCATGGCATTTTTGGCCGTATCATCGATCTATGGAACGAAGCCAAGGGCTCCAGTCGCGAAGAAGTCCTCACTCGGCTCGAAGAAGGGGCTCGTCCTTGCCTGGATCGGCAAGACCTGATCAGTAAAAGCCTCGGATTCTCCACGCGGTTCAACGGCAATCTTTCCGAACTGGAGAGCCCGCAACTCGTTTCCCTTCTCTACTGCAAGGATCGCGACATCGCTTATAGTGCGCTTATCGAAATCGAAACTCGCGCGAGCCAAGCCCATTTTCTTTCGGCTTTCGAACTGATCCTGCGGGACCACAAGCACCCGTTCCGACGCAGTGCGCAGTGGTGCGTGCTCGATATGCTAGAAGATTATTCTGCGTTCTGCCGATCGGATGAGGATATCAAGTCGAGTGTAGATGCCATAGAAGACTTGATCATGGTGGCCGACGACGATTATGCTCGTACGGTATACAAAGCCGGAGTAGTTCTCGGCGGACATTACTGTAACGATCTTGCCGCGGATGCCCTGTTCCGATGCCTTTCCCGCGCCAAGCGTCCGGGTCGGCGTAGTGCGATGCACGCCGCATTCCACTTGGTGGAATGGATGCCAGAGCAGCGTACAAGGTTTGTGCAAGCCCTCCGTGCTCAAGCCGACATCGAACCCGAGCCGTTGCTTAAAGAATTTGCCCTACACCAAGCCGACGATATCGAAATGGGCTCCAGCGATCACGTCGCGGAGCCCATTTTTGAGGACGAAATCGACCGCGTTACCGCGGTCTGAACGATCCTTACCCTTGAGGCGGGACCTCCGCGGGCTGCCCCGCGTTCTTGACCCACTTGTCAAGCCAGGCTGTCCAACGCGCCCACATGTCCAACCGCGTCTCTTGCGCAATCTGCCCATGATCCTCGTACGGATACATGTAGAGCGCGGATGGCTTTCCGAGTGCTTCCAAAACCGCAAACATGCGTTCTGAGTTCGTTGGATCGGTACCCATGTTCTGATCTTGTGCGCCGTGGTACATCAGCAGAGCGCCGGTCATTTTTTCGGCATTCCAGAGTGCGCTCACGCTCGTGTACACTTCGCGGGCGGTCCATAGCTGGCGCGATTCGCGCTGGAATCCAAACGGCGTGAGAGAACGGTTGTAGTTTCCTGCGCCCGCGATTCCGGCCTTAAAGAACGGCGTATGGATCAGCGCATTGGCCGTACCGAAGGCTCCGTAGCTGTGTCCGCCAATCGCAAGGCGGCTGCGGTCGATCCAGCCGCGTTCAGCGAGCGCATCAATCGTTGCGCTCAGGTTCATGATCAGTTGGTGGACAAATGTGTTGTTCGCCTCTGTCGGTTCTCCCGTAATCGGACAATCCGGAGTGACTACCGCATATCCATCGCGCAGGAAGATATCGACCGACGAGCTCCGCACCACCGGGAACCGATTCTTGTTGTAGGTCCGCTGACTGTCGTCGTACGTTTTTTGATCCTTGTACTCGGTGGGATAGAACCAGAAAAACGCAGGATTCTTGGCTCCGCCGGAGGGGATGGCGATGTTGACAAAAAACTCAAAGCCATCGGCCCGTTTGACTCGGATGCGTTCGCGTCGAACCTGCGTGATGTCGGGCAGATAGTCGCGATTCTGCGTGATCGTTCGATCGCGATCGCCTTCGCGAATCACAATCTGCGGCACCTGAGAAGGTGACTGGCGGGTCACCATAAGACGCGAGGCATCGGAGGTGAGAAGATCGGCATCTTCCAGCACATCGGCCGGACTTTGGAAAATTCGAACCGGTTTCATCGCTCCATCCAGCGGCAGGCGGTCGATGAACGGGCGCGGAGCTTCCTTGAGAGGATCCTTGTAGTGCTGGGTTCCGCTCAGGTACACCGAGTTATCCGGCGCAATCAGAACCAATCGGCCCTTGCCGGGCACGGTCTGGAAGACCAAACTTCCGGGCCGGTCGTAAAAGTCAGTGTCGGAATCGGTCTCCCACACCTTGTTTTCTTGCCCACCGCGAACTGCGTAGGTGCTTGTCTTTTTGCCCGAAGTGGCACTAATAAACAACGTCGATTCGTCGGTGCCATAGCCGGTCACGTTGAACGCATCGGCCCGTTCGTGCAAAACTTCGATGTCGTCTTCACCCCACGGTTCGTGCCAAAAAACCAGTTGCTTCTTAGCTTTTTCTTTGGAATCCTTGGGAAGGGGTTCGTCTCGCAGATACATCAGCCCAGATCGGAACGGATGCCACGACAGACTTTGTCGGCGCGTTGGACGTTCGGACGCTTTGAGGGCAACGCGTCGTTGACCAGCGCGGTCCAGTTCGGCCACTTCCTTACCGCTGGAATCGAGCAGAACTTCCCGATAAGCGGCAGAGCTCGCCGGATTGAGGTAAGTGAACTCTCCTTCCATTTCCGCAACACGGAACGCTTTGCCATCGGGTGCGGCATCAATGGATCGAAGCAGACGGGGTTCGCCGATCCGGCGGATTTTGCCGTCTTTTACGGAAACAACCCCGACTTGTGCGGTGAGCAGATACTTGAGGTAGCTGATGTCTTCGGGCGTTTGCAAAAGGCTTGCGTAAGTGCGAATGCTATTCGGCTTATCATCGCTTACCCGTACCCGCGGACCGCTCGGCAACGCTCCGGAAGTCTGGGTCCACTTTTCATTTGATTTCACCGGAATCACAATTGCCGATGAATCGGCAAGCCAATCGAAGCCGGTCACATTGGTGAGGCGGAGCTCGGAGGTCAGTTTGCGGGATCGGCCGGTGGTTGAATCCGCAACATAGAGTGAGGTGTCTTTATCGGTAATCCCCAAAAACGCGATAGACTTGCCATCGGGCGACCAGGTTCCGCCGTAGACACGGATTCCGGCGGGTACTTGCAAATCGATCCGCCGGTTGTCGGCCAAATGGATGATCGTATATCCGGCAAGACCGCGCGTTGTGAGTGTTCGGGACCGTTCGGCCACGGTATCCAGCTGGATCCCGCCCAAAATAACATGCGGTGCGCCTAGCCAGGCGAGCGGTGCGAGTCCGGCACTCCGGCTGACAAGCAGACGTTCGCGGGCCGGATCAAGCGATCCACCCGAGATATTTTCGTGCCACGGGGCGAGAACCGCATCTTTGATTCGAGCCGAAGGTTCGATATACCCTTCCGCGGCAAGAATCTCATCGTTGGAAGATGCCGAGGCAATGGTGGCCGTGGCCAACAGACCAATCAGCCAGAACTTGCGCTTCATTGCTGATTAAATTACCCGGATCAGGAGATGAAGAGGAATAGCGTGCGAAGCTTACGGCTCGTTTTTGTCGCGATCGATCTGCCGCATTTCGCCTGTGACCATAAAGTTAACGCGTTCGGCCATGTTAAGGGCGTGGTCGCCTACTCGCTCCATGTGGTGAACGGCAAGGAGCATCCAGCTCGCGGCGACGACCTGATCGGGGTTGGCAACCATATATTCATGAACCTGCGAACGAAATTCGCGGTATAGCCGGTCGGATTCGTCTTCCATACGCGCGACTTCGCTAAAGTGGCTCGCATCCTTGCGAAAGAATCCTTGAGTTGCTTCCGTGATCATGCGGCTCACTACATTGGCCATCCGGGGGAGATCGATATAATCGCTGCGCCCCATCTCTTTATCGATTTTAAGTACGGTTTTGGCGATATCGACCGAAAGGTCGCCGACTCGTTCGATATCCGTAATCATCTTTAGGATGGTTCCGATCTCGCGCAAATCGGTTCCCATCGGCTGTTGCAGAGCTAGCATCTCCAGACACCGCTCTTCAATTTCCATATCTAAGCGGTCGATCTCGTCATCCCGCTGAATGGCCGCCACGGCAAGATCTTTGTCGAGGGTGTAAAGGGCGCGAACCGCCATGTCGAACATCGCCAACGCACGGTTGACCATGTCGAGAGTGGAGAGTTCCAGAGCCTCTTTTTCTTCCCTGAATAGCTTACGCGGAGCACCGGAATCCGGCATAGAATTAACAGGGAGAGTACCGCGCGCGAGGCCCTAAATCCAAACTCTTGGGCGTAAATTTATGCCCGTTCGAAACGAATGATCAAACGTTGTGCGCCGCCTCAAATGCCAAGTTGAAATACGCCGGACGCGCCTCGGCAATTAGCATGTTCCCATCGCGTGGATGCACTCGGTTGGTGAGAAGCGCGGCAAAGATTCCGGCTTCCGGATCAATCCATGCCGCCGTACCGGTGTATCCGGTGTGGCCAAAAGTACGCGGTCCAAACCGCAGGCCAGCCGACGATCCGGTCGCGGATTTAGTATCAAACCCGAGTGCCCGCGTTGAACCTGCACGAGCCGCAGGTGCACGTTGCCGCCATTCCGGCAGATCAGATCCAAAAATCGAATCTTCCGCCGTCAAAAGTTGAAGGTATCGCGCCACTCCGGCGATCGGTGCAAATAGGCCAGCATTTCCACTCACTCCGCCTAGCACGTAGGCCAGCGGATCGTGAACGACCCCCTGGATGTATGGCCCCGTTTCTTCGCCGCGAATCTTAGCGAGCTTTCGCCGCCAATGCGGAGTCTCTTCGGTGGGGGCACAAAGAGCGATTCGTTCAGAAGCCGGGCGAAAATCGGCATTTATTCTGGCTGGATTGAGGAATTTGTCGGCCAGCAGAGCATCGAACCGAGCTTGATAAACGCGTTCCAAAATCACCATGAGCTGCACGAATCCCAGGCAGGAATACATGGTCTTAACCCCCGGCGCGGATTCGGGTGCGGAAACTAAAATCTGCCCACGCGCTGCATCTACATCCGTTATTGAAGTGACATCCAGGTACGCGCGAAGTCCGCTGGTATGCGAAAGCAGGTGACGAATCGTCGCCTTCCCAACCCGGCTTTCTGGCAGATAGGTCCCAACCGGGTCATTCAACTGAATGCGACCTTCCTCAACCGCAATCATCGCGAGCGGCGTCGTCGCCATGATCTTGGTCAATGATGCCAAGTCCCACCAGGTCGATTCATCGACCTGGTGGGACTCTTCCTCGCTCGATACTCGCCCGGCAAATCCCAGTTCGAACCGATCTGCTGTGCCGAAACAGAAGGCCGCGCCCGGGAATGCACCCCGTTCGATAAAGCCTTCTAAAAGAGTAACGATTTGCTTCACAAAAGAGTGATTCCGTGAACACGCGGCCCCGCCGCGGAACCGGCAACCCGAATGGTAAGTGCCTTAACCCGGCCCGGTTCGAACTCAAGATTCACGGCCGATCGGGTGCCTTCGCGATCAAATGCGGCCGCCGGGCGCGGATCGTTTGCCGCTCGCAGATGGCTCCCGTAGCGGAGTTCGAACGTCTCATCCGGTCGATCCTTAAAGTGGACATCAACTTCAAGCACCGGGCTGTTATCAGGAACCGTGGCTAAACAATCGAGTGCGAGAACTAGTTCGGAAGCTTGCCGATCGAGCGGGATTTCGACTTCGTGAGGAGATGCGTACGCCACCCGATTCGTAACCCCGTAAAACTGAATCGGCTTGAGTTCCAGGAACCAGTGGCTGCCGACATGGAACGACTGCGATCCCCGATTGCCGAGCCCAATTCCTTTCACCGGTTCTAAAGCTTGACGCCCGCCGAAATAGAGTCGGCGAAGCAGCGACTGCGGAACGTAGCCCAGCTTATCCGGAGCTTCGGTGCGGCCCGACCAAGCATAGTCAGCCATCATTAAAATGGCGGCAAACTGGTCGAACTCGCGGATCATATTTGCCTCGCTACTCTCGTACCCAGCCCATGTAGTCTGTAACACCCCGGCACCATTGCGAACCGCGGCCAGCGTAAACGATCGAACGTTGTTGGGGCGATACCAAGTGGCGGCAATCGGGCGCATCCCTTCGGAACGCCACAGGCGCAGACTCGTCTCAAACGGTTCGATTCGGGAATCGTCGCGGTAGTGCCAATCGGCGACATACGTTCCCTTTTTAAGCATTTGCCTTCTCTGCCGAGCAATTTGCCGATCCGGCGCATGGGTGGCATCGATCGCCTCGCCGGATGCCAAAAACATATCACTCCATACCATCGGGGTCAGCTGTCGTTCTTCCGCGATGCCGTTGAGCACCGGGAGTCCGGCGGTGAACAGGCGTTCGGTCAGCCGCTTGTCGTCGATACCCCGATTATCGATTTCATCAAGCCCGAAGTGAACTGTGGAAGGCTGCAGAGTCTCCGCGACTTCCGCCCACAACTTGGCGATTGTCTCACGGGCGAGGGCTCTTCGAACATCCAGCGTGTACGGCACCGCCGGATTCACGGCAATGTCGAGATTCTTTTTGTTGGCAAAGAACCATTCCATGTGCCCCATGCTCTGCACCAGCGGAACCACTTCGACTCCGTGCGAACGATACTTTTGCGCGAGAGCTACGAGGTCGTTTTTCGACATTGTAATGGCCGTCTCGATTCCCGGGATGGCATCCCAGCGCGTGCGTTCGCACTGCAAAACAACCTTATTGAGCTTGGCCAGGCTCAGCGCACGATCGAACAGTTTGCTTTGAAAGTTAAGAGCTTTAGGGCCTACAAACAGATGAACTCCGCGCCACTGAGTGCTCGGCCAGTCTTCGATTTTTACGTGCGGAATTTTGAGGCGTCCGCCTTCCGGATAAACCAGTTGAGCAAGGGTTCGGATGCCGTAGCGCGCACCTTCTTCGCTTTCTCCCCGAATCCATACGCCAAGACTGGAGGCTTCCAGCGTGTATCCGTTAGTGCGAGTGATTCCGGGTGCGATATCTACCACCACTTTAAGAGGGTCGCCGCCATCGGTCGGCATGACCCAAGAATCTTTGAGGAACTCGCCGAGCCAAGCAGCTTCGCTCATGAGCGAGTCTGGTAGTTCGAGTTCGATTCCCCCGCTTACATCCAACGAACCATTTCGACGCTCGATCTCTTTTGGCTTAGGAAACAGCGGCAGTGCCCCGAACCCGGGCGTCAACGCCTTCGGAAGCTCCTGTGTCGGAAGCGACACTTGAGTTGAAGTTTTGCCCGGCGAATCTTCGGGTTGAATCCGCACGGTGTACTGGAACCGCGCGGTTCCTTGCGGGCGGATTTCGTAATCCGTCACTCCAATCCAAAGGAGCTCTTTGCCCCGTGCCCAATCGATGGTGTGGTTTCGGGCATCCATGAGCCCGAGCGGCATTGCCGATTCTACCAAGACCGATGCCGAAGGTGCCAGGAACGCCATGTTCTGCGCGAAGGCGACCATGCGGTCGGCGACCGGAGTTCCGGCCGGCGGACCGATTCCGCCCACTTCGCGGGGCGGGAATCCATCAATGATCACGCGGCCATCGGCAAAATAGGGTGCCCAAAACCGTCCGACCGCAAACTCGAGCATGGCCGGTTTTTCTCCTCGCCATTGGAATTCCGCCGTCGCTCGAAACCCCGCCTCAGATGGAGTGTAAGATTGCCGTGCGGTTACCAGACCGTCGTCGCTGTTGGAGATGACGTTGATCGTGCCCGTCCGGTCGCGATAAATTTCGACGGGCTTCCAAGCTGACGAATAGTATCCTTTCGTCCAACCTCGTTCATAAAATTGGAATCCCGATCCTTCGATCAGCTTGACATCGCCGACGCTGACCTGCAAGCCAGCAAATGGCACGTATTCCACGTTGACCGGGGTGAGAGTCCTTTGCTGCGCAACCGCAAGCATGAGCAACGGGGCAAGCATGGAAGCGTGAATTTTACTGGCCATGCGCCGTCCGCCGGTTGGGACTCGGAAAGGCGGTTTTCCCCCTTTAGACAGAATCTGCGACGAATCTGCGCCGATCGAACACCAAGTCGCTCACGATTGTCCAGATTTCGGGGTCAACACGATTCTGGGGCACGATCTTGCTGGCGTGGACGATAGCTGCATTTAGCCCCGCTTCTCGGGCATGATGCAGGAAGGCCGAGTTCAGCACCGTTCTTGCCGCAGGTTTGAGTCCAAAGCTGATATTGCTTATCCCAAGGATTGCATTGACATGCGGGTGCCGCTCACGAATCTGCCGGATAGCGTCGATTGTGTGACGCCCGGCATCGCGAAACTCTTCATCTCCAGAACCCAACGTGAAAGTGAGCGTGTCAATGAACACATCGCTATCGGGGATGCCGTACTCCCGCGTGAATTCAAGGATCCGTTCCGCGACCGCCACCTTTTGATCGGCAGTTTTGGCCATGCCTTGTTCATCAATTGTGAGTCCGACGACGGCCGCCCCGTATCGGCGGCACAGATCGAGAACGCGCCGAGTTCGACCTTCGCCATCTTCGAAGTTGATGCTATTGACCACCGGTTTTCCGGCTAAGCACTGGAGCGCGACCTCCACAACGTCCACTTCAGTGGAATCGATCATGACCGGGGCGGTGATGTGTTGGTTGTAAGCCCGGAGCAAGGTCTGCATATCGCGAACTTCATTGCGACCTACGTACGCTGTGCATACGTCAATCAGGTGCGAACCTTCGGCGACGAGTTCTCGCGCAAGTTCGGTTAGTGCCTCCCAATTTTCTGATGCTAGAAGTTCACGAAAAGCTTTGCTGCCGTTGGCGTTGGTGCGCTCGCCAACAATAAGCAGACTGGAATCTTGCTCGTACGGAACAAATTCGTACAAACTGCTGCATCCGGTGAGTCGGCGAGCCGATTCGGACTCTTTGCCGATGCGAGCAAAGTCAAAGCCGGGGAACGCTTCGAGGCAAGTTCGCCAGTGGCCCGATGTGTGGGACCGACCCTTTAGGCGATCCGCCACCGCTCGAATATGGGCAGGCGTGGTTCCGCAGCATCCGCCGATTAGGGCAACTCCGTGATCGGATGTGAATCGATCGTGGGCGTCGGCCAGCTGGTCCGGTGAAAGGTGATAGACGGCGCGACCCTGCTCCATTAGCGGAAGTCCGGCGTTCGGCTGAATTGAGATCGGCCGGGTTGAGTTCTCGCCCAGAAACCGGACGAACGGAGCCATCTCCTCCGGTCCGGTTGCGCAGTTCATGCCGATCGCAGTCACATGCGGAAATCGCTCCAGCATATTGAGGGCGGCACCGATATCCGATCCGACAAGCATGGTGCCCATCTGCTCCATCGTAATCTGAACGATTAGGGGGAGTCGGCGCCCCCGTGATTCCATGGCGTCTGCGGCGGCGATCACGGCCGCTTTGACCATTAAGAGGTCTTGCAAGGTTTCGAGCAAAAGCACATCCGCGCCGCCATCGATGAGCCCGCAAAAGCTTTCGCGATAAGTGGAGAGGAGGGTGTCCCAATCGGTCTGACCGAGGCTGATCAGCTTTGTCCCCGGGCCAAGGGCACCAGCCACAAACTTAGGATCGTTTGGACCCGCAGCGCGATCCGCAGCGGCCCGTGCGATCCGCGCGTTGGCGAGGCTCACATCGTAAACGAGTTCGGGAATTTCGTATTCGGCGAGCACAATAGAAGTAGAACCGAAGGTGTTTGTTTCCACGATGTCGCTTCCGGCGGCAAAGTAGTCAAGATGAATTCGTTCGATCACTTCGGGTCGAGTAAAGGCAAGGATCTCGTTGCACCCTTCAAGCACTTTCCCATCGAGCCGCTGAGCTGCACGATTCACTGCATCCGGCAGATCGGATCGATCGGGCAAAACAAAATCGTCATCACCCAGATCCGCTGCTTGAAGCTGCGTGCCCATCGCTCCATCAAAGATCAGGATGCGGGAGTCGAGATGGCTAAGAAACCGATCCACGAAGCTCCATTATGATGTCCCGAACCTGGCCCAGCCGGGAATCGCCAAGCCTACGTAATCCGTCCGAAAGAACATGTTCAAATGGTTGGCGGCCCTATTTATCATCCTGGCGGCAACTCTGGGATTTGCCGCGCAGGCTAAGCCGATCATCAAATCGAGCGACATGTTGCGCTTGATCTGCCAGGAAGAGTCGAGCCTCAACCGCGACTATCGCGTCACCACCGACGGCCTCATCCTCGTTGACTTTCTGGGCGCGGTCAAAGTGGAAGGCCTCACCGAATCCGAAGCCGCCACCAAAATCGCCGATCAACTGGTGGCCGAGAAAATCCTTAAGAAAGCCACGATCACGCTTTCCATCATTTCGCCCGATTCAAAAATGGTCCGATTTACAGGCGCAATCAAACTTCAAGGGGAAACACCGTGGAAACCACAGATGAAGCTGAGCGATGTCCTTCGGCTAGCGGAAACCACGGCGGAGACCGATCTGACCCGCGTGCAAATTAAATCCGCCAACGGGGTGACTACCCTTGTTGATGCCACCAAACCCGCACCAGAAGGCGACCCATTCCTTGCGGCGGGCGATGACATTCTCTTTTTTGCGCGAACCGATCCGGCTCCGCCCGATCCAGACAAACCGCCCGTAACCCCCGATAAACCCCCCGTTAACGATCCAGGAGTCCAGCCCGGCAAAACGACAACCGTGGCCATTCGCGGCCAAATCACCCTGCCCGGTGATTATCCGTTCGTTGAAGGGCTTACTCTTGGCGAGGCAATCGTAAAGGCGGGCGGATTCCTGCCCGGTGCCGATGTCACAGCTATCCAGCTAGAACGGGGAGGAGTGCCGCGAGCCTTGCAGCTTCCCACCGATAATGATTTTCGACTCCAACCGGGCGATTCGATCTTGATTCAATCCGATTCTCGGCCTAAATCGTACGTCGAAGTTCGGGGTTCGGTTCGCAATCCGGGGCGATACGAAATCACTGAAGGCACCACCCTGCGACAAGTGATTGAAAAGGCGGGCGGATTCAACAATGGTGCCCGAACCGACCGGGTTAAGATTTACTCCACCGGAAATGCCAAGCCTCGCGAAATCAACTTTGAAGACATCGTACTCGGCTACCGTGGCGATCTGGTGATGGAGCCCGGTCAAACGGTGGAAGTCGATGGTCCGCGCGGATCGCAATCCGCAGCCACCCTGTCTTCCCGCCACAAAATTGCGGCCGGGGCCCTTGCATTCTTCTTGTTGTTTGGCTTCTAAACTAAAGGCATGACCTGGGATCGATCAAAGGGTCGGCCGGAACCTATTCGTGCGCTCAATAAGATTATTGAGCGGGAATCGGGAGAACCGCTGGTCGAGCTGGCCGAGTACGCCCCGAGCGTCCTGATCAAGCGTGAGTCCGTAATTCCGTACCTTCGACTCCAGGTCGCGCAGATGCTGGAATCGGCGGCGCGGAGTCTTCCCCCCGGCTATCAGATCGGCGTCGTGGATGCGTGGCGTCCATTCGAACGTCAGGTTCGCATCTGGCAGTGGATGTGGCGCGCATTGGAAGAAGCGCGGCCGGGTCTGCCCTATTCTGCCATGCGGCGGATGATTTGCCGATTTGTTGCTCCAGTTGATCAAAAGGCTCCACCCGGGCACACCACCGGCGCGGCCGTGGATGTCTGGCTCCTTGATGAATCGGGCGAGCAGGTTGATGTCGTGAGCCCGTTCGCGCACTTACGCGCTGCGCCAACCTACGTATATGGTCTGACCGAAGATGCGCACCGCAACCGCCACATTTTGGTGGATTCAATGCTAGGGGCCGGGTTCAGTAACTGCCGCGATGAATGGTGGCACTACAGCTTTGGCGATGCTGGGTGGGCCGTCCGTATGGACCTTAATGAGTGCATCTACGGTCGGATCGATCTGGATCCGACCGCGTATCAGCTGCAAGAAGATGAGTGGCTGGAACGGCTGATTACTCGCGAGAACCCGTTCCTCCAGGAGGACGCGCCTGGTTCACCGCGTCCCAAAGCCAGGAGTTCGGAGGATACGGACCGTTAGGAACGAACTGTCCCGGGGAGACCATGATCAGATCGATATCGCACGCGATCAACGCATCGGCTGCGGCGGTAATGGTCATCACGGTCTGACCCGCCGGCAGAGTGATTTCCCCGCATTTGTACCAGGCAAACCCCGGGCCGTACGGACTCACGCCTCGCCCCGAAATTCTCATCTCGGTTCCGCCCACTAGGATTCGCAAATCTTCCTTGGCAGAATCCGAAATACGGGCGGCGATCCACACTTCGTGCGGCCCGCCCAGCCGATTCCGTACCGTGTAATGCGCAAAGTAGGGCTTAACAGAAGCAACCTTGGCATCTACCATCAACGCCGATCCGCCAGATGCGCCGCTGATGGTGCGGATATCGCCGAAATTGGTTTCAGTAGGGGCTTCTCCTTCCAGCCATGTGTAGGGAGCCGCCCGCACCAAAAGCGTGCGTAGTTGATCGCGCACGGCGATAAACGTGGCACCCGGAGCACGCTGGAATGAATTATTGTATGCGCCGAGTTTTACGTATTCGGTACCCGTGAAATCAACGAGCAAGCCGTAGGTATCAATGAGGTATGCAATCGCGATCTGACTCAGCTCGAATGCACTAACCGAAACCGGAAGGTCCAGATCGTTATCCAAGAGGATCGGCGACGTGGGCACTGTAATCTCTAGTTCTTGCCCTTTCGACTTTAGATCGAGGTCCGATCCATCCAGTACGGTGAAGTTCGGAACGTTGGTGCTCGCCATCCGCATCTTCAGCCGTTGCGGACGAGAAACCGCCCAGAACGCGATCGTGGTCCGTCGGCCATCGGAATACCGGTACCCTTCGAGCCCTTCACCCAGATCAAGGCGTTCGCCCGATCCCGGAGCGGGGAGCCATACGTACCCGCCCGGAAGACGTCCGGCCACCGCCGGATTGAGCGCCGCTTCGGGGAAAAAGATGACATTGGGCTCGTTCCGGGCAATAATTTCGGAATCTCGGTACTGGACCGCCGCTTCTCCGACGGCTTTGACCTGCTCGGGGGTGCGTGCTTCGAAAAACCATCCCTTAACGCCCAGATTCTCCATCTGCCGCAGGGCGGAAGAGATGGTGGGGGCGAGATCGCCTTCTTCGAGTCGGACCGAGGTGGCGATGCAGGCGGTGGGCTTTCCTCGCCGGATTGCGCTTGAAAGCGGACGCGCGCTGTGATCGATGACTTCGGCCATTGAGCTGGCGTTCAGCCGGAATCCGACCGCATCCAGCGTGGCTTGGCGATCTTCGTACGGTCCTCCCCAGCCGTTCCACTCTTGAATGACGGGACGACCGGTTTCGGCCTTGACCACTTCGATAAGTCGGTTTAGCCTTCGCATTGCGGAGCTAAATGTGACGGCGCGATAATCTTCCCAGATTTGGCTTCGGCGCTCAGCCCCCGAGGTTCGACCACTTTCGAGGTCCCATAGATAATCGATCCCGCGCGATCCCTGCCAAAGTGGGATTGCCCGCGCAAGTTCCGGGAATGTATCGATTTCGGACGCACTCATGCTCCAGCCGGCGGCAGCCATTTCCGGGGTGCCGTACTTTTGGCGGAGGTAGGTCTCCATCTCGAGCCGAAACATTTCGCTGGTCGGAATGCTCGTGTCGTCCGGGCTAAATCCGCGCACGTTTTGTCCAAGCGGATTCAACAGTGCGCAGAATCCGGGTCCGGGCTTGGATTCCTTAAGCACCAATAGCAAACGATCGCGGTAGGCATCGAACCCTTCCCAGTAGTCGATCATGCGTTCATCGGTGAGGATGGGGTAGATGACGAGAACTCCCGGCACTTCGACGGGGATCGTGCGCTTGAACTTAAAGCGGCCTTCCTCGATCGGCACTGTTCCTTGCCACATAATCGCGCCGGTCTTTTCGCTGGCCAGCAAGGCGTAGGCTTTGCGTCCGCCGGGAATGGCAAGGTCAAGATCAACATTGCCGGCCAGGCCGGAGACCCGATAGCTTTGGGGTTCGATGGTGGCAACCTCGGCCGACGGGGCAATTGCGGCAATCGAAATGACGTAGCGCATCTGATTGCTTTCCAACAGTTCGATTGCGGATTTCCATGCCTCCGCATCTATGGGCAGTTCAACCAGAACATCGGTGATGCCTGCGGCTCGGGCTTCGGCGATTGCTTCGGCAGTCGGCTGGATTTTGAGTCCGACCGGGATGTAGGTTTGACCCGCGATCTCCAGGCTTCGCTGAGCGGTGACGCGAAAATTCGCCACCGGCTGGTCGGGCACTTGCGTGGGGGCCGGTTGGGTTACGAGAAGGGCCGCCAGGGCCAAGGCAATCACGGCTGCTAAGGGTACCTCCAGCCGCTAGACGGATTTAACCACGTCGTTTTATCGTTTTTTGCGTTTTCCGCCCGGGCCAAGTTCTAGTCCGACATGCGGTTCGGCAAAATCGGCCTTGAATTTGATGTGGCGTTTGAGTTCACCGCCGGAAAGCGTGGCCCAGTTCACCCGCTCAAGGGTCCAGTGCCATCCGATGTCCGTGTTGGCGTAAAGGAATTCGACTCCTTCGCCCAGGATGTCGCCGAGAAGGGTTTTCAAATCTTCCCGATCGCCCAGGATTTTCTCGCTGGCCGCGATTGCGGGTTGGAGGTGAACGGTGAGCGTAACCGCTTCTTCTTCGGCGGCTTTTGCCTTGGCCTTCTTGGTGTCTTCGACCGTTTCTTGAACTTGAGTGACCTCACGCGAAATGGCACGGGTCAGGCTGTCGTAGGTGTCACCTTCCCATGCGTATGCTTTGCCATCGTAGACGGCATCGGCAAACCGGCCCACTTCCACAAGCGCAATGGCGATGAGTGCGGCATCGGTTGGCTTGAGATCTTTGTACGTTTTTCGAATGGTGTCGAAAGTCGATTCGGGTTTATTAAGATTGCAAGTGATCAAGCGTGGATTGTCCTTTTGAGGAGGGCCGTCGTTATGGCCGCCGAGTCTATAATTTCTTATTGTACCTATGGATCGGACGCTGCGCATCCCCATCCGGGCATCTCTGGCCCTGCTGACCCTGCTTCTGTTTTCGCTACTGGGGCTACTGTCCGGGTGCGGATCGGCCCCGGGCGATCAATCTACCCCTCGTGATCCGGGTGGCAATTCGGCTCTGCGTGTCGGGGTGGTGTTCGATCGCGGAGGGCTCGGCGATAAATCGTTCAATGACAGTGCCTGGCGAGGGCTCGAAAGAGCCACCGAAAAGTTTGGCATCAAAGCGCACAAGGTCGAAAGCCGCGAAGAAAAAGATTACGAAGCGAACCTAATCGCCATGGCCGACGAAGGCATGGACCTGGTGATCGCCGTGGGGCTGAATCAGGAAAAGGCCCTCGAACGCGTGGCCCCCAACTATCCCGATACCAAGTTTGCCATCGTCGATGGATTTGTGGATGCTCCAAACGTACGGAATCTCACCTTTAACGAAGAAGAAGGCTCGTTCCTTGTCGGATATCTGGCCGGTAAAGTCAGCAAAACCAAAAAGGTCGGATTCATCGGCGGAATGGAGATGGATTTAATCAAAAAATTCCAATACGGCTATCAAGCAGGGGTGGCCGCGGCCGATCCCTCGGTTACCGTGCTTGATCCGATCTATACCGGCGGGTGGGACGATATCGATAAAGCTAAAGTAGCGGCCAATGCCCTCTTCGATTCCGGCGCAGACATTGTTTATCATGCGGCTGGCCGAGGCGGACTAGGAGTCATTCGCGCGGCCAAAGAACGCAATCTGTATGCGATTGGAGTGGACAGTAATCAGGATGGCGAGGCAAAAGGCAACGTTCTCACCAGCATGATTAAACGTGTAGATGAAGCGGTTTACGCCACCATCAAGGATGTCATCGAGGGTCGCTTTGAGCCGGGGGAAAAACGGTACGACCTCAGTATGGGCGGGGTCGGAACCACCGATTTCGAATTTACGCGCGATAAGATCGATCCCAAGGTGCTTGAAGAACTCAAAATGATCGAGCAGCGAATAATCTCCGGTGAGATCAAGGTTCCGGCGACTACTGCTCAGTACCGAACCTTTATAGCGAATCGATAAGTTACTGATCGGTACGCGTGAGCAGTTCGCGTACATCGCCGATCAGTTTGCCATCGAGCACCATCAATGCGAATCCCTGCAGGGCCACGGCGTATCCGCCGTACTGAAAATCCACGCTTTTGGCTCCACTGGCCACGATCATTCCGACCGTAACATAAACAACATTAAGCAACTGATTCATCGCCAGAACTCGAGCGAAGTGCAAGAGCGATCGGGGCGGCGGCCCGAACTTGGCAATGACCGCAATCGCGATATTCACCGTTGCCCAAGCGGCACTGACAACGCCGAAAATGAGTGCCGAACGTTGATGAACAAAAATCGGAAGCGCCAGTCCGCCAAGCAGTGCAAAGAACGACCAATATTCTAGGCGATCAAGATGCGAAATCACTCGGGTACGCAGCGGAGCCAGTTCCGTTGGCCATTCCCGAAAAGTGCGTTCTCGCTTACCCATCCAACACCTCGGCGTAGGTTTCAAACGGATCAGGCATCTCGTAAAAATCCCGCCGACCTAAAACCGCGCTGCTCCAATCCAGCATATACGGCATCCCGATTCCTCGTTCGACAACCTTTTGCACGATTCTGCCTCGACCGTACGCGCGAGTATTGGTAGGTGGATCGGTCGTGGCTTCGATCACTCCGATTTCGTCAATCTTGCGGAGCGGTGTCGATTCTGGTAGCGCATAGTAGAGCGATTGATCCGGGTTGATGTTGTGGTATTCGAGATCGATGCTGTGGAGGGCATCATCCGACCAGTCTGAGCCTGCCTCTTGGATATACGATTCCACAATCTGACGCTTAGCGACCCAATCCAACCGATCACCTAGGCTCAGCGGATCGCTCCGGAGCGCATCGAGCACAGATTGCCATTCCTCCAGAACCCAGTCCGCGTCGGGGGTGGTTCCGGCGTACCGCCGCGCCAAATCAAGCAATCGATACTGGACATCAAGTGCCGAGGTAACTTCCCCGCCTTCCAGCACGATCTGCCACCCAAAGGATTCATCGCGGGAGATATCACGTAGAGCGACCAAGGGAGATTCGAGCAACGGTTCGCCAAGGAGGATTCCGTCTTCGAGCAACTGGAGGACCAGGGCGGTGGTTCCGATTTTAAGCCGATAAGCGTAGATGCTTTGGTTCGCTTCACCAAACAGTAGATGAAGTCGATTCATGCCTTCGTGCGCATAAAAATGCTCCCATTTGGGGTTCACGATTGCCCGGTTGAATCGAACCCGGCTGGCAACGGTCCGCAAAATGTGATCGGCGCGTTGAGAAAGTTGATACCGCACTGAGTCATCGGGATAGACGTGATAGATCTGCGAAACCCAAATGTAATCAATCGGGTTCTCGGAAATATCGCCCATCGATGGGGCGCCGCCTTCGTACAGAACGTGGCCGCCCACCCTTCCGACCCCGGCAAAAATCTGGCGGGTAACGAGGAATGCCATTAGGGCATTGATTTCGTGCGAGAAGAATGTGTCGGTCATGCGCACGAGATAGTTTTCGTGGCAGCCAAAGGTGTGGCCCCCAAAGTGGTCAATGGAGTTGTTATAGATTCGCACGAACTCCTCGTAACCAAGTTCTTTAAGTGCGCGGACGATGATCCGGTGGCCGGCGCGGTCGTTCCGCATCAGCGATTCAAGGTCGCGGCATTCGGCACTCGCGTACTCAAGGTGCGATCCCACGGCATCGATGTAGAGGCGCGATCCATTGAGCATGAATCCACCCGAGCCGAGCGGTTCAAACACCTCGTCCCGAGCGTGCAGATCAATTGCCCCGAGTTTTTGATCTAAAAAGATGTGGTTTTTGATCTCTTCGACCACGCGTTCCGGGGCGATTGCCTCGTCGTCCACCAGGCATCCAAACTCGGTTTCGACGCCATAGATGCGTTCCCCCGTGCGGCGGTCCATGCTCTTGATTCTACGCGTGGATGGGACTCCTCCGTCGGTTGGCCCATGATTTAGGAAGAGTTCCCCGTCTGAATTCGTCTAATTTATGGAGAAATCGATGTCCCAACCGCCTCTGAGCGACCGTAAGCGGAATATTGTACGCGCCGTCGTGCTCGAATATGTCTCGGGTGCGGAGCCGGTTTCGTCCGAACTTATCGCAAGCAAATATCAGTTGGGCGTGAGGAGCGCCACCGTCCGCAACGAAATGGCGGAAATGACCGAAATCGGCCTGCTTGATCAGCCATACACTTCAGCCGGGCGGATTCCGAGCGACTTGGGTTACCGGTTTTACGTTGACCACCTTCTGAACATCGATAGTCCAGTAGCGGATGATCGCCGCACGCTCCGCCGCGCATCGCGGGATGAAGAAACCCTTCGCGATTTGGTGCACGAAACAACCAAAGCTCTCAGCCGGATGACCAAGCTGATGGCGGCGGCCGTCACCGTTCGGGATTCGAGCGTTCGCATACGAAACGCAGTGGTCACCGCGCTTGGCCCGGATCGGGCTCTGTTCATTGCCGTGCTCGAAAATGGGCATACCGAGAACCGGATTCTCGACTGCCCGCCCGGACTAACACTTAGCCAAATAGGCATGGTCAACGACCGTCTCACCACTCTGTACGGCAGTCAGTCGTTGGGGTCAACCAAAACGATCAAGATTCCAAGCATTGGCAATCCGGCCGGAGATCAACTTCTCACCGCCGCCGGACAGGCGATGCGCAATGTCGCCCGCGACCTCACCCGAGGCAACCTGATTGTGGAGGGTGAAGAGTACGTTCTTAGCCAACCGGAATTTCAACGTGAACCCGATGCTCTGCGCCAGATTGTGGAATCGGTGAGTAACGAAGATGCGCTACGTGAAGAAGTCTCGGCAACTCAACCTTCGGGTCAGACCATAACGATTGGTACGGAAAATCAACGCGAACCGCACTATCCGCTCACGTTCTTGCGGCAATCGTTCCGAGTGGGCGAGCAAGAAGCAGGAATCCTCGCGATTATCGGGCCGACGCGGATGCAGTACGGTCGTAACATGGGTTTGTTGGACTACACCGCCACGTCAATCAGCCAGGTTCTGACCAAGCTCTTTAATCCGACTTCATCGTGACGCGGCGACTTAAAAGACCGGCATTGCCGCCTTTCCAATGGAAATAATAAGACAATGTCATATTACAGCCCGATGATTCGTCCGGTGAGTTCTCAGCGAGGTCTGAAAAAACTTACCCTAAGCCAACGGATGACTCGCTTGCGCAACTACATCGAACGGGTAACGGCAATTCTGGAAAAGAAGGAGCTTGATGTCGCAAGCGCACGCGCACTGCTCGAAAAACGCGAATCAGAGCTTTGTTTGCTCAAGCAGTACAAAGAGGAGGCCGAGCAGATGCTTGACCAAGCCGCTGCCTTGCCCGCAACCTCGCCCAGAAAGAAAGATCCCATGGTGGAATTTACGGAAAAAGTTGTCGTGCGCCTGCGGACAAAGGGGATGACGTTCGAAGAAATCGGCGAAGTTCTGGGCGTATCAAGGCAACGTGTTCACCAGATTCTTACTCGTGTTGAAAGCCAAACGAACAAGATGGAATCAGCGGTTTCCGCCGATTCCACGAACTCTGAATCTTAGAACGTAAACAGGCTGTCTTTAAGACCGCTGTTTACTTTGATCGATTCGTATTTGGTGCTACCGGCGAACTTCCCTTCCGAATTTTGGACTTCCAGTAGGGTGGGAATCCACACGCCGTTAAACTTTTGCGGATTCTTGTAGAGGAATATCGCCATGAGCGGCTTCGACCCGTTTTGCGAATACCATTCGCGCTTGACCACAATTTTCTTTTCCGGATCGACCCAGATGCGGTGGCGGCTGGTGTCATCAAGGTGCTTTTGATAGGTGATATCAAAAACTGGCTGTCCGGTGGCGCGATCGGTGCGCACAAACTTAGCATCCATCAAGTCGATAAAGAGCGACGGTGTGATCAGACCAAAATCGAATACGGTTTGCCGCTTGCCAGGTGATTTGGCAAGGTTATCTTTCTTATTGATTCCGCTGGGAGAAATGCGGAACTGACGGGTTGCGCCGTTGAGAATAAATGTGATCCGCTGATCGTCGGCTTTGCTTTCCAATCGAAGCTTGAACGGCTCTTTGAGCATCACATCGGTGTAATCGAACCGATAAGAGTTTGCAAAATCTTTGTTGATCTTTTGCAGTTCGCGCTGTTGAGCTTTAACCACGGTGGCGGTGAAACTGGCATCTTTTAGCCCACTCTGCCAGTACGAGTTGATGTTTGGGGTTTGACCGATGGCGGCTGCCGCCAGCAAACTAAGGGAGAGACTCGTCATGGTAACCACAGATTAAGACGGATGACGCAGCCAAGAGGAACAGAAGGTGGGACGGATGGGTACAGTTAAAGCCATACCCGGACTCTTATGGACCGCAAAGACCCTCTAACCTTGTACCAAGAGAGACTTAACGCGGTCGATCGGCGGCGATGGCTTTATCCCATGACCTCAGCCGAACTGCTGGAAGCGGCCGCCCGGATATACCAGGTGTGCGCCCAGAACGTACTTCCGCGTACCTTTTTGCTTGCCGTGGTTGCCTACTTTGGAATCTCTTTTTTGTTTGCGTTCGTAATCCCGGCCTTGTTCGGCGTTAATGCCGGGGCCGGAATCGCCAGTGATACAAGTCGCGCTCTGGTTGCTTTAGTGATCGGCTTCTTTGTGGCGATTCCCGCCGCAATGGTGGGGTTAGCGGGCAGCTTTGTGGTGGCTATGCAAGCCGCCGAGCCGGTGGTGATGGGTGAGGCGGAACCATTGCGACCCGCGGATTCAATCTCCCCATTGCGCATAACCTGGTTGCTCACCGGAGTCGCGGCACTTTCTTTTGCTCCGATTCTGCTCTGCGTCATCCTCATCACCGCGGGGGCATGGCTAGAAACGGCGGGAATTTCCGCGCTCGCGATTGTTTTAGCCTTGGCCGGCTGGTTCTTGGCGTTTGGAGCCATCCCGTTTGCGGTAGTTGTCTATGCGCGGCTCAGCCTTGCGCCGTGCATCGCGGTGCGAGAAAGGCTTCGCGGACTCGCGGCGATTCGCCGAAGTTGGCAACTTTCCAAAACTCGCGGCCGAATCGGCGGAATTACCGAGCCGATATTCTACGTACTGTTGATCTTTCTCTTCTTGGCCGGAGGAATATTCGGAATCGTATCCTTGGCGATTCACTTCCTCACCATTCAGCCTGTTATTGATGGCTGGCTCAACGGCATGATCTGGGGTCAGTTCGGACGCGCCGCACTGAGCGTGTTGCCCGGATTTTTTGTGATCTGGCTACTCACCCCGTTTCTTGCCATCGCCACAACCCTGCTCTATTTCGACCGGTTGATCCGGCTGGAAGCGTTTGACATTCGCGTTCTTGCTCGCGATGTCATGGAGGTGCGCAATTGATCCGGCACCTTATTTTGACTCTCATTCTCTTGGGGGGTATCTCGGGGGCAGCTTTCGGCCAAGTAAGCCCCGAGATCAAGGAACTTCAACGGAAATTTTCTGAATCCGAAGTTCCGCGCCAAGCTATCCAAGCTCGCACGGAAGTCCGTCAGATTTTGGACCAGCCTCTTTACCGCGATAACGTAACGCAAAGGGAGGATTGGTGGCTTGAAGACGCCATGCAACGCTTACTGGAACGCCTCTTCAAGCGACCCGAGCGTGAAGCCCGACAGTCACCCAATCTAGGTGTACTGCCCCAAATTATCCAGGTCGTAGTGATCGTGATCATCGCCGCCCTGGCCATTTTGCTCATTTGGCTGCTGATCCGAGTTATCCGGAAAGAAGACGTGCGAAAAAAGGCGCGAGCGGGCGGAATGCTCGATGAAGACGAGCCGATCATGAGTAGCGATGAGTGGCTCAGCCGAGCCGATCAGCTGGTGGCCGAAGGACGATTCCGCGAAGCCGTGCGGTGTCTTTACGTGGCAATGCTTATGCGCCTTGATGAAGCCAATATCCTCCGCTTTGAAAGGCACGAAACCAACTGGGAGCATCTTTACCGATACCGGGATCTGGGGGCCATCAATCAAGAGTTCGACCTAACCGCGCCGACCCAGCGGTTCGATTCGATCTGGTACGGATTCCGCGATGAAGGGGTGGAAGGAGTCAACTACTTCCGCGAGCGGTACAAGCAGCTTCTGGCCGTAATTCGAGGGCGCGGATGAAAAAAATGAATCGCTACCTGTTGGGAATCGTGGTGATTCTGGTGCTGACTTCGGCACTGTTTATCTTTGGCGATCGGGGATCGTCGGCTCAACCAAGCACTTATAACACCAAAGGCCGAGGAATGGCCGCCTTCTCCGAACTGCTTGAGCAATCGGGATACAACGTGGTCATCGATCGATCGCCGAGACCGCAACTCCTACCGAACGATCTGGTGATCTACGGAGTCAACGAACGCCAGCTAGAAGCAACCGATAAAGAACTCGATCTGCAGATGCAAATCGCGCTCGAAGCCCATTGGCGCAAAGGCGGCCATTCGATGGAGCTGTTCTTTACGATGCACGAATCGCCCCAACTTTCGCCATCACCGGAAACATTCCGGGTGCCAGGAAGCGAGAAAAGTTTTGCGGTCCGGCTGGACGACGGCAAGTTCGACGAAATCCATATGGATGATATCTCCGTAGTAACGGGATCGTATCCGCTGGTATCGCTCACTCAATGGGAGCAAAAAGGGGCGATCCTGGTTGTCAATCGCGGAGTGATTGCGCGGAACCGTTTCATCGGGCAAGATCAAAACGCCGAACTCTTGCTGTTTCTTACCGATACGATGCTCAAGCCCGGGGGCAGAGTGGTCTTTGCCGAAGGAACGTTCGGTGCCCCGGAGCAACGGAATGCACTCGATGAATTGGGCGGATGGGCAACTACAGCGTGGTGGCAGATCATGTTGATCGGTGTCGTCGTGGTGTATTCAATGGGGCGACGATTCGGCGTTCCCACGCGAGAAATGAGCTCTCAACGGGGGGCTCGCGAACTCATGGGCGCGGTCGGAGACATCTTGCGCCGGGCTCGACGTCACAACTATGCGCTCATGATTATCCGCAACGACGCGATCCACCGATTGCGTAACGCTTACCGGATGCCCGCGCACACGGTCGAAGGGGATGTGCTCATGCGTGCCCCAGATGAACTTCGTCATGTACTGGAACAGATCCGGCGAGTACAGTATTCTGGAATCACCCCAAAATCGGCCATAGAGACTGCGCAGCGCGTCGAATACTTGGTTAGTACCATCGAAAACGAGCAAAAGGCCGAGCGCTCGCTGTCGCCGTAGGATAAAACCACACCATGTGCCCTGCCATTGTCGCGATGATTCTGGTTGCCGCTGCCCCCGTCGATCCCATGCGGGGGGCGCAAGCCGATCTTGAACAGGTCAAAGCAAAATATCTGAGCGCGCGCAAGAGCGGTCAAGGTTTAGCCGAGGCCGCTTATGCCTACGGTGAAGTGGTGGTGGAATCGCCGGCGTTGAAATCGCAAGAAAAGTATCCGCTTGCTCTCGCCTTATTCCGGCAGACTCTTAAGCACGATCCGAGTCATGCCAAAGCCAAGGAATGGGAGCAACTGATCGTTTCGATTTACGAAGATTTAGGGCGCCCGATCCAAGAAGCCGACCTCAGCAAGGTTCAGTAAACATCTTAGAT
This sequence comes from bacterium, assembly GCA_044508115.1. Classification (GTDB taxonomy): domain Bacteria; phylum Armatimonadota; class Fimbriimonadia; order Fimbriimonadales; family Fimbriimonadaceae; genus UphvI-Ar2. The sequence goes on from JBIQII010000001.1 coordinate 860,294, forward strand.
CGCTAAGCTCGGACCATACGATCTACAAACTGGGCGAAGTATTTGCGAGAATCCCACGGACCGGGGGCAGCTTCGGGATGGTACTGGATGCTTGACGCATCGGCCCCTTTTAGGGCAATCCCTTCTACCGAGCCATCGTTGACGTTGATCTGAGTGACTCGCGCCACGGCTTCATCAATCGAATTCGGATCGACTGCATAGCCGTGGTTTTGGCTCGTCATGGTGACGGTGCCATCGTCTAAGTCTTTGACCGGATGATTGGCCCCACGGTGTCCGAATTTCATTTTGTAGGTTGATCCGCCCACGGCTCGGCATAAAATCTGGTTCCCCAGGCAGATTCCGAACAAGGGACGCTGGCCGATCAGCTGGCGCGCGGTCGCCACAACTTGATCAAGGTGTTCCGGATCGCCGGGCCCTGGACTGAGCAATATGCCATCCGGATTGCAGGCAAGAATTTCCTCCGCGGTGACCGTGTAGGGAAAGACTTGGCTTTGCACTCCGACGGCGGCAAATCGGCGCAGGATATTGTATTTAAGTCCGCAATCGACCACCGCCAGGCGACCGCGATACCCTTCACGCGATTCGCCAAAGGCTTCCGGCCCCGAGATTCCCCATCCGTAGGGCTGGGTCGTGGCGACTTCGCGCACCAGGTCGCGGTCATCGTAGGCAGGGACATCGCGCAGACGATCGGCGGCACCTTCGGCCCGGTCGGAAATGATTCCCATGGTTACGCCAGCGGATCGGATCCGCTTGGTAAGTGCGCGCGTGTCGACCCCTTGGATGGCGGGGATTCCGCGTTCTTTCAGCAGTTCGTGGATCGATTTACGGCTTCGCCAGTTACTGGGGGTCTCGCAAGCTTGGCGAACGACGATTCCGGCAACTTGGATTCGATCGGATTCAAAATCGTCATCGTTGATGCCGTAGTTCCCGATGAGCGGATAAGTAAAAACGACGATTTGTCCGGCATAGCTGGGGTCGGTCAGAACCTCTTGGTATCCGGTCATTCCGGTGTTGAAAACCACTTCGCCAACGGCGTCTCCCGGCGCGCCTAGGCCGGTCCCCTCCAACACATAACCATCCCCGAGGGTAAGCCAACTCTTCACTAAAAGTTCACTGTACCCTTGCCCACCAAACCGAATAGACAATAGACTGGGCGAGTGCTAGGTGCGCAAGAAGTTGTGATTCTGCTGCTGATTGCAGTGGCCTTTTTGGGCGTTCCGGTTGTAGCGCTCATCTTAGGATATTTCGCCGTACGCAAAGCCTTTCGCTCTAAACCCCGCGACGATTAAACGAATTCGTACCGAGTGTTTCTCCGACGCGCCTGGTAACCGGCATCGATGATGAGCCGCTCAAACTCTTCCGCACTGAGGATGAACTTGTTCCCCGCCGCACTCACCACGTTCTCTTCAATCATGGTGCTGCCGAAATCGTTGGCCCCATAACCTAGCGCGATCTGAGCGATTTTGGGACCTTGCGTGAGGATTGAAAGCTGAAGGTTAGCGAAGTTATCCAGAAAGATTCGACTGACCGCCACGGTGCGAAGGTAGTCAAAACTGGATGCCTTCCGGTCGATGGGAAGATTGGTTTCTTCGGGCTGGAAGCTCCAGGTCACAAACGCACGGAACGGCTGGCATTCGTCTTGCAGGTCGCGGATTCGGCCGAGGTGCTCCACGCGGTCGGCCAATGTTTCGACGTGTCCAAACATCATACTGGCCGTGCTTTTCAGGCCAAGTCGGCTGGCGGTCTGCATGCAGTTAAGCCACTCGTCGGTGGTGTCTTTGTAAGGGGCGATGATCTTGCGCACCCGATCGACAAGAATCTCGCCGCCCGCTCCGGGGATGGAGTGCAGACCGGCGGCTTTTAGTCGCTTGAGGCAATCTTCCAAAGTGAGCTTGCTGATGTGCGCGATGTAAATAATTTCCGCGGGGCTCAGGGCGTGGAGAATAACGTTCGGGAATCGATCGAGGATCATGCGGAAGACACGTTCGTACCAATCGATTTTGAGTTTGGGATTGAGTCCGCCTTGGAACAGGATTTCGACTCCGCCTTTTTCGACCGTGTCTTGGACTTTGGCGAGAATCTCTTCGTCGGTGAGGGTGTAGCCTTCGGTGTGGTTGGGCACGCGGTAGAACGCGCAGAACTTGCATCGAACCCAGCACACGTTGGTGTAATTCAGGATGCGGCCTACGATGTACGTCACGGTGGCCGGATCGCTCATCTGTTCCCGGCGATAGTTCGCCAGCGCGGCCAGATCGTTGAGGTTGGGATGGTTGAAGAGGAAGAGCGCGTCTTCGGCCGTAATTCTCTCGTTGGCGTAGACTTTTTCGGCGATCGTATCGATCGAGACATCAGGGGAAATGGTGGCGGCCATCCTTGAGTTCAATTCTACTCCGGCTAGGGGGTCCGAATTTTCAATTTAGGCTGAAAGTTGCCTTAGCACTTTGATGGTAGACCCATGCAGTTTCAAGCCCCAAACGGCATGCGTTCGAATCGGTATTATTTGCGCTGGTTGGAGCAAAAGCTTCGATCAAATTCGCACGGAGACTGCGCGTCCCTGGGTCGGCACACCTGCCGAAATGGGCGATGCGAGGCGCAGTCCCGGAGGCAAACCCAACAAACGTAAGGAAAAACTATGCCCGAACTCAGCATGAAAGACCTGCTCGAAGCAGGCGTCCACTTTGGTCACCAGACCCGTCGCTGGAATCCGAAAATGAAGCGCTATATCTATGGCGCGCGCAATGGCATCTACATTGTTGATCTGCACCAAACAATCAAACTGTTCCAAGACGCCTTGGATTTTGTCCAAGATATCGTCCGCGACGGCGGAAGCGTTCTGTTTGTCGGAACCAAAAAACAAGCGCAGGCGGCCGTCAAGGAAGCGGCGCAGAAAAGCGGTCAATATTTTGTAACCGACCGATGGCTGGGCGGAATGCTCACCAACTGGGAAACCATCAGCCAGCGGATTGTCCGGCTTAAAGAACTGGACCGCATGGAAGAAGAAGGGTATCTCGCCCGACTTCCCAAAAAAGAAGCGTTGAAGCGCATGGAAGAGCGCGACAAGCTACAACGCTACTTTGAAGGCATCCGCGATATGAACGAGATGCCCAAATGCATCTTTATCGTAGATCTCAACAAAGAGGCCATTGCGGTTAAGGAAGCACGCACGCTGGGCATCCCTATCGTGGCGATTGTCGATACCAACTGCGATCCGGATGACGCCGACTGGGTGATCCCCGGCAACGACGATGCAATCCGCTCGATCCGCTTGGTGACAAGCAAGTTCTGCGAAGCGATTCTCGAAGTCCGCCCGCTTGATGAATCCAAGACCGAAGGCACCGATAGTGAAGGTGAAGCCACTGGCGATTCCGATACCGATGAAACGCCCGTGCACTTTGGCGAAGTCGAGCAAGAGTTCCTGCGATCTTACGACGAAGCCAGCAAATCCAAAGTCGAGAAAACTGAAGGAACCAATGAACCTGGCATCAAACACGATGCCACCGTCGCCGAACCGATCCCCTCGGTGGCCGGCGCCCATGGAGAAGAAACCGAAAACCAATGAGTATTTCCGCTGCTGACGTCAAGCGTCTACGTGAAGAAACAGACGCCCCGATGATGGATTGCAAGCGCGCACTCGAAGAAGCCAACGGCGACTTCGAGCGAGCTAAAGAAATCCTGCGCGAAAAAGGCGCGGCCGCCAGTCAAAAGAAAGCCGGACGCGCCACTAAAGAAGGAATTGCCCGAGTCCTGGTAAGCGATGACAAATCCAAGGCTGCAGCCGTGGTTGTTGAATGCGAAACCGACTTTGTGAGCCGCAACGAAGAGTTCAAGGCCATGGTGAACGATCTGGCCAAAGGCATTCTTGAAGCCGGAGCAGCCGATCCGGACGTGAAGGTTGGCGATAAGACGATTGCCGAACATATCACCGAGGCGGTTGGTCGAATCCGCGAGAACATCCAGCTCCGCGTTTCTGACTTTATCGATGCCGGCGATGCCAAGCTCGCCAGCTACAACCACCACGATGGAAAATGGGCTTCCCTAGTGCTCTACACCGGCGACAATCACGAAGCGGCCGAAAAAGTTGCTGTCCAGGTAGTTGCCGGAAAACCTGCGTTTCTTACTAAAGAAGACGTACCGCAAGAAGTTGTCGATAAAGAGTACGAGTTCCAAAAGAAGCGTGCGCTCGAAGAAGGCAAACCCGAAAACGTAGCCGAAAACATTGCCCGGGGTCGAATCGATAAGGAGTTCTACAAAGAACAGGTTCTGCTTGAGCAACTCATCTATCTTGATAATAAAACCCGCGTGGGCGAATACCTCAGCCAGAACGGTGGAGGATCGGTGAGCGGTTACCACCTGTTCGCCGTGGGACTGGGTGCCGACGGCACCGAAGAAGAATAAGAAATCCGTTCGAGAACATGGGCGATTCTGCATTTAAGCGAGTCCTGCTGAAAATCAGCGGTGAGATGCTCGGAGGACAGGCCGGATTCGGCCTCGAAACCGACACCCTCACTTATATCGCCCGTGAAATCCAAGCCGTCCACCAGTTGGGGGTCCAAGTGGCCATTGTGGTGGGCGGCGGCAACTTCATCCGGGGTAGCGCGTTTAGCGAAACTGGCGGGATCGACCGCACAGTCGCGGATCATATGGGCATGATGGGCACCATCATGAACGGACTGGCACTCCAAGCCGCGATCGAAAAGATCGGAATCCCGAGCCGAGTCCAATCGGCCATCGATATCTCGGCGGTAGCGGAACCATTTATCCGCCGACGCGCCGCTCGCCACCTTGAAAAAGGCCGGGTCGTCGTCTTTGCAGCCGGGACCGGGAATCCGTATTTCACTACGGATACCGCTTCGGTTCTGCGGGCCTTAGAGATCGAAGCGGACGCCCTCCTGAAGGCCACCAAGGTCGATGGCGTCTATAACAAAGACCCGCGTAAATTCGCCGACGCCACGAAGTACGATACACTCACATTTACCGAAGCGATTGATCAAAACCTTGCCGTTATGGATCAAACCGCCTTTACCATGTGCCGCGAACACGGACTTCCGGTGATTGTTCTCGACCTGTTGAGACCCGGTGGCATGGCCCGAGCTGTGTGTGGCCAAAACGAAGGAACCTTGGTAAAAGGAGGCTAACAAGATGAGTGAAATTCTTAAAGAGGCAGAAAAGAAGATGAAGGGAGCCGTGGAAGCTACGCTCCAGGATTTTGGCCGGATTCGAACCGGACGTGCCAATCCTAACATCTTAGAACCGATCAAGGTGGACTACTACGGAACCGAAACGCCGATTACCCAATGCGCTAACGTGTCCGTTCCCGAACCCCGTCAGCTGCTGATTAGCCCCTACGATCGTAACCTGATTTCCGCGATCGAACGCGCAATCATCAACAGCGATCTAGGGGTGAATCCCTCAAACGATGGTGCCAACATCCGCCTGAACTTTCCTCCTATGACCGAAGAGCGGCGTAAAGAGATGGCCAAACAGGTCGGAGCGCGTACCGAAGAAGGCTGCGTTGCTATTCGCAATGTGCGACATAGCGCGCTTAATCAGTTTCGGGATCAAGAAAAAAGCAAGGAAATTACCGAAGACGAACTCAAAGGGCTTGAAAAACGACTTCAGGATCTCACCGACAAGTACGTAGCCGAAACCCACGCTCTGCAAAAGAAGAAAGAAGCAGAGCTCATGGAATTTTAAAGCCGTTCACCGCGTGTCCACCGGTCGCCCACATCCCATCCAGTCCAAGGCGCAAACAATGGGCATCGACCTTGAGTCGTTGCCCCAGCATATTGCCATCATCATGGATGGCAATGGCCGGTTTGCGCAAGGCAAAGGTCTGCAACGATTGTGGGGGCATCGGCAAGGATATCGAACGCTCAAGAATGTCCTCCTTTCCGCCGCTGAGTTGGGCATTGGCTATCTGACCGTTTACGCATTTAGTGCCGAAAATTGGCGACGCCCAAAGGATGAAGTCAGCGGCCTAATGTCGCTCATTGAAGAAGCCGCCCGCCACGAACTCCAAGGATTGAAAGAAAATAACGTCCGGGCACGCGCAATCGGACGGCTAGACGACGTTCCGCCTGGACTTCGGCGAGCACTTGATGACATGCGCGCTTCCACCGAAGGAAACACGGGCATTGTGTTTACCTTGGCGATCAACTACGGCGGTCGGGCGGAGATTATTGACGCGGTTCGCACAATGATGGCGCAGAGGATTCATACGGAATCTGTAACCGAGGAAGAGCTGAGCCGCCATCTGTACGACCCCAGTTTGCCCGAGCCTGACCTCATGATCCGCACCGCCGGCGAAATGCGGTGGTCCAACTTTCTGCTGTGGCAGGGTGCCTATACGGAACTGTTCGTAACCGATGTCCCCTGGCCTGAATTTGGCGAAACTCAGCTTTTGGAAGCAGTCCAGACCTACCAAAAGCGGATTCGGAAGTTCGGCGGATTGGCGCAGAAGTAGGAATAATGGCCGCTCCGCACTCCGCAGGATTTGGCCCGATGATCCAAATTGTCGTATTCTAACGCGCAGGGGAAGGAATAGGATGGTGCAAGGGGGGCCCGGTCGTGAATCAATATCGTAAGAACGGCATCGCGCCACGCGGTTGGTTGCGATGGGTCGTGATTTCGCAGATCCTTATTTGGACACCCGTCATCACTCTGCAAGCATCATCTGACGCCGAAAAGGCCATGACTCCGGCCACGCATGTGATTCCTTCAGAGCCGGGCTCCCAAGTCGAACAGCTTGGCCCTCATCCGATCAAGCGGCTTTTTCCATCTTTGGATTTTAACCAAAGAGAATCCCGCGCAATCGTTCAGCGAAATTCGGAGAATATCCGCTTGGCGGCCAAGGCCAACAAGGTTCCGGATTGGATGATTGCCACAATCATTTATGTTGAAACAGCGCAAGGGATTCCGAGCGCATGGCGATGGAACGATGCGGCATCCCGCGATCTCTTTGTGGGTCTTGGTAAAAAGACCAGCATGGGCGTCATGCAGGTTCAGCAAGATCCGGTGGATATCGGACTCAGCGATCATTGGCAACGCATGATGTTTGCCCAAAACTATCGGAGTGACGAATCGCTCCAAATCTTTGACGGAGCCGCGCATTTAGCTGCTGTTCTCCGCCAGCAAAATCGCTTAGGACCCGAAGGCCAGTCCGAATTCCAATGGAGCCATCACAAGCTTCGCGTAGTTGCTCACGAATACAATTCCGGACCGCCCAACTGGCGCGGAACGGAATGGGAAGAAGCGGTTCCGCTTGATTACGGCGATTTGTTTATCAAGTTTTTGCCGGATGCTTACGATGCACTTTATCAGGGCGATCTCAGCGAGTGGCCTCTCCCCGAAATTCCCGAGGAACTGCTTGTTCCCCAATCCGATCCGGTCGGACAAGTTTAGCTGGATGCGTGAGTCTGAAGAGTTGGAGCGGACGCCACTGTTTCGGTGACTTCGAGTTCTCCGGTTTCTTCGGCATTCAGCACGGCTTTCAGGCTGCGGATAGCGACTTCAACGTGCTTTTCTTCGGGTTCTTCGGTGGTGATGAGCTGGGTGGCAAGTCCGGGCATGAGGAGGATGCTCACCCACCGCTGATCCTTCATTTTGCCAGCCGCGCGAATAATTTCGTAGCTGATTCCCGCAATTACGGGCATAAAAATGAGGAGCTCGAGCACAAGGCGAAAGATCACCGCCGCCGCTCCGGTGAGCTGATAACCGAACAGTTCCGGATATCGCGGGACCCAGGTGGTCATGAGGAATCCAAGAATGACCACGATGATGGCAAAGTTGGTTCCGCATCGGGGATGGAGCCGGGTTTGGGCCATGCAGGTATCGGTCGCTAACTCTTCCTGGGCTTCGATTGTGTTGATTGCCTTATGTTCGGCCCCGTGGTACCGGAAGGTATCGAGGATCGCGGGGATTCGCCGGATCAGCGCGAGGTATCCGACGAAGAGGATGACTTTGAGCGACTCAGCGACAAAGTTGGTGGCCACACCCTGCATGTAGGTGGCGGGCGTTCCGGGTTTATGCCCGGTCACCAGTTCGGCCGTCCCCTCGGGGATGGCTTTGAAGATGAAGAATCCTAGGCCGAGGCTCACGACAATTGCGATTCCCACGGCGAGCTTTTCGTTGGTACTGAGTGCATACTTGATCGGAGCCCAGAACAGGGTCAGGATCAAACTGAGCAACGCAGTCACTGCGGCCACGGCCGGCCCAAGCATGGTGTTTGGGTCGAACGGTTGGCCCTGGAGAATCGGGGCCCATCCGGGATAAAAGAACGCTGCGAGCGCAAGGAGGATTAAGGTGGCAATCGCGAGATTCCGGTACTCCTTGGGCGTAGCTTTGGCCATCTCTGCCGATTCGGCGATGGCCTTAGACTTCTCTTCTCCCTTCAGGTGAGCCGGATTTAGTTGGACGTCGCTGGCAAAATTCATGGCTCGCATTCCGAGGGCCATGGTATCAAGCAGAGCCAGGGTTCCGCGTAAGAATGGTCGCTTGAGGAAGTTGAGCTTGCCCAGCCAGGTCTTACTGAGGGGCTCGGTTTTGACGACGATTTCGCCGTCCGGTGCTCGGCACGCGACCGCGTAGTAGTTGGGCGATCGCATCATCACCCCTTCCGGAACGGCCATGCCGCCGAACTGGAGGTATTCAGCTTTTGGATCGCCCATTATTTATTTTGCGTGCCTTGATTCTTAGTTGTCCTTGTTGCGGCGATGTTCGCGCAGGAACGCCGGGATATCGATTTCGTTATCCGAATTATCCACAACATCGGGTGGAGTTTCGCTATCCGCTTCGCGTTGAGCGGCCCGGTTGCGATCCCAGATATCGCGGATGGCATTTCCGGTCGGTGATTGATACCGCTTGGTGTCCGTGGTCGGCTGCTCGCGCGGGGTTTCAGCTTTTGGTTCAACTCGCTCTTCTCGTTCCGGTTCACGGATCGAGGTTTGGAGCGGCGCGGTGAAAGTACTGGCCACTCGAGGGGCCTCCTTTTTGGCTTCGGCGGGGTCGAACCCGGTGGCAAGAACGGTGATGCGGACTTCACCTTCAAGGCGTGGATCGACCACGGTTCCGAAGAAGATATTGGCTTCTTCCGGATCGCACAGCGAGTTGATGTAATCCATTGCTTCGCTGACTTCGCTGAGGGTGAGATCTTCCCCGCTCGTGATGTTAACGAGCAGACCGCGTGCGCCATTGATAGTTTGTTCGAGTAGCGGGCTGGAAGTTGCCTGTTCGGCGGCCTGTAGAGCGCGGTGATCGCCGACGCCGTAACCTATTCCCATCAGGGCTGGGCCGGCATCCACCATGACGGCTTTGACGTCGGCAAAGTCGACATTGATTTGGCCGGGAATGGTGATGATATCGCTGATGCCTTGGACGCCTTGGCGCAGAACATCATCGGCGACCCGGAACGCATCTTGCAGCGGTGTTCGTCGTTCGACAACGTCAAGCAGTCGATCGTTGGGGATTGTGATCATGGTGTCGACGCGGCCGATGAGCGAGACCACACCATTTTCGCTCATGCGTTTGCGACGCGGGCCTTCGAATCCAAATGGTCGGGTGACAATCGCGACGGTGACCGCGCCGAGTTCTCGGCTGAGATCGGCAATGACGGGGCTGGCACCCGTTCCGGTGCCGCCGCCCATGCCGGCGGTGATAAAGACCATGTCGCTACCTTCGATAACCTTACGAATCTCGTTTTTGGTTTCTTCAGCGGCGGCTTTTCCGACTTCTGGATCGCCTCCGGCTCCAAGTCCCCGACTAATGTTGGGTCCGAGTTGAATTTTCTTGGTTGCTCGCGATTGATCAAGAACTTGCGTGTCCGTGTTCATCGCGATGAATTCGACGCCTTGAATGCCCGCTTCGATCATGCGATTGACGGCATTGCAGCCGCCGCCTCCCACGCCGATAACTTTGATTACCGCTCCATCTGGTTTTGCCATTTCCTGATCCATTGCCCCGTTCCTTTTCAATTTAATAAGTGCTATTTTGCACTGTCGAACTTCGAAATCAACATTCGGAACCGATCTCGCCAACTGCTCGATCCGCTGATCGGCGCCAGGTCATCTTCTTCCGAGAATATAGCGTACCGCGCGACGCCCACAATTGTTGCCAACATAGGCGATGCGACCTGACCGCTGAACCTGCCGGTTACCTTGGGTTGTGCCACTTTGCACCGCTTGCCCGGAAAAACTTGCTCGCACAAATGTTCGGTCCCGCGAAGTACGCTTCCGCCGCCGGTGAGCACGATCATCAACGGTAGCTCTTCGAGCGCGGCGAATCCGAGCAGTTTTTTGCGCACCCCTTCGAGGATTTCGCGCCCACGCGATTCGATTATTTCGGCCAAGACTCGCCGTTGCATCGGTCGAACGGTTCCGCCTTGGTGGACCGCCACGGTTTCCTCTTCGGGCACGTTGGGGGAATACGCATCCCCGGCATCGCACTTGAGGCGATCGCCTTCTTCGATCTCAACGTTAATGAGCTGGCTGATATCGCGACTAATGTGGTTCGATCCGACGGGGATTTGGCATTGGAAGGCATAGCTTCCGTCCAGAAAGACGGCTGCTTCGGTACGTTCTGCTCCGATATCGATAATGATGGCTCCGAGTTCGATTCCATCTGAGCTCAGGGTTCCGAGTCCGCTTGCGAGCGAAGCCGGAACAAATCCACCGAGCCTACGTCCGGAAGCCTGAATCGAAGCCACACATTGAGCGATTTCAGGGGCGGGGGCACTCACAACATGGGTCGTGATATCCAGTCGTTCGGCGGGTCGGCCAAGCGGCGAATGGTTTACCTTGGCTCCATCAACCTTGTAGTAGCGCGGCACCGAAAGAATCTGCTCGTGTCCGCTCGGGAGGGCGGTTCGACGGCTGTCGCTCATGATCTGGTGCAGGTCTTGGCGTTTAATTTCGCGCCCGGCCGGAAAAATAGGCAGCATAGCTTGACCCGCCGTACTCACCATTTGGGGCACAGAAATCGAGGCCCACACTTCTTCGACCGGCTGTTTGAGGTGCCGCTCCAGCTTTCCTAATACGTTAACGAGGCATTCGCCAAGTGTTTCGGGGTCTTCGATAACGCCGCGGTTCATGCCTTCGGAAGGCACATAGGCAAGCGAAACAACGTCGAGTCGCCCCTGATCGTTGGGTCGCGCGACCAGTGCAGCCGTTTTCGATCCGCCGATATCGACTGCTACGACTTGCTTGAGAAGACCCATCCGTTTAACCTGTTTGACCTGGCAATGTTACGCGCTTTCCCCTTCTGCGCGGGCGGCCACTTCCCGTTCCGCCGATTTTCTTGCCTGCCGCTCCGTGATTCTACTGATAATGATGCGCCGGATCAAACTTAAGTTATTAAATATTCGTGTTCCGAAGACTACAGCGACGGCTAAAAGCAGATTGAGCCCAATCCCTATTCCAAGCCATGTAAAGAACACTGCGAGCACGATGTTGAACAAGAAGCCCGAGCTAAAAATATCGGCCTGGAACTTATTCTCCATATAGCTGCGGAGTCCGCCGCAGATCGAATCGAGCCCGGCGAGGACGGCTACGCTGAGATACGGGGTCATTTCCGCCGGAACTTGCGCGCTAAATAAAGCCCCGAGCAGCGCTCCCACAATGAGGGCGAGGACGGGGATGAGAATCAATTGCGAGCCTCGACCGGTTTCGCAAATTTAAATTTGGTGGAGCCATCAAAGGCGGGCACAAGCAGTTCCTTTGCAGATTCCACCTTGACCATGGCGGGGTCAACATCCCGCAGATCGGTGAGAATCCCTCCGGGCATGTTTATGGCACCCAAAAGCGTCTGGGAATTGCCAATCGCTTGGATGATAATGGGCGGAGCGATTTTTTGGGCGTCCACCATGATTGTGGTGCCCACACATCGTAAATCCGATCGCGGCCCAATGCGGAGACCGTTCACCGAGACGGCTTCTGCCCCCGCGTTAAAAAGTTCGTTGACTACCTTGAGCACATCCAAATAGTGGATAACGCCGTTATCGGCCACGAGCATTTCTTCGATCGGCTTTTTGGAATCGTACAGGGTGACGATGATGCCCTCCCCGCTGAGATCAGTGAGCCCGGCGAACATTTTAGTTTCTTGCAGGCTGTCGTTGATCTCTTTGCTCGCGTTGCCTTGTTCGGCCAGTTTGGTTTCGATTTTGGTCTTTTCTTCTCGCAGACTGGCGACTTCGGCTTTGAGGTCGCGCATCTCTTCTGCGTAGTCAAGATTCTGGGGCGTAACAACCCGCATTTCGGGCGGAAGGAAGCGGCTACCTCCGCTTTTGGCACCTTCGGCTAGGAATGCCATGCTCGCGAGCATGCCCAGCACGAGCGCGAGCGCGCTCATGGGCATGACCCACTTATTTGGAGTCTGGCTTCTTCGGGCAGCAAACGGATTCATGGCGACGAAAACACCGGTCGATCCGGCGCACTCACGTTAATAACCTTTGTGCGACGAAACTGCTCTGGATTGTCCCCCCGAGCTCGTTCTAAAACGGCGAATTTATGGTCGAGCTGGGAGTCGGTTCCCAAAACAATTTGCAGACCGTCGGATACTTGTAAGGATATAACGGATCGCTCGTCCAGAACAAGGGAAAAGGGCAGTTCGCCTAAAAACTCTCGACCTTTTACAGCCACTTGGGCCATCGATTTAAGCGGCCAGGCTCCCGTAAGCGTGAGTTGCACGTCGTGAGACCCGGGCGGAAGCTGGATTGCGGGCAATCCTTCGATTTCTTCCGCCGGATAAAGCACACCGGTTGAGCTTAGCAACACACCTCGAGTTGGGATCGCCGCGACGGGGTTCCGAGGTTCGATTTGCACATACGCTCGGCCAAAGACATTGGTCTTAATCGATGCGCGTTCCAAACGCGGATCGCGCAGGATCGCATCGGCCATACGAGCTCGATTCTGCCGAACCCACGGGGTCTGCCGAAAAGGCGCAAGTGCCGCTTTGATTCTATAAACCTCCGGTTCGCCACCTTCGACTTCCACTACGCGAAGCCCGGTTACGGGGCTGAACACAAATCCGGTAACGATAAATAGTAAAACGACCCCAATAAGCCACCTGTTCCCCTGAGATCGGCTGGGGCGGGGCTTATGCGTTTTTCGAGTTCGCGATCGCTTCTTCGACAATTTTTTGAACCAGGTCGTTAAAACTCATTCCTTCGGCTTCGGCAGATTTCCGCACCAGGCTTGTTTCAGTCATTCCGGGGATGGTGTTGAGTTCCAACACCACAATTTCATCCTTTGTGACGATCATATCGGTGCGAGTGATTCCTCGGCAGCCTAGAGCTTGATGAGCCACCAAGGCGGCGGCTTGGGCGGATTCAACCTGTTCCCTGCTGAGATGCTCGGGCGGACAAATCTCGTTGGTGGCTCCGGGAATATATTTATTGGCAAAATCATAGCCGCCCGTGCGTGGCACAATTTCGACAGGAAGCAAAGCACGCCTCCCCAGCACCGGCACGCTGATCTCAAGGCCGACAACTCTTTCTTCAATCAGTGCGGAATCTGCATAGCTTAGGGCTAAATCTATGGCCTTGGGAAGGTCGTCCGGGTGATCTACAAAGCTCAGTCCGACCGTTGATCCTTGCCCGTTCGGCTTAACCACGCAGGGAACTTGAAAGTCGATCTTTGCGGCCGAATCGCTCACCGTGATTCCGCGGGGAACTCGGAGTCCGCTTTGTTCCAGCGCGCTTTTTGTTTCCGCTTTATTCATTGCCCGCGCGCTGGCCAACACGTCAGATCCGGTGTACGGCATGCTCAGTAAATCGAGTAGCCCCTGCAGTCGTCCATCTTCGGCCCCTTCTCCGTGCATGGCGATAAAGACTAGATCGGGCCGGTTGGGACCGATCAGTCGGCCAACTTTGCCTTCGATCAGTTCGGCTAGGAGGTCTGCCTGTTCGGCCTGATAGCCCAATTCTTGCAATGCGTGCAAAACCGCAGCACCACTGTGAAGGCTTACTTCACGTTCCGGACTGATTCCGCCGCTGGCGACAAGAATCCGGGCCGGACGATTTGTGCGCTCCATTTCGCGCAAGAATCCGGGCACAAAGTATTCGATATTCCCGGCTCCCATACCAACAACGATATCACCCGGTTGCACCATTTGTGCAACTTTGGTGGGGAGTTGCTGACGCGCCGGAACGTAACGTACAGGTTTTACGCATTTTTCTGCAATCCGCCAGGAACTGACACCCGGAATCGGATTTTCACGCGCGGGGTAAATATCGGTGAGCACCACGACATCCGCTAGGTCAAGAGCGCGGGCAAACTCTTCGATAAGCGGTGCGGTTCGGCTGTACAAGTGGGGTTGGAATACCACCAGGAGGCGGCGGCCATCGGCCCCCCACGATTCTCGGATTGCCCGGAGGGCTTGCTCAATCTCCGTCGGATGGTGGCCGTAATCATCAATTACGGTGAGCCGTCCAAAGCCGGGCCAGTCGCCATCGAAGTGAATCTGCAGACGTCGTTTGGCCCCGCCAAACTGGGCAATCCCTTTCTGGACAGAATCATCGAATCCGGCCGCTTGGAGCGCACTTAAAGCGGCCGATGCATTCGCCTGGTTGTGTCGTCCCTTCTGCCGGAGCGGAACGCCGAGGCCGTCGTCGGGTCGGAATGGCAGAGCCGTAGTGGCAACCTCTTTGGCGATCTCGCGTGCGCCGGAATCGGATTCGTTATAGATAAGAATTCGCGCCCGATTTGCAAACCGCCGAATCGATTCAGCTAGGTTTTCCCAATTTTCATGAAAATCAATGTGATCGAGCTCTAAGTTCAACAAGACGGCGATTTCCGGATCAAAATCGTGCAGGCTATCGTAGGCTTCGCACGCTTCGACCACTGCCCATTCGCCCGATCCGATGGCGACCGAACTTCCCAAGCCGGGGATTTCCGCTCCCACCACGGCGGTCGGATTCGCGCCTGCGGCTTCGAGCCCGGCCCAGATCATTCCGGTGGTGGTGGTTTTGCCATGCGATCCGGTCACGGCGATTACGCGCTTGTCTTCAAGTAGCCAGCCGAGGGCTTGCGATCGACGAAAGATTGAGAGTCCCAGTTCGCGCGCTCGGTCAACTTCTGGCGAGGCATCCAGCGGGATGGCATCGCTAAGGATTAGCGCATCATCCGGGCCGATTTTCTCTGCCGAATGACCAATCTGCACGAAGATTCCCTCGGCAATCAGAGCTTGGGTGACTTCCGATTCCGTGAAATCGGTGCCTTGGACTTTAAATCCTCGCGCTTTGAGCAACCGCGCGACTCCGGCCATTCCGGCACCGCCGATCCCCACCAAAAAATATGATTGGTGAGCGCCCATCTCTTCGCGCCGGGCAAATGCGGTGGCAATCTCTTGTCGGGTGCGCATGGTGTTACCGCGTGGCTGCTTCCCGGATGATTCCCAATATACGGGGGATCGAGTCCGGCACGTCCCATTCGGCTAAGGCCTTTCGGGCGGAATCTTGGCGGTCACGATCGTAGAGCCAACCAAGGATTCGCCCTTCGAGGACCGAGGGATCAATCTGAGCTTGCGGGACCAAATCGGCTGCACCCATTGCCGCAAATTCTTCCGCGTTGTGGTGCTGGTGGTTCCCAAAAGCGACAGGAAATGGAACAAGGATGCTCGGTTTTCGGAAGGCGGCAAGTTCGGCCAGTGTGCCCGCCCCGCTCCGACACAAGGCCACGGATGATCCAAACATTGCATCAGCCATATCGGGGGCTTCGAGATACGCTTTGACCCGGTAGTCGGATCGGATCCCCATTTTTGTAAGCGATGCGGAAGTGCTTTCAAAGTGACTGAGGCCCGTAATGTGGAGCCAGCGCAGGTGCTTTTCCGACATTCGGAGCGCGGTAGATAGGGCATGATCATTGAGGGCAATGCTGCCCTGACTTCCGCCCATCACCAAAACCATGGGATCGCCGCTGGTCCCTTCGGTAAGGCGCCCCTGGGCGGCCGTATCTCGCAGAATCTTTCGGATCGGCATTCCCACACGTTCGATCCGGCAACCCGGAAACTGATTCGCCGTGGCGTGGAATACCGTACAGATGCAGAACGCATCGCGCGCTGCAAGCCGAATCGTTCGTCCCGGAACCGAGTTCTGTTCATGCAGCACCACGGGTATTCGTCGACGGCGGGCGGCCATGAGAACGGGGGCGGCCGAATATCCCCCGGTTGCAAAAATCACATCGGGTCGATCGTGCTGGAGTTGGCCGTTCATTTTAATTCCGGCCCGGTAGAGTTTGAATAGACTACGGATTCCGGCCGGACTCATCGGTCTATACACGGGGCCGGAGTCGGCAGCATAGAACGGGACGCCCGCTTTTTGGCATGCGCTGCCTTCTTGTCCGCGTACCGATCCGAGATATTGGACGGAACACCCATCTTGCAGTGCGGCCAACGCAATTTCCAGTGCCGGGTAAACGTGCCCCCCGGTTCCGCCTCCGGTAACCGCCAGCTTCATCGCACGTATGCCCGGCGGTTGGTGTTCTCGGGGGCACTGCCTTCTGACTTTGCGGTTTCCACGCGGAGCTGCGGGGCGCGGATGATGGCTTGCGACATTCCGATTCCGGCGAGAAGTGCCATCATGCTCGAGCCGCCCGCGCTGAAGAACGGGAGGGGGCATCCCATGACAGGGAACGCGCCGGTGGCTACGAGCATATTGACGCAGGTCTGTAAGGCAATCCAACCGGCCATCCCAACCAGAAAAATCGATTCGAAGCGGTCTGTACGCCGGAGTCCGTGGTAGAACAATCTCCAGGCCAAGGTGGCGAGAATTAGGAGAGTTGCCATCGATCCAACGAGGCCGAGTTCTTCCCCGATCGTAGCCAAAATAAAGTCGTTGATCGGTTCCGGCAGGGTGTGCTTGGCTCTTCCCTGCCCGATCCCCACGCCGAAGAGTCCGCCGGATGCGAAGGCGGTTTCGCTCAGCGTGGCTTGGTATCCCCGGGATTCGATGTTCTCGACACTCCACCGCGCGGCATGGTTGCTTAAGCGGTCGCTCCGATGGTCTTCTTTAAACACCATAACGGTCATGAGTACCATGCCGCCGACCGCGAGCATCACCAATGATGAGAAGCTCACTCCGCTATAAATAAAGATGCCAAACATGATGAGGCCGACGATTATGGCGGTCTCGGCATCGGGCTCCATTTCGATGAGAAGCATGATAACGCCAACCACCAGGAGCGGCCAGCTCCGCGCTAGTTTAGGGATGAAAACTTTGTCAAGCCAATCGAATTTATCTTTGACTTTAGGTTTCGTCCAAGGTTTGAACTTGGCCAGCGTAGCGGCTAAAAACAGGATTGTGGCGAGTTTGGCAAATTCGGCCGGCTGGATCGAAACCCCGGCGATTTCGATCCACCGTTGGGCTCCTTTGACTTCCTTACCGACCACCAGGACCGCGCCGAGCGCGGCGACGGTCAAGATGAGAATCCACGGCGCAAGCTTGCGGATTCGCGATGGGGTTTGCGCAGCAAAAAGGAAGCACGCCACAAGTCCGGCGGCAACTCCCACAAGATGGCCCTTGAGTTGTCCCGGAAACAGTCGACCATCGGCGGCCGCGGTTGCGTATCCGGCATCCCAGATCGCCAGAATGCCAAAGAATGTTGCGGCAAAGGCGGCTCCGTAGAGCCACGGGTCAGGGGACGCTTTATGCTTCATGGTTTAGCCACTCCTTGGCAATCTGTTTGAACACGTCGCCGCGTTCCTTAAAGTTGGCGAACGGAGCCGTGCTTGCGCACCCGGGGGCAAGCAGAATCGTTTCGCCGCCCTGGGCATTTTCGGTAGCCCGGCTAAATGCCAGTTCGATCGAAGGATAAACGTCTAGGTTCAACCCGATGATCTCGCGCAAATCCATTGCGTCGTTACCGTAAAGATACACTTTATGCGGGTTTTCTCGCAAGTATTGAGCGAGTGCAGAAAAGTCCAAGTTTTTGGGATTGCCGCCCATTAAAAGGTGAAGTTTCCCCCCCAAACTCTTTGCACTTTCGATCACCGCGCGGGGGTTGGTACACATCGAGTTATTGATGACTTGCACCCCGTTCCGGCTACCCAGCGGTTCCATGCGGTGAGCGAGGGGTCGGAATTCGAGCAGGGAGTCAAGCTCGGCTTGACCAATGGTTTGATCGCGCATGGTCATAAATGCATAGGCCATCTCCCAGGCGCACATCGCATTGGCGATATTCATTTCACCCACAAAGGGAAGATCGGAAATTGGAACCACGTGCACCCCAAAACGAACTTCTTCGGGCGTGCGATAGGTCACTCCGTTTCCGATGGCTTTGCCGGATGGCGAAAACGTGACTTGATGAGCTAAACCTGCATAGTTCGGCTCGATCGACGTTTCATCCAAATTTATGACGAAATCTTGTTCTTCTCTTAAATTGATTGACAAGCGAAGCTTGGCAGACTTATACAAATCGAATGTCTTATACCGATCGAGATGATCGGGTTGCAGGTTGGTAATGGTCGCGACTTCAGGTCGAAAATCCTGGATGGTTTCGAGCTGGGCACTGCTGAGTTCTGCCACTAAAATCCCCGATTCTGCAGTGGTGAGGGCCGCCGTCGTTAACGGTTGTTCGGGGTAGCCAGAACCGGCAATGTTTCCGCAAAGGACCGCGCCATGATCGGCTAGGATTCGGCTGAGCATAACGGTTGTTGTGCTCTTACCGTTGGTTCCGGTGATCGCAAGGATGGGTGCACGGGCGACTCGATAGGCAAACTCCGCTTCTCCGAACACGGGGCCACCCGCAAACCCAAACACCGGATGCCCGGGCGGTACTCCGGGTGAAACAAGGACGGTATCGAACCCGGACGGAATCTGACCAGTCCATCCGGTAACGACTTGGGCTTCGCCGCCAAGCTCATCGATCGCGCTGAGTACGGAAGGAACGTCGGCGGGTTTTTCTTCAAACACGACCGGGACCGCACCGATTTCAAGGGCGGCTCGGGTCATGGCGATACCGCTGACCCCGAGACCCACGATCGCGAGGCGTTGCCCTTCAAATTGACCTCGGCTCTGGCCCGGACGAATCATGCGTGCACCACCAAAGCCAGAGTCACAAAGACCATCGCAATCTGCGCCAGCACAAAGAGGGCAACGATCCGGGTTTCGGGCCATCCTCGATCTTGTAGGGCGTGGTGAACAGGGGTCTTGAACGGGAACAGTCGCCGCTTGAACAGCTTGACCCACAAAATTTGCAGCGGCACCGGAACCAGTTCGACGAGCATGATTCCGACGAGCGGAATCAGCGGAAGCATCAAACCAATGTAATCGGCCAGGGCCATCTCGGGTTCGCCCAGTCCGATGCGCTGGGCCGTCAGCCAGGCAAACGTAGCTCCAATCGGGAGCGACCCCACGTCGCCCATAAAGACACGCGCAGGCGGCGCGTTCAAAAACAAAAATGGCAGAAACGCGCCGATCAGAACAATCGGCACCACCGACCAGGGCATGAGGACGGCAAACGCAACCGCAAGCACCATCGCCAGTCCCCCCGCCAAACCATCCATCCCATCGCTAAAGTTATAAGCATTGGCCCAGAACAGAACCAGAAACACGAACAGGCCGTGTTCTACGACGTCGAATCCGAGCGAAAAGCTGGCAAGCAGAGCCACTCCGATCTGCATGGCGAGCTTCGGGAGCCATCCGAGGCCGCGCTTTCCGGCCAAGTAACGCGGAACGATGTAATCATCCGCAAAACCGATGATCGCGTATCCCACGATAAGAACAAGCAGGGTTTCGAGGCCCGAACGGTTTTCTCTCGCTGTACTGATCTCGACCAAGAGGCCCGCGATGAATCCTAAAAGCACGATGAGTCCGCCCATAGTCGGCGTTCCCTGCTTGTGGGCGTGCTCTTTAATGTGTTCGCTAATTGTTTGCTGCGATTTGATCCGGGCGAGCATATGCATGATGCCGGGGGCAGAAACGGCAGAAACCCCGAGGGCGATCAACCCGATCACGAAATCATTCACGCCAACCCTCCAAAATTTTCTCTAGGCCGAGTGCTCGACTCCCTTTGATGAGCACGGCATCGCCGGTACGCGCACCATCTAGGAAGGCACGCGCAGCCCGAAGGCTTGGTTCCGAAAGGCTGACGAGATGACTTTCGGCCATACCTGCCCGGACGGCTTCTTCAAAGATAAAACGAGTGGCACCGCCGGTGAGGAGCACCAGATCGATATTAGATTCTGCCAAAGCACGTCCGACCGCTCGATGTCCGGCTTCGGTGTAGTCGCCGAGCTCTTTCATTTCCCCCAAGATAGCGATGCGCCGGTTTTCCGCCGGGCCTTGGGCGAGTGCTCCGATAGCCGCGATCGTGGAATCGGGACTGGCGTTGTATGTATCGAGCAGAACCGTGATTCCGCCTCGGTTGAGAACTTCCAGCCGCATGGTAGGAAGCTCCGAATCGGCTAAGCGAGCTACGGCGTGCACAAACGGAACCCCGGCGCATACTGCAGCCAGCACGGCGGCGGCGGCATTAAGAGCTTGGTGTTTCCCGAAAGTGTTGAGTTCAATCTCTGCTTCTTCGACCGCCATTTTAAGGCGGACTGTGCAACGACCCCACCCGGCGGATCGATAACCCATAACGCGGCAATCGGCGGTTTCATCGCAACCGAAGGTTTTTACGGGTGCCGCGGCGGCTTGGCGAAGATTTTCGAAATAGTCATCTTCGCGCCAGATGATCGCGGTGCCATCGGATGGCAGGGCGGAAAGGAGCTCGGCCTTTGCGCTGAGAATCCCTTCCCGTGTGCCGACTTTTTCGATATGCGCGGTTCCGACGACGGTGACGATTCCGATGGTTGGTTGGGCGATCTGGGCAAGATGAGCGATTTGCCCAGGCCCGCGCATCCCCATTTCGATGACGGCCGCGGCGTGATCTGCGGTAAGTTCTGCCCATACGAGGGGACTCGTGTACTGCGTATTTTTGTTTCCGGCCGATCGCAGTACGGGCCCCAGGTGGCCAAGGGCGGCCGCGCAAAGTTCTTTGGTTGTTGTTTTTCCGTTGCTGCCGGTAATCCCGACCACGGGACCATCGAATCCAGCGCGGACCGTTCGCCCAAATGATGCAAGGGCGTTTTCAAGGTCTTCAACCAAGATGTGGGGGCCATCGATGGGCGATTCTGCGAGAACCGCGACCGCGCCGGATCGCAGCGCATCGCGGGCGAATTCATGTCCGTTGACTCGTTCTCCGCGGATGGCAAGGAAGAGGTTGCCTTCTCGGACGTCGCGAGAATCGGTAGCGAAACCGGTAATGCTCAGTTCGGGCGGGGCATGAAGATTGCCGCCACACCAATCGGCGAACTGCGCGAGGGTGATCACGACAGAGCCTCCTGGGCAACCAGCCGGTCGTCGAACGGATACTTGGTTTTGCCCACAATCTGATAGTCTTCGTGCCCTTTCCCGGCAATAACGACCGCATCCCCCGGTCGGGCGAGCTGAATGGCGTGGTGGATCGCGTCGCGCCGATCAACGATGACGATATGTTCTGTTCCGGCGGGGATTCCGGCTTGAGTATCGGCGATGATCCGGGCGGGATCTTCGGTGCGCGGATTGTCGCTAGTGAGAACGGCAAGATCACTGCCTGCAGCGGCGACCGATGCCATCAATGGACGCTTTCCCGGGTCACGATCGCCCCCGCATCCAAAGACACAGATAATCCGACCCTGGGTAACCGCGCGGACCGCCGACAAGAGTCCGGCCAGAGCATCGGGCGTGTGGGCGTAGTCGACGATCACGGAGAATCCGCGCGTGTTGGCGACGGGTTCGAAGCGGCCGGGCGCGGCCTTCACCTGTTTGAGTGCCACCGCTGATTCTTCAAGCCCGTGGCCCAACGCAATGAGAGTCGCAAACGCCGCGGCAACATTTTGCGCATTAAACGCGCCGCCCAGGGGAGCCGTGAATTCACCGCTATCGCCCCCAATCTGCCAGGCCAGTTTGACCTCGCTGGCCGAAATCTGGATGGGGGCAACGAATAGCTCCGCATCGGCTTCTCCGAAGCTCAGGATTCGGCACGGAAGATCGGCTTGCCACGCCCGCGCGACTGGGTCATCGATGTTTAACACCGCCACAAACGGCTTTGCGGAACACTCCGCGTACTCGGTAAAGAACAGCTTTTTGGAATCGGCGTACGCTTCCATGGTGCCGTGGAAATCGAGGTGGTCACGGCTCAGATTCAGGTACACGCCCGCATCGAATCGCGTGCCCGCGAGGCGACGTTCGTGGAGGGCGTGGCTGCTCGCTTCGAGCACAAAGTCGGTAGCGCCTTCCCGAGCGGATCGGTCAAAGAGGTTCCAGAGATCAACCGGAAATGGGGTGGTGTTGGCACCGGGTTCACTAGATTCTCCCCGTCCGTAGCCGAGCGTGCCGAGATAATCGGCGGTCCGGCCCAGCGTCGAGAGGGCCTGCCGAAGAATCCACGCGGTCGTGGTTTTTCCATTGGTTCCGGTGATGCCGATCACGCGCATTCGCGCAGTCGGATCGCCGAGCACATGCCGACAGATTCGCCCTAGAACAGAGTTGAACCGGGTTCCGGTCGGGCTCACCAGCAGAGCCGGAAGTCCAAGAGCTCGCGCGTACTGCAATCCGCTGGACGAATGCACAATCGCGGCAACCGCGCCCGCTTTTTTCGCCTGGGTAAGAAAGTGGTGGGTGTCGCGACTTGCGCTGGGCATGCACACAAACAGATCCCCTTTGGCGACTTCGCGCGAATCGGCACAGACCCGACTGATCTCGGCATCTCCGCCGCAAACTTCTTCCGCACGCGCGTGAATAATCGCGGCAAGTTCCCGTAAGGGGACGGCACTCACCGCCGGAATCTACCGCTCGCCCAGCGCATTGCCGAGGGCCGCGGGGGTCGTTGGACCAGCAGGGGCCAAAGGGGAAGAATCAGCGGGCGGAATGGCGTATCGACGGATGATGGTTTTAGCCAGTTCAGCATAAACCGGACCGGCCACCAGGCCGCCGTAGTAACTCCCACCCTTGGGGTCATCGATCATGACAAGGACCACCGCGCGAGGCTGTTCTGCAGGAACAAATCCGACGAAGCTAGAAACGTAGCCGGCCATTCTTCCGCCTTGCAATTTTTGAGCGGTGCCGGTTTTTCCGGCCAGTCGATACCCGGGAACGCGAAGTCCGCTCCCCGTCCCGTACTCTTTCTCGATGGTGGAAACCATAAGTCCGCGCACAAATTCTGCCGTTTCCGGAGATAGCACCCGGGTGCCTTCAGCCGCGGGCATTTTGCGGTCGCCAACACGGTCGATTAGACGCGGCGTCATACGGATTCCGTTGTTGCCTAGGCAGCTAAACGCGCTTGCGAGGGCAACAGGAGTAGCATTCATAGCTTGACCGAACCCGTTGTTAGCCAGTTGCAATGCCTTGGCCGGATCGTTTTCGTTGTAACGGCCACCGGTTTCCCAGGGCAGACCGAGATCGGGCTTATCCAGCAAGCCGAGCTCGCGAATAAAGTGGTGCATTTCTGTGGTTCCAATCTTGGCCGCCCACATGGCCGCCGCAACATTACAACTTTCGGCAATCGCTTTCTCCCAATCGATGTCACCGTGGGCGCCGTGCGAGCAACTCACCGATCGACTGCGGGTGATCTGAAGTTTGCCGAGGCAGTTGAGATGATCGTTTACCCCGACTTCTTGCAATTCGATCGCCTTGGCCAGAGTCATGATTTTAAAGGTGGAGCCGGGTTCGAATAGTCCGCGATAGGCTACATTGAGGTCAGACCCGGGGGCGATTCGCCCTTCGGGATCAAAGCTTGGCCAGTTCGCCAAAGCGAGAATATTGCCGGTGGCCGGTTCGATAACGACGGCGGCCCCGTGGGCGGCTTGGTGTCGTTCTACGGCCTGGCGGACCAAGCGTCCGGCTTCGAACTGGAGGTCACTATCGATGGTCAGAGTAACATCTTCCCCATTGATGAGCGGTTGATTTTTATCCGCCTTGAGGGGGACAAACTGGCCGAATCGATCAACGTACCCCTTAGATTCGCCATCGGTGCCCCGAAGCTCGGGATTGAGGCTGCGTTCGAGCCCATTAATCGCCTCGCCATTACGGACAAGGCCGATGATCCCGCTGCCAAATTCTCCGAGTGGATACGAACGTCGCAGAATGCGGCGAAGGCTTACACCATCGCCTCGCCAGGTCTTCACAACTTTCCGGACTTGTTCAGCCTGCTTGCCGGAGATGGGAGTCGTCCAGATTCGGCTCGGCTTCCCCGTCAGAGATGCACTCCGCAGATCGTGCACCGAGATTCCGGAGGCGAATGAAAGATCGGCAAAAAATCCCGGAGACCGGGGTAAACGGTCATAAAAGAGCCCAAATTCGAAAACGTCTTGACTTTGGGCCAGGGCGCGTCCATCCGCTGAATAGATGGTGCCGCGCTCGGCGTTGAACGTTTGAGTCAGCTCGTAGCGGCCCCGTTCATGGGCCAGATCCATGATCCGGTCGCGTCGCCACAGGTGCACACCCGCCTGAGAGAGTCCTGTAGCCACGAATCCGAGGAGGATGCATCCGCCGACAAAAACTGCCCGTTTGTTACTGGACCGACCCTGCATGCGCTCCTTCCCCAAAAGCCGGAACAAATCCACGGGCAATCGCCCATTCGCCCACCACTTCTGCATTACCCAGACGGTCGACCGAATCGCGAAGCCGCACAATATCCAGTTCGGCCCGGCGGGCACGTCGGGAAGCATCGATGGTTTCTTGCCGGGCAAGTTCGGCCTTGGCATTCCCCAGCAAAGATGAAAATCCATATGCCCCGCCAGCGACCACCGCAAACAGAACAAGATGCGCGACCAGCTGCTCCACCGAGCTGCTGGATCGAGCCGCGCGCCGGCGAGCCGATCGATTCGGCTGGTGCGGCGGTGCAGGTGTGCTTTGTCGTTGCTTGTATTGGGTTCGGACTTGAATATAGGGGGCGGCGCTCATACTATCTCCTGGGTTCGGCGCACGGCTCGCATGGCCGCGCTGCGTGATTTGGGATTACGGGAAACCTCGGCCGGCTCAGGGCGCAAAGGCTTTTTGGTCAGAATTTCGAATTCGCCAGTAGCGGCGAGTCGTTTAAAAGCGGTTTTGGCGGCGCGATGTTCTCCGCTGTGATAGCTGAGAACTACGAGCACGCCTCCCGGGGCGAGGCAAGTCGCAGCTTCTTCGATCGCAAGGTCGAGCCCTTCGAGTTCGCCGTTCACCATGATGCGAATTGCTTGGAAAGTGCGAGTTGCAGGATGGATTCGCTTATCGCGCTTGGCGGCCGGAATCGCGGCCAACACGCAATCGACTAGGTCGGCGGTGGTGCGAAGCGGTTTTTGTTTCCGCCGTTCGACAATGACCTGGCTGATCCGGCGTGCCCAGCGCTCATCGGCATATTCCCAGAGCACGCGCTCGATTTCGTGGGGAGTCATACGGTTGAGCGCTGCACTTGCGGGTTCGCCTTTGCGACGATCCATGCGCATATCCAGATCGCCTTCTTGGCGGAAGCTGATTCCCCGCTCGGCATCTTCGATCTGAGCATTGTTGAGCCCAAGATCGAGCAGGACCGCGTCCGCAACTGGATCGCGGCCCGCATCGACGCAAGCACTGGCCAACTTGGCCTTTATCTCTCGGTAATCGGAATTGAAAAGTTTGATTTCGATATCGTTGAATCGGGCGAGGCGGCGCTCCGCTTCGGCGAGCATTTTGGAATCCCAATCGAGCCCAATCAGTAGTCCACCGGGTCGGATTCGTTCAGCCATCATCGAAGCGTGGCCGGCCAATCCCAGCGTGCCATCCACGGCGGTTCCACCCGGCCGAAGGGGGAGCAGCGCAAGCACTTCGCTCGCCATCACGGGGACGTGTTCCATGGCACTCACGATGTCGCCCCCTCGTTGATCATAAGTTGTCGCAATTCGGTGAGGTATTGCCGTCGTTCACGGTTGTAACCCATGCGGTCTTTGGCATAGATTTCGAACTCGGCGGCCGACCAGATTTCCGCGACGTCGCCCGCGCTTTGGATCACAATGTTGGACCCTAAATCGAGCTTGGCCTTTTCGCGCATGACGGCCGGGATGACAAATCGTCCGTTATCTTCGCAGTCCACTCCGGTAAAGCTGTTGGCCATAATTTCCACCGCATATTCGCGCCGGTAATCGCTATGGGGGCTGTACCGCTCGATCTCGCTCCAGATACTGAGGTAGTTGGCATTGCTGGTGGCTTCGAGGCACCCTTTTTTGCCGATCATGAGCACAAATGGTCGACCGATCGCTTCGCGCACATTCTTGGGCAGAATAATGCGGCCTTTTTGGTCAATCGTGGCGGTGTCATCTTTACCCGCCAGCAGACCCTGCACCATTCTTAATGCTAGATCTGGATCCATTCTGGACATGGCGGTCTCTCCCTATCTGCTCCGGGCATCAGCTCATCCGTGAGCCCCAGCCTAGAGCCTCTTCGTTCCGACACACCCCGTCAAGAACTGCTCTCCTTGGTCAACCATCCTAGCTTTCCTTGGAATGTTTGGAATTATATGGGAATTTACGGGACTGAATGCAACCCCAAAGGAACAAAAAGTGCAAATTTTGGTCATTTTTATTGATTAAGCACCTTATGTCTACTATATTTTTAATAATGTCTACAGATATTAAATTGTTTTAGGTCCTAGCAGAATCGACGATTCAGCCGTCGATCAGGGGAATTTCTGGGATTAGGAGGACAAACTAGGGTTGCACCCAGGCCGCGTTAGGCAGAATCAAGTGCAGAAATACGACGGGCCAGTTCGAAATCGTACGCCGTGAGGCCGCCCCCCGCATCGTGGGTAACCATCGAAACCTGAACCTTGCCATAGCTGATCAGGAGATCGGGGTGGTGGTTGAGCGATTCTGCCTGTTGGGCAACCGCAGCCGCGAACAAAAAGCCGCGGGCATAGTTATCGAACTCATACGTCCGGGTGAGCGCACCATCGATGATGTTCCAACCGGGAGTCCTCGCTTGTTCGCGTTCGATCCCTGCTTCATCCAGTTGATGGTAACTCAGTTCGGTCACGCTTTAACTGTACGCCAAAAAGCAATTGAATTGAAGTGCAATCGACCTCGGCCAAAGCCGAGGTCGATACGTTTTGTTAGGATTTGAGTTTCCGCTCCGCGGTTACTGGCAGGTAGCGGTGTCTTCGGAGTCGGTGATGTTCGAACCCGGAATACCGTGCAGATCGTTGTAGGGACCCGCAGTTCCGTTCTCGGTGTAGCCGGTTTCCGCGATGGGCACAGCTTGCAGCTTGCCTTCGTTGCCGCACAGGCCGGTGGGTCCGCAATTGGTCGTGTCGGTACGCCAGCTGTAGTAGACCGGAGCTCGACTTCCCGCCGGGGTGGGAATATCGCGTGCGATCTGTTTGACACCGTTCCATTTATAGAACTTGGCGTGACTGTCGGCAAAGTTGATTACCAGACCATCGGCGTGGCGAGTCATGGCCATAAACGTGTAGAAGTTCAGGTCCATGACGTCCCGGCGGATGTAGCCATCAAAGAACATGATGGTTTGGACCGGTTCCGTCAAGCCAGAATGACCGCTCACCGGAGTGTAGGAGGTTTTGCCCGCCAGCCCGCAAAGATTTTCGCCGAACAGGCCCAAATTGGGGACGTAGCTTGCTTTTTCGACTCCGTTGGCCCGGATTGCGAGGCCAAGTCCGGCCAATCGATCGCGCCAGCTTTGGCCGGGTCGATCATTGGGGCTTAGCAAGATTTCTTTGCTCTTCATGTACGGAAACGTCATGTCGTACACGGAGATGATAACGTTATTGAGGTTAGATTCGCGGTATGCCGAAGGCGGCATTTGGTCATCGTAGTCCCCTAGGTAGATATGGGTGGCGGTGCCGATCTGCTTCATATTGCTAATCGACTGGGTTTTCTTAGCCGCGTCTTTGGCTTGAGCAAAGACGGGGAAAAGAATAGCGGCGAGAATGGCGATGATCGCAATAACGACCAGCAGCTCGATGAGGGTAAACGCACGTCGCATCATTCGACTCGAAGTCTCCGGTTAGAAGGGCTTGCCAAATAGGATTGCCCGCTCATAGGAGTAACAAGGGCAGATCATATCTTAAAGCGTCTCTAAATTGGAAGCTGAATTATAGACGTGTTGGCAAGAGGCGTAAGTTTCTCGATTTCCCCAGCTCTTTGGCCGGAAGGCGTAATTTGGCGGACTTTTACGGACCCCGTAATCGACAAATCGCCAGATTTCGACTTGAGATCAAAATCCGGCGATAGTGGACCGTGGCTTCCCCGCCCCGGGGTAGCGAAAAGAGTTTGCTCCCTTACTGGTCGATTTTAGTGATCGCTTCGTTGAGCGCGTTCAGACCTTCGCGATCGGCCTTGAGATTGATGAATTTAGCGACCACTTTGCGGTTTTTGTACACGAACACCGTGTTCTTGACTTCCTTATCTAGGTTTACTTTGTACTGCTTGACGGCTGAGTTTTTAGGATCGAGCACGGTGATGCCGAGTTCGTTGCCCTTGACGTTTTTGGCGAGGTTCTCGGCCGCCTTGGTGCACACATCGCAGCAGGTGACGTTAATGATGAACGCCTTGAATTCATTTTTACTCGAAGCCACCTTGGCTTGCAGATTATTGGCAATGGCGAGCACATTCTCGGGCGAATCTTCATTCACCCAAACCTGAACCGCGGGTCGATTGCCATATTTGCATGGCGGACAGGTGTCGGTTCCCTTATCCGGACCAGCGATGTGGGTCGGGTGGAAGGCCGACAGAGTTTCGCCGATGTTGAGCCCGCTTTCCACGGATCGATTGGCCACCACGGGGATGGCGAGAATGGAAGCGGCCAAAATGCCGAGTGCGATTTTCTTCATGGGGGTTTTCCTGTTCAGTCTGTCCTTACTTAAGAATCGAAGGGCGGCTCGCCGCATCCTCCAGTTTTTCGTTTCTATGATGATCGAAACGTCGAAAGTTCCGATCGGTTCAAAAAAAATTTGGTTATTTTTGCACCGGGAGCCCAGCAATTTCGGCCACTTCGGAAAGCAGGTAGTAGCTTCCGGTGACTAAGATCAGGTCCGATTTGAGCGCCCCGATCGCTTCAGCCACGTTTCGGTGAGCCTGCACGGATTGAAAGTAGTGGGCGGCTTCTTCTGCCAAAGCCTGCGGATCCCACGAACCCGGCCAGTTGATGGGCACAAAATGCGCTCGATCGCAGACATTTGCCAAGCTAGGAAGCGTGTGCGAAGGTTGTCGCGACTGAAACATTCCGTGCAAAAGCTCCGCTTTCAACCCGGGAAACTGTTCTCGAAAGGTGCGCACCAGCTGGTCGGTTGCCTGTGCGTTATGCGCGCCATCGAGAATCCAAACCCGGTTTCCGTTGCGAACAACTTGGAACCGGCCCGGTTGATACGCTTGTCGCAGTGCTGTTTCTAAAATTCCTTGCGCTTCCCCGCTTTCCGCAAAGTCCGGATCAGCAACGAGGCATGAGACAATGGCCGCCGCGGCATTGTGGATTTGGATTGGCCCTTTGAGCCGTGCCGGCCGGGGCAGATTCCAAGTCCGGCCTTGCAGGTGAAGGTTGAACCCCGGCCGTTCGCCATTGCTTTCGATACGCCATTCCCGGCCATAGCGGAAAAGAGGAGCTTGGACCTTGGCCGCATGATGTTCGATCACGATCCGCGCTTCGGCGGGTACTTCGCCGATAACGGCGGGGATTTGAGGCTTGATGATTCCGGCTTTTTCGGCAGCGATTTGGGCGAGCGTTGGTCCGAGAAGCTCGGTGTGATCGAACCCGATCGAGACGATGGTTGTGGCGTGCGGACGGATGATATTGGTGACATCGAGCCGACCCCCGATACCGACTTCCACTACGGCGGCATTGCACCCAACTTGCTCCCAGTGCCAAAACGCCATCGCGGTTTTGAGTTCAAATGGGCTGGCCGGGGGAAATCCTCGGCTTTGAAGATGCTGATCGGCGGCTTGGACGGCTTGTTCGGCGCGCTCGAACGGTTCCGGCGCGATGAGCTGGCCATCGACCTGGATTCTTTCGCGGACATTAAAGACATATGGGGAGTATGTCGCTCCGGTTTTGAATCCGCGTGCAGTGAGGATGGCTTGGATGACGGCGCAGGTGCTTCCCTTCCCATTGGTTCCGGCGACGTGGTAGAAGGCGCGGTTTCCGCCATCGGGAATGTTAAGGTTTCGGCAGAGTTCGGCGAATCGGGGGAGTGAGGCCATGGCGGCGCAAGGTTAATTGTGACGAACTTTGCCGGGTCTGTGGTTCGATTTTCGGGTGGTGAGTTTTGGTCAGGTTCGGGCGAGGTGTTTCGGGCCATACTTTGGTGTTCGGGCCCTCGGGTGTTGGTTTGGGGGTTCGGCAGTTTGCGGCCTCGTAGCTCAGTGGATAGAGCGCCTCCGTCCTAAGGAGGGCGTCGGGGGTTCGATTCCCTCCGGGGCCGCCAGATTTTGAACCTAAAATCACTAAATTGGGCCGCTGCATTGTCTCCATACATGGCTTGGTCTCTCAAAAGTCTCTCAAATATCGTGGTCTCTCAGAAGTACAATTGAGTGACTATGGCGAGCCGTGCAGACAATGGCGAAGGGTCATGCCGCAAGATCACCAGCGGCAAGCTTGAGGGGAAATGGCGCGTCCAGTACATCCTGGAAGACGCGAGAGGGGCCAAAAAGCGGCTTTCGCGGGTTTTTGCGACTCAGAGGGAGGGTAAGGATTTTCTGCGTGAAATTCGGCGAGATGGAAGCCGACTGCGCCATGAGCTTGTATCCTCCCTGACATTCGGCGAGTGGTTCAATTGGCTCTGCGAGAACGACTGGCCGGAGTCCATTGATCCTAAGACTTTGAGAGACCGGAAGACGCGGTTTAGGAAGTACGCCGAGGAGCGTTGGGGCAAGGTGAAACTAACTCAAATTGACCCCGTGGAAGTAAAGCGTTTCTATTCGCACTTGAGAGACCAAGGGGTTGGTCAACACACGATTATTGCACTGAAGGCAACTTTGGTTCGAGCATTCAATCAAGCGATAACCCCATACCAACGGGTTCCTCACTATTGGCGCAATCCGTTTACCCTGGACTTGCCGACTCCGGAACGGCGCATTGCTGTTGCGTTGACGCCAGAACAAGCAAAGAAGGCGTTGGCTTCTCAGCAACTCGATGATAAGCGGCGAGCCATGGTCGGGGTGTTTTTGCTTGCCGGACTCAGACTTGGTGAGCAAACGGCGCTGACAGTTGGGCAAATTCAGATCGACCATGGTCAGATTCTTGTGGATCGGGCGGTGAAGCTGGATGAGAACAGTGCCCAGATCGTCGGCTTGCCTAAGGGCGGAAAGATTCGGACGGCGGTCATGTGCAAGACCCTTCAGGCATTGTTAGAGCCATTGATTGAAGGTCGCGATTCTGAGGAGTACTTGTGGTCAGCCGCGACAGAAAACAAGCCTCGGATGAAAGCTCTGACGTATGCCACTTGGCGGCGGATCAAGAAAGAAGCCGGGCTTCCGGACGACATGAGCCCGCACGACTGCCGACTCACACACATCAACTGGATTGAGAAGCTTTGCCCACAAGTTTCGGCGACGACTTTGAAAGAGCACGTGGGTCATGCGGCCTCGGGAGTGACTGAGATCAACTACACTAGGCCAATCACGCCGTCGCAAGTTTTACTGGGAACATCCCTGGACGCCCTCTTTTAAGTTACTTTGCACTCTTGAATGCTTCAGTAATAATGCTCCAAATCCAATTACCAACTACGCTGAAAACAATCCCCGATATTGCACCATATACAAAAATGGCGATACCTTTCCGCCAATTTCGCTTTTTAGCCCAAGATATAGATTTGTGTAAATAGAATTCGTTACGGAAGATTTGACAATCACGAGCAACAAGTTGCCACCGATCAAATGCCAAGACTTTTTCTACAGTATCTTGCGACTTGTCACCCTCAAGACGACGTGCTTCAGTGGCATTTTTACGGATTTTATCAATCAAATGCCTTAGCTTAAAGTCAAAGTCTCCATTGTCGATTGCACTGGTATCGATCTTCTTCAGTTCCTCGAACATTTCAAGGCTATCCCTGAAATAAATCTTGTAGACATCGAGGCATGCTCTTTTGAAATGCGAATATGCCTTTCGCACGGCTTGATCCTCTTGTTCATTGAAAGTCTCAATACGTGTCACGTGGTCAAACGCGGCATGTATTTCATACAGCACTTCGGCGGGAAGCGTATTTTCTGCTTGTACTACGCTATATAGTCGCTTCACAAAACTGTGATAAAAATCGTAGAGTTCCGCGATATTACTGGGAGTTAAATCTCCGTTGTGCTCTTGAATCACCTCGCCAATTACAGGAAAAGAAGCACCAGTTTCCTGCGGTGCTTCTAGACTTGGGGGATCATTGTCTACTTGAGACATTTATCCAAATCACGCTCAATGGATTCGCGACTCACGAGCTTTCGTGACATTACATTGCCCCTTCCAATAAAGGGAAACATGCTCACTATTCTCATGGATTTGCCAGTGCGTCTTTCAACTCTGGCACGCGACTCATCGAGTGTTTCGCGATCAATCGTTTCTACCGAGACGCCAGTTGCGTTCTCGACGAAATTTATAAGGTTTTTCATCAATTCTGTCATTTAGCACCTCCTCTTCAGACTACTCCTGATCGCAGCAATCTACAAGCCGCTGGTTCGTGAGAAGGGCAGATAGCCCTTGAAGATACTCGGTTGGATGGAATCCAATGGGTATATCGGCAGGCTTGAGGTGCTTCTTGATGAATCGAACGTCACTTGGCATCCATCCTACCAGACGGAGAAACGGAGCCAGGTGATTCTGAGTTAGATTCTCAGCTCTGAATTCAACCTGTATGATGACCATTTGAACCTCAATGGTTTGAGCTTGAAATCCAGCTCTCAGTCAGTATAGTGAAATATCCCGCCTACGAGTCGTCTGATTCGTCTTCGTGTTCGTCTCCGTGTGATAGGTGATCCCGAGGACTTTCTTCACGACCTGATCAGTCTCGATGTTCACGTTTGATTCAACAAGCGATAGCGTGGATTTGCCCATCGACGAAGCAAGGAGCAAGACAGTCAGTTCCGGAGCGGCTTGGGCAAGGGCGGTGACGGCTTGGTGCATTTCGGATTGAGTTACATGACCGCCATTCGCAGCACGTTCTGCGAGCATATAGACTCGGCTGAGTTGTTGTTGGACGGACAGAGGCAGTTTTTCGAGGTAGTTACTCATAGTTTTCAGCTCCACGCCCCAATCATGGGGACGTTGAATTGTTCAAAAGTCAGCACGTAGTGCAGAAATCGGGCGTTCTTGGGTGTGAGCGATTCTAAGGTTTTTCGCCGTCGCTCGCCAGTAGTCAGAGTCAGGACTCGTAGCTGCTCCACTTGCCAAGTGGACTTGCAGAGACCACTTGCAACGAATGCATCAAAGCCTTTTAATTTGTCGGAGTATTTTTTTGTTGCAGTGTGGCCGAGGTCAACTTCAATCAGGATGTGCTTTTCCGGAAGGATTGCAAGACCGTCGGGTTTGATCTGATATCGCTGACCACCATAGTCAAAAGTCTTCCAGAGCTGTTGCTCGAACCGCCACTGGGTCATACCGCGGCGTTTCATCTCCAGGCGAGCTTCATTGACCATGAGCGCATGCTGGATGTAGCGAGGAGAACCGATTCGCCCTGCAACCAATGGGCCAACTCGATCTCCCAAGTAGTCAGCCGACTTTGGGGTGACGCAATAGATGCTTTGGCTGAAGAACGGCGTTTCCAAGCGGCGAGCCAGTCCAAGGCCGATGAGCTGTCGAAGCCGAGTATTGATACGTGTCACAGAGTTGAACACGCCCTCTCTAATGATCTGATCCCGAGTCATGACATGGCTCAATGCAATCATTCGGAGAAGCCGAATATCCCGCTCAGTAATTCGCAAGCCAGTCCTCCATCGACTTGTCAGGAAACTCCGATTCCAGTGTCAGAATCAAGCTCTTTGGCTTCTTTGAGGTAAGAATCCGTGGCCCTCGCGTCAAGCTCTTTTGAGGTTCTATGAGAGGAGACTCATCCGTGATGCTTGGCGCAGGAAGTTCGGGTTCCGAAAGAACCGGAGTCACTTCAATGACATCCTCTTCCAGGGTCGTCCAGTCGGACGTTTCGGGCTCATAGTGTGGATATTGGTCATAGACTTGTTGGAGAAGCTCTCTGGCTTGCCAGGACAATGATTGGGGCAATCCCAAGGGTTCATTCAACTCCACATGCTCGGGAGCGTATCCACGTACCCACATCAACGCTTCACCAGGCGGAAGGTCGTTGAGGTCAAGCGCGTACGGATCGCCGGTGATGTTCTTGCACAGAGCGGTTGCATCGTCGCGTCCACACCGCATTGCGAATTTGACTCCAAAATTGTTGAGAATCAAAGCACGCATTTTAGGTGAAAGCTGAACTAAGGATTGGTGCGCTAATACTACAGAGGTGTTAAACCTTCTTCCCTCCGTGATGATAGTTTCAATATCCTGAACGTCAAAATGCTGGAACTCGTCGATGAAAATTCGGGTGCGGGTTCGATGTTCCTGACCAACGCGGGAAAAAATCGCGCGGGCTATGTTTCCAATGAGTACAGCCCCAGAAATATCGGCGGCTAAGTACTGCTGAATTTTGGCGAGGGTAATGAGCAGTATTGAGCCTGGAGTATCGATGTGTCGGCGAAGGTTTATTGGCCCAGGGTGTCCGTACACTCGACGGAGCGGCTCAGTTGCGGAGAGCACACTGTATTTGTTGAGTACTGGCCCAACCATCTCTTGCCGGGAACGTGCGGATAGCTGCTCGTACCGACGCCAAAATGCTTTCACCGACGGGTTTTGAGAGCTTTGAAGGCAGTTTTGACGAAAACTGTCATCAAAGAAAAGCCTGTCGAGCTCCAACACGTTTCGTCCCGCCTCGGCAAGGAGCATCATGGCAAAACGACTTGTTTCTTCAACGGTCACTCCCCAAGATTCGGAAACGGCTTTCATGATTCGGGTGAAGTTGAGTGCTGAGAAATACGGTTCTTTGGGATCAAGCGGATTGAATCCCAGGGTCATTTCGCCACTTCGAAAATCGATCATGGCGATCCGACTGGGGTCAACTCCCATTTCGCTGAGCAGGTTTGCCGCAAAATCGCAGAAGTCACCTAATTCGCTAATGGCGATCACTGATTCCCCACGAACAACGGCCTGAGCAAAGAGGTGCTCCATTCCTGAAGTTTTTCCACTCCCGGGGGCCCCAATGAAGCAGGTTCCCCTACCCATGTGATCGGGGGTGAGTTCGATGAGCATCTCTCCAGGTGGGAAGCCAGTATGCTCCCATCCTTTTGGTATTCCAATCCACTGCCTTGGCTTTCGGGCCACGGAAGCATTGTGCTCTTCACTGCCCTATCTTTAATCCAGTAGCCGCAAAAACTTAGTCCATGCTAAGAAAGTTAAAATTGTCAGGAATAAATTGCTGCATGGCGTATAATAAAAGTGCTTGAGCCATGGGCTTACAAAAAGTGGTTCAAGCCTGAGTTGAACTAGATCGAAGTTGGATTCGGAAGACGCAATATGAATCCAGCTGAGGTTAGTAGCAGTCTCAGCCAGCGGGGTGTTACATAGGAAAAAACTATGAGCACCAAGAAAAGTCCGCAAATCATGCTGGCCGGTTCTGATTTTGGAAAAGCCCTCAATCAAATCCGACAGGATGCAAACCTAACAAATAAACAGATAGCTCAAGCCCTTGGATTCAAATCAGATTCAATGGTTTCACATTTTCATTCCGGAAGGAATATTCCTTCGAAGGAAGATCTTCAGAAGCTCCGGCAACTGTTGCCTAGCCAAAGGCTAAAGTTGAGATTGGATGAAGCGTATGTGGCCTATTGTCTGACCTGGAACGAGATTGTAGACCGAAGCGATTCGTACGAGGCGCAAGTTCAAACAGTTAATGAACTAATCGAACTTGGCCAGACAACACAAGCGTTGAAGACCGCCAAAGAGTTCCACGACGAATCGCTTGACGTTGATTTCCGTATCACGATGGAGGATCTTATAGCCGAAATCTACTTTCGAACAGGCCACTATCACAAGGCGATCCAATTGGCCAATTCCATCCGCGAAGACCAATCTGGGCAGCCGATGGCTAAATTAATTCGTTCTTGTGGACTACGAGGCATCGTTCTTCGAAGCACCAATAATCGAAGGTATCTCGAGCGTGCATACATAGAAATCAATAGCGCATTAGAGATGTTCCGATCAAATCGAAAAGCAGTCGTAGGAGTCCCCGATATACAAGATTGGTACGAGTTAATGCTCGAAATTGAAAGGGTGCTGCTTAAGCTCAAGCTAAGCTCAGGTGAAGATCAGAAACGTATTGCGGAAGCCGCACGCAACCATTTTGAACACCGTCTTATGCTTTCCGGCACTCTCAAAGAAAAAATGGAATGCTTGGACATTATCGGACGATGCTCGATCCTATTATCAGATCAATCTCGAGTACAAGATGTTCTTTCTGAAGCGAAAAGTCAAGCGCACCTGCCCCGGTCATTTGAGGAGCGATTTCTGATCCTTGAGGGCCAACTGAATATGCTTTCGGCAAAGTTTGATGAAGCAAGTTGGTGCTTTGAGAAAGCACATGAACGAAGTGTCTCATGGAATAACTTACATCACGCCCGCGTCGCTAGTCGGCACCTTCTCAACCTAAAACTCGTTTGATTGTAAGTAAGTTCCCACCCAACCCACCCTGTTGTCCGGTTGGTTGTTGCAACTGTTGCGCTGTCGCTATGTTTGCTTTCCGCATCCGCTCTGGCAGCCTTTGGCACTCAGTCAAACCCCCGGTTTTCACCCCGACCAACCTTGACCGTACTATTTGAACCTGATTTGGACTATTTTGCGTTCAACTTCCTTTGTTCTGGATATCTCAGTTCACAATCTCCTCCCTGTGAACTTCAATATCCATTCCAAAAAGAACCCTGTGCATAACAGGCGGGGGCGGGATTGTCTTTAATCTCTCTCTTTGTATATTGTTGCTCTCCGCTTTTCAGTACGCTATTTCTCTGATTTCCATTTCCTTCGTTGCGTCTCTGGGCGGAGGCTGTGGACAAGTCCGCGCTTCCTCAGGGAGGCGAGAGCTTTCGCAATTGCGTCGTGTCCTCTACCGGATCGTGCAATCAAAGTCCGGTAGGTCATCAGTGTTGGTTTGCCTTCCTTCTGCCACCCGCTGGTCTGCCGAATTAGGAGGAGCAGCACTCTCAGCTCCGTGTCCTTGAGGGTCGGCAGGAGTTGATCCAGCAGGTGGTTCGGAACCTTTGTCCATCGACTCGAAGGCCTGTCTAAGTTCACTTTGAGAACGGGCATAGTAAAACTCCTTTGGGGGTGTGTAATCTTTTCGAATTGACTCAATGATCATCGCCTCTGGTCGTTTGGCCTTGCGGAATGGGAGATATTCCAATTGCGCTTCAATACGCTCCAGGGGGTACTTCCACAGCAGCTCAATGACGCCGTCTTTGGAAACTCCAACTAGATGCAGCCGCCGGGCAAGCTCTATCTTCTTTTCCATGCTCATCGGACTCCTTCCATTTGCAAAAACGAACGGGCTCGGTCTCCAACTTCTGACAGGTGTGAAAAGAACTGATAGTCCACGCCACCAGACGGACGAGTGCCAATCCCCAAAGTGGAGAGCCTCGATGCTAGGCCGTCTCCATCAATAATCATAAGGCGAGCGGCATGGTAGTGAGCGTTGTACTTTGCGACCGTCCTTGAGAGCGGATACGGGGAGACGATGATCCCGAGGTCAGATCCGGTTCGCATGACTACCCCGGCAAGCTCATCGAGCATCCGGAGGCGAATAGAATCGCCAATCACCTTGACAATGACCTTAATTTGGAACGAGCCCAGGGTGGATTCGCACAGTAACTCGTGGCCGCCGTAGCGTGATTTTTGTTTAGCATCCCGGCGATCCATGAACTGCACGTCACCAAATCCTTGACGGGCAAGCATCTTGGAGGTGAGCAGGAGGAGGGTGTGCAAAGAGCTGGATTGGAGCATGAACTTGAGTTCGGAGTGGTTCATTTTGTTACTCCTTTCTTTCTGGCTTGATAGCCGTTTGGGTAGCGTGAGCTAACCCA
This sequence comes from bacterium, assembly GCA_044508115.1. GTDB lineage: Bacteria > Armatimonadota > Fimbriimonadia > Fimbriimonadales > Fimbriimonadaceae > UphvI-Ar2. The sequence goes on from JBIQII010000001.1 coordinate 898,367, forward strand.
GCGACCGGGTTTAATGTTTTGAAATGCAGGTTTGATATCGCCAAATTCGTCCGTCGCGTTTTCCGGTAGGCAGCCGGTGCAACCCATGAGTTCGCAGGTGTTAGTGGTTAGAAAGCAGCCTAGTTCAGCTACTAAGTCTCTTGGGTCAATCCTGTAGCCTACAGCCGCTTCGAGAGCCGAAGTCACTCGTGCGACCATCGCAAACGATGGGTTCATTTTCCCGTTGATGAGTCGGGAGACGGAGGACGCACTTACCCTCGCGTCTTCAGCGAGTCGAGCCACGCCACAAAAGGCGTACCGGTTTGTATGAGCCATCACATCGGCAACGCGATTGATGGTCGGCCCGAAAGCCTGCTTTGGGGTTGTTTTTTTCATGTCTCCATTGGACCATGCCGAACAAAAACCGCACAACCACTTGTCCCTGGATGCAATCGTTGCACAACTCGAATAAAACTACTTCAGGTTTATTTTAATATTGAATCAATAGTGTCTTCTGGCGTCGCTTTCGAACCGCTTCAAAGTATTCCTTTCGCTACGTCTGTGCAATTGTTGCTTTACATGGCTAAATTTAGACTCCCAGAGTGAGTTTCTCGATACTTTCCCATATGTGGCTCCCAACACCAACATCCGCCGACGTCGAAAAATTCCGGACTATGGTCCAGGATCTGTTTTCGATAGAGTTAAGTGAGACTGAAGCCAAGCTCTACGCCACAAACATCTTACAAATCTATTTCCTTTTGCCATATGCGAATCGTACTCTACGCCCGCAAATCAACAGAAAGCGACGATAGACAAGTACAGAGCCTGGAAGATCAAATCAGGGCCCTCATCAGGATTGCCGAATATGAGCGACTAGAAATAGTAGAGATAATCCAGGAATCTAAATCGGCCAAGGCTCCCGGCATTAGACCAGAATTCAATCGGATGCTTGGAATGATCTACTCAGGGCAGGTCAACGGCATTCTGACGTGGGCAATCAATCGATTGAGCAGAAACCCAGTGGACGGCGGTCAACTTGCCTACATGCTCCAGACCAAGCAGCTTGCCATGATTAGAACGGCTGATCGAACGTACTTACCGGATGACAACGCCCTGCTTCTCAGCATAGAGAACGGCATCTCAACGGCTTATCTTCAAGACCTTAGCCGGAACGTAACCCGGGGAATGCAAGGCAAGATTGATCGCGGGTGGCTCACATGTAAAGCACCTATGGGCTATTTGAACAATCCCATCACCAGAGAGATAGATATCGATCCCGACCGATTCCCGCTCATCAAGGAAGCATGGGAGCGACTCATCGTCGATAGAATGCCTGTTCGCCACATTCATAAGTATCTTGTGGATCGAGGGATGACGATTTCAAATCGTCATGGATCAGAGAAACCACCTTCCATAGCTACCGTCTACAAGATGTTTCAGAACCCGTTCTACTGTGGGAAGATAAGCTACAAAGGAGCTGAGTATCCGGGAAAGCACGAACCGATGATCACACCAGGCGAGTTTGCCTGGGCTCAGCGCGTTATGGAGGGCAGCTCAAGCAATGCCAAGTCGCTTGATAAGAAGTTCCCGTACTCAGGCGTCTTCAAATGTGAAGAGTGCGGGTGCGCCGTTGTCGGGGAAAGGAAATTTAAGGCATATCGCACAACGGGGCGAACCGCAGAGTACATCTACTATCACTGCTCCGGACACAAAGGATGCTCAAAAATTGGAATTAGGCAGCATGAAATAAGCACGCAGCTTGAAGAGATGATGCAAGTCCTTAAGATACCTGCTGGTTTTGGCGGTTGGCTTAAGGATGCTCTCATGAAGTCATTGAATCAGAATCAGCTTGATGCTGATACTCAGAGAGGCTCAGTTGAAGAAGAGCTTGAAAAGCTCAGCCGAAAACGCCGTCAACTTACTCTCATGAAGTTGGACCGTGAGATTTCTCAAAGCGAATTCGCGGATTTGAGGACTGAATTGGAAAATGAAGAACAACGGCTTAAACGCAAACTAACCTACCTCACTGAAGCACGTTCGAGGATGATCCAATTTGGTCATAAGTTGATCGATGCAGCAATTGAAGCTGGAGAATTGCCTGCAGATCGTTCTAACCTGGGGATTATGGGTGGAATTGCAGCAAGACTTGGCGATCACACAATTTCGAAGGGAAAGTTGAACCTGAACCCTCACGAATTCAACAAAAGAATCGCCCTGTTCGAACCTTCAATACATAGTACTGAAGCTCCAAAGTGGGGCGATTCTGTGCTGAACAATTCAATTTGGTGGGCCTTAGTGGACGATCTGCTCAATCTATTAATAGTTGCAGATACGCAAAACCTTAAGTCATGAACGCAATCGTTGCAAGATACAAGTGATACTTGACTAGAATCTTGGGTTCAAATCACCGATGTTGCTCCATCCAGCCCAAGATGACACTCCGGTTTGCTTGTTTTGATACAGAGCTCCGTTGCTACCACGTGTGAATACAGTGAGGCTTCCATCTTGGTTATATCCAACTGCTGGTGTACTAGTGATTGCTACGGCATTCATACCTTGCCACGAAGTCCAGGTATTTAGTGTAGTTTCGCGTGAGTAGTACATGTTCCCATCTGTTCCTCGGTGGAATACGTATGCTAAGCCTCCGTAGAATCCGACGGCGGGATCTGTCTGAGTAACTGAGTCAACAGCAACCGGAGACCAGTCACTGAACGTATTACTTCCAGGCGACAGCTCGTACTTACCATAACTCTTATTGTTGGTTGCACGAGCGAACAAGCGAAGTCTGCCACTACCATCCTTTACCAAAATCGGTCTTCCTGCGAGTCCGCCACCACCAAAGCTTGTCCAACCGGTCCAGCTACTATTATTGTTAGGAATGGTTTGACGACGATAGTACATCACGTTGTCGCTACCCAAAGAAGCAACGTATAGTCCGCCGTTAGAACTTCGATCAGATCCCAAGAACGGATAAACGTTCGTTCCACCGAGGCCAACCCAGCTAGAGTATCCACAGCACCCGCCATTTGGGCCGGACTGGTATTTCATATACACAGATCCACTGTGGTGAACTACGAAGAACTGAATTGATCCATCCTGATTACTAGCAACGCTAGGGTCAGAGATCATCATTCCTTGCTGATTCAAGAAAGAAGAAGAGCTTGGACCATTGAACAGACCATTAATACTTGTCTGCCACCTCGCTTTAATTTCACCCGGGGCAGTTCCGATAAACTTTTGATTTATGAGCAGTTCAATGCGCTTATCCAAATTCCTTCCAAATTTCACATTTCCTGCAAACGTTTCTCCAACCAATTCGGTCCACCCGCCCCATGAACCGTTCGGTGTGTACTGCTCAGCAATAAAGACCTGATTGGCATTGCCGCGCATACCCACGGTCATGCGTCCATCTTCGTTGTATCCGACATCGGGTGTTCCGAATGTCGGAGGTGCAGGTGGAGTGGAGTTTGCGACTGATGGGGGGTTGGTAGTCCAAAGGTAGTTGGAGCTGTTGTATGGATCAACTGGCGTTCCAGCAAGCTCGTTTCCGCTACCTGCATTTACTCGCGTTTCAAAGTGGAGATGGTAGGGTGAGCCCCATTGAGAACATGTACCACCACTCCATGCCTGACACCATGGACCACCGCTGTTTCCTGAGTAGCCTATTTGTTGACCTTGGGTGACAGACTGCCCGTTACTGATGATGCTGCTCGCAAGGTGTGCGTACCGCGTGCGGTAACCGCCGTCATGGGAAATGGCAATCAGCCTTCCGTATCCAGTTCCAGAATAAACATAGTTGTAAGCCTGGCCAGCATAGGTCGCCGCTATGGCTGTATTATTCGGTGTACCGTAATCAGTTCCATTGTGATTTGTGTAGCAACTGAACGAGCATGTCAGAGTGTAGTTAGAGTAGGTAGGCAAGACAAATGAACCATTTGCCTGTGCTGATTGAGTGGAAATCAAGTTGAGGACACGTGCCACGATGCCATCTTGAGTCGCTCTAAATGAATCCACAAATGCCTTGAAATCATCGCTAAAGATGGACGAGTTAAAGGCGTAGACGCGGTCTTTCTCAATGGTATAAAACGTGAAGTAATCGGATCCATCGGACGCTTTATTGAGCAGTAAGCCACTTTTCGCGCCAATTGTATATAATTGCGGCTTCACGTACTCATTCGGATTATAGCGCGCCTGCCAAGACTGGATTGTCTCTTCACCGGCAAGGGCGTACACCCCAACACCAAGTTCTGGTGTAGTTCCTTCAGTTGATGTAGCTATCAGTTGCCCGAAATATTTAGCATTGATTAAATCGTGATCTGTCCCGTAGTCATATTCCACAGTAAAACGACTGGGCATAGACACTTTGATCGACAGTTCTGGGTTGTCAATGCGCTTATAGGAGTCTTCTGCACTGACACCGCTAAAAGGCCATATTAAGCCAAGAGCAATTAGAGGCGAGATTAAACGTCGGCTATTCATTTGTGAATTTTACGGATTTGTAAATCTGTTGAAATTCTTCACTGTTGTCGAGAGATCCAATTATGAGTACTGTCGCGTTGTGTTTAGTAAATAGGACGGGCGACGCTGAACCCATTGCATTTTCTAAATACAAGTATGCCTGTTCGCCATCAACACTAATCTCACTTGAAGCACTGTCAATCGGCTGATTATCACTGATCCATTCACTCAGTGGTGAATTCTGTGGATTTGTCCAAAGAGAGAATGTTATAGGCTTTCCATTCGAGAGAGTAATACTGATCTCATAGAACCAGGTCGAGCTAGTGCGACCAGACTCGTTCTTTGTGACACCCACTACCTCTGCATCGCTGGGATACTGAAATGAGACTCCTTGACTCTCGTATGTCTTGAATCCGGATTCACCTGGTGAAGCTGTAGGATTCGCTGAAGATTCTGGAGATGGTGTCGATTCCTGATTCTGAGGAGAACTAGGCGATTCATTGCGATAAGCAAAATAGAGAGCTACTGAGGCAACCATGACGAAGGCAATCAGGAGCCATGTTAAGGTAGTGCGCTGCTTCATACAATCTTGATGTTATTGATTGGATATATCCATAGTAGCGAAAATTTTCAACGAATATATGAAAACAATCTTAAGTGTTACTGAATCAGTGACTTCACTCGATTTGGTTATGCAAATGAAACATCCGCATCGATTGCGTCAAGTGACTGATTTACTATGACAAGCTCACTTTGACCTAGTTACTGCATCTTGAGACCGTGACCTTAGCGGCATTCCGCCGAGGTCACCATGAAACTCACGATCTACGAAATCGTCACTTTGACAATCCTTAACTCACTCAAAGCCGGAGTCGTCCCATGGCGCAAGCCATGGCATTCTGACGCCGTTCTCCCGATTAGCCTGGCCACAGGCAAACCGTATCGTGGCATCAATTCGTTCCTCCTTGGAATCACTCCCTATTCCGATCATCGCTGGCTCACGTTCAAGCAGGTGCAAGAGCGAGGAGGTCAGGTCAAGAAGGGCCAGAAGTCCACTATGGTGGTGTTCTGGAAGCAATGGGAACCACCAACAGAATCGGACGAAGCAAAGAAGCGAATTCCGGTACTCCGCTACTTCCACGTGTTCAACGTAGAGCAGTGTGAAGGACTGGACGTACCGGAGCTATACCGTCCCCAACAGCTCAATGAGCCCCAACGGATCGAACGTGCAGAACTTTTGGTGAAGTCCATGCCCAACCCTCCTTCGATTGCAGAGGGCGGACGGTCGGCTTGGTATCGACCGAGCGACGACCATGTTCAAATGCCTCCGTTGAGTGCGTTCGAAACCTCAGATTCCTACTACGCGACTCTCTTACATGAACTTGGACACAGCACCGGGCACGAAACTCGGCTCCATCGGAAGGAAGTCACCGGATCAATCCGATTTGGCTCAGGCGCGTATAGCAAGGAAGAGCTTGTGGCTGAACTCACTTCTGCGTTCTGTTGTGCCACCGTCGGCCTCGATAACTCACTCATCGACAACTCCGCCAGCTATATCGAAGGCTGGCTGAAGGTTCTGAAGAGCGATCCCAAGGCCGTCGTTATTGCTGCGGCCCAAGCTCAAAAAGCCGCCGACTATATCCGAGGAGTTACCTACTCCTAGCTCCTGACCTCGCAGCATGCGGGGTCATTTTTTAGCTGAAGCCAAGGAGAATCGCAAGGAGGGTCAAGAGCCCAATTGCACCCAAATTGCGGACAAGCTGATCTGCGTCACGCTTGCGATCCATTCTTCTAGCGCACGACGAGCACACCACACGCATCCCAAAGGTCAAATTGTGTCCAGTAATACGATGATTTGAACTAGAGCAGGTGAACCGATCCCCCGTTCTTACACGTCGGCGGTGACGCAGATCATGCGCTGGTATCTTGATTCCACAAAGAAAGCAATGCATATCCCATTTGTAGGCCAACTTCTGTTCCTATCAAAAAATAACTCGCCAGCGCAACTCTCCGAGATAGCTCCCAGAGTAAGTGTATCTAGCTACCATACTCTTCGAAGTGTGATTGTACTTCGCCACTTATTAAGCCATCTCTACTCAAAACGTAATATCCTGAAACACGCAATGAGCCATGACTTCGTCTTGAGCTGATCTCATTCACTAGATTCTTTTCACCCAACACAACCCACACCAAAGATCGATCACACTTCACCAAGCCTTTTAAGAGTTCGTCCTTTCGGAAAATAATGCACGAAGCACCATCATTCTTAATCGAAGGGTCACATACAACTACTTGGCCCGTACCGTCTTCAAAGGCAGAACCGTCACCACTCCAACTGCATTCTAGTGCGTCCACCATCATCCTATCAGGCAATGAGAATGTGTAGGAATCATCGATAGAACAGTCAAAAGTTGGTTTCTCCCGAAGATACTCATAATTTATTACTCGCAAATTAACTGGGCAATCATTCTCAGGTTGAATCTGATCTTCCTCGGCGTCAATATTGCCAATTTTATCTAGAAAAGCTGGACTCCAGTAATACTCACCTTGAAAAGTAGTGTAATCAGATGAAGCTTCAGGCATCCAACGACCACTGAAATCAGTTTTCGAAGCCCATTCGCGAAATGCTTCAACTTCATCCGTTTTCACCAGATATCCAAATACCAGTGCCCAACAATCCCTCTTTGTCTGAGTGAACCCTGCGTTTTTGAACTTCCAACTAAAGAAACCATTTCCTATAATCCAATCACTGCCAGAGTCGGTATCATGGGATTCCAACAAATCTTTTAGATTTGGAAACGTCGATATATCTCTTACCCAATCCGAATCAGGGTGTGTTGAGCCAAGGCTATCTGCGGAGATCGGGGACCACCAACTTGATGAATGTCCTTGCCATCCTGTTCCGCCTGTCTTATCACGAATCAAACAAGATGGATCAATATCTCGAAGACTCAATTGCCATGGACCCCGATACTCTATCGGTTCATTTGTCCACCAATTACCCTTGAATCGATAGAAGTCAGAAATATGAGCAAGAACCTCATGATAGGCTATCCACTGATACTTCTTACCAAATCGTTCCGGTTTATTCGCTGACCGCCCCTCATAACCAATTTTATCACGATCAAATTCCCCAAATAGCTCTGTTGACCAACCAAGATCAAACACCCTTTTAGCTATGTACCGCTGAACAATAGATAAATCAAAGTCCGGAGCTGACTTATGACCAGCACTATGGAAGCTATTCCATAGTCGTGTAAATTCCTCAAGCTTTGTGTCGCTAAACACATCCGACAACGAACTTCGAATCAGTTCTGCGTGATCAATTTTCCTTTTAGGAAGCCTTATTGGATTTTTCGCTTCACTCGATTTACTTTTCGAATCATTCGCTTGCGAAGTATCTAGATCAATAAGCTCAGTAAAGTCATTCTTGCTTAGCCTAGCTGTAAATTTTTCCACCGCTTCCCATTCAGTTGGTGACATTGATTCCCCGAATTTATTTAAGGCCTCTTCAGGCGATAACCATTCGGGCTCAGTCAACAAAATGTTCTGCCATCCATTGGATCGACTATTTGTTCCGATCACGTAGTGCGAAAAGTCATCATCAAAGACTGACCAGAATATTCTTCCCCGTGACCACCCAGGATCTCGGCTATCATACGAACCCCGATCTTCGGCACTCTTGAGAGAGTTGATTTCCTCTTCGGTTGGAATCAACGGCCATTCGCTCTTGTATGGCGGTTTTATGCAAGTTAAATCTTGGTGCCGTTTCCAGCCAAACATATGAGCACGTTCGCAAATACCTCGAGCGTAGTCCCGCAATAAAATGTGAGGATAGACTTGCTCTTGCAAAAACACTCTTTCAAAGACTATGTCGGCGAGCACTGACAGACTACCAATATCCGATACTCGCATAGATGCACCATACAAAGCGGCGAACAATCGTTCTAGAATATAAGAGTCATCACATTGAGCATGAATGTCAAGCAAATGTCTTCCTATGCTCAAGTCTTCTGTGCAAAGCGACACTAATGCCTTCGTAGAACGGTCTCGAAGATACCGATTTGATGACAAAAGCGTCCATGAAAGGAATTCTGCAGTAAGCTCCATCACTTCGCGGTCGCGTGCAATATTTTGCGGCGGGAACCATGCCCATTCAACCACTCGTTGAAGAACTGAATCATACGTCCATAGATCATGGAAAGCTATGCCCCAGGATGAATCTCTTTCTGGCATAGGCAATGCTGCCAAAACTTTCGTGGAGTAGTGAGCATTGAGCTTATGAGTCGGGATCGGTGCTAGGAGAATCAGAAGGCGAACCACATCAGCCTTCGAGTCCCGGTGTTGACCGATGTCGGACAGAAGCGCAATTGTTCTTGCGGAAATTGAGTCCGAAGTTCTCCATTGAACGCTTGAAAGAAATGTTTGCGTGAAATACCATTCGGTTCCTATGTTTGGAATCAAATCTACTAATTCCGCACCAAACTTCTCCGGAATCTGAATCATCAGCGCTTCGATAATGCCAGCCGACGGGCGACTATTGGCCTCACTTAGAAAGTGAAGGGAGCCTGTTTTGTCAAGTGATCCACTTAAGTCATCTAACGACTCACATGAAGCAAGTAGATACTTGGAAATCTCATGATCAGAGAAGCGTTCATATGCGATATAAGTCGAGTCGACATACTGACCATTACCGACCCACGCCATATTATGAAAAATAAGTCCTTCGGCTAGAAGAAAAGCATACAAAGACTCACTGTATCGTCTCCCAGGAAGTAACTCATTGATTAGAGTTTCCGCTTGACTTCTGGGAAGTGAATTTGATCGGACTTCAGACATCCGTCGAGCTAACGCCGATAATCCGTTAGATACAATATCGGTATCTGGGGAAGTGTCGAGGGGCCTCCAACCTGCATTATTAGCAGCTCGTAGTCTGAGCTCAAACAGGTCGGATATGCCCATATGGCCCCTCGGCAGTTGCCTAATACCTAATTTGTTAAGTCCCTTACACACTTCTTTAAGGAATAATGGATTTGAGAACTCTGGATCTAATATCGGAGAAGTTGGAAGTTCAATATCATAGTGGGTAAAATAGGAAACAATTGCATCGTAAGTTGATTCTCCAAAACCTCTGTGATAGACCATGTGACTTTGTTCTCGTAGGGTTTCAGGAATAATATGGTCCAAGTAAGAATCACGGACAGTTATAACGAGTTCAATCCACGGATATTTCTTAAAGTATTCAGCAAATGCACTAATGTGGTGTGACCAAAGGGAATCACCCTTTCCTTCATTAATCGCATCAATTATGAACAAAGCCTTAGAATTAGATGCTTGTGCAGCTGATTCCAATGCTCCCAGAAACTCATCTGAGGACAATGTTGGAAATCCAAGCTGATTTAAGGATTGTGACCATGGACTATCAAGGGACATCAACTGGTGTGCCATTACCAGAACAGTTGGGTGGCCATTTTCAGATCTCTCTTGGGCTAGGTCGCAAACCAGGTGGGTCTTTCCTGACCCTGCTGAGCCGGTGCAAATAGTAAGGGACGCTTCAGTCGCTGATTGCCAAGACTTAACTGATGCCAACATGGAGTTGACGTCGTATCTCAACTCTTGGACGAGGCGTAGAAACCTACTATGTCCCTCTCGATGCTCCTCTTCGAGCACATCTCCTTTAGCCTCCAATATCGATTGCAATCGACTTCTTGCTGAGTCAAGTAAATTGAGAATAGAATCGAGTGCTGAACAGACCTCTTTCCAAGGTAAGTCCCAGTCGGGAGAAATTTCAAACGGTCTTATGAGCCGGTTGATTGTCTCAAGTTCCTGTCGAATGTTGTCTTCAATCTCTTTAAGTGGAGCATCGTCCGGAGGAGAGGAGAAGTAACGAAATGAGCTTAGAAAAGTATCTGCTCGACTGTGTAGTTCATTCAGAAATCCTTCGTTTAAAGCAATAATATCAAACTTCTTAGTTACATCTAAAGCTACGTGTTTGTCGGGTGTATATCTGGGGCCGGCATCCGCGAAGGAAATTTTGAGATGATTCTCAAACCAGTCTTGGCTCAATGTACGTTCGCCAAACCAATAAATCAGTCTTCCTGAGTGTTTTGGTTGTGTAAGTAGATCAGCTAGTTCACTGTTTCCCAAGTAGATGAATTCGACATTCATCTTTCGTTCAAGAGCCCACTCTTGCCACTTTGCTACATGCTCGTCCCACTTGTCCATAGCAGATTTTCGGCCCGACTTGCGGACATCTGGTCGGTCATATGGTACGCAAATGAAGTATTGAGTCAAGTTCGGATGCTTGTCTAGAGCGGTTTTCACCGAGCTATCTAGTTGTGACCATTGAGAGTCACCTAGTTCAAAGAAATACTTGGCCTGCCACGCAATCTCAGTTCCATCAGCTGAAACCGCATAGCACTCAACTCCTGCGTCGGGAGCTCCCTTACGTCGAAAGCCGATAGGGTTTTCAACACGGGCAATTTGTGCGCAGAGCTCCTCGAAGGCAGCAGCTTGCGAACCATTGTGACTCTTTATGTTGTGCCAGTTGATTTTCGACATCAGGTTTCTTTCATTGCTCAGATCGTCGCAAAAACCGGAGAAGGAACTGTGGGATAAGCGTAATACACGTGTCGAAACACAGCCTCAACCTTGTCCTGAATTTCTGGTTCTGAGTAGGTTTCTGGCAAACCGGTTCGGTCGCTGTACAGAAAGTCATAGATTGTTGATCGAACAGCGTCCCGAGTGGTTTCCTTTTCTCGCCAATGAGTCACCTTCAGTTTTTCTGCTTTGAGGACTGAGAGAAGCTGTGAGGCAACAGATTTAATCTGAGAAATCTCCTTGGGGGTTAGGTCAGGTTTCATCAGGAGATCGAACATCACAATCGATTCGGGATCAAGTCCTTCCCGTACAAATCGCTGTTCCTCATCGTCGAGATCTTCCACAAATCGCATAAGCAACTCAAAAGTCCTTTCTATTGTTACCCTGTCTTTCTCGGTGTTGTAGCCCTCAATAATGGTTTCGTACCGTGCTTGAAAATCTGATCGCAAAGGATTTTCACGCATTAGTTTTTCAAGGCGACGCTCGATAACCGTCTTGAGCTCTTGTACGGTCGAGTTTTTCCTCGGACTCCTTGCAAATTCTTGTTTTAGACGGTCGAAGTCAATTTTTGAGATGTCGTACGGTTTCCGTTCCTCTCTACAAACTCCCTCTTCAACTGGTTGGACTGCCTCAGCTACTACTCCGTGCAGATCGCGCATGATTTTGCTAATGTCCGCCACGTCACGATCCTTTTGCAAGCTCTTGTAGATGACTCTAACCGCGTCGTATGCATGCTTAAACTCATTGACGCCATCAACCGTGATACACGCCTTGAATTTCTTGAATACCTCTCGGGCCATCACTTCAAACTCTTTTCGAGAATCATCTGATTCGTTCGCGGCCTCCTTGGCAGCCAAGATCGCCGCATTTCGGGCAAAGCCGGTTTCTGTGATGATTGACTCAATCGTCGCACCTCGCTCGGCGAGAAATCTTCGCACAAACTCAATGGACTCTTCAAGGTCAGCGAGCAGTTCCTCGCTAGAACGTGCAGGTTCTTCTTCTTCGGTGTTGCCACCACCTCTTCCAGAATCACCTTCGCCCACAAAGGTGGCGAGAGCACTTCGTAGATTCTTGAGTATTCCGCAGTAGTCAACGATGAGCCCGTTGTTCTTGCCTTCGTTGACCCGGTTTGCCCTGGCAATCGCTTGCATGAGTGTGTGAGCTTTGAGCGGCTTGTCAAGATAGAGAGTTGCAAGTGACGGAACATCAAAGCCCGTCAACCACATGGCACAAACGATAGCGACTCTAAATGGGTGGGACTCCCGCTTGAAGGCGGACTCAACGTCAAGTGCTTTGCCATCGGGGAGAGTGAATCCCTGTTTGATGAGCTTTCTATGGGGCTCAATATCCAGATCCCAATTTCTGAATCGAGCAACTTCGCCTTGCTCTTCACTGACGATCACCGCATGAAGGGTTTCTTTCATCCAGGCAATCTGACGCCTTCTGAAGATCACGTCTTGCTCATCGGTGATGCTTCTCAGTTCAGATTCAAGCTCTTCGATTCTGCTTTGCCATCGTGGAATGATTAAATTGTAAAGGCGGACGCAAGTGACTTTGTCGATACAAACGATCATTGCCTTGCCACTTTCCCAAGCTGTCGAATAGTGCCATACGAAGTCGTCAGCAATCCTTTCGAGGCGTGGCTCGGCAGCAATCACATGGTATTCCCGCTGCAAATCGTTTTCAAGCCGAGCGCGTTGATTCTCGTCTAGATCGTAGTCGTCGATCTTTTCAAGAATCTCTGCGATTTTGTCGTTCAGGTCGGTGTGGGCGAGGCCGAGTTTTTCGCCACGCGCGTCATAGAACAACGGCACAGTTGCACCATCATCGACGGCACGTTGAAAGTCGTAGGTTGAAACGTAGTCGCCAAACACCTTGCGGGTGATCTCGTCATTCTTAAACAAAGGTGTGCCTGTGAAGCCGACGTAACTTGCCCTCGGTAGTGCATTCCTCATATTGAGAGCGAGGCGACCGTACTGGGTGCGGTGAGCTTCGTCACTGATGACGATCACGTCCTCCCGGTTTGACCAAGGTTCTGCCGGATCAACGTCCTGATTGAACTTTTGAACCAGAGTGAACACATGCTTTTTGTGCTCCGAAAGCATGTGCTGTAAGTGCTTGCCAGACTTTGCCCGGAAGTCTTCCGGCTCTCCCTTAACCTCCCCGCAACCGGCAAATGTCTTGTAAATTTGAGAATCGAGATCGTCCCGATCCGTTACGACCAAGAAGGTGTAGCTCCCATTCACCTTACGGTGGATTTTCCGGGTGAAAAACACCATTGAATAGCTTTTGCCGCTCCCTTGGGTGTGCCAGAAAACTCCGAGTTTGCCTTCGCGCGCTTTGCCTTCGCGAACGGCTTGAACCGCCTTGTTCACCCCGAGGAACTGGTGGTTCTTTCCAACGATCTTTGCAATGTGGCCGGAGCTTTCATCAAAGAGAATGAAGTTCTCAACGAGGTCAAGCAAGTTGCGCTTGTTGCAAACCCCCTTGAGAAGGGTCTCCATGTCGACAATGCCGGGTTCGTCTTCTTCCAGGCGTTTCCATTCATGGAAGTAGTCGTACTTGCTTCCGAGAGAGCCGATCTTTCCTTCGTGGCCGTTGCAAACCAAAAGAATCGCGTTGTGATGGAAGGCATGTGGGATCGTATCTCGGTAGTCGTTGAGGTTCTCCTCAACAGCTCGTCTCAGATCTTTGTGAATGGCTTTGCATTCAATGAAGATCAGCGGTATGCCGTTGACAAAGCAGACTAGGTCGGCACGTCGTCTGTAGATCGGCCCTTGAATCCATAGCTCCCGAGCGACGATGAAGGTGTTTCCATCAGGATCAAGGCTCTCAAAATCAATGACAGTCAAATTCTTCTTCTGAATCGAGTTGTCAGTGTCACGGTATGTAACATCGACTCCATCCCGGATCATCTTGTATTTCTCTTGATTGATCCCAAGCAAAGAGAGGCTCGAGCTCGCTTCGATAAGAATGCGCTCGGCTTCTTTGTAAGCTTCAACTGGCAACCCAGGATTGAGCCTCTCAAGAGCAGCCCGTAGCTCTCGAGTCAGAACGACTTCGCTCTGAGTTTTGCGACCGAGGGTTCCATCCTCACCATACGTTTCCGCGTTATAGGCGAAAACAGATTCCCAACCCAGTTCATCCCGCAAATAGTCGGCGGCGGTCTGCTGAACTAGCGTATCTTCGTTGAGGCTCATTCGGCGTCTCCTTTCTTGCCCTCTTCTAACGATTGCTCAATAGCCTCAAGTGCCTTCATGTCTTCGGCGTCGGCTTCTTGTCGCTCGGAGAGGCGTCGTTTGGCATCAAACTCCTCGTACCTTTCGTGGGCAAGCTGCTCGGCAACTTCAGCCTTCATTTTGCCCGCATGGGTCAGGAGGTCACGCTCATTGAACTCGAGAAATGTATCCAATTTTGATTCCCATTCCACCATCGTCATCGTATTGCGACGACGGGCCTGGTCTTCAGCGTAGTCTAAATACATCGTCACGATCAGATCAAGTTCAGCGATTTCCGGTTGCTCAAGATAGTTTTTTGATACCGTAACATCTTTCTTTTGAACCCGTTTGCCATCAAAAGATTTCAGCCCCATGTTTTGCTGATTGGGGTCGGAGCGCGAAGCGATCAATTCGGCGGCTGTCATTCCAGTGACGGCCCAGATCATTTTGTTTTGAACCTTTTTAAAGAACAGCCGAGCGTCTTCGCTTTTGGGATCGTAGTCAACCGCCGTGGCAAAGAGATCACGAACCTTTTGATAAAACCGCTTTTCCGATGCACGGATGCGGCGAATCCTCGCCAGGAGTTCATCAAAGTAATCCCATCCTCCCGGCTCCTTCAAACGCTCGTCGTCCATGACGAACCCCTTGATGAGGAATTCTCGAAGTCGTGTCGTTGCCCATTGCCGGAACTGCGTACCTCTCGGGCCTTTGACCCGATACCCGACTGCCAGGATTGCGTCGAGGTTGTAGAGATAGGTCTGGTAATTTTTGCCGTCGGCGGCAGTTGTCAAGGATTCCTTGACAACTGAGTTTTCGTCCAGTTCCCCTTCGGTGAAGATGTTCTTGAGGTGGAGGCTTACGTTTTGTTTGGTTGTTCCGAAGAGTTCAGCAATCTCGGCTTGAGTTAGCCAGACCGTCTCATCCGCAACACGGAGCCGTATGGCGACCGCACCATCTTCGGTGGTGTAAAGAATGAATTCTGTCCGTTCTTGCCTCATGGTATAGCTTTGTGTTAAGAATGCTCTAATCTCGCCCTTGATATAAATGAGTCGCGGATTGAACGGGAATACTCGACCCCCGTCTGTGCACAGCTCATTCTATAAGATACTAGAAAAAACCGATCAATAAAGTCCGGATTCCACATTCCGTACTTCATTGAGCTTTCAATATGGCGTTGGGCAATTTCGAGGGTCTTTACTTCGCCGTGGCGGTGGGCATGATTTTCTGGAACTACGAGCACTCCGACTGACGCCCCATGATAGAGATAGGCGTGGATTTTTAGAAGGTCTCGCAGATACTTTTCGTGGTTTGACCTCTCCACTTCGATCACACAAGTGTCATCGCCTGATTGTAGAAGGATGTCGGCATCCTTGGCTTGGCGTGGCCAGTCGTGTTTGCTCAGGCCCCCAAGCTCCCGAGCTAGAACATGATCAAGTTGATCGTGAGTGATTTGACTACTGTTCTTGTTCGGGTCTCGGATTTCCGCGTCGTAGTGGACTTCTGAGAGGCTCTGGAAGCAATCGACAAACACGGGATAGCGGCACTTTGAATGGAATAACACATTCCAGTTTGTGGCTACCATCGGAAACGTCATACTTCGATTTCTCCTGACATGAGGCGTGGGAGGAGCAAATCACGAGCTCGCTGCAGTCTAGAATTCATCTTTGCAAGCTTCCAAATCTGGTCAAACATTGGCTGTGCAATTGATTCAAACTCATCCGCAATCTCCTTATCTGGAACTAGGACGGTGTACTCTGCAAGAGCTCCCAATTGGACACGTTGACGACCAGAACTTCCAATCATACTGGCAATTGCGTGGCCTCTAAAATTGTCACTCCTAGCTAAACAGTACACAAAGCACGGCCCAACACTTTTGCCTCTCATGACAATATATTCTGTAGATCCGCTAGCAACAACGTCCTCATCAAGAAACCCAACGTAAGCTGTTTTTCCATTCTCAAGACAAGGTGTAATTCTGGCTAATAGGGTGTCATTATTCTTGAACTTAACGGTTGTGCCCTTATCTCTAACTTCAAGTATTTCTTCATCAACTGTCATTCCAGACTCAGATAGGGCGGACATTGGAACAAATACAATGTTCTCTTTTGGAAGAGCTTCCTTGGGATTAAATTCAATGACTTCCGGCAGATTCGCCTGAGTCCACCCACTTGGTACTCCATCCGCTACATGTTCTCGCTGATGCCTTGGAAAGCGGAGGTGGACGAACCATTCGCGGTAGATCAGCCGCGCCGCCTCTTCCAACAACTTAATCCGCCGCCGATTGTTTTCGATCAGATCATCGTAGGCAGAAATTGCTTGGGCAATGCCTGATTGCTGAGCCCTTTCATGAAGCCCAGGAAGTGGGAGACGGCGAATATCCTTTAGATTGATATGTTTTGCAGTCGCTCCAGTTTCGCCTGCCAATAGCGAACCCTGCATTTTTGGAGTTAGTAGAAAGTAGCATAAGTACGTGGAGTCAACTTGGTTTTGATCCGGCCTCAGATGGACTGTGCGCTGACCCAATGCTACAATCTGTTCATCCTGGACCACCGCAATATTGCCAGCAGGAGCCTCCCGAGCGAGGATGAGGTCGTCCTTCTCAGGTTTAGCTCTCCGAGTCCATTTCTGATAAGTTTCTTCAGAGATTCTGTAAACACCGTCAAGAATCAAACGTCCCTTTCCTATATTTGGAGTCCTAATTAGTGGGTAGCCATCATCCTGAGTCGGTGCTGTTGCATGCAAACAATCTTCAATAAAAAGACATACATCGTTAAGGGTTGGAGTTTCGCCTGATGTCATGCAAGTATTTCCTTCAGGGAACTGTCGATATGTAAACTTAAATCGGTGGCGTCATCGTTTAGAGCTTGTAATTCCTCATGAATTGACCGCAAAGTCTCTTCAAAATCGAAATCTTCGTCCTCTTCTTCAGGAGCAACCCCCACATATCGTCCCGGCGTGAGCGACCAGTCGTTCTTTTCCAACGCCTCATGATCAACCAGCTTGACCAAGCCCTCCACATCAACCAACTCACCGTCAGGGAATCGATCCAACAACCACCGAGCCTGGCGCGAGAAGTACCGAGCCAGTTTAAGCTGATCGACCGCCGCGACTCGGCTTTCCTCAAGTGCTTTTCTTGCGCGACTGATCTTGCTTGTCTCCCACTTCTCGGAGTCTTTGGACTCGAGTTCTTTTTCCGCGAACTCGATCATTCTTCCGACTTGCTTTGCCGCATGATCGAGAGTTCGGATGAGATTACGGACTTCTTCAATCTGCTCATGGACAAGATCGCCGACCCCTTTGTGCTCGCCGTTCTTGAAACCATCTAGGGCCGCCCGGCTCTTCGGCGTCATCTCTCTCAGAACCGAAAGTTCTTGCTCAATCTCCAACCTACATCCCATGAGTTCATCGCAATGACCCCGAGCCGCTTCATTGTCGTTTTGAGTTTTGTAGAACGGCTGCAGAAGATCTGAAACGTTTTTCAAATCTGCTTGAAACTGAGCAACGGGATTCAGCTTTGACTCATCAATCGAGGACTCAAGCTCGGTAACTGAACGAGTCAAATACTCTTCAACAAGGTTCCAGAACCGCTCATTCTCACCTCTGTACATCCAAACGATGCTGAGGAGGTTTTGGAGCTGTTCAGGCGAGAAGTCGTAGATCTTTCGGGTCACGCGCCGGTGGACATTACGCGCATCCAGCATGAGCACCTTATCTTTGTATTCCTCAGGCTTTGCTTTGTTGAGAAACCAGAGTTCGCAAGGAACAGTGCGGGTGTAGAAGAACCCAGAACGGATCGCCACCATCATATCGACGTGCCCTGATTCGATCAGACGTTGACGAACTTTGGCTTCATCCCGGCCAGCACTGGACGACTGTGAGGACATGACGAATCCAGCTTTGCCCCGTTCATTGAGGTAGCTGTAGAAGTACTGAATCCACAGATAGTTCGCGTTGCTGACCTTTTTGGCTTTGTTGATCCCCGGTAGTCCAAAGGGAAGCCGCTGGTCGTTTTTGACCTTTTCGGCATCGACCTCATCGACATTGAAGGGTGGGTTTGCCATTACGTAATCACAAGCCCCAAACATGTTCAGCGGATCGTTGTAGTAGCTGATGGCGTCTTTGCCTGCCGAGATTGTTCCTTCTAGACCGTGGACGGCAAGGTTCATTTTGGCGAGGTTGGCGGTGGTTTCGTTTTTCTCACACCCCCGGAACGTCAGTCGCTCTGCCGGGTTGAGGTTGTGCTTTTCTACAATGTGAGCGGACTGGACGAACATCCCCCCGGAACCACAGGCTGGGTCAGCTACGATTCCATTCTCCGGTTCAAGCACGTTGGCAATGAAGCTGACGATGGAGATTGGCGTGAAGAACTCGCCGCCGTCGTGTGCGCCTTGATCTGCAAATTGCGTGAGGAAGTATTCGTAGATTCGCCCGAAAATGTCTCCGTCAGCCTGTTTGAGCTCTTCGGGATTTAGTTTACGGAGGAGGTCGCCGAGCAATTCGTAGCCCAGGTTTTGGTAATCCTGTTTGGGAAGAACACCTTTGAGCGACGTGTAGTCTTCCTCGATGGATTTCATGGCATCAATGACCATCTCGGGAAGCTTTGAGTTGTCGGCGTTCTCGATGAGGTAGTCGAACTGGGCTTCGGGGCGAAGGTAGATCGCCGACCGCTCGGAGAAGTCCTCTTTGGTGAGGGGCCTGGTGACTCCTCCACGACTCGGGAGTTTGGCTTCGATTTCTGGCTTGACTTGAAGGTAGCGGCTATAGGCGTGACGGAGGAAAATGAGCCCCATTACGGGCATGAAATACTGGTTGCTTGCGAGCTCTGAGTTTGAGCGGAGGGTATCGGCTGCGCTCCATAATCGCCTCTCTATTGCCTCTATATTTTCAAGTTGAGCCATTGGAAACGAGTTTACTTGCTGGAGGCTTTTTTGAGCCTAGAATTGAGTATCTCCAATCTAGCAGGAAGTAAGCAACGCGGGAAGAACTCTGAGAAACCGCGTTCAATACATTCGAAATCGATTGTCGTTATCTGATTTCTCCAAAGATTCAAGAAATTCTTGGAGTTGCTTTCTGGTGATCCGACGGCTTCGACCGATCTGGATCGAGTCGAGCTCCTTTTGATCGAGCAGTCGATAAATATGAGCTCGGCTGAGGGAAAGAAGCTCGGCAGTTTCCTCGACCGTGTATGCGAGCTTTTCTGGACGCAATTGGCTCATGTTTTCATACTAGCCGAAGCAAATCCAATTTTGGAAACAACAAAGTCTAACTTAGCTACAGCTAAGGAATTGCATGAAATGCTGGATTTTTGAGGCTTCGACTTGGGCAACGTACGTTTGATTCGTGGCACTTCAACTGGGTCCGTGGCTCAACGGCCTCCCTGACTAATACACAGGGGCGCGACGCGGGCCCTCAGAGGTGCCACATTGATTATTCAATCCAAATTTCCGCTCGGTCGCATCGTGGCGACTACAAACCTACTGGCCAAGATTCCTTCTCCGGAGATATACACTGCTCTTCATCGACATGCCAAAGGAGACTGGGGCGACGTCTGCGAAGAGGATCGTGAATCGAATGAAGAGGCTCTCGTTCACGACTCGCGGCTTATGTCGGTGTACTCATCTCAGGATGGAACCGTGTTTGGATCATCACCGAATGGGATCGCTCTATAACGACCGTTCTCTTGCCTGAGGACTACTAACTTGGCAGCTTTCTCTGGAAAGCTGCTTCTTTAAGTTCGCGGACGAGGTCTCTTATTGGTAAGAATGGCAGCAGACATCGAAGAGAGCCGCAGGAAGCTGGTCAGCGTAATATTTCAGACACTAGAATCTGATTTGAGAAACAAGAAGTTGTTAGATGGTGAGGGCATTGAGCTGATGAGGATCATGCTTAACCAACCCAATGGAATCTATCTGACCAGGTTTATGTTCAACAGGACGATTGTTAATCATGGTCGGTCTAAGCCTTTGCGCCGGGTACTTGAAGCCGTAGATCCAGAGGTAGCCAAAGTTCCTCCAGGTAAACCCACGGCGACCACGGTTCTTCAATTTGTTTCAGACATCGTAAAAGATGGATCAGGCATGGCAAGTCTCAGTTTTACCGAGCATGTGTACTGGGGTGACATCTTTTACTCAGTTCATCTGAAGTTCGATCTAGATATCGAAAAACTTTTGGTTGTTGACATCAAAGAGAACCTTGAAAGTGTAAGCTCACAGCTGTTTCCGATATTCATTCGTTGTTGGAATTCGGGAATTAGTCAGCTCAAATGTGAGTGTCTCACCTGTTCAGCGCGAAGGTACAGCATGAGAAGCTGGAATGTAAGCGTGTGAGCGAGCACGAAATTTGCTCGCTACGAACCCGGTGCCCTCTGTAGTACGGAGCAGATTTTTGGTCTCTCAAAGGTCTCTCAAATGCGAGAAACTGAGGGAGACGGCTAGGTTCAACGTGAGACTTTGGCTCTAGTTCAACGAACCTGAAAAATTTGTGTCCTAAGGAGGGCGTCGGGGGTTCGATTCCCTCCGGGGCCGCCACGTTTTTAATGTCCATTCCGGACACATGGGCAACATGCGGGCAAGGCAAGCTTCCTAGTTGCATCAGATCGACATCGCAGTTCGTCCTAACCAGAGATCAAATGGCATTCGATCCGAAAGAGATTAACTACAACTGGGTGCTCCATCAGCTCAACGGAGGTCTCACTAGAGATCGCTGGGTGTACGTTAACGCCGAATACAGAGATGGACAAATTATTGCCACGAGGAATGGCAAACCGCTAAATCTCTCAGAGGGCAGTACATTCCAAATAAGACTGCCCACATCTACGGCATATGAACTCGGCCTCAATACGCAACCTGAAACCGTACCCTTCATATCGAAATCATGCTCGGTTTTCTACGGAATAAGAAAATTTCACGTCACAACGGGGCTCGAATCCAGCTGGATTTGGAACGATGGCTTGGTTAAACAGTATAAAATAGACCCAAGTTTTCCTGTTCACCTAACTAAGCGTGACACTACCGATGAATATCTGTGGACAGAAATAAAACTGCTTGAAAATCTGTGGCTGATTGTCCGTGTAGATAAAGATGCAAAGCTGCTCCCGGCTGTGGTTTACGTGCCCGGATCAGAACGTCAATTCCCAAGCCTAAATTCCGCGGTTACAGCATGTGTCAAGGATATGCAGACAAACCGCAAATCTACTTCAACTAATGTTTTTCGAAATTGTATCGCTCAAATTGACGGCACCCTCTATGGGTTTGAATCACTGCGGCTAAATGCTTTAGGCCAGCAGGCTCTGCCGTTTCAACATTTCCTAGATGAACCCAGCTTTAATCCGCAATCGCGCCTAAGGCTAAGCGATGATTAATTATCGTTTGTTCTACTCATAAGATGTAGCTGCCCTTTTGCCCATGGGTCTTATACGTTTACCAGATTTTGTTGCTGCTCAGCTAAGCCAGACATGTGATTTCAGGTCGTCTTGGAACTAAGAAACAATGTCTTACAACCCACACGACATTCAAGATTGCCAATTATGAGAAGGAAGCTTGACAACTGCTGATCTCCGGCTCGCTGCTCAGCTAATCTGATCCGCAACAAGTAAGCTCTAGGCCAGTGCTCGAACGGTTCCGAATGCATCTCGCCGAATCCCAACTCATCCCCGAAGGCACAAGTGTGCTCGTGGGATACAGTGGCGGAGCAGATAGTACATGCCTGCTTCATCTGCTCCACAAAGCCGGAATCGATGTGGTGGCGGCCACACTTCACCACGGACAACGGACCGAAGCAGACGAAGAACTCCAGCGATGCGAGGAGTTTGCGACATCACTCGGGATTGCATTCCTTTCGGGCCGGGCCGATGTGCCGGCAATGGCCGCGCAAGCCAAAATCGGCATCGAAGAAGCAGGCCGCAACGCTCGCAAAATCTTCCTTCGGCATGCCGCAGCCCAAACCGAATGCGGACTCATTGCCACCGGTCATACCCGTGATGACCAAGTAGAAACCGTGCTTATGCGGATAGCTCGCGGAACCGGAATCGCGGGTCTGGGCGGAATCCATCCGGTGCGCGAAGGGTTTATCCGGCCCATTCTTCCCTTCTCACGCGCCGAAACCGTTCGTTACTGCGAAGAAAATGGGTTGTGGTTTACGCACGATTCGGGCAATTTTGATGAAGCTTTCACCCGGGTGAGGATTCGTCAACGGATTACGCCAGAATTTGAAAGCATCAATCCGCAGTTTGCGACAGCCGTCGAACGGCTTGCCGAAACTGCTCGGGCCGAAGATGAATTTCTTGATCGAATGGCGGCGGGTTTGCTGGAATCTGCGGAGCGACCAATTAACGGATCGCTTGCGTTTCTCACACAAGATTGCGAGCTCGAGCTGGATTCGCGAATCCTGCAGAGTTCGCCCGATGTTCTGGTACGCCGGGCCATCCGGTTAGCGTGTAACTTTATCGGAGGCACGGCGGAATTCCACCACATTGATCTTGCGATGCAGCGTTTGAATAGCCAGAAATCCGGCTCGATCAGCATTCCGGAAACCGATGTGGTTATGCAGATCGATGCGGAAACCGTGACGATCCGCCGAACTGAGCGCGATGGTCCGTTCCGATTTCCGCTCACCGTTCCCGGCGAAACCATCAGCGATGTTTTTGGTTGGAAGCTCACGGCGGAATCATGGAATCCAGGTGACTTTGTGCGAGAACCGGGTTCGTTGGAGGTGGTAATCGATGCCGATTCTGCCCGCGCTCCGCTGAGCTTTCGCAGTGTGGAACCGGAGGATCGAATGGTCCCGCTTGGAGAAGCGGAGTCCCGGAATTTGGCAAACATGCTTGCTTCGGCGCGTCTATCTCAAGCAGCAAGGCAAAGATTGCCGATTATTATGGATATCGCGGGTCCCATTTGGGCACCCGGGGTTCGGCTTTCCGAAAGGGTTAAGGTGACATCGGCCACTCGCCGGGCCCTGAGGCTTCGGCTGGAACCGCTGGAACCCGATCCGGGGTCATAATGGTCAGGAACGTCGTGCCAAGCAATTACGTAGTGAAATCAATGGTCAAATCCGCCCAGGTGAAGGTTTGAAGGGAGCTCGTTATATTTTCGTTGTTGCGGCAGCTTTTCTGCTGGTATTGGTGTTGCTCAATATCATCGCCAAAACCCCGGCATTGGGAATGCAGCCGCCTAAGGATCTCACGGTGTTGGGATTCAAAAATGAGGTTGCATCGCAACAAATTCAGCCGCGCGTGGTGTGGGAAGGCACCACTATTCGCGGAAAGTACCGCGATACGGAACGGGAGTTTGTGGTTAGTGCATGGCCCGCCAGTACCGATAGCGGCGCGCAGCTGATTGCTTATCTTGAGCAAAATAAAGTCGAAACCGTCTTTCCGCAGCCGCCCATCAGTCCGGCTCTGCTGAATTTTATTGGACTCACTCTTCCGATTGTCATCTTTATCGGACTCGGGTGGTTCCTGTTCTCTCGCCAGGCCCAAGCCAGCGGAAATCAGGCCATGAGTTTTGGGCGATCGCGAGCGCGACGCGCCGGAGAGAACACGCCCAAGGTCACGTTCGAAGACGTCGCCGGAATCGATGAAGCCAAAGAGGAACTGTTCGAAGTTGTCGATTTTCTTAAGAACACCAAGCGCTACGTTTCGCTTGGAGCCAAAATTCCAAAGGGCGTTCTCTTAGTCGGCCCTCCGGGCGTTGGCAAAACGCACCTTGCCCGGGCAATTGCGGGCGAAGCGGGTGTGCCGTTTTTCCACATCAGTGGTTCGGAATTTGTGGAGATGTTCGTCGGTGTGGGGGCGGCGCGAGTCCGCGACCTGTTCGAAACCGCAAAGGCTCACCGTCCTTGCCTGATCTTTGTTGACGAAATTGATGCGGTTGGTCGTCAGCGTGGGACCGGGGTCGGCGGCGGAAACGACGAGCGTGAGCAAACCCTCAACCAGCTTCTGGTCGAGATGGATGGCTTTGAAATCAACTCCGGAGTGGTGGTGATTGCCGCCACCAACCGCGCAGATGTCTTGGATGAAGCCCTGCTTCGACCGGGTCGCTTTGACCGAAAGATCATGGTTGATGCGCCGGATATGGATGGCCGATTTAAAATCCTGCAGATTCATGCCAAGGGTAAGCCCCTTTCCAATGAAGTTGATCTCATGGATCTCTCGCGCCGTTCGCCCGGATTCACGGGGGCTGACCTCGCCAACACGCTTAATGAAGCCGCGCTTTTGGCCGCTCGTCGTGGGCATACCAAGATCCTGCGCGAGGACCTCAACGAAGCCCTTGACCGGATCATTGCCGGACCGGAACGCAAGAGCCGGGTAATCGATAACGAAGAGCGCAAGATCATTGCCTATCACGAAGCCGGGCACGCAGTTGTCGGCGAGCTACTTGAGCATCACGACCCGATCCACAAGGTTACGATCTTGCCGCGTGGCGGTTCGCTGGGCTCCACTTGGCATCTGCCGGAATCCGACAAGTTCCTCGTCAGTGAGCAAAAGCTTCTCGACGATATCACCAGCCTGCTGGGCGGTCGTATGGCGGAGGAAGTAACGTTCAACCGCGTGTGGACCGGCGCGGCCAACGATCTCGAACGAGTTAGCGCGATTGCGCGGGCCATGGTTACACGGTTCGGGATGAGCGAAAAGCTCGGAACTCTGGCGATCGGTCGTAATGTTTCGAATCCGTTCCTCGGCCGCGAGATGCAAAACGACAAGCGTTACAGCGAAGCGATTGCGCAAGCGGTGGACGAAGAAGTTCGGCACATTGTGGATACTTGCCGGGCGCGAGCGCGTGATATCCTCACCGAGCATCGGGACAAACTGGATGCGGTGGCGGAAGCGTTGCTCACGCACGAAACTTTGGATCGCACCGAATTTCTGCTACTCATGGCCGGCGAGACGCTTCCCCCCCGCGACAGTGATAATACGTCGACGGGCGAACCAGTGGTTGATGTTGCATCGGTTCCCAATCCGATCCCACCGGGCAAACTTGAACCCGGCACGGCCTAAATTCCAAGGAATCTGAACAAAGCCCGGTCATATCAGGCCGGGCTTTCGGTATATTCTGAGGTCTGACATAAAGTCATGAGCGTTGACCAGCTATACGATCAAGGCTTCCAGGCCCGATGCGACGGCCGATATTCCGAGGCCAAGGAGATCTTCGATCGCGTGCTTCAGTTGCACCCCGGTCATGTGGATTCCAACTGGCAGATTGGGCTTATCCAAGGATTCGAAGGGGATTTCGATGGGAGCGTGGCCACTCTGCAAAAAATTGTGAACGCTCACCCCAACCACGAGGGCGCACGATACGACCTTGCGATGACCCAAATGATGATCGGCATGTTCGATGAAGCGTGCGCGAACTTCCACGAGTTGTTACGCCAAAATCCGGACCACGAAAAAGCGAAGCAGCAAATCATTTACTGCCCGTAAACGGTCTTAAAACATTGTGCCTATGAGCGGCGAACCGTCGCGCTTTCAGATCCAACTCCCCAGCTGGGTAGTTTCGTTGATCCTCATTTTATGCCCGCTTGTCGCGCTGTGGCCCGGGGTTTTCGGCGGCAAGATACTGGGGCCGTTCGATGCCATCAGCAAGATGGTTCCGGCGTGGGAAACGCACGCCCCCCAGCAAGGCTGGGACATCCTGCAAGCCGATGGCGCACTTCAGTTTTACGGATGGCGCGACCTTGTTTTCGAAGCGCACCGCACCGGCGTTGCGCCCTCTTGGAATCCGTACCAGCTAGCCGGAACGCCGCTCCTCGCCAACTCGCAGTCGGCGGGATACTATCCGTTGCACGTGCTCGCCGGATGGTCGGGTTTGCCGACCGGAACCGCGATCATCTTGCTCGCGTGGATACACCTTGCCATTGCCGCGCTCGGCGTTCGTGCGCTGGCTCGGCGATTGGGCGCAGGCGAAGCGGGAGCCGCATTTGGTGGCATCGTGTTTGCCCTGAGTCCGTTTGCCATCGCGTGGACGGCCCTCCCCAGTGTAATGACCACTTGCGCGTGGATTCCGGTTGCGCTGGCCGCACTCCATGCGGTTCTCCACCGACCGGGCCCGACCCGAACGGTCGCCCTTGCGGCTTCGATTGCGATGCTGGCTACCGGCGGCCACCTCCAGTTCTTTTTCTATGGCGTAATTGCCTTGCTGATTGGAGGAATTGCTATGTTGTTCCCGCTCAATCGCAGCAAATGGGTGGGTGCTGGCTTGGCCGTCGTCGCCGCGTTGGTCGGCATCGGGGCCGGCTGGTGTCAGATCGGGCCGGCGCTGGCTTTTTCGGAGTATTCCCACCGTTCTGGTGCGGCCACGGCGCAAGGATTCAAAACATACCAGGCGTCTGCAATCAAACCGTTCGAGTTGGTCGGAATCGTGGCTCCCGGATTCCTGGGCTCACCCACCAAGAATGAACCCGCAAGCGAGGAGCCGATCCCCAGCTACTGGCCCATGCAGATAAAGCCAGGCGGCAACTATGCCGAATCGGCCCTCTACCTTGGGATTCCGCTTTTGCTCACGCTTTTGCTAGTTCGACGACATCCGGGCCGATACTGGGCGGCACCGATCGGAATCGGACTTTTCGGCACGTTGGCCGCATTCGGAACGCCAATCAATGCCCTTCTCTACTACGGGATTCCCGGGTTCAGCGCCACGGGATCGCCCGGACGAGCGGCGGTACTCGCCGTGTTAGGCGCGTGCGTGGTCGGAGCGATGGCTCTTCCTTGCGACAGCTCGGAAACGCATCCGAAGCGGCCCGCCTATCGCTTCTTCGTGCTTCTAGCAATCTGCGGAATCACCATCATGGCGATGAATCAGCTGGGGAGCCTCTCGGCATGGATACCCGGAGCCAGTGTGCAGGTTCCGGTGGCGCGGCGACTCGTGGAAACCACACCTTTTCTGATCATCAGCCTTGTTCTCGCCGGGGGCGCTTGGTGGTGTTGGGAAAAAAAGGGGTGGCTTTGGCTGGGCACCGCATTCGGAATTGTTGCCCACTTTGTGATTGCGCAAACCCAGATTCTGCCGTTTAGCCGTCCGATCCCTGGAGCTTCCAAGCCCACTCTCGAAACACGTTTTGCTTTCGTAAATGAGCCGTGGGATTTCTTCCGGCCGGTGAATGCGCTGAATCCCCCGAACACCTCAACGCTCCTGCGGATGCAGGATATCGGAGGTTACGATTCGCTTATCCACCGAGATACGGTGAGCACGCTTCGAGAGATCAACGGCAAGGATCCGGCACCCGCGGCGAACGGCAATATGATGTTTGTCAAATACGAGTTCAACCCGGACCGGCTAGCCGAGGCGGGGGTAACCGAGGTGTGGTCGCGACTTCAACTCCCCCAAATGGCCACCCCGCCAGAGGTTCGGGAAGGTTTCTTTGTATATCCTTTGCCCGGGCCGGGAATTACCGAATCAGGCCAGATCGTAAGGCTGGACACAAGCGGATTTACCGCCCGTTTTGATTCTGCCGGAACGCACACTGTTCGATACTTTAATCTGCCTGGCTGGTCCGCAAGTATCGATGGAAAGTCGGTACTTATCGAAGGCGATCGGTGGCTGCGAATAACAACCGAGGGTCCGGCAGAAGTCCGGTTCGACTATCATCCGCCCGGCGGAACCACGCCTCTTCCGCTGCATCTGCTGGCGGTTGGTGGCTTGGTTGCGTTGATGGTAACAAGTCGTGAGCCGCGGGTTCTGGCCCGTCAAGACGAAAATCTCGTACAATCAGAAGCGGACGATCCACGAGAACCATGAGCGTGATTCCCGAACTTCGGCCCGATCTGGATTCTGCAACTGATTCCAGCCGGTTTCGAACCATCATCTACAACAACGAAACCAACTCGATGGATGAGGTGGTGATTGCCATCATGATGGCCACCGACTGCCCGGCGGATGAGGCGTATATGGAGATGTGGGAAGCCCACCACTTTGGCAAGGCGGATATCCATTTTGCTTCGGAAGACGAGTGCAAGCACGTCGCCAGCGTCGTCGGCAGCATTGGAGTCAAAACGGAGGTGCGGCCCGAATGGGAATCGTAACCGCGCTCGGACCGCGTGGCACTTCCCCGCTCGCGGTCATCGAAACGCCGGAGTGGCACTCGGCATCCCCCACGGTTCTGCCCGGGATTGATGAGGATACGCTCGAAAGCCCGGATCGGGGCTGGCAGGTCGTGGTCTACAACAACGAGACCAACACCTATCTGGAAGTCATCAGCATCCTCATGGTCGCCACCGGATGCGACGCCGAAGAGGCGTACATCGAAGCCTGGGAGATCGACCATTACGGCCAGTGCGCCGTCCACCGCGCCAATCAGGAAGAGTGCGAGCGCGCGGCCGAGATCATTGCCACCATCGGAATCCGCGTGGAAGCCGAGCCCGATCCGCTGGGCTAAAGATCGTAGTGAAACAGCCTCGCGGTTACGTCTGCGCTCGGGCCGCCGATCCGGTCAGGATCACGGGCCTGGGCGATGATCCGGCTTGGCAGAACGCGCCCGTCATCGACTTTTGGCCCGATATTCGGGGTGAACAAGCCGGAATTTGCCCGCTATCAATTAACGCCCAGCTTCTATGGGATGATTCCTACCTTTATTTGTTTGCAAACATGGAAGAGTTGGCGATTTGGTCGTTTGAAACCGAGCACGATGGTGACCTCTGGTTCGATAATGTTTTCGAGCTCTTTCTTGACCCGGACGGCGACGGCGGGAACTACTTAGAGTGGGAAGTCAATGTTCGGGGCGTCACGCTGGATATGGCGATGGATCGTCCGTATGTGACGGGCGGTCAGCGCGATGATTCGCTGGAAATCCCGGACTTACGGCTGCAAGTCGTGACTGATGGCGAAATCAATAATCCGGCGAATCCGGGGACATATTGGAGTGTGGAAGCCGCGTTTCCTTGGATGTGCTTAACGCATATTGGACATTCTGCGCCACGTAAGGGCGATATCTGGCGGTTTAATCTTATGAAGATGTTTTACCCGGTACAGGTCGTTAATGGCGCGTATCGTAAAACGGATGAAGAAGAACGGTATTGGACGTTTGCCCCCACGGGAATCCTGGATATCCATCGCCCCTATATGTGGGGTTATTTAGAGTTTGCCGAAGATGCTTCGCACGCGGTTCCGGTTGACCCCGACTGGGAGACTAAGTTCGGTTTAGTGCGTGCGCTGAGATTGGATGATCGTCCGCGGAGTCAGGCGGAGTTTCCGCGTTCGGCTATTGAGTTGGGTCCGGGCCAGGAAGTGGTGGATCATCCTTCGGGTTATGCGGTCCGGTCGGTTTCGCCGACCGGTTCGGTTTGGCAATTATCGGCTGATGGTCTGCTGGCCCGCAGCTATCTCTGAGTTTTTGATGCCGTTTCCATAGCGTCGGCCTGAGCGCGGAGCCATTTGATATATTGATCCATTTCCCCTCGTTTCTTCGCGTCAACCGGTTGCATCCCATCTCGGTACTTCTTAAGAAGGCCGGCCGATTCGCGAAGCAATTGTGGATTCTTCTCAAAAAAACCGACGGTTCTAATCGCAAAGGCTGAAGTCCTAGCATTGATAACCGTCGCTCGATCTCGTTTCGCAAGGGTCCGTGCTTTTTCGAGTATCTGTTTGCCCCCAAACTTTTGATACCTATACCCCATGTACTCGACGAGAGCTTCATCAAAAACGGGATCATCCTTAACATAGGGGATCAACGTGGCAATGAAATCGGTGTCCGGGGAACGGCCGGAGTAGCCAAATTCATGTTGCATCAGTGTGCACATCCGAATGAATGATAGGGAATCGACCTTGCGGGGCCAGTGTCTGAGTACAAGATCAGTATGGTTTTTGGCGGTTTTGTAGTACGGTTCATCCTCGATCCCCGGTGCATTGCGACCCCGATAAACTAGATCGCACAACCGAATAAAGCGAACTTCATCGACCCCGCCTGTCTGGTTTTCGCGCAATGACTTCTTGATCAAAGGAATCAGGACATCCTTATCTTCGTACCCGGTGAGAGTGAGCTGCCCTTCGGCTTCTTGGAGCGCGGCCTTGACCTCCGGCATCTCTTTGCTGGGATCGCCTTCCCACCAATAACTCCGCACGGCGTGGGAGCTTGAGCTTGGCGGCGCGGAGATTGAGGGAGCGACCGGCACGGCGGTTACCGTGCTTGTGGTTGCAATAAAACTGATGATTGCGAGAAATGTCATGATTACCGCCCGGACCTCCATTCGCGGGCGATCTCGCGAATTCGCTTGATATTGCCCTTCCACCTCTCCACCGTTTCCGGATCACGGGGTTGCATTCCAGCTAAGTATTTCTCTTTGAGGGCGATCCCCTCAAGCAGCAGATCCGGGTCCTTGCTAAGAAATGCCACGTTCTGCATGGCTTCCCCTGCCGTTCGCGCGTTGATGATGGTAGCTCTTTTTTGTCGGGCAAGTTTTCGTGCCTCTTTTAGGACTTCCTCTGCTGGATATCGCTTAAGTTGAAACCCCATAAACTTCACCATTGCTTGATCGAAAACCGGATCGTTTTTTATGTACGGCCGAATCTCATCTATAAACTTCAGATCAGGTTTGGGACCAGAATATGAGAATTCGTACCGCATCAGTGTGCACATACGAATAAACGATAAGGAATCAACCTTTCGATCCCAGTGCCTGAGAACTAGATCAGTATGGTTTTTAGCGGTTTTGTAGTAGGGCTCATCCTCGATCCCCGGTGCATTGCGACCGCGATAAACTAGAGCGCACAATCGAATAAAGCGAACTTCATCAACTCCGCCCGTCTGGTTTTCGCGCAATGACTTCTTGATCAAAGGAATCAGGACATCCTTATCTTCGTACCCGGTGAGAGTTTGCTGTCCTTCGGCTTCTTGAAGCGCGGCCTTGACTTCCGGTATCTCTTTGCTTGGATCGCCTTCCCACCAATAGCTCGGCACGGCGTGGGAGCTTGAGCTTGGCGCGGCGGAGGTCGAGGGCGCGACCGGCGTGGCGGTTACTGTGCTTGTGGTTGCCATAAAACTGATGATTGCGAGAAATGTCATGATCGCCACCCGGCATCAAACTCTTGACCTCTATCATACGCCAGTCGCGCCATTCCATGTGGATTCGACCGCAGTTTTGGCACGAAATAGTATCTGGTGCGACAGACTTAATATAAAAGCCCGGCACTTCTGCACGGGCCTTGCTTTAGACCAGCTAAATGCGAATTAGCTACGTTTGCGTCGCCGAAACGCCAAAGCTGCGGCACCAAGGCCAAGAACCGACATCGTCATCGGCTCCGGAACTGCTTCACCCGCAAAGTTGATGTTATCAAAATCGCCCACATCACCCATCTGCGTGTTATCGCTGAGCAGCGCGAAGTACGAGATTCCGCTTGCCCCGCTTAGGGTAGATGCGCTGTAAAATTCGGTTCCGTTCAGCGAATAGCTGGCAGTTCCATCGGCAAAGTTATGCACGGTGGAAAAGTTTAAGGTGTCCCCGGGCGTCCAAGTCGCACCGGTAATCTCCCAGCCACTGTTATCAACCAAGATGATGTCGCCCGTAAACAGGAACGAGACCTGAAAAGCAAGAGCAGTGTTCACGGAGTCGTATCCGACAAAATCGTAGCTTCCCCCACCGAGCGCGCTGATGGAAAAGTCGGCGGAAAACGAAAAAATGTCCAGCCCCGTCGTGTCGAAGATCGACGATTGTGCGCCAGCGAACTGCCCCGGAGTGGCATTCGGATCTCGACCAATGCGCAGATGTTGCGTACCGCCCAGCGGATTGGCGTCCGAGATGTTCACGTTTTCGGCCCCTACCGGGAACAACGAATAACCGTTTTGTCCACCAATCGAGCCAAGGCTGAATCCTTCCGATGCTTCAAATCCGGTGGAGTACGAGAAGCTACCGTAAGAGGCAGCGGTGAGCGTCGCGAATGCCGCGACGACAAGTGCGTTGATTGTCTTCATTTATGCTCCTTTCCTTTTGTTTGAAAAGCCGGGCGGCAAAGGTGCAACCCGAGCGCAAGCGAAACTGCTTGCGATAGTCATCGTAGCAGAAACAATGTGTGCAACTGCAACTTCTTGGAATAACCAGTAAAAATACCGGGGACCCGAGTCACCGCGGGGGCCCGCCGCGCCGACCTCCGATACCCAGTAGAATCGCACCCGTATGTCGCAAACCGCAGTGAGGCCAGGCCCGCAAGCCGTCATTCCCTTCCCGAACGACCAAGAACAGGCGTTCATCCAGGGCGTTCGGGAGTTTGTTAAGAACGAAGTTCTGCCCAACACGCGCGAATGGGAAACCAACCGCGCATTCCCCGACGATATCTTCAAGCGCGTGGCCGATCGCGGAATGCTCTCGCTGGTCGTCCCCAAAGAGCTCGGTGGAACCGGACTCAGCTGCCGAGCCTATGTGGATATGTGCTTTGAGCTTGCCAAAGGCGACCCTGCGCTTTCGATGAACATCGCCGCGGTCAACGCGCTCGTCATCGGCCACCTCGTGAACTTTGCGAGCAAAGAGCAGCAAGAAAAGTATTTAAAACCCGCGATGGAAGGCCAAATCCAGCTCGCCTGGGGGCTCACCGAACCCGATGCCGGAAGCGATGCTCGCCGCGTGAAAACCGCCGCCACCAAGATCGATGGCGAAGAAGGCTGGTACCACCTCAACGGTGAAAAAATGTTCATCACCAACGGGGGCCGCGCCGACCTGATTGTGATGGTCGCGCGTACCAGCGAAACCGAACTTTCGGCCTTTTTGATGGAAACCGATCAGCCCGGATTCGAAGTGGTCGAGCGAATCAATACAATCGGCGTGAGTGCCAGCAACACCGTTCGATTCAAGCTCACCAATGCGCGGGCCTGGCACACCCCCTGCACGTTCGAACAAGCAATCTCGCTTCTCTATCGGGGCCGACTGGGGATCGCCGCGATGGCCGCGGGAATCGCGGAGAAAGCGCTCGAACTGGCCCTCGAATACAGTCAGCAGCGAGAGCAGTTTAATCGACGCCTCGCGGACATGCAATCGGTGCAGAATATGCTCGCCGATTCCGGGATGGAAGTCGAAGCGGCCAAGCTTTTGCTTCACAAAGGCGCGGCAATGTACGATCGGGGTGAAGACGTTGTTTTGGCCAGCAGCTACGCCAAGCTCTACGCCAGCGAGACGGCCAATCGGGTGACGAACCGAGCAATCCAGATTCACGGCGGTCGCGGGATGACGTTTGACTACCTTCCGGAAAAGCTGTGGCGCGATGCCAAGCTCACCGAAATCGGCGAAGGATGCAGCGAAATTCAGCGACTCGTCATTTCCAAGCAACTGCTTAAGGGCTCGCGCGTCTAAGATTAAAGCACATGCTCACGAGCCTTATTGCCGCAGCTGTTTTGAGCCCGCAAGCCGAACCGGTTGACCTCAGCCGAAAGTTCAAAGCGGGAGCAACTTATAGCTATGCCGTTCGCACCCATCTCATGGCGGAAATTCGGGATCACGAAACGGTGACATTTATTCCGACCGAAACCGATATCAATTACGATTTCAATTACACGGTCACCGAACTTAAGCCTTCAGGAATCGCCACCATTCGTTACCGACGCCCAACCATGGATATTGTGGAGGGCGAAACGGCAGCATCGCCCGCAATTACCCATCGCGAAAAGGTGAACTACGATCTGCAAATCAACCTTTCGCCGGTCAACGAGATCACCAATCTCAAGGATATGGGGTCGGGCAAATTGCATCTCGGATCGGTCCTTAAAGCGCGTGCGGCCGTGGCAAATGCTGCGCCATTCGTTCAAGATATCGTTTCGCAATTTTCCGGTGAGCTGTATCGCATGGCTCTCTTTACCGGATCGCTAGATTCTGCGCTCGACTTTAATCCTCGGCTTCCGTTCGAACCGGTGGAAGTCGGCGAAAGTTGGAAACGCACGGTGAGTTATCAACCGGGCGAGCTTAAGGGGAGCAAGGGCGAGCAGGCCGTCCAGCGGTTGGATATGGAGTACACGTACAAGGGCAAAATCCAAAAGAATGGCAAAACCTTTGATCGAATCAGTGCCACTGTTAACCTCGATACCGATGCCGCCTTGTTTATCAATCAGATGCTTGGCATGACCTCCAATCAAAGCGGACTCGCCAAGCTTCCCCTGAAGATGGACAGCGTGATCGATTTTGATCTTGATCCGGTGACCCACGATACGGTGTATGCCAGTGCGCGAACCACGGGATACTGGTCGCTCAACGTGGTGGGCGTTCCCCATGCGGTTCGGGAAGAAAAACTCACCGGCAAAGCTACGCTTCAGTTGATCTCGGTCAAGTAGTCCGGCTTGGTCGGATTGAATCTGCCATCTATTCGAGTCATTTGTGATTCGAATAGATGGCTTTGCTCTCCTTAAAGACGTTTATCGTTACGTGTTAAGAGGCAAATGAACCTGACCCGACTCCTGACGAGCGTGTAACATAGTCGCATGAAGCTCGGAGCCGATAAGCGGCTGATCGCCATCGGAACTGGGCTTGTTCTTGCATGCTTCCTGCTCCGACTGATCGGAATTGGCTGGGGGTTGCCGACTTCGGATCGGAACCACAGCCTTCACCCCGATGAAGAACTAATCCTTGCCTACGCGCGCACGATCGAACCCGCACGCGGCAAGTTCACTCCCGGATTCTATAACTACGGCACCCTGTTTTTGACCATCGAACGGGTAGTGACCGATGTTGTCAACGGATATGGCGGAGGTGCGAAGCTGGAAGACGGGAGCGACATTCCGCAGGCGGTGGCGCGTTATATTTTTGCCGGCCGGGTGGTGAATTCACTGGCGGGAGCATTGGCGGCACTCGCGGTGTTTTTGGCCATCGCGCGACACACCCATTGGATCGGCGGATTGCTCGGCGGTCTGGCAGTAGGAATCACACCCGCATTAGTGGTTCATTCGCGATTTATGACCGTGGATGTCATGGCCATGTGCTTTTTGACCTGGTGTTTTTACTGGTGTTCGCAGATCGTCCCGGTCACCGACGATTCTGAGGAAAAGCCCCCGCCGATCACAATGAAGCCGTTTATCTGGGCCGGGGTGTTCTGCGGACTCTCAGCCGGAACCAAATACACCGGAATCATTGCCTTGGTGGCGGTCGCGCTGACTGCATTGCTCGCGGTGCGGCCGATTGATATCCGAACCTGGGCTAAGCAGACGGCGGTGGCAACCGGAGCCGCACTCGCAGTCTTTCTGATCGTAACCCCGGGGGCGATTTTCGACACCGCTAAGTTCTTGCAGGATGTTCGGTACGAAATGAGCCACACCTCCACCGGTCACGGACTGGTTTTTGCGGGGACTGCACCCGGCTGGGCGTATCACATCGGAAACCTGGTGGTGGGATACGGCGGCTTACTGACGATCCTCAGCCTTATTGGACTCGCGGTCGGACTTCGTCGTAAACAGGCTTGGTTGGTCGGACCGGCGGCATTCCTGCTCATCCAGTACATCTTAATCGGCCGCGCAGACGTGAAATTTATGCGTTACGTTTTCCCGCTGATTCCGGTGATCGCGATGGGTTTCGGCTTTTGGATGGGCGAGCTCCACCGGACCGGTTCGACTAAGCTGCGTGGAGTAGTCGCGCTGGGAATCATTGCGCTGGGCGGCATCGGAGGGGGAGCGGTTTCCACACTCAACCTGACGCGCTGGATGACTCTGCCCGATGTTCGGGACGAAATGGCGCAGTTTACATTCTCGCACCTGCCAAAAAATTCTAAAATTGGGCTTGTTTCGGACCCGTGGTTTTATTCTCCAACTTTGCATCCCAATATCCAGGCTGGTCCATTCCAGGCAACCATCGAACGAAAACTTGAGCAGCTCTCACAGATCGAAGAGTTCGATGTCGTGCGGTACACACCGCTTAACCCGGCAGAACGCTTCGACTGGGATGTACGGCTGCTCGAAGATGAAAATCCGGACTTCGTGATTTTCAGTAGTTTTGAAGTCGAAGGGCTCATCCGCCTGGATGAACGCAGCGCGGAGCGCGAAGGCTTTGGCTTGCAGTACAATCGGTTCAAAGAGTTCATGGACGAGCTCCAAGAACGGTACGAGATTCTCACCGTAACCGCGCCCGATTCGGCTCGGATTCCGATCTTGGGTCAAGATGCGTTGACCTTTACGGCGGGAATCCACGACATGGCATACATTCGTCCGCAGCTATGGATATGGGCCCGCAAGAACGATTCCACGACGCCATCGAATGGTACGTCGACCACCTCCGGTTCGAACGAGGAGCCAGCCACAACACCATCACCGGATACGTCTCGGACCTCGAACGAGCCGCCCAGTTCTTCGCCGGAAGAGGACGCACCGACTGGTCCGGAATAACTGCCGAAGACCTGCTCCTCTACCAGACCGCTGCGCGTCAGAATTCCGCCGCGAGCACGGCAAGACGTCGCGTGAGCGCTCTTCGATCGTTGCTTAAGTTCTTAAAGCGGAAAGGCCAAGGTCCAGCGGTGGAGCTACCCAGTGCCGCCGGCATTCGGTTGCCTAAACGCATGCCCAAAGCTCTTCCCTACGATGTACTGGATCGACTCTTGGCGGCACCTGATCTTTCGACCGCGACCGGGTTGCGGGATCGCACACTGATGGAAATGGTCTACGGAACTGGTCTCCGAGTGAGCGAGGCGGTGGGCCTGCGGATCGAGGAACTCCGGCTCGATTCGGCCGCCTTGCGAGTGACGGGCAAACGCGGAAAAACGCGGGTTGTGCCGATTCCTTCACTCACTATGCCGTGGATCGAACAGTATCTAAAGCGAGGACGTCCAGCATTGGCCAGGCAACCGATCTCGTCGCTATTTTTGGGTTCGCGCGGCGGCCCCATGAGTCGGCAGTCGGCGGGATGGGTGTTGGAAAAACATCGTGTAGCGGCGGGGATCGAGTCGCATGTGAGCCCGCACACCTTACGGCACACGTACGCCGTTCATCTGCTCAAGGGCGGGGCCGATCTGCGGGCGGTCCAAGAGCTGCTCGGGCACTCAAGCATCGCCACCACGCAGGTCTACACCCAGCTGGACACGGAGCATGTCCGGCGAGTGTACGAAGGCGCACATCCACGCCGCTAGCGCGGGTTATCGAGCAACCACTTCGAGATTGCCGAACCGCGTATCTCCGGCAAGAATCACAGCACGTCGAACCACGATTCGACCCCGAACATTGATGGCTTTTGCTTTTGTGGGAGCTTGGCGAAGTTCTTCGGATTTTATGCCGCGCTTCATGGAATCGGTGCTGGCGACGATATGGCCGCTGTTATCGGAATAGCTGATGGCAATATAGTTTCCGGCGGTTGCCACGTCGCGGATCACGCGCTCAATCTTGTCGTTGTTGCTCACGAGCAGCGTAGGTTCGAGTGCTTCGCTTAAGGCATCAACACTGCGTTCCAGTTCGGCAATGCGGATCTGTCGAAACCGGTAGTTGGTTGCAAATACAATCAACGCCAGCAATACGAGTGCGACACCCGCAAGAGCAAGGCTGCGCGCAAGTGGCGAGAGCGGTTTAGGCGACGACGGCGATTCGACTTCTTTACTCATGATGTAAACCCGGAAGATCTGCTACCGGCATCACTTCCAACCCCAACGAACTTCGTTCCCCCCGGGCCAGCCTTATCGATCCGGCCAAACCAATCATGGCGGCGTTATCGGTGCTGAGCGCAAACGGCGGCACAAACAGATGATAACCTCTTTTACGGCATTCTACAGCCAGAGTTTCGCGTAGCGATTGATTCGCTGAAACTCCGCCGACCAAACTAAGCGAGCTGATCCCCAACTCCTCGCAGGCGGCGATAGACTTCGCCGCGAGCACATCCACGATGGCCGCTTGGAGCGAGGCGGCGGCGTCTGGCACCGAGATCGCGGCCCCTTCTTTTTCAACTAAGCGAAGCATGGCCGTCTTGAGTCCGCTAAACGAAAAACTAAACGGTGAAATCCGCATGGAACGGGGCAGATCGTATCGGCGCGGATTGCCAGATTCTGCCGCCAATTGAATCGCGCGTCCGCCGGGATAGCCGAGTCCGAGCAGTCGGGCTCCTTTATCGAATGCTTCGCCTGCGGCATCGTCGAGAGTTTCGCCTAGCATCCGGTATTCGCCCGGAGCGTTCACGATTACAAGTTCCGTGTGGCCTCCGCTCACAATCAAGGCAATGTGCGGATAGATCAGGCCGAATTCCGCAAGAGGACTGGCCAGATGCCCTTCCAAATGATGAACGCCGATTAGGGGAACGTCGTGGACAATCGCAAGGGCTTTTGCGGCCGAAACTCCGACGCTCAGTGCTCCAACAAGGCCGGGGCGATTGGTGACCGCAATCGCCGTGATTTCGGCGGTCCCCGCCTGGGTTTGGGCTTCGCGCAGCACGGGAATAATCGATTCTACGTGGGCCCGGGCTGCCGATTCCGGAACCACGCCGCCCCACTTGGCATGCATTTCTGCCTGGCTTGCCACTACATTGCTGAGTATTGTGCGACCTTCGAGGATCGCAACCGCGGTTTCATCGCAGCTGGATTCGATGGCAAGGAGAGGACCGTTCCAAAACATCATGCCGGATCGGCCCAATCTTGGAGATTATAGAGCCACATCACCACGGCATCTTCTTTATTATCTGGGTAGTACCGCTTGCGATGCCCCGCAGCTTGGAATCCCATCGATTCATACAAAGCGATGGCGGCTGCGTTACTGACTCGGACTTCCAGCGTTGCGCAGGTGGCTCCAGAATCGAGCGCACGGGAGAGGAGTTCGTTGATGAGTCGTCGAGCAATGCCTTTACGGCGATGCGATTCATCGACCGCAACGGTGATGATATGCGCTTCGTCAACCACGAGCCACTGTCCGGCGAATCCGACCACATCGGTGCCGACTTCAGCAACGATAAAGATGCTCTGTTCGGCTTCGATTTCATTGCTAAAGCTCTGCTCCGACCAGGGGCACGATTGAGAAGCTTTCTCGATCTCGACGACTCGGGAAATATGGCGCGAGGCAAGCGCAGCGATGCGAACGGTCACGCCTAGCCTCCTAGGTAAGCCTCTTTAACTTTGGGATTGGACAATAATGCTTCGCCGGTATCGCTAAGCACGATGTTTCCGGTTTCGAGAACGTAGGCGCGATCGGCGATTTCGAGTGCGCGGTGAGCATTTTGTTCGACCAGAAGGATTGTGACGCCTTCCTCGTGCAGGTCGCGGATGACGTTAAAGATCTCGGTAACAAGGTTGGGAGCCAGACCCATGCTGGGTTCATCGAGCAGGAGGAGCCGCGGTTTTGCCATAAGCGCGCGGCAGATCGCCAGCATCTGCTGTTCGCCTCCGCTCATAGTTCCGGCGTTTTGTTTGAGCCGTTCCCGCACGCGTGGAAAACGATCCAGATACCGGTTCATGTCCTTTTCGACATCTCCATCTTTGCGAGTAAAGGCACCCAGCTGGAGATTCTCCATGACGGACATGTTCAAAAAGATACGCCGACCCTCCGGGCTTTGACTGATACCGTGCTTTACGATTCGGTCCGGCGTCTCGGTGCTCAGGTCCAAGCCTTCGAATTCGATGGTTCCGCTTCGAGGACGGCACAATCCGCTAATGGTTCGCAGGAGTGTGCTCTTGCCCGCGCCGTTTGATCCGATGATCGAAACAATCTCTCCTTCTTGAACGTTTAAGGTGACGTCGTTAAGGGCTTGGATAGCACCGTAGAAGACGTTCAGACCCGAGATCTGCAGCATGAATCCCCAATTTTAGCCCATGTGGCAGACTGCCCCGCCGCGTTTGGAATTCGGTCAAAATGGTATCTCTCGTCGGGACATTTTATGATCAGTTTGGTATTGGCTTTTCTTGCTCAATCCGACCCGCCCGCGGTTCGTGCAAACGCTTGGAATTTTGTGCAAGTGCGAGCGTCGGACTTCCAAGTTGAAGAAGTCAATCCGGCCAAACGACGTCTGCGGGTGCAGATCGAAGGCGCGCCGTTCACCGAGCTGATTTCCAGTTGGAATGCGCAGATGCCAGGGGGGTCATCGATGATCGTGCAGGTTCAGCCCACCGGTTCCGGCAAGCCGTTCGATCTGGGCATCTGGTCAAACGGGGGACAACGTAGCGTTAAAGCGCAGTCCCGCCCGGATGGCCGCGTCGAAACCGATGTTCTGATCCTTAAAAAACCTGTATCGGGCGTAACCGTTACGATAACTCTGAACAGTGCCAACGGCGAATTCCCCGAACTTTCGCATTTTTATATGGTGCTGACCGACCCGAAGCGTCCGCAACCGGTCGGAACTTTTGATTCCGCGCCCGCGGTATTGGATGTGCCGCTCCGGTATCAGATGGATTATCCGGGCGGGAGTGTGTTGTGCAGTCCGACCAGCGTTTCGATGGTCCTTGCCTACTGGGCGAAAGAACGGCAAATTTCTGCGTTGGACCTCGATGTTCCGCAGATTCAAAAAGCCGTGTACGATCCGGTTTATCGTGGAGCCGGTAACTGGGCGTTCAATGCCAGCTTTGCCGGATCGCTTCCCGGAATGAAAGGATATGTCAGCCGACTTCGTTCGGTCAAAGACCTGGAAATGTGGATCGGCTGCGGCGTGCCGGTGGTGGCATCCGTCAATTACGGATGGCTCAAGGGCGAATCCAAAAGTTCAGGGGGACATCTGGTGGTGGTTGCGGGATTCAGTGAGAAAGGGGAGCCGATCTTAAACGATCCGGGCCGAAAGGCGGTGCGAATGCACTATTCCCGCAAAGATTTTCAACGTGCCTGGTTGGCAAGCGGTAATACCGTGTACCTGATTTATCCGCAAAACTGGGCAGTACCCGTCGGCGGACCATGGGCGATAGAAACAGAGTGACTTATGAAACGTAACGTGCGCATAGGAATCGTGCTGGGGGCGATCACCTTGGGAATCATCGCCATCGGTATGGTAATGCAACAAGGCCAAAAGCGACTGCAAGCCATGCAGCACGAGCAGATGCTCAAGGCCAATACCGCCGTTGTTTCGCGGGGCGATGTTGCAATCCAAGTTGTCGAAACCGGATCGCTTGAAGCGCAGCGCACGGTCGAAGTCAAAAGCCAAGTCGGCGGTCGAGTTGCCCGACTCCTCGTTGACGAAGGTGATTATGTGAAAGCGGGCGATCTGATTGCCGTCATCGATCCCCAACAGACCGAACTGCAAGTCGAACAGAATCGTGCCCAGCTCGAAGGTGCGCAAAGCGCGGTCAAACGACTGCAGGTAGAAATCGAGCAGCGCCGCGTGACTGCCCGAACCCACCTTGAACGATCGCGGCTGCGACTCAAACAGCTCGAGATCGAGCTCAAAGCCCAGCCCGCGCTGACTTCCACGGCAATCCGATCCGCCGAGACCGCCGTTGCCAACGCGCAAAAAGCGGTCGATCTGCTGGTGAATGTCACCCACCCAAACGCTCGGACCGCCCAAGAAGCTGCGCTCGAAGATGCCAACAACAACCTTCGGCAAGCTCGGATCGAGCGAGATCGCCAAGCCGGACTGTACGATCGGGGTTATGTCTCGCGGCGCGAACTTGAGCAAGCGGAACTCAACCTGAGCCTTGCCGAAACTCGGCAACGACAAGCGCAAGAGGCTATCGGACGCATTGGCAATGAACAGCGACTAGAGCGCGAACAAGCCCAGCAGCGAGTGATCCAAGCTCGCGCCGATTTGGATCGGGCCAAGGCGAATGCGATTATCGACGACACCAAGCGGCAGCAATACCTGAGCGCACAACAAGATGTTCGCGATGCGGAAGTCGCGCTTAAAGATATTGAAGCATTGCAACAGCAGAAAATCGGATCGGAAGCTTCGGTTGCCCAGATTCGCAGCTCGCTCAATGATTCGTTGCGCCTACTCGGAGAAACCGAAGTCCGCGCCCCGATTGACGGAATCGTCACAAAGCGATCGGTGCAAATGGGTGAGTTGGTCAACGCGCTGAGCTCGTTTTCACCCGGAACTCCCATCGTCAAAATCGAAGACCGGTCGGACATGCTTGTTAGACTTCAGATCAACGAAATAGATGTTGCTTTGCTCCGAGAAGGAATGCAAGCCAAAATCACCGTCGATGCGTTGCCAGGTTCGGAGTTTAGCGGCCGTATTACCAAGATCGCGCCTGCGCAGATCGAATCGGCAACCCCCGGGGCAAGTGCTGATCCCGTGGTGAAGTACGAAGTCGAAGTCACGCTAAACGATGTTGCCGATGAGCTCAAAAGTGGAATGTCTGCTAAGTGCGAAATGGTGGCCGAAGAAGAAAAAGATGTCCTAATTGTTCCCACCGCGTTTGTGGCTCGCGATGAAACCGGCCAGCACTACGTGATGATGTTTGATCCGAACGAAAAGCCGGTCGCAACCCAGCTGGGACAACCGCCGACGCTCAAAGGGAAAAGGCAAAACGTGGAAGTCGGCCTCGAAAATGCCGCGAATATCGCCATCCACAGCGGGGTGAAAGAAGGCGACAAGCTTGTCCGACCGCCATTTACCGGACCCAGTCGCCAGGGCATGATGCAGTTTGGCCCCGATGACGAAGAAGCGGAATCGGAAGAAGGCGGATCGGATAGCCAAAGCGGGGAGTAACCCTACTGAATATCTTCGAATCGATCCGCGTTGCCCTCGATATGCTGCGGCTGCACAAGCTGCGAGCATTCCTCACCATGCTTGGGGTGATCATCGGCGTGATGAGCGTGACGCTCATTTCTATGATCTCGAACGGATTTCAGCATTACATTAAGAACGAGTTTCAGAAACTGGGTGCCGATACGATTTTCATCTTTTACGATGTCGGATTCGAAAGCCGGGCCGACCGTAGCGCATCAATCGAAGGGCTGGAATATTCGGACACGGATTATCTGCTCCAGCAGTGCACGACGCTTGATGTGGCTTCCGCCACGCTTATGTTGGGATCGCAAAAAGTGAGCTTTCAGGATCGGAGCGTCAACAACACTCAGGTCATGGGCGTGGATGAATTTGTTGCCGATCTTAACAAGGTCGGCATCATCAGCGGTCGTATGATCACCGCGCAGGATATGGATTCCCGCACCAACGTGTGCGTGATCGGGACCGATATCCGCGACCGACTTTTTGGCACCGATGATCCGATCGGCAAAATTGTTACCTTTCCCGGACTCACCGCGCAGGTCATTGGAGTGATGGACGTGGTGGAAATGATGGGCCAGAACAACAAAAAAGACATCTGGGTTCCCCTCACCACCGCTCAAGATAAGTGGATCGGGGGGCGGAATATCACGATGATCACCACCCGACCCAAACCGGGAATCACCGTGAACGCAGCCATGGACGATATCTGGCGCGTGCTCATGCGCAAGTCCAACAACAAGCAGATTTACCGGGTGGACAGCCGCGAATCGATCACCAATGTGTTCGCCGGAGTGCTGGGTGCCGCGGGAGCAATATTGGCCGGAGTTGCCGCTCTTTCTCTGCTGGTGGGCGGGATCGGAATTATGAACATCATGCTGGTTTCGGTCACCGAGCGGACGCGCGAAGTGGGGCTTCGCAAGGCGGTGGGTGCCACCAGTACGGGCGTGATGGTCCAGTTTTTGGTGGAAGCCGTGCTGCTCAGCATCATCGGCGGATTCATCGGAATGGGTTTTGCGTGGGTCATTGGACAGGGACTAACCGCCCTCACCGCGATGCTCAAATTTCCGAGTGCAGACGGTTTGCGGATGCTTTTCCCCATGAAATCCGCCTTGGTCTCGACCGGCATTTCTGCACTGATCGGGGTGATTTTCGGGCTTTATCCGGCGGCGCGTGCGAGCGGTCTGAGTCCAATTGAAGCTCTCCGCACAGAATAGTAGACACCCGTTTAGGCTTTTAGGTATAATTATCTTTGTGACGTTCTCCACACTTTGTGAGAAAAGGTGTCAGAAGAATGGCGAAATGGCGGGCATCGAAAGACCAATTTGGCTCGTCCCTTTCCTCACAATGGAGCGAAGCGATGGGCATCACTCGCGCCGCTCCCGCCAGATCGGTTTGGCCAAAGGATTCGGTGGGAAAATTCGTCCGCGAATCCCGAGCGAATAAGCCTTGTCTGACCCAACTTTTCCGTGACCGGGAATATCCGGTGCACTTTTGATGAAATTGATAAGAACATGAGCACGAACACTCTCCAAGATATTCAGCTGAAACGCTTTGCCCTGATGTCGACCGCCGAGCGGCCAAAGCTCGACTGGGCCGACCAGATTGCGCGGGAGCTTTCGGTAGAAAAGGAGATTCGGCTCGTAAGCGGTTCCGACGACCGCGCGTTTGAAGTCGGGCTCGTTGGCGATATCGTTGGCGATGCGATGGCCGCCGTTCTGCTCAGCGAAGGGCGCGATGATCTGGACACGCCGGAAAACCGGAGCTTTGCCATCCGCATTGCTCGCGACGTGGTGGATCGACTCGGCACGCTCGGGGGCGATCGCCTGTCGATTACGGAGCACGACCTGAGCGTACTCATCGAAGCCGTGCTGATCGAAGCGGGCGCCTTCGACGTTGCCAAGAGCCTGGTGAGCCAGCGCAGCCGACTGCCCAAAGCCGATTCCCCGGCTTCGGAAGTCCGGCTGATCCGCCGGAACAACCAGGTTGTTCCGTGGAGCATCGATAAAATCGAAATCGCCGTTCGCAAGTCGTTTTTGAGCCAGGGGCTCAACAGCGAACCGGCGGTCGAAATCGCCGAAGCCGTGACCGACAAGGTTCTGAATGCGGGCAATGCCTACGTCGGAATCGAAACCGTTCAGGACCTCGTGCAAGAGGAGCTCATGCGGCGCGGCCAC
Organism: bacterium; assembly: GCA_044508115.1. Taxonomy (GTDB): domain Bacteria; phylum Armatimonadota; class Fimbriimonadia; order Fimbriimonadales; family Fimbriimonadaceae; genus UphvI-Ar2. The sequence continues at coordinate 943,300 of JBIQII010000001.1, forward strand.
TTCAAAGTGGCGGAAGCCTACATCACCTATCGCGCCCAACGCGCGATGATGCGGCTCGAAGAAAAATCCGACAACAGCGCGCGCGACCAATTCGAAATGATTTCCGTGCTCGATGCCGACGGCGTCAGCACATTTTGGGATGGCGAAGACCTGCGCCGCCGGATCGACTTTGCCCTCATCGGCCTAAACATCGATATGCCGCGCGACCGGATCGAAGTAGAACTGCGCCGCTCAATCACGCCGGATATTCCGCTGGTGGACCTGCGCAAGCTCATCATCATGAACGCCAAAACGCTCATGGAAAAGGATGCGGATTTCCGGTTCTTTAGCGCACGGATTCTGCTTTCGTTTGTGTACGAAGAAGTGCTCGGTTGGGACATCGTGCGCGATGGCATCGATAAGCTCAAATCGTTCCATGCAATCGCGTTTGCCAAGGCGATCAACCGCGGCATCGAAATCAAGCGCCTCAGCCCTGAACTCCGCGATTACGACCTCGCCAAACTCGCATCCGCGCTCGATCCGACCGCCGACCTTGATTTTGATTTTCTGGGTATTCAAACCCTCTACGATCGTTACCTAATCACGGATAAAACCGACTCCCGCAATCCCGTGCGACTCGAAACGCCGCAGATTTTTTGGATGCGGGTGGCGATGGGTCTGTTTAAGGACGAAGACAATCGCGAAGACCGCGCGATCGAACTCTACACGCTCTATAAGAGTCGGCGGTTCTGCAGCAGCACCCCCACCCTGTTCAACAGCGGCACCCTGCGCAGCCAGCTGAGCAGTTGCTATCTCTACAAAGTCGACGACTCGATCGAAAGCATTATGCTGCGGGGAATCGCTGAAAATGCGTTCCTGAGCAAGTGGGCGGGCGGACTCGGCGGAAGCTGGACAAGCGTCCGCGGAACCGGTGGCTATATCCAAGGCACCAACGGCGAAAGTCAGGGGGTGATTCCCTTCCTGAAAATGCACAACGACCAACTGGTGGCGGTCAACCAAGGCGGCAAGCGGGCCGGATCGGGCTGTGCTTACCTGGAATGCTGGCACAACGATATTTTCGACTTCCTGGAACTGCGGCGCAACACCGGCGATGAGCGACGACGCACCCACGACATGAACACCGCGAACTGGATTCCCGACCTGTTCATGAAGCGCATGGAAGCCCGCGAAGTGTGGACCCTCTTCCGCTCTAACGAAGTGCCCGATTTGCACGATCTGTATGGCGCGGCCTTCGAAAAGCGGTACGTGGAGTACGAAGAAGCCGCGCGGCGCGGCGAAATCTGGAGCCGCGAGATTCCGGCCATCGAGCTGTGGAAGACCATGCTCAAGATGCTGTTCGAAACCGGGCACCCGTGGATCACGTTCAAAGACCCTTGCAACCTGCGCTCTCCCCAAGATCATGCGGGAGTTATCCATAGTAGCAACCTGTGCACTGAAATCACGCTGAACACAAGTGCCGAAGAAACCGCCGTCTGCAATCTCGGCTCCATCCTGATCGATAACCACCTGACGCCGACCGGTGAGATCGACCACGTTAAACTACGCGAAACCGTTCGCATGGCCGTCCGCGCGTTGGACAACGTTATCGACATCAACTTCTATCCCACCGATGCGGCCAAAACCAGCAATATGCGGCATCGACCCATCGGCCTGGGCGTTATGGGTCTGCACTATGCGCTGTTTAAGAAGGGTCTGAACTTTGCCAGCGAAGAAGCGGTTGAATTCAACGACGAAATGATGGAAGCCATCGCTTTCTACGCCTATGAGGCGAGCAGCGATTTGGCCGCTGAACGGGGCACCTATAGCTCATATAAGGGTTCCAAGTGGGATCGGGGCTTGCTTCCGCAAGAAACGCTGGAGATTCTGGAAAAAGAACGCGGTCTTCCCATCGAGGTTCCGCGCGGGGGTCGCATGGATTGGCAACCGCTCCGCGAAAAGATTGCCTCGCAAGGTATGCGTAATTCCAACGTTCTGGCGATTGCGCCCACCGCAACGATTGCCAACATCATGGGCACCAGTCCGTGCATTGAACCGCTGTACAAAAACATGTACGTCAAGAGCAATCTTAGCGGGGATTTTGTGGTCGTTAACCCCTACATGGTGCAAGACCTCAAAGAACGCGGGCTGTGGACTTCAGATGTTATCGACCAGGTTAAGTACTTTGATGGCGAGCTCAAAGATGTGGAAGGCATTCCCGAAGAGCTTAAGTCCAAGTATCAGACCGCGTTCGGAATCGCGCACGAATACATCATCGATGCGGCCGCGCGTCGCCAAAAGTGGATCGATCAGAGCCAATCGCTCAACCTGTTTATGGGTCAACCCGATCTGGTGACGCTTTCGCACATGTATCGCCGGGCCTGGCACGTTGGTCTTAAGACGACTTACTACCTGCGTTCGCTGAGCGCTTCGAACATCGAGAAGGCGACGGTCGCGGTGAAGAAGCAGAGCACGGTTTCCGGTGAGGCGGTGGTTGAGGAGGTCGCGGTTCGCGAGTTCACGGAAGAGGAGCGGATCGCGTGCTCGATCGAAGCGATGCGGAACGGCGAGGAGTGCGAGGCTTGTCAGTGAGGAAACGAAGAAAGTCTCACAAAGAGAACACACGATCGAAGTACCACCTAAAGGTCGAATCTCCGTACCCAATCCCGTTTGGACACGGAGAACACAACAAAGATTTGTATATAATGACATCCGATTATCTGCGAAACATTGATGCCCTCTACCAGGCTTCTTTCCTTCCCGGTATGATCAGCTTATTCGAAAACGAAGAAATTCAAAAGCTAAAAAATCGCCTCAATAGCAATGGTGCCATTCCCAAGCACGATGTGGAGGCTCAAAACCAACTATTACGAAAAGTTAATTCTCCGGTGCTCCTGGCACGGGGTTTACTTTTAGCTCTTTGCTCGTTGCAAGAAGATTATTTGGCAAATATTCTTAGATTTTGTTTTAACGTGGGTAAATTAGACCATTTGCTCATGGATGAACGCATCCCATTTGCTACTGCACTTGACTCGCGGAAAGTAGAATTGTTAAAGGAGGAGCTCATTGACAAACGAATTATGGAGTTGACTCTGAAAAGTGCAAGGGACCAGCTAAGTCATCTGTGTGCTCAGCTTAAGTTACCATACAAGCCCCACGAAGGATTGTATCTGGAAAAGTATGTCGAAGTCTTTTTACGCCGAAACCAAATTGCACACGCAGGTGGTCTGGTTACTGGTAGCTATCGTGCGAAGCTAAATGAAGAAGGTATGGGCTGTGATCGAGAGATTGGAGATGTTCTAACCGTTACTGGTGATTACCTTCGTAGTGCAGCAGATACATTTCAAATTGTTTCCATCGCGTTATTCAGTTTTATATTGGCAAAATCGTCTGACGAATCTGAAAATTCTTTGGCTGCCTATGTTAACGACTTTTCTGTTGAAGCACTGAGGAGGGATCGGTTCGATGTGGTTAAGAAGATTACTGAATACTCTTGCTGCGCGTTTGGAAAGACTCTTGATCCTGAAAACTATCTCAATTTACAAATTAATCGGGCTCAAGCTTACAAGTGGAGCGGAGATCAAGCAACTTGCGATGAGATTGCAAGCACGCTCCTATGGCCAACTGATGACCTTAAGTATACTTTGGCCCACGCAGCACTAGATTCTGACTTTGATAAGGCTCTTAAATGCATTGATCGGTACAAGGGCAGCATTGCCCTAGCAGAGTTGTTGGAGAATTGTAACAACTGGCCTATATTTCGTGAGTTTCGAGAAGAGGACCGCCTTAAGAAGTTTTTCGGTGGTACACAGTTTGAAGCTTAGCGTGGCTCATGCACTGTGTTCTGTCTAGCAGCAGCAATATCTCGCTTGTCGCTATCCATTAATACTAACAAACCGTCGCTTGAACCCTTGGCACCATTGAACCAAAATGCTCTTCGACGTGTACTCAGATAAAAGCGACCTTTGACTTCCCGCGAAACCCCGCAGGAAGAAACGGACCTCCGCGAATCCCCTACTCTTCCTCTTCGACCTGATCGCGCCAGTTCCCTTCTTCCGTGTGCTCCGAACCCAGGCGACCCTGCATCGCCGACTGCGTCTCTCCCACCGTCGAACCGAGGCCGCCGATATTCATCGTGGCTGATTCGCCCGGACGGGGATCGTCGCCGAGATTGCCGGTGGTCGTGCCGGTAGCATGATCCGAAGCAAGATCGCCCGGAGCTTTTGAATCGCGGCGATCGCCCGCCCCGCCATCAACCCGATCCGAACCCGAAGATTGACCCGGCATCTTCTGCCCGGATTGGTCACTGATGGAGCCCGACGAGCTCTTGGCCGAGTTTTGACCGCCCGGTTCGACATCTCGATCGTCGTCAATATCCGCCCGACGCTCAGCCTCGCGGTTGCCGGCCGAATTTCCGCCGAGCAAAGGCACCGCCGTACTTTCTCGTGGATCCGCCGGAAGGGACGGCCCCGCGAATCCCTACTCCTTGTTCCGAATCCTCGGGCCTAAGCCGGATTAGACACTGCTACGCCCGAGGACGGGCCCGATAAACCGGTCACACCAGCACCCTCTAAAAGCTCGCCAGCCGGAACAGAACGTCATACAAAAGTATGAAGCCCAGCTTCGCCTTTTTTGGAACCCTGCTCCTGAGCTTTGCCGCCCTTGCCGCGATTGCCGCCATCAGCCAAAACAGCGGAACCCAAAATCAGGCCCCGCCGAAGGAAGTCCAGCTTGCAGCCACCGACTACGTCGCGCCGGAAGGAAGACCCCTCCAGAGGGCGGTCCTGGCGGGCGGATGTTTTTGGGGGCTGGAGAAGCATCTGCGCGAAACTCCCGGAATCACCGCCACCGCCGCCGGATACATAGGCGGAACCACTCCAAACCCCACCTACGAACAGGTCTGCACCGGAAAGACTGGTCATGCCGAAGCCGTGCTCGTGGAATTCGATCCCGCTCGGCTGAGCTATCGGCAACTCCTCGAACGGTTCTGGCAGATCCATAATCCGTGCACAATCAACCAACAGGGGCCCGATAGAGGCACGCAGTATCGCAGCGCGATCTTTACGTACAACGATCAACAACAAGAAATTGCGGAAGCCAGCAAAAAAGAATCGGCCCGTCTGTTTAAGAGGCCGATTGTGACCGAAATCGTCCCCGCGGGTGAGTTCTATATGGCTGAAGATTATCACCAGCAGTACGCTCAGAAAACTGGCCGGGCCTGCGCAATTGACCGCTCGGATCACGTCGGCGGCGGGTTCTAACATATTTCTCGTACTGTAAAAAGGGAGTGACCGCAATAAAAGAAAACCCGACCGGAAAATGGTCGGGTTTTTCTTTTTCTTATTGCTGTTACTCGTGAACGAGCTTACTTGCGCTTGCGTCGAGCAAGAGCGGCAGCAGCCAGGCCAGCGCCAAGAACGCCCATGGTCATGGGCTCGGGCACCGCTTCACCGGTGAAGGTGAGGTTGTCGATGTCGGCGACTTCGTTCAGGTGGAAGTTGTCGCTAAACAGCACGAACTGGTTGACACCGAGGGCACCGGTATTCCAGATGGCGCTCGAATAGATTTCGTTGCCACCGTAGAGGTAGGTCGAGGTGCCAGCAGCGAAGTCTTGGATGATGGTGAGGTTGGTGTAGTCACCGATGTTCCAGGCCACGCCGGTGTCGGTCCAGGTTCCGCCATCAACGACTTGGATGTTGCCGAGGTAGCTGAAGTTCACGTAGAACGACAGGAATCCGGCAACGGTGTCTTGACCAACGAAGAAGTAGTCGGCTCCGCCGGTGTCACCGATCGCCAGGTCGAACGACAGGGTGTAGATGTCGGCACCGGTGGTGTCGAACTCTTCCGAGAACACACCATTGGAAGTACCAAGCGGCGCACCCGGATCGTAACCCAGTTGCAGGTGTTGGTTGCCACCGTTGGGGTTGTTGCTGGCAATCACCGGACCATTGGCAGCGGCGGTAAACACGGTGTAGCCGTTTTGACCGTCGATGTTGCCGACACTGAATCCTTCGCTTGATTCAAAGCCAGTCGAGTAGTTGAAAACAGCTTGCGAGGAAGCTGCGAGAGCCGCCACGGAGGCGACGAGAAGAGCTTGCTTAAGTTTCAATTTCATTCTCCTGAAGGAATAAGGAGAGACCACGCTGCCCCTCCATTTGCGCAAATTCGTTGAACTTGCAACTGTAAGCATAACAGCTAATTTTTGGCCAAACCAAGCTCAAGCAAGAGAAAGCCGGTAATTCTAACAGTAAGGAATGGTGCCGGTCAAGCCAAATCAGGTTGAAATCGCGAGAAAACCAATTTTTTAATTATTCGTTCCCGTCCGGGACTTTGGTTGCAGACACAATGTTTTGGGCGGACCGCACGATTAAAGCCCGCCATCGGCAAAACAATATTTTGTTAACCACCAGCCAAGACGGCGGCAAACCTAATCTTTGTACGGATCAAAAATGCCGGCCCCGGCCATGGCCACTCCGATCGGGGTCAGCCATTCTCGGACCTGGATCGTATCGCCCTGCTGGACCAATACATCGGTGAGTCGCTTGTAGCAGTGGGGCGATTCATCCACGCCGCCGCCGCGTAGTTCGACGCCGGCACGGTCGACCCATTGATCCATCATATCGCGAGTGACGGCGGGCGGTCGTTGCGGGGTGCCGTCGGAGTTGAGGCGTAACTCTCCGGTCCGGCGATTGATTTTGCCCGTCGCTTGAGATCGGGACATCACCCTTCCGGCGCCGTGGACCGTGGAATAGAGCAGCTGGCGATTGAGAGGCGATTCGACTCCTTCCAAAATCACCGACCGTTCGGCCATGGTTGCGCCGACAAATCCTCGCTGTCCCGGGTAGGCCGGAGTGGCCCCCTTTCGGCCGACCCAGTAGTCAAGCCCATCGATCTGCTCTTTCCAATAGAAGTTGTGGTGATTGTGCACGGAATCCAGCTCGGTTCCGCCCAAAATTTCCAGAACTTTGTTACACACAGCGTCGCGGCCGGCATAAGCGTATTCCCCAGCAAGGTCCATAGCTTGCAGATACTGCTCGCCGAGGTCCGATCGGTGGTACATGGAAACCGGAGCGCTATCCATAGAATCGCTGGCCCCCAGCGCATCCATAAACCACGTGGCTACTTTGTGGCCCAATCCTCGAGAACCAAAGTGCACCCCGATCCAGATTCGATTTTGTTCGTCGTGAAAGAGGTTAACATAGTGATTTCCTCCACCTACCGTTCCCAGCTGCGACCGGGCGGAATCCTTAAACCCACGGTTCTGGTTAAGTACGGGAAGGGTCTGCCATTTTTCCGATTCAAAAAGCGGATGGTCCACGTCCCAGCCGGAGGTGCGTCCGATTCCGAACGAGATCTGAGCCCAAACCTGGTCCATAATCTCGCCGATCCGAGGCTGAACTTCTGATAGTGTGAGATCGGTAAGCACGGCTTTGTTACCGCACGCAATATCAAATCCCACCACCTGCGGAAATATATTGGTTTGGGAGGCCACGACGCCGCCGATGGGGCAGGAATAGCCCTTGTGATGATCAGCCATCAGGGCGGCTTCTTCTGCTTGTTCGCGGCACCGTTTGATCTGTTCGAGCGCACCGGCATCGACCGGGTCGCCGCAGACGGGAATTCCATCGATAATTTGCACTGGTTCTATTAACGTTCAACAATCACCGGGGCAGACTTGTCCCCGATGCTTGGAGGGGTAGGGCGAATGAAGAACGAAAGCCGGCTCAGTCGGAGCTTGCGGATTCCGGCGAACCGCTGTTTTCGGACGGGCTCGGCGATGGGGAGTAATCGTTGATATGGAATCCCGAGCCTTTAAATCCGATCCCCACCGGCTGAATGACACGTTTGATTTCTCCGTTGCATTCGCCGCAGGTGGTCAGCGGATCCTCGGTAATACGCTGCTCAATTTCAAATACCCGGTAGCATGCACGGCATTCGTAAACGTAGATTGGCATCGTTTCTTTAGACCCTTTTGTCTAATGAGTAAGAACGAATTGTGGCAGAATTCCGTACCTAACACCACCGGTCCCGAATGATCGACGCATTTAGAAACCAGCTTTTCGAAGTCACTGACATCCCTGTCATCGGCGTCCTCATTCTCTTAGAAGGGCTACTCAGCGCAGACAACGCTCTTGTTTTGGCCATCATGGTCAAGCACTTGCCGGAAAAACTTCGGCAACGCGCTCTGCTTTACGGTCTTGGGGGTGCTTTTGTGTTCCGTGCGGCGGCAATTCTTGCGGCCGCTTGGATTATGCAGCTGTGGTGGCTCCAGATGATCGGGGCCATGTACCTTGTTTTCATCACGGTCAAGCATTTTCTTTCCGGAAAAAGCAAGCACGGTCACGAAGCCGAGATCGCCCATAAGGCCAAACAGATGGGTTTTTGGCAAACCGTTATTCTGGTTGAGCTCACCGATATCGCGTTTGCAATCGATAGTGTGTTGGCTGCGGTGAGCCTGGCAAAATCCAATCCGAACGTCGAATTCGAACGTAAACTCTGGGTGGTCTACACCGGTGCAATCATCGGGGTGGTCTTGCTCCGTTTTGCGGCTACGGTGTTCCTGCGGTTGCTCGATCGTTATCCCCGACTGGAGCACATGGCTTATCTGTTGGTTGGGTGGGCCGGGGTCAAGCTACTGGTGTTCTCGGGTCACAACTGGTCAATCAGTACCGAAAGCTCGATTCACATTCCGGAGATGAATCCGATTGTGTTCTGGAGTGTGTTGGTGCTGATCCTGGTCGTCGGAAGTTTCTATTCCTTTGCCAAGGGCAGCGATAAAGAATACGAAGACCCCGTTATCGCCGAGGCCCGCGAGTCTTTGGAAGAAGCCGAAGCACTCGAACGAGCCTCCGAAGAGTAAGGTTTGGCCAAAATTTTGGTCACATCGAACTGATTTTTTCTGAACGCCAACCATATAGGCGCGTCTATCGGACATAATGCGCTTGCTTATGAAGCGATGGATCGCGTGCGTTATCCCATGGATTGCGGCAGTAGCCTGGGCTCAAACGGATTTTCAGTCCGCCACTGTTCAATTTACTTATCAGCCGATTTCCAAAACCGAAGCGTTTCGCGCCGGGGATAGCTGCTACGTCACGCCCAAGCTCGCCAAATCTTGGGACTGGAATGTAACGCAACGCGGCGAGGAGTACGAGATTCAGACCGAAGGGCGTACGTTCCGACTTCCGATTGTCAAATCCGGGTCCACGAATCTGTTCTCTCTTAACGAAGCTGCGCGGTACCTGGGCGCGGTCACCAAGTGGGAGGGCTCATTCTTCCGCGTAATGGCTCGAATCCGCAATTTGGAGTACACGATGAAGGGGATTTCCGTCGATACAACGGTGGCGGTCAAACCCAAAATTTTGCGGCTGAGCAATCCCGATCGCTTGGTGGTTGATCTGTTGGGGGCATCGCTAGATGCGCAGCCCCAGAATTTCCCGGCTTGGTGGCGGATCAGCCAGTACGCAACCGACTGCACCCGAATTGTCATCGAACATCCCGCAAGCGTGGCGATTGTCACGCCAAACAACGCGCCAAGTCGACAATTTGAACTGGTGTTGCCAGAGATCGCCAAAATTCCGCCCGATATGGTGGAAGGTCCGGTGCGACCGGCACCCGGCGCGGCGGGGGCGGGTTCTAACCAGCTCCAGCATCCCAAGGTCGCCGAAGATTCCGCTCAAGGCACCCTGCTCACAGTGACTTCGGCGCAAAAATTCGAGGTCGGTCCGGCCGTTCGATACGTGACGCCAACGCAGATCGAACTCTCGGTGCTGAACGCTCGTTTCCTTGAGTATTACGAAGGCGCTCTGGAAGGTTCGCGCTGGGTCACTCAAGTTTCCACTTACGATGATGGCAAGTCGGCAATCTTGCGGATTGTCACGTCTCGGCCGATGGCATTTTCTTCGGCAGCGAGCGGAAACACGCTGCGCTTCCGACTTACGGTTCCGCCGACTGGTCCCCTTGCCGGACGAGTTTTCGTGCTTGATCCTGGCCATGGCGGCAAGGATCCGGGCACGACTTACGGCAAGCTTCGGGAAAAAGACCTCGTGGTTCCGATTGCGCATCGTTTGCGAGAGATGCTGATTGCCGAAGGCGCATCGGTGGTGATGACTCGCGACGGCGACACGTATCCGTCGTTGGGGGATCGCGCACAACTGGCGAATCGGAGCAATGCGGCAGCGTTTATCAGTATTCACGTCAATAGTATCAAGCTCAACAACGGTAAGTCGGGCGGCATGACGTTTTATCACAAACAAGACCCGATCAATCGTCTGCTTGCCGAATGCATCCAGTCAGAAATTGCGAAAGTGAGCAATATCCCCAATCTCGGCGCATGGAGCGATTCGCGCATCTACAAGAGTGGATTCAAAGTATTAAGGGATAGTAACGTGCCCAGCGTGCTTATCGAAATCGGGTTTATCAACCATAACCACGACCGTGCGCAGATGACCAAGGACGATTTTCCGGATCGGATCGCTCAGGCGGTTGTCAAAGGAATTGAGCTCTTTCTGGGAGCAAATTAAAGAATGGCCAAAGGCATGAAAAGAAATGGATTGGCGGTCGGATTGATCGCCGTGGGCGCGATTACACTGGCGGCGTTAGGATTTTTTGCTTCGACGCCCGATGCACGACGGGTTCCGCAAGAGCAGCATCGATCCTCCCAAGATCCTCTGACCGTGGATGTGGTGCCCGATCGCGAACGCGAGGAAGTCACCACGCTTAAACCCCGTGTCAACGATACGGACCTCGAATTTGATGCCAGCAAAGTCGTTCCCCCTGCGGGGGTTGATCCCAAAGTGTTTGTGGTCAATGAGTACCTCAAACATATTCAAGCCGCGCCCGGAGCCAGAGCAAACTCCGTGACCGTGGCAAACGGAATCGCAACCGTGGATTTCAACCGCGAACTCCAAGCCGGAATGTCCAGCATGGATGAAGGCACGATTGTCAACGGCGTTTTGGCCGCTCTCGGCACATTCAAGGAGATTGAAGCGGTTCAGTTCACGGTCGAAGGAGAACCCATCGAATCCCTGGGCCACATTGATCTTACAGAACCTCAGCCGGTGATTCGTCTGGACTCGGAGTCGAATTAGGTTTTCGTATCCACTTAAGGTAGACCAGCCAGAGCAGACCGGAAACCGAGGCTCCCACGATCCAGCCCAACAGAACCTGGGATGGATAGTGGGCACCCACATAGATTCGCGATATTCCGGTGAGTACGGCAACCCCAAGCCAGGCATATCCCCACTTTCGATTCGCGACTAAAAACGCCACTGCGCAGGCCATCATGTTGCTGGAATGAGCCGAAGCGGTGCCGAAACTCGTGAGCCGGGGCGTGCGGATAATCGCCTCCGGCAAATCAACCGATGGCCGCAAAAGCTGGAACGTAGCCTTAAGAATGTCGCACACCTCGTTTCCGACGAGGAACCCGAGCAACGCAATAACCAGTGCGGGGCGCAGATCTTTGCGGAATCCGCAATAGATGGCAATCGCGAGTAGCAACAAGCGAACGCTCCACCACTTGTTCCCTTCGCTAAGAAAGTAGAACAGGGGCGAAAAGCTATCCGGCCAGTTATTGATCCAGCGGAAAATCGCGCGGTCCCATGCCACGGATTGGATTCTACTTGCCGATCTTAGACCTGCCCGGCCCACACTGTAAACTGAGCGTTACCAACCGATGGACGAGCGAGCCCCTCATGCAATTCTTGCGGCAATTGCCGGATTCACTTTGGGGGCCCCGCGAGTGGGGACGCGGAACTTCGTCCGGCTGGGCGGATACGAGCCGATTCCGCAGCGGATGGCGCCTTCCGCGATTTTGGATAGCTGGCTAGTTTGGGCCCAGAAATCTACCGGAGTTCCGGCTCATCAGATTGACATCCTTTTACTTGAGCATCTGCCGGACCACACAGAAGAAACCGCATTCGGGTTAGCCAACTTACGTCAAGGGTTCGGATCTCCGCTCAGCGGAAGCCTTGAAAATCCACTTGGGAACGGCCCTCGCGCGTTGCTTCGATCGGCATATTGGGGGCTCGCGTTCGGGGGTGATCCTGATTCCGCCGTTCGTTATGCCAGTTACGACGCGGGCATAGATCACGCCGACGACGGAATTTGGACCGCGACCGCGCTGGCGGGAGCGTTAGCGACGAATCCTGAATCGGCTCCGGCTTTTTGGGATGAAGTTTCCAGCCGCTTGCCCGAATCGAGCCAGATGCATGCGCTTGGTCCCGTTCTGCTGCAAAAATCAGCAAGTCCAGAGGGAGTTCAAGAGTTCACGGGGCAGTTCGACCGGCAGTTTCCCGAAATCGACCCTCGCGGAGCAGTGGCCACCTTGGCCCGCGCACTCCTTGCGGTTCTCTCTGCGTCCGATGCGTGGTCGGCTATCCGATTAGCCGGAGGATCGGGAGGCTCTAGCGACATTTCCGCTGCCTTGGCCGGTCTGATCGGGGCCCGACTCTACGGTCCATTAAGCGATGAACACCTTGATCCTTTGGGGACCACATACATTGCCTCGCACTGTCTACGACTTGATCCACCCGCTACCATTGCTGAGTTCGTCAAGCGGATATGCATTCCCCTGGAACCCACAGGCGGGCCAGATTTTGATTTGAGCACTGTGCCGCGTTCGTTTACGCGATCGGTGGGCGATCAACTGATCCAGGTGCGGTACAAAGAGGAACATTTTAAGCAAGATACAGGTCTGGCGGAACTGGCAATTAAGAATCCGGCGGCGGCTCCGGCCGCGATCGAATTACTGGCCCCCGCGGAATGGGTAGGCAAAGGGATCGATTCGGTACCGCCGGGCGAAAGCTCACATGGAACGATTCGCCTATCACGCGAAGCCCGGCTCTTTTCCCGCGAAGCGCGCCTGAGGCTGGCGGGTTCAGATGCGATCATTCCGATGGCGGCTCCGGCCAGCTGGCGAGTGCTGGGTCCGCTGACTCCGCCGGTCGGATTACCCGCGCCCGCAGAACGGATTGGCGGGTCGGCAATCGACTACCATGAGGTTCACGCCACGCGTAGCGGATATCCGGCCAAGTGGGAGATTCTGCCCGGCGGCCATGCAGTTTTGGATGTGGAACCGGTATTTGCCGGCGGTCCGGGCGCGGTTTACATGGCGGGTCGAATTCGATGGCGGGAATCACTGCCCGTCACATTGTGGGCTCGGGCGATCGGTGATCTGCATGTGTGGATCGATGGCCACCTGGTGCTTCGTCTTAACGATGCCGAAGCAAGAAGCGGCCTTCCTCTTCCGCGCGAGATGGCGGAAATTCCGGCGTCGGAAACTCAGGAGATTGTGGTGAAGTTGGTTCGTGAGAACCGCGCGATTCCGCCCGTGACTCTTGCGTTCTTCGACGAAATGGGTCGGGTCGTCCTTCCCTACGAATTTTTGGAATGATCGAATGGCTGGCACGCCGGATTTGGGGCGGCATGCTGTGGTTTATCCGGCGTCCGGCCATAAGGCGTTTACAACGCGCTTCGCTTATGCTGGTACCGGAATCGCGTCGAGAACGGGCCCATCAATCGATGATTGCCCAGGAAAGATTGGCCCGTCGGATCGGCTTGCCCACCCTACGGTTCGTACTTCGATTACTCTTTTTCAGCATATTTATGACCCTGTTCCTGAGCTGGTTTTTGGATGCCGTGGATTCGGGACGGGTGGTGATTCCAACCCGGGAAGTGATCGAAGCGGAGCGAAGGCAAGTTCGATAGAACGTCGACCGGGGGCAGAAATCGGAAGCTTAGCGAGTTCGGAGATCGGATACCAAAGCAGCGCCCGCGCGGGGCGATCCACCTGGACGGAGAAAACGTGAACGGTAATCTTGTGCCGGGTCACCACATGACCGAACGAGCCAATCAACTTAGGTTCGCCGGAGCCGGTAACGGAGGCAAGACGCGCGGTTCCGCATGAATCAAACGTATCGCGGGGCGGAAACATGAGCCCCGTCCACCACTCGCCGGTTCCGGCTTGGATGAGCCCGATTTGGTCGTTACACGTGACAACCCAGGATTGGTGGACGAGTTGTTTCCAGGTTGCACGCTGAATCCGGCGCGGAAGTTCGTGTGTACGTCCCATGCGGAACGCTTGGCAATCCGTGCGAACCGGACATTCGGCGCAGCGCGGATTTCGGGGCGTACAGACGGTCGCGCCGAGTTCAATGAGTGCCTCGTTCCACATCCCCGGATCGGATCGGTTCAGGTTCGATTTCGCCCACGCCTTCGCTTGCTTTTTTAGAGTCGAACTGGTTGAATCATCAGCGCAAAAACGGGCGTAGACCCGTTCTCCGTTCCCATCAATTGCCGCAACCGGTTCGCCAACGGTGAGCGATGAAATGGCCGAAGATGTGTAGTCGCCGATTCCGGGAAGAGTGCGCCATTCTGCTTGCGATTGCGGAAACCTTCCCAGGGCCACGATCTGACGAGCGGCCTCGTGGATAAATCGGGCCCGGCGATAGTATCCGAGCCCTTGCCATTGGGCAAATATTTCTGATTCTTCGGCGAGAGCAACTGATTCCACATTTGGGAACCGAGCCAGCCACCGAACAAAAAACGGAATGACCGTAGCGACCGTGGTCTGCTGAAGCATGATCTCACTGATCCAGACCGCATACGGATCGCGCGGATCGGCGGTCCGCCACGGCAGATCACGCCGATTTGCACGAAACCAGGGGAGAAGCGCGTCAAGCCCGGTCATTCGGTCCAAAGGCGGAGCGATTGCAGCGCAGCGACCGGATCTTCCGCGCTTGTGAGAGGTCGACCGATCACAAGGTAATCGGCACCGGCTTCGATCGCATCGCGTCCATCCCCAACCCGCTGCTGATCTTGCAGCTCGCCGCCGTGGGCCCGGATTCCGGGAGTGACAAGGATGGCTTGCGGCAGTTCGACGCGAAGCGCGGCAATTTCGTGCGTCGAGCACACGACTCCATCCAAGCCAGATTCGACCCCGTCTCGGCTCAAATGGAGCATGTGCTCCTCCACCGTGCGCTGCACTCCCAAGTGGTCGCGAAGGTCGCTTTGGTTAAGCGATGTCAGTACCGAAACTCCAACTAGGCAAGGCCGGGTGCTAACCTCGACCATCTTCGCCTCTTCGACCGCTGCGCTCAGCATGGCGGGTCCTCCGCTTAGGTGGAGGGTCATCATCCACACGCCGTGGCGGGTGGCTTCTCGCACCGCGGCACCCACGCTGTTGGGAATATCGTGGAACTTAAGATCGAGGAAAATTCGTGGTGCCCCAGCTTCTTGCAGGCGATCAGCTACGCTGAGACCGTAAGGAAGGGTGAGCGCGTGTCCGATTTTGAACGCACCCACGTAGGGCGAAAGCCGACGAACCAGACTCAGTGCTTCGTCTAGATCGCCCGTATCGATCGCACAAATGATTCGATGTTGTTCCCGATTCCCCATATTCATTCCATTTTAACGGACTCGTCAATTAAGATGGGGTTATGCATCAAGAACTCCTAGTTGGCGGGTACTTCATCGGAGGACCGTGCGATTCCACGGTGGGCAACACCCAGCACTATGCGCCCTACGACGGACGGTTGGTGGGAACGGCGGCGGAAGCCGGCTGGAACGAACTCAACGCCGCGCTTGATGCGGCCCGGGAAGCATTTGCAACCTGGCGATACTCCGCGAAAGCGGATCGGGCCGCTCTGCTTCGCCGGATTTCCGCTCGGGTACGTGAAGAATCCGAAGACCTTGCTTTGCTTATGGCCCAAGAAATCGGCAAACCTTTGAAGCAAGCACGCGGCGAAGTGGAACGGTTAGCGATAACTTTTGAACTTTCGGCTGAGTTGGCCGAGCAATCACACCAACGAACCTTTGATGTTAGCTACGACGCACGCGGCTTGGACCGAAAGGTAACCAGTGATCGCTTTCCGATTGGCGTGGTTTTGGCAATTGTTCCGTATAACTGGCCCTACAACCTAGCTGCTCATAAGATAGGTCCGGCCTTGGCTGCCGGTAACACAGTTGTGGTTAAAGCTCCAAGTTTTGGCACACTGTGCACCCTTCGTTTGGGGCGACTCATCCACGAATGTGGCTGTCCGGATGGCGTTGTTAATGTTTTAAATGTGCCTTCACAGATTGCGCAACGCGCGGTGGAAGATGATCGAACGGCTATGCTTTCATTTACTGGATCGCCAGCTGTGGGATGGATGTTAAAAGGTTTGATCCCCCGCAAGCGGGTTGCTTTGGAGCTTGGCGGCGATGCTTCGGCAATAATTGCGCCCGATGCTGACGTAGACAAAGCCGCACTCGAGCTAGCCACAGCGGCATTTTCTTATGCGGGCCAAATCTGCATTTCTTTACAGCATGCGGTGGTTCACGAATCGATTTATGACCAGTTTCGCGACGCCTTCTTATCGGCTACATCATCACTTACAGTAGGCGATCCTCTAGATGCTAACACTGATGTGGGTCCTGTTATTGATGAAGCCAATGCCAAACGTATCCTCGAATGGGTGACCGAGGCTGAATCCCAAGGGTGCCGAGTGCTGACGGGCGGGAATCGACCTGGCCTCGTGGTGGAACCGACGGTGGTTGAAGGAGTGACTCGAGACCATCGCTTAGGGTGCGAAGAGGTGTTTGGTCCCGTCGTCACTTTGCAAAGTTATGAATCTGATGACCAAGCGCTAGACTGGCTTGTTCGGAGTCAGTACGGCATCCATGCGTCGCTTTACACGCACGACGAATCCCGCATTGAGCGGATGTACCGTGAAGTCGAAGTTGGGGGCCTGCTCATCAACTTGCCTCCATCGCTTCGGTTCGATTCAATGCCGTATGGCGGGGTAAAAAACAGTGGATTTGGGCGCGAAGGCGTTAGTAACACGTTCCATGAAATGACAGACGAGAAAGTTTTGATACGATAGCTTACAACTTTATTTTAGCTTTTACCAACATAGATTTCCGTGATCACTTCGCCGTCGGAAAATAGAAGAATAATTGTCGGGAAGTGATCATACATAAACACCGGACCTTGGGCATATGGAACATGCCGAGGTCGGAACGAAACTACGATGTCGTCTCTTTCTTTTTGATTAAAGACGTTTGAGTCAAAAATTTGATCTGGCTTGCCTAATACACTTTCGATTTTAGATTCTGGTTGCCCAACTAGAGTTTTGGCTTTAGCTTCGACCATTGCCGGGCTCATGGCTAAACGCCCAATAATAAAGATACCCGCAAGAACGGCGAAGCCTCCAATAAGAACGGTAATCCAAGTGTTAGATCTCATTCAATTGTAGCCCGAAACTTTAGTCGTTCATTAGGTTGAAGCTCGATCGGAAGCCTAAACACTCCCGATTCAGAATCAATGCTGGCGTCTTCAATTTGTAACGTCGTTCCCCACAACCCCTTTGCGCAGAGGATCGTCGAGACTCTGCGGTCTGATGGGTTGTGTACCTCGGCTTCAAACCAGCGTAACAGAACATCCAACCTAAGCTCCTTAAAGCAGCCTGTGCTAAGTTCAAACTCCGCACCAATTTGACGCATAATAATCCGGCGACCGATTCCGTCCCACGGCCGCACGACGTGCATATTTTGTTCGACTCGGTGATGACAGCCAAACGAATATCCATCGGGTTCGCGGTTAGGGAGAACGTAGCTTGCGGCTCCGCGCAGATAGTGATAGTATCCTAATCCGCTTGCCCCGGTGAAAAGATTGTAACCTGCATTTCGGCTTGAAAGATCGGGACAGTAACACATACTTGCTGCTCCGTCGGGTCGGATAAGTGCCCAAGGTCCAAGCATTCCACCAAATGCCATACGGACATAGGCATCCGGAAGTGCCAGATAGTCCCGATCCATGAGGTCAAAAAAGATTAACGAGTTAGGAATCGTTGTGTGAGCAAGGCACGCTTCGCCCCGATCGACAAGTGCACGCCGACTTGTGGTTTCTCCAAAGTCGCCGTGACGCTTATCACTTCCATACCACCACCAACTTGCAGCTAATGACCGAGCCGCAAAGGCACATCGAATGGTGCGCTCTAAATGATCGTCATCATCTTGGTATCGACCTGCGGCCGCAATTTCTTCGAACCCACTGGTATCCATCACCGACTCACCGGCAAACGGATACTTCAGCTCCATAAGTTCACCGGTCTTAAAGTCTAGCCATTTCCGAACCGTTGCCGCATCTTCTCTTAAGCCTTCAGATTCTAAGTCAGCCAATAAGTCGTAAATTCTGGCAAAGCCCAGCACACCTACGCTTCGAACGTATAGGCGCCAACCGTGCTCAAACATCGCATCCACGGTTTGGGTAGCCATTTTAAGATACTCTCGTGGAATCCGGCTGAGCGCGCCGTAAGATTTTGCAATGCGGTATGCGGAGTGGTAAAGATTGGCCACATGAGGATAGCTCATTGGCCGACCGAAGTAGGCAGGAATCCCGTCCAGTAAGATACTAGCAACTGCACCATTGCTTGGATTCTGCACGCGTCCAAGCAAAAATGTTTCAATATACTCATCAATAATTTTAATCTGCCCTTGTTCCGGGTAGATGGCATTCTTTTCGGCCAAGAACAGCGCATCGCCCAGCGAATATTCTAAGCCGTTTGGTTCCGCATAATCGGTTGCATTGAGCACCAGGTTCGGTACTTCAAATATCTGCCGAAGTTCGGCGGCAACGATTGCTTTATGGAGCGGTGAGCTGGGTTCGTTGACTACTTGATTACGAGCTATCCATTCGGCCCTGCATTTGATGAGCGATTCGATCGTGTCCGTAAACATCAGGTGGGCGTGGCACAGTTGGCCCTCCTGATCTTTAAAGCTTACGGTAAGCGGACCAGGTTCGTGGGGCTTAACAAAGCAGAATCCGCCAGTTTCATCATAATCTACTTGAGTTTCTGCTTCGCGGCTCACAAAGAATTCGGTTACCGGAACTCCGGCAACTTCCACTCCGATGCCCACATCCACGGGTGCAACCGCACTCGGTAAAACCCGAATCGTCGGACGATTGCAGGTAGCAAGCGTGGATTGAACTCCATCGTGCTTATCACTGTCGGCGGCAGCAAATCGAATCTGAAACTTACGCGAATCGCCCGGCTCAAGGATCAAACTCGTGTGTTCGTTGGCCCATGTCGGCCACTCTTCTCTTTCGATAGTCGCCTTACTATGAATGTAAACAACGGGAATTCCTTCCCACTGGTGAGGCGTGTTGAGGCTACCGCGAACATGATTGTAAAATTCCCAGGATGTGTTATGGCCCGGAAAGACTAAAAGTCCCGGAGATTCGGCGGTCATGCGCTGGGCAAATACCCAACTTGCGGCTCCCCCAATAAACTTATGAATGTAAACTCGGCTCTGCCATAACTTCTTGAGTTGTTCATCGTTCCAACCGAAGCCATCGTACATATTATTAAAAGCCAGTGGGAATCCAAGTTCACCGATCTCAATGATCTTTCGGCCAACATTACGGATTTCAATTTCCCAAACAATCTGAGGAATGATATCGGCGTGCTCATAGAACGTACCTGTTACCTCAAGTCCTTCAACAAACGGAAATTCATATACGAAATCTATGGTATTGTGGGGCAGCAGGAATCCGATTTCGGGATCAACGGTGGTTCGAGCAGATTGATTGCGACTCAGCACCCAAGGTTCGCGCGGGTCGCTACGGACTCCAAGCAAAATTGTGCCCGGATAGTAATCATCTGCGCCTTCTTCACCAAACTGGATTGGCGGAAGAACAAACTGAAAACTTTCCCCCTCTTCGGGCAGCGCCGGATCGGTCGCCCAAAGGCGTTGAATTCGGCCGTCTTGGCCAAAATCCATGGTGATCAAGGTTGATGCTAGTTCGGGGTTAGTATCTTCGAACGGATCCATCCGGCGCAGGCAGATTACCTGCTTACTTCACCCTCCGAATTTTTGGCATCAGCGCGCGTTGCGGAAGCCGTCGGCCAGTGCCCAAGCGGTCGATGGGCGGGATGATCCTGCCTTCTCCGCCGCCGGCGCCACCGCATGTTTCACCAGGTCGCCAAGCTCGGGGGGCAGATCGGTTGGCGGATGCCACTCGGCAAATTCGCGCCCTAAAAATCCGGTATCGAACTTGGCCGACCGGAAATCCGGATGCCGAATAAGGTCTAGTAAATATGAAACGTTGGTGCGAATCCCAAGGATGTGCAGATTGCGCAGCGACCAATCAAGACGTGCCACTGCCTCCTCGCGGGTTGATCCGTGGACAACTAATTTGCCGAGTAACGAATCGTAGTGGCGGCTGACCTCATCGTCCGCACGATAACCGCAGTCGAACCGAATGCCGGGACCGCTGGGCGCTTGCAAAGCCAGAATCCGGCCGATACTCGGCAAGAATCCACGGCTAGGATCTTCAGCAATGATCCGAACCTCAATGCTATGACCTTGAATTCCTGTCCGGTTTCCTTGACGAATCGAGATCGGGAGATCGAGCGGCTTTCCTTCGGCAATACGAATCTGGTGGCGAACCAGGTCAACGCCAGTAACCATTTCTGTCACCGGGTGTTCAACTTGCAAGCGGGCGTTGACTTCCAAGAAATAGAGTTCGCCTGATGCTTCGTCGTACATAAACTCCACGGTGCCCGCGCCCTGATAATGGGCCGCGCGGATGAGCTTTTCGCAGTATTCGCGGATTGAGTTCCAGAGTGAATCGGTAGCCACGGGCGAGGGGGCCTCTTCGACTACTTTCTGATGACGTCGCTGAAGCGAACATTCACGTTCGTACAGCACCGCGACGTTCCCTTCATGATCGGCTAAGATTTGCGCTTCGATGTGACGAGGTCGCTCCACGAGCTTTTCGACCATCATGGCATTGCTTCCAAACGCTTTTTGCGCCTCTTCCATGGCCAGTCGGCATTCTTGATCGAACTGGCGGGGTTCACGCACGATGCGCATTCCGCGGCCCCCGCCCCCCGCACTGGCCTTGAGCATCACGGGATATCCGATCCGATCAGCTTCAATCTTCAGTCGGTCTGGAGTCGCACCAACTTCAAAAAATCCGGGCGTGATCGGAACCCCGCATTCGACGGCTAGCTGTTTGGCATCGATCTTTTCGCCAAGCTTTCGCATCGATTCCGCCGAGGGACCGATGAACGTGATTCCGGCTTGGTCACACGCTTCCACAAATTCCGGCCGTTCGCTCAAGAATCCGTAGCCGGGGTGAATGGCGTCCGCCCCCGTAGCGCGGGCTGCTTCAATCACCCGGTCGATGGCGAGGTAGCTCTGCGCGGCCTCTGGAGGTCCGATCTCCACTGCTTCATCAGCGGCCGCAACATGCCACGCGTCGCGATCGGCGCTCGAATAAACCGCTACAGTTCGGATCCCCTGCTCTTGGCAGGCACGGAAAACCCGAAGCGCGATCTCGCCCCGGTTGGCAACCAAGATTTTTCCAATCTTTCGCATTACAGAATCTCGGGTACTTCTTCCACAAAAGCGGCCGGTCGTTTATCTAAAAAGGCTTGCACGCCTTCTTTTCCTTCATCGCTTGCGCGAGCCTGGGCTAGCAACTGGCTGCTTGCGATTTTATCGAGCGGGGACTGCTGGGCGAGCCATTTGCTGGTTTTAACCGCCTCGGGCCCGTTCCGCAGAATATCTGCAACACGTTTCTTAACTTCCACAAATAGCGATCCGACGGCCACTTCATCGTGGATGAGCCCGATACGCAACGCGCGGGCCGAATCGAACACTTCACCGGTGGTAAAGAGGGCACGAGCGTGACCCGATCCGATTTTCTGAACCACAAACGGGGAGATTGTGGCCGGTACGAGGCCGAGGCGCACTTCGCTAAACGAGAATTTGGTTCCGACTTCGGCAAGGGCAACATCGGCGGCAGCCACGAGTCCGCATCCACCGCCAAAGGCAGCCCCGTGGACTTCGGCGATGAACACCGCGTGGGATTGAGTGATTGCTTCGAACAGTTCGGCGAGCTTTTGTGCGTCGGCTGCGTTCTGCTCTTCGGTGTATCCGGCGGCCTTCCGCATCCAGTTGAGATCACCACCCGCACAAAACGATTTGCCATTGCCCCCAATCACAACCGCACGAATGCTCGAATCCAAGTTTAAGAATTGGTCGCGAAGTGCTTCGATGAGTTCGTCATTAAACGCATTGCGGACTTCGGGGCGGTCGAGTACGACCCGACGCCACGAACCATAGTCTTGAACTTGGAGCATGGCCGGATTATGTCACCGGCGCGGAGTTATTCTTTAAGCCCAGACTTGTACCGAACCGACGCAATAATTTTATCGACATCGGCGGTATCGGTGGCCCCGCTCACGGTAAGCAAGGCAAACACTCGGTTTGAATCGCCAAGCAAAAAGGTTTTGAAGACCGGCTTGTCCTCGGCCTTAATGAGCTGGACGGCCTGTAACAAAGTGGGATGCTCATCAACTTTGCCGACCTTTTTGCCGAGTTCTTTGATGCTATCTTCGCCCTCGCTTAGGCCGCTGACGATATCTTTGGCCACGGTTTCCAGATGCGCGGCATTGGCCACGGTTCCTTTGCGACCCTCGAAAACCGTTACAAGCACATAGTATCGGTCCGATTCGAATGCGTAATCCGAGCTACGGACCACCCAATCTTCGTCGTCTTCGACTTCTGTGATACCGGCTTCTTCCAGTTTGCCGGGCAGACTTACGGAAAATGAAGTCTCGCCCACATATTGTCGTTTCCACGGCTGAGCTTGCAGAGCAACGGCAGCCAGGGCAGCCGCACCTAGTGCCGCAATGAAAAGGAATCGTAGTTTAAACATGGGCTCGAATGATTTGACGCATAATGCGGGCGACCGACATCATTGACCTACTTTTTTTCTTCGGCGCAGGCCATGCAGTAGGTCTTTCCGGCAAGCGTGACGGCATCTTCTTTCGGAAGGTGTCCTCCGCACGAATCGCACCAGACTCTTCCGGCGGGAGGTGCTTTACCTTCTTCTTTAGTGATGAGTTTGCCTTCTGAGTCAATAGCAGGATTTGTGTTGGGCGGAGTTGTCCCGCCACCTAAGGGATTGCCGGGCGTGTTAGAAGTTGGCGTGTCCGGTCCGCCCGGGCTGGGCGCTCCGGTGGAATCGCTCGGTTCGCCGGTGGTTCCATCGGGCATTGAGGAGGATGTGTTGGCCCCTTCGGTTTTTGCAAGCGGCTCGTCCTTTTTGCATCCGATCACGCAGATCGAGCAGGCCAAAGCGATAACCAGAGCCAGATGTTTGGTCATAAGTTGACATTAAGTATGACAAAACGGGCGCCCGCTATGCGGACGCCCGCACGATTTTAGTTTTGAGGGGCCGTGAGTCCGCCTTCAAGGACGGTGATAACGAGCGGAATTTCGATGTTCGCGCATCCCGGACGTTGTACGACAACGACGATCGGGTACTCGCCGGGCTCGACAAACACCTCAGCCGAAACTTCGACCTCGACCTCGAGCAATCCGGTTTCCGGAATTGTGAAATCTTGCGGAAGCGGATTACCATCGGCGAGGATTGTGATGCCCGTGGGCAGATTGTTGATCGAAACCGTGATCGGTTCCGGCCCTGAAGGTGCCCGGGTGATTGAGGTGTTGGCATCGCCCCCCGAGGCCGAGACCCCATTGGTCGCAGCCAAGAAGGGTTCCAAGCTCGTTAGGATAGTCAGCGAGTCCGATCCGCCGGGCGTAAGTGACCATCCCATTTTATTGGTAATGGCATAGAGTTGCCGGCAGATCACACCGCCGCCTCCGCCGGTTGGCGCATCTGCCACGTACGGTTTAACTCCCGCGCATCCGATGAGGACCGCGATGGTGGCCGAGAGAAGGATTACAAGTTTGGCTTTCATTAGAACTTCACCTCAAATCCGGCACCAATCCCCAGCCCATTGCCGAGGCGATGGGTGAGGCCGAACCCGGTGGTGTGGCCAACTGCGGTGGAAGCAGAAAGCCAAAACGTTTGGCGTTCATCGTAGTTGTACTTAACCGCAAAGCTGTACACGTCGGTTTTAAAACTGTTTCCGGTGTTGGGATCACGGGTGTTGTCACCCCGCAGGATGAGATAAGCAGAAGCTTCGAGATACCAACCTTCTTTAAGCGGCAAACTTCCGGCAAATCCAAGCCCGGCAAGAGTGGCATCGTCGGAAGTCACCCCGCTCACTCCAAGGAATACGTTTCCTCCGCTTTCCAATGTCGGGTTAAACCCAACGGTGAACGCGGCCGCTACGTTATCTTGAGCAGGAGTGCTCGGTACGGAGAGTCCGCCGGAGGCAAACAGTCCATCCTTTCGCCATACTAGCTGGAGATCGTGATCGATTCCGCCGGTACGGACTAATCCCGTAGTGGTGCGAGTAGCGTAACTTCCCCGCAGCATGATATCGAAATCTCGACTGAATCCATAGACAAAGCCGATGTTCCCATAAAGAGAAGACTCGTCATCGTTGAATGCAGTGGCCGAAAAGGAAAGCTTGTACTTGCCCTGTTCGGTCTTGCCAGAAAGTGTTTCGCTGAGCGATCCAACCTGCGCGAGTGCGCTGCCTGCCAAAACCCCACTGATCAACAACGCAACCGAAGTTCGGACATTGATAACCATCACTCCTACTATAGTATAAGTTTGGAGTTGATTGCAAACAACGAGCTTAAGAGTCGGTCCTACCGGCACAGATGAATTCAAGGCCGAATGTCAAGAGCATCGTTCTCACTACTTGGTATCGTCCCATTTAACTGATTGATAATGGGCGAAGCAACCGATTCGATATCGATAAGAGAAGAGACCGAAGCACGCGAAAAATCGATGCTTTCACCCCGCGCCGCGTGCGCCGTTGATTCCGAAGGACGTGTTCGACACGAACCCGAAGACCCCGTACGAACCTGCTTTCAGCGCGATCGCGATCGAATTCTCCACTCCAAATCGTTTCGGCGACTTAAGCACAAAACCCAAGTCTTTATCGATCCCGTGGGCGACCACTATCGAACCCGGCTTACCCACTCCCTAGAGGTGGCCCAAATCGCCCGAACAATCGGCCGTGCCCTTAGGCTCAATGAAGACCTGATCGAAGCCATTGCTCTCGGCCACGATGTCGGACACCCACCGTTCGGCCATGCGGGCGAACAAGCCATTGACGAAACACTCAAGAACGATTTGGTCGGCAGCGAGAATGCGCCCCCTCACTTTAGGCACTGGGAGCACTCTTTGCGGATCGTGGAAGTGCTTGATCCGCTCAACCTGACGGCCGAGGTCCGCGCCGGGATTGGTGGACACAGCAAGGGGCGCAAAGATCTCACCGATTCGGATGGCGAACTCACCAGTACGCTCGAAGCCGCCGTGGTTCGCATTAGCGACCGAATTGCCTACCTCAACCACGACCTTGACGATGCCGTAAGGAGCGGAATTATTCCAGAGGTTCCCACCCGATTTGAGGCCATTGGCCAAGGGCACGGTCCCCGGATTGGTGCCATGGTGGAAGATGTGATTTCTGAAAGTCGCGAGCAAGATTCCATCCGGTTGAGCGGGGCCATGCGCGAGGCCATGAACGATCTTAAAGAGTGGATGTTTGAGAATGTGTATCTGGTGGAACCGCATCCGATGGACCAAGTCCGCAAGGCCAAGCGTTTGATCCGTGAACTTGTTTTGCACTACGCGGAATCGGGGAATCTTCCAGCGGGATTTACGGGCGTTCAGGGCGCGGTGGATTATGTGGCCGGGATGACGGACCGGTTTGCGATCCGGACTTATGAGGAGCTGTTTGTTCCGCTTGAATTCAGTGATCGGGTGGCCCGGGTTCGTTGAGTCCCATCGTTGGGGGCTTTTGCTTCTGGGTGGTGTAATATTTCCGTTCGCACCGGGCCCAGGTGGCGGAATTGGTAGACGCGCTAGTTTCAGGTACTAGTGCCAGCAATGGCGTGAAGGTTCGAGTCCTTTCCT
The DNA here is from genome assembly GCA_044508115.1 of bacterium. Lineage (GTDB taxonomy): Bacteria > Armatimonadota > Fimbriimonadia > Fimbriimonadales > Fimbriimonadaceae > UphvI-Ar2. The sequence continues at coordinate 969,104 of JBIQII010000001.1, forward strand.
GGGCACCACATTTATCGTTTAATCGATGAACTTTTTTTGTTTGCGGTCGTCCTAATTCTTGCCTAGCAGGAAACGAGCCCGTTTTGGACGTTGAACGCGCAGGTTGGGTTCCCCAAATTGCGGTACTCGCGACGCTGGAGGTCGATCATTAAGCGTATTCTGCTCTTGTCTCCGTACCAGAGTGCTCGGTCCGTTTCGAACGTTTGCTTCGGCACCACTTTTTAGTGGGCGATGGAGCGGCGGGGCCTGCGGATGGGTTAATCCCGTGTGCGAATTGTGAACCTACGGTGTGCGAGTTGAGAGATTTGCAGGCTCAAAACAGGTAATTTTTGTGGCGGAGCGAGAGGGATTCGAACCCTCGATAGGTTGCCCTATACACGATTTCCAATCGTGCTCCTTCAACCGCTCGGACACCGCTCCGCGTCGACCCTTTATTGTGAACGGTTTCCCACCCTTTTCGCTTGCCGAACGTGGGTCTTAGCCCAGTGGACGGCCCGACTCCCCGGCCGGCGGAACAAACAGCTTCACTTCCAACCCGGTCCGTTCCGCCAAACGGTCGCGCATCACCGCCATCCCCGGCTGCTCGGTGGCATAGTGACCCGCGCACACAATTTTGAATCCGACCTCCGCCGCCTCCAGTGCCATGTGCTGCGGAACCTCGCCTGTAACAAAAACATCGGCCCCGGCGGATTGCGCGGCCCGCCATTCGTGAGCCGCCGCGCCGCCCACCACCGCGACGCGGCGGACTTCCCCGCTGCCCCACGCCAAAGACCGGGTGCCGAGCGCGGAATCGACCTGCGCCACAAAACCTTCCAGCGAGGTTGCGTCAATGGTGCCGATCCGTCCTGCCGGCTTGGCATTTCCATCGACCAACCGCACAAAATCCATGCCCGGTTCTTCGTAAGGGTGAGCCTCCCGCACCGCCTCCGCCACCCGGTGCCGGAGCCGCGCCGGGCACACCATTTCAAGCCGAACCTCTTCGACGGTTTCGCGCTGCCCCACCTCCCCGATGGTGGGATTCGCGCCGGGTTGAGGTTCAAAACTCCCCTGTCCGGGATTCATAAACACGCATCGGCGATAGGTGCCCACGATTCCCGCTCCCGCCTCGGCGGCGGCATCAATCACGCGCTCCGCATCCGCGTGAGGAACAAAAACCACCATCTTCAGCTCCTGAGTTGGCTCGGATGCCCCGAACGTTGCCACATCGCGAAGACCCAACCGCGCGGCCAAGGCATCGTTGATTCCGCCTTCCGCGCAATCCCAGTTGGTGTGGGCGGCAATACACGCGATTCCGGCTTGCAACAGCGCGGCCACCCGATGCGCGGCATGGCGATCGGTGCGGACCGCCTCGAGCGGCTCCCAGATCACCGGATGATGCGCCACCAACAGCTGCGCATCCACTTTGCGGGCAAAGTTGATGGCACCAAGCCCCGAATCCAGAGTGACCGCAATCCGCTCAACCTCGGCGTTCGGATCGCCAACTTGCAACCCGATCCGGTCGAAACTGGCGGCATAGTGCGGGGGCGCCAGGTCTTCGATAATGGCAAGGATTTCGGCAACCGTCACAGGGGGAAGATTACCGCTGATCGTGAACCTGCATGGACTCCCCCCAAACGCAAAAAAAGCGGAGCCGAGGTTCGGCTCCGCTTTGACTGTTCTCCGCAGAAAAGAATGCTTACTTTTCGCGGATGGGGAATCCGAGGCCTTTGAGCAGTTCGCGGGCTTCTTCGTCGTTTTTGGCGGTGGTGCAGATGGTGATATCCATGCCGCGCATTTTGTCGAACGAATCGTAGTCGATTTCTGGGAAAACCAGCTGTTCTTGCAGACCGAAGGAGTAGTTGCCTCGGCCATCGAACGACTTGGGCGAAAGGCCCTGGAAGTCGCGGATCCGTGGCAGAGCCACGGTGCTCAGCTTATCCAAGAAGTGGTAGGCGCGATCGCCCCGAAGGGTAACGCGGCAACCGATCTTCATGCCTTCGCGAAGTTTGAACTGGGCAACGGATTTGCGCGCGACGGTGGCCACGGGCTTTTGTCCGGTGATCGAGGTCATATCGCGCAGGGCGTTATCGAGTTCTTTTTCGTCGATTCCGGTGCCCATGTTGACTACAACTTTCGTCAGTTTGGGGATTTCCATCACCGACTTGTAGCCAAACTTTTCTTTAAGCGAAGGCGCAACCTTTTCGCGATAGATGCCTTTCAATCGCGGCTGCGGCAGCTGACCTTGCGGGCCAGAAACAATGGTTTGTTCTTTTTTACGAGCCATTCAAATTACTCCTTGTCGAGGTTCGGTCGATCGACCAGGGTCTTGCCGCTTTTCTTGCCGTACCGCACGATTTTGTCGTCCTCTTTTCGCCGACCCACCCGAGTGGGTTCGTCGGTTTCGGGGTCGATAAGCATCAGGTTGCTGATGTGGATCGGAGCGGGCAGTTTGATTCGCGCGCTGCGTTCGCCTTGAAACTTGGCCTTTTTGTGCTTGATAATGGCGTTAAGCGGCAGGGGCTGATCTGGATTATCCGGGTTATCTTGCAGAACAAACGCTTTTTGCTCTTTCGGACTGATTTTGGCAACATAGCCAATTTGGCCCTTATCTTTGCCGGCAATGATAACAACCTTATCACCTTGGCGGAGCTTGAGTTTGGGTGCCTGCTTAACTTTGAGTTCGGCTTTGGTCGGCATGGGTTAAAGAACCTCCGGAGCGAGGGAGACGATCTTCATGTAGTTGCCATCGCGAAGTTCGCGGGCTACGGGTCCAAAGATGCGGGTACCGCGGGGTTCGCCGTTGGGGTTGATGATCACGCAGGCGTTGTCATCGAACCGCAGGGTCGATCCATCTTGTCGGCGGACGGCCTTGCGTGATCGAACGATGACGGCCTTGACCACATCACCTTTTTTGATTGGCATATTCGGGGTGGCCGCTTTAACCGAGCAGACGATGACATCGCCGACTCCGCCGTATCGCGGTTGCGACCCCTTGAGCACCCGGATACACATCACTTCGCGGGCCCCGCTATTATCGGCCACTTTAAGCCGAGAGAACTGTTGAATCATTGCTTTCGCTCCTTAATCTTTCCGGCAGAGGGCGTGTCACCCCGTTGCGGTGGCGACACGCCGTTACCGTTGCCCGCTATGGCGGCGGGTCGCCTTAAACGAAAAGGTTTTACTTAACCTTTTCGATGATTCGCGTGACTCGCCAGCGTTTATCCCGGCTCATCGGACGCGTTTCCATGATCTCGACGGTATCGCCGATATCACAGCTGAGTTCATCATGAGCTTTAACCTTTACGGAAAACTTAACGGTTTTGCCGTAGAGCGGGTGTTGGGCTCGTCGGGAGAGAAGGACGACTACCGTCTTCTCCATTTTGTTGCTCGTCACCAGGCCGCGTCGGACCTTGCGAGTTCCACGAGTGGAAGTTGATTGTTCGCTCACGATTCAGCACCCGACTTTTTTTCTTGGATGATGGTGAGCAATCGAGCGATATTGTGTCGTCGGGTTTTGATACTCGCCACATCGGTAGTTTGTCGAAAAACAAGATCGCGACGCGCTTTAAACAGGCTAGCTCGTTCTTGCTTAAGCAAGTCTTCGAGTTCCGGCACGCTTTTTGAGCGGAGATCGTTGGCTTTTAATGCTTTCATTTCTTTTTCGATGGCTCCTCTCAAAGCCCGGCCGCTTCCTGGAATTCTTCCTTGGTCACGAACTTGGTTCGGATCGGCAATTTGTGTTGGGCCAGACGCATGGCTTCTTTGGCCACTTCGACCGGCACGCCGTTCATTTCGAACATAATTCTGCCCGGTTTCACAACCGCTACCCAGCCTTCCACCCCGGCCTTACCCTTGCCCATTCGTTGCTCGAGTGGCTTTTTGGTGTACGGCTTATCCGGGAAGATGCGAATCCACACTTTTCCGCCCCGTTTGATGTGGCGAGTCATGGCGATCCGGGCCGCTTCGATCTGTCGGCTCGTGATCCACGCCGGTTCCAGCGACATCAGTCCGTAGTCGCCGAAGTTCACCACGTTTCCGCGTTCAGCTTTTCCACGCATTTTGCCGCGGAACTGCTTGCGAAACTTGGTTCGTTTAGGCATCAACATTGTCTTTAATCTCCTTGTCCTTAATGGCGACATCGCCGGGGGCCGGTTCGCCCTTCTTGTCAAAATCGTCGCGTTTTTTGCCGCGTCCGCGGGGTCGACGATCGTTCATGGCATCATTGAGGGCTTGCAGCTGCCGTTCCGGCAGAACTTCGCCTCGGTAAACCCACACCTTCACACCGACCGACCCGTAGATTGTATCTGCGGTGGCGGTGCCGTAATCAATATCGGCGCGAAGCGTATGCAGAGGCACTTTGCCGAACTTGTCGACTTCGTACCGGGCGATGTCTGAACCGTTCAGACGTCCGCTGCACATGATTTTCATGCCGCGACCATTCATGCGCTGCGCTCGGGTGATGGCTTGGCGCATGGCACGTCGGTGGCTAATCCGGCGTTCCAGCTGCACGGCGATATTTTCGGCCACCAGCATCGCATCCAGCTCGGGCTGTCGCACCTCGCTGACGTTCACTTGAACCTGCGCCGTCGGATCCTCGGTTCGGACCATGCGGTTGAGGTCTTCGCTGATTGCGTCGATGCCTTTACCGCCTCGGCCGATAACCGCGCCCGGTCGCGACGTGTAGATCGTGACCTTGACGCGGTTGGCGGCACGTTCGATTTCGACCCGGGAGATCAGACCCTTTGAAATCTTCTCCTTGACGTAGCGGCGAATTTTTTCGTCGCTGGCAAGCGCGTGTCGATACGTTCGCTTGGGGTAGATCCAGTGGCTATCGTGGCCCCGGATCACTCCGATGCGGAATCCTACGGGGTGAATTTTCTGACCCATATTAGTTCTTCTCCTCTTCCGCGCTTTCGTCGGAGTTTTCGGGGCTAGCGGAATCTTCTTCTTCCGGCGCCTCGCTTGCGGTCACCGGGGTGGCTTCTTCCGGACCGCCCGTCGCTTCTTGCGTAGCCGGTTCGGTTACCTCTTCGGTCACGTCTTCTACAACCTCTTCGGTCACCGTGGCTTGGGGCTCGGCGGATTGAGCCGATGCGGCCTTACCCTTCTTCTTACCCTTGGCGGCCAGCGAAGGCCGTGGCTTGGCAACCGTTCCGTGAGCTTTTACGACTTCCGATGTCTCCGCGTCTTCGACCACGACCGTGATGTGGCTCATCCGCTTAAAAATGCGGTTGGCGCGGCCCATCGCACGGGGTTGAATCCGCTTGAGCACCGGACCTTCATCAACGCGGATTTCGCGAATTTTTAGCGTGCCCGCATCCAGATCGTGATTTTCGGACGCGTTGTGGATCGCGCTTACGAGAACCTTGCGAAGAACAAATGCGCCCTTGCTGGGGTGGAACCGCAAGAGGTTCGCGGCTTGAATCGCGTTTTTGCCCTTGACTTCTTTAGCGACCAACCGCACCTTGCGGGGCTGGACACGAATAAATTTTGCAACTGCTCGAACTTCCATTTCCTATTCCTCCCCTTAGCGGAGCCGGGTCCCCCGGTCGGGAAGCGAGCCATCGTGACCTTTATAAGTTCGGGTGGGGGCAAACTCGCCGAGCTTGTGACCCACCATGTTTTCGGTCACGAAAACGGGGACGTGCTGTTTGCCGTTGTGCACGGCAATGGTGTGCCCGATCATATCGGGAATGATGGTCGAACGGCGAGACCAGGTTTTGATTACCCGCTTCTCTCCTTTTTCATTCATCGCGTCCACCTTTTTAATCAGGTGGTCGTCGACGAAAAATCCTTTCTTAAGACTTCGTGCCAAGCTATGAACTCCAGGTCGTTTTTGAACGGTCGGCTAGATGCCGGTCCGCAAGTGAACTGAGCCGGATCCGCCGGATTAATGCCCGAGCGGGTGACCGCAGTAGACGCAATCGAAAACTATACCCGCGCGTACGCCCAGGCTCATCCGAACCGGGACCGAATGGGGTCGGGATACCTAAATGGCCGCCCCCGGTGCCGATTCCTCATTCGTTCTAAACTCCAACCGCTGCGCCTTCCATGAGTTCAACTCCCCCGCCAAGCCACCGGAACAACTTCAATTTTCTGCGTCTGTTGTTCGCGAGCCTTGTGCTCGTTTCGCACGGACCCGAGCTTGTCGATGGCAACCGATCACGCGAGTTCCTCACCCGCTGGTTTGGCACCCTGAGCTTTGGCGAATTTGCGGTCAACGGGTTTTTCATCCTCAGCGGATTTCTTATTATGATGAGCTGGGATCGCAATCCCCGTGCTGCGGTTTTTCTGCGGAACCGCGTGCTCCGCATTGCGCCCGCGTTTGTGATTGCTTCCATCCTTTCGGCACTGGTGCTCGCCCCGTTGCTGGTCGGAGGAAGCTTTTGGCAGGAGGTCGATCTTAAAAAGTATTTCCTAAGCCTTGTGACGCTTGGTTTGCCGCAAGTCCCTTCCCCATTTGGCGCTAATCCGCATGTAAACGGCGCCTTGTGGACAATCCAGTACGAATTTCTTTGCTACATCTTAGTGATGGCCCTTGGGTTGATTAAGCTGTATCGTTACCCTCGAATCATCTTTGGAGTTTTCATAATTCTGGCCGGACTTTCCATTGCGTTTCCCGCACTTGGATACAACATCAATGGGGGGCATCCCCTTCTTTCGATTCCCCGATTCACATTGATGTTTGCAGGCGGCGCGGTTCTTTATCTATTGAGGGAGCGGCATGCCCTCAACCCTCGATGGGCGCTTGTTGCACTCGCGATTTGGATCGGGTGCATGTTTTCGCCGATTCTGGTGAACGCTGCATTCGCCACCGCCGGGGCCTATTGCATTTTGTGGTTTGGATCGCAGTCGTTCCGCCCGCTCGAGCGGTTCCAGACGGCGCCGGATGTTTCGTACGGACTCTATCTTTATGGCTGGCCGGTGCAGTCGCTGATTATCCTGTTCTTTCCGGGGGTTCCGCTTTGGGTAACAATCGTTGGCGCGATTTTCGGCGCGGCAACGCTTGGCTATCTCTCGTGGATATTGATCGAAAGACCCGCTCTGAGTCTTAAGAATCGAACGGAGGCGGTTCCGAAGCCGCAAGTCGAAACTTCTTAGTCGCTAAGTAATTTAAAGTAAAGAGGCGGAGCATTTCTGTTCCGCCTCTTGCGATTTTGTCGGGCTGCTTACTTGCCTTTTCGCTTGCGAACGATGAAGCGATCGGTGCGCTTGTTCCGACGGGTTGGAACCCCGAGAGCTTTGTTGCCCCAGCGATCGACCGGACCCTTGCGGCGACCGACCGGCGACTTGGCTTCACCACCACCGTGGGGGTGGTCGCGCGGGCTCATCACAACCCCGCGAACGTGCGGCTTGCGACCAAGACCACGAGCTTTACCGGCTTTACCCAGTCGCTCGTTTTCGTGCTCGGCATTGCCGACTTCGCCAACGGTCGCTCTGCATTCCATGTTAATCATGCGCATTTCGCCGCTGGGAAGTCGAAGGGTGGCGTAGTTGCCTTCCTTTGCCACAACCTGCGCCGAAGCGCCGGCCGAGCGGACCATTTGGCCGCCGCGACCCGGTTGAAGTTCTACGTTGTGAACCTGCGTACCAAGCGGAATGTTGCGCAGCTTAAGGCAGTTACCCGGAAGAATGTCGGCTCCTTCGCCGCTCAGCAACTTGGCACCATCGGTGACTCCGCGCGGAGCCAGGATGTACGCCTTCTCCCCATCTTCGTACTGAAGCAAGGCGATGCGGCAGGTGCGGTTGGGATCGTATTCGATACCGATGACGGTCGCGACCACGCCTTCCTTGTTCCGTTTGAAGTCGATGATTCGGTAGCGACGCTTTTGTCCGCCGCCGCGATTCTTCATCGTGATGCGACCGGTGTGGTTGCGTCCACCCGATTTTTTAAGCGGAGCGAGAAGGCTTTTTTCCGGTTTCTTTTTGGTGATTTCCTCGTAGGTGCTGGCGATCATGTGTCGCCGGCCCGGTGAGGTCGGTTTCATTTTTTTGGTCGGCATATTTAGACTCCGAAGTCCTCCAGGACTTGGCCGGCGGCCAGCGTGACCACAGCTTTCTTGCGGTCCGCGGTTTTGCCCGGCTTGCGTTGGCCGACCCGTCGCGATTTACCCTTCACGTTAACCGTTCGAACGCTGGTGACTTCGATTCGGTCTTTGGCTTTTTTGCCGTCGTTAAAAATCGCTTCGATGGCTTGCTTGATCTGAATTTTGTTCGCGCGCGGATCGACGATAAACGTGTATTTGCGCACGATTTTGGAATCATCCTTAATCCGCGGATCGCCGTAGCTGAGCGCGGTGGACTTTTCCGTGACGTGGGGATGCAGGATTACAGTGTGCGGATCCATTACTTTAACCAGGTCTCCTCGGTTTTGGTCATGGCGTTTTCGGTGACCACAATCTTGTGGGCAACCAAAAGATCGCGCGTGCTAAACGAGGCGGCCGTGCCATCGCGACTCGGCGCGGTGCGAATTTCGATCCCCGGGATGTTGCGGAAGCTCTTGACCACCACATCATCGTAGCTGGGCACCACAATCAGCACCCGCTTGGTATCTTGCAGCCCGAGTGCTTTCAGGAATGCTTGGGCATCCTTGGTCTTGGGTTCTGCGAAGTTGAAATCGCTGCAGATGATGACATCGCCCGCATTGGCTTTGGCGCCAAAGGCGGCAATAATCGCCAGCCGTCGCTCTTTTTTGTTCACCTTTTTGGTGTAATCGCGCGGCTTGATCGCCAGCGCCATTCCGCCATGGGCGTACTGTGGAGCGCGGATGGTTCCTTGCCGAGCGTTCCCGGTCTTTTTCTGCTTGTACGGTTTGCGTCCGCCGCCCCGTGCTTCGCTTCGGGTGCGTGCGCTGTGCGTTCCCTGACGGGTATTGGCTTCTTCGGCCAGCACCGCGCGGTGCAGAACGTTGCCGTTCACTTCTAGTTCGGCGATTGCCTCGGCGAGCTTGTGCGAACCGCTTTGCTTGCCTTTTTTATCAAACTTGAGAATTTCCGCCATAGGATTTACCTCTTGGCCCTCATGAGTCGGACGAGCCCATCCGGAGCACCGGGGACGCTGCCGCTCACCCAGATTAGGTTGCGCTCGGCATCAAGCCCGACGATTCGACTGCCGGTTTGAGTCACCTGCTCCGCGCCCATGTGGCCGGGCTTTTTGGTGCCTTTGAACACACGTTGCGGACCGGTGGCCCCGCTTGAGAGCGGTCGTCGGTGGGTCATAAAACCGTGGGTCATGTGCTGACCCTTAAAGTGGTATCGCTTGACAACGCCCGCGAATCCGCGGCCTTTGCTTGTCCCAATGATGTCCACCTTGTCACCCTCGGCAAAAATGTCTACCTTGATCTCTTGACCAAGCGTGTATCCATCGGTGCTATCCACCCGGAATTCGGCCAGGTGTCGAAGGTTGGTGGCCACTCCGGCCTTTTTGAGGTGGCCATACTTCGGCCACGTGAGCTTTTTATCGCTCATTTCGCCGAACCCCACCTGAATGGCGTTATAACCATCTTTTTCAATGGTTTTGATTTGCGTGACGTAGACCGGCCCCGCCTGAATTACGGTAACGGGAATATTCTTCCCTTCCTCCGTAAAGACATGGGTCATGCCTACTTTTTTTCCAAGTATTCCTGAGAGCATTAAGCCTCCAAAGCAGCTTCTTTAGCAGGTCACGTCGCGTCTCAACTGTGTTGCCCTCACAATCTCACCCTATTCAAGTGGATTGCGGGGTCACAAACACGAACCGCCTTATCACAAGCCGCTAGCCGCGCATGCGCGGCGAACGTTTATTATGGCCGAGCTAACCGCGCCGCAAACATCCACGCTAGGCCCGTTCGATTGGCTTATCGGACTTCTGTCGGACCCGAACTTGGGCCAACGGGCGGAATGGATTGCGGCGCACCGGAACCATCTGTCGGATCGACAAGGCTCGGCCCTGGATTCGGCGGTGATACCGCTGCCTCCGAAGGCTCTTGGTGTGGCATTTCCATGGGCACGTACTCATCGATTAAGGCCGGATCATCCATCGGCACAGCGGGCGGAACCGCGGTATCAGATGCATCGGTCGTTCCGTGCGAAGATGCGCCATGACCGGCAGCATTTTCGATGCTTTGAGTCAAGGCGGGCCCGGTGAGCATCTGTCCGTGTTCGGCAAAGGTCCACGAAAGAAAGTAGCAAACTCCGCCAAACGCCGCCAATCCGGCGAAAAACCCGAGGGCACTAATGCCAGGCGAGGGCTTGGAGGGGGAACTTTCCATTACACAAGATTACCGCGCGCGCGATCGCGAGCTTCTGCCACCCAGGCATCGGGATCGATGGATTCCCACTCTTCGGCCTGGACAATTTCTCTCAGGCGCGATTTTCCAACTTCGGCCAATTGCGAAAAGCGCGTGATTCCGGCCGCGTAGAGTCGTTCTTCAAAGGCGGGCCCAATCCCCGAAATTTCACGCAAAGGATCTCGCCGGGTGGCGGCTTTTATATAAAGCTTCGGGGGGTTCGCTTCACCATTCGGTTCTGGCGATTGTTCGCGGACTTCGATCACGCCGAATCCGCTGAGCATGGTCGCGAGCTTTTGGCTCAACTCATCTTGACTGGCCAGAAGCCGGTCACGATCGGCTCGGATGGCATCGATTTCCGCCCGAGAGCGAGATTCCGATTCCTTAAGACTGGTTTCAAACGATTCGCGAGCCACGCGCAACTCTTCTTCGGTTTCCGCGAGCCGTCGGGTGAGCTGGTCAATCGTTTCGCGCTCTCGGGCTTCGGCGTCGGCCCGCATGGTTTGGAGCTCGTCGCGCATGCGTTCGGATTCTTGCCGACTGCGTTCGAGCTCTGCGGTGAGGGTTTCGCGCTCCGATTCCCAGCTTTGCCGGGCTGATTCAGATTGTTCAGATAACCGGCTCAGATCGACAGTCGCGGCGATGGCTTCGTCCCGTTCGGTTCGAATCTGGTCCAGTTCGGATTCGAGTTGCAGCTTGTGCTGATTTTGAAGTTCTATGCTTTCGGTAAGACGGATATTTTCGGATTCCTTTTCGGCCAGGAGTTCAGAAAGCTGGGCGGCAGCCTCGTTTTGCGCGGTCCGATCGCCTTGGGTGGTATCCAGTTGGGTTCGAAGCGAAGCGAGTTCGGATTCCATGGTTTCGAGTCGGGCGGCAAGGGTGCCGACTTCGCGGGCGCGTTCTTCGAGCGTGGCGTGGAGCGTTTGAATCGTGGCATCTTGCTCGGCGATTCGGGCCGCATATCCGGCGGAAGCGGCCACCACGGATTCGAGTTCTTCGACTCGGCGGGCGAGCGATTCTGCCCGTTGGTTAGCTTCTTGGAGCTGGCTTCTGAGCTCTTCGACATCGCTGGGAGCAGCGGCTTCGGACTTTAAGCTTTCGAGTTCGGTTTGCAGGGCTTTGATGCGGGCCGCATCACTGGTGGCGCGGGCATCGGCATCCATGCGGGTTTGTTCCAGCTGGATGGCCAGTCCGGGTTCTGCATTGTCAGCGGATTTGTTCCGCCCCGGCGCACTTACAAGCCACTTGAGCAGATAGCCAAAGACCACCCCGCCGGCCAGCATCAGCCAGGCTTCCAGCCCAACTTCGGAAAATTGAAGCGCATCCATACGAACTCCTTATTAAGAGGATACAGTAAAAAGGCAAGGAAAGACTCAGCGCATCGAAAAATTAGTTGAGTAGTGCTGCCGTTGGTTGGTTAAAGAAATAACGAAACCCTGCCTCGCCTGCAACGTACCATGATGATCAGCTTAAAACACAAAGACCCGGTATAAATACCGGGCCTCAAGAAACGATTGATTACGGATGTTAAACGGTTTTGATTTGGATATCAACGCCGCTCGGAAGATCCAGCCGTTCTAACGCTTCAATCGTGCGGTTGGTCAGATCGTGGATATCCAGTAGGCGGTTGTGGATACGCAACTCAAAGTGTTCCATCGATTCCTTATCGATGTGGGGACCGCGAATAACGCAGAACCGTCGCAGCTTAGTGGGCAGAGGAATCGGACCGCTGATGCGTGCGCCCGTTCGCTTGCAGGTCTCGCTGATTTTGACCGCAGATTGGTCGAGAATACGGTGGTCGTAAGCTCGAATTCGAATTCTGACTGTGGGAAGTCCGCTCATAAAAGTTCTCTAAGGGAGAAAGTTGGCCCCCGAGCGAACATTGTCGTCCGAGGGCCTCATTTTTCTTATTCGTAGACCTTGGTGATCGTACCCGCGCCGACGGTGCGCCCGCCTTCGCGAATCGCGAACTTCGATCCGTGCTCCATAGCGATCGGAGCAATCAGCTCGACCGTCATCGTGATGTTTTCGCCCGGCATAACCATTTGCACGCCTTCCGGAAGGTTGAGCGTACCGGTCACGTCGGTGGTGCGGAAGTAGAACTGCGGTCGGTAGCCCGTGGTGAACGGGGTGTGGCGACCACCTTCGTCCTTGCCCAGCACGTAGACTTCGGCATCGAACTTGGTGTGCGGCTTGATCGAACCCGGCTTGCAGATAACCATGCCTCGCTCGATATCGGTTCGATCGATACCGCGCAGCAGCAGGCCGACGTTGTCACCGGCTTGGCAGCTATCCAGCAGCTTGCGGAACATTTCGATACCCGTGCACGTGGTTTTGCGGGTTTCGCCAATTCCGACGATTTCCACTTCGGTGTTCACGTTCAGGGTTCCGCGTTCCACACGACCGGTGGCCACGGTACCGCGACCGGTGATGGTGAAGACGTCTTCGACCGCGCACAGGAACGGCTTGTCCACGTCCCGCTCGGGGGTGGGGATCCAGCTGTCAACGGCATCCATCAGGTCGTAGATCGGCTTGAGGGCCGCATCATCGGCAGACGCGCCGCCTTCCAGAGCTTGGGTGGCCTTAACGGCGGAACCACGAATGATCGGGGTGTCGTCGCCGGGGAAGCCGTAGCTGGAGAGCAGCTCGCGGATTTCCATTTCGACCAGCTCGAGCAGTTCTTCGTCATCCACCAGGTCAACCTTGTTGATAAAGACCACGATGTAGGGGACGCCGACTTGTCGCGAAAGCAGGATGTGCTCGCGGGTTTGCGGCATCGGACCATCGGTGCCCGAAACAACCAGGATCGCGCCATCCATTTGGGCGGCGCCGGTGATCATGTTCTTGATGAAGTCGGCGTGGCCCGGGCAGTCGACGTGCGCGTAGTGTCGGGTATCGGTTTCGTACTCTTGGTGCGAAATGTTGATCGTGATACCGCGCGCCTTTTCTTCGGGGGCGTTGTCGATTTCGTCGTAGTTGACCTTCTTCGAGAGACCCTTCAGCGCAAGGCTTCCGGTGATCGCAGCGGTCAGAGTGGTTTTGCCGTGGTCGACGTGGCCGATGGTGCCGATGTTGACGTGCGGCTTTGTTCGCTCAAACTTTGCTCGTGCCATTGTTTGTTTTTCCTTAAGTGATTTGGTAATGCTTCGTCTGGTTTTTTCCGCTTCGCGCAAAGCCGCTTCCGCAGAGCCACCCAGGTTCGTTGAACCCGAGCCAGATTCCACCAAGCGCAAAGAACCATGCGGTCTGCACGCTTGAACCGACAAATGATGCCAGATGCAAGGCCCCTGATTCAACCTAGACCCGGGTCAACCCGGTCCAATGACCCTTAACTGCTGCTCCCGGACAGGGTTCATTGAGGATCGAACCGCACCTTATTCCCCGCTCGCAAACATCTGTGCGCGTTCGACGCCGTAGTCGCGCCAGTTCGCGCGGAGTTCGGCCCACTTGGTTTGGTAGGTTTGGACGGAATTCAGCGCACCGGGCCAGAGTTTGGCGAATTTGCGCAGTTCGGTGTTCCACATCTTCGGGTCGAGTTTGATGACGGATCGCACGTCTTCGACCCAATGGCGTTCCTGATCGGTTCGAGCTTTGGCGTAGGCGGTGTCCAGCAGTTGCTCACGTTCGGCAAGGGTCATGGTGTCTGAATCCATAACCGCCTGCACCATGTACGGGTAGTACCATTCGGGAAAGAGTTCGGAGGCTCTTTCCGTAAGAACTGGTGCAACAGTTCTAAAGCTCAGAGAATCAAGAACCAACATGGCCGACTGAAGACGCTTATCCGAGTATTCCCAATAATCGCCTTTGGGATCTGGTTCAAAAGTAAGCAGGAGAGGTGGAACCCACATGCGATCTCTTTTCTGCATGCTAAGCATTTCGCTATAAAAAATCATCTGTGCAGCTTCGGGACGTCCGTACTTTGCTAAGGTGGCGGCGTACTCAGTGATAAAAGTTGGTGAATAGTCGGGTCCTTCGAGCGACCTGGGAACGGTAAACCATTCACCTTTCCATTCATATCCGTCTCGGTATGCCTCAATCGCCTTGTCGGGATTCCCCAAAAGCAAATATATCTGCGCGATCTCCCTAGCGAGCTCGTAACTGGTCGCTTGACCGGCCCGAGCAATGCACGGAACAGCTTTGGCCGCTTCGGACAGTGCTTCCTGCAGATGCCCCGCTTTCTTAAGCTCACGTGCCGCAGCAAGATGCAATGCATACTCTTCTGCAGCCGCGCGCATCTCTGGAAGTGTCTCAGGCGGAGGGCCACTTTGGTGTTGCTGTGGTTGCGCACTTGCCAAAATTGGAAATGCGACCGTCAATGCGATGATGAGGTGTTGTGCAAAGGTCATGATTGTCACCATGGAAAGAGCCCCGGCGGGAAGAAGAAGTTCCACAAAGGATGAGCCAAAGTGGTTACAGGCTCAGTCTTATTGTCCAGCGGATTTGAAAGTGCCCATTTATTATTCTTGATTGCTACCCCGCCCCATACCCATGTAAACTTACTGATCGGAATCCAGCACGTCGCCATTCCGTCCACTGACTTTGGCATGTACATGAGCCAAGTCTCAAAAGAATCTTCCGCATTGCCAGCAATGATGTTGGAAGGGATCGACAAGCTCATCCGTGGAGAATCTTGAAAACGACCTCTCGACGGGAGGGTCCACATACCGTCGAAATAATATGGAAATGAATAGTCTAAACCCTTGGTTCCGCTATGCGGCATCACCGCGACTGTTTCCGAACTATCGGAGTTGACCAACGTAATTTCACGGTGTGGCGTAATGAGTTGCGCCACAGCACCGTAGCCTTCCTGATCAAAATGCTCTATCCTGTATTCGATGTTATTGCATTGAAATCCAGGACCTTGGCCAAAACTGGATAATAACCCAAGTACGGTCTCGCCACCTAAGACATAGACACCTGAATCACCTTGCTGCAGAGAATACGACTCTAGCTCAGGGCGAACTGATTCAATCTTGCGACTTTTGACCGTAACCTCGCCGGTGCCCAGGAGAGTTGTTGAGCCAACCGGCGCAATGCTAAAAGAGAGTTCTTGCTCGATTTCAGCATTATCAACCGTATAAAATTCAAACGTTGGATTATCAAGGTCACCCGCCGTAAGTTCGTGCTTAACGCCGCTGTAATTGCCAGCCACATAATCTTTAAACGGCATTCCTGCGGTCGGAATCGCCCATTGCCAAGACCCGAAGGTGAATTCTGAGGGTGCGCTTTGGCTACCGGGCGAAGTGAAGTTCAGCGAAGCACGAACTTTTTGACCTGTAAGGAAGATTTCGCCCCGGCATTCGACTGAACCTCCCTCTAGCGAGTTATGGCCACCTCCGTAACCGTTGCCATTGGGGTCGTTTACGTAAGGAACTATTCCCGATGAACCCTCGAGAAGGTCCACGTACTGGTATTCACCCCCACTCGGGTTTCCTGAATAAACCGATTTCACGTGGTAATGCCCTGCAAAACTCAAGGCGCAAAGCAAGAGCGCAGATAAAAATGCGAGAGGCTTTGCGGTCACATGATCACCATGCCCGACAATCGCTTTGATTGTCAAGCCTCAGGAACACACAAAATAAAAGTGCGGTTAGAGTGATACAAACCATCGTTTTGACCGTCAAGGAGCGAATCGAGATTCCGACCGGGTTGGCCCAAGGTGAACGGGAGACAAATCAGAGCGGGTCTACACACGGAACTTCATAGGCACCGGTCACTCCCGTAACTTGGTCAAGGACCGCTTGACTAGGTTCTAAGTCTGAAAACACGTGCCACCAATCCCGCCCTTGCAAAACAACACCTTCGGCATTTGTCCAACACCGCTTTCCTACGTGAGCCTTGGTAACTGATGAATCTATGCGCAGTCTTAGCACTAAACCACTCATATCGGTAAGAGGATTGCGGACAGTACGCTCATGTCTTCCATGCAAGAGGCAAACAAACACCGTAAAGTTCTTGTCTTTTGAGCGTAATTCTTCCTCAAATCCTTCAAGAATTGTAGGCAACGGAAAATAAGATGATGGCGTAGTTGTTACTGTCGGTGCGCCCTGAAACGCAAATGGTGCCTGATCGACTGGACATTGAAACACCTTTTCTTTAGAATAGTGAACGATCGCATCGTAATTAATGTATATATTATCCGGAAGACGATTGTTGTTGTCTGACGAGTATAATTCTACGGCCTGACCTATTGATCTTAAGTTGGATATGCATGTTGTCAACTTAGCCGACTTGACTCCCTGCATGCTAACACCAAGTATTATTGCGCTCAAAATCAATATGATCGCTATTACAGTAAGTAATTCCAAAAGCGTAAACGCTGAGGTAAGTACTTTAGGTTTTCTCATGGCTAACCAGCCTCCATATATATGCTCCGAGTACCGGAGCAACGAGCGCAAAGAACAATTCGTTTAAGTCTGGCGGTGATGCGCGACGACTCCATGCCGCAAAGACGAGGCTTCGGACAGCCAAAACGAGAAGGACACAGACGACGTACCGTACAGGCACAACTGGTTTCCCGCGGTTCATTACTAAAATAACGCAGGGGACTGCTGCCAAAACCGAGAGTATATGAGGCCACGATCGAATTTGCAACACTACCCCTCTCCACAGAACCCCTGGCGTCATGGAAATGGATCCGAACTCGCCGACGAATGGTGCAAGGACTAGCCCGAGTAAAAAGCGGCCTAGTGCCATAAGCAGCAGCAACGCAATGGTTATCCAGAACCAAGCGTATGGTGCCGATTCAGAGCGACGGGATTCCGACACAAGGTAGTAGCCCACTGTTATCTGGGCACGGGATATCAGCTAAAGGGTCGATTGACGAGTCTTGAGAAATATCAAGCTGGCACTGCGTTGTTCGTCCAAAAGTTTCGATCTGAATTTGTGGACTGTGCGGAATTGCTACCGGCAGAACGAGCGGCCAAGCCCACGACAACATTGTCAAAAGACGTTTTGGCATAAGCCAAGTATAGAGTAAAGTCCCAGTAATCCGGTCGGTTGAGGGGAGGGGGGGGGGGGGCTTTAGGCCCACCGTCAATAGCCCAAACTCTAACGGGCGGTTCGAAAATTCGAACCGCCCGTTCACCTCGGATCCAGCCGGGCGGATTAGTTACTACCGCTGGCGGTTTTTTCGACGATCTCTTTCTCGATATTCGTCGGAACCTGCTCGTAGTGCGAAGGAGTCACGTTGGGAGTTGCGCGGCCCTGGGTGAGACCCCGCAGAGTGGTGACGTAGCCAAACATTTCCGCCAACGGAACTTGAGCCGTGATCACGCTGACTCCGCCGGGGGCGGACTCCATGCTCATGATGCGACCCCGTCGACCGTTGAGGTCGCCCACCACATCACCGACGTTCTGCTCGGGAGTCGTGACTTCCACGTGCATGATCGGTTCCTTGAGGATCGGACGCGCTTTCTTCATGGCCTCGCGGAATCCAAGGATGCCCGCTTGCTTGAACGCGTTTTCGTTCGAGTCCACATCGTGGTAAGAACCATCGGTAACCGAGACTTTAACATCCACAACCGGGTAGCCCGCAATGACACCGTTGTTCATGGCTTCGCGAACCCCTTTTTCGACCGCCGGGATGTACTCCTTGGGAATCGCGCCGCCGACAACCTTGTTTTCGAACTGGAAGCCTTGGCCCACCTCGAGCGGAGTGATCACCAGCGTACACACCCCGTACTGACCGGAACCACCCGACTGGCGGATGAATCGGCCCTCGGCGGTGGCTTCGGAAGAAACCGTTTCCCGGTAGGCGACCTGCGGTTTGCCTTGGTTGGCCTGCACCCCAAACTCGCGGTTCAGGCGATCCACGATGATTTCAAGGTGGAGTTCACCCATGCCGCTGATGATGGTTTGTCCGCTTTCCGGATCGGTGAAGACACGGAACGTGGGATCTTCTTCGGCAAGTCGAACGAGGCTGGTGCCCAGTTTTTCTTGGTCGGCTCGGCTTTTGGGTTCGATTGCAACCTGAATAACCGGTTCGGGGAACTTGATTGCTTCCAGAACAATTTCGCTGTTCGGGTCGCAGATCGTCATTCCAGTTTTGACATCGTTGAGTCCGATTACACCCACGATTTCGCCGGTGTAAACGGCATCGATATCTTGCCGGTTATTGGCATGCATTTCCAAGATTCGGCCCACCCGTTCAGATCGGGTGCGCAGGTCGTTGGTTTGCGGATCGCGGTAGGCGATGCTGATGGAAGTACCTTTCTTAAGCACGCCGGAATAGACTCGGATATAGGTGAGTCGTCCGACGAACTTGTCGCTCGCAATTTTGAATGCCAGGGCACTTAGCGGTTCTTCGTCGCTGGGCTTGCGGACTTTGTCGGCTTCGCTGTGGGGGTCGATTCCGGCAATGGCTTCGACATCAAGCGGCGAAGGCAGGTAGTCCACCACACAGTCGCAGAGGAATTGGACGCCTTTGTTCTTAAACGAGCTGCCGCAGAGAACGGGGACGATTTTGTTGTTAACCGTGCCCGCACGAAGCGCCTTCTTAAGCTCTTCCATGGGAATCTCTTCCCCTTCGAGGAATCGCTCCATGATCGAGTCGTCGAATTCGGCGATTGCTTCCATGAGCTTTTCGCGCCATTCGGCGGCCGAATCCACCATTTCGGCGGGGATGTCGGTGACCTCAAACTCCTTGCCATCATCGCTGGTGTAAATGGTGGCTTTCATCGAAAGCAGATCAATGTAGCCTCGGAATTCGCTTTCGGCACCGATCGGGATCACGATGGGAGCGGCATTGGCGCCCAGTCGGTCGCGCAGTCGTTCGACCACCGAGTAGAAGTCCGCGCCCAGTCGGTCCATTTTGTTGACGTAGGCAATACGCGGAACTTGGTACTTGTTGGCTTGGCGCCACACGGTTTCGGATTGCGGTTGCACTCCACCGACGGCGCAGTAGACCGCGACCAAGCCATCGAGGATACGCAGCGAGCGTTCGACTTCGACCGTGAAGTCAACGTGTCCGGGCGTGTCGATGATGTTGATCTTGTGTTCGGGCTTATCCATTTTGGATCCGCGCCAGAACGCCGAGGTGGCAGCAGAAGTGATGGTGATTCCCCGCTCCTGCTCTTGCTCCATCCAGTCCATGGTGGCGGCGCCATCGTGGACTTCGCCAATTTTGTGCGTTTTGCCGGTATAAAAAAGAATCCGCTCGGTCGTGGTGGTCTTACCCGCGTCGATGTGCGCGGCGATTCCAATGTTTCGAATGAGTTCGAGAGGGTGAGATCGAGCCATTAATTTATGGGTTCCTGAAGGTTTGCAGTTTAAAAGCGGTAGTGGCTAAACGCCTTGTTGGCATCGGCCATCTTGTGCGTGTCTTCTTTTCGTTTGACCGCACCACCGGTGTTGTTGTAAGCATCCACAAATTCTGCGGAGAGCTTTTCGATCATGCTCTTGCCGCCTCGTTTGCGAGAAAACGTTACGAACCACCGGAGCGCCAAAGTACTTCGACGCGCATTGCGGACGTCCATGGGGACTTGGTAGGTCTGTCCGCCGACCCGTCTGGGCCTTACTTCCATTTGGGGCATCACATTGGCCATGGCTTGTTCGAACACTTCGAGCGGTTCGACTTCAAGCTTGGCGGCCGCCTGCTCCAGAGCGGTGTAGACAATGCGTTCGGCCTTTGACTTTTTGCCATCGAGCATCAGTCGATTGATGAATCGTTGCAAAAGCTCGCTGTTGTAAACCGGATCCGGAAGGATGACGCGTTGGGGGGCTGGACCTTTTCGTGGCATGTTTAAATATCTCCCTGGATTTAAGCGGTGCCCTTCTTGGGTCGCTTGGTGCCGTATTTGCTTCGGCTCTTTTGGCGATTGTTGACGCCAGCGGTTTGCTGGGCGCCGCGGATGATGTGGTAGCGCACGCCGGGAAGGTCCTTAACCCGTCCGCCGCGCACGAGCACCACCGAGTGCTCTTGCAGATTGTGCCCTTCGCCCGGAATGTAGGCGGTCACTTCAACTCCGTTGGTCAGGCGAACCCGTGCGACCTTCCGCAAAGCCGAGTTCGGCTTTTTCGGAGTCATTGTGCGGACGTTGGTGCAAACGCCCCGCTTGAACGGATTCTTCTTCAGGGCCGGCGACTTTGACTTCTCGGTCAGCTTAACTCGGCCTTTTCGGACTAACTGGTTTACGGTCGGCATTCAATCCTCAGGGGCAAAACCCGCTCACCCGGGGCATAAAAAAAGCCCTGGTCGTCGGGACCCGGGGCTTGGCGTAAAGTCGACTCGTTTTTCCTTCGATTCGTTTTTCCACTTCCGCGCACCGAGTAACCGGATCTTGCTTAGATGCGAGAGCCGGCATGGCTCCGCGTCTGGGAGGGAATCTTACGCGCCCGGGCCTCACTGTGTCAAGGACCATGCCGCAGATTAGGTCAAACGGAATAACTGGCAATTATCGACGGCGGCCCCGTCGAGGTCGAACAAGGCCCACGATCTTGGTCACAAGACCCACTCCCAAAAAGAGCGGCGCAAACCGTTCGATAATCCCAAATGCCGTGCTAGCGTGGTCATCCACCACCCGCACAATGCCACGGGCCCGGGTGCCGACTTCTTGCGAAACATCCTTAAGATTAGTGGCAATAGCATCGGCTTTATCAGCCACTTCGTTCACTTTTCCAAGCAGAACCTGAATCTGATTCCGCAGGTCGAACAAAAGCCACACGAGCACCGCCAAAAAGACGGCCATCAAAATGAGGACCGCCGTCCCGAGCACAAAGAACACGCCCGATGACGTGATCCACCAGTCGGGCATCGGCCTCTCCATACTGCTATCTTACTCCGGCAAGCCTTCGGCGTTTACCGTCCGCGCCGTGCGAGTTCAACTGGTTTTGAGGAGCGCATCCACGCGCACGACGATTGCGGTGACGTTATCCGATCCTCCGCCGACCAGCGCTTGTCCCACCAACTGCCACGCCGCTTCACTCGGGCTCGCTACTCCCAAAATTTCGGCAATTTGCGCATCGGAGACATGGTTGGTAAGACCATCGCTACACACTAAGAACGAATCCCCCGGTTCTAGCGGAATCTCAAACGTATCACATGCGATATCACGTTCGATGCCCAGCGCACGA
Source organism: bacterium (assembly GCA_044508115.1). GTDB lineage: Bacteria > Armatimonadota > Fimbriimonadia > Fimbriimonadales > Fimbriimonadaceae > UphvI-Ar2. The sequence continues at coordinate 990,423 of JBIQII010000001.1, forward strand.
GTAATGACATGTCGGTACGGATGAGCTTCGGCTTCTTCGCGACTCAAATGGCCGGCGGCCACGGTCTCTTCCACCCACGTGTGATCGGTGGTGATCTGGGTGAGCGAATCGCCGCGCTTGTGATAGATGCGCGAATCGCCAACCTGAATGCCGTAGGCGCGATCTTGGCAAACAATCAGTGCGCTCAAAGTGGTCCCCATTCCTTGTCTACTGGGGATTGCCCGCGCCACATCATTGATAAACCGGGTTGCCGCGGTAACCGCCGATTGCGCACACATCGGAATCTCTAAGCTGGGATGACTTCGGTAAACATCAATAAATGTCTTGGTCGCTAACTCGCTAGCACACTGCCCCGCTTCGTGCCCGCCCATACCATCGCAAACCACAAAGATATGTCCCTTGGCGGCAATATCTCGATCCGATTCGGCAATGTAGAATTCGAGCTTATCTTCGTTGTTTTCGCGGACTCTCCCCATGTCCGTTTTTGCTCCAAAACTAAGCTGGGGTCGAACGCGAAGTTCAACAGAAGATGCAACATCTTCGGCAACAATCTCGGCGGTAATTTCGTCCATTACGATTTAAATTCGAGTGTGATTTCGCACTGACCAAGCCGTACCTTATCGCCCGGATGAATGAGCGTTTTATGATCGGGAGCGAGCTTGGCTTCGTTAACAAATGTTCCGTTTGTTGATCCGTTATCGGTTATCGAAACCCCTTGCTCATTGACATCGAACACCCCATGTTGCCCGCTTACATAGGGGTCGGCAATCTGGATATCGTTATCGGGTTTGCGGCCAAAAGTATGCGATCCGAGCGTGAGCGGACTGCGCTGGTCTTGATACACCACGGTGGCAATGGCGCCGCCCGCGCTGGGTGCGGCGGTCATCGCCTGCGTGCGACCTCCCATTCCGACTACGGTCTTGTTCGCCGCGCCCGGAAGTCCGAGTGTAAGTTCAAAGCCACCAAGGCTCACTCGGTCGCCATTTTGGATCGGAGTCTTTACGTTCAGTTCGATCCGCTCACCGTTGACATGGGTGCCGTTTGTCGAACCCATATCGGTAATCGAAATCGATTCCGCTTCCCAGTCGATGCGGGCATGGGTTCGTGATACCCGTGTATCTTCCACTAAAATATCGCCCTGTCGACCGATGGTAGTCGATCCGGCATTGAGTTTATATTCGCGTCCGTCTGAATCCTGAAGAGTTGGTACCTGGACCGCAGGCGCACCGAACGCATCGCCATCGAGTGCTTTGTCAAAGATCAACCCGCACTCGTTACAAAACATCAATCCGGGCGGATTAAAAGCTTTGCACACCGGGCATTGCACAGGTTTGATTGTCACCGTGGCTTCGTAAATGGGCGCGCCCATCACGGTACGATTAGGATCGGGCGAAGGCCCGCCGAGCTGGGTTTTATTCGGATCGATCATGGGCTGTGGGTTCCGCGCAGTCGGCGAATTCCGACGGCTTAAGTTTAGCCCGGAACGCGCTAGAATCCGCGCTCTAGGTCGCGCCGCTCATCGCGTTCTTTAATCGATTCGCGCTTATCGTGCACTTTCTTACCCCGGGCAAGGGCGACCGCGACTTTAGCTTTCCCCCCTTTGAAGTAGATTTTGAAAGGGATGAGGGCAAACCCCTTTTCTTCGCTCTTTCGCCGAATTTGTTCGATCTCGGCTTGATGCATCAAGAGTTTGCGCACCCGTCGCCGATCGTGGCCGAACGCGGTGGCAAATTCGTACGGTTCGATATCCAGGTTGTGCAGCCACAGTTCGCCATCCTTTACTTGGCAGTAGGCGTCGGTGAGGTTGGCGCGGCCAAGGAAGAGAGATTTGACTTCCGAACCCACGAGCACGATTCCGGCTTCATAGGTATCTTCAAAATGGTATTCAAAGCTGGCCTTACGATTTTGGATCGTGGCTGGACCCTTTTTTTCTTTAGATTTGGAATTCCTGCCCGCCATGGGCCGTTGAGTGTACCGTGAGGTCCAGCAGGTACCATTTGCGCATGATTCCGGGACGGGTTTGGCCGATTGTGGCTTTGGCTATTTTCGGTTTGTCCGGGTGCGGATCGTCTAACCCAGAGGCTGAAATGGAGGCGCTCGTTAAGAACGCCAAAGTCAAAATCACCGATGTTGAAGAAGGCACCGGTCGCACAGCGGAAGAAGGCGATACCATCTACGTTTTGTATCGAGGCACGTTCCCCGATGGCAAGCAGTTCGACACCAACATGGATGATGTTGAAAGTCAAATGCCATTTGCCTTTACACTCGGCGCGGGCATGGTGATTCGCGGGTGGGATCAAGGCCTGATCGGGATGAAAGAAGGCGGCACCCGCAAGCTCGAAATTCCTTGGCCGCTCGCCTACGGCCCCACTGGAAACGAGTCGATTCCGCCCAAGGCAGACCTGAACTTCGACGTCAAACTCCTTTACGTTTCCAAAAAAGATGAGAAAGGGGTCTTCGATGTTTACGATAACAAGGTGGGCACCGGACCGCAGGCCACCGAAGGTTCGACCGTCGAGATTCACTACGTGGGCACCTATCTCACGGGAAAAATGTTTGACGATTCGCGCAAACGCGGTGAACCGGTCAAGTTTGTGCTGAACGAAGATAGCGAAGCTGTTCGGGGCGTAGTCGCGGCCGTCGAAGGCATGCGCGTGGGCGGAACGCGAACCGTAGTGCTTCCTCCCGAACTTGCCTTCGGCGAGGCCGGGTCGGAATCGGTCCAAGGGAGTCAGCCGCTCAAACTCGTGATAGACCTAATCAGCGTCAACGGCCAGAAGAGCTAGCCGTCTGAGTATAAGAAATCATTATGAAACTTGCCACCACCATTCTTCTAACCGGACTGCTTGCCGCAGCCGTCACCACCGCGCCTACGCCTAGCCAAGCCCAGATTTCGAAATCCGGAAAGAAATATGTGCTCCGCATGAAGTGGGCTAAAGGTCAAAAGCTCAACTACAACCTTGCAATGTCCATGTCGGGCCAAAAGCCTATGAATATGGGCCTCAGCTACAACGTTAAAAGCTTAAAGGGTAAGGCCGGCGTCATGGATATCACCGCCACGATGCCCGGACAATCGCCCACGACCGAAACTGTCACGGTTGACGAACGGGGTCGCGTTTCTGGTGGCAACGCCAATATGAGCGGCAATGTTCTCGAATATCCGGCGGGAGCAATCGGAATTGGCGAATCCTGGACGACCGATGCCACCTTCCCCGGTGCCCCGGGCGGGCTCAAAGGCAAAGCCAAGAATACTCTGAAAGGACTTCGCAAGGTCGATGGCAAGGATTACATGCACATCGAATCAAAAATGGATGCCAAAGGCACTCAAGTTACGGCCACCGGAGTGAACAATGTTCTTGTGGGAATGGCCGATGGCCAAATCCTCCGAAGTACACTCAAAATGGATGTCACCATGAGTAATGGCAACCAAAAGCAAACCGTTAACATGACGGTGACCCTCACGCGAAAGTGAGCGATTGGTATATCCGCCCTCCGCGCGATCCAGCTTTGCACGCCAAGCTGGATCTCCATCCTAAGTTCATCCTGAGCGGCGAATCCGCAGATGGAATCCACTTTTGGCGCGGCGATTGGAACCGTCAGCTCCTTATCGGGGTCCCTGGAGGCGAGGCGATCAACGGCCCCCTCTACGGACTCATCGAGCTCGCCGATAACAACCCGCTGGTCTGCGCCGATGCGTTTAGCATTCCCTCGCCCGAAGCCACGCTGGCCCTTATCGGACTGGGGCCCCTGGCCCGCTCGGGTGTGATCCTCGATGATCCGGTAGTCCGACTCTCGTTTGAGCCAACCGCCACCGATGTCCAATCCGCTCTGCACCTGCTCGGATGGACTGGAGGCTGCGTGGTGTCCGGCGATCCGCAAGACCTCGGTTCCGTTCGAGCCGCCGTCTGCATGGCCGAGATTCCCAACCTCGGCGATCTCTCGATGATCGACGGAATCTACGAAGAGGCGTACAGCCGATCATTCTTTGTGCGATCCGCCCAAGACCAGCCCTGGGATGCCGAGCTGGTGCGCGGGTTCGACCACGCGGCCTATCAACTACGCGTATCCGTTGCCGAAGATCGGTGGCTCGTCACGGTCCTCGTGATGTCTGATCAAGACGGCAAAATCGGGGCTGGGCAAGCCGTTCATGCGCTCAATGTCATGTGTGGGTTCGAAGAGCACCTCGGCCTTTCCGACTAACTCTCATCCAGATCAACCGGTTTTTTGGGCGCGGGCTTTTCCGATTCCGGCTCGCCCACAATCGCATCCACGCCCGGACCAGCGATCTTTTCCCAAGTGCCTTTCCCCGATTTTCGGAACGTGGAAAGCCCGCGTTCCGCCGCCTTTTGATAGTCCACTTGCCGAGCTTGCACAATCGAAGCCTTGCTGATGACCTTCCGTGCTTCCAGTCCGCAGGTCGGGCAGAAGTCAAGCGGGGGCTCATCGGCCGATTGCAAAACCGCGAATCGTCCGCCGCAGATGAGGCAATCGCCTCCAACTTTTTCGTATTCGTAAAGCGGCATCGGGTTGAATGGAAGATCGAGTGAGCTTGGTGAATGAGTATGACGCCCTGAACGCGGAGATCGTTGCCTGCGCCCGATGTCCGAGGCTGCGCGATTGGTGTATGAAGGTCGCGCGGGAAAAGCGACGCAGCTTTAGCGAAGATGTGTACTGGGGGCTCCCCGTTCCGAACTTCGGCGATCCCAACGCGCGTGGTCTCATCGTCGGACTTGCGCCCGCCGCTCACGGTGCAAATCGCACGGGCCGACTCTTCACCGGCGATCGCAGCGGCGACTGGCTGTTCGCTTCAATGCACCGCGTCGGACTCGCCAATCAGCCGCACGCCACTAGTATCGACGACGGCCTCACGCTGCACGGGGTGATGATCACCCCCGTGAACCATTGCGCTCCGCCCGATAACAAACCCACCACCCAAGAGATTGCCAACTGTCGCGAATGGCTGGTGCGCACCCTGGCTCTGAATGAATTCCGCGCGATTTTATGCCTGGGCGGGATCGCGTGGACGCAGGTTCATCGACTGCTCGGCACGCGTCCAATGCCCAAGTTCGGTCACGGGGCGCGAGCGCAGTCCGGAAAAGTGGAAGTCCTGGCGAGCTACCATCCATCGCAGCAGAACACATTCACGGGCAAACTCACCGAAGAGATGACCGACGCGGTCATGATCTCCTTCCGCGATGCGATGAATCAGCCCTGATTCTGCATCCACGCGATGAACGTGCGCAGAACCTGCCCCCGGTGGGAGACGGCATGCTTATCCGCCGCCGTAAGCTCGGCCATCGTTTTGTCAAGCTCCGGGATGTAGAAAATCGGGTCGTAGCCGAACCCGCCTTCCCCACGGGGTTCGTGGGCGATGCGCCCTTCGAAGGTCGCGGAAAAGTGCTCGGTCGGCAGATTCGGGCGGGCCAGCGCGATGTGGCAGCGGAATCGCGCAGTTCGATCCGCTTCGTGATGGCACCGCAGTCGATCCAAAATGATCTGCATCTTCTCGGGAAACGAGGTCTCTTCCCCCGCGAACCGCTTGCTCCACACGCCGAGTTCGCCGGGTAGGGCGTCGATTTCCAGCCCCGCATCGTCCGCCAGCGCCCATTCTCCGGTGAAGGCGCAGGCGGATTCCGCTTTAATCGCGGCGTTTTCGGCGTAGGTTTCGCCCGTTTCATCCGGTTCCGGGGCATCCGGGTAGTCGGCGAGGGTTTGGAACGTCCAGCCCGGCAAGCCTTCGGCAAGGATGGTGGTCATTTCCCCCGCTTTTTTGCGGTTATGGGTTGCGATGACAAGCTTAGGCAATGCCGAGAGCCTGCTTTTGCAGTTCGATCAGTTCCATGATCCCCTTTTTGCCGATAGCCAGAAGTTTGCCCAAGGTTTCGGGTCCGAAGGGTTCGGTTTCGGCGGTGCCTTGGATTTCCACGAACCGACCCGAGCCGGTCATGACGATGTTCATATCGGTTTGGGCGGTGGAATCTTCGGCATAGCAAAGATCGAGCAGTTCCTGACCCCGTACCACGCCCACACTGATCGCGGCCAGCGGTTCTTTGAGGAGGTTGCGCTTGATCATACGCCGCTCCAGCATCCACTGCATGGCCTGGTGAGTGGCCACATAGGCACCGGTGATCGCGGCGGTTCGGGTGCCGCCATCGGCCATGATCGCATCGCAATCGATGGTGAGGGTGCGTTCGCCAAGGGCTTCCATATCGATAACCGTGCGCAGCGAACGTCCAATCAGGCGCTGGATTTCCATGCTTCGGCCGTTGGGGCCGCGCATCGAATCGCGCTGATTCCGCTCTTTGCCGGATCGCGGGAGCATGGAATATTCGGCCGTGATCCAGCCTTGGCCGCGGCCTTTGATCCATCGGGGCACTTGGTCTTCGACCGTCGCCGTAACGTACACATGGGTGTCCCCCATTTTGATAAAGCAGGAGCCTTCGGCAAATTTCGCGAGCCCGAGCTCCATGCTTACCGGGCGCAGTTCATCGTTCGCCCGTCCATCGATGCGCATGCGCGGAGTTTACCGATTCGCCGAGGCCAGCGCGGAGGCAGTGGCGACCGCGGTCGCCACCCGAAGAACGCGCGGGCCCAGCGTCACCGCCCGATCCCCGATGAGGCCAACTTCTTGCGGATCCCAGCCGCCTTCCGGGCCAATCACGAGGGTCGGCGAATCGCCGAGCTTCGGAAACGGCTGATCCACCCGGTCCGATTCGCTAAGCACCCAGGCGGCGGGTTCGGATTCCAGAACTTCGACAAGCGAACCCGCAACTTCGATAACCGGCAAGCGTGTGCGGAACGCGACTTCACACGCCTCCCGCGCGATGGTCCGCAGTCGGACGAGTTTTTTATCCAGCTTGGATTTTTCCCACTGAACTACGGATCGGCGCGAGGGGAAAAGGATAAACCGGGCCGCCCCGAGTTCGGTTGCCATGCGGATCGAATCTTCGAGCGCATCCGGTTTGCTCAGGGCCAGGGCGAGAGTCAGGCGGATTCGGCTTTCGGTTTGCGGAAACTCCACGCCCTCCGGGATTGCCTGTTTTCCGTCGAGCCGCGCCCGCACCAGCGATCCATCGCCGGGCAGAATCGCAACTTCGTCTCCGCTGCGCAGGCGCAAAACATTCCGGAATTTGGTGAGTTCGCTCTCGGGCAACTCGATCCGAGCCGGAAGTGCGTGCGGATCAAAGCCGGGCACATCAACGAATGCGCGCGGCAAAGCTCGCGAAGGCAAGCTCATGCGCGGCGGAACCGGGCCGCCACCCAGTCCCCCTCCATGAGTTCATCGACGAGAGTGAATCCGCACTGCTCGGCGCGGGCGCGGACGTCCGGCCAGTTCGCCTGAATAATCCCGCTGACAATCCACGCTCCACCGAATCGAATTCGGCCGGACGCAATATGGGCAAGGCTGATCAGCGCGGCACTGATAATGTTGCTCAGCACCAAATCGAACTGCCGATCTTCCGGCACCGGATCGAACCCGGTTCCGACTAAAACCTCGCCGGAGACTCCGTTGCGAGCGAGATTTTCGCGCGCCGAGTTGACGCTCACCGGTTCGATGTCCACCGCCACGATCGAACGCGCACCCAGGAGTCCGGCTCCGACGGAAAGAATTCCGCTTCCGCAACCGATATCGCCCACATCCTTACCGGCCGCGCCTTCTCGCTCGAGCAGAACGAGGCATCCGCGCGTGGTGGGATGATCGCCCGTGCCGAATGCCTGGCCCGGATCGAGCGTGATGACCAGATCATCAGGCTCGGGCTGAAAATCGGACCAGCTGGGCACCACCATGAACCGCTCGCCGACCCGGCGCGGGACAAAGAACTGCTTCCACGCTTCCGCCCAGTCAACCTCTTTAACTTCGCGCACTCCGACCTTGGCGCCCATCGCGCGGAGCTCGGATTCGAGGTCGGCATGATCGGTTTCGGGTGCGACAAATCCGGCGATGGTGGGTGGTTCATCGGTTTGAACCGTGCCGTTGACTCCGTGCCGTTCGAACGCGGCATCCCAGATTGACCAATCGAGCGGGGCGGCGGAAAGGACCGCCTTCACTTCGGTCCAGGTGCTCATTTTCGCTTAAAGATTTTCTCGAAAATTCCCGCTGGCTTGCCCGGTCCCTGGGGAATCGGCTCGCCCCGAAGTTCGGCGTACTCCTTGAGCAGATTCGCCTCGGCGGGGGTGGTCTTTTTTGGAATTTTGATAAGGGTTTGAACGTAGAGGTCGCCGCGCGGTCCGCCCCCGAGTCGCGGGAGCCCGTGATTTTTGATTCGGAACGTGTCGCCGGGCTGAGTGCCCGGTTCGATAGAAATCTCGATGGTGTCGGTTAATGCTTCGACGGCGATTGAATCGCCCATTGCGGCTTGGGCGAAGGTGATTTCCACTTCAGTGAGCAGGTTACGGCCCTCGCGGACGAATCGTTTATCTTCGGCCACGTGGACCGTGACATACAGATCGCCGGTTCCGCCGCCGCGGGCTCCATCGGACCCCTTGCCCGCCACGCGGAGGGTCTGACCTCCTTCGATCCCGGCCGGAACTGTGACGAGCAGTTCCTCCGACTTCGGATTGACCCCTTCGCCCCGGCACTTGTTGCATGGATTTTCGATGACGATGCCTTCGCCCCGGCATCGGGGACAGGGCGTAGAGGTACGGATGCTGCCCAGCATGGTTTGCCGAACGGCGGTGACCATTCCGGTGCCACGGCAATCGGGGCAGTTCGTAGGGCGTCCGCCATCGGCCGTGCCCATGCCCTGGCACACGTCGCATTGAGCGGATCGGCGGAATTTTACGGGTTGCTGGGATTCTTCCAGCACATCGACCAGGTTGACGACGACTTGGGCGCGAATGTCTTCGCCATCGCGAGCCCCGCCTCGGGCACGAGGTGCTTGTCCCCCGCCGAAAAATGCTTCGAACAGATCGCCGAATCCGCCCCCGCCGAAAAAGTCACCGGTTCCGCCCGCAAAGCCTTGATCATCAACCGATCCGGTTTGATCGTACCGGGCGCGTTTTTCCGGATCGCCGAGGATCGCGTAGGCCTGGCTGATCTCTTTGAATTTCTCCTCGGCTTCGGCATTGCCCGGATTGACGTCCGGGTGGTATTGCCGGGCGAGCTTCCGGTAGGCCGACTTGATTTCATCCGGGGTTGCGGAACGCGAAACCCCTAAAGTTGCGTAGGGGTCGGTGATGGTCATGATCGGTTAAGCGTTCTCGTCTTCGTTGCCTGCTCCGGCCGCTTCCTCTTCTTCTTGGAGGTCATCCAGTGAGATATCGCCCGTATCTTCGGCGACTTCGGCATCTTCGTCGACCACTTCCGCTTCTTCATCCTCCTCAGTTTCTTCGTCGCCGAGGAGTTTGGCGAGGGTTTCGGGTTCTTCGTCTTCGGCGGTTTCCTCGTCGTCTTCGTCGGGTTCGAGTCCAATTCCGTAGTCGATGAGGTCGGAGTCTGCCTCGTCGTCTTCGAGTTCTTCGACGCTCGGCAGAAGGAGTCCCACATCATTGAGACCGAGTTCATCGAACGAGCTGTAATCTTCGTCCAGTTCGGCCGCTTGGGCATCCGATCCAAGGATCGGCTTGATTTTGCCTTTGGCAATCTCTTCGAGCGCGATGCTCAAGGGGTGGTTCGTATCGATTCTTACGAGCGGGGGGGCGCCTTCCTTGATCTGCTTGGCTCGCTTGGCCGCGAGATTGGTGAGGACAAACTTGCCGTATTCAACCTCGTTGAGAATATCGGGCGCGGGAAAAATCTTCTCGTTAGCGCTCATAAGGGGACGCACGATAATACCCGGTTCGAAGAAACTCCCGCGAAGCGGGTCCCACCCCCAGCCCGACTAAGGTCCGGATACGATCGCCGACCGATCGCCAAGCACTGCATTAACCATCCGATAACCTATAAAACATGAACTATTTTATTACACAAAAATCCTAGTTATTATGTAATTCACGAGCCATTACTGTTTAAAGTTCATCCGGCCATCCGCCACGGCGACCCCGCCACGAACCCGTAAACGATCGAACCGCCGGGCCCGTCATGGTGACTTCATCGCCGTCGAGGTCAATCACAAGGGTGCCCCCCGGCAGATCAACAACCGCCTGCTCTTCGCACCATCCCCAATCGCGGGCCGCGACGGCCACGGCGCAGGCGCCGGTGCCGCAGGCGAGCGTTTCGCCCGCGCCACGTTCCCAGGTGCGCTGCCGAATCCGTTCACCCGTTTGATTCGCAAAGTGGACGTTAACCCGGTTCGGGAATTCGGGGTGAGCTTCTAACTTGCGACCCCACATCGGAACATCCACGGGATCGCCTTCCGACACGTGGACGACCAAATGAGGATTACCCATATCGACGGCCTGGGCTTTAAACTCCCGGCCTTCGATGGTCACTTGGCGCGGAGATTCGAGTCGAACGGCCTTGCCCATACCCACTCGGACCGATTCTTCTTGCACAACCGTGGATAAGATTCCCGCCCCGGTTTCGATCCGCAGTTCCGGCGCGAATCCCCGGCCATGGAGCCAGCGGGCAAAGCACCGGATTCCATTGCCGCACATCTCCGCTTCCGATCCATCGGGATTGAGCATTGTCATGCGGATATCGGCGGATTCCGATGGCAGAGAGATCAGTAAGCCATCTGCCCCCACCCCAAAGGTGCGGGAGCAGATTTCGCGGGCGAGTTCGGGAAAGTCGCATTCGTCGACGAGCGGTTCGCCTTCGATGATAACGAAATCGTTACCGATTCCGTGCCATTTTTCGAAATCCAATGTCACTCGGGATCGGGTCGCGAGCGCGGCTCTTCGTCGTCTTTGCCGCCGATCTGTTTGCTGGGGACCACGCTGGTGATGGCGTGTTTGTACACCAACTGCGTAGGTTTACCGGGAGAATCAAGCAGCACGGTAAAAGCATCGAACCCGCGCACGTTTCCGCGTAGTTGCACACCGCCCATCAAATAGATCGTAACCGAGATTCCTTCTTTGCGAACCTGGTTCAAAAACATGTCTTGCAAGTTAATTGCTTTGCCCATTTTGTTACGTCCCTCCGTTTGCAGAGATCAATCGAAGCACATCCTCGACTACCCCGCTTAACTGTTTGGCGGTTCCAGCATTGCGATTCACATCCACAATCCCGGGTTCTTTTCGCAACCATGTACGTTGCCTTTTTGCATACGCACGGGTTGCGGCCAGAACCTCCGCCTTTCCTTCTTCGAGCGAAACTTCGCCCCGCAAGAGTCTAACCCACGTCGCATACCCAATTGCACGGAATCCTGGTGAATTTTCTGGGTTATACCGGTCCATGAGGACTCTTACTTCATCAATCCAGCCTTGTTCAAGCATCTGTTCCAGTCGACTGGCAAGGATTGGATCGAGCTCGGCCTGAGCGAGATCGATCTTAAATTTACATTTTTTGAATGCCGGGAGCTCGAATCTGATCGGTGTCTGATTCAGCTTCTCCAAAGCACGGCGGACTCGAACCGGATTCTTTAAATCGATGCGCGCGGCCACCTCGGGGGCTTGGGATCGAAGCCGATCAACCAGCACATCGATTGGCTCATGGGCTAGTTGCACCCTCAGCTCCGCATCCGGAGGCGGGGCAAGCTCGCTGAACTGCTCAAACAGTGCCCGAATATAGAACCCCGTTCCACCCACAAATACGGCATCCCGCTGTTCGACAAAAAGTTTTTCGAGAATGGGCAGAACTCCGGCGATCCACTCGCCCACTCCGTACTGCTGATCGCCATCCACGAGGTCTAGCATCGCGTAACGGGATCGGTCCGCCGGTTTGTTGGTACCGATATCAAATTCCCTATAGACCTGGAAAGCATCGGCATTGATCAGCTGGGCCTTCAGCGCATCCGCTAGGGCCTCAGCGAACCCAGATTTGCCCGTTCCGGTAGGCCCCATGATGGCAATCATTCGGGGCCCTTGAAAATCTGCAGATTCTGCCGATCCTGAGAAATGTACGTGTTTCACGCGATCCCTTTGAACGGAATAAGAGGCTTCGGGGTGGTTGCGCTTACGCGTGCCCCCCGGTGGGTGCGATGACTAAAACAGCGGTTCTTGCAGGATTTCTGACTCTCACGATTTCGGCCAGTATTGCCGATCGGACCCTTACCTCATTTGAGGCTCCCGACATTGTTCAGCCGCGAGTGCGCGAACTTGTCCGAGTGGCTGAAGATGCGTTCAGCAACGGCGACTTCGAAAAGTCGATGGCCTGCGCCGAACTCGTTCGTCTCGGCCGAACGCTCACCTACTCGGTCGATGTTTCCAATCTGCCGAGCGATCAGCAGGCGATTGCCACCCAAGCAGTGGCCCACGCCGTTGATGGCTGGACCGAATCGCTTGGCGATGTGACTTTTAGGCAGACTGCCCGAAACCGCGCGGTTATCCGCATTAAGTTTGCCCCGTCTGTTCGTGATATGGGGCGCGAGGTCGCCGGGTTTGCGGTTTGGCAGCGCCAAGTGTTGGATTGGGGCAACGGCCGCTACGGATCGCGCCTTTCCGGCGACATCACGGTTCGATCAACCAATTTGGATGGCGACCCGATCGGTTTCGATGCCATGGTCCATTCCGCCGGGCATGAGATCGGACACCTTCTAGGCCTCTGGGATAGCCCCAACCTGGATGACATCATGGGTCCGATTTCGCTCCGTCAGCCGGTGACCAAGCCGAGCGAGCGCGAAGTTCGCGCCCTTCAAGAAGCGCGTCTTGCCGCCGCTTCCATCGGCCAGGCCGCGCTGTTTGCCAAGCGATTCCGATAAGAACCGGCCCCGCCGCCGGGATCCGAAGGGCGGTACAACCTCGGGCGTGAAGCTTTGGCCTTGGCTGACAACGGCAGTAATGGGAACTGCCGCTTACGCCGCGTTCTATGAAGCCAACAACCTCACGCCCGAACGCCGAACTCTCTGCCTTCCCCGATGGCCGAGCGATCTGGATGGATTCAAGATCGGACTGCTCGCCGATCTGCACATTCGCGATAAGCAAACAATTGTGCTGACTCGCGCTTCGGTGGCGTGGCTCCTCGAACAGCAGCCGGACGTCATCTTGATTGCGGGCGATATTGCCCAGAACAATCCTCCAAATCTGCTCGACATGATCGAGTTCGCACTCCGAGAACTTGGGGCTTCAAAAATTCCGGCGTTCGCAGTGAGTGGGAATCACGACTACGAATTTGGACTCACGCCCGAGCAGATGGTGCCGGCCCTCGAATCGAGCGGTGTTCGTCTCCTCACCAACGAATCCACCGAGGTCGCCGGGGTGCAGATTGTGGGGATCGCAAGCGCAAACGCGGGGGAAGCCGATCCAGAACGCGCACTGGACAGGATCGATCTCCAGCGCCCGACCGTCGTTCTCTGGCACGAGCCCGACATGGTGGACGAGCTTTCAGTTACGGCCGATCTGATGCTCGCGGGCCATTCTCACGGCGGACAGTTCGGCCTGCCCAACGGCTGGACCCCGGTCAAAACATCAAACGGCAGAAAATATTATCGTGGCTGGTATCCCAATGCCCCGACTCCCCTGTATGTGAGTCGGGGCATTGCCACCACGTTTCTTCCGATGCGGCTGTTCTGCCCGCCCGAAGTTACGCTTCTTACGATCCGACGCGCTTAGTCGCGTTCCAGGAACGGATACCGGTAGTCCGTCGGGGGCGAGAACGTTTCCTTAATCGTTCGTGCGCTCAGCCATCGATAAAGGTTGAGAGCCGATCCGGCCTTATCATTGGTTCCCGAAGCTCGGGCACCTCCAAACGGTTGTTGACCCACGACCGCGCCGGTGGGCTTATCGTTGATATAGAAGTTTCCGGCAGAGTTCTTGAGTTTTTGATCAGCTTCGGTAACCGCATTACGATCTTGGGCGATCACCGCGCCGGTAAGGGCATAGGGTGAAGTGGAATCCACAAGATCGAGGGTTTCGCTCCACTTGTTTTCGTCGTAGACGTGGATCGTGAGGACGGGCCCAAAGATTTCCTCGCACATCGTGCGGTATTGGGGATCTTGGGCTTCCAGAACCGTAGGTTCGATATACCAACCGTGGGTTCTATCATGGCCACCCCCGACGAGAACATTGACTCCGCTTGTCTGCTTAGCCGCATCGAGATAGCTCGCGATATTATCGAATGATTTTTCATCAATGACGGCGTTGATAAAGTTCGAAAAATCATCGACGGGGCCCATTTTAAAGCTCTTGATGCCTTCGACCAATCGATCTTTGAGCTCGCCTGCAAGGTTGCTCGGAATGTACGCCCGACTGGCGGCCGAACATTTTTGACCTTGGTATTCAAAAGCACCGCGCAACAATGCGGTGGCGAGAACTTCGATATCCGCACTGCGGTGGGCAACAACGAAGTCTTTGCCGCCGGTTTCTCCCACAATGCGCGGATACGATTTGTATTTACCCATGTTCGAGCCGATCGTCTTCCACATCGTGTTAAACACGCCGGTCGATCCGGTGAAGTGCACACCGGCGAAATCGGGATGCTCAAAGCACACATCTCCGACCGTTGACCCGGGGGCGAAAACGAGGTTAATAACGCCATCGGGGAGGCCCGCTTCTTGCAAAATCTTCATGATCACGCTGGCGCTAAAAACTTGAGTGTTGGCGGGCTTCCAAACTACGGTGTTTCCGCACAAGGCGGCACTTGTGGGCAGATTTCCGGCAATCGCCGTGAAGTTAAACGGCGTTACGGCAAGGACAAATCCTTCTAGTGGCCGGTATTCCATGCGGTTCAAAATCCCGGGAACACTGAGCGGTTGTTGCCGGTAGATTTCATCCAGAAAGTGAACGTTAAAACGCAGAAAATCGATGAACTCGCAGGCACTATCAATTTCGGCCTGGTATGCATTTTTGCTTTGGCCGAGCATTGTGGCGGCATTGATCAGCGGGCGATACTTGGTGGCGATCAACTCGGCAGCCTTCAGAAAGATTCCGGCACGATCGTTCCACGAGGTGGCGGACCAATCGGCTTTTGCGGCCAGCGCGGCATCAATGGCCTGCTGGACCGAGGTCGCGTCGCCCATATGGAATTTCCCGAGCAGGTGTGCGGTCTCGTGCGGGGGGCGGATATCGACCAGATTCCCGGTCTCTACGGACTTTCCGCCAATGGTCATCGCAATTTCCGGCGATTTGCTTTTCAATTCTTTTATGGCCGTCTGGAGTCGTGCGCGCTCGGCACTGCCCGGCGCATAGTTCAGGACCGGCTCGTTGACCGGCATCGCATAGTGCGTGTTGCCCAAGCTCATATCACCAGTCTACCGACGCCCACACTTTGATTCCGATGCCTACCTACTCCGAACGGACTCGTCTGGCCCAGATTGCCCTGTTGCGCCCTTTTGCGCGGGAATTTGCCGCCGAATTCGGACTCGCCAATGCCCGAATCCGGCTGGCAACCCACGCCTATAACACCACGTTCCGACTCGATCACCCATCCGGTACATATGCACTTCGCATCAATGTGAACTCCGACCGCGCACCAGAGCACATTCGGACTGAGGTTGCTTGGCTGGAGTCGCTCGCCGCCGAAGGTGCTCCAACCCTCCGACTTCGGCAAGCGCAAAATGGCGAGTCGATTGTCATGCGACCTACCGGTCCGCTGGGGCGACCACTGATGGCGGTGTGCTCCCACTGGATCGGCGGTCGTCGCATTTCGATGGCACCTACGGATCGGGACGTCCGGGAGGTTGGTCAGCTAACGGCCCGGCTTCATCGATCGCGGCCCATTCTTCCGTCTGGCGCGGTCCCCGCTCCGGATTCGGATACGTTGATGGGGATCAAATGGGCTCTGCCCGACCATGGATTCCGATCCGCCGCGCTAGAAGATGCCCTGGCCCTCTCTGAATCCGCATTGGCTCGGCTTCGCACTTTGCAGCCCGTCCAGCTGATCCACTACGATCTGCACCAGGGGAATCTTAAACGCTCTGCGGAGGGGTTGATCGTCTTGGATTTTGATGACTGCCGACTTTCGCCGCCCTTTATGGATTGCGCCATTACTCACTACTACATGCGCGGCATCCGCGGCAAAGCCATCGATAAGCCGTATTTCCAAGGCTTAGGCTATTTACCTTCAAATACCGGACTAACGGATAAGGAATTCGAATGCTTAGTATTTGGCCGACGGATCATGCTCGCCAACGCATTTTTTACGATGGTTCTAAGCGACTGGCTGGTGCCGGAAGAGTATGCGCGCGAAACTGTTTCTCGCGCGGAACAGTTTATGCAAACCTTCGTCTACGATCCACCGACCATGCGCAAATCCTGACATTGGGCCCCGATTCCCGAAATTTGGGAATCAGGGCACCATCACGGAAGGACCGCATCCGAACGCTTGGGTTACTTAGGCAGAATACGCCAGATACCGTTCGCGACCCTGAAGCACATCTTGCAGGCGAGAGTTGGTGAGCACAGCCGCTTCGTTTTCATCTCGGGTGATGAACGTGACGCGGGACGCACCGGAAAACAGGCAGATTTCGCGCATTTCCGAGAGCAGCTCCATAGTTTTGGTATCGAGCGGCGCCGCCGTCGAATAGTCAACGGTTACCTCAAACGAGCGGTCGCGCTTTCTCTCCAAAAGATCGCGAATCTCTTCGTTAAACACTTTAACTTCGATAGGCGTGATGTGTCCACCGAAGCTGGCTTCTACTTGATTTTGGTCGGGGTTCCAGGTAAGCAAATACATGGTCGGGTCAATCCTTCAACAATTCAAAGTTGTGCTTCAGATCAACCGGAGATGGTCCGAGGCACAGGAGAGTTATTCACCATTTTGCCAATCTGGCACCCTGTTAATGTTTGCGGAATCAACCCGATCTCCTATAATTACGGGGATTTCAAACTTACATCTGCTAGTACGGCAGTCGCATGAGCGCGCCCACCGCCAGACCCAGCGCGAGCACGAGGTACGTAAAGTACAGCGACCGACGCGAAAGAACGCGTTCAAACCCGGGCGTGAGTCGCTTGGGAACGATATAAAAATCCACCACATAGGCAACCGCAGTCACGATGAGAGCGGCCAACCAAGCATAAGCGAGCGAATGGGATGGCCATCCGGTGAGCCAGAAAAGTCCTTCTTGAACCGCGGCCCAACTGATGATGGCCACCAGATTCAAGATGAGTCCGGTTGTCGAAAATTTACTGCTTGGCCGACTCACAAATGCCTTGTCGCCGAAAGCCATGTGCGATATTGCATTCACCGGGAAAAAGGGAGACTTGCGCTCCAACGTAGCAAAAATCATAACTGCCACGGTAGTAAGACTTCCCGCCACCAATCCCGTTGCCATGATGTTGTAGATCGCGGACATAGTTATTCATACGACTTCCTCACTTTGGGCAACAGTTTAAATCGGTGAACTTACCGTTGAGATTCCGTGTAGTTTGGGTCTCCCGATGCCATCGAACGGCGGAAAGTTATCGACACTCGCCTTTTGCGCGGACGACGTCCCCCGCCCGGGATTGGATCGGTTAGGCGTTTAACAATTTCATGGGTCCAATCATAGCGGGCGGGGCCGGTGATCACGCACACACTTCGACGCGCAAGCCAGATATCGAATTCGCCAGGACCGCCTAGTTCGGCAAATCGCATCGGATACTCATCGAGAAGGGAGATCATGGTGACTTCATCTCCAAACCGGGGATGATAATCGACATGGGCTGCGATCCCTTGACCGGGCAGATATTCGTTGATCAGGCACCGATCGGGCCGCTCGCGGAGTAGGCCATCCGCGATCAGCCGCTCAGCGAGTTCGTCCAGCGGCGCGGGAAGAGGGACCGTTTCCGGTGTATCCGAGTCGTACGATCCGCCGTAGAACTGCCTTCGGCGCGAGAGTTCGGTTTCCCACGGCTGGGAGTCAATCCATGCGATGAGCGTTGCTTCGTCCAAGGGCGTGAGAAAATCCGGTTGGTATCGGAGCCCGGATGGGGGCGAAGCGGGTGAAACTTCGAACTCGGGGAACAGGCTCATTACACCCCTGTTCTTACGCCGCGTTGCACTACATGAGCGATGCGAGTAAGACCGCAAGAAGTCCGATGAAGCTCGCTAAAGTGACGCAGCCGATCGATGTACGGTTGTACACCCGATTGTAAAGGGCCCGCCGGGGATTCGTCACCCATCCCCATCCGCGCGGAGCCTTGAGCCCAAGGTTATGCCGAACAATTCGCTTGACCGATGTGCGAGCGGCAATCCGCTTTTTGAGCGAAGGAACCCGGAAAATCGATCGCCGACGTCTCCCCATACGCTAAGTGATACCCGGTATTGACCTTGCGATATAATGCGCAGGTGGAGTTCGAGTTCAGCGGCGAGGTGATCTACTGGCGCGGACCAGCCCCATTTGTATTTGTCCCCGTTCCGATGGATATCGGCGAAGAGATCAAAGGTTGGTCTTCTTTACTCACTTACGGGTGGGGGGTTATTCCGTGCGAAGTTGTGCTCGGGTCTACGACTTTTGCGACCGCGTTATTTCCTAAGAATGGTAGCTATCTCGTTCCGCTCAAAGCGGCCGTACAGCGGGCGGAATCTGTGGAGGTTGGGCAGAACCGAAGTCTGGTTCTCAAACTCTCGACGCCGGATCTCATCCAGTTGCATGCGCAATCAGATCATTAGAACGAATAAATGAGCAAAGCTTCGGCGTCTCAAGAATGGTTATGGAGTCATCATTTTCAGGAAAAGTCGCACTGGTAACCGGGGGCGGCTCCGGAATTGGCGAGGCAATCGCCCGATTGATTGCCCAGCGGGGAGCCAAGGTGGTCCTTACGGATATTGATCTGGATGCGGCGCAAAAGGTAGTCAAATCCATTGAAGAAGCAGGGGGAGAGGCTACGGCATTCCGCCACGATGTGGCCAAGGCCGAAGAATCCGAAGCCGCAGTCCGGCACGCGGTCGAAACGTTTGGCGGGCTTCACTATGCGGTCAACAACGCCGGGATCGGAGGTGCCCAAGCACCCGCGGGCGAAACTGACCTGGAAGACTGGAATCGCGTGATCGATATCAATCTTAACGGTGTGCTCTACGGAATGCGTTACCAGATACCTGCCATGCTGGAAGCGGGGGCCAAAGAATCCGCCATTGTCAATATGGCTTCAATCCACGGGGCGGTCGCCGCATTG
This sequence comes from bacterium, assembly GCA_044508115.1. GTDB lineage: Bacteria > Armatimonadota > Fimbriimonadia > Fimbriimonadales > Fimbriimonadaceae > UphvI-Ar2. The sequence goes on from JBIQII010000001.1 coordinate 1,009,494, forward strand.
GGCAACGGAGCTTACACTGCCGCCAAACACGGGGTGGTGGGGCTTACTAAGAACGCCGCCGCGGAATACGGTCCGCAAGGCCTGCGCATCAACTGCGTTGGTCCCGCTTATATCCAAACTCCATTGTTAGAAGATCTGCCCAAGGAGTTTCTCTCCGCATTGGTTGATCGGCATCCGCTGGGAAGGCTGGGCCGACCCGAAGAAGTGGCGACCCTTGTCTGCTTTTTGCTTTCTAGCGAGGCATCGTTCATCACCGGTGGCTACTACCTCGTCGACGGCGGGTACACGGCTGTCTAAACTAAGCACCGGCACCGGTAGCAAACTCGCGGAGCCGTTCCGCCAGGCCGGGGAGACCGAATGCCTCTATCGCTTCGGCTCCCCGGTTCCAATCGGGCGGGCCACCTGGAAGCTCCACTGGAATGTCGGTGCGCATGCGTGCGACTTCGCGGAAGAGGAGGGCAAGATAACGCCGGTCGTCTTCCCATTCCGCAACAATCTCATCCAGCGTGTCCTTGGCGGCTAGCATCGAAGCGGCAGTCTTTGGACCGCAGCCGCGCATACCAGGAATCTTGTCGGACGGATCGCCGGCCAGGGCTTTGAAATCCGGCACCTGTTCGGGCCGCACACCCATTCGTTCGAATACTTCTTGGGGGCCAATCCGGGCCAGCTCGCGGGTGCCCCGCTGCGGCGAAATCACGGTAATCGACGAGTTCACCAGCTGATAGGTGTCTTTATCGGTGGTAAGAATTAAGGCAGTTCCGCCTTGGGCAACTTCGGCCAGTGCGGCCGCTGCCATTAGATCATCGGCTTCGTAACCGGCAACTTTCCCAATCGCTAGGCCGCAGCTTTTGCACAGGCCAGGCAAAACTTCAAGCTGTTCGATAATGGAATCATCGAATTCCCTCCCCCCTTGGTACGGAGGCCACAGCTGATTGCGATAGGTTTCGACGCCAAGTGTGTCCCAAGCGATAAAAATTCCGCGCGGCTGTTCTTCGGCGGTGATTCGGAGCAACATGCCAAAAAATCCCCGGATTGCATTGGTTTGCTTTCTGTCCGGTTCGTTCTTAGGGATCGAATGGTAGGCGCGGTGAGTGAGGTTGTCGCCATCGACAACCAGCAAGGGACGCGAAAAATCCGCCATCGCTCACGATTTTAACTCTTTTGCGGGACGCTTGCTTCGCCCGTTTGCACTCGCCATAAAGCGGCGTATCATTGCTTCGCGCATGTGATGCAGGGTCCGGACAGGCTCCTCGTCTCCAAATACGTGCTTGATGAGGCGCGGTACGTGCTCTCGATGCCCTGGCTCCAAGCCAAACTCCCCGGACTCACGCCCAAGCGGGTGGAGGCGTTCTTTCACCATCTGCACCGGGCCGCCGTCTATGTGGAGCGGGTTCCCAACGTCTTTGATTTCCCTCCCGACCCCCGCCGATGCGCCATACCTCGACCTCGCCATTCATAAGGGGGCGTTCGCGCTGGTCACAAGGGACCGGGAGATTTTGAGGCTGTCGGAGCATGGATACGAGCTTGGGAGACGGCTCCGAGAAAGGCACCCGGCCCTGCATTTGGTGGTCCCCGAACAGTTCCTTGATCTTTCCGATGTCAAGCCGACAATGAAGGAGATGCTTCAACGGCGCCAACATTCGCGAAAGTAAAGCCGGACAGAAAAGGATCTGCCCGGCCCCCGATGGAAACTAGCTCAAGTGCTGGATTCAAGACGCTGGGACGCGATGGCGTGATGTTAAGCTGATTAGGAGCATCCATAGTCACTTTCCATCGATTAGCTCGACCTTGCGCGTGCCTCTTTATTCAGCAACATTAGAATAATCAACGACGAACCGAGCATAACATTGTAGCAGAAAAAACAGGGCAGTTTTTAGTCCATACTCAACCACCACAAAGGCAATACAATATGGATAGCCGTAACAGTTACCGCTAAAGCTCGACTCACTATGGATCTTTCCCGCATCAGAACAATAACAGAAGCAAACAAAGCTATTGGAATAAATAGCATGGATAAAACCAGGCATGCGCCAAAAATAAACGGGTCACGATTACTTAACATGTACATCAGCCAGGTCAGAGGCATTGCCGAACCGGCTAAAACCAAAAGAATCAACCGTAGCCTATAATCTTTTACCAACTGCCTCCCCCTCCGCTACCGCCCCATAACGAACCCTGTCCTGGAGGCCCGCCCCCAAACGAATTACAGAACGCAGCGGCAATATCCCGGATAGCCGCGCACTGTTTGATATCCCATGGGCTTCTGACGCAGTGTTGATTCCAGCAATAGCGGATATCATTGCAGAATCTCTTATTACAACGTAACCAGTGCGATGAGCTCGGAACCGAAGATCCTACGCAGATATCGTGTGCTTTACAGGCCTTATCCGTGCAATTGTAAGCTTTTGAGGAACTCCCGCACTTTCTTGTCGGGCCACAACAATTTCCGTAGCTCCATACACCGGTCGACCAGAATCCATGAGGATCGAGAAGATTTTTAACAGCGCACCAAATAATGTCAAGATCACTCGGACTGGGCATGAGAGTCCCTCCCATTGAAGGAGGATCGATTATCGTATTTGCTTGGTGACCGGCTACATCTATTTGACTGTTAGGAATGTTCTGAACATAATTACAAGGATTCTCATGCGGCCAGAGGGGGTCTACGGTCATCCATCGAGACAGATCCGCTCGGAGCATTCTGGCTCTGACGTAGAACCTGGCCGTGGCATCTTTGTAGTAGCCCCATGTTCCGCAGAACCCCCAGGGGCTTGGGTTGGTACCAGAGCTGGTCCTCACCTCTCTCCGAACGGCCAGTAGGTGGTCGAGGACGTCTGGTTTCCCGAAGCGTCCCTTGTCTGGATCACGCTCCCCAGGGTGTCGGCGACGTAGCGCGTGACGTTGTCGCCATCGACAACCAGCAAGGGACGCGAAAATTCCGCCATCGCTCACGATTTTAACTCTTTTGCGGGACGGTTGCTTCGCCCGTTTGCACGCGCCATAAAGCGGCGTAAAGTCCGCCTTTTTTTATCAATTCATCGTGCGAACCCGATTCAACGATCCGTCCGGCTTCCAGCACCCAGATTCGATGGGCGTCGCGCACGGTACTGAGTCGGTGCGCGATGACGACGCTAGTCCGGTTTCGTGTGACTTGCGCCAGCGATCGTTGAATGGCGGCTTCCGTTTCGTTATCGACTGCGGAGGTTGCTTCATCGAGGATGAGAACGGCCGGATTCCGCAAGATTGCCCGGGCGAGCGAGATCCTCTGACGTTGCCCGCCGCTGAGTTTTTGACCGCGTTCGCCGACCACCGTGTCGTATCCGTTAGGCAGGGCTTCGATGAACTCGTGAGCTTCGGCCAGCCGCGCGGCTTCGCGGACTGCCTTATCCGTTGCATCATCTGATCCGTAGGCGATGTTATCGCGCACAGTTCCGTGGAACAAAAACACATCTTGGCTTACGAATCCGAACGCGCCCCGGAGCGATTCGTAGCTGAGATTTTGGATTTCAACGCCGTCAATTTTGACTTTGCCCTGCCGTGGATCGTGGAACCGCAGTAGCAGTTTGATAACCGTTGATTTTCCCGAGCCGGTGGGTCCGACAATGGCATGAGTTTCGCCGGCGGGCACGTTCATTTGGATTTCGCTCAGGACATCCGGGCCCGCTCCGTATCCGAACGAAACATTGTCAAGCTCCAGCTCTCCTCGGATCGGCGTGGGGAGGATTTCAGCGCCGGGTTGCATGGTGGGTTCGGTGCGCAGCAGGCGGTCGATCCGGGCCGTGCTGGCCAGGAATCGCTGGTACTGATCAAGGGTTTCTCCGAGGTTGGTGAGGGGCCACAGCAAGCGCTGAGTCATAAATACGAGCATCGAATAGATGCCGACGGCGAGTTGTCCTTGGAGCACCAACCATCCTCCAACCACGAGCGTGCATGTGAATCCGGCCAAGATCGCCATGCGGATGAGAGGCACAAACGCACTGGAAAACTTGATGGCTTCGCGGTTAGCTTCCAAGTAGTTGCGGGAGACATCTTCAATCCGTTGAGATTCTCGATTCTCGGCGGTAAAAGCCTTGATCGTAGCGATGCCGCCGAGGTTGGTGGCAAGTGTGCTGCTGAGGTCTTCGACGGCTTCGCGCACCACAGCATATCGAGGTTTGAGTCGTTGCTGGTATCGGATTGATCCGAAGATGATAATCGGAACGGGCAGGAACGCAAGGAGCGCAACCAGTGGCGAGCTGATCGCGAAGACCGCGCCGACCAGCACCACGTTCCAAAAGAGGCGGATGATGTTCGAAGCACCCAGATCGAGGAATCGTTCCAGCTGGTTGATGTCATCGTTAATGATGCTGAGCAGTCCGCCGGATGTAGTGTCTTCGAACCATGCAATCTCCAGGTCTTGCACATGTCGATACAGTTCACTGCGCATCTCGTGCTCGATGGTTTGCGAAAGATTCCGCCACGAAACCGCGCTGAGGAATCCGAAGGTCGATTCAAATATCCACGCGAATGCGTTGAGTACGGCAAGGATAATGAGTTGATCCCACCGAGATTGGACTCCAAAAATTTGGGCCACAAACGATTGGTCTCCCTTCACAATCACATCGATGAGCACCCCGATCAAAATTTCGGGCACCACATCCATGACTTTGCCGAGAGTGGTCCACGTGGTGGCAATCACAACGCGGGCGCGGTGCGGCCGAGCGTAGTTCCAGAGCCATTTGATTCCCACGGCAGAAGGGGCGGCGGTTGCGGCCATAGATTCTTAAGATGGTGGCACAGCCGCGCCGCTCTACTGGGATTTGTGAAACGATTCGTATTTGCTGGCTGATCCGCCGCAAAAAGATAAAAAAACTGGTGCGATTTGGGGCCGGATTCAGTATGATTCCTGCATGTCGCTTCTTGCGCTCGCGGTGCTTGCTATCAGCAACGCCCAAGCATCATCGGGCCCCGCGCCCGATGTCGTTGTTATTAAAGATGCTCGGATCGTGGTCAAACCCGGCCGAGTTATTGAAAAAGGCTCGCTGATTATCCACGATGGCCGAATCACTTCGGTAGGAGATGCGCCCGCGAACCTCCCCGCGGGAGCTAGGATCATTGATGCCAACGGACTTACCGCGTATGCGGGATTTGTCAACGCGCAGTTTTCCGGCCGGGTCGATGGGGTAACCCCGACCGCGATTCCGCGCGGAACCACGCTTCCGGCGTCTGAACAAGCGCAGCTACAGCGACGCCGCGATGATGATCCGTTCAATCGCGAAGGCAACCTTCTGCTGGGCCGAAACCTTAGTTCCGCTAACGAAATTGAATCGAGCGGGCTTGAATCGTTAGCCAAAAGCGGATTTTCGCTGGTGGCATTCACCGCATCGGGCGGCCTGATTGGCAGTGAAACAAGGGTCTATCCGACTGGTCAAGAGAAAATCAAAGGTGATGCCGGAACAACGGCACCGCTGGTTTCGTTCCGTGTGGCCGCGCGAGGCGCGGGCGGATATCCTGGTTCAATGATGGGCACGATTGCGTTTACGCGGCAGGCCCTTATCGATGCGCAGCAAACCAAACCCGGCGAAGAGCTCGGCATCCGCCGACTGGCCGAACTGCTGGAAGGCAAGCGCACCGCGGTATTCGAAGACCTCACAGAATCTACATTCTGGCCCGCTTACCACCTCTCGCAAGAATTCAAGATCAAGCCGATTTTCAGCTTTCGCTCGTCGGCGGGAGCGGTCATCGATGTCGTCAAACAAACCGGCGGATCGGTGTTGCTTCGCGGTTCGATTCCGACCAAGCCGACGATCGGAAGTGACCTAAGTCGGGCCTCGATTAGCGGAATTAGAAGCTACTTCAATGAAGTCCAAGCCGGTGCCGAGCTTGAGCGTTCGGGCATTCCATTCGCTTACGCCCCGCTCAGCACCACCAATCCGCTCGAAGGAATCCGCACTTATGTCGCGGGAGGACTTAGTCGCGATGCCGCTCTTACCGCACTAACGGTTCAACCCGCTCAGCTTCTCGGTCTGACTGATACGGGGACGTTGGAAGTCGGCAAACGCGGGAATGTCACATTGTTCCAAGGCGACGCCTTTGATAGTTCCAGTCAAGTGATGATCACTTTAGTGGACGGTAAGAATGTTACAGGCGAGATGCCCGCGCGAAAAACTGCGGATCAGATCAAAGCCACGCCCAGTCTGGCGGTTGCCAAGCCCAACTACAACCGATTCCCAGTTCCGGCAGAATCGGTTTCCGCGTTCCGCCTGTACCGAAACGCAACGGTGTGGACAATGGGTCCGCAAGGAGTTCTCGGCGAAGCGGACGTTCTTATCCGGGATGGCAAAATCCAGGGAGTCGGCAAGAATCTCACCGCCCCTGCCGGTTGTGAGATCATCGATGCCACCGGACTGCACATTTCGCCCGGAATTTGGGATTGCCACAGCCACACCGCGATCATGGGCGGGGTGAACGAAGGCAATAACATGATCACGGCGGAAACGCGGATTCGTGACGTGATGGATCCGACGGACTGGACGATCTACCAACAGCTTTCCGGCGGAACGGTCGGCGCAAACCAACTGCACGGATCGGCCAATGCCATTGGCGGCCAAAACAACGTGGTGAAGTGGCGCTGGGGTAAGAAAAACCCCGAAGATTTTCGGGTCGAAGGCGCACCAGAAGGCGTCAAATTTGCACTCGGACAGAATCCGATCCGGGAAGATTCCGGTGGCTTTGGTAATCAGGCACCGGTAGGCGGCACGCTTTTGACCTTCCGCCCGCGCACCCGCATGGGCGTTGAGGACGCAATTCGACGTGCGCTCCAGCTTGGTTTAGAATACAACCAAGCTTGGGCGGACTATCGGGCGGGTAAACGAGATCAGCCGCGGCGCGATCTGCAACTGGAAGCACTAGGCGAAATCGTGGCCGGAGAGCGGTGGATTCATAGCCACGGTTACCGCGCCGACGAAATGCTTACGCTGATCCGCATCATTCAAAAGTACGGCGGTCGCTTGGCCACGCTTCAGCACGTGCTGGAAGGCTATAAAATCGCCGATGAGATGGCCGAAGCCGGCGTGGGCGGTTCCACATTTGCCGACTGGTGGGGCTACAAGTTGGAAGCCTACGATGCAATCCCCTACAATGGCGCGTTGATGGCGCAACGCGGCGTGAGTGTTAGCATCAATAGCGATAGCGACGACCATGGCCGACGGCTGAATATCGAGGCCGCGAAATCGATGCGGTACGGCGGAGTATCCGCCGAAAAAGCCCTCAGCTTTGTTACGATCGAACCGGCTCGCCAGCTGGGGATCGATAACCGTACCGGATCACTGGAAGTCGGCAAAGATGCCGACCTGGCGATCTGGTCGACCAACCCGTTGAGCATCGAAGCGATCTGCTACCAAACCTATGTGGATGGCATTAAACTCTTCGACCGTGAAAACGATCTGGCTCAGCGCGCGGCACGCGAGCAGGAATTGCTCGAAGCCAAGCGGCTCCTTTCTGATCAGCCAGAAGATAGCCCCTTCCGCACCGGCGAGATTGCGGCGAACAACCAAGATCTGAGCCCAACGACGGCTAAGTTCGGGCTCGAATCGCTCGATACCGAACCGGCCACGATCCGCTATCCGCGCACTCCGGTGCTCATCACGGGGGCGACCTTGCATCCGATGGTGGGCGCACCCATAACCGGAGATATCCTGATCGGAGCCAACGGCAAAATTGCCGCGGTTGGCGGTTCGATCAACGCGCCCGCAAATGCCGTCCGCGTGGATGGCCGAGGTAAACACGTGTATCCCGGACTCATCGATCCGGTTACCGGGATCGGCCTCAATGAAATCGGCCAGGTTCCGGCAAGCGACGATTCCAGCGAGCGCGGCACATTCCATCCGGATTATCGCGTGGAGCGGGTGATCAATCCGGAATGGGAGACGATGGGAGTGGCTCGGCACCAAGGAATTCTGACGGTGCTCGTGAAGCCAAGCGGAAGCGGAATTCCGGGGCAAGCGGCCCTCATCCACACCGAAGGGTACACCTGGGAAGATCTGTGCATCAAGGGCGGATTCGCGATGGTGTACACCCTAAGCGGTGGCGGAGCCCGGTTTGGATCAACCCGGTTCGATGATTCGCAAACCGATGATGGTCACGGCCACTCCCACGGCCGCGCAGATCGGCATGTCTTTCACGAAGAAGATGACCACACCAGCGGTCGGGCCGAACAGCCGCAAGAGAATCCAACCTCGGGGATGGATTCCTTAACCCGACAGCTCAACGAGGCGCGTGAATATGCGGGTCGCCGAGCCAAGGCGACGCCGACTGATCCGGTGCCGCGCGATCTGCGATACGAAGCTCTACTGACCGTGGCCGAAGGCAAAATGCCGATTTTGGTGGCAGCAAACTCGGCGGCGGATATCCGAAGCGTGGTGACGTGGGCAGAACAGCAAAACGTCCGAATCCTGATCTACGGCGGAACCGGCGCAGGCGAAATTGCCGATTGGCTGGCGGCTAAAAAGGTCCCCATCATTCTGAGCGGAGTCTTTAACATGCCCAGCGAAGACCAACCCGTGGACTACTACTACCGTCTTCCGGCCACTTTGGCCAAAGCCGGAGTTAAATTCGGGCTAAGCATGGTGGATGATAAGGACACCCGTCAGCTCCGCGATATGGCAGGGTGGGCGGCTACGTACGGCATGGATCGCGAAGATGCGGTACGGGCGATGACGCTTTGGACGGCCGAAATTCTTGGCCTTTCTCAGCGGATGGGTGCCCTGGTTCCCCAGATGGACGGCACCATTATTCTTACCGATGGAGAGATTACGGAAATCAAAACCCAGGTGCTTCGGGCGTGGATCAATGGACGTGAAGTTCCGTTGACCAATCGGCAGACACGTCTGTATGAAAAGTACCGAGATCGTCCGGTTAGGGCGGGGCAAACGCTTCCATAACCTTCGGTTTCCATCAATAAAACGGAACCTTTACGTAAGGGCGGGGATTTTCCTCCGCCCTTTTTACATGCCTTTGGGCATCATAAAACTCAACAGGCGTAAGTCTAAATCAGCAGGAGAAAGATTAACAAAATGCAATGGAACGAAATTGAAGGTCACTGGACACAACTGAAAGGTAAAGCCAAAGAACGATGGGGCAAATTAACCGATGACGATTTTGACCAAATCCAAGGTCGGCGCGACCAACTGGTGGGTTGCCTGCAAGAACGATATGGCATGACCCTTGAGCAAGCTCAAGAAGATGTGAACCATTTTGTAGACGAGGTTGATTCTAACCGCGAGCACTGGTTTGGACTCACCAACGATGCCAACTCGGCCATGAAGGGCGGAGCTGTCGCGGGTGCAGTTGTCGGGGGAATTGCCGGCGCGGCACTTGGACCCGGGGGTGCAGTTGGGGGTGCGGCCATTGGCGCGGCACTCGGCGGGGCCGGTTCGGCCGCCGCGGTCCAGGCAGTGGACGCCGTTGATCAAGACGGCTCGCCCAACGAGCGCAAGGATCACGATCGAGACTACGATCCCGTGGAAACCGATCGGATCAACAACACGGTGACCACCGATCGGGCGGTAACGGATCGCCTGGATAACGAACCGATCGAATCGAACTATCGGACTTCACCCACGAACCCCAACTATCGGGCCGACGAAACTCAGTTGAACGACGGAACCGAAGGCGACCCCACCGATCCGGTGACACGCCAAGATCCGCGCAACCCGCAATAAGATTTCCGGAGCAAATCTGGAAACACCCCGGGGTTTATCCCCGGGGTTTATTTTGTGAGGTTCACTAATTCTGCAAAAAGCGGCAAAACCTTTCGCCACGCACCATTTGGGGCTTCGTGCTGAGCTTCTTCCCACCGATCTACATAAAGCCATGCGGCCATCCGGTGCGGGTTAAGCCGAAGCTCGTTATGAAATGTTTCAATTCTTTCTAAGGTAAGAGCCAGGAGGTCAGATCGGTTCGGAAGCTCCTCGATGGGATTACGTAAAAACGCAACGGCTTCGTAAGCAGGGTCGCCTCTTAATCCCTTGGGATCAATGGGTCGCCATATTCCTCGGTTTATGTCGAACAGAATATTTTCTTGGTGGAGATCGCCGTGCAAAAAGCCCGTTTCCGGAACGTTAAGCAACCATTCAAATCCAACCGGCATAGTTGAATAATAATTTGTGAGAGGTTGGGCACGCTCAGAATTGAGATTTCGCACGCCTTCTACCAGATTGATAAAGGTTTTTCGCGCGGTTGCTTCGCTCTCTGCAAGCAGATTGCGGTCCGATTCAATGTATTCGAGGATCTGCATGCCGGACTCGGCATCATGGGCAAGCAGTTCCGGTCCCCCGGCTTGGTGGAGCTGCTGATGGATTTCCGCCGCCACCATCTGTTCATCAGGCGTGGTCGGAATCTTGAGCACCCGATCTCCATCACGAAACACGGTTGAACAGTGGCCGCGCGCCAGCGGATCGCCGATACGGAAGTTATGCTGCGCGGCAAATTCGAGCGCGCAGCGGTCCAGAACCATTCCGAAAGTTTAGCCGTTCACGATCGATCCCCCATTGGGGTGCAGAATCTGGCCGGTGAGATAGCTCGACTCGTTGCTGGCAAGAAACACGAAGCACGCGGCGACTTCGTAAGGCTGTCCGGCCCGGCCCATCGGCGTGTCGGACCCAAACTCTTCGACTCGTTCGGCCGGAAAGGTTGCCGGAATCAGAGGAGTCCAGATGGGCCCGGGGGCTACGCCGTTCACGCGGATTCCCTTCTTAACCAGCGATCCGGAAAGTGACCGAGTAAACGCCATAATGGCGCCTTTTGTCGACGAGTAATCCAGCAGATGGGGACTGCCTTGGTAAGCGGTAATCGACGTTGTATTGATGATGCATGCACCTTCTTGAAGGCACGGAAGCACCGCTTTGGTCATGTAAAAGTAGCCGAAGATATTTGTTCGGAAGGTGTGCTGTAACTGATCGGAAGAAATATCCAGCAGACTATCCTTTGGGTGTTGCTCTGCCGCATTATTAACTAAGATATCAATCTTACCAAAATGATCCATTACGTGTCGGCTTACGTTTTGGCAGAATGTTTCGTCACCGATGTCGCCAGCGATTTTTAAGGCTTGGCGTCCTTTATCTTGTACAATCCGGACGGTTTCTTCCGCATCTTCGTGTTCGTTAAGATATACGATAGCGACATCGGCCCCTTCGCGGGCGAATGCGATGGCGGTGGCGCGTCCGATTCCACTGTCGCCGCCGGTGATGATGGCAACGCGATCTTGAAGACGGCCGCTGCCTTTGAGCGATTCATCTTCGTAGATCGGCTGGGTTTGCATTTCCGACTCTTTGCCGGGTTGTTCGTCAAGCTGTTCGGGGGGTCGTTGTTGCTCGGACATCCCTTGTTTCGACGCCGAATTGAGGGAGAGTAATCCCGCTTGCCGGGGTGGGATTCGCGTCGTTTTGCCCGGTATCCCACGGGATTGCTTAAAGCTCTGCCAAACTATTCCCCGTGCCAGACCATTACGGAGTTGTGTACGACGATTCGGTCCGAGGTCGACTCCTCGATATCTTTTTGCCGGACGAACCAAACCAGTGCCCGCTTTTTGCCCTCATCCACGGGGGCGGCTGGATCAGCGGAACCCGCACGGATTTCCACGAGATGGCGCGGATTTTTGCTTCGCGTGGATTCGCGGTAGCGTGCATTGGCTATCGACTTGCGCCTCTTAATCCCTTCCCCGCGGCAGTTGATGACGTGCTCTCTGCTATCGGATTTTTGCGTCAAGCGGCACCTGAATACGGTTACGATCCAAACCGGATAGTCGCTCTCGGCAACAGCGCGGGCGGGCATCTGGCATGCATGACCGGGCTCAAAGATAAGCTATCCACCGGCGAGCCCGCAGAACGTGCGAACGGCGTGGTGAGCATCTGCGCTATCACCGATCTGCGCAAACCGCATGAATCGCACTTTCCGGTTGCCTTTAGCTTCCTAGATCAGTTTATGCAGGTGAGCGAATCGGAGGCACCCGATGTGTATGCCCAAGCATCACCGATCCAGTACGTCACCGAAGATGCACCCCCGTTTCTGATTTTCCATGGGTGCAACGACGATATTGTGCCTTCCGATCAATCGCGAAAGTTGTTCGACAGTCTGGTCCAGGCGGGTGTCCCGGCCGAAATCCGACTGCTGGAACGCGAAGGTCACTCGTTCCTCGTTTCGACTTGGAACGAGATCATGGATGAAGCCGCCGAATTTGCACGCACCTTATGATCGTTGACCTTCGGAGCGACACCGTGACCAAACCCACGCCGGAGATGCTCCGCGCGATGGCCGAGGCGGCGGTGGGCGACGATGTTCTGGGCGATGATCCGACCGTTCATGAGTTGGAAGCGAAAATCTGCGCGATCACCGGACTTGAATCCGCCGTATTTGTTCCCAGCGGAACCATGGGCAATCAAATCGGAATCGCAGCGATCACCCGGCCCGGCGACAGCATTCTTGTCGAAGAAGATGCCCATATTTTGCATTACGAAGTAGGCGGCCTGGCCGTGTTGAACGGACTCACCGTGCGCAGCTACTGCTCCGATTTTGGCCAGATCGAACGGGCCGAATTAGAACGTAAGTTTCTTACCGCTAGTCTGCACACTCCTGGCACCACTCTGCTCTGCCTTGAAAACAGTCACAATCGCCACGGAGGCGCGGTCCTCACGCCTGAATCGCACGCGAATCTGGCCGGATTCGCCCACGAACGCGGGATTCCCGTTCATCTGGATGGAGCCAGGCTATTCAACGCGGCCGTTGCATTAGATCGTCCGCTCCGAGATTTTATCGAGCATGTCGATAGCGTCTCGATCTGTTTGAGCAAAGGCTTGGGGGCACCGGTTGGTAGCGTCCTCGCGGGCACCCATGATCATATAGACCGCGCTCGAATCTGGCGAAAGCGGATGGGCGGCGGAATGCGGCAGGCGGGAATTCTGGCCGCCGCCGGAATCTACGCGCTTGATCACAATGTGCAAAAGCTGGCGGATGACCATCGTCGAGCGCGGGCATTTAGCACTGAGCTCAATCAGATTTCCGGGTGGAGTTCGCCCCCGCCGACCACCAACATCGTGATGCTTGATCTTCCTGGTCCGGCGACAGAGTTTGCCCATCGTTTTGCCGAGCACGGAGTTCGAGCGATGCCGTTTGGTGCGCAGCGGATGCGGTTTGTGTTCCACTTGCAAGTGGATGATGTTGCCTTAGAGCACGCTTGCAAAGCGGTACGGCAGATCGCGCTCGGTTAACTCTGCTTCGAACAGGGTTAGCGCACGCATTTTTTTGTAGCACAGTCGGGCAAGTTCGATGAGGTTTACGACGTCCTCGCGATTGTAGGCAATAAGCAAATCGAGTGCCGATTCGTTCCCGTACAGATACGATCGCCATAGGCGTACAGCATCGAATCCGGTGAGGCCTTGGGTCGCCGTGCTGCGCTGGATCCCCACCTGTTGTTCAATCTTTTTGAGTCCCCCTCGATAGCCGAGCCGTTTGAGCCCGTGGCACAAATCAATATGAATTTGATCGAAGGGCACCAGTGGAAACGCCTTGCGAAGCATGGGGATATCGAACCCTGTACCAAAGAAGGTCACAATCATGCCGGCCCGGCTTATGTAGTCGGGAAATTCGTGTAAGTCGATGCCCTTGACAAAACAGCGGAACGTTGTGCCATCACTAACTCCGATAGTGGTGATGTTGTCTTCGAACTGGCCGCCGTCGGTTTCGATATCCAAGTAGACCGCGGTTGATTTGAATTCGGGAAAGGCACGCCATGCTTCCCGCTGACCAAGACTGGCCGCAAAAAACTGATGGTTTAGGTTATCGAGCGCGCGGCACGATTCTGCTATGTGTTGCCGAACCGATTCGCGCCCGGCGGTGCCGACACTAAATCGGTGAGATTCGGTGAGAAAGCACTCCCAATCGTGGCATCCTGCGCGCCAGAGTTCGCGTTCGGTCGATCCGCCGATGCCGGGTACATGACAAAACGATTGCCGGAGCAAGTTCAGTTTCCGTCCGAAGTTGTTGTGCCGCCGCCCGGGCCGGCTACTCCGCCGGGTCGAGGCACGGGCTTAACCTTGGGGTCGGCGCCATAGTTCGGCGGTGGCACAAACACCGTCATAACCGCCGATGCGGGGAACGGCAAGGCTTCGGATTTATCTTCGAACCAGTAATCGCCGGTTTTGAGGTCACGATCGAATTCGCCCTGAACTCGAACGGCCCCCTTGCCAAAGAAGACGGCATTCATATCTTTGCCAAACCATTGGACCCCACGCCACTTGCCATCCACAACCAGCTTTCCGCTGCCGGTATAGACCGCACGACCATTTTTGTCGTGCTCTTTTCGGACCGTGGAGCCTTCGGCAAATGTAGCGGTTCCGTTGAGTTTGGTGATGAGAACGGTGCCGGAAAAACTAAATTCAAGACGGCCTTCGCCATCGATAACTTTAAAGCTACCGAGCTTGGTCTGCATGTGGAAGACCGCAAAATCATCGCGATTGGCATACTTGCCTTTTTGCGCGGCGGTTGCTTCTTGCGCAAAGTTCGGCATCGCGACTGCGAGCAGAGCCGCAGCAGTTCCAAGTTTAAGCAACGATTTCATAGTCGGTCAAGATGCAGCTACTCTTATTTTAGCTGGTCGGCCACAAAAATGGTGCGCCCATGGGTGCATAACGCGACCCATGGGCTATCAGTTCCCGCAAAACTGGCTTAAACGGGCAGGTTCCAATCAATGCCGAGCGCGGTGGCCATCGTTGCGGCATCGTACAGTTTGCCCTCGGCAAATTCGATGATGCCGGTCGAACTGTTTGCGCTCCAGCTGATGGGCTCGATCCGCATCTTGTAATCAACTTGGGTTGATCCGACCGGAGTTTTAAGTAGCATCGTGACCGTGCCCCAATCGCTACCAGTATCGATCTGCGACCACGTCCAAGCAGAATGGAATTCTGCTGGATATGCGGTCGCGAACGCCATCAATGCCGAGTCGCTGGCCATCATCGAAGCTCGAATCCGCAGCGAGGCGATATACCACTTATTTGCGCTTGCCGATGTGGGAACCTGCGTGAGCATGATTCCCCGACCGCCCGTCTTCACGATGCGAAGCGAAGGCTGATCGAGCCCGGAATCCATCTGACTTTCAGTGAATGTTCCGGCCGGTGATCCGTACGAATAGCCACCGCCGGCCGAGAAAGTGGCAATCCCTTCCCGATCAATCATGCGTCCGGCCGAGCCTGCGGCCACGCATAGTTCTCGCCAAGTGCGAACCCCATCCAAACGGGGCGCGAGCCAGTCCGCAAAAGTTCGAGCCAACACTTCGGACCCAGCATAGTTCGGATGAGTGCCATCAAAGGTAAAGCTCCCATGCGCTCCCGGGTAAGCAGTGGTGAAGTTTGGCCCAACAATCGTGCCTTCCGCCCCGGAAATCGAGACCAGCCACGCATTGTGCGCGGCAATTTCGGCCGAAGAAGAACTGGTGGCGCACAGAAACGGCGTTATCACCACCGCCCCCGCCGCGCGGGCACTCCTTATGATATTGAGCGAAGCGTTGCGATAGGCTGTCCGCGCCGGCCCGGAAAGGGTGCCGCTGGCGGGCATGCTGTTTTGCCCATAGTGAAACACCACAATATCGGGATTCGTAGCCAGAAAGTCGTTCCGATATGCCGCGGAATCGTGGCCAATAGCGGTTTGACCGCTGTAGCCGTAGGTTCCGGCAAAGATCACGCGGCCATCAAGATAGAGACTCGCCCGAGAGAGCCAGCTGCCCGGACCGTTGGTTCCGCCCGGAGCCCCATCCCCGCTGGCGATCGAATCGCCCAGCAGCACAATCTTGGGAGGTCGGTTTTTGGCTCGAATCGAAGAGAAAGCATCCGTCTCGCGACGGTTGCCCAGGTTGATGCCGATTTCCACCGGATTAAACCAGCCCAATAATCTGAGTGGCGGTGGTCGCGGTGGCAAACACCCGCACGGCAGAAACCGGCAAGATTCCGGCCGAAACATTTTTGAAGGTTACGGTTGCGCCACCGGGGGTCATTACGCGAACATCGCCCGCCACCCCAACATAGAGGGCGCGAGCAGTCTGGGCGAGGTTCACGCCATCGCTGGGCGTAATCGAAAAGGCATCGAATGCCGGATCCTGCTGGCTTACCAGCGTTCCATCAGTTCTTTTATTCATAGAGGTTAAGTTTGTTAAAGTTTTATGGACTAAGCAAAGGTTGATCCATCGGTGCTGATGCTGCTCACCAGCGACCCGGATTCAACGGTTAGAATTTCGATATCCACCTGGCCCCCGGGTCGATCAAGGGTGCCGACAGCAAGCCCGGATTCATCGACCGCAGTGCGTGCTGCAGAAACGGTGGCAAGCGTGCTCCCGCTCTGATCGCGCACTACGCCTTGGACGTTGCCATCTTTGATCCAGTAAGTAAATCGACGGCCATCCGGATGGATCGCAAGGGCCGGAAACGATGCCCCTGAATTTTCGAGTATCACGGGCATGGACCAGGTTTCCCCCAAATCGTTGCTTTCGCGTTCGACAATCTTGCCATCCTCTGCGGTGACCAAAATCAGGCCCAACTTGTGACCAAGCGTGAACCGGATTGCGCAAGCCTGCGCACTAAATTGCGTATTAATCTCTTGAGGAATCGCAAGCTTCGTGTTAGACAAGAAGGCAAGCCGAACCCCGTCACCTACGGCCGAGGCCCGCACGGAAAGTCCGCTTGGGTGCCAGTCAAACGCGACCCCGCCCGATTCATCATCAACGCGAATCGCCCATCGGTGGCGGAACCGCATGAAGGGCAAGAACGGCGTCGTTTGCGCAGAACCAGTGCTAATCCGGTGGTTAAGGCCATGAGTTCCGCCCGGAAGACCAGTTTGAAATTCGCCTCGGGAGTCCGTATTATCGCTGCCTCGCAGCTCATCATGGGCGTCGCGGAACTCCACCGTTCGCCCTGATCGCGGCTGAGTTCCTTGCGCCACCAGACCCCATGCTTGGGCGCGGACAATCTTGCCGATAGCCAATACCGTTCGGGTTCCGAAAGAACCACTCGGTGTCCAGACATTGCCCGCTCCGGGATATATCTCAACCTGATCCCACAAAGCGTGCGCTAAGGATACACCGGGATTTTCACCGAAGATCGCATTCGTCTGAAGGGTCAGAATTTCGTCTTCTGCGGTGATTCCGGCACCCAGCAGATTCTCGGCTTCGAGGTTAGAGCTGTGGTATCCGTCGCCGGAATCATAAGGATTACTAACGATCCATCCGCCCCGCGTTGGAATCTCGGCGGCAAGATCAGCGATCGTCCGCCAGGTGGGGGAGCTTCCGTTTCGCCCCGAATCCAAAAGGTCAGAAATCCGCCCGTCGACTGCGCTCCACAGGCCGACCCGACCGAGCGGAGCCGAACCATCCTGCACCGGTATGAATCGATCGAAGGACGGCAAGCTACCGAGCCGGGCCGGGCCTTTGCGAACGAGTTCTATACTCTTTATTGTCAATGCATCGCCAGTGCCAAGGCCCGAGATCGTGAGCGATTCCAGTTCGCTCACTCCCCACATCGGTCCATCGATCACCTTGCCGTTGGTATCAAGCGGATAGCGTGAGTCCTGCCGATCTTCCGTATCGTTCGGCTGGCTCGGTAGGCAGAGATCAAGCTCATGATCAAGGGCTCCGGGCGAAAGACGCACGGTCCACGACTTACTCCCGATCGTTACGTCGACCAAGCGCGGATCGGATGCTTCCAACTCACCTTCGATCCGTAAGTACCGATACGATTCAGTCGGAATGGGGGGCGAAAAGGTTCGTACTAAAGACGATCCAGAGGCGGCTAAGAACCGCACACCGTTAAGAATAGAGAGCGAGCCGCCGCTGTTCGACCAACCATCGAGGCTGGTGCCGTCGTCAAGGATCGTATCGGCGTGCGCCAACAAAAATGGTGCCCATCGCCGGCCGCGAAACATCATGCGCCAATCCCGGGGATCAATCGCGAGAGCCAGACGGGAATCCTCGGGTAACCAGGTCCGAAAAGCCGAACGGTCATCGAACGCCTCTGCATCTTGCGCCACTCCATCGAGCTCGCAATAGGCTTCCCAGCAACGTTGATCAAAGTCGCGGACGGCGCGACCAGTCACCACTTCGGAATCCGCAGACCCCGCGCGGCGAAGCAGCGCGACGGTCACTGGTTCATCTAGCCAATCTGATCCCGCGGCCAATCCGCACGACCAGCGCACTCGAGTTTCCGGGAGTGCACGTGAGTAGCCATAAGCGGTCCCGCTCTCGTTGAGATCGCGTTCGACTTGGAGTACAAATCCGGGCCGAGCATCAAACGATGCATCGACCACGCTCCGATGGTAATCGGCCGTAATCGTTTGGTTATCAACGTCGCCGCTTATGGTGACAATGCCGAGATCGTTTTTCACGTAAATCGATGCCCGACGGTCCAGGGCGTAATCGATCGCGCCGACTTCCACCACATCGGCCCCAATAATTGTTCGGGTCAGGCTCACCGGAGCGAGGCCGGATATGCTCACGCCCATCTCGCCGCCGACCCGCAACCGCTCGAAAAATCGGATCGAGCGTGCGGTCAGTCCATCGGCCACCGCCAGACCCGCGTAATCAGGAAACCCGTCTGCATCTGATTCCGGCATCGGATTCACAACTTCAAAACACTCTTCGACATCTGCCCAGAATGCATAGGTTGCACTCGGATCGATATCGACGGTTGCGCCATCGGAAACGGTGTAGTTATTCGTGAACTGGGCCGAAGCCGTCTGTTCAAAGCTGCGCAGTTCGCCTAATGTTACAGACTGCTGAATCTGATATTGGGCGGAAAAGCTGTTCGAACACACGTTGTTGGCGGGCCAGCTGCCGAATGTCGAAAGGGGCACAAACTCGGCCTTCATGCCGAGCCCGCGCACGATAATCGATTGCGGCCAACATTCGGATATGGTGGCGTACCGGTTCGGAAAAATCGGCCACTCATTTGTGCAGAAATATTCCGCTTGAATGGGAGCTTGCCAAAGCCCGGTGATCACCAGTCGACGCGTCCGTCCGGTTAAGTAGATCGCCAAGTTAGGAACCTCCCAACCGACGCACGCTTTGCACCAGCTTACGCGCCAGGTCATCAGATCCGCGGGCGACCACCGTTCGTGGCGCCGACGATCGGCGCGCCGCCGCAAGGATTGAGCGCAAGGTCACCATTGGTCGAACCTTTTTCACCCTTCGCCTCCTTCGCTCAGTAGTTCGGCGACATACAAGGCAGGGCGGTGCGTTCCGCCCGGTACTTCAAACTCAAAATGTGCCGAAAGCGCGACCAACCGCGCTTGACCATGGCCGTGAATCTCTACGAGGTCGCCGCGCCAAAGCGGAGCACCGCTCGGATTTTGCAGCAGCTGGCATTCGAACTCCACAAGGGTGCGCGGACGGCACTTTTCGGCGAACAGGGCTTCGCATGCGGCATCAATTGCCGACTGATCGGTAAGCCCCGCGTCTACCAGTTCAAACCGGCGAATCGAACCCGACCATCCCGGACCTCTCGATTCCACCGGAAGGTCCACGGTCTGAGCCGCAGTGTTGGTGCGGACCGCCACGCGCGGTCGGTCATGGGCAGGGTCTAATCCGACCACCCGGACCTCGTTCGCAGCGGGCGCAAGCGTAGCGCGGGTGATCCGCCGGGCCACAAACTTCCAGGCGACTCCTGCGGCCACGCCGTCCGAAATCGCTGCCATTCGCGACGGGTAGATCACTGCGGCCGGAACCGATGGAAGATCGTCTGGCGCAAGGGCGAAGAACTCTTCCCCGCTGCCATCTGAAGCGGGGCGAAATCCGACAAACCAGGTCGGCGTAAAGGTTCTAACCAGTCGGATCAGCCAGTCTGCGGCACCATCGCCGGATTCCACCAACATGCTCCAGACGCCGGGCCGGATACCGGTATCGGGAATCTGGGTGTCCGAATCGGAAATAACCATCCGTGACGGGTTGATCCCCGATTTGGCCACGATCGCGGCAATTGCTTGCGAAACCGTCAGTCCATCAAGCGGCATCCGATCCGCAAACACCGCCGATTCCAGTGCGCTCCATCGATCCCGAACCGTGAGTTCTGTGCGGTTGGCCCGCATCCCGCCCGCAATCTCGTCGCAAGGGTCGCCCCACCCATCAAGAACCGGCGCAGAATCGAGGTCGAGTCGGATCGGAATCCCGCCGCCTTCAAGATCAACCTCCCCTCGGGCGGCTTCATCGTGCCGGAGCGATACGTCGACAACCGCCGTTCCCAAATCCGCCGGAACGGACAGAGTAGCAGCAAGAATCCGCGGGGTCATTTCGGTCGGCGTCGATCCATCGGTGAGGGCGGCTATCGCATCGTAGGCGATCTGGGCGCCCGCAATAAACGGCGTAAACCGGTCATCGCCGGTCTCAAATTCGATACGTATCCGTACCTCGTTGTCTTCCCCATTAGGAACAAATGGCGTTGCGCCATCCCACTCCGTGAGTAACGCGGAAGCTGTAGCCGTGCTCGGCGATCCGCCAGCCCAGCCATAAATTCGATACCCCGCGGCACCCCCCGCCCACGCTGGATTTTCGAACGTCACTGGAGTTTCCCCTGTCATGGGCGGTTCTAAAAGCGCGGTTTCAAGCGAAGTCGCAAAACCTTGGGATGGATACCGCACCGGAGCGATCTGCACCTGAGTGGCTCCGTTTGGACATTGAAACCAGATTGGGCCAGAGGGAGTTATCGCCCCGGCGGAATCGCCAATCGGAACCACGAATCCATCGCCGGCCTTGCTGATAATCAGTAACTCTGATTCCCGGATCGGAATCGCCAGAAGTTCGAAAACCTGCAGTCTTCGCACCAACGGCGACCGCGATCCGCTGATTCGTCCTTGCGCGATGCGTGCGCCATCGCGCCACACGTCCACGTGGCCATCGGTATAGAGATCGAGCACGACGCCCGATTCGCCCGTCGGATCGCCACCCCAGCCAAGACGAGCTTGCAGAAAAGTTCCGCCGCCGCCGTAGCTAAACCAGGCAAACGAAATTCCGACATTCGCCGGCACCGAACTTTGCGAAACCAGTGCTGGATTGAGCGTCGAATCCTTAACCGCCAACCACGGTCCTGCCCAGTGCTGATCCTGCCTCTGTTCCCATTCTGGGCCTGGAGCGGCAAAATCGGTTAATCCCAACTTGGAGAAAGCTCCAGAATCCGAGGTGTACCAGTCGGGATGAAGTGGATTGGGACGCAGCATCAGAGTTTGCGTGATCGGATCGATCCACGTGTTTTCGGATATCGAACCCGCCAGTTCCATCCCCGCCACTGCTACACAGAGTCGATCGGCCGCCAATCGGCGCTGGGCATGATTTGCAAACAGCCCGATCATCGACGCAAACGCTCCTCTTGCAAATATCGGTCAAGTTCATCCCAAGGTACGGAATCATCAGCCCAACTCCTTTCTGATGCATCGGGCGGATTCCATGACGATTCGGCCTCTGCTATCACCGGAGCCCTATCGACTTCTAACCATTCTTTGAGCCAATCACGAAAACTGAAATTAAACATAGTTCACGGCCCCTTGCGAGGCAAAATCGTAAGTCGATTCCAGAATCGAGCCGTTTGAAATCCGGAATCCAAACTTTTGAATCAGAAAGTTTCCCGCGTATGCCAGCGCGGAAATCGAAAGCGGAGTGCCCGGCGCATTAAAGGCGTGCGCCAAAAGCGACGCGGTTCCCGCCGGAGCCGCTGGATAGGGCGCTGCCGGAAGCGCAGATCCGCGAAGTTCCACATCCCAGGTCTGAACTCGCCCGGCCGATGCGCGATGATCGAACCGCACGAGCACCATATCGAGCTCAACCGCGATCCCATCAATGAGCAAAGCAAGCGTTGTAGATTTTGCGGGCAACGAACCAAAGGCCGCGCTCGGCAATCCAGCCGGTATGGCCGTATCGACCGCCAACGTAATTCTGGCGGTGTAATCTTTGTGGACCGCCACCGGCCACGACCAGGCATCGCCCAGGCCCGAGGCTTCTTCGAGATCAACTGAGCCTTCGAACTCCAGCGCGGTGATATACCCGCGAAGATTCACACCGCCAATCGCCAAGTTTTGAACATCAAGGTGCGAAACTCTTCCGCCTAGCAGACGCGAACTCATGAGCGCACCTCGGATGGCCACCCCCTGCTTGATCGGAGTCCTGACGCGCCCGGCATACACCGCTGGGGTCGCATCGGCAAACGCGGATCGGGCCACCACGTGCGCCTTTCTAAGATGAGCGAGCACACTGGTTCCACCGATCGTAAAAACGGTAACGTTTGATCCGGTTAACCTAGCCACCGCTCCCCCTTTCCGCGGTGATTGCACACGAGAAAACCAAAGCAAACTCCACCATTCCCGATGCCGATTCGCTTTGCTCGATTAAAACCCGTTCGACCAACGGCGAATCGAGCCCGACAAGCGCAGAATCGGTCAGTTCCGATCGAAGAGCTTCGGCTTCCAGTGTCAAAAAATCCGCCGGAGCCGAGGCCCCCGCATCCAGCCGAACGGCAAGTTCGAACCGGGCGGTCAGCCGATCCGAAATCGGGGTTTCAGGCTCGAACTGCAAATCGATCTGTCGGACCCGAGCAAACGGCGCACCCGTCGCAACCGGCGCGGGTTCCGAACTCACCACTACGGTCGGGTAGCGATCCGCAAGCGTATCAAGGAGCCACACCCGGACCGCATTTACATCCGCGCCCCAACTCATTCCGGCACCTTCCGCAAGTCGATCCGCGCATGGTCGGCGGCTAAACCGGCATCGAACACCGCCGGATCGTAGGCCACGCGCCACACCCCACCATCGAGGGCGATCCGGTCCCCCCGCCCAATGCCGACTGCATCGGCCACATCGCATAAAAAGACCGCCCTTCGAACCGGATCGGTACTGACCGAGTCGGTTTCAGAAGTCGTCGTCTTGGGCAGAAAAAGTCCGTCGAACGATCGCGCCGCCGTCCAGGTATGCCCAATCACCCGCGTACCATCCATCTGCGGCAAATGCGCCAACAGAGTGACGGAATGAGGCTTAAATTGCAGCGCCATTACGATTCCACCCCGTGCAACCGGTATCGCAAAAAAGTGAGTCGAGCCTGCTCGGCCAACGCCTCGGCGATTCGCCGCGCACTCTCCGATCCGCGGTACCGAATCGTCACGGAATCTTCCTTGACCGATTCCACCTCGGGATCGACTGTTTGGGTTAAGGCTCGAAACGCCGCCGCCAGATCGCGCACCGCAAACCAAATATCCGCCGGGATTTCGGCCGCGAACCCGGCCCGACCTGTGACTTCCAGCGGACCGTCGGCTTGGGCAACAATCGTGCGGATCGGCCGCGCATCGGGCGGACATGACGACCACTCGACCGGCGATCCGCCTGATTCCACCGCCATGATTTCCGCCGTCGCCCGTGGCAGCGCGTACCGACCGCTTTGTCCAGTCACGGTCCATGTTTCGGGTTCCTCTTCGGCCCGGAACGGCGTGCAATCCACCGTGCTTTCGAGCTCGGCAATCGCCCGCGCGAGTTCGCCCCCGAGCCCGGTTGATCCGGAAATCCCGAGGGCCGTCAACACGCCCGCCACATCAGATTCGGCGGGCCATTCAGAATAACTTATGATTCACCTCCATAAAAAAATTGGGGCGCACATTGCGCCCCTTTCCCATTGACTTGGGCGATTAGCTGAGCCCCGTCAGCTTGCAGATCGCTTGATCGCGCAGCACCTGCAGACCCGCCCGAACACTGGCGCGAATCGCCACCTTGTTTGAAGTGAAGTAATCGCTGTGCGCATTGCTGCTGCTCACCGAAAGTTCGCCCCGCATCTTGATCCGCGAATAATCCGTATCCATCACCAGACCGGTGCCCGCGGCAAGGGCTTCGCTTGCCACCACCTGCACACCCCAGATTCGCGACAGCGGCGCATCGCCCGGATGCCCAAACACGTACAGACCATCCGTGGTCTTGGTGAGCGCGAGAGCCTGGAAATTATCGCTGTGCAACACCACCAGGTTCGGTCGAGCCCGACCGCTGGTTCGAACCTTGGTCATCGCCTTCATGATCTGGTCAAACGCGGCATAGGCGCCCGCCGCCTGCGTGAGCACCGCGGCTTGGTTGGCGAGGCCCAAAATGTTGTTGCCCGTGCCATCGCCCACCGTGACCTGCTCATCCAGCACTTGCCGAACCATCAGCCGCAGGTCTTCATCAATCAGCGCGCGCACCCCCGGCTCATCTTCGAGCTGCTCTTCGGTTACCGGCAAGAACACCCCGATCTTGCGGATGTTCACCGTGGCTTCGGTGTAAGCCAGAGTGGCTTCATCGAACGCCGCGCCTTCCGCCTTGGGGGCCGCCGTGTTGGTGCGCGTGGACTGCTTCATGAACTTCACCGCGTTTTGATCGGTGTGTTCGATGCGGAGCAGATCGAGCAGCTGGGGCGGTCGCGAGATCGAGCCGACCACCGTGCCATCGCGGAACGTCATCGGCGCAAACCCCGCTCCCGTGCTCATGGTCGCTTTGCGCGAAACAAAATCGAGCGCGGCGCGTTCGAGTTCGACTTCCGAGAATTTTCCGCTGACGCGGTTCTTCCAGGACATGCTCGCCATCAGCCGATCCGCGGTTGATCCATCGCCGCGCGTGAATCCGACCCGCCCCGCAGGTTGGGCGGCAATTTGGAGCTGGCGTTCGATTTCGCCTGCGTGTTCAAAGGCTTTGAGGGCCAATTCGTGCTTGGTCGCCAGATCGTTGATCTCATCCATCTGTTTGCGCAGACCTTCGAGATCATTGGCCGGGATATCTTTGACCGCGCGGCCATCGACCATGGTCTTGGTGGCATAAGAATCCCACCGCTGCTTATACGCTTCGCGTTTGGTTTCCAAGGCGCGAGCAAGTTCAATATGATTGGTACTGTTCATTGAAAAGTTAATTCGAGATGGCGGATTGATGGGCCGTCCAGGCCGGGGTAAGTTTTTCGAGAGCTTCGAAGTTTTCGAGGGCCGCTAGTTCCGCCATACTTGGCCCGACCCGGGTGGCTTGTGCCTTAACCATGGCGGGCATGGCAACCAGGCTAAACTCTTTGAGTTCGATTTTTTTGAGCACGCGAATCCGCTTACCGTTTTGCCGCTCGAACTCCCAATCGACCGGCAGGTATCCGATACTGAGTCCCACCACGCGCCCTGCGCGGAGCCGTTCGAATGCGACGGCTTTTGCTTCTTGCGCGGCGGGCGTGGAATGGAACTTCATGGAGACAAACAAGCCGTGCGAATCCTCGCGTGCTTGTTCGATAAATCCAATCGGGTTTGCGGAATGGTCGTGCCCAACGGTGACAAATCCCTGCCGGACAAAGTCGTTGAGATTGCCGTAAGCTCCATCTCGGATGAGGTCGCCCACCGCATCGACTTCGTTTTTGACCGAGGCGTACCCTTCGAGGGTATCGGCATCGGCATCGGGTTTGGCATCAAGGAAGAGGGTTTTGCATTCCATCGCGCTGCAACCCCCTATATCCGCGATTCGGGCCGGGGTTGTTACAGGGGGGTGGACGCTGGATGCGGGCGAACTTGAAAATCGCACCAAATGACCGAAGCTAAATTGGAGGCTCCCAAGGCTGAGCCGTTCGGCGTAGGGACAATGTAACAGGGTCGCGCAACTGACCGTCGCTTCTTTGGCGTATACTTCAGAAAAGCAAAATTCCGACGCCTTGGCAAGAAAAAGTCATTTCCCTCGCCCGATCATCAACATTATTGACAAGAGGAACGAAGTATGTTTAGAGAAGATAAAGCCGTAGCTATGGCTGCTTACTTTTTGGATCGCGCGGAAAATAAATCGCTCAACGATATCAAGCTCATGAAGCTGCTTTATATCGCCGAGCGTATGGCCGTGGAGCGCGATGGAGTTCCAATCGCGCTGGACGATTACGCCTCCATGCGGCACGGACCAGTACTTTCCAGAACCTACGACTTTATGAAGCCTACTGCGCCGAAATCATTTTGGTCTGAACACATTCATGCGATCCAATACAACGGCGAAGAAAACGTCGTTAAGCTCAAACGCCTGCCCGATATCGAAAATATACTAAGAGAATCTGAATTTGAGATCCTTGACCAAGTATGGACAACTTTTGGGAATCTAGGCAAGTGGAATTTGCGTGAATACTGTCACAAGTTTCCGGAGTATAATCAAAATGCCGAAAATCCAGTCGATGGTGAGCCAAAAGCTTATCCATTTTCGCTGAAAGATATGCTTATCGGACTCGGCATGAACTCAGAGGAAGCGGAATCTGTGGCCAATGAAATTCGAGCGTTGGCCGGATAACTAATCGTGTCCGGCCCTCAGGTTTGTAGGCTATTTCGTTTCATCGATGGAAACGACAAACCTAGACCTGCTGTCCTCATTTGTGAGTCTGAAGGAAGATTCCTTCGCGTTTCGTTCACTGATGCCGAAACAAAAAACAAACTTGATGTACCGATATGGCCGAGCGGTAAACGGCTTGGTCCCAAATACTTTTTGGATAAAGATTCAAAGGTAAGTGTTCACTTTGTTAAACTGATCTCCACACAGGACTACGAACACGAGCTGGCCCATGAGCTTGGGTTATGCGACAACTTGGTACTTCATGAAATGAGATGTATTCTTATCGCTTTTCGCAAATATCTAGACCCGCCAGCAAGAGCGGTTATTGAGGCCTACCTCGCAAAATGGATTCAGAAGTGCCCGGATCTCGACGCCGCTTCGAGTCATCCAACTAACTAGCGGCCGACTCCCCACCAACCGAAGCCTCGAACTCCCGCAGAATCGACTCCAGCTCACCGAACGAACTCACCCGACTCAGCCGACCCCGAACCTCGCCCGAACCCCGAACCCCTTTGATATAAAGCGGAAGCTGACCCCGCATCGTCCGAATCGCCCGTACTTCCTGATCCGCCGCCGAAGGCAACCGCACCGCCTCCGCATAAGAATCCGCCCCCACAAACGCGGCGATCATCAACCCCGCATGCCGAAGCGCAACCTCGATCCGATCCGAAAGCGTCGGCTCGGCCGGAATCGGCTCGCCCATCACCCCCGCGCGAATCCTTGCCAACGCCCACGGATTCGAAATCGCCGCGCGACCCACCATCACTCCATCGCACCCCGTCTCGCGCATCATCCGCTGCGCATCCTCCGGAGTCTTCACATCGCCGTTGCCAATCAGCGGAATGTGCAAAACATCGCGCAAGCGCTTGATCAAATCCCAATCCGCCTGACCCTCAAACCCCTGGCGGGCAAACCGCGCATGAAGAGTTAGCATCTGCGCCCCCGCATCCTGAAACCGGACCGCTAAATCCGGCGCCGCAAACTGCGAATAATCCCATCCTGCGCGAACCTTAACCGTCACCGGAACGCGCACCGCATTGACAACAGCTTTGACAATTTGTGCCGCCTGATCCGGATCCTTAAGAAGCGCGGCCCCCGCCCCCGTTCGACACACTTTGGGCACCCAGCAGCCCATATTGATATCCACCAGATCAGCCCCTTCGGCTTCCGCGATCCGTGCGCATTCGGCCATCGATTCCGGCTCGCCGCCAAAAATCTGGACCGCAAGCGGTCGCTCTTCGGCATGGATTCGCATCTTCGGGACCGCGCGATCCGGGTTGTGGCGAACCGCCATTGCGCTCACAAATTCCGTGAACATCAGCCCCGGATTTGCGATCTCCTTGCAGATACGGCGGAAAGCAATGTTGGATACATCCTCCATCGGCGCAAGGAGAACCGGGTTGGCAATATCAAGCGATCCGATTCGGAACGCAGGAGCAAGTGCAGTCGAAGGCAAGGGCTCCATTTTAATCGAGTTCATGCCCCGCCTGGGGACGGATGAGTTCAAGGTAACAGGCCCGAAGCATCAAATACCGTCATCCGCATCGTGCCCTTCTCGCGAACAATCCCCACCAGATACCCCAGCATCTGCCCTTCGGCAAGCTGGTTGGCATAGCGCGGATTCAGCGGGTGCAGCACATACGATTCCCCGTCGTGCTTGAGCTGCTTCACCGTCACCCGATTGTCTTCCGATCTAAACAAGATCACGTGGCCAATCTTTGGCACATCGGTGCGATGGAACACGCACACATCCTGCGGCTCGAGCATCGGCATCATGCTATCGCTGGCTACCCGGCAGGCAAACCGACCCCGCGCATCCCCCATTTCGGGCGGCACATATTCAAACGTGTCGCTCTCAAATGGGTCCGTCCAATCCACCGGATCGCTCGCCGCCACAAACCCAATATACGGCACCGGAACCAGCAGCTGGGATGCCGGAATCAGCGGCGGACCAACGTCGCTATCCAGCCCCCGAGCACGCAACCGTTCCCGCGCCTCCGCGGACGGTCGACTCTTACCGGTCTCCCAGTTCGCCAGTCGCGAACGCTTGATGCCCAGCTCCGCGGCGAACTCCTCCTGAGTCAAATCCAGCCGTCGCCGAAGGTTCCGCAACGCTTCCGGATCGAAGTTTTCCACCATTGGGGAGTAGTTTACCACAATATTTTGTCATTCGTTGACATTTTATGTAGAATATCGTCTACTATTATCGAGATGAACAGCTCTCATCATATGCGGCTGACGTGGAGCCCGCGGCTTGAAGAATACGTGAGAAAAGCCGCCGCCATCTGGTGCCGAAGACTCGGCATCACCGACGAAGATGCCCAAGATATCGCCCAAGATGCCGTCGTTTCCGCCTGGATTCGTACCGAAAACGGCAAGATCCGCTACAAAGAAGGACTCTGGTTCCTCGCCCGCAACACCGCGATCGATCATCGAATCCGCAACCGACGCTACGCCGCCGAACCGCTCGATGACGAACTCGCGGATCGCGCTCAGCGGGTGCTTGACGAAATGACAATCAGCGAAATCCAGGCGGAGTTTCCGGAGCTTGTGATGCTCGCCTCCGCCCGCGCCGACGGCTTCGAATGGGACATGATCGCCGAATCCCTCGGCGAAAGCTGCGGTGCGCTCCGCGTCCGCTATTCCCGACTCATCCGCCGAGCCCGCGAACACTTTGGCCCCGTCATCGAAGACTTTCTTCGCGAATAGATCTCTGTGGCCAAACTTACAAAAAAAGCTGGGGTTCACCACCCCAGCCATCGCAATCAAGAAGCGCCCCTGTGCGAGGACGGTGGCGGATTCCGTACCGCCCGCGCAAGGGGCTTTCACCCCAAACCCAGCTGGGCTCGCGCCGCCTCCCGATCCACCAAACCGGCCAAAAAGTCCGAGCGAACCCGGTCGTGAAGCCCGGTTCGATCTTCCTGCAAGGTTCCCACCTCGCTCATATCGAACCATACGCGCATCTCCCCGCGATCCCCGAACTCCGGGAGCAGCTGCTCGGTCATCGTCCCCGCCAAGTCCTGCCAAAGTGGAACCAAAAACTCTTCCGTCGCCGCTTCCCGGGCTTCGCGCATATTCGAATAGGTTGATCGATCGAGCCCCGCGCCCAGACCCAAAACCACCGCTGGAATCCCAAAGATCGCGGTAATTCGCTCTTCGGGCAAGCGGTTCAACTGCGAAATCGCCAGGTCATCCGGAGAAAACCCGATTGGCGTCACTTCCGCCGGAAAATTTGGCACCACGATCCCGCCCGCCCGATCGCGGCCGCTCGCCTCCCGCATCTTCTGCGCGATATATTCCGCATCGTTCTGGCTGATCCGCACCGAATCACTTTTGGCACTCACCAGCAGGCTGGGCACCGGATTCGCGAGCAGACTTTGGCTATAGGCGGCAATCTGATTGTCCGTCTGAATGTGCCGCATGACGCTCGCCAACCGACCAATCCCCCGTAGCGGATTCGCCGGGTCGATGCCGTCCCGATCGTGGATCACATCGTGCCGATCCAGCCGCGTGATTCCGCCCGGACCGCTCAGTTCGTAGTGGCTCACGCGCCCCGCCTGGTGCAGATCGGCCACCGCGCGAATCGCCCCGTGCGGAACCCAATCGAGCCCAATCACGTAGCCCGCCGCATTCCGAACCTTAACCGCATAGGCGTTGCCATCCAGCATGCGCGAATACGTCATTGCGCCGAGCAGTTTTCGCCCGGTCAAAAAGGTTCGTTCTGCCTGGTGGATCATGCCCTGCGGACGCCGCAGCAATTCT
Organism: bacterium; assembly: GCA_044508115.1. GTDB lineage: Bacteria > Armatimonadota > Fimbriimonadia > Fimbriimonadales > Fimbriimonadaceae > UphvI-Ar2. Next base: position 1,039,591 of record JBIQII010000001.1, read on the forward strand.
TCCACCGCGTGGCCGGGCACCCGTTCCCAACCCGATTTTCCGCGCGTTTGCACAATCGGAGTGGCCTGCCCGACATTCCGCATGGCCCACAAAACGCAGGCCATCACAATGCTGTTCGCGCACGCATCCGATTCCCGAATCGGCGCGGCGTGCGGATTCCACAGGTACCCAGATTTAGGCTGCGAATCCGCTAGCCAACTCCACGACTTTTGGGCGATTTTATTTTTGAGTTTCTTAAGGATCATAGTTTGGTTTGGTTGAAGAACATTCTTCGAAGAAAAGCGATCAAAAGTTAAAATAGGGGGCAGAAAACATCTCCACCGCCGGGGTGTATAATCGCCACGCCGCGAGCGCCAGCGCAATCACACAATCATCGTGCCCACCCGAAGGCGCCGAAGTTCCGATTCCACCGCCCGGTAGTCGATAGCTACGGTAGCTCAAAAGCTCGTTCATCTGCGTTTTATCATCAAGCAATCGAATCTGTTTTTGTTCCAGGGCAAGAGCAAGGTGATCAATAAGTGCCTGCTTGCTCGGTCCGGTGAACGAAAACGGACGCACATCCACGCCCGCGGCGCGAATCTGTTCGATAAGCGGATCTCCGACGCCTGTGGCATCCACCGTCGCCACCGCCTGGAACCGGCGGCACGCATCCGCGACCCGCGCCACCTGGCGCGACCACGAAAGCCTTCGAAACCGGTCCATAAACACCTGATTTCCCTGGTCGTCCAAAATCGCAACGACCGTGAAATCTTGGTGCCGGGCCAGGTCAACCCCGGCGAGGTACGTCCGGCTGCGATCCGGCTCATCACGCGGCACCGAACCGCCGCACTCCTCGACATTCTCAAACACCGTGTCGTCATCCCGCCCAAACTCGGCAAGCATTTCCTGAGCAAACACCCGGTGCGGAAGGCTCAGCCGCGCCCGTTCGATCTCCTCCGCCGGCAGGTACGGATTTGTCGCGCTCGGCATCTGCCAGCTTCGCCAATCCGACTCTTCCTCATCCTGCCCCTTGCGAAAACATTCGTAGTAGAACCCGCGGCCTTTCGGCGTGCTGAGCATCCAGGCCGAACCGCGCAGATCGACCAAAGTCGGCATGATCGCCTCCTGAAACACCTGTTCCAAGTGAGGAATCATTGCCGCTTCGTCGATAATCCACAGCTTGTATTTGTGCCCGCGACCCGCATCGGAATCGCTGAGTGTCCAGAAGTCAATCGACCCGCCGGATCGAAGCTCGATCCGCCGTTCCGTGCGACTCGATCGGGCCGCATGAGGCTTGAGCTCGCGGTTCAACGTGCGGAACGGCTCACCCAAATACTTGTAGTGAGGCGCCCCCCATGCAACCGGAAAACCTTGGTCCACCGCCGCCCGCGCCAGGTGGATCCCCAACGTGGTTTTTCCCCACCGGCGACCGCACGCCACCACATTGAGCCGGGCACAATCTTGCAGAACCTGCAGCTGCCCCGCGTGCAACGTTTACCGACATTTACAATTCCTCCCGGGCTAAAAGTAAGTCGCGCAGGAACAAGCCCTGCGCGAAAGATGCTCGGCTGCCGCCGCGATCAGTCGTTATCGAGATCGGCAAACTCTTCCAGAAAATCGAGCACCGCATCCAGCATCCGGTCTCGCTTATCGATAAGCTCCTGGACATCATCGCCCGTGGCCGCCGCCCGCCGGTGCAGATCGGAAATCCGGATTCCCGGAAAGATCAACGCCCCGCGGATAAACATCCGCCCCTGATCGCGCCCCAGCTGATAAGCCAGACGAAAACTGCCAAAGTCGATTCCAAAGATTTTGAGTAACTGTTCCATAACTTAGGTGTGCGATCGAAGCTCCGTTTTCAGCTCTTCCACCGCGGTTTTGAGTGCAATCAGCGCATCCTTAAAGTCGGTCAACAAACCATTAAGCTGCTGCCGATCGTTGGTCCAAGCCTTAATGACTTGGTGAAGCAAAAAGGCGGCCGCCAAAGCCCACGGACCGTTGGCGGCAAAGGTTGAAATCCACTGTTCATCCATAAGAAAATTCAAAGATTCCGGAGGGAAATAAACCCCCACTGCGGGAAGCGTCGCAGCTCCGCCACCGTGCGGAACCGCTTGTAAACTCCGTCGCCATCGCGCGATCCGGCCCCGGAATCGGTATTGCCTTCAATCGTGCGAAAAATTCCAAAAATCGCCGGGCCGAGGCAGTAACCGATATGCCCGCGTTGGTTTTTATCGAGCCAATAAAACAAGGTCCCTCGGCTCGGCGATTTCACCACTCGACCGGTCGATTTTGCCCACGCGATCCAGTTGCGAACCGCCGCGCATTTTCCGCGCTCCGGCAATCGCCCCGACCGAACGCCAGCGCGGATCAAGCACCAGTAAACAAAGCACGCGCACCACGCGAATCCGCCGCCGCGACCGAGCCCCGCCACTTCCTGATACTCTTCGACCCGCGGGCCCACATTAATCGGCGACTCCTGCACGCCCACTTGAGAATCGGCCCAGGCCACCGCACGATGATCGGCGGGCAGTCGGGAATATTGCGAATCGGTAAGCCAACGAACCGGCGAATTGTGTCCTGCAATCATAGATCGATTGCCTCCGCCCGATTCTAAAAAAGCAAGGAAAAGCTAGATACTACGGCGGAGGCAAGGGCTGGTGACCCCGGCTTGACTCGATCTGTTACGCGCTAAATCTCTTCGCGAGAATTCAGCATGGCTTCTGCCGCACTGATCACTTCATCTATGCTCACCCGATAAAGACATTCTCGGATACACGTTTCCGGCGTGCGGATTGCACAATCGCACAGTCCACCCAGAGTCATCACATGGTCGCCCGGCGGGCGAAACTCGAACGGTAACCCGGGCCCATAGATCCCCACAACCGGACATCCGACCGCGCCCGCTAGGTGCATCACGCCCGTATCATTACTGATCAAAATCGAACATCGTCGAAGCAGCTCTGCCGTCTCCGGCGGATTCAAAACCCCCGCCAAGTCAAAATCTGCCTCGCTCCCCAATCGCCCGGCTTCCTTAGGCCCGCCAACGTTTACGATCCTGAAACCGCGCTCTTTAAGCCATTGGATCACGGCCGAAAACCGATCCGTGGGCCATTCCTTTACTGGATGCGATGCCCCAACCATCACCGCCGCGTATCGATCCGGCGGCAGCGCGGAATCAACTTTCTCGCGTTGAGCCGCACCGCGTGGAATCACATACTCGGGCGATCCCACCCGGACCCCCATCTTCTCAAGTAATTGCCGAATACCCGCGGTAAAGTGGTATTGACCTTCCCACCATTCCAGACTCACATCAAGCCAAGAATCGTATTTACCGCCCAAAAATCCGGCCAGCGAGCGCACTCCCGCCAACTTGGCCATGCGGACCTGCTTATTTTGGATGTAGCTAAAAATCGCCAGATCGGCCCGCGCTTGACGAAGCATCCGAAAAAGTTTCCAAGTTCCCCACTCCCGCTCCCACACTTCATCTGCCAGTCCACAGTGCCGAATAAGGGGTGTGCCGAGTGCGCCCGTCACCGCGATCAGCCGAGCCTGCGGAAAGCCATCGCGAAGCCATTTGAGCGTGGCCGTATGATGAACACTATCCCCCAAAGTGGGCGGTAAAAAAATCACTAATGTCCGAACCTGATCCGCACGAACTTGCGCCACTGGCCTGCAAGAATACTTGAGCAAGATCGCGCGGTCCCGCACACCTATCCCGGGCTATGTAAACTCACCGCCAAACGCGCGATGCTTTTCCGAAACTTCGTCCTTAAGGCATCCGCCCTTCCCTTCGTCCTCAAATTCGTGCGGTCGTCGCGTCTGTTCCGGCCAATTGTTGATCGATTTATTGCGGGCGAAACACTGGACCAAGCCATCGCCACGGCGGAACGCCTCGCAGGCGAGGGATTTTTGGTCTCCCTTGACCTGCTGGGCGAGAATGTCGCTTCGATCGAGGAAGCCGACGCTTCTACCGAAGCGTATCTTGAACTCATTCGCAAGCTTGCCGCGAGCCCGCATGCGGCGGCCATGAACATTTCGATCAAGCTCACCGCTCTTGGACTCGATCAATCCGAAGAACTGGCCGAAGAGAACTACCGCAAACTTCTGAGCGCCGCGAAGCCGAGTGGCACCTTCATCCGTGCAGACATGGAAGGTTCAGCTTATACCCAGGTCACAATCGACATGGTGCGCCGGGTTAGGCCAGAGTTTCCCAATACCGGAACGGTTTTGCAATCGTATCTCTATCGAACCGATTCCGATCTCGAACAGTTGATGCGCGATCGGTGTCGCTTACGAATCGTAAAAGGCGCATACCTTGAACCGTCAACAATCGCATTTACAGACAAAAAGGTCGTCGATTCCAAGTATTTAGAACACTCACAAAAGCTATTGCAACGTGCCTACTATCCGGCAGTTGCCACTCACGACGAACGCGTAATCAACGATCTCCTGAAGTTCATCGAACAAAAAAGCATTTCGGCCGAAGGATTTGAGTGGCAAATGCTCTACGGCATTCGCCGCGATCTTCAGGCTAAGTTAAAAGATGATGGCTACAATGTAAGGATCTATCTTCCCTTCGGAGACGCCTGGTACCCTTACTTTTCTCGCCGACTGGCAGAACGTCCGGCCAATATTTTGTTTATCGCAAAGAGCCTGATTAAAAAGTAAAAAGCACGGGGCGTTACCCCGTGCTCAGGTTTTTTTAGGTTCGAATTCGCGCCTTACTTCGCTCCGGCCATGGCCTTTTCGTTGACCGTAGATTCGGCGATCTTGTTCAGCTTTTCATCCGCTGCGCTTTCTTGGTCCAAAATTCCGGCGAGAACTTTCTCGTCGTCTTTAAGCTCCATTCGCTCGGCCCAAGCGCGGCACGTTCCGTAGCCGGAGATTTCATAGTGTTCCACACGCTGGGCAGAAGCGATGATTGCCGCATCCATAACTTCCGGGGTCATTTCTTCACCCATCATTTTTTCTGCTTCTTCGATTAGCCCTTCCATAGCAAGGCACGTCTCTTTGCCCGGCTTTTCCCCATGGTTTTCGATAAGCTTCTTCACTTTGGCCTGCTGATCCTTGGTTTCTTCTAAGTGCATTTCGAACGCTTTCTTAAGTTTAGCGTTGGTGGCTTTCTTGGCCATTTTCGGAAGAGCCGCGATCAACTGAGTCTCAGCTGAATACAGGTCTTGGAGTTCGTCGATATAAAGGTCTTTGAGTTCACGCATTTTAGCCATAAATCTGTCCTCGAACTTCTATGATTACGCGACGCGAATGAGTAGCGGCGTGAAAGCCGGGTCCCATTCGGTAAAGCTTCCATAAATCCGGAGTGCCCTCCCCGCTTCTGTCTGCCGGGTCATAATATCGGGGTTCCGGGACGTAGCTCAGCTTGGTAGAGCGCCTGCTTTGGGAGCAGGAGGCCGCAGGTTCGAATCCTGTCGTCCCGACCACGGCCTGAATGGACGTTTTGTGCGCCAAGGGGCGAAAAGAGTGACCAGGATCAACGCATAGCGTCCACAAATCACCCACCTGCAAGAGACATTTGCCTACCGATCTCGCTCGCTCGACTTCCGTGCAACGATCCGGATCGGAGTGCCCGCAAGCACAAACTTTTTCCGAATCTGATTCTCAATATAACGCTGATAGCTAAAGTGGAACAAATCCGGATTGTTGCAAAAAAGCACAAACGTCGGCGGACGAGTCTCCGGCTGGGTTACAAACTTGATCTTGAACGGCTGACCCTTGCGCGTGAGTGGCTTATCGAACTGCGCCTCCTGCACCAACCGATTCAAAACCCCCGTCGAAGCGCGGAAGTTCCAGTTCTCCACCGCCCGGAAAACCGCCTTCATCACCCCATCCATACCGCTCGATTCTTGCGCCGATGTAAACCGGATAAATGCATAGTCCATCTCCGGAATCTCCGCCAAAATCTGCCGACTAAACTCTTTCTTAAGGTCGGTAAGCTTGCCTAAGTTACCGGTCGGAGGCTCCTGTAAATCCCATTTATTTACCGCGATCACAAGCGGTTTGCCCATCTCCAAACTCATTTTGCAAACCCGCTTATCGCCATCGGTTAGCCCCTCGTCGCCGTCAATCACAACTAGGGCACACTCGGCCCGCTCCAAAGCGCGTTGAGCCCTCAGAACCATGTAATATTCGATGGAACCCTGAACCTTGCCTCGGCGACGAATCCCCGCCGTGTCAATCAGGCGAACATTTTCGCCCTTCCACGTCACCAAACTATCAATCGCATCTCGCGTGGTGCCCGGAATATCGCTCACAATCGCTCGTTGTTCGCCGGTAAAAGCGTTGAGCATTGAAGATTTCCCCACGTTGGGACGTCCGATGATCGCCAGCCTAAGCTCTTCCACCGGCTCGGCATCCGGATCGGCGACTTTTGCCAGCCCTTCAAACACGTCAGACAGCAAGCGATCAAACCCCTTATCTTGGATCGCGCTTACCGCATATACATCGCCCACACCCAGCGCATTGAACTCCGCCGAATCCGTAATCCGATCCGCATTATCGGCCTTGTTCGCCACCACATAAACCGGTCGATGAAAGCCCCGCAGATACTCGGCGAGGTCCCAATCCGGCGCGGTCAGCCCCTCGATCGCATCGACAACAAATAAAACAATATCCGCCTCGGCCATCGCGACTTCGGCCTGAACTCGAATCTGATCCACCAGCGGATCCTCATCGCCAAACAAAATTCCGCCCGTGTCAACCGCGCGATAATGCCACTCTTTCCAACGAGCTTCGGCGTAAAGTCGGTCGCGCGTGACCCCTGGCGTGTCTTCAATAACCGCGATTTTCTGCCCAACCAAGCGGTTGAACATTGTACTTTTGCCCACGTTGGGACGCCCAACGATCACAAGCGTAGGAAGCCGAAGGGCCATGGGAAGAGATAAATGTACCTAAATCCGCGCACCGGCCCACCCGCCGCTTCGTTCCCGGTAAGATTTCGACCGTTGCAACCGAAGCTCAACTGGATTGTCGCCGTGGTCGCACTCTCAGGATCGGCCACGGCCCAAAACGAAACTCCCCAACTTCGGGTCGATACTACTTACTGGTCTATCCATGCCGGATACAACCAGGGGCTCGCATTTTTAGGTTCGGAAGATGCACGTCGAGGCGAACTCCTTATCATCGAATTTGCCAAACCCGAGCCGCAATTCCGCTATAAATCGGCTCCCGCCCAGCTTGTTCAATCGCTCACTTATCTGCGAAGCCGCGCCCAAGGTTATCCTCCGACAACCGATACGATCGGATACCGCGCGGCCGCCCGATACTGGAACCACATCTTCCCCGGAACCGAAACTTTCTTCGATCTGGGCTGGGGCCTCTCTTTCACCAATCCGCGCACGATCGACCTTCCAAATAACATAAACTCCACACCATTTTTCGGCGTAGGAATCCTCACGGAAATGGGAGGCATCGAACTCATCTTTGCCGTTCACTACGTGCATATGTCCAACGCAGGTACCAACAACGATAACCAGGGGTTCAACGCCCTCCAATACACCATCGGAATTAAATTTTAAGAAATGCCCACCGTCCTCACTCCCGATCAAGTACAAAATGCAATAACTCATCTTCAATCTTGCACTTATCTCAAGCCGATTATCGAGAAGTACCAGGCCCCACTTTACGAACTTTCACAAAACCCTTTCCGGTCACTTGTTCGCATAATTATTTATCAACAGTTAAGCGGCAAAGTTGCAAATATCATCTATGATCGATTCGCCGCTTTAGTTGGAGCCGACGACTCCGTAGAACCTGCACACATACTCGCCCACGCCCCAGAACAGCTCAGAACGGTCGGACTCTCACGCCAAAAAGCCGAATATATCCACGGAATCGCAACGAGATTCTACGACCTTAAACTCACTCCCAAACGACTCCAAAATCTTGAAGAAGCCCAAGTCCGCGATGCCCTCCTCCCCATCAAAGGGGTTGGGCCGTGGTCTGTGGATATGTTCCTCATGTTTCACCTTTGTCGACCCGATATCTTCCCGGCCGGCGATCTCGGAATTAAGAACGCTTTCGCTGCCTTAACTGAAAATCCAAACCCCAAACCGGCCGAAATGACCGAATTTGCTACGCGCTGGATTCCTTATCGAACGGTAGCCAGTCACTACCTTTGGCGATCTCTCGAAAACCCTACTCAACTACCCTGATGGCATCGATCCAAGACCTTCTTAGCCAAAACCGCGACTGGGCGCAAAATGTCAAGTCGAATAATCCAAGTTTCTTCTACGAACTGGCTAAACAGCAAGCCCCCAAATTCCTTTGGATCGGTTGTAGCGATTCCCGAGTTCCCGCCAACCAGATTGTGGGCCTCCGGCCCGGCGAAGTTTTTGTCCACCGGAATGTCGCAAACCTCGTTGTTCACACCGATTTTAATTGCCTTAGCGTTGTCGAATTTGCGGTTGCCATCCTCAAAGTTGAACACGTCCTCATCGTCGGACATTACGGTTGCGGCGGAGTTGAGGCTGCCTTCGAAAACCGCGAACTCGGCCTTATCGATAACTGGCTCCGGCATATCCGCGACACCTACAACGACAACCGCGACCAACTCGAACACCTCAGCCGACCCGAGCAGCTCCACCGACTTTGCGAACTTAATGTCATAGAACAGGTCTTTAACCTGTGCCGGACCACCATCGTCCAAACCGCGTGGAAGCGGGGCCAACCGCTCCAAGTTCACGGATGGGTTTATTCCTTAGAAGATGGCCTGATTAACGATCTTGGCGTCACCATCAGCAGTGCTGCCGATGTCGATTCCGTACACGATTCCGCAATCCGGCTAAAGCGGTAACGCTGCCGCTTTTCGTCTACGCAAAAAGTCGCGCCAATCCCATACTACTGGATCGTCGCACTCCTGAACTGGTTGTAAAGCCGCCACCCGATTACGAACTTCACTCAGCACACTTTGAGTCTTTTCAAGAGCTAAGAACTCCGAATCTTCAAACATTCTGACCTTAGTACAGTCTGCACACACGGCGCGTAGATTGATGGGCCGATTGCACGCGGTCCGGATATGATCAACGGTTGTTGCTTTGGCTCCACAAGTTTCGCAATTCCCACCGGACTTTTCGATAACTTTACGCACTGTTCCAGGCGGAATCATGGCCACTCTTAACGGATATCCTCCGCCTAAAAGATGCCACATGGTAGCGGCTACAGCGATCTGACGTTCAGTACTTTCGAGCGATCCTTCCGCGAGGGCTCGACGCATCTGCCGGATCAGTGCCGCCTGCTCACGACAAAAATCCGAACAGTACGGACGTTTGCCGTCTGCAACTGAACCGCCGCAGTTCGGGCACGATTCAACCCGAAATTTGCGCGGGTCCATACTCTCCCAATCGGATAACAATCTCAGGATAGCGCGCGCCTTATCTTCTAAAGTTTGCGGATCGCTCGGCAAGGCGGAAATCAGTTCTGTTAGATTCATTGATCCCGTATTGCTGACAATTGTCGCGGCTTAAACCTAACTCGGGGCCACTGCGCCAACGATCGGAAACTCGGGCAACTCGGCACCAACTAGGTCACGACCGCCCGATTCGGCAAGCAAAACCCCGCCCCGGACGCCCGGCGAACCAAGCGTCTGCAAACGGTTCAAGTCGTTAATCTGGGTCGGTAGCTCGTCGGTACGTGGATAGCTCAAATCCAAAGTATCGATCATCGGTAACGCCTCGCCTTCGTGAACTTCTTGGCCGTAGTCATCGCGCCATTCATCCATCGATTTTGCCGTGGGCATTCGGCGGGAATCAATGCCCAGCGGATCGCGTCTTTTGTAGTAGTTTCCTTGAAACTTCACGCGGAATGCATCGCCACAAATAGGCGGCTCATCCGTATAAAAGATGTTGTTCTGGAACGTAAACTCTTCAACTTCGTTAATAAAATTCACACCATTTTTTCGGTTAAAAACCGTGTTGTTATAAATCTTGCCATCTCGGAACCCCGGGGCACCCGCCCAAAGCGCAATACCGGCTTGATGAATCCGGCGACCATCATCCACACTGACATTGAATCGAATAATATTGTTCTGCCAAGGACGCACCCCCGGCAACTGGCCGAGTAAGAATCCACAACCATCATTTTCGTAAGAAAGGCAGTACTGAATCACCGAATCACGAACGCCGCCATCCACATTAAAACCGCCGCCGCTTCCACCGGAACTCATGTTCCGGTACGAAATACAATTTTGAATCACGATCCGTTCCGAATTCCAAGTCCAAATCCCGGCTGAACCGTGCCCATCGGTGCTTGCATCTCCGCCGTTCGCCGCGGCCACACACCCTTCCACCAAAGCACCATCAACTCCGCCAATCAAAATTCCATTTCCGCTTCGCGTTGATGAATTGTGTGGATCGCCGGGATTGCGTTCGGCTCGGCAGAACCCGATGTACACATCTCGGCTACGCGGCATTCCCGGCCGTCCACCGATCACGCTGATCCCCGCGCCCCCGTTATCGTGCGCATAGATATTCTCTAATCGCGTGCCGATTCCGCCTCCCGTACGAATGCCAGAAATGCGGAACCCCGTAACCTCTAAGTTGCGGATCACCGCGTGTTGTGTGGTGCGCACTTCGACGCCTACACCGTTGTTTCCTTCCTTGTAACCCGCCCCCACAATGCGCAGATTCTCAACGGTGGCAAAAGCGGCACCATCCAGAATAATGCCCGTACCACGCCCGGCATCAATCGTGGCCGGTTCTTCGCCGGTCGTAGAAAGTTCGATCCTCGCGCCCTGCTCGCCCCGGCACGCATCGCATAGCATCACCGGACCCTTAAAGGTCTGACCAGAAGCTAAGAGAATCCGATCGCCCGGGCCGAACCATTCGTCCGACACCCGGGCCAAACTCCGCCAAGGACTTTGGGGGTCAGTCCCCGTGTGGGAATCGTCGCCCCGCTCTGCATCCACATAGTAAGTCTTGTTCATCCGTCCTGCCACTTGTGCAATCCCTGCTCCGTACGATAAGCAAGGTTATCAAGCCCTACGTAAAGATCCAGCAAATATTCGGCCAATCCCATCAGGATCGTTCTACTTTGAACTCATCCCAGAGTTCGGAAGCACTTTTCCCCGTCACCGACTTAAATATCGGCTCGGGATCTTCCGCCTTTCTCATCGCTGCATCAAGTTGCGGAACCAACCGCCGATCGTACTTATGAGTCGCCCAAGCCAAAAAGTAAGCCGTGGTCCGATACGCATCCTTGTAAGAGGCCTTGGCAAAATCGATCCGCGGACGCGGACTTTCAGGCTCGTACCGCCACCACCGAATGTAATCGGCGATGCCCTCCGTGAGCCAGCCAGCCCCGTACTTGCTCGATGGATAGGCCTGCACAACATGGGTCAGCTCGTGGACAACCATGCCAAAATCGTGCGGATTCTTACGGACCCATTCCACACTGTAAGAGATCTCATTGCCCGCACAGTAAGCCGGAGCCTGCTGGTTCTCTCGGAACACAAACTTTAACGTAGCCGGACTTTTGAAATCGCGCGTATCGAGCAGCTGGCAAATTTGCGGATACCATTCCCGAGCTACCACTTTTGCCTTTTCCGCCCATTCGGCCAGATCAGGTGCCGCCGAAACATCCACGGTAATGGGCGGACACGGCTGCGCCGGCGAAAGCGGATAAATGAATCGATCAAGCGCATCGGGGGCAACCGGCGCCATAGCCGCAAAATGAGCGGCCGCAATCAGGGTCGTCAACACTTAACCTCTCTTTTACCCAACCTCCGGGCTCAAAAACTGCATCAAATTTCCGGACTAAACTAACTCCATGAACTGGAGTCAGTCGATCGAAAAGCTCCGCTCCGAAATGGAAGGAAAACACGATGCCCGGGAGCAGGCTCTCAAAGCTTCGCGGGCGATAATCCAAACCGCCAGCAAATGCATCAAGCACGTCCATCGACAGCAGTTTTCCGAAGCCGCCGACATGCTCCACCAGGCCAAACAACTTGCCCGAGAGGCGCGATCCCAAGTTACCGAACACCCCGAAATCGAATTTGCCGGCTATCTCCAAGATGCCGAAAAAGAGCTAGTCGAAGCCGCCGGATGTCTCGCCCTTGCCCAGGGCAACCCCCTCCCCGCCTACTCTGACCTCAATGTCAATGCAACCAGCTTCCTCAACGGAATGGGCGAATGTGCCAGCGAAATGCGACGATTTGCCCTCGATCGCATGAGGCAAGGAGATTTTGCCGAAGCCGAACGCCTTATGCACCAAATGGAGCTCATCTACGACGATCTCACCCAATTCGACTTCCCCGACGGCCTAACCGGCGGACTCCGTCGAACTTGCGATGCTCTCCGAGCCGTCATAGAACGTACTCGGTCGGATATCACGCTCACCAAAATTCAGCAAGATCTCATTGCCGAACTCCGTTCGACCCAAACTCACCAGGATTCCACTAGGGATAGTTGACTTTTTTGTAAGGATTCTTGGTAGGCTCACCATTGGAAATGGAAAACCACGAGCAAGCGGCCAATACCACCTGCCCGCTGTCCGGGCGTTCGTCCGGCCTGGATGCCAGCGCACCGGCTGGTGCCCGCTTTGTCGCAATCAACTACATCGATTGCAAAGACCACTACCGCGAACGATTCGAATGTCTCTTTTGCAGCCGGGCCCGGGCCATCGATCGCATGCCCGGATTCATCAAAATGAACGTCCTCAAATGCGATGACGAAACCCAGCCCTACCTCATTGTGAGCTACTGGGAATCCAAAGAGTGCTTCGAGTCGTGGGTCGGATCGCCCGAATTCAAGGAAGGACACAAACGCGGATTCGAAGACATTATTGAAGCCAAAAAGCGTGGCGAAGAACCTCCCATGACTTCTGACTTCAAAACCTACTCCGTCATCAGCGATTAACCTCGCCCAACAAAACGGTTACGCTCGAATCCTTACACGGATATAAAGTCGTTTTCCAATTCCCGCGAACGGTAATAATAAGGGGTGGTCGATTCAAACTCGCCTGCGCAGGTATCGACCATCTTCATCACCGTTCCGGCCGAATGCGCACGAATCTCGTCGCCCACCGCTTTGGCTCGGGCGGCCAGTTCTTCTGACCACTCAACTCCCGCCGATTCGGCCGTCTGTTCCGGATTATTAAGGCCCAGCAAATCGCGGATCGCTCCCGCCGAATAACCGATCTCCAACGCAGGTTCTACAGGAACGTCGTCCCAGACCCCACGCTGGGCGACCAGCCGGTGCTCAACCTCAATAATCCTGCTCAGTCCGTTCAAGAACCAGTGGTCAACCCGGCTCAGTTCATGAATGCGGTCCAGAGTCCATCCTCGGCGGATTCCTTCCGCCACCGCCCATAGTCGCTCATCGGTCGGAAACCTCAAGGCCGATTCCAACTCTTCGGTGGTCATACTGGTCATGCCCGCATGGCGCAGATCACTGGCTTTTACTTCTAGCCCCCGAACCGCCTTCAACAAGGCCGATTCAAAAGTCCGATCAATCGCCATGACTTCTCCGGTCGCCTTCATCTGCGTGGAAAGTCGTCGATCGCCGGACGAAAACTTATCAAACGGCCAACGCGGAATTTTCACTACGCAGTAATCAAGGGCCGGTTCAAAGCAAGCTTTGGTCGTCTTGGTCACCGCATTTTCGATTTCATCCAGGGTCTTGCCCACCGCAATCTTGGCCGCAATCCGCGCAATCGGATAACCCGTTGCCTTGCTCGCAAGGGCCGAACTACGGCTCACACGCGGATTCACCTCAATCACGTAGTAGTCAAAACTATCCGGATTTACCGCCAGTTGAACGTTGCATCCACCTTCGATTCCGAGCGCAGAAATAATCTTTAAACTCGCCGAACGGAGCATGTGGTATTCGATATCGCTCAACGTCTGGCTAGGTGCAACCACGATCGAATCGCCCGTATGCACGCCCATCGGATCGAAATTTTCCATGTTGCACACGGTTATGCAGTTGCCCCGGCTATCGCGCATCACTTCGTACTCCACTTCCTTCCAGCCCAGAAGCGACCGCTCCACCATCAGCTGACTCCGCATCGAAAGTCGTAAACCCTTCCGCCCGATTTCCCACAGTTCTTCGCGGCTCGTGGCGATTCCACCGCCCGTCCCGCCCAACGTGTACGCGGGACGAACAATGCAGGGATAAGGAACTTCGTCGAGCAGCACTTCCAGTTCAGCTTCAGTCTCAACGATCCAGCTTTCCGCCACCGGCTCTTTGATCTCGCGCATCAGGGCGCGGAACAGCTCCCGATCTTCGGCCTTGCGGATCGCCTCGAGCTGGGTTCCGAGAAGCCTGACATTGTATTTTTCAAGGATTCCCAGCCGCGAAAGTTCGCTCGCCAGGTTCAGCCCGGTCTGTCCGCCCAGCGTGGGGAGCAGCCCGTCCGGACGTTCCTGGGCAATTACGCGTTCGCAGAATTCGGGAGTTAGCGGTTCAATATAAACCGATTCCGCCGTCTCTTCATCGGTCATGATCGTGGCCGGATTCGAGTTGATCAATACAACCTCGTATCCTTCTTCTCGCAACGATTTGCACGCCTGCGTTCCGGCGTAATCGAACTCCGCCGCCTGCCCGATGATGATCGGCCCGCTGCCGATGACGAGAATCTTTTTCACGCTTTCAACAGTTTACTTTTTTGCCCATCCGACACTTTCCAAATGTCCGACTATCCGGTCCCGCCGCAATGGTGGCCGAACATCGGAACCGGACTCCCCACTCTGGTAACCTCCCCCCTGCGATGCCTGCCAGCGCAAATAAGTCCGAATCAGCCCAACTGGCATTTGTCCAGTGCAAAAGCTGCAAAAAGACGCTCTTTGCTGAAGATTTTGCCGCAAACCTCTACGTTTGCCCCCACTGCTCGCATCACCATCGATTAACCTGGCGACAACGTGTCGAAGTGACCTTCGATCAAGGCTCGTTCCACGAAGCCGATTCCGATCTTCTGAGCCTCGATCCGCTCCAGTTCCCCGATTATCAAGAAAAGTACGACCAAGCCCGCCAGAAGCTGGGCCAAAACGACAGTGTCGTCAACGGAATCGCTACCCTCGATGGACTTCCGGTAAGCACGGCGATTGCCGATTTCCATTTTATGGGCGGTTCGATGGGCTCAGTTGCCGGCGAGAAAATCACCCGCGCATTAGAACGGGGCATCCAGGATCAGTGCCCGGTCATCGTTTTTTGCGCCTCCGGAGGAGCTCGTATGCAAGAAGGTCTACTGAGTCTGATGCAAATGGCCAAAACTACCGGCGCCGTTGATAAATGCCGCCAGCACGGAATCCCCTACATCGCCGTCTTCACCGATCCCACAATGGCCGGCGTTTTGGCCAGCTACGCTTCAATTGCCGACGTCATCCTTGCCGAACCCAAAGCTCTTGTCGGATTTGCAGGTGCTCGAGTCGCCGCCCAGGCCGGAGTCGGAGCCAAGCTCCCCGCCGACTTTCAAACCGCCGAATTCGCTTTTCGATCCGGCATGATCGATCGCATTGTGGAGCGCGCCGAAATGAAGAAAACTCTCCGCACCCTGTGCTCCCTCTTGGGCGGACACCTCAAGGAGGCCAACTAATTGGATAATTCGTGGAAGGAGTGGGAAAAGCCCGTTCTCGATCTCGAAGAAGGGGTTGCCAAACTCAAAGAGCTCGCCGATCGCGAACGAGATGCCGTCGCTCGCCAAAGCCTTGAAGCCCGGATCGAAGAGTTTGAAGCGCGAATCCGGAACTTCATCGAAGTCCGATATTCACGCCTCGGACCGTGGCAAAAAGTCCTTCTTGCTCGCGCCGAACCCCGGCCTTACACGCTCGATTACATCGGTGCCATCTTCCGCGAATTCACTGAACTGGATGGCGACCGTCGCTACGGCCAAGATCACGCGATTATCGGCGGACCGGCCCGCTTTGGCGATCTCCCGGTCATGATTGTTGGCCACCAAAAAGGCCGAAACATTCAAGACCGTGCCTACCGTAACTTTGCCATGGCCAAGCCCGAAGGGTATCGCAAAGCCATCCGCCTCTTCGAAATGGCCGATCGGTTCCGCATGCCGATCATCACTTTTATCGATACCCCGGCGGCCGATCCCGGCCTCGAAAGCGAATCCCGAGGCATCAGCGAAGCCATCGCCGCAAGCATGCTCAAAATGTTCGAACTCCGTGTTCCCGTGGTCAGCATTGTCATTGGCGAAGGAGGAAGCGGCGGGGCCATCGGCATCGCTGTTGCCAACCAGGTGTACATGCAAGAACATGCGGTCTACAGCGTTATTCCGCCGGAAGGATGCGCGGCTATCTTGTGGCGCGATCCGAACAAGAAAGCGCAAGCTTCCGCGGCATTGCAGCTCACTGCCGAATCTGCTCTCCATCACGGCCTCATAGATGGAATCCTGCCCGAACCGTTCGGAGGAGCGCACCGCGATCTGGTCGGAGCCGCCGAAACCATTAGAACCCAGATTGAATCCAGCCTCGCCGAACTCGCCCCCATGGATGGCGAATCACTTCGTCAACATCGGCACGATCGCTTCCGGGATCTCGGCACCTTCGGCCAAACCTAACCTTGCTCTGTCCAGCACCGTAAGGTAAGAGTAGCCATGTCCCGCCGCGCCACCTTGCTTTATCTCAGCACCGCCGGAGCGGTGGTGGCAATCGGAGCATTCGTCAATCGGCATTTGCTGTGGCCGCCCACCACGCTCCTCGTCGAAGTACCGAAATCCGTGACCGAAGTTCAACCCGAACTTAACTTTGCCATCGACCAGTACAACAAGAAAGGCGGCAAATATATATGGGGCAGCAACGACTGCTCCGTCTTTGTGGCCGATTACATTAAAGCGTGCCGTAAACCCGTGCGGATTCGCCCCACCACCGAAACCATGATGCGCGATCCCGTGATGCGCAGTATGGGGTTTCAGCCCGTCACCGAGGACCCCGCCCCCGGCGACATCCTCGTCTATCGGTATCAGAATACCGAAGGCCAATGGCGCGGCCACACGGGAATCGTTGTTTGGTATAAAAATGATCTCTGGGTTGCCCACAATGCCGCCAGCTTCGATGGCCTCGTCGTGCAACATTTCGACAAATTCGTCGATCTGCAAAATAAACTCACGCGCGGAAAGGAATCGTTAAGCAAACGATATCGTCGCTCGGACTTTCAAGATTGGTACGCCGATTTTGAAACAAAGCGAAACCAAACCCTTTAGGGAAAAACAGAGGCCGGAATACGCGCTGCGGTAGGTCGCCCGGAGCCCCGGGGGAGGGATCGCCCCAATGCGGAAGCAGCATCGCACGGCATGTTGGGGAAGAGGGTTGCCGTCCGACCTCGTCTTTTAGACCGCTAAACTAAACTGATTCGTTCGGCAAATAATCCCTAAAGTTGGGAATTTTCTTAAACTTTGGCGAGTAACTCGCGCGGATCAACCGGACGCCCTTCCGAAGCACTCACAATCGCCGCCTCTGCCAAAGCAACCGCCGCCATCCCTTCTTCCCCACTTACCGGCATCGGTCCGCCCGTGCGAACTGCTTCGATGAACGCCGAAAGCTGCAGATAGTACGGATCGCCTTGCGGATGCATAAAGCTTCCCGCCGATGACGCCAGATCGGTCGACGTGCGAACCGCCAGATTCGCGCGCGAGTCGTATTCAATTAAACCCGCGTCACCCGCCACTTCAATGGTCGCGCGGAACCCGCCCGGATCCATCCAAGTGGCCTCCACATGGGCCACCAGGCCCGATTCAAAACTCAGAGTGATGAGCGCATAATCACCTTCGAACTGCGTATCTGGAACCGTCTTGCCCAGTCGCACGGTCCGCGCAAATACCTGATGGCATTCGCCAAACGTCCAGCGCAGCCAATCAAGCTCGTGGATTCCAAGGTCTAAAATCACGCCTCCGGACTGCTCTGGATCTTGGAACCACCGATCGCTCCCAACCGGAGCCCGACCTCCCCGCCGAAGCCGGGCCGCCGCCGGAGTGCCAATCCGGCCCTGCTGAATCAAATCGTGAGCCAAGCGATGCTCCGGGAAAAATCGCACCACGTGCCCAACCCCGAGCGGAACTCCTGCAGATTTTGCCGCTTCGATCATTTGCCGACATTCCGGAAGACGCCGCGCCATCGGTTTTTCTACAAGCGTGGGACGCTTTGCTTTCAGTGCTGCCAAAACGCATTCCAGGTGCAAAGGCGTGGGCAAACAGATATCTATAAGATCGCTCTTTTCGACGAGTTCTTCAAACGAACCGGCCATCTCAGCCTCATGGTGCTTGCAGAACGCCCCAAGCTTGTCAGAGTCGCGATCCCACGCCAACACCTGTACATCCGGGATATTTGCGTAGTGACGGGCATGTACATTCCCCATGCCTCCGGTTCCGATCACGCCGACTTTCATGCCCTTCTATCCTATCCTATTGGGCGAATCCAAGCCTTGGTCCGCCACCGGGGCCACCGGATTCCCTACTTTCGATCGGGTCGGCCAAGTGGCCAGCGCAACCCCGCCCAGCACAACCAAAACACTAATCATTTGACCCCCACTAAACCGATCCCCCAGCAATAACCAAGCAGAGATCGCGGCCGCAATCGGTACGAAATATGCGGTCATCGAAGTCCGCGCGGGCCCGACTTCGCGCACCCCATAGTAATAAGCGGTAAACGCGGCCACTCCCGCCACCAAAATCAAATAGATCAGCCCGCCCCAGGTTGTCCAGCTAATCGATCCGTAATCCAGACGTACAACATCCATGAATCCATACGGAAGCAACGCCAACGCGGCCCCCGGATAGGTCGCCAGGAAAACGCCTACCGAAGGACGGCCACCAAGCAGTGGTTTCATCATCACCACGCTCACCGCCCACACCACCGCCGAAAGCAGAGTCAATGCCAGACCCAGCGGAGTCCAATATGCCGGACCGCTCCCCAGAAGAATCACACCCGAAACCCCCGCGTAAGCCAGCGCACCGCCTAAAAAAAGCGTCCACCGAGCAGATTCTTGCCCCAAAATCACCGCAAAAACGCTTACCCACAGCGGAGCCGTGGCAAGGCATACCGCGCCTTGAGCCGCACCAACCCGAGCCATGCCCTCCAGAAACAAAATCATATAGACTCCGCTTCCTAAAAATCCGGCTAGCAGAAACTTAGGCCAATCACCCTTGGACGGGGTGTACGTCTGCCGGACAATGCGCGCATAAAAATATAGAAACGGTGCCATGCCCAAGTAACGCAAAACCATCAGCGCGTTGACCGAAAGTTCTTCGAGCGCAACCTTGATAACAACGAAGTTAAGACCCCACGCCACAACCACAAACACCAAGGCGGGGTGAGGAAGCCACCGAGGCAGTCGCGGCATGGAACCCGCAGTCTATCTCCCCCATGACCCCCGTCCCGTGGCATCGGCCGCGCGGGCGTAAACTCTTAACTCCCCGTGATCCTCTCGGTCGCCAACGTGCGCAAGCTCTACGGAGTCGAAATCGTGCTCGATTCCGCCTCTCTACGAATCAACCGACGCGAAAAAGTCGCGCTGGTGGGGCGTAACGGGGCCGGAAAAACCACCCTGCTGCGCATCATCACCGGAACCGAAGAGCCCGATGCGGGCAGCGTGAATCTCACCCGAGGCGCGAAAATCGGAACTCTCAAGCAAGAAAATCCGGTTACCGCGGGCCGAACGGTCCTCCAAGAAGCCCAATCCGGAATCGGACAGCTCCTCGACCTCAAACGTCGCCTGGACGAACTCACCCGGATTCTGGAAAACGAACCCACCGGAGAAGACCTCGAAGAGTTTGCCCTTCTGCACGAGCACATGGAAGAACACGGCGCATACAGCATGGAACGCGACGTCCAAACTGTGCTCAAACGCATGGGTTTTGAACCCGAAGACTTTGATAAATCTACCGAATCATTAAGCGGGGGCGAAAAAACACGCCTTGCCCTTGCCCGGCTCCTGCTCGAAGAACCCGATCTGCTCATACTTGACGAGCCCACCAACCACCTCGATCTCCAAGCCACCGAATGGCTCGAAAAATGGATTCGGCAATACCACGGAGCGGTCTTGCTCGTCTCACACGACCGATCATTCTTGGAAAATACCGCCGAGAAATTTGTTGAAATACGCGATGGGAAAACCACAACCTACGACGGCGATTTTCAGCAGTACCTCAAACTCCGCGCCGAAGACGAAGCTCGCCAAGCCGATCTCGCCGCCAAACAGGCCGCCCAGATCGCCAAGCTCGATGAATATGTTCGCCGGTTCATGAATAGCCAGCGTACGGCTCAGGCGCGCGGCCGACAAAAGCAGATGATAAAGCTGCAAGAGAATCAGGTGCGGGCCCCAAAACGCGATGCCTCAATGGCCGCCGGATTCGGCCCAATCACCCGATCGGGCGATATCGTTTTAGAAGCCAAAAATCTATCCGTCGGGTTCTCGGACGAAACCCTGTTCAAAGGGCTAGATTGGACGGTTCGCTTCGGCGAACGGTGGGGAGTAGTCGGCGAGAACGGAGCCGGAAAATCCACCCTGATCAAAACTTTGCTGGATCGGCATCCGCCGGTTTCGGGCACCGCGAGACTCGGATCGCGCGTCGAGGTCGGTTACTTCACGCAAGATGTTTCCGATCTTGATCCCGCCATGACTCCGTTGGAACACATGGTGTACACCATCGGTATGGATGCCGGCCCCGCGCGAAATCTTCTCGCCCGATTCCTTCTCACCGGCGACGACGTGTTCCGCCCCATCGGCACCCTCAGTGGGGGCGAAAAAAATAAGCTCGTTCTCGCCACCCTCACCTACGAATCGCCGAACCTTTTGGTACTGGACGAACCAACCAACCATCTCGATATGGATTCCCGGGAGGCACTTGCTGACGTTCTCGCGGAATACAAAGGCACACTCGTGTTAATCTCCCACGACCGATGGCTCCTCGGGCGCACCACCGACCGCATCCTCGATGTGCGCCGCGCAGGCCCCGTTATATATCCCGGCGGATTCCGCGACTATCGGCGCCGAATCAGCGAGATAGATTCCGCAACGCCAGCCCCATCTGAATCCGCCTCGTCGCTTTCCCCGCGCGAACTGAGCAAGGAGATTAGCCGGATGCGCCAAGTTGTCGAATTGGCGGAGTCAGCAGTCGCCCGGCTGGAAGGCGAAGTTTCCCGCATCGAACATCGTTTGGCCGAACCTCCGCCGGAATCGGAAGTCATTGCCCTGACCCATGAGTATGCAGCCGTAAAAGATCAGCTCACCGCCGCCATGGATCATTGGGAAGAATCGTCCCTGCTGCTGGAATCCCTTCAGCTACAGCAGGGCTAACCTTTACTTCTTTACCAATCGTGCTTGGAGGGCCGCGTATCCGCTCAGTTCAAAGTGTTCGATGCGCAGCGTATGCTTCCCCGTAAGTCTTAATGGAATCGACTGAGTTTGCGGTCCGTGATAAGTCCAGTCCACAAAGATTTCTTTGCCGTCAAGCAAGACGCGCACCCCGTCGTCACTGGTCACGCTTAGTTCATAGTCACCGGGCTCTACGGTAAATCGCGATTCCGCCAGTGTGGCAAAGTAATCCTTATTGACCCCTTGTGCGGGCGATCCGCTCCAAGTGCCTTCCAACGACCCTACCCTTAACGATCCGTTCGGCGGAGTTTCGTAGATTTTACGAAACTCTGCCGGATTCGTTCGCGGATCAACATCCGGACCATTGTAGTTCCAGAATTGAACATTCCAAGTCAAACCCACTTCATCGTGCTTGTACGAAAACTCAATCGGAGTCCCCGCGGGTTGCTCGATTCCACGGTAGTCAACTGTTCGAGCTCCCGTATAGCGCAAAGTAAAGTTAAACTGACCAGTTGCATGCACCAGAATTCGGTCCCCCATATCGCCAGAAAGTTTGGCAATTTCCGGATCAACGTATGGCGGAGTCGAAGGAATGTTCTCAAGCCATTCCGGTTTCATCTTGACGTATCGAGCCCCGTCTGAAGAAACAAACTCCCACTTGCCCGGATCCGGCCCGTAGATGCGGAATACGTAGCTTTTACCCCCAGAAGGATTGTCGTAAGAATCTTCTAGCCAAATCTTAGGATAGCGATAATCATAAGGTCCCCATTCATCGATAAGGATTGTTGAACGCCCTCGCCGACCTTCCGCGCCAAGGAATGGCATCAGACCATCCTGCATCGGTTCCACAAAATACGGCTTAGCGTGCAGATCACGCAGTTCTTCCGGCGACATTTGAGCGGGCGATTTACCCGCCGCATCACGCAAGTTCCACGGGGCAAATTCTGATTGCCGCAGCGTCGCCAGCATCATTTCACGCTCGTTGGGGCGTCGAACTACGAGCCCGCTCCCAGCCATATAAGTGGGGGGTGCGGCAAATTGGGATCCCGTCGTAAACTCAACCCCTTCCTGAGTAACCGGCCAGTTATCTGCCGCGGCTCGCCCGGCATCGGTGGTCCAAACTTGCCCACCTTGCATGGTTGCGATTCCAGGAAGGGTCTTATCGCTGAACATGAGGTTGTAATTCTTGATAAAGTTTCCGGTAAGACTCACGTTCTTGGTATCCGTAAAGCTGAAAACTGTTCCGGGGATTCCAAAGAAAACGTTGTCCGCAATCACATAGCCGTGGCTTGCCGTATCGCGATACTTGGGATATCCCCAATCCGCATCCCCACCCGGACGCGTAAACAGATACACGCCCAGCGTATCCATGCGGAAGATGTTGCCCAGAATGCGATTGTTCTGGCCGTGCTCGATCGCAAAGGCTTCGCCATTTAATCCGAATGTATTTCCTGCCCACACGGAATCGTAAGAGTATCCGCCCCACACTCCGTGCCAACATTCAAGCATTAAGTTGTTGGCAAATACGTTTCGACTAAATGTGGCTTCGATCCCATTGGTCGGCGCATGACTAAAATCGTTACCGTAAAACACATTGTCATTGCATCCGCCCTGACCAGTATCCATCGTGTGCTGCCCCGCCCACAGGAAGAGACCGTCTCCGCCGTGCGTAACGGAATTATAGGCAATCGTGTTCCGATGGCACTGCTCGTACATCAGGATTCCCGCGCTATCTTGACCACGATTATAAAACCGATGCGAATAACCTCGAACGCAGTAGTCAATACTATTATGCATAATCTTATTATCCGAACTCCGATACATCGCCACGCCGAGCGCGCTCAAAAAACTAAAGTTATTGTTCCAAGCTGTACCCCCGTTCGATCGAACAAGCATCAATCCGTTCTGACCACCAGTTGCCGAACAGTCTCGAACTTGAAACGCCTCGCAATCCTCCAAATAGAGGGCGGCACCAAAACGGAACCATTCCCGCTCTTCGTTCTTGTGGTAGCTCATCCAGTCGGCCACATCCTCTTTCAACCGGCCCGATTTCAGCTTCGGCTTGTAGTTGTAGCTGGCATCAATGTTGTGGAGCTCAAGATTCCGCGCCCCCGACGCAAATACCCCGATCTTATAGCCATGGACGCGAAGGTTCTTAACGGTGATATCGTTGCCCTCGATCACCAGTCCAAACCCTTTTCGAGCATCGGGCTCAGCTGTAATTGGCGATCCATACAGACTGGCCCCCGCAAAATCAACAACAAGCCCATCTCCCCGAATGACCACCGC
Organism: bacterium; assembly: GCA_044508115.1. Lineage (GTDB taxonomy): Bacteria > Armatimonadota > Fimbriimonadia > Fimbriimonadales > Fimbriimonadaceae > UphvI-Ar2. Next base: position 1,063,128 of record JBIQII010000001.1, read on the forward strand.
CGCCGATCCTGGGGTGTCGCCCCCCGGCAAAACCATATCCGAAGGAAGTTTCACCGTTCCCGACTGGGTTATGACGATCTGGTCGGCGGAATTCAGGTTCATCAGCGCAAGTCCGGCCACAAACGCGAGCATAGATACAGTTTGGCTGGTGTTCGCGCCGAATAAACGCGATTCGGCATCTGTTTTACAAAATTCGATTTGTCTGAAAGCAAAAAAGCCCCCAGATGGGGGCCCACAGGTCAAATCAAAAGTTACACCGGAAGCCCGGCGATCAAGCGACCATCCAATTCCTTCCGAAGCAAGGCTCGGGCTCGGAACAACCAACTCTTCACCGTGCCCTCCGGCTTGCCCAAAATCATCGCGATCTCGTTCACATCCAGGTGCCGGTAGTGCCGCATCATAATGATGTCTCGATACCGATCCGGCAGGCGAGTCACCGCCCCACGGAGGACTTCGGCTACCGCCGCCGATTCCATATCCGCCGAGACATCGCACGATTCGTCAGGCAGCGCATGTTCGTACGCCTCAATGTTCTCGGCCCGATTCCGCCGGGCACGAATGATATCAACACAGCAGTTGCTGCAAATCCGCAACAACCAGGGCAGCATCGGCCGTCCCGATTGGAACTTCGGCAACGCGCGGCACGCTTTCAGGAATGTATCCTGAACGGCGTCCTGCGCATCCTCCGGGTCACGCAGAATCCGCTGAGCTTGCGCCAACACTGCCGGTCGGTGCATTTCGACGAGCAGTTCAAAGGCCACCCGCTCGCCGGCTTGCGCCCGGGCAATCAGGTGCTCTTCCCACTGCGGATGCTTTTTGATAGGTGTGTTCTTGCGGTCCACATCTAAACTGTAAATACATTTTTTGAATTACAAAGAAAATAGGACCATAACGGGGCCTTTGCAATCCCCAAGGAATAGGACCAGATCTGCCGACAATTTCAACATGAAGGCCCGAAGAGTGGTGGCATATTTCGCCATGACGGGACCCATCGCTCTCATCGGAGTCCTCGCCATTCTCGGACGATGCTTCGTTTCGCCATGGGTAACGCCTGGCTATAGCGAGGAAGAAAATGCCCGGTTCCTTGCTTACCAGCGACCTGTGTTCAGCGTTAAATCGCAGTTGGAAGAAATTGCCCAAGGCGACCCCTGCGCGCTCGACCGCGCCACTCAGGAATGGATAGATCTCGCTCAACAAGGAGCCCTCAGTACCATCCCTCCGGTTGCCGCCGATGACCACGGCATGGATGGAGTCCGGGGCGAAATCGAATCTGCCCGCAAGACACTCCTGTTTTCACTCCAGCGATCGCTTGTGCAAGCTCAGAGTGAAGAAGACATCCCCCTCCAAGCTCACCGGATTGCCCAGCTTATAGGGATTGCGGAAATCTCAAAATACAATTCACCATTGGCCACCTGCAATGGTTCTCAAGCCCAAATTATCGCGATTGACGGCTATTTACATATCCAAGATAAACTCAAACCCACCGACCGGACCCACCTTCGTCGTCTCATCCTAAGCACCGTGTGCGATCCCGACCAAGTCTTGAGGACCGCCACTCGATTCGCAAGTCTTGGCCACCTCAACCCTCACGGAACCAAGCCGCACATGACTACAGCCGCATTCGCGAGCTTGGTGGTAACCAATCCCCCCGCCGCCAATCGTATGGCCATGAGCACAGAAGGAACCATGTTGCTACAGAGTATCCGCGTGGCCTATGAATCTGAAATGCGACTGATTGCCGCCAAGCAACGATTCGCGCACGAACTTGTGCCTTAGAATCCGGCCAAGAGTACGATTCCGTCTTCTCGCAAGCTCAAATTTGCTCCGCTCGCTTTCAACTTTTCGCTGAGACGGTGGAAGTCATCGCCTTTATCGAAACTCCATTTCACTCTTCGGACACTATCCGGAGTGCGCAGAATCACGGGCATCCTGAAGGTTCCAGCAATCGTGCGAGCCACATCCACGGGCGTGCCCTCCCCGGCTAAGCTTGACTCGCGTTCGGTGCCCGGTAAAACAATCACGATGTATCGCTCGCCGCCAGGGCTCACCACTTCGATGGGGGTCGCCTGGGCGGACCGATTCGCAACCGGATGATTTTGCTGGTTGCGGGTCAGGCTGATCTCTTCAAGAACTTCTCCCGTATCAACCCGCCGGATAGAAAATCGTGAACCGACCGCACCGCGTAGTTCTAGCTCAAACTGGCCTTCTTGATGCGTCAGTTCAACATTGCGAGTCGGCACCGTGGTTCGACCACCGAGCCCAGCTTCAACTACTTCCCCGCCTTGATTGTTGAGGCTAAGGACCGCGGCCCCGATTGCCGCTAAGGCCAGTGCCCCCAAAAAAGCCGGGCGAAGTTGCACAAACCACCCGGCGGGACTCTTTTCTTTGGCTTTCCAAGCGGCATGGTCCAGCCGTGCCATGATCTTTTCGTGCAGGTCCGAGGGCGTGGCCACTTCATCGACCGGTTCGGCAAGGGTCTCCATAAGAGAGACAAAATCGGAATATTCATCGGCAATCGCCGGATCGTTGGCAAGGGCACGTTCGAAGGCCTCTTTTAATCCGCCTTCCAGTGCACCTTCATAGTAAACACTGTAGAAGTCTCGTGCCTTGTTAATATTCATTGCTCGCCGCCCGAAGGGATAACTGCAAAGTACGACCTCACCCCAAACTGAAAAGTTCCGAATGCCGGTGCAAAAGTTCCCGGAGCGCAATCCGCGCCCGGTTCAATCGGCTCTTTACGGTCCCAATCGGAAGGTCCAGCGCGTCAGAAATCTCCTCGTAGGAGAGATTCTCTAAGTGGTACATCACCAGCATCGCTTTCTGATATTCCGGTAGCTCATCAAGAGCCTGCATCACCAGCTTTTCGCGCTCGTTTTGTTCGGCAATCTCCACCGGACCATCGGATTCGTCCTCAAACTGGCGCTCGATCTCGGTATCGCCGACCGCCAGTGTTTGGTCCAAGCTCACATTACGCGCTTCTTTATCACGCTTTCGCCGATCCAAGTAGCAGTTGGTAACAATCCGGTACAGCCAGGTGCCAAACGCCGCTTGCCCCTTAAAATTCTTAAGTGCCGCATTCACCCGCACAAACGCATCGGCCACCACGTCGGCCGCTAGATCAGGGTTCCGCGTTAGCCGGAAAGCGTACTGATACGCGCGATGCTCATACTTGGCGATGAGATCGTTGAGTGCGCTGCGGTCGCCCCGCTGCGCACGCTCGATGAGCATCTGGTCGGTCGCCGCCGACATTTACAAACCGATTTTGGGACGCTTTCGTCCCGCCACCGCCTCCTCAATCGCTTGCTCTTCCTCGTGCGTGAGGTTTGCGTCCGATTTGCCGCCCCGCAGAAGTTTGCCGAAAACCCGGCAATCCATGCGACCTACCTGAGAGGTCACGACCGCACCATCTCCTTGCTCATCGAACACCGCAAGCGAAAAACTTTGACCACCTCCCACATCTTCAAACGCATCGTATCGAATCAAGCCTACGTACCGCTTGCTCGTGGTTAATTTTGATTCCGCAACCGTTAGACGTTCCGAGAGAGCCGATATGTCTTGCTGCAGCTCCACCGACTGGCGAAGCTGCTTCTGAAGGGCCTGCTCCAAATTGACCGCAGTCACCCCATCAGAGAGCGAACGCCACAACTCATCCAGATGCCGTTGCCGACGACTGAGCCGCCAGAACGCAATGCCCAGGACGATAAGGCCCGCGACGCATATCCCCAACGCGAGAGGGAGTAGAAACGGGGAGGATTCAAATAATTCCATGTATCGTGGAGAAGGCCACGCTTTGTGCCGATCTGAAGTATAACCCTGTAGGAATTCCTGAGCCTATGAGCATCCCAAGGGCCCGCAAGTCAAAGAAGCGAAAAGTCGTCCTCACCGGATCAACCGTGTTCCTCCTGTTGGTCCTCGCTTTTGTAATTTTCATCAAACAAAATTTCTCCACCATCGAAGTCAAGGGCGAATCGATGGAGCCCACATTCCATAGCGGCGATCACGTCATCGTCTCCCGCGCTTGGTGGCTGGTGGGTGATATCAAACCCAACGATATTGTGGTGATCCGAGAGCCCAACAACCCCAGCGAACGATTCATCAAACGCGTCTACCGCACCGGGGGCGAAAAAGTCGACTTCTTCAATATGCCTAGCGACTGGAGCCTCACCAACGGCGAATATATTGTCCCCGCCGGACAGTTCTACGTCCTCGGTGACAACCGGCCCGTCAGCGAAGATAGCCGCAATTGGGGACCCATCGGCCTCGATTACATCGTCGGCAAAGTTGTAATCGTCCGCTGGGGAATGCCCGCGCGAGCCAAAAGTAAAACTGATGAGTGATATGCCCGCCGGAACCTTCCAAGGACAACCCCTCACCTTTATCCCGGCCCCCGGTAAAGCCCCGACCCGCCCCACATATTCCCTCATTATTCCGATTCACGAACAAGGATTTTTGCTATCCCACACCCCAGAACGAGGCTACGTAGTCCCCTCGGGCCGAATCGAAGCGCTGGAAACCAGTCTCGAAACCGCCATCCGCGAGCTTGACGAGGAAGCCGCGGCGCGGGTGGAAGACCCCGCCTACCTGGGCTATTTCACCATCCAAAACCCCAAGGGCGAACAGTACGCCGATCTCTACGCGGCCCGGGTGATCGAACTCCTCAATCCCGAACCAGGGTCCGAAGCCGAAGGCCGTCGAATCGTTCCGCGCGACGAGCTCCCAGCAGTCTATGCTGAATGGAACGACCTACTTGCCGCCCTCTTTGACCTCGCCACTAAACACCATTCGAACTAGGGAGACCAGTCGCCCAAGCCGAAACGAGCGTACAATTGAACTGGAGCTGAATGCCCCTCGAACAAATTTATCTTGCCGCGCCACGCGGATTCTGTGCCGGAGTGGCTTACGCCATCGAAGTTGTGAATCTTGCCCTAAAGATCAATGGGGCTCCTCTTTATGTCCGTCACGCTATTGTTCATAACGAATGGGTAGTTCGTGATTTCGAACGGCAGGGCGTGATCTTTGTTGAAGACATTGATGAGATTCCCGCCGGATCAACTGTCGTTTTTAGTGCTCACGGCGTTTCTCCCGAAGTCCGGCGTCAGTCCGCCGAGCGAAACCTCAACATTATCGATGCCACCTGCCCGCTGGTTACCAAAGTTCATAACGAAGCAAAGCGGTTTGCCGCCCGCGATTATCTAATGATCTATGTTGGTCATCGAGGCCACGTAGAAGCCGAAGGCACAATGGGCGAAGCCCCCGACCGAATGATTCTGGTCGAAACCCCGGAAGAAGCCGAAACAATCGAACTCCCGCCTCACGACCGACTGGCTCTTGTTACCCAAACCACTCTTTCGGTCGATGAAGTTCGCGACATCACCGAGGTTCTTGAACGTCGGTTCCCCCACCTCGAACGGCCCAAGAAAGAAGATATCTGCTACGCCACCACGAACCGCCAAGGCGCGGTGCGAGAAATGGCGGGTCGGTGCGATTTTATTATCGTGGTAGGAAGCCAAAGCAGTAGTAATTCTAGTCGCCTAGCCGAAGTCGCCAAAGCCTACGGCGCCGAATCTGCCCTCATCATGTCGGGCCAAGAAGTCAAACCCGAATGGGCGGCGCTTCACCGCGTAATCGGAATCACATCGGGCGCATCCACGCCTGAACACTTGGTTGAGGAGGTCATCGGGGAACTTCTTAAACTCATGCCAAACACCCCAATCGAAATTGTGGAAACAGTTCGGGAAGACGTGGAGTTTCTGCCTTCACGAAAGTTGATCAATCTTGCCATGAAGAGCTAATTGACACTTGAAAACAGAGGTCCAAGCTCATCCATTAGGAATGGTTTTACGTCCGCTGGACCGGTAACCAAAATCTTTACGAGATCATCCTTACGATTTAAGGTTAACGATATATCCAAGAAAGGACAGCACAAACTTTCCATCTTAGCCCATTCTAAAAGTGCAGTCCAGAGAGCATTACTCATCCGGAATCTCACTCGATAACCATTCTCTAACTCTTCGACAACGCGGCTTGGGTCACTGCCAATCTGAGCGACTAACACCGAATGCCGTTCCCGATCTTCAGGCGTTAACGTCGTGATCTGGCAAGCAAAGGTCACGCTGTTCTTACTCACTTTCGGACCTGGTTTTTGGCATTCGCGGTTGCCCCAATAAAATAACCCCCTTCAGATATCCGAAGAGGGTTATAGTTGATCACTGTCGAACTCAGCTCGCTTCTTTGATCATGTCGGCGGTCATGAGGATCGGCTGCGCCTTATGCTCAATTACGCCCGGCGGAATCACGACGCGCTTGATATCCGTTTTGCTCGGAACCTCATACATCACTTCCAGCATTAGCTGTTCGATAATTGCTCGAAGAGCGCGGGCTCCCGTCTTACGCTTGAGTGCTTCTTGAGCAATCTCGCGCAAGGCTTCGTTGGCCACCTGGAGCTCTACGCCATCCAGTTCAAAGAACCGGGCGTACTGCTTCATAATCGCGTTCTTCGGACCGGTCAATATCTGCACCAGCGCCTCTTCATCGAGTTGATCAAGTGCGGTGATAACCGGCAGTCGGCCGATGAATTCCGGAATTAATCCAAACTTGATCAGATCTTCTGGATTGACTTCCCGCAGGACATCATTTTTGCGCTCTTGCTTGCTTTGGGGTTCGCTGCGGAATCCCATAACATTCTCTTTTTGCCGGCGCATAATGATTTCTTCGAGTCCATCGAACGCGCCTCCACAAATGAACAAGATATTGCAGGTATCCACCTGCAGATAATCTTGTTGCGGATGCTTGCGCCCCCCTTGCGGAGGAACATTTGCGACCGTACCTTCCAGAATCTTAAGCAAGGCTTGCTGGACACCTTCGCCACTTACGTCCCGCGTAATGGAAGGATTATCGCTCTTGCGGCTCACCTTGTCGATTTCATCGACATAGATGATTCCGCGCTCGCAAAGCTCCTTCGGATTCCGGCTGTCCATCGACTCCGCCGACTGCCAAAGCTTGAGCAGAATATTTTCCACATCCTCGCCCACATATCCGGCTTCGGTAAGCGCGGTGGCATCGGCAATCGCAAACGGAACTTCGAGCATTCGCGCCAAGGTTTGCGCAAGCAGTGTTTTTCCGCTACCGGTGGGGCCGATCATAAGAATGTTGCTCTTTTGAAGCTCCACTTCTCCGGCTTCACCCCGCGAGTTAATCCGCTTGTAGTGATTGTAAACCGCCACGGCGAGCGCCCGCTTGGCATGCTCTTGGCCAATCACGTAAGAATCAAGGAACTGAACAATTTCCTTAGGTTTTGGGATGTTCTCCAGGCTGGAAACCCCGCCGGAAGAAAGCGATTCCAAGGCTGCCGTGGGAATATCCGGCCGCTTGGTGCCTTCGTTGCTCAGAATCTCCTTGCAGAGCTCAACGCAATCGCTGCACACCGCGCCATGAAGCCCCACGATGAGCTTGGGGACCTGCTCCTTTTTTTTCCCGCAGAGACAGCAGCGATCCCTACGCTCTTCAGATTTTGCCATACAGCTTTCCTCTCATTATCGTTCGCCCGGCTTCAAAACTTTATCCACCAGGCCATAGTCCAACGCTTCTTGCGCGGACATATACTTGTCGCGGTCGCAATCTTTGGTGACCTGCTCCACCGATTTTCCGGTGGCATCGGCCAAGATTTTCATCAAAATCTCCATATATCGCTCCGCTTCTTCGATGGCGATTTTCATGTCCGTGAGCTGGCCTTTTGCACCGCCGGAAACCTGGTGAATCATCACTCGGGCATTCTCCAGGCAGAACCTTTTTCCTTGAGCTCCGCCCGCCAGCAAAACTGCACCCATCGATGCCGCCTGCCCCACGCAGATCGTTGCCACATCGGGCTTGATCATGGTCATGGTATCAAAAATCGCCAATCCCGCGCTAACGCTACCGCCCGGGCTGTGAATATAGAAGTCGATATCCTTGTCTGGATCTTCCTTTTCCAAGAACAAGAGTTGCGCAATGATGAGATTGGCAACGTAATCGTCGACCGCAGTGCCCAAAAACACGATCCGGTCTTTGAGGAGACGGGACCAGATGTCATAGCTTCGTTCCCCGCGGGAGGTCTGCTCGATAACGTAGGGTACACCCATGTTGACTTCTTTCATTGAATTGTTTGTCGTCAGTCCTTAACGTGCATTATCGGGGTCCGGGCTCCGTCCGCTCAGACTGGAGCGGCGACTTACTCGCCGCCCTTCTTCTTTGCCGACTTAGCTTTGGGTTTTTCCGCCGAACTCTTGCCTTTGGTTGCCGGTTTGGATTCTCCGCCTTGCGGGGAGACTTCCTCGATGCTTGCTTTTTCGATCAACAAGTCGGCCACTTTGCCCGCCATTGCTCGAAACTGGATTTCATCGCGAATTTGCGCACCAAACTTTTTAGCAAACGCTTCTACCTGGTCGGCAGGAACGTTGTTTTCAGCCAGAATCTGCCGGAAGTAGTGATCAAAATCTTCGTTCTCCAGCTTCATTTCGTGAGTCTGGAAGAGCTTTTGGATGACCACCGCCCGCTTCACGTTCACTTGAGCCTCCTCCTTCAGCGAGTTCATAAACTCCTCTTCGGTGAGGTTTTGCGACTTCAAGTAATCTTCAAAAGTCGTTTTGCGCGCTCCGAGTTCCTCGCCTAGGTCGCGAAGCTTGCGCTCCACCACCCCTTCCCACGTATTGTCGGCCACGTGAATCTCACTTTTTGCGATCAAATTATCCAGCAGTTGGTCGCGTAGCATATCGCGCACCATGTTCTGCTTTATGTTCTGGATACCTTCGCGCACTCGTTCGCGCAACGTTTCCACATCATCAATGTTCAGGGTTTGCGCGAATTCGTTATCTAAATCAGGCAGCTGGAACGCGCTCACCGACTTGATCAAAATTTTGACCTTAAGGGTTTGCCCTTTCCACGCTTCGTGCTGGAAGTTTTCAGGGAACGAAAGCTCCTGAAGCTTTACATCGTCGGCATTGAGCCCTTGGATCGCCTCGTCCAGCCCCGAAAAGGTTTGGCCCGCAATGATCATAAAGGTCCGCGTATCTTCGGCATTTTCGTCCGAAGTGAGCGTAAGCACCACCGCGTCGCCATCTTGGATGCCGCGATTAGTAACTTCGCTCTTCTTGCCCTGACCGCGTCGCAGTTCGTCGATTTGGTACTCGATCTCTTCGTCTGACACATCGGTCGGCGGACGCTGTCCGGTAAGTCCTTCGATATCAGCCAGTTCCACCACCGGTTCTAGCGGCACTTTGATCGTGAAGTTAAAGGTCGGGGTTGCCGTTCCGCCTTCTTTAAGCTCCTCGCCTCCGCGGAAAAACTCGGTGATATTCACACTCGGCTGCCCGGCGGGTTTGAGTTCTTGGTCGTTGAGTGCCTTTTCGAACGCGCCCTTGACGATGTAGTCTGCGGCCTGCTCGTAAAGGGCTTGAGGATTGATCGCCTCTTCGACAAGGTGTTTGGGCGCCTTGCCCGGTCGGAATCCCGGTACTCGGACGCGCTTGGAAAGTTCTCGCAAGGCGCGCTCGAATCCCGAGTTAACCTGCTCTTCGGAGCAAGTGACGGTGAGCTCAACCGTTGCCGGGTTCAAATTCGTTCGTTCAACGGTCATTTCGGTTGGAGTCGTCGTGGCCATCGGGTTAAGGGTCAAAGGGTACCCGCCCTTCGGGCTGGTCAGGGACCGCCTGACTGCTCACATCCTTTCGCCAAGAATACAAAACCTCTGAAACGGAAATCTCCACCATCAAAAACGTCATAAAAAACAGAGATGGAACTAGTTCAAACCGAGCGACCCGATCACATGTATATCGCCCTTCGGCATACCGGACCATATAGCACCGTGGGTAAAGCATTCGAACGTCTCTTCGAAATGACCGCTCGGCACAACGTCGTGCCCATCGGGCCCGCCATCGCCGTCTATCTCGATGATCCTCAAACCGTGGCGGCCGATCAGCTCCGAAGCGAAGTGGCCATCCCTGTACGTGCCACCTACGATCTCGAACACACCGGACTGCACGGCCTAGCCATCCCTGCCGGAAAGTTCATCTACGCCGATTACATCGGACCCTATTCGGGCCTCGGCGAAGCCTGGACTAAGTTCCTCACTCAGCTCGAATCGTCCGAGCTTCGATCGAGAGTTGATTACCGCTGGCTGTTTGAAGAATATTTAAACGACTGCGCCAGTGTGGGCGAACCTAACGCCCACACCCGGCTTTTCTGCAGCTTAAAATCCGATCCGGCCTAGGGAGTTTCCACCGTGGGCGGATCTTCCGTAAGCTCTGCCCCAGTAATCGCCACGTGAATGTCGCCGTTCACGGCACTAACATCCAGCGTGCCGTTGCCCGAACCCATCCGACCGGTTACTTTGTGGGGCTCCACCGTCGCATCCTCCAGCGGAATCTGGCTGCGGACTTCACCCCTTAGCGTGGCGATGGAAACATTCGCATCACCACCCTCGGCAATGTGGAATGTAATATCCCCGCTCACCGTGCGAAGCAAAGCTTTGCCTGTCAACGGTTCCGCCAGATCGGCCGTGATGCTGCCCGAAGCGGCTTCGACATGGATCGGCTGTCCCCGGTGCGAATACAGAGTTACGTCTCCGCTTGCGGTCCGAATGGTCGCCGCACCTTGAACCGCGTCGAGGATCACGTCCCCACTTTTAGTCTCCACATTCACCGATTTGGATTGGCTGTGGCTGATCCTCACATCTCCGCTGGCCGCCGAAACATCCACATCGCCCGATGCCGCGGCAATCCGCACATCGCCACTCGAAGATCGGGTCGTAACCGGCGCAAACGTTTCCGTAATATTGATGTTTCCGCTTGCCACCTTCACTGTCACCGGCACGCCTTTGGCTACCTTCACAAAAACATCCGCCGTAACCCCGGTCTGCTCCAGTTGTCGAAGCGTAACCGTATGATCACTTTCTTCCAAGCTCGGAGTGAAGCGATCGGCCAGTTGTTCGGCTTCTTCCGACGTGTAGCCTCGGAACGCCGCCTCGATCGTCACCGATCCGATCGGATGGCCACCCTCCACGTGAATATCCCCATTGCTGGAATCGATCATCAGCTGCCCGCCTTCCGGAACCTGCAGCGGAAGTTCGATTGTCCGTGTCACTTGTGCGGCAAAGATTCCGCCCAGCGGACCCCGACCTCTTTTGGCTTCCTGAGCCGCCTCCTTGATCGCATCCATGCCTTTACTCACCCCCTGCCGAATCTGGCCGGAAATATCCTTCCAGTTAGGATTTTGCGCCACATCTTTGGCCATCTGTTCCACCGCGCCCACGAGTTTAGAAAACGGATCTTCTCCCCCCTGATTCGAACGCCCAGGTTCCGATTCTGCACTCGTGTTTTCGCCATCGTTGACCTCGGCGCGCGGCTCTTCCGGCGCTTCTTGAAAGGCTTCGATCAGCTCGGCCGCATCTTCCGGCGAGAGTTTGCCTTCCTTCACCAGCTGCATAATTCGTCGAATATCGTCTTTCATTGGGCCCCTGTTCGCTTGAGTTGTTCTTTAGCTTCGGCGGGAGTGATTTCTCCGGCCTCAAGCTGTTTGAGAATTCGTGCTTTTTCTTCGCTGCGCGATGCATCGCGCCGCTCGGTCTTATATGGTTCTAACCCTAACGCGTCGAGCAGCGCATCGACGCGCCCTTTCACGGTCGGGTAACTCACGCCGAGTTCGCGCTCCATCGTGCTAATCACCCCGCGGGCACGAAGGAACACCTCCAGAAACTCCTGCTGCTCGGGCGAGAGTCGTGCGGTTGGTGGAAGGACAAACCTTCCCCGAATCACGATCCCGGATTCTCTCGATGTGATCTCCGTAACATCCACCGGTTCGCCCGATACCGGGCACAGCGGCGGAATTGGACGCGCTTCATCGTGCTTCATAGTTTCGCCTGCTACCTATCATTACTCAAAAAATTTCAAGCCGATGCACGTAAGTGGGCAGTTTTCCAACAGTTATGCGAGCAATATCTGAAAATTATTAATTGCACGTCGTACGCGTTCTACCGATAAATCGGAAACTCTGCCCCCCGAGCCTGGCTCAAGAACCTTAAGATTCGTTACCGGCGGTGCCCACAGGCGGTGGATTCCGTGGCGGAACAGTCCCACCACCGGGGTTTGCGTAGCGCACGCAAAGTGCAAAATTCCATTGTCGAGCGTCACCACAAGCGACGCTTTTTCCAAAGCCCCTACCACCTGGGGAAGCGTGAACTCACCGCGCAGATCCTCGATCTCGCCTTCATTGACAAGTCGATCTTCGTCGGAACCGCCGAGCCAAAACTGGCTCTGTTCTTTAGGCTTTGCCCCCAAAAGCCCAATCGTCCGGCCCGTTTGCTTCATTGAGGCAATCAACTCCAGCCAATTCTCCACCGGCCATAGCTTCTCTGGCAGACTGGCGGCGGTTGCAATCAACACATCCGGAACCTCGCGGTTCGGATCGTGCCGTGGCAGATGGTAAGTCGGAATCGGGCCGCCCCAATAGCAACACCGACACACGATCTCCGCAATGTGCCCCGTGGAAAGAAACGGGTAGTCGATCCGCAGACCATCGCGAATCCAAGTCGGGTCAGCCCACAATCGTCCTTGCGGCGAATTTTCGAAAGGAAGATCGCCGCGTCCATCCGCATTAGCGCAGGGACCCGAAACTCGACCATCGGTGCCGGCAAGCAAAGCGGCAAGGCTCTTGGCCCAGCTCGCATTTTCGATATTCACCACGTAATCGTATTCCGGAAGATCGAGCACCTTACGTGCGGCCGCCCGAGGAGATTCGCCGTAAACGCAATACACCTGGTCCAGCCACGGACACTCTTCGGCAATTTCCATCACCCGTGTGCCCGTAAATCCGTCGAGCCGCGAAGGCTTGTGCTTCTCTCGCAGCACCTGCGCAATCGGGCTCGAAATAGCAAAATTGCCCAACGCATCGTTAGCAATAAGCGCAATGCGCGAACCCGTAGGTAACGCCCCTCCCGTGTAGCGGTGCATCCGCCTCATTCTAGCCGACTCAAGCTGCCAGTTAAGGTAACTTTTCCCCGCCCAGGATGAAACATTTTTTGGGGATAGATTGCGGCGGTTCAACCACTCGCGCTTGTGTTATCGACGCGAACGGCGGCATCGTCTTTCAGGCCCAAAGCGGACCCGCGAACCTCGCCTCCACTCCCCAACACGAAATTATTCGGCACCTCACCGAGTCCCTATCCAACGCACCAACTCCCGAAACCGCAGCCGGATGCTTTGCCGGGTTGCTGACCGATGCTGACCGGCACCGTGCTTTAGTCATCTTGGAACAAGTGCTTCCCAGTTCTAAAGTCGTGGCGTATCCCGATTACTATGCCACCTTGGCCGCCGATCCCCACGCCGATTGCGTACTCGTCGCCGGAACCGGATCGCTGGTGGCCAGCCGAACCGAAGACGGCCGGATCGTAAAATCGGGCGGAGGCGGGCCTCTCCTTGCCGATCACGGATCGGCATTCGATCTCGGCCGCCGCGTGCTGAATCGAACCTTATTGGCCCCCCGCCCCTTGGAGGCAAGTCCCCTGTTCTGGGAGGCGGTCATCGAACAGTTCGGAACGCGCGAACCAAGCCAAGTGCTGGCCGCCGTGTACCGGTGCGTTTCCCCCGCCGCTCGGGTGGCCAAACTGGCGCCCACCATAGTTTTTGATGCCTTGCGCGGAATTCCGTATGCCGAACAAAGCCTCTGCGAAACCATTTCGGCCTTGGCCACGCTCTTGCACGATCACATCGCCCAATATGCAGCGGACCGGGACCCGCTAAACATTCGCCTCGCCGGAGGACTTTGGGAAACTGAAGACGCGGTAGTCAAGCGATTCCACCAGGCCTTTTTAGACCTATCGGGCGGAGGCGTTGGACCCGACATCATTATCGAACGTCTGTCCCGGGAACCAGTCCTGGGAGCAGCTCAGCTCGCAAGGGAGTTGAGTCATCTAGAAGGCTCATGAATACCGAAGCACGTAACCCCCGATCGATCGGGCTCGACAAAATGTCGGCCCAAGAGATCGTCCGACTCATGAACGAAGAAGAACTCGTCGTGATGCGCGCCCTTCAAACCGCAGAGGCCGATATTGCCAAAGCCATCGAGCGAGTGGCCGAAGCATTCCAAACGGGCGGAAGAGTCATCTATGTCGGAGCGGGAACAAGCGGAAGGATCGCCAGTACCGACGCCGCGGAAATGCCGCCCACCTTCGGGATTGATGAAGATCGGTTTATCTCGCTGGTCGCTGGGGGTGACAAAGCGGAATTTATGTCTATCGAAGATGCCGAAGATCAAGAACACGAGGCGATTCGCAACCTCAACGAACTCAACCTAACCCCCGCCGATGTCGTGATCGGCATCGCCGCCAGCGGAGCCACGCCCTTTGTTGTGGCCGCGTGTCGACACGCCCGGCAAAAAGGTCTCTGGACTTGCGGAATTTCGAATAATGCCAAAGTTCCGCTATTTGATCAAGTAGACCTGGCAATTCTTGTCGAAACCGGTCCGGAAGTGCTCACCGGATCAACCCGCCTAAAAGCAGGAACTGCGCAAAAACTTGTCCTTAACAGAATTTCTACTGGAGCGATGGTTCTCAGTGGAAAAGTGATCGAAAACCTGATGGTCGACGTTCAAGCCCGCAATTCTAAGCTCAAAATTCGGTGTGAAAGAATTGTTTGTGAGCTGACCCCAGTAACTCAAGAAGAAGCTCGTGAACTTCTCCAGCATCACAACTACGACGTTCGCGCCGTTCTTGAGCACTTAAAAGCGAATCCGGTCGGAGTCTAAGCCCGCGTTACGCTTGGAGATCGATTCGACCTCGCCGGATCGATCCCCAAATCCGTCGGAAAAACGCCACGACTGGGTGCGGAGCCGGTACCGGTTTTGTATCTTCCCACAAACTCATCACTTCTGGGCACTGGATCGCCAGTTCGGCCAAACGAATTCGGACCATGGTCGGGCTGGTTTCAAATGCCCCGTGCCATCGACACGCGAAGCACTCGGCGTTTTCGGCCACATTCAGAGTTCCGCACAAAGTGCAGACCTTAAGCTTTCCGGCCAAGGGCCAGCTTCTAAGATGGGCTTTGGTGGTCGGAACACTCTGAATTTCGTACATGACTCCTAAAATCGTTGGACTCCGCCCGCGCATTCTTCAGCTTAATTTCGGCCTCAAGAATCCGTAAAGAATTGCCGGGCTTCTCCGAAACGCCTCCGTTCAACCCCTGATTTGGGAGCCGCGCATAATTCTGCGCCTTAAACCTGTATACACCCATTGTAAAAGCCGACACTATAACGGGGAACCTAAAAATGAACGCGCTTGCAATGATCGGATACTTGGTGGGGGCCATTTTTATCGGCATAATTCTCACCATTGTCGTTTCGATTTTCCGGAGCGTCAAGCAGCAAGACGACTTCCGCGCTTGGCGTTGGATTATCGGATTCAGCATTCTTGCGGCCATCACTCCGTACGCGTACGCCGAGGTTCTTACTCGTCTCAACGGAGAATCCATGCAGGATGCTGTCGATTCGGTCTTGAAAAGTGGAAAGGTAACGGGCAAACTTGCCTATTTCAAGGTTCTACGAGCCAAGGGCGATACTGCGCATATCCTCATTGTTGCCCACGAGAAAACTACCCTCTACGATAACGAATCGTGCCTGATCCAGGCCAACCTTGTGCGCGACCCTAAAAAAGGGTGGAAAGCCAAAGATTACGAGTTTATTGATTCGTTTAAACGCAACAAAGACGGCATTACCTTTCCTCCTTATTGGTAGCCGGATAAACTAAGCGGAACAAATGACCCTCCGAGAGGTTCTTCACGCCCACATTCCCACCCTTACCACCGAAAGCACCGTGCGGGATGCGGTCGACAAAATGGATATCTATCAATTTCCCGCCCTCGTGGTGGTGAACGAAGATACGATTCCAACCCATGTCCTCACCGAAGGCGATCTGGCCCGCGCAATTTCGCACCGGGGCAACGTTGTCAGCTTGAGTCACGAGCCGGCCGCGGCATTTGCCAGCCAAACCCCTATCTGCGCACCGGCCGATACCGAGATTGCCGAAGCTTTGCATCTGATGCTAACCCGTGGACTTTCGATTCTTCCTGTCACCGACGAAGAGGTTTTAACCGGAGTTGTGTTACGTATTGATTTGATGCAAGCTTTGCTAACCGATGCGGCTCTTACCAGTTAACAGGGCTCGCCCAGATACGCTTCGATAACCTTGGGATTGTTACGGATATCTTCGGGTCCTCCGAATGCGATTTCTTCACCGTGATCCAACACTACAATTTTCTCGCACAAACCCATCACAAACTTCATATCGTGTTCGATAAGAAGCACGGTTTTATCAAAGTCGTCGCGAATCCGGTGGACCACTTCGCGTAGCTCCTCTTTCTCCTGGGGATTCATCCCCGCTGCTGGCTCATCGAGCAAAATCAGCTTCGGATCGGTGGCCATCGCACGCGCAATTTCTAATCGGCGCTGCTTCCCGTAACTCAGGTCAGACGAGCGTGCATGAGCGGATTCTGCCAAATTCACTACGCTCAAAAGCTCCATAGCTTTTTTCCGAAGTTCTGCAGTCTCTTTAATCGCCCCGGGGGTCAACAAAAATCCGGAAAGAAGCGAAGTCTGATGCCGCAAATATGCGCCAACCATCACATTCTCTAATGCGCTGAGTGCAGAAAAAAGACGGATGTTCTGGAAGGTGCGGCAAATCCCCGCCTTCGCAATTTTATTGGGGGATAGACCGGCTATATTTCGGCCTTCAAAGAGCACCTGCCCGGAAGTTGGTTTATAAACCCCCGTTATCATATTAAAGCAGGTGGTTTTTCCCGCCCCGTTCGGACCAATAAGCCCGAACAGATCGCCCGGCTGGATGTCGAACGTAACTGAATTAACCGCCGTGAGTCCCCCGAACTTAATGGTTACTTCCCGCATGCTCAGGATCGGATCAACCGCCGGAGCCTCGCCCACGGGAATTGCGCTCACGAGGTCACCTCCGCCGCCGGCTCCCGACGCCGAAACAGCGACTTAACCCAATCCCAACTGAACTCGTGCTCCGCCAGCAATCCCGCCGGTCGCAGAAGCATCACCACCAGCAGAACAACTGCCAAAATCATATACCGAATGTTGCTCGCTTCGTACACCTTATCACCCAAAATCGTATACCGTTCCACCAGCTTGCCCACAATAATAAACGTCGCAAACAGTCCGAGGTTAGCCGCCGCAACCAGCAGTGTTCGCCGCACCCGATTGGGATCGTGAAACTTAGCCATAAACCGTCGATTCATCCACACCAGCGTACCGATACCCGCCAAAATCGCGACCAGTAGAGCGAGGCTGATCTCAAACTTGATAATCCGCGGAAGTTCGGGGATGATGAACAGAGTCGCCCCCGCTAAAGCAGAGCCAGTAATCGAACCCGAGCCACCCAACACCACCATGGTTAAGATCAAGAATGACATCTCCATCTTGAATTGATCGGGCGTAACAAATCCTTCGGTGTGGGCAAGAAGTGCACCCGCGGCCCCCGCAAATGCCGCTCCTACGACAAATGCAATCACCTTTTGTTTGGTCAGACTCACCCCCATGGCTTGGGCCGCAATCTCGTCTTCCCGAACGGCTAAAAAGCCGAGGCCGTGCGCGGATTTAAGTAAATTTCGGCAAACGGCAATGCACGTAATCGCAAGCAGCCACACTAGCCATAAAGCCCGATGACCCGGCACGACTTCCATACCGTAGCTCCGACCCAGCGGCTCCTGATTAAAAACGATAATCCGCAAGATTTCCCCAAACCCGAGCGTGACAATCGCTAGGTAATCCCCCTTGAGTCGCAGCGATGGCAATCCCACCACGAGGCCCGCAAGGGCAGCAAAGATTCCCCCCGCCACCAACGAAATCAAAATCCAAGAAGACGCCGCAAACGGAGAGTTCGCAAAATACAGGTTGGAAATCAATCCGCCCGAATACGCTCCCACCATGTAAAACGCCGCGTGACCGATCGAAAACTGGCCTGTAATCCCGTTGATCAGGTTCAAACTCACCGCCAAAGTCACGTAAAGACCGGCCAAGATCACCAGCCGAACGTAGAACTCTTGGACGAACGTCGTCACCAAGAAATCAAGTAGAAAACATCCGCCTACTGCAAGCAGAATGCTGAAAAATCGCACGCCGAGGATCCTGCTGAGGCTCAAACCTTTTCCACCTTGTTCGAACCCAGAATTCCGCCCGGACGAATAAGCAACACCAAAATGAGCACGACAAACGCAACGGCATCCTTATATTCGCTGTAACCCATCCAGGTCACCATCATCTCGGCAAACGCCATCAAAAATCCACCGATTACCGCGCCAGGAATGTTTCCGATTCCGCCCAGCACGGCCGCGACAAACGCCTTAACCCCCCACAGCAATCCAAAAAACGGATCGAGCGCCGGTCCTTCGAACGTCGCGAGCATCATCGCCCCCGCTCCCGCAAGGGCTGATCCGAGCATAAAGGTAAAGGTCACCACGCGATTCACATTAATCCCCATCAGGCTTGCGGAATCAAAATCGTGGCTTGCCGCGCGCATCGCTCGCCCCACCTTGGTATAGAGCACCAGGTACGTAAGCAGAGCCATGAGCACCACAACCGTGCCCAATATGATCAGCTTTCCGGGCGTAACGTGGACTTCAACCGGAGCCTTGAGCACCTCACCCGAAGCCGCCACTTCGGCGGGCCGGATGGTCCAGGGCGGAAGCGATGCCTGGTAAGGATTCACTTCGACCGGCACGCTTGCCTTAAGCGGCAAAAACAGCTGACCCGAATACTGGAGAAACAGCGAAACCCCAATCGCGGTGATCAATGCCGCAATCCGACTTTGATTTCGCATCGGCCGATAGGCAAAAAATTCGATCGCCGCCCCGATCACGGCACACACCGCCATCGCCAGCAGCAGCATGATAATCAGTTGGAGCGGGCTTCCTTCCATCGGCGTGCCCTGCATGGCCATCTGGCGAATGTTATCGGGCGAAAAACCCATCACCCACGAGGAAAGGAGAGCCGTGTAGGCACCCAACATAAATACTTCCCCGTGGGCAAAATTGATCAGGCGGAGAACCCCATACACCATGGTGTAGCCCAGGGCGATGAGGGCGTAGATCGCCCCCACCATGAGCCCGTTCACCATCTGCTGAGGCAGGGTGGCCCAGTCGAAACTCAACCCGACCGAAGTTAGAAGCACGTCCATCTGAGATGTGATTGCGCGATTCTAACTGACTATTTCAGAATGTCGGAGGCCTCGTAAGCTTTTTCGAACACAAATCCGTCTTTTTGCACCTTAACAACCAAGGCGCGTTTCGGCGGATCGCCATTCTTACCCTTTAGCGTGATATCACCGCTCACGCCTCGAAAGCCTTCGGTATTCGCAATTTCTTCAGCCAAAGTCTTGGAGTTGATCTCTTTGCCCGCATCGTGGAGCCGCTTCATCGCATCAATTACCAGCTTAGTGGCATCGTATCCAAGCGCGCCCATCGTCGTACCCGGAAGATTGCCATTGTTGGCAGCCTTGAACGAATCAAGGAACGCTGCGACCTCCGGTCGATCATCCTTTTCGTTGTAGTGGTTGCAGAAGAATCCGCCCACGATGGCGTCGCCACCGTTGGAAACGAGCTCGGCACTATCCCAGCCGTCGCCGCCCAGGAGCACAACGTCTCGCATGCCAAGGCTGCGAATCTGACGCGCCATCGGACCAACTTCCGGGAAGTATCCGCTCATGAAGATTCCGTCTGGATTGCGCGATTTCACCAAGGTCAACTGACCGCTAAACTGGTTTTCCCCGCTTTGGTAAAACTGCTCGACCACGATCTCTCCGCCCAGGGCTTTGAATTTGTCCGAAAACGTTTTGCTCAGCCCGATCGAATACGGTTGCTTTTGGTCGGTCATCACCGCCACTCGGCGCAGACCTTGGTCCCAAGCGAATTGGGCCATCACCGGTCCTTGAAGATCGTCGGTGTAACACACGCGGCTCACCAGACCGTTGGAATCTTGCGTGATTTCGGGGTGGGTGGCTCCCACCGCCACAAGGGGGATGCCCTGCTCAATCGCCACCGTTCGAATCTGCTTGGTGATGCCACTGCTCACCTCGCCGATCAAAGCCAAAACATTTTGACCCGCCAACTTTGCCGCCGCAGACTTACCCTCTTCCGGCTTCGAGTTGCTGTCTTCCACGATGAGCCGAACCATTTTGCCTCCGATTCCGCCCGCATCATTGATCTCTTTTTCCGCCAGGCGACCGCCAGCCACACAGTCGACACCCCACGGGCGGAGTTCGCCATTTTCGCTGGCCACCATCCCAATGAGCAAAACATCGCCGCTGGCCGTCGAACCACCTCCCGATCCGGACGTACTTGTTCCACTGCCCGAAGAACCGGGGTCTTTGCAACCTGCCAAGAAACCCATCGAAGCGACCGCCAAAGCACAAGCCGCTAACTGTAGCAATCCGTTTTTCATCATCCTATGTCAATACCCCGCTAACCAGAACCCCAACTTCCAGCGCGTTTCCATGGGGAAAAACCCAATGGAGGCGAGTATACAGGAATTCCAGGGCCCGATAAAACCACAAGCCCGACCGGCCCCACCTTTCTTCTGAAACTCTTATAAACTCTCCCTATGCGCAGATCTTTCGGGTTTGCCATCTGCGCCGGACTCTTGGCCCTAAGCGGATGCGGTCCGGCGAAAACCTATCGATTCCCCACTGGCGATCACCCCCCGCAACCCGGCCGGGCAACCCCCGAAGACGAAGCCTTGTTCCGCCAGAATTATCACGTCTTCGCCGCTGAGTTTTCGGACTGGGCCAATCAGAACACGGAAGCCGAGCTCGTTCCCGTGCTCAGTGCCTACCAGACCGGACTTATCCTGTTGAGCGCCGCCGAAAGCCGAGGCTATCAAAACGCCGCCCATTTCCAACGCACGCTCGAACCCGACGACTACGCTCTCACCGCTGGATTCAGCATGATTAAATCCGCGGACAAACAACTGGCCCGCAGCTCGCTCTGGCTCGTCTTGCCCGTAAAGGTAGAAGATAGATTCATAGAAGATTCGGCCCGCAACCTTAACGCAGATATCATGCGGCTAGGCAACGCCGGACTCACCGCGGAACGCGCCGTCGAAACGTGGCTCAACCGGTTCAATCCTCAGCTTAACGTAACTCCACCTGCTCTCGAACTCACCCGTCCGATCATTGCGCTGGGCGGCACCGCCATGGACTTCCAGCCTAAATCCGTCGAATTCCAGATCATCGAGTCCGGATGGCGTATCTCCGATTCTGAAGACCGGACCCTGCTCATCTGGCGGGCTTCCGAATCAATGCCGAAGTTTGATCAAAAAGCCGCCGGTTCTCATCCAATCGGCGAGGTCAAGACGTGGCAATCTGCACTTAATCTAAAACCATATGCCGAAGCCGTGGGTGCGGATGGATTGTTCCGCGAGGAAAACGACTTCCGCAATCTCAGCGTAGAGTTCCGGGGCGATGGCGTAATTTCCGAGATAACCCAGTACGCCGCTCTTCGCGCACCTCTCCCCAAAAATTTAGCCCCCGGGAATTACCACCTGGCGGTGATCTCCTCCGAGGGCTTGCCTTACCTGCTGGGTCGTTTTAGTATCGAACGATTTTGAGTGCCGCTTCGGTGATTTTGTCCACGCTGGGCAGAACGTAGAGTTCAAGCGGTTTAACCCACGGCACTGGTGTATCCATACGCGTGATCCGGGCTGGCGGCGCATCAAGGTGTTCGAAGGCACGCTCGCTCATGCGGCTTAGGATTTCGCCGGCAAATCCGCAGGTCCGCGGTGCTTCGTTGACAACCAAAAGACGATTCGTCTTTTTCAACGATTCGACTATGGAGTCTTCATCCAGCGGAACCAGCGTGCGGATATCAATAACTTCGGCACTAAATCCTTCTGATTTCAGATTTTCCGCCGCGGCCAAAGCGTGGTAAACGTTTTGGCCGTAGGTGACAATGGTGATGTCGTCACCTTCGAGAGCGGTGCGGCACTGCTTAAGTGGAACAATGTAATCTTCCTCCGGCAAAACCTCTTCGATTTCGCGGCGACGATACAGGTCCTTAATCTCGTAAAAAAGGACCGGATCGGGATCGCGCAAGCTGGCTTTCATAAGCCCCTTGGCATCGTACGGGGTGCTGGGACATACGATCTTGAGGCCCGGAGAGTTAGCGAACCACGCCTCGTTCATCTGACTATGGTAGAGCGCGCCGCCTCCGTAAGCCCCCGCCGGGCCCCGGATCACCATAGGAATGTTGACTTCGCCCGCCGTTCGATAGTGGTACGTGGCGGTCATGTTAACTATCTGATCAAATGCGGTGGAAATAAAATCAATGAACTGCATCTCCACCATCACGGTTTTGCCGTTTAGGCAGAGTCCGCATGCGGTGCCCACGATCGCGGCCTCGGAAATCGGCATATCGTACACGCGTTCCCGCCCCCAGCGGGCAACCAGACCATCCGTGACGCCGAATGCTCCGCCCAGTGCGCCGATATCCTCGCCCATGCAGATCATGTCGGGATTGCGTTCCATCTCTTCCGCAATCGCTTCTTTGAGCGCAGTGAGATAGTTGCGCTTGGTATCGGGAGTTACTGCAACGGCCATTTAGTACGTTTCCTTAAAGACCCACATGGCGGCTTCGTGTTCGGCCGGCATCGCGGCCTTGACGGCAAAATCGACGCCTCGACTGAGATACTCAACCACTCTGGGCGGGAAGTCGGCATCGGTCACTTCACTGGCCGATTTGCCTTCGGCGGGGTATTTGTTAAACTCTTCTTCGGTGAGATAGCCCTTTTCGAGCATGAGTTTTTTCATTACATGAAGCGGATCGCGCTGACGACCTTGCTCGACCTCTTCGGCCGGACGGTACTTTTCCGCTCGGTCATCATCGTGGTCGCCGTGGCCATAGGCGCGGAACGTTTTGCACTCCACGATACTCGGGCCCTTCCCTGCGCGGGCGTGTTCAACCGCCAGCATCACTTTGTTGTACACATCGATAACATCTTGCCCATCGGCCACCAGACCCGGAATCCCGTAGCCATCGGCGCGACGAGCAAAATCTTCTAAGGGATAGCCGTAGTGCGTGGGAGTTCCGTAAGCCCACTGATTGTTTTCGATGATCGTAACCACCGGAAGTTTCTCCACGGCGGCGAAGTTGATCCCTTCGTGGAAGATTCCCTGCGCGGTTGAACCTTCACCGTTAAACGTGATTGCCACCGTGCTCAGACCATCAAGGCGGTCCGCCAAAACAGCCCCAGTCGCAACCGGAATCGTGCCTGCCAACATGGAGGTTGAGTGGATGATCCGTTTAGATTTACTGCCGATGTGGCTCCAGTTATCACGGGCTCGGCCGGGCGAAGTCTCCTTGCCCCACACCTGAGAACACACTTCTTCGATGGTCATGCCCATCCGATCGGGGTTATCCCAGCCGTTCCGAAAATCTTTTAGGAAAAACGCAGGCATATCGCGGTGGATCGGCGAAATCCAGTCCATCGGCTCCAGCCCGTAAAGCGAACCAACCAAAACGGCCTCTTGATTGTGGGATGAGTACAAGGTTCCACGAAGACGACCTCGCTTTTTCTCTTTAATCAGGCGCACATCAAAATAGCGGGCCAAGTAAAGCTGATCTAAAAGTTCTCGATACTCTTCGGGCGAAAGCCGATCACTCGGAAGCGTTGCCGAAGCAACTTGAACATCGGTTTTGGTTTGGGTGCTTTCGCTCGTCGTGATTGCCACTCGCAGAAGTCTCCTTTAGTACGCAAGGGCCACGGTTCCGCATTCGAAGCCCCCTTGCGTCGAAGCTGGCCGGGAGTGTACCGTCTGCCAGCAACGAGGGGAGCGCCAAGGCATCCAAGGGCCCACGTTATTAATATCGGACACATTATTGAGAGTTCAAGGTCCCCAATCGGGGCTTTTGAAAGACTCAATCAAGAAAAATCCCCACCGGCCGGAGCCAGTGGGGACGTTCCCGATCCTTGCGGATACCGGATGGTTAGTTAGTCGCTTTCGATTGCGCGGTTTGGATATCGCTCATCACTTGGCTGTATCCGCCATAGCCCACAAACTCGTGGACAATTTCGCCCTGCGCGTTCAGGAACTTCACGGTCGGCATAGCGGTGACACCGTACTTCTGGGCAATCGCCGGGGACTTGTCGACGTCGACCTTCAGCAGAACCATATCTTTGGTGGCTTTTTTGAACTCATCGGTTTCAAAGACTTGCGCTTCCATCATCTTGCACGGACCGCACCACGTAGCCATGAAGTCCACCATGATCAGCTTGTCGCCAGCTTTGGCGATTTCCAACGCTTTGTCAAGATCCCAGATCCACTTGCCCAGTTCGAGCGTCGAAAGATCAACCTTTTTGGCTCCGCTGGGCGCAGCGAACGCAAACAGATCGGCGGCCGGCGTGGAAAGCTCAACGTTTTCGGTGGACACCACGGTCGTATCGGTGCCGCGCAGACTTTGCACCGTGATCGCCATGCGACCAGGAAGATTGGTTTCTTCGCTCAGATAGAACTCCATCTTAGTCTCGCCTTTACTATCCGCCATGACTTCGACCACGGAGAAGCTCTCGCCTTTAATCTTGCGCTCACCGCTCTTGCGGACCCGTGCAACTTTGGCGAAAGAATCCTTATCGTAGAACGGGGTCCACATCTGATACTCCACTCCACTGAGCAGTTCACTAATCGAATGCTCGGTTTGGGGTTCGGTGTAGTAGTAGTTGTCCTTCTTGACAAAAGTCGTGACTTCGTTGCCGTCGGCCACCACCAATTTCGAGGCCGTGTCGAGTCGAAGCTTGTCGGGTTTGGCCAGAGCGATGCTGTACTTCTGGGTGCCCGAGGTACCCGTCATCACAACATCCGCCGAAACGCCTTCCGCTTTGTTAAGAGTCGATTTAAAGCTGTCGAACGCGGGCGAATTCAGCAGCGCGACCGCGGTCATCGCGGCGGCAATTGCCGGAACTGCCAGTAGGAAGCGGCTCAATTTCATAGTGTTTCTCACCTCAGTCGCCAATAATTTTGGCACCTTCTCGGGGCTATTCTACCAAAGATCGTTATTAATTACCGATTATTTTTCAGTACCCCAAGGATCGTCTAAACTCAGCTTTGTCCATGAAGCTGCCCGGCCCACTCTTTGTTATCGCGGCGATCTTTCTGGGATTTGCGGTCGTTTTTAGCATCAACACGCCCTATCGGACGCCCGGCGTTCTCCTCCATTCCCGAGCCCCCGATCCTGTCACCGGAATTCTCGGACCCGCCCCCGTTATCGATATCGGAGCTCCCGACGAGCTGCAGCACGCTAACTACATTGCTCACCTACGCGAAGGCAAAGGATTTCCCCTTTTTGTGCCCGGATCGCCTGACCTAGGAGAAAACTATCAATCGCACCAGCCGCCGCTTTACTATCTTCTCGGCACCGCCTGGAGCGCAATCACCGGTGCTGACCCCGCCGATCCTGATGCTGGACTCCGTCTCCGATTCCTCAACATCCTTATCGGCGTCGGAACGTTGTTCGGAATCTATGCCGCCGGTTACTGGGGCACCGGACGAGAATCGGTCGGACTTGCCGCCGCGGCCTTTGCCGGACTCATGCCCATGTATATCGCGATCCACGCGGCCGTCACTAACGATCCACTTTTATTCTTAATCTGCACTTGGGTACTCGCCTTCTCGATCCGCGGACTCCTTCACGGCTGGACCACCAAGATCACCTTGAGCATCGGCATCCTTATCGGCCTCGGAATTCTCACCAAAACAACCGCCGTTATCTTGCTTCCCCTTGCCGGATTTGCCCTCTTGCTTTCCCACCGCAAACCCGACCCAGAATCGCACCCCCGCCCCGCCATCTGGGCGATTGCCCTTGCCTTGCCCCTGCTGATTGCCGCCCCGTGGATGATCCGCAACCAAACCCTCTACGGCGACCCGTTGGCGATGAACGCTTTTAACCAAGCCTTTGTCGGAAGTCCGGCCGCCAACGCCTTTATTCAAGCCGATGGCATGACCAAATATCTGTTCAATTGGGTGGGGTGGTACACGGGCCGCAGCTTTATCGGAACCTTTGGCTACATGGATATCTTTCTGTTCGAACAGTTACCCAAAGAGCAGGCGAACCTGATCTATGTGATCCTGCTTGCCGTCATCAGCCTTCTGGTTGCGCTCGGCATCTACTTTGGGGTCTCGCAAGTGAGCCGGAAAATCGCGCAAAACCAAGACTTGCCCGATCCCCTCCCGGCCGTCGGACTCGCGTTTTTGCTCATCGTGCTCACCAAGGTGGTATTTCTTCGGTTCAACCTTCAGTACTTCCAAGGACAGGGCCGTTATCTCTACCCCGCCATCGCCGGTTTCGCTTTGCTGGCCGGGATGGGTGTCTGTGGACTCGGGCGCCATTCATCCAAGTTCTCCTGGCTCTACTTGGCGATACCTTTGATCGTGCTGGACTTTATCTCGCTCGAAGCGATCCGCACCGGATTCCCCCTTCGGCACTAGGAAAGGGGTAACTTGGCCCGCGGAGCCCTCGTCCAAAGAGGCAAGTGGTGTCTTCAACATACGATATGACTAAAGGAGAGAATTTCGACGACGACCTCGTGCTCGTCGAACGCATCCTGTCATCTGACCACCACGCCTTTCAGTCACTTTACGAAAAGTATTACGACCGAGTCTATAGCATCGCTAAAGGCATCCTGATCGATTCCGAAGAAGCTGCCGACGCCGTTCAGGAGATATTCACTCTCGTTTACAAGAACCTGGTCAAGTTCGACCGTCGGAGCAAATTCTCCACCTGGCTGTTCCGAATTGCGGTTAATCGTTCGATTCAATCCGCCCGGCGACTCAAATTTCGCCGTCACCTTGCCCCCTACACCGATGCCGCCGAATCGGTGGCCGAACCCGAGCGACCCACCGAAGAGTCGGATCCGAAAATTGCGGAGGCCATGGCCAGTCTCCATCCTAACGACCGAGCCATTCTCACCCTCTTCTATTGGGATGAACTGAGTCTGCAAGAGATCGCCGAAAGCCTTGGATGCAGCTCGAATGCCGCCAAAACCCGGCTATTCCGCGCCCGCGAGCGATTTAAATCCGCATTCGAAGCCTTAGGAGGAGGGCAGTCGTGAAAAGCCCTTCCCATCTTAACGATGCCATGTGGCGATTGGCCGAAGCTCAAGATCAGGCGGCAATCCAAGAATTTATCGCCAAGCATCCGGAATGCGAAGCCGAACTTCTTTCCCGAGTCGGCATGGTGCAAGGACTCAAAGGATCAAAGCCTTCGCACAAGGCTTCCAAACGATTCCTGCCTTCCCCCAAAACCCTTTCGCCCGAACCAAACCGACTGCTTTCGGTCGGATTAGTCGCATTTCTCGTGGCGGCGGGAGTCTTTGCAACCTTGGGCACGCTTCGTTTTATTGAATCCAAAAACGGACAAACCACCGTTGTCACGCCGGATCAGCTTCGCCCGATCCGCGCCGAGAATGGACCGGGTCTCACCCCCCACCAGCCGAATCCGACCATTAACCAGCCTCGCCCCGACGAAAACCCCGTGCCTCCGTTGCAAGCGGTCGATCCGTTCGAACGGCCGGTGACCATCGTGGCCAAAAACATCAGTCTTGAAGCCGCGCTCAACGATATCGCCGTTCAGGCCGGAATCACCCTGGAATCTGCGCCCGGAATGCCCGAAGCGATGGTCGAAATTGATTACCGAGAAACTCCGGCCATGCAAGTGCTCGAAGCCCTCGGTCAAACTTTCGGATTTACCGCGCTTCGACAAGGCCAAAGCACGGCTCTTCTTATCCCCGCCCGAGATCCCCAAGGCAATCCCAACCCGCTTCCCCCCGGATCGGTTCGCCAATCGCCTCCTACTTCGTCCGGCGGCGGGCTCACTCCCCTTCCTGGGCTCGATCCGACCGAATCGGATCAAAATCGAACAATTCGATAAGCTTGAGCAGTCTGGTATAAAACTGTTGCCACCTACTAGGTTGTTATGAAACGAGCCTTCACCCTCATTGAACTTCTAGTTGTGATTGCGATCATCGCAATTCTCGCCGCCATCCTTTTCCCGGTCTTCGCTCAAGCCAAACTGGCCGCCAAACAAACGGCGAGCCTGGCCCACATGCGCCAGCTTTCGCTTTCGGTGATGATCTATGCCGGCGATCACGATGACTACTTCGTTCCGGCCAGCATGCGCGGACTTGATCCGAATGAAACCCCTACGATCTGGACTCAGGCACTGTTCATTTACGTGAAGGATAAGCAGCTGTTTGTGGCCCCCGATTCCGGCGGTGCTTATGCCGAGGATTGGAACACTCGTCGCCACCAATCAATTGGCTATAGCGATGCCACCGGCGTGGACATGCTCAGCACTTCGATCCCCGGTGCCGCTCTGCCTGGGACCGAAGGATTCACCACCGCCACTAACTTCAGCGCGGCCGAAGAATCAGCGCGGGTTGGCCTTTTTGCTTTCACTGCAAATGCCCCTGCGGGAGTCACCAATACCAAGCACCGAGGATACGTGTTTAACCCCTATAACGGGTTGAACTCGCCCGACGGCGATTACTACAAGGGCCTGCCAAAAATTTCTGACCGAGACCTGGTGATCGATCCCAACGATTCGCTCTACCCGAACTCTCCGTCGCTCGCCCCCAGCGCGCTCAAGCCGATCTTCGCCCGGATCGGTGCGGATAAAAAGAATGGTGGCCGTACGCCAATCATTTTTGCCGATGGTCACGCCAAAATCTACAACGCCAAACAGCTCAACACGTTTGGCACCGTCATCTGGCGATTCCGCTAAACCGCAAATCTCGCTTCAGTGCCCCCTTCGCGAGTCAATTCCGAAGGGGGCTTTGTTATTTCTTGCATCCGCCTTGCGTCAAAAAGATTGTTTGTATTTGATCCCCAATTCGTCTAGAATAAGCTACACACAACGGGGGATTTATGGCCGAACCAAATCAAGTCAACGAAGTCGAAGAAACCGCGGTGCGCCAAGTCGATTTTGCCAAAGAGGAAGCGGCTTCCGACGGCCTCATGCTTCTGGTGCCCGGCATTGTGCTTTTGCTCATTGCCGGCGTGCTCTATTTCTATCAATCCAGCCAGGGCGGAGCTCTGGTCGGGCTTGCCGTGGTTCTTGGCCTCATCGGAATCGGACTGCTCGGCTACGGCGGATATCGCATGACTCGTATCCGCAAACTGGAAAGCCACGATGTCACCTGTCCGTTCTGCAACAAAACTAACCATCTGACGGCTGCCCCGCGCGACGATTTCCGATGCGTACACTGCAACCGCGAAGTCCCCGTGGAAAATGGAACCATTCTCCAAGTCTTTCAGGTGCGATGCGGATACTGCAATACGCTCAACTACTATTCCGAAAAATCAACCGGACTCATCTGCGAAGAATGCGACCGGGCCATCCCCATCGCCACCGATGATGAGAATCAATCCAAGAAAGTTTTCGAAAACTTCACCGTACACGACGATGATAAACCCTACGATCTCATCCTGGTGCATGCCCCAAAAAACGATGAAATGATCGGTTGCCTCCAGCAGATGCTGGCCCTCAATCGAAACCAAGTAAAAGACATGCTGGAAGAGCTTCCCGTCACGTTGCTTACCGGAATTCCTAAAAAGAAAGCCGACCTCCTGTGCACCCAGATCGCCGTCCACAAAGGCAAAGCCGAAAGTTCGGTCAGCCAAGTCTAGAACTCGGGCGTATTCGGGTCAAATCGCCACCTCTCTGCCTCCAATTTCGACCAAAATGGTGGGTATGAATAAAGCCGCCATCGTCACCTTGATTTCCGCTGCGCTTGCCGTCGCAATCGGAGCAGCGGGGTGCGCAGGCCGAGGCGGATCATCCACTAGCGGCGACCCGCTACCCCTCACATGCGGCGCCAACTTTCGAACCCCCAACTACGTTCTCGCCCATGATCCTTCCACCGGAACGCAAAACCGGGTGCTTTATTGGCCCCAGTTTCCCGTGCGAATCCACCTTTCGGATGGAATAAGTGCCACCTATAACGGAATCACCTACGACACTGACGATCTCATCATCGAAGCCGCATACCGATGGACCACTGCCAGCGACGGCGGGGTCAATTTCACCCAGGTCGGATCGGCTGCCCAAGCCCAAATTACGATCGATGTCGAACAGTTAGCGTCCGAACCGGGAGGAGGCGATACGCTTGGTTTCACGCAAGTCCAATACTATGTGAGCAGTCGGCAGATCGTCTCCGCCGCAATCACCATTTACACTTGGCCGAATATGACCCGCGCCGAATTTGTCGACGGCCTCCGACGCACCACCCTCCACGAATTTGGTCACGCAATCTTCCTGCACGGCCACAGCGATGATTCGGACGACATCATGTTTCCCAGCTCCCCCAAAAATGCCGACGGTCAGCTAAGCCAACGCGATATCAACAGTTTAATTACCACATACTGCAACAATTTCAGTGGAAATCAACTTGTAGCCCGCGGCCGACCGAACGAAGAGCCGGTCACAATTACAATTCGAAACTGCCAGAGTCGGTAAGCTCCTGTCTTGTGTCGGAATCATCCCCCGAACAGCTGAGGGCCATGTGGCCCGCGCTCCGAAAGGAGCTGGAATCCGCTCGCCATATAATCGTGGGCACCCACGTGAATCCGGACGGCGACGCCCTCGGATCGCTTTTCGCATTCAGCGAATTGCTTACGCAGATGGGAATTTCGCACGATGCCATGTGCGCCGATCCAGTGCCAAACTATCTGGAATTTCTGCCCCGGCCCCAGCCTATCACCACTGACCCAACCCAACCGCCAGACCTCGCCGTGATCCTTGATCTCGAAGCTCTGGATCGACTTGGTCGAATCCGACCGCACTTTGAATCCGCCCCCCGAAGCGTTGTCATCGATCACCATGAAGTGTTCGAAGCCCCCGGCGACTTGCGAATTATCAGCACCAAATCCCCCGCGACGTCGGCAATCGTTGCCGACCTGCTACTCGGTTCCGAAGTGAACCTAACCCCGGATATGGCCACCAATCTGCTTACCGGAATCCTTACCGACACCGGAAGTTTCCGGTTCCCCAACACCACCCCCCACTGCATGCACGTCGCCGCCGATCTCCTGGAATCGGGCGCGAACCTGCGTCAGATAAACGACGCCGTCTATCTCAATCGACCCTTGCGCGCGGTTCGTCTTTTGGCGAGTGCTCTTTCGAATCTCAAGTTAGCCGCCAATGATCAAGTTGCCTATACAGTTCTTAAACGGATCGACTACGAACGTGCCGGTGCCATTGAGGAAGATTCCGAAGGAATTGTCAACGAGCTTCTTGCGATCAGTACCGTTCGAATGGCCGCGATTCTGCGCGAAACTCCCAGCGGCAAAATCAAAATTTCAATCCGAAGCCAAGGTGCGCTCGATACCACCCGCGTTGCCCGCCAGTTTGGCGGCGGCGGACATATCAACGCTTCTGGTGCCTCCAGCGAGTTGCCCATCGAACAAGCAGCCGAAGTCCTGGTTAAAGCCATGGTCCAATGTTTGGCATCCTCCTAATCGATAAGCCGCTCGGCTTAACTTCGCATGGGGTCATTGCGGCACTGCGCCGAAAACTCGGCACCCGTCGGATCGGCCACGCGGGCACCCTCGATCCGTTGGCAACTGGGCTATTGGTCGTAGCTGCAGGTCCGGCCACCCGATTTCTCCAATATTTTGACCTCGAACCTAAAGTTTATCGGTCGACATTCCGATTTGGTATCGCCACTACTACCTACGATTCTGAAGGTGAACAAACCGATGTTCGCCCTGTGCCCGCTAACCTTTCCGCGCTCATTAACTTGCATATAGGGGAATTTCTCGGCCTCATCGAACAGACCCCGCCCGTCTATTCCGCCATCAAAAAGCAGGGCAAGCCACTGTACGCCTATGCACGAAAGGGTGAAAAGGTTGATATTCCCAAACGTCAGGTTTTTATAAGGAACTTTAAACACATCACTGTTGATGACGCAGATGTCGAGTTTGAAATCACCTGCTCCGGTGGCACATACATCCGCTCCCTTGCCCACGATCTTGGAGCCGCCGTCGGCTGTGGTGCCCACGTGGCCGAACTCCGTCGAACTGCGGCGGGATCGGTCCACATCGATCTTGCAGTTCCGCTTGATGATGCCTCCGCTGATCACATCCGACCCCTTACCGACTATCTGGGCCATCTTCCGCGCATCGACCTCAGCGAATCCGATACCATTCGGGTTCGGAACGGGCAAACGATAAGTTTGCCTCACCAAACTTCCCAAGACCCGGTAGCCCTTTTCGATCCCCTTGGCAACGTTGTGGGGATTGGACGCGTCTTACAGAACGGCCCCGGCGATGCCCGTATTCAGCCGGAATGTATCATTCCGATTGAGACCTCGCCTTCGTAATGACACCCGACCTGTCCGCCCCTTCGGCTCAAAACCGAACGTTACTGTTTGACCCGGCAAGTTCAAAGCGCCACCGCATTGGTCAGCTGGCTTGGTTCTTCATGTGGCTGGCGGTCACAGTTATCGGTGCGTTTGTGTTGCGTCCCGCGGATGCCCTTCACGGCACTCACACCCAACTTGGACTTGCCGCATGTTACAGCGTGGTGTTGTTCGACCGACCGTGCCCTGGGTGTGGGCTCACCACCAGCTGGAGCAGCGTGCTCCACGGAGATTTGAACCGTGCATTTTCCGCCCATGCGCTTGGCCCGGTCATTTACGCGCTATTCACCGTCAGTGCTTTTTTGTGTCTTTACGCGGTGATCAAAAATTACCGCGTACGAACAGAAACTCGGTTTGCCACCATCGCTCTTGGCCTGATGATCGGATTGTTCCTCGTGTATGGGATCGCGCGATTTGCAACGGTTAAGTACAATGATCCCCTGCATAACTTCTTTAAATTAGAATCACGCTAGGTCAATGCGTGTGGCGCGTTAAGTCAATGACGGTGGCCACCAGCGAGACCGTGACAAACGCCGCCATAAACCACATCACCCCGATTTTCATCCGGCGCGCGGCGTGTTGCTCTGAACTGCATGTTCCGCATTCATGGCAGGCCGTGGGCTTTCGATAAGCCGACCAAAACCCAATCCCGAGAGCCACAACGCTAAATCCGGAAAGCCAAAGTCGGTATGGTTCCAACGCGTGGATCCACGATGCACCACCAACTGCACCTCCGCTTGCCAAAACAAGCAACGGCCCGCAACACGGAATGTGCGCGGCTAAGCTGAGCAGGCCCGTGCTCACAACGGAGGTCGTGGTCTTCATGACTGCAATAATATTACACTAATGATGAAAACCCCGGGGACTCAAAAGCCCATGCCGCCGGTTCCGCCAAGGCGTTCCCCTCGACGACCAAATCCATAATCGCTTCCGAACGGCAACGCCTTTATCCGAATGAAAAACGCAATCTGCCGACCCGACCGGAACCCACTGCGAAAGTCGGTAATTTCAAGAACTGCTTCGGTGCAATGCATATCGTAACTGATCTGATACTGCTGAGCATCCAGCCGTTTTGTATAACCATTGTAGTAAAGAATTGTATTCGCCGTGATCTGGCCGAGCCTGAACCCCTGTATTTGCAGACTTCCCCCACCCCAAACGGAACGAGATCCATCGTACACGGCCGATGCGGCGATCCCCGTTCCGCCCCACTGAAATTGGCTGTTCAACCTGAATGTGCCCCAGGTCTGATTATATGTATCGTAGTGCCCGGCAAGTTGGAAATATGTGCCA
Source organism: bacterium (assembly GCA_044508115.1). Taxonomy (GTDB): domain Bacteria; phylum Armatimonadota; class Fimbriimonadia; order Fimbriimonadales; family Fimbriimonadaceae; genus UphvI-Ar2. The sequence continues at coordinate 1,096,860 of JBIQII010000001.1, forward strand.
CCCCGCGACCGATACGTGGTGCCAAATGTGACCTGCTGCCACGGCGTTTGTTGCTGACGCTGGAAGGCCAAAATATCGTAACCGGTGGCTAAAGTCGAAACCCATCCCCGGCCATGATCAACGTCAGCCCCGAATTGAAACAGATCGTTTTGTCCAAAGAGATCGATGGAAAGAGGAGTAAATCCAACTTGCTTTTGATTTCGGTAAGTCAAACGGAGTGCCGAATTCTGCCGGAACGCATACCGAAGATTGCCACCATAAGCTAACAGATACTGGGCCGTATCATCACTATAGACTCCCTGTCGAAATCGCCCATTCCAGTCAAGGCTCAGGTTCGAACTAAGCAGTTCGCGCCGCGCCAGATCAGCATCAAAAGTCATGCGGGTGATCGGACTGCCGCCGATATCTTTTAGCTCGCCGATGCTTGCTTCTAGTCGCATGGGCCATGTTCGGCCGGCGGAACTGCCCAAAATCCGATTTGTGTCACTACGAAGTGTCAACAGCGGAGTGCGATCACTTGTCGATGTAAAGTTTTGCAACCCTCCAACTGGAACGGTGCGCTGATAAAGCAAATCGGCGGAAAGCGACCGCATTTCCTGAAAACCCTGAAACCGCACATCAACCCGTTCGTTCCGGCTCAGAGTCAGCCCCGAACTTGTCGTATTCGATTTGCCATAAGTCAGATCAAGTGCCGTGCGAGTGCTGGGCCCCCAGTTTCGATCATCGCGAATCGAGGCCGTTTCGGAGACCGATCCAAAGTTTGCCGTGTTCGATGACGTCCGAAAGAATCCGAAATTTGTTGTCCCTCGGGCGGACGGAACGGTGAACTGAGCGCGGCCATTAAAGATCGAACTGTTTGGCGCGGTCAGATAGTTGTTCCGTTGGAAACGGGCGTCGACCCCAAGTCGCGAACGCCCAATGTTTTGCTGATGCATCCAGTTCGCCACCAGTGAATTAGGCGAACCAGAAATGCCGTAAACCCCTACCGATCCCGCTAAGTCGGAACGTAAATACCCCAGCTGCGTACCGAGTCCGAACCCGAGCCGGGTCATGTAATCCAACCGTGTATCCAACGTATCTTCACCCCTTAGCGGGGTCACGTAGCGTGATTTCACAAAGTAACCTTCGTCGGCCGACTGCCCAACTTCCGGAAGGTATCGAGGCCGATCATCCAGCAGTGGAATGTACAGATGCGGCAAGCCAATCACCCGCTTGCCAAAGATTTCAAGCCCAAAATCGCGGAACACGATCTTGCGCCCCGGAACGACTTCGGTCTCGCGGGCCTGAAATGCAAAGTGCGGATGCTCCAAATCGCAAGGGGTGAGCTCACCTTCATATAAGTGGTAATGCGGATCGCGCATCGACACCCGACCGCCTCGGACATAGAAAGGCCCTGTCGTATACCCTTGCGTCCGTTCCGGCACGATCACGGCTTTGGCATCTTCAAGTGTATAAGTTTCTTCCCTAAAATTAACAACTAGCGATTCTCCTTTGACGAGGTCGCCTTCCCCTTTCAAACTTGCATTGCCGATGAGTCGATAAATATCTGTAGCAGTATCCCCTTCGATTTGATCGGCCTTGAGCGTGTATCCGCGATATTCTAGTTCAACATTTCCTGTAAAAACATTAACATTTCCGCGCCTCACATAGTGATCGGTGTTAACCACGGTGAGAGGACGCCGACTGCCTGGAGCGGGGGGCGGGAGAGTTTGGCTCTGACCGAGCGGCGGATTTTCTTGCTCGCTTTCCGCTGTAATTTCGAGCGGAGTATGAGGCAGGCTTTCCGAACCATGTTCAAGATCGGCTAGTGCCACGCCAAAACAAGTGCAACCTACTGCGGCCAGCAGCAACCGATTCACTCCTGTCTCCACATCCCGTAGATTGTTGCAAGTGCAAATATCGTGAACGGCGTCCAGGCGGCGACTGCGGGCGGAAGCCAACCATTTTTCCCCACCACCGACACCATAACAATGTGAAAGTTTAAGAACATCCACAAGGAAAGCAGGCTCATCAGGAGGCCCTGGAACGCCGATCCTCGCGAGAATCGCACGCCCAAAACTCCCGCCATAAGCGCAAAAACTACGCAAGATGCCGCAATGGACCGCCGTTCGTGTAGCGGCAGTTCCAGATGGACGGTTGGCGATCGAGTTTCGCGAGCGACTTCAATACGCTCAATAAGCTCTTTGCTAGATGCGGTTTCGGCCGTGGTTCCGGCCATAAAATCACGGATATCGATCCGCTGATTGATCACAATCCGATCGACATCATATATATCAACAAATGCGTCGTCTTTGAACAAGCGCAAGCGAGGCTGATCAATGGTCCACACTCCGTGCGCGTACCTTCCCCGCGGAGCAATATAGATGAGGAGTTCTTGCGGATGTTGACGGTCAATCAGCAGAATGTCATTGAGTAGAAGTTCTTCGCCTCGTTCCTGCACATTACCGAAACTTGCAACATAGGGCGGAAGTTCAATAGCTTTGTTCTGCTCAAACTTGGGCATGATCGCCACAAGTAGAAGTTCATTTGCGAGCTTAATCTTTTCTTTCTCCGCGATCGGAACCAAAACATCGTTGTTATAAAAGCTCGCGGCACCGTAAAGCACCCCGACCACGCCCACCATCAGGAACACGCGCCGAATCGGGATTCCCGCAGCTCGCATCGCCGTCAGTTCGCCATCGCGGGTAAGGCGTGAAATAGCAAGCGAGACCCCCATCGCCACCCCGATGGGAATAGTAAAGTACAAGTATGTTGGCAGAAGATATAAGATATATTTGGCCACCGCCGCGGCGGGCACGTTATTCAAATTAAGCTTTTGAAAGACCGCGATGAGTTCATTTCCCAGGAAAAGCAGGGCCGTGACAATGGTTCCGGCGATCAGAGGAAGCGCCATCTCCTTCATCACGTATCGATCAAGTCTTTTCACTAAAACCTCGGGTTTTCTGGTCCAGCTCGAACGTTTCGCTATGCGGCCGGTTCATCCGATGAGCTCGTTCTGGCAAAGCTGAACTTTGGTTCTTCGCCCTTTACCAGACGCGCCATGTTCGATCGATGTCGATACAAAATGAGTCCTCCGAGAATCACGAACATCGCCCGAAAAATCCAGCTTGGCTCGACCCAGAATCCAAAAACCATCATGAATGGCATCGAAACAATCGCCCCCAAACTCACAATTCGGGTGAACGCCACCACCACGATGAATGCCCCAAGCGCGACGAATGCCACCAGCGGATTCGCCCCGATCATTGCGCCAAGGCCCGTTGCGACCCCCTTGCCACCACGAAACTTTAAGAACGGGCTAGCCATGTGCCCGAGTACGGCCAAAGCTCCTGCCAGTAGCCCAACCTCTTTGGCTAAAAGACCATAAAACGCGCCATTTTCAAGCAACAACTGGCCGAGCAGAGCCGGAACGAAGCCTTTTGCCACATCCAAGGCAAATACAGTAGCAGCCGCCTTTTTTCCAAGCGCACGACCCACGTTGGTCGCTCCGATATTGCCGCTCCCGACGTTTAAAATATCAACGCCTTTAGCCTTGGCAAAAAGATGTCCAAACGGAACCGAACCCAAAAAATAGCCGAAAACCAAGATCGCCCAGCCCAGGATCATTCCGCCAGTGCCTCCATTCCTTGCTCGAAAATTCCGCGGACCCGACCCGTGTGTCTTTGATACAGTTTCAGCATTCCGTTGGCATCTTCCGCACCGAAACCTCGGGCAAGAAACGCGAGCTTATCCGGATTTTCCGGGATCAAGTCGTCGCCTACACCTAAAAGATAGAGACGGTTGCGCAGTTTTATTAAGAACCGATGCGAATCTAGTAGGGTGTCATGTTCCACCGCATCCAAAATCCCGGCCCGAAACAAGCACTTCAGGCGAGCGGCGGTCTTCACCGGACGATCTTGGCAAAGGTCGGGGCGCCTGAGTAGCCAAAGTTGAAGTAACCAACTGATATCATCAAGTCCACCGCGACCAAGTTTTACATGTCGCTCATACTGACCTGGCTTTACCCGTTCCCGCTCGATCCTCGATTTCATGCCAACCAAAGCGTTAAGTTCAGCCGGACCGATCGGTTTTGCATAGGCGATTTCGTGCGCTAAGTCCAACGCAAGGTTCGATCCGTACACCGTTCGAGCGCGACCCAGTGCAAACCGTTCCCACGGTTCCATCCGCTCGGCTGCATATCGACTGAGCGATTCCGGGGTACTCACAAGCCGACCGGCCCGACCCTCTGGTCGCAGACGAAAATCGATTTCCAATGGAGCTCCAAGCGAACGAAGCTTGCCCAGTTCAACCGCCGAAGATTGCACCGCTCGTTCAGCAATTGCTCGGGCCTCGGCAGATTCGCAAACCACCAAAATATCGGCATCCGAGCCCGGACTCATTTCAAGCGCGGCGTAGCTGCCTAAGCCGAGAACACTGCACCCTTCCCACCGCGACGCAAACACGGCAAGCGCTTCATCGGTTGCTTCCGCCAGCACTTCACCGAGCTCCGGGCCTTCACCGTATAGCCATCGCAAAATGCCTCGCAACCAACCATTCACCGTCGCTCGGCGCATCTCATCGCGCTGGTAATGGTGGTGCACAATTCGGAAGCGTTCGCCCGCTTCATCGGGCTCTGTAACTTCCCCGCTGATGATTTGTTCGACGAGCGTGATCGACTGCTTAAGGTGCGGAATCAGCACGGGAGCATGGGAAGAAATCCGCGCAATTCGTTCCGCGCTGCTGGCATTTTCGCGAACCGCACGGATGAATGTTTCCCCCTCGGGCAGGGTTGCAAGCCAGCTCTGACCATTGGCGGAATCCCGTTGCCACCATTCGCCGAGCAGTTCTTCAGTAACCATCCGGATCCGGCTACGCTGCATGGCAAGTTCCCGCTCCAACGCATTCAACGATCGGTAACCCAAAGATGCCGCAATCGTTTCGCGCAACGGCAATGAATCTGGCAGGGAGTACGTCTGTCGGTTCGATTCAATCTGGCACCGATGCTCGACTTTACGCAAAAGAATATAACCTTCGCGCAAAATCCTTATCGATTCCGGCTCAAAAATTTTGAGGTGGCCGATTTCATCTAGCATTTCCAAAGTTGGCCGACCGCGCAGCGCAGGGTGCGATTCGGCATGGAGCATCTGAGCGATCTGCACGCACAGCTCAACATCGCGGATTCCACCGGGACCACGCTTAAGATCGGTTGCTTCGGCTTCATCTTCCGCTCGGCCCCGCATCTTAAGCAGGTTGGAAATTGCGACTTCGTTTCGGGGCCCAAAGAACGCGAAACGTTCACGTATTGCTTCCCATCTTAAACATAACGGCTCCGGGCCCAGCGCCACACTTCGGATATGAGCCAGGTGTTCCCACGGTTCCGCGTACCGATCGTAATACGATTCAAGGGCTGAGATTCGGGAAAGCAGTGGTCCTTGCGATCCGAACGGCCGTAGCCGCAGATCGATCCGGTAGAGATCGCCCCGGCCCATACGATCAGCTAGGGCGGAGCGTAATGTTTCGCACACTTTTTTGAGTTGTGCTTCCTCCTTTTCGGTAGTCTCATCGGCAACCGTGAAAATAAGATCGATATCGCTGGAATAATTGAGCTCTAGCCCGCCTAACTTACCTACAACGACAATGCCGAGCGGACAGGATGTGTCTTCTCCCGATACATGACGCCACACTACGTCGCGCACAAGTTCGATAATTGCGAACGCTAAATCAGAAAGGCCAGTCCAAATTTCGGGCTGCGGGCGGAGCCCACAAATATCCTGAGCCGCAAGCAAAAGTAGATATCGTTGCTTGACAAATCGGATTCGATCAAGTCGGTGGCTGTACCCGTTGCTATGGGCAAGCATCCGGCACCCTTCCGAACGAACGTCTTCCCTAGTGACCGGACTTGACAAAGCATCCGGATCGACAAGAAGGAAGGCGAGCTCGGGATTCTGCACCAAAACATCCGCGAGATGGGTGCTGGAACACAGCACTTCGGCCACGATTCCCGCAAGCTCCGGCGATTCCAAAAGGATCGCGGCAAATCCGCCCGGACTGCTGAGTGCCGCAAATACCCGCTCCAAACGCGCGAGTCCTTGCTCGCCGTTTGGCCATCGCCCAAACATTGAGGTCAGAGCGCCCGAAAGGTCGCGATTGACCAACCGGCCAATCCGCTGAAAGGATGATTCGGCGCGCGCCTTGTCGGAAAACATCAGCCAGGCGGTCGGTGTCTCACCGCCGTCCACCCATGAGGATACACTCCGGGTGTGTTCGGACGTCTTTCTTTGGCAGTTTTTCTTATCGGCTGCCTCCTAGCTGGCGGATGTCGTCAACAATCGATTATCGGTAAGTGGCAAGCTAGCGATGGCCGTCCTTTTAGCTTGGAGTTTAAGACCGACGGAACGGCTACGTGGACAATTACTGCGGCCGGGCAAAGCCTGGCCGTGGACGGAAAGTACACGTTCGAACGCGGACGCCTGCGCCTGACCGGTTTTAAACTGCCTGGCCTCACCGGCATGATGTTGAATCAGGCAACCGGTGGGCAGTTCGAACTGCCCCAAGAAGTAGAAGGGACAGTTTCGTTCAAAAACGATAAAGAAATCGTCATCGGTGGCAACTCACCCCTCAATGGGGCCTATACTCGAACCCAGTAGATCCATGAATAGGCGAATTGCGGTAATCATGGCCGGAGGCTCCGGCGAGCGTTTTTGGCCCGTTTCCACCAACGAACGTCCGAAGCAGTTTCTCAAACTTTCCCGGCCCGATCGAACGCTACTTGAAGATTCAATCGAACGGGCCCGGCTGTTTGCCGACTATCCGGAAATTTACATTTCCACCGGGCGACACCTCGAAGAATTGAGCTCAAAAACCTGTTCCCAACTTCTGCCCAAGAATGTGCTGGCCGAACCAGCCAAAAGAAACACGACTGGAGCATTGGCATGGGTGGCGGCAAACATTATCGCCCACAATCCAGACTCGTGGCGATCAACCACTCTTGCAATTCTCACCGCGGATCAGCGAATCCATCCCGAAGAGGGGTTCCGCCGAACCGTTGAGCGCGCCATGACGGCCGCCGAACAAGAAAATGCCATCGTCACCATCGGAATCCGACCCGACCGACCGGAAACCGGCTTTGGCTATATCGAAGTAGGGGGTCCAACCGGGGAGGTCCACGAAGTCATCCAGTTCCGCGAAAAGCCCGATTCGCAGACGGCGCAGAAATTTTTGGAAGCGGGCAACTTCTTGTGGAATTCCGGGATGTTCTTCTACACCTTGCCCACGTTTATCACGGAGCTGGAACGAGTTCAACCCCACATTGTTTCGGCCATCAACGTTATGGCAAGCGCGCTCCAAGCGGGCGACATTATGGCCGCAGACGAGGAGTTTGAACGTCTGCCAAGTATTTCCATCGATTTCGCTTTGATGGAACGAGCGCAAAGGGTGCTTGTGGCGGAAGCCGAGTTCGAATGGGACGATCTCGGCGCATGGGACAGCGTGGGCCGAAGCTATCAGCCCGATCAGAATCAAAACGTTGCGCTTGGCAATACCCGATCGATCGAGAGTATCAACAATATCGTTTACAACGAAACAGATTCGCACGAAGTCTGCCTCCTAGGGGTTGAAGGACTGGCCGTGGTCGTGACCGATGGTACGGTTCTCGTGATGCCCAAAGAACGCGCGCAAGAAGTTAAACGGTTTCTGCAGAACTAAACTCGTCGAGAATCGGGCGGATCGCTTCAAGCAAGTTTCCGCCTGAAAATTCTACGTATCGAATTCCGGCCTGAGCGGCCGCTTCGCGGTCCGATTCTTTATCGCCTATAAAAAAGGTTCGAGCCCGATCGGCACCGAGTTCGCGCATGGCCATTTCCAGCATTTTAGGGCTCGGTTTTCGTCCGTCGCAGTTGAGTTCGGGGGCGTGCGGACAATAGAGGGCAACTTCGACCGGCACGGACTGTGCCACGTGTTCCATAAGCGTGGCGAACTGTTCTTCGGTGTAGTATCCGCGGCCGATTCCGGATTGATTTGTGACGATTCCGACTGCAAAGTTGCGGTTAACGCACGCCTTGACGGCTTCTTGTGCGCCTTCCGCCCATTCGAATTTGGCAAGATCAGCGACGTAGCCGTGATCGGTGTTGAGCACCCCGTCCCGATCGAAAAGTGCGGTAGGTCGCCGATCGGATCGGGTTTGAATAGGGGAATCGCATCGGATGAGTCGCATATTGGTATTGGCAGTCAGTTGGGAACAAACGGTCATTGTGGCTGGTTTGTTCAACAGGTTTGAGTCAATTCGATGAGAAAGGGGGGACTTGTAATAAGTAGCTTGAACCAATGCTGGGGTATTCTCCCGGCTTCTTACGCGCGAGTTGCGAGCAAAATCCATGACCACTGCTGAACCCGATTCGACAACCTGGCAGGCACCGCAGTACAGCTCATCGGTCACGATCGGCGAATTCTTTCGCACGATCCGCCGAAATGCGGGCGTGTTCTGGACGACACTCGTCACGATCATTCTGATCGGTGCCTTAATTTCGTTCTTGATGCCCAAGAAGTACGCGGCAGGCGCCGAAGTGCTTGTCGAAGGTGCTAACGCGGGCGGGATTGTTTCAACGCCGGACAACGTGCTCGGTGAGCTCAACGTCCCCAACGCAGCCTATCCACTTGATACTCAAATTGAGCTCTTGCAATCGCAAGATGTCTATTTCCGGGTACTTGATGCTGCGGGTATTGCGCAACCAAACACGCGCGAAGAACTTGAACGACTTCCCCGTGTGTTTGTCCGCCAAAAAGATGATTCCAACATCTTCATCATCAGCGTCGAAGGTTCCGATAAGGATCAAGTGCTCCGCATGGCCCAGCACTACCCCGAGGAGTTCCGCCAATACGCTGACTCGTTTAAGCATCAAGCCACCAGCAATGCGGTCACTTTCGTCAACAACCGGCTAACTGAAGAGCATGCAGCCCTTCGCCAGGCTGAATCGGATTTTGCCGCCTTCAAAGTCAGTAACGCAGTTGCGGACTCCGGCACCGAACTCACCAAGCGATTGGAACTGCTCACAACAACCGAAGTCTCGCTGGCCGATGCCAAATCACGAGAAGCGGCCGCCGTTGCTGCCGTGGACATTCTTCAACGCGAACTCGAAAAAATTCAGCCCGAACGTACGCGGATCAACGAATATCAAAACGAGAGCGTGTTGCGCGAAGCCCGAGCCCAACTCAACGCTTTGGTTGTTCGACGTGCTCAATACTTGGAGATTTATCTTCCAACTTCACGCGAAGTTCGAGAGATTGATAACCAAATCGAAGCTCAGCAAAAGTACATCGACGATCTGTCCAAAGCACTCAAACCAGTTATTTCCGAATCCAATCCCGAGTGGGACACCGCTCAACGACGACTCTCTGAAGCATTTGCCGAACGGCAAGCGGCGATCTATCGAACCCGCGAACTCGAGGCGCTCGTTGCCAATCGCACGGAACGTCTGAACCAACTCGCGGATCTGGCCCGCCAACAGCGAGATTTTGAGCGTCGTATCGCTCTCCATACCCAGTCAATCGCCAGTATGAGCGATCTGCTCGACCGCGTTAAACTGCGGGACAACGCCCTTAAATCGAACGTCCAACCGCTCACCCGAGCCGTGTTTGCCCAGCAATCACAACCCAACTGGCTCATCAACATGTCCGTAGCCGCTGTTCTCGGACTCGCCCTCGCGGTTGTATTCAGCCTCGTTCGAGATAGCTTGCTCGACAAAGTGAACAGCAAAGAAGAAGCCTACATTCTCTCGGGACTCGCGCCACTGGCCCACATCCCCGAGCGAAGCCGATCGAAGCACCCGATTATTACCAATCCGCAGACCAACTTGGCCTTCGAATCGTACCGGGTACTTCGATCGAACATTGCGATCCACGCTCGTGAAAACGAGCTTAAGAGTTTGACCGTCACATCGACCTTGCGCAAGGAAGGAAAATCGGTGGTCGCGGCCAACCTTGCCATCGCTTACGTACTCAACGGACAGCGCACCATTCTCGTGGATGCTAACCTGCGAACTCCGACTCAACACACCCTTTTCGGCCTCAAAGATAAGCCGGGCCTTGGCGATGTTTTGCTCGGAACCGCAACGCTCGAAGAAGTGCTCCAGCCTAGCAGCGTAGACGGACTCTATGTCGTCTCGGCCGGCACGATCCCCGCCAACGCTACCGAAGTTATCGGATCGCCCCGTATGCAAGAAGTCATCAGCATACTAGAACAACAGGCGGACATCGTGGTGTTCGATGCACCCCAGGTGGTTGGCCTCGCCGACGCCCAGTCGCTTGCGGCAGTCACCGATGCGGCAATCTTGGTCACCGATATCGGTCGACCCGGAAAGGCCGAGTTCAAAGAAGCCGTCTCGATCCTCGAAGCCAGTTCGCCCGCTCTGATCGGTCTCGTCGAAAACCGAGTCAGTGCGCGCGAAGCTCACCTGACCAAAATCTGATCCTGAATGGGTGCCAAACCACGGCTTGGCACCCATCGCAAAATCTAACCAGTAGTAACTAAGCGATGAGTGCCAAACCCTTGCTCCGAGCCCCGTATATCCGGGGCGAGCTTGGTCCAACGCGGAATCTCGGCACCATCCTAAATCTTATTTTCGCCGTTCTCTTCGTACTCATGCCCCTTAGCTTTATCGGGGCCACGGTTTTCAGCATTCCGACTCAGCCCGTTTTCGTAGGAATCTGGCTTATCGCGTCGTTGCTCATCCTTTGGATGGAAGCACTCGCTCACGTGGACACGAAACTCACGGGGTTCCATCTCTTGGCGCTCTGCATGGGGCTCGTGGGCGTTCCTGGAATAGTTATGCTTCGCGGGAACCTCTTGTTCCTGCTCATGGCATTTGGATACACCCTTGTTCTTTTGATCCGTAACGGAGCAGACTTCATTGTCTTTCCCCGAGCTATCGCCAGTTTGCGTCGCCCGATGGTCCACATCATGAAAAACTGGCTCCTGGTCGGGGCTTCTATCGTCGTCTTCTTAACAATCGCGAAGTACGGCTCGTCTGGTTTTTCCGTGTTTAAAACCACGCGTGGTGCGTTTGACGACTGGCTCCACCCCAACAACGCGGCCATTTACGGTGGGGTTCTCATCCTCACCTCGATGCTTTCGAACCACTTGAACGCAATCGTACGTTGGTTTCTCTCGGGCGCGGGGCTTTACGTTATCCTCATGACCCAATCTCGGGGGGCTTTGGTGGCAACCTTTCTTGCCGCAATCGTTTTGTTTGCCCTCGATTTCTACCGCAACCCTCGACGATATACGTTTATTGCGATCGGAGGCGGCTTTGCCGTGGTGTTGACTGGGCTCCTCTTTGGTCAATCGATTATGCAAATTGGGGCGGTCGAAAACATGATCGAACGAACCCAGCGCACCGACCCGACCGCAGGCCGGATCGAAGCGTTCAATCGTGCCATCGACCTCTGGCAAGACTCCCCGCTGTTCGGCTACGGATTTCAAGCTCCGGTACAGGTCGATAACGTTATCGCATCTTTTCTACTTCAGATTGGACTTGTTGGTGTGCTACTGAACATTTTGTTCCTTGGGCTCATCCTTTATCGAGCACTTCAAGCCTACTTCCGACGACCAACACACGAGATTTTCGATGCGGGCCGTACGGTGCTTGTCTTCGGAGTCTTCATTATGCTCCGCTCCTTGGTCGAATTCGCCCACATCTTTCAAATCACCGACCTGTTTGCGAACGCGTTCTGCATCCTCGCGGGGCTTCTCTTTGAACCCACTAATCAAGCAAAAATCACAGGTCGCAAACTGTTACGGGCGAACACTTTGTTCGCCCGTCCCGGTCAGCCCACTTTTGGGAAAGATTAAAAACTCTCTGGCTAAACGCTACATCACGCCTTCGGTCTGAACATCCAGCGTATCCAGATACTCCACCGCAAACTGCGCGAGTTCGTTAGCATCAACATCCGGTGTAAGACCAATGAATCGGTATGAATAGCCGATCTGCTCGCCAAACATATCTTTGAGCTTGGCCTTGATGAATCCTAGCTTAGCCTGATCGTACGTTTGGAATCCAACCGGGGACCGGAAGGCGTACAGGGCCTCCTTAGGCGATTGCCCGGGCAGTTGGATCGTCATCCAGGTCACCGGAATGGTCCCATGGCGTTCTGTCTTGAGATACCGAATCTCTTCGCTCAGCAGATCCCAGCCTTGAGCCTTAAAGCACACTCTTTGATCGTGAAACGCCTGCATCGAATCGCCGGCGATAATCACCACATCCATCTGGCGGCCCGCGGCATCTTCCATTTTCTGGCAAGCAATGCCAATCGGATTCAGCACTTGGTAAGTTTCCGGAGCCATGCTATAGCTAATCTTCTTACCCGGCTGGTCAGTCACCAATTGGTAACCATGATTTTCGACCAGCATCATGCCTTCCAGCCAAGATTCCGGCGGACGCTCAGCAGCGGCCTTTTGACCAAAATGGACAAACGCGGCCCCCACGGCCAACGTTCCGGCGACAGCATAGTACAGCTTCTTCATACTTTCCAACCCAGTTTCTTTGCGGTCACATAAAGAATCCAAAACGCCAAGATAAGCGTGAGATAGCTTCCATAGTCGTGGAACATGTACCCGGCTTCGGAACTCACCTTATCTCCAAATACCCCAATAATCGCGATCCGAAGCGCATTGATTGCCACCGCGAGCGGAAGCCCCATCGCAATCAAAATTAAGTTGCCCCACCACTTGAGCCGCGCGAGCAACATGATGAACAGGATCGAAGCGAACAGCGCCAGTGTCAGTTTCATTCCACTACATGCCGCGGCCACCTGGAGCGGAAAATTATCCAGCAATATAGAAGTCGGATTCTCCCGGAATGGATTCAACCCCCACAGATTCAGCAAAAGGTAAGCGCCGTCCGTGCTCCAAATCTGCAGATTGTTGGTGTTCTCGTCGATCAAACGGTTCCAAATCGGCAGTCCGGTCACGCTAAACAGCAAGGCTGGAGTCATGGCCCAAGCTCGGCGGAATCCGTAGAAAATCCACGCCAAAGTGAGCAACGAGCCCATGAATAAAACCCCCTGCATAAAGTAAGGGAAAAACGCCCAAGTCGCCACCACCTGGCAGGCGACCAAAAACATCAGGATCGGAAGAGGTTTCCAAGTCGGTCGAACGGCATGTTTTTGGATCCGGTCGCGGTTGGCATACAGGAGATATCCCACCGCAAACGGCACCAGCGGACCATGCTGGTAGTAGCTGTCCATATTGAACCACGAGATCAACGCGGCCCGGATAACCGACCAAAACGCCGCCGCCACTAAAGCGATAATTAGCGCGCCCGCTTGGACTTCTCGGCGAGAGATCCACTCTTTGAGCGAATCGACATTTAATTTTGGGAAGCCGGAATCTGACGCCTCCACCGGAACTTCAGACACTGCTCCGGCGCTCAAATTCCCCTCCCCGAAAAACAACCCATTCCTAGATTCATTGCAACTACTGATCCAATCAAGCGATCACACTCGCTGTAAGTTCCCGATTCCCGCACAAAGTCAGGCATCTAGCCAATCGGGCATGTCATGGTCCCGCACCTTTACCGGGCGCAAATCCAATGGTGCCATTTTGGCAGATTTGATCAGGTCAGTAGGCACAAACCGTGCCAGAGGACTGCTTAATAACGACGTTGCGGATTTGCTGCTTCAATCCCGGCCGACTGAGGAAGGTGTTCAAAGGCCGAAAAACTCGCATCCGGAAAAAGATCGACACCGCTAGCCGTTTTGGCTACGTAGCCCGTACCCACAAGCACCGCCAACAGGGCGAAAACCACCGCCGTGATCGTCAACATTTTCAGTTCGAACAGAATCAAACTGCCGACCGGCGAGTCCGCGAACTTATCCCATGCGCTCACCCGGTCAACCAGATCGGGACGCACGCGATCGATCGGAAAAATAATGATTTCCGTCGGTTGTGCGTAATCCGGTTCCGGCTTGCGTAAGGCTCCCATGTTCCAAAGTTTCGGAACATCGAAGCCCGCTGATTAGCCCCGGCCCGGCAAACGCTTATTCAACCGTGACCGACTTAGCGAGATTGCGTGGCTGATCGATCTCGCAACCCCGCGCCCGCGCCATATGGTAGCTAAACAGCTGCAACGGCACAATCGAAAGTAACGCGTTGAGATACCAGTCGCCAGTCTGAGCAATCTTAACCGTTTCGTTTGCAACCTGCGAAACACTGTCGTCATCTTTAGTGGTCACGGCAAGGACGTGCGCGCCCCGAGCTTGAACTTCCCGAATATTGCTTATAAGCTTGTCTCGAACGTCTGCCGCAGTCGCTCCCACCACCGTCAGAGTTCCGGGTTCGATTAAAGCCAGCGGACCGTGCTTCATTTCGCCCGCCGGACATTCCTGGGTCGGAACGTAGGCGATCTCTTTGAGCTTAAGCGCGGCCTCGAGCGCAACGTTTGCATCGGCCCCTCTCCCCAAGAAAAAGGCGAGCTTGGCCTCCTTAAACCGCTCGGCGACTTCCTTCATCGCCGGTTCTAGCAGAATCGCTTCGCGGACATGCTCCGGGAATTCGCGGACCGCTCTAAGCCCGGCCTTCACATTCACTCCCGGCATCTCCTTGACTTCGGCAATATGCATCCCCAATAGGAACAGCACCAGACATTGAGCCAGATATGCCTTGGTCGAAGCCACACTGATTTCTGGCCCGGCTTGCGTGTAAAGCACCCGATCCACCTCGCGGGCGATGCTCGAACCCACAACATTCACAATCCCCAGCGTGCGAATCCGACGATCTTTGCACAGCCGAAGCGCGGCCAAACTATCCGCCGTTTCCCCGCTCTGACTGATGAATACCGCCAACGACCGAGGAGAAAGAAGCGGATCGTTGTACCGAAATTCGCTGGAAAAGTGAACGTCGGTCGGAAGCCGCAGCATCTTTTCGAACAGAGTCTTGCCCATTAACCCCGCGTGATACGCGGTGCCGCAGGCAATGATGTTCACGCGGTCGATATCCTGCCAAACATGATCGCCAAATAGGCGATCAAGCGTGAGTTCTTCCTGCCCCAATCGACCCGCCAAACACTGCCGAACCACGTCGTCCTGCTCATGGATCTCCTTGAGCATAAAGTGTTCGAATCCGCCCTTTTCGGCTGATTCGATATCCCAATCAACTTCGAACGGAGCCAGATCGGCCTTGCGTCCGTCGGAAAACTTGGCTTCGATCCCTTCCCGGCTAATGACCACCACCATGTCGTTATCAACGATTGCGACTCGGCGTGTATAGGGTAACAGCGCGGGAATATCACTGGCAACAAAGTTTTCTTCTTCGCCAAAACCTACGACCAACGGACTGGCATTGCGAGCACACACGATCTTGCCGGGCTCGCGCGTGGATATCACCACAAAACTGTACGCTCCTTCGAGCTTTAATACCGAACGCCGAACCGCTTCTTCCAGCGGCACCCCTTCGCCATACTCTTCACCAATAATGTGGGCCGCGACTTCGGTATCGGTTTCGCTTTGGAAGACGTGGCCGTTCCGCACCAGCTCTTCTTTAAGCTCCAAATAGTTTTCGATGATTCCGTTGTGGATAAGGGCGACCTCTCCGGAAGCATCGTAGTGGGGATGCGCGTTAAGATCGGTGGGGGC
Source organism: bacterium (assembly GCA_044508115.1). Lineage (GTDB taxonomy): Bacteria > Armatimonadota > Fimbriimonadia > Fimbriimonadales > Fimbriimonadaceae > UphvI-Ar2. The sequence continues at coordinate 1,112,463 of JBIQII010000001.1, forward strand.
ACCGTGGGTGGCCCAGCGAGAGTGGGCAATCGCAATCGGGGCAGATGGGTGCTCCGCTTCCACTGCCGACTTAAGATGGCTCAGCTTGCCGGCCCGCTTAAGGATGCTCAGTTCTTCGCCATTGGCAAACGCGATACCGGCGCTATCGTAGCCCCGATATTCCAACCGACCGATCTGGTCGAGCACGACTTCGACCGCGTTGCGATCGCCCACATAACCCGCGATTCCACACATGGGATAATTGCTGGGAGTTTGACACGGCGAGGGCTTATGTCATCGCCAAGGGGCCGTGGGTTTGGGTCCGCGTAGGCATCCGGCAAAGTAGGAGGCCGCCGATTCCGGCTGGATGCACCCGCTCCATTCGATAAGTGCCGTCCGATCTGCTTCTGATGGCTTGCCCCGCTCGATCTGCTGAGCAATCGCCTTGCCAAGGGATTGGGGATCATTGGCCGAAACCACCTGACCTCGCCCCGGGCCGATCAAATCAGCCGATCCGCACCGGTCGGTCACGATTGCCGGAACGCCGGAGGCCAACGCTTCGTTTGTGAGCGCTCCCCATCCATCGTGCCGGCTGGGCACCACCGCCAGGTCCGAATCCGCGAGCGTTTCCAGCATCTCTGCCCAGGGGCGGAACGGTTCAATCCGCACCCGATCTTGCCAACCCTCACTTTCAATTCGGGCTTGGAGGTGCGACTGCAATTCCCCTTCGCCAACCAGGGTGAGCTCCCAGCTTGGATCCCTGAGTTCAGCAAGCGATTCCACCAGCACATCGGGTCCCTTTCGGCGATTCAACCCGCCCGCAAAAAAGATTCGGAATGGGCCCGATTGAGGGGCCCGATTGAGGGGCGCGGGCACCTGCGGAAAGTAACCCCACTCAAAAATTTTATCGGCCGGATACCCGATCTCGGAATAGAACCGCCCGGCCATGCTTCCGATCGCGAAGATCGCCTCGATCTGGCTTCCAAATCGTCGATGCACCGTTCGGTGCAAGATCGGGGTGGCTTTCCGAAGCACCCGCTTGAGCGGGTTCCCCGGCGAGAACTCCTCCGGCATGGGCGGTTCGGTCAGGAATGCCAAACGGCCACCCGCATCCGCCGCGAGTTTGAATGCATGCCGGACCATCGGGTTTAAAAAAATTCCGCCGAAGACATGCAGGGTTTCGGGGATGGCTTGGTCAATAATTTTGCGAATCTGTTCGGGCGAGGGAGCACCGACCAAATTGACTTCATCCGGGGCCAGTTCCGGCCATCCCATGGAGGCGCGTTCGGCTTCGAGCCCGGGGGTTTCGACTGCCCAGGTGACATCAAAATCGTGTTCGGTCGCCAGTCGGCGGATCGTTTCGGCCTGGTGGTGCGAAGGCATGTTCTGCCAGAAAACGAGTCGCCGAATCTTCTGCACTTGGCCGGAGAGTATAGCCGCCGGCTGTCCAACCCTTTCCACGCGGATAGACTGGTATTTGACCGTCGGCGCAGTCTGGCACGATAGGTGCGCCATAATTGAATTGCCTATGGGAATCAAGTCAGCAGCAATCGCGACCGCGAGGCAGTATCGCAATAAGGCTCGAAACCTGTGGATTAACAAGGTTGAGAGCAGAAAGTACCCGCGAGTTCTTGGCAATATATTAACACTCCAAGAAACCAACGAACTTATTTCCACTAGATTGAAGGCACAGGAACCGTTTTTCGCCGGAAGACTCGGCTATAACGAAGCCCGATGCATGGGAGAAACACTTTTTGCAAACGGACATTACTCTGAAGACACAAGAATCAAAATGCCGTTGGAAGCCGGATTCTTTCCGAGCAATCCGGAGTACTTCAAGAAATTCACTGAATTCAGCACCGAAGCACTAGGAGTTTCTGATCTTATCGGCGTATGGTATACACCTTATCAATATCGATTACTTGACAGTTTTGCCAAAGAAGCACAGTTTACCGACCTTGCTTATTTAGAGCCATTTTTTATTGAACACCCTTGGACCCAGGTTCTGGCGGGAAAGCGTGTACTGGTTGTCAATCCATTCACTCAATCCATACAATCCAACTATCACGATCGAGCAAACCGGCCGTTCTTGGATAATTTGCTGCCAGATTTTGATTTACTAACTATAAAACCTCCAGTGACCTTGGCAGGAAACCAGCCAGAAGGTCGCACATGGATTCAAGAGTTTGAAATGCTCCAAGAACAGGTGAACACATTAGAGTTCGATGTGGCAATCTTAGGATGCGGAAGCTATGGATTTCCACTTGCTGGTCAAATCAAAAAAAGCGGTCGATCGGTTATTCATCTTGGCGGTGCTACCCAGCTTCTTTTCGGGGTGAAAGGTCGTCGCTGGGCCGAGAGACCGGAGTTCAGTCAGGTATTCGAAGGGTCTTGGACTTCTCCCCTAGAATCCGAGCGGCCCGCCAACTTTCAGTCCGTAGAAGGCGGCTGCTACTGGTAATTTTTCGAAATAAGAAATGAAGATATTGCACGTCGCCGAAGCATTGCATCCTAAATGGGGCGGAATCGCAGAAGGCGTGTTTCAACAATCTGTGGAGCTACAAAAGCGGGGGATTAACGTCGAAGTTCTTTCCTGCGAAATAGATGATGTTCCGAGATTTGCTGAGCAGAACATTCCTCACCATCGATTTCATCCCGTCGGCTTAAAATGGCGTAAAAATCCCGAAACATCACAATGGCTAGATAAAAATATAAAGAGATTTGATGCGGTTATCCTTAATGGATTATGGATGCATCCGATTTTTGCTGCCGGACAAGCAGCGCGCAAGCATGCTGTCCCGTATTGGATCATGACTCATGGAATGCTTGATCCGTGGTTCTTACGCACTTTAACCGGAAGACTCAAGAAAAGAATCTATTGGACGTTATTCGAAAAGCATAATTTTGCAGGTTGTAAGGCCATCCTTTTCACTACAGAAGCGGAGCAACAGCTCGCCCGAAGTAACTATCCGCTCCAAAATATTCGCTCTCAGGTCGTGGGATACGGCATTCAAGATCCGAAAACAGGGCCCGTGCCTCCGGGTCGACCTGAAGAACTTCTATTCATGAGTCGAATTCACCCCAAAAAAGGGCTGGAAATGCTGTTTGAAGCCATGGGTTCGATACCGGAGATTCGCGTGAAGATCGCCGGAACCGGCGATCCCGCTTATGAATCTCAGCTCAAAACACTCGCCCAACACCTGGGCGATCGCGTAACCTGGTTAGGATTCACATCAGGATCGCAAAAGCAACAAGCTTTTGAAGATTGCGGTGCAATGATTCTTCCCTCTCATCAAGAAAATTTTGGTGTTGTCGTAGTTGAATCGTTGGCTTTGCATAAGCCCGTCCTCATAACTGACAAAGTCAATATTTGGAATGAAGTTATAAATGATAATGCAGGTTTGGTTTCGAAAGACACAACATCAAGCATCATAACAATGCTTCGATCATGGCTTGATCTTACACCGGACGACCGATTACGTATGGCTGAAAATGCACGCCAAAGCTTCGAAAAGCGATTCACCATCTCTGCTCATGTTGACCAGCTTCTGAGTGCTCTGGAGTCAAAAAAGTGAAAATCCTTGTCACCGGCGGGGCTGGATTCATCGGAAGCCACCTCGCTGACGCTCTCCTCGCCGCCGGAAACTTCGTTACCGTCTACGACGACCTTTCCACCGGACTCACCACCAACCTTGATCCTGCAAACTCAAACCTCGATCTCGAAATCAACACAATCCAAGACCTGGACGCTCTCAAGGCCGCCTCCGAAGGATGCGATGCGATCTGCCACCTTGCCGCCGTCAGCCGGGTTGTCGAAGCCATGCAAAACCCCCTCCGGGCCCACGCGATAAACGTCACCGGAACTCTTAACGTCCTCGAAGCGGCCCGAACGAGCGGCGCGCGAGTGGTTTTTAGCTCCTCGGCCGCCGTGTACGGCGATACTGCGCAGCATCCAACTCCTGAATCCGCCCCGCTCCGCCCGATTTCGTTGTACGGGTCACAAAAATTGGCAGGCGAACTGTATATGGCCAATTACGCGCAGCTCTTCGGATTGCCCACCATCAGCCTGCGCTACTTCAACGTGTTTGGACCTCGGCAGCGGCCCGATTCGCCCTACTCCGGGGTCATCAGCCGTTTCGCCATGCTCGGCCGAGCCCACCAAACCATGCAGATTCACGGCGATGGCGGACAGTCCCGCGATTTCATTCCGGTAGAGCACGTCGTTCGCGCAAATCTCGCCGCGCTCGCCGCCCCCACACTCGACGGACGCGCCGTCAACATCTGTAGCGGATCAACCACCACAATTCTCGATCTTGCCCGGATGATTGCCACCATCACCGGATCGCCCGCCGAACCCGAGCTCGGCCCCGCGCGCGAAGGCGATATCTACGTGAGCCAAGGCGATCCAACCGCCGCCCGGGAAGTTCTGGGCCTGACTCCGCCCGCCGATCCGCTGGCCACCCTGCCCGATGTTATTCGCGCGGTCGAACCGGCGGGCGATCTTTAATTTTCTTGGCCGGATTCCCGCCAACGATTGTCCAGGGCTCCACGGGTTTGGTCACCACGCTCCCGCTGGCCACAATTGCGCCTTCGCCCACCGTCACCCCGGGTCCAACAAAGCACTGAGCTGCCACCCACGCCTGGTCGGCCACGTCAATCGGAAAAAAGATGAGCGGAAACGTCGGATCTTGGTAATCGTGGGTTCCCGTGCAAAGGTAGGTGTACTGGGAAACCACACTGTTCTTTCCAATTGTGACCTTGGCGTAGTTGTATATATCCACGTTCCAACCGATCCAGCTTCCGTCGCCGATTTCAAGCTCCCAGGGGTACAAAATCTTCACCGAGTTGGCAATCAGCACCCGACGTCCGACCTTGGCGCCAAAGCAACGCAGCAGAAAGCAGCGCCACCCATCGAACTTGGGTCTCGGACTTAATTTAAATAAGATTGTCCAACAAATCCCCCACAAAACCCGGCGAATCAACACCGATTTGGACCACTGGGTTCGGCTGGATGACAGATCGACGCCCGGTTGCTGCATGAACCCGGTTTTACCTTGGGCCCCCATCCCGAAACCCTGCGCCGCCCCAGGCATCTATAATGAAATCCATGAAGTCGATTGCTTCGATTGCGGTGGCCGCGTTTCTTTTGATAGCCGGCTGCACCCAACCCGAACCGGTGCAAGATCCATCACAAGCTGGAAAAACCCCGGAGTCGGAAACCACCACAAGCACCGAATCTAGTTCTAACGAACCGCTGGCCGAAGCTCCCGCCGAAGGCGACGAAGTTGCCGTGCTGGAAACCGATGAGGGGCGAATCATCCTGATGTTCTATCCCCAAGTGGCCCCTAACCACGTTGAAAATTTCAAGTCCCTTGTTAAGGAAGGATTTTACGACGGCACTCGGTTCCACCGTTGCATTCCCGGATTCATGATCCAAGGCGGCGATCCAAATTCGTCCGACATCAACCTTTCCGCGAACTGGGGCGTTGGCGGCAAGCTGAACGAAGACGGGAGCGAACGAAACGTCAAGTTCGAAGGTAACACCAAAATCAAGCACGATCGTGGCGTGCTCAGCATGGCTCGATCCCCCGGAGACTACAACTCTGCCAGTAGCCAGTTCTTTATCATGGTGGCGGATAATCCAGGGCTCGACGGCGAGTACTCCTCGTTCGGGCGAGTCGTAGAAGGCATGGATGTCGCCGACAAAATCGTGAAGACCGGTGATGCCGAAAACAACGGTAAAGTTCAACCTCAAGACGCCGTACTTATCAAAAAAGCCACCATTCAAACGTGGCCGGTGAAATAAAAAACATGATCAGCTCACTCGCCCTTTCCGTCGCTTTGCTCGGTCACAGCCCGACACCCTTCCAAACCAAGCCGCTCATCGCCGTCAGCTTCGATCAAGATGCGATCACTCCTCAAGAAGGCGAGGAAGTCGCAATCCTTGAGACCGATAAAGGGCGCATCGTGGTCATGTTCTTTGATTCGGTTGCGCCGAATCATGCAAAGAATTTTAAAACCCTTGCCAAAGATGGGGTTTACGATGGAACCCGTTTCCACAGGTGCATCCCCGGGTTTATGATTCAGGGGGGCGATCCCCTTTCCAAGGAACTCGTAAAATCGGACTACTGGGGTACCGGCGCACCGATCAAGCCCGATGGCACTGAGCTGAATGTTGCGGCCGAATTTAGTAAGCTCAAACACAAGCGAGGGATTCTCAGCATGGCTCGCTCCACGGACCCCGATTCCGCAGGGAGTCAATTCTTCATCATGGTGGCGGATAACGCGCATTTGGATGGTCAGTACTCAGCCTTCGGAAAGGTACTGGAGGGCATGGATGCAGTTGACGCCATTGTTCGCACCGGGTCTCGCGAGAATAATGGCATGGTTCCGCCAAGCTCAGCCGCTCAAATCAAAACCGTCACTGTAGCCAAGTGGCCGATCACGTAACCTTATTTTCTAATCTAAAAAAAGACTGAGCTCGCTACGTTGAGCTCAGTCTTGGCTTTAAATCGAACACCGATCAATCGCGCGGCGCGGGGCCATCGGGTCGCTTTGCTTCGCTAATACTCTCTTTGTTCACTTTAGGATGATGCTCAATTTTGTCTTTGGTTCCCTGATCCTGGGTTTTCTCTTGCTGGAGCGGGCGCGGATGTTCGGTTCCCTGCTTAATCCAGCCGTCTTCACGATGTACGCGCCCTCCGGCGCCGCCGTTTTTAGCCATAGTCTGCATAATCGCGCATCAAGTGTAAAACCAAGGCGGCGAGATCGATAGCGCAGCGAAAGATTTCGTAAATTCCAGCTTTTGCTCAGCAACCTGAACAAAAAAGATTGGCGTAAGATCAAAAAAATGGGCCAATGCAACTTATGTCACACCGGCCCACGCTACGACTGGGGGCTGAGAAAGACTACTGTCCCTCATAGTCATGAAGGAGAACAGTCTCCCTCATCCCGTGCACTTTTTCCGTTGCGCCGAACATTGCTCATTCGCTCGACTTATGCTAACGGCTGGTGTGCTCACCAGGGAACCTCATCGTTCCATTTGTTTCAGTCCGAACCGGACTGTATTGCTATTCTATAGCGGTTCGACCGGATTTGTTTGCCGAAATCTGAAACTTTCGGAAATCTTTATGCGCCGTCCCCGGAGCTTAACGGCCAGGTCTCGATTGTTACCGATTCCATGACTGCCGGGTTCTCTTCCAGCGGATTATCACGGCCATCTCGCGGCAGATTCACAATGGTTTCCACAACATCCATGCCTTCGATTACTTGCCCGAACACAGAGTACTGGCGGTCCAGGTGGGGCGAAGTTTTGTGCATCAAAAAGAACTGCGAGCCGGCCGAGTTCGGATCGCTTGTTCGAGCCGCGCTCAAAATGCCGGGCGTGTGCGGAATGTCGTTGAATTCTGCATCAATCGTGTAGCCCGGACCCCCTGTGCCATGCATCGATCGATCACCGTCGCGGCTATTGGGGTCGCCTCCTTGGATCATAAATCCGGGGATAACGCGGTGGAATCTAACCCCATTATAAAATCCTTTCTCGGCCAAATCTTGGAAATTTTGCGCGTGCTTGGGTGCCTTTTCCGGGAAAAATTTGACCACGATGCGTCCGTGATTGGTTTGGATCACCGCCACTTTGTCTCCATCGTTGGGAGCGGTGGCCCCGGGGGCGGCGGTGGCTGAGAGTTGACTCATTAACTAAGGATTGTGACCGACGTATCGCTTTGACCCTTGACCAACGAACCAAAAAACGGGCCGGCAGGAATCCCGCCGGCCCGTGGACCGCACCGATTTACTTATCGAGCGTGACGGCCTGGCGATCTTTGACCGCGGCCTGAGCCGCCGCGAGCCGAGCAATCGGCACGCGGAACGGCGAGCAACTCACGTAGTCGAGTCCGATATCGTGGCAGAAGATCACCGACTGCGGGTCGCCACCGTGTTCGCCGCAGATTCCGCACTTCAGGTCAGGCCGCGATGCGCGCCCTTCGCTTACCGATAGCTCCATCAGCCGACCCACTCCGGTTTGATCAATCGATTCGAACGGGTTGGTGGGCAGGATCTTTTGATCCACGTAACGCTGAAGGAACTTGCCTTCGGCATCGTCTCGGCTGAAGCCGAAGGTCATCTGGGTGAGGTCGTTGGTGCCAAAGCTAAAGAACTGGGCATATTCTGCAATCTCGCCGCTCGTGAGTGCGGCGCGCGGAATTTCGATCATTGTGCCGAACTGGTACGGAATATCGACCCCTTGCTCGGCGACCACTTGCTTAGCCACATCTTCCAGCTGGGCTTGAACTACTTTGAGCTCGTTCACGGTGGAAACGAGCGGAATCATGATTTCGGGATAGACCTTGCCTCCATCCTTTGCAAGCTTGGCGGCCGCCTGCAGGATCGCCCGGGTTTGCATCTTAACGAGACCCGGCAGCAGAATTGAAAGCCGAACGCCGCGCAGCCCCATCATGGGGTTGGCTTCCTTCATGGTTTCGACTTCAGCCAAAAGCCGAGTCTTCTCATCCAGCCTTGGCTTGAGATCGGGGTTTGCTTGAGACCGGAAGGTGAGCTCAGTCACTTCACGAATCAGTTCGTCGTGGCTGGGAAGGAATTCGTGAAGCGGCGGATCGATCAACCGGATCGTGACCGGCTTGCCATCCATTGCTTCGAAAATTCCCTCGAAATCCTTTTGCTGGACTTCTTGAAGCTTGCTCAGCATGTCTTCGCGGACCGATTCATCGCGTGTGAGGATCAGTTCCTGCACCAGCGGAAGACGGTCGCTTTCAAAGAACATATGTTCGGTGCGGCAAAGACCAATACCTTCTGCACCAAATTCGATGGCTTGACGAGCATCGCGCGGATTATCAGCGTTGGCTCGGATTCCGAGGCGACGGAACTCATCGGCCCAAGCCATGAGTTCGCCAAACGAACCGCTAACTTCCGGATCGATTAGTTCAAGTTCGCCCAGATAAACATTGCCGGTGGAGCCGTCAAGAGTGATGCTTTCGCCTTCGCGGACCGTGTGTTCGCCCACGCGGAAATGGTGCGATTTTGCATCCACGTGGAGCGATTCGGCTCCCGCTACGCACGGAATTCCGAATCCGCGTGCGACCACCGCGGCGTGCGAAGTCTTACCGCCCCGCGCGGTGAGTACACCTTGCGCTGCGAGCATGCCGTGAACGTCGTCGGGGTTAGTTTCTTCCCGAACCAGAATAACTTTTTCGCCCGCGCCGCCGTGCAGTCCACGATCGGCCGCTTTATCAGCGGTAAACACCACCTTTCCGACGGCTGCGCCCGGCGATGCCGGGAGTCCGGTCGCAAGCAACGTAGCCGCATCCAGCTTGGCGGGATTCACGCGGGGGTGGAGCAGCTGATCCAGGTGCGAACCCGTCACCCGCTGGATTGCTTCTTCCTTGGTAATCAACCCCTCTTTCACCATTTCCACAGCCAACCGAACAGCGGCCGGACCAGTGCGTTTACCGCTGCGACACTGAAGCATAAACAACTTGCCATGTTCGATGGTGAACTCCAGGTCTTGCATGTCCTTGTAGTGGTGCTCCAATCGATCGCAAGTTTCGACGAACTGCTTGAACACCTCGGGATTTTGCTTTTCGAGTTCGGTGATGGGCAACGGGGTCCGAACACCGGCGACAACATCTTCGCCCTGTGCATTCATCAGGTATTCGCCGAACAGAACCTTTTCGCCGGTCGAAGGGTCGCGGGTGAAGGCAACCCCGGTGCCGCAATCATCGCCGGCGTTACCGTAGACCATCGACTGCACGTTAACGGCGGTGCCGATTTCGTCGGGGATCTTTTCGGTGCGACGGTAGATCTGCGCTCGTTCGTTATGCCAGCTCCGGAAAACCGCTTCGACCGCCGCCATCAGCTGATCCCACGGATCGCTGGGGAATGGGTTGCCGGTTTCTTCCTGTACATAGTTCAGGAAGAGGTTGCACACTTCGCGCAATTGATCGGCATTGAGATCAAGGTCTTGCGTGGCCCCGACTTTGCGCTTATATTCGGCAAAGATCTCGTTATCAAAATGGTGTTTGCTCAATCCGAAGGCCACGTCGCTCAGCATCATGATCAGTCGGCGGTAGCTATCGTATACGAAGCGCGGATTGTTCGTTTCTGCAATGAGAGCGGCGACGGTTGTCTCATTTAGGCCCAGGTTGAGGACTGTATCCATCATGCCGGGCATCGAATACTTTGCGCCACTGCGGACGGAAACCAGAAGCGGCTTTTCCGATCCGCCAAAGGTGCGGCCCATCTGCTTTTCAAGATCGGCAATGGCCGATTCGACTTCGCCACGCAAACCCGATGGGAGCTGTTTGTCGTTGCCGTAATACTCGGTACAGACTTCGGTCGTAATCGTGAATCCAGGTGGAACCGGAAGTCCGATGTTGGTCATTTCGGCCAGATTGGCCCCTTTGCCACCGAGAAGGTCACGCATTTTGGCGTTGCCTTCCCTGAACAGATAAACTCGCTTGTCGCTCATGGGAAATTTCCGAGGGTCGGAATGCCCACCCGCTCTGGCGCCGTTGACATTACGGAGGGTCGCTCAGACCCGAGTATAGCGTGAGAGATGAGTCCGGCCCGGGCGGGGGATGCGGTCAAGAAGCTTCAAACCGTAACAAGATTTAAACTTCGAACCTAGTAGTTTTAACAGTTATGATCCAAAAATTACCCACTGGTCAAACTTTTGTATATACTAGTCCCGGGTCCGGCCCAGTTGGGGCCGGAGCATACGGAGAGAACTTTGAAAAAGATCCTTGCGATTTCGCTTCTCGCCGTCAGTGCCGCTTCTTTTGCGGACTTCACTGAGGGCTTCGACGACATTAACACTCTGGCTGGTTCCGGCTGGGCCATGCAAAATAATTCGACTCCGGTCGGTCTCACCGGATGGTTCCAAGGTAACCCGACGGTTTTCGCGGCGCAAAGCGGCCCGGACACCTCTTATATCGGTGCCAACTTTAACAACGTTGCCGGTAATGCAACCATCAGCAACTGGCTGATCACCCCAGAAATCGATCTGATTGACGGCAGCACCTTCACGTTCTGGACTCGCAGTTCCGGTGCCGCCACTTGGGCCGATCGACTTCAAGTGCGCGCCAGCACCGCCGGTGCCAGCACCAACGTCGGCGCAACCTCAACCAGCGTGGGCGATTTCAGCAACCTGCTGCTCGACATTAACCCCACCCTCAACCCGGCCGGTTACCCGGGCGATTGGACTGAGTTCACCGTGAACATCAGCGGTCTGGGCAATGCGAGCGGTCGCCTTGCCTTCCGCTACTTCGTGGACAACGGTGGTCCCAGCGGAACGAACTCCGACTTCATCGGAATCGATACCGTGGCTTACGAAGCCGTCCCCGAACCGGCCACCATGGCCGTTCTCGCTGGTCTCGGACTGGCCGCGCTGCGCAAGCGACGCAAGTAATTCCATCCCGGAATTAATCAGAACCACCCCGGGCATATGTCCGGGGTTTTTTCTTAACCAATCCCGTTTAGGCCGCTTCTCTTAGCCAAGCCGAAGAAACGCTTGGCACCTTTGTATCAAAGTAGTCCAACAACTCACTAAACATGTCAACCACTCGCGGTTCAAAGTGGCTCCCCTTCTCGGCTTTCAGCGCCGCCCGAACCTGTTCTTGAGGCATTGCTGCCCGATATGGGCGATTAAAGCTCATGGCATCCCACACATCCACCACCGCAAAGAGCCGAGCTGCAAACGGAATATCTTCACCCCCCATCTTGAACGGATACCCCTCGCCATCCCACCGCTCGTGGTGGTAGCACGGAATGTGCAACGCCGGTCGCAAATATTCAATTTCGTACAGCATCTTGTGCGCGTTAATCGGATGTTTTTCAATAATCAGGCGCTCTTCCGGCGTGAGGGGTCCCCGCTTTTTGAGAACAGAGTCCGGCACCGCAAGTTTTCCGATGTCGTGCAGGAGTGCTCCGCGCCAAATATGTGGTAACTCGTCGTTCGGAACTTCGAAAGCGCGAGCCAGGTGCACGGTCATCTGAGCAACCCGAACCGAATGCCCCTCAGTCTCCTGATCACGCAGATCCAATGCCTTCACCCACCCCTGAATCGTTCGGTCGTAGGCTTGCTGGGTGGCAATCAAGGCCCGCTGGATTTCGAACCGTTGCTCGGCCAGCTTGCGGAATCGATTAAGCTTAGCCACGTTTCGAATCATGGCCGCTAATTCAATTCGGTTGTACGGCTTTTGAACGACCGCATCGGCTCCCATTTCGTAGGAACGGATTCGCAGGTCGATATCCGAGACGCCGGTCACCATCACCACCGGCAAGTCGGCAGTCTCTTTGGTGCGACGGATTTTGTCGATAATCGACCAAGCATTGAGGCCCGTGAAGGCCACATCAATGATCAGAATATCGGGAGGTTCGCGTAGGGCAAGATCGAGCCCTTTAAGAGCACTGGGCTCGCGGATGATCTCGGCATTATCTAGATGCAGATGCTCTTCAATAGCCGAAAATCCGCTAGATGAATCATCAATTATTAGGATCCGACTGAGCTCCACCGTTTGTCTCCCGTCTTATTTATCGGCTAACCTAGTGCCAACTTTCAGGTACAAGGTCGCGCACGGTCCCATTCTGGGAGGACTGCCGGTTCCATCGCGCCATAATAAGGGTTCGCAAATTCACGCGAGGCATTTGTTTTCATGAAGACCGACACGCATCCCGTAAACCACCCCGTTATATTTGTGGACGGCGACCACGAGTGGTCCGGAATTTCGACCATGAAAAGCAACGAAACCCGCGTGATTGACGGGATTGAGCACTACGTAATCAAGGTCGAAATCAGCGCCTTTACTCACCCGTTCTACACCGGTCAAAAGCGGATTGTGGACACCGCCGGTCGAGTCGAAAAGTTCATGCGCCGCTACGGAAATCAAACCAAAAAATAAAAGTTTGCTTCACTTCTCCTCCCAATGGAGAAAACACAATCGGGCTGCTGGATTCCAGTAGCCCGATTTTTTGATTCCTACCAGCTGCTTCCGCCCCCGCCGCCGAATCCTCCACCAGAAAATCCGCCTCCGCCGGAGAATCCGCCACCACCACCCCATGCACTCGACCCGGAATCGGATCCCCGGAGGCTTTCGGTGAGTGGCGCATTTACCGCGTGGGTCAGATCAGAAACACTGGAAAAGAGGAAACGATTGAACCAGTACACATCCCAAACCGTAATGCTCGGATCAGTCTCCAAAAACGACGGCGGACCCATAATAACATCGCCGCAAATCGTCGACCACTCCTTAACCAAGCCAAAAGCAACGGCATAAGGCAAATACTGCTCGTACTTGGCCATATCTAAGTTGGTTTTGGAGAACCAATCCATGTAGTGACTACGACCTCGCATCGCTTCGTAGAACCCCACGGCTTCGTTGTGTTTCTGAGCACCCAGGTGCGTTCGGGCCGGCATGATCTTGGCGAAAATCGCCACGACGATCAGCGATGCAACAATCCCGATGAACGTACTGAATCCGCCAAATCCAAGCCCGCTGTACTGCAAAAACGAAAAGAGTGCCCCGCCACCGCAGAAGATCATAAAGAATCCGCCCAGAATAAATGGAGCCCAAATTCCGGCGCGCACATCTTCGGGATGCTGGTGGTAGTATCCGCCAGCCACCAGCTCGGATCGTAGTTGTTTGGCCAATGCCGGAATCGTTGAGCTCAAGATTGTTTGGAGGTCGTCCACCGGAGTGTCTTCGAACGGTGGATTGAGAGCATTGAGCAAACTCTTTTCGAACTCCGAAAGGTTAGACTTATCTTTTTTCCCCGTGGATTTGATATAGGCCGTTTCGGTTTGGAAGATGCCGTGCCGATGGCCGCTCACAAACTTTAAATGCCCCTTAACGGCCAGGCTCATAATCCCGGCGGCGATATCCCGGCCGTCGACTTTGTCATCGATCAGCACCCCGGTAAACGCCGGATCTACCCCTTCCGGCGGTTCGAACCGTACCCCCGGCGGACCCAGCTTCGGATCGCGTCCGCGTGCGTGCCAGATGGGGTACAGAATTGCCCCCACCAAGAACGGTAAGAGCAAGCCTAAGTTGTGCTTGAGCCATTCCCATGCAATGGCAAGCGGCGGCGGTTCGGGCACCAAGGCGGAAGGAACACCCAAGATAATGGTAAGCCCTTCCCCCGGGTCGAGCGGAATCTCCCGAACCGCTTTGAGTTCACCTTCGGTCAATGTGGCCGTGAGCCCAAGCGGACTGTACTCGTCCGTTCCGGGCTCGGTCAGATTCACGCCATCCGTTGAACCGTAGGGTCCGCTGACGATTCGGGCCCGCATCTGCATATTGGGTTGGTGCGGGAATCGAACGGTAAGCGATGCGCGTTCGATGGTCGTATCCCATTCGAGGCCGACAACGTTCCAATACAACTCGGCCCATGGATCCCACTCCTCCTCTTCTTCAAACCAGTTGATAGCCCCTTTAACCTTATAGGTAATGGAGTACTGCACATTTGTGCCGGGCGGATGATACACATCGGGATCGCCGATCCGAATACGAAGCCGACCTTCGGACCGCGAGATATTGGTTTCATGCCCCGGAACCGATATAGAATGAATGTTGATGTTTCGCCGGTTCCCGTTGGGTAGCGCATAGGAATACGGAATATCAAGAATGATTCCCCGCCGGGCTTCGGCGAAGTGGACGCTCATGTCTTGGCGGACCGTCAGCGACGCATCGGAACCGAACTCGATGTCCTGCGCAAAGTCCGTGATTCGGTAACCATCATCGACCGCAAAAACCGCCGAGGCCACCATGAGCAGCATCGCGCACAGAAGAGCCCGCAATCGATTCACCAATTGCAGGACGGAATCCAGCCGATACTGGTTGCTGAACGGCAAAATGAGGGACCCTTTAGCGCAACTCTGGCCCGGAATCCGCATTCGTTCTCGGGTAAGTTACCGAATCGGACATTTGAAGCATAGGCTTCGGATTTTCAGCGGATGAGCGAGTCGCATTCCGAATCCCCCGAGCTGCGGCCCGATCAATCAACCATCAATGCGGCGCGAAAGCAAAGCATTATCCGGTATCTCAAGCTGGCATTCTTTACCAAGATTCCAAGCTCATTGATGCCGCTTTTGGTGGTGCCCCTTGCTTCGCACCTTTTTGGACGCCAGTACGATGCGTTCACCGCGCTCATCACCCTCCTTGGTATTTTTAATATCCTCAACTTCGGTCTTGGCCCGGCGGCGGGGGTTGAATTTTCCCCGTATGCGGAGAATCCGAACCCGGAAAAAGAATCGAGCCTCTTTGCTTCAACTTTCGTGAGCTATCTGGGGAGCAGTCTGCTCACCACTCTCATCATCTTAGGGTTAGCCCAATTTGTCGGTGCCCCGCGGATTTTCGGACCGAACCTTGAAGATCAATCCGTGTTGCTCACGCAAGGATTGCAGATCCTTGCGCTATCGATGGTGGTAGCCGGACTCGGTGCCGTAGTGAGCAACGCGTATTGGGGATATATGCAGGATTATAAAAATAATCAGGCAAATATCGTAAGCCAAACCTTACTGGTTCTGCTCTGTTTTATCGCGGTGGCCGTGTTCCGAGCTCCCCTTTTGTACGTTGCCGCATTTTCGATGACAACCGGGATCGTTTACATGCTACATTCGATCCGTTTGTTTAAGTTTGACCGGAAAGACTTGCGGTTTGACCTCAAACTTTTCCAACCCAAAGTTGCTTCCCGGCTGTTTGTTTCCAACTCGCTCCAATCCATCGGATCGATCGGTTATCTGCTTTCGCGAATGGCTCCCATTCTGCTCCTTAGCTGGACCGCACCCAGTGCCACGGCAATCGGCCAAGCCGGAACGTTCAATGTTTGGCATCAGCCCGTCACCGGATTGCTGAGCGTGTTTGCCGCGAGCGCAATCCCGGCAATTTCCGCGGCCATTAGCTCTCAGGATATCAACTGGGCCAAACGTGCCGTCAAAAAGTTTGCCAAGTTCCTCACCCTCGGATTCGTAATCGTGTTTATCGGATCTGTCACTTTAGGGCCAACCGTGAGTCGCATGCTGTTTAGCGAGCGATACAGCATGGATGTTGTCGAATTCACCCTTTTGGCCCTTTGTGCGGCATCGACAACCGTGCTGGGATTCGCAAATTCGGTTTGTTTGACGCTTAAGCGCTATCGAGATAATGCAGTTGCCGGACTTGTCCAAGGCGTGCTCGGATTCTCGCTTGCTGCACTCATGATGCCGAAATTCGGACTCGCGGGCTACGCTGCCCCCATGGCGATTGCCGAATTCACTGCCGCCGGGATTTTGATCCTCGTGATTCGCCGAGAGTTCACATCTATTTCGCGAACCGTCCCGGTGGCGGCAGAACCATCCGAAAATATCGAGTAATCGCATTCTTAAAAGGCCGGTACTGGTGCCCATGCGAACCGGAAAATCCCACGTATCCGGGCGAACACGGCAACGGACGCCAAACCATCCGATCAGCCATCGCTCTATGAAGGGCTTGGGCCGCAATCCGTCCTAAATTCTGCATGGGCTCTACGAGCTCATTAAGTTCATCCTTAAGGGGCAGCAGGTAGCGGGTGAAAAACTCTGGCTTAGCCATAAACGCGCGGACATCGGTACTGTCCAGATTTCGATGGACATCCATACATATATCGAACCGTTCAGTTTTCGCATATGCTACCAATCGCGCTTGGCTTAGCAGGTACAGCCGTCCCGTGACCTTGCAAACCAGCCCTTCCGGGTCAATAAGATTCGATTGTAGAGCGCGTTCGATTAGGAGACATTCGCCATATCCTTTACCGTGCCTTTCGTCGAACTTTTCCTGCTCAAAGCTTATAAAATCGACCTGTTTACCTGATCGATCCGCCAGATTTTGAAAATCGTTGAGGTCGCCGCCGGAATTTTCGCAAAACACGATTTTTTCAAAATCGCTGGACAGCCATCGCTCAAACGCCGACCGATAATCTTGCCTCCGCTGGTCAGGATCGCTACGCATGGTGTAGCGCATCCCCTGCGGATTAATAGTTGCCGTGAGAATTAATACCGGCTCAAGCACGAATGCAATTATGGTAGCTGGACATAAAATCCATAGCGGCAAATGGTGCCAAAGCTACCGATTGGTCATACTCAATAACCATGCAGGCGCGGTTAGTGATGTTCGATCTGGCGGGAACCACGCTGTTTGACCGGGGCGACATGGCCCGGGTACTTTCGCAGCTGTTCGGCGACCATGGCCTCGAACTCTCGCCGGGCCGATTCGGGCCCATCATCGGACTTTCATTGCCCAGCATCATCAAGCAAGGCCTCAGCCGAGCAGGACACGCCGATAAGGGCGATGGCACCGATCAAAAACTTTTGGCCAAAGCGGAAGACCGGCTCGCCGAACACTTTGCCAACCGCGCCGTTGAAGTCCCCGGCGCCATGCGTGTGCTCGATCTGATCAAACGCAACGGGGCCTTCATTGTTATCGATACGGGCCTAACGCGCAGGGTGGCAGATGCCGCGCTGGACCGCCTCGGTTGGCAAGGCGGTGTGATAGACCTTGTGATCACCCATAACGATGTAAATCGACCCAAACCGCTGCCCGATATGGTGCTCCATGCCATGCGCGCGCTTGGTGTGGATAATCCCCACCACGTGGCCAGCGTCGGTGGCACCCCGCAAGACCTCATCATGGGATCGACCGGTGGTTGCGGCTGGAATATCGGCGTGACCGAAGGCAACTTTGCGCGGGAATCGCTCATCGTTTACCCCCATACCCACCTGGTGCCCAATATCACCCATGTGCCCGAAATCCTGCAGGTGGGAATGGCCCTCGGGTGAAATAACCGCGTGACCCATCTTTCCTATCCCATCCGCAGCGATCGAATCTCGATGACGGTGGCGATTGAAGAGCATTTGCTGCGTTCGGAAACATCGTTTCAGCAAGTGGACATCTATCGCACTGCGGAGCTAGGCTTGGCTCTGTTCCTTGATGGGCATATTCAGCTAGCCGAGTTCGACGAACACGCCTACCACGAATCGTTTGCCCACATTCCTCTTGCTGCCGCGCCACGGGCAGAATCAGTGTTGGTAATCGGCGGGGGTGATGGCGGCCTGATCCGCGAACTGAGCCGCCACGCCACGCTTCGCAATATCAGCATGGTGGAGATTGATCCCGCTGTGATCGAGATTTCCAAGGAATATCTGCCAAACCTTTCGGCCGGTGCATTCAACGATCCACGCCTTGACCTCACCATCGGAGATGCCTTCGAATACGTCAAGGAGACCGACAAGCGGTTCGATGTGATCTATATCGACGCCACCGATGTGTACGAAGAAGAAGACGGCAACCTTTCTGAAAACCTATTTACCGACGAGTTCTATGCCGATTGCGCCCGTCTGCTTAATCCCGGCGGGTTGGCGGTGACTCAGGCCGATAATCCGGTGTTTTGTGCCTACAGTGCGCGCCCACTTATCGAAAAGTTTGCCCACGCATTTGGCCGATCGGGCACTTACTGGTGCTTGGTTCCAAGCTTTGGTGGCTATTCCGCGTTTGTTTGGGGCTCAGCGGGTGAAGGAGCCTCGGATCGAGCTGCGCTTCCTGGTCTTTCGGACCTCAAGTATCTCAATGATTTGACTTATCGACTGGCATTCTCCCCGGTTCCGTTCGGCGAACTTTGCCAATCCTAAACTAGAATCCCCGTACCCCTACCGGATTCCTTGTGACCCCGATTGATGTACGGGGAGGGGCGGATTCTCCACGCGGAATATCAGGCGTTGAGGTTCCCGTCTGTGGTCTCTTGTTTGCCCATTGTTGCCCTTGCCATCAGCAACGTTTCTGCCGATTTGCCGGTCGAAGTTCACCCGTCGTTCCGGGCTTCTTTGATCGAAGCCATTGAAGCGGAGCGGTCACGCGATTATCAACTTTCGTTGGCCCTGCTGCACGGCATCATCTACAAAGATGGGGTGAGCGTGCGTGCCAAGAACTCCAGCGGAGCCGCTGTCTCCAAAGCGCAAGACCAGGCGATCAACGGTGCAGTTGAAGTTTGGAAGAAAGCCCTCGGTAAAGATTGCCCGATCCGGTTCACTAACGATTCTGGGGCGGAGATCACCGTGCTTTTTGTCGATAAGATTCCGCGCAAGTCGCCCGACGCGCTCGGACTTATCGATCTGCGCAAAGAGTACCGGTGGACCAAGCGCAAGTACGAAATATCGATATCGGGCACGATTTTTGTGCAGACCGCTTACGATGGTCGAACCCTTTCGGTGAGCGAATCCACCGAAGTTATTGCCCACGAGTTCGGGCATTTGCTTGGACTCGACGATCTGAAAACCCCGGGCCAACTCATGGGGCCGTTCGTCTTTGATAGCCCCGTGGGTGGCCCCCAACCCCACGAATCGTACGCCGTGCAAATGCTCCGCTACCAAGCTAAGAAGCAATGGAATTCGGTAGTCGATCACATCTCAACCAAAACCGAACTTGAATCTCCCGAAACTGGGTGGCATTTGTCCAAACAATATCTGGCAACTTGCACAGTATTAACACCCAAGAGATAAGGAAAAACGTGAGTAAGAGTCCGTGGAGGTCAAACCAATGGTCAGTTCCAACTATGCAATGGTATCAACCCTGGCCGGATTAAAACGACTTGAAGCCCAAATCCAACGGGCGATGTTGGAGGCGGGCGCTCAACCGAAGCATCCGGCTCAGACACCCCAAAAAATTGCCGATCGAATCCAAGACGAAGCACAACGAACCACCGTTCGAGCGAACGCCGTTCTTAACGGCCTGGACCTAAGTGCTTAGTTCGGTGAACTTAGGATCGGCATGGTCAAGCGCGGCCGCATCGCTTGCGGCCGCGCAAATTTCGTTTGCCGAAGCGGCGGAATCCGCACTTAGCGGAGATATCATTGATGACGCACTGGGCATGCGCGCATCGCAAGTTCAGATGGAAGCCTGCGCAATTCTCTTGCGTAGCCTCGACGATATGTCTGGCCAATTCCTCGACATTCTCGCATAGCAACAATTTAGATCAATCGCGAGTAACATCTGTTTAAGATGCTGTGCATCGTCATTACGATCATCCCGTTTATTTTCGCAATTATTTCCCTCCTATGCCAACTTTCGATCCGGTGGCATGTGCCTTCGATCAAGCAACTGGATCGCATCGCTCGGCGCGCATTTATATATGCCGGGCTCCCTAGTGTTTACGTGATTGCTGCGTGCGACAAAATCGCCCCGTTGTATGAAGGTAGTCAAAAAGACATTGACCGGATTCGATACCATGGTTGGCTCGGCATTTTGCTGCTGGGTGCTATCAGTCTCGGTTTACTTATCTTATTGACTAAAATGTATCCTGAATTATTCGGAATATAATTGCAATCAGTTACAGTTTACGTAAGGAATACCATCCCAGGATAGCGGTTGACCTTTCTGCGGATATCCGTCTACATAAGCCGCCCATGTAGGGGAAGTGATTTCTCCCCAATTTGTACGACAAAGACGCTGGGTTTCAATAAACTTCAGTTTACCGTTTACGCAGCTGTAGCGCTCACGAATAACCTTCTCGGTGTACTTGAGCATCGCTCGGGCTAGGGGATATTGAACGCCACCTTCCAACGTAATCCCAAAGTAATTCTTGATATCGGCGGCCATTTGGACTGTTACCGGCATCTGACCAGTCGTCGACGGTAGATATGTTGGTCCGTACATATAAACTCGGCTTTTGAAAACATCTTCTCCGTTATCATAATCATCGCCTGAAATATCTTCAAGCCGGGGCTTCACTTTGCACTTCTTTGGCGATGGTTGACCAGGATTGGGCTTGAGCACTAGCATAATATCATCGTATTGATCGCCTTCACCAAGCGATGGTGCCCGCGCCGCAACCTCGTTTGCTGGAGTTGTTTCGTCAAAAACCAACGTATGGCAATCCCACACTTGGACCGGATCGGGAAAATCGTCCCCGGGGCCAACAATCGGCAGATTCGGATACGCTTCCGCAAGATCGCCCAGCGGACCGATGTCGACGATGGTTTCGGGAGAACCTTCGACAACTTGGCCCACGGCACTGGCGTCAAAGTTTGAACTCTTCCAGGAGCGCGGTAATTTAATGTATCGTACGCCATCACTGTTGGGTAAAGAACTGTTTGGCTCTATAACAACGACGAGACGCGATTCGACCCCGCCGGCCACATACTTTATTTCATCCGTTCCGAAAGGCGGCATATAGGCTGGCGCATAGTAATTACCTGAGCTATCAATCGTGCCAAAGGTTGCTGACCAAATTCCACCTCCACTAACGTTTTCTGTCTTAAGCCGATAGTTCGTGCCCGCCGGAACTTTAATGGCCGTTTCCCCATCGAATACCGCCAGACTTTCGACCAATGAACAATCGGAGCATTCTCCCCCTGCTTTGGTAACAGCACTTTCGCGTGCACTCGTATTTGTATCAAAGCTAGTGGCAGCAACTCCCAACATGAGCGCGAGTACCGATAAGCTCAGAAGTTTCATGCAAATCAGTATGCCTTAACTCGATCGTGCCAGAATAGGGGCTTTCAAAATTTCTAGCCCAACTATCCACCAGAATTGATCCGATTCATCGCCGCATCGATTCCGTTGTTCAGCCACAGCTCGATCCCTTCCACCGCACGATTGATCGCGCGGTCAATGTCTGCACGCTCTTCCGGATCGAACCGCCCGAGAACGTGATCGATCGTCTCCCCGCTCTTGCCGATGCCGATCTTGACCCGCGGATAAGCGTCGCTTTTGAGCGATCCAATGATCGATTTGTGGCCGTTATGGCCCCCCGCGCTTCCGCCGGGCTTCATCTTGACTCGCCCCACCGGAAGGTCCAAATCGTCGGCAATCACCAAAATCTGATCCGGCCGCAGACTGTACTCATCGGCAAGGGCCTTAACCGCTCGACCGCTGAGGTTCATGAACGTCAGCGGCTTAACCAGGGCGACCGCAACACCTTCAATTTCTGCCTCCAAAACCAATGCTTGCTTGCGCGAGTGGCTGATCCGCAACCGGTTCTTTTGTGCCAGTTCGTCAAGTGCTTCGAACCCCACATTGTGCCGAGTTCGCGCATATTGCGCACCTGGATTCCCGAGCCCCACAACCATTCGAACCGGATAAACCTTAGGACCCTTCTTCTTGAAAAAGCTCAACATAACCCCTTACGGTACTTGCGGGAAGTTAACCGCCGATGTTGCCCAAAGCACTATAATCACCAGCCCTAGTACAACTCGATAGATTACAAAAGGCCAAGTCGAATATTTTTTAAGAAAATTCATAAGGAACGCAATCGCCATCCACCCCGTAACAAAAGCAATACCCGTCGCAACCGCCGTTGCCAGTACGCCATATTCTAGCAACAATGCCCGTTCCTTAAATAATTTATATAGCCCACTTAATCCAATTGCCGGAATGCTGAGTAAGAATGAAATCCGTGCTGCGGTTTCTCGGTTAAGACCCGCAAATAGTCCCCCAGTTATTGTAGAACCAGATCGGCTGGAACCCGGCACCAGTGCCAAACATTGCCAAAGCCCAAGAATTATCCCATCTTTAATGCGGAGCTTTTCTTCCGAACGTTCCCGGCGACCAAGCACATCGGCCACTCCCAGCAACAGACCGAACCCAATGAGCGTTCCTGCAACAATTGCGGGATGACGAAAGGTGCTATCGATCTGTTCCTCTAGGAGCAGACCCACAATTCCGATCGGTAAGGTGCCGAGTGCGATCCCCCAGGCGAGCCGCCACTCTGGCCCACGCGCTTCTTGATCACCAAACCCCGCAATCCACCCCTTCCATGTGCGCACAATGTCCGTCCAAAAGTAGATGATAGAAGCAATCAACGTGCCCAGCTGGATGACCGCGCTAAAGCCCGCGCCGATATCTTTCCACTGGAACACCGGCCCCGCAAGATAAAGATGACCGCTGCTGCTGATGGGCAGAAACTCGGTGAGCCCCTGAATAACCCCGAGGATGATTGCTTCGATTAGCCCCACGGTTCCACCGCCGGGGAATCGATCCCAAGCGATTGCAGAACCGCGTATCGAATGCGTTCGGAAGCGCGACCATCGCCATAGGGGCTAGTGCGCCGTTCGAGAGTCGCGGCATTGTTCAGGTGCCGAATCGCCGCATCCAGCACGGCTTCCCGATCGGTTCCCACAAGCTGGGCCACTCCGGCATCAAGCCCTTCGGGCCGTTCGGTGGTGGTGCGCAAAATCAGTACGGGAACGCCAAAGCTGGGTGCTTCTTCTTGGACGCCACCGCTATCGGTCAGAATCAAATCGGATCGCTCCATGAGCTTCACAAAATCCGCATAGTCGGGCGGCTCGATCAAATCCACCCGATCCGAATCGCCCAGAATGCTTTGCAGAGTGGCGCGTACATCGGGGTTCCGGTGCATGGGTACGACCAGCCGGATATCTGGAAACTGGTCGATGAGCTCACGCGCGGCGGAGGCTATGTTCCGCTGCGGCTCGCCCCAGTTTTCGCGTCGATGGGTTGTGAGCAGTACGATCCGGCCGGCGTGATCGGCGTACCATTTACGTTCGGTGGATTCCGCAACCTGCATCACGGCGTCGATCCCTGTGTTACCGGTAATCACAATCTGATCCGGGTCAATCCCTTCGCGGATCAAGTGTTCGGCGGAAAGTTTGGTCGGCGGAAAATGCCACCGCGCGAAGAGTGAAACGGTTCGTCGATTGAACTCTTCCGGAAATGGGTTGTGGATATCGGGGGTGCGGAGTCCGGCTTCCACATGTGCATAAGGAATCTGTCGATAGAACGCGGCCAACCCGGCGACAAAAGTGGTGGTCGTATCGCCCTGGGCAAATACGGCGGCCGGCTTGACTTCGGACAAAACCCCGTCAATTCCCGTGAGGATTCGGGCGGTCAGCTCGGCCAGGGACTGGCCGTGACGCATAACTTCCAAATCGCGATCGGCTTGAAGTCCAAACGCGGCCAAAGCCTGACTCAGCATCTCCCGGTGCTGACCGGTCGAGAGCAAAAACGTGTCAACTTGATCCGAGAACTTGCGAAATTCCCGCACCACTGGAGCAGTCTTGATTGCATCCGGACGAGTGCCCACAACAAAAACGAACGTCGGTTTAGCCATTCCCCTGCCTCACCAAAAGCAGGATCGCGCCACTGAGAGCCATCGCACTCAGGTACAAAATCCAAACTGCCTGCTTTTGTGTAAATCCTTTCTTTAAGAGAGTGTGATGCAGGTGGCGTTTATCCGGCTGGGTGATGGGACTCCGGCTGAGAATCCGGCGGATCACGACCACGGTGGCATCCATAAGCGGAACCCCAAAAATAAATAGCGGAACCGTGAGCGCAAGCGCCGCCGCGGTTTTAATTGCCCCCACAACGGAAAGACTCGCCAGCAAAAACCCCAACAATTGCGATCCTCCGCCCAAAAAGATTTTCGCCGGGTTGTAGTTGTATCGCAAAAATCCAAGGCATGCGCCCGCAATCGCCATTGCAACGAGCGCAACACGGGGTTGACCTTCCAGAGTTGCAATCACCGAGATCGTCCCGGCACTGATCAGCGCGATTCCCCCCGCCAAGCCATCGATGCCATCGATGGTGTCCATAGTTTTGGTCACCACAAAAATGTAAATCGCGGTTAAAGGAACCGCCCAGACTCCGAACTCGATCCACTGGCCCGCCAGATTCACTCCTTGAATCTGCACTCGGCCGACATCGTTAAAAAAAAATTGCACCCCCACGCCCACTACCAGCATGTAAAGTAGCTGAATCTTGGCCGAAAGCTGAACTTTATCATCTATGGCCCCGAAAGCCACAATAATCGCGGAGCCAATCAGAACTCCCACCAGATACGGGGGGAACGGTTGGATTGGATAAGCAAACGGCAAAACGGCGGCGAGCGAGATAAAAATTCCCGCGAAGATTGCGAGTCCGCCCCACCGGGGAGTGATCTTGGTGTGAACCCTTCGGTCGTCGCGCGTCGGATCATCGATCGCACCGAATCGGTTGGCCAGTCGCATTACCCAAGGCGTAACCGCAAGAACAATAAGAAACGCCACGCCGCCCGCCAGTAGCGGATAGCGGAACCCTTCGCCGAAGTTACCCAGCCTGGAAATCAACCCCCAAGCGGGATTCACGCGCCAAACTCCACCCGTTCCAAAATCCCATCATGGGCGCGATACACCTCCATATTGGAATCCCGGAACAGTTCTAACGAAAACGGATCGGGATACTCCCCTTCGTAGATCACCTGTCTCACCCCTGCGTTAATAATCATTTTGGCGCACGAGTTGCACGGCTGGCAGGTCACATACATCGTGGATCCTTCACAGGCGATTCCTAAGTTCGCCGCTTGAAGCAAGGCATTCTGCTCGGCATGGAGGCTGCGGATACAGTGCCCAGCCCGCATGCATCCTCGAGGCCAATCGTGAAGTTCTCCTTCGGGCGGACAGTGCGCCAGTCCGCGCGGTGCACCATTGTATCCGGTCGCCAGAATACGACGATCCTTGACTAGAACGGCTCCGACCTGCCGACGAGGGCAGGTCGCGCGGGTTTTGACCAGATGGGCGATCTGCATAAAGTAAGCATCCCAGCTAGGCCGCACAGACATCATCGGAAATTATGGCCGTTCGGCGCGAGTGACCCGGATTTGGACCGGGAAAAGGAACAATTAACACGCCCCGACTACTTATATGAACCAGAACGCCGGTAAGATTCGGCGTAAGAAAACTATGGCTTCCAACCTTGCACTTGCCGCCGATGAATTTGAAACTCAAGTTTTGAAGTCCGACCAACCGGTGCTTGTCGATTTCTGGGCTACCTGGTGCGGTCCCTGCCTGCGGATTGCTCCCGCCATCGAACAGATTGCTGAAGAAATGGCCGGTCAAGCCAAAGTGTTCAAAGTCGATGTGGACCAGAACCAAGATTTGGCCGCGCAACATTCGATTATGAGCATCCCCGCTCTGATCGTTTTTAAAGACGGTAAAGAAGTTGATCGAATGGTGGGCGCGGGTAGCAAAGACGACATCAAAGCCCTGTTGCAAAAGCACGTCTAAGCGACGCATCCGCGTCTTAAATCAGTGCGGCCCGGAGCTTTCCTCCGGGCCGCTCCGTTTCATCCCGGTATGGGAATTTCGCCCAGCGTAAATTCGCCGGAATTCCATGCTCCGAACAAAGTGGGGATTCCGCCGGTATGCCAGAACAAAATCCGACCTCCGATTCGCCCGGTCCGAATATTTCCGAGCAGTCCGCAAAACGCCTTTCCGGAGTAGATCGGATCGAGGAAAATCCCTTCGGTCTGAAGCATCAAGTCGATGGCTTCGATAGCATCGCCGTGCGGAATTCCATACCCCTCGCCTACATAGTCGAGGTCGAAATGGATATCATCGCGGCCCAGCGGAGATTCACCAAATTTTTTAGCGTATCGCTTGCTTAGGTCCAGCAGATCGTCAAAAATTTCCGGTTCGGGATCGGCACTGATTCCTAAAACCCGCGTGGCAACTCCGCGCATTGCGTGGGTGAGTCCCACCTGGGTTCCACCGCTACTACTGGCGGCCACAATCCAGTCGAACGGTTCTGACTGCTGGAGTAGCTCCTTGCCGGCTTCCACAAAGGCGTGAACGGCAAGCGGGGTGCTTCCGCCCAGAGGAACCTGATACACGGTTTCGCCCTGGTCGGTTAGCTCTTCTGCAATGGAATCAGCATGCTTTTCAAGATCGTCCCATGTGCCATCTGGGAACACGCGCCGTTCAATGGGCACCCACGGATCAAGTAGTTGGTTGCCGCCCAGCCACCCTTTTCCTTTTGCACGTTCAGGCGTTTGGTAAGGCGCGGCCATAGTAACCGCCACGCAGCGAATGCCGAGAACTCCGCACGCCGCCGCCAACTGACGGACGAAATTGCTCTCGCTCGCTCCAGACCCCACGACCACGGTGGCACCGGCGGCTTTGGCTTCGGCCATCAAGTACTCAAGCTTTCGACCCTTGTTACCGCCCAGCGCAAAGCCGGTCAGGTCGTCGCGTTTGATCCAAATTTCGGCGCCCAGGTGCTCCGAAAGTCGGTTTAGCCTATGAATCGGCGTTGGCAAGACGCAAAAGTCCAGTTTCTGCACGTCTGTGTTCATACTAACCTAACTTTGGCCCCTTTGATTCTACTCGCGGTGGAAATCCATGAGGGATTGAATGAAACTGGCCAATAAACCAATCGGCACAAGCAATGGCAGAAGAAAAAAATCCCCGTGGGCGTCGCATGATGCTCGGATGCCTCGGCGTCCTTGTGGGCGTGATCGTCGCCCTTTGGCTCTGGATCGGCCCGCTGCTTACCACCGCCTCGCGGCGAGGATTCTTAGATCGCACTGAAATGCGCCAGTACGAAGGCAACACCATGGAAAACCTTCGCCGGATTCATACTGCTTTGCTCCAGTACGAGGCGAGCGAAGGCCAACTTCCGCACGCCAACGCCTGGATGGATGCGGCTTGGCGCCGATTGCAAACCGCAGATATGTCGGAAGAAGAAGCGAAAAAGATCCTGCGGTCGCCAAGTGTTTATGAATCCAACCCAACCGCGTTTGGCTATGCATTTAATGAGAATCTAAGTGAAATGTTTACCGGCGATGTGGAAAGTCCGAGCCGCACCCCTTTAATATTTGATAGTAGCGATCTAACGTGGAACGCATTTGGAAATCCCGCGCAGCTTGCACCGAGTCCGGCTCGACCAGGGGGAAATCTCACCGTTACGGTCGAAGGCAACGTCATAAAACTTACAGATTTGCTGAAGCGGTAACGCGGTTTTTCCCGCCATCCACATGGGCTTGACAATCAAAGCGATTGTCGGGCATGGTGATCATGTGACCGCAAAGCTTCTCGCATTTTTATCTGCGCTTTTGCTTTGCGCCTTGAGTTTTGCAGGGCATTACCACGTGAAATCGGTTTATTCAGGAAACCCGAGTGGGGGTGAATACCAGTACGTGGACCTTCTCGAGGGTTCATCGGGAATAGTTCCTTACGTAAACGACCCCAATGGCAACGGTTACGGAGGTGGCCATAACTCGCTAGAGGGAGGTTCAGTCGAATGCCGGGGCGAAATCTTCCTTACAGGTCAAAAAGTTCGTGCTTCGCTGAACTTCACTTCGCCCGGTAGCCAAAGCGCACCCTCAGAATTCACCTTCGGGTCTTGGCAATGGGCGATTCCGACCGCAGGAATGCCGTTTAAAGATTATGTGGCTGGCAATTACAGCGGCGTTAAGCACGAACTTACGGCGGGTGACCTTGATAATCCAACGTTTGAATTTTATACGGTTGATAATGGTGAAATCGAGCAAGAACTATCTTTTAACATTGCGCCGGTTGGCTCAACAACTCTCCTGGGCACGGGCGAGGTTACGGTCAAAAGTCGCAAGACTGAATCAGTTCGCCCTGAGTTAGAGTCGTACGAAGCCGGATTGGGTTCCGTCAACGTGCATACCTATGGACCGAACACCGTTCTTGAACTTGCCGGGTCGCTTGGCCCTTCGGGCGCGGGATCAGGGATCCGGGTTCGGGACATAAAGTACAAGGTGGAGCATTTTGAGCTTAAGGGTTATGGCGCAGTAGCCCAATTAATCACGCCTTCACGCCAGCTCACTGTCCAGAACTTTGATGGTACCACTACGCTCTACACGATGGATTATAGCGGCATGGAAGGTCTTGATCACTCCTTTCCATACAAGTTCGATGATCAATGGACACTTCCCGCACTGGGCTCTTTTCGGGATAGTCCGGGTTTAAATCTTTCGCATTTGCCCAATACGATCATCGGCTCAGCCAACGATAGTTTTAAGACTTGGCTTATGTATCGCCCCCTATCGAATGACAGCATGCCGACCTGCTGGATCCCGATCAGTATGTTCACTTGGATGTGGACTGGAACCGTGGATAAGCGTCCGAAGTGGACGTTTACAACCCGAAATCAGCAGATATCCCAGTGGACCGCGAATGCGCTCGATCACCCATTGTGGAATTTCTTCTTTCAACCAGGATTGTTTGACTTCTCACCACTATGAAAATAGCAACAATACTCGCCGTCACGGCCCTTCTGACGCTTCCCTTAACAGTAATGGCTCAAGATCCGATCAATGGTAGCAGTCCTCCACGCGAGTTAACTCCTGAGTTGCGCGCGGCATCAATTGCGCTTGGAACCCACTTGGAAGCAGCTCAGCGACTGAGAAAGGAAGGAAAGTTCGAAGAGGCACTCGCGGAAGCCGCTCAGGCCGTGCCATATATCTTCAAAATGGGATGGGACACTTATGTTCCGCTTGCGCAAGAAATAGCGGATATCTATCTGGCAATGGGCAGACCAGACGTGGCTTTAAAGGCATATCGAGACGGTTATCAGTGGATAGGTGATCAATTTAGTTCGCACAGGTATTCAACGAAACCAGGCGACCCTCTGACATTTATCAGTGAGTACGCGCTTGCACTTGCAAAGTATGGGCGTCCCGAACAGGCCCAGATGATCTATTACAGTGAAATGTTGGGCCGCCAGAATAACCCATGGACATGGACCCCACCACTTTTGCTCACTTTCGAAGCAGATAGCACGGGCGACTACTGGGAATATTCCGAAATTAGGTTGCATGCCGCCATGCTCATCCTCGACTCATTATCCTCACGAACGATCGGTCCAAACCTACCCAAGCGAGCTTCCGAGCTCTTCCCCGAATGGTACTACCCCTACATGGTCCAGGCAGTTATGGATTCAGACACCATGACCCTTGCCGAACGAGAACAACTGCTTGACACTGCATACACCAAGGCGCGAACCGATCAGGAACGCCAGTGGGTCGAAGATGTCCGATCCGTCATCAGGCTCGATCCGAAGCAGTGGAACACCGAACTACGCAAATTTGGCAAACTCTGGCCGAACGCGCTGAATTCCGTCCAAACCTACCAAACAAAATGGGCCGAACTCCGCGCGAACTGGCAAGACTACGGCGTCGAACGCGCACAGATGTTTGCGAGCGGCGGTTAAGCCCCCGCACGCCAAACCACAATCTCACGGCCAGAAGCATCCCAAGTCAAACGTGGGGGCGGATGGGCACACGACCGGTGCGCCCCCGCCCCTCTAGCCCCGCCTTGGCTATACTTTGGAGAACTCAACGATAGCCCCTGCGGCGCTTTCAAAGGTGAAATTAATCGCATGTCGGTGACCTCCCAAACCCAACCTTTTGTCAAGCTCGACTTTCTGCGCCTCATGATGATGTCGCGAGAAGGCGACCGTCGCGAGAGCATCCTGCTCCGCCAAAGCAAAGGATGGTTCCAAGTTAGCGGAATGGGCCACGAAGCTCTCGGCGCCATGTGCCACCTCCTCGGACCGGACGACTACCTCTTCCCCTACTACCGCGACCGGGGACTCATGCTCGCCCGCGGAATGTCCACCGAAGATTTGGCCCTGGCCTACTTTGCCAAGCGCGCAAGCAGCAGCGGCGGACGACAAATGCCCGGCCATTACAGCAGCCGCGAACTCAACGTCGGCTCGGTCTGCACTCCCACCGGGGGCGGACTCATCCCGGCCGCGGGCGTGGCTTGGGGCATGCAGCTGGATCAAAAACCCAACATCGTGCTCGCCACCGTGGGCGACGCCGCCATGCGCCAAGGCGAATTCTACGAAGCGTGGGCTTTTGCCGTCCAAGAAAAACTTCCCCTCATCATCGCCATCGAAGATAACAAGTACGGAATTTCCACGCCTACCGAAAAGTTCATGGCCCTCAACATCCCCGGAATCATCGCCGAGGATTACGTGATCAAAGTCGATGGTCGGCGCGTGGATGCCATCCTGGAAGGGGCCGAAACGGCCTTCAACCGCGCCCGATCTGGCGAGGGCCCTTCGATCCTGTGGTTCGACCTTGATCGCCTAAGCAGCCACACCAGTTCCGACGACCACCGCACCTATCGCCCGCAAGAAGACATCGATGCTATGTCCGATCGCGACCCGATCAAACTGCTGGCCAAGGAACTCATCGAAGCCGGGCAACTCACCGAAGACCGGTTCGAGCAGATGCAGCAAGAGGTTGTCGAAGAGGTTGATCGCATCTACCAAAACGCCGAAAAAGCCGAGGACCCCAAGGCCGAAGAAGTGATGGACCACCTGTGGGGCAAGCCCGATCAGCCCGCGGCTCCGCCCATCGAAACCGGTCCCCAAACCATGGTCAATGCGATCAATCGCACCTTTGCCAAGGCCCTCGAAGAAGACCCCGACGTCATCTTTTTCGGCGAAGATATCGAAGACCCCAAAGGCGGCGTGTTCAAACTCACCGAAGATTTGAGCACGAACTTCCCCAAGCAGGTGTTCAACTCCCCGCTGGCCGAAGCCACCATCATTGGCGTCGCCGTCGGCTTGGCCATGTACGGCAAGCGGCCCGTCTTCGAGCTCCAATTTGTCGACTTCTTCTGCCCCGCGTGGAACCAGATCATGAGCAATGTGAGCACCACGCGATGGCGCAGCTTTGGCGAGTGGCCCACCCCCATGACGGTCTACGCTCCTTACGGTGCCTATTTGCCGGGTGGATCGCTGTGGCACAGCCAGTCTAACGAGGCGTACTTCGCCCATACTCCGGGTCTCAAGCTGGCAATCCCCAGCACGCCCGAAGACGCCGCCGGTCTCTTTTGGACCGCCATCCACAGCGAAGACCCCTGCTTTATCTTTGTGCCCAAGCACATCTTCCGCAAACGAGTGGATGTCACCGAGGTCCAGCCGCTCGGATTCGGCAAAGCCAAGGTAGTCCGCGAAGGCACTGATGTTACGATCGTCACTTACGGCAACACCCTGGAGCTGGCCCACGAAGCCGCGGAAAAGCTGGCGGGCGAAGCTTCAGTCGAAGTGATCGACATCCGTTCGCTGGTGCCGCTCGATCTGGAAACGATCCGCGCCTCGCTGGAAAAAACCGGTCGCCTGGTGGTGATTCAAGAAGACACCAAGACGTGCGGATTCGGCCAGCACATCATCAGCGAAATCACCTCGAACCCCGAGACGTTTTCGCTGCTGTTCTCCAGCCCGCAGCTGGTGAGTCGCCCGGATGTACACATCGGCTACAACCCGATCTACGAATACGCCGCGTTGCCGGATATCGAGGACGTGATTTCGGCTTGCCGCACGGCTCTGGAATAGACGGGCAAAATCGACTTATCTGGGCGATTTATTCGTCGTCCAGATAAGCGCCTTCCGGCATCGGATCCTGGTAAGACGCATTCCCCAGAACCGCCTCCGCTCCCATCACATCGATGAGCACTTCGCGGGGGCGCGGACCATCGCGCGGACCCACGATTCCCCGCTCTTCCATCATGTCCAGCAAGCGCGACGCGCGCTGGAATCCAATGCTGAATCGACGCTGGAGCATTGATGTACTGGCCTGGCCCTTTTCGGCCACAAACCGGACCGCATCGTCCCAGTGCTCGTCCGATGCCGAGCTTTCGCGCATCGAATCCTCTTTGTCGCGAATCGCGACTTCCACCGGATTGATCACGTAGTTGGGCTTGGCCTGATTCCGCCAGAACGTGCACACGTCCTCGATCTCTTTTTCGCTAACGTAGCAACCCTGAATCCGAATCGGCTTGTTGGCATCAATCGGCAAAAACAGCATGTCCCCTTTGCCGACCAGATCCTCCGCGCCGGTGCAGTCTAAAATCGTGCGCGAATCGATTCCCGAACTCACGGCAAAGGCGATCCGGCTGGAAATGTTGTTCTTGATTGTGCCCGTGATGACATCCACGCTGGGTCGCTGGGTCGCGATAATCAGGTGGATTCCGGTGGCCCGCGCCAGCTGAGCCAGGCGGCAGATGCTGGTCTCGACCTCGTTTCGGCACTGGATCATCAGGTCGGCCAGCTCATCGATAATGACCACCACATACGGCAGTCGATCTTGGAAACTCGCCTTTTCGTTCCATCCATCAATGTTACGGACCCCCGCTTCGCTGAACTGGTCGTAGCGCCGATCCATTTCGCGCACCACCGCGCGAAGGACTCCCGCCGCCTCCTTCACATCCTTAACCACCGGACACATCAGGTGCGGAAGGTTTTCAAACAGCGTGAGTTCCACGCGCTTGGGGTCGATCATCACGAGGCGCAAATCTTTGGGCGTCATGCGCATGATGAGCGACATGATGATGCTGGCAAGGCAGATCGACTTGCCCGAGTTGGTGGCCCCGCCGACCAGGAGGTGCGGCATCCGGGTGAGATCGGTGTACTTGGCGGTTCCGGCGACATCGTGGCCGAGGGCGAGCGCGAGTTTATTGCCGGTATCGAAAAATTCGAGGCTGTCGCACATTTCGCGCAGACTCACCATTTGGCGTTGCGCGGTGGGAATTTCGAAGCCGATCGCCGACTTGCCGGGAATTGGGGCTTCCACGCGCACCGACTGCGCGGCAAGCGATAACGCCACGTTATCGGCCAAATTCTTGATCTTACTGACCCGGATTCCGCTGCCGAGCGCGACTTCGTAACGCGTGATCGTCGGACCGTTGGCCACCTCCATGACGTTGGCTTGGACCCCAAACTGTTCGAGCGTGTCCTCAAGGATTTCGATGTTGCGCTGGACCTCTTTAGGGTCGCGCTTGGCGCGCTTGGGGGGATCGGTCAGAAGGCTAATCGGCGGAAGAATGTATCCGTCTCGCGGCTCAGAGTTAGACGTATCGAGTTGAATGTCACTATCGGTACGGCGGCCATCGTGGATGATCGGCGTGGGTTTGGCTTGAACCGGTTCGGGCTCGGGATCGTCGGCGCGGGATTCGAGCATGCGGATCGCTTTGGCGCGTCGATCTTCGCGCTCTTCATCGGCGGGGACTACGGCCCGGGCGGCAACGGTTTTAGGCTTCGGCTCTCGCTTGGGCGGTCGCAGTCGGCCGATCAGTTCGCCGAGCGGCACATCGGCCAGCATCACCACGCCGATGAGAACGGCGGCGATGATTCCTACCGCCATCGCTCCGCCGAGCAACGCATGCATCGCCCAGCCCACCACGGCGCCGAAGTAGCCGCCCCCTTCGCGCATCGCCGAATCTACAAAGTAGTCACCGCGTTCCGACCGCGCGATGCCGCCCAGGATGGCGAGGAATATAAGGCTTGTGCCCGCGATCAACCGGGCTGGGTGGTCGTGCGATCGTTTGAGGATGAATCGAAAACCGATCACCCCTAGCGCAATCGGCACCAAGAATGCGCCGCGTCCAAAGAGCAGACGGAACAGTCCGGCCATTGAATCGCCGAGCAGTCCGGCGTTGCCGAGGGCCAGCGCGATTAAGAGGATAAGCGCGAAAGAAAGCAGCGCGATCCCGGCGATATCGGGTCCCCGATGCGATGGCGTCCCTGCACTTTTACGGCTCCGTGCCACCGTCGTGCGGGTCGTTGCAGGCCGATCCTTGGCCATAAGATTCTCTAGTATAGCAGGTTCGATGAAACTTGCCGAATCAGATCCACGTTTAGCGCAAGGCTCAGCGAGCAATCGGCGAAACGATGTCCCTTACCGGCACCGCGCCACGAACGGATGCAACCGGCGTTCTCGGCTCCACCACTCGCGAATCCGGGCCGACCACGAATTTGAGCGGAACCATTGTTGCGGCAATCGTCAGAGCTACTCCAATTCCGATCAGTTGCAGAGAACGGGAGCGATGCCGACCAAACGCCTCCGTAATCCGGGCTTGAATCGCATCCGCGCTTTCCCCGATTCCTAACCCGTGCGCATCGCGCGGATGTTGGCCCGCAAAATTCAGCAATGTGCGCGAATAAGGACCCGGAGAAATGCCGAGTGCTTGCATGGCCATCCGATCGGCTGCGCACTCTTCGCAATGCCGCAAAATACGCTGACTCCACGTCACAAGCGGATTAAAGAAAAACAGTGTATCCGCCAGCCACGGCAGCCAACTCCAAGCGAGGTCCCGATTTCGAACATGGACCAACTCATGGGCCAAGACCGCCGAGACATCTTCGCCGTTTTCTAAACCACAAGGGATCAGAATCACGCCCGGGTAACCAAGAGCAAGCATGGGCGATCGCAAATTCGGATTCTCAGCCAAATTTGGTACCCGCG
The DNA here is from genome assembly GCA_044508115.1 of bacterium. GTDB lineage: Bacteria > Armatimonadota > Fimbriimonadia > Fimbriimonadales > Fimbriimonadaceae > UphvI-Ar2. Next base: position 1,147,458 of record JBIQII010000001.1, read on the forward strand.
AAACCCCGATAACTCGGCTAAGGTAGTGCAAAACTTGGTAAGATCGCCCTTCCCGAATGAGCGTCGATTCATTAATAATCTTGCGAGACACTTGAATAGAACGAACCGTGCGCCATGCTCCAATGGCCACCGTTACAACCCATACCACAAACGCAAATCCGAACAGAAAGCCCAGCCACAGCGGTAGTTCCTCGCCGCTTGATCCGCCGGGCAAAACGACGGCTACTCCCCCATGCCACACCATACATAGGATGAGCTTGAAAAACGCGAGCCGAAGCAGCCAAATGCGTAAAATCGGGGGCAGAAACGTTGCGTATCGGGCCATTAACGCCGCCGCCAGCAACGTGACTGAACCCTGAACCGTGGCGTTCACCATCCCGGTTGTCCAGCGCATAATCAGGTCGTTCACGCTTTGCCTTCCTGTTCTAACTTATCAATCAATGCCCTAAGCTGTTCGATATCTTCTGCACTGAGTGCTTCTGAACCCGCCAGATACGCCACAACCGGCGATACCGAACCATCCAGTGCGCCGCTCACAAACTCTTCGACCAACATGTTGGCAATTTCATCGGCACTGGCCACGCTTTGGTATACAAACACCTTATCGATTCGCCGCCGTGTGAGGTGGCCCTTTTCGCGTAATCGTTCCATCATTTTCAGCACGGTTGGTCGCACGTAGTTTTTAGATTCAGCAAAATAATCCGCGACCGGTCGAACCGGGCACGGACCGTTTTCAGCAATGTAGGTCAGGATTTCGAGCTCAGCTCGGCTAGGTGGTTTTTGAGTCATTGTGTTGTGGGAATCGGGGGCGGGAAGAGGATCCGCCCCCGACTTTTAAAGGGTCACGGCCGATCTGCCGATTCCAGGGCGTTACGAATCTCTTTTTGATAGGCCCCGATATGAGAATCAAACTCTTTAAGCTGCTCTTTGGTCAGAATCGCTCGGAACTCTTCGATCATCTGTCGCAGATGCCGCTCGTATCCGCCATTGATTCCCTCGGGCTTGCCCCACACCGCGTGGTTGCGATCACGGAACCGGTTAATAATCTCCCAAGCCTTGGTGCCTTGATCCTTTTCGGGCACGATGAGTTTGTTCACCTGCAAGCCCTTTCCGCGGAAGTTGGCCCACTTATCCGGCAGCGGGTGGGTTTTCACGTCCCAAATTGTCCGGTCGAACTCCTTGGCTTGCTCGGATTTCAGCGTGGCGCGGTAGTAGAAATTGCAGGCGTACACAACCTCCTGTCGCGCGGCCTTGGTGCTGGAACTCATTTTGGAATAATCGGGCAAGGGATGGCCACCCATCTTGGCCAAAGCCACCGATTGCTCCCAGCTGATGATCTCAAACAGGGCCGATTGCATCTCATTCGGTTTAATCGAATCGAAAGCACCCGCGACCGGCTGGTCGCTCGACGTGCTCTGACCTTTCTTGACAGGACTCGTTTGGTTCGGCAGAACCACCGCAAACGCGGCGGCTGCGGCAACAAGCGAGAGGATCGCGGTGGCGATTTTTCGTTCAATGTGCATGTTTTGCTTTCCTTGCCCGCCCCGGCGTGCACTTCCGGGATCGGGCTTGAAGACAAGTGTCTTCACATGCTATGACGACAACTGTCTTCACAAATGATACACCCACTTTCGAAAAATCTAAAAAATTTTGCCGGACGAAGCTATTCGCACTGATCCAGCAGCCCGACGGCGCCCATACACATCCACAGCGCGGTGCCGCCATAGCTCACGAACGGGAGCCACAGCCCCACCACCGGACCAAGCCCCAGAACCATCGCCAGATTCACCACCGTGTGGAAAGCCAGCACCGCAAAAAGCGAAGCCGCAATCACCCGACCCATAATCGTTTGCGATTCGTACACCCTTCGCCATACAAAGTAGAAGAAAACCCCAAAGATCGCCAGCACCAACACCGATCCGAAAAAGCCGCCTTCTTCGCCAATCACCGAGAAGATAAAGTCGTTGTGCTGCTCGGGAATCACCCCCGCCGCTTTCTGATCTCCCCGAAAGAATCCGCTCCCGGTTGCGCCCCCGCTGCCGATGGCGAGCATCGCCTGATCCTGTTGGTAGCCCGATCCGCGCGGATCGGTCTGGCCGTGCACAAGCGACTGAAACTTCGATTCAATCCGCCCGCGCTGATAATCCGGCATCAACGAAGGCGTAAACCAGATCACCGCCCCGAGCGCGGCGATTAGTCCGATCGTGATCGGAAAATACTTGGAAGGAACACCCGCACTGACGCAGGCCACCAAGCCCATAACCAAGAGCGCCATGGTCGCACCGAAGTGAGGCTGTTTATAAACCAAAATCAGAATTGGCATTATATGCAGGATTGCACCGATATACGTAGTGATATCGCGCAGTCGGTCCTTGCGATTTGCAAAGTAGGCCGCCAAAGTAATGGCGAGTAAAAGCTTACTGATCTCGCTCGGCTGAAACTGAATCGGCCCGATATCGATCCAGCGAGAGGTCATCCCCCGGGTCTTTCCCGCAAACAGAACACTGGCCAGCAAAGCCAGATTTAACAAATAGAGCGGAGTGGCCAGGAGACGCAGGTGTTCAAGCCGAACTCGGTTGAACACAAAAAACACCACGAGCCCAACCACGGCAAACATCATTTGACGCGGCGCAAATGCGGTACCGCGACCGGCATCCACGCTTGCGATGCTAAAAAGACCGATCCCGATAAGCAGGGCCGATGTACCGAGTAACCCCCAGTGATGTCGACGTCCTTTCTCGCGTTCGACAACCAAGTTGGCGTCGCCGGCGAGAATGCTCATCGTTCCGGAGAATTGCCGCCTGGTTCAGGTCGGGGTTCACGGGTGGAGCTGCTCCACAGTTCACGCTTGATCACTCCGGCTCCGGGCTGGAACCAGAACTTAAGCTGTCGAGTTTTGGGCGCGCTTTCCCCTTCAAAACTGATTTGAACCGTAACCGCCACGGTATCAATGTTGCCCACGGCTAGGTTGAGCGTTTCCGCTTCGGACGTGATTTCAGCGGTGGCTTTAGTTTTAATCTTGCCTACAATCACAAGCCCTGCCCAATCGCTCGGGGTGCCCACTTCAAATGGATACTTTACCAACGAAATCGGCGGATCGTACTGCTCATGTTCGGTCCCTGCAAACGCAAAGTATGAATCACTAAATGTGTACTTTTCCGACTCGACTTGCACCGGATCGCCTCCGGTCTCGCCGTCCGGATCGGCGAGCCAGTCAAGTGTGAGGGAGTTTCCGCTGCGGACCTCTTGGAGCCGGACGGGGATCGGAGTTCCGCTGAGAATCAAGTTGGCAAATTCGGGCGGGGCGACGTTTGGTTTAAGTTCTCGCGCGGTCTGATACGTGGCGGCGATTCGGCTTGGATTAGTTGGCGCGGCTGAACTCTGCCCATTATTCACGCAAGCGGTGAGCCCCAGCAAAAGGGATGCCGCCGCAATGCCGGATCGGATTACCGCGATTCCCATTCGATTTTCTTGAGTTTGCGAGTAGATCGGGTGGTCTGATCGTTCAGTTTGCCCGTTTCCCTAAATTCGACCAGTCCAATCCCGCGGGCGTAGATGGCCTGTTGCTCGCTATTTGCGATCATGCCCGCACCGAGATCGATGCTGTAGGTGGTCCGCACTTCGATGGAAGGATATTTCTTGCCTTGAAAAGTGTATTCCTTGCCGGGTTTGGAGGTGCCCTTGACAACCGCTGGCGCGGGTGCGCCCATCACCATGATGGGGCCGCTGTAAGACCAAAGCTCTTCATCTTTTCCCACGGCCAGCACAGGAAGCGCAAACGGCAGGAGCTGACCTTTTTCGGCTCCAACCAAAAAGATGCGGTTGCCATCGGCTCGGTAATAGATCGTTTGCGGTTCTCGCCCATCGATTGATGTGCGGATGGTGATGGCGGAAACTTTGTCGACCTTTTCGATCTTAGGATTCTCAAGGTCGGTGACGTCTGGGTTATCGATCAGGTAGCGACGCGAGATCTCTTCGGGAAGATCGACGGTTTCGATGATGGTCGCCTTGCTTCGACGACCATCGTGATCGACTTCTTGTTCGTAGGTGCGCACGGTGCCGGGCTTGGCCGCAAAGTACGCTTCAACAAGCGAATCATCGGCGGCAAGGAAAGCCAGGGCAGCGAGCGTAGCGATCATTTTGAAATCAGAGTGATGCCGTATTTAATGGGCTTGCCATCGGGATCAACGGAATTGACGTCGAGCTTGATGGTGCCAATTCCTTTGGCGTACCATGCGCTCCCGCTCACCGGTTCGGTCTTACCCTTGATCGTCATTTTCCCATCGAGCGTAATGACTACGCATTCGAACTTGCCGGCCGGCGTAGTGATCGATTCCTCCTTGACAATTTTTTGGGTGCCCGTGCTACTCACCGGCTCGCCATCGCCCGCTCGGAGCGATTGCTCCAGAGTCCAGCTCTTGCCCACTTCAACGTCGGCCGGTAGCGCAAGTGCGGCTTTTTCGAGCTGCTGTTCGCGCACGCCAACCAGATAGATTCCGTCCTCGCGAACCTCAACGTCATCAACTCCAAGACTGGAAAGCGCGCCGGAGCGCTCGATTCGGAAGTGGGGAATGCCATCTTGCGTTCCGACGTACACCGACTTTTGGGTTCCGACACTTTTGGTACCGTTGAAGAGGAATTCATAGGTCAGTTCGCTCCCATCAGCTAAGCCGTAGTACTCGAAACCCGCATGCTTGAACTTATCGGGGATCGTCGCCGGATCTTGGGGCGTGAGACCTGCGCTCGTGGCAGTTTCCGTGTTGGTGCTTTGCTTGGCCGGATCGGCCGGTTTATCCTTGGGTGGTTGGCAGGCAGGAATCGCAAGGATCGCGATTGCCATCACCGTGAGAAGAGTGCCAGTGGTGAATCCTTTCATTTCGCGCTAAAACCTTTGATTTTAAGTCCGGACTTTCGTTCGAGACCGTCACTCCGCGTAAGAGTTTGGACGTATCGCACGATACCGTATTTTGGCGAGTACCAAGTAGTGGTCCGCTGTACCCACTCTTTGTCTCCCGAGCGGTACTTCACGGCGCCGGCAACCGCCAAGGCTTCGATCTGACCCATCGAGGTATCAACCGTTTCCAACCCGCGAATTGCAGTTAACCCCTCGATTTTGCCCGTGGTTGCCGAGCCCGGATCAACCGATGGGAGCGGCCCGGTGCCGTTGTACTTTTTCTCTTCGCGGTCGTTGAGATCGGCGGGAATTTCCAATTTCTCCGGATTAAATTTGTCTCCCGAACGCGCGCTTAACTGGAACACGCCGTCAGGCCCAATCCGCCAGTCGGTGACATCAACCACCTCGTTCTTTTGCAGAAATTCGAGGGTGACCAGTTTTGAACTTCCAGATTCGGTGACCTTACCCACGCGGATGGTGAGTTCCACTTTTTCTTCGTTGTTTCCTACCGCTTCGTAGGTCGCCTGAGTTCCTTCTTTAGTCGGCAGAAGGGATTCCACCTTCACCGAATCCAGATCGCCGAACGCTTCGACTTTCGCGGCGGCTTCCGCCGGGGCCGCGCTTTCTTCTCCACCCTGACATGCGCCAAGCGCAAGAGCCATGGCGACAGCCAAAATTCCAAATCCCCAAATCTTCATATGTGTCTTCCTGTTTAGTTTGAACGGTTCAACTCGTTAATGACCCGGATCGAGTCATCCACCAGCCTTTTTTCCCTTAAACCCGTGAGGTTGAGCGATCGTTCGTTGAGCTCGGTAGTGATCCGCGGAGCAGCGATGGCTACTCCATCCACCACTACCAAAAGCGCAAAGCCTTTTCGTTCTCGGCTGTATTTCCAAAGCCGCTTCCGGCCTTCTTCGTTAAGCTCAATCTGCATGGTGATGACATCTTTACCTTTGTCATCTTTGCCTTCTATTGACTTGGCCGACATCACGTGCGAATCGTTGATGAGAACGTGAGCACGGGCAAGCAACTGTTCGGGTTGAACCGCCAGTCCTTTCTTATAGTTGTCATTAACTATCGCCTGCAGACTTCGTGCCACATCTTCTTTTGAGGTCGTGCCGTCTAAAACTTGCTTCGCGTGGGATTGATAGTTTCCGACGATAAATTCACGCGGCGGATTAAATCGCTTGTTAAACTCATCGCCCACGGCCTTAGCAAATCGCGGACGGTACTGGATCGGGATGGTGGCGATCAGAGTTTTTGGTTCGCCTCCCACACTCACTTCGACCGGAACCTTGAGATCAATCACCACGCCATTGAGAATGTTGGTCATCCGAATCTCATCGAGCGGCGTACCGTCAAGGGCCACATTCAGATCTTGTTCCAGTTTGGATTTAAGCGCGGCATCGCCGGAAATCGCGGCGAGAATATCTTCTTCACTCCAGTGCACCATTCCGGGCTGAATGGCATCAAGATCGATTTTGTTGACTACCGCGGTCAGGTAGATCAGCGAAACTACGTTCCCCTGCAACGACTCTAAGAGTTCGCGAATTGGGATACGTCGCGATTCACCTTCTTCCGATTTGTCTTGCGGCGACTCGAACTTTTGCGCTCCCGGCGGAAGTTGAACCAGCTGAGCCGTTGAATTGGCGACCCTCACTCCATAATCGCGACCGAGATTGAGGGCGACAAAGGTCACCTTTCCGGGCTGGATGGGAGGAGCATCGAAGTTGGCGAGCGCTGCTTCGCTGTATGCCCAATATCCGCCGTAGATTGCGGCGGCAATTGCGGCGCAAACAAGGCCAACTTTAAAAGATGGTTTCATCGGTTGAGGGGCCAAATAAACGGCGTGGTTAGTGCAACAGTGTACCGGCGAGAATTGTTCCCGTTCGAGCCGTCGGTGTCGGCGGGTACGATTCTGCATCTATGGTAGTGGCGGAGACGGCGTCTCGCATTTACGCTGAAGTAGGCAAGGCCGTCGTTGGACAGAGCCGAGCCGTGGAACTTTCCCTGGTGGCCCTCCTGGCCGATGGACACTGTTTGCTTCAAGGGGTTCCCGGACTCGGAAAAACTCTGCTTGTTCGAACATTTGCCCGCGTGCTCGATCTTCCCTTCAAAAGAATTCAGTTCACACCCGACCTGATGCCAAGCGATGTAATCGGCACCAACGTGTTCGATCCGCGCACTGCCGAATTCAATTTGCGGCACGGACCGATCTTTACCAGCGTACTCCTGGCCGACGAAATCAACCGAACGCCGCCCAAAACTCAGTCTGCTTTGCTGGAAGCAATGGAAGAACGTCAGACCACCATCGATGGTGTTCGCCATTCCCTGCCCCGGCCGTTTATCGTTTTTGCCACTCAAAATCCGATTGAATACGAAGGCACCTATCCATTGCCCGAAGCGCAGCAAGACCGCTTCCTGTTTAAAATCGTCATGGATTATCCAGGCGATGACGCCGAAGTCAATGTTCTGCGTCGATTCCACGGTGGATTCCGAGCCCAGCAACTCGAACAAGTTGATATTGCGCCCGTGATTAATCTTGCTCAACTTGATGCTATGCGGGAGCAGGTCCGGGCCGTCAAGATCGAAGATCGTATGTTCCGCTACATCTTTGATATCGTGAAATCCACTCGGCTAAGCGGCGATATCCTGGTCGGCGGATCGCCCCGAGCCGGGATCGCACTCGTTGCCGCTTCCCAAGCCTTGGCCGCAATTCGAGGACGCGATTTTGTGATTCCCGACGACATCAAAGAGCTCGCAATGCCCGTTCTTCGGCATCGGGTACTGCTTAAACCGGAAGCCGAAATCGAAGGATATGGCGTCGAACAAGTCCTGCAACGCATCCTAGATGCCCAGGTTGTTCCGCGCTAGGGCGGGACAATTGAAGCCATGCTTCGCGCGTTATTCATAACTCGGCAGCCCGCGGGCGGGACCGCGTTCTACGCGCACAATCTGGCGGAACGATTAGAAACGCTGGGCATGGAGGCCGTAATCGACGAGTGCTCCAGCTGGATTCCGGATCGGACCGGCTGGCAAGTCGATCGTCCGGTGAGCAAACGGCTCCGCGAAGCCGGCAAGGGGTTCGATGTTATTGTCGCGTTCGGATACCGCTCCGCGTGGGCTTGCGCCGAAGCGTTCTATCTCAAGCGTCCGTGGGTGTACGTCGCGTACGATACTCCGCGCACCACTCATAGTCAGCTTATCGATCGCCTGAGCAGTGCTCGGGCCGGAATCTGCGCATCGCGAACGACAAAACGGATTCTGGATGAAGCCGATGCCGTGAATCTCACGATGGTGGTGCCGGGCGTGCCCCAACCGCCGGAGTCAACACCCGATAAGCTGGCTGCGCGTCAGCTGCTGGGCATTCGCGACGACGCCCGTTTGGTCGTTGCCCTCGGACGCCCGGTCGCCGATACCGGACTGGACGCATTCGACGATCTGGCCCCCATGCTCCGCGAAGATGTGCCTAATTTTGAAGGCATGATCTTGCCTATTGCAGGTCGAATGACCGCGAAGAACCTGCGAACCGCTCCGGAAGGCACTGATCCTTGGATTCTGCTTTCGGCCGCAGATGTGGTGTTCGTTCCGGCTCGCCGTGCCGGATTCAGCATGTCCGCCGGGATGGCGATGCAACTTGGCAAACCAGTGCTAGCCCGCGATCTGAACGCTCTGCGCGAGATCGGGGTCCGCGATGTGAGCATGGAATTTTTCGAAGACGGAGACGATGCGTTCTACCGCCTCATGGATATGCTAGCCGCTCCAATGTATCTCGAATCCTTTGGGAATGCCGCCCTAACCCGCGCCCGCGATTACTTAGACATGGACCGGTGCGCGCGCGAAATGCATGCCCTTTTGTCCGAAGTTGCCTCAAGGTCTTAGCACCGCGAACGCAGTTTTCGTTATAGTGGGGGTGCGGATTCACCAGGGACGGTGGTAACGGAGGACGGGGCAAGGACGCTCCATCCGCGTTTTTTTGTCCCCCTCTGTGTTTGGCATCAATCTTGCCGGGGGTTCCGTCCGAGGGATATAAGCTATGACCACTCTGCTTTTTGCCGTTGCTCTGGGCTTTTCGGGGTCGGGTGTTTCTAACATTCAAGATTCGGGGCCGGAATCGCAATATTCGCAAATCCGCAAAGCTGCGGTTTCCGCCGGATACGATCTACTTGCGCCGGATAACACTGCCCGCGGATTCAAACTCAGCCTCGTGGAAGTGGCAACATCGCACCCGGCCAAAGCCGTGCACATGCGATTTGTCAACGAACAAACTACGATTGCATTCGACATCTTTCAAGCACCCGCTTCGGGTGAAGATGCCCGAAGCCACATGAAACAAGTCATTCAAGGTGGATTCTTCGAGTGCGAAATCGCTCAGTTCGAAACGTTCGTGGCTCTCCGCGTCGATGCGGTGGACGTGGCCTTGGTAGGCGGACTCATCAGCGAGCCGTCGGCTAAAGAACTTATCAAGCGGATGCACAAAGTTTCCGCCCAGTAAGTCGAACTGCTTGCGTGTTTGCGGCAAAGATTTAGGGCATATTCGGTAGGGCGACCCGGGCACGGGATATCCGGTCACGGCGATTCGTAGTTACAATGGAGCTCTAAGAACATGGAACCAAAACTCGTTACCGTTCCCGAATCTTTGCCGCAAAAGGTTTACTCAACCGAAAAAGTCGGCATTTCTCGCGCGACCCACGATGCCCACCTGGGGTTGTGGAAGGGTTACGCGAACAAAACCAACGAAATCCGAAAGTTGTTGCACGAAATCGATACTGATCCGAGCAAGGCCAACCAAATTTACAGCGACATGCGCGCGCTCAAAGTGAACTACGCATTTGCGCTGGGTGGATATATCAACCACGATGTGTACTTCAACACGCTGGGCGGCGATGGCGGCCCCGCCACCGGGGATGTCGCCACCTTGATCAAGGATGCGTACGGCTCGTTCGAACACTGGGAAGCTGATTGGCGTGCGACCGGAATCGCTGGTCGAGGCTGGGCCTACCTGGGATACAGCCACGATGAACAACGAGTCCACACCTACATCGGCGACAGTCAAGATACGTTCCCCACGTGGAACCACACGCTGCTGCTGGCAATGGACGTATACGAGCACGCTTACTTCTTGGACTTCCAAACCGCGCGGGCCAAATATATCGATGCCTACATGCAGTGCATCGATTGGGATGCCGTAAACGCGCGGCTTCCGCGCTAAAAAAGCGTCACTTTAAGAATCCGCCCTCTGCTTGAGCATTCCGCAGGTACTGTTCAAGATAGAGGGCTTTTTTATTTACTGATCAGATTTGATTAGAGATGATCTAAAAATACCGGTAGCAGAAAACTTGCGCACCTGATCACAATTCGTTCCGAAAAGCTACGAAATTCTACAGGAAACGCCACGTCCAAACCCGGAAATGTGTAACCTAAAGTAATGGACGAATTGCTTCTTCGGTCTCTGAATTCGGCCCCTAAAGTCGTTGAACGACTTCTTCGAGTTTTCCCCCACGATCGGCTGGACGATCGGATCGAGCCCGAGCGGTTCACCGCTCGCGAAGTGGTTGCCCACCTCGCCGACTACGAACAGACCATCCTGGATCGAATGCGCGTCGCTCAGGAAAAGCCGGGCCGTGAAGTTCCGTCGTACGACCCCGATTCTCGGGCTCAAGAGCATCGATTTGCGGACAAGGAAGTCTTCCACGAAGCCGAAGTGTTCGAATCCCGCCGGGGAATGACCCTTGAATTCCTTCGCTCACTCTCGCCGGAGGACATGCAAAAAACAATCAAACGGCAAGATGGCAAAGAGTTCTCGATCGCCGATTATATGGTGGCCGTCCTTATCCATGACATGGAGCACTTAGAGCAACTTTCCAGCTACTTGGCAACCGAAGTTGCCACCATGAGCTAGCCCTAGGACACGATTTGCGAGAAGAAAGAGGCCGCTTCCAAATGGAAGCGGCCTCTTTCGTACTGGAACTTGCGAACGGGCGGCCTATGCTTTGCGACGTCGTCGCGCGGCGAGCAAAGCAGCTCCCGCTCCGAGGGCAAGCATGGTCGCCGGTTCGGGAACGGCCTCAAACGAAGTCACCGCGATATCACCCGCGATATCCATATCCAGTAACACTTCGATCTGATCGATGTCGCTAAAATCGATACCGGCGGCAAAATCCGCGAAGTTAAATGTTACCGTTTCCGGCGTGTTAATCGAAGTGCCCGTCAGATTGACATCCACGTGGTGGAAGGCACCATCTCCGCTACTGGATCGGAGAGCCAGTCGAACCAGCGTTGGCGCATCTCGAGAGATGATGTTGAGCTGGAACGCGGTGAGTCCACTCAGGTCGAGTTCAAGATCATCAAGGGCCCCGCCCGTGCCGTCGAATTCGTAGCCGTAGCCAAAGATGCCAAGGGCATCAACTCCGGATTGCGAATTAAAGCTCAAAACCCCGTCGGCGATATCGCCGAAAAATCCGAGGCCGTATTGGTTGGCGGTCACGGACAGCAACAGAGCCCGATCGCCTCCGACCATGGTTCCAGAATCAAATCCGAGGACTGAGCCCGCCGTGATACTGTAATTATTGTTTCCGGTGGAAAAGTCGTCCAGCACGATTGCCGAAGCCGAAGCTCCGAGGGCCGCGAGTCCGGCCGCCACGATGAAAATTCGATTGATCATAGCTTCTCTCCTGCTGAGCCGTTAACGGCTCAGGCTTTCCCCCTTCGTCGAGCCGCCAAAGCTACGGCACCGAGCCCCAAGGCAAGCATGGTCGCCGGTTCCGGAACTGCTTCGAACTGATCTAACACAATGTCTCCGCTCGGACCGGTGTTGATATAGAACCCAATCCCATCAACATCGCTGAAATCAAAGGTTCCAAAATCGCTAAACAGAATGTCCACCGTTTGTGAAGTGGTGGTCATCCCGCCCAGAATCGCGTGGGTTGTGGAGTTGGTGAGTCCACTGGTTCCTCCATATACCACCATCGAAATCGTGGCCGGTTGATCGCTGGAAAGAATGGTAAAGCGGAACCGATCGTGGCTCGAAAGATCGAGGTTGAGCGGATTGTTGAAAAGGCCGCTTGCATCCGTTCCGTACCCCACGACATTAGAAGCCGCCACCGAAGTCTTGCTATCAAAAACCAGCACTCCGGAAGTCACCGCCGCCAGGTGTTCCAGGTTGAAAGGATTATCCGTAATCTCGTGGTAAACGAACCGGAATCCGCCAGGAATCGTGGCCGCATTGTAAAGAATGTTGTTTCCGCTGGAGATCGTGTCGACAAAATTGCCGTCATCGAACCCATCGATAACTAACGCCTGCGAGCTAGCCGCCAGTACCACCAGCCCCGCCAAAAAGGACATTCGCATTTTATTTTTCCTCTGCTCGAAAGCAACGGGCACCAAAACCGTGCCCAACTAGAAATCAGTATAGATAAAACCTTGTTGTTTTGCTGGGATTTGCGAGAAAACCGCTAAACCCGTAAAAATACGGGCTTCCAGGTTCAAAAACGCCCTCTTGGGCCACGATCCCCCGGAAGCCTTGTGTAATTATTTATGAAATCTTTATTCGAATTGACCGGCAAGACGGCCGAAGGCACTGGATCCGGCATAGCGGGCACTCATTCCGAGCTCTTCTTCTATGCGCAATAGTTCGTTGTATTTCGCCACCCGGTCGGTGCGATTTGGTGCTCCCGTTTTGATTTGGCCGCAGTTTGTGGCAACCGCCAAATGGGCAATTGTTGTGTCTTCGGTCTCGCCGGATCGGTGGCTCATCACGGCGGTGTATCCTGCCCGGTTCGCCATATCGACCGCGGCCAGAGTTTCGCTGAGCGTACCGATCTGATTCACTTTCACCAGAATCGAATTGGCCGTATCCGAATCAATCCCTCGCGAGAGCCGGGTGACGTTGGTGACAAAGAGATCGTCGCCGACCAGCTGGCATCGATCCCCAATCGCCTGAGTCAGTCCATTCCAAGAATCCCAGTCGTCCTCGCTGCATCCGTCTTCAATGGAGATGAGCGGGTATTTGGCGGCCAGATTCGCCAGATAGTCCACCTGCTCGGCCCCACTTAGTCGACGGCCATCCTTGTACACATAGTGGCCATCCTGATAAAACTCGGTGGCCGCGGCATCGATACCTAAGAACACCTCCTTTCCTGGTGCGTACCCTGCTCTTTGAATGCTTTCGAGAATGTAATCAAAGGCGTGGTCTTGCGATTCTAGGTTCGGCGCGAATCCACCTTCATCTCCATAGCCCGTGCCCAATCCTTTGGCTTTCAACACTGACTTCAAAGAATGGAAAATCTCGCATCCGCAACGGAGTGCTTCCGAAAAAGAGTCGAACGCCACCGGGAGCACCATAAACTCCTGAAAGTCCACGTTGGAATCAGCATGTTGGCCGCCGTTTAAAATATTGAGCATCGGCACCGGCAGGGTGCGGGAGCTCACCCCGCCCACGTATCGATACAGCGGAAGTCCGAGGCTGAGTGCGGTCGCTTTGGCGCATGCTAGAGAAACGCCGAGAATCGCATTGGCCCCCAGGTTGCTCTTGTTATTTGATCCGTCGAGTTGCAAAAGTAGCGTATCGATTCCTTCCTGGTCCGCCGATTCGTAATCGAGCAAAGCCGGAGCGATTCGCTCGTTGACGTTTTCGATTGCGTTGAGCACACCTTTTCCGGCATAGCGAGCGGAATCTCCATCCCGCAGTTCCACCGCTTCAAACGCACCGGTAGAGGCTCCGCTGGGCACTGCGGCCCGGCCAAGACTGCCGTCTTCGAGCAAAACCTCAACTTCCACGGTCGGGTTACCTCGTGAGTCGATAATTTCGCGGGCGGTGATATCCAAAATTGATGGCATGGCGTTCTCGGATCGCTAGAGTATCCCACTCCCGAACAGATCATGCGCGGACCATCGCGCGGGCCGCAGGTATGATCGTAAGGACGCAAAGCTATGGCGGGCCGCGAAAACTTCTTTTGGCACAAATTGCACTCGCTCACGGGAATTATCCCGACCGGCTTCTATCTCATCCAGCACCTGACGCTTAACTCGTTCAGCCTGGCCGGAGCCCGTCAGTTCAATGGCGTCATCATGTTTTTTGAGCACATGCCTATGCACGTGCTCTATGTGCTGAAGTTTTTGGTCGTCTGGCCCCCGCTGATTTTCCACGCGGTGTACGGACTCTTCATCACTTCTCGCGCGGCGCCCAACTATCACAAAGCTTCGCTACGGTATCGCGAAAACCGGTACTTCACCTTCCAACGTTGGACCGGAATTATTGCGTTTGTCTTCCTTTGCTATCACATGGCCACCACCTCAGTGTATGGCCAGATCGTGGGCGCTGAAAAAATCTACTACGAAAGCTGGGCGCAACGCCTTTCCGAACCGTTTGGGACTTACCTTGTGTTGGTTTTCTACATTGTTGGGGTTTTAGCCAGTACGTACCACTTTGCGTACGGAATCTGGAACTTTTGCATTCGTTGGGGCATCACCATCAGCGAATCCGCACAGCGGAGGATGGCTAAATTTAGTCAAGCCTTGTTTATCCTGCTGAGCCTGATCGGAATCATGGCTCTCGCCGGATTCTTCCGCCCCGTGCTCGAAAAGAAGGACCGACTCGAAACCGCACGGGTGAGCGCGCCGATCGAATCGCGCTCGATCGTCAACCGCTGATCCGGTTAGAACTTCGGGCGCCGATCGGCGGCAATCGCTTGCATCGGAGCGTATCAAGGATGCAGAGATCAGGCCGGTGCATGGCTAAACCGATGTTTGAAACGAGCAGGGCCACCCGTACCAACCTCTGGTCGGTAAGAGTTGCGTGCGATGACGTTACAGACGGTGGGCATTGGATGCGTCGGATTAGCGGTGGTGGCTCTTACAGTTATGGTTCTTCTGTTAGCCCCAAAGGACGCATTGCTGCTTGGATCAAGAGGGTGGAGAGGCGAATGGCTCTTTGCCGCTCTGATCGTGGGATTTGTAGTCATTGGCGTGTTTACATTTGGGTTAAGTCGGACTCGATAGTATGGCCGAGTGTGCTCCCCCAAGCTCCACCTTCAACGCTTGGAGTGATGACGCCTTGTCTGCGATAGAACGCCTCTCGGTTCAGAACTCGCAAGACTTGGACATGGGAGAACTCGGCACCGGCCTTGGTTCGGAAGCCTTGGATGTTCAGTTCTCCCGCGACCTTTTGAAGCGTTGTTCCCACTCCGGTGCAGTCCCAACCGATCAGTCGGTAAACGATTTAGAGCGTTGGACGGCGTTCCGGGGCAAGATCGGCGAGCTTCGGTAGTGCGCGATCCTTTTCGCTCAGGGTCGGATGTTCAGAGGGCCAAGGAATCGCCAGCTCCGGATCATTCCAGGCAATGCCCGAATCACATTCCGGACGATAAACTTCCGTGCATTTGTAATGCACCAAAGCCGTCTCGCTGACCACACAAAATCCGTGAGCGAACCCTTCCGGCACGTAGAACGCGCTGGGGCTTTCGCTATCCAGCATCTCTGCATGCCATTGACCAAACGTCGGCGATCCCTCGCGAATGTCAACGGCGATATCCCAAACCCGGCCCATCAAGCATGTCACCAATTTTCCTTGCGGATTGGGCCACTGAAAATGAAGGCCGCGCAACACTCCGTTTAAAGAGAAACTCGTGTTATCTTGTACAAATCGATGCTGAAATCCAAGCTCTTGCAGCTTTGATTCGTGGTACAGCTCCAAGAAGTAGCCACGGGCATCGCTGAACTGTTGGTATTCAATCACCACGGCACCGGGCAGCGACGTTTCCCGCAGTTTCATGCTGACTCCTCGGCGATTCGTTGCAGGTATTTGCCGTAAGCCGACTTGCCAAGGAGCTCGGCCCGCTTAAGCAACGCATTTCGATCGATGCTGCCCATGCGGTAGCAGATCTCCTCGATATTGGCGATCATCAGGCCTTGGCGTTCTTCCACCGCCTGCACAAAGTTCGCGGCCTGCAGCATCGATTCGGGCGTTCCGGTATCGAGCCAGGCGAATCCTCGGCTCAGCACAACCACATCGAGTTCATCGGTTTCAAGATAAAGGCGGTTGAGATCGGTAATTTCGAGTTCTCCTCGGCTCGATGGCCGTAAGGTTTTGGCTCGATCAACCACATCCGATCCGTAAAAGTACAATCCCGTAACAGCAAAGTTGGACTTAGGGTTCGCTGGTTTTTCTTCCAGCGACCGGGCCCGATTCCCTTCTCCCAGTTCGACGACTCCGTACGCGGTTGGATTTTCAACCTGATAGGCAAACACGGTGGCACCGGACTGTTGCTCATTGGCTTTTTGCACCAATTTGCTTAAGTTTTGACCGTAAAAGATGTTGTCACCAAGCACCAACGCCGCGGGCGAGCCGGCGAGGAAATCTTCCCCAATCAAAAACGCTTGGGCCAACCCTTCGGGCTTAGGCTGGGCGGCATATTCAATCCGGATTCCCCAATCGGAGCCATCGCCGAGGAGTCGGCGGAAGGCGTCTTGTTCGTGCGGGGTGGTGATGATCAGCACTTCGCGAATCCCCGCCAGCAGCAGAACGCTCAGCGGGTAATAGATCATCGGCTTGCTGTAGACCGGAATCAGCTGTTTGCTTACACCCAAGGTGATCGGATAAAGCCGCGAGCCCGATCCGCCGGCCAGAACAATGCCCTTTCGATTCACGCGGGGGCTCCGTAATGCTCGGCGACCCAGCGGCGATACTCCCCGCTCTTGACAGAATCAACCCACCCCGGATTTTCGTGGTACCACCGAACGGTTTCCACCAGTCCCTGTTCGAAAGTGTGGCGGGGCTGCCAGCCAAGTTCATTTTGAATCTTGCTCGCATCGATCGCGTAGCGGAAGTCGTGGCCCGGGCGATCTTTTACAAACTCAATCAAACCGAGAATTTGCGCGGAATCGACGCCTTTGATATCCGCAACCGCATGGCAGATCGCCTCGACCACTTGTAGGTTTGTGCGTTCAGCGTTGCCGCCCACCGTGTAGGTTTCGCCGTCCTTACCGCCTCGAATAACCTGCATGATCGCCTCGCAGTGGTCACCCACATGAAGCCAATCCCGAATATTTTCGCCTTTGCCATACACCGGAATCGGCTTGCCTTCGAACGCATTGAGCGTCACCACCGGGATCAATTTTTCCGGAAATTGGTAGGGACCGTAGTTGTTCGAGCAGTTCGTAATCGTGATCGGAAGTCCAAACGTTTGGTTCCACGCTCGAACCAGGTGGTCGGATGACGCCTTGCTGGCGCTGTAGGGTGAGCGCGGATCGTAGGCGGTCGATTCGGTAAATGCACCTTCTTCGCCGAGTTCGCCGAACACTTCGTCGGTGGAAACGTGGTGGAACCGTCGGCCTTCAAACTGACCGTTCCAGCATTCGCGCGCGGCTTCCAGCAGGTTAAACGTGCCGATCACGTTGGATTCGATAAACGGCCGTGGTGATTTAATCGACCGATCCACGTGGGTTTCGGCGGCAAAGTGCAGGATGTGGGTTGGGTCAAAGTCCCGTACGATCTGGTGCGTGGCGTCGGCATCGGCCAGATCAGCTTTTATAAACTGATAGTTCTTTCGATCTTGTATGCCGACCAAAGATCGCAGGTTGCCCGCATAACCAAGCTTATCGATGTTCAAAAAGTGGGCATCGGGGAGTTCGGGAACGTAGCGTAGCAGAAAGTTGGCGCCGATGAATCCACAGCCGCCGGTCACAAGGATCCGCACGCCAAAGAGGATACCTATCGTCCCGATTGGTTCTGCCCCGCATATTTTTTGGAATTCGCAGCTAAGGAAATGGCGAACCGCGCCGAACATGATGATGGGCCGCAATGGAACCTGGCAAAAGTGCCATGGACCGCACCCAAACAGGATTTTCAAACATGACGCAAGGAGGCAGCAACCCAACCCGCTGATAAAACGATGTCTTTGCGCATTCAAGGAAACCCAAATCCCCTTAACCAACTCGCTCAGCCACCGCTGGCCAAGACATCCCCGAATGGGAAGTCAGAAGATTTCGGTCAGATGCTGATGGACGCCCTCAAGGAAGTGAACGGCGCGCAGAACGATGCGCAGTCCCTTCAAAACGACTTGATGGCGAATCGACCGGTGGAATATCACGATCTCATGATCGCGATGGAACGTGCGAGTACGGCCATGCAACTTACAATGCAGGTCCGTAACAAAGTTCTGGAAGCGTACCAAGAGATCAGCCGCATGCAGGTTTAGCATGTCGGCTCGCGGATAAACCCGGCCTTTTTCGGATGCTTAAAAGATGGGTGCGATCATAGATCGTTTGAGACAATGGTGGGATACGAGCGACCGTACGCAGAAGCTCGTGACCGTCTTTGGTGCGCTGTTCCTGGTATTTATGCTGGGGGCAACAATTTTCTTTGCGAGTCGGCCCAAGATGCAGCCCGTGATCCCCGGACTTTCCGGCACCGATGCGGCTGCGGTTTCCGACGAACTCACCAAGGGCGGGTTCAAGGTAGAAATTTCCCCCGCTAGCGAAGTTTTGGTGCCGAGTGCCGACGTAGCCCGCGCCAAGATGTACCTGGCGACCAAGAACAAGCTCCCCAAGAGCAACACCGGCGGACTCGACCTCATCGAATCCATTGGCATCGGCGATAGCCAACGCAAAGAAAACGAGAAAATCATCGCCGCCGAAGAGCGCAAGCTCCAGGAATCAATCGATACTATGGAAGGGGTCGGGTCTTCGCAGGTCCACCTCACGCTCGGCAAAGATTCCCCGTTCGGCGATCAAACGCTTCCCCCAACTGCGACCGTCCGAGTTCAAGAAACCGGCGAAAACGCCCTTACCACGGATGCGGCGACGGCCATCGCACGCCTCGTGCAAGGGTCGGTCACCGGACTCACCGCCAAGAACGTCACCGTGGTCACCACGGCCGGACGCATGGTGTTCGATGGCGCCGAAGAAGGATCCCCCACCAGCAACGCGAGTCGAAAGATGGAGGCAGAGTCCGCCGAAAGTCGCCGCCGCACCGCCGATCTTCAGCGCGAACTCGACCTGGTGTTTGGCAAAGGCAACACGATTGTTAAGGTCGATGTTCAGCTCAACATGGATGAGACCAGCATCCAAAAAGATGAAACTTTGCGCACCGGCGATGCTTTTGTCGAAGAATCCGCCACCGAAAAAATGACCGGCGAATCCAATACCGCGGGCGGAGCGGGGGGAATCGAATCGAACATTCCCGGCCAACCCGCTGCTGTCGGATCGAGTAGCACCAATCCCAACGGATACGAATCCAAGCAAAAGTCGGTGCAATACCCGACCAGCAACACCAAAACCAGTAT
Organism: bacterium; assembly: GCA_044508115.1. GTDB lineage: Bacteria > Armatimonadota > Fimbriimonadia > Fimbriimonadales > Fimbriimonadaceae > UphvI-Ar2. The sequence goes on from JBIQII010000001.1 coordinate 1,166,634, forward strand.
TCAAAAGGCGGCGGGCGAAATCGTGGCGATGAACGTGAGCGTGATGGCCAACAAGAGCGTTATTGAGGACGTCAAGCCCCTGCAACAACGGATTGCCGCCTACGTTTCTCCCTGGCAGGGCGACCCTAAATTCACCCAATCGGTGACCGCGGCCGAGTTCAGCACGGCCGCCAGCGATGCCCAGCAAAAAGCCGCCGCCGAGGCCGCGGCTACCGCCCGGATGCAGCAGATTATCAGTTTGCTTCCGGTTGGTGCGCTCATCCTGGTCGCGCTGTTCCTGATGAAGTCACTTGCGAGCACGATCAAAAAATCGCAGCACCAAACCCTGGTTCTTTCGAACGGCGACCGGTTGACCGTGCCCGCCAATTCCGATCCCAAGCTGCTGGCCCTTATCGAAGAAGCCACCCGCCCGGTGCAGCTTAGCCTGCCCGCCGCAACCGAAGAAGAAGTCGAGGAGGTCGCCGAAGTTGATCCCGAAACTGGCGAAGTCAAACCCGTGGTGCGCAAGAAAAAGAAAAAGATCGAAGACGAAGAAGACGATGACGCCGATGTCGAAGCGATCAAGCGACGGGTTGATATCCCGCTCGAGCAGATTCGCAAAATGAGCCGGAAGAATCCGGAAGCCGTGGCGATGCTCCTTAAAAGCTGGATGATGGAGGAAGCTCGCTAATGCGCAAAAAAGCGGTTGAACTCACCCCGCGACGCAAGGCGGCAATCATTCTGGCCGTGCTCGGACCCGAACATGCGGGGCCGATCATGAAGAACTTCACCGATGAGCAGATCGAAGGCATTTCGTTGGAAATCGCCCGGCTTGAAAAAGTCTCGCCGGAACTCAAAGCCCGAATCGTGGATGAGTTTCACGAGATGGCTCAAGCGCAAGAATTCATTGCTGAAGGCGGGGTGGACAGTGCCCGAAAAACCCTCATTGCCGCATTTGGCGAAGAGCGAGCCAACGAACTCACCGGCCGAATCGTGAGCGCGATGCAGGTCGTGCCGTTTGAATTCCTCAAGCGCGCCGATCCCCAGCAGCTTTTCAGCTTTATTCAAAACGAGCATCCGCAGACCATCGCCGTGATCCTCGCCTACATGAGCACGACCCAGGCGGCAACGATCATCAGCAAGCTGCCGCCCGATCTGCGCGGGGAGGTTGCCGAACGTATAGCCGCGATGGATCAAACCCCGCCCGAAGTCATTCGCAACGTCGAACGCGTGCTAGAAAAGAAAGTTTCTAACGTCATCAACACGGAAATGAGCAAGGCCGGCGGTCCGAAGGCACTCGTCGATCTGCTCGGCCGGGTGGATCGTTCAACCGAACGGTTAATCCTCGATACCCTTACCGAAAACAATCCGGAATTGGCCGAAGAGGTGAAGAACATGATGTTCGTGTTCGAAGATATTGTTCAGCTCGATGACCGCGCTGTGCAGTCGATCCTCAAAGAAGTTGACACCAAGGACCTCGCGACCGCGCTCAAGGGAGTCAAATCCGATGTCCAAGAAAAGATCTTCCGCAACATGTCCGAACGCGCCGTGAACATGCTCAAAGAAGACATGGAATTTATGGGCCCGGTCAAGATGCGCACGGTCGAAGAAGCGCAGCAAAAGATCGTAGCAAGCATCCGACGGCTCGAAGAGTCGGGCGAAATCGAAATCGGGCGCGACGAAGAGGATGTGCTTGTCTAACGTCCGGGCATCCAAAAATATCGTTCGCGGCGAAGTCGCCGAAATCAAGGGCAAATTCCTGGATCAGCTTCGCACGATCCACGCAGTGGCCGAGGAATCGCCCGCGGCAAAGTGGACAAAGGAAGAAGTCGAGCGACGCTTCACGCAAGGCTTTGCGGAAGGCAAAGCGGCCGGATTCGCCGAGGGCCACGCCGAAGGCGAAAAAGCCGGATTCGAAGCTGGCCTCCTCCGGGGCTCCGAGGAAGCACGACAAGAAGTCGATGCCACCCACGCCGAACTCATCGCCGCGTTCGCACAAGACCTTGCCGCCCTCGCCGCCCAGCATCGCACGGATGTCGCAAACTGGTACGTCGAAGCGGAGCAACGACTGACTTCGCTCGCAATCGAAATTGCTCGACGCGCGGTGAGCCACGAGCTCGAAATGAAATACGACGCGGTCGTGGATATCGCCAAAGCGGTGCTCGGAGAAGTGACCGCCGGAACCCACGTTCGACTTCGCGTGAACCCGATTCAAACCGCCGCGCTTGAATCGCGGCGCGATGAGATTCTGGCCGCCCTTGCCCACATCCGCGACCTCGAAATCATTGCCGATCCATCGGTCCAAGCCGGGGTGATCGCCGAGGGCGATGGCGGAGTGATTGACGCCCGAGTTGAAAGCTACTTTGATCGCCTGGCCGAGCAGATCGAAGGAGAAGCCGCGTGACCATCCCGGAATTTTCCGCCGCACAGCGAGCCATTGAGCAAGTCCACCGGTTTGAAGTCATGGGTCGCGTCACTCAAGTGGTTGGCTTGGTCGTCGAATCCGCCGGACCATCCGCCCGAATCGGCGACATCTGCTTTATCGAAACCGAGCCTGGTCGCCCCGCTATTCAGTGCGAAGTTGTCGGATTTCGCGGCGAACGCGTGCTGATGATGCCACTCGGTGAGATTGCGGGCATCCGCGCCGGAAGCCTGGTGAAAGGATCGGGCCATTGCCTGCGGATTCCCGTTGGCAACGCGCTGCTGGGTCGAACGCTTGATGCCTTGGGCCGTCCGATGGATGGGCTCGGGCCGCTCGCCGCGCACGAGTTTTATCCTTCCCTTGCCGCGCCGCCCAACGCGATGGAACGGCAGATGATCGACCGCCCGTTTGAAACCGGAGTCAAAGCCATCGATTCGGTTTTGACGATGGGCGTCGGCCAGCGGGTCGGAATCTTCGCCGGATCGGGCGTCGGTAAATCCACGCTGATGGGGATGCTCGCTCGGAATGGTCAGGCCGATGTGAACGTGATCGCCCTCGTCGGCGAACGCGGCCGCGAAGTCAAGGAATTCATCGAAAACGACCTTGGACCGGAAGGTTTGGCCAGAAGCGTAATCATCTGCGCGACTTCCGATGAACCCGCGTTGCTCCGCATCAAAGCCGCCCTCAGCGCGACCGCCGTCGCTGAATATTTCCGCGATCAGGGCCTCAACGTGATGCTGATGATGGACAGCGTGACCCGCTTTGCGATGGCGCAGCGCGAAATCGGACTCGCGATTGGCGAGCCACCTTCGACCAAGGGGTACACGCCAAGCGTATTCGCGCTTTTGCCCAAGCTCATGGAACGCGCAGGATGCGGACCCAAAGGCGCAATCACCGCGATTTACACCGTTCTGGTGGATGGCGATGACACCAACGAACCGATTGCCGACGCCGCGCGGTCGATCCTCGATGGCCACATCGTGCTGGATCGAAAGCTCACGAGTAAAGGCCACTATCCGCCGATTTCGGTTCTCAACAGTCTCAGCCGGGTGATGCCCATGATCACGGACGATGAGCACGTGCGCGATGCCAATGCGCTGCGCGAGCTGGTGGCCGCTTACCACGATATCGAAGATCTGGTTGCAGTCGGCGCCTACAAACCCGGATCAAAGCCCGTGGCTGATCGGGCGGTCGACCGCTGGGATCGAATCAACGCACTTCTGCGGCAACGCAAAGATGAACCTTCGCGGCTCACCGAATCGTGCGCCGCACTTGCTCAACTGGTGAAGAATGATGTTCAAGTTTAGGCTTCAAACTGTACTAGAACTGCGACAGGAAGCACTTCGCGCGGCAGAACGCAGCTATCTGCTGGCCAAGGCGAAGCGCGAAGACGCCGAGGCGGATCACGCGGCCGCGCTTCGCCTGCGGGACGAAAATCGCGGACGACCGGTCATCGATATCGCCGGGCGATTGGCCACCGAAGCGTACATCCAACGACTCGACGACGAAGCCCGTGCGCTCGAATCGGCAGTGGCGGTCCTGCTCGACGAAGAATCGGACGCTCGCGAAAAGTGGATCATCGCCCGCCAAGAAGCGGAAGCGATCGAAAAACTTCGCGAAAAGGCAATGGCCGAGCACAACCTCGAAATGAATCGAAAAGAGCAAGCCGAGCTTGACGAGTGGGCCGTGCTGCGGAGGGCGGCATGAGCATGGAGATTCGCGGCTACGAAGCCACGCGGCAGCGGATTGCCGAAATCCAGGCCCGGATCGCATCGCTGAGTCCGCGCAAAGCGGACCTGCCGAATTTCGACCGCCTGCTGAGTAGCAACTCGCGACCGTCGATTTCCGGAAATGTGTTTTCGGCGCGGCCGAATTCGATGGGATCGCTGGGATCGCGGATTGCCGGCTCGACTCCTGCCGGTCCGTTTGATCCGGTGGCCGCCGGGCTGATCGGTGCCCCGGAATCGGGAGCACCGGATTCGGGCGATCTGCAAGCTCTGGCGACTTCGATTGCCGGAGAATTCGGGCTCGATCCCAAGCTGTTCCATGCGCTGATTCGGCAAGAAAGCGGATTCAATCCCCGGGCGGTTTCGTCCGCGGGAGCGATGGGCCTCACCCAGCTGATGCCCAAAACCGCCAAGTCGCTGGGCGTGACCGATCCGTTCGATCCGCGGCAAAACCTGGAAGGGGGCGCTCGCTATCTTTCGCAGATGCTCAAGCAGTTTGGTAGCCGCGAACTCGCCCTTGCCGCTTATAACGCCGGTCCGGGAGCGGTTAAGCGAGCCGGAGGAATCCCGCCTTATCCGGAGACTCAGAACTACGTCCGTTCGATTTTGAGCGCGGTGGGAGATTGATATGTCCGAAGAAATCGAACCCACCCCGAGTGCCAAGCCGAAGAAAATGCGCAAGCTTTTGCCGGTCATTCTGATCGCCGCGATCTTGCTGATTGCCGGAGCGGTGCTCGGACTCGGCCGCGCGGGCATCATCAAAATTCCGGGCTTGACTCCCGCTAAAAAAGCCGCCCAAGCAGCGGAACTGTACGCCGAGAAATCGGACCCCAAGATTCCGGCAGAGCCTGAAGAAGAGGAGCAGATCGAAGAGCCGGGGGCCGTGAATCTGCCGCCCGCCGAGCCTGAAATCGAACCCGACCGCGACGCCGGAGCCAAAAAGATCGCCGGAATTTGGAACAACATGGAGGCCGCCGATATCGTGGCGATGGGCGCGGCTTACGAACCGCAAGATTTTGCCCGCGTCCTCAGCAAAATGGATCCGGAAAAGGTGGCCGAGGTTCTCAGTGCAATCCCCGATAAGAAGCGGGCGGCGCGGATCAGCCTTGCCATCGAAGAAATTGCCGCCGAACCGGTTCCGGTCGAATCGTTCTAACGGCAGGTCTTTCTGCCGATCCGCACCTGAGTTGATTTCTACGATTGCTTTAGATCAGACTCTGCGAGGTGGTTCGTCTTCGGTTTTATTCTGCGAACGCGGTGTTATAAATGGGACTCGGTGACTTTAACGACGACCACCCGTTACCCCTGCCCTTCCGCGAAAAATGATCTATGGGCTGGGCATGGCTCTTGGAGCCTTGGCCGCGATCGTCACGCTTCAATTCACTTATGGTGGTCCGCCAATTTTTAAGGGCGCAAGCGTGCCGTTGCCTCTTGTGGCCCTGGCGTTCTTCGGGATTGCGCTGTTCATCTTTGCCTATCGCCGAATGAAGAAGCACGTCACCCGCTCGTGGGGTGAAGTCAGACTCTGGGGCGAAGGATTTCTGTTCGGCTTGGGCGCATTTCTGGGATGGACGAGCTTGCTCTACATCTTGCTCATCAACCTTGACCGAATATCTGGCTAGGCGGAACCCGCTTTGGCCGAGCAGGGAATCTTATGCCCCGGGGCCCGAAAAGTCGCGGGTATTCTGCCGAATCGCGTCCGGCTGTAGCTCAGTGGATAGAGCACTGGTCTTCGGAACCAGGTGTCGGGGGTTCGAATCCCTCCAGCCGGGCCAATTTTCGACTCGATTTATTATCTTTTCCCGGCTGTAGCTCAGTGGATAGAGCACTGGCTTCCGGAGCCAGGTGTCGGGGGTTCGAATCCCTTCAGCCGGGCCAGTCTTTCCGTGTCCGTTTCGGACACACGGGTGACGCTGCCGCAATTCCGTGGTAGCACCTGCTCTCCTTCCTGCACGATGCAATGTTCGTCTAAAATAGTGGGGCTCTTGCGCCAATCATGACCGTCACAGTTGAACCAAGGCTGCTCCGTTGGGCTCGAGAGCGTGCATCTCTGACCCCGGCTGAGCTTGCTCAGAAAATTGGGGTTCGCCGGGTGGAAACGCTTACCGCGTGGTTTGAAACGGGTGAACTTCCCCTAAAAAAACTTGAGACGATCGCGCGTAAGACGCATGTACCTTTGGGCTATCTTTTTCTTGAGGAGCCACCAGAGGAGCTGCTTCCCATTCCGGACTACAGAACAGTTCGCGGAACCGGCGTGCAAAAAGCAAGTGCCGAACTGATCGACACTCTTTATGCTTGCGCGGAGCGTCAGGCTTGGTACCGTGATTACCTGACAGATTTGGATGCAATGCCGCTTGAATTCTTGGGCCAATATTCGCTCTTAAGCGATCCGATGGACGTTGCTGCACACATTCGTGACGTAATTGGCTGGACCGCAGAGGCTCGCGCGACAGAGTCGAATCTTGAGCTCGTGATCGGACACTTCGCAAACGTCATCGAGAATGTAGGCGTGTTAGTTATGCGCAACGGGGTGGTCGGAAACAATACACACCGACCCCTAAATCCAGACGAATTCCGAGGATTTGCAATGTTTGATCCGCTTGCGCCACTCATTTTTGTGAACGCTGCGGACTCCAAGGTCGCGCAAATGTTTACGCTTGCTCATGAACTCGCACACATCTGGATTGGGCACAGTGCGTTGAGCGATGTCCGGATCACCTCGGACAAGCCCCTGGAACGGTTTTGCAACCAGGTTGCAGCGGAAGTTCTCGTGCCTGCAGAAGAATTCAGTCAGGAATGGAAGGGTCTCGATGAAGACGGGACTGAGTTGCATCGGTTGAGTCGAAAGTTCCGCGTAAGCCGCTTTGTCATCTTGATTCGAGCGCTAGAAAGCGGATTGATTTCGAGGGCGCAGTATCGGGCTCGCGAAGAAATCGAGAGGAATCGCGAGTTTCGCTCCAGTAGCGACTCTGGAGGAGGCGGCAACTTCTATTACACGCAAAGAAGCAGGTTGGGACGACGGTTTGCCCGCGCAGTTTTGGCCAGTGCGCGTTCCGGCGACACCTTGATGCGAGACGCGTATGCGTTACTTGGAGTGAAGAAGCACGAAACCTATATGAGACTGGCTGAAGCCATGGAAGTGCCAGCCTAAGTGGCTTACTTAATAGATTCCAGTGCCTTTATTCAGGCCAAGAATCACTTCTATCGTTTTAGTTTTTGTCCCGGCTTTTGGGACTGGGTCGCTGCGCACCACAACGAAGGCAAATTATTGAGCGTGACGAAAGTTGCAGAGGAACTCGCGGAGGGTCATGACGAACTTGCCGAATGGGTCAATTCCGCGCCCTCGGGCTTTTTCGTGCCTCCGACTCCTCAAGTTGTAACAACACAAGGGGTCGTCTCTCGGTGGGTTCAGGCTCAGGCAAACTATACGGATCCCGAAAAAGCGCGCTTCCTCGACCGGGCTGATCCTTGGCTCATCTCCGAAGCCATAGAAAACCGACATGAGATCATCACATTTGAACATCTCGTGCCCGCCAACTCCTCGAAGATAAAAATCCCGAACGTCGCTATGAACTTCGGAGTCAACTGCGCGAACTTGTACGATGTTCTCGAAGCGTCCGGAGCCAAACTCAGAGTCTAACGCGTGGGCTCTGGGCACATTGGTAAAACCGCTTGAGTCGCCAAGCCGTGCGTCGGGTTCAACCGTCCGGTAGACTCACCTGCGCGACCGTGAATCGGATGAAAGGTGCAGGTTTGAACCTTTGGCCCAAGATTCCGCGTTAGAAAGGTTGACCCCCATCTAGTGAACACTATGACATTCCCCCGCTTACTAATCGGCGCGTTGCTTGGGCTTGCCATCGCGGCCGCCGCTCCGGCTCAGCAAAATAATGCGCAAGATCCCGCAGTAACCATTCCCAAAGTCTTGCTCCCCGGCGATAAAGCTCCCGAAATTAAAGTCTCCGAATGGGTTCAAGGCAAGCCGATTACCACCTTCGAAAAAGGCCGGGTCTACGTGGTCGAATTCTGGGCCACCTGGTGCGGACCGTGCATCGATTCGATTCCCCATCTGAACGAAATCGCCAAGAAAAATGCCGACAAGGTGGACATAATCGGGGTGAACATTTGGGAAGAGCCTGAAGGCCGACAAGCGCGAGTCAAAGAGTTTGTGCAGAAAATGGGCGATAAAATGACCTACCGCGTCGCCATCGACTCCACGGAGGACGACACTACAAAACGGTATATGGATGCCAGCCTAAGCGAAGGAATTCCCGCTGCATTTATTGTCAACGAAGAAGGAATCGTTGCCTGGATCGGCCACCCGATGGGCCTCGACGAACCGCTCAAGAACGTACTCGAAAAGAAGCACGACATCGCCGCGGCTCGTAAAGAGTACGAAAAACAGGTCGAAGACACCCAGCGACGACGCAAGCTGTATCAAGAAATTGAATCCGCCAGCGCACTCTACATGGGCGGAAAAAAGCAAGAAGCCATCGAAAAATTAGACGAACTCGCCAAAAACGATGAGATCGGGCTCGATGCCAAAATCACCAAGCTCAATCTTTTGGCTTCCGACGATGTGCCAGGCGCAAAGAAATTCATCACCGAACTCAGCAAGGGCGCTGAAAGCGACCTCATGACCGGAGCCGTGTTCAGTATCCAGAATGCCACCGCGCCGGAGGGTAACCGTGAACTGGCCGTGTTCGCCGCGAACGAGATCGTTAACAATTCCAAGAAGGACAGCGCGTTTGCCCTGTACTACTGCTCACCCGCTTTCAGTGTCACTGGCGATCACAAAAAGGCGGTGGAAGTTCTTGAGCGCGCCCTCAAAGCGTTCGATAACTCCGAACTTGCCAAGCAAGAAGGTATGAAAGATTTCCGCACGGAAATCGAAAACGCGATCAAAGAAGAAAAAGCAAAAATCGGTTAAGCCTTGAAAATTGGTCTCTTTACTGCCCTGTTCAGCGACAAATCGCTGGACGAAGTTTTAGACATTGCTCAGAAACTCAGCCTTGGTGCCGTCGAAATCGGTGCCGGGGCTTATCCTGGCTCTCCTCACCTTGATGTCGAAGACCTCCTCGCGAACAAGTCCTCGCGGGATAAGTTGCAAGAATCGCTTAAATCGCGCGGCATCGAACTCAGTGCGATCTCCGTACACGGGAATCCGTTGCACCCCAACCGCGAAATTGCCGATCATCATCACCACGCGTTTCGACAAGCGGTCGAACTTGCTCATGCCCTCGGGATCAATCGAGTTAATGGCTTTAGCGGCTGCCCGGGCGATAATCCAGACGCCAAGTATCCGAACTGGGTCACCTGCGCCTGGCCGGATGAGTTCCGCGAAATCAGCGAATGGCAATGGAACGAACGCCTGCTTCCCTACTGGTCTGACCAAGTTGGCCACCTCGCCCAAAATGGGGTGCGATTTTGCCTGGAGATGCATCCCGGATTCACCGTTTATAACAACGAATCTCTGTTCCGGTTGCGAAACAACGTTGGCGAAAACGGCAAGTTAATTGGCGCAAACTTTGACCCATCGCACCTATGGTGGCAAGGTATCGATCCGTTGCGCTCGGCGCGTGAACTGGGCTTGGCGAACGCCCTCTTCCACGTCCACGCCAAAGATACGCGCATCGACCCTGTAACTTCCGGTCTCAACGGAAACCTCGACGTCAAGTCGTATCACGATGTGGCGAATCGGGGTTGGGTCTTCCGGTCGGTCGGCTACGGCCACGGCGTCGATTGGTGGCGAGAGTTTGTTTCCGTACTCCGCACTGTGGGCTACGACGATGTGTTAAGCATCGAGCACGAAGACGCGCTGATGTCCAGTATGGAAGGGCTTACCAAAGCCGTCGATACGCTGCGTCAGGCTATTATCGCAGAACCAGCGGGAGCCGTTTTTTGGGCTAAAGAGTAAAGGCATGATGATGATTCTCCCGACCCTCCTCGCCGTAAGCCTGGGGCAAAACCGAATCGAGTCCCAACGGTTCGAATGGGGCGACCCCCAGAATCTGTGTGCACTGGATGTCACGGTAACCCAGGCAAACGGCGAGGGTCGGGTGGTGCTCAACTATTCGCAGGGCGGTTTGCCCGCCTGGGATCGGAATTTTTCAGTGAGCCAAGTGCAAGGCGAACCGGTTTCGATCAATGCTTATCCGACGGCCTCCGGAGAACACGATCGCATTTTTGTGGTCGATCTCGCCCGTAACGATTGGCAGACCACAATGTGTCTGTTCATCTCCACGAACGTAAGTTACGATTTCAGCCACACCTATCGAGGCACCCGGAGCGAATTCATCAATCTGGACCGCGCTCGTGATGGCCGGGTTTCTGGCGTGACCACCTTCGATCCGTGGGTGGGAGGGGTTCCGAAGCGCCATTACATCGATGGCAAGCTCTTAGATCGGTGGGAGCGGGTCGATGAACGAACGGTTGATCGACAGGGGTTTAAGCTCGTCTCGCGCCGGCACCGATTGGTGCCCGCTCAGGGAGGCGGTCGGAATGAGAAACTGTTCGCTTGGCGATCTGATTGGTCTCAGCGGGACTAAGCGTCTCAGCGGGACTAAGCTCTGCGTAACTCTTAATTAAAAAAGCTAAAAAAGAAACTGGGCCGAGTGGTTAAGCTTGGCCCAATTTTCTAGATGATCCCAAAAGGGGACGAGTTACTTGCGTCGCTTGCGGGCCAGCGCGGCCAGAGCAAGCCCACCGAGTCCGATCATCGTCGCCGGTTCCGGCACCGCGTCCACTGAGAAGTTATCGAAGTAGACAACACCCGCCGCAGACGAAACGCTGCCCAAATAATCGACCCCAAGGTTGACGTTGGTGCCAGCAATGCTGTTGAGCCCGGTGTAAGACTGGCTGTAAACCGCGCCGTCGCCAAATCCCGAAATGGAAACATTTCCGGTAAGAGCAACCGGATCGTAATCCAAGATCACCGTCAGCCAGCGATCAGCGTAAGTCCCCGCTCCCGCGGCACCGATTATGCCAGAAGCACTGTAGGTCGCAGTCCAGTTCGATCCCGCTCGGATTACACCGTCTCCGCCAAGGGAAAGACCAAGACGCGTGCCGCCCATTGTTCCGTTAGAAATCAGCACGCTGGCCAACCGGTCGGCGGAATTGTTACCGGTAATGTAAAGCTGAGTAGAAACGCGAACCAAGCCGCTCATATCCAAGTTATGCCGAACGGAGTTGAAACCTGCGTTGTTGTTCATGTCGAACATGAAGCTGTTGCTGCCCGAAGCCGAAACATCGCTGGTGACCAAACCAGCATACGATCCGCTTCCTTGAGTCCAGCCGTCAACCCCAACAACCGACGAGCCCACCGTGAACGGCGGGGATTCAAATCCAGTGCTGTACTGTGCGTGCGCCACAACGCCTACACAGGCCAGTCCGAGAACCGTGAGTACCTTTAATTGCATGTCATCTCCTAATGATTGAAAATAATCAATCGGAAGTTCTATCGTACTGAGTTCTGCAAAAAAAGTTAAAAGATTTTTCGGATTCGATTGCGACGGTAAATCAAAACCCGTAAAAATACGGGCAAATCGATAGAACTAACCGGCGACTTCCTCCCTCTTCGGTGTCGCCCAGTGGTTCGGAAGCATTTTCGCCCCCACCGCCGCCTTCAAGAATTCGGCTCAAAATGGAGGACGAAACCGATACTCCAACGGGTTCGAATCGTCTATCTTCATGCCCCCTATGGTTTCTCTCCTTGCCGCGCTGGCCCTTGGCGGTCAAACCCTTACCTTTCAAGACCTCGAAGACCGCAAACTTGAGGCTCTCAATAACATGACTGGATTTCGCGGAACGTATGTGATGATCAGCATTCCGCACACCGGCGATTCTTCGCGGCAGGAAGTCACTCTTACGGTTTCGCCGGAAGGGCGCAAGACTCGGCTGAGTGTGAATGGCCAGGCCGTGGCCGAATCGGCTTACAACAAAACCACCAAGTGGACGGCGATTCTTATTGACAAGGTTTATCAGGTGGTCAAGCCAGAGGGTGGATTTTCGATCCCGCCTCCGGCACCCGCTCTTCGTCCGGCCGCGGGCGAAATGGCCCTCACGCTGGATGACCTGGGCGTTCGATTCGCCACAAATCCTCAGCCTACGCTCACGGCACCGAGAACCGAAGAGGTTGATGGTAAGTCGCTTGCGCGCTACGACGCCAAGACCATCAATCCAGAAACCAAGTCTCAGGTTCAAATCATCCAGTGGTTCGATCCGGGCACATTTATTCTTCGTCAGTTTGAGATTGTAAAAACCACGGATGACAAAGTGAGCCGGGTGAAAGGTTATCTGGTCCGCGATACTTTGTCCACCAAGATCGATCCCGCTGAATTCGAAATTCCTTCGGAAGTGCTCGGCACATACCGTCGAATCGACGGTTGAGCCGCGGTTGTTTCGAGGAAGTTCCAAACGGACCCCAGAATTAGCGAAGCTGGTCGGTATAATTCGCCGTTGGCTCACATTGCCGGAGGCTTTCTCCTTTGCAGCAAAAAAACGCTTGGTTTCTCGTCCTGGTTGTCGCTTTAACCGGTCTTTCGATCTGGGGTTATTTCGCACGACCTTATCAACTGGGTTTGGATATTGCCGGGGGTATCCGGCTTACCTACCAGATGGATGTCAACGAGCTCACGGCCGACCAGCGTCGGAACATTCGTAGCATCCAGTCGCAGGTCCAGCAGAACCTCCAGCGACGCGCGGGAAGTGCTCTCGGCGTCGTTGAAGCCACCGTTCAAGCCAAAGGCGAAGATCAGTTTTTTGTTGAACTCCCGGGTGCCACCGATATCGAAGATGCCCGCCGCGTACTCGGATCCACCGGGAAGATCCAGCTGTTCCACGCTAAAACCGTGAGCACGATTCAACGCGAACGGCGGTATTCGGTAGCCGCACAAGAAGTAGATGAAGAGACGGGTGCTCCGTATGCCACGTTCACGCGGATCGGCGGTACCTCTGAGCTCAAACCCGGCGATCCCGAGTACACCCGCATGATCGAAAGCTGGGGCGAACCGATCCTCGAAGGTACGGACGTCACCGATGCCCGAGTCGATCCCCTTGGCCAAGGCATGGGGCGACCGTCGTTTAGCTTTGGCGGTAAAGGTGCTGAAAATCTGCGGAACTGGTCGCGCCGATACATCGACGACGGCGAAAACATCGCCTTTGTCATGGACGGGCGGGTTCTGCAAATTAGCCCTAAAGAAGATGGGGCAATCCTTGACCGAGGTGCTTACATCAACGGTGAGTTCGAAATGGACTATGTTCAGCAACTCACCGGACTCATCAAATCCGGTTCACTTCCGGTTGAACTCACCGAGCTTCAATACGCTACGATCTCTCCCACAATTGGGGAAAAAGCACTCGGACAGATCATCATCGCGGGGGCGATTTCGCTCGCGATCATTCTGCTGTACCTGATCCTGTACTACGCGTTCCCGGGGTTTGTGGCGGCCATCGCCATGATTTTGTACGTGCTGTTCACACTGACCGTGCTCAAGCTGATCGGCACCACGTTTAGTTTGGCGTCCATCGCCGGTCTCATTTTGAGCGCCGGGATGGCGGTGGATGCGAACATCCTCGTATTCGAACGCTTAAAAGAAGAAGTTAAGGGCGGAAAGATGCTCTTTACCGCCGTTGATCTTGGGTTTAAGCGGGCGTTGGCCGCCATTTTTGACTCTAACGCCTGTACTCTTATCACCAGCATCATCTTGTTTATGTTGGGAACGACTGAGGTCAAAGGATTTGCGACAACCCTTGTGATCGGGGTTATCATCAGCTTCTTTACCGCCATCACGGTCACTCGATCGCTTCTGGTCGGCCTCACCTCCATCGGCATCGGAACTGATCCGAAGTGGTACGCCTTAAATCACAATCTGTTCGGAGAAAAGCTGCAGAAGCTGCACATTATCCGACACTCCGGCCGATTCTTTGCGATCTCCGGACTGTTCATTCTGCCTGGGCTCATTGCCATCGGACTGGGGGGAATTAAACAAAACGTAGAGTTCCAAGGCGGCTACGAAGTTGCAATTCCGCTCACCGGTGGCGTCACGCAAGATCAAGTACACAAAAACCTGGAAGAAGCCGGATTCGAAGGATTTAACGTCAAGCTCGCCCGGGTGGGGGAAATCGAAAGCGTTTATGTCACGATTCCGCCCGGTAACCAAGTCGATTACGGCGATCCGCAAGCCAAGGAGAAGATTGCCGAGGCCGCCGGACTCAGTGCCGAAGGCTCTTCGATCAACAACGTTTCGCCCAGTATCAGCGCGGAAACCACCAACAACGCCATCCTGGGAATCGTGCTCGCCACCGGATTCATCATCCTCTACATCTCGCTCCGGTTCGGATTCGCCCTGGGTGGATTCAAAAACGGGATCAAGTTCGGAGGATCGGCGGTGCTGGCCATGCTCCACGACGTCGTCTTTATTTTCGGCGTCGCGGGAATTCTTGGCTTGGCAATCGGATGGGAGATCAGTTCGCTATTCATTACCGCGATGCTCACGGTTATCGGGTTCTCGGTACACGATACGATCGTTATCTTCGACCGGATCCGTGAAAATCTGCGCAGATCGCGCGGATCGGAAACGTTTGAAGACATCTGCGATAAATCAGTGGGTCAGACTTTCGCTCGCTCGGTAAACACTTCGGCGACCGCGGTTGTCGCGTTGATTGTGCTTCTGTTTATCGGAACCCCTACGCCCGACCTCAAGTTCTTTGTGCTTGTGATGCTGCTGGGGATCCTCATCGGAACCTATAGCTCAATCTTTAACGCCAGCCCGATCCTCTACACCTGGGATCGGCTGGTGATGAAAAAGCACGGCGAAGAAGAAGGCCTGGTCGCCGAAGCTCAGCGCGAATCCAAACTGCGAGCCGCCCAAGTGGTGGCCGCCCCGACCGCGGACAAAGTCTCTTCCAGCGATTACGGAACGATTCGGCGTAGGCAGTCGGTGAAGGATCGCGCCGCCCAACCGGTGGATGAAGACGAAGAGTAAGAGATCGCGCACGTGACCTGCGCCATCGTGATTCCGAGCCGCATGGGCTCAACCCGCTTCCCCGGCAAGCCGCTCTGCGACTTGCTGGGTAAGCCTATGGTTCAGTGGGTTTACGAAGCCGCCGTTGCGTCTCAAGTCACCCCTACGGTAATCGTGGCGACCCCGGACCAAGAGATTGTTGATGCATGCCACAGCTTTGGTGCAACGGCGATGCTCACCTCGCCTCACCATCCCAGCGGAACCGACCGAATCGCCGAAGTCGCGGACAGCTTTCCCGCCGATTTTTACATCAATGTCCAAGGCGATGAGCCGCTCATCCAGACCTCAGATATCCAGGCTTGCGCTCAGCCGTTGATCGATGACCCCAGCATCGCCATGGCATCCGTCATGACCGAGTGCCCGGAGCACGAAATCGAAAACCACGCAGTCGTAAAGGTAGTCGTCGATATGGCTGATTTTGCGCTGTACTTTAGCCGTCTTCCCATTCCTTACAACCGCAACCCACGGGTCGCACCGGTTCGCAAGCATATCGGAATCTATGCGTATCGCCACTCGGTAGTCGAAGAGTTTGGCCATTGGAAGCAATCACCCCTGGAAAGCGCGGAATCGCTAGAACAGCTACGGTTTATGGAACACGGAATCCGCATTAAAATGGCGCACGGCCACGGAAGCGCGCTTGCGGTCGATACCCCCGAACAAGCCGAAGCCGTACGTCAATTACTTGCCGAGCGATCCTGACCACGGATCAGATAAAACTCAGAACCATCCACCAAACTCTGAGCCCCCGATTTAAGCCCATCGAGCTCGACTTGGTCGAGCAGTTCGATCCAACTGTCGAGCGGCATACTGTCGGCCCCCATCGCAAAAAGTAGGCCTCGCCAGCGGACGTCATCGGTAGGCGTTCCGAACAGTGTGGACTGGCTATCAAGGTAGATGCTGGCAAACGGGCTCGGGCTCTTGAGTATCTGTCGCGCCATCGCTTTGGCTCGAACCAATGTGTCCTCATCAAACTCTTCGATTCCGCCGCGCAGGGCATCCATCATTTGACCTGTGTACTTAAGCTCAGATTCTTCGGCCCCTCGGAGCATAAAGAATCGGGGAACAAATCCTTCCGAAGTTGGCCAGAAAATGCCTTCAACCCGGTAAGCAAGGGCCGATTCTTCTCGCAACTTTTGCCACAACATAGAATCTTTTCCGACCCCAAGCGCGATTGCGGCTAAAAATGCCTGAGCGGATCCCGGGCGGCCGATCAGAATGGGCTTACTTCGAACTTCAAAGGTCGAAATCTGGCCGCTCTGCGTTTCTGGCCAATCGTCGGGGCGTTCGAAGCGGGGCATTCGGCGATGCGCAGCTGCCTGTTTAAATTGGATGTACTGATCGATCTTGGCCTTGGCTTCCCCCCGTTCGAACGGACCGGAGACTATGAACAGCACTCCCGATTGCGCCAGGTTTCGGGCGTGAACATTCTCTAAATCTGCTTCGGTGAGAGTTCCGCTAGTGGCGCCACGTGGCCAAAGAGCATCGCGCCAGGGCTCCGGATTAGTGGCGAGCTCGGCCTTGAGTTCATCTTCCCAAAAATTGGCGCGCCAGTTGGGTTCAGTGATGGCACTGACCGCGAGTTCGATAGAAGTCGACCAGTTGTTGGGATTCGCGGACGATTCAAACCGGATGAAATCTGGAGCGACGTAAGTGCGGGGCGGAAACCCGCCTTGGCTACCAAAATGGAGCACGTCGGAAGCACTAAATTGCCGGGAATTCTTGCCGATCGTGCGGCCCAAAATTTGCCAGGCTAGATCTTCCTTCTCGTACCGACCGTCTCGCACCAGATAGGCATGAATCGTAATAGAGGCGGCATCGGGATCGGGTAGTTCCAGTACCGTGGCTCGAACTCCGGTTTGGATTGTAACGGCGGCAAGAAGAGCGGCGATCATGGGGTTCCTTCGATATGCATGGCGGCACCTTGCCAGTCGCGCAAGGCATCCCAGACTTCGTCGTCGGTGATGCCGAGTGCGGTATCGCGCAGGCTGGGGAGCGAAAACGAGGGACGTTGACGCAAGATTTTGGCTTTAAGAACGGCGTAGTTCGGGCCCGGGACGACCAATCCACTGGCCCAGCGAGCGGCCATCAGGCGGGCGACCGGCGCGATTCGAGCCACATCCTCTTCGGTGAACGCTTGAAGTTGCTCAAAGCTTTTCGGGCTTGAGGCGTGGATCACAATCGGACCTCGATCAAAGCTGGGCTCATAGATCACGCGAAGTCCACCCACCGCCCGATCTAGGGCCAAGGCGGTTCCGATTCGGGCCAGGGTCATCGGACGATCCAGCCCGGCCGAAACGATGGCTCGCGCCGATCCGTTGCCAGGTGCCTCCGCACGGCGGCCGATCGATTCCAGGATGCCGCGTGGTTCAAACGGCCCGCCTCCCGGCGGAGCAGAGGCAAGCATCTCCTCGGCGCGTAGAGCGGTTACTTCCGGGTCTAAATTGCCGCCCACAAACAGGGTAAGTCCACCGGCGGCAAACAGTTCGGTTTGCGCATTTTGTAGCCGCTCCGGGGTGAGTTCGGCGAGCCGTTCTAGGTCGCCGGAAATAGTTGTGACGGGCGGATCGAGCAGATGCTCCCATGCGGATTCAACAAAGGGCAAGAAATTTGCCTCCAGAGCCCGTTCTTGCGCCAGAATTTTGAGTTCCGCTTCGATCTCTTCGCGTGTGATGGAGAGCGGAGTCATGAGTTCGCCGAGCGCATTGATGGCCGCCGGAACCTCATCGGCGGGACCGACGATTGTAAAGCTCACTCCATCCCGTTCGGTCTGGGCGATAAGAGCCAGGCCGCGCGATTCGAGTTTGCGGTCGATCCGCCGGTCTGGCCCCTTGGCAATCAGATGTTCAAGCAGATGGCGAAGGCCGGGGATTCCACCATCTTCGGGCAAGTTCGATTCGGAAACATAAAGACACGCGAGCACGCCGACTTCGGGCATGCGTTCGATCCGGTATTTAGCGCCGTTCGGAAGTTCTTCCTGAACCACGCTTCCCTCTTGCGTTAATGCAAGGACAGAGAGGACAGCGAGGGCCGCGATCATCGAATGTAACTGGCTCCGTTGATATCGATCACATTTCCGCTCAGATAGGCGGCTTCATCGCGCAGAAGGAAGGCCACGGCGGCGGCGCAATCGGCCGGAGTGGCCATCCGCCCAAGTGGGATCCCGGCTAAAATTTCCGGCAATCGATCGCCCATTCCTTCTCTTGACATAGCAGTATCTACCCAGCCCGGCGCGATCGCAAAGTGCTGGATGTTGTTCTTTGCATGTTCGACGGCCAGGGCTCGCGTCAGGTTCAAAAGTGCCGCTTTAGAAGCAGAATAGAATGCCGCCCCCGCCTCCCCGCGATGCCCAACCCGACTGCACACGTTAACAACCTTGCCTCCGCCGATTTTCTCAAAGTCGCGGCACGCTTCGCGGATCAGCCAGGCGGGCGATTCGAAGTTGACGGTCATGCACCGGTGGAATGAAGAGTCGAACACGGTTTCCGAGGCTTCATTAAAGTCCATCGTCAGATAGATTCCAGCATTGTTCACCAGCGCATGGACAGGGCCATCCCGTCGGACTCGTTCGAACAGTCCGCGGGCCTGCCGAATATCCGAAAGATTGGCCCCATAAATTCCGGCGGCACGATCGCCGAGCAATCGAAACGCTTCTTCGGCATGTTGGCGATTCTCGTTGTAATGGATTGCAACACTCCAACCATCGGCGGCCAGCCGTTGCGCAATCCCCCTTCCGATCCCGCGCGATGATCCGGTGACAAGTACCCGCTTCGTCGACATTCGCTAAACTCTGACATAGTTTGAATCGTTAATCGTGAGAGCAGTACGGCGCGGCCCATGAAATTCCCTCAATCGACCCCTTTGATGCTCAGTGTTTCGTTCCTTATCATCGGAACGGCCCTGCTTGCACCGCAATCAGCGCAGTCTAGGGCCGAAGAAAGCAATTCGATTCCGGAGTCGATCAATTACGCCGAACATGTGGCTCCGATTCTCAATCGTAGCTGTGTGCCCTGCCATCGACCGGGCCAGACCGCGCCTTTTAGCCTGATCGGCTACGAGAACGCCAAACGGTACAGCGACATGATCGCAATCGCAACCGATAAACGGCGGATGCCGCCGTGGAAAGCGGTCAAGGGCGACCTGGAATTCCGGGGAGACATGAGCCTCACTTCGGACGAGCTGCGCATCCTTAAGTTGTGGGCGGATTCTGGGGCCCCGCGCGGAGATGCTGCCCGTGAACCAAAACCGCCGACATTCCGCGACGGATGGCAACTCGGCGAGCCCGATCTTTTGGTTGAGATGCCCCATGAAATCGAACTGGAAGCGGATGGTGCCGACGAGTACTGGAACTTTGTGATCACACCGAAAATCGATAAACCAACTTGGGTTTCGGCTATTGATGTAGAACCGGGCAATCGCCGTATCGTCCATCACGTCATTGCGTTCTTGGATTCCAGCGGGCAAGGCCGAAAGCTTGTCCACGGTCCCCGAGGCGACGGAAAGTCCGGCTATCGCACAACAGGCGGAGGTGTAGGATTCATGCCCGAAGGCGCACTGGGAGGATGGGCTCCCGGCGCAACCGCGGCGCGGCTTCCTTCCGCAGCAGGGATTCTGCTCAAACCCGGCACGGATGTCATTCTGCAGGTCCACTACAACAAATCCGGAAAACCGGAAAAAGATCGAACGCGGGTCGCCCTTTACACGGCCCCGGATCAGCCTACTGACCAGGTGCAGATCGTGTTCATTCCCAACCTGCTTATCAATATTAAGCCAGGCTTAGCTAATCAAACCTTTACGCAACGGTTGCCGCTTCCGCGACCGGTTAAGGTTTATACGCTGATGCCTCACATGCACCTTCTGGGCAAATCGATGAAAGTCACCGCGGCCTATCCGGACGGTACAAGCAAAACGCTGATCAACGTGCAGGATTGGGATTTCAATTGGCAAACGATTTACCATCTGAAAGAGCCTGAAATTCTGCCGGCGGGCACCCTGCTTACGATCGAGGCAACGTTTGATAACTCGGCGGATAACCCGTTCCAACCGCACGATCCTCCGCGCACGGTAAGGTGGGGTGAGGAAACGACGGACGAAATGATGCTTCTTGTTGCCGGGATCGCGCCGGTCAAGGAGTAGCGCGACGCATTCGCAAAAAAAGAGACCCCGGCTGCATAGCCGGGGTTTTTTATCTCACCCGAGAGATCGGTTCATGACAAACCCGATCAGTGAGAAGCAGGGTTCGCTAAAACCCGAACTCTCCCGGGTGGTTCCGTTTATGGTTATCCATGTAGTTGGCACCACCTCCTTTTTGTTTGAATTTATCGCCCCGGAAGAGGCGATATGAATGAATGACGTGTAATCGAGCTCCAGAGTTGCCCGGGCTCAGCCCAATTTCCTTATAATTAGCGAAGGGTAGGTTCGCGCGTTGCTTCCGACTCCGCTCGGAGCAACTCGGCGGCAACGATAAGATCGCGTTGCGCGGCTTCAGGATTCATGCGGAGTCGATCAAGCAGAATCGAAAGTCCGACCACGCTCGTAACATGAAACCCGTTCTGCGGATTAGGGACCACGCAGATCATGAGTCGAACTGCGCCATCATCCCAAAACAGATACTCGCCGGCATTGTCCACTACTCGATGATCGGGCAACCCGTATATAAGCTGGTATCGCTCAATGTGGGCATCTCGCTTTTCCGGCTTCATCGAAGTCCAAGTTTCCAATGCTAAGACGACATCATCTTCGCGCCCAACAACCGAAACAGTTCGTTCGGGAGTTTCCCATCCTGCGGTACGGAATCCGGTCGAAAACTGAGGCGGTAGTTCGTTGATCGAGACGCCTTTATCTGGTCGACGGAATCCGCCGATGAGGCACGACCCCAGGCTTTGACCTACCCGAATCAAAGAGTTTTGGGTGTGCAAGGCCAGCGGACTGTCGAGCGCACTCTGCGTGATCGTTATGTCTTCGGCGAGCAGAACATCGCCCTGCGATCCATTCCCAACCGTAAACTGGCCAGGATCGCAACCGGCGAGCAGGAGACCCGACGCCAAAAAGACCGGAACGAGACGAAAGAGACGCATTTAGCTGACAGACGTGATTTTGTACTTTTGCAGACCGCCCGGCGTTTCGACCTCGATCGTCTCGCCCGACGAGCGTTCCAAAAGTGCTGATCCCAATGGCGAAGCCACCGAAATCAGATCGTTGATTGGATCGGCTTCGAACGCACCCACCAAGGTGATGGAGAGTTTATCGCCGTATTCCAAATCTTCAAGTCCGACTTTGGAGCCCAGACCGGCTTTGCCATTACTGGCGGCCGATTCCACAATGTGCGCGTTCGTCAGGATTCGCTCCAGCTCTGCGATGCGTGATTCAAGCCGAGTTTGATTCAGCTTAGCTTCGTGGTACATCGCATTTTCGCGCAAATCGCCGTGCGACTTCGCTTCACGGATGTTATCCGCGATGCGCTGACGCTCGGACCCCTTCAGGAATTCCAATTCCTTCTTCAGCTTGTCGTATCCCTCTTGGGAAAGCATTGTGTCGTTGGACATGGAACTCTCTATTCTACAGCCGAACTCGGAGTTCCCCAATAAAGGCTTAGCCCTTTGTTTGAATTGATGCCGGAAAAGGCGGAGTCGCAAGTATTCCGCGTGGGCCATAATCGGCAAACGTGGCCACCCCCGCGCCGAATCGCCATCTCACGCCCAACATCGCCAAAGCGGGCGGCATCATGGCAGCCAGTATTTTGCTCTCGCGGGTGCTTGGCATTATCCGCGAGATGATCATCGCGGGCATGTTCGGTCAGAGCAAGTTCACCGAGGCGTACAACGCCGCCTTCATGGTCCCCGACCTGCTCTTTTATCTGGTAGCGGGCGGAGCGCTGAGCAGCGCATTTATTCCAGTTTTCTCGGAATACCTGCACACAGATCGCGAGGATGAGGCCTGGCATATTTTTAGTTCGGTTACAAACTTCATGGCCATTGTGGTGAGCGTATTCGTCGTGGTGGCGATGATTTTTACGCCGCAATTTCTGCGACTCGTCGTGCCCGGGTTAGAAGGAGCACACGCTCAGGAGATCTACAGCATGGGCTCGTACATGGCCCGCGTGTTGCTGCCCGCGCAGATGGCGTTTTTCTTAGGTGGAATTCTATTTGGAACTCTTTACAGCAAGCAGATTTTCACCGTTCCTGGACTCGGCCCGAACATTTACAACCTTGGCATCATTTTTGGGGCAGTGGTGCTCAGCCACTTTATGACCATTCCGACCGCGGGTATGAGCTGGGGGGCGACAATCGGTGCATTCCTCGGAAACATTGTCGTTCCGGCACTAGCCATGCGCAAAATTGGCCTGCAGTACCGATTCGTGATTGATCTTAAGCACCCGGGAGTTAAAAAGGTGTTCCGATTGATGGCCCCGGTTGTGTTCGGACTTTCGCTTCCTGGCGTGTTCGCCTTGTTCCTGAGCTACTTTGCCAGCTTCTACAGCACCACGGTCGACAGCTTTATTTCGGCTTTTCGTAATGCCAACACTCTCATGCAAGCTCCGCTTGGCGTGTTCGGTCAAAGCATGGCGCTGGCCGCTTTTCCGGCCCTTAGCCAATTTTTTGCCCAAGGGAGGATGGACCTCTACGCTCAGCAGCTCACCAAAACTTTGCGGACCGTGGTCTACCTCACGGTTCCGGTTTCCCTTATTCTGCTCATTTGCCCGGCTGACGTGGTTCGACTGGTGTATCAACATGGCGATTTCACGGCGGCGGATACGGCCCGCACTGCTCCGCTACTGGCCGCATTCGCGGTCGGGGTTCCGTTTTGGTGTTTGCAGCCGGTTTTGATGCGAGCCTTTTTTGCGCTGCAAAATACTAAGCGTCCGATTATTTTGGGGACGATTGCGACCGCCGTGTTCCTGATTATTGGATTCGCGGTGGTCGGAGTCAAGTATCCGCCCTACTTTCTGGCTCTGGGCGGATCAATCGCGGCCGTGGTGCTGGTCGCGATGCTCTTGGTTGCGATTCGTAAAGATCAACCGCAGGTGGATGTTCCGGCGATCCTGTTGACGGTTGCCAAATCGACGTTGGCCGCAATTCCGACCGTCGCGCTGGTTTGGGGAAGTTTCCGACTTGTCGAATCGGTAGCTCTGCCCGGTGGATTCATTACCGATCTGGCGATTATCGTGTTTTGCGGAATCGTAAGCCTGTGGATCTACTATTTCGCCACCGGTCTGCTTAAAATGCCGGAAACGGCGTACTTCCGGCGTGTCGCCAAGCGGATTGAGCCCGCGTCCCGGGAAGATGCAGATTCCAATCCATAATAGAAGGCGGTGGTCCAGCGGAGTTTGCGTACGCTCTTGCGAGACCTCCGCGCAGCGGGGGCGGCCCTTCTTATTGTCCTTTTGATGGGCGGTAGCACCGTGTGGGTAACTCCTTCTCCGGCGCGGCACTGTCCGACCGCCGCCATCCAGCAAGTTTACGATCCGCTCACCCGCACGATCCGCACGGCTGAACCAGGCGATTCGGCATTCCAAGCCTGCCACTGTTTGGAACAGTCCGAGGCCGAAAAATCGAATTCCAGCCAGCTGATCGCGGGCGCAATCTCCATTGACCTACCCCGAGTAGCGGAGCTTCCCCGGGTTCTAACCGATCACTGGGTTCGAAATTGCGCTTTTGCTCCCAAGCGAAACTTGTCCGGGATTTGCGCCTTCGTTTATGCGGCCTCCCGATTGCGGTTGATCTTCGCGTCGGCTCGGCGGACTGCGTGGCGGTCCACCCCCTGACACTTGGTGCTCCCGTCTGGAGAGCACCAGCCAGCTTCGATGAACGAATCAACTTATAACCTCAAACGGAGGCAGAATCAATGAGCAAATCCGCCACCCCTCGATCGCTCAAAGTGATGTATGCCGTGTTTGCTCTGGCCCTTATCGGCACAGCCGCGGCATTCCTGTGGCCGCAACCTCAAGCACCAGTAGTCGTCTCCAGCGGTGACATCTTCATGCGTCAGCAAGAAGAGCACCCGGTCACAGATGAGATGCTGGAGGCGGCCGACCGCCTTTCGGCCAAGCT
Source organism: bacterium (assembly GCA_044508115.1). Taxonomy (GTDB): domain Bacteria; phylum Armatimonadota; class Fimbriimonadia; order Fimbriimonadales; family Fimbriimonadaceae; genus UphvI-Ar2. The sequence continues at coordinate 1,190,830 of JBIQII010000001.1, forward strand.
CGCACCGGATTTCCGATTAGTGGATACCAACGGAACCGTCCATACACTCGCCAGCCTAACAACCGACCGTCCGCTCCTCATCTTTTTTGTTGAGAAAAACTGCCCGTGCTGTCTGGGGGCTAAACACTTTGTCGATTCTCTTGCCGCCATGTACGGGGATTCCGCTAGCTTTGTCGGAATCATCAACGCAAGCGGCGACGAAGCCCAGGCTTGGGTGAAAGAAACTCAGCCTCACTTCTCGGTGTTGCAAGATCCAAACCAGCACGTCATCCGCGCTTTTGGGGCCGAACGGGGCGTGTACACCACGATTGTTGCCCCGGATGGCACGATCGACAAGGCTTTCGCGGGCTACTCGCTCGACATGCTTCGCGAAGCATCAACCCGGATCGCCCAGCTTGCTGGAGTGCCGGATCAAGGATTCGATTCTCCTGCTGCCCCCACTAAGCTGACTTCCGGTTGCCTGTTTCCGGATGTGCTTACCCCCACCGAAGAACCTGAACAACTATGACGACTTTACTTGCTTCCGCCCTTCTTGCCGTTGCTCCCTTTCAGACAAATCAGACGATTCCGCGATTTAGTCTTTCGGCGAGCGATGGACTCACCTACGACCAGCAAAGTTTGACCAAAAAACCCACGCTGGTTGTGTTTTTGAGTGCCACTTGTCCGCACACTGCGATGGCGGCCGTCGATCTGATTCGACTCAAGAGCGAGCTCGGTAATCAGGTGGCCCTCGTCGCATTTACCAACGCCGATCGAACCGAAGCCCGTAACCTTTCGCGCAAGCACAAATTCAACTTTCCGGTGATCGCCGATGAATCGGCCAGCACGATGGAAAAATTTGGTGCCCGCCACAGCCTTGATATCGTTTTGATTGATGAAAAGTCGAAGCGGATCGTCAAATTCTGGGAAGGCTATAGCCGCAAGATCGTGGGTGAAATCAGCAAGGAACTTGAAGATCGAAGCGGCCGCCGGATTAAATTCGATCTCAATGCATATCCAGAATCGCGGATGTCGGGCTGCGGCTTCTAGCCCGGCGGTTCGTCACTTCATCCCCGCCGAAGCGTCTGGCAATTAGGTATGGGATTGTCTCTCTTGATTCCCCTATTTGCTTCGGTGGGTCAACTTCCGCCGACGGGTCTGCCCGCCCAGATTCGTTCGACGTTTGTGGTCGGCAATCCCGCCCTCATCAAGGGTCAAACGGTTCGGCTTAGTGGAACGGAAGAACAGCCGGCCATTCTTGCGCTGGAAGGCAAGAACACTGTTCTCGAAGATTGCACGTTCGAGCTGAGTGGCGAGGCGTGGGTCATCCTTTATCGCGCAGATGGCGCAACCGTCCGGAACTGCACGTTTCGCGGGGGATCGAACAATCAGCTTAAAATCGTGCGGGCCAACAATGTCACCGTTGAGGGCAGCAAATTCTACGGCGAGGGTAATAACACCGGTCCGCTCTTAGAGATCAATCCCGGCCATCCGTGGCAGTTCACCGATGCCTTCCGCTACTCGTCTGAATACGTAGCGCATACCAAGTATCTGGGCGGTATGAACCGGTTCCAACATACCAACTTTTTAGGGTACGAACGGATTGCCCACTATGATGGTGGCCCGACGGTAAAAGTAACCTATACCCATAAGGTGGAGCCCGCGTTTCACCCCCGATCGGCCGATAAGAATCGGTGGTTCGTTTGGGGGCCGGATCGTGAACTCCATGAGCTAGAGTTTATAAGCGCCAACGATAACGGATTTGTTCTCAATAGCAACGGCAAGGTTCCGGTCGGCCCGATTCGATATCTCACTTACAATCCGGAAGCACTGATGACCGGGTTTGTTCTGCGGAATTCTGTATTTACCGGGCCGGGTAAGTCGTCCGGATTCTCAGGTTATGCTTTGGACGGTGCTCTTCTAGAAGGCAATCAAGCCAGCGGATTCTCCGACTACGGGCTGGGTTATGAGTTTTCAACTCGATCGGTGATGCGCGGCAATAAGGCATGGGATAACCAAAAGTATTGGGATCAAAACAATCAGCGAATGGCCCTTGGCAATCAGCTGGAAGTCGTGGCCCCGGTTGGGCCAACCAAGCTGGAAAAGAACGAAGGCAAACAGACCGATGTTCGCCACTGGCATCCGTTCGCATTCCCGATCGAATCGGACAATAAGGTGGATAAGCAGTACCCGGCGGGCCGTACATGGTGAGCTTCCATAAACAAATGCGCGTAGAGATTAACATCGCGTGAAGGGTGTAACAACGGTACTGGCATCGGCATAGGAACGATCATGAACACTGTTGACCGAATTCTGAATATCGCCGAAAATGTTGCCGACCGCGTGATGCATCGCCGTCGATCCAACAAAATGATGGTTGCGGCGAGTGCGCTTGCCATCATCGGTGCCGCTGCGGCAGTTGGCTTTGGTGCCTATAAAGCGATGCATTCCAACGGAAGCAGTGCGGAGGGCGAGCTTGACCTTGGCTAACCATTTGGACAGCTCGCCCACTACAAGCGCAAGAGATTTACTCCCTGCCTCCTAACAACCCAACAACCACCACGGCCCGCCTCCCCAGCGGGCCATTTTTGTTTTATAAGGTAATTTTAACTCTTGGGCCAGAAAGCATCGGCCGCAAACACCGGCACCTTCTCATCTCCTGTCTGGCAGATGAGTTCGCCCCGGGTTCCGATTTCCACGGCGATAGCAATTTCGCCTGATTCTAGGCGGAACTCTTTGCCCGGTGTGTTATCCCGAACTTGCCAACGGCTGGCGATTTTTAACCAGTTGGTGGGTTCCGGCAAACTAAGGATTGAGCGCAAGAGAGTGTTAAGCATCGTCTTGGCCGCGCGCATTTCGCCATCCTGGAGCCGTAAGCTCGTTGCCCGGTGCGCAATCTCGGACGGGAAATGTGTTTGATTTAAATTTATTCCGACTCCCACTACGGGAATAAGTCCACCGTTTGGATTCCTAACCATTTCCGTCAGAACGCCCGCGACCTTTTTGCCCCCTAGGAGAACATCATTTGGCCACTGGAGACATCCTTCTAAAGATTCTGCCACCGCAATCGCAGTGGCCATTCCAACTAGCCAGGGTTCCGGATGGTCGGCGTAGGCATCGAAGATCAGGGATGCGGTCAGACTCTCACCGGGCGCACTGAACCAAGAACGATCTCTCCGCCCCCGGCCTCGGGTCTGGTGGTGGGCGAGCACAATGCCGACAGATTCACCCTTCTCAACGACTCTTTTGGCCTCATCTTGGGTTGATGAAAGCGAATCGAACTCGCGAAGGTTACCGGAGGGGAGTTTCATTCCACCTCAAGGTGGAACGGCAAAGCCTTTGCACTATGGGTTAGCGCACCCATCGAAATCGCATCGATTCCGGTTTGGGCCACGCCGCGTACTGTTTCCAGGGTGATCCCGCCGCTTGCTTCTAGCACCACTTGACCCTTGTATTTCCGGGCGAGTTCGGCCATTAAAAACGGATCCATGTTGTCCAGCATCACAATATCTGCGCCCGCATTCACGGCTTGCTCTACTTGTTCAGCTAGTTCGCATTCCACTTCGATGAGCATCATATGGCCCGCCACTTCTTTTGCCGCGGCTACCGCATCGGCAATCGATCCGGCGGCTTTTATGTGATTGTCTTTGAGCATGATGCCATCGTAGAGGCCCATACGGTGATTCACTCCGCCTCCACATCGAACGGCGTACTTTTGCAACGATCGCAAACCCGGAACTGTCTTACGTGTATCCACTATTCGGACTGGAAGACCTTCAACCTTTTGGACAACTTGGGCCGTGAGACTGGCGATTCCGCTCAAGTGCATGAGAAAGTTAAGGCACGTGCGCTCCCGCGCGAGCAGTCGTGCTGGATTTGCCCTCCCGCTCAGAACCACGGTACCGTGATCCACTTGCTCCCCATCCCGAACCTGAATCTCGCACGTAGCCGAGTCCGAGTCATCCGATTCGGGTTGCAGAAGGTAGTGCGCAATGCCAATTCCGCAGAGTACGCCCTCGGCTTGCGCTTCGATGTACCAGCCGACTTCATCAGATTCGTCGAACAATGCTGAGGTCGGATCGCCCGAGCCGATATCTTCGGCAAGGGCAGACCAAGCAAGTTCAATCCACCCTTCGGGCGCAGGGGCTTTCCAGCCATTCATGCCGGATCGACTTCCACTCCGCTCCGGGCACTCAGTTCATCGATTAAAGTCATGTAAGAAACTTCAATTCCGTTACGAATCCAGCCTACCGGAACCCGGTACTTGCCTGCAACCAAATGGGCAACGGGCTTAATCTTGATTGATCCACCGTTGTAGAGTATCTGGAATCGATCGCCCGATTGAGTGAGGATTTGGCGAATCTGGTCGTAGTCGATTTTAACCTTTCGGGTGAGATCAATAAATTCGAACCCCTTTTCGTAGAGTTCGAACCGTGTCTCTTCGGCCGCCTTGTGCACAATCGATCCGTACGCCCCTTTTCCGGCGGAAATAGCCGCTTCGGCCGCTTGCTTAATTCCCGGGATAATGCCTTCGCCTCGCGTGGTTCGTGCGATGTCGCGCGACTGTTCCCGGGCGTTCGCTTGGGTGCGGCGGGATTCAGATTCGAACCAGTGCAACACTTCTGCCGGCTTGTACACAACGTTGGCCATTCTCACTCGTTTACGCAGATCGGCTGCGCTCCGTTTTAGAGTTCCAGAGATTCCAGCCGAGCTCGCAAATAATCGGCCCGGTGACGGGCCGCGGTGCGTGGATTTTGAGTTCCGAACACTTCCATCTCGGTAATCCACGTATCGACTTCGCGAACGCTGGCAGGAAAGCCGGGAAGACCAATCGCCGATCCCCAGCGCACGTATCCCAGCACCAGCAATGCATCTCGGAGCGCAATCTGCTGGCTGGCGATGGCAAAATCGATTGCCGCGCTCGCCTTTTCGTTCAGTTCGTGATTCTGCGCTTCGCGTCGTGCCAACCGTTCTTCCTGAATCAGGTGATTCGCCGCACCGATAAATTCTGATTCGCTGACGGTGGTTGCACTGATTTGAACAAATGAAGCGATGCCGCGCGAGGATTCGCCAAAGAGTCCGCGCGTCGTAATTCCGATATGGTGGAGCGATTTAACCAATCGGTTAAGGCGTCCTTCCCTGGCCAATCCTGCGAGGTGGAATAGGGCCGACCGCCGGACTCCGCCTCCCAGGTTCGAAGGGCTAGCCGTCAAAAATCCGTGCAACGGATGGGTTTGAAACTCGACCTTTTCTCCAAGAGATTCCGTGATCTCTTGACCGGCCCGAACCGCGGTTCGGATCGACCAGCCCGCGCTTACGGCTTGAATTCGCAGATGGTCCTCTTCGTTCACCATAACGCTCACCATGCGCGATTCGTCGAGCAATGCGGTTCGACCGGGGTCACGGTGTCTGAACTCCGGCGAGATCAGACGTGCTCCCAACAGATAGTCGCGCTCCGCTTCGGTGATGCGCGAATGAATATGCAGGCCAAGCGGACGACTTGCCTCGCGAACTCTGGAGTCAATCTGAATCAGCTGGGGAGATTCTGCGCGGTGTGGATACGGAAATCCACGCAGGTTACGAGCGGCCCGGTAGCGTGAGGAAATCACTACATCCGATTCCGGAGCATCGATGGAAAGCCATGCGGGGGCGGGCATGGACCGCAGAACCATTTTTTTCCAGGCTTCGGGCGACGATTCCGGCATCCAACCGCCTTCAATTATGGCGCGTCGACAATTTCTGTCCCGGATTATCGCTTGCGTTGCTGGCCGCGTTCTGCGGCATCGATCGCCAGGCCGACCCATCGTTTGAGTTGCCAGTTGGTTTCCCAAGCCGATTGGGGCAGCGAATAGTACGACATGCATGTCGATCCGCGGATGCCATCGTACACAAACGGCTCTCCCCCTTCTTGTTCGAACTCGCGGATCGATTCTCGATCGGCCTTAAAGTACAGATGGCCGTTGGCGTACATCGCATAAATGGGGCCATCTTCGGTGTAGTAGCCATACCCGCCAAACATCGCGCGGGCGATTGTGGGCGTGACCGCGTTCAATCGTCGCAGCACGCGGGCCGCTGTTGGATCTTTGGGGGGACGCCGCATTTCCCCCTGTACCGAATAATTGGTAAATTTGTTTCATGCTCCAAGAACTCATTGATTCCGGTTTGGACCAAACGATCCAGCTGCGACACGATCTCCACGCAAAGCCTGAACTTGCCTACGAGGAAGTTGAAACTAGTCGTCGAGTTCAAGCTGAGCTCCGTGAATCCGGGATTTCTTTTGTGGCCGGGCTCGGTAAGGGAACTGGAATTTTGGGTCATTTGCCCGCCACTCAGCCGGGCGGAAAGACCATCGCCCTCCGCGCGGACATGGATGCGCTGCCGATCCACGAAGAGACTGGGCTTCCCTATGCGAGCCAAACTCCCGGAAAAATGCACGCCTGCGGGCACGATGGCCACACCGCCATTTTGGTCGGAGTTGCCCGAACCCTTGCCCGGCTGAACCATCGACCCAACGATGTACTATTTGTGTTCCAACCCGCTGAAGAAGGCGGTGCTGGAGCCCGCGCGATGTGCGAAGACGGCATTCTGGAAGGCCGGGTGATGGGTGCTACCCCGGAATATATGTTTGGTTTGCACAACTGGCCCAGCGCCCCGCTCGGGCAAATTTTGTGGCGATACGGAACCATGATGGCCGCCACCAACACCTATACCATCCGGGTGATCGGGAAAGGTGGACACGCAGCGAGTCCCCATATCACTCGCGATCCGATTATTGCCGCCGCGCAAATTGTTCAAGCTTTGCAATCGGTGGTTTCGCGGCGTGTGAATCCGCTCGACTCCATTGTCATCAGCGTAACCGCATTCCAAGCGGGAACCACATTCAACGTCATTCCTGAACAAGCCGTACTCAAAGGAACCATGCGCACCCTTTTGCCCGAAACCCGCGAACTCGGACGTGAACAGATTCATACAGTTGCTCAAGGCATCGCCGAATCGCTTGGCTGCCGCGCAGAAATCGACTGGGTAGAGGGATACCCATCACTTGTCAATGATAACGAAGCCGTAGACCTTATTAAAAGTGCCGCCTCCCGCGTGGTGGGCGAAGATCGTCTGCATGAGCTAGCCGATCCGGTGATGGGCGGTGAAGATTTTAGTTACTACGGGGAGTACACCAAGGCAGCGTTCTTTTTTGTGGGCAGTAGCAAGCCCGAAGGATCGCCGAACGTCCACACCAGCACGTACGATTTTAACGATGAGATCATCCGCGACTGCACCGCAATCATGTGCGAACTCGCGCTTATGGAGTCAAAGCAATAAGCCGATCTGAACTAAATTTGCACTAAACTCGCCGGAATGCGATGATTATTATTCCTGTGGGTTTGGGTGCTGCCGTGTGGCTCTACATGGCTACGCGGTCGTTGATAAATGCGATCAAGCTTGTGCGAGCTTCTGCGGATCAAGAGGGTGTTAAGTTCGGCACGGTACTCATGATGGGGCATGACCCCCAACATCTTGCGCACATCTTGCCGATCCTCCAGGCAGAATCGGAGCTGGTCGTATTGGGATCAATGACCGAAGACGTGGAACGGGCAGCCGCTCAACACGGCGTCACGGTGGTGCGGATTTCCACCGCATCGTGGGAACCGCTGGTCAAAGTTGCGGCCGAAGCGAGCCCAAGCGAGTGGTGGGTATTCCTAGATGACGATGCCGTTCCGAAGCCCGGATTCGGAAGGATGATCCAGGGATTGGCTGAGGGAATCGGCGCGCGCGTTCCGCACCTTATCGGAGTGATCCCGGACGAACGCCTTCCCCTCGGCCGAGCGTTGATCCGACTCGCTCAGGCATGGATTCAGTTTGGACTCAATCGGCCGCGTGCCGAGTCGGATCGGTTCGACATGTGGCGAGCGAGTCGGTACACATCGGCAAGGGTGGATCAAGAGGTGAGCTTGGTTCCGACAGCAGTGGTGAATGTAGGTGCAGGCGTAGCACTCAGCGATGCTGGGGTTGACGAAGACTCGGGTTGGATTGCGCGCTTTACCCGGGTTCGACGCCCCGCGGAAGATGTGATTGTGGGTGTTCTGGTGCTGCTACTGGCGATGGTTCCGCTGCTGGGTGTGGGCACCACGTTTAGCTTACTCACCGCAGGCGCGATGTTCCTCACGGCGATTGCTGTGGCATGGTGCCGCGATCGCCGACTGCTCTGGATAGTGCCACTTTTTCCGATCTCGCTGATTGTGGTGGCGTTCGCCCGGTTTGGTCGGGCCGTACTGAGTGCTCGAATCAGTTCAGCTTCCGGGGCGGAAGCGGATACTCGCTCGCAATAGTTTTTGCCATCGGTTCGGCCTGGTCAAAGAGAACGATCTGATTATCGCGGGCGGCAAAGCCCGCTCGGTTCAGGATTTCATTCCAAGGTAGCGGAGCCGGTGTTTCGACAATGAGATCGTAAAGGGCTCCGACGCGCTCGCCTCCGAACTCCGCGCAAAGCTCCCGGATTCGCGTCTCGGAATAACCTGGCTTCCCGGGTCCAGTTTCTCGGTAGAGAGAGATGAACACATCATCAAGGCTCTTAAGACCACTGGATTCTCGGCGAATCGCAAGATCAAGAAGAAAGGCGACTACCTTGCCCTTGGTGTAGTAGCTGACTCCGCCGAATCCTTGACTGCCGCGCGTCTGCCACACCTTTTTCGAACTCTCGGCAAGGCTAATCTGCGAATATCCACCGCCACCCTGACGACTCATGGCGTAGTAAGCACCGGCCATCTCCCCGAGAAGATCTTTCTTGGAAAGCATTCCGGATCGGTGGCGCAGAACATCCGCGAGGTAGTCGGTGCCGCCTTCTAACCACCACAAACTGGAAACCGTCGGCGGGTTTGCCAGATCAATCACTCGCAGAGATTCGGGCCGAATGTGCTTGACATTGTAGGCGTGAACATATTCGTGGAACATCAAGGCCGTCGAACCACGGGCCACGTTGCCGAACGCCCCGATGCGGGAGGCTTCTGCACCCTCGAGCCCGGCAGGCAAATCGCCAAAATGAATGTAGTATGTATAACTCTTATAAGGAAACGATCCGAACATATCATGCGCTTCTTGCGCCGCACGTCTTCCGTTAGTTACAAACCCTTCTGCAACGTAGTTATTAAGATTTCCGAAAGCTACAATCTGGTGTTTGACACCCGCAACCTCAAAAGGTGTGATCTCAAGTTCTTTTGCAATTACAAGCGGAAGATCGCCCAGTGCCTCCAAGTTGGGTCGTATCACGGGCGACTGGGTTGGATCTTCTAAGCCCATGATGGCGGTGTATTCCGGCCCCGGCGATTTGGCAACAAAGCTGACCGGATCGTATTGCCGATTGTCGATCCAGCCTAAGACCGCGCCTCCGCTCACAAAAATCAAGGAGTTAATAACTCTCAGGTTAAGGGTGAAGTTTCCTCGGCTACCACTTACCACGTATTCCACCGAGGTGAACGGTTCTGACGCGCGGAACACATTCGGGTTGGAGGTCGTACTTCCTTCGACTTCTTGGTCATCATGGAAAAATTTGACCGTTTGCACCCGTTTGCCGTAATCGAACTGAAAGTAATCGCCGGGACGCCAAGCGGGCATTTGAAAAAGGCGACCCTCTTGCTTGTCGGGCAGTTCGATTCGCACCGTGGCCGTGTCGCCTACAATATCGAACTCCATTTCGTACTTGATCGGCTCGGCAAAACCCGCCAGCGCCAAAGACGCGCTCAGCAGACTTAGGGCCAACGCAATCCGCGATCTCAGCGAGAATTCCACGCTTGTAATGCCTTGCACTCTTGTTCGACGCTTAGGCCCGCCTTGAGGGGTCGCTTGAGCCGCTCCGACTTAGCCCAGACCAGCGTATCGCGCAGAGTTTGGATGAGCGGGGTTTCGGGCAAGCCCGCCGCAATCGCCCGCGCAGAATCGCCAATCGACAGCCCGTCCGGCACCAATCCGGGGAGTTCGCGCCACGGCCAAATATCCTGCTCCTGCAGAAAGTCCAGCGGAACCTGCGTTTCCGAAAACTCAACTCCTTCTTCCCGGGCCAGTTCGTTCAATGCGCGTCGAAGATCGCCAAATGTAGCGGTTGGCCGGTCGCAGTTGTAGATTCCGAACAGGGGCGTTTCCACCACGACTCGCGTGAATTCGGCCAGATCGCGAACGTCCAGCGCGGTGATCGCGCACTCGTCGGCGTCGGGCACGAGGATTTCCCCGCCTTCGGCGTATCGGATTGGCCAGTACGTAAATCGCCCGGTGGGGTCGTGAGGCCCAACGATGAGCCCGGGGCGCAAGATCGTCGCGCGATCACCAAACCGTTCCAAAACCAGGTCTTCGCAAATCGCTTTGTACGGTCCGTACGATTCGGCCGTGACTTCGCCGGGATCGTGTTCCAGCTGTTGCCGGGGCGCTTCTTCGGGGAGGCGTCCGACCGCATTTTGATAGACCGAAATCGTGCTGATGAACACAAAGTGACCCGTAAACTTTTTCAGCGCATGATTCAGCGCGCGGGTCTGATCCGGCGTGTAGGCGTTCACGTCGATGACCACGTCCCACGGCTGATCAAGGGCGGAAAGGTCGGCGTTCCGGTCGCCAATAATGGTTTCGACCTGCGGGAACAGTCCGGCCCCGGTTTTTCCGCGGTTGAAGTGGGTGATCTGGTGCCCTGCGGCAAGCAGAGTTTCGGTCATCGCGCGGCCCACAAATTGGGTTCCGCCCATCATCAGGATTCGCATGGTGAAAACTGTACTGATGCCGCGGCGAGGCGCGCGGCGAGCCGGGCCATTTGGCAGGAGCGTGTCGTCAATTGGGCGGGGTCGCGCTCAATCCGACTCTGAAAATCATCTCGCCAGACGGGTAAATTACCTTTGTGAGCGGTCTGGAGCCTAATGTCCTAAGTGTCGGATATATGATTCCCGGGTATCTGGAACAGTTCATCCCTTTTTATTCGAATCAATCGTTAACTGACGCCGACCTAGTCATATTCTGCCCATCAATTTCGCCACCTACGGCCGAAAGCGCTTCCAGAACCATATTTAAGCGAGGCGGCAAAAGCGATTACGACGAACACATTTCTTATGCTCTAAAAAGGCAGTTGGATCATTGGCGCAAGGAACTGTCTGATTTTGTTGCCACTGGGAAAAATGTGGTCATCCTTCTCGATCACTTCGAAACGTTCTACTTAACCCTGCGTCAGCAAGAGAATCGAACTTCATATGAGGCAAGTAACTATGACGCGATACCAGTTGTCATCCCTGGTCTCACTTCAGGCTCGGGTAATGATATCAAGAATGGACGTGACTTCAACAACGTATATAGCTTGACCGAGAACCTCAAACCGTATGCCAACTACCGACTTTATTTTAATGATTGCGAACTTGCACGGATTATATACACGTCCAAAGATCGTAGCAGAGTAATAGGCGGAGTCAAAAACACTGAGTATGGAAGTTACATTCTCATGCCATACTTTGTTAATGATCATGAAGATTTTTTTGAAGAGGACCCCTTCGGAGGGCCAGAATATAGCCTTCTGGGCTATTTATTTGGTCAAGACCTCTTAGACTTTTTTGCCAGAATTGATAAGCATCTACGAGTAGACGGGCACAAGACACCGCCACCTGATTGGTCTGCAAACCCTTCACGTAGATTCAAACAGGAGGCAGCGCTGAGTCAAAAAGTTGACTCTATCACAACGTCAATTAAGGAACTGGAAAGGCAGAGGAAATTGCTGCTAGCAGAGTCTGCAGCGCTCGCATCGTTTCGCGGACTCCTTTATGAAACAGGTAAGCCGCTTGAGAACTGCGTTACACGGGCACTGGATACACTAGGCTTTACGGTTGAAAACTATGACGATGGCACCCTTGAAATCGATCAAATTATTGTGTCGCCTGAAAATGAGCGGTACTTAGGCGAATGCGAAGGAAAAGATTCAAAACCTGTTAGTATTGAAAAGTTGCGGCAACTTTATTCTTCGATTGGTGAGTACAACCTTAAGGACGAAGATGAAGGCTGCATTAATGGCATTCTATTTGGCAACCCGGCCAGACTGTTAGAGCCTGGACGTCGCCAAGAATGGTTTACAAGAAGATGTTTGGATGCGGCGAAACAGCATAACATAGCACTTGTAAGAACGCCGGATCTGTTTCCAATTATAAAATACTTGATGGAACATGACGACGAGGCCTTTGCACGAAGTTGCCGCGAAGCCATTCATAGAGGACTTGGGGGCATAGTCGAGTTTCCGGCAATACCGATTGCCGTATCCGAAGTGCCTCTTAACGCTCCGACTGATTAAGCCGCTTCAGAGCAGTCCCGTAACAGACGCGACTGGTTCGAGGGCCGAGGGGTACGATTTCTCTTTATCCGATGAGCCGTGTCCGGCGACCTTCCGATCCCGCCCGGGCGCAGCGTTCGCAGCTCCGCAAGGAATCCAACCGTATTATCTGGCCGGTCTACTGGCCGCTCGCGCTGAGCTGGATTTTCATGGCCCTAGAAGGCCAGATCGCCCTCTGGATTATTGGGCATCTGCCGGATACCAAGCTCAACGCGGCCGGGATCGGGCTGGTGATGCCGATTGCGATTTTCATCGAATCGCCGGTCATCGACTTGCTCAGCACGGGCACGACGCTTGGCCGAAACTCGGGCAATCTGCGATCGCTGACCCGGTTCACGTTAATTCTGATGAGCTGGGTTGCGTTCGCCCACTGCCTGGTTGTTTTCACTCCGCTGTACGATATTTTTGCGCTTCGGTTTTTGCAAGCCGAGCTTGATGTGGCCCGGGTCGCCCGCGAGGCACTCGTGTGGATGCCGCTGTGGGCATCGTGCGTGGGATGGAGGCGGTTCCGGCAAGGGTTGCTGATTCGGGCGGGCCAGACGCGTCCGATGGCCTGGGGCACGTTCATCCGGATTCTCGCAATGGCCCTGGCGGCGTGGATTCTTAGCGCGACCGGCTGGCTGCACGGACTTTCGATTGTCGGGGCGGCGATGATGGTTGCCGTCGCAACCGAAGCGTTGTACATCCACTACGCATCGCAACCCGTGGTGGCCACGCTGGCCCCCGCCGAGCAGCCCGCGATTTCGATTGGGGGCCTGTTCCGATTCCACCTTCCGCTGACCGGTTCGACGATGCTGATGCTCACCACGCCGATCTTTTTGACTCGGGCAATCAACGAATCGCCCGAACCGGTGCTGGCCTTGGCTGCCTACACCACCGCGAACACGATCGCCTGGACCTTGCGATCTCTGACTTTCGCACTTCCGGAAGCGGTCATTTCGCTGTTCGATCAAAAGCGGAGTCGCCCACTGTTTTACTTTTGCACTCAGGTCGGGCTGTTTCTGAGCCTGACAATGATCGCGATGCACTTTTCGGGGCTTGATGTCCGCCTCTTCCGTGATCTGTTCCGCGCCGCGCCGGGAGTTCCGGAACGCGCCGCCTTGGCGTTCATCGTGATGAGCCCGCTCCCGTTTTTGAATGCAGTGATGGCTTATCTGCGGGGTGTTTTGACCGCCCATCATGTCACTTCGCCGCGACTCTACGCCCTGGGATTTGCGCTGCTTGGTTTGCTGATAGCCTTGCCCGTCGGAGTTCGACTCGGCTGGCACGGAGTGGTCACGGCCGGGGTCGGATTGATTGTCGCCCACATTCTCGAAGCCAGTTCGCTTGCATGGAGCTTGCATCGGTGGCAAAAACGGGCGGCTTTAGCGTAGAAGAGCTTATGGCGAAAAACACAGGCGAAGGATTCCGCCGTGGATCGGTCAAGAATCGCACTCAACTGCAGACTGAATCGGGCAAGTTCATCAAGCGCGATCGCGAAACCGGCGAATTCATGGATCAGAAAAAAGATGACCAGCCATTTAAAGGCGTGGCCAAAGAGCCGGACGAGCGTAGAAAGTAGGCGCAAAATCCACCAATCGGTGGATACTCAGAGCCACCGTTTTCGAACCGGTTAAAATCGATATTCGATGGCCAAGGAGCTCGGAGTTACCCCGCGCTCGGAAAATTACGCCGAGTGGTACAACGATGTCGTTAAGAAGGCGGACCTCGCCGAGAACTCCGTCGTGCGGGGGTGCATGGTCATCAAGCCGCACGGATTCGCCATCTGGGAGCACATGCGCGATGCGCTCGATGGCATGTTCAAAGCCACGGGCCACGTCAATGCCTACTTCCCGCTGCTGATTCCGAAATCGTTCTTAAGCCGCGAGGCCGAGCACGTTGAAGGGTTCGCCAAAGAGTGCGCTATCGTCACCCACCACCGGCTGATGAACGACCCCGACGGCAAGGGCGTTGTGGTGGATCCGGAAGCCAAGCTGGAAGAAGAGCTCGTGATCCGTCCGACCAGCGAAACCATTATCTGGCACAGCTACAAAAACTGGATTCAAAGCTATCGCGATCTGCCGATTCTCATCAATCAGTGGGCCAACGTGATGCGCTGGGAGCTCCGACCGCGCCTGTTCTTGCGAACCGCCGAATTTCTATGGCAAGAAGGGCACACCGCGCACGCCACATTCGACGAAGCCGAGGCCGAATCTCGCACGATTCTCGGTATCTATAAACGGTTTGCCGAAGAGTTTATGTGCGTCCCCGTGGTGGATGGCCTCAAAAGCGAAGGCGAGAAGTTCGCCGGGGCCGATCACACCTACACCATCGAAGCGATGACCCAAGATCTGCGCGCGATCCAGGCCGGGACATCTCACCACTTGGGACAAAACTTCGCAAAGGCGTTTGATGTCACATTCCAAAGCGCAGAAGGCAAGCAAGAGTACGTTTACGCCACCAGCTGGGGCGTGAGCACCCGCCTGATTGGCACCATGATCATGGTCCATAGCGATGATCGCGGCCTCGTCTGCCCGCCCCTGCTCGCGCCGGTTCAAGTGGTGATTGTTCCGATTGGTCGCGGCGATGATCGCGCGGCTGTGCTGGAAGCAGCCAACAAACTTCGCGACGACCTGGTCATTGCCGGTTGGAAAGGTGCTCCGCTCCGCGTGAAAATCGACGACCGGGAGAAGGAATCGCCCGGCTTTAAGTTCAACTATTGGGAGATGCGCGGGGCGTGCCTGCGGATCGAACTCGGCCCCCGCGATTTGGCCGAAGGCCAGTTCCTGCTTGCCTCGCGAATCGGCGAGGAGAAGCAATCGGTGGCAATCGACGATGCGGTTTCGACGGTTTCGGCGGCCCTAGATGAGTTTCAAAGCGAGCTCTTTCGCCGAGCGCGGGAGCTCCGCGAACGGAACACCCATCGGGTCGATACCTGGGATGAGTTTCGGGCGCAGTTCGAAGGCGAAGGGGGCGGCGGATTCGTGGTCGCCCACTGGGACGGCACCCAGGAAACCGAAGATGCAATTTCGGCGGCAACCAAAGCTACGATCCGGTGCATTCCGCTGGAGCCGCTCGATCCGGCAGATAACGAGCCCGGGGTTTGCGTCTTTTCGGGTAAGCCGAGCGCGCAGCGAGTCGTGTTCGCGAAAGCGTACTAAGTTAACGTCGGATCAGGGCTGTCGAGAAACTAAAACTGGCCCCGATCTTCCATCGCTGGGCCGAACCGCGCGACGATCAAATCGTACGCTTCGTCGATCCACGGGGCTTCGCGATTGGATCGCCGAGCCATCGTAAATCGATTGACATGTGGATCCCAGGTCAGCTCTAACGTGCCGGAAACTCCCGGTCGGCGCACATGCCAGTGCATCACGCCCGGGATCGAACTTCCCAGTTCCTTGAATTCAAATCCTTGGGAAGCAAGCCAGGGTTCCACCTCACCGATATCGGATGGAGCTACCAGTTCGAACTCAGTCATTGTGCTTTCCTACGCTGGGTTCGGGGCTCTGGAGCAAAGAATCCCTGGGTTTGAAGTTGCGTCGCCAGCTCGCGCTCCTGCGCCTGATCTGAGTTCAGGTTGATTAGCCCCGTGCCAAGCTGACCTTTGAGCACCACGAAACCATCCGCGTGAGTTGATATTACGCGGAGCATTGCGATCCGATCTTCGGGAGATTGGAAGCTAAGGATTCGCCGAACTGTTCGCGTCAGATAGTTCTGGTCGAATTCATCGCCAGAGGCAAGTTTGGTGAGCGCGTCGGGATTCTTGGCCAGCCATTCGCCTAACACCTTAGGTTGATCAAAATCGAGCACGTTCAGCAGAAAGTTGGATGCGTATTCGGGCGTTGCCGAAGACGCGATGAAGTCTGGCCGAGCAAACTTGCGATCACGACGCATTTCATCGGTAAGTCCGCCTACCCAATCGACATCGGCCAGACCCATGACGTAGCCAGCGGGTGGAAGCTTCGCGACAATTCGTTTATTAATGTCATCCAAAGATGCCTTGTCGGTGTAGATCCACAGCCGGGCCTGATCCCACGGACCGCGGAAGCTGGATTCATCCATGAGTTTGGCCAGCTGCGGGATTATCGGATCGGAGGGTCGGTACGGGAAATAATCCACACCGCGTGCGGGCTCCTTCTTTGCCATGTTCATGCAAAGAACGCGAATTCTTCCGTCGTCTTCTTGGCCGCCGTTGATTTCCGCCAACAGATTCAGAAATGGCGTGCGGTATCGATAATGGACTCCGCTCATCATGATTTGGTAAGCCGGATTCGATGGATACCAGAGCGTTCCCGGAGGGGCGAAGAATTCGAAATCACAGTCATCCGGGTCATAATCCCAGTCGCCTGGGTACGTACCACTCCACGGCAAGTAGAGATAGTTCATGTCGCTACCCTGTGGGATAAAGTTCCGAATTCGGTTCGGATTAGTCTTGAATTTTTCACCAACTTCTCCCGTCAATTGCGGAGCAATGAGACCTCCGTACTTGAGAACATCCATGACGGGCTGCGCGGGCAAGCTCGGCATATAGATGGTGCTGAACTTACCATCCGATGTGTAGAAAGCCGCCCCTCCTAAGATCTCAGCGGGAGACTTTTCTGAACCAGAATCCGGAAAAAATTGGGATGAATAGGGGTCGGCCATCGGAATCCAAGCGGATCCAACTTGGATTTGGCTAGTGCTTACGTTTTCACTATTCTTTACCCCGTCAATGGTCCACTCTTTTGCCAATCGAACCTGACAATATTGATCCATCAATTCATACCCGTAGGTTCGCACATTTAAGCCATTTGGCTTCAAATCGATGTTGGGATTGATCTGAATTGGTGTTGATTGTTCTTCGTAATGCCTTTGCACCTGGCGTAACCCCCTGATGAATTCCGAAATGGATTTCGGCTGGGCACCAAGGCCGCGCAGAACTTCGATCGAAGCAATGGCTTGCGGCTCCAGAATCCCCGACGATTCCCACTTCGGTTCCATCGTGAACGAAGGCGCGGGCCCCAGTCCGCGAATCGAAACCTGGCGATATTCGCGCGGCATTTGTGCTGTCGCCGCCGCGGGCAAAGTCTCGAGGTAGGCGACGTAATCCACAGTCTGATTGAGGTTTAAATCTTCGACGCTGACGACGGTGATTGCGCAAACCTCTTCGGGACCGGGAGCCGGCATCGCGGTTCCCATGAGGCAGGACATCGCGAGTGATGCGACCAACATGATGTCTCCAGTCTAACAAAATCGGCCAAGCAATATAGCAGTTGATGCTCATTTACTTGGCCGTCTCGTTCGGGCTCCGATTCGGAGCCTTGGTTACATGTTCTTGACGATCTCTTCGCCAAAGCCAGAACAGCTGACTTCGGTCGCGTTGTCCATCATCCGCGCGAAGTCGTAGGTGACCGTTTTAGCTTGAATCGCGCCGCCAACTCCCTTGATGATCAGGTCGGCGACTTCGGTCCAGCCCATGTAGCGGAACATCATCTCGCCGCTCAGGATCACCGAACTCGGGTTAACCTTGTCTTGACCAGCATATTTCGGCGCGGTGCCGTGAGTGGCTTCGAAGATCGCGTGGCCGCTCACATAGTTGATGTTCGCGCCGGGAGCAATGCCGATTCCACCGACCTGCGCGGCCAGCGCATCGCTGATGTAGTCGCCGTTGAGGTTGAGCGTCGCGACCACATCGTAGTCGGCGGGGCGGAGCAGAATCTGTTGGAGGAACGCATCGGCGATGCCATCTTTGATGACCAGGCCCGCCCCCGGCTTACCTTCCGGAATCACGTGCCACGGACCGCCATCCAGCGGCACCGCACCAAAAAAGTCACGCGCGACCTTATATCCCCAGTCGGCGAACGAGCCTTCGGTGAACTTCATGATGTTCCCCTTGTGGATGAGCGTAACGTTCTTGCGATTGTTTTCGATTGCGTAACTGATTGCGCTGTGAACGAGCCGTTCGGTACCGGAATAGCTCACCGGCTTGATGCCAAGGCCAACTTGAACTGGCAGATCGCGAGCCGGAGCCCCGGTCGATTCCCAAGCTTTGTTCCAACTGTCAATCTTTTCTTTGGTGCCGAATCGAACCTTGCTAAATCGATCGGGAAACTCCTGGGCCAAAAAATCGAGCACTTTTTGAGATTCTTCGCTACCGCCTACGAACTCAATTCCGGCATAAATGTCTTCCGTATTCTCGCGGAATATCACCATATCCACGAGGTTGGGTTCCTTAACGGGGCTAGGAACTCCTTGGAACCAGCGGACGGGGCGTAAACACACGTAAAGATCGAGCATTTGACGAAGTGCTACGTTGATCGAGCGGATTCCGCCGCCCACGGGAGTGGTGAGCGGGCCTTTAATTCCAATAAGGTCGTTGCGGAAGGTGTCGAGGGTTTCTTGCGGCAACCAATCGCCGGTTTGATCAAACGCTTTTTGTCCGGCGAGTACCTCTTTCCATTCAACCTTTCGGGTTCCGCCGTACGCCTTTTCCACGGCGGCATCGAAGACGCGTTGGCTGGCTCGCCAGATATCGGGGCCAATGCCATCGCCTTCAATAAATGGGATGACGGGATGATCGGGGACATTAAGTCCCCGGGCGGATTTAGTGATGGGTTCTCCCATATTGTGTGGCCAGGTTACCCTCTCATGCCGATCTCCCCAGACCGGTTCAGGTTCAAATTTGGCCAATGGGCATGGTTCGTTTTTCCAGTATCCTTACGCCTATGAAGTTTGAGGAAATGATGGAGGAACTGGAGCGTAGCGGAAGTGCGCAAAACCGGGCCTTGTATAAAAAACACGGAGTCCGTGAGCCCATGTTTGGCGTGAGCTTTACCAACCTCAAACGAATCGCCAAAGAGTATAAACATGCATCGCGTCAAGCCAAACTGCTGTGGGATACCGAAAACCACGATGCGCGAATGCTCGCCACAATGATCGCCGATCCGGCGATTCTAGGCCAAGATGAGCTCGGACTATGGGCGGAAGAAGCCGATAACTACCTCCTGTGCGGAAATGTGGCGATGTTAACCGTACGGTTTCCTAACCACTGGATGATCATCCAAGGCTGGATCGAGAGTCCGAACGAATGGATTTCTACCATTGGGTGGAACGCAATCAGCATCTTGGCTGCCAAACAACCCAAGCGACCGGATTCTGACTTCCGACCACTCATAGATTACATTATCAAAAATATTCATCGCGCTCCCAACCGAACACGGTACGCCATGAACTCGGCTCTGATTGCGATTGGACGACATCGACGCCAACTTACCGACATTGCAATTAAGGCTGGCGAAGTTATCGGTCCGGTGAATGTGGATCACGGAGAAAGCGGCAATCAAACGCCGTTCGCGCCGGATGCAATTCGCGAAGGCGCACCCGCAGCTCAGTCAGCCGCTGAATAACGCCTCGGTACACTTCGAGCGCAAACTTGGAGGGATGGCAGAGTGGTCGATTGCGGCGGTCTTGAAAACCGTTAAGGCGTGAGCCTTCAGGGGTTCGAATCCCCTTCCCTCCTCCACGGATACTACTTGCTGACGGATCAGGTTCTCATTCGTCGGAGCCGGTCACGCAACTCTGTTTCCAAAGAGCTCGTCTGCTTCTCATCGAAACCTATTTCATGCAGCTTCGACAGCCAAGGTTCAACTCGATCGCAGAGTTCTCGAACCGTCGCCGCGACGGACTGCTCGGGAAGCTGGAACGGCTTGGCAAACTCAATAAAGTCGCCAGTCCGCAGATTCTTATCTTTGCCCTGAATCTTTAAGGCCATGTTGGGAATCAAGTTTGGATAAGGGAGAGTACTGAGCAGATCGTAGGCGGGACTCAACTTAACCACGCCATTCCAAAGCACACTGATGTTCTTGGCATGTAAGTCGTTGTTTCCGATCAGATAACTGAAGGCAACCAGTCGCAGAAGCCGCTCGATTTCGATCACTTTTGCCGTGCTTACCCGCGCGATAGCGGCCGCAATCTCACGAAGCGGTAGATCGTACTTGTTCGCGGGAACGGCATCAAGTAACTGGCATCCATCTTCCTGGTGCAGCTTAACCACACTTCGCCCCCTCTTCACCCGATCAAATCGAGTCACCAATAGTCCGAACTCTTCGTGCTTATCCTGAACGATCGTGGCTCGGCTGGCAGCAAGCCCACAGTGCTTGGCCATGCGAAGAAAAAACTCCTCGTTCTGAACCAATCGTGGATATTTGGGTGGATTGAGCTTTAAAATTGCCGAGGGGATGTTGGAGGTACGTACTCCAAAGGCGATTGTCCCGGCCGATATCTTTTCCTGCACTCCGGGCACGGCGTGGTCCGGATTTTCTCCCACACCTGCATGGAAAACATCCCAAAAGCTGACATCTTGAAAGCGGGACTTCATCGCCGCCGGAGCGTGTCGGCCCGGCTTTTCTCCAGGGGGCAATACCGCTACATCGCCGATCGAATCCCATCCGACCTTGAGCAATAAGCTGAGCGTGTCATCCTTGGCCCGCGCGCTTGCCAAAAGCAGCTGAAGCCGCGCTCCTTCTGGGAGCAAGTTCAGAAAAAACGCGGGTAATTCGGACCCGGTGATCGTCTCGGAGGGCAAGGTTGAGGCCAAAAAGCCTCGATCGAGCATAACCCCTTCTATGAAGCTGAGCCGAACTCCCTGACGAACGCGATCGAAGTGCGCGACCAGTCGGTCGCCTTGGTAGATGTCGGCATCTGGCACTAGGCTTCTCCGTCAGACTCTGCAAGGGCCAAGCTAAAACCCAAAACGTTCAGAATCGCCAGCAGCTTATCGAGCCTGAGGGTTGACTTTCCGGCCTCGGCGGCCACCACCGACGGTTTGGAACATTCCGCGAGCCGAGCGACATCGGCCTGCGTGATACCGAGTGCGCGGCGTCGCTCCCTTATGTGCTGTCCGATCTGTTTTGGCGTCATTGAAAGTAAACGATCATTTATATTATAACTCTTTTTTGATGTTTTCGACGCACGTGACCGCGAAATATCAAAGATCGTTGATAATTTAGCCAAATTGCACGCATGGAAGGCACTTCGGGGCCAACAGATCAATGATCGTTGATATTTCCCTGGCGTACGAAGTCGCAACGCGATCGGTAAACTTCGAGCGCAAACTTGGAGGGATGGCAGAGTGGTCGATTGCGGCGGTCTTGAAAACCGTTAAGGCGCGAGCCTTCAGGGGTTCGAATCCCCTTCCCTCCTCCATCGCTTACGTGAGCGCGGTGATTTTGCCTTCACCCTCTACATAAGCGGCTTTCACCTGAGAAAGATCGTCGATTCCCTGTTCGCGCAGATGGGTTGTAAGCTCCTCTTCCGTGATAAATTCCGCGCGTAGATTTCGCCGAATGATCTTGCCGTTTTTCACGATCTGAAGGGGTGGTGAAGACACGAGCCGCTCGATAAACTTAACTCGATAGCTGAGAGCATTGACCAAGTATGCACACACGACAAAGGTGATGACCACAATCATCCCATCGGCAATGCTGCTGTAATCGCCCATGGCGTGAGCGGCAGCTTCGGCAATCAGCAACAAAAAGATCAAATCCATCGTCGCCAGCTCCCCACCGATCCGGCGCGGAAGGATCCGCATCAGCGCAAGAATCGCAATGTAAAGAAAAGCGCCCCGCACGATTAGTTCGAAGATCGGTGCTTCGGGCACAAACACAGTGGGCCAGTCTTCCGGAAACCATTTCATGGCAGACACTCATCGGGCTGATCAACCGGTATGGTGATCCGCTATCTGTTGAGATACGCCTAAGATATTGGGGCTGGTTCTCCGTCGGCAACGCTTTCTTGGTAATCCGAAGTTTTCCACCTACAGATTTATGGGGGCGACCAGGCGTCCATCTGCAGAGTAGAAAAAATACCATGACAATTGAAAACAAAGTCGTTTTGGTGACGGGGGCCGGACAAGGCATCGGACGCAGCATTGCCCTCCGACTGGCGCGGGATGGCGGAAATATTGCGTTAGTTGATCTTAAAGATGACCAGACCGCAGAAGTGGCAAAAGAGATCGAAGGATTGGGCCGGAAAACGACCACGTTCAAAGCGGATGTGAGCGATCGAGATCAGGTATTCGCCGCCGTTGACCATGCCGAGGAGCAACTTGGCGGATTTGACGTGATCGTAAACAATGCCGGAATCGCATCCATCGAACCGCTCCTCGACGTTATGCCGGATGAGATCAACAAAATCATGCAGGTAAACGTCAATGGCGTCCTTTGGGGAATTCAGGCCGCGGCCAAAAAATTTAAAGCTCGTGGACAGCAAGGCAAAATCATCAATGCCTGCTCGATTGCCGGGCACGATGGATTTGCGATGCTCGGGGTTTATTCTGCCACCAAATTTGCCGTTCGTGCCCTCACACAGGCCGCGGCCAAAGAGCTGGCAAGTAGCGGAATTACCGTAAACGGGTACTGCCCAGGAATTGTGGGCACCGACATGTGGGTGGAAATCGACCGTCGGATGTCTGAAATTACGGGGGCCGCAATCGGGGAGAGCTACGATCAATATGTGGGCGGAATTGCGCTGGGGCGCGCTTCGACACCAGAAGACGTGGCTTCGTTCGTTTCTTACCTGGCCGGACCGGATTCCAACTACATGACCGGCCAATCACCCATGATCGACGGCGGGCTGGTGTACCGGTAGAGGCTCGCTCACGTAGCAACGATCAGACAAAATCTGCCCCGCCGTGGTGACGCTTCATCACCTGATAAAACCGGGCCGCGGCAATATCGCCGATGGTGCCGCGCCGGGTCACCGGGGCAGATGGATCGAGTTCGAACGCCACAACTAGTGATGCCTCCCGGGCGCAAAGCGTGCATTCGACCGGTGCCCGAGCAAGCCCGGTTTCCGATTCGTCCAGCCGCACTCCTTCTGCTTCGACCTCGCCTTCGAACACAAAAAAGTACGTATCCCATCCATCGCGAGCGGGCAGACTGACTTCAGCACCGGAATCCAGCCGGATATCGTGCAGGTGCACGCGATTACGGACAAAAAACGGGGCCGAATCCTCCTCGGGCGCTACGATGTGGCGCCACTGGTTAGGCGTCCAGTTCGGTAGCGGCCCGTGCTGAATCCGCGGCTCTAGATCAAGGGTATGGGGTCGCACGAATATCTGAAGCATCCGGAGCGGCGGATCATCCTTGAGCGTTTCTTCTTCGTGCCAAAAACTTCGGCCAGCATTCATGACCATGAGGTGATCGGGATCGGTGATCAGCTTGCCTTGGGTGCGGTCGTCATGGCGCATAATTCCGCGCGGCACCCACGAAATGATTTCATCTTGCGCGTGCTCATGCATTCGGATGAGTGTGCCGGGTGCCATCCACGATTCGCAAACTGCCGCAAGCGCTCCGTGGCCGTGATCGTCGGTATCCGGAACGCCCATACCCGGGCATGCCACCCGGATTTTAAACGGTCCTTGATCGATGAGAATCGGGGATGGTTTGGCAACAAACAGCATGGCCACTTCTATTGTACGGCCCGGGTGATTGGGGTTTTCGCAGGTTTGAATCTAATGATCATCGGTCCGGTTCGCTTCGACCGGGGAGATTTGCTATACTTTTGGAGCCTTTCCTCCCGGATTTGGCACCTTTGCGGAGAATACGAAAAGTTGGCCGGAGTTTCCTTCAAAAACGTCACGAAAATCTTCGGGAAAGACGTCAAGGCGGTCGACAATCTCAATCTTGAGATCAACGACAAGGAGTTTATGGTCTTGGTTGGACCATCGGGCTGCGGCAAGACAACGGCTCTGCGCATGATCGCGGGGCTGGAAGAAGCAACCAGCGGCGACCTCATGATCGGCGAGCGAAGGGTGAACGATGTTCCGCCGAAGGATCGGGATATCGCGATGGTATTCCAAAATTACGCGCTGTATCCGCACATGACGGTATACGACAACATTGCTTTTAGCATGCGGCTCCGTGAACTTAAAGGATTTTTCTGGCAGATCACGCACATGGGCGAAGCCAAGAAGATCCGGGCCGATATTGACCGAAGGGTTAAAGAAGCCGCCACCATGCTCGGGATCGATCAGCTACTTCACCGCAAGCCGAAAGAACTCTCCGGAGGACAACGCCAACGGGTCGCACTGGGTCGCGCAATTGTTCGGAAGCCGAAAGTCTTTTTGATGGACGAGCCGCTTTCCAACCTCGACGCCAAACTCCGAATCCAAACCCGGGCGGAACTGATCCGCCTTCACCGCGACCTCGAAATCACCACCATCTATGTCACTCACGACCAAGTCGAAGCCATGACCATGGGTCAACGGATCGCGGTTATGTCGAACGGTGTGCTCCAGCAGTGCGATGAGCCCGAAGTTGTATACAATCAACCCGCAAACCGGTTTGTTGCCGGATTCGTGGGTTCGCCTCCGATGAACTTTATCGAAGGCAAAATAACGGGCGGGGCATTCGAAGGGGCGGGGCTACGATTCCGACTGCCCGATCAACACCCCGCGGTTCAAATCGACGGCAAACCGGTCACGTTCGGAATCCGGCCGGAAGACATTTATGATTGCGCCACGTCATCGATTGCCGCAACCGATGAAAACTGCTTTACCGCCGTCGTTGATGTGCTCGAAAAGCTGGGAGCCGAAGATACTGCCTACCTCAAAGTCGGCGATCTCACGCTGATTGCTAACCTGGATCCGGCCACGCGGATCGAAATGGGAACTCAAGCTAAATTCGTGATCGATACCGGCAAGGTTAACATCTTTGATGCTGAATCGGGCGAAGCCATCCGTTGAAATTTTAAGTATCGCCCTCAACCACTTGGTCAAGGGCGATACACTCAGTCTAGAATCGCGCCCCGACGAGATAAGCCGGTCGGCGGCCATCAACCAGATAGATTCCGGTCGTCCACCGATCGAAGCTATAAGTCACAAACGGGTTGCGTTCGTGGCCATCATCTTGGATTCCGAGAGATAATCCCGAGGCGAAGGTGTACTTGATTCCGCCAATAAGGTGGCCGTGATCTTCGTTACTGCGCAGTCCGATTCCGATATAAGCGTTGAGCTCATCTTCACCCACCGCAAAGTTCTTTTCGAACGTGCCGGCATAGCCCGGATTCCCATCCCCGATGCCCTGAACTCCGACCATGATGTTGAACGAAGGTGTCTTGGGGGTTTCCGGGACCACGGTGAGGCTCCCAAGGAATCGGAAGGCGTTTTGCCTCCATAGATATCCGATTCCGAGACTCAGCCGCTCATGGACTTTGTACCAAAGGAAGGTTTCGCCTTCGGTCTCGGAATCGGGGGCCCATACGGAATTGATGAGCCAGCGATGTTCGTCACTAGCGCTGGCGGCGTATCCGCCGGCCGCGCACAGGGGACAGTGGGCTTGACTTTGAGCATTGGCTACGTTTGTTAAAGCGAAACCCATTGCCGATACTGCAAGGAAGTAGACGGATTTGAAACGCCTGCTTCGGAAGGTTGTGTTCACTGAAATTTCTCCGATTTTCTGGATTTGATCTTGGTTTGTTTAGACTACGAATGTTTTAAGGAATCAAATCCGACCGGAGGTCCGCGAAGTCGCAAAACTAGTGGAGGCGGATCGGGCGGAGCGCGGTCGCGCCAAGTAAACGAAGCAGCAATCTCAAGTTCTGCCGGAATCGGCGGCAAAATACAAGCGGTGTTGAACGTGCCGATACCCACCAGCTGAGATAACTGAAACGAACGGGCAATACTCAGCGCGTTTTCTGCCCGCTCGCCTATCCAATCGCAACACGAATCCTGATCGTCAGCGGGGATTCCGCACTCTGATTCAGCACACCCCCCTTCATCGATCATGCGAGTGGATACGCTCGCACGGAAATCGCGAAAATCGCAGACTGCCGCACACACGCCGGGGGCAATCGCATTGCCTAGCAATGCGGCGATCAGCAATATCGTGGCCCAGCGGCGATGATTCACCCGTTGCGATGAGTTTAGCCCGGACCGCTTTAATTTAGTTTTTTGCTCGACCAGAAGATGGGCATAAGCTATGCGCCCAAAAAATATCTCGTCATTAAAAGGAGGGTAAGCGGAAGCCGCCGGGTGCGGTTAGGGTAGCTTTTGCCCTGACTGCTTTGGCAGCTCGCCGCTTGGTGTTGCAAACATGAAGAAACCGAATCTTAAACCTTACGTCGCACGAATCGCGTTCGCCGCTGCGATTGTTCCGGCCGCTTTTGTGGGAGTTGTGGCCTTCCACCCCGGTGTTGCCCATGCAGAAACCACGTTGGCTTCTCAAGCGCATGATCTTCAAAAGAAAGGTTCTTACACCACCGATCTTGCCCATACCAGCATTGGCTTTGAAATCGATCACCTTGGGGTCGCGCGAATCCAGGGCAGATTCAACAAGTCAGCGGGCAAAATCGATTTTGACCCCCAAAACATTCCGTCCTCCAGCGTAACTTTCACCATCGAAACGGCATCGATCGATACCGCAGTAGGGGCTCGTGACGATCACCTCAGAACCGATGACTTTTTCGATGCAGAAAAGTATCCCAACATCACTTTTAAGAGCACGCGAATCCGCAAAACGGATGATGGTTATGTGGCCGAAGGGGATTTAACGATTAAAGAAACCACGAAGCGTATCCAAATACCGTTTACGCTTCACGGTCCGATCACTGATGGGTGGGGACAAACCCGAATCGGTGTGGTCGCCGAGCCAATCAAGATCAATCGTCATGAATACGGAGTGGATTACGATGACCGCCTTCCGAACGGGGTGCCATCTGTAGGTAACGATGTCACAATCCGACTTTCGCTCGAAGCCACCCTGGATAAAGATTCCAATAATTAACGGACAGTAAAAAGTTATGGAGTGGACATACTTTCACGTCCACTCCATTTTCATTTTCGATCCGCGAGTTTCTAAAAAACAACCTGATAGCGGTTGCCTTGATGATCAAACGAAAATCCTGATTGGTTTCGCGTCGAGCCAACCCGCGACCTCTGAGCAAATGCGCGCGCTTCTGCTTCGCTAGGAAATCCAAGTTCTTTGTAGTTAAGCTCTAAGAAGCGAGAAATTCTTTCTTGTTGTTCCATCGGCAGGTCAAGAAAAGATGCTCCGACTCCTGGCAGATCCATGTTACCTTCCGGAGAGGCGGCAGCCATGAGTGAGCTTAGATTCGCTCTTAAATTACGGATTTCATCCCATAGCGTTGTCGCATGCCGGTTCACGAGCTCGAAAGTGGCGGAGTGGACCAGAGCTCGTTCACGGGCCGGAAGCGGCAGTTCACCCACAAAAGAAACTGAAAATGGTTGAGCTCCTAGCAAAGACCTTTGGTTAACGTTGAATCGCGGAACTTCTAGCTTGCGATCAGGCAACTCTAAAGGCTTAAGCTCTGGGATTGATTCCGGAACTCTTTGCGATTCAACCTCTACTCGTTTACCGCCGACTTCAAGCACCAAAGACTGCTGAGCGATGAATCCAACCTCGCCCGCCGTGGCGTGAAAGAGTTGGGTGCCTGCTTCGGTGGAATATGTGCTGGCTGCACTAGCCAAGGCAGCCTTAAGTTCTGGAGAAGCTTCGGCCAGATCGAACGTAAGCTTGCCCTGCTTTAACCGTTCTGCCATCTCCTTTTGAATCACAGCCGTGCCATATAGTCCGAGGAGTCCATATGCATTATTGACTTCGCAAACGTTAACTCCGTCGGATTCCAGGATGTAA
The DNA here is from genome assembly GCA_044508115.1 of bacterium. Lineage (GTDB taxonomy): Bacteria > Armatimonadota > Fimbriimonadia > Fimbriimonadales > Fimbriimonadaceae > UphvI-Ar2. The sequence goes on from JBIQII010000001.1 coordinate 1,218,757, forward strand.
TACCCTTCGATCAGCGAGATTCGCGGGGCATTTGCATTCTTGACAACTGTCTGAATACGCGCTTTTAGAGCGTCAGATTCTGACCCATCGCCGATTAGAACCAGCGGGATCGGCGTTTGAACTTGCGCTTGAAAAATGGTGGTGGCTAACAGGGCGGCGATCATAACGCTAGCCTATTATCCCTTATGCACGAATCAAAACTGTGCCGGGCGTGGTGGAGTTAACCCGCCAGAGCTTCGGCACCGCCGACGATCTCAAGGATTTCTTTAGTGATTGCCGCTTGACGCACGCGGTTTGCCTCAAGCGTGAGTTCGCCGATCATTTTGCCCGCGTTGTCGGTCGCATTCGACATCGCCGTCATGCGCGAACCGTGCTCGGACGCCGCGGCTTCCAGCATGGCTTGGAACGTGACGGTAAGCAGATACTTGGGCAGCAAAAGCGAAAGAAGCTCTTGTGGTTTAGGTTCAAAGGCGTACTCTTTTGGAAGTCCACCGATCACATTGCCTTCTTCATCGAGCTCGCCCTTGGGCGGTTCGATCGGGAGCAGTTGGACAACCTGCGGTTCTTGCCGAATCGCCGAATAGAACTTGCTGTAGCAAAGGTAAACCGCATCGACCTCTCCGCTCACAAACAGCTCTTCCAGTCGGTTCGTCAGTTCGACCGCATCGGAAAGATCGGCCCCCGAAGTTGGCACACTGGCGGAATGAACAACCGTGTACCCGCGCTTGCCAAAGAACTGCGCACCTTTTTTGCCGATGGTGACCAGCTTGGTGGAAGCCGCTTGGCTATCCAGCCAAGTTTTGGAAGTTTTGAGCAGGTTGGTGTTGTAGGAACCAGCGAGCCCTCGGTCGGCGGTGATGAGCACAAGAGCGACGTTCTTGATCTCGCCTCGGCGTTGCAGAAGCGGGTGAGCCGGAAGCTCGCCCGCTCCGCCCACGCTTAAAATGAACTCGTACATTTTTTCGCTGTACGGCCGGGCTTCTTCCACGCGATTTTTGGCCTTGGTGAGGCGCGCGGCCGCCACGAGCTTCATCGCTCGGGTGATCGACTGCGTGTTCTTTGCCGCGCGGATGCGTTGCCGGATTTGTTTAAGCGTTGCCATTGCGAATTGAGGTTAGCTGCCGTTCTTTTCGGCTCGGAATTTCTCCAGGGCTTCAGCGTTGGCTTTCTTGAGCGTTTCGGCCATGTCGTCGCTGAGTGCCTTGGTGGTGCGGATGCCTTCGACCACGTCCGGATACTGCTCGTGCACGAATTTGATCAGGTACTTTTCGAACTCTTGGACCTGGTCGTTTTCGACTTCGTCCATGATCCCGCCGGTACCCGCATAGATCGCGATCACCTGATCTTCAACCGAGTACGGAACCGCGAGGTTTTGCTTGAGCAGTTCGGTGAGGCGTTGACCGCGCAGAAGTTGGAGCTGAGTGGCCCGGTCAAGGTCGCTGGCGAACTGAGCGAACGCCTGGACTTCGCGGAAGTTGGCCATTTCGAGCTTCATCTTCCCGGCAACCGATTTCATCGCCTTGATCTGGGCGTTCCCACCGACCCGACTGACCGAAATCCCGACGTTAATGGCGGGTCGAACCCCGGCAAAGAACAGGTCCGGTTCGAGGTAGATCTGACCGTCGGTGATCGAAATCACGTTCGTCGGAATGTAGGCCGAAACGTCGCCGCTTTGGGTTTCGATAACCGGCAGAGCCGTTAGCGATCCGCCGCCATTTTCGTCGCTCAGCTTGGCCGCGCGCTCCAGCAGGCGGGAGTGGAGATAGAAGACGTCACCCGGATACGCTTCGCGTCCCGGAGGTCGGCGAAGCAGAAGCGAGACCGCGCGATAGGCGACCGCGTGCTTGGAAAGGTCATCGTACACCGCCAGCGCATGCATTCCATTATCGCGGAAATACTCGCCCATCGCTGCCCCCGCAAACGGGGCCAGATATTGCATCGCGTTGGAGTCGGAAGCGGATGCCGCCACGACAATCGTGTACTTGAGCGCGTCGTGCTCGCGCAGAGTTTCGACAACCCGCGCCACGTTCGCCATTTTTTGACCGATGGCAACATAGATGCTGTAGACCCGATCTTTTTCGGCCGCGTTTTCGTTCAGCTTGGCTTGGTTGATGATCGTGTCGATGCAGATCGCGGTTTTGCCGGTTTGGCGGTCGCCGATGATGAGTTCGCGTTGGCCCCGTCCGATGGGAATCATGGCGTCGATTGCTTTGACCCCGGTTTGCAGGGGCTCGGTAACCGGCTGGCGATCGACAACGCCGGGGGCGTTGGTTTCAAGCAGTCGGAACTCGTCGGCCGCAATCGGACCCGCGCCATCGAGCGGCTGGCCGAGCGCGTTGACCACGCGTCCGAGCAGAGCTTTGCCGACGGGCACTTCGATGATCCGTCCGGTTTCTTTGACGGAGTCGCCTTCCTTGATCTGGTTGGAATCCCCGATCAAGACCGCCCCGATTGAATCCTCTTCGAGGTTGAGGGCCAGGCCGATCACGCCGCCCGGGAACTCGAGCATTTCTCCGACTTGGCAATCGGGCAGACCGTAGACGCGAGCGATGCCGTCTCCGACTTGGAGAACGGTGCCGACGTGTTCGACTTGCGGTTTCTTGTCGAGCGCCTGGAGCTCTTGCTCAAGGATCGATGTGATTTCTTCGGGTTTGATGGCCATGGTCTTTTAGGGTTAGGCTTGTTTAAGCAGATCGTAGAGCAGCTTTTCTTTCATGCGGTCCAGCTGGCCGCGCACCGATCCATCTAGCACGTAGTCGCCGTAGGTGACTTTCACGCCCATGATGAGATCAGGATTAAGGACAAAAGACGGTTCGAGCTTACGACCAATTTCACTTTCGATCTTAGTAATGATCGCGGTGCGCTGGGCTTCATCCAAGGTCGTGGCAGATTCGATAACGGCTTTGACCACTTTCTCGTGATCGCGTCGCAGTTGATCGTAGGCAAGCTTAACGCCGAACAGTTCGTCGTCACGTTTTTTCTGCATGAGCAGTTTGACAAAGTTGAATGTCGTTGCCGTGATCTTATCGCCGAACACCCGGTCGAGCAGGGCAAGTTTGCCGTCGGTGGATGTGTTGGGATCGCCAAGAAATTTGCGGAACTGTTCGGAACTGCGGATAGCCTCGGTAATCGCCTCCAGGTCATCGCTGACACTGGTAACGATGTTTTGCTTGAGCGCGGTGTTAAACAGTGCGCGCGCATAGCGATTGGCTACCCGCTGTTCGGCCATTAGTTTCGCACCTCAACCGAGCTCAAGAACTCGTCGATAATGCGGCGATTGCGATCGTTATCCACATTTTCACTGAGCACTTTTTCGGTGGCTTGCAGCGAAAGGTTGGTGACGTGAACGCGCAGATCGATGAGAGCCTTGCGTCGCTCGGCATCGATGTCGGCAATGGCTTGCTGTTTGTACTCTTCGGCCTTGCGCTGGGCATCGGCCATGAGTTCTTTTTTAAGATCTTGGGCTTCGCGAATTTGCGCTTGGATTTGTTCGCGAGCATTGGCCTCGGTTTCGTTCAGGCGTCGTTCGTAATCCGCGCGAAGCTGGGTCATTTCGGCCCGCAATCGTTCCGCTTCGCCGAACGTGCTCTCCAGTTCACCCGTACGCGATTCGATAGCTTCGAACAGCGGCTGGAAGAAGAACGTGTTGAGCACCGGCAGCATCATCACGAAAACGCCGATTGTCTGTAGCACCTTGCCGAACTCGACAGGGATGCCCATTTCGTGCAGATCGTGTTCAACGGATCCAAAGAAACCGCCTCGATCGATATAGACACCAGCGGCGATGATCAACGCGCCGATGACCAGCTTGATCACGATGTCGGCTGCACTCTGTTTTTTGGCGGGTACGGTTTCGCTCATTTAGAAAAGCTTGGGGTCACAGGATGAAGAGAAGGCATCCGCATGGTCGCGGCGGATGCCTTAAAAGCTGCTTAGCTCGCGGGAGGAACCGTGATGGCGCCCATTCCGACAAAGACGGTGAGCAGGAACACAAGCTCGACGAACGCGAGCGCGATCAGCATAGCCGTCTGCAGCTTACCGATGGAATCCGGTTGTCGGGCCATGCCCTGAAGGCCGGCGTAGCCGACGACAGCGAGACCGAGGCTACAGCCGACGGCAGCCAATCCGAGTGCAAGTGGTGCGAGTGGGAACATGTTTCAGTGTTTCTCCTTAGTGTTGGTTCGTTGCGATGAGTGCAATCGATTTTGAAAGCGAGCTAGTGTGCAGGTGCAACTTCAGCCTCGTGTTCGTGGTCGTGATCTTCCTCGTGGTGAGTCACCAGCGAAAGATAAACGGCGAACAGCAAGCAAAAGATCAGCGCTTGCACAACAACGGTTAGCATTTTGATCGGCAGCAGTAAATCGCCGACCGGGAAGTAGCCTTGGCCGAGCTCGTTCATTTTGAGCACCGCCTCGTGGCCGCCGTGAATGTTTCCGTAAAGGCGGAGGCTAAGCGAGACGTTCTTCATCGTCTCGGAGATGATCTCAATCATGAAGATCATCAGGGTGATTAAGAACATGAACCACGGAAGTTTAGGGCCGCCAAAGTGGCGGAAGTGTCCGTAAAAGCCGTTCGATCGAATCCCTTCGTACTGGACGTACCCCACCGCAAATAGAGCCATGCCCAAGTTAAAACTGATGTCCGCCGTCGGGGAGGCGTGCAAAATAAGTGCGAGAAAATTGCCGACGAAAATCATCAGCCAAAAGAACATCAAAATCGGCATGTATCGGCGGCCGTGAGGACCGATAATTCCGACTGCCAAGCCCTCGATGAACACATAGAGCTGCTCCAGTATTTTGGTTTCGCGCTTTTGGAAAAACCGGGAATTGAGCCCCTTGTTGGCTACGGAAAGAAACCCGATGATGACAAGAAGAGTAATAGCAATATAAACACCCAAACCAAGGTTGCTGAAGCCTTCTTCAGCCGCCAGTAACCATATTGGTCGTGTGATGAGGTTCATGTGCCCGATGGTCTATCCGGATTCGTGCGCAGCACAATCCCGGCGACCGCGAGGCAGTATACCAATACGATTCCGGACCCAAAGCCCACCTGGCCCGGGCGTCCTATCGCGCTGGCCCATTGCCAGCCAATCGCGAGTGCCGCTAGCTTCAACCCCACCAAAACCAGCAGGAAAATCGGCCCGAATCTCCGTGATTCACGAGACGTCATAGCCTGGCCCATAAGCTGGCTTATGGCCCACAGTCCGGTAAACGAAAAAGCACCCGCCCCCAGACCAATCGCAAATCCTGTCGCCGAAAACACCGCTACCGATTGGCCGCTCGATTTGCGACGATAATCGCAAACGCCACCCCCATAAACATGCCCAGCAATCCGAGGGCAGCCGACCACTTAAGGGTTGCATTTGACGGGATCCCCACTAATCGGTCCACCCCCATGCCAATCAAAAACAAAATCATCGGGGTTCCGATGATCGCATATGCCACAGTGAGCCCGACCCCCAGACCCCGCGCGGAGTCTGGGTCAGACATACTATCTTTGTTGGCCTTGGTTTTGGCCGCCTCGTGACGAGCTCGATTCGCCGTCATGCGTGAATCCAGCGAACTAAGCCGGTCGGTAAATTCGCGGTCAAGATCGTCGGCCCGCAATCGAGCCCGGTCGGCCACTTCTTCCGGATTTCCCGGGGTCGCCGAATCGATCGGATCGGGATCGGGCTTTTCCACGTCCCAAGTGTAGCAGTCCCAAGTCGTTGCATTCACCACTTATGCGTTGTCTCAAGATAAGTAAGAGATTAAATCCAGGTTAAACACAATGCCGCCGCAAACCACCGAAGCACCCCGCGGGCTCGATATGGAAGTGCAGTTCCTAAAAGGAGTTGGCCCCAAAGGTGCCATGACTCTAGCCAAGTTGGGAATAAAAACCGTGCAGGATGTGCTGTGGTATTTTCCCCGTCGCTACGATGACCGTAGCAAACTTCCCGACCTCGTTATGCTCCGCCCCGGCGAAGCACAAACGGCTCGTGGACGCTTGCGGGGCGTTCAAACAAAACCATTGCGGGGCGGCAAAGTACTTGTCCAAGCCATCCTTGATGATGGCACCGGGCAGGTCGTGCTTACTTGGTTCAATCGCCCTTGGATCGCGCGCGAACTGCAAAAAGTTCGCGGAGAAATTATCGCATTTGGACAAGTCAAAGAAGGAATGGGCCATCGACTTGAAATGTCCTCCCCCGAGTGGGAAGCCATAGATGAAGATGAAGATGCCGCCGACTTCGCACGGATCGCGCCCGTTTATGCACTCAGCGAGGGCGTACCGCAAAGGCTCGTACGCAAGGCGGCCGATTCTGCGCTTAACTACTTCATCCATTTGGTCGAAGACCCCCTGCCCGCCGCGTTCCGTCGCACCAACAAACTCGTTCCGCTTGCTGAGGCCATCCGGCAGATGCATCAGCCCGATTCGTTCGAAACAATGGAGCGGGCGCGGTACCGCCTCGTTTACGAAGAGTTTCTCTATCTCCAGCTCACTCTCCAAATGCGTCGCGCCCAGGTCAAGCAAGAAGTAGGAATCGAATTTAAACTCGATGAGATCGGCCGAGTACAAATGCAGGATTCCAATGCTTTATTCGATGACGCCCAAGAGTTCGACTCTCGGCCCCTGGCCCAACAGTGCGACGCCATGCTCCCTTTCACCCTTACCAATGCCCAGCGCCGCGTGATCGGTGAAATATGGGCAGACATGAGGCAAGGGGCACCTATGAACCGTTTGGTTCAAGGAGATGTCGGAAGCGGCAAAACCGCGGTCGCGGCTTGCGCCATGCTCGGAGCGGTTCGTTGTGGATTCCAAGCCGCGCTCATGGCCCCCACCGAAATCTTGGCCGAGCAACACAGTATTGTTCTCAAGCGACTGTTTGAACCACTCGGGATCGAAGTCGGCGTGCTGGTCGGCAAGCTTTCGGCTCGGGCTAAATCCAAAGCCTGGGAACGAGCCGCATCCGGACAGACTCCGATCGTGGTCGGAACCCATGCTCTGATCAGCGAAGGCGTGGAATTCAAAGACCTCGGATTGGTCGTCATTGATGAACAGCATCGATTCGGCGTCGCCCAGCGCCTCGCCCTTCGACAAAAAGCAAAAAGACACCCGGATGTACTGGTGATGACCGCAACGCCCATCCCGCGAACGCTCACCATGACAATGTACGGCGATCTAGATGTAAGCATTATCGATGAACTACCACCCGGTCGGAAACCGATCAAAACCCACTGGAAAAAGCCCAGCCAACGGGACGATGTGTACGAGATCGTCCGGAATCTCATCGAACAAGGTCGGCAAGCCTATTTTGTGTGCCCAATGATCGCCGAAAGCGACAAAATGCAGACCCAAGCCGCTCAAGATTTGCACTACCGCCTGAGCACAGAAACCTACCCTAACCTTTCGGTCGGATTGCTCCACGGTCAAATGAAGCCCGCTGAAAAGGAAGCGATTATGGAACAGTTTCGCCGTGGTGAACTTAACATCCTCGTCAGCACCGTCGTCATCGAAGTAGGGGTCGACGTTCCGAACGCGACGGTAATGGTCATCGAAGATGCCAATCGATTCGGACTCGCCCAGCTGCACCAGCTGCGCGGACGGGTGGGACGGGGCGATCACCAAAGCTTTTGTATTCTCATTGCCGACTCCGGGGGCGAAGAATCAACCAAAAGGTTAGAAATTTTGACCCAAACCAGCGACGGATTCCGCATTGCCCAAGCTGATCTTGAAATCCGAGGCCCGGGCGACGTGGTTGGCACCCGCCAAAGCGGACTCCCCGAATTCCGAGTGGCCGATATCATCCGCGACGCCCCAACAATCGAACGCGCTCGGCAGGGAGCAATCGCTCTGCTCAATGCCGATCCGGAACTGGGTCATCCGAATCACGCCCTCTTACTAGATCGAGTCCGTGGACGCCGATCTGATGAAGCCTTGGTGAGCGTAAGCTAAAAAGAGTCCGCTCAAGGCGGACTCTTTCTTAATCTTACTTGGGTTAAAGGCGTTAGGCCAGCGTTGCTTCTAGCGTGATTTCCGCATTCAGTAGCTTGCTCACCGGGCATCCAACACTGACGGCCTTTGCGATTTTTTGGAACTCGTCATCTTGAACGTCCGGAACCCTCGCCACCAGCGCAAGATGGGCCTTGGTGATCGTAAACCCCTCGCCATCTTTTTCGATCGTGATCGAAGAAGTGGCCTTAAGTTCATCGGCTTCGAAACCCGCTTTTCCGAGTTCCAAGGAAAGTGCCATCGCAAAGCATGCAGAATGCGCCGCGCCGATTAACTCTTCGGGATTCGTCTGCTTTGCATCTTCGAACCGAGAAGAAAAACCGTAGGGCGTATCCTTCAAAACGCCGCTTTCCAGAGAGATTGAACCGCCGCCTTCTTTAATAGAGCCGCGCCACGTAGATTCACCGTATCGAGTCATGAGCTTGAGGCTACCCCGTACTTGATCTGACGCCGCGTGATGGTTCTGCAACCCCAACTCAGCACGAAATTGTTTGGATAGTTGTTCGTTTATCTTTCGATGAATCGGTTCCGCTGCGCCATTGCCTGTATGGTCGGGCTGATTATTTTGAGCGGTTGTGGCGGAATCTCCTTAACCCAAAACCTTGCGATCGGCGAATTTGTGGGTTCGGCAACAGGAATCGGTGATGATTTCACAACTTGGATGGATATCCAGATCCGGCCGAACGGACGCATTGACGGCTGGGGCGATATTGGAACTGAGGAGCGTCCCACCACTATTACCGGAACCGCCCATCAGGATGGTCACATCACTTTGAACATCATTGAGGACGGTGCGGGCACGGTTCACACACTCAGCGGAAAACTCCGGTTAGAACGGGTAACCATGAGTGGCGAAGTAGAACGGAACGGCGGAGCTCGCGCTTATCTGGAGCTCGTGCGGATAGACCCGCTCTAAAAACCCGCGCCAGGCGCACCTTCAAACATCGGGAACGGCGGCTCTTTGAATCCGTTCTTATCGAAGTCCGCCCGCGTACGTCGCACCTGATCCAGCAATCCCGGAACCTGGTGGGGTGCTCGCGCGGGATTCTTAAATGCGCGTTCGAAGACCGGCCAAAACTCTTCGATGTTATGGCTCAGGTCGAACACCATGACCCCTTGGGTGGTCGCGGCCGCCGCTTGAAGGGCGGATTCGATGCCGCGCGGATTGCTCGCGTAGTCCGCAATCATGATTCCCGCATAAGTCCAGCTCATGCTCCGGGCCACTCGGTTGGAGATGATCCCGCCCGCCTCGACCGTCCGCCCAGGCGGGGCGCCGTGTTCGACCGCCTCCAGCACCGTGCCGTACGGGTAGTAGCATCCGGTGATCAGAACGTCCAGATCCTGCGCGAATCCTGTTTTACGATATGTGTAGGTCAGGAACGGAAATCCTGCATTGATATCTGGACTTGCGTAGTTCGATCCGTACTTGGGGTAATCGCCATACCACGAGCCCGCATAGACCCCAAATTGCGCGGTCGGACGGATCGCTTTAAGCGTGGCCCGCGCCCGCGAAACCCATCGCTGCATCGTTTCGGCGCGAAACGCGAGCCATGCATCGTAAAGTCGGCCTGGGCGAATGTTGGGCGTAAGCGACGGGGTGTAAACCGTCGTGTAAATGTCGTCCGGCCAATTGACCGACCGACCAATCCGGCGTTCAAACGCCGCTCGGGTGGATTCGCTAAAGTCGGTATCAAGCCCGCCAAAACGCAGTCGATCGTCGTAGAGGAGCCCATCAATATCGTAGTTGGCGGCGACTTCTTTCACAAAGCTGAGTGCACGCTGTTGAATCCGTTCGTCGTGCGGATTCATCATCAGAGGAATCTGATTTTGGGCTTCCCCGCTTCGCAAGTAGGTTGCCCGCGATCCGACGGTGATCGTTGACCCCACGCCGAACCGTTGCAGAAACTCACGTGCTTCGGGAGTCCGCGCCACGATGTGGGCAAGTCCTTTTAACGAGGGATCGGGCCGCTCGCTTGAAGACCATCGCACAACCCCGGAGCGTTCGACGGAAATGAACCACTCGCCCTGAGCCTTGGAGACGTCCGAATAGTTCGCAAATGGAGTGGTTGGCGAAGCCGGATCAAGCCCAGATGCGACATCCAAGCCGCCTATGGTCGGGACTGGCACATAGCGGGTGGTTTGCAGTTCCGGGTGATCGTATCCCCATCCCGGGTTGAAAAATTGCTTAGTTTCAGCCGCTTCTTCGCGCTTTGCGTACTGATGCCCTTCGCTAAACGCGTTCATGCTCACAAAGAGCGGAAGATTTCGTTTTTTGCATTCCGTCACAAATGCGCGCAATGGATCGTATCCGGGGGTCATGGTTTCGGCCCGCCAGTGAGTGATCTGTTCAGTGAGTTCACTTGGATACATCGTGTAGCCGTTGATCGGCTTGATGTCGAACACAATCGTGTTGAATCCAACTTGATCAATTTTTTCGACCAGCGCACGGATTTTCTCGTCGCTGTTGACGCGGCCCAAGTTGGCCGTGGCATCGATCCAAAGGATTCGACCTTGAAGCTCCAACCGCCGAGCTGTCGATTGGGCGACCCCGTACTTAGCCAGCTGGTGATGCACGTAAACCGCCGGAAGGCTGAGCGGAGCCACCAGTTCAAACCGACTCTCATCGGCAAGAGGTTGGAGCACGGCCGAGACAATCAAGGAGGTCAGCATGCGAGTTTCTTAATTCTTATGTCAGACCCTGAGCTAATCTTTTAATCTGTCGGACCATGTTCGTAAGTCCGAGCGATTTACCCATGCTGAGTTCGCGCCCGAAGAGCTGCAAAACCAGATCTTCGTCCAATTTTGCCGCTTCCGAGGCGGGCTTGCCCTCTAACCCCATCTGCAAAAGCGCGGCTAATGCCATCGCGCTGATGCCTTGCGGATTATCGACGGCAATATCGAGGTGAATACCGGGTTCTACCCAGATGTAAACCTCGCTTTCGCACCCCGGAACACGAAACTCCTTATCGTAGGGCTTGGATTTCTCGCTCGGTCGAAACGACTTCGAAAGATCAATCAGGGCCTGAATGCGTTCGGTCCGATCCGAAAGCATTGCCAGATCATTAACGTACTCCTGAATTTCCGTCGGATAAGCCATTGGAGTCAGGCGTACTGAACTATCGTTCAATCGGCAACCCTACGCTGTTGCCCCACTCGGTCCAAGAACCATCGTAGTTGCGAACATCTTCGTGACCGAGCAAATACTTGAGGACGAACCACGTATGGCTCGATCGTTCGCCGATGCGGCAATACGCAATCGTGGGTTTAGAAGGGTGCAACCCCTGGCTTTCTTCGTAAATCGAACGCAGCTCTTGGTACGATTTAAATGTTCCAGTTTCGGGATCAACCGCTTGGCCCCAAGGCACGGATTTCGCTCCCGGAATATGACCGCCGCGGAGGGCTCCTTCGTTGGGATACGCTTCCATGTGCAAGCGTTCACCAGAGAACTCCTCAGGCGAACGCACATCCACCAGCTGGCCTTGCGCCTTCATGTGGTCGCGAACTTGGTCGCGGAATGCGCGGTACTCCGAATCATCGCGTTCTCGGACCGGATACTCGGTGGGAGAAACCTGCGGAACATCGGTGGTCATCGGACGACCTTCTTTTTGCCATTTAATGCGACCGCCATCCATGATCGCCGCGTTTTCGTGCCCAAACAGTTGGAACACCCAGAAGGCATAACACGCCCACCAGTTATTTTTATCTCCATAGAAGACAATTTTCGAGTCAGAAGTGGCACCGATGCGCGACATGAGTTGGGAAAACCGTTCTGCATCAAGGTAGTCGCGGGTCATTTGATCGTTGAGGTCGCGGGTCCAATCGACTTCGCGCGCACCGGGGATGTGGCCGGAGGCATAGAGGAGAGGGTCTTCGTTGCTCTCAACCAGAATGACGTTGGGGTCTTGCAGGTGCTCGGCTACCCAATCGGTATCCACCAAAAACTCGGGTCGGGCGTAGCCTCTTTCGGCAATGGGAGCAGCCATGAGGTCAGTGTATCAGCCTATCCGTCTCGATTACGGGACAACTCGGATTGCGATCCGAGCGGTCGGCCCAAATAGTAGACAAAAGCCGACCCGTCGAACCCTCAGCGGCGTATAATCAAGGGGAATGGCGGCTTCACAAATTGTCCGGTTCGATGCCCCGCTCAAGCTCAGCCAGGATTTCACCCCCAAAGGCGATCAGGCCACGGCGATCGCCGGACTTGTGGATGGGCTCGATACCGGCTACCGATTCCAAACCTTGCTTGGTGCAACTGGAACAGGGAAAACCTATACAATGGCGAGCGTCATCGCGGAAGCACAACGCCCCGCCCTGGTGATCGCCCACAACAAGACTCTCGCCGCCCAGCTGTGCCAAGAGTTCCGCGCGTTCTTCCCCGATAACGCGGTGCACTACTTTATAAGCTACTACGACTACTATCAACCCGAGGCGTACGTCCCCGGATCAGACCTCTACATCGAAAAGGATTCCAGCACCAACGAAGAGATCGAACGACTTCGCCACGCGGCGACTCAGGCACTGCTCGAACGGCGCGATGTCGTAGTGGTGGCCAGCGTCAGCTGCATCTTCGGTCTTGGTTCGCCCGATGTGTACGCCGAGAGCGTGATCACCTTTGTCGCCAACGAAGAGTTCGGCATGGATGAGGCGATGAAACGCCTGATTCAAATGCAGTTCACGCGCAACGACTTTGTTTTGGAACGCGGCACGTTCCGCGTCAAGGGCGACATCCTCGAAATCCAACCCAAGGATGAAGAAATTGTCACCCGGATCGAATACTTCGGCGACACCGTCGAACGCATTCGCCTCATCGACCCCCTCACCCAAGAGGTGTTCGACGAACCCCGCCAGTGCTCGATCTTCCCCGCCACCCACTACGTCACCCCGTGGGAACGAATCGACCGCGTGCTTGAACAGATCGAGTTTGAAGCGGATGAACAGATCAAGTTTTTTGAGAGCGAAGGCAAACTGCTCGAAGCGCAACGACTCCGCCAGCGCACCGAATTTGACCTCGAAATGATCCGCGAAGTCGGTTTCTGCAACGGAATCGAAAACTATTCGCGCTACTTCGACGGTCGCAAGCCGGGCGATCCTCCCTACACGTTGCTCGACTTCCTTCCCAAGGACGCGGTGGTCTTTATCGACGAAAGTCACCAGACCATCCCGCAAATCCGCGCGATGTACAACGGCGACCGGCAGCGAAAGTCGGTGCTCGTAGATTACGGATTCCGCCTGCCCAGCGCGCTGGATAATCGACCTTTGCAATTTCAGGAATTCTTGGAGCGGGTGCCCCAAGTCGTCCACGTTTCCGCGACCCCCGGCCCGTTCGAGCTGGACGTTGAGAACAACCGGGTTGAGCAGATCATTCGCCCGACCTACGTCGTTGATCCGCAAATCGAAATTCGGCCGACCAACAAGCAAATCGACGACCTGATCAATGAAATCCAAAAGCGCGTGGAACGACAGGAGCGCGTCTTGGTCACCACGCTCACCAAGAAAATGGCGGAAGACTTAACCGCCTATCTGGAAGATTTACACGTTAAAGTTAACTATATCCACAGCAACGTGCATTCGCTGGAGCGGCCAGAAATCCTGCGTGATCTCCGCCTTGGCATCACCGATGTCGTGGTGGGCGTCAATCTGTTACGCGAAGGGCTCGACCTTCCCGAAGTCACCCTGGTGGCAATCCTTGACGCCGATAAAGAAGGCTTCCTCCGGTCCGAAACTTCGCTGATTCAAACCATCGGACGCGCCGCGCGGAACGCCAACGGCCTCGTCATCATGTATGCCGATAACATTACCGGCTCGATGCAATCGGCGATCGACGAAACCAATCGACGCCGCGAAATCCAGGAAAAGTACAACCAAGAGCATGGAACCGAGCCGAGCACGGTGAAGAAGCAGGTCCGCGAAACCGTACGAAGCTACGATGCGGTCGCTGAAACCGTCGCCCAATACTCTGATTCGACGGCCAAGAAACTGGCCGAAAGCGGCGAAGCAATCCGCGTGGAAGACATCCCCATCCTCATTTCTGGCCTCGAAAAGCAGATGAAAGAACTCGCCAAAGCCATGGAGTTTGAAAAAGCGGCCCAGATTCGGGACGAGATCGTCGCGCTTCGCAAAACCATGGGCGTCGCCGACGGCCGACTGGGCGTCGAAAAGCGAAAACTTCCGGCAGCCCGGAAACGCGGCTCTTATCGGTAACCACGTTAACGGCTGAGCACCGCAAGCAAAGATCGGTTCACAAACAACCGTTGACGACCCAATTTAATGCTTTGCAGCAGTCCGATGCGTTCCAGTTCGCGCAAATACTCCGAGGCGGTATCCCGCTTGGCGATACCGGCTGTTTCAAGATCGCTAATTCTTGTGTACGGCTGAAGAAATATAAGTTCAATCAGTTCTCGACTATATCCTTTGTTCATCTTGAGCCGAGCGTCATCGATGGCCGCCAACATGGCATCCCTAATCCGTTCGATGGTGACCTGGGTTTCTCTTGCGGTGCTCTCAATCGCATCTAGAATATAGATGACCCATTCCTCCCATGCACCTTCTTCGGTAACCTTTCTTAAGCCTGCATAATATTCTGATTTATTCTGAATAATGTAACGCGAGAGGTATAGGACGGGAACTTCGAGTAATCCGCGATCCACGAGGTAAAGAATATTGAGCACTCTGCCTGTCCGGCCATTTCCGTCAGGAAACGGATGGATGGCTTCAAACTGGTAGTGGGCGACTGCCATTTTTATCAGCGGGACAACTTCATCCTCCCGATAAAGATACTCGCTTAAGTTATCAAGTAATCTGCGAATGAGGGCTTCACCTTCTGGAGGAGAGTAGATCGGCTCACCAGCTTTTCGATTCACAATCCTTGTGCCCGGCATTCTTCGCACGTCCATGTCCCGCTCCTTGATAATGCTTACAATACGGGTGAACAGTCCAGCACTGAGTACATTTCCAGATTTTAGATGTTGGTAGCCGTGCCACAGTGCATCTTGGTATCTCAATACTTCCTTGGTTGCCGGATCTGTTCTTTCCGCATCATCGTTAAATGCACGATAAAGTTCATCATTTGTGGTAACAATATTTTCGATCTCAGAAGACAATTTAGCTTCCTGCAAAACGATAGCCCTGATGAGCAACTCTTGGTTCGGAACCAAATTGCCAGCAATCCGAAGTTCCGCGAGTGCCTTGTTGGCCGCAATCGCCTTCTTGAGCGTGCGAACCGTTTCGACATCCGCTTTCGGAGGGAGCAGCGGAAGGTCATTGAAAGGACGTGTGCCAGGGCTACTACCAGCATCGCCCGCCTCCGAGATTGTCGTGACCTCATCATGTGCCGACATCGGACGTATTTTTGCACAATATGCCGACGAAAGGGGTGTTTCATCGGCATATTCTCCCGATATGCCGACGCCGTCGGCATATCGAAACAACCCACGGCACCCCCGAACCGCGTAAACTGCACCGTCAGCCATGAACCGCCACCCGGAATCAGAGGCAGCACGAACCGACCGGATTAACCTCATGCTTTTCCGCAAAATCCGGACCTTGGCCCCGACCCTCCTTGGAGCACTGCTCATCGGGAGTGTGTGGTTTGCGATCAGTCTGCTCGGGAAGGACGCCCCGCAAATCATCGCATTTCTCGCCGGGGTTCAGCTCCTCATCGGGGTGATTGCGATGATGATTTGGAATGCCTCGCGGAACCAATCACCAAGTGGAAGCACGGGATGGCTTATTTTTGGGGCGGTCAGTTGGGCGTGCGGACTCTACACGCTGTTCCGAAACTTTGCCCCCTCCGGACTCGGGACCCACTAAATTACCGAACGAGCCATCGCACTTCTTGCCTGATTGCCCGACCCAAGCCCTTAACCAGGGCGAGCCACACCGGCTGCCGCGTGAATGCACGGGTGATCGCGAGCAGGTGCCGCGGGCCAAACTCCGGCTCCGGGACCACCGCATAGATGGGCTCCCACCACCCGGGTTCGAACTTCGACTTAAACTGCTCCAGCCCATCGAAGTTGTAAAACCTACGACCGTGCGCCTTTGCCCACGCGGTGATCGGCCGCATCCACGCCGGCATGCGGTACTCGCCGGCTCGATCGGCAAGCGGAGAGAGACCCATGGTGAAGTATTCGTATCCCTCCCGCGCCATCTGCTGCGCGGCATGGTGAATCATCAGTTCCACCGCCCCATTTGGTGCATCCGGAAGCCTTGGAAACTGCTCGGTGAGCCATCCTTTAAGCAGCGGAATCGGGCACAGATTCAAAAACGCGACCGGTTCCCCGCGAAGCTCGGCGACGAACGTGCGTCGATCCGCCAGGTTGCTCAATGTGTGCGGTTCAACCAAAAAGTGGAGCGGCGGCAGCGGCTTGCTTTGCAACCACGTTTCCAAAACTCGGCGCAAGGCCAGGTTGTTTTCCGCCTCGTCGGTCGGAACTTCGCGAATCTTAACGCCTTTGGCCCGGGCTCGGCGAAACTGCTCGCGCAGCGACCGGTGCGATTTCACCGCGGATTCCCATTCCGCCAAGTTCCAACACGGTTGGGCTCCCAACTGGACCGCGGTGAGCGGACCGGCTGATTCCAGCGCATCAATAAGCGGATCAATCGCGGCGAAAAAGATCGCTTCTTTGCCCGCCCCCTTCAAATCAGCCAGAAATTCCCGCGTGACCTGATCCATTCGCGCGGGCGTGCAGACCGGAGCTCCCGCGACGACCCGGATCGAGCCGACATCAACGTAGCCCGCGCAGGCATAGCCATCCCGCGAAAACCAGTGCCTGATTCCCGGATTAACCAGCTGGTACGAAGTCGAATTTCGTCCGTAGGCGAGCACAAGATTTCGCACGTCATGCCGACGCTGCATCAGGCTGGTGGAGTGCACCACGCATAAGCATATCGGAAATCAGGCGGCATCATGCACACTTCCGCCGCTGCTGTAACATGGGAAACGCTCCAATGCTTACGCCTGCTTCCGATTTACGTCGGCTGACCATCCCATCCGCGAACCTTGCCCTTGCCATTGCAATGGGCGCGTTCGGAGCCCATACGCTCGCCGGGCGGATCAGCGACGGGGCCCTGCAGATCTACAAGACCGGGTCGAGCTACCACCTGCTCATTGGCGTCGCATGGTTTGCCCTTGCGTTGGCACCACTTCCGATCCGCTCATGGCGATGGTTTGCGATCTTTCTCGGCGTGGGAACTGTTCTTTTTAGTGGAAGTCTTTATGCGCTGGCGATCTGCGGCATCAGGATTTTTGGCGCCATCACGCCGCTTGGCGGAGTGTGCTGGATTGTCGGCTTTCTCACGATTGCATTCCAAGCCGCCAGCGGAAAACTCAACGACCACACTTCACCATGAACTTTTTTACCTACGCCTGCTTCGCCATCCAATCCGCCCAAAGTGGAACCTTGCCCGGACCGAAACAGTTCTTAAAGGTAAGCCAATGATTCCCCTCATTGTCGCGCTCACTCTGATTGCCGCCGGTGATTCCCCTGGATGGAACACCGATTTCGCCTCGGTCCAAGCTCAATCAAAAGCCAGCGGCAAGCCGATCCTTGCCAATTTCACCGGATCGGATTGGTGTCCTTACTGCATCGATCTGAAAAGTGAGGTTTTCGAAACCCCCGAATTTAAATCGTGGGCGGCCAAAAATGTGGTCCTCTTCGAAGCAGATTTTCCGCAAAAGCGAAAGTTGCCCAAAAACCTTGAAGAGCAAAACAACGCGTTGGCCCAAAAGTACGGTATTCGATCGTTTCCGACCGTGCTGTTTCTAACTCCCCAAGGCGACATTCTTGCCGCCAGCGGCTATCAACGCGGTGGACCCGATCGGTGGACCCAAGATGCCCGCCAGCGGATCGACGCTGGAATTACTGCCATTAAGAATGCAGGCCCTTGGCCTGTTGTGGTACCCAAAGATATGCCCGCCGAAGTGGATGGTCGCGGCAAAAAACTGCCGGTTCGCGAGTTCGGTACGCTTATCCTGGGCCAAAAACCAAAGTTCGATAAAGTCACCGTCATTGATCTGTGGGCGACCTGGTGCGGCCCGTGCATCGAAATGATGCCGGAAGTCGAACGGTGGGCGAAAAAGTACAAAGGCAAGATCGATTTTATCGGCGTCTCGAATGAAGAGGCCGACGTGGTTAAGAAGTTTGTGAAAGACCACAAAATCTCGTACGCGATCTCCAGCGATCCTAGCCAAAAGCTTATGGAGGCGTTTCGCGTAGGCGGAATTCCGTTCATGATTGTCGTCTCGCCCGATGGCATTGTCCGGTGGCAAGGCGTTCCAGGCGATCCGCGCGACCCGCTTACGGATAAGGTTCTTGATAAAATCGTTGCCGCCAGTAAGCTCTAAGATTCATCCCAGAGTTCACGCGTCGCAGCGGCGGCAAGGCGAAATTCCTCTTCCGTGTTCAGCGGATGAGGCCCAAATCGGATGAATCCCTGACGGGCGTCCACGTGGATTCCACGCTCCCGCAATCCGTCCACGATCCGAGCCGTGTCTCGTGCCGGTAGCAAGCTGAACGCTCCGAATTCCGACGGATCGGCCGGCGCGTGCATCGGAAGTCCGCAATCTGCAAACGCCTGCTGAAGCTGCTTTTGCTGCGCAAGATTCGTAGCGCGAAGACGTCCGACCCCGATTTCGGCCAGATAGTTGAGCCCTGCCCGTGCCTGATAAACGCAGATCACCGGTGGGGTCGATTCCCACCAGGCTCGCTCATCCGTTGCCCGATCGGAACTCCTGTCGTAGCCAAACAGTTCACGTTTTGCAAACCAACCTGTATCGATTGGTCGGAATCGGTCATCTGACATGATCCGCGGTGAAACGGCTAGCCAACAGGCCCCCGGGCCACCGTGAACATATTTGTACGATCCGCCGACCGCGAAATCTGCATCCGGCCAGGGTCGATCCAGAACGCCAAAGCCGTGGTAGCAGTCGAGCACGGATCGTACCCCCGATTCGGTTGCAATGTTAAGCACTCGGTCAAGCTCCGGAAACACTTGGCCGGATACAAAGTTCACCTCGCTGATAACCAGCAAGTCCGCACCCCGCCGAAGCTGCTGGATAAACGGTTCCGATTCAAAAAGCGGCACTGGACCATCCATCCGCGGTGGTTCTATCATCACCAGTTCCACGAGGCCACGTGATTCATAGGTGCGGAGAATGAAGTCAAAACTATCAAACTCGGTAGAGCTACAAATCACGCGAATCTTGCGCGGGGCAAAAGAATTCAGAACGGTTCGCAAAGCTTGACCGGCCGCTGTTTTGAGAACGACCGCGCCCCCCGGCGGCATTTGAAGCAAATCGCCTACGCGCCGCCCAAACCGGTGGACTTCTTCTAGCCACGGCTCCCACGCTCCGTCTAACTTTTCGTACCAAAGATTTAAGAATTCCGCAACATCATCGGCGGTCGCATCGAGCGGGCGGCCCAACGAATGGTTCGCAAGATAGATGCCCTGCGGATTGTGTCGTTGGAATCGAGGGGCAATCAGATTTCTTATTTCAGCCGACGTCAGGGGCTGATTCATAACGCGGTCGGAAGCCCGATTTCGGTACGGACCGACCACAGCTCGGGGAACAGTCGAATGCCCACAGCCCGGCGCAGGAAGGGAACTCCAGAGCTTCCTCCCGTGCCGGGCTTCATTCCGATGATCCGCTCTACCGTGAGCAGATGTCGGACTCGCCAGAGGGTGAATTGCTCTTCGATATCAACAAGTTTTTCTGCCATTTCATACTCATTCCAATACTGGCTCGGATTCTCGTAGATATTCTTAAATACGGCGACGACTTCCGGTGAGGGTTCATAGACGGCCGAAAAATCCCGCTTAATCATCGATTCCGGCACCGCATGCCCATGACGGTGCAGATAGATTAAGAATTCGTCATAAAGGCTAGGTGCCGCCAAAATCGCTTGCAATTCCGCGTAGATTTCCGGCAGATGTTTGAAGACGGTTACGGCCGCCGAATCTTTGTTCCCCAACAGATATTCGATCTTGCGATACTGGAAACTTTGGAATCCGCTGGCATTGCCGAGCATCCCGCGGAACTGCGCGTACTCAGATGGAGTGAGGGTTTCGAGCACCGCCCACTGTTCGAACAACATGCGCTGCACATGCTTGAGTCGAGCCAAAATTTTGAAGCATGGCGACAGCTCGTCCCGCTGAACGCTGGCGATGGCCGCTTGCAGTTCGTGCACGATCAAGCGCATCCACAGTTCGGAAGTCTGATGCTGAATGATAAACAGCATCTCATCGTGGTGCGGCGGATTGCTTAGCGGTTCTTGGGCGGAGAGTACGCGGTCTAATCGCAAGTAACCCGCGTAATCCATGCGGTCTTTAAACTCGGTTCGAACCGTGGGTTCAAGCGGTCTTGACATGCCTCTGGTTTTACCTAGTTCAGGTTCAAACCGCGTGATTCTGCGCCAGTATTTTTACTAGGGTAGCCAGATCAACCTCTGGCACCGCTTGAAGTGGAGCTCGAAAATAGCGTGATTTTGCGCATTGACCCCGGAGAGTGGCGGGGGCAATACTTTCACCAACGCGGAAAGAACTCTGCAAGCGAACTTTGACAATCAGAACCCAGGTTTTTATCCGGGAAAGTAACCAGCGCGGTCGCCAGGAAGGCATTATTTAAGAGAGGAGCCAAACCGACTTTCGGTTTGCTGCCTTCGGGCGACCCGCCTTTCCCCCAGCTGATAGCGTACTTGCGAGCCTTACGGTTGGCAAGTCCTGCGGCCACTCCTTTACGGATTGGAATAGACAGGGCGCTAAAGCACAAAACCTCTCCGATGGCCGGTGATTGTTTTCCTCGTTGCCGGCCAATTTTTCCCTGTTTACGATCCGATTTACACCCACAAATCACAGAGAACAGAGAGAGCACAAAACAATTGGGCCGGTGCGCAAACACCGGCCAATTTTTCAATCAGATTCCAAAGGCGGAATCCAGAGAGAGGAGCACAAACTCATCCGATGGCTGACTGTTGCCAGAACATCAAACAAGAAAAGTATAGCAACACCCCGGGTTCTTTTGTCGTGATTTTCCCCAGCAATTTTGCTGGACTTTTGTCGACTTGGGGCGTTAATCACTCTCAAGCCGACTGCAATGCACGCGCCAACCGGCGCAGACAACTGACATGGGGATGAAGTCGACAGGAAATTCAATATCGATTCCAGGGTACCGATGCCGATTCATTGCGCATGTCCATCAGGGTTCGTTTTCACCGGTGGGATTCGCAGGCGAAGGCATTGCCGGAACCTCTACAGATCGCGCAAGCGGGATTCCCTACGCCAGCATCCTTCGCTGGAATGGCGAACTCGTGTCGATCCTCCGGGAACCTTCGTTTGTCCAAGGCGTCTCGGACTTCGGCCTCATCTGCGGAACCATCGGCTACGGCCAAGAGCCCTTTCTTTACTCCTTGGGACGTACGCCGGAGCGACTCGTCCTCCCCGCTCACGCGCAATATAGCCATGCCGAAGCAATCAATGCGCACTGTTCGGTGGTGGGGAGCATCGAAGACGAAGAGGGCGAATCCGCCGTGCGGTGGCACGATGGCCGAGTCACGATCTTAGAATCGGGCTGCCGACGAGCTACGCACATTACCGATTCCGGCTGGATTGCCGGGCTGCATTCGGGCGGCCTCTTCCGCTACCACGATGCCGTCGGATTCCATTTCCTTGCTGATCGTCCCGCCCGGCCGCAGGTCATTGCGAACACCGGCGAAGTGATCTATCGGAATCCGGAGCTCCGAACATGGCGCGAGAATGGCGAAACCTTCCCCCTTCGCCTAACCGGTATCACCGAGCCTGCCATCACTGGGCTTGCCAGCGACGGCACTATGTTGGGCCACGGAATAACGCCGAGTGGGCATTCGACTTTCATCGCCAAACCAAACGGAAAGTTGTGGATGGCCGCGGAGATCGGTATCACCGATCGGTTTGCCGGCTTATCGCCCGATGGACGCATCATCCTCATGCGCAGTACCGGTCCTCGCGCAGAGATTTACCTACTCGAACCCGACCGCTAGTTCAAGAACGGTCCGCGTGCCGGATTGCCGATTCCCAAATCGGTATGTGTGATATCGAACGCAAACACACTAATTGATGCCTTTGCTCGTTCGGTCGCCGGTTCATAAATGCAACGATCAAGCACGAGCCGAGGCTCGCCCCGACTGGTGAGCAGCCGATACTTCCGATCGAGCCGAAGAACTCCGGAGCGCATCTGTTCGAGTGCTTCGGACCACGCATACGCAAAATCTTCAGGGTGAATCAGCGAAGATATGGGAACCCCGTCATGGGTGAAATCGCGCGGTCGATAGCCGAGCGCACGGATACTGTCGCTCATGAATAGACATTTATATGGGGCCTCGGCCCGGAATCGAAACGCGATCACGCTCGATTTCAGAACGATCGCGTTCAGTTCGGTTTTGCCTTCCTCAACTTCTTTGAGATTCTCAATCATCGTATACAACCTATCGATTTCACCCTGGAGGATAGCCGAGTGTCGCCGCGCTTCGTGGTCAATCAGGGCTTCTGATTCGCGCAACCGTTCGCACTCTTGCTCAAGTGCAGCTAAGTTCAGTTTAAGGCTCGAACATTCGCACGTCTGCATTTGGGCGCGTTGATCTTTAAAGAAGTGTCCCAGCAGACCGGCTCGATTCGGTAATCCGGTCTGTTCACGCAGCCTTCTCCAATGTCCTTCGACCGTTCGAACGCTGATGCAAAGCTCTTCAGCGATCTCTTTGTCGGTTAAGCCATCGGCGGCTAAAAGCAGTATTTCCTCTCCGCGACTGGCCATCTGCTGGTCTAAACGGCAAAGCCAGTATAACCACGAGGTTGCGCAGACCAGCGCAAGTTTTGCCCATTCCGCAATCATTTACGCCCGAACTAAAGCTACCGTCGCCGAAAAACCCCGCAGAATTACCGGGACTGATTTTGCGATTTTTTCCGCACGGGAACCATCCACTCGCTCCATAGGATAAATTGTCGCAATGCGTGCGTTATCTGCCCTTGCCGGCGCACTTTTGCTCCTCGCGCTGTCTCCTGCGGACATCGATTATCGGGTGGTCATCAATCCCGAAGTCAACGATATCACCGTTCGCATGACGATCCCTGCCCAAGGCGAAAAAGTTTCGATCCAGATCCCCAACTGGGCACCCGGATCGTACCGGCTAGTCGAAAATTTCCGCCTGATTCGGGATGTCACCGCTACCCGTGGCGGACAAGTCGCACAGGTCGAAAACCCGGATGATAACACCTGGGTTGTGCCCGATGGTGCTACCGGAGACGTCACCATTAGTTATCGGATTGCCCGGGGTCCGAATACCGAACGCATGCACCTCACCGGACCCGCAACCTATCTCTATGTGGTCGATCGCAAGGAAGAGCCGTGCACCGTCGAGTTCCAAATTCCCGAGTCGTGGGATACCGCATGCGGCTTAGAAGGAGTAAGTCACCGCTATACTGCCCCAGATTACGACACCCTTGCCGACAATCCCGTCACGGTCGGAATATTTGAATCGGACACGTACACATCCAACGGCGTGCCTCATCAGATCGTTTACTTTGGCGGCGATGTCAAGTTAGTTGATCGGGCGAAAGTCATTCAATACTGTCAAGAAATTTCCGATGCCCAAGCCCGATTCTGGGGCGGACTTCCGTTCTCCAAGTACGTCTGGCACTTCACCATCTCGCCTGGGCAAGATGGCGGTTGGGGCTTGGAACACCTCAGCAGCACCACCATCGGACTTGCCGCCGGACTCGGAAAAGGAACCGTGAGTGTGATGTCGCACGAACTCTTCCATGCCTGGAATGTCAAGCGCATCCGCCCGCGCGTCCTTGGCCCGTTCGATTACCTCCAGCTCCCCAAGACCGGTGCCCTTTGGTTCAGCGAAGGAGTCACCGACTACTATGCCGACCTGCTGCTTTACCGGTACGGAACATTTGATGAGCGCCACTTCCTGGATAACATTGTTTCCAACACGCGGAACCATCGGAACAACAACCAACGCCTCGAGATAAGTCCGTACGATGCCAGCTACCGCGTAGGCGAAGCGGCTAACGGACGCGGCAACAGTAGTGGCCTCGGAATCAGTTACTACACGGTCGGATGGCTCCTCGGACTCTGTCTGGATGCCGAACTTCGAACCGTTACGAACGGCCAGTACAGCCTCGACGACGTTCTGTACCGACTTTGGGAACAGTGCCGCGATGATCAGCCGGGGTTTGAAGAAGGCGATATCCGTAAAATTCTTGTCGAACTGGGCGGCGAACACATGGGCGACCGGTACGACGAGTGGGTGATGAAGCCTGGCGAGCTCCCCATCGAAGCGCAAGCAACCAAACTCGGCTACGAGCTGAAAACCGTGGACGAAGCGTTCGACAACCCGGGATTTGAATATCGACTCAACCGAACCACTGGCGTCACCGCGGTAGTCCGCGATGTAGAAGAACTTGGACTTCGACGAGGCGACGAACTGGTTAAAGTCGGCACGATTGCTAAGGCCGCGGAAGTTGGTGAATCAGCCAACATCTATGACCAGTGGCAAAAACAATTGACCCGCGGGAAAACGGTGGAAGTCACCTTCCGCCGCGGCAACCAGGAGTTCACCAAATCGATCACGGTTCGGGAAGCTAAGCGTCCCGTACTCACGGCAAATCCGGCTGCCGCGGCCACGCCCGAACAGCTCGCACATCGCCGCGCGCTTGGTCGACCGCGCGAATAAATTGCACCCTAACAGCTTGGCGGAATATGACCCTTTCGGGTTCCGCCAAGCCCTTCCATGAACTGAACCGGTATTCTCATCCTCGTGCCGCAGACCCCCCTGGGCCCCCTCATCGCCACTCTGTACGAAATCCAGTCGAGCTACCTTGAGCCCCGGCTCAAAGCTGAGGGGATCCGCTGGAGCACATTCCAACTTCTGGCGACGGTGATGGCCGCCGGCGAAGATGCTTCTCAAGCCGAGGTCGCCCGCCGGATGGGAGTTGCCCCCGCAACGCTCAGCGAATCAGTGGCCGCCCATGTCAAAAAAGGCCTGCTAGATCAAGTCGCCGCCCGGAGCGATCGACGAAAACGGATTCTCGAGCTCACGCCCGAAGCAAAACGCCAGATGCGCGCGGTTGCCAAACATGTCCAGGATTTTGAACAGTTGCTGGGTCAACAACTTTCGGAAGCCGAACTATCCAAAACCGCAGACAATCTGAGCAAAATTATTAACAACTTGGCAGATATCCCCTAAGTTGTCCCCACCCGGGTTGTTCCGCGGCGACTAGTACTGGTAAAAAGTACAGGGTTTGGCGCAACTCTTTACGTCATCCTCACGTCCCGTCATTCACTAGGTCCAAAATGATTCGCATCGTCGGAGTGCAACGCAGCGAAAACCTTGCGCAAGAGTTTGTGATTTTGCAGAACCAAGGCAACATGCGTCTCAATTTGCGTGGCTATGCGCTTATTGCCGAGTCCGTGATCGATGATCCCGCCGGAGTTCAAGAGGCGTACGTGCTGGGCGATAACATCGATGTTCCGGCGGGCCACCATGTGTGCATCCGCACTTGCGAAGGCAAATCGGTTTGGAGCCACAGCGAGGGCTATCACGTGTACCACCTTTTCCTTGGCCGAAGCACGCCGATCTGGTCAAGGTTGCCGGGTGATATCCATCTCCTGGCGCCCGCCCATTGCTATCGCGAACGCCAGGTCGAAAAGATCCTCGTTAAGCGTTAGAAGTCATCGCACCAACGATATGCGGCGAGCAATTTGCGTTCGCCTTCCGCGCCGCCTTGCGAGACTCCGTGCTCCATGCCGATGATCAGGTCGCGGCTCTTACCGGCAATGTGCTTAAAGATATTGCGGTAGTTCATCTCTCCGGTAAGCGGTTCTTGGCGACCCGGATTATCTCCGCACTGGAAGTAAGCAATTTCATCCCACGCTAGATCGATGTTGGGAATGATGTTCCCTTCCGTAATCTGCTGGTGATACATGTCGTTGAGAATCTTGCACGCCGGTGATCCGACGGCCTTGCAGATTTGGTACGCCTGCGGAATCCGACTCAAGAACATGCCCGGGTGATCGCGGTGCGGATTCAGAGGTTCCAGGACCATCACCATGCCTTCGGGCTCAAAGACTTCCGCCATGGTTTTCAGACAGTCCACAACGTTCGCGGTCTGATAATCCCAGGCCAGACGGTGATCGTACGGGCCAGGGACCACGGTCATCCACTTGGCACCTACCCGCTTGGCGACGGCGACTGCATCAACTGCTTTTTGCTTGAGACGAGCTCGCGTTTCGGCCCCACCGAGCGCGTAGACCGGTTTGCCCCATTCTGCATCGGCAACAAAAACGCCCATTTCGATGCCTAAATCGTGCATGGTCTGACCAAGTTTTTCTTGATCCGCGACAGATCGCCCCATCATGCCGTTATCTTCCCAAGCGCGGAATCCGTGATCGGCGGCAAACTTGAGCTGGTCTGCCAGATCGGATCCGGCCAGATCTTGGAACATGCCAAAGTGCGGCGCGTACTTGAGTTGGAACGGCTTCGTCTCGGTGCTGGGGTCTTGCATATCGGTGGTTCGGGCTTTAAATCCCAGAAGTCCGGCGGTTCCGGCCACACCTCCGGCTAGGACTTCGCGTCGGCTTGGATTCATCATTGGAAGTCCTCGATCCTGGTCTTACCGGGAATCGCAACCGGAGCCACGGGCAGTTCCATATCCAAGCTGAGATTCTCGGGTACGAGCCCTTTCGTAGCTAAGGCCTGCTCCCGCGTGATTGTCTGCCCCGTATAGCCCGCAAGGCGTCCCATGATCGCGGCCAAGGTCGATTCAGCCACCTGCCGACCCTCAATTAACGGAGTGCCCGCGCGGATGCTCGCCACGAGATTTGTGTGCTCGGTCACGTACGGGTTGTGCGGTTCGCCATCGAATCGGTACGGGTTCTCTCCCCAGATTCGGCCCCCGCCGTTCGATTTACCCTTGGTGCCTTGGATAAATTCTGAAACATTTGTTACCGTGCCATCTTGTTGCCGGCAATAGCTTTGGATTCGGATATCATCGCCCATGTCGAACTCCGTGGCAAAGTGGTCGAATACGTGACCGTATACTTCGGCCGTTCGCGTGCCTCGCCCGGCTAGCGAAGTAGCCGAAAGGGGGGTGCGCTGACAGGCCCACATGCATACATCGATGTTGTGGACGTGCTGTTCAGCAATGTGGTCGCCGCTGAGCCAGGTGAAGTACAGCCAGTTCCGAAGCTGCCACTCCACATCCGTCATTTCCGGGGTGCGATTCACGCTCCAGAGTCCGCCTTGGTTCCAGTAGCAGCGCATCGCCACCACGTCGCCGATCGCACCATCGTGGATGCGTCGCATGACTTCGCGATACTTGTGTTCATGTCGCCGTTGGGTTCCGGCTACGATTGCCAAGCCTTTTTGCTGAGCCAGATCGGAGGCGCGGAACACGCGCTCGATTCCTTCGCCGTCAACCGCGACCGGCTTTTCGGCGAAAATGTGCTTTCCGGCATTGACGGCCGCCTCGATCATCTGCGGGCGAAATCCCGGCGGGGTTGCGAGAATGACTAGGTCAATATCGCAGGCCAAAACATGTTTGTAGGCATCGAGCCCGTGGAACATCTGGCTTGGAATCACCTTGTACGCATCGGGGCGCTTTTCTTGCAAAAGCTTGGCCGCCGCTTGCACCCGGTCGGGGAACGCATCGCCGAGCGCGGTCACCACGATGCCCGGACTCCCATCGATCGCGTTAATTGCCGCATCGGGTCCGCGACCTCCGCACCCAATCACCCCAACTCGAATCGTTTCTTGCGGAGCCGCAAATGCAAAATTCGTCATCATCGCGCTGGCGCCAAGGACCGCAGTCCCGGCCAAGAACTCACGACGGGAAACATCACCTGGCATATCAAGAACCAGTTTAGCCCCAAGGAACCAAGAATCGTATCGAATTACGCCAGTACACTTTGGAATGTGCTCGCGGCGAACAAAACCGAAAAACTACAGCGCATTTCTGTGATCCAGTCGCTGTTGGCCGCTGTCCGCTCCAACCGGATGATCAAACTTCCAGATTTCGATCCGGAACTCTCTCGCCCCAGCGACGAATTTGCCCTTGTCAGCGTCGGAATCGAACCCAATCCATTCGGCGGAACCGTGGGCGAGTTTCGCTACCAGTTCGAAGGCGAAGAAGACCTTCTCCACCTCATCATCGTCCGCAACGACATGGGAGAGATTTCAACCGAAGAGGCCCAGCAGGTTGCCGCGTTCCTCATGCCCAAGGTTCCACCCGCGCTTATGTGGCTCCGCTCGGGTACGCGGTCCCACCACTTTTATTTAGGACACGACGTACTGGTCGAATTCGAACCCTAACTACAGATCGCAGACAATACGCATCCCGACAAACTCGCCATCCGAAAGCCACCACTTACTTTTTGGCGTGTGAGCATCGCGCATCTGCCACTCCGGCTTATAGAGCGCGCGCCAGTCGAAGCTGAACTCGTTTTGTTTCAGCAAATAGTGACCGCCTTTAATAACCGGTTTGCCGTGGCGGTCGATCGCCCATTCGCTGACGTTGCCGAGCGTATCGTAGAGGCCGAACGCATTCGGCTTCAACTTTCCAACAGGTTGGGCCGCATCGTCGGAATTATCCCAGTTCCAAGCATATTCGTTGAGCGGCTTTGGAACCTCTAGTGCTCCGGCCCGCGCAGCGTATTCCCATTCCGCCTCCGTTGGAAGCCGATACCGTTTGCCGGTTTTTTCGCTTAACCATTTGCAGAACTCTTGCGCGGCGACATCGGTCATGCCCAAAGCGGCGAATCCTTGATGCCCAAACCCTCGATCCGGAGCACCGTACGGCTTGCTCGGACGACTCTCTATGACGGTCTGTGCCACCGCTTCCTCTTGGGTCAGATCAAGTCGGTATGCGTAGATATCATAGATGTCCCAGGTGACTTCCGTAACCCCAATCGCAAACGGTTTGACTTCAATCGTCTCCCCTTGGGATTCAAGTATCCCTCCGGGCAGAGGCCGCATATCGAACGTGGGCAGGTGGCCCGGAATCTTTTCTGTAAAGGTTGCAGGCTGTCCCATTCGACCGAGAATCACCGCCATAGCGAGCACAGATCAAGTTTACTTGCAATCCGTACTATTTCGACGGTGCCGACCAACCCTACGCAGGACCCACGCCGAGAGTCCCGACGCCGGAGTTCTTAACAATCCTGTGATATTCTCAATAAGCCGATGGAGCCCGGCGTAATTCAACAAAACGTGACCGATACATCTTCGGAGCTCTTCGAAGGCACGGGTCTAATCGAAACCGAGAACGTTAACTTCTTTTACGGTCAAACCCAGGCACTTCGCAACGTCTCTTTGGACATGCGTCCTCGAAGGGTGACCGCCCTGATCGGCCCTTCGGGATGCGGCAAATCCACGTTTCTGCGTTGTCTTAACCGGATGAACGACCTGATCGACGGCACCCGAATCGAAGGCCGTGTGGCCATCGATGGCCAAGATATCTATGCCCCGGAAGTGGATGTGGTCGAACTGAGGAAATCGGTGGGGATGGTTTTTCAGAAGCCGAATCCCTTTCCCATGTCGGTGTTCGATAACGTGGCGTACGGTCCGCGCATTCACGGCATCCGGAAAAAATCGGAGCTTGAACCGATTGTCGAAAGCTGCTTGAAACGCGCGGCTCTTTGGGACGAAGTCAAAGACAAGCTACACAAAAGCGGACTTAGCCTTTCGGGTGGACAGCAGCAACGACTCTGCATTGCCCGGACTATTGCCGTGAATCCAGAAATCATCCTGATGGATGAACCCTGCTCCGCGCTAGATCCGGTGGCCACGGCCAAGATCGAAGATCTGATGCTGGAGCTCAAAGAACAGTTTACGATCGTAATTGTCACTCACAACATGCAACAAGCGCAACGCGCCAGCGAAACCACCGCCTTCTTTATGGCCGGAGAATTGGTGGAAGTTGCCCCGACTCGCGACATCTTTCTGCGACCCAAAGACCCGCGGACTGAAGACTACATCTCAGGAAGATTCGGTTAGTTGATCCCGGTAATTTTTCCGGTTTTTGCCGGTAAAAGACCCCGAAGCCGCGTGACGGCGGTTCTTGGGCTTAAAGTGTGATGGGTTACGGTGATGCGGTCTTGAATCGCGGGTTTGTTGCGGTGAGTGTTGATATCCAGCTTAAAGCTGTCCGGCACCAGTTGGAGGGCTTGTACGGCCGGAATCCCGATGGGGTCATCCTGCTTGGCATCGATCATACAGTGCGTATGGTCGATGCCGTCGCCTGCCAAGTGCTCGGCATTGATCCAGTGGAAAGCCTGGGCAAGATTCTCCCCCCGAAACTCGGCGATATTACAGAACTTCCCGAAGAAGAAACTTTGATTGACACCACAACCGGGGAGCAGCCGTACCTGTTTCGCCGAAACCAAACTGAATTCGGCGAAGTCATCAGTATTTGGATGGGGCTCGACACGGTACAAGATTTTGATCCCGAAGAAGAGCCCGACGATTCCGGCCCTGTCGATTATCTGGAACCGATGCTCAGCCAACCCACTCGCGAAGCGTTGCTCGATTGGGTCGGCCGAACCTTTGAGCGCGATTGCGATGGGCAACGCGGCGCGGTTGTCATTCGTGACGGTAAAAGTTTAGTTTTGCATGTCATCTGGCCCGCATCCGCTCCACTACTGTTACCGCTACGCTTTCCGGCAGAAGAGAGTCAGGCCTTCCGCACGGCGCACGGAGGGCGCGCCATCCCGCAAACGGAACCGATCCTCGGGGAATCGAATGCGCGGATTGAGCCCTTGGTGCAAGGGGGCCAGGTCATTGGCCTCGTTGTATGGGAAGGGGATCAACCCATGGTTAATCGGTTGATCCCCTTCTTGCCGTTAGCATTACGGCGATTCCTTACGGAATAGTTAGTTTCCCGGAACGAGCTTGGCGCGAACGGCTTTCATGGCCGCTTCGGTTCGCGAGTTAACTTGCAACGCCTTCAAGATATTGGAGACGTGGTTCTTGACGGTCTTTTCCGCAATCGAAAGGTGATTGGCGATCTCTTTGTTCCGCATGCCTTTGGCAATGAGTTCAAGAATTTCGGTTTCGCGATCGCTCAAGACATAGAGTTCCGTATCATCGGTTTCGTCATCGTCCTTTACGCGACGGAAATCTTCGATCACCTTGGTGGCAATACGCGGAGTGATTTTTGCCTCGCCTCGATGAGCCAATCGAATGGCATCGATCACTTCTTGCGGCGTGGAAGTCTTAAGCAAATAGCCAAGAGCACCCGCCCGGAACGCTTCGAAGACGGTTTCATCTTCTTCATTCACGGTGAGAACAACCACTTGAATATCTTTTTCTTTCTTAAGCAGCCGACGCATGAGTTCGATTCCATCCAAGCGCGGCATGTTGATATCGGTGAGGAGCACATCCGGCGGATCACCTACGCAGGCATCCAGTGCTTCTTGTCCATCTTTACAAACAGCAAGGATTTCGCATTCCGGCATGAGCGTCAAAGTGCGCTGAATGGCATTCCGATATGCCGGCTCATCGTCGGCAATGACGACACGGATTGTGGACGACATGGCACTGAGAATACCTTAGCCAGATCGGTGCCCGAACGCGTCATAATTCATTTGTGCCTCTACTAGAAGTCCGCGACCTCCATGTTGAGATCAATGGAGCCTCGATTTTGCGCGGCGTTAACCTATCCGCCGACGCTGGCGAGACCCTCGGCATCGTCGGGGAATCGGGTTGCGGCAAGTCGATGACCGGCCTCGCTATCATGGGCATGCTTCCCCCGGGCGGAAGAATTACCCAGGGTTCAATCCTTTTGGACGGCCGCGAACTGACGAACCTCAAGCCGCGCGAATGGGATTCAATCCGTGGCCAAGAGATCGGCCTGGTGATGCAAGATCCGTTCGCCAGCTTAAACCCCCTCATGCGCGTGGGCGATCAAATCGGTGAAGTACTTCGCCTTCACAAGGGCCTTGGCAAACGCGAAGCGTTTGATCGTGCCGTCGAAATGCTCCGTAAGGTGGGCGTCCCCAGTCCCGAAAAATCTGCCCTCAAATATCCGCACCAGATGAGCGGAGGTCAGCGCCAACGCGTCGTGATTGCCATCGCTTTTATCGCCCGACCCAAGGTTCTCATTGCCGATGAACCTACCACCGCGCTCGACGTCACCCTTCAAGCTCAAATCCTACGGTTGCTCAAAGCGCTCCAGCAAGAAGAAGGGACCGCCGTCGTCCTTATCAGCCACGATATTGGCGTGATCGGAAGTGTGAGCAACCGCGTAAGCGTGTTCTACGCCGGACGATCGGTGGAGCAAGGGTCGGTGGAAGCTGTTCTCCACCGAGGAAACCATCCGTATACCCAAGCCCTGTTGGCCGCAATTCCCGAACCCGGGCGCGAACGATTGCAAACCATCCCCGGATCGCCGCCGCTCATAGCCGAACTTCCGCCGGGATGTCCGTTTGCCCCGCGCTGCCCTCACCGATACGAGCCTTGCGACATCGATCCGCCGTTGGCTCCCGTGAATGGAACCGAAGCCGCATGCTGGTGGGCGTTTGAAAAACACGGCGCACCGGTCCAGCCGCCTGCGTCGCGCGAATCTTAAGGAACTAACGAATCGAACAAGGCATCGATCTTTTCCCGCCCATCGAACTTGCTATCCAACTGGGCGGTGCACATAAATCCAAACAAGGTGGCGCACAAAAACTCGGCGTCTCGGTAGGGAGTTCCGCGTTTAATCTTGGCTCCGCTCAAGACTTCTTCGAGGGCTGCTCGCCATTCAGCAAACACGGTCGCAATCGGTTTTTTGAGCTCAGAACTCTCGATACTCGCTGTGTACAGCCCGAGCAGAACCTTGGCGAATCGCGACTGCTTTTTGCAGTACGCTTCGGCAAGGGCAAGTTCGGCTTCCAGTTTGTCATCCGGCGAATTCAGTCCTTCGTAAATCTTTGCCCGATCGGCGCGGAACTGCTCAAGTGCAAATTCCGCCACGCCCTTGAGCAGATCAACGCGCTTGGGAAAATAGTAGTGAATCGTGGCATGATTCAATCCCATCTGAGCGGCCACCGTACGCGCATGCAAAGACTCCAGTCCCGTATTGCCAACCAAGTCGTATCCGGTGCGCAGAATTTCACTTCGCCGAGGGTTCATGTTTCTATTTTAACCGTCCATTTGGTTAATTGGGGCCCCAAAACCGGATCGATTAAACTTTTTTCTGTCATGTTGTCAATCTTTAAGCAAGGAATGCATCTGTGACCGGGCCCGGACCGTTCCCGCGAACATGGGCCGAAATCGACCTCGCGGCCATTGCTCAGAACCTCGCCACCGTCCGTGACCGCGTCGGATCAACCACGCAGATCGGTCTTGTATGCAAAGCCGATGCTTACGGCCACGGGCTGGTGCCGGTCGGAAGGTTTGCCGCTCGACACGGTGCCGACTGGCTCTGCGTAGCCGCTGTTCAAGAAGGCGTTGCTCTCCGCGATGCCGGAGTAACCGCCCCCATCATGGTGATGTCGCCCACCCTGCCCGATGAAGCATCGCAAGCCGTTTTCTACGAACTCGATATCTTTGTGGAATCGGCCGAAACCATACGTCAATTTGCCCGCGCGGCCCAAGAACAGGCCCGGATTGCCCGCCTTCACCTGAAAGTCGATACCGGACTCCACCGGTTCGGATGCCCGCCCGACCAAGCGACTGAGCTGATCAACCTGGTTCAGCAAACTCCGGGATGCGAACTCACGGGAGTGGCCCAACACTTTGCCGATGCCAGTAATCAAAAGCTCAGCAATCTGCAGTGCGACCGATTTGCCCCGCTCCTTGATAAAATTCCGAATTCAGCCACCATCCATATGAGCGGAAGCGGAGCCGCCGCTCGCTACGACGGCGCCCGCCAAGGCCTTGTCCGAATCGGCATGCATGCCTACGGAATTGATGCCGAAAATCTGTATAACGGCCGGCTGGTTCCCGCCATGCGATGGTTTGCCCGCGTCTCATCCGTGCGGAATATAGCTGCCGGCGAAGGAGTCAGCTATCTGGGCACCTGGACCGCCGAGCGCGATAGTCGAATCGCTACGCTTGCGGTCGGCTATGGCGATGGATACGCCCGAACCGCCAGCAATCGCGCCTATGTGGAAATCGGAGGCCGTGCCCCGGTTGTCGGAATGGTGTGCATGGATCAGGTGATGGTCGACGTTACTGATCTGCCCCATGTCAAAGTAGGAGATGCGGCGGAACTCCTTGGTAATAACATCCGCGTGCCGGAACTAGCCCGCTGGTCGCAGACCAACGGGCACGAAGTTGTGAGTCGTCTGATGACTCGCGTCAACCGCCGCTACTTATTCCCCGAATCGTAGCGTTAACGAACGCGGTTGGGGACTTGCTTGTTGTTCTTGAACTCGTCTACGATTCGCACCACTTCGGCCGCAACCGCTTCTTGCGCCTGATTAGTGCTCGCCCCAATGTGATGAGTTCCGTAAATTCCGGGCGTACTCTTGAGCTGGCCATCGTAATCGGCCTCGGCGGTGTTGGGTTCGCCCTCAAATACGTCCAGCCCGGCGCGGATTTTGCCCGCTTCCACCGCTTGGATAAGAGCCGCTTGATCAACGACTTCGGCCCGCGAAGTGTTAATGAGCATGGCTCCCGGCTTCATATTGTTAATGAAATCCGAGTTAATCATGCCGCGGGTTTCGGGTCTAAGACTTACGTGGAGCGAGACAATATCGGCGTTCGCCGCCAATTGGGCAAGATCAGGAACTTTGGTGACGCCCAGCTTTTCAGCCTCTTTGTCCGACATCCAGCTGCTGTACACGAGCACATTGAGCCCGAATGCCTTGGCCCGCGGGATCATTTCTTGGCCGATGCTGCCCATTCCTACCAGACCGATAGTTTGACCATAAAGACCTTGGCCTTTGCTGTACGCTTTTTTATTCCACTTTCCGGCGCGCAGATCGGTGACATTGTCCGGGATAAATCGATCCAGCGCGAGAATGAGTCCGAAAGCGAGCTCGGCTACGGCAATGGCATTTTTCCCGGGGCAGTTAGCAACGGCTATGCCTTTTTTCTCGGCCGCATCGAGATCGATATTGTTCACCCCCGCACCCGCGCGAATGATGAGCTTTAGATCGTCGGCTTTTTCGATCGCCTCAGCGGGAACCAGCGTCGATCGCACGATCAACACATCTGGCTTTTGCCCCGCAAGTGCATCGCCAAGCGTATCCCCAGTCAGCGCCGGATCGATAATCAGACGGCAATCAAGAGCGGCAAGACCATCAAGGGCGGACTGTTCGAGCTTATCGGCGATCAAGACATTCATTGTTTGACTTTACCTTTGGCTAGGAATTGGCGAAGGCTCCAACCATCTTTTGCTCCGAGGGGGGATAACATTCGGACTCCGAACAGATTTGGTATTTCAGCGTTACTTCAAACCGGACGTCCTCATTGGAACGTGGTTTTAAACGGAGCGAGATTACGGTTCCGCTTTCGATTCTTTCTTGCGATTCCGGCGGGAAACTTGCCTCTGCATATGCGCCGCTGACTTCAACCGACGTCGGAACGAGCCAATCGGCAGCCGGGTCGGGTCCATTTATATGGAACCCATCAGGTAACCGAACGGTTAATTCTGCATAAGCAAAACCATCCTCTGCTTTGGCAACCGTAGTAGGCTGTAGCTCTAGGGCTAGAGTCGGGGTTTCCGTGGGAATGGCAACAGGCTCAAGTTCACCCATCCGCAGAAACTCTAGACATTCGATAAGCAGGGTTCCGGTAGCAGCGGGGGCACGTTGGGCCCACCCCAGTCCCGCCGACAAGTGCTCTAGTGCTTCCGAAGTGCGTCCAAGTCGTCTCAAAACTGAAATCGCAACCCCGTTTGGACTCGGCACGCTTTGATCGAGGAACGGTTTCTGTCGGCCAAGCAGGGCTTCATGATTCGCACCGGTGTAGGTAAATCCACGTCCATCGGCAAAATTTTTGACCATTAGGTCAGCAATCTGGTTCGCATTTTCTTCTAACCCAAGGTTAAGCAGGGCATCGGCAAAGTATGCTACCCCGTCCAAAAATGCAGGAAAGTCCGGCTTATCCAATTGGTGGGCGACGTGCGGAATTTGCGCCATCCACGGAGCTAGCAAGGCTTTAGCTTGGTCCGTATAGCCGGCAACAACTAATGCGGACGCAAGGAGCGCATTGGGTGCTAACAGCTGCTTGTCATCTCGGCCCGGTTGCGGCCGCTTGTTTCGGATCATAAGCAGATTATCCAATTGGTTAACTCGGGCCTGCCGATCAGCCAAATGCGGAATGTTTAATCCGGTAGCGTGGCCCGTGGCTTCTTCTAAGTAATTGCCGGCTGACAGAATCTGGTACTGATCCGCCACCTCTGTCCCGGCCAACCGAGCGAACTCTTCCCGACTCCAGACGTAGGTCGAGCCTTCTTGGCCTTCCGTATCGGCATCTAACGCCGATCCGAACGCAGGACCCACTTGCATTTCCCGAATCAAAAACTCTACCGTTTGGTCAGCCACCTCCCGAAATAGTTGTACTAGTCCGGAATCATCGGCCAAGTCCGCTGCGCGTGCGTATAGATCAACCATCTGCGCATTATCGCTAAGCATTTTTTCGAAGTGCGGAAGAAGCCACTTTTCGTCCGTTGAATATCGGTGGAACCCTCCCCCCACATGATCACGGATTCCACCCAGCGCCATGCGCTCAAGTGTAAATAAAGCCATATGAGCCGCACTTTCAACCAACTGGCCAGGAGGGTTGATCAGCGAACCCCGATATTGGGCATACGTAAGCAAAAACTTAATTGAAGTGAATGCCGGAAACTTCGGATGCGCCCCAAATCCTCCGTGCACACCATCAAAGTCCTGCGCCAATGCCTGAACCGCTTGGTCAAGAAAACCGGGTGTGATACGATCTGAAACCGGCGGAATCGAACGCTCTAAAACCTGGGTCAGGCCATCGGCAAACTCATCCGCCCTCTGTCGAACTTCATCTTCTTGGTCCCGCCAAGCTGCCGCCAGTTGCTGAACGATCGATAAAAACCCGGGATGTCCGGCCCGGTTGTGCTTCGGAAAATACGTTCCCGCAAAAAATGGCTTTTTGTCCGGAGTTAAAAACACCGACATCGGCCACCCTCCGTGCCCGGTAGCCAATTGGGTCGCGGTCATGTACAAATCGTCGATATCCGGGCGTTCTTCCCGATCTAATTTAATACTAATAAACCCTTGATTGAGGGCTTCGGCAACCTCATCATCTTCAAAGGATTCGTGCGCCATAACGTGGCACCAGTGGCAGCTTGAATAACCGACGCTTAAGAAAACGGGCTTGTTTTCGGCCTTCGCCTTTGCCCAGGCTTCGTCATCCCATTCGTACCAATCCACCGGATTCTCAGCGTGTTGCCGAAGGTAGGGGGAGGTGGCGTCCGATAGTCGATTAGCCATGCCGCAAGGGTACCTACCCCGCGGATACCGGATTCAGATTAAACCGGAATCGCCAACCAACGCGACAAAACCCGCTCCAACTTGTGCCGAATCTCTTCTAGGTCAGCATTCGGGAATCGAACCACACCGCGGATATCCGAGCTCCACTCGATAATCCCTTCATCTTCGGCCATGATGCGGTCGCCCTTACGATTCTCTTTGCGTTCGGTACCCATATGGAGCACCAGCATTACGATCTGCTCTTTATTCTTAAGGTTAAACGTCAGCCGATCCGCACCATTAAGCGCATAGTTAGGGGCATTCCATTTAATCGATTCCGTCAGACCGGGTGCCGAGGCAAGCACCAACTCCCGCACTTTTAAGATTATCTCCCGCTGCTCAGAACTGAGATCGGCCAAAAACTCTTCCACCGTTTTATACTTTTTCATTTCGAATCCGCATCCAGACGCACCAGCCGACGAAGCATTGCGTACTCTTTTTGCCCGAGCAGTCGGAGTTCGCCTTCATTCATCCCCTTGATTGTCAGGGGGCCGATTCTGATCCGCCGCAAGGAAACGACGGGGTGCCCGGCGGTTTCGGCCATCTTTCGAATCTGACGATTCCGCCCTTCGTGCAGAATCACGCGGAGCCGGGTGGTGCCATCTTTTCGATTCTCCGATACAAAGTTCCATTCACTCGGTGCCGTTTTTCGTCCATCGATTCCGATTCCCCGCCGCAGTCGGGCTAATGTTTTTTCGTCGGGATATCCTTGCACCACCGCGTCGTACTCTTTCTCCACGCCATATCGAGCATGGGTGAGCCGGGCTGCCAAGTCACCATCGTTGGTCAGTAGCAGCAAGCCGGTGCTATTCATATCCAGTCGGCCAACTGGTTTTATCGGACCCGCGCTTTCCGGCACCAGATCACGCACGGTGCGACGACGCTGGGGATCAAACATTGTTGTGACATATCCGGACGGTTTATTAAGAAGATAAACGCGAAGTTCCGCCCTTCGGATCGGGGCCCCATCCACCAAAACGACATCGCCTTCCGAAACTTTGGTGCCAAGAGTGTCGATAGTCTCGCCATTTACTTGAACGCGGCCTTCGAGAATGATTTCTTCTGCCTTCCGCCGCGAGGCCACGCCGCACAGCGCAAGATATCGATGAAGGCGCATTTCGCCGGATTCGCTCACCGATGCAGTTTACGATACGCGCGATTGCGGAACCAGTACAAGCAACTCGCTCCTAAAACCATAAAAATCGCTACCGGCGAGCCCATCAAATCCTGAACTCGAAATTTACGGTCCACCTGATCGCGCGCCACCAGCGGAAGTTCAAAAACCTGCGAACCCAGTGTTATGGTGGCCGTTCCTACCTGCTGACCGGGCCGGATCGGTGCTTCCACCGGATCGAGCTTCACCGCCACTTCCGGGTCATCGAGGCAAACCTTAGGAGCCAGTGCCGCCACCGGAGAATCGAGACAGGCTTCAAGCTCGGCTGCTGTCCCTTGTCGCACCGGAACTTGCACGGCAAAATCCGCCAGGACGTTTTCTCGCCGTTCGAATGTTGTTTTCGCCCACTCCGAAACCGCCATCTGATCGTGCACATAGTCGCGCGAATTCAGCACCACCGTGATCAATCGGCCAAACGGACCTTCGTTGAGGCCCACAAAGCAAAGTCCCGCCGGATTCGTAAATCCAGTTTTAAGCCCTAAGTTTGTCGGATCCTTTTTGAGTATCCGGTTGTGATTTTTGATCAAAACATCTTGCGTATTTTTATCGCGCTGGATTTGAACTTCCTTCATCTGTGAGGCCGCAAGGATGGCTGGATTTTTCGCCGCTTCCCGCGCTAAAAGGGAAAGATCGTACGCAGTAGTTTTGTGCCACGGATTATTTAATCCGTGCGGAGTCACCCAGTGGCTGCGCGTCATTCCCAGCGACTGGGAAGTTTCATTCATCTTTTCTGCAAATTTCTCTTCAGAACCCGCCACGGTAACGGCGATGCTGTAGGCTGTGTCGTTGGCACTGCGCAGCATGAGCGCATAGAGCGCATCTTGGGCATTGATCTTTTCCCCGGGCCGCATATGGAGCGATGAACCGCGCACCTGTTCGACATCCGCTGGAGCTTCGATGATATCCGTCGGATTTGTTTCTTGGGTCAAGATCAGAGCAGTAAGGAGCTTGGTGGTGCTCGCCGGATAAAGCGGCAAATGAATATTTTTGCCCCAGAGAACCTGTCCCGTTGCGGCATCAACGGCAATCGCCGCATCGGCCGTAATTGTGGGCGCACCGATCTCATCGCCGCAAAAAACAGCGGATCGAAGTCCGGAGGCAATCAGTACAAATGGGATCATGGTTCAACTCAAAAAAGTACCGGATTTATCGTCTGACGAGTCATCCAAAAGTGATGGTTGTTCCGGTTCTTGGTCCGTTCCAACGGGTGCGGGCAATCCATCCGCTTCAAATCCAACAACCGGAAGTTCTTCCAGGGACTGCAAATTGAACGCGTGAAGAAACTGTTGCGTTGTCCCAAAAAGGATCGGACGGCCCGGCGAGGCTTTGCGACCGATTTCGCACACCAGACGTCGTTCCACCAGCTGCTTCAAACCATATGACGAATCCACACCTCGGATGTCATCGAGTTCGGCCTGCGTGATGGGTTGTTTGTACGCCACCACTGCCAAAACCTCCATCAACGACCGCGAGAGTTTGGTGCTCTGAGGGCTTGTGAATCGCGCAATGGCTTCGGCATATTCCGGTTTGGTGCACAGTTGGTAGCCACCCGCAATTTTCACCAACTGAAGCGCGGATGTGTGGTGGAGCCTTCCGCCCAGCTTCTCCAGCCCTTCCTCCACTTCGTAGATCGGC
The DNA here is from genome assembly GCA_044508115.1 of bacterium. Lineage (GTDB taxonomy): Bacteria > Armatimonadota > Fimbriimonadia > Fimbriimonadales > Fimbriimonadaceae > UphvI-Ar2. Next base: position 1,259,022 of record JBIQII010000001.1, read on the forward strand.
ACTCCCAGGGCCCGGGCGAGTTCTTCCGGCGTTGCCGGACTATCTGCCACAAACAGCAACGCTTCCAAGCCGTGAACAATCCTCATGCGCCTGTTCTCATGCGGACGCAGGTCGGCCAAAGCACGCTTCGCCTTCGGCAATCACCACTCGCGCCTGTCCCAACCGAATGAGTTCCAAGAGAGCGAGGAACCACCAGACGGCCTCGCTCCGAGTGAATTCAGTGTCCACAATTTGATCAAGCGGGAGCGGTTCTTCTGGAAGTGCCCGAAGCACGATCGCAATCTGGTCGCTCAGCGAACGCCGAGTGGCGAGCGGTCGCGGTGGATCGGGCTTGGCTTTGGCCAAGAGTCGTTCCAACGCCCGAGCAAGATCCAAAGTTGTGATCGAATCCGCCTCGAACGGAAGCTCGTAGTTTTCCGCCGCTCCGGCGGCCCGAAAGTACAGACTTTCGCGTTCCGATTTCCGCCCCAACAGATCTTCGATTGCGGGCATAAACTCGTGGATAGTCGGTTCAAAATCGTCGAAAAGCTGATCTTCTTCGCACTCCTCTTCTGCCGGGGGAGCAATCAGAAGCGCGGCTTTTTTATCGAGCAATCGCGAAAGCGCAGCCACCGCGACGGCATGCGATTCCACGCACGGTTCAGTGGATTCCAACAAGTAGCGGAAGTACGCCTCACAAATCGGCCCCAATGGGATACCCATGAGGTCAATCTTATGCTCCCGCACAAGCACAAACAGCGTGGCCAACGATCCTTGAAACTGATCGCAATCAATCTGGATCGGCGGTGGTTCGATGACGCCGAACGCCGCCGAAACTTGCTGGGGAGTAGGCAGAACGAGTGCACTCATCCGCTAAGAACAAGACGATTTGAACGAGAGTTAGGAGCCAAAAAAGCCATCCAGTTTTCCACAAAGATGGTGGAGGCGACGATCGGATTCGAACCGATGAATAAGGGATTTGCAGTCCCTCCCCTTAACCACTTGGGTACGTCGCCAGAGGTCGCAAAGAGTACCTGCTTCGATTGAGTCCGCCGGGTCCGCCGGGAATGACCGTTTATTGCCTCAAATATCGGGGGGGGGGGAATGGTGCGCGATACTGGATTTGAACCAGTGACCCCTTCGGTGTGAACGAAGTGCTCTACCACTGAGCTAATCGCGCCCGACAGAAGTCAACAATACCCAACCAAGGCAATCCACCTGGAATTACTCGTCCGAAAGACACTCCGAAATTCGGTCGGCAAGACCCGGGGGAACCTCTTCGCCCGCACAATCTCGACACACCCGCAAAACCGAGTCTTCCCACCGAAAAGCTTGCGTACACACCTCGCATTCCGCCAGATGACGTTCCACCTGCTTGCGTTCGGCATCCGAAAGACGTCGATCCAAAAATTCGCCCATATGGGCGAGCACTTTTTCACAGTCAGGCAATCGCGGCAAGCCTCCAGTTGCGACTCATCGCCAATTCCTTGAGTTCAGATTGCAAAATCCGTCGCGCTCGATGCAGGCGGGAACGAACCGTGCCCAGCGGAATTTCCAACGTTTCTGCAATCTGCTCATAACTCATTTCCGCCGCGAAGTACAGGGCGCTCACCTCGCGAAATTCTATCGGCAACGCATCCAATGCGCGGCGGACTTGATCGGCCTCAATTTCCAAAATCAAACGGCTTGCGGCATCGATTTCCGGATCAACCACCCGCTCTTCGGCGGGAATATCCGTCATCCCATCTTGAATATCGAGCGGGACAGTCTGCAATCGCTTGCGACCACCTCGCCGGTAAAAAGAGTGAGTCAGAATTTTGAAGAACCACGGCTTAAAATACGTGCCCGGTTGAAACGTTTCCCGTCCCCGAAACGCCGCGATCGCCGCCTCCTGGACCAAGTCTGCCGCCTCCTCCCGATTGCCATTCATCAGTCGAACGGCGTAGCCGTACGCACTCGGAAGAAGCTCTCGAAGCTGACGTTCGAAGGAATCGCGATCCATACCCCTCAAAACGAAAATACGGAACGCAGGGTTCCGCAAATCCGACTACTTCGCCAAAATTCGATCGTCGTCCATCATCCGGTGGGTCGTTTCAATCCGGCGAATGGTTTGGTCATGGCTCAACATGACGATCGATTCCGTATAGGCAAAGCCGTGCCGGAACCGGACGCCCTTCAGCAAGTCACCGGTCGTAATGCCCGTAGCGGCAAAACAGACTCTTCCCCGAGCGAGATCTTCGGTACTAAACACACGATCCACGTCACCACTGATCATCTCCTGAGCGCGTTCGCGCTGCCCGGCGATGGTGAAGTGAAGCCGGGCCTGCATCTCGCCTCCGGTGCAAAGGACGGCCGCCGCGGTTATCACTCCCTCGGGTGCTCCTCCAATGCCCATAAGGCCATCGATTCCACTTTCTAAATCAAGTGCAGCAATGGCAACGGAAAGATCGCCATCGGCAACGAGATGAACGCGGCAACCGGCTTCGCGGAGTTCGCGGATCAGTTCTTCGTGTCGCGGACGGTCAAGCACGCCGATGATGCACTCATCCACGTCTTTACCCAACGCTTTGGCCATAAGTCGAACGTTTACGCGGGGTGGAACCGTGATGTCCACAACTCCGGCGCACTCTGGGCCCACAACCAGCTTATCCATATAGCAGTCGGGCGCGTGCATCAAAAAGCCTTCGCCTTCTACCGCGGCGGCCAAAACTGAAATCGCGTTCGGCGTTCCGTTGGCGCACAGGTTGGTACCTTCCAGCGGATCAACCGCAATCTGGACTTCAGGGGAGCCGGGTCTGCCGAGCTTTTCGCCGATAAACAGCATTGGAGCTTCGTCGCGTTCGCCTTCGCCGATGACAATGGTGGCATCCATTTCCATGGCGTTGAGTTCGGATCGCATTGCCTCGCAGGCGGCTTGATCCGCTTCGTCGCGCTTACCCTTGCCCACCCATCTCGAAGCAGAAAGGGCGGCCGCTTCGGTCACCCTCAAAAAATCCAAATGCCGATATTGATCCACGGGAAATGTCCTACTTAACAATTGTACAGCTTATCGACACTGGGGCCCGCGCTCTCACGAAAGCAGGAAAGTTGCGGAATCACCCGCATTTCACGCAAAGTTATGGCATTTACCCGATCATTTGCCGACAATTGCAAATAGTACGGGCAAGTAAAAATGGCAATCCACGTATCCGAGCGGGCAAACAAGCGTAAATCACAAACACGGATCACGCTGCCCTTCTTGGGGCGGCGCGATCGCGCGGTCGTTTCCGATGAACCGCCTCAAATCGATCTGGCCGCCGAACTCGAATCAATACGCGCGGAAAACGAATCGCTTCGCCAAACCCTCGTCCAAACCCAGAGGATTCAAAGCGCAACCTTAGAGCGGTTCCGAACCACATTCTACGAGATGCCCCTCCCCGCGTTTACCGTTAACGACGAAGGAGTCATCATGGAGTGGAACCGTGCCGCCGCGCAGTTCTTCGACCGCATCGAATCGGAAGTTGTCCATAAACCTATCGCTTCCGTACTCGGAAACCAGATCTTTCGACAGGACGCCGAAGGCATGATCTTCATGGTCTTCCTCGGCATGCATCCCCACCCGATTGAGCTCGAACTTAAGTTAGAAAGCGGAGAAATTCGCCGCGTTAAATGGCACGCCTCACCGATCAAGAATCAGGCCGGGCAAGTCGTTGGTGCTCTCAACACGTTAGGTCTGCTTCCGCGATACTAAAGTACAACGTCTGGGGATGGTTCCGATCGGAAGCTAGGCTACATCTTCGGTGGGATTCAATCGCGACTTAAGCCGTTCCAGCATGGATGTCTGAACCACTGGATCGGCCTCGCCCCCTTCGATCACGTTCACCGCATCAATCAGATCCTGAGCCGCCGGCGAAAGTGGGGCTGCCTCCGCAAATGCTCGTCTTAAATCGCAGAACTTGCCGACCTGCGAATCCTCGCGGACGGTGGCCCAGTGCCGAACTTCCTTACTCAAATACTGTCCAACGATCGATTGGAACTGCTTTGCCAGACCTTTACCGACCGTGTGACAAGCCACCCGATTGACCACCAATCCAACTTCTAAATCGGGCGAACTGGTCCACGCGGTTCTAACCAAAGCGTACCCATCGATAATCGAGGCCGCTCCCCCATCCAAAACCAAAACGGCCGCGTCGCTAGCAGTTAAAAACGGAAAGACACGCGGACCAACTCCGGCGGGTAGATCGATCAGCACATGATCGTACTCCGATGCCACAGAATGTAATCCGGCAATCAGCCCCGCCACCGCTTCTTCTGAAGCGTGGGCAAGTTCCGGCCATCCACTACCACCCGAAATCAGATCGAAGCCCGCCGGAGCACGAGTAACGGCATCGCGAAGCTCACGCGAATCGCGCACCACGTGGCCGATAGTGCAGCCGACATCGACGCCGGAATAAAGATCGCAGTTTGGCAACGCCAGATTGCCATCAAAAAGTAGAACTCGCTTTTCGTCGCGGGCTAAGATGACCGCAGCACTGCACGCCAATGCAGTTTTTCCCACCCCTCCTTTGCCACTGCAAAACGAAACAAATTTCATTGCGCTCTAAGCGCCTTTCTTCCATATTTGAAACAGTTTTCCGATTCCCCGGGGCGATTTTTGAGACCCTTGGATGAGGGCATGACGCGCCTGAAAATCGCTTACTTCGCTGTAAGCCTGCCGCAATCCGGCCACGACTTCCGCAATGGGTGCGGGTTTGGGGACGATTCCGAGGCCAACTTCTTTGGAAAGGCGGTCCAAAGCCGTTCGATCGATAGGTTCGGCCACCCGACACACCACCTTCCCTCCTTCAAATCCCACCGGCAGTGCCATGGCACGGATGGCAAGGTGAGCAGGAATCGCCCGGATAGCACCTAAATCAACATCGTTTTCTTGCTGCTGCTTGATCGCCGCCGCGGGATGGATCGGTTCGGCTTCCTTTTGAGGTTCAGCAACCGGGTTTTGTGATCCCGAATCCGCAGGCTTGACTTCTAGATTCTGAGCTTCCCGGAGAAGGTCCGCGAGCTCTTCTTCGGACATGGCCGTCGACTGGGCGGGAACGCCGTCCATCACCGGATCGGGCTCTTCAAGCAACTGCACTAAATCATCCGCGCTCACCAAATTCTCTGCCTGTGGCGGGACATCTGGTTCGGCATCAAGTACCTGCGCCTGTTGCTCAATCGATTGCCGGACGAGCTGGGCTAATACATCTTCATCAAGCTCAATGAGCTCACCAAAAAACTCTTCCTCCGGCGCGGCCGGTGCAGATTCGTCGGCCACCGGATCGGCTACTGACTTCGCCTCTTCGTCCGGTTCCGGTCCGCCATCCTCCGGATCAACTTCGGCCACGATTTGGGCTTCCGGTTCCATTGAATCGATCGCTTCAGCAATTTCTTCATCGCTGATCGGCGAGACTTCCACAGCCGGTACCGGCGCCAGTTCTGCTTCGGGCTCGGGTACCACGTCGGCCACGTGGGATTCGATCAGATTCTCGGCCTCACTAATAGCCATATCGAAAGCTTCCAGCAGCGCGGCCGCTTCTTCTTCCGTCACTCGATCTTCCGGGTCGATTCGGTCGTATTCAAGCTCGGTAACCATGCTTTCCGCGGGCTCGGCAACCTGTTTCCGGAGCTCAGAAACTTCCGTAGCCAGCGACTGAAGCTGACCCATAAGCTGCTGTAGCATTTCCGCCGATACCGGTTCCGGCGCGGATTTTTCCGTTGCTTTCTTGCGACCTGCCATACCCAATGCCCCCGAAAACTTCGAGTGCCTGGTGAGATATTCGGCAGAAAAACCTTACTCTTCAGGCTTATCAGTGCCCTGGCGCTTGCGTTTAGCCGCCAGAAGATCGGTCGCGGTCGAAATCGGCGCATCGGGCGACCGACTCCGCTTCTGCCGCGCCGGGCGCACCGGTCGTTCCGTAGGGGCAGGTCCGCTCGGTCGGACCGGTGTCCGAATACGACCTGCCTCTTCGCGCGATCGTCGTCCAAGCCAGGCAAATTGTGGTAGCGGAACCATTACCCGGCGCACCAGAACATCAAGCGGAAGCAACACCAGGGCTAGCCACAAGAAAAATCGCCACAGGTCCGAAACCGATTCCCCGCGCACGACAAGCGGCCGCATGGCTTCCGCCGGATCACGAAGCTCTTTACCCCCAGTCTGATCCGCCAGACCTTTGAGCAAAGGCAGATTCGGCCTCGAAGTTCGATATTCCGGCGGGTACGGGATACTAAAACCATTTGCCGCCACCCGGGATTCACCGCTCGCCGTCGGTTCGACGACCGAAACAATATAACTACCCACTTCCGAAGCCTCGAATCCGCCCGTGAACACACCCGGTGCTTCCTGCGTAAGCGTCACTCGTTGCGAATCACCTTCGGGATTGCTCACGCGGACATCCAGGGTCGAGGTTGGTAGCGGATTGCCCGATCGATCACTTGCGCGGATCGTGATTCGTCCCCGACCGCCTTCGGGAGTGACATCGAGATCGTAATTGTTCAGTGCGGATTTTCGGTTGAGCGACCGGATGGCCTGCGCCCAAAACTGGCTGAATCCAGACCACTTCACCCATTCCGCGGCCCAGCGATTTTGGGCATCGCTGGTAAAGGCCAGTGATTTCCCCAGACCGTACTGCCAAGTCGCAAGGAGAGGGTCGTCCTTATGGGTTCGCATACCCACTCGGGCCAGCGGCCGAGCATCGGTTAAGCAGTACGCCATAAGCGCCGGAAATCCGGAAATGCCACGGGTGATCTCTTCACCCGCTGCAACTTTCGGGATAAACGCGCCTTCCTCAATGGCTGAGCGAGCCATGAGACTCACATCCTGCGTGAAAATCTGCGGTAGACGACTAGCATCTTCTACCAAATAGAATCGCCCGCCTCCGACCGCGGCCACCTGGCGTAAAAACGGCACATCTTTGCCATCCCCGATTGCTACCGTACTGGTGGTAATTTTGTTAGCTCTCATTCGAGCGGCAATCGCCAGCGACGCACCGTGATCATCGCAGTCGTTTCCGTCGGCCAGGAGAATGAAGTGTCGAACTCGGGTGTTCTCCTTATTCAGAAGTTTTTCGGCCTCAGTGATCGAAGGCTCCGCGTAGATTCCGCCTCCTTGATGCGCAAGTCGCGAGATCTTATTCTTAACATCCGCCTTATTTTTGAGTTCTTGGATTGGAACCGTCAGGTCGAACCGATCGCCACTTCCGGCAAGGCCCAGTCGGTCTGATGGCCCAAGCAGATCGACCGCGAGCATTCCCGCATTTGCCGCAATCTGTAGCTTGGTCTTGCCATCCACAGTCATGGACATACTTCCCGATGTATCAACCACAATCAGAACCGTCGTGCTCGGAAACACTTTCCGTTGCCGGATATTCAAGTCGACCGGCAAAGCTTCCGCAATCGGAGTGCCGTAATATCCGCCAGGAAGGAAGCTATCCTCCCCACCGATCATCGCAAATCCAATTCCGCTATCCCGGATTGCGTTGCGGATCATCACCATCTGCGATTCTGTCGTGAGGGCGGCATTGAAGTCGTTGAAGATGACCGCATCGTACGCCTGAAGATCTTCCGGCCGAGTCGGCACAATGCCGCTTGATCCCAGTTCGACCGTGATGCCCTGCGCCTGCAGAGCGAGTGCCAGTTCCCGCCGATCCGTGTGCCCCTGTACGAGCAAGACCTTCGGTTTTCCGCGCACCGTTACAAAGGCGGCTCCAAGGTTGTTCCGATTATCCGAATCGTGAGGAACCTGCAAATAAGCGCGATAGCGGAAGAACCCGGGTTCCGGGAGCTTCTGACTAATGACCACCGCGCTGGTCCCCGCCGGGATCGAAACGGGCACGGTCGTAACGGGTTCGCCGTTTCGCTCGATCACCAAACGCCCTTCTTGTGCGACCGAAGATTCGACCACCGCGCGTAGTTCAAACGGCTGATCCGCGGCCTGTTCGCTCGGAGCCTGGAGCTCGACGATGCTTGCTTCTGCTCGTTCCTGATTCTGACCCAAGGGAACCACATCAACGGGAACGCTTTCGGTGCCGATTGTGGTCGCCGCGCCTAGCGCATCGCCTTCGGTTTCGTTGCCATCGCTAAGCACCACGATCCGGCGACCCGTTCCGGCGGGAAAGCTGGCCATGGCCAGACGCAACGCTGCGGCCAGATTGCTGCCGCTTGCCTGCACCGTGCTTTCAATCTTATCGATACGCCGCCGACCGCCCGGGGCGAGTTCCACCACCGGCTGCTCACCAAAGGCGATCACTCCGGCTCGATCATCCTCGCCAAGCTTGCTAATTGCGGCATCGACAAATTCGATGGCCGCCTCCCGGTCCGATTCCCGGATTGAATCCGAACGATCAATCAAGAAAATCGTGGTGAGCCCGCGGTTTGTTCTTACCGCTTGCGGCCCCATAAGGGCCAAAATTAGTGCGCCAAGCAACGCCCCGCGAATAACGAACGCAATCCATTTGCGAACCGGAACCATGCCGTGGACCCGCCGGTACGAGTACCACAGCAGAACGAGTGCCGGAATGAAGAGGAGGGCATACCACGGGGAAAGAAACCGCATCAAGACCTCTTCATAAATAGCAGCCATTCCAGCGTAAGAACGCCGAGCATCACCAGAACAAGTGGCTTCCACAAATCAGCAAACCGCTCTAGACTTCGGGTGGCCACCGGTCCTCCGGTGCCAAGGCGAACCTCTTCGACCGGAGCAATCGTACTTTCGCGCTCGCTTACCAGATTCACCAAAAACTGTTTCTGATTCTCGCCTTCGCCCACGACAAATCGTCCGACTTCATCCAGATTCCGCAAAGAGTAGCGGCCATACACCGCGGGTACTGATTCGACATCCCCATTCGGTCTCCGCACCGTAAGGGGAACATCGCCCGGGGCAGGAAGTGCAATGCTTTGCCCCGCCTGTAAAGCTGTGATCCCCTGTATCTCCGAACCCGCGGCTGAATCCAGCAGATTCCCCAACAATATCGGAAAACTAATCGAGAGCGGAAAATCGCCATCCAAGAGGTCAAACGCAAAGTACAGCTGACTCCGACCAGAGCGGCGTTCCACCACCATCGGGAGCGAATCCGCTCGGGCGAGCACCCGCGCTCCGGCCACCGGCTCAACCGTGTGTAATCGATCAAAGTAAACGTTCTCAAACGACACATCGTCGAGAACGCCTTCCCCCGTGCTCGTGATGAGCGGCGGTTTTTTTCGGGTCCCCGATCCCCGCACCGGCGAGGCAACTCCTGGCGCACCAAATGTCACCACGTATGGAGACTTAACCGCCACCTCGGGCTCGGAATCAAAGATGACGAGGTCATAGTTACTGCGGCCAGATGCCGAGGCCAGCTCGGAATCCGGCACCGTGGCAGCTTTATCCAGCACCACTCGGGGATCCAACGTCAACCCGGTTTCCAGAAACACATTGCCCTTGCTCACCAAGAGCACGCGAATTGAACCGCTCGGATTGCCCGGCGTTGACCTGCGGTCGTCCGCCTTCAAAAACCCCCCTTCGGAAATCTGCGCCGATACGATTTCGGCCTTGCCCGAAATATCGATGTTCCGCCCCACCGTCGAATTCGGTGCCACCGTGAGCTGCTGCGACCACACGACTCGGTCATCGGCATACACACTGAGTGCGGTTCGAGCGGGATTCGCCCCGTAGTTTTTAACTCCGACGTACGCCTGCAATCCGGTTGGAGTTTGCGCGGTGCCAAGGGCCGAAACACCGACGTTCTCGCCACTTTCCCCGATCGGTTCGTACCGAATTTCTGCCTTGCCAGGAGAAATCGATTCGACCGGATCAAAACACCCATCGCTCAAAAGGATAATCTCGGCTTCCTCGTTCCGGCCGACCAAAGCGGTCGCCAGGCGCAAGGCTTCGCCTATATCGGAGGGGGCATCAGTTGGGCGCAGACCCCGGATGGCATTCGCGACCTTGGCCGATTCACCTTCCAGTCCGGTTAGCACCCGCGGGGTCGGCCCCGCTTCGATCACCGCCACTGCATCTCCGGGTCGCATCGCGTTGGCGATCCGTGATGCTCGCGATACGGCCTCGGCAAAACGCGATGGAGCTACGTCCGCTGACCGCATGCTCGCCGACGCATCGATCACGAGTACCGTCGATTTACCAAGCAGGTTGGACTGCCGAACTTGCCACCGTGCTAACCCTAAGGTTAAAAGGAGCAATGCCAAAAGCTGCAAAACCCACAGCCAATTAAATCGAAGTTTCTGAAACAACGAATTCGCGCGAATCTCATCTTGCCGCTCAGGCCACAAAAAACTGGCTGGGAACACAAAATCTTGTCGCCGCATACGCAACAAATAGAGAGCCAGAATAAACGCCCCTAAGGGGATAAACCAAAATAGGGCACCGGGGGCTTGAAAATTCATTTCACCCACCCCTGCTTTTTAAAAACATTCGCAAACGCGTCGGTTAGAGATATTTCGGTAGTAACGAGCGTGTAGCGACCCCCGTTCCGATTGCAGGCGAGCTCAACCTTTTGGTTGTGATCCTCCAGATTTCGTTTGTACTGCAAAAGAGTCGGTGAATTGGCCGTTATTTCAACTGAAGCTCGGGTTTCGGCATCAATGACGCGCAGATCACCTTCGATCGGTGGATCAACTTCAAACCGTGAAAGAACTTGGACCACCCAGACTTCATGGCCTAAGCTAGAAAGAAGCCCAACCATTCGGTCAAATGCCGGGTCCATGCCATCGGATAGCAGAATAACGAGCCCCGCCCGCCCCAAACTCGGAGCTATGAATCGGATCTGATCCGCTAATCCGCGCCGTCCCGTTGCCTCCTGCGCATCTAACCAAGAGGTTAAACTTGTCAATCCCCGTCGCCCGCGAATCGGGCGTGTCCTGACAACGGTTTCTCCTAATAGCACTCCGTGCGCCGAATCACCACCCAACAAACCTACGGCTCCGAGTGCGGCGGCCATCTTACAAGCATAAGGAAACTTTTCCGGATCACCGAACGCCATGCTGGCCGAACCATCCACCAAAAGGTAGATGGGCAAGTCTTCTTCATCCTGGTAAGTCTTGACGATTGGAGTGCCTAAACGAGCAAGCACGTTCCAATCGATGTTACGGAGGTCATCCCCTTCGCTATAATCCCGATAATCTTTGAACTCCAGCGATACCCCTTTTGCTTTAGAAAGGCGCTCGCCGCGTTGCCGCCCCGTCGAAGGCTTGCGAGGGTTCAGCCGTAGCCGTTCCAGCATCCGCAAGTCGCGGACGCCCGGCAATGAAGTTAATGCGGTCTTGCTCACACCGGGATTGGATCGGGATTGCGCTTATCGACGCCTTCGATAATGCCTTCCACCACTTGGTCAGCCGATACTCCATCGGCTTCTGATTCGTAATTCAGCAGAAGTCGATGACGCAAAACGGGCTTCGCCGCCTTGCGAATATCGTCGTGACTCGCCGCAAATCGACCATCGAGGAGGGCGTAAACCTTGGCTGCGGTGACCATCGCCTGGGCACCGCGGGGTGATGAGCCGTAACGTACATATCGCCGCGTCGTTTCCGCCGCCTCGGCATGGTCGGGATGGCTACCAACCACCAAACTAAGAGCGTAATCCAATACGTCTGGAGCCAGGGTCACTTCGCGCACGATCTTGCGCGCGCGAATCAGATCATCCGGGCTAGCCACAGCTTGGATGCTCGGCAGTTCACCCTTAGTGGTGCGATTCACAACTTCTGCCAAAACGGCTTTATCGGGATACGGAACGAGAATCTTATAGAAGAATCGGTCCAGCTGCGCTTCGGGTAGCGGATAAGTCCCTTCCTGCTCAATCGGATTTTGTGTCGCCATCACAAGAAATGGCTCCTCGAGCGGATACCCGCGCCCGCCGATTGTTACCGTGCGCTCCTGCATGGCTTCCAGCAGGGCAGACTGAGTCTTAGGGGTTGCCCGGTTGATCTCATCCGCCAGCACGAAGTTGGCAAAGATCGGACCGGGACGAAATTCGAATCCGCCCGCCGGAGTGAACACATTCGTACCGGTCACATCGGCCGGCATCATATCGGGCGTGAACTGGATCCGGCTGAATTTAAGATCCACCGACTGGGCAAGGCTTCGGATAAGCAAAGTCTTTGCCAAGCCAGGCATTCCTTCGAGCAGAACATGACCGTTTGCGGCCAGGCACACCAAAATTCCTTCGACCACGTCTTGCTGGCCGACCACGATTTTTTCGACTTCCTGACGGATTGTCGTCCACGTTTGGCGGAACCAGTCCGCCGATTCAATTCCTTCCAATGATTCTATTTGCCTCCACTTAATGATTCGAAGTAATCCTTCACCCGTTTGCGATGCCGAGCCTTCACCTGATTATTTGAAACGGCCGATTCCGCCGACTCCCGGTACTGCGGCAAGACCTCGTTGTACGGAACGCTGGTTCGTCCGCCGATGGATGTAGGCGCTTTGATCTCCTGATACGCATCTTGGCCTCGGTTTTCATCGCGATTGCCACGAATCGCAGTCGCCTTCCCCGGACTATCAAACGTCATGGGATCGCCTTTTTGGTTTTCGCCTGGACCTTGGAACTGTCCGCCATCGGCCAATCCCCCGGAAGCGGGTGCGCCACCAAGCATGGACATCATCGCGCTTATCTGCTCAGCAGAAACCTTTCCCTCTTTGATGGCTTGGGCGAGTTCTTTCATGGCCTCCATCATCTGTTCGCGCATAGCCGGATCTTTCATCTGTTCGGCTAGCTGTTCGAGTGCTTCCTGCATCTGCTGGAGCTCTTCTTCACTTGGCATTTCGCCTTGCTGGAGTTTTTGCTGGACATCGCCAAGTTCCTGCATCGCCTTTTGAAGGTCCTGAAACTCCTTCGAGTTCTGCATTTCGGCGAGGGCTTTCTTCACGTCTTCCGACATCTGGAGCTTCTGGGCCAAGGATTCCAGCGCCTCCATTTTTTGCTGCAGTGCTTGACGCTGCGCTTCGGAAAGTGCCGGATTCTCCAGCTGCTGTTGCAGATCTTGGCGCTCTTCGGCCATGGCTCGGCTCAGTTCTTCTCGTTGTTGCTCGGTGAGTTTCATCATTTCGCTTGTTGAATCATCCATACCGAGTGCTTGCAGTGTTTTTTCGTCCAAATTTTCAGAAGGCATCTTCGAAGCGTTCGATTTTTCCATCATCTCGCGCATTGCCATCTGTTCCATTCGATCCAGTTTGAGGTCTTTAAGTGCGCCCAGATCGCCTCCCGATTTTTCGAACTGTTCCTGCAGCGTACGCGCATGAACCTGCTGAACTTTCTCCGCCGCCCGATCGATCCGGCTTGCCGTCAGCTGCTTAGCTTCGTCCGCCAGCTGCTGAGCTTTCTGTAGTGCTTCTTCACGATTTAGTTTGCCGCGTTGGAGGTCCCGTTCAAACCGGCGGAGTTCATCGGCCAGCTTAGAAAGTGCCGGATCGCCCGGCTCCTGTTTTTCCAGATCGCGGACCACGCGTTCGACCTGGGCGCGGACTTTTTCCATCTCCTTTTTTGCGATCTTCTGCGCCGGGCTCAACAACATATCGGTCTGCAGCGCGTAGACTGCCACGGCCAAAACAAGGCACGATCCGCAAGCCGCAAAATCGATCCGGCGGAATCGAAACGGAAACACCGCCTGGGGCTTCATTGCATCCGCGCTGCGGCGGGCATCATCGGCCAAGAGCGGAGCGAACGTATCGGATTCATCCACTTGCAGTGCCGACCCGAGCCGATCGTGATTGCCTGTACGTCGGTCCACGCTCCGGGCAAGTGCCAGATCGTCAGTCGGCCATAGGAACCCAGTCAATGCACCCAGAACCAAAGCTCCAGTCGCAGCATAAACGCCCCAGAGAGATGGAAAATCGATCCATCGCAGCTGATCCGCCGCCGTTGCCATCAAGGCCAGGATGGAGCCCGTAAGTAAGGAGATCATTCCCCAACGCCACGCCCTTAGCAACCGGACGCGGGTCTTGAACCGGGCAATCGATTTCCTAATATCCATAGAATCACCTTTAAGCGGCCGGTGCCGCCCTGTACTGCTTTTCGACGTACGTGCGACGTCGATGCTCGCCAAACAGATAGGCCGTGAACGCGAGCACCAACAGAATGACGATTTTTACCGCAACCTCCATCGGCTTACCGACGGCAAGCATAAAGTTCAAGTCTACATATCGGTTTACAGTTCCACGACTCAGCGTGAGACTCATCATCGTTCCTATCATTTGGCAGATAAATCCGACAAAAAGGATGCCTCCAAATACGATTCGTCGTGCGGCTTCGGCTGTGTCAACAATCGTCCCCACAAACCAACCAAAGCCCAAAATCATAAGCACTAGCGCCACCAAGTGCACGACGGCCAGGGCGAGGGCACCCCATTCGTAAGTGATTCGGCTTAACACCACGATTGCGGGCCCTGCCATCACAATCAAACACAGTAAGGCGTAACCCAAGTTTCCGCTGGGACGACCGCCCAAAATCTCGCGCCAATTCCAGAGTCGATCAGCCAAGTACTTTCGCTCTTCGGCCCGTCCCCATGCCGAAATGTAGCCAATCACCACTAACGCAGGAATCACAAGCATCATCAACGCCGCACCGATCCACCGACCCGTACCTGCTCCCGAACTCATCGACGGACCCGGCCCCATCGTCGGAGATCCAAGCATGGTGATCAGCGAAAAGGCTCCGAGCAACAGCAGAACATGGATTCGCAGATTAACTGTCTCATTGGATCCTGCCTTAGAAACAACTGATCCTGCCCCCAAAAGAAATATCTTAATAAGCAGAGCCGATATCAGCAGCACAACTACCGATGCGGGAACCGCAAGCCCAAACACCGGAATCGTGCTTCCAAGCACTAACATCTCGGCAAAGGGGATCAATCCAAACAATGCCGAAGGCCCAAGCGAACCCGGTCCGCCCACCGTGCGCGAACTGGCCATGATAACGACAAACATAAAGGAGTAACACCCAACTAACATTCCGATCACGCTCATGATCGTGCGGAAAACGTTTTTGGAAGCGCACGCGACCGGGAACGTGATAGCGAGCGCAAGCGCGGCATGCAAGAAAATATAAAAATAGTGTTCCAACACCTGCGCACCCGTCGCACCGCCAAGGGTCACCCCTACGGCCGTAATCGGCAAGGAGAGAAAAAGCAAAAGCGCAATCTGCCGAAGCGCGGCCAGATACTTGCCGACCAGAAAATACTTTGACGTTGCGGGCGAAGAATGCACAAGTTCCATCGAACCTAGTTCGTATTCACTCACAATCGTCGAAGCACCGAGCATCACCGATATCAGCAGGATCATCCCTTGGATAAAGGAAATCACCAGCATGTAGTAAGTCTGCAGAGCAGATTGCACCTGCGACGGACTGGCATCGGGCTGTGCCGCCGCCTGATAGTTGGCCAGAGCCAATAGCACCAAAATCCCTAAATAGAGCGACCAGTACCAAACCGTTTTGGTCGAACGCAACTGCACTCGGTAATCCTTTTTGGATGCCGCGTTGCCGAAATAAACCCGGCCCTGTTCGTGGAGCCAGCCCGAAACGTTAATTGAGTGCCCCCTTAGTCACCCGCATAAACAGATCCTCTAAATCAGCCTCTTCGTCGCGGAATTCAACAACCGGGAACCCTTGCGAGATCATCGTCTTGAGGAGTTCTGCCTGATCTTCTAATGACCCGGTGAAATCAAACCGGAACTCATTTTCGGAAAGAAACTGCGTCTCCGCCACGCCCGGGCGACCGTGCAGCCACATGCTGGCCGTCGATCCTTGATCGAGGAGCTTGACCTGGACCTTTTTGGCCGGGGTCAAACTGCGGATTACATCTTGGACCTTGCCAAAGGCAAGCATCTGTCCCCGTTCGATAATGCCCACGACGGTCGAAAAGTCCGCCAGTTCGGGCAGAATGTGTGAGCTCACGATAACAATCTTGCCCATTCGCCCAAGGTGAGCGATCAACTCTTTGAGCTCTGCCCGAGCTCGCGGATCAAGCCCACTGGCGGGTTCATCGAGCAAAAGCATCGAAGGGTTGTGCACCAAACATCGAGCCAGGCAAAGACGTTGTTGCATTCCCCGGCTCAGTGATCGCGCAAATGCATCCTTCTTGAACCCCAAATCAGTGAGTTCAAGTACGTCATCAATCACCTTCGGGCGATCGGATTCCGCCACTCCGTAGAGTGCGGCAAACATGTCCAGGTACTCCCACACTTTGATATCTTCGTAAAGACCAAAAAAGTCGGGCATGTAACCGATCTGTTTGCGGACTTCGATATCGTTACCATCAAGGGGGCGTCCGTTCAGCCGGGCTTCGCCCGCGGTCGGCTCAAGCAGAGTTGCAAGCATTTTGATCGTGGTCGTCTTGCCCGCACCGTTCGAACCAATAAAGCCCATGATGTCGCCTGGTTCGAGGGTGAAATCGACGTGGGTGACGGCATTGAATCGGCCGTACTTTTTTGTTAATCCTTTGACTTCCAGCATGGTGTAACTATGTGTTTTCGAATCCCGTTCGTCGATATCGTTCCAAGCGCCGCGCGGCGAGGAAAAGGAAGGCCGTACCCATCCCAATATAGGCAATCACACTGATCCAAGCAACCGTAATTTGAGCGGCCAACCTCTGCTCATCAGACCTTTGCATGATCGCTAAATCCATTTGTCCAAGCGGATGCAATCGGAAGAACACGGAGGCCCACTCCTGACTCGCCATCGCCACGAGCGGAATCACAATGCCCGGAATCACCAGAAAGACTGCGATCTGGAACCCAGTGCTCCCGAGCAACGCGGCCGTGGTGGAACGCGCCAACGCCGAAATGTAGATCGATGACCCCACAACAAATATCGCCCAGCCGATTGAAATGATCGTGCACGCGACGATCGAAATCCAAAACGGCACCACGTTATCCGTCGCCTGCTCGCCGTACACAACCTTGGATAAAACTGTTACCGCCGAGAGTCCGTACACCGCCACCAAAATCATCATGGCCGGAATCACGCCGCGCAGTGCCTTGGCAAATACGATATGGAGCGGCCGGAGCGGCGAGGCTAAAAGTTGCTCAAGACTCCGTCGCTGATACTCGCCCGCAATCACCGGACTCACCACCGCCGGAAGAAGCATCGACATCAGGGGCGGAACCCCAAACATCAACATCTGCGGCGAAATGTAGGCTCCACTTTGGAACACCAGATACGCCACTGGAACCAAAATGGCAAGTAAAACGAACACGGCCGCCCACTTTTGACCGGGATTTACCGTAAGCACCCCCCGGCGGAGCTGTTGACGTAGCTCGTAGAAAATTGGACGATCCGGCAGTGATTCGGAGATTTTCTTAAACATCAGGATTCCTGCACCGCCACGGTGTAGTAGATGCGGAACGGATTACTACTGACATCAGTGCCGTGCTGGGCTCCCAGCTCTGGAACTTTAACATACAAATCAAGCTCTATGGCATCCTGCTCGCCCGGCTTGATATCCACAGTGTGGGTTTGACCGGATTCAAGCATGGCCAAACGTTGAGTGCTTTTTCCGCTACGGATAAAAATACTCGCCATAGGATGCGAAAACGGATTTCGCAATTCCACCCGAACCATGCCGTTGGGCAGCTTCTGGGCGGTGGCGAGATCGATTTCCATGGGAATCCGCTGCACCATCGCAAACTCACGGAACGACAGATTCGAAACCGAGTAGTTCGGAGCAATCACTTGGCCCACATCAATAAACTTGTTCATTGTGGGATTGCCAAACCGCGGGTCATTGAATGACGCTGAGGTCACGTACTCAACATTCTTTAGCCCGAGATCGCGCGTTCCAGAGGAAGGGAAATACAGCTGTTGCGTGATCGTCCCCACAAGGCCATTTGATCCGCTAGCACCAAATAACACACCCGAAGAAGCTCGCGACGCTTGCGCTCCGTACAATTGACTTGCGAATCCGAAAATGATCACCGCGCATCCGACGGCTAGCAAAGGTGCAGTTATCCAAGCCAGTTCACCCCTCCGGAGCTTACGTAAAACCAAGAAATTAAGGGGAGCGACTATCAACAAATAGCCGAACAAAATGATCGCGATCTTGCCCGACGACGGCAGATTGACCCGAAAAACTCCCACGTCATCGTGATAGCCGATATCTTCAAACCCACCCGTAGGCGTCGGCGTACCACCGATCTGGAAACGATTACCAAAATAAGAAAACAATGCAAATCGACCATTCCAATTCTTCACCTGCGGCATAAAGGGATCAAAAGCAATGATCGAAATTGAACCGTTCCCGAATGTGCGATAGACCATCACCGGATCGCCGGATTCCGGTATTCGATGGGTCATTGGACTCGGTTGGAGTTCCAACATCGGCAACGAAAAATCCGCGTTCATTGAAACGAGCTGGCTAACTGCGGAAAACGTACGATTTTCCGCCGGTCCGACCGAATGCACCGGGAGCAAAGCTTGCCAACGAGGATCCGCAAAAACGGGCCGGATCGATCCTCCCACAAACACAAGGTCCAATCCCTGGAGCACGGCCGCTTTGATCGCGTCCACTTCGGCATCGGTCAACCGTTCGCTTCCCTCCCCTAAAAACAGCGTATCGATTCCCCAGTAGCCGATCGAACGGGTTGGTGCTTCGCCCGGTTTGGCAGACATATCCTCCAGCACAATCTGGGTCCGCGGATTGTTGTGCCCCGGATTCGGGCCCCCCGTTCCCGGCGGACGGCGAAGCATCGTCAGATCGCCGATCTGGTCACTGATGAGGGCAATTTTGTAGCTAACCGTCCAACTGGGGCCCATAGTATCGATCGGGATCGCACTTTCCAAGAGACCACGTTTGACGAAAAGCTGCGGGCTTCCAAACTGCTCGGAAGGAAGGTACATCTCGACCGTCTTTTCCGCTCCTTGCGGCATTTCGACCGGAGTCATCACCTCCACACTGCCCGATCGAGCAATCAGCTGGACAAGTTCGCCGGGGCCGATATTTTCCAAATCAACGCGAATCGGAAACGCTTCCGGTGCTGAGTACTGCCCGATCCATATTTTGCTGTAACCGATCGTCAACGGATCGTCGGATTGAGGGGACGCAAAGCCGGCCAACAAGAGTATCGCGCTAGCCGCCACAAGTCTAATAGGCTTCAAATTAGAACCGTCTCCTCAACATTGCTAACCAATTTTGACCATTTTCCGTTTCGTTTAGTTGCAATTCTTGACCAATATTCGGTCATACTGAAAATCTATGAAGCGCACCGCTTTCATCGTCACTCTGATTGTTGCCCCCATGGTGCTCGGCCTGATCGGCGGATGCGCCCCCGCCGCGGAAGATGCCGGTACCGGCACCACCACGACCACCGAAACCACCGAAGGCGAATAAGCCAGCTAAACGGTTTGACCGCCCGACTGGAAACAGTCGGGCTTTTTTTATTCTATGTCACCGTATCGAACCGAATCGATCACGTCACCGACACTGCGAATATCTCCGCCTAAAATCGAGCCACGGATTTCGCCTTCGACTTCAATTTGTGCCCCGGGGAGAATTACTGAGTCTCGCACTGCGCGGGCCCGGAGACTCGCGCCTTCTCCGATCACCACCATGCCGTGGCACTCAGCCTGAACCTGGGCTGAACCATCGATTTTCTCTCCTCCATTAACTAAAAACTCGCTTGTCGCTAAAAACGACTCGCGCGTCCCGGTATCAAACCACTCGCCTTCGTAAATGCCCGGAACTACGAGTTCGCCGCGATCTACCAGCACCTGAATGGCATCCGTGATTTCAAATTCACCCCGTGCACTCGGCTTAAGATCAGGCAAAACATCCCAAATTTGAGGTCCAAAAATATACATGCCAGCCATCGCCAGGTCGCTTTCCGGTTCCGCCGGCTTTTCGACCAGCTTCACGATCCGGCCGTCTTCCACATTGGCGACTCCGAATCGCCGAGGATCAGGCACAGATTTAACCAGATTCAGATTCGCCGCACCCGATTTGCGGAATTGGTCCACAAACGGACTCAGCGAGCGGTCGTAGATTGCGTCTCCGAGATACAACAGAAAGTCCGAACCCGATACGAAGTCCTTGGCGAATCCGACCGCATGGGCGAGCCCGCGCGGATCGGTTTGCCGCACATACTCTAGCGATAAATCGTAGCGACGGCCATCACCCAGCGCCTCCCGCATTACGGATTCGTTCTCGCCGACCACCAAGCACACCTCACGGATTCCGCATTGTCGCATTTGGTCAAAGGCATATTCCAAAGTGGCCCGATTTGCAATCGGCAAAAGCGGCTTCGGAATCACTTTGGTTACCGGATAAAGCCGCGTTCCCTTCCCGGCGGCTAAAATCACTCCCTTCATAGGCACTGCCCCATCGGATGCAAGGTTATCACGGCGGTACATTACAATCTGTGAAACGGATTTCGCCTGGTCGGATAGGCCCAGCCCTGTTAACTCTCTCTCTGATCCTGCTGATCCCGGGTTGTCGACCGACCCCGGAACCACCCTACGAAAAGTTTGCAGACCTCGATCAGCCGGAATACACTCCGATCGCAGATTCCGGCAACGCGTGGGATTCATTTGTGATCGCGGCACGGGACGCCGCCAAAGTCTCCCAGGAATTTTCACTCGAACCCGCTATGAAGCCGGCCGTACGGGCAAAGTTCATGGCAAAAATCGGACCGGCTCTTGATCGAGTGATTCGCGGATCGGCAAAACCCAACAACACCGAATTCCAACCTTCGGACCCCTTCCTCCCCCGCCCGACCCACTCCGGATTCAATGCGATTGGGCACGGCCTCGCCTTTCGAATCCAAGCCGCCGGAGAATCGGGCAGCGTCGCTTCCGCGGTCGAACCCACGTTAGCGGCACATCGGTTGGCTCGTGCTCTCGCCCAGGGGGATTGCCAAGATGCGTTACTTGGATTTTGGATCGCCGCCCAAGCCCGGAGTGCCTGCGCTCCTCTTTTGCCCCGCATGGATGCCGGTTCGCTCGAACGCCTTGGCAATGGTCTGCTTGATTGCTACGATTCTGATCCCGAAATCACGTTAAAAAACGAGCGCGAATCGATGCTCGCCGGGGTCCAGTTTGTGCAAGACCTTTACAAAGGACGCGACTTTGAAGTCCTTGAACAAGCTATGTACAAACAAGCGCAAGCTGGGGTCGAACATCTTGAAGCCCTAAAATCCGCGGATCGAGTGGAGTACTTCCGTGGATTCGCCGCCGAAGCCGACTTCTGGCTCCAAAGTGCGCGTCATCGAATAGCGCAACCTGCCGCCGAGCGCGAAGACTTTGTCTTTCCGACCGGAGAGCGGCCATGGAAGCAATTCACTCCCCACCTGTTCGGATCAGTCGAAACGTACATTCCCGCTCGCGACCGGCACACAGCGCGCAGTCGGCTGTTTGCGTTGTCGTGCCTTGCCTACGCGGCCGGAAAATCGACCGGACGCGCCCCGATCAAATTCAAAAGTGTCGATCCCGAGCACCTCATCGATCCGTACACCCACCAGCCTCTGATGTACCGCGTGGCCGGACGAGAGTTCCGAATCTACAGCGTCGGACTCGATGGCCGTGATGATGCAGGCGAATCCGATGCGGAAGGCCTTGCCCCCGATTTGATTGTTGATCCCCCGCGGAATTAACGCTTGGGGATGGGCGGAACGATCGTGCTCAAGTCCGCTACTCCAAGGTTAATGCGAGGTCGCCAGATGGCGGCTTCCACATTTTCGGCCCGGATTCGCTCTTCGCCGATCGCATCGAGCCCGCCGACGTGGATCGCCGTGGCAGAGCTCACCGCCAGGGTCCCGGGTTCGGCTACCTTTTGCAGATGCGCGGCCACATCGATCACATGAGCAAAGTTAACCGCCGTGGATTCTTGCCCCGGAGCCAACACGCTGCCGGTATGAATCGCCGCACGCATGGCAATTGGATTTTGCAGCTTGTTGCGGAAAGCATTGAACTCAAACAGCCCCGCTTGCATCGCTTTTCCGGCCGAAACCGCCGCTGATGCCTGGTCGAATACGCAAGTCACCCCATCGCCGGCGGTCGAGTGAATCTTGCCCCCGTTCTTGGTGACAATGGCTTCGATAAATCGGTGGTATTCATTGAACGTGAACTCCACCGAAAGCTCGTCATTTTCAGTTTTGATCTTTGTGGAACCGACAACATCCACACTTATGAACGTCACATATTTTTCATCTTGCTTGAGCTTTTGCTGAATCTCTAGTAGCTGAGAAAGAAGCGCATGCCGCTCTTCTACCGGATCGCCAAACCCCAAATCCTTGCGGTATCGCTGGAATAAGTTCGATGCCGCCAAACCCGCAATCGATCCGAAAATTGAAGCCGCAATAAAATACGGCATGTCCGATCCACCCTGGACCGGTGGCTTGATCAAACCATCGATGAATGCAAAAAGAGAGGCGGCAAACTGACTCCCCCCGCCTAAGATCAGACCGGCAAACAGTGCAGTGCGCATTGCCCGACTCACCGCCGCGTTATAGATGCCCAACAACCAACAGATTGCCGCGCACACCTTGAACAGTCCACTGGTATCGCCGGCGGCCGAGACCAAGAACTGGAAGAATCCCGCCCCCGTGGCTAAAACCGCTGCCCCCACCAAGCGCCGGGCATCTGGATTGAACGCCAGAAATGAGTTCCGAACCTGCTCGATCAACGACTGACGGCGCATCTGTTCGGGAATGCTGCGCATCGCCAACCGAATGTAATCCACCGGAGCGCCCGTCGCTTCCGATACCGCCAAGAGGGCATCATCATCCAGCTCGCCACCGGCCTGCTCCCGCAACCGCGTGGCGAGCACAATCATCTGCTGGATCTCTTCTTCACTCATCATCCCGGTCTGCGGAACGGAGCGCAAGGGTTCGAGCTGGTTGGCATCCACCGGTCCGATTCTACTTGGCTACGGAAAATTCCGTTGCATAGAAAGAAAAAAACTCCCGCCGAACAAGTCGGTGGGAGTCGTGCGCTTACTGCTTAGCAACCACTGGGCGGAGGCGGCGGGCCATCGACTTGGCGCGGCATTGTGATAAGCGATGGATACGTATTCGTTCCTGAAGAGGTGCCCGGCAAAGGAAGCAGACACGCCGTCCCCGTGACCGCATAGTTCACATTTTGATACCGGATGGCGGCAAAATACGCGACCGGAACGCTTGCGGGCTTGACTCTCAAGAACGCGGCCCCGGCTTCGGCCACGCCGTTAAAGTTGCCCACGGCATCTACCACGGCGCCCCCTTTAAAGTTGCCGAGCGAATCGACAAATTCAACTTGAACTCCGGTGACCGGAACCCCACTGTTTTGAGCTCTGATCGTGCCCGCAATCCGCACATTATTCCGGTTTGGGGTGTATACGTCCTGCGTCAACGTAATGTCATTCGATGACACCCGGGCGGTTGCCGAAACGGTAACTTTTGCCGCAAGGCTGCTGTGTACCGTCAGGATGCCACTGGAACTAATCGTAACCGCCGAACCCGCTCCGGAGCCCGTGAGCTGGAAGTTGGTAACGTTCAGCGCGGTTCGATTGCCGACCGCATCGTAATTGACAAACTGAACCTGCACCACATCGCCCGCCGACAGATTCAAAGGATCAACGAGGGTTGATCCTCGCCAAAACTCAAGATATTGGCCCGTTGGTTTGGTCGCCGTCGAAGGATGAATCCCACCGCCGGTGGTTCCCCCACCGGTCACCGATCCTCCTCCGCCACAACCAATGATCACGGCGGCCGCAATCGCAGCCCCCAGCCATCGCCAAAATGTACTCTTCTGATTAGATTTCATAGGCTTTCGTCTGCCTGCTTCCACGTCGATCGAAACGCCGCTGGCAATAGATCGGACAACCGGTAAGTATGAACGTCTCCGGATGCGGATTTGGTCAAAATCGCCACTTTTTCTGGCTCGGAAGCAAATTCCATCAGTACCTGCCGGCACATTCCGCACGGAGTCCCGCCATCGCGAGTGACCACCGCCACCGCATGAATAGCCCGTTGTCCGTCCGCAATCATCGCGGATATCGCCGATCTTTCCGCACAAATTGTGAGACCAAAACTCACGTTCTCCACGTTGCAACCGCTGTAAATTCGGCCATCATTTGCAAGGATCGCCGCACCCACCGGATAGACGCTGTAAGGTGCGTAGGCGTTCATCTGCGCCGCCTCCGCAGCCGCCAGTAAACGGATTTGCTCTGTCTGATCCATATTCATTTGAGCTTGGCGACCGTCGCCCCTTGCCCCCCCGATTCCGCATCCGCATATTGAAATGATGCCACCTGCGAATGACGCCGCAGCAGATTGTGCGTCACCGTGCGAAGCACGCCCTCCCCTTTTCCATGTACGATCCGCACCGATTCCAGCCCGGCGGTCACCGCATCGTCAATAAACTTATCCAGCACCGCTTCTGCATCCTCGGCCCGCAACTGCCGCAGATGAATCTCGGGATTCATGGTCCTTACCTTCTCTAGTCGCATCCGCGAAGTGGAACTCTTCGTCCGGCTTACTTTCGAAGCACTTTGAGTCAGGTCTGGTGTTTCGATCAGCGACACATCACTCCGGTCGACATCCATATTCAGTGCCCCGGCCTGGATACGAAGTTTTTTGCCTTTACTCCCTTGCACGATTCCCGTCATGCCCAGGCTCCGAATCTTCACCTTGGCTCCCACCGGAATCTCACCGGTCGGAATAGCGGACTTCTCCTTGGGTTTAAGCTCGCGGCTAAGACCGCCCGCCGCATCTTGCAAGTTCCTCAACTTGTTCCGCGCGGTATCGATCGCCTCCTGAGTGCCCCCCTGCTTGACTTCTTTGAACACCTCTTCGGCCTCGATTCGTATCTGACGAAGAAGCTCGTCAAGTTCAGAACTAGCGCGTTCGCCCACGCGCTTGCGCGCGGCTTCGGCCTGGTCGATTTTGCGCTGAGCTTCTTCTTCGACTTTCCGAAGCCGGGCGGAAAGCCGATCCGCTTCCGATTGTGCCCGCTGGGCCCTCTTCTGTGCGGATTCCAGTTGCTCGATCATGCGCGAAACATTCCGATCCTGCTCGGAAAATCCTGCTTCCGCCCGCTCAATCACTTCTCCCGGAATACCGTATCGGGCGGCAATTTTAAATGCATGACTACTGCCCGGTGTGCCCTCTAAAAATCGGTACGTTGGGCGCAACGACTTAAGATCAAACTCCATCGATGCGTTCGTGAGTTGGGGATGGTTTCCGGCAAAAATTTTGAGTTCACCGTAGTGGGTGCTGGCCATCACCACCGCATTACGGCTTAAGAACTCATCGATCAACGCCGCCGCGAGTGCTGCTCCTTCGTCCGGATCGGTGCCCGCTCCGACTTCGTCCAAAAGGACGAGTGCCCCCGGCTTAAGATCGCGCAACGCATCAGCAATGTTTTTGACATGACCGCTAAAGGTCGAAAGCGACTGCTCCAGCGACTGTTCATCGCCAATATCGGCCCAAAACTGCGAGAAATAGCCAAATCGAACTCTGTGGGCGGGCACCATCATTCCCGACTGCGCCATCGCCGCAAATAGCCCAACCGTTTTGATCGCAATAGTTTTGCCGCCGGTGTTTGGACCCGTGATCAGAATACTCGGACGTCCGAGCCCCAAATGAACGGTGAGCGGAACCGCTCCAGACCCGATTAGTGGATGTCGACCCGATTCAATGTGGATTCCATGACCTGCTTCAAGCTCCGGTACAACTCCATTGGTACGATGGCCAAGCCGCACCTTAGCAAAGACCAAATCAAGACGTGCGCCTACCTGCAAACTGCGGATTATCTCGTCACCAATCTGACCGATAAGCCCCGAAAGCTCCGCCAGGATCCGGACGATCTCCTTCTTTTCCGCGGCTTCTGCCTCGCGTAACTGGTTTCCCAGTTCCACCACTGGCTCGGGCTCAAGAAAGATTGTCTGTCCGCTCGCACTTGTATCGTGCACGATCCCACGGATTTTGCCCCGATGCTCGGCCTTGAGCGGAATCACGTATCGCCCGTTCCGCTGCGTATACACCGTATCACTCAAATAAGAGCGCGAAGAACCGGTGGTGTAGCTCTGAATCTTATCGAGCAACCTTTTGGAAACCCGGGCGATGTTATTCCGCGCCGACGCCAACGCTGTACTGGCAGAATCCAGCACTTCGCCATCAATCGCCACGCTGATTTCCAGCCGTTCACCAAGCCCGTGGAAGTCGGCAATCTTTTCCGCTTCCGCGCGAAGCCTTGGAATCTGGATTTGACTGCCTGAAATCGCGATGCGCGCATGAGTCAAAGTTCGAAGACTCGAACCAACTTTTGCCAGATTCGATGCTTCGAGCACTGCGCCTTTGGTGGTCAGCCGAACATCTTTGATTACATCGTGCAGTCCGCGCAGGCCGGGCAGACCAGATTCGCTCAATCGATCCGCTTCCGCTGTGATCGTGAGTAGATCGGCGATGATTCCTCCATCGTAAGATGGCTCAAGTTCCGATGCGCGGGCGCGACCCAGCGGCGATTCGCACTCCTCCGCCAGCTGAGCCCGAATCGCACCCCATTCCAACACTTGGAGCGCATGATTCATCTGTTTCATTGTGACAGCCTGGACAAGCCGCCGTCAGATGGGCTTAACGCTCACCCCGCTCTGCACGTCGATAATCTCAGACATGATTCTTTCGCTTGCTCTGTTTGCCGCCAGCACCAAGCTCGCCCTTCACCCCATCGATGATGTTTGGGTTTACCCCCACGCCGCCGATCAGCGCGAACCCTACCTTCGATTTTGGGGGAGCGGCGGCGATAGTGTTCCCCTTGATGGAAGCGAAACCTCAATCAGCTGGTCGGTCCTAAAATTCGACCTCTCCAAAATCCCCGCCGGAAAACTGGAAAAGGCCACCCTTACCGTTTGGTTGATCCCCGGAACAATCCTTAAACAGGGCGATGTGGATGAAAGCCCAATTGAAGTCCGTGCCGTCAGCAGTAAATTCGAAGAAGAATCGTTCACTTTCCACGAAGCTCCGCTGGTGCTACCGAGCCCAGAAGCTCCCGACCTGTTCGGCACCGGATCGCCGGTGATCTACGACAACGCAGAAAAGCCCGCGAAAACCGAAATTAACCTTTTGGCGAAAGAATCCACTTTTGCCAAATACCTAGAGATTGCGCGAACTTCCCGGCAAAAAGAACTCGGCTTAGCCCTGACCTCCAAGCTTGACCCTTCTACCGGGGGCCAAGGACTGATCTACAAAATCTTTAGCACCAATGCCGAAGATAAAGCCCTTCGCCCCCAACTCGAACTTAGCTTCGCCGATTAATCAGCGGGCTCTTGCGGGTGCGGCAGATCGCGGCGGAATCGTTGCATCAGCCGCCCCAATCGGTCGGAAAATTCGTCGAAGATCAAGTACGAGCACGGGATGACCAGCAGGGTTAGGACAGTTGAGAGCAATGTCCCCCCAATAATTGTGATCCCAATTGTTTCTCGGAATTCCGACCCTCGACCAATCGCGAGCGCAATCGGCAACATTCCGCCGAGCAAGGCAATGGTCGTCATCATGATCGGACGCAAGCGCGTTCCTCCAGATTCGACAACGGCTTCGAAACGGTCTTCGCCCCGGGCCCGGAGGGTGTTGGCGTAATCCACCAAAAGGATAGCATTCTTGCCCACCAGTCCGACAAGCGCGATAATCCCAATAAAGCCAACAATGTTGAAGGTTTTGTCCGTCAAAACCAACGCAAGAATCGCCCCGATCATGGCCTGCGGTTGGGCTAACTGAATGATAAATGGATAAAGCAGGTTATTGAACAACGAAGCCAATACCATGTACACCAAGATCAAGCCAAACAGAAGGGCCGACATCATGTACACGCCTTCGGTAGCCTGAGCATCAGCCTCACCAAGTGGTCGATAGGTCACCCCATCGGGCAACATATTTTCTTCCACGAGCCAAGTGTCAATCTTTTGTTGAACCGAACCGGCCGCGTAACCCGGCAAAAGGTCGGCGTTAACCTGAATCACTTCTTCCCGATCTCGCCGCTCAATTTTGTCCAGTCCAACTGATTGCTCAACAGTCGCAATTTCATTGAGGTAGATCGGATTTCCGTTGCGGAACGTGATTGGCATAACTCCGATGATTTCTGGGTTATTCCGATCCTCCATATCCATCATCACCCGGATATCGTACTCCTGCCCTTGCACACGGAATTTTGCGGTGTTATCACCTTCGTAAAGCGCACGCATTGCCAAACCAAGTTCCTGAACCGAAACATTGGCGGCAGCCATCCGAGGTCGGTTAGGAACCGCAACAAGTTCCGGCTTACCCGGCTTTGAGCTCAGTTCCGGACTGATAACCCCTTCGATTGCCCCTTCCGCGAGGCCTTGCTGAATCTTTTGCGCAGTTTCGGTGAGGAGTTGCCGATCGTTTGATTTAAACGCCAGCTGAATCGCCGATCCGAACCCAAAACCGGTTACGGCATTCACTGAAACTTTGGCTCCCGTGACCTTTTGAATCTCCTTTAAGAGCTCAGCGGAAACGACGTCGGCCGTGATCGCAAGCGGACGAAGCTCTTCTTCGTGATGCTTCCAGAAAGTCACTTTATCCAGCAGGGCTTCCTTTTCCTTAAGCGTCACCGTAATCTGGGCGTACTGAACCCCGGCCGAAGACGCTCCAAACCCGCCCGACTGCCGACCAATGCTACTCACCACATAGTCAACCTGCGGATGATCAAGCACCTTCGATTCCAAATGCTTGACCACCTCAGTTGTGGAGGCCAGGTTCGATCCCGGCGGCATTTCGACATCGATCATCACCGTCCCCGAATCACTAGGCGGCGCGAACGCGAACTTGAACACGTCCTCGCCCTTCCACTGTCGGTACATGTAGCCCACCACCGGAGCACCGAGCATAAGCGCGGCAAACGCCGCCGTCCCGAGCAGAACCGAAAAACGAGCCCGCTTCGCCGCAATCAGATTGCCCACAAAGATCAAGAACCCAAGGATCACGATCATTTGCACCATCCCTAGGCTCATGGTAGCCGCGCCCGCCATGTTGGGAGCAAAGCTGCCCCCGATGAACATAAAGAGTGCGATGAGAACGGCAAATCCGCCGCCAAAGAAGTACCACTTATGCGTGAGCGTAGTTCGCAAAATGCGCCGATACGCGTTTGCAAAAGCGTCGAATCCGCGTTCGAATGCCTGCGCAAATCGACCTTTCGGATGCTCCCAATCTTCGCCTTTTCGATACCAGCGACTCGCCAACATGGGCGTCACGGTAAACGATACAAATAGCGACATCAAAACCGCAATCGCATAGCCAATCCCCAAGGGTCGGAAGAACTGGCCCACAATCCCACCCATAAACCCAACCGGCAAGAACACGACAACGTCCGCCATCGTGATCGCAATGGCGGCCAAACCGATTTCTGCCCGACCATTGATCGCGGCATTTACCGGATCCTCGCCCATGGTGAGGTGACGATAGATGTTTTCAATCACAACAATCGAATCATCGACAAGCACCCCAATGGCCAGAGAAAGGGCCAGCATGGAAAGGTTGTTGATCGTAAATCCGAACGCCCATAGCGCAATTAGAGTGGCAAACAAACACACCGGAATCGCAATGCAAACAATGAGCGTTCCGCGCATGTTGTGCAGGAACATCCAGATCACCAAGCCAACAAGAAACACTCCGATTCCGATGGCAAGGTTAAGGTCGAACAGGCTTTCTTCGATCGCCGTCGATGTATCTTGCGTCGTCACAAATTCGACGCCGTATGTCTGGCTGAGGCTGGCCAAATAGCTGATCGGCTGACCCTCCGAATTACGGTACATTGCGCTGGGCTCGTTGATCGCCTTCGAGATTTCAACCGCGTTCCCCTGCTGAGATTTCTGAATGACAATAACAACGGAGTCCGAGCCGTTCACCCTACTGAATTGCCGAATTTCGGCGTTTGAATCCCGAATTTCGGCGATATCGCCCAGTCGAACCTGCTTATTAACCCCTGGCTGCTGAGGGTCGGAGATGGTGAGATACAGGTTTCGCACCTCATCAACCGTTTCGAATTCACCGCGAACCCGAACCGTGTACTCTTGCGAACCAACCTGCAGCCGACCCGCAGGGATATTAATCGCGGCCGAAGTCACGGCCCGTTGCACATCGGTAATTCCGATTCCGTAGCGCAGCAGCGCATCCCGCTTTAATCGAACCTGAATTTCGCGTTGCTCACCCCCGGTCACGTTGACCGCGGCAACTCCTTGAATCCGGGCGAACGCATCTTTAAAAACGTTATCCGCGAGATCGCGTAACTGTCGGTTGCTCAGCGAATCGCTGCGCAAAGCAAGGGTAAGAACCGGTTCACTGCCGGTATCGAGCTTTTCGACAATCGGCGCTTCCGCTTCAACCGGAAGAAGTCCCACAATTGCATCGACTTTGCTTCGGACATCGTTGACGCCCACGTTAATATCGCTGCCGATTTTGAACATCACAACAACCGCCGAAACGCCTTCTTGCGATGTGGAAGTCACCTCGTTGACGTTAGCGATTCCCGTCACCGCATCTTCAATCGGCTTGCTGATGAGGGTGTTGACTTCGTCTGGACCCGCACCCGGGTACACCGTGGTAATGGTCACCGTGCCAAAGCTCACATCCGGGTTGAGTTCCACCCGCATGCTGTTGTACGCCACCATGCCGCCCAAGACGGCCGCCAGCATCAACATAAAAATGAAGACCGGGCGGGCAATTGCGATTCGGGTTAGACCCAAATTACTCTCCCTCTTCCTTTTCTGGTGCTTCGTCCGGTGCGTCCGATCCGAGCTTCACCGGTGTGCCCTCGATCAGATTGGTCTGACCCTTTACAACCACCTGAGCACCTTCGGGCACCCCGCGGATTGCGGCCTGATCGCCCTGAACGTTCACTAGCTCAACGTCGATCCGCTTGGCCTTTCCGTTTTCAATCAAGAAAACGGTTGCATTCTCGCCATCGCGATTCACTGCCGGTGTGGGCAATAGAACGACATCTTCGATCCTTCCGACCACCGCACGGCCGGTCACAAACATGCCCGGCTTCAGGGTTCCGTAATTTTCGTTGATCGCAATCCGGACGGTGTAGAGCCGCCCCAGTCCGCTCGCCGCTGGGCTTACGGTAACGATCTGCCCGGAAAGCTGTACGTCGCCCAGCGAAGCAACCGTGGCATCAACCGACATTCCCGGCATGACGGATGCAATATCCGTTTCCGGCACTTCTGCTTCGTAGTACACCCCTCCCGATCCGATCAGGGTGGCGATGGTAACTCCAGGGGAGACAACCGTTCCGGCCTGGAGGGGTCGGCCCTGAACTTTGCCGGAAATCGGTGCCCGAATGGTCAAATCTTCCACGGCAATTCGAGCGATCCGCACCGCTTCTTCTGCCGATTCAAGCTGAGCCCTGGCACTTGCAACTTGCTCCTGACTCACCGCGTCCAGTCGCTGATTCGCGCGGTCTGCTTTGAGTTGCTCTTCGGCTTGGCGGAGGGCTTCACGAGCTTGGGCGATATCTTCTGGCCGAGTGGCTTCCAACGTGAGATTGTATTGCTCAACGGCCTGGGTATAAGCCGCGCGGGCAGATGCTTCGCGATTCTGCGCTTGTTCCAGTTCCGCCCGGGCGATGGCACCTTGCTCGAACAATCGCTGAGCACGTTCCAAAGCTTTGGTTGCGGTATCGAGGTCCGATTTGGCCCGATCGACGTTGGCCTTGGCGACCGCCCGCTCTTCAGGTCGGGACCCATCGATTGCCTTTTGGAGAGCCGCGCGGGCGGAGCGGACTCGCGCTTCGCTGGCGCGGACTGCGGCCGCACTCCGTTCCGGGGCGACCCGGGCATCGATCTGAGCTTGGCGCAGTCCGGATCGAGCCGCCGTGACCTGCGCATTCGCTTGCGCAAGCCGGGCTTGGGCTTCGCGTCCTTCTTGAACGGCAAGAACCTGACCGGCTTGCACGGTCGATCCTTCACTTACATAAACCGCGGACAATCGGCCAGGCGATTTGGCCGAAACGGCCACCTCGTCGTCGGTTGTGATCTGACCCGTTAACGCAATGGTGCGATCTATCGAAGTGCTACGCGCTTCCACCGTTTCGACCGGAATCGTGGGATCGGCGACGATCTTTTCGACTTCGCGCGCCCGTTCTTGCCCTTCCCGATTCACACAGCCCGCCAGGCTCATACAAACGAGCGCAAGGGCGGCCACGGGCCACAATGTTTGGATTTTCATCGATTAGTTTTCTTGGGTTCGATTGGTTTGGTCAGCGGGATCCGAGGAACCCGGAGTTGGGGCAGTATTGGTCGGAAGATTGACAAGATCTTCCGTTCCCACGGCACGCTGCAGATTGGCGTATGCACTGCGGAGTTGGAAAGCGGCAATCACTTCCTGCGCCCGCGCCGCCGTAAGCTCCGCCTGTGTAGTGCTGACTTCCAGCAGAATTCCGGCCCCTTCGTTATAACGAAGCTGGGCAATGCGGAACGCCTCTTCGGCCACCTCGCGGTTCTGCACCGCAGTGCGGTAACTCGCAAGAGCGGTTTGCCACTGCGTGATCGCAGTTCGGACTTCGAATGCCACCGAAAGCTGAAGTTGCTCCAGAATGATCCGGGCTCGCTCTTCGGCTTGCCGCGCCCTTTCGGTGTTGGCGCGGATGGCCCCGCCGGTCACAATCGGAATCGAGATCGTGGCCGAAGCCGTAGTCGATTGCTCGGGCTGCCCGAATCCGGGATCGATGGTGCGACCGTAGCCCGCATTGAGCGTCATCGAAGGCAGGGCTTCGCGCCGCGCCGCATCCGTCAGTTTGCGCAACGCATCGATAGCCAACTCGGCCTGATCAAGCTCGGCCCGATCTTGGAGCGAGGCCGCAACATACACGCTCGGATCTTGCAGCGTGTCCACAAAATCCGGCGAAGCCACCGGTTCAAATTCCGTTTCGATCGGACGCGCCAGCAGACTGTTTAGTCGTTGCTTGGCGAGAAGATAATCGCCTTGAGCTTGGATCAGGTTTTGTTGGGCAAGCCGGAGCTCACTTTCCACGCGAAGTACATCGAACTGTGGGATCGCGCCTTCCTCAAACCGAATCCGGGCCTGATCCAAGCGCGCTTGCGTCGAATCCACCGCCAGCTGTCGAACCGTCACCAAATCTTTAGCCTGAAGCGCGGCGAAAAAGGCCACCTTGACATCGCCGCGAAGAGTGTTAAGAGTAGCGCGTTCGCCGGCCCGCGCCGCGTCTGCATTGAGCTCCGCCGCATCCGCGCGGAGCGAATACACCCGCGAAATATCGATAATCTGCTGAACCGCTAGTCGGATTGTGGTGCTCGTGCTCGATCCGTTCTGACCAAAACCACCCGGAGTGCGCGCATCTGAATATTGGGTCGTTGCGTTCACCGAAACTCCGGGCAGTAGCTGCGCTTGCGCGAGAGTTGCTTCGGCATCTGCCGTGCGAACATCCACCGCGGCCAAACGGAGTGCGAACGCCCGCTGTTCCGCAATGGCAAGTGCCTCTTGAAGCGTTAAAACGCCATCGTCGGGCTGGGCGATCGGAGCCGGGATTTGACCCGAAGCTTGGTGTAGCCCCGCGGCAAGAGCCAGGTAAACCGCGATCAAGAGTCATCCTCCTCGTGGTCGGCGGCACGGGCCAAGTTCTGCTTAAACCCTTCAATAAAGTCGTTCATTGCTTCGAATTTCGCCACCATGAGGCTTTGGTAGACCGGATGCTTGAGTATCAAAAGCTTATCGCCTGGCTGAATTCCGAGGGCGGACCGGGCCTCCGCTGGAATCACGATCTGACCGCGCTCTCCCACCGTAGCGGACCCAAAGAAGTAGTCATCGCATTGAGCCATGAATTTGCAAAGGAATCATACCTTTCACACAAATGGGATCAACCCCGCAGGTCCTATTCGCCACAAAGAAAAATCCCCGCCGAACCGGGCGGGGATTCTCAAACTGTCTTTGGCCTTATTCTGCAGCCGTTTCTTGCTGCTCTTCGGCGCGGGCTGGTGCTTCGTCCGATTGGGTGCGTTCTGGTCGATCGCCCATCGTTCGACGCCGAGGACCGCTATCAACTGTCTCGCGCACAACAAACGGAAGCAAGGCCATTTCGCGCGCGCTTTTGATTGCGTTCGAAATCATGCGCTGTTGTTTCGCCGTGTTGCCAGTTTGTCGGCTAGAAAGAATCTTGCCGCGCTCGCTCACAAATTTTTGGAGCGTGGCAATATCTTTGTAATCGACATAATCGATTTTGTTAAGAGTCAAAAAACTGACTTTACGGCGACGGCGTGGCTTGGCCCGGCCTTCACTTCGGCCATCGGTCATATCAGCCGCCATTTTATCGGCGGCACCGTCAAAGGATTCCTGATCGAATTCGCTCATCTTTAAGTCCAAACGGGGAGCAACTGCGAAGTATGACACAGGCCGAGGATAATCCGGCAATCCATAAGGGACTGCCGTCCCATCTTCACTGAATCCAAACCTCCTCGCATTAATCATTACCGCATAACTGCCAGATCGGCTTTGGACTAGCAAAAATCGGCGGATAGAACCGGCCGTTCAGCGGAAAATCTCCTTCAGCCGCCACGAATAGAGGCGGTTGCCAGAAAGCCCACAACAACAACGATCCGGCCAGCCCACCCCCTCGGTCGGATCAAAATAGCAACCCTCCAGCCCGCAGGGCCGGCTCTCCCAAAGCCGGCCCTTATTGTTTCTGATTACGGGGCTTCCGCCAGCCACTCATCCCATGACGTATCTTGTGCAAGCTTTAGCCGAATGTAATCACTACGATACGTGGTGTAAACATCCGCGGGCGAGAAATCAATCGACAGCCCATTGCTCTTGGGCGACTGCGTATTGTGATATTCGGCTGAAATCGCATCTGCCAACGCTTGGCGCAGATTAGTTGCCGTATCCTTCACGGTCTGGGGCACATCGCCCGATGTATCCGCGACGAATAAGTCTGCAAGGTCGCCAATATCCCGGTAGTACCGAGTGGTTGCCGGAGAGTAACTCTGTGCGTTGTTTCGAATCTGAGGAACCACCGTGCCGAGCGAAAGCTTTGCTCCGAGCAGCGCATCCCCGAACTCGTTAATTCGCGCGGCCAGCGCATCCAGCTGACTGGTCCGAATAACGCTTTGCGTGATCTTGCGGAACTGATACAGATTGCCCGGCTGCGCCTGTTGCTGCATGCCTTCCACAAACGCTGACGCCAGCTGCTCGGTCGGCTGGTCGGGATTATCGCGGAAATTATCGAACACCAGGTGGTACGGATACCCTTCGCCCGGAGGCGATTCTTCACTTCCCACGATGTACTCGGCATGAGCGCGCGCCTCGTACGCAACTTCCATCATCTGCATCAGACTGGCATCCCAAGCCAGAATATCCACCGTTTCGCCCCCCATCATCTGGTCGGTCTGCCACGTTTTGATCGAAGTACCGTACTGATCGTCGTAGCTAAACGCGCGGGTCGGATACTCATCTTGCGCAGAACGCTTCCATCCGTTGCCGTGATTCCACAAGATCAAACAGTACCGGTCGGCCGGATAGTTCTGCTTAGCCCATTTGATGAAATCCGCGAGTGTATCGGGATTGCCCATATCGAGCGCGTTGCCGTTTTCGTCTTGCAGATTGTTCTGAACGAGTTCGCTCACAATCGCATCGCTGGTATCGGGCTTAACTAAATACCGTCGCACCCCGTCAAACGACGAGCCCCCGAAAACCGATTGACTCTGCTTCCACTGGACAACAAATCGGACATCAGGATTCTGCGCTACTGATTCCATTTGGTTCATGTTCAGGCGACTATATGTATACAGATCATTGGCTGCATTCATATACACCATCACCGTCCATTTCGCGGTTGTGACATCCCGGGGAATCACGGTCACCATCGCCGATGCTGTGTGCCCGGTCGATCCAACGGTGGCGATCACCGCGCCCGATCCAGCGGTAGTTGCGGTGAAATTTCCTGCGTTACTTACGGTTCCTATCGGACCACTTACCGTCCAGTCCAGGCCGTTGGCCGGCAAGAATGCCACATTCGATCCCACCGTAGCCGTGGCCACAAACTGAATCTGTTCCTGGGCTTTAAGCTCCGCCGAAGCCGGAGAAATTTGCAATGCACCCGGAAGAACGCCTGCCTGCGTTGTTATCGAATCCGATGCGGAGCTCGGCGCATTGCGACAAAGGTCGACGACCGCTGTCGCCACCCCAAGAACCGTTCCTGATGCATTCGAGCCTTGATAGTGGGTAGCGCGGATCAAATGAACCCCTGCCGGAACACCATTCAACACAAGTTGACTGGTCGACTGGCCGTTTCGATCCGAAATAGAATCAGTTCGGAGCACTGTCCCCGCCGCGTTCACAATCTGAACGACCTGCGATCCGTTGGCCGACGTATTGCCCCAAATCGTGTTGTAAATTACCGTTCCCGCGGCCGTCGGGACCGCGCACTGGCGAAGCGCTCCTTGGTTCGGAACGGGTGCTTGACCTCCCCCGCCACCGCCACATCCTGCAACGACACCGATTGCCGAACACACGGCCATAAACAGCCCCGCCTTAACCCAAAAATGCTTCAACACCGATTAACCTGACGGCAGATACCCCGGTAAGGTTCTGATATTTGCGATATCCCCCCTGCTCGCTTGACCCAAGCGAGCCGAAAATCGAAAAGGGACTTGTGGGCGACGAACTTTGGCAAAAGATTTTGGAATGGCGGAGTATGCCCGCCGATTCTTCGGAAGAACTGAACCTGCGGGAACGGATTTCAGCTTCCATTGCCGAACTCGCTTCCGCAAGCCGAGAGGCCGCCGTACTCAAGCGCATCGGCACCGCTTTCAATACTCATCAAACCATTCAGGCGGGCTCACTCCATGCCGCGCATTCAATTAAAGGTGCGCTGGGTCTGACTGCCGTCCGGGTGTGGACGTACGATCGAAAGCGTCTGATTTTGGCCGCCAGCACCCAAAGGCGCGATCTTAACGCCCTTGCCCCCACCGACATCACCAATATCGCATCTTGGGAAGTGTGGGACCACGAGCAGCGCGCGATGCTTCCCCTTTATGTGATGGATTCGTGCCTCGGATTCTTGGAACTTGTTGCGCCCAAAGAGCAGGAACAGTTTCTCAAGGAACGGAATCTGCACATCACGATTGCCGAACAACTCGCGCTTGTGATTCGATCGGCGCAGATGTTCGAAAGTCTGGAACAAATGGCAACGAGCGATCCCTTGACGGGACTAGCCAACCACCGATCGTTACAAGATTTTCTGGCCGAACAGTGCGATCTTGTCCGAACCCGGGGAAGTAGTCTCGGGGTGGTCATGATCGACGTCGATCACTTTCGCCAGTTCAACGAGGATTTTGGCCACGATGCGGGTGATTTCGTCCTTAAGAATGTCGCTCAGGCTCTTCGTCGCGCCGTGGCCGATCGAGGTATGGCCGCTCGGTACGGAGGTGAAGAGTTCACGCTCGTACTTCCCCAGGCCGATGAGCAACTCACGGAAATCTTGGCCCTGAATGCTCTCGATCTCATTCGCCATGTAGTGTATCGAACCGAAAGCGGAGAGATGCGTCCAATCACGGCATCGGTCGGATTTGCCGTTGCTCCGCAATGGGGCGATCATCCCCAGCAACTGTTAAAAGCCGCAGATAATGCCCTGTACGTAGCCAAGCGCAGCGGACGGAATCAAGTCAAAGGGCCAACCGTTGCGGGCGATGACCGTCGGGCCTGTTGACCGGCCAATCGTCCCCGATAGGCCCGGTTGAGCGCAGAATCGGTTCGCACGATGTCATAATCTGCTTTCGCGACTTTGCGCTACGGCCTCAAGCCGGAAAGGAACTGGAAAACCATGTACGTGATTGTGAAAACCGGCGGAAAACAGTATCGGGCCGAAAAAGACCTTGAGCTGACCGTAGAAAAGCTGCAAGGTGAACCCGGCGATACGGTTGAACTTGGCGAAGTTGTGCTCGTGTGCGACGGCGATAAAGTCAACCACGGTAGCCCCTTCGTTAAAGGTGCTTCCGTGAAGGCAACCATCGTCCGTCAGGGCAAAGGCAAAAAAATCGAAGGCTTTAACTACAAAGCCAAAAAGAATGTTCGCAAGCGTTGGGGACACCGCCAACCGCAAACCATTCTCCGCGTGACGGAAATCGCAGGAGGCAAATAAATCTATGGCACATAAAAAAGGACAAGGCTCAAGTAAAAACGGTCGCGATTCCAACAGTAATCGCCTGGGCGTCAAGCGATTCGGGGGCGAAGTGGTCAAGCCGGGCATGATCCTGGTTCGACAACGAGGCACCAAGTTCCGCCCCGGCAACAACGTCGGCATCGGCAACGACCACACCATCTACAGCAAAATCGATGGCCAAGTAAAGTTCGAAGGCCCCAAGGATAAGCGACGCATCAGCGTTTACGCTTACGAAGCCCAAAGTTAAAATCTGGGTTCAAATTTCAGAATCATGACAAGAGGTCGGCGATTCCGCCGACCTCTTTCTCTTGCCGAGCCTAAGCTATTCGACCGTCACAAACCCGGCGTCGATATACTGGCCGCCCGTAGTCTGGCGGCACGATATCCGTAGCTCGTGCGAGCCCGCCTTGATTTCGCCGATTCGGAATAGCGAGTAGCCGGTCTGATACCGCTCAAGTTTGGCAATCAGCTTGCCATCCAAATAGACTTCGGCATCTTCATCGTGGTGGATGCGCAGATACACGTTTTCTGCATCCGATTCCAACGCAAACGACCGCCGAATCCAAATTTCTGATGTGTTCCATTCCGTGCGGACAACCGCGCCCGGCGTTCCTTCTGTGCCGAACCCACCCGGACCTGTTTCTTCATCCGGCCAAGATTCGGCGGTGATCCACCCTTCGCCCGGATTCGTAAACGTATAAGTCCAATGTTGGGCCGCTTCTTCCGAAGTCGGCACCAGAGTCCGCACCGTTGGCTTTGGCCCGTAAAGCGATCGGATTGCGGCCGTGATCCGCGTCTCATCCATTTTCAGCAGCCGCCGATCGTAAGTCATCAAACCATTGAGTTCGGTCTCGACGTCCGTGGTCTGCGTGTACACCGCGCCCATCAGTCCGCGCGAACGCAACATGTTGAGTTGGAACATCGAGTTCACGAACGCATCCGTGAGCTGCTCCTTTGATTCGTAGCTCTGATATCCCCAGCCCGATTCTTGCCAGGTGTGGTCCGGAATCACCAGCCCCAGACCGCCGAACTCACCGAGGAATAACGCACGGCTATCCTTCTTAACCGGAATCCCCGGCCCCGGATACACGTGGATATCGTAAAAGTCGCCGACCCCGCGATCCGCCCAACCGGTCACCGCATTGATCAACCGCGTCGGATCAAGCTGCCGAGCCATTTCGGTGTTGTCCGCGGTGTCGAACTGGCCCCATCCTTCGTTGAATACCACCCAGCTGAAAATCGACGGATGGTTCCTCAGCGAATCGATCATTTCGGTGTATTCACGCCGGAAGATTTCTGCGCTTTCCGGAGTCCGCACAATGTCCGGGTCGTTCGGGCCGATGCTCTTTTCCCCGCTCGGCATATCCTGCATCACCAGCATGCCCAGCACATCGCACCAGTAGTACCATCGCGCGGGTTCGATCTTGACGTGCTTGCGGATGAAGTTGTAGCCCAGCCGTTTTTGAAGCTCGATATCAAACTTCAGTGCTTCATCGGTCGGGGGAGTGAACAGTCCATCCGACCAGAACCCCTGGTCGAGCGTGCCCATCAAGAATGTCTCCTTGCCGTTTAGGAAGAACCGGACGTGGCCATCGGAGGCGGGCTTGAGTTCAATTTTTCGAAATGCGGTGTAACTCTTGACGCGATCAAGCACCTTGCCCGAATCATCAACCAGCTCGACTTCCACATCGTAGAGGCGCGGCGAATCAGGACTCCAAAGCTCCATATTTTCGATCTTTGCCGTCGGATGCGCCCCGGCAACCGTCTGGCCATCGACTTTCACGCGCAGATGCGAAGAACCGGCATCCCCCATGATTTCAGCCCCGACTTCGATCTCGCCGCTGTCCGCATCGGCCGTAATCACCAGGTCGGCGATGTACCGCTTGGGTACCGGTTCCAGCCAAACCGTCTGCCAGATTCCCGAACTCGGGGTGTACATGATTCCGCGCGGTTGCAGATGTTGCTTTCCGCGCGGTTGCGGCCCGCTGCTGGTCGGGTCTTGGACAAACACTTCCAGCCGATGCTCGGCTCGACCCTTTAGCACTTCGGTGATATCGAACGTAAACGGCGAGAATCCACCCTGATGGCGGCCCACTTCGATTCCGTTCACCACCACGCGCGTATCCCAATCGGATGCCCCAATGTGGAGAAGCATCCGGTCGCCGCTCGGGGCGGTGAACGATCGCGAATAGTGCAGCGTGTCCTCCGGCTCCACCCGTTTCTGCACTCCGCTGAGCTTGGATTCCACCGGGAATGGCACCAGAATCGTGTGCTTTTCGCCTCTTAGCTCAAGCTCCCATTCGCCGTTGAGGTTCTGCCAATTCTCGCGCACCATCTGGGGGCGCGGATATTCACGGTGAACGTTGGCCGCGTTCACCTGAGAAGTCCATTTGCTATCCAAGGTTTTAGTTTGACCGAAAGCACCAAGTGCCGGAAGGAGGGCTACGGCAAAGATGAGATGCACAAGCTCAGTATAGATTCACCGACCCATCGGGTCAACCGATAAGATTTAAAATCATGATGCAAAGCAACGCCAAGCTCAAGAAACCATGAGCACGAAAGGCCAAAACGTTTTGAAGTAGCCGGGTTCTCGATGCCTTGTCCAAATGTGCCAGACGTAATAGCCCAGTGCTCCCGCCGTTAAAACAGTTACCGGAATCAGAACGATCAATCCATACGAATCTGGAATACGATATTCCGCAGGGTAGATAGGGGTGGACATCACCGACGTCGCGATGAAAAACATAAAGAGCCCGGCTGGTGCTGTTCGGAGCACGAGATGGGCGTTTTGCTCCCGCTCCAGTCCCCGGCGATAAAGCTCCTCAATCAAGCGCCTATCCCGCTCCGTCATCGACATGCAAATGATTATGGACTATCCGGTTATTGGATAAAACGCGCCGAAGTTAAAGACTCATTAAGATATACCGTTACACGATCCCGCTGCGAAGCAAATCTTTGAGAACCAATAAACCGACTACGCGGCCCTCTTCGACCACCGGCATCTCACCGATCTTTTTCGGATAGTTCTGAAACGATTCAAGCGCGTCGATCGCCAACAATCCCGGCTCGGATGTCGGACCGCCCGTACTCATCAAATCGCGGGCGCGGCCCTCTTGCACCGACTTGCCCCCCACGATCCAACGCCTAAGATCGCCATCGCTTACAAACCCCAGCAGATTGCCGGATTCATCCACCACGCACGCGCCGCCCGCTCCTGCCCGAGTGATCACCTGCATCAAATCGGCCACTGAATCATCGGGCCGAACCAGGGCCAGATCATCGCCGGTGCGCATGACATCCCGAACCGTGAGCAGCAATCGGCGGCCGAGCGCCCCAGCCGGATGATAGCGGGCGAAATCGTCGTGGGTGAACTGCCGCGCTTCCATCGCCGCCACCGCCAGCGCATCGCTACACGCGAGCATCATGGTCGTCGAAGTCGTCGGGGCCAGATTGTTCGGGCATGCTTCGCGCCCCACGCCGACATCCAGCACCAGATCGGCCCCGCGGGCGGCGGAACTTTCCGGACGACCCGTCATGACCGCGGTCCGAGCCCCTAACGACCGGAAGCTCGGAAACAGGCGCACCACTTCATCGGTCTCGCCGGAATACGTGTAGGCAAGGATCAGATCGTCTTCGCCCACCATGCCAAGGTCGCCATGGACTGCCTCGGCCGCGTGAAGGAAAAACGAGCGGGTCCCCGTGCTCGCGAACGTCGCGGCCGCCTTCGCCGCAATGTGCCCGCTCTTGCCAATTCCGCACGTCACCAAGCGACCGCGGAGCACCAGAATCCATTCAACCATTTGGACAAAACTGTCGTCGACGGCTTCCGATTTTTCTTGGAGCGCGGCAGCTTCTTCTCGCAAGACCCGCGCGAGAGTGTCTTTCACCGCCGATACCTCATGGTGCGCTTGCCAAAGAGCGAACCCGCCCATTCGACCGCCGCAACCGCCGTGGCCGACCCCACATCCTGCATCGGATTCACCTCCACCAGATCAACTCCCACTAGATCGTAAGGAGTATGAGAGTCGAACAGAATCTCGTGTAGCAATTCAGCAAGCAAATGTCCTTCTCGATAAGTTAATCCACCTCGAACTGCGGTTCCGGTCCCTGGTGCCAAAACCGGATCAAGCGCATCAACATCAAAGCTGATCCAAACTTTCTTAACATCTGCCCCCCTTAACCAGCCATCGACCTGTTCCAGCACGCCCGGAAGTCCAATATGATCAATATCCTGCATGGCCCATGCCGTGGCGAGTCCAAACTGTTCGAAATTATCGAGCTCGCCCTGATCAACATCGCGCAGACCGATCCAGCCGATCAACTGCGGATCCAAACCTCGTTCCGGAACTACTTCGTCCAGAATCGTAGACCACACTGCTTCCGCCTTCTTTTTCCCCTTCCCGTGCGGCAGGCGCGAAAGCGCGGCCAAAGACATTCCGTGGAAGTTGCCGCTGGGCGACGTGGCGGGGGTATTGAAATCCATGTGCGCATCAATCCAAAGCACGGCCAGAGGTTCATCGTCCAGAGCCGCCAGGGCACCAGAAACCGATCCAATGCTCAGGCTGTGGTCTCCCCCTAAAACCACCGGGAGACTTCCGCGTTCGACGCTCGATTTAACCGCGTCGCGAACGCCTTTCATCGCATCAAGAGCCTGACCAAACCGCCAATCCGAATCCCCCTGAATACGAAAACCGAGCGGAACGCAATCCCCCACATCGTCCACAATGTGACCCAAAGCTTCCAACTCCTCATCGATTTGACGAAGTCGCAGTGCCGCCGGGCCGAGCCGGCTCCCTGCCACCTTGCCGCACAGGTCAAACGGCACCCCGATAACATCCAGCGCGAGTCGAGGAGTCATGTTTTCCCATTCTACTGGACTCATTCGCCCCTGCTTTCGGCCCGTAAAATCCGGATCGTGCCGCCCACCATCGGGATCCTGGCCATCCAGGGAGATTTCGACAAGCATCAAGCTGCCCTCCGCGCTTGCGGGTTAGCAGATTCCTCCATGGTCCTCGCTAAAACTCCCGAGCAGGTCGAATCGCTCGATGCGCTCATCATTCCCGGGGGCGAAAGCAGCACCGTCGGATTACTTTTGGAACGGTACGGCACCGGCGAGGCGATCCGCCACAAAGCCAGGGCCGGGATGCCGATTTGGGGCACCTGCATGGGAATGATTCTGCTGGCCAGTGAGGTTGAAAATCGAACCCAGTACTCGCTCAATCTGCTCGATATTACGGTTCGAAGAAACGCATTCGGGGCGCAGATTCACAGTTTCGAAAGTCCCATCCCATTTGCCGATGAACCAGAACCCGTGCTCGGCGTGTTTATCCGCGCCCCCGTTGTGACTCGCACTGGCAAAGGCGTCAAAATCCTCGCCGAAGTCGATGACCATATCGTAGCGGTCGAACAAGGCGCACTCATGGGGACAAGCTTTCACCCCGAACTTACATCAGACCGAAGAGTCCACGAATATTTTCTGCGCCTGATAAAGTAAAGGGCCCCGCTCCGAGGGCGCAGAGACGGGGCTTTGGGGTTTTGGGGAGGAAAAAAACTTGAGTTGTATTAACTAAGACTCCAGCCGGAATCCTGAGTTCCCCGGTCCAATCAGGAAGGGTCTTTTGTCGCTCGATAAGTTAAACGCACCGTATCGGCAAAGTTAAACATATCAACAAGATGCCAGTCTGACGATTGAAGGTAGCCTCCGTGCCAGATTAGACCCGATCCAAACGTTTTAGGTCCCACGTAAAGCACAAGT
Source organism: bacterium (assembly GCA_044508115.1). Lineage (GTDB taxonomy): Bacteria > Armatimonadota > Fimbriimonadia > Fimbriimonadales > Fimbriimonadaceae > UphvI-Ar2. Next base: position 1,302,855 of record JBIQII010000001.1, read on the forward strand.
TCTCGCGCCAAACCCGCGACCAAAAACTGACCGATAATCTCCGCTCCGCCTTCGACTAATAAACCTCGGACTTCGCGTTGATCTAACTGAGTTAACAACGTGCCGAGCTCGATCCGTTCCTGGACCCACCATGTCTGGGCCTCATCGCTCAATACCTGTTCAGTTCCGGTCAACCGATCGGCTCCGCCCAGCACGATCCGAAGAGGCTGATTCACCACCCCCGGAATTCGCGCCGTGAGCTGCGGATTATCCGCCGCCACCGTACCCGCGCCAACCAGAACCGCACCCCGCTCCGCTCGCAGCCGATGCGCATCCGCCCGGGCTTCGGGTCCGGAAATCCATTTACTCGATCCATCGGTCCGAGCAATAAACCCATCCAAGGTGATGGCCGCCTTCACCGTGACAAATGGCCGGCGATTCCGTACCGACCACAGGAACTGCTGATGAGCTTGCTCGCACTCGGATTCCAATATCCCGCCCGCAACATCGATTCCCTGCGTACGCAAAAATTCGGCACCGCCACCCGCGCCCGGATTAGGATCCCGAGCTCCGAATACCACCCGAGAAATGCCCGCTTCCAATAAAGCACGGCTACATGGACCGGTCCGCCCTTGGTGATTGCAGGGCTCAAGCGTTATGTACGCAGTGGCCCCGCGTGCAGAGTCGCCTGCCTGATGAAGGGCAACCACTTCGGCATGACGTCCGCCCGCCGGTTCCGAACTACCGGCTCCCACGATTTCGGACCCCCGCATGATGACGCATCCGACACTCGGATTCGGCGCGGCAAAACTCTGGTTTGCGCGGGCTAACGCCTCGCGCATCCCCTGCTCATCCATCGGATTGGGGCTCATCGCGCGCAGGTTGGGTTGGCGCATCCGGATCGTGGTCGCGGAGCGTCCCTTTGACAAATACTTCCATATTGACGCGAGCCTGGTCGCTTAGTTCGCGCGAAGTCCGTCGCAAGAGCACCATCGCCAAGATGATCACGGTGACGGCCACAAAAAATATCGCCAGCGTATAGATTCCAAATTGAAGCGCGTAAGTCTGCTTGGTCCGAAGCGATGCGCCTTCCCCGGGTTGACGCGCCCAAACAAAAGGAAGCCCGATCAACAACCCCGCGCCGAAAATAAGGAGCGCATTAGTGACAACCTTTAGACGCATGCCGACCTCAGAGCCGCCACTCCTTCGGCTATCGAAGGGGCCCGCATGAGATAGCTTCCCGTCACGAAATCGGTGGCTCCAGCCTCGTAAAGCCGACCAATTGTGTGCGGATCAACCCCGCCATCCACTTGAATCGGAAGGTCGGATCGCAGGTGCCGGATCATCCGCACCTTATCCAGGCACGATTCGATGAACGACTGTCCGCCCCAGCCCGGATTCACCGTCATCACGAGTGCCAGATCCATGACGTTGAGAAGCGGAACTAAAACATCGACCGGAGTGCCGGGATTAATCGCCACACCGGCCTGAATATTGTGCTTTCGCAAGGTTTGGCATAAGCGGTGAGAATGGTGGTGCGCTTCCGCATGGAATATCACTCGCGTGCATCCAGCCTGGATAAACGCTTCAAAATGATGATCCGGGGTGAGGGTCATCAGGTGGGCTTCCAAGGGAATTGATGCCGTCTCGGCCAGACTCGCGGCAAGATCGGCTCCAAACGTGATGGGAGGCACAAATTGGCCATCCATCACATCAAGATGAATCCAGTCCACTCCAGCATCCACCATCTCTCGGACCGGATCGGCAAAATTCGCCGGATCGCAGCTGAGAATCGAAGGGCAGATTTGAATGGGCATGCCTAGCCATCCTCCGGCTTGGCGGTCTGTTGCTTAATCAGTTCGCCATCGAAAAATATGCGAATAATCAGCTCATCGCCTTGCCACCGAACCCGTTCGTCAACGTCCGACCCCGGGCTCATGAGTTCTTCGTAAACGGTCTTTGTGCCTTCATCGTCGGTAACATCGATCCGCACCAAAACATCCCGGTCCAGATCGCTTGGCACCTTAAACTGCACCCGGTTTGTATGGGTTGGTGCGGGGCGGTCGGGCTGGGCTCGCCGATTCCCATTGCTTACTTTAATTTTGAGCCGGGTGTACCGCTCCACTTTTTTGCGTGCTTCTGGCACGTGACTAATAATTAATCCTTCATCGAGTTCACGATCGCGAACGAGTTCAATATCCGCATCTTCAATGACGAGGTTTAATGTTTGAGCTAATTGCCGGGCTTCTTCGACCGTGCGGCCTCGGAAATCCGGCACCTGCACAAATTTCGATCCCTTGCTGACGATGGCTTCGATCCGTTGGCCTTCGCGAATGTTATCTCCGGGGGCGGGATCGGTGGAAATGATGACCCCTTCGGGGACCCGTTCGCTCACCTCCCGCCGCGCTTCTCTAAGCTTGAGGCCTGTTGGCTCGAGGTCCTTCCGCGCGTGTTCAACATCTTTTCCCACCAAGTTGGGAACCGTGAGCAGCTTGGGCTTTTGCGCATTAAAAAACGCCCATCCGCCCACCATCAGTAAAAAGATGAATGTGACGGTGTAGAGCAGACCGGCCACCCACATAGGGACGCCATCGGATTCTTCCTTTATTGGTTTGGCTTTAGACACTTTTTTGCTGGTGGCGGCGGGCTGGGGTTTAGCATCAATGGCGTTGAGCTCGGGCGCGACCGCGCCGGCCGCCTCAACGCTGGCGGGGCCCTGAATTGGCCATGTGATCTTTCGTCCAAAACGCAACGCATCTTGCACTGCTCGCAGATCGCCCAGTAGCTCGCGAGCCGATCCGTAGCGGACAAGTGGATTTTTATCCATGCACTTGCGGATGATCTGATCCAGCGCATTAGGAACCGTGGCTGCCACCTGGGCAAGACTCGGATACGGTTCGGTTCGATGTTTGTGCGCAATCGTCGCGGGATTATCACCGTGAAATGGAACGCGACCCGCGAGCATCTGCCACAGTAGAACACCCAATGCATAGATATCACTCTGCGGAGTCGGCATTCCCCCTTCGTTGACTTCTGGTGCAAGATAGGGTGCCATCTGCTTGAGCATCGCCAGGGCCAGTTCTGAATCCTGACCGTACGCCTGCCACATCCCCGGAAGAAGCAGTTTTGCTCCTTCTCCACTTGTGCTGAGCACCGTGCGCGTGGAAATATCCCCATGCACTATATGGGCACCGTGCAAGCTCACAAGTCCCTCGCACAAGTCGATCGCCGTCACCACTGCGGCGAGAACGCTCAGTGTGGCGAGTCGCTTAAGCCGCGCATCCAAAACCGAACCGGGCGAATATTCGCTCACGATGTAGTATCCGTTAGGTTCCTGATGAGCTGAAATCAGCTTTTCGACCCCCGGATGGTGGATGGGCTTTAATCGACCGATAAGCTGCGTAACTTGATTGCGAAACGCATCGTTACGTGGAACGGAACCTTCTACCCCGCGAACAAACACATCTTCGCCCGTACCGGTTGATTTGCCTCTGTACAGATCAAAAACCGAGTCGGAACCAAGCTCTTCAGTGAGTTCATACTTGCCGCCGATCACTTGGCCGATCATGGGGATTCTTCCTCGCTTTCGGCCGAACGCGGGATAAACGCCAGCACCATGGTAATGATCAGGAGACCAAGGGCGAGAAAAGGCACCGAGCTGGATTCAACGGCCGCCGTATACCGGGCGGTTGATCCTTGAAAGTAGGCGAATACCGACGCCAGATAACCGCCTGTACATAACAGGGCGGTGGCACCAAACGTGGCCAATCTCAGCAACTCCATATTCGCTTGAGGGTATGAGCAACGAGCCCAGGCTCGATTCCTTCCACGAGTTTACACCCGCCCGGCTGTGTGAGCAAACTCATACTGAGTCCCAACCCCGTGTTCTTTTTATCGCGGGCCATAAAGTCGATCACTTTATCAATTTCAACTGGGGGCGGAACCGTCGGTAATCCATGCTGGTCCAGCATTCTGCACAGTTCCCCATTCTTGAACGGCGTGACCCCAATCTGATGTCCGATTTCGATTTCTGCCACCATACCGATGGCGACCGCCTCGCCGTGACGAAGCCGATACCCGAACGCCGCTTCCAGCGCATGACCCACCGAATGTCCAAAGTTTAGGATCGCGCGTCGGCCAGAAAGTTCCTTAAAATCCTCGCGGACAACTTCGGCTTTAACTGCAATCGCGGCTTCGATGACTTCGGCCAGGTCGGAGGATTCTGGTTCAAACGGCTGGCGAAGCCGTTCGATCAACGCGGGCCGGGCGATCCATGCACACTTGATAATTTCGGCCAGGCCGTTCGTAAATTCTGCTGAGGGCAAAGTTCGGAGGAACTCAGTGCAAATGTGCACGGAATCCGGATTGTGAAAAGCGCCGAGTAGATTCTTGCCTTCCGGGAGGTCGATGCCGACCTTCCCACCCACCGAACTATCGACCATGGCAAGCAGGCTGGTCGGAACCTGAATCAACTTTACGCCTCGGTGCAGAGTGGCCGCAACAAATCCGGCCAAATCGCCCACAACTCCTCCGCCGAACGCAACAACTGAATCTGCGCGGCGAACACCTCGCCGGATCAGTTCCTGCGCGGCGGTGGCATACACCTCCAAGCTTTTGCTAGATTCGCCCGCCGGGATGACAACGGCATCTGCCGCGAAGCGCGGATAGATCCGCGAAAGATTTGAATCGGTGACTATAAAGCCGTGGCCGAAGAGCGATTCTTGTGGCTGGGCGGCAATAGTGATGGGATAGTTGAGGTTAAATTCGGCGCGTTTAGAGTTCATTGAGCGCCTCCACGATCTTCTGAGCCACTTCCGGTATCGATTGATCTTCGACAACAAATCGCACGTCGGCGCGTTCATAGAGCGGACGTCGCTCGGCATACATAGCGGCAAGTCGATCTTGCCAGTCTTCGCTTTGAAGCAGGGGTCGTTTGCGGCTAGAAAATTCGAGTCGGCGGATAAGGAGCTCATCCGGCACATCGAGGAAGACCGTTCGACCGAGTCGTTTAAATTCCTCCCAGTTTCGATCGTAAAGTACGATTCCGCCTCCGGTGGCGAGTACGCGAGGCACGGGCTCGAGCGATTTGAGAACGGATGTTTCGTGAGCACGAAAAGCTTCTTCGCCGTAGAGTTGGAAGAGTTGCGGAATGTGCCGGCCCAACCGATATTCGAGCATCTGATCGGTATCTTCGAACGGAAAATCGAGGAGTTCGGCGAGCGCGCGTCCCACGGTGCTCTTACCGCTCCCCATCATTCCTACGAGTACGATTCCGGGTCCCATGGTGAAAAAGAAGCAGCGGCAACCACGAGGGTTACCGCTGCTTTCGGATTGATCGCCGCTACGATGTTCCTACGGAATACCGAGGCCAGCGGTGGATTCGTCAACGATTTTCGGCGTGACGAAGATGATCAGTTCCGAGCTGATCTGGTTGGTTTGTCGTCGTTTGAACAGTTGTCCAATGATCGGCAGGTCGCTGAGCAGCGGGATTCGCTGTTCGGTGAATGTATCTTGCTTAGCGGTGAGTCCGCCAAGGGCGATGGTTTCGCCATCTCGCACCCGGATCGCCACGTTAACTCCTTGGAAGGTGGTTTCCGGGAAGGTGGAGCCGTCCGGACCCGTTCGTATGCCGGTGATGTTTTGGATCTGAGGCGCGAGAGTCATGGTGATTGTGTTGTCACCATTGATACGCGGTCGAACTTGCAGGAACGACTGGATTGTGATGGGGATAGGCACGGTGGTGGAGGAGACGGTTCCGCCCGCGCTCACCACTTGCTGGGTGGCAAAGATGACCGTATTTTGTCCGGCGGTAATACTGGCCAGCTGGTTGTTAAGAGTTCGGACGACCGGAGCGGTCACAACACGGCCGTTGCCGTTTTGCAGCAAGGCGCGTAGTCGAATCGAAACGTTACCGGTTGCGTAGTTCAGGAAGACCGGGTCGGACGAAGCCGCGAAGTATCCCGGAGCAACCCCGGCAAAGATTCCGGCTCGCTCGTAGTTCCAGTCGATACCCAGTGCCCGATCGAGGCTTTGGGTGGTGGTGATGAATTCCACCTTCACTGTGACCTGCTTGGGTGCCTTATCGATTTCGCTGAGGATTTGCAGCAGGTCTTGGTAAGCCGCCGCAGTTCCGCGGAAAATCAGTTCATTGGTGGCCGGGTTGTAGGAAAGATCGGTTGTTCCTGGAGGCAAGAACGAATCGCCCCCTCCCGGGTTGGGACCAGAGAAGCTGGCTCCTCCGCCACCGCCTCCGGGGCCGCCACCGGGTTGACCGGCACCGCCGCCGGGTCCACCGCCACCACCAGGTTGCCCGGCACCGCCGCCGCCACCACCGGCGCGTTGGTTAGCCGTTGCGCCCGGCAGGGTAAGGGGTTCGCCGTACATATCTTCGGCCGTCTCGCCCCGGAATCGGCTTAGCGCACCCAGCATCGGGTTGGTTTGCGGGGTTCCGAAATTGTTGGGCTGTTGATAATTACGGGCTTCCCACAGTTCGCGGTAGGCGCGATCGGTTTCGAGGACCGCTCCGTACTTAATCAGTTCTAAAGCTTCGCGGGGATCAGCTTGGCGAACTTGGATGGTTCGGATGATGATCTTGTCCGCATCAATATCGCTGGCAAGCGGCAGAGCCTCGCGCTTGACTCCGAAGCGGATGATAAACACTCCGTCTTCGTTGCGCTCTGCGTATCCGCCAGCCGCTTGGCAGACGTACTTGATTGCATCTTCTGCCGTTGCGCCTTGCAGCGATAGGTTGATCTTTTGATAATTGTGATTGCCCGGCTCGACCACAAACTGCAGTCCGGTCTGCTCAGAGAGCAGTCGGGTTGCCGTAAGCAGATCGGCATCGCGAAGATACAGGTTCACCCGATCTTGCAGTGCCGTTTGGCCGAACGCCGAGGCGACCAGCGTCCCAAAGAAGGCCGCCGCGGCAATCGTCTTTACGAGAATGTTTTTGTTCATGTGTTCCTCCTCAATCCCCAGGTGAGTTTTTAGCGCCCGCCGATACCGCCGCCGCCGAATCCGCCGAGACCGCCGCCACCAAAGCCGCCGCCGCCGCCGAAGCCGCCACCGCCGAAGCCACCGCCGCCAAAGCCGCCGCCGCCAAAGCCGCCGCCTCCGAAGCCACCACCGCCGAAGCCGCCGCCGCCAAAGCCGCCACCGCCGAAGCCGCCGCCGCCTTGGGTAAGGCCAACCCCGCTTGAGGTTTCGGGATTCGATTCCACGCTCAGCTGGTCAAGCAGAATGCCGAGAATCATCGCCGGATCGTTCAGCGGAACATAGAAGAACCGCGTTTCACCCGAATCTTGGCTTCCGAAATCGGTGCCCGGAGTCGTGGTCGGCACAACGGGATCGGGCCGGCGAATAACGTTGAAAATGTTGCCCTCCTCGCGCCAGGTGGCATCCACTTGCGTGAGAATGCCCCGCAGTGCGGTTTTAAACGGCACATCCTTGAGCGAGACCGTTACAACCCCTTGCACATCGGGGGCAACCGTGTAGTTCAGGGAAGTCGATCGGAACAGCACTTTGAGCGCGTCCCGAATTTCGGCCTGATCCAACTCAATCGATTCAATAATGATGTTGTTGGGGTCTTGTTGAGCCAAGGCCGGAGCTGGCGCAGCCAGCAATCCCATAGCCAAGGCGAGCGTGAATACTGCACCGACGGTCTTTCTCATCTTGCGTTCCTTCGAAGATACCTTCATTCGTTAGGTTTTAGTTAAATCTGCCTCTTGTTTGACGTTTCTTTTGTTGAATTTGGTTTGTTTTGTCAATCACTGACCGGTTGACGGCCACCAACGCCGCCACCACCCGGAGCACCACCGGTCGGTGCGTTTCCGCCCCCAACCGCGCCCGGAATTGTGCCTTGCAGCGGAACCGTGATCAAGCTTGGCGTGTATTGACTCGGATCACGGCGGAAGACCGCCTTTTCCGTATCGATTGAAATGCACCGCCACTCGGTGCCCTCCACATACTGCCCCGGAATGATCGTATCGACTTTGCCCCCACCTTGATCGAGGAGGGCAATGATCGCGCCTTCGCTCACCACAATGCCAGCGAGTCGCCAACGCGGAGTCGGGGCCTGGGCCGGACCATCATCTACTGCCGTATCGTCCGGAAGCTCGAAATACTCCGAATATCCAGATTGGCTGAGAAGGTTTTCCAACTGTTGCTCTTGCTCAAACCGACGCTCCGAAGCCAACAGACTAAACGGGTCGGCCCGGTGGGACCAGCTACGATTAGCGGCAATGCCTCGAACGGTCAAAAGATCCTCGCTCGCTGCGGCCTGGTCGAGATCGACCCCCGCTTGCGCTTCGGGCACATACAGTTCGCGTGACTCCTGCGCGACTTGCCCCGTTACTGCCGGCGGAGCCGGCTCAGGGTCAGTATTACAGCCCGTCAGAATGAGCGATCCGCACACAAAGAGGATGCTGAGGCTGGACAAGCGCGTGAACTGGTTCATAGCCAAGCTTTTCATTAGCGCCCTCCCAATCGACCACCTTGGGCCGGGTTGGGCGTCGTTGGAGCTGGTGCTCCGTTTTGCGCGGCAGCTTCCGACACTGCCTGAGCGATCGGCGGAGCAACCTTTTTGCCTCGTACGAACGCGACCAGAGTCACATTGTACGTGGCGGTCAGGTTTGGAGAAAGCCCTTGGATCTGCAGCCCATCGGCCACCGCCAAGAAGTGGGGCATGGAGCTCCAACCCCGGATATTTGCCGAGATTTGGTCAAACGATCCGCGGACTGTTACCTGGCCAAGATCAAAGATCGCCACCGGATACTTCACGTTCGGATAGTTGTAGTAACTCGATAGAATCGTGTCCGGATCTTCGGTCGGAAACGGCACTTCCGCTCCGTTCATAACCGTCACCCCACCAACTTTCAACTGGCGATTCACTGCGCGTTGCATATTATCGCGGAATGTCCGCGAATCCACCGTGAGTTGATACGGGTTGGCAGCCACATTGATCCCGCCTGCCGCCACCGAAGCCGGAGGAGTGCGTCGAGCCACGGTCTGTTGCCAGTTATCGCTGATTTCTTGAACCTGCGCTTTGGCATTTTCGACCCGCTGTTTGGCGCGGGGCATTTTGTTTCCTTCCGTTTCAAGCTGCTGACCCCAAGTATTGTAGGCCGAAGCATCTCGCATATTCGGAATAAAGTGCTGGAACAGTCCGTATGAGATTGCAATGACGGCAATCATCAGTCCGAGAACAAGAACGGTAATCGGAGCGAGTTTCATAATTAGCGGCCTCCCGCCGGGGTCTGAGTCGGGGGAGGAGTGAAGGCCCCTCCAGGTTGATTGGTGTTACCACCTGCCGTTGCGCCCGCCGTAATCGTTGCCCGCGGATCGGGAGTTCGCATATCGCGCGCAATCGTTAATGTCATGGTGACCTGGCTATAGCCCGGCATCGCCCCCCGGTTCGTATCATCCAGAGTGCCAAATCCACCCTGGTTTAAAAACCCTTCGGGCTGAGATGCCGCACGGGACTGCAAAGCTTCGAGAAGTTCCAACTGATCAGATGGCAAGGGCGACTCACCCGGTCGGATCGGAGCACCGACCTGATCAGATTCCGTGAGCGGGGGAACGGCTGCACTGTCGATCTCATAGCCCGCTCGCGACACCGAAACCGCATCGGGGATCTTCCAGAGCGCGATCGCAAGATCGGCGTATTGACGATACGTTTCCAGGTAACCGGAAACCGTGACCGTCGTCACTCCTTCGGCCTGCGGGACCGCGTTGAGCGATGTCACCCGGTAATAAGCCGGAACGTACCGCAGCACGTCGCGGTAGAGATCAACATACTTGCGATTGTGCTCGTTCATCGCCTCGGCTAGCTTTTGGTTCCGAGTGATGACAGTGGCCGCCGCGATTTGCGCATCCGCTTGATCGGCCGTGGCTTTGGCATCAGCCGCCAGTTTTTGCTTATCAATGGCATCTTGCTTGGCCGAAGCCTTGGCCCCTGCCGAAACGGCAATAAGTCCGGCGCCGATTGCGATGCCCGCCAGCGCAAGCACCACTGCGGCGACGATTGCCCCCCGCAGTGCTCCTGCTTTTGAAACGCTTTGTGGAAGAAGATTGAGCTTCATGAGTGAGCCTTAGAAGAAAATGTGCATCCCATTGCCAATCGCAACTGTGTACTCTTGCAACGAATCGGAACCCGCACCGGCATTGCGCAGACTCAAAGAAACGTTGCGCACCGGATCGTACATTTGCACATCCATGCCGAGCGCAGAGCGCAGGAACGCATCTAGATTCGTAATTTTCGAACTTCCGCCAGTTAGGAACAGCAAATCAACATCGCCGCCTTTGTTGCGGAAGTAATCCACCGACCGTCGGATTTCCGACACCAGCTCATCCAGAGCCGCCGCGACGGCCGTATAAAGCGGACCGGGCTGATCGACCGGAGCCGGGGCCGTCGCCTCGGGCGGCGGCGCGTCATCTGGCTCAGCAAACGGATTGTAAGCCGTTACCGCTTGGGTTTCGAACGGATTATAAACCGCACCCCCCGCCAGTGCATTTTCAGGTAGACGAAGCTCGTTCCGCTTCATGGTTTCTGCATCGGTGAATGTCACCCCTTGCGCATCGGCAATCGATTGGGTGAGCATCTGACCGCCCACCGGAACTTGCCGCGCCATGAGCAGCCGCTCATCTTTATAAATATTGATCGCCGTGGTGCGATGGCCCAATTCCACCACACAGACGGTCTTCCCGGCCACATCGCCGCCATACCCAATCGAAAGGGTCCGCAAAATCCCTAGCGGCTCCACATCAAGGGCCGCGGGTTTGCGGCCAGCTTTTTTAAGAATGTCCACATGGGTGGTCACGCTGCTGTTGGTGGCAATCGCCATGACAACATCCAGATTCTGCGAGGCCGGATCAACTAGCGGATAAGCTTTGTAATCGGTTTCCACCGTGCTTTCCGCAAACGGAATGTTGCGCGTGAATTCCCACGCCATATGATCCTTGAGGTCGGCCTCGTTCATCGCCGGCACTTCAAGCGGGCGAACCAGAACCGAGCCTTGACCCGAAAGCGAACTCACGGCATCCGGAACGCTAGCCCCAGATTCCATGATCGCTTGTTTTAGGCTTACGGCAACCGCTTCCGGGTCGTTGATCCCAATGTGATCCACGGCTCCATCGGGCGTGGGCGCGATACCCAGAGCCGTCACAACCGGCTGCCCGCCTTGGTATCGAACTTCGGCGACCTTAATCGACTGGCTGCCGATGTCGACGCCCAAAACGCTGTTCAATTTCTTTGCCATTGCGGAATATCCGTATGCCCCAGTCGGCATAACGATGTTAGCATCACGCCCCGGGCAGAGTCAACCTGCTTTTGCTTTGCCCTCGGTTGACGATCAATCTGACGCCCGCTCTTCACCCAGTGGTTACAGAATTTCCCCCGATTCGGGCATAAAATAGCCCGACCATCTTTGCCAGACGATCGGGCCTTTCGTTGCTCTTTGATTTACCGCACTTACGGACGGCGAATCATAGGTGCGGTCTTGGGCGCGTAGGTTTGGAAGTACACATCCGGAGCCCCGGTTCGAGCACTGGTCCACACCATCCAAATAAGTGGCGGACGTCGGCTGTCAACGAACGGATTATTCGGTGCCACGCGATCGAGGCTAATGAACAGATCGCCCTCGTTTCCAACTTGTTCGATCGGAACCGCTTGCTCCGGCATTTCCGGAATCATCATCACGACCTCCTGACGGTTGATGTTCGGGATCAGATTTCCGTTGATATCAACCCCCGTGTACTGGATGGTTATCACCGCCCCTTCGTGTTCGGCCGGAACGAACAATCGACCGCTCACCGGATCAATTTGGTACGCCAAAGGCGTGGCCGAGCTCGAAGAGATCGTGATCGAAACCGGAAGTCCTGTGTTCGGATTGATCGCAACCGGGGTGGGCAAATTGATCCCAAACCGTAGCGAAGTCATCACCGGACGCGACGCGCTTGATCCATCACCGCTGGTGCGGTTGAACGCGACATAGAACCGGTCTTGACGCACTTGATAAGGAGCCGCCAGAGGCGCTCCCGAAGGCGTGTACCAGAAGTTGGCATCTTCAGTCAAGGCTCGTTCGGCCAGGAAGCCATCCAGATAGACGCCGAGGTAGCGGTCATCAAAGGCCGCCGCGGCACCCCGGTAGTTTCCACCTGTACTGGTGCTGGTTCGCGCAATTCGCCCGCCAGAAACATCCCCCACGTTGAACGCGCCTTGGTTTCCGCTCACCCGAATGAATCGCGGCGAGTACACGGCAAAGACCTGTGAAGCTCGGCCCAGAATGGTGCCCGAGAAGCGAACTGATCCGCGCCGTGCATCCACATAGACCTTGCCGCCCCGGGTGCCTTCAAACACCATTTCGCGGGTTTCGCGATCCACAATCCGGCTTCGCATATCTGCGACATTTGCCGAGTCGTTACGGATGAGCGGTTCCAGCGCACCCGTAGTCGGATTCAACAGCAGAAGCTGGAATGCATCCACATCCGCCGGACCGATCGCCCAGTGGACTCCCGGAGTCCAGAAGACGCCGGTCGAAGCATCGTAGTCGAGACGGTCAAAGCGGTCTTCAAAGATCCGCCAGGTGGTATCTGTTGCCGGCAATCCGTTCGGCTGAACTTGCAGCTGTCCGGTGAAACCTTCGGCGTTCTGTCGACCGCGCACTTGGCCGGTGAAGAACACGTCAATTGCCGCTCCGGTCGAACCTGGAGTTGATGCCGATTGGGCTCGCAGCAGGGCTGTCGGCGCACTCAGTTCTTCGAACACCGCAGCCAAGCCAAGCCCCCTTGCTGGAGCAAAGGTTGTGCCATCAAAGCTCACCGTATACAGTTCGCTTCGACCGGCGGCCTGAGCTGTGTAAAACACCGCCGCATTTCGACCTTGTTGCACCAGACTCGGACGACCTTTCTGGGAAGTCGGATCATCGGGCACCGGGAACACGCCGTTTAGCGGTCCAGTGCTGTTGCGAGTCACGGTGTTTTCGAAGTTCAGATCGGCCAGCATCACTTGGCTCAGTCGATGCGGCTGTCCGCTCCGATCGAGCTTGGTGGTTTCACCCACAAATGCCATGTACCGATCGCGGTACGTGGGACGGCTCGGATCAGCCGGTTCCAGCGGATTGATGAACCCTTGGGCCGCAAATGTCGGATACAGGAACCGCGCAGAACTGGGATTCGTCGGTGACTGAAGCGATTCTCCAGCCGCCACTGCAAACCACGTGTTCCACTCGTTTCCGACCGGCAGCATCCCGGCATGGGTGAACCAGAACGGATCGCCATTGGTGGGCGGACTCCATCCGTTTAGATCGGCCAGCGGGCTTGATCCCATCGTTGAACCCGTATGACCCAACGCACTGAAGTAGATACGCCAGGCATCCTGATTCGCCGCGTCCAGCACGGATCGACCACGCGGAAGCTGACCCGGCACGTTTCCGTTATCCAGTCGGTTGGAGCTAAACGCCATGTACAGGAACCCGTTGGCATCCCGACTCACCGATGGTTGGCGGTTCGACCAATCCATACCCGGATCAACCGGCGTGATGGTTTCGAAGATATTCGCTGACTTTGCGGTAGACCGATTCGTAAGGCGGCTTTCTCGTACATTGAACTTAAGCGTAAAGCCCGGATCAGTGTACGGTTCACTTCCGAATCCGATTCCCAGCGGATAGTAACCCAGCGACGGAACATCCGGATTGGTGTTACTGCCAAGGGCGTCTTCGAACGCGTAGATCAGCCGGACATAGCTTCCGACTGGAACACCAATCGGCACGGTTACACCCACGTACGGATCTTCATCCGGGAAGTTCGCCACATCTGGGATCAGCGTGCCCGAGGCCACGTTTAGGTTGCTGTTTTGGCGTCGACGTGGGTTCGTCTTGAGCCGAGTTGGAGCGGGATCGCCCGGTCGAGGCTTTTGCAAGAAGATTCGGCCTTCAACATCCAGCCCGGCTCGCCGAGTGGGCGAAAGTTGCGGATCGAGGTTGCTAAAGAGCGAAGTTGCGGCATCCATCCAACCCAGTTCGTGCTCGGTTGCACTGTAGAGCTCAAGGGGCCGATCGCGGCGAGTGCCGCCGTTGACCACATCAAACTGCTTACTGAGCCGGACATTGAGCAGGTTGATATTGCCTTCGTTAAGCACCGTGAACTGCTGGAACTGCGGATTCGCCCCGAAGAACGCCGAGAAATGCGGAGCAAAACTAAACGCCGCCCACGGATTGCGTGGTTCACCCGTCACCGGGTCATACATTCCGCCACCTTGCGGAATCGAACCCAAATCAACCGTCCGCGTTTCCGTGGTCGGATGAAGATCGGGTGCAACATCGGCGGCCAGGGCAAACTGACGCGCCGCATCGTTACTATCCAGACCCGGCTGACCTGTTTCCACATAGATCGTCTGCGATGACGCATATCCCGCGCTACGAGCTCCATTGAGGGTGGCCGCAGGCTGGTATTTGGGCACCGACAGATTCAAATTGAACGGAGTCGCGATCAGGTTTCGCGTGAGTCCGGCATCGTAGCCTGTAAGCGACTGATACACGTTGTAATCTGCCGTCGTATAAGCCGGCGGCGTGAGAGAAACTCCGCTAAAGAGCGGATTCTCCGCTGTTCCGCGCAGATCCTTGGTGATCTGCATGGCCGAGCGAGGCAAGTCCGGATAGTCAAGGCTGATGTTCGGATACGTCGGCAAATCTTCGAATCCTGCGTAAGGAATCGGGTTCAAAATGCCCGCTTCCGCCGCCGTCGAAGGAGTGAAATTACTCACCGGTTGCCACGTAAGATCCCGGGACGCGACTTGAACGCCGTTAAGCCCCCGACCCGGCCCAAGCACCAGGCGCATCAGCGAGCGATCATAGACTTCCATGATCGCACCGCCCGATCCGCCGTGCGGAACAGGATCAAACGATCCTGTGGTGGGGCTAAACACCGCGCTTGGGAACCAGTTCGACGGACCCGCGGGCGTAAAGCTTGTTTCGTACTTGTTGTACGCCACGGTTCCGGCCCCAGTAAAGCCAATGGGATTGTTCCGGTTGACCGATGGATCGGCCGGGTTGGTTGTGACCCCGGCACCCTGATAACTCACCGCCACGTCCTTGGCCCGGGTTCGGAGCCCCAGCGGGTTGGCAATGATGATATCGGCGAGGAACTGCGTCGGTTCAGCCGAAACCGAAAGGTTGACCGGCTCGCCGCGCACTCCGCCACGACTTCCGACTCGCGCCCGAGCCATAACCTGGGCCAGGCCGGGCCGAACCGATTGTGGACCAGTTGGTAGCAGGGCTACTGTTGCCATTGCCACGCCACCTTCTTGGTCACTCGGTGCCCCCGTCACATCTCGCACTGGTACAGCGAGCGGACGCGAACTGCGGCCTGTTGTATCAAGTTCGAGTTCGATGTAGTAGCCCGCGGTGGGCGCATACGTCGTCGAATTGATATTCATGATCACGATGTAGAGCGTCTCGCCATACTCAAAGTGGCGTCGATCCACCGAATCGGCTTTAAGCGTCGTGAGATAAGCGTAGTCCAGCGTTCCTGCTTGCGCACGGCGCAAGAGTTCTTGATACTGTTCCGGCGAGACCAGTAGGAAGTCTTCCTGATTGATCATGCGGTTCAGCTCATCTTCATCAACATCGTTAGGTTGCGGCGAAATGCTTCCTGGCGGTCGGCCCGGCGTGTATGGCGGCACCCCATTGTTATCGTCTTCGCTGGAAAACGCGTACAGAATGCCATCGCTATCAGCGGTGTAAATGTGTGTTCGATTAGCCAGGAGTCCGGCCGCGTTCGGCCATCCTCCAACCGCGAAGCTCGCGACCTGATCCACCGTGGATTCTACGTGGTAACCCCAGTTCTTGCGGTTTCCATTTACATTCACCGTGCCATCCGCATAGAACCCGAGCAGGGCACCGTTGCGCGACGGCACAAGCACGGTTGGAACTGCGTTGAGAATCGTTGTCCCGGTCGCGTTGAACGTTCGCATATAGGCAAAGCTCAAGCTTCCGATCGCGCCCGACGGCACCGATCGTTCTTCCCACTGCACAGCACCCGTTGCCGCGTTCACGCTGGTGATATAACCGCCGCTATCCACGAAATAGAGCGAGTCGGTAGGCACGATCGGCGCATTGACCGCCACTGGCGAGGATGTGCCGAAGCTATCCGGATCGAATAGCGTCACTCCATCGAGGCGGGTGTTCCGAGTCCATGAAACATTGGCATCACCGGCGGTTCCGAGGTCTTCGACCAGCGAATAGATCGTATCGCCCGCAGCAAACGTAATCCGTCCAAATGCAACGACTGGAGTCATGTTCACCGCATCGATCGGTGCACTTGCCGCCGGTGGGTATTGCCAAATCTGGTTAGTCGTGCGTGTGGTTGCATCGCCCGCGGCATTGATCGCGTAAATGCGACCGTTAGAATCCGGAACGATAATGGCCGGGGTTCCCGCCAGGTTGGCAAGTGCCAGCGAGCCGTTGATCGGACCCAAATGTGTCGGGCTCAGGGGTGCGGTCGGATCGGTCGGGTCGAAATCATCCGGCCAAGTCCAGCGTCGACGAGTCGTTCCATCGCCTCGGCCCAGAGCTTCCAGGCAGTAAACCCGGCCATCTTGCGAGCCGATAAAGATCAGGTCCACTCCGCCGATGTTGGCAACCAACGCGGAACTGAGATTGAACCCGGTTGGAGTTTCGGCAATACCGTAATCTTCACCCGGTGCACGATTCGGATCAGTGGTCGGATTTTCGCTCGGCCAAGTCCAAAATACGTTGTCTTGACTTGCGGCGGCCACGTTGCCGTGGGCGTCCATAAGACTGATCGATCCATTTTCTCGCGCAACCAGAACAACATCCGAAAGGCGCGGAGCTCCGCCCACTTGAACGGTTGCCACGGTTTGAACCGGAGTGCTGGTGATAGCCAGATCGGCATCGCCCGTAAACCGGATGGCATCGGCATATACGTTCCGGCCATCGGCCACATCTTGCGCTGAGCCCGAATTCAGAATCCGTACTGTAAGCGGAAACGCATTCGTATGTTCGTAACCATCTTCCGGTTGGTTAGGAAGTCGTCGCCAGCCATTAATTTCTGACTGGTTAACCGTTCGAGTGGTAATTACGGTTCCGCCGCGTAGGATTTGGTACGTCACTTGCGTGGCCAGATCGTTCGGCGTGTCATCCGTTGGGAAGTACACATCGATGAAGTACCGACCTTCTTTGGCAACCGGAGCCCATTCCACAAATGTAGTCGCTGTCGGCGCAGCCGGGGCGATCACGTAATTTGGACCGATATGGCTGAAAGTGTTGTCGTCCGTAAATCCGGCTCCAATGTTTGTGCCTGAGCTCAGGTTATCCGCCTGGCGGAACACTTCGTACCGGGGATAATTCGGATTCGGTGCTCCCATCAGCCAGTTTTGGCGTTCGACGGCGTACCGCTCTTCTTCTGATTGCGAGAGATCGAGCGGCCGAGTAGCGGGCCAGCTCCAAACCATGTTTCGGCGGAGTGGTTGCGCCACGTTAGCTAGCGTTCCGTTGTGTGTAAACGAGGTGACAACCCCAAAACGCATCTGTTTATTGATCGATCCGAAGAAGACATCTTCGTTCCGCGTGCTCACGACGCGTTGCGGAAACTGCGTCGGTCCTCCCGCCAACGAAGGCTGGAGCAGGCGTCCGACCACCGGCGTGGCGCTGGTGCTGGCGGTACCTTGAGCAGAGCGAGACGTGGCTTGAACCGCATCGGCATAAACCACATCGGTGCCCGGTTGATCGAGCGGATCGACTTGCGTCCCGAAGTCGTTGCGTCGAATGACGTTGTAGAGTCGGACTTCGATATTGCCCGTCGCGGAAGCTTCAAAGATTCGGCCATCCGCCAGCGTCGCCATTCCTCCTGCAGACTGGAAAAGATCAAGCCAGAAGTACTCCGTTCCCGAGTTACTGGTGACGGAATATAACTGATAATGCGGGGTGAAGCGCAGATCGACCGCGCCCCCCGGATTGATATTTGTGGGTCCGCTGGGGACTTGAACTTCGATCGTGTACTGCGAACCAAGCGTGAGTCCGGTGAGGTTCCAAACAAAACTGGCGGTCGCTCCGATTGACGGGTTCGGACCTTCGGTTCCCCCGGTAGTGGAGGTCACGGCGAACAGATAAGGGGGTTCGAGGAACGTATCGGCGTAGTACCCGCTGGCAAGGATAAAGGTTCCCCCCGCAATGATTGGGAACGGGTTGCCCCATGCCCCGGCGGCGGGTCCGGCCCCCGGATCGGGATTATCCAAAAAGGCCCCATCTTCAACCACCGGATCAAACCAGCGCAAGAATCCGCGTCCGGCGTTGTTCCACGTGGTTTCTGGATCAACGGTGGTGGGTTGCACACTGGCGCGACCGGTCCGTTCGTTGGTTCCTTGGAACGAGCGGTAATCCTGGGCAAACGCGGGAACGGCCAATGCGACCGCCACCACCAGGCTACACGCCCAAATCCACCGATCGCGAATACGCGATCCCTTTGCCTTTGAATCCTTCATGCTCACTGTTTCTCCGCAAAGACTGGCCTCACGATGCCGCGGATGCCTTGCACCGGAGGAAGTTCGAACAAGATGCTGAGGCTATTGAAACCCAGATTGATTCGGTTAACCGCGTATCCGGGAACCCGGATATCGGTACTCGTGGCGAAGTTGCCGTTGACCAGCACCACTTCGCCGTTGAATGTTGCGCCCGAGCGGGTCGTTCCGGTATAGCCATTGACCACAAGCACATCCCCGCTATCCAGCCGCCGCGCATGCATCGGGCGGAACCGGGTGGCGTTGAGTCCGAGATCGGCCAACGTAAACGTGGTCGCGGTGAGCGAATTTCGCCGGATGTTGACGTACACTTCCGTCGGAAGCATCCACCGCACTTCCCAGCGCGTAGAACCTGCCGGTCCGGAGGGGTTGGGCCGTTCCCATACTTCAAATACGCCTCGATCGGTCGAGAGCATGGCCGTCAGAACCGGACCCGACCCTGCATCGATGTACTTGAGACTCACACTTGTGAGATTGCTCACCTTGAGTGCTTGTTCAATCCGCGCGCCTTGACCCGGATCAAACGCATAGTTGCCACCGCCCAGATCGCTCATGTACGTGCCGTGCGGAATCGCCGGAACCCAGAACTCGTTGATCACTTTGGTCTGCGGACCATCGTAAATCACCACGCCGCCGTAGCCCGTACTGTTATCCGTTTGCGGACCCGGAGCGGTTGAGCCCGAATCGAGCCCAAACGTTTGCCGACTGGGCTGGACATTGTTGAATCCGAACGCGACCGCTTCGCGCGGACCACTCCCGGTATCGAGAACCGTTCGGGCAATCGAATTATAGGCGTAGCGCTTACCGCTGAATTCCTCGGGCGAATGCCACCAGAGCATGCCCAGTGCCGGCGTAAAGCCGTCGCCCTCGTTGTCGCTAAAATCGCGATAACGCACGACTCCGGCTACCCGGCCCACGCTGTCGAGCCGGTACCGATCCACCACTTCGACGACACGATTATTGCCCGCATCGGCGATAAGCCAGTGATCCCACCGCTCGTTGGCGTGGCCGACACCTTCGCTCGGGAAGAGTCGATCCGCATCGGCCCCGCTCACGTAACTGGTCCAGAAAATGACATCCTGCGGACTACGGAGCAACTTGGATTCATTGTTGCCCTGACCGTTCGGCGATCGTTCCGTTCTCAGCGGATCATTAATTGGGGTCACATCTGGGTGCATCCGGATCGAGTCGATCGAACGGATTTCCTGACCCGCCGCATCCATTCGGACAACAATGTTGTTGCCCGGGTCGGCGAACACATAGCCGTTCGCGCCATCCGGGTAAGCCTTGCTTGGCGTAGAAAGCCGACGCACTCGGCTCGCGATGTTAGGTTGATTAAATCCGCTGTAGGTGGTAGCTTCCGCGGACCAGATCGGGTTGCCGCTGGGGTCAAACCGGCTGATTCGTCCCGCATCAACGACCAAGATGTCGCTCCGCTTGAAGAGTGTCTGAAAATCTTCGCTGACCACGGCTACGGCCCCTTCTCCCGCCGCAAGCCCGTAGAACGTAGTCTCGCCAAGAAGCGCGGCCTGCAAGATTCGCACCCGGGCATCATCAAACGAGCGGATTCCGCGCCACTGAGGCCACTTGATGGCATCTGCCGGAGTGACTTTGTTAAAGCTAAACGGAGGCGGGGTCACCGGATCGCCCGGATCAGGCGAGTATTTAAGACTGTACAGTTGGTTGACCCAGGGGCGCGCCGCCGTCGAAACGAGGTGCTGATCATCCGGCGCGATTCGCGCATCCAGCGCAAACATAAGCCCGTCAAACGTAGTCGGAGGATCGCCGTTCATAAGAGCGGGCAACACGCTCGTTCCCGCCATATAGACGGTCTGTCCTGCCACAACCGGATTCAGCTGCAGGTTGTATCCGTTGATTACGGTGTACCAGTTGAGGTGACTGTATTTGCCCCCCGATCGGCCGCGGAAAAACGGCGCACTATCGACCGGTGCTTCGGGCTCGTAAATCGTATCGGTTGTGCCATCGCGATTCACGATCACGGGGAGGTTATTGGCTAGGGTCGCATTCATCGGCCCCCGAGTCGAACTCGATAGCGTGTTGATCGACACCCGTCGCAGATTTGTACTCCCGGCTACCGGTTCGATCGCAAACAGACTGCCCGGAAGAGTGCTAAACAGCGCCGGATTCGATGAGTATCCGCTCCGTGCGAGGTCGGGCTGTTTAAACAGCAGGTTCGAATCACCCGGACCGCCGCCGATGATAAATTCGATGGGTCCTGGATTGGCTTCAAACGACAGCAAGACACCGGTCGGGATTCCAAACGGTCCGATCTGCTTAGCCCCCAAGGCCGTGACGTAGAAGCTATCGCCTTGCGCGGCGATTCCCATGGGTCGGATGTTCGAAATCGGTTGATTGAGGAACGGCAAAAGCAGAACAAGGTCGTCTTGATCAACAATCGATGGCGGATAAGCCGCGTTCTGTCCAATGGCTCCGAGGTTGTTGATTGCGGAGTGGAATTCAAACCGCGTGCGCACCCAAAAATCGTTGCGACCATGTTCGATGAGGTTATAGAACGTTCCGCCGTTGGCTCGACGCACGATAAGACCGATGTTGCCGCTTTCGGCAACCGCCGGCGGAGCACCCAGATCGAGTTGGGGATTGCCCATTTCGTCCATCACTTCGATAAACGTGCGAACGTAACTATCGGCACTCGCAATTCCCGATGTAAAGTCGACCGCATAGTCCAGACGGTAGCTCACGTCGTCGGTCGGATCGGTTGGCGTATTGGTGCCGTCCCAATCCCAAGCCGTCGTCATGCCCGCCTGAAGCTGTATCTGCACCGTACCATTGCTGGGCTGCAGAAGGGTCCCCGTAAAGTACGTCGCCATCTCGGCATCGGTGAACGGAACACCGTTGGGTCGAAGCACACGGAAGTTGAATCCAAACGGTGCCCGGTCACCTTGCAGAATCGAAACCCGCAGGTTCTGGAGCGCGGCGCGAGTCTGTATATTGAGGTTCTGCGCTACGCGGTTTACTTGAGTTGGCACTTCGGCCCGTGCGCCCAGCCAGATACTGACCAAAGAAACCGGCGCAGCTCCCGGACCGGTGATCCGGTTGGTGCCGATATACGCAACCTTATCCAGGCCGCCGCTTCCATCTTGAATCGGAATGTAGGCTACAGAAGGGCTGGCCCCCGGTCCGCGGTAGCGCGAGGCACCCGACATGGACCACGTGTAGGTTCCGGCGGTTGCTCCATCGTCATCAACATTGCGAGACTCGTTGCCCGCCCCGCTTGCCGCCATGCGCGGGTTGATCATCCACAAGCGACCTACATTGCCAATCGAATCGGCAATGTAGAGAACGCCTTCGTGATAAGTCGGCGCATACGTACGTGTAACAGGGCCGACTGCCGTCGGCGCATCGATGCTGGCAAACGGCGCAACGTTGAGGAACGTCGTTTGACTCAGGTTGAATCCGTGCGCCCGGCCATCGCTAGAAGTAACCCAAAGCTGTTCGACAATCGGGCTATTGGGCACTTCGATCGCCGTGACATCAGAGATGGTCCCCAGGTTCTGGCTGCTCCAAATCCGGTCGTACGGCGAGCCCACCGGATCGGGGAGCCCGTCATCGGAATTGCCGTCGTGGTCCACATCGTGGTCCGGCTCGGCATCGTAAACGTAGATCGTGCCCCCCGATTTCACAATCATGCGCCCATTAAAGAGGACCGGTTTGCCCGGAGGGCCACCGATAACGGGCGCGGCGAACTGCTTGACCGCCGGTGCCGCATTGTTGACCTGAATGGAATTCGAGTTCCGGCTGCCTGCATGCTGAGAAGCAAAACGCGAACTCAGAGAAAGCATATTAACGACGAGTTTCATCGCCGCCTGGTACGGCACGTCTTTAAGCGGATCCGCGACTCGAATCGCATTATTGTTAAAGTTGCCCGGAACCGAACTGCGGTTGATCTGCCGCGAAATTCCGCGAGTTGTGACAACAAGGTATCCGTTGCCAAATTGGGCCGTGGCGATTACCGCACTCGTGCCCGTGGTTGCCATCGGATCGAGCCGCAGCCCGTCTTGCTGCGTTCCGCGTAGCAACTGGCCGATCGGAGTGGCCCCGAACGAGTACGGATTGACCGCCAAGTTCGAAGCCGGATCGCTCATTGCATAGAGATCGTAAAGCGCGAGTCGGTTGGGTCCGTGCGCCAGCGGATGCAAGGGACTCATGGCCATCGGCGCACCGGAATTCACAATCGAAATCGGACTGGGCAAGTTGTTCACCGTATCGAATCCGGCCGTGCCCGGCACCGCGAGGTCCACCCACAAGATTCCACCCTTATCGATAAAGAGGCGCAATTTTTCCCGCTCATCGGGCGTAATGACGCTCTGTCCGGTGACGCTCAGAGAAAGCACGTCGAACCGTTCTAGACTTGTTTCCGTGGTATTCCTGAGATCAACTTCCCAATAAGGCGCATACGATTTATCGATACTTTGGCCCGCAGAGCCACCCCATCGGCTGGCCGCGTTTTGAGTGAGAATCGAAGTCCCAAAGGGCGTATCGAACCGCCAATCCGCCGGTTTGATTGCATTATCTCGGTCGATAATCGACCAGATATGCGGCGCCCCGCTCGGCAGCATCAATCCGGCATTGTTGCGAACCATGAGGATGCCCGCTCGGATCGGCGTGGTTTTTGGCGCATAGCCCACCGTTTGGGCAAGTGCGCCTCCGCTCAACAAAGCGGCGGCTAATACGAGATGGGCTTTCAGTCTCACGGATTTGCGTCTCCAAAGTAGGCAAGGGTGGGGCTCACCGGCATGCGCGGGAGCGGCGGCAAAGTGCGGCCTTGATCATCCACGCGAACCGATTGCAGGCCGGAAGCGGGGGCGGAAGTTTGCGGAATCGCCGCCGTGGCAAGGGCCGGATCGTACAGCAACACTAGGTTCGGAACCGCAAGGTTCGACGCCAGGCTCATGCCAGCCGGAGTGTGCTGTTCGGGAATCACTTGACCCGTTCCGCCGATACGGCGCGGAATCCAGCCCCATTTTTTAAGCCATTCTGCTTGCATGGCCATCGGCGCGGGCATGTTTTCATTGATCGCGCCAACGATCGTCACCCGAATATCGAGCGGTTCGCCATAAAATGGCACTTCGGGGGTTGACCCGTAGGTTTGAATCCGGCGTTGCTGGGCCAGCAGACGACGGCTCACTGTTACGCCGGCCACTGTCACGGTCTGCGACGGATTGTAATCAAGGGCCACGACATCCAGATCATCGCTGGTATCTGCCGGCGTGTAGTTCTGTTCAAAGGCGGCGCGGGTGTCTTCTGGATTGGTGTTGAACCATTGTCCCGGAATCACAAAGAACGAACCGTTTTCGGCATAGATCACCGCTTCGATCCGAATGTCAAACGGAGCGATGGCACTCCGCGCGATCAGAGCGTTCTTGCTCGGCTCACCGCCAACCGGTGCAATCTGCATGCGGAGGAACGTTGGATCGGTGACCGAAAGCTCGTAGTTGCCTTCGATGTTTACCGCATTCATCCTCAGTTTCCGACTCACGCCCGGGTTATAGGCGTTGTATGCGCCGGCGGTCAACCGGTTTACAATCGGAGTCGCCCAGGTCATAAACTTGGGATAGGCATTAATCGACGGATCGCCAAGACCAAGCGTGGGGATGTTGATTCCCACCCCGTAGTAGGGAGCGGCGTCGTTATTCAGCACGCCCAGCGTGGACCGCGGGTACAGATACCGCGTTGCCGTCGGACCGGGATCGCGGAATGTCCCCGTGATGATATCCATCGCAAGGAACGAGGGGCCGTTATCATCGGCAGACACCGAAAACAGCAGGTTCGAAGAAAGCGGACCCGGTTCACCCAGCCCACCGGACGGAACATACTGTTCCGCAAATGTTAGCCAGCTCGATGGATTGTTGCCGTTGGGCTGAAGCAGAAACTGCGATTCAAAAGTCAGATCAGGCGTGCCGCTTTGATCGAGTTCGAGAGGGTTGGGCGTGTTGGGAAGCGGATTGCTGGCTTTAGGCTTTGGTGATTGTCCGACCGCCGGGCCAAAGAACATTGTCGTGTTAATCGCGGCGTAATCCTTGGCGAAAAGTCCAAGCATCGAGGCACTTGGCCGCTGGATCGTGCTGTTAGTCCACGGATCGAACGTGCCCTTGGTGATACTGCCTTCAATATAGATCGTGCCGAGAGCGACCACCGTCAGCTGTTGATCGGTAGGAATCACGCCTCGCACCCGGACATCGCCTTCGAACAAAAGCGTTCCGTTGAACAGTCGACCGTTGAGCGCAAAGTCGCCGGTGAGCGGATTAAAACCAGGGTTTGCAATCGAATCGACCACGTAGGTTTGGTTTCCAACCCGACGTATCCAGTAGCGGCAAAGGCTCTGCGCGGTGTCCACTCCATCGACGTCGCGCCACGTGGGCTCCGAACTGCGGCTGTCGCGCACGATTTCAAACCCATCCGGCAGCAATCGCAAGAATGGTGCATTGGGAATGTAATACGGACCCTGCCACCCTTGACTTGCGGCGTTGTTAGGATTCAGCCAGTCGTTGGGCAATGATTTCAGCGGATCGAGGCCTTTTTGTTGATCGGCAAGACTCCGGTTCCCGCGCTCGGGGGAATCAACATAGACTCCTTCCCCGTGGCCGAACTCACCCGCCAGCGATCCCGAGGCGTTAAGTACCCCCGTCCGTTGGGTGAGTTCACGGTACCGCGAAACTCCGGTCTGAGGATTCGGCGCGGTGATGCTGGGCGGTTCTTTGCGAGTGGTCGCCCGGATGTAACCGGTAGCATCCGATCCGCTCCCGCCATCTTTGAGCACGCCCGCAAAGCTCGAAAACTGCGGATTATCGCTGTCGAGTCCCGCAGCTGGGATGATTTGCGGTGAATTGTATAGGTCGCCGTTGGCGGTGGCGAGAGCGTTCCAGTTAAAGCCTGCATTATCAAGGCGGAACACGTTAAGTCGGACTGCCGAGGCGTTGTTGGCCGGGGAGATACCGCCCGTAGCGTGCACGGCCTCGCCCAACTGGGTGTTGAGATACAGGTCTAGATCGCCATGGATTTCCAGTCTTCCGTTCACCCAAAGCGATCCGCCACCCGGAAGATTTTCCCATCGGCCTTGCGCCACCGGCACGGTGGGCAGACCGCTCAGATTTCCGCCGATTTGGATCGGCACGTCCACATCTTGACCTTCGTAGGTTGCGCCAACGTTGGTGTTATCGGTAAAGAGTGTTGATCCCGCGGCCGAAGCGTTGGGGAACCCAACTTCTGCGGGGCGGCTTTGGTTGTACTTATTGGTTACAAACCGCGCTTGCTCGACCAATCCGATCGATGCAAAAGCAAGCAGCTTACGCGAATTCACAATTCCGGCATCGGCATTTTTAAGTCGTCCCAAGGCGTCGCGAACCTGAGCGCCATTCGCAAAAAGCGTTGCCTGAACCGATTGCGAAAGCAAAACGCTCGGGTCCACCTTGCCTTGGTCATCGAGCGCACCGTATCGACCCACCGATTCGATCACAATGTGGCCGCGGGCTTTACCCGCATTCCGCAGAGCACCGGTCGATGCGCCGAACGCATCGTATGCCGAAGGCGCGTATCGCACTCGAAGTAGGCTTCGCCCCTTACCGAAACCGACGCGCGTGTAGGCTCCGAGATAGTCAGGTCCGCCCAGATCACGGATGGTGTAGCCCGGCCGATTGACCGGATCAACTGCAACGTCAAACCCCGTACCGGGCCGCAGATACAGCGCATCTGGATCTTTGGTGAAACCGGTGGCATCGGTGCCAAGCGGAGTTGGCTCCGGTCGCCAGTCGGCTCCAAGTGCCGAATTGAGCAGTTGATTATGGGCAAACTTTGCCCCCGCTTCGGCGAGATCGCTCGCCACGGTGCGCTGAGCACTGCGTCCGGTTTCGGTGATATTGCGGCTGATAATTCCCGCAAATGCCACGCCGAGGATCAGCAGAACCCCGAGCACCAAGACCGCGATGATCAGGGTCTGGCCGCCTTGGTGTCGGCGCGTTCGAATCGATACGTTCTTCAAATCCATTGCCTCTCTAACGCAGTCGGTTGCGCACGGCCGCCGTGCCCCGCACGGTCACAATCGGGGGATTGGGCAGAGTTGTTTGCGCCCAGTTCCGAATCGTCAGCACTACTTCCATCAGTTCGGTTGAGCCGTAATCCACCGAAACAACATCGTTTGGCTCAGTGAATTGGAAGCGGTAAGTGATGTAAATGTTCCCCGCCGGAATCGGTTCACCGTAGCGAGAATTGAGCTCGACATAGCCCGCCCGATAGCGCGGTTGCAAAACGGCGGAAACAAAGTCGTTGGCCGTATAATTTTCTTTCTCGTACTGAACGCCCGTGAATCCAAACTGAGCTTCCCAGTTCGGCTCTTTCCGATCCGTGTAGTTGATCTTGTACTGGTTTGGCCCCACCGTAACCGAGTCCACATTGGGAACCCGCGTGTACCGCACGATCTTGCCGTAGTTCGGACCCGGCGTTTGATCCGGCCCGAAAATCTGCTCGCTCCCCGGAGTGATGCTGATCCTCGGAAGCAACCCCGGAGAAAGCGGACTTGCGACCGCGCTTGATCCGGCCTGCGGAATCGCACGCAGATCGATGTACCGTTTAACTCCTGCCGCGAGGTCATCCCGCGAAGGCGCAACCATCGGGTTCGGCCACAGCGAATCCCACTGGTGCCATAGTCGAGCAAATCGCTCGTTTGGAGTTGTGTAGGTCGACCATGCTGGACCCGCCGTAAAGGTCGGATCAGCCGGGGTTACCGCCGGACCCGCGAACACCCCCGGATCGTTGGGACTGCTCGAAGGAATCCGTTCATCATAAAGGATCGCCCCGGTTCGAGTACCCGTTCCGCTCCAAGTAAGATCGGTGCCGTACTCTCGGATATCAAAACTCGCGAACACCTTTCCGCTGCCCGGTTCGGGCACCACCGCAATAAACTCTTGCCGCGCCGGAACACTGGCTGTGAGCAGACCAAGATTGAGCGCGGAATAGAATGGATATGCCGCTCCTGCTGCCTTATGGTCGCGGTAGTAGGTGACATCAAACACCGGGCCCGCACCTGTATAAATCAGGTGGTGGCCGTTGGCATCCGGCAACATATCAATCGTTGAGCCACCGGCGTAAACGGGTCGAACCGCACCGGCACTTGCATCCAGCGGACCGGTGGCCGGAGTGTAAATGCTTGGCAGAATCCGCAGGTATGCATCCGCCCAGGCTCCGTACTGAGTTTTATAAACATCCGGACCAACCTTAGCGGGGTTGTCGGTCTCTTCGGTCGGCCGGATCGCTAGCTGAGCTTCGGCCGCTTCCGAATTGAGCCGCGTGGGCTGGAATCTTACCAGCGGTACAACGAGAGGACGATTGCCTTCGAACTGAACCTGCTGAGTTTGCCGATTCGCCACCGGCATCACCATATCAAACCGGCTAATTTCGGTCACCACCGTCGCCGCCTGCATCCAGTTGCGCACCATCGCGTCCCGATCCGCCGGATCGTACGGACGGGCCACCGCATAGCCCATGGCCGGGCTGATTCCCAGCGCGGCTCGGGCCAGAGGATCGGCAAACGTGGGATCATCCATCAGCGGACCGCTCGTGTTGGGGTCCGCATCCCGATCTTGGTCGATAAAGAACCGCGAGTTGACCACTCGTTGAGGAACGCCGCCGATATCTTCGTAGACATAAGGCTGCACTTCGGCCCGCATGAGCACATATAAGTTATCGCGCCCGGTAGCGGTGAGCCATCGGCCACCGCCCGTGGTTCGATACTGCGTAAACGGATTGTTGTAGTTGGCAAATGGATCGCGACGCGCAATAAAGTAGCGTACGATCGTATCGCCTGGGACGCCCGGAAGCTGCACTTGACCTTTCGTCGTCTGCAGTGTGGGGTCCACCTTTCCGGTATCCGGGTCGATGAAATCCGAACCCACTCGCGACATCGGATCGCCCTGTGCCGGCTTGAAAAGATCCATCTTAACGTAGCTAAGCAGGATTGGAGTCGCGGTGCCTGCATTGTCCGGCATCATCACGTAGAGCGAGCCTTTTAAACCGGAATTATCCCGGACACCCGCGCTGTTGCTGATCTCGCGTTCCAGCTGAGTCATCACTCGCCGTGCCACCGATTGCGCGTTGGCGAAACCTTGCGCGGCCCGGGTGAGATTAAAACTCTGCACGATGGGTACCGTGATCACGGTCAGCAGAACTGCGGTGATTGCCATCACCGTGATCAGTTCGATCAGCGTGAACGCCCTACGAAGCGATCGTCGTGCCATTAATAATTTCCTCCCGCATCAAATGTTTCCGTCGAAGTCAGCCGGTAAAACTGAGTCCAGCGCGTAATGTTTTCAAAGTTCTGTGCGCCATCCACCACGATCTGGAAGCGTTGCGGATTGTAAAACGAGCGCACTTTAATCGAAGCACCTTCCACCCCCCGCACGGCGTAACCGTTGCGGCTGGAATCAAATACGTGACTCCCCGGGAGCTGAACATAAGCTAGAGTGACTCCGCCGATCGCTTCAATCCCGGAAATCTTGTAGGCGCGGCTTCGAATCACCGGCCCTTCCGGACCGCTGACCCACGCTTCACGAATCGTCACCTTTTGGCCGCTATCGATCAGGGGGAAGTAAAGGCGGTTCGGCTGCCCCCATCCGTTTGATCCTCCCTGATACGTTTGTCCGGCGACAAGCTGATTGGGCGCGGTGGGGTAGACAATGCCGTAGTTGCTACTTGCCTTGAGCATCTGAACCGCGTACTCGCCAGTTGCCATGTAGAGGGCTTGCATTTTGCGCCCGGCCAACTCCATCGGACCACTGTCAGTCCAGCCGCCGTAGGCTCCGGTGGGGAGCCAGATGCGCCCGGTGATCGCAAATGAATCGCCCGTGTTGGTATCGCGGAACTGGATCGTTCCGTTCGATTTATCCACAAAGTAGCATCCCGGCTGACCCGGCGAGGTGTTCCCCGCGACGATTCCGCCCGTTGCGAGATCAAGTAGAACAAAATCTTGCGATCCGAGCACCCCCGTTACATTGGGCGTGTGCAGAAAAGAATCACTTGCCAGCGCGATTCCACCATATGGTCTATTATCCGGACCCGTACCCGATCCTGGTACCAACTGGTTTGCCAAAAGCTTGACGGTCGGATTGTAGGTGGTTGTTACCGCCGCACTCGGAACCTGAAACTCATCCCGAATGATGCGCCAGTCGTACACCGAATAGTCCACCCGCGCCATGAGCGGAGTTTCGTTGCCGTCTAGGTCGCGAACTACGGTCTGTGCGCCGGCCGGATTCAGCAAAAGCGTCCCGAGGGAGTGATTCCACGGCTTGAACTCGTACGGGTCGTACGGCGAAAAAACGGCCGCGGCCGGAATCTCGCGAAAGACTCGCGAAAGGCGCAAGGTTGAATATTCCACGCCGCGATACCCGGTGGGGTTGAACATCGAACCATCCAGAAGATCGGGCAACGAAATAACCGCATAGTTACCAAACTCGCGATAGTACGCCGTGCTGGTATCCGGATACGCAGTGAAAATTCCTTGCACAATCCGATCGGCGGTGCCATCGTTGTACACAAAACTCATCGAGACGCGGTAGGCGTGCGAAAGCAAAGAGTTCGAGCCCGTATCTTGCAGACGAGGCACCCAAAGCTGATCCTTGCGATCGAATCCCGCCGGAGTTTGCGCGGTCAGACTGGCCCGACGCGCCGGAACGAAATAAAACTCGTCCGTATCGTAGAGTGCCTGGCTGGGTTCAGGAATCAGATCGTCGCTCGAACCCGATTCGATCCGCAAATCGTTGCCATAAACCGAAAGAACTTGCCCGAGCGATCGACTGTTGGCCCCATCGTACTGGTAGAAAATTGGACCGAACAGCAGTTGCATCCGACTGCCGTAGACTCCATTTACGATATTAGGCTGAGATACCGGTTTGCCTTCTCCAATCACCCGCGTAATGCGGTTGGGTCCCGTGAGCTTGGTCCAGTGGCCCACTGGATTGCCCGAGACAATGACCTGTCCTGCCGCATTGATCGCCCCATTGCCACTCACCGGATCGACCGGCGGGTTGAGTTCGTTTGGATCACTACCGCCCAGAATAAACACGGCACCCGATGAATCAAACGTCGCCGCTACGATCCGTTCGGGAAGCTGTGCCGATTGCCCAAGCGCACGCTGCACTTCGGCTCGGGCCATTGAGATCGCCTGGATCTGTGCGCGGTTCTGGCGGAGAACGCCTAACCCCGGCGGAAAGATTTGCACCACCGCCAGGATGCCAACCAGGAAGACGACGATGACCACGAGCACTTCAATGAGTGATGCCCCGGCCACTCGCCTTCTATTCATTCCGCCTCGTACCATAAGTTTTCCAGTTCAAACCATGCGCAAGCTTTTGATTGCCTCTTGCATTAATTGGCCCTTTGTCGCCAAGAATCGTTGTGGAGCAAGCCCGAATCCCAGGGACGGGCGCTGCCATTTAAAAAGAGGATGATGTCTCGTCGGATCGAATTCGGTACACCCGGCGAATCGTATTCGCGGAAATAGCTGTTCCACGTCACCACCGTATCGTCGGGCGGATTGCTGTAGCCCAGCTGGCGCGGATCGTCAACCCCGCTTCCGATGCCAAAACCAGCGCCGTCACCGATCGCAAAGTTCGACCAGAACCTCGTGTATCGAAGTTCGTATCGTTCTCCGCCCCCAGTCAGCGGAATCTTGGCGACGTCGTAACCAGAAACGGCATAGAACAGCCGTGCGCGAACATCATTGGGATTGTTAACGGCGACACCGTTGCATCGAACCCCGGCCGCAATGGCATTCACCGCCGGATCCCAGCACACTTCCCCGTCCGCCGGTCCGTAAGCTTGTCGCGCACCGAGCGTGTCATCGAGTGCCGTGATTGCGCCATCCCCGTTGAGATCCGCAATCGGATCAGAGCCGATGGCGGCCCCGGTTGCATTCGGAAATACCGCGGTCGTGGTGACATTTGCCCCTACGCGGAGGTAGGCAGGTCGGAAAGTTTCCAGACTGCCTTCACGCTTGGGATACAGAAATCCGTGAATTTTGTCGGCCGGAATCACGTTGCCTGCATTCGGCCCACTTCCGTAGAGCGTGACATAGCCCAGCAGTGCGGGCGGATACGCGCCCTGATCTTCGCGGTAAAGCGCCAACGAAGTCCGCAACTGATTCATATGGCTAATGTCGCCGCTGCGGTAGGAATTATCTTTGACCCGGCTGTACACGGGCACGATGATTCCGGAGAGGATTGCGATGATCGCAATAACTGTTAGCAGCTCAATGAGCGTAAATGCTTGTAAACCTTTCCTCATGCCCAACCTCGGTCTGATGTAGTCTGACTGCCCTCGATTTTCCAATGTTCCTTCCAATTTTTCATTCAAGCCCAACGTAGTTCAGATAAGCCTTAACGGCGGTATCCAGCTGGGGGCGCATAAGCACCACGGCCAGCGCTCCCACCGCCAGGTACGGACCGAACGGAATCATTGTCGATTCTACATCAGGCTCTTCTTCGAACTCTTCCGTCGAATACGGGTTCTCGCCAAACCACCATTCGTACAGCTTGGGGAAAACTAATCCGATCGCATCGATGGCAAGCAAATACCCGATGCCGCACCAAAGAATAGACCGAATCGATTCTGGTTCGTATCCTTCCTCTTCTTCCTCTGATTCGGCCTGTTTGAGCTTGCGCATTCGCACAGCGGCCAGAACACCCCCGATCACCGCGCCGAGCACGACTGCGATACCCACCGTGAGGGCCACCCCGATCGGAAACAGTACCGCGCCGATCCCGCGCACCATCTTGATATCGCCGTGACCCATCGCATCTTTGCCAAAA
This sequence comes from bacterium, assembly GCA_044508115.1. Taxonomy (GTDB): domain Bacteria; phylum Armatimonadota; class Fimbriimonadia; order Fimbriimonadales; family Fimbriimonadaceae; genus UphvI-Ar2. The sequence goes on from JBIQII010000001.1 coordinate 1,335,201, forward strand.
AGGATGCGCCCGATCAGCGTAATCGACCAAATCGAAAGCGTGCCGACGGTCGCGCCCACAATCGAACTCGGCAATCCCCACAAATACGCCTCTCCGAATCCGTATGAGGCAGTCGCGACATTCATTCCCAGCCCAACCACGAGCATAAATGCGTTGATCTGGTCCGGAATGATGTAGTGGGCAAGATCGGTAAAGATCGCCGCGGTCAGAGCGGCCGCAAACAGCATATAAGCCACCGCATGGATGACATTAAGCGGAGAGTAGAGTCCGTTGGGCTGCAGAACCAGTTGCTGATACCAAATGAGCGCAAACAGGGTTCCGGTTACGATTTCGACCCAAACGTAGCGGGCACCGATCTTGTTTTTGCCGCAGCTGCAACGTCCTTTTTGGAACACCCAGCTCAGGATCGGGATGAGTTCGCGCGGCGAAAGTCGTTTTTGGCACGACGGGCAAAACGAATGCTGAGGCTTATAAATCGAAAGTCCGCGCGGCAATCGGTAGACCACCACGTTCAAAAAGCTGCCAATTGCTGCGCCGAGCCAAAAGGCAACCACCCACGTCCATGCCGGAAACATCCTTGCTCCAGGGCATCCCTGCCCCGATATCGCACGATACCCGGATCAAATAAAGAAAAAACCCCGCTTCAGGCGGCAGAAGCGGGGTTAGGTCGGGGCGGACCGTAAAAGGTCCGCGAGCGGAGATTATCGGAGCAGCGAAAGAACCGCTTGCGGCGATTGGTTCGCTTGGGCCAGCATCGAAAGACCAGACTGTTGCAGGATCTGCAGCTTGGTGTAGTTGGTCATTTCTTCGGCCACATCGATCTCGCGGATGCTCGATTCGGTGGCGGCCAGGTTTTCCCGAGCGATGCCCAGGGCTCGCACGTTCGATTCCAGCGTGTTCTTCATGAACGAACCGATTCGACCTCGCGACGCGGCGACCGTACCGATTGCTGAATCAAGAGCGCCGAGAGCGGTGCTCATGTCGGATCCAGTGATATTCACGGCTGAGCCCGAAAGTCCGAGCGACGCGGAGCTAAAGTTTCCGATCGAGAGGCTCGCAGTTTGACCCGCGTTGCCGCCCACTTGGAAGCTTGCCGAACCAGCCATGAGCCGCACCGAGGCGCCATGGTTGGCCACGGTGTTTCCGGCCGCCGTCAGAGTGATGGAGTTTCCGTCAGCATCTTTGAGGTTCAGGCCTTTCCCGGCATTGAAAGTCACGGCAGATCCGCCGTTGTAAGTCACCGACGCAACTGCGTCGACGCCCGAAGCGGTGGTTGCAGTGTTTGCCGCCGAGATCACCCCGGAGCTATCCACGAAGTTGATCTTCGCGTCGCTACCGAAAGCCGAGCTGGCTAGCGTGACGATGCCTGCGGCAGCCGTCGCTGTGACGCCGGTTTCGCTCGAAGCTTCATTGATCTTTTGGATCAGGCTGGCGGTGGTGTCGGTAGCAACCGTATTGAACACCTTGCCATTGATCGAGAACGATCCCGCAGCAACGCCACCGGAGGTATCCACGGTGCCGGTGACGGTCGCTCGAGTTGCAGCAGTCGTCACGTTCACCGTAACGTCGGCGTTAGCATTAACCGCGACGCCGCCAATGGTTCCGCCGAACTGCGCACTGGCGATAAGACCCGTTTTGATAACCGTAGCTTGGGTTCCGGCAGAACCGTCCAGCATCTTCTTGCTACCAAAGCTCGTGGTGCTCGCGATTCGGTCGATAGACGACAGAATGCTGTTGAGCTGAGTCTGGTTCGCTTGCTTTTGAGATTCGTCGAGCGTGCCGTTGCCGTTTGCGACTGCAAGAGCGCGGGCATCGCGGAGGAGTCGGTTGACTTCATCCAAACCACCTTCGGCAGTTTTGGAGAAGTTGATCGCGTCTTGGTTGTTGCGGAGAGCTTGATCGATACCGCCAAGTTGGGCGCGATAGCTTTCCGAAGCAATGAGGCCCGAAGGATCATCGGCGCCGCTGTTGATGCGAAGACCCGTCGAAAGGCGAGTCGTTGCCTTGCTCGCTTCCAACCCAGTCATGCTGAGGTTGCGAAGGGCGTTCATTGCGTTAACGTTGGTATTGATTCGAAACGACATAGTGGTTCTTCCGTGATGTCTCGTCTCGCTTGCGCTTGACTTTTGGCGGGCTCCTTAACCGAGCCGGGTCGTCCTGACCCACCGCCTCACGTGATGTTTTGCCCGCCCGGAACAACCTAAATGCCAAGACAATTACCAGGCTCATACAAACCCAGTAATTGCTACGGCTAGCCAAATTACCAGGATCAAAAAGCTTGTAGACTAAACGTGATGCCCGAAAAGCTTTCGCAATTTATCGCCCAGCTTAAGCGCGAAATCTACGACCAGCTCCGGGCCGGAAGTCCACCCGCCCAAGGCAAGTTCGATGCCGAGTTGCTTGGCGCCGCCCGAGAAAAAGGCGCACCCCAGATGGGATCAACCCGCCATACGCCACACGCGATCTTTCTTGAGTTCATCTTTCCCGATCCGACGAGCGCGCCCATCGTGTTCAGCGTGGAGATCGAATCCCCCGAACGGATCGTGTTCTTGCCCGTGCCCGATTGGGTCATCGACGACGTGTGGCAGGGTGAAGTCGCCGGGCGGTTCGTGTTCGAAAGCGAAGCCCTCACCTACATGCAAAAGCTCACCGACAGTTTGCGAATCGAGAATAATGAGGCCCTATTCGAGCAGAAGGCTCCGAAGCGCAAGGAGTAGCCCGCAGAGACCCATGAGCATTAAGTTTCGCCCTAATTTCAAACCGGCGGTAGTTGCTTCGCTTGCGCTTCTCTTGGGGTTCATGGTCGTAGCGCTTTGGTTGGTTCAGGCGATCCAATCCCCGAGCGGGATCGTGGACTCCCTGCCGAACGGCTTGGTTCCGTTCTTGCGCTGGGCGGGGTTCGCCGCCGGCTTGGCGGGCTTGGCATGGATGTTCGTGAGTCGAAGGAAAAATCGACCCACTCCGGGGGCCGCTATCATACTTCTCACGGCCGGAATCTGCCTTGTTTTACTAAGCCAGGTTCTGAGCCTGGCGTTCGTGTCGCAAGGTCGATAAATCCCACGGGGCCGTCGCCAAGATCGCCTGCGGCGGTACGCTCATCCGCACCTTGAGAACGATTCTTTCAACGTGGCGACGACCCGGCGAAGTCGCGATCCGCGCTGCCGTTGAACTTCACAAATCCAAACCCGAATCCAGCCTGCTCGATGACCTCGAAGCCGGACTCGCCGCCGCCGAAGACGACCCCACCCTCATCGCGATCGGACGCGGCAGCCTCCCCAACACCGATGGCGAAATCGAACTCGATGCCAGCTGCATGCGCGGCGACACCTTGGAAGCCGGGGCCGTGTGCGGCGTGCGCGGACTCCTGCCCTGCATTTCGATTGCCCGCGCGGTGATGGAACGCACCGAACACGTCATGCTTCAAGGCGAGCAGGCTCGTCGATTCGGCATCGAAATCGGGCTCGAACCGCAGTCGCTGATGACCGAAGAAGTGGTGCAGCAATACCAGCGATTCCTTGAACGCCCGCTCGATGCGCCCGAATACGTGCATTCCACCGACGAAGAACCCCCTCACGACACCGTGACCATGCTTGCCCATGAAAACGGCAAATTCGTTGCCGCCAGCAGCACCAGCGGAATGCCCTGGAAAATGCCCGGCCGGGTCGGCGATTCACCGATCATCGGAGCCGGAATCTACGCCGACGACGAAGCCGGATGCGCCGGGGCAACCGGTCGGGGCGAAGAACTTTGGAAGGCCGTTGCCAGCTTCCGCGCGGTCGAATTTATGCGCCGCGGGGCAACTGCCCAAGAAGCGTGCGAAGAAGTCATCGACATCATGGTCCGGCGGCAACCCGCAAGTGCCGAAATTCCGTGCGTGGTTTTGGCCCTCGATCGCAAGGGCGGATTCGGCGCGGCCGTCACCCACGGTGAATTCCAGCTCTGGGTCGCCCAAGGCGATTCGGTGGAGCGGCACGACTTCCATCCGCGATGAATCCGACACCTGCCGAAGTTTTGGCTGAAATCGAGGCGTCCGATCCGGGCATCGACTCCCGCGATCTCGCCTTCCGTCTGGAGACCACGCTTCAAGCTCTCGGCGATTCGATCGAAGAGTTGAGGCTGGCGGGAAAGATTGTCGGATTCGGGGGGTTCTGGTTTACGCCCGCGAATCTGGATCGCTGGATTTTGAAGCTACGGGAAGAACTTAGCGGTCGGATTGAACGCGTAGACCGATTGGTCTCATTCACGGTTTTTAAACGCAACAAGAAGGCGCGTGACCGAATAGTCCAATACCTCGTTGAAAACCGCATTATTCGCGAAACCCCCGCTGGGATCGCGCGGTTTACCGATCAGTTCCCCCTTGAGCGAAAGTCACAAGACCTGCTCGACACAATCAAGAGCCATCTGGGGAGCAACGGCTTCGATATCCCGCCCCGGCATAAGATCGCGGGTTCGATCGGCGTTCCTCCGCCCGCCGCCGAACGCGTGGTTACGTTGGGAATCGACGGCGGCCAACTCGTGGAACTTGCCCCTGACCTGGTGGTTCCCCCGGAGCTATTGCACAAACTCCGGGAGCAGATGAGGGCAAAACTTCCGCCCGAATTTACGGTTACGGAATTCAAAGATGCGTTCGGCCTCACCCGCCGAACCGCGATTCCTTTCCTTGAGTTTTTCGACACGGTTGGAGCTACCCGCCGAGTCGATGCGAACCGACGGTTACAGATCGAGCAGTGATTCGGTTAGGGTCGGGCTTTTGATGGTGACCGACACCACCCGGCCATAGCCGTGGGTGAGAAGTCGTGCCGCCAGGGCTTGGCCCTTGTGGGCGGATAGGTGAAGTGCGCCGGCTTCGATTCGAGCCGACACCACGAACGGTTCGACCATGGCTTGCACGGCAGAAGGATCGGCGCATTCGACTTCGAGTTCAGTTGGCCCCACGCGGGCGATGAGGTCGGCGATGCTCCCGGCGAAAACTGCTTGCTCATCGCGCAGAACAATGACCTCGTCGGAACGTTCCGCGATATCAGACCGATTGGTCGAAACCAAAATCGCCTTTCCGGCTCGTCGGTCTCGGCGAAGGTGATCAAGCACTTCTTCGAGAGTCCAGGGGTCCAGCAGATCTAAATGGCCGTCGATGATGACGGTCCCGGTTTCGAGCGCAAGCGGGGCGGCAAGAGCACTGGCGATCATTTGACTTGGAGTCAAACGCGATACTGGTTCGTCGCGCCATTCAAGAAGGCCTAGGGTAGCAAGGACTTCCACCGCCCGCCCGTTATCTTGCTTGGGGAGAACAGCTTTTGCTAGCGACATCGGGGTGGCTCGCCGTGGGAATACGGGGTCGCCGCAAAAATGGACTGTTCCGTCTTGAATCACTTTGCCGGAAGCGGGGGTCGATTCGCTCGCGCATATTTCCAGCAGATGCGACTTGCCCGATGCAGACGGACCCATCACCGCCACCATTTCGCCGCGGCGTAGCTCGAAGCTCAAGCTCCGACACCCCGACTTCAGGCAAACTCGATCCAGCGTGATCAGGGCCGACATTTAGAGAATCATGAGCTCTTTGGGGAACGAAGTCAGGATTTCAGGTCCATCCGGTGTAACCAATACGTCGTCTTCGATGCGAACCCCACCAAAACCCGCAATGTACACTCCGGGTTCGACGGTAAAGACCATTCCATTCTTGATCGGTTGGTCAACATTCTGCGAGAGTCGTCCCGGATCATGGGTGGCCATGCCCAGCCCGTGGCCCAGACCGTGGCCAAAGTATTGTGCGAGATCTTTTTCATCAAGAATCTCGCGAGCGCGGGTATCGATATCGTGCCCGTTGGCCCCATCTACGAGCAGACTGCAACATTCGACTTCTGCCTTGAGCACCTGGTTATAGATTTCACGATGCCGTTCGCTGGCTTCGCCGATGACAAAGGTGCGCGTAATATCCGAGCAGTAGCCGTCGATTTGGGCGCCGCAGTCGATGGTCACAAAGTCGCCTTTTTGGAGGGCTCGCTCGCCCGCGGTTCCGTGCGGAGAGGCAGAGTTGGGTCCGCTCACCACAATGGGATCGAATGCCAACTTGGCCCCATTCCGCCGATAGAAGAATTCGATATCGAGGTGGATATCGTATTCTCGGACTCCAGGCTGCAACATGCGGACCGCGTGCTCCAAGCACTGATCTGCCAGTTTGCAGGCATCGCGAATTTTGGCGACCTCCGCCGGGGTTTTGATCTTACGAAGATCGGCGAGGATTCCGCCTTCTTCAACCCACTCTAGCTTGGGCAGTGCTTCGGCCCGAGCGGTGTGGGTAGCGTAAGACTGATTGGTCTCAAACCCTAAAGTAGAGATTCCAAACTGCTCTGCTTTGTCGCCAATTGTGGCATCAAGTGTTTTGGGTCGCTGAAAGATTTCGATGGCGAAATCCGGTGCCTCTTCGCTTGCACGAAGCGTGTAGCGGCTATCGGTAATAAGACAAGCTTCTTGATCGGTGACAAGGACCACGCCAAACGAGCCAGTGAATCCCGTAAGCCACCGGATATTGGTGTTGTCGGTGACCAGCAGAGCCGGAAGATTTTGTTCGGCCATAGCCGAGCGAAGACGGTCGAGATTGCTCATTTAAACTGAAGGAGCCTCCAAGGCAACAAGCGCACGGAGCGCAAGCGAATAGCCTACCGAACCAAAGCCAATGATCTGTCCGACCGAAACCGGGGCGATGACACTTTTTTGGCGAAACTCTTCGCGCACGGCCACGTTGCTCAGGTGGACTTCGATCACCGGGAGCCTTACGCTCGCTAGAGCATCGCGAAGCGCGTAGGAATAGTGAGTCAACGCCCCGGGATTAATGACGATGCCATCTGCCCACTTACGATTCTCTTGGATGGTGTCGATGAGCACGCCTTCGTGGTTCGATTGTAGAACTCGGATGTCAATTGCCAGTTCCTTTGCGGTCTGCTGGATTTCGTCATCAATTTCGGCCAAGGCTTTTTTGCCGTAGAGTTCGGGTTCCCTAAACCCGGTGAGGTTCAGGTTGGGTCCGTGGAGGATCAGGATTCTCATGGGTTGTTGTTCGTGCTTTCGGGCAACACGGCGTCTTCTAGGGTTAGGTACGGAATTCCGTTGACAATCGGATACCGTCGGCCGCAGAGCTGGCAGATCCAAGCGTCTTCGGCTCGCCGCAGGGGCGGTCGATCCGCGCATGCCGGGCAGGCAAGAATCCCGACAAGCGGATCATCGGCCACGACTTGCCACCTCTCGGTACACATTCAACGTGCGCAAGGCAGTTTCGTGCCAGCTATACGCCTTAACTCGTTCTAGTCCCATCTGCACGCGTTCCTGAACTGTACCGGAACCCGCGAGGAGTTCGCGGATCGCTTCGGCCCAATCTTCGGGTCGAAAGGATTCGACAAGGCGAGCCGCCCCGCCGGCCACCTCCGGAATCGCGCCGCCGGTCGAAGCGATCACGGGACACCGCGCAGCAAAAGCTTCGAGCAACGGAATACCAAACCCTTCATGGAAACTGGGGAGCAGAAAGCATTCCGCGGCCGCGTAGAGCGCCGGGACATATTCGTCTTCTACATAGCCCAAATGGTAATGTCCCGGGCCGTACGATTCGCCGGGTCCACACGTGACGAGCGCGGGCGCAGTGGCCGGATTAAGCTTTGACCAAGCCTGATAGAGCATCGGAATGTTTTTGCGCTTCCACCGCGAGTTGATGGCAAAAAGATACGGTTGGCTGAGTCCAAACTGGGCTCGCACCGTCTTCTGAGCGGCCCCCCGTTCGGGGGGTCGGAATCCCGAATCAAGCGCATTGGGAGTCACAAACGTTTTGTCTCGCGCGGCGGGAAGACGCGACTCGATTTCTTTACGCGACGTTTCCGAAACCGTCAGAATCGCCGCTGCTCGCTTGACGGTCCGGGGAATCTGCGTCAGCAGCAAAATCCGATCTTTGAGCGAGTACCAGCTTGGATTAATGAAAAACGAAATATCGTGGATCGTGGTCACCCCCCGATCTGCCACCAATGGACTCAGGTTGTACTGAGTGTGGAGCACATCCGCCCCTTCCGTCAGCGCCGTGCGCGGAAAATCGACGAGGCTCCAAACGCGGCTCGATTTTGAAGTGACAGTCCGCCACTCCAGGCCCGCCGCAAACCCATCGGGCTGTTCGCCCATCCCGTACAGAACGATATTCACATCCGCTGGTGCAATCGCTTCAAGTGCGGCAATGAGACCACGCCAGTAACTGGTATCGCCCGTGCTCTTTGTTTCCACAAGGCGGGCATCGATAGCAACCCGGATCATGCGTGGCCCGATTTTAACTCTTCGGGAACGGATAAACTGCCGTTCTGCGTTGCGTACTTTGAGGCCACGATGAAAAAGCGAAAATCATCCGTTATGTGGGGCGTTGCCCTGGTTCTTATTTTTGGATTTGCGTTTTTCTTAAATGCAACAAGTTTCATGACACGTCCGCTCTTCCCGCCCAAGCCTCAGGCGGCGCCGGAACAGCCGACTCTCACCGAAGACCAATCGCGTGAGCAGATGCGCCGCATGTTGTCATCGCGTCGAGGCGAAGACGAGCATGGCCACGATCATTCTCACGAACACGAAGCCGTTCCGGCCCGGCCCGCAATCTTTAAGCCGGAATTTCGGCGTGTCGATCCGATCGAAAACGAAACGTCGACGAGTGGCCAGTGGTGGCGACCCGAAGGCCGCGTCGAAGAAAAAAGCGAAGAAGTCCGGCGCAAACGCGGATTCTAATTGAATCGCGGGCGCAACATCGGTTTGGTGCCCAACGCTTCGATTGGAACTCCAAGCGCATCGGAGATCGCTTGTGCATCGAATCCGGTCGCCACGCAACCGCCCTGCTTGAGCACCATTATCTGATCTGCAACTGCACTTCCCCACTCTAAATCGTGGGTCGTCACTACGAGGGCCATACCTTCCGCCGCAAGTTTTCCCACTAACCGGCGGAGCGACTGCCGGGCCGGAAGATCGATGTGAGCCGTGGGCTCGTCGAGCAGCAACAGGCGCGGTTCCTGAGCCAACGCCCGCGCGATCCGGATTCGCTGACGTTCGCCCCCACTCAGCTCTTCCAAAAGTCGATCGGCCAGATGAGCGGCTTCAACAAGCGCTAATGAATCCGCGGCGCAGGCCAGATCGGCAGGAGTTTCCCACTGGCCTTGAGCATGCGGGAGGCGTCCGAGAAGCACACATTCCCGCGCGGTGAAATGGAACGGCGTCGCTTCAATCTGCGGAACCAGGGCGCTAAACCGGGCCCGATCCAACGGAGTTGCTGAAGTACCAAGTGGACCGAGTCCGAGTTCGCCCGATTCGACCGGGATTTCTCCCAGAATTGTGCGGAGGAGCGAAGTTTTGCCCGATCCGTTTTCGCCAATGACGGCCAGGATTTCGCCGGGGGTCAGCGTGAGACTAATCGGCCCCAGTCGGAACCGGGGGGATACGCAGGCGACCACTTCTTTGAGTCGCAGCGCATCAGCCAAGGGCATCCTCGAGCATGCCGGAAGTAAATGCCCGGTACATGCCGGCATATACACCATCAGCTTGAATAAGTTCTTCGTGCGAGCCGATCTCTAAGACTTCGCCCCGCCTAAGCACAAGTATTCGGGTTGCGCGGGCCGCCGTTGTCAATCGGTGGGCGATGAAAAGGGTTGTCCGCTCGTGCATAACTTTATCGAGAGCTTCGGTCACGATGCGTTCGGACACGGCGTCGAGGTTGCTGGTGGCCTCATCGAGCACCAAAACCTTCGGATCCTTTACCAATGCTCTGGCGATGGAAAGACGCTGAAGTTCGCCGCCCGATAGCCGAGTTCCGCGCTCGCCAAGCATGGTATCAAGTCCATGTTCAGTTTGCGCGATGAAGTCTTGTGCGTTCGCCATGGCCGCTGCTTCTTGCAGATCGGCATCGTTTGCCCCTGATCGACCGAGTCGGAGATTCTCGCGGATCGAACCTGCAAAAAGAAATGTCTGTTGCGGAACCACGCCGAACTGGGATCGCAACCACGAGACCTTAAGCTCCGGATACGGAACCCCATCGAACGTGATCTGTCCCTGGGTGGGTTCGTAAAAGCGCAGCACGAGATCAGCAATCGTCGATTTGCCCGCGCCCGATGGTCCAACGAGGGCGAGCGATTCGCCGGGCTTGAGCGTAAACGAAACGTTTGTGAGTGCGGGGGTTCCGTCGGGATAGTGGAAGCTGACGTTCTTAAATTCGATCTCGCCGCGCGGATTCTCCAGCACACGGACTCCATCGGGTTCATGCGATTCGTCCGGCACATCGAGGATTTGAGTGTGAATCCGATCGACGGCGGCCTGGACCTGATTGTACGTGCTGGTGACGTTGCTTATGCTCTTAAAACCCTGATTTACAATGTCTAAGGCTTGGACGATCACGATAATGTCGGCAACGGTCAAAAGGTCATTTTTTGCAAGATGGCCGCACGCATACATGATGAGTGCGATGGCAACCGCGCCCAAAAATTCCACCGTAGGACGGAGGGTGGCGATTCGACGCGCCCCGACCAGTTGCGACTCGTATTGACGCTCGGCCGATTCATCGAAAAGACCGCGCATCCGGTCTTCGGCGGCAAACGATTTAATCACGCGAGCCCCGCTCAGTGCCTCTTGGCTCAGGGCGGTCACGCCCGCTAGATCTTCTTGAATCCGGTGCTGGGCGGCGCGAATCCGGCGCCCTGTTCGATTCACGACAAACCCCAGCAACGGGACAAAGAGCAGCGCAATGAACCCCAGATAAGGCTGCATGTAGAACACAAATGCCAACGCTCCAATCGCCTTGATCGGGCCGTCGATGGCATCGCGAATCACATTGACTGCGCCTTGATAAACCCCGACGTCGTTGGTGATGATCGACTGGATTTCGCCGGTTCGGCGCGAGTTAAAGTACGCCACCGGTAGCCGCATTAGCTTTCCGAATAGCCTCTCTCGAAGATCGGTCGCCAACCGGTTGCTCGCCTTGCTGAGATAGTAGACCTGTCCTCGGGTAAAGATGTATTTGAATCCAAACAGCAGAACCACGCCTACGCACGCAAGTGCTAGGCGTTCGAGTGCCTGATCCTGCCGCGCCCGGACCTGGACTTCTGATTCGGTGACGTTGGCGGCGGCGTTTGCTTCGTTTAGCGAAACAGTAAACGCCGTTTCATCCACATGGAACTGCCGCGCCACGTCGGCAATTTGATCGGATGTGAGATCGAGGTTGTGGGAAGTTTTTCGGGCTCGTTCGATCGCGAGGGCCAGCTCGCGGCGATCGATCCCGAATTCGTCGGCTACCGATTGGGCTTGCGATTCGGTGATGCGGAGTGAATCTTGATTGATTCGCGTATAGGCGGCATCCTCAATCGCGTTGAGAGCGGTGAGGGTGAGCCGGAGCGTGGCCACGGTGAGAAGGCTGGTTGCAACCACGCAAAGCAACCCCTGCACAATGGTCTTGCGCTGGCGACGGAGTCCATCCGCAATGCGGGGGTCGAGTTTAGGCAGTCGCAGATTCATCCCCCGAAGGTTCGGTCAAGATGATACCGACCTCCGTGCGCAGACCCGTGAAAGGGGCTGTTTTAGAGGGCATGCCGAGTTTTAGCGTCTGGCGCCGACGAGCATGTTCCGCCACTTAGCTTCGCGTAGGTCATCGGTGGCAACCCCTTTATTAGTGGTGGAGCTATGGATGAAATATGCCCCGCCATCTTGGAAGTAGCCCAAAAAGATTCCCGTATGCCCGATTTTGTTGCGCTTCTTATCCCAAAAATACAAGCGATCGCCGGGCTGCAAATCTTCGAGTCGCGTGATCTCTTTGCCGACTTTGGCTTGTTCGGCCGCCGTGCGCGGCAGATTCACATCGATTTTCTCAAAAAGTTCTTTAACGAATCCGCTGCAATCAATTCCGCCGGTGAGCGAATTACCGCCCCATTTATAAGGCGTGCCCATGTAGCGGAAGCTGTACTCCAGCAGCTCTTGCTTATCGCGCGGGTTGCTGATTTCGCGGCCCGATCCGCCCCGGCTGGTGACCGTACTGGTGCGAGATCCTCCCCCAATTTTGAATCCTTTGGGGACTTCGACATCGTAAGGGAGCTGCGCAACTTTCTCCGAAAGAATGTAACCGGTCTTACCGTTGCTCAGCAATACTGCGAGCCATTTTTTGTACTTGGTTTCGTTAACGACCAGATAAGAATATGGCTTAAGATCCCAGATCGGCTTGGATTTATCATCCATGCGCGGAAAGATTTTGGTGGCCGCAATCGACTGGCCCAGCTGCCCGATTTTCAGCGTATCGGGATTTGCGGGTGAATTCGGCGACGTCGCCGACTGCGCAAAGGCTGTCGCAGTGGCCACAACGAGCCCCAACACCCAAATCCCCTTTTTGCAACCCAGCATAACTTTCATTATGGCAAATGCCGCAGCTAAACTAAAGCGCGGCTGCTGGCAATGACGCGTTCAAATCCTAAAAGGATCATTTTTCCGGCGTCTGACCCAAGAAGTTTGTTAGTGGCCCGTTCTGGGTGAGGCATGAGTCCGAGCACATTTCCAGCCTTGTTGACCAATCCGGCGATGGCGTGCTCAGACCCATTAGGATTGGATTCCGGCAGTTCCTCGCCGTTGGGGCCGCAGTAACGGAACGCAATGAGTCCTTCTTTCTGAATAAAGTCCAACTGACCAAATGGCGCGGCGTACCGCCCCTCGCCGTGAGCGATGGGAATTTCCACTGGTTCAGAAAGCGGAGCCGTCCACGGACTGCCTTTACTTTCGGCTTTGAGAAACACTCTTTTGCAGACAAACCGCTGGCCCGCATTCTGCATTAATGCACCCGGGAGGATTCCGGCTTCGCACAAAATTTGGAATCCGTTACACGCCCCGAGAACCGGAGCACCCGCTTCCGCCATACGTTTGACTTCGGCCATGATGGGCGAACGTGCGGCAATTGCGCCGCACCGAAGGTAGTCGCCGTAGGTAAATCCGCCGGGGATAAAAACGCCATCGAATCCGGCCAGGCTTGTGTCTTCGTGCCACACATATTCTGCGGGAATCCCCATATCCCCTTTAAGTGCCCATAGCGCGTCTTGGTCGCAATTGGAACCCGGGAATCGAACGACGGCAATTTTCATTCGAGAACCTTGATCGCAAAATCTTCGATGACGGGGTTGGCCAAGAGTTGTTCACACATCGCGCGGACCCTCGCTTCGTCGTGATTTTCAAGTTCGAGCGTGATGGTTTTGCCGATCCGCGCATCCTGCACTTCATCGAATCCGAGCGAGCGGAGGCTATCGGCAACGGTGCGCCCGGCAGAATCGAGCAGCGACGGCTTGAGCGTAACATCGACGCGAACCTTGGCCATGGATACAGTGAAGTTTACTCTTTTGGGCTGGCGTCGAGGGGCGGTTCGGTGCCGGGACCCAGGGGCCGCTGGGCGGTGCGGCGTGATGCCGTTGTCTTCGGGAGCATGCCTCTTGTCAGGGTGGTTGAAACTCAGTCCAAAGCCGAGCTTTTAACTGTTCTTAGAGCGTCTTCGGCTCATCCAAAGCGAAGCTGCGGTAGCTAAACCAACCATCAAAGAGGGTTCGGGGACCGCCTCAATTGATTCCGAGTATGCACCCGCGAGCACGGATGCCCCAACGTCGTTAAAATGCACCCCATCGGCAATAAGGTGCTGACTCGGATCAATCGTGCCATACACATCCACATAAAAAATTGAGCGACCTTGGCCCTGGTAATCGGCCACTAAGTCCCGCACGAGCAAATCCATATCGGCCGCATAGCTGTTGAACGGCTCGGGATTGAGCGATCGACGAGCCATCGAGCCGAAGTGAACCACCATGTCGGGGTTCTTTGCGAACGACCGATCCAGAACATCGCGCATGTGGAGTTCGTTCCAATCCCATGCCATCTGCTTTACGGCTGGATTGCCGTAATCCCAGCCCCAAGCAAATCCGTTGACCGGTGCTTGGAAGATAAGCGTATCCACTCCGGTCGCGGCATACCAGTCGTCCAAGTCGCCCCACGAGGTTTGGCCAGGCTTGCCGTTAAGAAGTTCCTCGACGGTCCATCCGCCGAATCCGGCATGTCGATTTGCTTTTCCGCTGGGAAAACTGCCCCAATACTGCGGTCCCACCCATTGATACGAATGGCCATTGCCGGTAAGCATGGCATCCAGCGGTCCGCGATAACTGTTGGGTGCTCCCGAAGAGGTGCCGCCGGTCAGGGAGTCGCCCAGGGTAAAAATACTACCAAGGTCGGCAGCGGAAGCAGAGCTGGCGGTCACCGCAAGCGCGAAAATACATGCAGTCCTATTCATAGACAACCAGTTTAACCACAAATCTGCCGGTAGTTCACACTTTTGTTTGCGATTCGCATTTACTTTTTCAGATCGGGTCTTGAATCCCGCCGCAACGCGGCTACGGACGCACGGCTAGGAAGCGTGATTTAGAAGGAGAATGCGGCCAGTGATCAAGCGTTACTCAACTATTTACCTTGCAAGATCTATGAAAAACTTATAATAACGCAAGTTGCAAAGGTTTGCATACAGTTCAAACTTCAGCCTCCTTAATCGCGCATTAGCACTCCACGACTACACACATTGCACCATCTATAAGTTTACAAGCCATTATCGAATCTGGGCGGGTAGTACCGTTTGTTTTTATCACAGATTTACCCTTAGTCTGCCCAAGTTTGCGTTATCACTGTGAGGTGACCTTCAAGATCATGCCACCCATTGGGACCAGGGGTGTGAGCATTCATTTATACAGCACTTGCGCACAAGAACAAAAGCTTTGTTTCTGAACGCACATAAATCATAGCCCCCACCCCTGCTTGGTGTAAACATCTTTATTGCTAGAATTTTTTAAAATTTTTAAGACTTATTCATACACTTACTCACACTCACCCTCTTGACAACTTCCCTAAGTGCTGGTATTTTCTTGACCGTCTAAAATATCATAATACTTTCACGATGATGCCGTCTGTTTCTGAACCTGAGTCGCTCAAAGGCGCTGGACGCGCGACACTCGCTCGACCGCCGATTTTGCAATCTTCATCCTCTCGCGCGAAAGATTCCGGCATGCCGAAATAATCTCTTGATGCCATTCCTTCGAATCGTTAAGCCGCGCAAGGTTCACAACCGTTTCTTCAAACACATGGCGGTTCGATTCATTGGTCAAAGTTCGATCGCTCACTCTAAGCAAAGGACGGCAACTATGGATTGGAAGGAATCGCTCTTCTCGTTTTAAAGCATGGGTCAGAGCGATCAAGTGGGCCACGCAGACGCGTTCTTCACGGACTAAATCTTCTGAAACTTTGGCCAGCCGGCTGTGGGCAAGACCAGTCTCATGTGCGGATGCGCCGGAATGGTCGAGGTTTCGAAAGGCATCCACCGCCAGCGGAACCGCTGACTTCACACTTGCGCCGCCCTTCACCATTCGGTCAATCCGCGAAATCAAGCGGCTCGGATCTTCGCGCACATCCGCCGATGCGCTAGTTGCCGGGGCCGGGTCAGACGACCAGAACTGCCCATAGAGCGCACACGCCGTTCCCAAACCAAGAGCCGAAGTCATGAGAAAGATTCCAATCGATCTGCGAGCCATGCGAATGGTACGCGGTTCGATAGCGGCAGAATTATCGGAACTATTCTAGTGGGGCCGGCTCAATTCATTTGAACCTAAACTGACTCTTCGGAGTCCCGGCCATTAGACCACCTTAGCCTTAAGGTCCGTCCTCCCAACCGTCTAGCCCCGAGAGTTCAAGCTTTGAAATTTACGCTTAAACGATGGTTGCCCGATCGACTTGGCTTCTAGGAATTCGGTTAGCTGCTGCTCATCTAGGCTCGTACGCAATATGTGGGCGTACACGGTATCGGTAGAAACTGTCCAAAATGTTTTGAGGTCGATCCCATCTTTGGCGATCGCAACTTCGTCGGGGGTGAACTCAGAGCGGGAAAGCAAGGCGTTTTGCAATTCAAAATTTATCTCTGTATAAAGATCAAAATCGCAAAGAACGCCGTAGTTCAAGCCAATATCAATCAGACACTCCGGCTCCAATACGATTTTTGAAGCTTTGCGAATCCTTTTTCGGTCCTCACGATTCAAACATAGCCAGGCTACAACATCTTGACCGTACCAAAGTGCTTGATCGAATCTTTGCCAATCGTAATGGTTAAGGATTTGGGCTTTAAGCTCCCTCAACAAATGCCCTTCCAGTTCGGTCTCAACTTCGCATCCGCGAATGTAGTAAACCGCGCCCCAGATTTCAGTGCGTGACGGATCGCTTTGCATGAGTTCAAGTGCCATGGCACGTTCGTCAAGCGTAAATTCAATCCGAGAATATATGCGTTCAACTGCCTGGGTTCGATGCTCAGGATCGCCCAGCCACAACAGGGTTTGAGCCAAGTTGGACCACGACATCAACGCTCCAAAACAGAATACTTGACCGAAATATTGATACTAGAAGTGGCTGCCGCTATAGGATTCGAACCTATGACCCGCTGATTAACAGTCAGCTGCTCTACCGCTGAGCTAAGCGGCAACTCCGATCCCCAAAGATACCCGATGCCGAAGGCCTCCGCTATAGGGACCGTAAGACGCGCCCGAACGACCTACCGGTAACATCCCTCCATGGCCGATTGGAGCGGTGTATTTCCTGCAGCAACAACCCACATGACCCAAGATGGGCAACTTGATCTTGATTCCACCGCCCACCATCTCGAAAAGCTGATCCAAGCCGGAATGCATGGCCTCGTCATGCTCGGCAGCCTTGGCGAAGGGAACTCCCTCTCCTTTGCCGAAAAAGAAGAAGTCCTCAAAATGACCGTGGCAACTTCGGGCGGTCGAGTGCCCGTTGTCTCCGGCGTTAGCGCGCTTTCCACTCAAGAAGCAGTCGAAATTGCCCGAATGGCAAAGCGGGCGGGTGTGGATGGGCTCATGGTTTTGCCCTCCATCGGACACAAGGCCGATTCCGGAGAGTTGGTCGCCCACTTTCGGACCGTGGCTCAAGCGGCGCAACTTCCGGTCATTCTCTATAACAACCCCATCGCCTACGGCACTGATCTGCAGATAGATGCGCTGGTCGAACTCGCCGATGAAGACCTGTTCATCGGAATTAAGGAATCGGGCGGAAACACGCGCCGCATCACCGATATCTTTGTGGAATTGGGCAATCGGTACGAAGTCTTTGCCGGAATCGATGACCTTGCGCTCGAATGCTTTGCCCTTGGTGCACGGGGTTGGATCGCCGGAATCGCTCTTGCGTTCCCCGAAGAAAATCAGCACCTTTGGGATCTGATGCTCGCCAATCGCTGGGATGAAGCGCGCGCGCTGTATCAGTGGTACACCCCGCTTCTTCACCTTGATGTCGGACCCAAGTTTGTGCAAAAAATCAAACTGGCCACTCACGAAGTCGGCCTAGGCTCAGAGTGGGTGCGACTCCCGCGTCTGCCGCTTACGGGTGCCGAACGAGAAGAAACGCTCAAGATCATTCACGAATCGCTTGAAAAGCGACCGGTCATTGAGCGACTCAATCAGAGCCCCGTCGGCACAAACGCCTAAAGCGGCCCAAATTATGATCGAATCGTTCCGCGCGATTGACAGCCACACCGGCGGAGAACCCACACGCGTGGTTTTAGCCGAATCGTTGGGCCTCCAGGGCGATTCACTCGCCCAGATGGGTGCGGATTTCAGCACCCGATTCGATCACTATCGAGCCGGTTTTGTGTGTGAACCACGGGGTTCTGACATCGTGGTCGGGGCGTTGCTCGTTCCCGGAGTCCGGGCAGAATTTGGAGTCATCTTCTTTAATAACATCGGGTTGCTGGGTATGTGCGGGCACGGAACCATCGGGCTGGCTCGAACTCTGCTCCACCTAGGTCACTGGAAGCCCGGATTCCAGCAAATCGATACACCGGTTGGCGTCGTTGATCTGGAAGTAGCTGCCGATGGCACCACAACATTCCAAAACGTTGAATGCTTTCTCGTTCAGGAAGGACTGGAAGTCTCGGCGCAGGGCCGCACCTATCGTGGAGACATTGCTTGGGGCGGGAACGCTTTCTTTTTGTGCGATAACCACGGGCTCGACATCACCGTCAAAAATGTGCCCGCGCTCATGGCGACCGCCGATGCAATCCAGGAAACACTGAATAATTACGGCGAAGTCGAAGGACGGCCCGTGGATCACATCGAACTCATCGGCTCCGGAACCGAGGGCGCTCATGCCCGCAATTTTGTTCGATGCCCCGGCGGTGCATACGATCGCTCACCCTGCGGAACGGGCACCAGTGCCAAGGTGGCGACGCTTGCCTCCAAGGGCCAGCTTGCGCCGGGAGAAGTGTGGCGTCAACAATCGGTGACGGGTTCGATTTTTGAGGCTTGGTATACCGAAGAGGGCCCCGTAATTCGACCGTTCATCCGAGCAACGGCTTACCTCACGGCCGAATCAGACCTTTTGTTTGAGCCCAACGATCCTCTACGCCACGGATTCACTCCGGAGGCGACCGGTGGCTAGATCGGCCATCGTAGTGGGAGCAGGGATTATTGGCCTCTGCATTGCCTTCTATCTGCGCGAAGAAGGGTGGGAAGTCACCGTGCTGGAACGCGGTTCGGGCGAGGACGGCACGAGTTTCGGGAATGCGGGGCTGATTGTTCCGAGCCACTTTGTTCCGCTTGCCAGTCGAGGCATGTTGCTGAGCGCGGCAAGGATGATGTTCAAGCGAACCGCGCCGTTCGGAGTCAAACCGTTCGCCCGGGGCATGGGTTCGTGGAGCCGATCGGGCATTAAGGCTTCGCTCGGACCACATCCGCGCCGAATTGCGCCCTATATCCGCGACCTCAATCTGCTCAGCCTGGCGGAATACCAGCAACTACTCCCCGCCATCGGACTTCCGCACTTGCCAAACCCGCGAGGGGTCTACATGGTGGCCGAAACCGATGAAAACTGGATGCATCTGCGCGAGTTTGCCCGGTGGGCAAATGAACTGGACCTTGCAACCGAAGAAGTGAGCCGCACAGAACTCACCAACCGGTTAAAGTTGGCTTGCGATACACAGGGCGCGCTCTATTTTCCGGGCGATGCGGACTTTCCGCCCCAGCAGGTCATGCGCGCGCTTCGGAAGCAGATCGAGCGCCTCGGCGTCACCATTCTTTCGGGCCACGAGATCACAGGTTGGGACGCTACCCATCAACGAATTCACGCGGTCCTCGTGGGCGAGACGCGATTCCGGGCCGATGAGTTTATCTTAGCTGCCGGGACATGGACTTCTCGCTTAGCTCAGCCGCTGGGGTTACGTCTTCCGCTGTTGCCGGGTAAAGGGCATTCCATGACGTTGACTGGGCTTCCCGAACCGGCTGCTCCAGTCTTGCTTGAACAGTCTAAAATTGCGGTAAATCCGATGGGATCCGAAGGGATTCGGGTGAGCGGCAACATGGTGCTCGGCGATTGGTCGCACCAGCCGAACCGGGCTCGGATTTCTGCCGTTCAAGAACGAGTGGGCAAGATCTTTCCAGCCTGGCAGGAACATGATTTCCGCAAAGAAAAGGTCTGGGTCGGGCATCGGCCATGTACGCCAGATGGACTTCCCCTTGTCGGGCGCACTTCGCATGCAAATCTCACCGTTGCGACGGGTCACGCAATGATGGGAATGAGCCTGGGCGCGGCGACCGGTCGGATCGTTGCCGACTTGTTGATCGGTAAAACGCCCCCCCTGCCGACAAGCACACTTGACCCGATGAGGAAAATGAATTGATGGCCGCACTGATTGGATCGCAGCTCATTGGCTCTCGAACATCTCGCCAAAACGAAGAGACGTTCCACGGAATTAACCCCGAAACCGGCAAGAGTCTGCAACCACCTTTTGCTATCGCCACCGAAGAAGAAGTCCAAGCCGCCGCCGAACGAGCCCAGGGCGCTTCCGAAAAATTTGCCAAAACAAGCGGCAAAGTCCGCGCACGATTTCTCCGCCGAATCGCAACGGAAATCGAAGCTCTGGGCGATCAACTTATCGACCGGGCTCATCAGGAAACTGGCCTACCGGAGGCCCGTCTCCAAGGCGAACGCGCCCGCACCTGCAACCAACTCCGTATGTTTGCCGATCTGGTTGAGGAAGGTTCGTGGGTCGATGCGAGGATCGATCACGGCGACCCAAATCGCACCCCGCCCAAACCGGATCTGCGACGCATGCTCGTTCCGCTAGGTCCAGTCGCCGTGTTTGGAGCCGCCAACTTTCCGTATGCATTCAGCGTGGCCGGAGGCGATACCGCCAGCGCGCTGGCCGCCGGATGTCCGGTGATTGCCAAAGCCCATCCCAGCCACCCTGGAACCAGTGAACTCATGGGTCGCGCGATCATCCGCAGTGCCGTAGGCGAAGGATTGCCGGACGGTACGTTTTCGCTTTTGCAAGGTCCGGCGCAAGTGGGCACCTGGCTTGTGGAAGCCGATCCAATCGAAGCCGTGGGATTCACTGGTTCCTTCAGTGGGGGACGCGCCTTGATCGATGTTGCAGCCAAACGACTGCGCCCGATTCCGGTTTTTGCCGAAATGGGCAGCATCAATCCGGTTGTCGTACTTCCGCAAGCGGCTCGTGATTCAATCGAATCGATTGCGAACGGCTACGCGGATTCCCTTCTCCTTGGATGTGGACAGTTCTGTACCAATCCTGGGCTGCTGATTGGAATCGCCGGTGAAGAATTTGAAGCCCTGCTGGAACGTATCGGGGCACGGGTCAGTAACGCGGAACCCGGCATTATGCTGAGTCCGCAGATTGCGGAATCGTATCGCAAGAAAGTAGGCGAACTGTCTGTTCATTCTGAATTGCGCACGGTGGGTGCCGCCCCTCCCATGCGCGGATCGCTGGGTTCGCCGATCCTTTTTGCAACTTCAGCCAAGGCCGTGCTGTCCGATCCGTTTTTGCGGAGCGAAGTGTTCGGTCCCGCTGGACTCGCGGTTGCTTGCGATGACGTTACGGAACTGCTTCAATTACTGGAAGCACTCGAAGGGCAGCTGACGGGTTCGATCTTTTTTGCCGGTGACGATGAAACCGACGCCACACGGATCGCGCAAAAGTTGCAAAACCGAGTTGGTCGATTGCTCTTCAACGGATTCCCTACAGGAGTAGAAGTCGCGCCGGCCATGCAACACGGAGGGCCGTTCCCTGCAAGTTCTGATTCTCGGTTCACGAGTGTGGGTACCGCGGCGATTTTCCGATGGGTTCGTCCACTTTGTTGGCAAAATGCGCCAGAACCTCTTTTGCCCGATGCTCTTAAAGAATCGAATCCGTCCAAGATTCGACGAACCGTCGACGGCGCTCTTCAGTTGGCTTGATTCAGCATCGCATCGATGTGTGGTCTGAGTTCGGCAAAAGTGAGCCGTTCCATCCGCCCATCGGGGGCAATAATCGTCCGGTGGGGTGGCTCGTAGTGACCCCACCGTTTGGCGGGAGTCGGTCCAAAGGCGATGAGAGCCGGAGTGCCGCATGCGACGGCAAAATGGCTGAGGCCGCCATCGGGAGTGATAATCAACTGGAGCGACTTGAGTACGCCAGCCATTTCGGGCAGCTTGAACTTAGCAACGAGATCGAGTGCGCCGGATTTTCGAAGAGGCTGGGCGTAAATTTCGTCACCTGGCCCACCAAGGATCACTGGGCGGTGCCCGATCGATTCGAGATATGAAATTGATTCGAGTAAGGTCGCGGTGGGAATGAGTTTTTCGGGCCAGGTTCCGCCGGGCACGATTCCAACTGTGGCCCCACCTAGGGCGGCTTCGGCCTTCGCGATCTCTTCCACGGTGGGCTGGAGCGCTGCCTTTTTGTTTGTTTCCAGTCCGACCAGCCGAGCGATGGCATCCATTCGATCGAGCTCGGGCATATCCGGCGAATAAGGGAGTTTGTGAGTAAGAAGCCATCCGCGACCTTCGGTGGCTTCGCCGACCCGTTGCGGAATTTTGGCGAGACGAACCAGGAGTGCGCTACGGAACGATGGTCTCAAGATAAATGCGGTCGAAAACTCTCGATTTCGAAGAGATTTTGCTTCAGATACCAGTTCCAGCACGGATTTGGGTGCAAGCGGCGGTAAAAATTCGATGGGCTGAGGAATATCCCGGAGCAAAAATCGATAATGCTCACCCAGATTAGTGTGCAGTTCGTAATGAGCAGCCAGTGCCTGATGAAGCGGAATCGAGAGAATGGAATCGCCCAATCGCGCCGGATGGGTGAGGATTAGGGCGCGTCGCTGTGCCATTCCTTTCTTCCTGGTTTTACCTCAGTGCCGGGTTTCGATCCGCCACGGGCTAGACTCTGCCGTATGCAATGGGAAGCCACCGATCAGTTTGGAAACCTCTATGTCGGAATAAGCCAGAGCACCGATTCGACCTCGCTTGTCAAAGAACTTCGATCCATGCTCGAAGAAGTGTGGCTCCGCGGTGCACACCAGCCCGTGGTAACAATCGACCTTGGATACGGCGAAATCTGCTCGCCCGATCCGGACAATGTGTCTCACATTTTGCAAGTGCCCTGGCTGTGTAATCTCTCCGCCGACGAAGCTCGCCGCCAGATCGAAGCGATCGTCCAGCAGATTGCCGCGGAGAGCGGACATCCGGAACCCACGCTCGAGGTCCGTTAGATCAACTCACAAAAAGCGAAGCGTTCACCGCATCTACAATCGAACGCTCCACATCTTTGCCTAGCGGAGCCGACGATCGAAACGGGGTGCGAGTCCCGTTATGGTTACGGAAGCCCGCAACAACCACCACACGTCCAGCTTCTTCTAGGCTAAAGTAGGTTTCCGTAATATCCAGCTTTGTTTTCGCCTTCGCTGATGCCGCAACCGCCGCCCGAGTGGCAATACCCATGAAATCCGGTGCCGGAGCAGGTTCAGCCGGAAGTTGGCTGAACGATTCTGAAACCTTGGCAGTTCGGGTTCGGCCTGTCTTGCGCGTTTTGGCCTCCAGACAGGCTCGGCTCGCCAATTCGATAAGATTATCAAGGGTCGCGGCGACGTGCTCGCGGCTGGGCTCATGCCCGCGCTTGCCACCCGAGATTCCGTACGAGAAGGAAACCGGAGCGCTGAACTGGTCGAATGTAAACTCGCCGCCTTCAATTGGGCTCAGCATCTCTTTGATTCCTGCTTTATCCCGAATTGTGCCGATGGCAAACTCGTCGCCCCCGTACCGCACGAGCACATCTTTATCGTCTTCGATAAGCCCTTCCAGCAGTCGGGCAAATGCCTGAATCACGCGGTCGCCGGTGACGTGACCGTACCGTTTATTATAGAGTCCGAAATCGTTGAGGTCGAAAAAGATCACTCCGATCTCTTGTCCGATTTCAAGCCGTTCCGATCCCCACTCGCGCAACCGATCGCTCCAGCTCAGCCCAGTCAGCGGATCGTAGCTGCGGCCCAGTTCAGTAATCAACATCAGCGAACTCAGTAAGCCTGCGAACTGCTCGCCCTCGAACACGGCAATAAAATCCGCCCGCTGATCAACAAAGATTCGAGCCGCCGATCGCACCGGCTCTGCAACCGAAAGGTGTGCAGATGCGCCGCGCATCAGTTCGGTCACGGACAAAGATGGATCGCTGAGCACTGCCGACTCAATCGTGACGAACCCCATAAATTCATCTCCGCGCAAAACCGCCGCCGCCGACGCCTTGGCATTTTGCATGGCGATCATCGCCGTCCCCATGTCGCAGGACGGATCGACCGTGAGAGTATTCAAGGAAATGTTAGCCAGAGTCCGAGTCATTCTTTGTGAGCTCATCTATTAGACGAGCAAGTTCTATGCCGAATTAATGAAGGGCTCACTGATGAGAGAGAGCCTGAAACACAGCCGTTCGACACCGGTTAACGAGGCGAGCGGTCGATGGGTCCTTCAGACCGTGGACGGTCTGATTGCAAAGCCGATACACCTGGCCCGGCGTGATCCGCAGGAAAATTGCCACCTCCTCTTCGCGAAGATGGATTTCGTGCCGCAAAATATAAGCGCATAAGTGGTTTTCGGAAAGGGTTAGAGTCTCGCCCGCGGTAGCTTGAACCACAGAATCCCGCACGATATCGCGAATATCCCATCCATCTTCGCCGATGAGGTAGGGCATCAAGATTCCGCTGGCCGGAGCCAGATCGTCGAGCGTGGTCCAATCACACTTGATGAGCTTAAGTCGAAGCAAAGCGCCTCGAATCGACCTTCCGTTGCCATTCATGTGAGCGGCAATCAAGTGCGAAAGTTCGGGGCTCAGTTGCACGCCTTCGCACCGCGCAATTTGGCTCACGATCAGTTCGCGTTCACTCCGACTAGGCGAGCCGATGGTTTCAATCTCCCAATTGCCAAAAGAGCCGAGGATTCGGTCGCAAAACAGTTCGTGCGTCGATCCGACCATGGACACAAATGTGGGTCGCTTGAATCGGAATCGTTGTTCCAGTCGGTGCCGCAGCTGATGGCGAGCCCTCGGTGCGCGCGCAACATCTTGCACATCATCCAAGAGCAGGAAGTCTTCAAACGTGGGCTTTGTACTTGAACGTGACCATTCTAGCGCGTTGATCACCCGCACGGGCTGAGCAGTGAGAAGTTCTAGCGATTCACTCATGCGGCATAGGAGCTCCGATTTCCCCCAACCGCTGGGTCCGATCACGGCACCAAATTCCGAAAGACCCCGCACGAACCGATCGGCTAAATCCAATGCTCCGCTGTTGCTGGGTAGGGCCGCAAGCGGTCGAACACCGCCAATATCGGTAAGCAATACGTTCGAAATGCGATCTCTCGCCTCCATCTGATTCGGTCCGATATCCGTCGTTGCCATAAAAAAGTGCCCTTCGGAGATGGCGAGAAGCCGCCCCTCAACCCAACTCCTATTCTTCTGCACTTTAGGGGCTGGTTGCAAACCATCCCGGGCACCTGATATGTGCAAGGAAAGCGGCCTAAACTAGAAGCCTAAATCCCGAACCGAACTAGGCAATCCTAACAAAAATTTAATATCGACTTTTCCACCCATCTATCCCCAGATTTGCTCAATGGGCGATTTTAGACCAGTATTTGCTGAAATCAAAATTGGGACTGTTCGGAATGTTGTGGCATCCGTTGCACGATTTGGCATCGATGCGCGGCATAGCGCGAGCCCGCGCATTTTTTACGTGATCAAGGGCCGGGCCGTGGCAACTTTCACAACCAACATCCACGAACTGCGGAGTCCGTTCTTTGCTGACGAATCCGCCGGAACTTTCCGCCCCCACAACATGGCAACTCACACAATCCGGGTCGGCATGATGCTTGATTTTTTCGAGAGTGGCAAAGGCTTGGGCGTGCTTGGAGTTCTGCCATATTTCATGCTCGCGCGTATGGCACGATCGGCACGCTTCGGTGCCCGCGTACTGGGCATCCGATACCTTTGGCATCATTTCGACCAGCTTTTCATCGGTAACGCGATCCAGATAGCGGGAATAGTATCGTTCGACCGCCGCGTGGTCGTGCACATCCGGACCCAGCGGATAGATCGCCGGCTGCGTGAATCGGGCACCATCCCACTGGGCCGTAATTACGTATTGTCCCTGGGGACCGGGCGAGAGAAGGCGCGTGGAACCCACGAGTTCATCTTGGCCGACCGGCGAAGACGAAGACCGATACACCACGGCGGCAAGACCCGGTGCCGCCCGGGCGATGGCGCGGGCCGCGTCAATCCCGTGTAACGTCACATAAATCGAAGGACGATCTTCTTGCGTGGCCTGCTCCGCCAAGCGGACTGCCTTTTCGATGGCTTGCTCAAGCGGTTCTGAAGCCGAACCCATATCCCCATGAATGAGCAGAGGTCCGACTCCGGTCGGCTCGTCGGTCGGACGATTTACAATCCGCGCCTCACTCAGGCGAAGGATCGAATCCACTTGAGCGGGCCCCAACTGAAAATCGGCCATTCCGAGGGCGATCGCATCTACGCCCATTGCCCGCATGCTTTCGGCCATGGTTTCGGCTTTAAGTTCGCTTTGGCGACCCGGGCCATCGACGATCGGACCCACTTCCAGCACAATCGCGTTCTCTCGCGCAAGCATCTGCGTAACCGATGCTCGACGGCGGATTCCGCCCGTCATGGGACTGGTGCATCCGCAAGGGCTGAGATATCCGGCCGTATTGCCTCCGATCACCAGCGTGAATGATTCCGGAGTTTGCGCACGACCCGTCAAACCCAGCAAGGCGGGAATAATGGCCAACGCCGCAAAAACAAGCCCAATTTTACGGAACATAGCCTTGGATCGGAATCACGATCTCGGGCGCGTGCGGATCGTTAGTTTTGACCAACACACTGGCCAACAAGGTTCCGGTTCCGGCCTTGGCATCAAGCGAAACCACGATTTTCCACTCCCCGGGGGCAAGCTCCACCGCTTCGACAGAAAGGTAGTCCACCCTTGGTTCTACCGAAAGCACTTTGAAGTCGGCGTTGGTGCCATAAACCATGGTGAATCCGCGCGTCTTCCCGCTCGGAACGTCTCCAAAGTAGATCGATTCCGGTGATGCGGCGACCCCGCGTTGCGCGTAGAAATTGGTCGCCACCATCGGGAACTCCTTGCTGTCGGTTTGGACCATAAGCGCGACCAGTTGCCGACCTTTAACCGAAGGCGTGAGCATCACTTCGATCTTGTAACCGGTGCGTTCGATTGCCTTCTCCCCAAATTGCGGATCGGCCAGTGTTCCGGTCCAGGGTGAAATCGTGGCAACTCCGGTTACCCCACTAAGAGTGGCACGGAGCGGCTTAATATCGGCCCCGGAGGGCGAGAAAAAGTAGTACGTCGTTTTCGCACCCGTTTCATCGACGGTCAGAGTTTTCTCGGGCTGCCCCGACAGCAGTCGATAAGCGGGCTTGATTGTGCCGGTTACCCCCAGCCGCTGAACGGGTTTACCCGGATCGTTGGTGTAGATAAACAGCCCCTTATCCTGATCGCCCTGGAAGTCCGTCGTGGACATCAACACCGTCACCACCGAACTCTCGCCCGGGGGAACATCCGGCGTGTAGCTAAAGCGGAAGCAAGAACAATCGGGCCGGATCTCAAACCGCAGCGGTGAACGTCCCCGGTTATGGACTTGGAACTGCATCGTCTGAAATTCGCCCTGGGCAACCGTTCCAAAGGAAAGACCACCGGTATCAATAAACACCTCGGGATATCGAGCGGCCATTTTTTGCCGGTCTTTGGCCGCTTGTCGCAGGGTGTCGGCAATGTTGATGTGCTCGCGCGCTTGGCGGATCAGAGGATAATCGGGACGCAAAAGGCGTGTTCCCACGCCATCCATGCGAAACATGGCCGAACTCTGCCGAGGCTGACGTTCTAGCCCCAGGAATGTGCCGATCATAAACCCAAATTCACTTTCGTAAACCGGCTGTTCGATCGTAATCTTTCGTTCGGTGCGAACAATGCCCAGAATAAATTCATAGTTCGGTTCTTGGGGATCGGGGCTGTAAAAAGTTGTCAGCGCATTCAGCGGCTCGCCCGGCATCGGCATGGGATCTTTGGTGAACGAGATCAGCACATCGGGGCGGACCGACGTCGACGAATCCAAAGTCGAAATCTCGAGCTCGGCCATCTCAGTCTTCCACTTATCGATTGCCACTCCAAGCGCGGTGCGCACGATATCAGCTTCAATTTTATCGAGTCCGGTTACATCGAGTCGAATCGAAAATTTCGCACGTGGAAGGGTCGACGCCCGACGCGCGGCCTGTTCGAACTCCCCGCTTTCTAAGAGTTCAGCTGTGGCTTTCACACTTTCCTGAAAGGTGGCGGACGATCCGACGGGCGGAACCGGGGCGTCCGGGATATCGGTTTGGGCAATGGCCGCCCATAGGCCAAGTGCGATCAAGCTCATGGTCTTATGTGTGTCAGACGTATGGGCGAGGGTCCAAGTTGGACCGGCCCGGTCTATTCGATAAATGCATCGTCAGAAGGAGGCCGTTTCAGGTAGGCCTCAATAAACCCGTCGATCTCCCCATCTAGGACGGCCAGCACGTTTCCGGTTTCGTACCCGGTGCGGTGATCTTTGACCATCGTATACGGTTGCATAACGTAGCTGCGAATCTGACGCCCCCATTCTGCAGGTCCGACATCCCCCTTGATTGCATTCATGCTCGCCAAATCTTCGGCCCGCTGGAGTTCCGCCAAGCGCGCCGCCAGAATTTTGTATGCCGAAGCACGATTCTTGTGTTGACTCCGTTCGTTTTGACACTGAACCACGATTCCGCTGGGAATATGCGTGAGACGCACCGCCGATTCGGTTTTATTGACGTGTTGACCGCCCGCCCCGGACGCACGGAGCGTTTCTTCTTTTATATCGTCCGGATTGATCTCGACTTCGGTTGCCTCGACTTCCGGCAGGACTTCCACGCGGCAGAACGATGTATGCCGCCGAGCGTTGGAATCGTATGGTGAGATGCGCACCAATCGGTGGACACCGTTTTCCGACTTCATATATCCGTAGGCGTTCGTTCCAATGATTTCAAAGCTTACATTCCGATAGCCGGTCACATCGCCGGGGGTTTCGGAAATAATTTCCATCTTGTAGCCGCGAATCTGCGCCCAACGAGAATAGATACGGAACAGCATACTGGCCCAGTCGCAGGCTTCACTTCCTCCGGCCCCGGCACTGATTTCCAAAATGGCGTTTCGGTCATCGTGCTCGCCGTTGAGGAGAGTTTGTAACTCGTACTGGTCGAGGTCTTTTAGAAACTCGAGTGCCCGACCATCAGCCTCTTTTTCGAGGTCGGGGTCCGGTTCGATTGCCAAAAGCTCGTAAAACTCCTGGATTTCCGTGAGTCGGGCATCCAGCGCGGTAAACGGCTGAATAATTCCTTTAACTCGGCTGAGCTTCCGCAGATGAGTTTGCGCGGCTTGCGGATCGCTCCAAAAATCGGGGGATGCAGCGGCTTGTTCTAGCTCGCTGAACTGGGTTTGTAAGCGGGGGAGGTCAAAGATGCCCCCGGATAGCGTCTAGGCGGCCGCGAGCCTCAGACAGCGCTTCATGCTGCTCGTGAGTCAACATGCGTGGTAATGTACCGTTGGAACAGGATTTCTGTGAGCAAATGGCCCACTTGATTCCGTCCCCTTTAATGACTGATTATATCGGGGAAGATTGCACTGTAATGAAATCACTCACGCTGCCCAAAGGTTTAGCGACCTTGGCAATCGCCGCGTTGCTGGTGCCGATGGCAACCGCCCAGCCGCGACCGGTTGTTCAAGACATCGGCTCACCATTCGATTCAATCGCTCTGAAAACCGGCGAAACCAAGAATCTGATCCCGCTCGAAAAGAGCCGCATCAAAATCACTCGCACGAACATGCGCCGCCTCTTCCCACGGATTAACCAGGGATTTGGCGCGCGCGGACTTCGACCCGGCAACCCCGGGGTTCCTCCCCAATTTGCCCCGCTTGATATCGGCGATCCGGGCGTGACCGTTGGCAAAACCAACGATCTTTCTACCGTGGCCCTCAAATCGAAGTTTCCGGGAATCAACTTCACCGGATGGGTTCCGCCCGATACGCACATTGCGGTCGGAGTCAACCACGTGGTCATGGTGGTCAACAGTTCGATCGCGGTTTTTAACAAATCAAACGGACAACAGTTAATGCTCCAGCAGTTCACCAACACAGGGTTCCTGCAAGGCACTGGGGCTGGCACATTTACGTTTGACCCGCGGGTGATTTACGATCCCGACACGGGCAAATTTGTGGTCATCGTTCTGGACGTAGCGGATGCTTCACAAACGTCCAAGGTCCACTTGGCAGTGTCCGATACCGCTGATCCCACCGGAACGTGGACGATTGCCAGTATCGACAACACGCTCACCAGTGGCGGAAACAAGTTCTGGGGCGACTACCCCACCATCAGCACCACCACGGACAGCTACCTCATGACGTTTAACCACTTCGGCTTCACCGCCGGCGGTGCGTTTGGAACGATCTTTGCCGTTTCGCGCGATTTCTCGCAGATCGAGTGGCTTCCGACTAATCAGTTCTCGGTTTCGCTCTCCAAGCAGGTCACCGCGGGTCAAACGGTAGGCCACGGGGTCGGAATCCGCATGCCAAGCGGCGGCGGCAATCCGGGGGCCAACGTGTTCCGGATTACAAAATCCGGCGGAACCACTTCGATTGCCAACCGGATCGTGAGTATTCCGATCTTTTTACCGCAATCGGGTGGTGCCACCATGCGCGGAATCCGCATCGATGCCCTCGGCGACCGAATGATGGATTCTTCGCAGACCGGCAACAAGGTTGTGTTCGCGCTCACGGTCAACGTAGGACCGGACAACCTTGGATTTAGTTGGCCAACCTCGGCACCCGAACCGAACCACACCAAAGTTCGATGGGGCCAGCTCGACATCAGCAACTTCACCGGTTCGGGTCCGACCCTTCTCCAATCGGGCGATCTCGATATTCCGGGTCCGGATTCCGCACTAGTTCCGGCAATCATTGAAAACACCGTTGGCGACATCGCGGTGGTTGCTACACGAAGCGGGCCGGAAACCACCCCGCGAATCGTGGCGGCTTCACGCCGAACCTTCGATCCGCTGGGCACATTAAGCGAACCGGTCACCTTTGCATCATCGGCTAACTTCAACGTGACTTCGGGCGGCACCAGCCGATGGGGCGACTATGCCGGCATCGGCGTTGATCCCACCGATGGCACTACCTTCTGGGGTGCCCACGAACTGCTCACAAGTGCCAGCCTCAACTGGCGCACGGAATTCTTCTCGTTTGTCACGCAGACCGCAGGCGGCGGAACTACGCAACCTCCAGGAACCGTAACTCCGATTTTTGGCACAACTACAGCCGGAAACATCATCAGCTTTGCGGAAAAAGGTGATAACAACCAGTACGTGATGCAATCGGAACCCGTGCCGACTCGCGGAAACTATGCGGGCTACGACATCTCCTTCCCCACCGGAGGACCGTTCGGTTCGGGTGAAGCGGTGTTTACGGTCACGAGCTCTATGAACGGCGTGACCGGATTCGGTTACATCTACAACTTCCGCAAGGATGAGTTTGTGCTCACCAACAACTTCCGGTTTGTGGCCAACGTTCCGGTCGATATCACCGCATACATTCCGGCGCAAAACCGCGCCGACTATGTAGGCCCCGCGAATCAGGTGATTTTCAGATTGGTCGCGTTTACCGCCGAGCGGCGCACCGGTGCTCGACCCGTTCCGTTTGTGTTCAGCACAGACTTCGGCGAGTTGCGCACCAACTGATTCTTTCGGATCAGTAGTCGATCGTCAAAAGCGGCTCCACTTTGGAGCCGCTTTTTTTAACTTCTATGCGGATTGTGCAACTGATTGAGCCAGGCCCTGCGAGTACGCAGTACGACCCGATCGGCGTTGCCGTTCGAGCTCAAAATCGCGCCGGATCTCGCTTTGCAGTTCCGACACGCGTCGTCGGAGCATGGAGTCGGCTTCTGCCAAAGCGCGGCGGTCCGATTCCGTGAGGCTCGACGGCATTATCTCCGCCAAAATCGCTTGTCGCCGATCAAACAGTAGAGCGGTCTCCTGATCATCCCCGGCGGCAATCGCCTCGTAAATCAGGTGAGAGGTGACAATAAATTGGTCGATAAAGGTTTGGTTATGCGGCATTTGCAGTCGGAGTGGTACGGGTTTGTTTTTCGAGCTGGCTCCAGCTTTCACGCAGATCGGTAAGCACTTTGATCGCTTGGTCAATGTAGATGGGGGCAACTTCGATGTTGGCCTGCACGATCCGGTCATACACAAAGGTGTAGAGGGCGAACAGGTTTTGGGCAATGTCTCCACCCTTATCCATATCCAAGCACGAAATGAGTTCGGCCACGATATTCTGCGCACGCTGACAGTTCTCGTTTTGTTTGTAGAGATCGCCGTCTGCCATATTCGTTTTGGCGGCGGTCAAAAACTTCAGCGCGCCATCGTAGAGCATGACGACAAGCTGCAACGGCGAAGCCGTGCTCACGGCCGCTTTGCGATACTGGTTAATCGATGAGTTGGGATACGCCACGCGCTTTCAGTTCTCTCCGGGAACGGAATTTGATACTTTGATAGTCGGCAGAGTGCCGCGCTTTATTCAGCAGATTTGGCCTTGTTAGGCCATGAGAAAAGGATAATTGTCGCCGCCGCCAGCAACCACGCTGCCGGCGCCAAAAATTGCCACCCCGGGCCGTACTCGGCAGTCTGAAGTCCGGGGACATCTTGGATCGCCGTCACGCTCTCAATTCGAAGAAACAAAAACACCGCCTGACCTAGTGCTCCGCCGGCGAATCCGACCGCGCCTGAGAGTCCAGTCAGCCGAACCGACACCGCACCCACGGCAAAGCTTGGCAAAGCGGCAATCGCGAGCGTTGTCAGTAACTGCTCCACCGAAAGGTACGGCAGAACCAGAAAAGGAAGAAATGCCGCTAAATACACAACCATGCACACGATTAAAACCGTGAAGCAACCCGACATCAACTGTCGCTCAAACGATTGAGGCCGGGCGGCAGAGCGAGTGGGTTCGTCGGTCTTTAGCGGCTCAAAGGGCACCCAGGTTTAAAGACCCTTGGCAGCCATAAACAGAGCCAGATCGGCCACGCGGCAACTGTAGCCCCATTCGTTGTCGTACCACGAGACCACTTTCACCATTTCATCAATCACAACCGTGTCGATTGCGCTGAATATCGAACTGTGCGGATCGGCTTTGAGATCGCTGGAAACCAGCGGCTCTTCCGTGTAGCGCAAATAGCCCTGCATCGGACCCTCTGCATATTCCTTCATCGAAGCATTGATTTCTTCCACGGACGCGGGTCGGCTGAGAATCGCCGTGAAATCCACTACGCTCACGGTTGGAACCGGCACACGGAACGCCATGCCCGTGAACTTGCCCTTGAGTTCCGGAATCACGAGCCCAACTGCTTTGGCGGCGCCGGTGCTGGAAGGAACCACGTTTTCGCTGGCGGACCGACTATCGCGCAGATCTTTGCGAGCCGTATCGACCGTTGCCTGACTGTTGGTAAAGGCGTGAACCGTGGTGAGTAAGCCTTTTTCGATCCCAAATTTTTCGTGCAGAACTTTCGCGACCGGTGCCAACCCATTGGTGGTGCAGCTGGCATTACTCACCACATGGTGATTGGCCGGATCGTACATTTCATCGTTGACTCCCAAGACGAGCGTGACATCTTCGTTTTTGGCCGGAGCACTAATGATTACTTTTTTGGCTCCTGCTTCGCGGTGCGCGGCGGCCTTTGTGGCATCGGTAAACAGCCCGGTTGCTTCGATCACGATATCGACACCCAAATCGCCCCAAGGAATGTTCGCCGGATCTTTCTCGGCAAACACCTTGAACTGGTCGCCGTTGACCACAATGTTGGAATCATCGTGCTCCACGGTTCCGGCAAACGGACCGTACACGGTGTCGTATTTGAGCAAGTGGGCGTTTGTACGAACATCGGTGAGATCGTTGATTGCCACCACATCAATTTCCCCCTTTGCGCGCTCCAGCATCGTCCGCAGCGAAAGTCGTCCTATCCGTCCAAAACCGTTGATACCAACGCGTACTGCCATAATTTTCAGTTTACTGAAGCCGCCATATCTTTGCCGTAAAGGTCCCCGAAAACACCAAGAGCAAACTCAGTTTTCCACCGTAGCCGCGTCAGCCCGCCAAAGGGATAAACTAGATTCGTTTTATCAAACCATCGGAAAACCCAAGCTATGGACACCCCGCACGAACTCACCGAACAAGCCAGCGATCAGATTGAAGCCGAACCCCAATCGCTTGAAGATCAGGCCGAAGCATCCACCGCCGACCATGCGGAACTATCCGAACCGGTGGCCGACGGCTCGGCACCCCGGCTGATCGTTAAGCGGGCGGGAGCCGAAACCGAAATCGAGTTCACGTTTTCCTGCCCGGCCATCATCGGCCGGTTCGATCCGGGGGTGGGGCCAATCGACATCGATCTGGGATCGCTGGATGAAGGGGTGTATGTCTCCCGAAAACACGCGCGGATCACGCTGGACGAATCCGGCACCTACCATATCGAAGACCTGGGCAGTTCGAACGGAACCTACCTTTTGCGAGGCGGCGACTTCGAACGCATCGAGAACGCCGAACTGAGCGATGGAATCGAAATTGCGTTGGGGAATGCGCGTTTTGTCTTCTACACAAGCTAGGCAATCTGAACGTCGCGGGATCCGGGCTGAATCTTGCCAATTTCTGCTGCATGCATTCCCGCCGATTCTAGGGCCGCAATAACCTCGGTGCTGGAATCGTTATCGCACACGAGCACCATACCGATCCCCATGTTAAACGTGCGGAACATCTCGTCGTCCGGAATCTGCCCCATCGTTTGGATTGCATCGAAAATGGGGAGCGGCGTCCAAGTTCGGCGATTAATTTTGGCCTGAACATTAGCCGGAAGCACTCGGGGTAGGTTTTCTACCAACCCTCCGCCCGTAATGTGAGCGACCGCTTTAATCATGCCTTCATTTTTGAGCAGCGGATAAACCGATCCAAAATAGCACGTGTGCGGGGCCAGAAGCGCTTCGGCCACGCTCACATCTTCATGACCCGGCAAAGGATCGCGCACGCTTAGTGCGTGATCTTGAAACAAGACCTTGCGGGCGAGTGAATATCCGTTGGTGTGGAGTCCGTTGCTCGCGATTCCGATCAGTCGATCCCCCGCGCTGATGCGCATGCGTGGGAGTCGCGCGTTTTCATCGACCACGCCGACGATTGAGCCCACAATGTCGATCTCGCCATCTTCGTAAACACCGGGCATCTCGGCGGTTTCGCCTCCAATCAGAGCGCATCCAACCGCTTTGCATGCTTCGGCGGCCCCGGTAACCACTTGGTGGAACGCTACTGGTTCCAATCGACTACAACCAAAGTAATCGAGGAAAAACAGGGGTCGCGCTCCTTGACACAAAATATCGTTGACGCAGTGGTTTACGATATCGTGGCCGATGCCGGAATAGTCATCTGCCATGTGCGCGATCTTGGTTTTGGTGCCCACTCCGTCGATCGATGTAACAAGTACAGGTCGAGCGATATCGCCAAAATCAGCGCGGAACATTCCGCCAAACGCACCGATTCCGCCGAGTACGTTTTCGTTGTATGTGGCCTCAACTGCTTCGCCAACGGCAAGCAGTGATTGCTGGGCGAGCTCGATGTCGACGCCCGCGTCCGCATAGCTCGGACGAGATTCCATCAGCCGTGGGTTTACCCCATTGGCGGGCGGGGCGCAGTTCCCTTCGCCGTTACTCCATGTCTTCGCGCGGAACGTATTCGTGGCGCGAAAAAACGAGAGTTCCCAACAAAGCGCACACCGCCACGATCCCGATCAGCACCGGAAGCGCGGCGCTCCGTGATACTGCCATTTCTGTAGCCTGTCCGCTGAGAACATCGAACATATTGCGTTCAAGCGCCAGCGGTTTAGGATGCGCGGCCAAAGCTTTCAGGTAAGGATAGATCGAAATATAGTACAAATCGCCCGGCATGTTCGGTACAAATGTTTCCCATCCAAACGCAAACAGAAGGCAATAGATCATCGCTCGGTTAAGAATCAGGCTTAGGACAATAAAAAAGCTTCCGTAAGCGAGAACTCCCAACAAGATCACGCCGAAATCTGCCCAAAACGAAGGAGTCTGCAATGCTCGGGCACCCAAGGTGCCGATTCCCGCCGCGAGCCAACATAAAAGCGTGGCTCCGAACGAAACCAGGAACGCCGCGCAAGCCCGACCGGCCAGCAGAACGGGGCGCGAAACGCTCCGAGTCAAAAGGTAAACGATCGTTTTCTGTTCGAGCTCGGCACTGACCACCTGCATGCAAAAAATTGCGGTGACCAGCGCGAGCACGCGGTACACCAATATCTCGCTAACTTGGCCGTAAGTCTCCACCGCTTGGCCAGGTTGAAAGTTAGACCACAATCGTCCGACAAGTCCGACGGCGAGAGCCACCACGACCCAAGTTAGCAGCCGTCCGGGTCGGACAAAATCCCTCAACGCGCTGGAAAAAACAATCGTGAACATCAGGTGGTCACCAAGTATTCGTAAACCGATTCCAGGTTGTTGTCCGGCGAGTCCATCTCGAGAATCGTCAGTCCGCGAGCGACCAGCTTGCCGATCTCATCGTAAAACTCATCGGCCGCGCGAGTGCGGACTTCGATTTCCTGCGCCGGCTCATCGATGGCAATACTCAGTACAAACGGAAGACCTGCGATATCGCGGGCAAGAGTCCGAGGTTCAAGGGTTCGGATTCGAATCCGGTGCGGGTGACGATCAATCAGGCTTCTAATGTCTCGGATATCGCCGCTGGCCAGCAGTCGTCCTCGGTGAAGGAGCAGGATCGAACGAGTCATCTGTTCGACTTCGAACAAAATGTGGCTGCTTACCAGAATTCCTTTTCCTTGCGCAGAAAGAGTGCTAAGAACCTCCATGAGTTCGCGCCGACCGACCGGATCAAGCCCATTGAGGGGCTCATCGAGCAAGAGCAGATCGGGGTCGTGGAACATCGCCTGGGCCAGCTTAATCCTCTGGCGCATGCCTTTGGAATAGCCGCGCAGAGGCTTCTGCGCCCGATCGGCCATGTGGACAAGGCGTAAGACTTCCGCTGTTCGCTCGTGGGCGTGCGAAACGGAGTAGCCCATCATGCGACCCATACGGAAAACAAACTCTTCGCCGCTCAAATGTTCAGGGAACGAGTCGATATCCGGGCAGTAGCCCAGCCGGGCAAACACAGTTGGATTCGCAAATGGGTCGTGCCCAAAAACCCGAACCTCGCCCGTGGTCGGCTTGAGTTGACCGGTTATCAGGCGAAGGAATGTGGACTTTCCGGCTCCGTTTTGGCCCAGAAGGGCAGTCACGCCGGGCCCGATTTCGCACGAGACATCGTTCAGGCCAATCACCTCCCCGTACCAACGCGACGCGTTATGACACGTGATCAAGAAACCACCTCAACCGCGCGCACTTTGCGAATGGCAATGATCCAGCCCAGCGTCGCCGGAACCATCGTTACCAGCAGAAGAAGCCATAGCTCCGGCGGAGGGGTCAGATCAACCCCCGATGTATCGCGCGAGAACATGGAGCTCCCGCTTGTTTGCAAAATCACTTTATAGATGCCTTCGATTCCGCCATAGATAGAAAGGTAATGGATTCGGTCCATGGTCTCTTGCACCGACGGCGAGAGTTCATTGACCCGGGCTACAAACTGAGGAATCCCCGCAAAGAGTCCGCTGAGCACATAGATTCCGGCGTAGGCAGCCCCGGCCAGCCGACCTTGGCGGAACAGCGAGCTAATCCCGAGCATGATCGATGCCTGATATGCAGAAACAAGAGTCACGCAGATCAGAATTTTGGGCCCGAGCCAAGGATCATCGCTGAGGAATCCGTGTTCTCGATAGTTGAGGGCTCCGTACACATAAAAGAAGAGTGCCGGCAGTCCGAGCGCGGCCACCAGTACCGTAAACAACCCCATAAACTTGCCAAACACGTAATCTAACTTTGTGCAAGGTTTACTCAAATAGACGAGCAGAGCATTGGCTCGGAGATCGTTAGCGATGAGACCGGCCCCGCCAAGCAGCACCACCGCCATAAGCAAAAAGTGACCAACCTGGAATCCAGACAGGAACTGATCGCGCCAGACCAGCCGCGAAAAGAACTGTTGGGATATATCTTCGCCCCCGATATCGGTGAAGTACGCCACCGCGATGAGTAACAAATAGTGCAGTCCGCCAAGAATGGTGAGAACCCAAAACGATTTGATCCCGAATATTCGTTGCAAGTGATTCCGGGCGATTACGGTCCAGCGCGGAGCCCGCGAACCGCCGGTGACTTCGTAGTTGCGGTAGCTCAGATCGCGCAGAGGGCTAGCCATCTAGTGCCTCCAAAAATGCCTCTTCGAGACTGCGTTGCGCCGGACGGATTCCTCGAACTTGGGCACCGGATTCGGATGCGGCGGCAAATACCCGTCGCGCGAGCTCTTCCGGGGATCCGGCGGCCGCTAAACGGTATTCCGCTCCCCGCGCGGCAAGCAGTTCAAATCCGTTTTCCGCCGCCCGCTGCACAAAGGTTCCACTCGGTTCACGTAGGGTGGCATCGACCGCGCGACCGGTGAGACCGGTGAGTTCTTTAACCGCCCCTTGCAATCGAACCTGACCACGGGCGATTACGATCACGTGTTGACACGTACGTTCGATATCCGGCAGTAAGTGCGAACACACCAGGACGTTCACACCTTTGTTCTGGGTGATATCTCGGACCAAGGCCAGCATCTCCTGCCGACCTCGCGGATCGAGCCCGTTAGTCGGTTCATCCAGAAGCAGTAGGTGCGGCCCGTGAACAAGTGCTTGAGCGAGCTTGATCCGCTGTCGCATTCCGGTGGAATAAGTATCAACCGCGCGGTATCGGGCTTCGCCAAGGCCGCAGTATTCAAGAACTTCGTGGGCGCGTCGGAGTGCTTGGTTGTGCGGCATTCCGGCCAACTCGCCCGCATAGGTTACAAACTGAACGCCGTTCATGCCGGGGATGTGGCAATCTTGTTCAGGCATATAACCGACATCGCGGCGGATCGCGCGGCCTTCGGTTCCGATCTGATGGCCCAGCACTCGGCCTGATCCTTGGGCGGGTCTGATGAATCCGAGCAGGGTCTTGAGGAGGGTGGTCTTACCGGCACCATTTGGACCAAGAAGGCCCACGCATCCTTCCGGAAATTCAACCGAGAAATCTTGCAGGGCCGTAAATGATCCGTACCGGACGGTCAACTTTTCCAGCGTAACGACGGCCACAACGGCTACTTTACACCGCTGGATTCGCGCCCCGACGGCCCGGCCCGGTTCGCCGCGTGTTGATTAAACTGCCGGAAATTCATGGAGACAACCCTTGTTTTAATCAAGCCGGGCGGAGTGGCGCGGAATCTGACCGGCGAAATTCTACGCCGAATCGAACTGCGCGGGCTCAAAATCACCGGTCTCAAATTGCTGCACGCGGCACGAGAAACCGTGGAAGAGCACTACGCCGAGCACCGCGAACGGCCTTTCTTCAACGACGTGTGCGATTACCTTTCTAGCGGTCCGATCGTGGCACTCGCGGTGAGCGGTCCGAACGCAACTCGCGCAATCCGCGTGATGATGGGAGCCACCAATCCGGTAGACGCTGAACCGGGCACCGTTCGGGGCGATATGGCACTGACCATCGAAGACAACCTTGTCCACTCCTCAAGCGATCCGGATGCCGCCGCCCGCGAACTCGGCCTCTGGTTTCCCGAAGGCCAAGTTAGCTGATCGTAATTCTGCCTCCTGCCCGAGAAAAGACCTCTCGGGCAGGAGCCAAGTTATTTCTGCATGCGCCAAACTACGCCATCAACGGTATCGCGCAGTTCGATTCCGTGAGCTAGCAGTTTGTCCCGGATTTCATCCGCCACTCCGAAATCCTTGGCCTGTTTAGCCGCCGTACGTTCGGCAATCCACTCGTCGATTGATTTACCCTCGATTGCGGGGACTGATACCGAATCGGCGGATGATTCTATGTTCGCTTCGTGATATACGATGCCGAGCAGATCGTTAATCCGGCGCAAGAACCATGCGCTTTGCGCACCAAAATCCTGCTCTCGCATGATTAACCGATTCCCTTCTAATGCTTTGGCAATCGCGACCGATGTGTTCAGGTCATCCAGCATGGCCGCGCGAGCTTCTAAATAGAGTTCTTGGAGTCGTCCTTGCGCCCCGCTCGGAAACCCCTCGCTTGCTTGCCTGGGGTCAAATCCGGCCGAAGATAATCGTTCCACCACTTCAGCGAATCGATCAACGTGCGACTGTGCATCACGAAGAGTCTGCCGAGTGAAGTTGTACGGCTTGTTGTACGGAACCGCCAAAAGCGCGAATCGCAGGGCCAGCGGGCTAAAGCCTTCCGCCAAAAGGTCGCGCGCGGTAAAGAAGTTACCGCGACTCTTGGACATTTTTTCGCCTTCCACCTGCAAGAAAGTCACATGCATCCAGTGGTGACAAAAGGTCTTTTGAGTGGCGGCTTCGCTCTGCGCGATTTCGCACTCATGATGCGGAAACTTCAGGTCCTCACCGCCGCCGTGGAGGTCAATTGTGTCGCCGAGATACCGTTGAGCCATCGCCGAGCATTCGATATGCCAGCCCGGGAATCCCCATCCCCAGGGGCTGTACCACTGCATCAAGTGCTTGTCGTCTTTCTTCCAAAGCGCAAAATCGGCTGGTTCACGCTTATTTTCATCTTGAACCACGTCGCGGACGCCGACCTGAAGGTTTTCGCGATCCCGATTTCCGCTCAGTTTTCCGTACTCATCAAAGCTCCGGACCGAAAAGTAGACGCCGGTCGGAGTCTCGTACGCATGTCCGTTTTCGATCAAAGTCTTAATTGCCAGAATCTGCTCGCGCATGTGTTCGGTTGCACGGGGCCGAATCGTAGGCGGGAGCAGGTTGAGCGCGTCCCAATCTGATTCAAACGCTTCCGCATAGTAACGCGCCAGGTCCCAAACATTTTGAAAGGCCTCGCCTTCCTTGGATTTCAGGGCGCGGGCCATTTTGTCTTCGCCCGCTGCATCGGCAACATCGTCTTGCGTGAGGTGCCCGACATCGGTGATGTTGCTTACATATGTGACTTCCCAGCCGATGGACCTGGCCGTCCGAACCACCAAGTCACTGGCGATAAACGTTCGGAAGTTGCCAATGTGCGCATATGAATAGACAGTGGGTCCACACGAATAAAACTTGAGATGGCCCGCTTCCTCCGGACGCAACGCCTTAACCGATCGGGTCATCGTATCGTAGAGCTTGAATTCCAGATCAGCCATAAGTGATTAAGTTTATCGGGCGAGCCCGCCCGGGGCGGGACGAACGAAGATCAATCGGAACTATCAGAGTTTTGCCGAACTTGCGAATCGTGGGCAATCAGATTCATCAAAAACAGTGCATCCCGTACGCCAAGTCGGGTCCGAACCCGCACTTCCTTAAGGGTTTCCAACCAGTTGTTGAACGGAACACTATCCGCCACACGCTGGTACAGCTCGGAGGTCCGATCGACCTTGAGCCGCGCCGACCCGGGAATGATCGTGAGTGGAGCGGAGCTCAGCTTGCGCAAACTTGCAATCGGAAAGCCGATTTGGTAGACCAGATAAACCGCGGGATTCGGAAAATCTGGCACTACCCGCAGCATGAACATCGCCCAGGTCAGAAAAATTGAGTGGGGGATCGAGCGAACAGCAATGCCAAAAAAAGCAATGATTTTGGAAACCGTCGCTCCGGGGGGCGCACCTGTTTCATCGGGCCGAGTGGCCAGGTCAATGAATCGCCCGTTCAGGTACTGCGTCACAAACATTCCGACCCCGTAGACAAGTGCAATGTGTAGTGTGGCCGGATTCCGCTGCCCCGCAATGAGTTGAACTAAAAGAGCCGCCAGCAGAGCAAAAAACATCCGGCTGACAAAATGCGCAAGGCGTCGGCGGGCCGTGGTAGCTAAATTCGGCGGCAACGCCGGGGACCAATACTCGCGAGGATCGGCAGGAAGCATCGCTTCGGTCGCGTTCCTATCGGAAGACGTGGTGAGGCTCCTTATCCATGATATGAATGGTATCGCGATTGGGGTTCAACTTTGTGGGCTCACGGACTGTCGACTCGTGCCGTCATCCGTTATGTTTAAGGTTTTACGGTTTAGTTGTCTTAGGTTTAGATACGCTAGTTCTGCCATCAGCGGTTTATTAAGGGGTATCTCGTCCGGTAGCATGCGAAATGCTATGGACCTTCGGCTGGCCTTTAAGGAGCAGTTCCACGCCGCTCTCACTATGTTCGACCAAAGTGTGGATCGATGTCCACCCGATCTCTGGCTGGGCGGAACGCACCCCCGTCGAACCTGGCAAATTGCCTGGCACGCCGCGCTTTGCGCTCATGTTTATCTTTGCCAAAACTACGAATCGTATGTTCCTTGGGCGGGGCGGCAGGTAACGGAAGGGCACGAAAACATTTGGACCGAACCCGGTTACTACGATCCGTTCGAGTTACCAGAAGATGCGTCGCCAATTGCCCAAAGCGACGTTCTCACCTACATTCGGTGGATAGATGGCACGGTGGATGAGAACTTTGACCAGATGGATTTGGATTCC
This sequence comes from bacterium, assembly GCA_044508115.1. Classification (GTDB taxonomy): domain Bacteria; phylum Armatimonadota; class Fimbriimonadia; order Fimbriimonadales; family Fimbriimonadaceae; genus UphvI-Ar2. The sequence goes on from JBIQII010000001.1 coordinate 1,377,254, forward strand.
CCGGAGTCTGGGTTTGAATGGTTTCCTAACATGTCGAAGGTGTCGCACGAACTGCTGAATCTACGGCACCTTCAGGGGCACGTGGGTCAGCTTTCCGAGCTACTGATGGCACGGGGCCTCGAAATCGATTGGGTAAGTCGCGGCCACGATCCGCTGGATTAATCGGCCGAACTCGATTCAGCTTCTGGTTCCGAATTAGCTTTTTTGGCCTTTTTATCGGACTTTGGGGGAACGCGGGTGGAGGCGTACATCGAGATTCCGCGATTGGCCACCACTCCTCCGATTGCCGCCATGATGGCGATGACCAGGATTCGGATAAGAGTTTGGGTGAGCGACTCTCCGGCGCGGGTGAGATCAACGGGTCGCCCTGCAACGGCATCAACTCGGAGGGCCGGCGGCACGGAGTACAGATCAAACGCGAGCTTGAACGCAAACAGGATCATTGCGATTCCGGCGAAAAAGACTATGAGTCCGGTCACCACCGATCCGCGGCGCAAACGAGAGGCTTGCTTCAACCGCGCACGATCCCGCATAAGGGTTGAGAATACCGCGTTCGCCACCTGCAGTTCTCGCCGCCCCAGGGGGGATCGCGAAAGACAGTCACACCGAACGCGGGCGGCCTTAGCTCTCTTACGATCTTATCCGAAGTCGCTGGCATGGCTCGGACTTCCCGCTGAATTTTTGAGCTAAGCCGATTCACCAGAGCCGAGGGGGGAGGACGATAATGCCGCGGCTCTGCTTCCCATTCTGAGACATATTCATAAACTCAAAAGAAACTTCGGACACAGTGCCATCAAATGTCCAGCCGGCGAACTGATCGATGCTGTAACCACTGCGACGAAGCAGAGACCCTAATGAGCGAGATTCATCTTCGGTTAGGTCATCCACGTGCTTGCCACTGATCTGCTCCAGTGCAATCGGCACCTGACTATCAACCACAACTTGCGCAAGTCGGGAAAGCGCGGTTCGATACCGAAGGTCAAGCGATTTGCGTTGGTCCCATACGTATTGCCATGCTTCGGACGTGAGCGCGGAGCGAACTTTATAAGTTGTGCCCCCCGTAAAGATCATCTGCGCTTGATACAACGGAATAAACGCCGGTTTTTCCATCGGAATGGTCCGTAACTGTTCCGCAGCGTAAGTGAAATTCACAGAGGACGAGTCAAGTTTTGTCTCGTCCTGAGGTACGAGAACTTCTTGTCGCTCTTCTCCCCGAATAAGCACCATCTTGAATCTTACCTTTGGCTTCGGTTCAGTTATGGCGGCAAGCCCACCTTCCGCTTGCCCGATCCGGAGCATCGTACTCAAATTCGGACACTCTTTTAAAAAGTATGGTTCCGTAGACTTTCGTAACGTGTGATATCGGCACCGTTCCAACTCGGCGATTACTTTTTCGATAGATCTGCGTCCGTAAAGCTCGGGATCGACCAAAACTGCGTACTTTTGGTCCACGATCACAACATCGAACTGGCGATCCCCTACGGTTTTAGTCGTGGCCCCAGATTCAACCGATATCTGAAGAAACTGGTTCGGGGATTCTTCCGCAGGGAGTGGAGTAGAGAGCACGAGCTCCACGGGTAGCACCGCCGCCCCAGTGCCCGAGCTCCCCAGAAGGAACGTCGAAAGAATTGAAACCGCCGGAATCATAGCTCTCCGTCGGACGGCAACCGTGCCGACAACTCACTCATTGTATCCTGTCGCCACCTCCAACCGGTCATCAAAAAGGGAATGCGCCCTCTCTCACCGGCGAGTAGAATTGAACCTGTTCGATGCGACCCTACTTCACCACGCCAATCTACTACGTGAACTCGGTCCCCCACGTGGGACACGCGCTTACGATGCTGGCCTGCGACGTGTGCAAACGATACGCCCGAATGCACGGCCAAGACGCGGTGATGCTGACCGGAACCGATGAAAATGGGCTCAAAGTGTTCGAAGCCGCCCAAGAATCGGGCCAAGACCCCATCGCATTTGTAGATCGCATCAGTCAGGCGTTCCGGCATTGCGCCGATTCGATCGGCATCGAATACGATTTCTTTTACCGCACCACCAGCGAGCAGCATCGAGTGGCCGTCCATCGCGTGTTCGAACTTCTGCGCGAGCGGAACTATGTCTACACCGACACCTATTCCGGCTGGTACGACGTTTCCGCGGAAACGTTTGTCAAAGAATCGGAAGTTGTTGATGGCAAAAGCCCAGATGGCAACCCGGTGCGATGGGTGGAGGAAGAGAACTGGTTCTTCCGACTCTCGGCATTTGGCGAGCAACTCTTGCGCAAAATCGAAGCTGAACCGAACTGGATTTTGCCTCCCACGCGCCGAAATGAGGTCGTGAGCTTTATCAAGCAGGGGCTGCGCGATGTGTGTATTTCGCGCACAAATCCGGGCTGGGGAATCCCCGTACCGGGCGATGAATCGCGCGTGATCTATGTATGGTTCGATGCGCTGATCAACTATCTGGCCGCGACCGGCTGGCCCGAGGGCGATTGGCAGGAGCTTTGGCCCGCCGAAGCGCACTGGATGGCCAAAGAGATCCTCACCCGGTTCCATGCCACCCTGTGGCCGGCGGTGCTCATGGCCATCGATCTTCCCCTGCCCAAGACGATCGTGGCGCATGGATGGTTTGTTTTTGGCGATTCGAAAATGAGCAAGAGTCGGGGCAACGTCATTAGCCCGGATGAGCTGGTTGCGTTTTTCCGCGATCGCGCCGGATGTGCGCCGGATATCGCCGCCGATGTTGTGCGATTCAGCCTGGCGCGGAGCCTTCCTTACGAAGGCGACACCAACTTTTCTTGGGAGGAAGTGGGCCGCATCTACAATGCCGACCTCGCCAACGATCTGGGCAATGCGCTCAATCGCTCGCTGAGCATGGCGCACAAATTTACGGGCGGATCGATGCCCGAATCGGACCCCGAAGAGCTGGCTGAGCAGGCGATCCGTAAGGCGATTTCGGATGCCGAAGCGGCCATGCAGCTCTACAAGCTGGATGAATTCACCGAGGCCGGGATCAACCTGGTGCGCTGGCTCAACAAGTACATTGATGAGCGCGCGCCGTGGGCGCTGGCGAAAAATAACGATCCCGCGCTTGGGCAAGTCATCTCTTCGATGCTTTCGACCCTGGCCGCAGCTGCCGGGATTCTGACGCCCGTGATTCCACGCGCGGCCGCGGAGATTTTCCGCCAGCTTGGAACCGCCCCTCTAACCGAATGGTCAGGGATTTCCGCGCCGCGAATCCTTGCTCCGGGTACGCCGCTGGGTCAGCCCGAACCCATCTTCCCCCGTCTCGATAAAGACCTCATGGATCAGCTCAAACCCCCCGCCCCCGAATCACCGACTCCGGCACCCAAGGCGCAAGTAACTTCAGAAGCTCCAGCCGTCATTGAGTTTGCCGACTTTGCCAAGGTTCAGCTTCGCATCGGCCGAGTCGTGGAAGCAGAAGCGGTTCCGGAAAGCAACAAACTTATGAAGCTGCAGGTTCAAATCGGCGAGGAAACGCGGCAGATTCTTGCCGGGATCAAAAAGAAGTATTCCGCCGAAGACTTGATCGGTCGCCAGGTCGTGGTGGTGGCCAATCTGAAACCGGCCAAGCTCATGGGGCTGGAAAGTCAAGGCATGCTGCTGGCTGCCGATGATGTCGATGGTCAGGCGATCCTGTTGCAGCCAGATTCAGAAGCACCGGAAGGTGCCGCGGTCCACTAAATCACTTGCTCGGCTAAAGTCCGCCGAATAAGCTCCACTTAACGGACATTTCTGAGGACCACGTTGCGTACTTCTGGCCATCGATTGTCTCAACGTATACCGTGGGTTGATATGTCACAACGCTCCACGGAGAGACCGTGGTCTGTGGTTCCGTTTGGAATATTGCATACCGCTGGTCAAGTGTGAATCCACGCGCTATGAGTAGCGATTCGGCTTCGGGGGTGAATGGCTTCGGATATTCGTGGATATTTGCTTCGATCCACGCCATCGTGCGATCCACTTTCTGCTCGGCTATTGTGTTGTAGATGCAGAGCGATAATATTCCGCAGGTCACGATCCCGATTGCCGCAATCTTAGTGGCTTTCTTCAAGTTGAGCCTCGCCTGATTTTGCCTGTCATGACATTTTTAACGATTGAGTCATTCAAGGTTGCAGCTTCCGGTCACAATCCCCCAAAGAGCGACCATTTGAACCCATAGTAATTGCCCATTTTCATGCAGCGCATGCCGTTTTCATCTTCGATTGTAATCGTTATCCGATTGAGGGTTATCGAGACGACCTCAAACTTTTCGTACTCGGGGGAAACATACTCCCCCAATGAGTTAGGTCCTCTAAAGCCATGTTTGTCAAGAAAATCAACGTAGGCCTTATCGTCTGCCATACATTTTGGTAGAGCGTTGGCTTCTTTGACCAACTTGTCATACTTCAAACCGGACTGGAGCAGAGGCGCAATAGAAAAGCACAGCCAGACTGCTACCACGATTGCTATTATCCCCAAAATGATGGCCGCTTTCTTAACCATTAACCATCCAAAATCAAAGCTCCGTTCAACTCTCCGATCAGAGAAATATGTTCACGCGTCAGTTCCACTGATTTTCACAAAAAGGATTTGTAATGATCAAGCCGATTCGGACGAACCGCGATTAAGTCGTATCGAGCGGGCATTTCTGGCTGACCGGTCTTGCTAAAGTATTCCGCTACTGCCGATTCGAACCGAGCCGCCTTCACCCGAGTCACCGATTCTTCCGGACTCACAACCTCTGATGAACGCGCCTTCACTTCCACGAATACCAGAACATCTCCATCTAGTGCAATGATATCAATTTCGCCGTGCCGCGATTTGAACCGTCTTGTCACAAGCGTATAGCCTAAGGATAACAGATATTTGGCCGCCCTATCTTCGGCTTCTCTTCCCTTGGTCACGCTCATCGATAAACACCATAATTTAGAATAGTTGAGGCTGATTCACCAGCGTTTTAATCGGCTCAAATGATCGCCGATGAATCTCGCAGGGGCCCAGGCGATGAATTGCTTCGATATGCGATGGCCGCGCATAGCCATAATGACTTTCAAACCCATAACCCGGATAAAGATCGGCCGCTTCGATCATCAGCCGATCTCGTGTGACCTTGGCAAGAATCGAAGCCGCCGCAATCGCCGCATGCCGGTCATCGCCACCAATCACGGTCTGAATCGGGCAGGGCGGATCGACCGGACGGCGGTTGCCATCAACCAGGGCACTTTCCACCTCCGGGCCAAGCTGGCGCAGAGCTTCGGCCATGCCCATCAGCGTTGCCTGCAGAATGTTGAACCGATCAACATCGCCGGGCGGAACCACGACGATCGCATAGTTCGCTTCGGCCACGATTCGCAGAAAGAGGTCGTCACGCTGCTCGCGCGTCAGCATTTTGGAATCGCGAATTCCGATGCATTTGAACTTGGGCGGAAGCTGAGCCGCGGCCACAACCACCGGCCCCGCGAGCGGCCCCCGCCCCGCTTCGTCCACCCCCGCCACCGCGGGATCAAACGGCAATCGCCGACGTTTGGGTGCTTTTCGTGCGATAGCGCCAAGATACCGGAATTTGGTCAGTCACGGGGAGTCATGTGATTGCGGTTCAGCAAGTTCCAACAGTCTTCGCAATGTGGCCACGTGGAGCTGATCCTTGGGTCGATTCATCGCCAACTTCATCGCGATAAGATCGTACAAAGTCGACCGAATTTTCGGCCAACGCCTGTAGGAGTTGTTCAAAGTTTGGGGTTTCGTGCAAGACCTTTCCTCAGCCGCATGATCATTCCGGCGAACGCGCTCGCGCGCTGGATTCGTTCCAAAGGGGTGAGTCGCAGATTTGCTCGCAAGTTGGTGATTGAGATTCCAAACTCGTCGAACTCTTCGGTCCCCAAACGGCTCGGATCGGGCGTACCTTGCCTGGACTGCGGCCCTTCCATGGCTCTATTGTAGTTTACCGGGGCGAGATTCAAGCGCACGGTGGATCGCGTCTTCGATCGGCTGGCTCCCGCCAAATCCGCTCTGCGTATAAACCACGTTCCCTTGACGATCAACCACTACAAAATACGGAACCGTCGCCCCGCCAAACCTTCTCCGCAGTCGATCCATGCCACTCACCGTGGTGAAGCCGAGCTTGCGACTGAGCGCATTTGCAGCAGCGGGCGATCCGTCCCAGGCATCCCCCGCTACGACCGCCATCCGTTTTTTCGGATAGGTGTCGAATATCCGGCGGACTTCGGGGGCAGCCACTTCGCACGGTCCACACCCTTCGCCCGAAAAATAGAACAGCGCAACCCGGCCCGAAATATGTCGATTGGTAAACGCCTTGCCCGAGGTGGTACGGAGCTCGAACGCGGGCATTGTCTTAGGTTGCAGCATCGATCGCAGGCCGATCGGCACCCCAAATACGAGCAACAGAACGCCCACAACTCCTACTCCTAAGATGTCTTTGCGCATCCACGAGGCTTATTCCATATAGGCAAGCCGTAAATATTTTGCATGGTCCCGAGTAGTTCGCAGAATGTTCTGCTCACCATTCTGAACCTGCTGGTATAGTTTTCCCCTGCCATGCGGCTGCCGGAACTGGCGCGACGATTGGTCCGCCATCCTGCTTTGCGAGAAGCGATCTCGCACGCTGGAAGCCCTGCGGTTCTCAACCAGCTAGCTTCTGGCGCTCGACCCTGCCTCGTTGCTGGAGTCTATCTTAATAATCCCGTACCCACGATTATTGTTGTTAAGAACTACGAGCAGGCACTCAACTGGCAGGCTAAGCTGGCGATTTACGGTGTTCCACAAGATGACCTCCGGCTCTTGCCAAGCGGACTCAGCGTCCTGTTCGAAGATGCCGCGCCCGAGACGGTGGCTCTGAGCGACCGGCTCGGATCGCTTGGATTCCTCGCTTCCGGTGAACCGGGGATTGTCATCGCCACGCCCCAAGCCGCGCTGGAACGCACGCTCCACCCGGACGATCTGCGCGAGCTGACGGTCCAATTTCGCCCCGGACTCACGATCGAACCTCCGGCGGCCGTCGAACGCCTGGTGAGGCTGGGCTACGAACCCTCCGAACCCGTCCGGGTGCCGGGTCAGTTTTCCCGCCGAGGCGGAATCCTTGATATCTATCCGGTCGGGCACGATATGCCGGTCCGCATCGAATTCTTCGGCGATGAAATCGAGTCGATGCGCATCTTCGATCCGATGACCCAGCGATCGCAGGAACCGTCGGGCCCAATCACGCTCGGAATCAGTCGCGAAACCATGATCCCCAGCCCCGAACTCGGGCTCGACGAGATGCTCGAACACGCGGTCCAAATGGAAGCGGCGCAACTTTCTGCAGAGGCCGCGGCCAAGCTCGAAGAGCTGATCGCCGAAGATCGATCGGCCCTCGAAAGCGGCGTCTTTTTCGACCGGCTCGATCTGTACCGACCCATGATTCAGCCCGATGGGCCCTGCGCGATCGATTATCTGGCCGAAAATGGCCGCCTCATCCTCGATGAACCGCTTGAACTGGCGGCCACGTGCGATCGGCTGGAAGAAGAGCTGAACGAAGCCCTCTCGCATCGTCATCAACGAGGTGAAATCCTCGCTGCGAGTGCTTTCGATTTCGTTCAGAGCACGGCCCACTTTGGCGATCGCGACCACCTGATGTGCCTCACCGCGATGAACGCGGTGCCCGATTGGGTTGGCGAGCGCAAGGAATTCGACATCGGCGCGGCGGGAATCGATAACTACAAGGGTCAGCCGGAAGCGCTCACCCAAACGATCAAGAACTGGCGATCAAAAGGACTCACTGTCGTGTTTGCCACCGATCAGCCAAGTCGGACTCGGTCGGTACTGGCTCAGGTCGAAATCTTCCCCACGCCAACCAGCGAAGGCCATCCGTGGGATTCCGCCGAAGATATTCCGCCGGGGCTTTACATTTTTGATGGCAATCCCGCCGCCGGATTCGCTATCCCGACTGCTTCTCTCGCCGTCGTCACCGATCACGAACTGTATGGAGTAGCGCGACTGAAGCTTCCCCAGCGAAAGTTTTCGGAAGGCGTGGCGGTTGCCACCGTTTTGGACCTGAAGCCCGGGGATTACGTGGTGCACATCAACTTCGGAATCGGCGTGTTCCAAGGGCTGGTCAAACGCCTGCAGGATGGCATCGAAAAGGAATACCTTCACATCCGCTATAAGGCGCCGGATCAGCTGTTCGTCCCGGCGGACCAGCTTGACCGGATCCAGAAATATCTTTCTCCGGGCGATGAAGCCCCCAAAATCAATCGGCTCACGGGGGGGGAGTGGAAGAAAACCGTCGCCAAAGCGCGCGAAGAAGCGCGCGAGTTCGCCCGCGATTTGATTAAGCTCTATGCGGAACGCAAAGCGGTCACGCGCGAACCATACGGAAAAGACACGGAGGCTCTCACCGAAATGGAGGGCACCTTCCCGTGGGCCGAAACCCCAAGCCAGATGACCGCGATCCGAGATGTCAAACGCGATCTGGACACCGATTATCCGATGGATCGACTGGTGTGCGGCGATGTCGGATTCGGCAAAACCGAGGTTGCGATCCGCGCCGCCTTTAAGGTCGCCGATGCGGGACGCCAGGTCGCGTTTCTTTGCCCGACCACGATTCTCAGCGAGCAGCACTTCCGTTCGTTCCAAGAACGGCTTGCTTCATTTGACATCGAACTGGCAATTCTCAACCGGTTCGTCAGCACCAAACAGCGGAAAGAAACCCTTGAACGGCTCGAATCGGGCGAGCTTGACATCATCATCGGCACCCACGCCCTGCTGAGCAAAGAACTCAAATTCCACGATCTTGGGCTCTTGATTATCGACGAGGAGCAAAAATTTGGGGTCAAGCACAAAGAGGCGCTCAAGGAGTTTCGTGTCCATGTGGACGTGCTCACCCTGAGCGCAACCCCGATCCCGCGGACCTTGAGCATGGCTTTGATGAACATTCGGCAGATGTCGCTGATCAACGATCCGCCGCCGGGCCGACTTCCGATCCGCACATTTGTTCGGCCCGAATCAAGCGAGGTGATCCGCGAAGCCATCCTCCGCGAGATGGCCCGTGGCGGTCAGATTTACTACGTGTACAACCGGGTGCAAGGAATCCAGCATGTGGCAGAACGGCTCCGCAAATTGGTTCCGAACGCGCGAATCGCAATCGGCCACGGCCAGATGAACGAACGCGAGCTTGAGCCCGTGATGGTCGCGTTTATCCAAGGCGAAGTCGACATTTTGGTGAGCACCACGATTGTTGAAAGCGGCCTCGATATTCCAAACGCCAACACCTTGATTGTCGAAGATGCGGATATGTTCGGACTCAGCCAGCTCTACCAACTCCGGGGCCGCGTTGGCCGGTCAGATCGGCAAGCCTACGCCTACCTGCTTTATGCGGGCGATAAGACCCTGACCGAAGGGGGTTCCGATCGACTTCAGGCTCTCGCCGAATTTAATCAGTTGGGCTCGGGCTATTCGCTGGCGTTTCGCGATCTGCAGATTCGGGGGGCCGGCGATCTGCTGGGAGCCAAGCAGAGTGGACAGATGAACGCGGTGGGCTACGATCTTTACTCGCAGCTCATCGAAAGCGAGGTGCAGTTCCTCAAAACCTTTGCCGATGGTGAGCGACCGCGCGGATACGAAGACCCGCTGGCCGGATTGGAACCGCTACCGGCCATCGACCTTCCAGTTAAGGCATTGATTCCAGAATCGTATGTTCCGGATGAATCGCAGCGGCTTTACTTCTATAAGCAGATGATGACGTCGCGTAATCATGACCAATTGGTGGAGACCTCCGCCGACCTGGAAGATCGCTACGGCCACATGCCCGACGAGACCAAGACCGCGCTCGAGATCATGGCGGCTCGCCTCAAGGCACGCGAACTGAGTATCGCTTCGATCGATGGCAACCAGGGACGGCTCAAGATTCGTTTTCTTGAAAGTCATGTTTTGCATCCGCGGATTCCGGGGATGCTCAACCGGATTCGTCGTGAGATTTACATGAGCCAGGACGACTTGATCGTGCCTTACACCGGATCGCCCGTACAGGCCGTTCACGACGCTTTAGCGATGTTAGAACGAGTTCACCAAGAACTCGAAGCTCACCGCGCGGCACTTCCGCAGTCGTAGCGAACTTCCGCTTCCGTTCCTAACACCTTAAACTACCTAGTATCGGTACGGGTTTTGCGGAGTTTGCCGCAAGAAAACCTGCAAGAGTGGGATGGTCTCACCGAAAACGGATATGTGACCAAGGCGCGCAACCAAATCCGACCGGGCACGCGGCACCATAAGGGGTTCACGCTGCTCGAAACGGTGATGAGTATGTATATCTTGCTCGTCGGCGTTCTCGTCTTCAGCGGGATGGCAGTGTTTTCTAACAAAGTTGCCCTCCAAGCCAAAACTCGCTCGGCCGCTTACCAAGTAGCGCGTCAGCAGATGGAAACTCTTAAATCCACCTCTTTCGACCGACTGTTTGAAGTAAGCGATACGACTTTTGATATTCCCCAAGAAGTGATCGATGCGCTTCCGGGCAAGACGAATACGAAATACGAAGTTCAAGGGATGTATAACGTCACGGATATTTCGCCGACCATGAAGCAAGCCAATGTGCGCATTCGATGGCGCAACGCGGCGGCTGTGGAAGGTCAAGTGGCTCCGTGGTCGGAAGTCCGACTCGGCACCCTACTTTGTCGACCTGGTTCGATTACCAATCCGCTTCCTACGCCTACCAATGCTGGTCCGGCCCTGAATACTGAAAGTACAGGCGGGAGCGAGTGAGAACTCTCATGAAACGTAGATTAATTCGCGGAATGACCACCATGGAGTTTGCTGTAAGTAGCACGATCATGGTTGGCGTTATGGTGCTGAGCTTTGATGTCATGGCGACCGGAGTTCAGATCACTAAAAAGGCTCAAAACGATTCGACCGCTAACGAGCAGAACCGTTCGACGCTAGATAAGTTTGTAAAAGATGTGCAGACGAGCGAGGCGATCATGGAAGAGTTCCGTTTTGGGTCAGAAAACCTCAAGACCTCCAAGGATGAGATCGTTCTTCGACTACCCAAGTTCAACGCGGGCGGAGTCAAACTTCTCGGCCAATACGAGATTGTGGGCTACTACGTAAAAAACGGGCCACGCAAAGATCTGGTGCGGGTGAGCGCACAAGTCAACCTGTTCACCGCCTACGGGGTTAAGAGCGAAGTAATCGCTAGAGATGTTCACAAACTGAACTTTTACTACGGCCGCAACGAAACCCTTTCCTACGATTACTCGACAGGCAAGTTTTATCTGCCCAATGACGACAAGGACAAGTTTGATGTCGATCACAACCACGTTCGGCTCAGTCGAGCTCGATGTTCGTGGAATGGAGCGACTTACAACACCCGAGCGGCGCTCTGGGGTGCTCCTGGATTCTCAATCTCAGGCAAGAAGTTCACGCTTTCGGGCGCAACAAATGGCGATACCGTTGATGTGATGTACTACATCAGTCCCAAGAAGCTGAAAAACAACGGAATCGATTGCAAAGCCAACATGGCCGAGCTGCACCTGAAGCTGAAGTCGGCCGAAACGGGTCGAGCGATGTCGGAAGGCGAATCGGAACTCATGACCAGCGCCAGTACGCGCAATGGGGATAACGAATGAAAAGGTCCAAGCAAGCAGGTAGTTCGCTACCCATCACTCTGATGTTTTTCATGGTGATCGGGATGGTGACCATGGTGAGCGTGAGCCTCACTACAACCACCGATAGCATGGTCTATCGCGGTGTGCAAAAAATTCAAGCCAACGAGCTGGCCGAAAGCGGCATCCATGCAATGTACGATCGCATTGCCCGCAAGATGGTGAACGGCGCTCCGCTGAGCACCACCGTCGGATCGGAAACGCTTTCTGCCAAGCTGCAAGGCGATGAACGTACGCTGGGTTCTTACCAAGCCGAAATCATCGATCTGACCTATACGGATACCGAACCTGCTCCGGGCCAGCCCGAAGGCACCGTTCTCCGAAGGTATAAGTTCACGATCCAAGGCCGAGGTACGGTTCCCAATGGAACGTATTCGATTAAAACCGCATCGTTTGAAGGCGAAGTGGTCGCCCACAAAGGAGCCTTTACCGATGCGATTAAAGATTGGACCTGCTTCCCTGCGGCCATTCAATCGAATACCAACATTGCATTTGTCGCCAACGCGGGCATCGCCACCCTAGACCCCGGATCCAAGGATAAAGAAGCCCATGTCGTTGCCAACCAAGGCGTTATGTGGATTCCGGCCGTGGGCCACAAGGAAAGCATTACCGATCCGAAAGTTGTGCGCGTCGAAGGCCACATCTTGGTTCCCAACGAACCAGATAGCAAATTCTTCAGCATGACCACGTCACCAACCGGGATGGAAAACCCCAACGGGATGAAGAACTATCAAACCGCCGCTCCATGGACCGGCAAAACCGAAACCTATCCGGCGGTTAAAGATGGCATTACACCGATGGGCACTGGCATGGCGTTTCCGGATACAAAGCAAATCACGGCGTGGATTGAAAGTTGGCGTAACACCGCCACCAACAGCCCCAACGCTACCCAGTTCTCCGGTTCGATTTCGATGCAAAACGTGCCCGTGAACTCGGATGGTGCGCAAGGCATAACCGCCCCTGCCTACATTGGCGGAAACATCAAAGTTGGCAAGGGCCAGGTGCTTAACCTGATTCCGCGCAGCGACGACCCGGCCGAGAACATTATCTATGTGAATGGAGATGTTATCAATTCCGGACACATCGTGAACCACGGAGTCATCCTCGCCACCAATCGGTACGTGGATACGCAGGAAGCCAGCTATCGGCTGGATAGCAAGTTCACCAAGTATCCTTCAATGGAACAGGTTTACGCCAAGGCAAGTCTCGTTGCAATGGGTAAACCGCTCAACAGCCGCGATGTTCAGATTGAAATCAGTTCGGATGTTGATAGTCAGTACGGAACGGTCTTCGCTTTGCAAGGCTACATTAAAGTCACCGGAAACCTAACCATGAACGGCATGCTCATGTCTGGCGCGGCGACGTCTCCGCAAAGCGAACGCGGTGATTACAACGCTCTGCCGGCCGCAATCACCATCGCTCCGCGAAATAACGGTGGATTCAACCTGGTGTTCGTTCGAGAGATGAAGTCGTTCTCAATCCCCGGTCGACTGGTGGATAAGGACATGGTGATCGCGCCGTTCCGCGCGGCATCGCTGACCGACTGGCAGAATCTTCGGTAGGTGCCCCGATTAAACCGAACAGCCCCGGATCGCTCAGATTCCGGGGCTGTTTCAGTGTTAGGGAGCCGGAGGCGGCGGGTTAGTCCGTCCACCGCCTCCACCGATTGGGCCGTACTCTTTTTTAATTTTCTCAAGCTCCTCATCGAGTCGCCGTTTGAGGTCAGGCGCAAGGCTATTCATCGAATCCAATTTGGTCAACGGTTGAGCGAGAATCGAAACCCCATATTCGGTTGTGGGAAAGCTGCCGAAAGAAAACTCCAGAACAAGCTGGTTTGTCTTAATCTCCGTCAGACCGATATATTCCGTGCCCCGACCCCCTTGGGATTTGCTCAGTTCAGTAAAGTACATATTCTCCGCAATTTCCTCCAAACTCGTCACCGACCGAGATCGGTAATCGCCGGACTTAGTCTCCGCCATGTAAGCGTCATGATTTCGACCCATAAACTTAATCCGGATCGGTTGCGATTCGGGCAAAGTCAAGAACACGGTGTGCTCGCTGAGCCATTCACTTTGAGGCAAGTTATCCGGCCAATTCCTGAGCTCGAAGGAACGGCTTCGATTGCTTATCCCCGCTTTAGCACCCAGTTCGATTTCCGTCCGATATATATGTTCTTGGAACCGGTTTCGAATCCCGCCGGGAGCACTTGTTAACGGAAGCTGCAGCCCCTGGTCTGTCCACACTTGTCGACGCATGGCCGGCGGAAGATCGGCGTATGCTTGCAACACAAACAGATCGGCCTCGGGGTTGTAAGAATAGCTTGAGGCCGTCGCTTGTCCGCTCATTTGGAGTAACGATCCAGAGACTCGCAGGGCGATTTGTTGATCGGTAATACCCTTTACTGAGTCAGCCAGAATATCGATCGTTAGACTACCTTCTTGCAAAACTCCGCGTGCCGCCCGCGCTAACGCCTTGCGGGGTAGCGGTTTAAGTCCAAAGATTTGGCCAATCAGATCGTCATCCAAAATCACCAGCTGATTACGAGGCAACGCACTTTGTTTGGTGAAATCATGGAAAAGCATCAAGCACAGCTGGGACAATGGAACTTCCGCCAACCCGGTAGAACCCAGAAGGGGCGTGGTAATGAGCTTAACTGTCTGATTCCCGGTGTATTCGCAAGCTCGGTCCAGCAATCGGGAATACACACCGGAAAATGGTTCCACCTTGTCGATTGTGGCCATCCATTCCAAGTCGTTTGGATCGAAATCTTGCGGAGCCGGATCACCTCCAACATAAAGTAAAAATGCACGTCGAAGCTCCTTTTGTTCTTCTTCGGTCAGCGTGATCTTTTCTTCGATCTCCGTCTGTTCAAAGATGGTTTGGAGGGTGTCCATCGTCGTGGAATCATAGGCTCCGATCATAAAATCCGTCGCCTGGGTAACCAACTCGCCAGCTTCGTCGAAAAGCTTCAGTTCAAAGTTCACCCCGCCGTCGTACCGCCTTAAGATCACATGGGCGGCCGTAACCGGCTTTTCAGCTCCGTATGGATAGCTCAGTGGTCCTCCATAAAAGGTGCGATTCTGACTTTGAGAATTTTCGGCTGCCACCTTGGCATTGATCTCATTTTTAATGGCAATCTGTTCGTTAAGCCTTTGGATGCTTTTATCAAACGCAATCGGCCACGGACGTTGGAGACGGGTCGGCGAAGTGGAATAGACAATCCGAGCATTTTCCGGGAGTGCTCGAACCGTATCCACCCGGATTGCTCGAATAAATTCGCCGAGGAATGCCTGAGCAGGATCGATTCGCGCCAACTCATTTATTTGCTGATAAAGCTTAGAATCGAACTTTTGCGCTAAGATCCCCTGCAATCGTGCGACTTCGCGAATCGCTTTTTCAACGTCATCCGGCGTGAATTCAACCGACTTAAGATTTTTAATATTTTGTTCCCAATAACGGAACTCTAAATCCTCACGGGGAGGGGCCGTGTCCTCGATTGTCAACATATCATTTTTATCGATCACGCGGATCTTGGCCACTCGTTCCACATAACTATTGAGTTGCGCCAGGGTTGTATCTTTTATATTGATATAGATCAGGCGGTCTTCCACCTCAGGGCGAATCGCAACTGGTAGATTCCGCTCCTTACCTAACCATTGCCCGTACTGCTCAATAGACATCACCGGAAATTTAAAGTCGCGTGGTTCATCGGCCTGGATTATGGCCACCGCAGTCAAAAGCGTGGTTAGCACAGTGTTTCTCCCTGAAGAGCATAAAGCTCTCTGACCCCCCCATTGTACGATGAATCGGGGGCGTAAGGTTGTTCCCTTAGCGAGGAAAGGCTAGCGATTCGCAATAACTGCGTCAAACGCGGCAAAAAACGCGTCAAGCTCTTCTGGCAATCCGATGGAAACCCGGATATGATCCGGCATTCCAAGCGGGCCCCCGCTCCGGACGATCACACCCTTTTTCAACAACCGATCGAACGCCTCCTGTCCAGAAATCCCGGCCGAAGATACGTCCACACAAATAAAATTCGCTCGGCTTGGAACCACACTAAAACCACGATTCGCCATAAACGCATCAACTCGGGCAAGACCCGAATCGTTGACTTCGCGCGTGCGCTGAATATGGTGGTCATCGCCGAGTGCTGCAATCGCCGCCGCCTGAGCTAAAGAATTCACGTTAAACGGTTCCCTCGCACGGTTGATGGCGGAAACAGTTTCAGCTGGAGCAAATGCATACCCCACCCGGATTCCTGCCAGACCGTGGCTTTTACTAAATGTACGAAACACGGTTACATTCATTCCGCGCTGTATCAGATCGAGCCCGCTTCGGTAGCCCGAATCTTGCGCAGCAAATTCGTAGTAAGCCTCGTCAAGCACCAGCAAACAGGTCTGCGGCAAAGATTCAGCAAACCGCTGCACGGATTGCCCATCAACTACGGTTCCCGTTGGATTGTGCGGATTCGCAACAAAAACAATTTTGGTCCGGATGTCAACGGCACGAGCCATTGCGCTTAAATCGTGACGCCATTCCGAATCCAAGGGAACGCGCCGCAACTCGGCCCCGGTCACCTGCGCGGCCGCATCGTAACGTACAAACGAAGGGCTGCCGATGACGATATTATCACCCGGTTCTAAGTACACCAACGCAAATAGCTTGATCAGTTCATCGCTACCGTTACCCAGCACAATCTGATCCGCCGGAACGCCATAGTGATCCGAAATTGCCGACTTAAGCTCATGACCGCTCGCATCGGGGTACAGGTGCAGATCAGCGGCCGTCTGACGCACCGCTTCGAGCGCAAGCGGACTTGGCCCCAGCGGATTTTCGTTGCTGGCGAGCTTGACGACTTCGGCCAATCCAAGCTCACGTTGGACTTCCGAAATGGGCTTGCCGGGGACGTACTGAACCATCCCCAGCACGGCCGGGCGAATATGCGGACCCTTGGACATGAGTACGTTAAGCCTGACCTAATGCGATCTCTTTGAGTCCGGGCGATTCGCGGTACGAAGCCTGCGTTTTTTCACGGACTTCATCCTGAGTGACACCCGGTGCCAGTTCGGTGAGAATCAACTCCATACCGTGCCGTTCAAATACGCAGAGATCGGTGATGACCATGTGGACGCACCCCTTTCCGGTGAGAGGAAGCGTGCACTCTTTGAGAATTTTGCTTTCGCCGTGCTTGTTGGTGTGCTCCATCACCACGACGACTTTCTTAACGCCGGCCACCAGATCCATCGCGCCGCCCATCCCCTTTACCATCTTGCCCGGAATCATCCAGTTGGCCAGATCGCCCTGCTCGCTGACTTCCATTGCTCCGAGAATCGAAAGATCGATGTGGCCGCCGCGAATCATCCCAAAGCTATCGGCACTAGAGAAATAAGTTGTTCCTGGAATCTCCGTGATCGTTTGCTTGCCCGCATTGATCAGGTCGGGATCAGCTTCTCCCTCGAATGGAAAGGGGCCCATGCCGAGCATGCCGTTTTCGCTCTGCAGAATCACTTCCACCCCTTCCGGAATGTAGTTCGCTACGAGTGTCGGAATTCCGATTCCCAAATTCACATAAAAGCCATCTTGGAGTTCTTGCGCGGCGCGCATCGCCATTTCATCGCGGGTCAATGCCATTAGTTATCCCCCCGGCTGCGCGTGGTGAGCCGCTCGATTCGTTTTTCGTATTGAGCGCCCTGCAGCACTCGGTCGACAAAAATTCCCGGTGTATGCACGGAATCAGGATCGAGCTCGCCGACGCCCACGATCTGTTCGACTTCGGCCACGCAGTGTTTGCCCGCGGTAGCCATCATTGGATTAAAGTTGCGAGCGGTCTTTCGATAGATCAGGTTGCCCCATCGATCAGCCTTGTACGCCTTTACGATCGAAAGATCGGCCTTGAGCGCGGTCTCCATCACGTACAGCTCGCCGTTAAATTCGCGGGTTTCTTTTCCTTCTGCGATCATAGTGCCGTAGCCGGTCTTTACAAAAAATGCGGGAATTCCGGCGCCTCCCGCGCGGATTCGTTCGGCCAGTGTGCCTTGCGGATTAAATTCTAACTCCAACTCCCCGCTGAGGAACTGCCGTTCAAACTCGGCATTTTCTCCCACATAGCTGCTGACCATTTTCTTGATCTGCCGTGATTGCAACAGAATCCCGAGTCCAAAATCATCAACCCCGCAGTTGTTGCTGATTACGGTGATATCCTTTACCCCGCTCTCCCGAATCACCAAAATAAGGTGCTCCGGAATGCCGCACAGCCCAAATCCGCCGGACATGATTATCATGCCGTCGAACAGCAGGCCGTCCAGCGCGGCCGCCGCGTCCCGAACTTGTTTATCCACGCCAGTTAGTCTACTGAATCAGCACCCTGGCGTGGCGTAAAGGCGCGGGCCAAAAATTCCGTGTAAATATCCGCCAACCGGTCTAGATCCGCAACTGGCGTACGCTCGTTCACCGCATGAATCGTGGCGTTGATCGCCCCGAACTCAATCGTGGGAATACCGCGTCCTGCATACCAGCGACCATCACTTGTTCCGCCCGCGGTCGAAGGTTCCGCAGGCACCCCGGTCACAGACAGGACGGCCGCTTCCATCCACCCCGCAAGCTCGGGTGCCTCCACCAAAAACGGGTCAGCCCCCTTTGCCCATTCCACCTGATGGTTAAGCTGGTGCTTTAACAAAAGACTTTCGATTTCTTGCTGGAGTCGTCCGCGCGGGGTCGCAGGCGTGTTCCGCACGTTGACATGGAGCTCCAATTCGCCGGGAATCATATTGCCCGCGCCCGCCCCCGCGGAGATCGAAGCAATCTGCAACGAAGTCGGCGGAAACGGACCGTCTCCGGCGTCCCACTGGATCGCTACCAGGTCCGCAAGAAATGGGGCCGCTCGGTGGATCGGGTTATCGGCCAAGTGCGCGTATGCCGTATGACCTTGGGTACCTATTATCCGAATGGTGAAGCTGATCGAACCTCGCCTGCCCACCTTATACTCATCACCCAAACGGTTAATCGAAGTCGGTTCCCCCACAAGCACATAATCCAACTGATCGGCGTACTTTTCCGCGAGGATCCGGGCACCTTCGCCCGAGCCCTCTTCATCGGAAGTGAGTAGCAACGTAAGGGTTCCTTCCCCATGGTGTTGTGCTTGGCGGATCGCTGCGGTCACCAAGCAGGCGATTCCGCCTTTCATGTCTGCCGCCCCTCGACCGTAGAGAAAACCTCCCCGTTCAGCCGGTACAAAAGGAGGAATTAACCATTCGGTTTCCTTACCAACCGGCACCACATCAACATGTCCGCTGAGTCCTACATGTGGCGACCCCGACCCCGTTGTCGCCACCATATGGCGTAACTCGCCCACTGTCTCGTACCGAACTGTGAATCCCGCATTTGCCAGAAGCGGCTCCAGAATTCCCCAACATCCCGCATCACCCGGACTGATGCTAGGGCACGAGATCAACTGTTTGGTGAGATCAAGCGGACTCATCGGTCTGGTCGCAGAAGGTCGTTAAGAGCGGTTTTTGCCCGGGTTTGAGCATCAACTTGTTTGACAATCACCGCGCACGCCAGCGAGTGCGATCCATCAGCTGCCGGTAGCGTTCCCGGAACCACCACCGATCCCGCCGGAACCCTGCCGTATGTAATCTCGCCCGTCAAACGGTTGAAGATTCGGGTGCTCTGTCCAATGAACACCCCCATCGATATCACCGAATTTTCCTCAACAATTACGCCTTCAACAATTTCCGAACGGGCTCCAATAAAGCAGTTATCTTCGATAATGGTTGGCGAAGCTTGGAGTGGCTCTAGTACTCCTCCGATCCCCACACCGCCGCTAAGGTGCACATTTTTCCCAATTTGGGCGCACGATCCCACCGTCGCCCAAGTGTCGACCATAGTGCCTTCATCCACAAAAGCACCGATATTGACGTAACTCGGCATTAACAC
Source organism: bacterium (assembly GCA_044508115.1). Lineage (GTDB taxonomy): Bacteria > Armatimonadota > Fimbriimonadia > Fimbriimonadales > Fimbriimonadaceae > UphvI-Ar2. Next base: position 1,396,836 of record JBIQII010000001.1, read on the forward strand.
CACATCGCGACCAATAAATGCGCCGCGTCGAACAATCGCATCCGGCACTACACGAAATCCCGCAGACGCGAAATCTTCATCGGAGTAATCTTCGAACTTCAGCGGAACTTTATCGTAGAATTTGAAGGTACCACAATCCACCAAACGGTTAGTCCGTAGCTTAAAGCTCAGCAGGACTGCTTTTTTCACCCACTCGTTCACCCGCCACGATCCGCCAGATTTTTCCGCCACGCGGACCGAACCTGTGTCGAGCTGGCCCAAAATTTCGTCGATTGCGTCTTGAAGTTCTTGCGGGGCGGTCGCGGCGGTGATGTCCGCGCGGTTCTCCCAAGCTTGTTCGATCACGGATTGATGACTCATTCTTCTTTGCAGTTTGGCTCGTGCCGGGGCCATGGAGGGTCAAAACCCACCTAATCGGGACCATGTTACGTCCCAACGGTGGGTGAGTTGCGGTATCCTTGCGTGCGCCATCGGGATGTGGCTCAGCTTGGTAGAGCGCCTCGTTCGGGACGAGGAGGTCGGAGGTTCAAATCCTCTCATCCCGACCATGTTTACTTCATCCATACCGCAGCCGCGGCGTCCCTGGCGACACTCTAGCTTCCAGGCTGCTCTGAATCCATCCGCATCCCTTGGAATCCCAGTAGTCGCAAAGAATTCGCAATCACGACCAGAGTGCTCCCCTCATGGAACACCACCGCCGGGCCGATGCCCAGCTTTCCGGTCGCGGTGCCGACAACCAAGACGGCAATCACCCCAAGGGCGAGAAACACGTTCTGCCGGATGATGCGGCCCGCTTGACGCGCCAAGCCGACTGCGAACGGCATCTTGGCCAGATCATCCCCCATCAGCGCGATATCGGCGGTTTCCAGAGCCGCCGCCGTTCCCGCCCCGCCCATGGCGATCCCGACCGTAGCGTTTGCCAAGGCCGGGGCATCGTTGACTCCATCGCCGGTCATCGCGACCTTTTCATACCGATCCAATAACTTGCGAATCGCAATCACCTTGTCTTGCGGCATCAGTTCGGCCTCAACTTCGTCAACCCCCACGATCTCACCGATTGCCTGACCGACCCCCAAGTTATCCCCGGTGAGCATCACCAGCCGTTCGATTCCGAGCTTCCGCAACGCCGAAATCGCCCACCGCGCCGAATGCCGAGGCTGATCGGCCACGCCGATCGTACCGAGCCACCGTTCGCCGTGGCGAATAACCAAGATGCTTTTGCCCTCGCGAGAAAGTCGCTCCACCGTGTCCACCACTTCATCGGGAATCGGCTGGCCGGCCTCGCGCCAAAGCCGAAGATTGCCGATTTCGATCTTGACCCCATCAACCGTGCTTTCGACTCCGCGACCGGTCAGACTCTGCAATTCGCCGACTTCAAAGTCGCGCACGACCCCTTCCGAATCCGCTCGGCGGACCACTGCGTCCGCTAGCGGATGCTGGGAGCGAGCTTCGACCGCCGCCGTGATTCCCAAAAGTTCGGCCGAATTAACGCCCTGGGCGGGAACCACATCGGTCACTTCGGGCCGACCCACCGTCAAGGTTCCGGTTTTGTCGAAGGCGATCGCGCGGACACTGGCCAAACCTTCCAGATGCATCCCACCCTTAACGAGCACGCCGCCGCGAGCGGCCTGGGCGATTCCCGCGAGCACCGCCGAAGGCGTGCCCAAAGCAAGTGCGCATGGCGATGCCGCTACCAGCAAAGCCATCCCTCGGTAGAACGATTCCGACCACGGAAGCATCCCCAGCAGGGGCGGAATCACGATGAGCAGCAGATCGGCAACCAGTACCAGGGGGACAAAAATCGCGGCGAATCGATCCACAAAGTACTCCGTGGGTGCCTTGTGAGTCTGCGCTTCTTCAACCAGTTTCACGACCCGGTCCAAAGTGCGATCCCCGACCGCGTTTTGGTTGATGATCTCAAGTGCGCCTTCCCCATTGACGCTTCCGGCGTACACGGTCTCCCCGCTGAATTTCTCGACCGGAACCGATTCGCCCGTAATCGGGGCCTGATTCACCGAGGACCGTCCGGAGTGAACGGTGCCGTCAACCGGAATCCTCTGTCCGGGGAGAACCACGACCACATCCCCGATGGCCACTGCTTCAATCGGCACCTCCGATTCGATCCCATCGCGCAGGACGGTGGCGGTATCCGGCGTGAGTTCGGCCAAGGCTTTGATCGCATTCCGCGCCCGACCCATCGCATAGTGCTCCAAGGCGTGAGCCAGCGAAAAGAGAAAGAGAAGGAGTGCGCCTTCGGCCCATTCGCCCAGAATCGCGGCTCCGATTGCCGCCATGAGCATGAGCAGATCGATATCGAATGTGATGCGCCCTTTGATTGCCGAACGCACCCAATGCGATGCCAAATCCCATCCGCCAAGCGCATAAGAAACCAGGTAAAGCGGAATCGCAACGATCGCCGGAAAGCCTGCGAACCGTTCGCCGAGCCAAGCAATGATGAGCACGAGCCCGGCGGCAATGCTCCAGACAAGCTCTTTGTTGGCAGAAAGAAATGATCGCGCTTTGCGGGTGCGCTCCACGAGAGCCGATTGAGCGGCTCCGTCGGCATGCACACCCAAGCTGTGGAGTCGGTTTTCAACGGCCTCCTTCGTGGTCATGGTTCGATCCCACTCCACGCGGATTGTCTGCCCGGCCAGGTTGACCGAGGCATCTTCGACGCCCGCGAGTGCGCAGACGGCGGCTTCGATTCGCCGCCATGAATCTTCGCCGGTCAGGGCTCGAATCGGCAGGATCGCATGGCCGTATCGTTCGGTGATCTCGGCTCCGGCGGCTTGGGCCATCCGCTGCACTTGGGATGGCGAGATTTCCGCCGGATCGTAATGCAAGCAAAGCATGGCCGAGCCTGCGTCTTCCACGATATGAACTCGCTGAATCCCCGTGGCCCCTTCCAGCACGGATGTGATCCGCTCCACGCACCGATCTCGGGCGTTGGGCACCTCAGGCAAAAGGAGGTTCAAATCGATGCGGGTTCGGGAGTCCACGTTTTCTATCCTCGCGGATGAATCTCTAGCAATCTATCTTAAGATGCCTGCAGATGCTAAGAGTGTAATCGACTCGCTGAAATGGACACAAAAACTATGGTGGAGGCTAGGGGACTCGAACCCCTGACCCTCTGCTTGCAAAGCAGATGCTCTCCCAACTGAGCTAAGCCCCCAAATGGCAGAACGCAAGGATACCAGCCATCGGTAAACTGGACCCCGTTTTGTCCCTCTCCAGACTCCAAATCGCAATCAAGATCGCCCGACAAGCGGGGCAGATTGCTCTCAAACACTTCCAAAACCCGTCTGGATTTGAACTCAAAGGCGACGAATCACCCGTAACCATCGCCGACCGCGAAGTCGAACGTTTCATCCGTCAAGAACTGGCCCACCAATTCCCTAACGAACCAATCCTGGGCGAAGAAGAAGGCGGCGCGACCATCTCCGAAACCCGCTGGGTGATCGATCCGATTGATGGCACCAAGAGTTTTCTCAGCGGCGTACCTCTTTTTTCCGTTCTTATTGGCTTCGAGCAAAGCGGAACGCCCACCGTAGGCGTCGCTGAATTTCCCGCCCTCGGCCAAACGTACTGGGGAGAACTCGGAGCGGGCGCATTCTGCAACGATTCACCGATCCGCGTCTCCACCGAATCTGACCCCAAACGATCAATTATCTGTCTCGGAAGCCTCGAGCCCTTGCTGCAACGCGCAAAGGCCGAGCGGATTCCACATTTGGTCCGAGAATCGATGGCGGTCCGAACATGGGGTGATGCCTTTGGTCATATGATGGTGGCTCGGGGGGACGCCCAGGCCATGATCGATCCGCGGGTGAGTCGGTGGGATGTATCGGCGATTATTCCTATACTTGTCGAATCGGGCGCGCTCACCACCGATCTGGCCGGGCACGATCCGCTGGCCCAACGCGGAGATACAGATCTGGAACTTATCAGCCTAGCCCCCGCTTTTGCTCCCATGTTCTGGAAGATTTTCTCATGAGAATGCTTGGTGTCGACCTTGGCAAGGTGCGAATCGGGGTAGCGGTCATGGATTCTGAAGCCCGACTTCCTCGCGCGCTTCCTGCCTTGCCCGCCCGAGGAACCCTCAAGTCCGATGCCCAACAGGTGGCTGAGCTGGCCCGGACAGAAAAAGCAGAATTGATTGTGGTGGGCAATCCGTTGGAAATGGGCGAGGAAACCCGGATGTCAGCTGTGGTGCGGCGATTCGCCGCAGAACTGGAGTCGCAAGGAATAAAAACCGAGCTCGTAGACGAGTCTCTGACCAGCGCGGAAGCCGAAGCCGCCCTTATCCGCGCCGGGCTCAAAGCGAGTCGCCGGAAAAAGAAACTCGATTCTGAAGCCGCATGCCGAATCCTTGAACGCTACGCCGGTGAACAGGAATGAATAAGCGGGCGCGATTTTTAGTGGGCCTTGTCGTCGGATCCGCGATTGGGCTGGGCGGCGTCACCTGGTTTAACAAACAGCTCGAACCCATGCCCGCAGGACCCGAAACCATGGTTCGGTGGTCTGCAAAATCCATTGAAGAAGCGGCGGCCGATCTGGCTGAGCTCAAGGTTGTAAGGAATCCGCGCGTCTTTGTCTGGTATCTCAAACTCACGCGCCAAACCCCGCAGATCGGCGAGGGAAGCTATGCGTTCAAACCAGGATCAAGTCCGGATGAAGTTCTCAAATCGTTGCGGAATCCAGTCACCCAAATGGTCCGAATCCCCGAGGGATGGTGGATTTCACGCGTGGCCAAGCGGCTCGAAGATAAAAACGTCTGTTCCGCGGAAGAGTACATTAAACTCGCCGGTCAACCAGAAAAATTTAGTGAAGTTGTCACATTTCAACTTCCCAAAGATTCGTTAGAAGGTTATCTCTACCCGGATACGTACGAGCTCCCCCCCATGCTCGGTGCAAAGGCCGTCATCGAAAGGCAGCTGCGCGCGTTCGAAAACAAAGTGGTGAAATCGTTCGGGAAAAAGGATTTAGATCGAGCGGTCACAGTTGCAAGCATGGTGGAACTGGAAGCAGGTCTTGATGAAGAACGAGCAAAGATCGCCGGGGTGATCGAAAATCGGCTAGCCCGAAACATGCGCCTCGAACTAGATGCCACCGTGCTATACGCCTTGGGCGAATGGCAAGTGCTTGGCCCCGGCGTAGTGCGAACCGTAAAATCCCCCTACAACACATATCTCAACGCCGGACTTCCCCCGGGGCCGATCGGGAGTCCAAGTGCCAAAAGCATCGAAGCCGCCATGAATCCCGACTCACATGGCTACCTGTTCTACGTGGCGCGACCCGACCGAAGTCATCTGTTCAGTCGAACTTACGACGAACACCGCGCCAATATCCGTAAAGCACGAGCAGAATGGCGGGAGGCGGAATGAGATACTTCCGATCTGGACGGATCCACCGCGCCGCCGTTCCGTGGCATCTGCGTCGATTCAGCCCGGTTGCCGCCCTTAACGCTCTCGAAGAAGTTGATCTTCAAGAAGCGCACGAACGCGGAAAACGCCTGATCCTTCTCGACGTTGATAACACACTTCTGCCTTGGCGAGCCGAAGACGTTGGCGAAAACACCCTGCTGTGGATCCAGGAAGCAAAGGAGTTGGGTTTTGATCTTTGCATCATCAGCAACACCCGAAATCCCGAACGGCTCAAACGAATCGCCGGAAAGCTTGGGATCGATTTCATCCGTGACCGGTTCAAACCCAGCCGCCGGATGTACCATCTGGCGACCAAGAAATTCGGCCATACCGAAGCCGAAACTTTGATGATTGGTGATCAGCTCCTCACCGATATTTGGGGAGCAAACCGCGCCGGAATCGATGCAATCTGGGTCAAACCCATCGGTCCGACAGAGTTTGTGGGGACCAAATACATTTCCCGGAATATCGAACGGGTGATCGGCCGCCTTCTCCACGACCATTTCCAGGAAAGCCCGACGGCGATTCCCGAACCAGGATTCTTTGGCCACGAAATTTTTGCTCAGTTGATTAAATTCGCGCTGGTGGGAGGGGCGGCCACTTTCATCGATGTGGGGTTGCACTACTTTCTCATGTTCCGAGCGCAAATCGGCGGTGTTCCCTTGCGCGAAGTTGCCGGAACTTGGGCCATTCACACTTTTAACCTCAACTGGCCATTGGATGATGGCCACATCGCTGACGCGGCCTATGCTCCGCTGAAAGTCGTTCCCGTTCTACTCGCGATCATTGTTTCGTACTTGCTCAATCGTCTGTATACATTCAAAATGACCCACGAACGGATTCGGATGGCGCAGATTTTGCAGTTCTACACGGTCGCGCTAATTGGAATGGTGATTTCTGTTACCGTGGGGACGATAGGTCAGCGATTGGCCGATGCCAATCCTAAGCTCGAATGGGCCGCCGGCACGATCGTGGGGATCATCGCCGGGTTCATTTGGAACTTTAACGGTCAGCGTCTCTGGACCTTCCGCAAAAAACACGTTGAAACACCCTGATTTTGCGGTCATCGGCGATCCAATCGCCCACAGCCTAAGCCCGGTCATCCATCAGGCAGCTTATCAAGCATGCGGACTTGATCTAACTTATCATGCGCTTCGAGTGGATTCAGCTCATCTCGATAAAGTTTTAGACGAATTGATCCGGAACGGCGTCCGCGGGATAAACGTGACTGTTCCGCACAAAGAAACAATCCGAAACTGGTGCTCCACCATTGATGGATTCGATTACGGAACGGTCAACACCGTTGACCTTGCGACCAGGTGCGGGACAAATACTGATGCGCCGGCCTTTCTGCAAACTTTGCGACAAGCTGATATCCAGCCGCCCGGGCCCATCTTAGTCCTCGGAGCGGGCGGCACCGCCCGGACAATTCTTCTTGCTCTTAATTCTGCGGGATACGACGTGGTAGCGTGGAACCGAACCGCTCCTCGCCTGCAAGAACTGCGCACCGCAATCGGCCCAATTTTCCACACCATTTCCGAACCCGGCTTTCCGCAAGCTCGGGCGATCATCAATGCAACGAGCGCAAGCGTGACGGGTGCGAGTCTTAAGATCGATTGGTCTCAAATGTCCCGAAGTGCTTTGGCTTACGATCTCGGGTATGCGCAGGAACCGACCCCGTTTCTTGTTGCCGCCGCCGAACACGGACACCCCACCCTTGACGGAAAGTTGATGCTTGTCGAGCAGGCGGCTCTGGCTTTTGAATGGTGGCTCGGCATGCCAGCCCCTCGAGCGGCTATGCTTAACGCAATCGGAGTATGAGCATTCTTCCCCCGACGCAAGAATCGATCGAACAAGCCGGACGAATCCTGCGCGCGGGAGGCGTGGTAGTGATTCCCACCGAAACGGTATATGGACTCGCCTGCGACGCGCTGAATCCAGATGCGGTCAAGCGGGTCTTTGAAATCAAGGGACGGCCGAGCGAAAATCCGCTGATTATCCACCTGAGCGATGCCACTCAGTTGAGCGATGTCGCCACCGACATTCCCCCCCTCGCGCTCAAACTAGCGGAACGATTTTGGCCGGGTCCGCTCACCATGGTGCTCAATCGACACCGCGATGTACCCTCGGTTACAACCGGCGGATTGGAAACGGTGGCGGTTCGGGTTCCGCAACACTATGTGGCACGCGACGTTATCCGAGCCGCTGGACGACCCATCGCCGCGCCGAGCGCCAACGTGTTTATGGGTCTAAGCCTAACTGCCGCCGAAGACCTCGATCCGGAAATCCTTGTTGATGTTGACCTCGTACTCGACGGAGGACGCTGCGAAATCGGACTGGAAAGCACCGTGATTGACCTCACCGACGAAGTGCCTCGAATCCTGCGACCGGGTGCCGTAAGCCGCGCCGATGTTCAGAACATCATCGGAACTCCGCTGGGGCACATTCCGCCCGGACACTTGCGGAAATCGCCCGGGCTGTACCGTCGACACTATGCACCCAAAAACCACGTGGTTCTGGTCACGGAACGGATCCCTCCCGATGCTTGCGGACTCACATTTTCAGAAACGCAGGGGCCACGGCAGATCAAAATGCCCAAAGATCCGCGAGCATACGGCGCGGTTCTCTACAGTGCGCTCGCCCGGCTCGATTCCCAATCGCCCAATCAGATTCTGATTGAGGAACCACCGGTCGAACCCGAGTGGGAAGCCGTTTGGGATCGGCTCAAGAAAGCATCGGCCAGCTTACGTTAGACTTCGCTCGAACCAGATCGCGCGGCTCGCACAAAGATCAGCGGTAGATCGATGGACTGCAGAATCGCGTCGAAATTGTTGCGGCTTTCTTCGTGATCTTCGGGGTCAGCAGAAATACTAACCACCACCTGTTGAGCTCCGATCTCTTTGGCCATCTCTTCCACCAAAGTCGGAATATCGCGTGTGCGTTCCAGGCGGACTTCGACATCGCTGTCGGAATGATCAAAAGCTTGCCGCGCGTCTTCGGCGTATTTTTGCAAACGATGCTCGACTTCTGGAACCGCGGCATGGAGCGGAAGCTCGCGCGGGACCACTACCGGGAAAAGAATCACGACATGTGCGGGCGTGGGTCGAACGTATTCCGTAAGCATCCGAATAAAACCCGGCTCGCAATCATCGGGGCATACGACGGCCAAAATGTGACGGGATCGCGCCTCGGCCGACGTTCGGCGTTTTTTTCTTTTCTCTGGATTCTCAAAGAGATCTAGTGATTTACGGGCTTCTTCGATCGTTGCCGCCGTCGCGAGTTGCGAGCGGACAGCGGGGGTTTCGTTGAGCACCTTCATCACCTCGGGCGACACTCCGACAAAAATGATGCGCGCCTCGTGCTCAAGCACGTAATCGATCGCTTCTTGGAAAGTTTTGGCTCCTTCTTCGTTGATGCCGGTGATATTTTTGCAGTCGATTATCACACCGGTCGGATGCCGCCGGATTGTAAGCGCGATTGCCGTCTGCACCGCCTCCCAAAAGTGGGCGTAGAGAGTGCCGGAAAGCACAATCACATCTTCATAAGATTCAACAATCATTTTTAATCAATCTCAGCTTTGGATTCGCCCTGGTCCATAAAGTACCGGATATTAGTAATCACAACGTTTCGCCGTTGTTTGAGCGCCATTTTGAGCGGAATCGCGGCGTTGTTGTGCAGTAGCCCTTGCCACCATTTCACCGGAACTGCTTCCGGAACTATCACGGTGACCAGTCGGTTTTCATCCATGCTCAGCACATGGTCAATGTAGTCCATCACCGGATCGATGAGCGAGCGGTAGGGTGAATCGAGCACAATCAGCGGCATATCGGCACCAAAACGAACCCAATCCTCCTTGGCCTTTTGCGCGAGTTCCGGGCTTAGAGCCACATGGATTGCACGCGCGTCGGGCGACATTGCCCGGGCGTACTGGATCGGCTGCAAAATTCCCTTGTGAAGCCGAGGCACCAGCAGAAGCGTTGTTGTTTGGATCGCCGGCAGCTCGTCTTCTTTGGTGACCGAGAGGATAGCCGCGAGCTTATCGTAGTAGTGGTGAATCACCTGGAAGATTGCAATCAGGATTCCGATGGCAATAATAACCAGCCAAACCCCTTCTTCCCACTTTGTGTAGATCAGCACACATCCAACAATAAAGCAGCAAATCGCACCGAAGCCTGAAATGGAAGCCTGCATGCCTGATTTTCGGGCCGTGCGCTCGTGGGCACGGACAGCTTCCGCATCGGCGCCATCTTTACGATCCATTTCTGCCCGCTTTCCGGCCAGCCATCGCTTGCGCAAGAAAAAGCGGAACATTCCCGTTTGAGAGAGCGTGAACGCGATAAACACGCCGAGCGCATAAAGCGGAATCAGCGAGTGAGTATCAGCGTCGTACAGCACAATGAGCACCATGCTTGCCAGACTCAGCAAGATAATCCCGTTCTGAAAGACAAGACGATCTCCCAACGAGGCGAGTTGCCGGGGCAAATAACCATCGCGGGCCACAAAGCTTGCCAACCTCGGGAAGTCAGCGTACGCCGTATTCGCCGCCAAGAACAAGATCCCCGCTGTCATGACCAAGGTGATGTTGGTGATCAGCCCTGGTCCAAACTGAAGCGTGGCAAGTTGCGCAAGAACCGTGCGATAGCCGGGCTCGGTGCTATCCATCGGCACGATGCCGCTGTGCCAGGTTGCCCAGCTAATTCCGATGAACATCGTGCCAAGAATCACCACCATCATAACCAACGCTTTCGAGGCGTTCTTGCTTGATGGCTCTTTAAAAGCCTTGACCCCGTCGGCAATTGCTTCCAATCCGGTGAGTGCCGTACACGACGCGGCGAATCCACGCAGGATCAAAAACAGCCCCATCTGATGCAGGGGATCGCCGTCCCAGGCGGGGAGGGCGGGTTCTACCGGCGGAGCCGTCGCACCGAACAACGACTTCACAATGAGAACCATCACCAGAACCACGAATCCATAGGTGGGAATCGCAAAAATCACCCCGGACTCTTTGGTTCCGCGCAAATTCATGACTCCGAGAACGGCAACCCCCGCGCATGCAATCGGCACGGCATACGGCTGAACCGAGGGTGCCATCGAAACTACGGCCTGCACGCCCGAAGAAACGGAAACCGCCACCGTCAATACGTAATCGATCAACAATGCGGCTCCCGCGAACTGTCCGGCAAACGGGCCGATGTTATCGGTGCTCACGCGATACGTTCCGCCACCTTCTGGATAAGCTTGGATCGTTTGGTAATAGCTAAAAGCGATGATCACCAGCAGGGTCACCAGCGCCCAGGCAATCGGCGGCAATGACCCGTAAGCGATGAGCGAACCCGCAAGGATCAAGACGAGAAGGACTTCTTCAGTCGCGTACGCCACGCTTGAGAGCGCATCCGAAGCAAAAACCGCAAGACCGAATGGCACACTCAACCTTTCATGGTGCGCATGGCGCGCATGAATGGGCTTGCCAAACAAAAAGTGTCGAAGGTTGAAACCTTGCTTCATATGGGCGCGCTTTTTAAAGATCGGTTACGATCCGCTGAATTATGAAGCGTTCATCAAGGATCAACAACACTTCTGGGATCGATACCTGAGAAATTTGACGCCGTGGATTCAAACAACAAAGCTGGACTGCCACATCGATTCCAAAATCTTCGGCCAATTTTCTAAAAACGTCGTACAAAGTAGCACACGATCCCGCTAGCGCACCGGATTCGATAAGTTGAACTTGGCCCGCCCGAACTTCCACCTGATGGCCCCACATTTCAAACGGTGCCCCTTCGGGAGTGCCTTTGGCCATTGTGCAGTCGCTTACCGCCACAATCTTATCTACCGGCTTTGCGCGAATCAGCAGCTCGGCCGCCTCTCGACCGACATGAGTTCGGTCGTAGATTAACTCGGTGGTTACAGAATCAAGCAAAAGTGCCGCGCCTACCGATCCTACTTCACGGTGGTGGAATCCACGCATGGCGTTGAACGTGTGAGTTGCCATGTTGAGGCCCTGGTCAACGGCGGCTGCGAACTGTTCGAACGTCGCATTTGTGTGGCCGGCACTTACGTTCATGCGTGTCGCAAGATCGGCGATCCATGAGCGGGCACTTGGCAGTTCCGGTGCCAGCGTAATCTGCCTTACTCGCGGATCCCGTAAAATCTCGTCCCACTGAGGATCGCGTCCTTCGATAGTCTGAATCGAAGCGGGTGGTTGCGCACCGGGATATTCCGTAGAAATGAATGGTCCCTCAATATGCAAGCCGAGAATGGCCGGATGATCGGGTAGTTTGCGCTGGACTTCTGCCACTGCAGAAGCCGGAGCGGTCACCGTGGTGGCAAGAAATCCGGCATACCCTTCTCTTCTTAATGATTCTGCCAGTTGGATCAGATCATCTGAACTCGCCGACATCACGTCGATTCCAAACGCGCCGTGGATGTGGAGGTCCACAAAGCCTGGGATCAGGAAGCCTTCAGGTTTTTGATCGGTCAGTACAAAATCTTGCCCGCTCACCTGATATGTTCCCCAGCCCTGCGGACCCAGCGCGCCAAAGACCCCATCGATCACCGGCGCGAGTAACCCCCGGCATGTTTCATGATTAGGCCTTCGAGCTCAAGCATTGTGATTTCGCCCATGAGTGCCCCCGGATCGATGCCCGTACGTTGCGAAATCATTTCCACCGGAATGGCTTCATTACTGAGAACTTCCAGGATTCTCGCTTGTTCTTCGGTGAAATTCTCAAGCGACGCTTCGGTTTCTAGCGGAATGCTGTGACCAAGATCTTCCAGAATCTGGTCCGGATGATCGACCAGAGTTGCTCCGTCGCGAATAAGCTGGTGCGACCCGCGATACTGTTCGTAGCTGATACTTCCGGGCACGACGTAGAGCGGGCGCCCCATGTTGGCGGCGTGAGAAGCCGTGTTGAGCGATCCGCTTGGAATTGGTGCTTCGATCACCAAGAGGGCGTCTACGAGCCGGGCGAGCAACTCATTCCGCGCGAGCAGTCGGTGCGCTTCTGATTTGGTACCGAGGGCGTAGGGGCTCACCAGGCATCCGCAGTCGGCAATATCTTTGAGCAGCTGCGCATGGGCAGGCGGCTGAGCCACATCGACCCCGCAGGAAAGAACGCAGGCCGTCGGCTTGCCCACTGCAAGGGCTCCCTTATGGGCGGCCGCATCGATTCCGAATGCTCCGCCACTTACCACCGTGAGCCCGGCCAGCGCGAGACGTTCGGCGAATTTTTGGGCAATCGCTTTTCCCTGCGTTGTAGCCCGGCGCGTGCCTACAATGCCGATTTTGGGTCGGTTAAGACATGCCGAGTCTCCCCGGACAAAGATGACGGGCGGATATCCATCAAACTGGAGAAGGTTCTCCGGGAACTCGTCAGATTCGAGCACTCGTGTGCGCTCGGGCCATGCAACGTTGCCGAATCGGGCAACTTTCTCTCGTTCACTCGGCTTAAGCTTGGACCAGCTCTTGAACAGGGTGAGAGGTTCCTGGACACCGGGGGGAATTCGTTCGAGAAACTCCCGCGCCCGATCGGATGGCAGACCCGCCGAAAGGAAGGCCTGCCAAAACCGGTCGGAATACATATCGAAGGTTAACGTCTACGATCCGTCGCCACGAACGCCGCCGCCACCCGGGCCGCCACCGGGGCCGCCGCCCGTGCCGGTGTTAGAACTTTGGTTGCGGGGGGGACCACCGAGGGCCGGAAGCGTGTTATCGATCCGCAAATTGAATTCTGTGGCACTCTGATTGCCAAGCCAGTCGGAGACTTCGATAACTATCTGCGCTCGCCCATTGGCCAGCGGCGCGTTGGCTCCGCCGTTGATCACAATGATGCTGAGGTAACCATCGTTGCTAAGACGGGTGACGTACTCTTTACCATTGATCGTCACCTTTACTGAATCGGGATCGATGCCGATACCAAGGTCTTCCAGCTTAAACACCATTTCGAACGGAGCTCGTCCGGACATTTCTTGCCCGGGGATCGGCCAGCGCAGTTCTGCTGTAGGGGGCGTAAGGTCAACGCCTAGTTCAGGATCAAACATCAGCAGGCTAGAATCACGAGTGAGCACAAAGAGAGAATTGCCACTAACCGCGGGAATCCCGGCTACTTGTACGTAATCGAGGGGCGGCGGGGTATTCGCCTGGCTTCCCCCGCCTGTGCCCGGAGCTCCGGGAGTGCCGATACCGGCATCGCCGCCGAGCGGACCGCCAGATCCTCCACCCGCAGGCGGAGTTGCCGCGCGCACGACCAGAGGTCGGATGACGTAACTCCACGCGACTGTTCCTGACTGCGGATCAATAAGGTTTATGGCGCCGTTAGCGGTGCTCACATTGATCATTTCACCCAAAAAGCTCGGGCTAGAAATCGGAGAGCCGAGTTCGGTCGGTTTACCAAAACGTTGGCGTCCATTCGGGTTAAAAAGCAAGAGTCCACCACGCGGGGTGAGCGAGGCGATCGTCGTGTCGTTTGCCGCCGGCTTTCCGTATAGTTGCTGACCCACGTTCTGCTGAAAAACAACGTTGCCGGTGTTTGCCCGTAGCGCGACCAAATAGTTGAGCGAATGGACGTACACGCGATCGTTATGGACCGAGAAGTTTCCGCTCGGGGCCAGCATCTGGAACTTCCGCTCCCATGCCTGTCGCAACGATGTGCTGCTAATGGAGACCATGCGGCCCTTTTGGGTTGTGTAGATAAACGAGCTTTGGAAAGCTGCAATATCCGCATGGATCAGATCTTGATCGGCAATTGGTTCGCCCAACAAATCTCCGGTTTGGAGGGCCAAGATATTAAATTTTTGGCGTCCGGTCACAAATCCGACCGTATCGCCGGCGATCACCACGTTGCTAGTAATGACGTCCGGCGAAACATGTTGCCAAAGCTGAGCACCGGTTTCGGCATTTAACGCGAATACCGACTTGTCATCGGTGGCGGCCACTACGACTCCGTTGGCAACTTCTGCGCCAAACGTGAACGAACCAGGCAGTGGTTCGCCCGCGGGGAATCGCCAACGCAAGTTCCCGGTTGTTTTATCCAACGCATAGATGCGACCTCCAACGGCCACGATCACATTCTCACCCGAAAACTGGGGAGTTCCGGTCGGAGCCACGCGGGAAGATTCCGCCCATCGCCATGCCAGCGGAGTCGGACCCGTGATATCGGCATTCACGGCTGTGGCGGCCGCAAACGCCATCAAAAGGGGAACTGCTCGTACATTCAATCGCATTTTCAAAACGTTCCTTCCACCGTCGCAAGTATAGCTATTTCGGCCAGAAAGATTTCCATACCGAACTTGCCGATGGCATCAAATCACGCATAGTTCGGACGAACAATCAAGGGTCAAGGTCACGCGGGCAAGTCGTGCCCTCACAATCAGAGATAATGAATCGCGCATGGTTGCCGTACTCTGCTATCACAAGGTGGGTGCCGAACAGCAAGAAGGCCGCTGGATCAACGTCTCCCCAGCCACTCTTGCGGCCCACATCGAATTTTTCCAGCGCAGAGGTTACCAAGTTGTTCCGGCCGAACAACTTGCGGGGCCACTTCCCCCGCGCGCCATCTGCCTGACCTTCGATGACGCCTACGTATCCACGGTAGAAAATGGGCTTCCTGTACTGCTGCGATACGCCGTTCCCGCAACGTTCTATGCCGTAACCAAATACATCGGCGGACCCTCGGCGTGGGTTGCTCCGGACGCCGCTCCGCTAGCCGATTGGTGCGGACTCAAGCACGCCGCGGAATCGGGAATCGAAATTGGCAACCACTCCCATTCCCACGCGCGATTTTCTGAACTCGACCAAGCCGCGCAGCAAGCAGAAATCGAAAAATGCAGCTGGATTCTTCGCGAAAAAGGTTTCGATCCGCGCACGTTTTGCCTTCCGTTTGGGGCCTACAACGCGGAGTCTTCGGCTGCGATAGCCGCAGCGGGGTTCTCCGTCGGATTCACCGTTGAAAAGCGCTGGGTTCGAGAGTCCGACAACCGTCGACTCCTTCCGCGGTTTGCCATGAGCTACGGCGACGCATTGCCGCAACTCCTCTATAAACTGTACATCCGACCTAAATTGAGGTTGGGCCGGTGACTTCTGGGACTCAAGATGATATCGCTGGGGTATGATTTTCCGCCGAGGGCCTATAGCTCAGTTGGTTAGAGCGCACCCCTGATAAGGGTGAGGTCACTGGTTCGAATCCAGTTAGGCCCACCATTTTACTTTCCGCCGCGATTCTCTCGCCGCATTTTGAATTTGACTCAAGGGACTCACTATCCTTCCTTGGTCGTACACCCCAACGACAAGAGTTCTCAAACCTATTTCATCGGAATTTAGATTCAAAATAGTATCGTAGCCTAAGAATTGTGATTATATTCGCAACTATTGTTAGCCTGTTTTGACCAAAAAATGTTGATAATCATAGTGTCAGCAACGCAGAAGTTATGACGGATGGACTTTTTGGCGCATCCATTCTCGTTCTTGAGGATGATACAGACGAACTCGTTTTGCTTTCGACATTGTTGCGAAAGTTTGGGTACCGAGATGTCACAATTCGGCAAGATTCATCGGACATATGGAAAGCCCTCAATCAGGTTGAACCCGATCTGCTTCTGCTTGATCTCCATATTGCGCCAGTTAATGGTTTGGAAATTTTAGAAGCCGTACGTAAAGTCTCGGCTCCGGATACGTTTTTCCCGGTACTAATTCTCACCGGAGATTCCAGTAAATCCACCCGCGACCGCGCTCTTGCCAACGGTGCAATGGATTTTCTTCCCAAGCCATATGATCCAATGGAGCTCAAGCTCCGGATGCGAAATCTGCTCTATACGCGGTTTCTCAACAAGGAACTTTTGCAGATCAACGCCGAACTCGAACAACGCGTCCACGATCGAACCCGCGAACTCGAACGAGCCTATAACGAAATGCTCGAACGTCTGTCGCACGCCGCCGAATATCGCGATGATGCCACCGGGGAACACACCCTCCGAGTTGCCGGACTCACAAAACAGATCGCGCTTGCCCTCGGGTTTGATGAAGAACATGCTGAGCTGATCTCCCAAGCATCCCTTCTCCACGACCTCGGCAAGATTGGCGTCCGTGACGAAGTACTTCTCAAACCTGGCCGACTAGACGATACAGAGTTCGAGCATATAAAATCGCACACTCGCACGGGCGGAGAAATCCTCAAAGACAGCAAATCACAAATGCTACAGCTGGCCGAGAGTATTGCGAGATTCCATCACGAGAAATGGGATGGCACCGGCTATGAGGGGCTCAGAGAATCTCAGATTCCTGTGGAAGCCCGAATCGTGGCCATTGCCGACGTCTATGATGCGCTCACTACCGAAAGGCCTTACAAAAGCGCTTGGTCACACGAAAAGGCGGTGAAAGAGATCGTGAACCAATCAGGATTCCACTTCGATCCGGAAGTGGTCAATGCTTTCCTCGAAGCTATCCAGTACCGTGAACAGCCGAACTTTGTCCGTACGAGTTCTAATCGATAGCTAGCTCCAACTGCCCAGAATCAAGGATCGAGTCCAAAATGGGTTCGCCTTCGTCTTCGGCCGCTGGAAAATAGAGGTGGATCGTCAACCCCACCCCAGGTTCGTTTTCTACCGTGGCAAATCCGCCGTGTGCCTTCAATATTCCGTCCACGACTGGTAAACCCAACCCCGTACCTTTTCCCGAAGCCTTGTTCGTAAAAAATGGTTCAAAAAGCCGGTCTACCGCATGAGCATCTATACCTCCGCAATTATCGCGCACGCTCATCCGAACAAATCGCCCCTGGCCGTGGGCCTGCATGGGATGTTCGTCGCCCACCAGTTCGTTGGCTAAGGTCACATCGATTCGGCCCTCTTCACTTTGCTCAGATGAATTCTTAAGCAGGTTCATGAGGGCCTGCTCGGCCTGACCGGCATCGAACGGTGCCGCCCACAAATTCGGGGACGTGTGCACAGCAATCTCCCATCCCGCCAGAATCGTCGTGCGGGCGATTGCCACCGTTTCATGCACTAAAGATTTCAGACTGCCAACAACCGTATCGGGCTTATCCATTCGGCTGAACTGCAAAACTCGTTTGACCAACGAAGCCGCTCGGTGGCTCACGCTTTCGATCCGTGAGCAGTACTCGTACGCTTCCGATTCCGGTTCCAGTTCGCTCATAGCAAGCGCCGCGTTTCCAATAATCGTTGTGAGATAGTTGTTGAACTCATGGGTGAGGGTTCCGGCAAACATCGCAATCCCCTGGAGCTTTTGCGTTCGCACCGTCTCTTTCTCCATCTGCCGCTCAAGCGTCACATCCAAGATGATCGCGATGGTGAGATCCTCCCTTCCGACCCGAAATGTATTAAGCGACACACGCGCCAAAAACACTGAGCCATCGCGCCGGTGACCAATCTTGTCGTTGTGCGTGTAGCTCGTCCCGTTTGGAACCGGTTCGGAAAGAAGCGCATCGAACGGCGCACCGATCAGCTCTTCGCGGTCGTATCCAAAGCTTTCGGCGCAGGCCGGATTCACACTGCGCACCTTCCGGTCCGTTCCAAAAATGAGCTTGGGCACCGGCGAAGCTTCGAACATCGTGTGCGAATACCGTTCTAATTGGCGAATCTCGCTTACATTTCTTGAAACATCGGCATAGGCACTCGTTCGGCCATCCGCATCGCGTACCGGATACCGACTAACCGACACTTCCACAATATCATTTGCTTTGGTCTTGCGGTAAAGATCGAGAACTTCGATCTCGTAGATGCTCGGATGTTCTTGCGTAGGGAATTCCTGGTCCTCTAGCATGTCAATGGATTGGCCGAGCACTTCATCAGCGGTGTAGCCGTACAACTCTTCCGCCGGGCGATTCCACGATGTAATTTCGCCGCTCGCATCGGCGCGTATGATTGCGACCCGGTCCGTTTCCAGCATCGTCGCCATCAGCCGAATATCTTCGTTTGCTTGAACGAGACGCTTTTCCCGATTTAAGAGCGCGGCCGCATTTCGCCAAGACATCGATCCAAATACAACAATGGTGGCCAGCGTGGCGAATGCAATGCCCACCCCTCGTTCGTAAACGCCGCCTTTGGTTCCTTGCACCGCGATTAAGCCGATAATAAGCGGAGCCACGATAATGGTGGGGATCATCGCCCGCAGATTAGAACCAGCGGAGGAATCAGAAAGATACAACTTGGTAAACGCTTCGCTACGATCGATGCACATGATCGCGAATCCGGAAAGGAGTGCTAACACCGTTGATCCCAACCCGGTGGCGCCGAACAAAGAGTGCGTATACAACGATGGCGTATCGTACAAGTGCCCGACCACCGCAACCATCGCAAACACCCAACCGGCCATCGCCGCGCCCTGCGATAACCATGCCGCTTTCGATCCCCGCCGAGTCAAAATCATCGCGGCGGCATAAGCTGTAAAACTGAGCGATGCGCCCAAAGACATAAGCGGAGCCGGCTGATCTAGCTGAAAGAAAATATCGAGAATTGTAAACGTAGAAATCGTAAAAATAATGATTCCGGTAATCGTACTCAGCAAGCGGCCCAGCAACCCGCCCCGACTTGCCCCGTAAATCGAAACCCCGAGGAGCGTAAAGCAGACAGCGCTCATGTACCGCATGGGAACGGGACGCGACAAAAGATCGAGCACCGTTTGCCATCCAAACAAATGAGCACCCATCGCTACCATGCCCCCTAGGGCAATGACTACGCCCGATACAGAGGCCCCCCAATTAGGCCTCACCCGTCCCACCATATGGCAAATAGTACGAACAACCCCTTGGTCATGTAAGCCTGGCCCGGACGGTTGCGCTAAAAGGCGCAACAATCCCCCTCTTTCATACGATCTTTTTCTTCAAAATCTTGCGGCTAAGCGTAGATACAGAGGAGTAAAGTCATCATGAGTTCACATCCCGAGCGTGAAACTGATCTGCCGCCCGGACTTGTTTACTCCACCGACGCCGAAGCCGGGATTGAGCGGATCGGCCGGGGACGTGGATTTTGCTATCGAAACCCAGACGGATCGACCGTTGACGCTAACGATTTGCAACGTATACATAGCCTTGCGATCCCACCCGCATACACCCGCGTGTGGATCTGCTCCGATCCGCGAGGCCATTTGCAAGCCACCGGACGAGACGCGCGAGGGCGGAAGCAGTACCGGTACCACCCAGAATGGATCGAAGCCCAAGCGCAAGCAAAATTCGAGCACATGGTGGAATTCGGCCAGGCGCTTCCTAAAATTCGGGCTCGAATCCAATCCGATCTTGCCACGCGTGGACTGAATCGAAATCGAGTAATCGCCGCGATTATCACCTTGCTAGAACGTTCTCTGATCCGGATTGGCAACGATGAATACGCCCGGCAAAATCAAACCTACGGACTCACCACCATTCTTGCCGATCACGCCGAAGTCTCAACCACCAGCGTAAAATTTAAGTTTATTGGCAAAAGCGGCAAACCCTGGAACGTCAAAGTCCAAGATCGACGACTGGCCCGAATCGTTCGACAATTGCAGGATCTCCCGGGCCAACACCTCTTTGACTATTTGGATGAAGAAGGCAATGTCCGCCGAATCACGAGTTCCGATGTGAATCAATACCTGCGCGAAATCAGCCCATTCGACGTAACCGCCAAAGACTTCCGCACCTGGGCCGCGACTCGCGAGGCATTCCTCGCCCTCCAAGGGTGCCAACCTTGCGAAAAACTAGGGGGACGCAAAAAGCAGATTAACCAAGTAGTTAAACAGATTGCTACACTGCTTGGTAACACGCCCGCCGTATGTCGAGCCAGCTACATCCACCCCCGTGTGCTCGAATGCGCACTCCAGCAGCTTCCCATCCCAAGCTCCAAATCCCGCGATTCAGAACGAGCCCTGCTGAAGTTTCTCCGGGAGACGGCCGAACTTCTTAACGACGACGAGGCGGATTCTCAAGTTGCTCGCTGATCTGCTCTATCGCCGGAACAAATCGCTCAAACGGCTTTAAAGTCCACACCAAAAGGCTTACCAAAACGGTGGCCCCTACGACCGTGGCCACACCCGTAATCAACCCATTACGAAGCGGAACTTTCCATCCCGAAAGCAAGGTGATGTGCCGCTCCAGCAGTTCGTTGTGCCGTTTCGTCTGCTCAATCAACTCAAGCGTCAAATCGCGCTGTTGGTCATCCACACTTAAACAAACGAAACGGGCCCCCTACTTATTCCTAACCGGGTCGCTTCGCCCAATTCATGACTTCCGAATTGGTACTTCAAGCACCCGCGATCCCGCAGGGACAAACACCCGATCCCCCGCCGAGGGATCGATGAGATATAACCCTGTGAACTCGCCAAATGCCGGCAGCACGATCTGATTTTGTTGCACCCAAAAGCACGGCACCTTCTCGGCCCGTCGACCGCGCGCTAACAGCAGGAACCCGGGATGAAGATGTCCACAAAGCATGGGATGATCGGCCCCGTCAACCGGATGGTGAGTTAATCGGAACGGCCCGCGCTCTAGTAAAGCGTGCGACTCAAGCGGAACATCCTCCTTCTTAACCCATCGGTCGTGATTGCCCGCAACCAGGGTCATCGGAACCCCCACCTGGTTTTGCCAGCAATCGAACGCCCGCATGTTCTCCGGCAAACCGGCCTCACGTCCATGGAATAGATCGCCCAAAATAAGAACTTCCTTAGGCTGGTGCCGATCGATCAGTTCGCCGAGCCGTTCTAATGTTCTCATGCTACTTCCGGGCGGAACCGGGATTCCACCCGCTCGCAGAGTTGCACCTTTAGCGAGATGCAGGTCGGCAACAAATAGTGTGCGTTGGGCCGCCCAAAAGATCGCCTTTTCCGGAAGTAAAAGCAGCTCCTCACCGTGCCACTCCAGAACTAAACTCATAGAGATCGTTCCCCGTACTGTCTTGCTTTTACGCCCACTTTTTTTACTTGCTCACCGCTGCTTCTAAACTGGCAATCATGTTCTGAATGCGGGTTTCTGCATCCTCCGAACTTTGAGTCTCGCGGAACCGATTTGCCAGCAGCGGGAATGCAAACGGGGTTGGACGCGAAGGGCGAGTAATGCGAAGCTCGCTTTCCGATAGGCGGCGCAACACCGCCGCAAATCGCGACTCCTCAAGTTGGCGTTCCATGACTTCCCGATTCGCTTGGTCCAGCAGAAGGTTATCAGGTTCATACTTGGAGAAGACGTCGTAAAGCAATCCGCTTGATGCCTGAATCTGCTTGTGGGATTTCGGAGCACCCGGATATCCCTGAAAAACCAGCCCGGCCACTCGCGCAATTTCGCGAAACTGTCGACGGGCCAGTTCTGTTGTGTTGAGCGACCCGGCGATATCTTCCAGCAAGCTTTCGGACCGAAACAGCCCCGCTTCTACCGCTTCCTCAAACGGGATCGGCGTCGACGAGAGCAGTTCAAAGCCGTAATCATTGGCACTAATCGTAAACGATTGCGGCGAAATCTTCCCAATCCGGTAGGCCAGCAACGCGGCCAGACCATCGTGCACGGCGCGGCCTTCGATCGGAAAAAGGAATAGGTGATGGCCTTCCCGGGTCTCGAGAAGCTCGGCCAGCAGCTCATCCCGGGCAGGGATCAGGCTCCATTTGGCCTGGATCTGAAGCAGTTCAGACGAAAATTGCATCTCGGGCTCGGCCAAAATCCCTCCGCTTGCTTCATCGAGCTTCACTCGCATTTCTTGCGAGAGTTCGGTGCTCAGTGACATCTTGGCCCCTAGCCACCGGACAACTTGACCTTTGCTGGATCGTGCGTTCCGCACGTAGCAGGTCATTTCGCGTAGCATCACAATCTCCAGCGTTCGACCCGCGAAGACGAACCGATCCCCTTTGCGCAATCGGCTGGCAAAACTTTCTTCCACGGTCCCGATCGGTCGCCCTCGCAGGTACGCCACCTTCACCACCGAGTCGCTCACAATTGTGCCGATTGCCATTCGGTGCTGCATGGCAATCCTGCGATCCCTCACCAGATAACGGCCGTTCCGTTCCACCACTCGGTGGAACCCTTCGTATGCCTGCAGGCTCGATCCACCCCGAGTCACAAACTGGAGGCACCAATCCCACTGTGAAAGCGAAAGATCTTGGAAGGCGTGAGTCTGCATGACTTCCTGCCGGAGCTCATCGGATACGAATCCGCCCGCCATCGAAATCGTCACCAGGTGCTGAATCAGCACATCCAGCGGAAGCCGTGGAGGCGTACGCGATTCGATTCGACGCGCCGCGACCGCGATCCTTAACGCAGAAATATCAATGAGTTCCAGAGCGTGAGTCGGAACCACCGTGACCCGACTGGCTTCCCCCGGGCGGTGCCCGCTCCGTCCCGCCCGTTGGATCAACCTCGCCACCCCCTTTGGACTTCCGATCTGAAACACCCGATCGACCGGAGAAAAATCGACTCCGAGGTCGAGCGTTGACGTGCATACCACCGCCTGGACTTCCCCGCTCCGCAGCCCATCTTCAACCGATTCCCGTGTAGCGCGATCGAGCGATCCGTGATGCAGAGCTAGACGATCACCCAGTTCCGGCAGCAATAGCTGGAGTCCCTGAAACCACATTTCTGCCTGCGAACGTGTGTTGGTAAAAATAAGCGAAGATGCCGCCTCCAAAATCTCTTCAGCAACGCGCGGCATCATTTGTGCGCCAAGATGGCCAGCCCACGGAAAGTGCGTCACATCGTGCGGCAGTAAAGATTCGATGAGGATTTCCTTATCTTGCTCACCACGGACTACGTTATCAACTCTTAGCACTTCCGCTGCCTCTTCCATGTTCCCTAAAGTGGCGCTCAAACCCCACACCAAAAGGTTAGGATTCCACCGTCTAAAGCGCGCAAGCACCAGTTCCACGAGCACTCCGCGCTTCGATCCCATCAGTTCATGCCACTCGTCAACGACCACCAACTTAAGGTTTTTAAAGAACTCCGACGAATCGACGAGGGACAAAAGCAACGTGGCCGATTCTGGAGTCGTCACGAGCCCGCCGGGCGGAGATTTGATCTGGTTCTGCTTGGCCGACGACCCTGTGTCACCCGTGCGACGATCCACCCGCCATTCGAATCCCAAATCAATAAGGGGTTGATTCAGTGCAATAGCCGTATCTTCGGCAAGCGCGCGTAGCGGAGTGATCCATAACGCGTAGAGTCCACCCGATTTCGGGGCGTGGTCCAAAAACCCAAGCCAAGCCGCCATCGTCTTTCCTGTCCCGGTCGAGGAGTGTAGTAGCCCACTTTCCCCCCGAGACTGACGATCCCACACTTCCTGCTGAAATGCCAGCGGTTCCCATCCCCGACTGCGCATCCATCGATAGCTCAGCGAATCAGAACTCATCCCGGCATCTCCAAGAGACTCCGCACGTTTTCTAACGAATCCGCATCCTCCGGCCGCTTATCTTTTCGCCAACGCAAAATCCGCGGAAAGCGCACCGCCACCCCGCTCTTATGTCGCGTAGAAAGCTGAATCCCCTCGAACGCAATCTCGAACACAAGCCTCGGTTCAACCGTGCGCACCGGGCCAAACTTTTCGATGGCATTTCGCCGCACAAACGCGTCGACATCGCGGATTTCTGCATCCGTTAGCCCGCTATATGCCTTGGCAAATGGCACCAAAATTCCTTCTGACCACACCCCAAACGTGTAATCCGTATAGAGACTGGCACGCTTGCCCGATCCCCTTTGCGCATAGATGAGCACCGCATCCACCGAAAATGGATCAACTTTCCATTTCCACCAGTCGCCCCGCTTTCGCCCCCGTGTGTAGTCTGAGCTGAGCCGCTTGAGCATCAATCCTTCGGCGAGCATCTCGCGGCTGCGTTCTCGTTCAGCCACCAGTTGCGCCCACGATTCAGCCGGAACCGTCGGCGAAATCACCAACCGCCCCGCGGCGGCGGAAACGACCTTCTCAAGCTGAGCGCGACGTTCGGCAAGCGGCAGGCCGCGCAGATCGTCTCCCCCCTGTTCCAGCAGATCGAATGCGATGAGCGCACACGGAACTTCCATTAAAAGCTTCTTGCCTACCACCTTGCGTCCGATCCGGCGCTGAAGCTGGGCAAAAGGGAGAGGTCGATCCCCCGCCCAAGCAAGAATTTCCCCGTCGATGACGGTGCCGTCGGGAAGCGAAGCTCCAAGTTCTGCGACATCAGGAAACGAATCGTGGATCAGCTCCTCACCGCGCGACCAAAGAAAAGTTTCGCCCTCGCGCCGAATAAGCTGTGCACGGATGCCGTCCCACTTCCATTCCGCTTGCCACTCGGAAACCTCCCCGAGTCGTTCCGGTTCTTGTTCCAGCGGATAAGCCAGACAGAACGGGTAGGGCTGGCTCATTAATCCGCCTTCTTCCGTTTCAGAAGTGGCAAAAGCAAAGAACTCGGCCGTCGGCTCCCAGGAACCCATGAGTCGGTGAGCGAGCTTGGCCTTCGGTATTCCTGAGCTTTCGGCAAGTGCGCGAATAGCGAGTTCTTTGCTTGCCCCAAACCGGAACGATCCCCCGATTAGCTTGTGCAACACCAATCGGCCCCACCGATCAAGGTGCTCCCAAGCCCAAAAGAGGGAGGCCCGCTGCTCTTCCTCACTGAGTCCGCCCAGTTGGGAAAGCCACGCCATCCAATCCCGAAGCGAACGCGATTCCTGCTCGGCCACTGCCTCGGGCAGAATCAACGCGATTGTTTCGCTTAGGTCTCCAACGGCCGAATAACATTCGTCAAATAGCCAGCGTGGGGTATCCGAATATTCTAGCGCCCACTGCGTCACCAGCGTCCGATTGACTGGCACCCTTGGTCGTCGCCCCATCACCAACGCAAGCGTCCACACGGCGTCCTCGGCCGGTGCTTCGTCGAAGTAACTACGTAACGCCAGAACCTTGTCGTTGGTTTTGTTACTCGCATCTAGTTCGGAATAGAGTAGAGCGAACCTACGCATCCGCCACCACCTCGGTGGATTCGGCATCATCCTCAGTCGCACTCGGATCGACGGACTCTCCGACAAACCGCGTTTCGAGAGCGTGTGCGTTCAAACCTTCTACTTCGCGAAAGTATCGCGCCCCGATCTCGGCATAGCCGTGGGTTGTGAGTACAGTTTCGGCTTCGGTGGCCCGAACCGCAGCAAGGAGCGAGGGCCAGTCCACGTGATCGCTCAGTACAAACCCCCGATCGACGGCGCGGCGACGGCGAGTCCCGCGAACTGACATCCACCCGCTCGCAAATGCGGTGGAAACGTGACCGAATCGGCGAAGCCACGGTGTTCCTTGCACACTGGGCGGAGCCACTACGATCGATCGAGAAAAGTCGAAGCCCTTCGGTTCTTCCACCGGGTTCCGCGTGGCCGGCAGATTGATTCCGCGCATGGCGTACACGCGGTTCAGGCGATCCACCGCGCCGTGGACGTAGATCGGACCAATGCTTGGATCGAGACCGGCTAAGATTCGCTGCGCCTTCCCCAGCGCATATCCCATGATGAGGCTACATCGGCCAAGCTCCTGATTCCGTCGCCACCATGAATTGATCTCCGCGTACACTTCGGCTTGTGGAGCCCACTTATAGATGGGAAGTCCGAACGTCGTTTCAGTGATAAACGTGTGACACCGAATGGGTTCGAATGGCGTCGCCGTCACATCCGGTTCCGTTTTGTAATCGCCGCTTACGACCCAAACCTCTCCCTCTCGCTCTAGCCGGATTTGAGCCGACCCCAATATGTGTCCGGCTGGGTGCAAACTCACCCCGATACCGTTGAGATTGAGTTCGCGTCCGTATTCAACCGCATCAACTGCGATATCCGCACCCAAACGGGCGCGAAGGATAGGCGCCGAGTCGATGGAGCAAAGATATTTCTTGTGCCCCCAACTTGCATGATCGGAATGGCCATGAGTCACCACGGCGCGATCGACCGGCCGCCACGGATCAATATAAAAATCACCATCCTCGCAATAAAGTCCGCGATCCGTGACCCTCAATAATTCGCTCGATCTCACCTGTTTTCTCTTCTACTACGAAACTCTGGCCGGGGACCCATGCACTCCGGTCAGAAGGTGCCCGGCCAAGCGTCTAAAGAATGTATGGCCGAGACCCCGGCAGATTCCCCCACCACCCGTATCCGCGATCTTATCGAACGGATCGAAACCGCTTTGCCCGATGGCGATGCTAAGACTCGCGCTTATCTTGCCGCGCTCAAAGACGAAGCCAAATCAGCAGAAGCCAGTGCCGATGAGCAACGCGCCCTAATTGCACAGTACGAAGAGGCTTATGAAAAACTTACCCAGCCGGCCAACCGGATCGGTCTGCTCATCGCCCATCTCGACGAAGGCTTAGTGCAAGTGATGCAGGGCGACCAAGAGTTTGTGGCCACAATCGACCCCAAGCTCGACCCCGAGGACCTCAAACCTGGCGACCGCGTAAAGCTTAACGAAGCTTACGCAATTGTTGGCCAAGCCCCACCCAGCGTCACGGGCCAAATTGTCCCGGTCGGAAGTGTGCTGGAAGATGGCCGCCTGCGGATTTCTACCGACCCACAAGGTACGCAAGGGCGGATCGTTCCGCGTGCCCGCGCCATCCACGAGGCGAACATCAAAAGTGGCGATGAAGTCATCCTCGATGCCACCGGAAAAATTGCCATCGAACATATCCCGAAGGTCGGTGCAGACAACTACTTTATCGAAGATATTCCCGAAACGCCCTGGAGTGCCGTCGGCGGGCAAGAAGAGGCTATCGACCTTATTAAGGAGACCATCGAGCGACCCCTTCTCTTCCCGGAACTCTACCGACAATACGATAAGCAGCCACCGAAAGGAATTCTGCTATACGGCCCTCCTGGATGCGGCAAAACTCTTCTTGGAAAAGCCATTGCTTACAACCTCGCCCGTGATTACCGGGAGCGCACTGGCAACGAAGACGCCAAAGAATGCTTCCTCCACATCAGCGGACCCAAGATTCTAAATATGTGGCTCGGCGAAACCGAACGAATGGTGCGCGAAATATTTGCGACCGCCCGCGCCTACGCCAACGAAGGCCGCATCGTGGTGATCTTTATCGACGAAGCCGAATCGATTCTGCGGACTCGGTCGAGCGGACGCTGGCTCAATATCAGTAACACCGTAGTTCCGCAGTTTTGTGCAGAAATGGACGGTATGGAAGAGCTAAACAATGTCGTGATCGTCCTCACATCGAACCGCCCGGACTACATTGACCCCGCCGTTCTCCGACCAGAACGCATCGACCGCAAAATCCGTATTCGTCGACCGGATTACGAAGCGGCGCGTCAAATCCTGGGCATCTATCTGCACGAATCGATTCCGATTGATCCGAAGTTTGCCAAAGAAAAAGAAGGCGAAGCTTGCGCTCGTAAGGCCCTCATCGAAGCCACCCTCAACGAACTCTTTCGCACCGAACGCGATACCGAATTCCTAGAAATCTTAACTCGCGCGGGGAATCATGAAACTCTGTACCGCAAGGATTTCCTGAGCGGAGCCTTGCTCAAATCCATTGTCGATCGGGCCAAGGATTTTGCTATCGCACGCTCGATCGCCGAACCAAAAAAGAATCACGGCATCACCATGGACGACATGCGCGATGCCACGCGAGCAGAGTTTAAGGAGAACGAAATCTTCCCCAAAACCGAAGCCGTGGAAGATTGGCTCAAGCTACTTGATCTTGAACCGGAATCGGTGGCCGAGGTGCGGGCCATCCGTTCGGACCGCCCGCGCCCCGCTCACCGCAGCGTGATCTAGCCTACTCCTGTGCAAAGGTCGCGCCGAGCTTTTCGTAAAGCCGACCTTCGAGCCGGGTTCGCACGGCTTCATCGGCGATTAGCTCCATAACTTCTGCCGCAAACGCGTAGACCAGGATCGCTTCGGCTTGCTCGTTGGGAATCCCCCGCGTGCGCATGTAGAACCGAAACGTCTCGTCGATCTGACCCACGGTGGCCCCGTGCGTGCACTTCACATCGTCGGCAAAGATTTCCAGCTGGGGTTTGCTGTTAATCGTTGCCTGGGGGGAAAGCAACAAAGCTTGGTTTGTCTGTTTGGCGTCAGTTTTCTGGGCATCTTGGTGCACAAAAATTTTGCCGTTGAATACCACCGTGGCCGAATCATCAACCACCTGCTTGTAGATTTCAAAGCTATTGCAATCCGGCATTGCGTGATCAAGCTGCGTATGGTTATCGATGATCTGCTCGCCCCGGGCGACAACCACCCCATCGAGCCGCGTGATGATATGCCGACCATCAAGCTCAATGTTCTGATCCAGCCGGGCAATCGCGCCGCCAAACGCCACATTGTAAGCGCGATATTCGCTACTTTGCTGTTGTTTGGATTCCCACAAACCAATATGGAACGACTGGTCTGATTCATCTTGGAACCGAACGTGTTCGACGTTTGCGTTCTGGCTGATAAGTGCTTCGGTGACCGGAATCGTCAAATTCCGCGCGCCTTTATCGCTCACGTACTGTTCGGTAATCGATGCCACTGCGCCATCTTCTGCTACCACGAGGATGCGCGGAGCAATCACCATGCCTTCGCCACTTGTGACGTGCAATATTTCAATATTCGGCTCGACGACCGCGCCCGATCGGATATGCAGGTAGAGACCATCCTGAAACAGAGCCGTGTTGAGGGCAGCAAACGGATGCTCATCCATGGCCGCCACCGATCCTAGCTGAGCGGCCACTTCGGACCGCTCATAGATCGCATCCCGAAGGCTCATCAATGTGAGCCCCGGAATGGTCGGAACTTCGCTCAGGTTTCGATCGAACCGTCCATTGACGAGCACCACCCGGATCGAGGAATCGGCCAATCGCAACGGTTCTTGCGTGAAAACAGCGGGGCCCGGTTCGCCAACTTTCCAGGTTGCACTAGCGATCGGTCGAAGCGGGGTGTACTTCCACTCTTCATTTCGAGGTGTGGGAACCCCGGAAACTTGGAAGATCGTTTGCGCACGCGATCTCAGAGTTTGCAGGAATTCTGGTTCGTTTGAAAATTCTAAACTCGAAATCAGGCTTTCAAGGGTCGATTCGTAAACAAGTGCTTTCGCCATCTTGCTTAGCTCCCAACCTTGAGTTCATCCAACCAGCCGTAGCCTTTTTCTTCCAGTTCCAGGGCCAGTTCTTTGCCGCCGCTCTTGACGATGCGTCCATCCATAAGGATGTGCACGTAGTCGGGGATGATGTAGTTAAGCAGACGCTGATAGTGGGTGACGACCAAGAACCCGCGTTCCGGGGTACGAAGAGCATTGACGCCACTCGCCACCGTTTTGAGCGCGTCGATATCAAGACCCGAATCGGTTTCGTCAAGCACGCACAGCTGGGGTTCAAGCACGGCCATTTGGAAGATTTCGTTTCGCTTCTTTTCGCCTCCGCTAAACCCTTCGTTGACGCTCCGTTGAAGGAGGTCATCCTTAAGACCGAGTAGCTTGACCTTTTCGCGGATGAACTTCATAAATTCCATCGAGCTGATTTCGTCCAGCCCGTTGGCGGTTCGCTTGGCGTTAACGGCCGCGCGCAAAAAGTAGGTATTGCTTACGCCTGGGATTTCGACAGGATATTGGAAAGCAAGGAAGACTCCCTTATGCGCCCGTTCGTCGGGCTCCATTTCGGTGAGATCTTCTCCGTGGTAGAGGATTTCGCCCTGAGTGACCTCATAATCCTCCCGGCCGGCGAGAATATTGGCCAGGGTGGACTTGCCGCTACCATTAGGGCCCATGATGGCGTGGACTTCTCCCGCTTTGATGGTGAGATCGATGCCGCGCAGGATTTCGCGACCATCTTCAGCAACAGAAGCATGCAAGTTTTTGATTTCTAACATGGCGTGCCGATAGTTTACGACTTTGTGCAGATCAGGCCGCCTAAACCGCCCTAACGGGATGGCTTGGGGAACGAATACGGGGGCCTTCCGCCCCAAGTATGGGGCCTGGCGGGGACTTAGAATCGGATCATAATTTGGCGTCAGGTATCCTCGCGAACTGTCTCTGGGGAGTTGCCCGAGTGGCCAATGGGAACAGACTGTAAATCTGTCGGCGAGAGCCTACGCAGGTTCGAATCCTGCACTCCCCACCAGAAAACTGAATAGATCGGCCCCCGTAGCTCAGCGGCAGAGCGTTCCCTTGGTAAGGGAGAGGTCACGAGTTCAATTCTCGTCGGGGGCTCCAGTTGTTTTTAGACTGTCTTTTCCCGCCTGTCTTAAGTGCGCACATGCTCAATCCGCTTAATTGAGTTGGAAGTTACCGAGATAAACAGCCCGTGGTCGCGCCCGGAAGGTCGCTGGTCTACGGTATTTAGCCGTACTGCGAATCACCGAGCCCGGCGAAACCAAAAGCGGGGTCCGGATCGGACCCCGCTTCTCAAATAGAACCCCGCCCAAAAGCGGAATGCAACCGTTAGCTCGCGGAACTGCAGCCGCCGCAGCCGGCGCCTTGGCTGTCTTCCGTTCGGAAGCTATTACCGCAGCCGCAACTGGAAGTAGCGTTCGGATTCTCAATCTTGAAGCCACCGCCCATCATGTCTTCCACATAATCGACCAGGGAGCCGTCCATATAGCTGAGGCTGAGGCCGTCGATCACAATGGAGATTCCATCGTGGGTGAACACTTGGTCCCCTTCTTCGGCCGGAGCGTCATCCAACGCCATGCCGTAGTTAAGACCAGAACAACCGCCGCCCGCAACCCAAATGCGCAGGGCCGCATCGGTTTTCTCTTGAGCAGCCATCAAGTCTCGAAGCTCGGAGGCGGCGCGGTCGGAAAGGGTAATTGCCATTTAAATCTTTTAGACTCCCAGAATCTATTTTAGGCGCAAAACCCCGTGACTGTGCCCCGCCCAAGGACTCTCCGGGTCTCCCTTGGGACCATTTTCACCATCTACCAACCGATTTGATCCGTCACGCTTTGCTGAGCCCAACTTCTACACGCAAAAATCAGTCTGGACTAAATATGCGCCCCGTCATACTGAGCGAAATGCAAAATCCGTCATAATCGGAGCAACCCAGCATCATGCCCTACGTAGTCACCGAACCTTGCATTGGAGTCAAAGATAAATCGTGCATGACGGTTTGTCCGGTGGATTGCATCTACGAAGGCGAGGACATGGTCTTCATCAACCCAGACGAGTGTATCGACTGTGGCCTGTGCGAACCGGAATGCCCGGTCACCGCAATCTTTGTGGATACCGACGTGCCCGACGTGTGGCGCGATTACATCGATAAAAACGCGCACGAAGGCCGACGCCTCGCTTCCGAATAAAGCTTAGCCCAGCTCGGAAATAAATCGTTCCCACCGCTGCTGTTCCAACCTCGGCATCTCCGGAACAAACAAGCCGAACCGATAGAGCTTGTCATGCCTGCGGTCCGTCACGCAGTACAGCACGTGACCTTCTACGTGGAATACGGCTGATGAACCCTGCACACTCACCTTCACCGAAGAGTTCCGATCGATCGGCTGATCGCAAATGAGCCCGATGCTGTGCTTGGATGCATCAACAATAAAGGCCCGGGCCGGAACTCCGCTTTCTAGAGTCACCAACACCGGGTACCGCTTGATCCTCCGGCGGGCATTCTCGTGCGGAGAACCGTAGCGAATCTCGCCGTTACAACACACATAGATCCTTGGACTTGGCCCTTTAATCGATTCGACAACCCGGCCCTGGAACGAAACCGCCAAAAGATCGCTGCAACCTTCCAGGTAGATGTCATCGCCCCGATCTGGGCAGGCGGTTGATGTAGAGAGAAGCGTCAAACGCTCTTCGTCGCAAGCCTCGATCCAGCCCGAAAACAGCTTTCCGTCGGTGAGTCGCTGGAACCGTGCTCGACGACCAATAAACTGCTCCATGGCTTTATGAAAAGGTTTCGACCCGGCATGATGCATGGCATAAGGCTCCAGTTTTTACGAAAGTTCGCGCAAGAATCGCTCCCAACGCAAGCGTTCCACGCGACCCAGATCGGTGAACATCACCCCACTGCGGAACATTCCCGCCCGGTCTCGATCGCTGGTGCAGTATCGAATATTTGCCAATCCCGTAACCGGTCCGAGCTTGGTATCCAGCATTATTTCGACCATGGTGTTAGGCGTTAGTGGCATCCGCGTGACAATTCCGCAACCCATTGGGGCCACATCCACGGTCACTCCTTCCATCTTTAGGTAGGCATCTTTGATTACCGTATACACCTCGGGGATGCGGACGCGTACACTTTCTTGCGAGGCAGAAAATCTAATCTGCGAGGTGACCAGGAGCTCCAAAGAGTAACGTTTAGCTTCTACCACCCGGACCGTATTCCCTTCCACCGGCATGGCGGGGTTGCCTGGCTCAAAGATTCCGTAATCATTGAGCCGAGCCTGGAAAACAACAGAAATATGATGACCGAACCCCTCGATCCTAAAATCCTGACCAACATCTACGGCGTGTTGATTATTGCTAGAAATAGTGACCCGATTGCCATAAAAGTCTTCGATCCACCCCGTAAAAAACTTAGCATCCTGCATACGCTGTAAGCGTGCGCGGGTTCCGATAAAATCGCTTGGAGATATACGTGCCATGTCCTCAAGAAAGCAGGCGCCCCTGCCCAGAGTACATATCGGAAACTGATGTGCCAACTTCCATACAATGCACACCCAGATAGCAAAAAGCTCGTAAAATAGCGGAGTGAGTTCTACCCCTTCGCCCCAGACTATGCAGGCCCAAGAACGATTTGTTTACGAGTGGGGTCGCATGAGCTCGAGCTGGGGCATCAACCGAACCATGGCCCAGCTTCACGCGCTCCTTCTTATCACGGGAAAGCCTTACACGATGGACGAAATGATCGAGCGACTCCACATAAGCCGAGGCAACGCCAGTATGAATCTGAGGGACCTGCATGAATGGGGAATCATCCACCGATTCCGACAGCCTGGCGACCGCAAAGACATATACCAAGCACCCGATGACATTGTCCAAATGTTTGCCCACGTCGTCCGCGAACGCAAACGTCGTGAAATTGACCCCACGGTCGGCGCAATCCGTGATTGTTTAGGAATGGTCCCGGAAAGCGACGAATCCGATGAGGCAATGGAACTGCGTAAAAGACTTGCAATATTGCTAGAACTTTTTGATTTAATTGATCGAATATATCAGCAAATCTTCGAAAGTGACGACTCAGTACGTTCAACGTTTGAATCTTTTAAGCCAGAATCAAAATCTCTGAAAGAGTCGCTAGGATAAATCCGCTTATTCCTACGGTATGGTTCACTATAAGAGTTTATGGCGCGCGCGGCCAAATCCCACCGCACCCCCGCGGAACCAAAGCCCACTATCGGCCGAATCCCCGTGCTACCGGTGCGCGATACCGTTCATTTTCCGGGAGTGATTCAAACCCTGCTCGTGGGACGCGAACTTTCGGTTCGCGCCCTGCAGAACTCGCAGGGCAAAGATGGCGGCGCCATCGTACTGAGCCAACGCGATCAGCACATCGATAACCCGACTGCGGCCGATCTCTACCGGATCGGAACCCTCAGCGAGATTCTGCACGTGCTCCCCCTGCCCGATGGCACCATGCGCGTGGTGTTTCGCGGCTTAGCCCGTGTGGAAGTCGATCACCTCCAGTTTCGATCCGGCGCTTTCTCGGCCGAATACCACGTGGTAGAACAATTCGCCGAACTGGATTCCGATATCGATGCGCTTATGCGGGAAGTCAGCACGACGTTCCAAAAAGCCTGCTCGCTGGGCATCCAGATTCCGCCCGAAGTCAGCGGAACTGTCACTGCCATCGACAATCCAGGTCTCCTCGCCGACACAATCGCCCAGCATCTCCCGATCACCGGAGCACGAAAGCAGGAACTGCTCGAACTTTTTGATCCGCATGCGCGACTGACGCACCTGCTCAAAATTCTCACTTCAGAGCTCCAAATCTTAGAGCTCCAAACCGATTTGCGCAACCAGGTGGAACGCGAACTGGGCCAATCGCAAAAAGAGTTCTACCTGCGCGAACAACTTCGCGTAATCCAGCAAGAGCTAGGCGGCGATGCCACGATCAGCGAGGAAGGGGTCCGGTATCAAGAAAAACTTCGCGCCTTGGGGATGTCACCCCAGGGCCTTGAACGCGTGCTTAATGAAGTCGTCCGACTGGAACGTGCGCCCACTAGCTCGCCGGAAAGCCTAGTTATCCGCACATACCTGGATTGGCTGATCGCGTTGCCGTGGAATATTCTCACCACCGATTCGATTGATATCCAGCAGGCGGCCAAGTCGCTTGATCAAGAGCACTTTGGGCTCGAAAAGGTCAAAGATCGAATTCTCGACTTTTTGGCGGTGCGTCAGCTTTCACCAACGCTTCGCGGACCCATCCTCTGCTTTGTGGGACCTCCGGGGGTTGGCAAGACTTCCCTTGGACGATCAATTGCCGAAGCGATGGGTCGAAAATTCCAACGAATCTCCCTCGGGGGAATCCGAGATGAAGCCGAAATTCGCGGGCATCGTCGCACCTACGTGGGCAGCATGCCCGGACGGATCATTCAGGCTCTGCGGACATGCGGATCGCGCAACCCCGTAATCATGCTCGATGAAATCGATAAATTGGCTGCCGACATGCGGGGCGATCCGACCTCGGCCTTGCTTGAGGCACTCGATCCGGAACAGAATCGGCACTTTAGTGACCACTATATTGAGGTGCCTTTCGATTTAAGTGCGGTCCTCTTTATCTGCACCGCTAACCTGATCGAAAACATTCCGGCTCCGCTCAGGGATCGGATGGAAATCGTCCAATTCCCGAGTTACACAGAAATGGAAAAGCTTCAGATTGCCGAGCAGTTTCTCGTCCCTCACCAAGTGGTGGAGCATGGCCTTTCCTTAAACCAGTTCACGATCGAGCCTGCCGCGCTCAAGCGGCTGATCCGCGAATACACTCGCGAGGCCGGAGTCCGCAATCTGAATCGCGAAATTGCGACCCTCTGTCGTAAGGGAGCACGCCGGCTGGTGGAAATGAAGTGCCGCACGGTAGCCATTTCACCAAAAGGTTTAGAATCTCTTCTTGGTCACCCTCGCTTTCGATACGGAGAAAACGAAAACTTGCCCCAAGTCGGAGCGGCTACGGGCCTGGTATACAGCGAGTACGGGGGAGACATCATCACGCTCGAGGTCTCGCTCGCGGAACCGTTCACCGATCGACCGTCGGTTTACCTGACCGGATCACTCGGCGAGATCATGAAGGAATCCGCCCATGCGGCCATGAGCTACCTCAGGCAAAATCAAGCCGAATATTCCGACCGTCCATTCCGATTCGACCTTCACCTCCATGTGCCCGAAGGGGCGGTTCCTAAGGACGGCCCGAGCGCGGGCCTTGCGATTCTGGCCGCCTTGGTGAGTGCCTTTTCAAACCGCGCCGTTCGAAACGACGTGGCCATGACCGGTGAACTGACATTACGCGGCAAAATTCTACCAGTTGGTGGAATCCGTGAGAAAATTCTGGCCGCGCACCGGGCTGGAATCGGCACGGTAGTACTTCCTATCGACAATCGTCGTGATCTTGATGAAGTTCCGGCGAGCGTACGCGGAACAATGGAATTTATTTTCGTTGAGAATGCGCGGGAAGCACTGGAAATCGTGCTCTGCTAGTCCCGGACCGGCTGGCTGGTACCAAGCGACAACATTCGTGAGAGGGCGACTTTTGCCCACTTTGCGGTTTCACCCGGGACTACCACTTGGTTAACCACGTTTCCGGCTACCAGATTCTCAAGCGACCAACAGAGAAAACTAGGATGGATTCGATACATCGTGCTGCATGGACAAATATCCGGGTCCAGGCAAAAAACCGTTTTATCCGGATTTTCTTTTGCCAAACGGTTAACCAGGTTGATCTCCGTACCAATCGCAAAAGTCGAGCCACTGGGAGCGTCATTCACACGGTGCAAAATGTATTCGGTCGAACCGTTCTCATCGGAAGCTTGAACCACCTCAAGCGGGCACTCTGGATGAACGACCACCGTCACGCCCGGATATTCCCGTCGAGCCTGCTCAATCTGCTCCACCGTGAATCGCTTATGCACCGAGCAGTGTCCCTTCCAGAGAATGAACTTCGATTCGATAAGTTTTTCCGGAGAATTTCCACCATAAGGTTTAAACGGGTCCCACACGCACATATCCTGGTCGGGATCATAACCGAGCTTATACGCCGTGTTTCGACCCAGGTGTTGGTCCGGGAAGAACAGAACTTTTTGTCCCTGATCTAAAGCCCAGCGGATGGCGACATCTGCATTCGATGAAGTGCAGACGGTTCCGCCATTTTCACCGACAAAACCTTTGAGATTTGCGGCGGAATTGATGTAAGTCACCGGAACAATTTTTGTTCCCGCGCCTTCGGACCCAATCTTGATATCTCCCAGTAGTTCACCAAGCTGACGCCAGCACGCTTTCACTTGAAACAGGTTTGCCATATCCGCCATGCTGCAACCTGCGGCAAGATTCGGTAAAATAACCTTTTGGTGGGGGCCGGTCAGAATATCGGCCGATTCGGCCATAAAGTGGACGCCGCAAAACACAATAAATTCGGCGTTGGGATGGCTACCCGCATCTTTAGCCAGCTTGTAGCTGTCGCCCCTATAATCAGCAAACTGAACGATTTCGTCCCGTTGGTAGTGATGCCCCAGAATCACCAACCGATCGCCCAACTGAGCTTTGGCCGCCAGGATTCGATCCTTTAGCTGGTCGTCAGTGAGCTGGGTGTACTCTTCAGGTAGCGGTTTTTGGAACATTTGAGATCAGGTTTTGCCCCTATCCTTAACCAATTATACGGCTGGCCCAGAGTCTGACTTCAAGGCAAGGGCCGAATGCCACCCAAGCATCCGACCCTATAGGCCTTACGCCAATCCACGCGGATGAACTAATTGAGCCGCCACATCGGTGATTTTCTCCGCGCACAGCCCGCACTCGGTCCGAATGATCGGCTGCGCGCCGTGCGTCACCCAGTCATCTGGCAAACTCAAAATCCGGAAACGATGCGGGGTCGCGCCTTCTTCGACCAAACGGTCAAGAAGCTGTTGCCCAAATCCGCCCGTGCGGACGTTTTCTTCCACCGTCACCAACGGAATCCCTGCTTGAACATGCGGAAGCACGACATCGACATCGATCGGTTTTGCCCATCGAACGTTAATCACCAAAGCCTTAACCCCCTGATCGGCAAGGGATTGCGCCGAACTCCACGCTTCGGTCACCATCGAACCCAAAGCTGCGATTACTACATCCGGTTTCACATCCTCGTCGCGTGGGATCCCGGGGATGCCAAGCACCTCCGATTTTCCAAGTTCAATTGAACTGCGCGATTCCGGTAGGTTCTCCGGCGTATTGCCTCGCGGATAGCGAACTGCAATCGGCCCCTTAGAATAGTCGGCCATAAATTTCAGCATTTCCCGAAGCTCGGTCGCATCTCGCGGAGCGCACACACCGATATTGGGGATATGCGTCAAAAAGCTGAGGTCAAACGCGCCGTGGTGAGTCGGACCATCATCGCCCACCAGACCCGCGCGATCCATGGCAAATCGCACGGGAAGGTTTTGAATGCACACGTCGTGCAGAACCTGGTCGTACCCGCGCTGCAAGAAGGTCGAATAAATCGCGCAGAACGGCTTGAGTCCACCTGCGGCCAATCCGGCGGCGAACGTAACGCCGTGCTGCTCGGCAATGCCGACATCAAAGTACTGATTCGGAAGCTTTTCGGCAAAACCGGTCAAGCCGGTGCCATCCGGCATCGCCGCCGTGATCGCCACCACGTTCGGATCGGCCTCGGCGATTTCGGTCATCGCGCTGCCGAACACCGAGGTGTACGTGGAAGCGGCCGATTTGCTGGGCAGCTCGCACATTGAAAGATCAAATGGGCCTACGCCGTGCCACTTCGTGGCATTTTCTTCGGCGACTTCGTACCCCTTGCCCTTAACGGTAATCGCGTGGACAAATACCGGGTAACGCAGGTCTTGCACGTTCCGGAAGATTTCCAGCAAGGTCGGCAAATCGTGGCCATCAACCGGGCCGATATATTCAAACCCAAGTTCTTCGAAGATCGTGCCGGTTTGTTCGGGCGCAAAATAATGCGTCACCCCGTGGCGAAGCCCAGCCGCGATCCGCGGTGCCGGACCGGGAATCCTTTCGATCACCCGCTTGGCCCGCTGGGCGATATCTTGCACATAGGGGCGCGATCGCAAGCGGTTGAAGTAGTTGGTGAGCGCCCCCACGTTGGGCGCGATGCTCATGCGGTTATCGTTGAGCACCACGTGCAGATCGGTGCCGAGTTCGCCCGCGTGATTGAGTGCTTCCCAACTCATCCCGGCGCAGATCGCCGCGTCGCCCGTGACCGCCACGACTTTTTCCTTGCTGCCAACCTTGTCGCGGGCCGATGCGAAGCCGAGCGCCGCCGAAATTGCGGTGCCGGCATGACCGGCGCCAAAGTAGTCGAGCTCGTGTTCGTCGCGCTTGAGGAATCCGCTGAGCCCCTTGTGCTTGCGCAGGGTATCGAACCGCGGCAGTCGCCCCGTGAGCAGCTTGTGCGGATACGCCTGATGACCCGTATCCCAAACCACCTTATCCGGAGGAATGTGGTACGAGGCGTACATCGCCACCGTGAGCTCCACCGTTCCGAGATTAGAACTGAAGTGACCGCCGGTACGACTGACCTTTTCTAAGATCGCCTGCCGGACTTCAGTTGCCACTTCGCCCAGCTCTTTATCGCTGAGCCGGTGAAGGTCCAGCGGGCTGATAATATTGGTAAGGTGCGGAAAAACCTGGTCCATCGACTTAACTTAACACTATAAACGAATTTACGTGCCCGAAGCTGAACAGTGCCTACAATGCATGCCGATCTTCCCACCGATTCGCCAAGATTTCGCCCAGCTTCTCCAGAAATTTTTCATCGGCGCGCTCAAACGCATCGACTTGGTGCCCGTCTATATCGATCTGCCCCAAAATCATCTCGCCGCGCCGAATGAGCACAACAATTTCGCTCTTGGTGTGCACACTGCAGGAAAGATAGTTTTCCAGTTCACGAACATCCGGCACAATTTGATTCTCACCGGTGGCAACCGCCGTTCCGCACACGCCCCGACCAACCGGAATCGTCCGGTGTTCGGTCGGAACGCCGTCGAAAGCATCAAGATAAAGCATGTCGCCTTCTAAGCGGTATATGCCCGACCAGTTGTAATGCTCCAGTTCGCCCAGCAGGTCCATCGCAAGCTGACGCAACGCAAATCCGCGCAGGTCGCTTCGCTCCACTTTGTCGATAATCTCTTGGAATGCTTGAGGGGTTCGTTTACGCATCGGCTCTATCCATTCTGGCAAGCAACTCGCCGATCCCTTCTACGCCGTCGGGAATGAGTTCCAAAACGGATCCACTTCCCCCGCTGGACCAGGCAACTTGGAACTGAGCTTTGGTCGAATCCACTCGGTAGATCGAGCCTGGTGAAACGTCAACGCCGGATACAATCTTTCCCGCAACCGATGCAAGAAGCCTGGTCGCCACGTGCCCCAACGATTCAGGCACGTCTCGTAGTTCCAATTCGGGCAGTCCGAATTTAACGAGTCCCGCCGTTCGAATCTGTTCACCGTTCTGCTCGAAACCAACGACATCCGTGATCGAAAATGTTTGGTCTTTGTTTGCAAGCATCTCTGTGGGAACCCGGTATTGTTGCGCTTCCGGATCGGCGACCACGCCGTCGGTGAGTTCGCCTATCCGTTTGGCCACTGAGAGCATAAACTGAACGGCTGGGTAGACCGTCGGATCGTAACTTTCATAGCTCAGCTGCACGAGCATCCAAGTCGACCGAACGGCCCCTGAGATCTGCGGAGACACCAATGAGCTACGCGCCGCATATTCAGGGTCGAATCCCGCCTCTTCTTTGCTGATTACTAAGCATTTGATCACCGTCTTTCGGTCTACGCTGGCAATTGCGTAAGTTCCGCGTTCCATCGGCAGATCGAGCGTTTCTTTTCCTCCGCTCAACGGAACCCCGAATCCGGCCACGGCCCCGTTTTCGCCCTTGGGCTCAACAACCTCGCGGATCGAAGGTAGCGGCATCTTCGCCGCGAGTACGTGCAGATAAAATGCCGGTTCGATTCCGAATCCGGGCCCTTTCTTCGGCTTAAAGGACAAGAGCTCGCGGAGCGTAGTCTTACGCCGCATCTGCAACCTCCTCCCCGACGACTGAAGCCGTCTTAATCCGAAGTTTGGCAAGGAACTGGGCCACCTCGGGCCCCGTAAAGTGAGAAACATACCCCGCCAAAATGACGTACTGGAACAGCGGAATATTCATCGAATAATCGATGTAAAGGTGCATGCCCACCCCCGCCAAAAGCACCCAATTCCGGAGCGGTCGATAAAACACTAAAGTCGCTAGCGAAAGCTCCACGATCAGCGTGCCGTAAGTGGCCGTGCGAACCACCAGCATATGATTCATAAAGCCCGGAATCGGAAACCTTTCAAATTCACCAAGGTGCTGGGTGTAATACGTGGCGGTTCCGTTGCGC
The DNA here is from genome assembly GCA_044508115.1 of bacterium. Lineage (GTDB taxonomy): Bacteria > Armatimonadota > Fimbriimonadia > Fimbriimonadales > Fimbriimonadaceae > UphvI-Ar2. The sequence continues at coordinate 1,437,678 of JBIQII010000001.1, forward strand.
CACAATTCCCCGCCCCATTTCTGCCACACCGTAGTGAAGTACACGATCGCTAACTGAATCTGTACGAGCCGCTGCGGCCATAGCGAAACTTCCTCGACTTCGGATTGGCCACGCTTGCGCCGAATCAGCGCGTCGATCGAAAGCATCGCTCCGGCCGGGCTCACCGCCACGGCAAAAATCCACATCCGTAGCAACCAGTCACCTGAATTCAAAATGTCACCGCTCCGGTGGTGAATTGTCACAAATAGGATAAAAAGCGCGCTCGCACTGACCCTCGTAAACAATCCGAAGGCGACCATAAGCGCGACCACCATCGTGAGCGCAAAAATCACGGTCGTCACGGTCGAATCGGTAATGCCCGCCAGAAGATTGACCCGTGCGATTCCTTCCGTATACCGTTCGGACATCCACACCGGATACAGGCCTTGTTCGGTGAAAAAATCACGGAATGAGGCGGTGAGCATCAGCAGATCAAGGAACGCCAAACAGCCGACTAAAATCCGAAAAACGCTCATCGGCAAAGGCGAGCCGTAGCCGAAAATTGCCTCATTTAGCTCGGCAAGAATCTTCTTCACTGCTTCATCTCCTTGAGTCGTTGGAGATCAATAGAAGCCGTGTAGAACGTAAACGTTTCGTATTCAGTCGGAATCGGAGCCGGAGGCGCTTCAATCCGATGGAAATGGCGACGCATCGATACCCGCACCGGCGGATTGGCTTCATCGTCCCACGCCTGAGCGGCATACCAGTGAGCCGTATGGGGCCACTTCCACGAATAGATCGGGTTGTTCAGCCGCTCGCCAAATTTTCGGTACCGTTCCTGGAGATACTTTTCAAACAAGCCCATGTTTTGCATCCGAGGGTAGATCACGGTTTTAGTCGTGCCATCGGCGTACAAAATCTCGGCATCCAGCCAGATATCTTCCTGAGCCGGATTCGGAGCAAACATGTCCCAGTACTGCCAAAAACCGAGCGATTCGGTGTAGTAAGGGGCACCAAACTTTTCGTTCCGCAAGACATCCAAATTAAAAATCTTGATTCGACTGCCCACGCTCGCGATCGATCCCTGCGCGGCCAATTCCCGGTCCTCATCCGTCGGAAGCGGAATCGAACGACTGAAAATCAACAGAACGTGCAGCGCAAGCCAAGCTTTGATTGCCCAGTGAACGCCCTTTTTCTTGGCTGGCGATTCCGGCACGGCCTTAGTATGAATCATGCGAGACCCGTAAACTCCACCTTGTGGCGCGGATCAACCGCTCAGACTATTTGGTTATCGGTAGCGGATTGGCAGGCCTTGCGTTCGCACTTGAAGCCGCCGATCACGGGACCGTAACCATTCTCACCAAGGCAGAACCCCAGGAGAGCAACACAAGCTGGGCCCAAGGAGGAATCGCTGCCGCCATCGGTGAATCCGACGACTGGCGATTGCACGAACAAGACACCTTGGAGGCCGGGGCCGGGTTGTGCGATCCCGATGCCGTGCGAATGCTTGTCCAACGCGCTCCCCAAGCCATTGACTGGCTCGCCCAGCTGGGGGCTCGGTTCGATCTTTCCGCGACTAATCGACTGGACCTTGGTCGCGAAGGCGGACACTCCCGCAACCGAATTGTCCACCACGCCGACAAAACCGGCTGGGAAGTCGAACGCGCCGTATCGGCCGCTGCGGCCCAAAATCCAAATATCACCATTTACAAGCACACCTTTGCTTCGGAACTCATCGTCAAAGAGGGTCGCTGTATCGGAGCCAATGCGGTAGTAAACGAAGTCGGACCAACCGCCTTTATCGCCCGCGCCACGCTTCTGGCAACCGGCGGCGTCGGCAAAGTCTATGCCGAAACCACCAACCCGCGTGTGGCCACCGGCGACGGCAACGCCCTCGCCCATCGGATTGGGGCGCACGTCGCGAACATGGAGTTTCAGCAGTTCCATCCCACCACTCTACGTCACTCGCAACTCACCGGATTCCTGATCACCGAAGCAATGCGTGGTGCCGGCGCAACTTTACGTAACCACAACGGGCGCCGATTTATGTACGAGTACGATCGGAGGCTGGAACTTGCGCCCCGTGACGTCGTGGCCCGTGCCATCGCTCGCGAACTCGAACGACTTGATACGTGGTGCGTCTATCTAGACGCCACCCATCTCCCTGCTGAACTTTTGCATAAGGAGTTCCCCACCATCTGGCAGCGGCTTTCCGAGATCGGACTCCTCATGGATCGAGAATGGATCCCCGTGGTTCCCGCTCAGCACTACTCTTGCGGAGGGGTCGTCACCGATCTGCACGGCCGGACCAACATTCCTGGTCTCTACGCCAGCGGCGAGACCGCCTGTACGGGAGTCCACGGAGCCAATCGACTCGCGAGCAACTCGTTGCTAGAAGCCATAGTCTTCAGCTTCTCTGCCGCCCAAGCGGTGCAGAATGAGCCCGAATCCGCACAGAATCCTGTCAAAGTTGCTCCGCTACGGTGCATTCCGGAAAGCGATGCCATCGCCATTCGACAAGCTCTTCAAAAGGTTATGTCGCACCGGGCAGGAATTTTCCGCACCACCGCCGGGCTGGAATCGGCACTGGAAGAGATCACCGCGTTCCAAAAAGAGTACAAATCCAAAATCGGGGCCCCATTTAGCGCCTACGCCGCCGAATGTCGAAATCTGCTTGATAACGCCGAACTTATCGTTCGATCCGCCCTCGCTCGCGATCAGAACGTGGGGCTTCATTACAATGCCGATCTCGCTATTCCGAATAACGAGGAAACTGCGGAAAGTGAGGAATCACCGAGCCCGCCGGTAACCTGAGCATCACCGAGCACCGACCCGACTGCGCCGCAACCACTTCCAGAGAAACTTGGTTGTCAATCCTAGTCGGAACGATCCGTGATACGTTGTGGTGGGCCTCCAGTTCCAGGGGTTGAGAAGAAGCCAATGTAAAGCGAGCTGTCGTGCCCTGCTGCTGCATCCACGAAAGGAGATAACCCGAGTCGGTCCGCTCCACAGAGAGTTCAAATGGACTGAGCAGTCTTACAGGGCTTAGGAGCGCGGTGATAAAGGGATTGGGCCGCCCGGCGGGTCCGCTGGAAAACAAACTTGTGCGTAATCCGATAACCGGTCGCGGCACAATCGGACCATCAGCTTCCGGAATTTCGCGCCGCTTTCGATACTCGGTCTGCATTGATGCCGCGACTGCGCCGGCATGGGCCATTGCCGCGCGAAGCCTCAGTTCCGAATTGCCGCTGAACGCCCCGGCAATCGCAAACAATGAAGTGGACCGCATGGTCGAAGCCGCAGAGTCCGCCGGAATCAGCCACGTCACCGGATCGAGCGAAGCCGCAAGTCGATCCAAGAGATCGTTCTGAAGACCCGGACTCGCAATCGAATTAGCATAGAAAAGCAAAGCTTGAGAGGCCATCACATCCGGTTGAACGAGCGGTCCAAAATCTGGCGCGGTGCTCAGAACCAGCGATCGCCGGTACTCATCAAGAGCCGAGGTTGCCGCATCCTGGGTCACCGAATCAGGGGCGGAGCAAAGCATGGCCATTGCAAGTTCGTAAACCGTGGGGATATCAAAACCCGATGCCGAACTGACGGTCGGCTGCGCTTCCCCAACACAGATTGGCCGGCCCGGTGGAATATTCCGAACCGGGAACCGGACGGCGATCCGATTCTCCCGCGAAAATGCGACCGGTCCATGGAACTGATTGGCCAGTTCCGCGGTCGCCTGAGTGAGAACCTGCGTGCCGTATCCGCCCGGCTTGGTGAGCATCAACGGGGCCGGAAGCATTGCCCCCGGGCGATCGAACTCCCAAACTGCGACCACCGAATCCCCTTCTGCTCGCGAGCGAAACTCCTTGAAATTCGGCTCCCCCAGACTCAAGAAATCGGCGAACGGTCGAATCTGCCGCACCGCTTCGCCCAAGGCCCCGACGGTGGAACCGATCGGCTTGTTGCCCAGGGGTGCCGTGAATCGAATCCAGCCTTTGAAGCCAGCTATAGGATCGATGGACCATCGACCGCTTTCGCCGGAAACCATCCACTGCTGGGGCGTATCGAACGACAGAAGAACTGGAGGTTGGCCGTTTCGGAACGAAATCAGCAGCCACCGGGAAGGAGCGGTGGGCACATCCGGCCCCGCCGAGCCATCGGCCCAAGACAAATAAGGTGCCAGATCAGTCGAAACCCTAAACCTTGCCCCAAGCGGAAAATACAACCGAACCCCCGGACGAAAGGGCGAGATTGCAACCCCAGATGGCGAAAGAGCAAAATCCGCTCCTTGATAAACCGTTTCAGCCGGAGTGGACCGTTTCAGACGCATCTCCGGCATCGGGTTTGAAAAATAGATCGTATCGGCAACCGTATGAGCAATTTTGATTCCCCCCGGTTTGAGATCAAGGGTTGGCTCGGAAGGCCATGTGCTAGCCATTCCGATCGCTGCTCCCGCGATGAGAACCGCGCTAATCGATGCTCGTGCCGAGAATTTCGATGCCAAAGCGCTTCTTCCGATAGGAGTAACTGAGCCCAACTTCGCGATAGCCCAGCCGGTAACTGATGATGTACGACTGATCAAGGAAAGAGTCCGTTCCAAACTGGTCGAAATAGTAGGCGTAAGAAAGCCGCCACAGCGAACCCATTTTGTAACGAAGGCGGGTGTTGAGGCTCAACCGATCCGCATCGAGACTCTTGAGCATGAATCCGTTAAAACTCAAATTGCCCCGGTTGTACATGGCATCGAACATCAGCTTGTGCCGACCCAGCAGATCGGCGGTGAACCCATCATCAAGAAATTCATACGTAGTATTCAAAACCAATCCCGGAGTTGGGCTCATGGCAAAATTTGCACTGCCCATCTGCGAAAGACCCTGCGAAACGTTGTGTCCGCTGAGCTGGGCAATCTGGTAGCTGAAGTTAAGCATGCCGTTGCCCAATCGGATCGGATCGCCCACATACCTCATGCGTGCGCCCACGCTTTGCTGGCTGGTGCTGGCGTAGTCGCTGGAAATTCGCGCCTGGTTGGCAGTAAGACCAAAAAACATCTTGCCCGGAATAAATCCAGTGCGAATCGGATCTTTTTCTAACACGATGCTGGTTTGATCGCTGGTGAAGCGCGTCCCCTGCAGCGACTGCCCGTAATAGGTGTTAACGTTGCCGCTGAATCCTGTGAACTGACGCGAAAGATTGGCCGACGCAAACATGCTCTTGTGTGCCGGAAAATCGATCTGAGCCGAAAGCATAGTGGAATCGCGGTTGCTCCAAGTCTGCCGCAGCCCGAGGCCCCAATCGTCACGACCGATCCCGCCCACAACCAAGCCGCCATCGAAAAACGCTCCTCGATTCCAGTTGAGTTCGTAGTCGAGGAATGTTCCACCCCCGGCCCCGGTTCCGGTGCCGTAGTTTGCCCCATACCGCATACGAAGCAAACTTGTTTCCCCGGGCTTGAGCGAAAGATAGTACGGGTAATTGAGGGCGAAATTGTTGTTGGAAACGTTCACCCACTGCTCGGTAATCACCGGCGTGGCGGTGTTAACGCTCACGCGGAACAGCGGAACTTGCATGATCCGTTCGTTAGCCATGCGAACATCCGCCTTGTGGAACTGCACCTCTTTACGCGGATAGGCCACGGCTTTTTTAGCTGAAATCATCGAAACAGATTCGTTGATTGGTTGGAACCGCATCAGTCGAACATCCGGCATAGTAGCGGGGATGGAGACCGTGCGATTCTTGATTTCTATAATCCCGAAGTGGCTTCGCATGGGTCGATCTGCCGGAGTGGATGTCGGCCATCCAAGCCCCAACGGATCAGCCGGAGGCAGGTCGTCGGGAACCGTGATGGACGCGGTTCCAAAGCCGTCTTTTCGGTTCAGTCGAAAGTACAAGGTTTCGAATTCTTGCTGCCAGTTACCGATTTTGATTACGGCTTTGCGCGCGCGGACTTCGTAAGTTTGGACTTGGAGTTGAAGATCGTCAGCCCGGATTTCGACATTAAGATATTTGAGCGTCGCCCCACCGTTTGCGCCGGTGGCTTCAATGATTCGATCTTGCACGCTGTACCACAGGGTTTCTGAGCCGACGACTTCGATATATTCCTGTGCGCTGCTGAGTTGATCGCGTGAGGAAACCAGTTCGATATCGATCTCTCCCGCGGCGTTGAATCGCAGAGCACTTGCGCGAACTCGGGAAGTACCCGCCACGCTTCCCGCTACAAGGATTGCTCTTGCGTAGCCGTTAGAGGTGTTGACGATCTTATCGCGAAATGAGCCGAGACTTGAATCGAACACCACCTGGGTTCCATCGGGCACGATGTTTCCGGCACCGTCGCGGACTTGAGCGGTGACGGTAAGAGTGCTTCGGCCATCGGCTACCATCATGGACGGGTAGCTTTCGAGCTGAATGGTTCCACTTTGGGCGCACGCCACGGCCGACACCGCCAGGCACACTACGGCGGCGGATATTCGGCGAACAATGTGGGCAACCCGGACCATGTTTTCCAGCATATTTTAGACGATTCGAGCCCTCATTAAAATGCGGATGCCGGCTCGAATGTTGCGAGCCGGCATCTTTATCAGTGATTCCGCCTGCTTAGCGGATCACGTTGATGGGAACGATCTTGCGAACTCGTTCGCCATTGGGGGTTTCGGCGAGAATCTCCACCTTATAGGTTCCCGGGGCAACCGCACGGTTGGCGTTGTCCTTAAGGGTCCAGGTGGCACTGTTTTCACCGGCACTGTCGGATCGACCTCGAGTGATCGTGAACACTTCCTTGCCCGTGGCAGAAAGGATTCGAACGGTCACAAGGGCATCGGCCGAAAGCGAGTAGTTGATGACTACCGGACTGTTGGATTCGCGACCCGACGGTTGGACAAGCACGTTACCGATAACCGGTCGGCTGTTGCCGCTGGGTTCGATACTCAGGGTGAACGATCGCACCCCGGGTTGATCCATGCGGAAGGTATAGCCGCTGGCCGCACGCAGATCGCGCTTTTCGCCGGTGGCATCGTCGGTGATCTTGGCCCGCAGATTGCGCGGAAGGGACGGCAGGTTCGGCCAAGTCACAGTGATTTCACCGGCCTGTTCCGACTTCACGTTGACCTTCCACTCGTGTCGGCCCTGTCGATCGTTGATCGATTGCGCCATGCGAGTTTGTTCGCCATTGAACTCATCGAGAACGGCCAGTTCGAGCTGCTGACCCGGCGCCATGGGAGCCTTGGGCACATCCAGCTGCTTGGCGCGATTGCGATCGGTGACCACACCCACGAAGTTATCTGAGTCAAAGCCGGTCGTGGACCGAGCCGAAAGTTGGAGTCGCCATTCGCGATCGGTTTGAGCAAACCGTTCCACCGAACGAGTGGTGATGCCGGGCAGAGTTTCTTGGAAGAGAGCCGGCCACACGAGTCGGACCACTTTCGGTGATCGAACGAACACCCAGTATCCGCGGTGCGGCTCCATGAGCACGTTGCCGCTTTGAACCTTGTAGGTTCCACCGCCCGGAACCGAAGGATTCGGCTCGAAGTAAGTGAGCGAACTGGAAATCACGTTCGATTGAACAAGCTCCAACCAGGTTTGCGAGTTGCTCGGATTGTCTTCCGCAACCCCCACGAGTTGGTAGATTGACACGCCGTAGTTATACGGATTCCCAATCATGTTCCAGCCCGGCTTGAGGTTGACAAAGAGTCCGCCTTCGTTGGTGTCTTGCGGAACATCCGCGCCTTGCAGATCGAACGAATCGATTGTCGCATTGGGAATCATCCACACCCCAACTCCACGCTGGACGTTGGTGGTCGGCGTGTAGGCACGCAGATCGGCATCCCAGTTATAGGCTACGTAATCCACACCCGCGGTGAGATCAAAAATGTGATCCAGCGAGTTGTCTTGGAACTGGTAGGGGAAGGTCACGAGGTTCGGACCCGCGGGAAGCGTCATGGTCGGCTTAGCGGCTACTCGCACCGTCGTGGTGATCGTTTTGGCCGGACCCGGGGTCGGCTCAATCGTCACCGAAACCGGCAGATCGCCAAATGTTTCACCATCGCTGACAACCGTCCAATCAACCGGAATGATCGCGTTGGGCGCGATAGTGCCCACCTGTTGCACCAGCGAACCGCTTTGCAGGCTGAGACCAGCCGGCAACGTGATCGTGACTTTGACATTGACCAGCGGCACTTCGCGGTCGATCGTCGCATATTGGTTATCGATCCAAGTGCGAACGTTGAACGCCTGCGGCCCTGTGTTTTGGGCACCCGGAGCGTAGTGAACGGCACGTGGCGCGTCAAGAATCACAGTGTACGGATCGGTGTATGAACCCACACTCCAGTTGGTGCGCACGTACTGAATGATTTCCGCGTTCCCACCCGGCTGAACTAGAACCGGCGAGTAAGTCATAAGAACTTGTGCGCCGCCGTTGTTGAGGAGCAGGTAGTCGTTGTCATCAACGGTACCGGTGGGGTCGAAGTAGAGATTCGTTTGCGGGGTGTTATCTCGACCGGTGTTGTCGTACGTTCCGATCTTGATGAGTTCGGCCAAGCTTCCATCGGGCGAGCTTTCGGTCGGACCCGTATCGAACTTGAGGCCATAAGCCTCGGTTTGACTAAACAGCGTTTGCAGGTAGGCCGGGAAATCGGGATCGTTGCGATCGCGCTTCTTTTCCGTTCGGATCGGTCGGCCATCGGGGAAGGTGTTGAACGCCGTATACCCGCCCGGATTGAAGAAAACTTTCTCCATTGAGGTCCTGGTAGGCGCACCGCCGCCAGCGGTCAGAAGAACTTCGTTCGCTTGCAGAGCACCGCTGGTATCGGGTTGATCCGAAAACATCCAGGGAGCGCATACAAAGACAAGGCCATAGCTGCTAGACACATCTGCACTGGTGTTAAAGAAGCGCCAGCGCATCCGTGCGGTGTCGGCAAGAATCTTGAGTTCGAGCTCGACCTGCAGGTTTTCAAAGTTTGCGGGAACGGTGTTCACCCGTACGTAGCGCTTAGACGCACCAACAAAAGTGCCGATTCCGGCCTCGCCAAACAGTTCACCGTTTGCCGGATCGCCATCCTCGCCAACGATAAACGCGTACGTGAAGTCCCCGGCGGCATCGTTATCCCACCCCATGGTGAGGGCCATACCATCGTCGAAGGAAGACTGCACCGAACCGCCGCCTGGAACACCAAAGCAGAAGCGACCGGCAAAATCCAGGTCACGAGCGGGGGCAAAGCAGGGGCCTGCTTCGCCGCCATAGGTGACGGTTCCGCTCACCCCGATGAGCGCGCCCATCAGCTGAGTTGGTGCTGGTCCAAACGACGACGCATCCGGCGTGTACGGCTGATCATTTTCCGGGTCTAGACATTCGCCAACCCAGGTCGCGCTGTAAGCCATTGCGCCGGCGAAAGCCAAGGCGCCGGCGGCGAGACTTCGTTTCAAAATCATGTTCATGGCCAAAAGTTTTTTTCTTTGAATAGGGATCCGGCCAATTACTGGCCGGATCCATTGTTGGGACGTGTCTGATGCTGCGGTTTGTTCCTCTTATCGAGTCAGCTTGCGGAAACCGCTCCAGATGTAGCGCTTACCGGAAGCATCGGGCACCGGACCCGGGTTGTCCTGAATGTTGCGGACGCCGACGCGCCAGTACACTTCCAGACTGGTCGGGAACAGCGACGTGGTGTTGATCGGACCGATGCCGAGCGTTTGCCCCGTAGCCGCCGTCGAATCGATGAACGCACCCAAGGTCACCGATTGAGGACCAAAGAGCGGATCGGGAGAGAATTGAACCACGTACTCAAGCGGAACCGTCGGATCTGCCCCACGTGCCGACTGGAACGTAAAGGAGACACTGCCCGGATCATTGATCGAAGCACCCGGAGTTAGCAGACTCGGCTTATTGAGCGGAGTTGCCGTACCAGTGGTCGGAACGCGAGCCGAAACGAAGTAGCAGTAGCTGGTGCTCGTTCCCGTGGTTCCTGTCGTACCCGTAGTACCGGTGGTGCCGGTCGTTCCCGTGGTACCTGTGGTACCGGTCGTACCGATGGTGCCAGTGGTGCCAGTGGTTCCAGTCGTACCGGTGGTTCCTGTGGTACCTGTCGTACCCGTGGTTCCGATCGTACCGGTGGTACCGGTCGTGCCACCACCACCGCCGGTGTTCGGCGGGAACGGCAGAGAGTTCGGATCAACGCGGTAGACAACTTCCACGCTATAGCGTCGGGCAACCCCGAGTTGGAGCGGTGGAACAACCGGGGGAGCACCCGCCGGCGGACTCGGATTCGTACAAGAGTTGCCTCCGATGATTCCACCGAAGTCGTACCACGGACCCGAGAATCCACCCGTTGTGTCGTCAATGGCGAAGTTTTGACCCGCCGGAACCGCCGCCACCGGGTTGCTCGGCACACCTTCTCGGTAAACCTGCCAGTAGAACGGACCTTCGTTATTGCCACGCAAGAACGCGTCCAGAGTCCAGCTCACGCGGACACCCGGAGTGATCGAAGGAGTGTAAGACTCAGCCACCACGTTGCCGATCGGCGTGTTATCGCTACCTCGGCCACCCAAGAACAGGAAACCAAGGATCACAAGAAGAAGAACGAGCGAAATCAGGCTCTGATTTCCGCCGCTTGATCGAGTCGTGCGCGTCTTGGGCGAGCCATCCGCGTTGAAAACAGGAATCACGGTCGGCACATCGGCCAGCGCTTGCATCTTGTCGCCCGGCTGAACACCCTTGGTGCCGCGGGTCACACGAATAAACGCCGAATCCGGATCCACCGAACTCACAACCCCTTCTGCCACCTGCTCTTTCCCGCGCAGGATAATCACGCGGGTGCCGTCTTTCAGACCCGAGCGAGCACCGCGGTTGACCAGAACACGATCGTTAGTCGTGTTCAAAACCGTGGCCGAAGGCAAAATACTGGCTTCCATACTGGAAACCAGGTGGAATGCCCCGTCAATCAGAGCATCGTTCAAAAGTGTAGCGTCAGAAACGTCAGCGGTTCGCGGTGCCGATTTCCCAGTGGTCACCGCGCCATTGACCGCAACTCCGCTGCTCACATTGCGAACCTGAACCGTCATGATGACCTGTGCCTGACGGCTACCGTTCTCGGTGACGATGCGCCAGTTGGCCACTTCACCAGTCACAACATAGTTCGCATCTACTGAATCACCCAGCCGCAGCAGATCGGCCGCGCGAGTGATCGGCGGCGTCAATCCCAGATCCGCAACAATTCGATTCACCAGGTCGGTCGGAACGAGTTCACGACGATTATCGAAAGCTTGCTGGAGCGCGGCTTGCACCTTCAGCTGAGCTTCCGACGCAAAGTCGATCTGATCGCTCGGAACCCGGACACCAAACTGCGTGACCGCATAGTTGTCCACTTCCTCAACTTGGGCTGTAGCTGAAGTTGCTAAGCCAAACGACAAGGCCGCTACAACCAGCGCACCAATTTGGGCAAGTCGCCCTCTTGTTCGAGACTTCGCGGAAAAACTCACCGCGATGTTCCCTCCTCGTACCACTTCGTGTTTTGCATATTCACGTTCCCAAAACCGGCTCGTCCCATGAGCTCTCTCTGCCTGGGCCTAAACCCAATGTTAGCCCATGCGTCAAAGCTGACGCAAGTGATCGGAAAAACAACCGATCCGCATCAGCCCTAACACCGAACTCCGGGAGTATAGCACGGCACTCGCCACCTCGCAACCTTTCCAGTGCTTACAAGCACTTATTTCGGCCCCGACTTTTAAAAAAATCGATCCGCAAGCTCGCGGGCATCAGCCAAGACGCGCTCAAGTGAACTGTTCGTTCGCAAAATAGCATCGGCAAAAGGTAGCCGCGCATCCGGATGAACCTGCGCGGCAAGCACGCCTTCGATTTCCGAATTGGAAAGACCACGCTTCCTAACCCGAGGCCGCACCACATCCAAAGGACACCAGGTCACCACCACTGCATCTGCAATGGACCACAGACACGCTTCCATGAGAAGGGGAATCTCGAGCGCCTGCGCCCGGCTTTCTTTTAGCCCCTTCAATATCAAAGGATGAGTGAGCGCGTTCAACCAATGTCGAAATTCAGGATCACTTGCAATCGCCGACCGCACCTGACCTCGATCGGTTGACCCCAGCTTTTGCTCGATCTCCCGAATAACCGGTTCCGATTCAAAAACATCGCGGGCAATCGCATCCGCATAAGCCACGGAGACACCGCGCGATTCCCACTCTCGCAACACCGTGGATTTTCCACTTGCAATCCCCCCGGTAACCACAACGCGCCGCTTTCCCATTCATTTGAGGATACAACGATTCATAACGAACAAAAAAACGCCTCCGCATCTTGTGCGAAGGCGTTTTTAGCAAGGCCGAGCTTTGACTACTCTTTGGTTTCTTCAGAAGATTCGGCCGGAGCACTTTCTTCGTTTTCGTTGCGGACCAGCCCCTTGAGCAGACCCAAGCGTTCGCCGATTGTGGCCCCGCCGGTAGCGGTTCGTTGGGCCGGAGTGGCATCGGCTTCGCCCACGGGTCGGAACTTGCCTCCCCCGCCCGGACGTCGCTTGCCACCTTGGCCGCCGCCGTGCGGAGAACGCATCTGCGCGCCCACGCTCGGATCCATTCGGTAACCACCGACCTGCGGATTCGTGCGCAAACTCAAAACCATGCGTCGCTCATCCGGTCGAAGGTCGATGATCGTCGGTTCGATGGCTTGACCATCTTCCAGAACGTCCTGCGGCTTTTTCACCCGCTCGTCGGAAACCTCGCTGACCGGCAAGAATGCTTCTGCCCCTTCCGGAAGCCGGACAAACGCACCCGCTTGAACCATGCGGCTCACCGTGGTCTGAATCTTATCGCCCAACTTGTAGTTATCGCGGATCAGGTTCCACGGATCGGGAAGCACTTGGCGCAAACCAAGGCTGATTCGGCCGCCGCCTTCATCCAACCGCAACACCATCACCTTGATTTCGTCGCCTTCCTTAAGTACTTCTCGCGGATGGTCGATGCGAATCCAGCTCATTTCGCTAATGTGCAACAGTCCATCCACGCCGCCCAGATCAACAAATGCACCGTAATCGGTCAATCGTCGGACCGTGCCTTCTAGCACTTCGCCCGGGCGAACCTTACTAAAGATCTGTTCGCGAACCTCTTCGCGTCGCTCATCTTCGGCAGCCTTATTGCTGAGCACAACTTTCTTGCGCTCGCGGTCCACTTCAATGATCTTGACGGACAGGGTTTCGCCGACAAACTTTTCGATATTGCGGAGCTTTCCGCTGCCCACATGAGTGGCCGGAACAAATCCACGGACTCCGATATCCACGACCAAGCCGCCTTTCACCCGATCGACGACATTGGCTTCGAACACTTTGCCTTCCTCGAATGAGTCGAGAATGCGTTGCCACTGAACGTCAAAGTCGGCGCGCTTTTTACTGACAACCGGACTTCCTTCCGATCCGCGGGGGTTAAGAACAATGACTTCGAACTTGTCGCCTCGCTGAACGTGACCGAGCGCACTCTCAATTTTTTCGTGTGAAAGTTCCGCCAGAGGAACAATCCCTTCGGCCTTAGTACCAAGATTTACAAAAACCCGGTCGTTTTCAACCTGCACGACTTCAGCCACAATCCGGTCACCCTTGGTGATCAAACCGTGCTCAGAACCTTCTTCGGAAGAGAGGCTCGATAGTGCCGCCTCGAACAGCATCTCGTCTTCGGTTTTGCCTTCAGTTGAAGGCTTGGATTCCGATTGCGGTTCGGGGCTGGCCGGAGCCGGATCGGGTTCCGAAGCTTGAGGGGTCGCAGATTCTTCGGTCGCCGGAGCGGTGGCCGGGGAATCAGCCGAAGCTTCTTGCGAAGCCTCGGGGGCAGTCGGCGCGACTTCCGGATTTTCCGCGGCGGGGGTCTGAGCCTCTTGAGGCTCGGCCGAGGAGGAGGTATCTCCCGGAGTCAACTTGTCGTCGGTCATCATGGGTTCCTGGTCGATGGTGGGGCGATTCAATAGAGCATAAATATGCCCCACCCCAAACTTTGTTCCGCCTATTGTAGCGCAGGCTCAAAGGTGTAAAGGGACTCTTTTGCCGCCGAACATCCAAGGAGCACCCCCCGCAGCTTTGACCTTGATTGAGAGATAACTGCAATCAAGGCAATATCCGAAACAAATGTAACGACCATCGCTTGAATGATGCAAAACGGCTTAGTGGTCGTGATCGTGCTCGATGGCGGGGAGGTTGTCGATGTTATGCATCCCCCAGTATCGACCGCGTCTGCGGGCTTGGTCGGATCAAGCGTGCCCGAAAAGCGGAACCATTTCGCGTGGCCATCGGCAAAGGCCACATTGATTCCGCCCATGTGGCGACCGGTGTTGCGAGGATCGGTTACCTGGGATTGGGAGTCCACGTCGCCCAGCACATAGCCCGATCCATCAATAAAGCCTCGTTCCCAATCCCCATTGGGAGCAGATGGCCAGGCATGGTAGTCGAAAAATCCGACCTGCGAGTGCCGCGGTGCAATCATAATCTGCTCCGCCGGACGACTAAACAAAGTCATCGAAACACCGTGCGAAAAAAAGCCGTTGAGCAGATAATCGGTACGATTTTCTTCGAATGCGGCAGGGGACACAAAATCAGGGAAAAGTGAAGGCGATGTTTTGAGAGCCGGATCGCGGAATACTTCGCGGTTCTTAACATAAGGTTGCAAAGGCTCAAACCAGAGGTAAAGATCGCTAGGTGACTGGTCGGGTTCTAATTCGTGGTGCGCGACCACCGAATGATCGTCGTAATCGCCGGCGTAAAGCATCAGCGCGGTCACAATCTGCTTTTGATTGCTCAAATCTTGGGTGCGTTTAGCCGCCGCCTTTGCTTGCGCAAACACTGGAAACAGGATCGCAGCCAGAATGGCGATAATCGCAATCACCACCAGCAGTTCAATCAAAGTAAATCCGCGCTTCATCGGAAAAAGAGTACTGCCTCATCCCGAGTAATTGCAACATTATTGCTAAAATAAAGGACGTCCGGGCTGAGCCACGGCCACGCGGTGCGACAAACTGAAGAAGAATGAATTTGGTCGATGTCACAATCATTGGCGGCGGGCCGGTCGGACTATTTGGCGCCTTCTACGCTGGACTGAGGGGAATGTCGGTGCGAATCATCGACAGCTTGCCGGAACTCGGCGGACAGCTCACTGCCCTTTATCCGGAAAAGTATGTTTACGATATGCCGGGATTCCCGGAAATTTTAGCCAAGGACCTCGCCGCTCAAATGGCCGAGCAGGCTATGCGGTTTTCCCCGGAACTTGTGCTCGGCGAAACCGCCCAAACACTCACCAAAACCGAAGAGGGCTACATTATCGGCACCGATCGGGACGCACAATATGCAACCCGAACAGTGCTCATTTCCGCCGGAGCAGGCGCGTTTAGTCCCACCAAAATTGGACTACTTGAAGAGGAGATGTTTGTGGGCAAAGGCCTTTCATACGGCGTTCGCAGCATGGATTCGCATCGCGATCGACGCGTCGTCGTAGTCGGCGGTGGGGATTCCGCGTTCGACTGGGCCGTGGCACTTAAGCCGATCGCTCGCGATCTGCGATTGGTGCACCGGAGCGACCGATTCCGCGCGCACGAGGAGACCGTCCGCCAATTTCAGGAAAGTGGCGGGGCGATGGCTCTTTGGAGCGTGGTTAAAGAAATCCACGGCAACGATTCCATTGAAGCGGTGACAATCGAAAATGTGCAGTCTAAGGAGTGCGTCACCGTTCCGTGCGATGATTTGGTGGTCAATATCGGATTCAAATCGAGCCTGGGGCCGCTCAAAGAGTGGGGGCTGCAGATTGAAAAGAATCAGATTGTGGTGGATCACCTGTACCAAACCACCTTGCCGGGAATTTTTGCCGTGGGAGATGTCTGTAGCTTCGAAGGCAAGCTCAAGCTGATCGCCACGGGAGTCGGTGAGGCAGCGACCGCAGTCTGTGTGGCCAAAACCATGATCGATCCGGCGGCTAAGCTGTTCCCTGGGCACAGTTCGGATATGGAGCTTCCTTCGGCGTAGGAATGAGTTAATGAGTGCTCCGGGCTGGCCCAAAGTTGTCGTTCTCGGAGCCGGATTTGGTGGGATCGAAGTGGTCCGTGCGCTGGATGGTGCCCGGTGCGACATCACCATAATCGATAAACATAACCATCACCTTTTCCAACCTCTTCTTTATCAGGTGGCAACCGCGGGTCTTTCTCCGGCGAACATTGCATGGCCAATTCGTAACATTTTTAAGCATCGCAAAAATGTCACCGTTTACATGGCAGAAGTCGAGGGCATCGACACCGGTCAGAAAATTGTCCGGCATTCGCGCGGGGAGACGCCTTATGATTATCTGGTGATTGCAACTGGTGCCACCACCAGCTACTTTGGTCGAAACGAATGGGCCGAGCATACGATCGGTCTCAAAGATTTGAACGAGGCCATGCAGGTTCGAAACCACGTGCTCTGCCAATACGAAGCGGCGGAGTTTGAAACCGACGAGCGGAAACGCAAAAAATTGCTGACCTTCGTAGTGGTCGGGGGCGGACCGACGGGGGTTGAACTAGCCGGATCGCTCGCCGAGCTTGCCAAGCGATATATCGCCGACGATTTCCGCAATGTCGATCCGCGTAAATCGCGGATTGTCCTCATCGAGGCCGCAGAACGGATCCTTGGCACCTTCGACGAAGAGCTCAGCCGAGATGCACGGCGCAGCCTCGAAGAAATGGGAGTCGAAGTGTGGGTTAAGCATCCGGTGACCAGCATCAATGAAAAGTTTTTAGAAGCTGGAGGTCAAATCTTGCAGCCGGGCTCAGTGTTCTGGACGGCCGGAGTCACGGCAACCCCGGCTGTTTCATGGCTCGGAGTCGAACCTGCCCGCGGAAACCGCGTACCGGTGGACAATCACTGCCGAGTCAAAGGGTTTGATGATGTCTGGGCGATCGGCGATGTCACCTGGTTTGAAAATTCCGACGGAACCGCGCTACCCGGGGTCGCAACCGTGGCGATCCAGCAGGGTCAATATGTAGGGGCAGAACTCCACGGGATTATTGAAAACTCCACGCGCCGGGCGCATCCTTTTCAGTACAGCGATCCGGGTTCGATGGCCACAATTGGGCGAAAACGAGCGGTTGTTCAGCGGGGCGATCTCAAAATTTCTGGATTCTTTGCATGGTTTGCATGGCTGTTTGTCCACCTGATCAAAATCATGACCTTTCGTAACAAAGTCTTGGTATTTATCCAGTGGGTATGGGCGTACGTTACCTATCAGCGGAGTGCCCGACTTATCACACGGTTGTAGGGGGATAGGTAATCGCAAGCCCTTCCACACGGGCAAACGACGTGAGCTGATGCGGCTTTGCGGAAGTTTCGCTCATGATGTCTTGGACTTCGATTCCGCGCACAAGGAGTGCATCGCCAATCAGAGAGCGGTGGCACCGCCAAGGTACGGCTTCGGCGCACATAATCGCCGTCCGATCGGCGTTTGCGATTTCGATGAGCTTCTCGGTTCCGCGAGCGAACTCTTCGGTCTGCATGTGGTCCGCATAGCCTTGGAACGAACGGTTCCGCCAAGCGGTGTTCGGAGAATCCTTTTTGGCAGATCGCCGGCCGCCGAGTTCAGGTATCTGGGTGTAATCGATTCCCACTTGCCGCAGGCTTTCGGATAATGCATCCGCCCAGAATTGCGGATTGTGCCGGGATTTTGGGATCGTGCGCACATCCACCAGGTGTTTGATTTCGAATGCCTCAAGCATCGAAAGGAATAGTTCAATAGGTCGGTTAGAGTGGCCAATAGTGTAGATAACCATAGAAAAAACGCTCAATATTGGCCTGTGGCAGAGGCTGCGAATTCAACGAGGAAGAAAAGGATACATCTCTCGGCTGATTCCTTCGAGTCGGACTTTCCATTCTCCCTCGACCTTTTGCATATCCAACTGGAAATTATCTTCGACCGAAGCATCGCGTCCTCGCCACACGTGCATTCGAACCTGGGCCATATTCGGGTTGGGTTCTTGAGCAGCCAAGATCTTGAATTTAAAGCGGTAGTGTTTGGCTTCTTCGGTTGAGTTTTCCCAAAGCTCTTCAAGTTCTTCTTGGGTTCGACCGCGCGAAAAACTGAGTTCGGCGAGGCGTTCAGAATCGCCATCGGCAAGCGCGGTCATAAACTGTTGCGCGCGGGTTTGGGGCGTCTGGCCGGATGAGAGGACGAGGACAAATCCGCCAATGAGGACGAACAGCCCCAAAAGGTAGACCCAAGCTGCTTTTCCGTGTTTCAACATCCTGCCTAGTGCTTATTTTAGCCGCTACTCAAACTCGCGCATCCGGCGAAGCATTACCAACGTTTCCTGAGAATCGATTCGCCACCGCATTCCGGGCTTTACAACTACGAATCGAACCGCGGTGATGCCATTAGGAAAATGAAAAACCACATCAACAAAGGCGGTTCGACCGGATTTTCGAACTCCACCCAAACGGACTGCTTGGCTAGAAATCATGACCGCCTGAATCTGGGCCGCCAAGTATCCGCCATATTCGTCATCGGTGGTGATGAACGCCCTTGCGCCTTGGCGGTCACCCCGGGCGCATGCCTCCAAATATTGGCGGACTGCGCTCTCGGGCCCGGTATCGCGAGAAACCGCAAAGACCGAAAGGGTGAGTGCAGTGAGGATGATCGCCGCAACATACGATCCCCAAGAGCTGCCGGTCTGCCGCATACTGTTTTATGGTATCCGCTTTCAGGCGGTTCCTCATTATATTTTTGAAGATTGAAACGGGATTATCGACGGAAGTTCCGCGAAAGAGCGTCGAGCCAGTGGCATTCTGGTGAACAATAGAGTGCGGTGGAGCGTTTGGGCCCGCCGGAGCGTACCGAACAACATGAGCAACGATCTCAGCCGTCGCGAACTATTTGTGAAAGGAGGGGTGCTCGCCGTTGGGCTCATGGCTCCTTCGTGGCTTAGCACCATTGCTCGGGCCGATGTAGCGCGATTGGCCAGCGGACGCAAGCTTGACCCCGATAACGTTTTGGTCGTGATCCAACTGAGCGGAGGAAACGACGGGCTCAACACGGTGATCCCCTATCTGGATCGGCAGTACGCGCGCCTGCGCCCCACGATCGGACTGAAGTTCGATGAAGTCATTCCGGCCGACGATGGCCTGGCCTTCCACCCGGCCATGAGCGGATTTGCCGGACTGTTTAAACAGAACAAGGTGGCGATCATCAATAACGTGGGGTATCCAAACGCCAATCGGTCGCACTTTAAATCGATGGATATCTGGCAATCGGCCAGTCCCGATGGTGCCCTTAAATACGGATGGATCGGTCGAGCGTTCGACCGGAACTGCGAATCGGGCCAGCAGGTTGATCCCGTTGCGGCCCTCGGACTCTCTACCGAGCGGCCACTTGCCTTAAGCGCGCGGGAAGCTGCTATCCCTTGTTTTGCAAGTCTAGGCGACGTGCAAACTATGGCCGGCAATGCGGATATGGAAGCTGTACTCCGGCAGATTCAGGGGCAAAATGCAAGTGAGGGCACGCCGATTCACCAGATTCAACGCACGAATCATGCCGCGCTCGATGCGATCTCCGCTTTAAAATTGAATTTGGAAAAGTACGCGCCAACCCAGTACTATGGGGAGCATCCGTTCGGAACGGCACTCAAGCAGGTTGCCCAAATCATTGCGACTTCACCTGGCACCCGGGTGCTTTATGTGAGCGTTGGCGGTTTCGATACGCACGCCCGTCAGGCAGAAAGCCACGCCCGGCTTCTGCAAGGTCTAAGCGATGGACTTGCCGCGTTCCAGAATGAGCTGGAGTTGATCGGCAAAGCCGATAAGGTGCTCACGATGGTGTTCAGTGAATTCGGTCGTCGCAGCTACGAAAACGGATCGCAAGGCACGGACCACGGTCAAGCCGCGCCAATGTTCCTGATCGGAAATCCGGTAAAGGGCGGAATCTACGGAGGCAAGCCCGATCTCGATCATCTCAACGATGGTGATGTGGCTTTCAAGGTGGATTTCCGCCAGGTTTATGCCACCGCGCTAGATGACTGGATGGGTAACGACAGCCGAGCCGTGCTGGGTCAGCAATTTGCTACGCTCAACGTGTTGTAATCAGCAGGCCAATCCAGTTCGAACACTTTGCCGAAGGCGACAAGTGCGGCCAGCTTGGCTTGGGTAACCGATATCCTTCGTCCAGTCTCTCGCGTAAGACTGGTGACCCCGTGGGTCGCGACTCCGCAAGGAACGATTAATCCGAACTCGTCAAGCTCATTTTCGCAGTTAAGCGCGGTGCCGTGCAGACTCACCCATTTGCGGACTTTTACGCCGATGGCCGCGATTTTAGAGCCGTTTACCCACGCCCCAGTGTTCACATCCGGTTGGCGGCCAGCTACGATTCCGAACTCCGCACAGGTCTGAATCATGGCTTCTTCAAGATCGCGCATCCATCGATGCATATCTTTACCGTGACGCCGCAGATCGAAGATGGGATAGCAGACTAGCTGGCCCGGCCCGTGATAAGTGACATCACCGCCTCGGTCGGTGGGCACGAGATCGATTCCCCGGGCG
Organism: bacterium; assembly: GCA_044508115.1. GTDB lineage: Bacteria > Armatimonadota > Fimbriimonadia > Fimbriimonadales > Fimbriimonadaceae > UphvI-Ar2. Next base: position 1,458,176 of record JBIQII010000001.1, read on the forward strand.
CGATAGTCGGCTTCGGTGAGCAGTAAATGTTCGGGCTTAAAACTCGCGCCGAGGGTGAGCACGGGATCGTGTTCGACAAGAATGAGGGTGTCTTCCGCGCCGCCGAGTACTTGTTCGTGAGTTTGTTTTTGGATATCCCAGGCGGAAATGTAGTCTAGCCTTCCAAGGTCGAGGATGCGCCCCTTCATGAATCTGAAATGGGACTGAGCACCACGTACACCTGTTCACCATCCACCTGGTCTTCGAGCTCCCCAACGGCGAGTCCGAGCTTTTTGACCGCCGCGACCACGGCACGACTCACGGCGAGACCACCAACGGGTGCGGATCCTTCGATGTGAGCGGCAATGTCGATCACTTCGTTAAAAGGGGCATCGGCGAGGCTGGCTTCGGTGCGCCCTGCGTGGATGCCGATTCGAAGGCGGAACGGCGTATCCAGGCGATTTCGACGCATGTTGAATTCGGCCATCGAAGCCAGTATCTGGCGCGAGGCGATGACCGCAAGCTCGGGGTTAGGAAATGCGGCTACGGCACCATCCCCCGCAGTTGAAAGGACCTGACCGCCATTGTTTCGGCAGATTTCATCGACCAGGTGCTGATACTCGCGAAAGCTCCATTCGATCTTGAGCGGGTCGGCATTCGCCTTCATGCTGGTGCTACGGGCGACATCCACAACAATGACCGTACTCGCTTGTTGGCCGAGTCCCAGACGCCACTGGATCCGAATTTGCTCCGCCATGAGGCTTGCGGGGTCATCGTTGCGGAGCATCTGGTCGCGGTAGTTCCGCTCTTCCACAAGGGCCAGGAATCCGGTGATGGTTCCGAGCACCATCACGACGAACGCTACGCCGATCAGACGCGGTACCGTAAGAAGCCCGAGTGCGTGCATCGGCCCGAACGTGCCCAGCGGAAACAGGTACGCAATCCACAATCCGGCCCAGAAGGCCAGAATCGCACTCATCGACCGCATTGGTCGTCCGGCGATGAATCCAAACATCGTCATTCCGCCAAGCTTGAGGATGAAAAAGCTGATCGAAGTTGCGATCACTGGCCACGTAGACTGCATGGCCACCAAGTTATTTCCTCCCGTGAGCCGATTATAAATGCCAAATACCAGAACCTCAAGCATTCCGAGGGCGAATCCCCAAAGCATGACGTTGAGATAAAAGGTTTTCGCCACCCGAATGCGGTCGACCCACCGGGTGCGCGCTTGGTGAGTGGTTTGCAAAATTGATTCGAGCCGCGTGTTAATTTGGAACAGTCGATCTAAAAGCTCTTGTCGGCTCACTTCTTCCTCGACAATGCTTTCCCGGCGGTACTTCATGTATCCGCCCACCAAAACCGCGGTTGTCGCCATGACAAAGTACCCGCCGGCCATAAAGAGCGATCCGAGGGCAAAAATGGCAAGGGCCCCGATTCCGGTTTGCTCCATTTCGATTCGGCTTTCTCCGGTGATCATGAGGTTGAAGAAAGCAAACCAAGCCAGGAGAACTAGAACGCTGGTAATCAAGGCCAGTCGCATCTGCGCATGCCGGTACAAGCAGTTGATCTGCAGCAGAGTTACGCCCACCACCACGGTCCCAATGAGAACGCCGCTCAGTCCCGTAACGAACACGTTTTCGCCTAATCCTAGGTTCGAGCGCAGAAGAATGATGAGCGCAACTAGGCCAAACCCTCCTAAGGTCGAAGCGATTAAGCACGCAAGGGGTCGATTCGTGATTTCGGCCAGGCTATTGCGGACGGCAAAGATAAACCGAGAAACTGTGCTTTTGACCGCGTTGGCGGCGACTTCAAGGTAGCTGACCCGTTCCACCGGAGCCCGCATGGCCACAAGGAACGAACGCACAAAATCTTCGGAAAGATCGAATTCGGCCGCCAGTTCTTCGGGCGGCCGATTTAGAGTTGCCGGATTTGCGCGAACAAAGTCGGCAAATGCTTGCCACCTTTCGGCGAGGGTCTGGGCTGGGGCATCCGCCCGAGGGATAGGGACATCCGACGCGATGGGTTCATTAACTATATCCACCGCGCGCCCCCATAATTATTCTGATACCCCTAAAGTGTGAAGACGAATTCCCATCTTCAGGGTTTTACGAAAGGTCAAGCCTTCTCGCCAGAATCTTCGGTTTTTTCTTCCGATTTCTTAGTGGTTTTTTTGGCTGCGGGCTTTTTGGCGGCCGGTTCTTTCTTGGCCGCTTCTTTTTTAGGAGCGGCAGCCTTTTTTGCCGCGGGCTTGGCCGTGGTTTTGGCAGCGGCTTTAGTCTTGGTTCCGGTGGCTTTGGCGGGGGTGATTCCGGCCTTGGCTTCCTTGATCAATTCCTTAACTCGCTTTTCTTTTCTGCGTCGTCGATTGCGCAGTTCTTTATTTCGGACTCTCATAGTGATGCCTGTTGAGGTTGGACAATGATACCGCCCGACCCGATTAATCGTTCAAGGACCGGATTTCGCGCAGGTCTTCTTGAGTAGGGACCGCGACCCCCACGTGCTGGACTACTTTGGCACTTGTTTGCGCGGCGAGGGCAAAGTGATCGCGCCCTAGAGCTTCGACGGCGGCTCCCAGCGCGATGGTGGCCAGAACAGTGTCTCCGGCTCCGGCTACATCGTAAGCTTCCACCGAGACGGCGGGTACGACCACTTCCCCTCCATTCCAAACTCCGACCATGCCTTGATCCCCCAGGGTGATCAGCACTCCCTGGACTCCGAGTTCGGTCATCAGTTGATGCGCCGCGTGCACGGCTTCCAACGGATCGCCAGGAGAACGGCCGAGGATGGCAGATGCTTCCGCCCGGTTAACGCTAATGAGCGAGGCACCCCGGTACCAGTGCGCACTAATGGGCTTGACATTGGCCAAAACGGGGAGGTTCCGCTGGGTGGCTAGTTCAATAAGCGGGCCCACCATCGATTCGGTAAGCACACCCTTGGCGTAGTCGCTCAAAATAAGGACGTCCGATTCATCGAGCTGTTGACCCCACTGTCGGATCGCCGATTTCACAACTCCCGCGCCCAGCGGATCGGCACACTCTTCATCGATACGGAGCACTTGGTGCGCATGGTTCGCTACGACCCGGGTTTTGCGTGTGGTGGCACGTGCATCGTCAATGAGGAGAGATTCCCGGAGGCCCGAGATTTCTTCGATGCTACGGCGAAGGAGTGCGCCGCCCTCATCGGCTCCGATCACTCCCGCCACTACAGCCTCGGCCCCGAGCGCGGTTACATTTTTGGCGACGTTGGCCGCTCCACCCGGAACGGTACGACACGATTGCTTTCGCACGACCATCACGGGAGCTTCCGGACTGATCCGGTCGACTGTGCCCACAATGTATTCATCCAGCATCACGTCGCCAATTACAAGCGCGCGGACGTTCGAAAATTGATCTAAGAGATGCTCAAATGCCATGGTTAGATCGTGCCGTATTGAGCGGCCATCTGCTCGCGCTTTTTGATTGCCTCGCGCATCAGATCTTCGCGATTGGCATCCCTTAAGATCCGCAAAGCCAGTTGCCAAGCGTTGTTGACGTGGCTTGGACCGGCGGTGAGAAAGAGCTGCCCCCCTTCTGTCTCCATATTGACAACGACTTGCATCTGTTGATCGATCGAATCGATGAGCAACTGAGCGAGTTCGATGTCATGGTCCTTGCCGAGCCCTGCGGGCACGATCTCGTAGAGTACGGCCATGAGGATTGGAGCCTTTTCCTTGGGATCTGCATCAAAGGTAGACCGAGCAGTCTTTATCGCATCATCGTTTTTGCCTTGCATGGCAAGAACCCGCGCTAACTGAAGGGCGTCATTCACCAGGCGATCCTCGGATTGCGCATGTTCAACGGCGCGCCGGTAAAGATTCTCAGCATCCTCAAGCTGTCCGGCTTGGCGCAAAACATCGGCAAACGCATACGCCTGTTCGTTTTGGACTTTATCCGGTTCAATATGCTCGGCAATCGATTGCACCAGCTCGCGGATCAGTCGATCTTTGGTGCGTTCGGATATTTCGCCCTTGTCGACTCGCCGCTGGAGATCGGCGTGGGCGAACCGGATGTTCCGTTGGAGAATTCGGCCGTCGATGAGCTGGGAAGATCGGCTGTAAGAATTGGGGTCCGGAATCTGATCGTAATAGCAACCGGCCAAAACCGGCAGAATCAACAGATTAAGCCAGAGCCAGCGCATAACGATCTTGTTCCATGAGCGGGTCGCGGTAGACCTCATTTCCGCAATACGTCACCATGGCTTTGCCCATCAGATTCCAGCCGTGAAACGGGGAATTTTTCCCCTGACTAAAAGTCCGCTGCGCGTCGAATGTCCACTCCTGGTTCGGGTCGATCACGCAGATTTGAGCGACCGGCGTCCGCCCCGGAATCAAAGTTCCCGCATCGAGTCCGAGAATTTCGGCGGGCCGTGTGCTCAAGGCGCGAATCGTCTCGAGCGGGCTCAGCACCCCTTTGTGCGTTATATGAGTGAGCACTACTCCTAGAGTCGATTCCAGGGTGCTCATGCCGCTGGGGGCTTCTTCAAATGGCACTTCGACCTCAAACGGAGCATAGGGCGAGTGGTCGCTGGCAATCGCATCAATGGTGCCATCGGCCAGGCCCTGCATGAGGATATCGATATCGACTTCACTGCGGAGAGGAGGCGTGGTTTTAAACACCGGGTTAAATTCACCGATCGCTTCGTCGGTGAGGGTAAGGTGCGGCGGACTTACTTCGCAGGTGATCGGTGCGCCGAGGTATTTGAATTGGCGGATCATTTCGACCCCGCCCCAGGTGCTCACGCGCATAAAGTGAACGCGGCAGCCAGTGTTAAGCGCAAGAACGCAGTTGCGCATGATCATGATCTCTTCAGCACTGCGGGGGATTCCGGCTAGTCCGAGCATCGAAGCGGTGGGGCCGTCATTCATACAGCCTTCGGATGTAAGGGAGAGGTCTTCGCAGTGCGCCATGATCGGCAAATCGAGTTGCAGGCAAAACTCCATTGCTCTCATCATCACCCCGCTATCTTGAACGGGGCCGCCTTCATCGCTTACCGCGGCGACGCCGGCTTTTTTGAGCGCGGCTAGATCCGCGAGCTCCAGGCCCAGTTGGCCTTTGGTGAGAGCACCGATTGGCTGAACAAAGATTCCACCCGCTTCGGGCGAGGCCGAGCGGTCGAGGATGAAATCGATCAATGCCGGGTTATCGAGTGCGGGCGATGTGTTGGGCATGCAGCAAATCGTAGTGAATCCGCCTGCAGCAGCAGCTTGGGTGCCGCTTTTTATCGTTTCGCGTCGTTCGTGGCCGGGCTCGCGCAGATGGGTATGCAGATCAACAAGCCCAGGGACCACCCAGAGTCCTTCGCAGTTGTATATCTCTTCGACCTCGGTGGCATCAACATCCTCGCCGATCTCCGTGACTTGGCCATCTTCCACCAGAACGGTGCCGATGATGTCTAAATCTTGGGAGGGGTCGAGAATCCGACCGTTAGTAAAAACCGTTTTCATCGTCGTGCCAGTACCTCTTCGCTTTCAAACACCCAGTTCAGGGCGGCCATCCGCACATAGACTCCGTTGGTGACTTGGTTGGCAACCTTAGATTGAGGCCCGTCTGCAGTCACGTCATCTAGTTCGATTCCGCGGTTGATCGGGCCCGGATGCATGACTATCGCATGATCAGCGGCCCATCGCAGAGTTCGCCGGTTGATCTGGTACAGCCGGGCATATTCGCCGAGGCTGCTCAATCGCCCTTCCGCCATGCGTTCTTTTTGAAGTCGCAAGCACATCACAATATCAACGCCCGAGATTCCGGTTCGAAGATCGTAATGAACTTCACCCGGCAGCTTGGCAGTTGAACTCGGCATTAACGTCCGGGGTCCCACAAACCGGACTTCGCAACCCAGTTTGTGGAAAAGCCACGCATTGCTCCGAGCTACGCGCGAATGCATAACATCGCCCACAATAGCGATTTTAAGACCATCCAGTCTGCCCAACGAATCCAGCACCGTAAGACCATCACCGAGCGCTTGAGTCGGATGCTCGTGTTGACCATCCCCCGCATTGACGAGCGGACCCTGGAAATACTCGGCGGCCAGTTGAGCCGCCCCGCTTGCCCGGTGGCGCATGACAACCGCTTCAAGCCTCTCATGCTTTAGAGTCAGAATCGTGTCTTTGAGCGTTTCGCCTTTGCTGAGCGAGCTTCCGCTTCCCGAAAAGTTGACAACGCGGAAATCCAGGTAGTTGCACGCCTGTTCAAAACTGACACGAGTACGGGTGGAGTTTTCAAAGAACAGCAGGCCGATGGTGCGTCTCTTGGGCGAATCAATTTCGCCGCCCGATTCGATGATGCGCTTATACTCGGCGGCCTGGTCGATAAGAGCGCGGATATCTTCGGGCTCGGTGTGTCGGATTGCCAGCAAGCTTCGGCTCATGGAGTGCTCTCCACCGAATCGGTGAGGATCGCCGCATCTTCACCATCAAACTCGCTCAATTTAACGAGCACGTGCTGCGATCGATCGGTTTTCACGCGTCGTCCCACGTAGTTCGCTTCGATCGGAAGCTCCCGGTGTCCTCGATCGATGAGCGCAGCCAGCTGGATGGTTTTGGGTCGGCCCAGTCGCATAATTCCTTCCATTGCGGCGCGCACGGTTCGGCCGGTAAAGATTACTTCGTCGACAAGAAGCACGTGGCGGTTATTGATTTGAAAAGGAATTTCCGTTTGATCTTCCTCGTCGGAGCGTTCGTCATCGCGGTAGGGCCTAACGTCCAATTTTCCGCACGGAATGGTTGCGCCTTCGACCTGCGTGAGCAAAAACGCGAGTCTTTTGGCCACCGGATAGCCTCGGCGCAGGATTCCGACGCACACCAGATCGGTTCCTCCGCCGTTTCCTTCGAGGATCTCGTAAGTGAGGCGCGAAAGCACCCGTTTCATCCCCTCGGCATCCAGCAGAACTTCTGACATCTGGGGCTATTATGGCCGGTTGTAAACGTTTGCCAACCTGACGCGTTTATTGCATGAGGGAACGGAACTCTAAGGATAAGGGTTTCGGTAAAGACACGCAAGGAGAAAACAATGGGCGAACTCTTGGGGTTATCAGCAAAAGTGGTGGCGGCACTCGCAAAAGCGATGCTGACCCTTGTTGCTGGGTCCTCGGTGGGTGTAAAGACCACCACGCCTTCGGCAAAACCCGTGCCCAAGCCCAAACCCGTTCAATCTCGGCCGGCTCCGCAAAAGATGAATAAAATCATCCTCGTCGGCAAGGGCGGACAAACCGTGGTTATCCTGCAAAGTTCGCGACACTTCCCCGGCTAGTTGCGCGACTGATCCGCTACGGCATCGGACGTCCGAGTACTTTCAAAGTGGTCTTAAAATGAAGCTTGGCGATATCCACCAAGACCTCCGGCCCTCGCGCGCGCACCAGATTCTTAGCCGTGGCATCGACCACAGGTCCCGCCCCCTTGGGTAACGGGACCCCGATCGAATCGCCCAGCTGTTCCAGGTTCCGTAAGAATGCGGCACGGGCAAGAACGCTGGCGGCGGCCACGGCGAGGTCAGCTTCAGCTCTCACCCGGCTTTCCAATTCGATACTGATGTTTTTGAGCCCCATTATGCGCCGGAGTCCGGCCGGATTCGCGAACTGGTCGCTCACGATAAGGTTGCAATCGACCCCTTCTAGCGCAAGGACGTTCTCGACCGCTTTGGCATGACCCCATTCCAGCAGGCGGTTGAGATTGCGCATCTTTGCGTGAAGCTCGTTGTATCGGGCAGGTTTGACGACAATGACACTGTTCGGGCAAGTTGCTTCGATAACCTGAGCCAGCTCGAGGGCCCGTTTATCGGAAAGCTTTTTGGAATCCGTGACTCCTTCTAGCAACACCTCATGGAAAGGAGCAACATAGCAGGCGGCAATGACCAAGGGACCAAAATAATCGCCTTTCCCGCTCTCATCAACCCCGATCCGCCCTTGGCCGCTCATCCGATTGGCAAGTATCGCACGGTCAGTGTTTTACGCTGGATCGTCTGGGAATGCCACCGGGTAAGTGGGTTCGTAAACCATGATGTCGTCAGCTCCCGGAAGTGCCATCATCGCATACAGTCCAAACCCTTCATCTTTGGGCTCGGTGGTGAATGTGGCGCCTTTGTCTTCAAGCTCCTGCATGGTCTTTGTCAGATCGTCACAAATCAGCGAAATCGAATGGTGACGCGGGTTGGTGTAGGTTTTGCCCTCCCATTCGGTTTTGGTGGGGTGCACAGCAAGTTCGCTCGGCCCACTATCGAACACCAGCCAGCCTTCTGAAAGTTCGGTCGATCGATATCCCAGCACATCGCGGAAGAATTTGCGCGTTGCTACGGCATCGTCAGAATAGATGAGCGCATGGAGTGCTCTGACCATTGTCCGGTTTTACCGCGGATACGTGGTCGCAGAGTTAGCTTGGTTCGATGGCAAACATCTGGATCGCCCAGACTTTGTTTTCCCACTTGAGCTTCATAATGATTTTGGCTTTTCCGTTGCTGAAGGTGGCCTCGTTAACGTAGTCGGCAACCACGGTGTGCTGTTCTTCTAACCGCTTGGCATCTTTAATGCTCGCCGATCCGCGGCCAGATTGAAACTCGCCGAGAGCTTTGTGATTGCCATCCAGAGTTTTTTGAAATTCCTCGACCGAAAACGATTTTTTGTATTCGTCCGTGCTCAAGCTCACGAGCTGCTCAGCGTCCCATTCGCGCAGTACCTGTCGAGCGTAGGTATCGCCCTTGTCGCGTGCCTCGCGTTCGCGCTTTTCGATGAGGCCGGTCACCGGGCTCAGCATCATCATCGATCCGCCACAGCAGGCCAGCATCAGCAGGCCCATGATCAAAATCCCTACTTTGAAGCCTGTATTCATGGACTCGTCACTTCCGAATTATCGGCAGTTAGAGTCCGATCTGGACAACCTGTGTAAAACAGACTCGCGACCCCGCAGAAAAAACGGAGAAAATGGAGTCATGTCCCGATCCACGTCCGAAGCCGCCGATCAGCTCCTTGATCAAGAGATCCGTGTGCTCGACAAGGGCTTTGTCCGGCTGGTGGATTACATGGGCAACGATGACCGGATCGTCCAGGCCGCACGGGTGAGCTACGGAGCCGGAACAAAAAGTTTTCGTCAAGACCGCGCCCTCATCCATTACCTGCTGCGCAACGATCACACGAGCCCGTTCGAACAAGTCATTCTGACCTTCCACTGCAAAATGCCGATTTTTGTGGCGCGTCAGTGGGTTCGCCACCGCACGGCCCGGCTCAACGAAATCAGCGGTCGCTACTCGGTGATGCGTGACGAGTTCTACGTGCCGGAAATCGATCAAATGCGGGTGCAAAGTTCCGACAATAAGCAGGCGCGGGGCGATGAAATGCTCGATCCGCAAGTCGCGCAGGCGATGGTTGATGAGATGGTTCGCCAGCAACGCGATATCTACGATCACTACACAAACATGATCGATCGCGGACTGGCTCGCGAGATCGCACGCGCCAACCTGCCGATCTCCCTCTACACCGAATGGTATTGGCAGATCGACCTGCACAACCTGTTTCGGTTCCTGCACCTCCGCATGGATTCGCACGCGCAGTACGAAATTCGAGCGTTTGCCGAAGCTATGGCTCAATGTGCTCGGGCGGTCGCTCCGGCAGCCTACGAAGCGTTCGAGGAACACATTTTAGGTTCCGTCAAACTTTCTCGGGCGGAATGCCGAGCCCTGAACGAACTACTTGCTGGCCGAGAAAGTGGCTTAGAGGGCCGCGCACTCGCGATTTTTGAAGAGAAACTTGCGCGGATACGAAAATCTGGCGCGGATGATCGAGCAACAGTCGAAGCTTAAGCGGCGCGATGGGTTCGGAGCAGGTGTCGCCGAGCACCGGCGATCGAGAACATCTCTTCGCGTAAGAGTTTGCGGAGTTCCAAGACAACCTGGATATCTTCGGCGCGGTAGCGACGCTGTCCTCCACCGGTTCGAATCGGGTTCAAGTATCCGGCGAACTCTTTTTCCCAATAGCGCAGCGTGTGCACTTCCACGCCGGTGATCTGGCTTGCCATGCTGATGCTCACGCCTTTCTCAACTTTCGCCTTTCCCAAAACTCGCGCTCCGATTAAGCCCAACGGGCGGAAACAATTCGTTTCCAAAGCAATATTCGGCATGCCCTCGCAAAAAAACCAGGGTTAAAGTCGAATCGCCCGCGTAAAATTCGGGATGATTATGGGCCGAGGGTGATCGGACGTATCTTTAAGCAGGGTGGAATCAGTGTGGGCCATGCCGAAGGTGTGCGGCCAATAGCCGATAAAATTCTATCAAGAGCATGAAGGCAGACTGTCCGGCATTTCGCGCCGTGGTAGAAGAGCTTGATCACCGAGCACCGGGCATTCCCCTACTTGCTCTCGGTCAGACCGTCTTTTGGGACGAACCCATGAAAGCAGGGGTATTCGCCGCGTTCGATGAGTGCGGATCACCCCGAAAATTTGTAGCGGGTGTCCACGATACGGATTACTTTGCCAAGTTTCACGGGCCGGGTCAGGGATACGCCGCGCTCCCGCATAACGACACCACGACGCGCGATCTTTGGAGTGCGGCGGGCGAATTCAGCTCATTGTTCGGATCGGAAACGGTGGTCACAAAAGAACAACTGGCCCGATCGGGCGCGAAAGTTCACCTCCTCGAAAAAGAACGCCCCGGTTTTTTGGATGAAATCACCGAAGCGTACGGTTGGCGAGGCGTTGCTCAACTTGCCAAGGAATCACGCATTGCGGCCGAAAAGCAGATCGGACCGATCTTTCCGCATATTTTTTCGGCGTTCGAATGGGCCTTGGAAGAAAGCCTCCGATTAGTTTCCGGTCGGCATCGCACCGATAGCGATCAGATGCGAGAGAAACTGCTTAAGCTGGTTTGCGACATTCGCAACGAAATGGCAACCGATGCGACGCTGGCAGAATTTTATGAACGGTTGATCCCGGCATTGCATCAGCTGGTATTGGGTCGCAAGCTTCCGCTGGAAACCACGCGGACGACTGAGCTCTTGCGATTCAACCGTTCAACGGCGCACCTCGGACGTTTCGAGATCGTGGACCGATTCTTAAGGCCAAAATCGCGTGATCAGGCGCGGGATGCATACAACCAGGCCGTGGCCCGATCGGAAATCTACACGCTTGATCGATTCGGGACGGGGGCGTTGCCGTTTGATCTTTACATTCCTGGAGTCGGGCGCGGAACCTTGCGTTTAGGCAAGCGCGGCGGGCTTGTGATGGCGGAACGGCCAGTAGGATTTTCTCTGCGCAAACCCGTAGAATCAGTTCAGGAACTGGCCGATGTTATCGAAAAAAAGTTTGGCCCAGACTGCGTGCTAGTCGGCAAAGCAATCACGCTGATCCCCATGCTCGCTCGCGAGTTTGTATTCGTTTTCCACGAAGGAGCCAGCTCTTACGTGTGGCGTTCACGCCAGATGGCCGATCATCTGGCATCTTCGGGATTTCCGATCAAGCTCTACCCGATCCTGAGAGTCACGCTGAATCCGTGGGATGCGATGAGCGAATGCTGCGCTTGGGTACACCTGCCCGAAGAAATGCGCCGTCCATTCGGCAGCCACGAACTCAGCGCACCGACCTTTGCGCTCCGGTGGCGCGAGGTGGCCCGAGCACAAAAGGAACGACTTCGCGAACTCTCACTTGTTCGTCGCCCGCATGCGCTCTTGAGCTACCTTCAGTCGGAACTTGGCGGTCAGTGGGATTGCTTAATGGACGAATACAAGTCCATCCAGCAACAGTTTTTGGATCTGGGAGAATCGATTGCCGAGATCAAAGAGCGAAAACAAAAACTTCGGGAATCGATTGCCGCCAACGCGGCTGAGCGCGATGCGCTCCAGGCCGAAAAAGGACGCCACTTTCGAGCCCATATTTTCGAGAAAAAACCAACTGATCAAGCCCATCAGAAACGGGCTCGATTCGAATCTACGATTGCCAAGTTGGACCAAGCGCGGACAGAGCTTCGCGCCGAATATCGCAAGCTCGAAGCGGAACAAAAAGAGACTGTTCAGTCTGATAAGATTCGTCGAATCCGTGAGCACCGGTACAACATTGCACTAGAGGCGGAAATTATGCGCGCTCAGTTGATTCGGGAAGCGGTCGTGTGCAGTGCCGGGTTGGAGCAAGCCGGGCATCGTCCTTCAGCTTGGTGGTTCCCGCTGATTTGCCCGGGGGGCTCGTGGTTCCGCCAGACAATGCTGGAAACATCGTGTCGATTGGAGCCGCTGTGCAGCTGTTGAATCCGGCTCAAATACCATTTTGCAAGGTCGAAACCGTAGGTAACGATTTTGTGCTTGTTCAGCGTGCAGATATTCCCGAAGCCGATCTTTCGCGAGTGGCAGAAACACTGTGTCGCCGCCGCTTTTCCGTCGGATCGGATGGATTACTGGTTATCTCCCGCAAAGGAACTGAACTCCAGCTTCAGTTTTTCAATCCCGACGGCACCGAGGATTTTTGTGGCAATGGCTTGCGGTGCGCAGCGTGGTACGCCTTCCGGCAAGGTTGGGTACAAGATCGATTCGAAATCCGCCAGCAAGGCCAAGTGATTCCAATGCAGGTGTGGCCAAAAGGGCGGGTAAGAGCGCGTATGCCGGCGGCCAACTACGCGCCCGATGTAATTCCGATCCGAGCAGATTCAGAATGGGTCGATCGCGAGATTCATGGGTTGCGCGGCACCGCCCTCACCACGGGAAGCGCGCACTATATTGCATTTGTCCAAAAGTTGCCTGAGGACGAAGCGTTCTTTGAACTGGGCCCTAAGATCGAAAATGATCCGATGTTTCCCGAACGCATGAGTGTAATGTGGGTGAGGCCGGATTCTGACCGACGTTTGGCCATGCGGATTTGGGAGCGAGGCGTTGGCGAAACTCTGGGCTGTGGAACCGGCGCGAGCGCCGCGGCCAGTGCTTGGTCGCGTCTGACCGGCAATTCAGGTCAGATCGAAGTCGTCAGCAAAGGCGGAGTGCTTAGAATCGAACTGGAAAGCTGGGATAGTCCGATGTTTGTTGAGAGCGAGCCGGAAGAGCTTTTCTATGGACTTGCGGATGTGGACTCGTCGATCTTAAATCCGTTTTGATTCAGCAATGCCTTGATCTCTGCAAGAGTGGGGGTGGTGGAGAGGGCACCGAGTCCCCGGCAGGTGAGGGCCCCGGCGGCCGAGGCAAATGCAAGGGTTGATTCCCGGTTCCAGCCTTTGAAAAGACCATAGAGCATGCCGGCTCTAAAACAGTCGCCCGCGCCTGTGCTATCGATACGGGGTTCGATCGAGAATGCGGCCAGTGTTTGGGTTTGCGCTTTTGGTCCACCCGATATCAGTCCCCGAGCACCATCGGTGAGAACAGCATTGAGTCCGTGCTCTGCGAGTCGTTTAATAAGGCGCTGATTCAGTTCAGTGTGATCGGGCTCACCGAACCGATCCGTGGATGATTGCCACCAATCTCCTGGCGCGTAATCTGGGGCATTGGGTGATCCAGGGGGTGGGAAATCCATCCAATAAACCGATGCTCCGAGAGTTCGAGCCCGATCAGCGGCGATCCGGCTCGCCATGCCTAAGTTCGGATCAACCGTGATCCAGGTGATTCCGGTGAGGTCATGGATAACGCCAGATTCGCTCACGGTCTCCAGCTGGGCGAATCCGTATCCCATCATGGTGCGCTGCCCGTCGGGAGTGACGAATATCTCGCAGACCGGAGGGGGATTATCTCGGAGAGTCAATCGAGCGTTATCGAGCCCGTGCTGGGCAAGCTGGATTCGGATTTCGTCGGCAACCGGGCCTTGACCGATCGGATTTCCGATCAACTCGAACCGCGCGTTCCACCGAGCAAGGGCGTGAGCCGTGTTGGCGGCCTCGCCTCCGAGTTGCACGATAGATTCCATAATTTCGACGTAGCCCCCAGGCGGGGGCAGATGGGGGATTCGGTGAATCCGGTCGAGGCAGATGGTTCCGAACACCGCAATCATGGCTTGCCGAAAGTGTATCTCGGCGTTTGGGTAGATTCCGGCCTGTGCTGTGGGGGCAAAGCGGAATTTCCGCAATCGTTTGGGTTTGCCTGGGAATCTGGGCGGCGCATCGCGCGGGTCGATCGGGCGTTGTGCGTCCAGCTTGGAGTGGAATCGTGCTCATGGTGGGAGCCGCGGCGGTCATGTTCGGCGGAATGGCGATACTGGCTACGCGCGGCGGAATCGTCAACGGCTTACTGACGCCGGGGGCTTGGATTGCCGTGACCCTGCTCGGATCGATATTCGCAATGGGCCAGTCGATAGGTGCCGTGTGGACTTTACGCGCATTCTCCGGACCAGAAACCGGGGATAATCGGGGAACGTCCAACCGACAGGAACCACCCCAATGAAGCTCCCCATGCTTGCTCTTGCCTTCGCGCTTTTTGGAACAACCATCGCCGTGGCCCCCGTTCAGATAAAAGAAAACCCCGAAGCCGTGCGCATTAATCTTAAAGTACGTCGTCTTCAGATTCTTAACCAGCTTCTGCCGGTTCTTCTCACACAAGATCAGATTAAAGCGTTGCTGCCGGTGATCGAATCTGCTCGGCAAAAAGAAGTCGACCTCCAAGCCAAAGAACTTGAAACACTCAAGAAGCTGGAGCCGAAAATCGATGCTGAGCTCAAGAACGCCCTCGACAAACAGATACTTCCAAGCGATGAATTCATTGGGGAGTACGCCAAAACCGTCAATGCTATGTCTTTAGGACGGCAAATTTTGATCGGGCAGTCTACAAAGCTCGTGCTCGATAAGATGAAGGAAGTGTTGAACGAAGGCCAACTCAAGGCGGCCGCCAACGCGCTAAGCCCAGAACTGTTGGGCGCCGGCGATTCTTCCACCATGGATCAGGATGCCAAGCTTCGGCTTTGGATTAAGGAAGTGCTTCTCGATCGGGCCAGCTACGATGTCCTGGTGGACATGAGCCGCGGCAAGTAATGTTTTCTGAATCCGCTGAGCGGGCATGGCTCGCGCGATTCGGAACGAATGCACCGGATGGGGTGGATTCCGTTCCGGCGGCGTTCTTTCGCCACCGCTCGGTGCGTTCCTACGCAGACCGCGAGATTCCTGAGTCGGTAATCGAAACGTTGGTGGGATGTGCACAGGGCGCGGCGACCAGTTCCAACCTCCAGCTTTGGAGCGTGATTAGCGTTCAACAGCCAGAACGGCGGGCCGAAATTGCTCGACTGTGCGATAACCAGCACCAGGTTCGAGAAGCTCCGTGGTTTTTGGCTTTCGTCGTCGATTGCCATCGACTGGCTCAAGCCGCACGGGAATCTGGTGCCGATCCTGCCGGTTTGGATTATGCCGAGTTTTATACTATGGCGGTGATCGATGTAGCGCTGGCGGCCGAACGTATGATGTGTGCGGCAGAATCGCTGGGCATTTACGGCTGTTATATTGGTGCGTTGCGTAACGACGTTTTTGCGGTTCGTGAATTCTTTAGGTTGCCTGCGCTTACGTTTGGTACGTTTGGGCTCTGCTTGGGCTACCCGGCCGAAGATTCGGCGGCCAATATCAAGCCGCGTCTTTCGCAAGATAAGGTTTGGTTTCGCGAACGGTACGATCCCGAGGCGGGTATCGGCGATTATGATGATCGGATGCACGATTTCTTTGTCCGGGAAGGTATGAATTCAAAGTACTCGTGGAGCCAGAAAAGCGGTCGTCGCGTGAGTGGCCAGCAGATGACGGGCCGCGAGGCGATCCGTCGATTTTTGACCGATCAAGGTCTTGATCTGCGCTAAAAAAATGCCCCGCCAATATATGACGGGGCCATTCGTTGGACCAGTACGTTGCTTTTGGTTTTACGAAGATGGTTACTGTTTTTGTCGTCTCAGAAAACTGGGGATATCGAGATCGATATCGGCAAGTTCGATGGGTTTGGCCGTCGTTCGAGGCGCGGTGACTTCCGGCTGAACTTCGACTGCGCGATTAACCGGGGCGGGCTGTTCGAACACCGCCTTTTCGGGAGCTCGTCGTTCTTCCTGATCCATTCCGGCGGCGAGAAGAGTGATGATCACTTCTTCGCCCAGGGTGGGGTCTGTGACTTGGCCCATAAAGATTTCGGCTTGTTCAGAATCCGCCAGTTGGTTGACGTATTCCATGGCCTCGCGAACCTCGCCGATGCTGAACGTGGGTCCGCCGGTGATGTTGACAAGAATCTTCCGGGCACCTTGGACTCGGGTTTCCAGCAACGGGGAGTTTGCGGCGGCTTCGGCCGCATTTCGTGCGCGGTTGTCGCCGATGCCGTGGCCCATTCCCATAAGTGCGATGCCCGCACCTTTGAGCACGGATTTCACGTCCGCAAAGTCAACGTTGATCATGCCGGGCTTGGTAATGATATCGCTGATGCCTTGAACGCCTTGGCGAAGAACGTCGTCGGCCACGCGAAATGCGGCGGACATCGGGGCGTTCTTATCAACGACTTCCAGGATTTTGTCGTTGGGGACAACGATTAGGGTATCGACTTGATCCTTGAGGGCTTGCAGTCCAGATTGAGCGATGGTTTTGCGCTTGGGGCCTTCGAACACAAACGGCTTAGTAATGACGCCGATGGTGAGAATATCGAGCCGTCGGGCTAGCTCAGCCACCACGGGTGCCGCCCCGGTTCCGGTTCCGCCACCCATTCCGGCGGTGATAAAGACCATATCGGCCCCGTCGAGAAGGTCGATGATCGCGCGTTCGGATTCGCGAGCTGCTTCGGCACCGCGTTGGGGATCACCGCCGGTGCCAAGTCCGCGGGTGGAAATTTCACCGAGGCAGATTCGCACGTCGGCGAGACTGTGATCAAGGGCTTGTCGATCGGTGTTGAGGGCCACAAATGTCACGCCGGTGATTCCGGCTTCGACCATGCGGTTTACAGCGTTACAGCCTCCGCCGCCAACCCCTATTACTTTAATGACAGCTTGCGATTCAAATAGGTTGATCGGCGTCATATCGTTGTCCATCCCAAAGCTCATAGCGGCGTTTAGACCAATTGGTCTTGCATGAGGGGACGCACCGGCTGAAGGAATAGCTTCGCAGCAGGGCGGAATTGAGTCAGAATTTTCCACACCTTGGGTAGATTCGCGAAAATGGAAGGAAATCCGCAAGTGGGAATCGTAATGGGCTCCGATAGCGACTGGCCCACCATGCAGACAGCGGCCGAAGTTATGACCGAGTTCGGTGTGCCATTCGAACGCCGAATTCTCAGTGCCCACCGCACGCCTCAAGCGATGTTCGACTATGCAGAATCGGCCCGTGATCGTGGAATCAAAGTGATCATTGCCGGAGCCGGAGGAGCAGCGCATCTGCCCGGTATGATTGCTGCAATCACCGATCTCCCGGTTATCGGAGTTCCGGTGGAAAGCCGAACGCTTAAGGGCATCGATAGCCTGCTGAGCATCGTTCAGATGCCGGGCGGCGTGCCGGTCGCCACGGTCGCGATTGGCAATGCCAAGAATGCAGCTTTGCTGGCCGTCCGAATCTTAGGGCTGTCGAATGCAGAGATTGCCCGGCACCATGCCCAGTTCCAGAACAAGATGCGGGACTCGGTGGAGCTAAAAGACCGCGAGTTCTCGGGCGGCGGATAAACTAGAGGCGATGGCCCACCCCGGTTCCGGACCCCAAATCCTAGATGGTCGCGCTTTGGCCCGCGAGATTCGCGAGCGGCTTAAGGTCCGCGTGGCCGCGCTTAAGGAAGCGGGCATCACCCCTCGTCTGCACGCCGTAGTGGCCGCTCAAGATCCGGCCAGCCTTGCCTACGTGGAGATGAAAAAAAAGTGGGCCGGATGGGTGGGAATCCAAAGCAGCGAGTTTCCGGTCACGCCGGACGTTTCGCAAATCGCGCTGGAGCGACACATAGACGAACTGAATCGCGACCCCGCCGTTCACGGAGTTTTGGTTCAGCACCCGCTTCCCAGCCATATTGATGAAGAAGCAATTCTTGAGCGACTTGGCCCGGATAAGGATGTAGATGGCATCACGAGTGCTTCGCTCGGGCGTCTTACGGCGGGCGTTCCGGGTTTTCGATGTGCCACTCCACTGGGAATTATCACCCTTCTCAATGAGTACGGTGTTGACCTTACAGGCAAGAAAGCATTAGTGATTGGTCGGTCCAATATTTTAGGCAAACCGATGGCGCTCATGCTGCTCGAAAAGAACGCCACCGTGACAATCGCCCATTCCCGCACTCAAAATCTTGCCGATGAGTGTCGAGCCGCTGATATCGTGGTGGCGGCCGTGGGTCGAGCTGAGATGGTGAAGGGGGACTGGCTCAAGCCGGGGGCGATCGTAATCGATGCCGGTTATAACCGGGTCGAAGGCCGTGCCAGTGATGTTGGCGACTGCGATTACGAATCGTGTTCGCAGGTGGCGGCAATCATCACGCCGGTTCCCGGCGGAGTTGGCCCCATGACCGTGGTGAGTCTGCTTTCGAATACGGTTGATGCGGCGGAAAAAAGCCTGGTCTAGAGTGCTGATTGTTTTTGTCTGCGTGGCGGCGGGAGCGTTGCTTTTATCGTGGGCCATGGCGGGCATGTACCTCTCGCCTGTTCGATACCGGAGCGGTTTGCCGCTACCGAACTTTCAAGCCGATTCGATTCCGGCTGACGGTTATGCCATTCCGGCTTGGCGGGGCGGATCGGGACGCGAAAAGTTCATTCTGGTTCACGGATACGGTGGAAACCGCGAGTATTGGTCCGAGCTTGCTCCGCGGTTGGCCGCTCGGGGCGAAGTGATCGTTCTAGCGACACGTGGCCAAGATGAGAGTCCGGCTCGAACCGTGGGATTCGGCCTCGGCGAATCTGAAGAAATCGATGCTGCGGCTAAGATGCTCAAAGAATCCAATCAACACTGCCGGATCCACTTAGTCGGCGTTAGTCAAGGAGGCGCGGCCTGCTGGATCGCGGCGGGCAGAAGCCCAGGTCGCTACGCCTCGGTAACAACGGAGGCCGCCTTTGCGCGATTAGATTGGGCGATCGACGGATTCTTTAGCGTCCGGGTGAAAGGCGTGCGAACTCTGTTCGAGCCCGTGATCGGATTAGCGGAACTTCGAAGCGGCACCAAACGGAACGCGATTCGACCCTTTGAATATGCGGAAAAATTTGATGGACCATCCCTGATTCTCATGAGTCGAGATGACGAGATGTTTACCGAACGTCATGCGGATCTTTTAGCGCGTGCAACGGGCGGCGAGCCGGTGTGGTACGAAGGGATGTCTCATGCCGAAATTTTTGTCCGCGAAGCGGAAGATGTGGATCGCCGGATCGGGCTCATGATTGAAAAGTTGAAAAAATGAGCATATGGGATGAGCTTTCGCGCCCCCAGAAAGCGGGGATATTTGCGGCCGTGCTCATCGGCACTTTAGCGGTCGGATATTGGATGGGCGTTTCCCGTGCTGACTCTCCGCCCCCGGCGGAGCTTCCAATCGAACGGATCGAGCCTCCCGCCCAGGGACAACCCCAAACCGGCCGGATCACAGTTTATGTTTCGGGAGCAGTTCATGAGCCGGGCCTCTTTGACATGCCCGAAAGGAGTCGCGTGGTGGATGCGATCGAAGCAGCGGGAGGACTCACGACCGACGCTGATTCGGCATCCGTGAACATGGCGGAAGTGTTAGAAGATGGCGACCATGTTTCAGTGAAGTTTTTGAAGGGCGAAAAGCCGCCGACAAGTCTAGCGTTCCCGATTAATATCAACACCGCAGATGTTCATGAACTCGAGCAGTTGCCTGGGATCGGGCCTTCGATTGCGGAGGAAATTGTCCGCTATCGCGATGAACGGGGGCCGTTCACGATGCCAGAAGATCTTTTGCAGATTAACGGAATTTCGCCCGCCGTTCTTGATGGCTTACGGCCGTACATCATATTTTGATTGCTCAGTCAATAAAGGCGGCCGTGTACTTGCCAACCTGGACTTGCCGCGTGGCCCGGTTCGAAATCTGGGCCGGAGCCTCACCCCGTGTGACTACGAGCGCCGGAGTTTGAACGGGGTCGTCCAGCTGCTCGCGGATCGGCTGGCGGTAGTAGAAACCCAAGGAAGGATGGCTTGAATCGTCGAGCTGCAGTTTGATTTCCGGATCGGTCTCGGCGGATCGACCGAGATCAAGGACATAGAGAGTGCGACCTTCGCGTCGGGCTTGGATGGCCAGTGATTGGGGGTCACGGAACTGCTCTTGCCAGTAACGAATGAAGGCGAAGTTAGCAAAAAGCAGTAGGAATCCAGACCATGCGGCGGACTTGGCAAGGAGGTTGTTCAACGGAATCTTGCGCACCGCTATGAGTTCGTGACCGATTAGGATCGAAAGCGGTGGGACAGCCGGCAGAACGTAGTGCACGAGCTTGGTTCCGGAAATCGTGAAGAATCCGACCACGACGGCCAGCCATATCAAGAGGTAAGTCCGTTCCGGGGTGGATCGGATGCCCTGCCAGAACGATCCACGGAAAAACGATCCGGCAAATGGCAGCGCCGCCAAAACCAAAACCAAGGGGTAATAGATCGGGTGCGCCCAGACCGGCACCCGGTGGGCCAGATCGCCACCTCGGAATCGCCCGATATTTTGCTCAATTAAAAATTTATCGATAAAGTAATCGCCGTTGGCAAGGTAAGCGGGCACGTACCAAGTGGCGACTACGCCAAATAGGATCAGAGTTCCGAGCAGCCATCCACCGCGGAAGTTGGGTCGGAATTCGGGCAGGAGCGCGTAACTCAAAGCGGCAATCCCGATAAACAGCACCAGAGCGACTGGCCCCTTGGCAAGGACGGCCAATCCCAAACAGAGCGCGGTAAGTAATCGCCAGCGGGGTGCGGGTTCCCGAATTGAAAGGTAGAACGTGATAAAGGCCGCCGTCAAGCAAAGGTTAAGGGGGCCGTCGGTCATCATCATCCGTCCGATGGCGACCACCAACAAACTTCCCGAAAAGCTCAGGGTCGCGATGATGGCGCGGTCTTTGTCAAATATCTTTCGTACAAAAAAGAAGATCAGCCCGGCCGTGGCCATCGTGCAGAGGAAGCTGGGCAGACGAGCCCCAAACTCGTTGGGCAAAAGTGCCACCGTCGGCATGGCTAACCAATAGCTGAGGATCGGCTTTTCGAACCACGGAACGCCGTTTAAGGTTGGCGTAATCCAGTCGCCCCGGCGCAGCATGTCTATGGTAACCGCGCCGTAAAAACCTTCATCTAGATCGGTCAATCCATAAAGCCAAAAACCAAGATATGGTAGCACGCAAAGAACCGGCCAATATCGGGTGAGGGTATTCATGATTCCGGCGTGTGGTCGAACAAGGCGTGACGCCAGCCTCGTACGCTGACCCGGCAGGCATCGGCTTTGACGGCAAACAAGGCTCGTTCGAGGATCAAGGCTCCAATGGGAAGCGTGAGTTCTCGGCCGGGTTCGATGCCGATGATCTGTTGCCTTTGGTTCAGTGAAAGGCTCAGCAACCATCCGGCGGCGCGTGAAACTTCTTCATATTCCAGCGTTTGTCCGTGGATACGGTGCGGATCCCAGCCCACGAGCTTTTCGCGGATTGAGACGAGGTTGGTGGCGGTGGCTCCGAGGCAGACAACCTGCCCGTGCTGATGAGGAAGGTAGTCAAGGCCGATGGCCTTGTCGATTTCGGCCATCGCGGCCAGCCTTTCTGCAGGGCCCGGCGATTCGGAGGGAGCGGCGGTTTCGATGATTCCGAGCGCTCCGACCGGGAACGATTTACGGAGTTGCGTTTTCCATCCTTTGCTCGTTCGGTCGGCGGTCTGAATTTCCGTCGAATGTCCGCCGGGATCGATTGTGGTGATGCGGTAGGCGTCGGCAAAGGTGGGGTCTTCGGCGACCGCGAGGAATCCGAGCCGGGCTTCGTCTTCAGCAGAAAGGATTGTGGCCGGGGTGGATTGAGCGGCGGCAGCGTGGAGGAACTGGTCGGAATCTTCGGCGATCCGCAAGGCCATGGTTCCGGCAGCGATAATTTCTTGGGCACCTTTGTGGCGGGCGGTATCGAATGCCTCGCGCAGAGCGGCGAGAGTTTTTGCTGATCCGGCCGTGGAGAGTTTGCCCGTTCGTTTTGTGCCGGTTCCGAGTCCGGTGACCACGCTTTGCTCGGCGATAGTGACCCATCCGTTTTCGGTCTGTTCGGCCACCGCTAGCAGCAGCGAGTTGGAGCCGATATCGATAACCGCCTTGCGCATTCGGGTCGGGAGTGTACTTTGAGATGCGGTGCTCATGGCCAACCTTAGACTTCTCGCCAGAAGAGTGCGCGATATCGATTGTCGAGGTTTGTTCCACCTTCCCGGTTGCTCGCGTCCCCTTTGGGGGATGCGCCGGGTTCTCGTTTTGAGCAGAATTGATGGGCCGAGGTGAGGGTCTCCGAAATCACCTCGCCTGCCCTCGGGCTCCTGAAACCATTGGCGTGGGCCGGGTCAGATCGGTGGCAAACGGTAAAATCTAGCTTCCCCGTGGAAAAGTTCGACATCGTTGTTGTCGGTGCCGGTCATGCCGGAATCGAAGCCGCCCTTGCCGCTGCGCGCATGGGTCGTCGAACATTGTGCGCCACCCTCCGGCTCGACCGGATCGGACACCTTCCTTGCAACTGCAGCATCGGCGGACCCGCCAAGGGGCACATCGCCCGCGAAGTTGATGCACTCGGCGGGCAGATGGCGATCACCACCGATTTCACCCTCACCCACAACCGACGGGTCGGAACCGGAAAGGGGCCCGCCGTGCAAACGACTCGCGCGCAGGTGTGCAAAAACGCTTACCCCGCCCACATGCGGCGCGTGCTCGAATCAGAACCCAACCTCACCTTGCTCGAAGGGCAAGTTCTCGGGATCGGCACCCGGGGCGGACAGATCGAATCGGTGGCGTTTCTGGCCGACGGGGAATCTGAACCGGTTTCAATCCCTTGCACTGCGGTGGTTCTCACAACCGGAACCTTTCTCAACGGACTCTGCCACGAGGGCGATTCCAAAACCGTTGCCGCCCGGTTTGGCGATCAGACCGTCACCCATTTGGCCGATTTTCTGCGCGACCTCGGAGTCGAACGGCGTCGGTTCAAAACTGGCACGACGCCCCGCGTCAAGCTCTCCAGCATTGATCTTTCGCGCACGCTCGTTATGCCCTCCGAACCCGAAGCCGGGCCCCTCTCGTTCCTGCACGATCGCACCTTTGAAACGCGCGAGCTCTTGCCGACCTGGCAGACCATGACCACGCCGGAGACGCATCGCGTGCTTCGCCACAACCTCGACCGATCCGCAATGTTTTCCGGCCAGATCGAAGGCGTGGGTCCGCGATACTGCCCGTCCATCGAAGACAAGGTCGTCCGATTTGCCGATAAAGAAAGCCATCCGATTTTCCTCGAACAAGAAATGTGGGACGACGAATCGCTCTACGTTCAGGGATTCAGCAGTTCTATGCCCGCCGATGTCCAACTCGACGCGCTCCGCACCATCCCAGGCCTCGAGCGGGTCGAAATGATCCGCCCGGGTTACGCGGTCGAATACGATATGGCGAACCCGCTGCAGCTTCGCCCGACGCTGATGTCCAAGCTGCTCGATGGCCTCTTTCTTGCCGGACAAATCAACGGAACCAGCGGATACGAAGAAGCCGCCGGTCAAGGAATCGTGGCCGGAATCAATGCCGCCCGCTACGTGGCCGGGGAGCCGGAAGTCATCTTTCCGCGCAACCAAAGCTTTATCGGTGTGATGATTGACGACCTCGTGACCAAGGGCGTCGAAGATCCGTACCGGATGCTGACCGCTCGGGCCGAACATCGCCTGATCCTGCGCCACGACAACGCCGATCAACGGCTGACCCCGCTGGCTATCGAACTTGGACTTGCGAGCTCTGAACGCACCCGCCGATTCCACGACAAGATGGACCGACTTTCCATCGCTCGCGCCGAGCTCGATTCCACATACGTGTATCAAACCGAAAGCGCGCGGTTCGAATCCGCTGGGCTGGGTTCGATCAAGAACAAGGCATCTCTTTTCGAGCTCCTGAAACGACCGGGCGCATCGCTCCAAACCTTGCGACAGCTTTGCGCAAAGGATTGGCCCACGCTCGCCAGAATTGCCGAACCAACGGATCGCTTGACGCACGAAGTCGCAGAACAGATTCAGATTCAGGCCCTCTACGACGGCTACCTCAAGCGGCAGGAAGAAGAAGTTGCCGCCGCCGCCAAAATGGAATCCATGCCGATTCCGGAACGGTTCGATTACGCATCGTGCCGGGGTCTCAGCTACGAAAGCGCGGAAAAATTATCACGGATTCAGCCCGCCACGATCGGTCAGGCCAGCCGGATTCCGGGTGTCCGCCCCAGCGATATCGCTCTGCTCATCGGGCATCTGCGCCGAGGCGCATTAGCGACTACCGCGAGCTGAGTGCGGTCTGAACGTCGCGCCAATCAAAGATCGAATATCGCTTGTTCGCTCGGTCGGCCACGACAACGACGCCGACGGGGTGCTCGGCACCCAGTGCTTCGGAAGTGGCGGCCACCCCTACCCCCTCTCCGATGGGAAGCGGCAGCGAACGAATGAGTTTGTTCACGGTATCGCCTTCGTTAGGACCCTGGCGTGAGTAGAGCGTAAGCTGAGATTCTGGCTTGCCTCGGCTCAAGCTGAGCACGAATCCTTCACCTGGAGCGGAAGTGAGAATCGCCATGCCATCCTGCGCACCCTTGTAATCAGATTCGCCAAACGAGGCGATAGGCTTGCTTGATGCGTCTGGAGCCGCCGAATATTTGGCGATTCCGGTCGGACCAGCGAGGTAGACCAGGCCAAGTTCATCATCAACGGTCACTGCTTGCGCATTCGATCCGAAGCGACGGATAAGCTTGAGGTCAACCCGCTCGCCAGTGGCCAGGAGTTGATACTGAGCAACCTCCCCTGATTTGGGGGCAACAAGGGCGAACACGTCGCCATTTCCTTGCCGGTAAAGTGCGAGAGAGGCAATCTGAGCCGCTTCTGATTCTTCACCCTGGAGAACGCCTGTAGCTCCGGAAACATCGCGCGGTGTGCCGGTGGTCGGATCGACGGCATAGATTGCAAGTCGCGAGCCCGCCCCTACCACCACGAGATCAACCACTTGGTTAGAAAGCCCAAAATCGTACTCTACGTCCACGGCGATCGCTTCTTCAAGATCAGCCAGATCAACGATTTTCTTGCCATCGATTCCAAAAAGTGTCAGCAGCCCTGTGGAATCGATACCCATAATCCGACTTTGGGCTCGGTCTTTGCGGTTCACCCAAATGGCCACCGGACCCGGATCGCCCGCCATCGCTGCGGTCGAAGATTGCGGCTTCAACGCAAAAGCTGACTTCGGTGTGTTGGACGATCCGCTGGGAGCGAACCCCCCACCGCTTGGTGAATGCGCAAGTCCGGGTTGGGAGTTCATAGGCGAAGCGCTGGTATTGCCGTTGCATCCCCCAAGTACCAAACTGAGAGCCGATACCAGTAGCAGAAAGTAGGAACCGCGCATATTTACCTTGATTATGGACGTTTATCGGCCGCCCTTGAGTTGGTCCGGTTAGACAATCGCCCCTTCGAGCCGGGCAAATCTCCGCGTTCGGTTGGGATCACGGCGAAGCAAGGCGCATTCGAACGTCATCTCCGGCTGATCACCCGTGGTTGCTTCGCGTGCCTCATGATCCAGCCCGGCGAGGACAACTTCGCGGAGTCGCGTCTTGGCTTCATCCAGACTCGCGGTTAAGCAGTTAAACCCATCGAGTGATTCGGACATATCGAAAGCAGACTTTTCGGTGCCAGCCAGCAGAATCCGATGCTTTTCGATTGTGTAATCCCCATCGTAATCGAGAGAATAAAAACGATCGTGATCGGGATCGTCATCGACCTCAGCAAACAGCGCGCGAATCACAATGGGTGCCGTTCGCATATCGCCAAATGCACGTTTAAGCGGACTGCTTAGCTGAGTAACCAGACGTTGGATGGTGACATCTTCTTCGCTTCTACGGAACCCTTCCTGATGGCAATACTCAATCGCGGCCACCCTAATGTTTTCGACATCACTTTGCAATCCGATGGCCGCAAAGGCGATACGGTCGTAGATTTCGAATACTTTGTTGGACTGGTACCGAAACGAGGCAATGAGGATTCCGTCCGGAATCGAAACGGCGGCCACAGGGATGCCGGTCTCCAGCCGACCCTCCACATACCGCATGCGGTTTCCAAGATTTTCCTGCCAGTCGTAAGGGGTGACCATTCCTTTTGAATCCTACGACATTTCGCTTTCGTGGCGTGCAAGTCCCTGCCGAGCCCGGCATCGCAAGTACAATTTTGGTTCGAAATGGACTACCGGCGCGAATATATCAAGGCTATTTTGAACGGATCGCCCGGCGAACGAAAGCAGGCTTATGGCTGGGTGAAAACTCGTCGCGACAGCAAAGGCGTCAGCTTTGTCCAACTCAGCGATGGATCGTGCTTTGCCGATCTCCAGATCGTCATCGAAGCAGGCACCATTCCGGAATCTGACCTCAAAAAGGCCACCACCGGCGCGTGTGTGATGTTCGACGGCATGCTGGTCGAATCTCCGGGTCAAGGCCAAAAGGTCGAACTCAAAGCCGAATCTTTGACCGTTTACGGACCCGCCGATCCCGCCAGCTACCCCTTGCAAAAGAAAGGCGCAAGTTTCGAATTCCTGCGCGAAATCGCCCACCTGCGCGTTCGCGGTAACACGTTTGGTGCCGTAATGCGCGTGCGGAATCGCGCGGCTTGGGCGATCCACAAATTCTTCCAAGATCGCGGATTCAACTGGATTCACACGCCGATCATCACCGCCAGCGATGCCGAAGGTGCGGGCGCGATGTTCGCCGTCAGCACACTTTTGGAAGCCGAGTACGGACCCGAAGGCAATCAGTTCCGACTCAAAGACACCGATCCGGCGCGAGACTTTTTCGGCAAGCCCGCCTATCTGACAGTTTCTGGTCAGCTAAACGTCGAAACCCACGCGCTTGGCCTGACCAACTGTTATACATTTGGTCCAACGTTCCGGGCGGAGAATTCGCACACACCGCGCCACCTTGCCGAATTTTGGATGGTCGAGCCCGAGATGGCATTCTGCGATATCGAGGGCGACCAGAACCTGGCCGAAGAGTTTGTGCGCGAGATTCTGCGCGATATTTTGGACAACTGCGGCGACGATCTTGCCTTTTTTGACCAACGGGTCGAAAAAGGGCTAATCGAAACTCTGGAGCACGTCGCGAACTCGGATTTCGAGCGGATCACGTATACGGAGGCCATTGATCTGCTGCAGAAGTCGGGTGAATCGTTCGAGTTTCCGTGCGAGTGGGGCGCCGATCTGCAGAGCGAACACGAACGATATCTGACCGAGAAAAAGATCGGTCGGCCCGTGATCGTCGGCGATTACCCGAAGGAGATCAAAGCGTTTTACATGTACGAAAACGACGATCGCAAAACGGTTCGGGCAATGGACGTACTGGTTCCCCGGATCGGCGAACTCATCGGGGGTTCGCAGCGCGAAGACCGCCTCGATCGGCTGGAGGCCAAGATCGACGAGATGGGACTCCCGCGCGAGGCGTACTGGTGGTACCTGGACCTTCGGCGGTTCGGTTCGGCCCCGCACTCAGGTTTCGGGCTGGGGTTCGAACGGCTGGTGATGTATCTGACCGGGATGAAGAATATCCGCGACGTCATTCCGTTCGCGCGGGCCGCCGGCTCGGCTGATTTTTAGTGACTTTGGCTCCGGGTCCGACGCAACCTGGCACTTTCTTTGCAATGTATACTTCCCAGACCTGGAAACTCTGGGCGGTTAATACTCAATGAAGCGCTTCTTTGCATGGCTCCGCGCCCTCTTTGGCAAAACAATGGATTCCCTTGAGGATCCGGAAATGATGCTGAATCAGGCCAAGTCCGATATGCAGGCCGCTCTGACCGCAAACCGGGAAAAAGCCGTCCAAGCCATTGCCCAGCGGAATCGGCTCCAGCAGATGCTGGATGACGCAACCCGAAAGTCAACCCAGCTGGAAGCCCAAGCCACCACCGCCCTCCGCCAAGGCAACCGCGAACTCGCCAAAGAATTCCTGCGCGAAAAAACGACCAACGACGCCACCATCGAAACGCTCAAAGCCACGCTCGCTCAAGCTGCCGAAACCGTCGAGCAAGTCAAGGTCGCGATCAAACGCCAAGAAGAAGAAGTGCGGCGCAAAACCGCCGAAGCCCTCGCGCTCAAAGCCCAGTGGAAGCAAGCCCAAATCCAAGATTCAATCGGCAAAGCACTGGAAGGCCTCACGTTCGAAAACCAGTACGAAGGATCGTTTGCCAACGCCCGCGATAAAATCCGCGACAAGCAAGCCCAAGCCAGCGCGCGCAACGAAATGCTTGGCACCTCAGTGCAAGGCAAAATGATGATGATGGAAGACCAAACGGTTGACCTCGCCGCCGAAGAAGAACTGGCCAAACTCGAAGAAAAACTTGGGCTTAAACAGCCAGAAATTCAAAACGTTGCCAACACCTCTACCGAAGATGTCGATGCCCAACTCGAAGAACTCGAAAAACGGCTTGGCGGATCGGGCGATGGTGCCTAAGTCGATATCTAGGCTCGACTTAACTGCTCGGCGAGTTTCATAAAGTCAACTACAAACTGCGCCGAAGCAGGCACCGCAAATAGGCTACAACGAAACTCGCCATCCATGCGATTGGCACTGATCCTCATGCTTCGCGCGGGCGTGGACGAATTCTTAACTAACTCCTCGACCATCGCCTGACAAGAAGGCGAACAAAGGTGCGAAAGCACCCCCTCGGAAACGGAAACCCCAAAATATTCCATCGTCCCGAGTCGGAACACCGATTGTGAACGCCCCAACTTCTTAAGCTCAAATGACCGGCAAAGTACACGAGTGGCGCGATTTTGCGGGAGTCCTTCTGCCACTTTTTTGTGACGTTCGCTTTGGTGATCGACAACTTGCACAACAAATTCGTGTTGCAAACTCGTGATCACCATAAAGTCGTGACCGAGAGAAGGGCCGCAAAAGTCCAGCGCAATAAGAGTATCTTCTTCGTCTAAAGACTTACCGTAGCGGCATGTCCACTCGCCGCACCGGATCGTATATTCACCTGCGGAAGGATCGGCTTGCCACTCCCACCCATGTAATCGGCATACGTTAGGGAGTTCTGAAATAGTTTCTTCAAACCGAGCACGCTGGAAACTGGTTCGGCGCACCAGCAACCCTGCGCCGATTACCCCCACGAGTACAACCGCGTAAAAAATCCAGGTTCCCATACTCTTAAACTTTATTCTTGGAAGACAGTCGCTAATCTCAAAGCGGAATATCTAAGCTCGGCTCAACTGCTCGGCGAGCTTGATAAAGCAAGCCACAAACTGGGCCGAAGCAGGCACCGCGATCAAGCGACACCGAAAGTCTCCACCAATCCGATTAGCTTCAAAGCTCATGCTTCCGACCGGAGTCCGGGATCTTTCAACCAGCTCATTCACTATCGCGTGGCACGATGGCGTAGACAGGTGCGAAAGCACCGACCCCGAATCGGAGATGCCGAAATACTCGGTCTTGCCAAACCGAAAAACGGGTTGCGAACGGCCGGATCTCTTGAGTTCAAACGATCGATAAAGCACCTTTATTGGGTGACTGCCCGGTGAGAGTCGTTCTGCCAACTTTTTGTGCTTTTCGTTGTGGCCATGCTGGGCCACCCGCGAGACAAAGTGGTGTTGAGAGCGAGAAACAACGACAAAATCTGAGCCGGAGGTCTGGCCGCTAAACTCAAGGGCATGGGGCAAGTCCGAATCGTCAGAATGCTGTCCGTAGCGACACATCCATTCGCCGCTTTGGATCGAAAATTCACCGCTGGCCGGATCGTGGTGCCACTCCCATCCCCGCGACCGGCATGTGTTGGAGAGTTCTGAATATACTTCTTCAAAGCGAGATCGTTGCACGCCAACTTGGCGAACAAGCAAACAGACCCCCGCTACCCCCATCAGCAAAAACGCGACTAAGAACCACATTTCTGATACGCTCTAATTCTATTCTTGGAAGTTAACGGCCGATTCCCTAAGCAGATTCTGAGAAAGAGGTTTACTAAATGAACCATGAGCTCCCGCTGGCTGGTCACTGGATTCGGGCCGTTCCGAGATATTGAACGCAATCCTTCCGCCCAACTCGCGCAAAAATCTGGCCACGCGGGCCAGATACTCGAAGTCTCGTTCCGCGCAGTCGATGAGTTCTTAGATCAGCTTGACCCCGCATCGTTTGACCGATGGTTGATGATCGGTGTGCATGGTTCGGCGGAACGTCCGATTTTCGAACAACGAGCGAAAAATTCCATCGGCCCATCTGCAGATGTCGAAGGGGTGACGCTTGGCCCCGCGCCGATTGATCCATCCGGACCACCGGCGATTGCGACCACATTGCTGATGGGATTCGAACCTGTTTATGGAGAATTGGGCCAAGATGCAGGCGCATATCTCTGCAACTACCTGTACTTTCAGGGATTGCGCCGATTCCCAGATAAACAGATTGGATTTCTGCATGTCCCGCGCGATGAATCAACCAGCGCAGAAGCGATGCGGGAAATTCTGAGTCTCGCTTAGGCTTCGCCAACCACGAGCTGCATCATTCGGCGGGCGTTGTCGAACGATTTCGGCACGTCAACCATCGGGTCGCCTTCGCCTTCGTACTCGAGGTTCACCCAACCTTCGAAGTTCACATCTTTGAGGGCCTGGAGCGATGCGCGTAGATCGACCATGCCTTCGCCAATAACCGTGCCAATCAGCAGTTCGCCAGAATCGGTGCGGATCGCATGGCCTTCATGATCAGGCGGGCAGGGCCCGAAATCTTTAAAGTGCATCATATAAGCGGTGTGGGCAACTTCGCCCACGCCGACGTGCCCGGGTTCTCCGACAAGCAGAAAGTTTCCGGTGTCCGGATTGGATCCGAGCGAAGCAGTTGCCGATTTTTCTCGCACGCGGTGAATAATATCGTTGATTTGCGAGCTCTTTCCGGCTAGCCGTCCATGATTTTCGAGCGCGAGTCGGATATCGGCGTTGTGCGCGTAATTACTGGCGAGGGCAAGCCCATCGATAATCCAGTCCATCGCTTGTTCGGGCGTAAACTCCGAACTTGCCGCGATATCCCCAGAAAAAACGCGAACAACTTTGGCTCCGTAATGTTGGGCTTCATCGACCCCGCGCTTGATCGCATCAAGTGCCGCAACCCGGTCGGATTCGGACGGTTTGGCGAAGTTATTAGCGACGCTGAAAACTCCGCAAACCAGGCCCGTTTCTGCCAAAGTTTCTAGAGCTCGCTTTCGATCGGTTTCCCAGTTATCGCCATAAAAAAAGTCAAGGAGTTCCACTCCTTCGGCTCCCACCCGTGCGGCTTCACGGATAAACGACTGAATATCCATCTGTCCGGCGCGAACGGCGCGGACATAGCTATACATGCTGATTCCGAGTTTCATATTCGGCTGTTGGGGGTTGGGAGGTTGGTTTCCGTCATCCCTGGTTGATCTACGCCAACCGGGTCTTGGGTGATCGGCGGTAGCACGGTGGTAGTGTCGGAAGAAATATCGGCGATTGGTCCGATCAGTGCGATGAAGCCCAGAATCGCAGCAATGCAGATAAGTCCGGTTACTTTGTATCCACCCGATACCGGAGCGAACTCCGTTTCGATCAGCGGATCGTCATCCACAAACGCCGCTTTGGCGATTTGCCAGTAATAGTAGGTGCTTATCGCACTGTTAATGGCAAGCGCAATGGCCAGCGTGATCAGCCCGGCCGACATGGCATCCATAAAGATCGCCCATTTTCCGAAAAAGCCCGCCGTGGGCGGCACGCCGATAAGCGATGCCAGGCAGATGAACAGCACGGTGGCGGCAAATGGTGCTTTTCGCCACATACCATTTAGATCTTGAGTCCGGGTGCCTTCCTTACCAGCACGGGCGGTGAGCGCAACCATCGCAAAGGCACCGATCGTCATGGCTGTATACGCCGCCAAGTAGATCAGAACCGAAGCGAGAGTTACTCGGTCGGGGGCCTTAAAGTGCGCAAGCAATCCGACCAGGATATAACCCGCATGGGCCACGCTGGAATAAGCCAGAGCCCGCTTGACATCTTTTTGCGTGAGCGCAACCACGTTGCCGATAGTCATCGTGAGGATCGCCATAAGCGACAGAGCGGGGAACCACACGGCTTGAATATCAACCGAGGCCCCCAGCACACGAGCCAATGCGCCCACAGCGGCCACTTTGCTGACCACGCTCATAAATGCCGTCACATTGGTCGGGGCCCCTTGATAAACGTCCGGCGTCCACTGGTGGAAGGGCACCAAAGCGGCTTTGAATCCCAGCCCCACAAGAAGCAGGGCGACAGAAAAGATCACGTACGGTTCAGCACTGTTGCGCATTCCAAGCGCGAAGGCATCAATGTTGATGCTCCCCGAAGCACCGTAGGCGAACGCGATCCCGTACAGCATAAACGATGACGCAAATGCTCCAAGAAGGAAATATTTGAGAGCCGATTCTTCCGAGCGGCGGTCTCCTCGGGCCATTCCGGCGAGCACGTAGAGTGCGATGCTCAAGACTTCCAAACCAATGAACATCATCAGCAAGCTGTTGGTGGCGACCATGATCATGCCACCGCCCGCCGACCAAAGGGCCATGCAGTAGAACTCCGCGTAAGCGATCCGTTTTTCGCGGAGATACCCTTCGCTAAAGAGGAACGTGAGTCCGGTCGCAATCACGATTACGAGCTGAGCAAAGAGCCCGAACGAATCGGCAAGGACCATGCCGTCGAACGTTTCGGACGCCGGTCCGCCCAGTTGACTGACGAGAGAAATTCCGGCGAGGAGGAGCCCGACAAGACCAAGCCCGACAACGACGTTGTTGTTCTTTTTGGGCCGTAACATCTCGGTGATCAGCAACACCACACCGGTTGTGAACACGATGCCGACCGGTCCGAGTAGTGCCCAATCAATGGTCGGAATGTTCATTTAAGCATCCTCCTTGGCAATAAAGTCGATTTGAGCGGGCGTGATCGAAACATCCGCGTCCGGTAGATCGGCGGCCAGAGGACCGTTCCGCAGGGCTCGAACATCGGCCACGGTGTATCCGCTCCTTGCATCCCACCCAAAAATTTGAGCCGGAAGATCGCTGACGAAATCGAGATACGGCTCTGATCCCATAACCAGCAGAAGTTTCGGCCCCGATTCGCCAAGACGGGCAAGGAGATCGCGCTCGCGTTCCAGTATAAATCCGCCGTACTCCATCGGCGTCGAAATGGGCGGATGAGCGCCACGCAAGACATAAGCGATGCCGTGCGGTCCAACCGCTCGGATTAACTTTACGGTCGCCTCGATTTCGGCTTCTGCCTGGTCAAGAATGACTGAGCCCCGCTCGGGCTCATCGGCCGCGATTTGGAACAGTTGCGGTTCGATCCGTCGGGCCACGTGAAGCAGACCGTCAACTACGCCGTACTCGGTTTGGCCAAATGGCGCGGTGCGAACCGGATTCACCGCTCGTTCCATCGACTCGGTCAACGACCCGCCTCCGTGAGGTAGTGGTCCGCCGAGCGGACAAGCTGGACTCCGCCTGGTTCTATAGCTTCAACGAGGTTGCCTTGGGCATCGATTTCGTGGCTCGGCTGCAGCCACGCGGGACGCTCACCGGGGGGAGCCACTACCATTAGCCGGGTAGCCGAGATCGATCGTTCCATCGGTTTAAGGAATGTGTTGGGATAGATCCCGCCCCAGAAGATAAAGATCACGAATACGCCAACCAGACCGATCTCCCATGGCTTTAAGTCTTTGATCCGAATGAGAGCCGGAT
Organism: bacterium; assembly: GCA_044508115.1. Taxonomy (GTDB): domain Bacteria; phylum Armatimonadota; class Fimbriimonadia; order Fimbriimonadales; family Fimbriimonadaceae; genus UphvI-Ar2. Next base: position 1,491,940 of record JBIQII010000001.1, read on the forward strand.
TGGTGACCGGTCCGTAGAACATCTGTCGGAACATGTGGAGCAGGTACACGGCCGCGAGGATCACCCCGGTTCCGGCGAGCACGGGCAGAATAATTGAGATTCCGTACGAACCATCGGCTGCCGTCATGAATCCACCGTAGAGAGCCAGAAACTCACCAATAAAGCCGTTCATACCGGGAAGTCCGACACTGCTGAGCATCACGATCAGGAACAGTGCGCTAAATATCGGCATTTTGGCCTTGAGGCCGCCCATATCCTTGAACATACGGGTGTGAATCCGCTCGTAGATCAGACCGATCAAAAGGAAGAGGGCACCCGTGCTAATCCCGTGGCTGAGCTGTTGATAGGCACCACCGATCATGCCCGCATGGTTGAGGCTAAACACCCCGAATACGACAAAGCCCATGTGCGCAACCGAGGAGTATGCAACCAGCTTTTTGACGTCCGGCTGGACGGCTGCCACCAACGCCCCGTAAATGATGCCGACCACGGCCAAGGTCATCAGGATAGGCACGCTGGAGATTGTGGCCTCGGGGAAAAGCGGCATCGAAAATCGCAATAAACCGTAGGTGCCCATCTTGAGGAGTACGCCAGCGAGAATCACCGAGCCTGCGGTCGGAGCTTCGGTGTGCGCATCCGGAAGCCAGGTGTGGAATGGGAACATCGGGCACTTCACCAAGAATGCAATGGTGAACGCCCAGAACAGAATGAATTGAAGGTTGCCCGTTCCGCTCCAAAATTCGCCGGAGGCCACCAGCGCTTGGATCGCGGTGACATCGAAGCTGAGCTGTCCGGTAATCGCCAAATGCTGACGAGCCAGCGCAATCATTCCGAGCAGCATGAAGATCGAGGCGGCAAAAGTGTAGATAAAGAACTTGATCGCGGCATAGTTGCGATTTTTGCCACCCCACACGTAGATCATGATCGCCATGGGAATGAGGCTGAGTTCGAAGAACGTGTAGAAAAGAATCATGTCGAGGCTGACAAAAACCCCGAGCATGGCTGCTTCGAGAAGCAGCATCATCGCAAAGTACACCTTCGGCCGCTTATCAATATAGAAGCTGAAAACAGTGCTGAGCAAAGTCAGCAGCGTGGTTAACACAAACAGCCAGATGCTGATACCATCGAGTGCCACCCGATAGGCGATTCCCCAGTCGGCAAACAGCGGGACCGACTCGAGCATCTGGAACCGGAATGTCTGACCTTCAAACTGACTTAGGGCCGAAAGTGAAGCCAAAAATGCCCCGCCGGTAAAGAGCACGCTCAGCCACTTGATGGCCTTAGTAAACCGTTCCGGCACGCACAGAATAGCAATCATTCCGACGAGCGGAATTAGGATGGTGGCCGTGATCACGCCCATTAGTTACCCACCCCCACTTTGGCCATTTGGTAGACGAAATACAAGATGAGTGCGGCCACCCCAATATGCATCAGGGCCGCATACCCCCGAACGTATCCCGTTTGGAGCTTGCCGAGCATGCGCCCCAGCCATCCGGAAAGTATGGCAACACCGTTCACAATGCCATCCACAAGATAGCGATCGACAGTCCAAGATGAGCGAGCAACCCCGCCCCCGGTGGAAACAAACCCATCGGTGAGCGCGGCATCGATGCCGAACTGCTTGGCCGCTGCTCTTTGGAAGGCCGGCCATTTGGCGGTATCAAGCCCATCGTTTTCCGGAAGTTTGCGTCCGTACCGCATCCAGCCCCATACGACCCCGATCAAGAAAGCCCCGGTGGCTGCCCAGAACACCCATCCCGACACCGCATGTTGGACGAACTCCATCACCGAATACGATTCGTGGTGGTGGACAACGACGCCCGCGCTGCCTAGCCAATCGGCCAGATGGACGCCGAACATGAGCCAGCCCCCGCCGATTACGCTCAGCAGGGCCAACGCGACGAGCGGAATCCACATACTGGGCGGAACCTCTCGCGGTTCATGCGATTCGTCTAACGCATGGTGCTCTTCGTGCACCGCCGGGTGCAAAACGGCGTATTCCGAATCTGTATAAAAGAACCCGTGCGGATCATCGTGCTCGGCGTGAGTGAACTCCGCGTGAGGCACTTCCGAAGGTTCGGCGTGATCATCGTGGCCGTGGGCATGAGCAGGAATGAGTCGCCACCGTTCTTCACCGCTAAAGAAGGTCATGAAAGTCATGCGGCTCATGTATGCGGCGGTGAGCAGAGCGACCACGAGCGCGACGCCTCCCACGATCTGACCGATCGGCATCCCGAGCCAAGTCAGGTTGGAATTAAAGCTAGAAAGCAGGATTTCTTCTTTAGAAAATGCGCCCGAAAGGAACGGGAATCCCGCGATGGCGAGCCATCCGATCAGCATGGTGATGGCGGTGATCGGAATGTATTTGAGCAGTTTTCCGTAGTGACGCATATCCTGCTCGTGGGCCATGGCGTGAATCACCGCGCCCGATCCAAGGAACAGCAGGGCTTTGAAAAAGGCGTGAGTCGCCACGTGGAAGAGTCCGATCCAGTACGCCCCCACTCCGCAAGCGATGAACATGTAGCCCAGTTGCGACACCGTTGAAAAGGCGAGCACTTTCTTGATATCCGTTTGCCCGAAAGCAATGAGCGCGCCCAGAAGTGCGGTTATCGCGCCGATGATGGCGACAATCGCGCCCGCCGTCGGAGCGGCGGCAAAGAATGGAGACATCCGGTTGAGCAACACCACGCCGCTGGTGACCATGGTGGCTGCGTGGATGAGCGCAGAAACCGGAGTCGGACCCGCCATCGCATCCGGAAGCCAAAGGTAAAGCGGAAACTGCGCGGATTTACCCATCGCGCCGATGAACAGCAAGATGCACGCCGCCGTCACGAGCCACGGGCTAAACGATCCGGCAATTTGAGCAACATTCGGAAGCAAGACGTCGTAGCTGAGCCACCGGGGCTCCATGCCGGTTGCCCCGAGCGTTTTGCCGGCCATAAAGGCCAGTGTAAATATCCCGAGCGTCAGCCCCCAGTCGCCGATCCGGTTAACAATAAATGCTTTGTTGGCGGCAAACGAGTTACCCGACTGCTTGTACCAAAACCCGATAAGCAAGTACGAGCACACTCCGACGCCTTCCCACCCCACAAATAGCAGAGCTAGGTTGTTGCCCAAAACCAAGATGAGCATGGCCACCACGAATAGATTGAGATAAGTAAAAAAGCGGGTGTACTCCTTTTCTTCCGCCATGTATCCGGTGGCGTAAAGGTGAATTAAGGCACCAATTCCGGTAATGATCAGCACCATAGTCATGCTGAGCGCGTCAACGCGGACTTCGAATGGGATGGAGAGATTACCGACGGTGATCCATTCAAACAGAGTGAGGATGACGTGTCGGCCATCCGCCGGGAGTTTGGCAAGCGCAATCGTGATTTGCGAACCCAGGACGAAAGCGATCGCAATGGGAATCACGGCGAGCGTGCCCATGATTTTGCGCCCAATTTTGGGGCCAAGGCTATCGGTAACGATTTTGCCCGCGAATGCTTGAAGCAAAAATCCAAAGAGCGGAAGAGCCAGCACCCACCAGATGTTCTTGAAGATCGCCTGTTCCATTAATCAGCTCAGCTCCGCATGGTGTTCATGTCATCGACGTCGGCTTGGTTACGCATTCGGAAAATCGCCATGATGATCGCAAGGCCAACCGCGACTTCGGCCGCAGCAATCGCCATCACAAAGATCACCATCATCTGCCCCGCCATCGCGGCGTCAGTTGCCTGTTGTATCGAAAGTCCGGGGTGCGGATAGGCCGCAAAAGCGAGGAAACTCAGGTTCACCGCATTCAGCATGAGCTCAATGCACATGAAAACAATCACCGGGTTCTTGCGAATCACAACCCCGATTCCCCCTAGCGTGAACATCGCCAGGCTCAGGGTGAGGAACCAGCCGAGCGGAACTTCTCGGTACACGTCAGCGATTGCAGAACTCAGATAGATCGGCATCAAAATTTCCTCTTGGCGAGCATGATGCTGCCAACAATGCCCAAAAGCAGCAAGATCGCGGTGACTTCAAACGGCCACACATACTGGGTGAAAAGCACGCGCCCGATGGCTTGCGGACTTCCGTAATCGTGCGGAATCGCGGGCACGGTTGGCGACATCGTCGGATAGATCAGAAAGTAAAAAAGCACACCAGTTCCAGCCAACGAGGCTACGATCGTCACCAGGAATTTGCCCTCCTTCACGCGGGGTTTATCGGCCTCGCCGCTGGACCTTAAGATCATGATCACAAACAGGAACAAAACCATGATGGCACCCGCGTAAACCATGATCTGCGTGATGCCGATGAATTCGTTTCCGAGCATGAAGTACATCAGCCCGAGAGTAAAAAAGTTAACCACCAACGCGAGTGCCGAACGCACCGGCGTGTGAAAAAACACGACTCCGATCGCGCCGAAGAGGGCAAGAAGGGCCAGCACCAAAAAGGCCAGCTGAGTTGGCGTCACGAGCCGTTCACCCTCCCCAAAACCCCGATTTTCACGACTGTTCGCCCCTCGGTTCGGATTTCACTAGAGTGATGCGTCGCCGTTGCATTCCGACATCGCCCGGTTTGAGTGCGCCCACCAAGTTCAGGTAAAGGATCACCATTAAGACAATGGCAACGATCGCCGCAATCCACCCGCCTCCGACGCCCCATGCGGAGGTGGCGATCACCCAGATTCCGGCTACGATCAGGTTTGCCACCGCAATCGGAAGCAGAGATTTCCAGCCCAGGCTCATGAGCTGATCGTAGCGCAAGCGTGGAAGCGTGGCGCGCAGCCACACAAAAAACGAGATTCCGCCTAGGCACTTGGCGATGAACACCAGCGGAGCGAGCCAGTAGTTGGCCCCCGCCATAAACTGGAAGAACCCCGGAAGCACCGCCGAATTCTCGGCAAGGTAAGTCCAGTTGACGGGCAAAATATTAAATCCGCCCAGGAACAACGTGGCAAATACTCCGCTGAAGATAAACATCGCCGCGTACTCGCCCATAAAGAACACGGCAAATTTCATCGAGGAGTACTCGGTATGGTAGCCCGCGATGAGCTCGTTTTCGGCTTCCGGCAAGTCGAACGGAGCACGATTCGTTTCTGCGACCAACGCGATTAGGAAGATGATTGCGGCCACGAATCCGAACGGGGTAAAGATGAACCAGTTTTGCGCCCAAGCCACGGCGCCCCAGAGCGGTTCGGTTTGCCGGACCACCATTTCGGTTAACCGCATCGAGCCGGTCACCATAACGATCGCCGCGACCGAGACCCCCATGGCGAGCTCGTAGCTAATCAGCTGAGCACTTGCCCGCAGCGCGCCCATCATCGAATACTTGTTATTACTGGAGTATCCAGCAAGCACGATTCCGTACGCCCCCAGAGAACTAATAGCCAGAATGTAGAGGATTCCGACTTCGACATCGGCCACGGGAGTAAGTAATCCATAGACGCCGTAATTCGGACCCCAAGGGATCGTTGCACCCAAGGCGAACGCCGGAAAAAGCGCAATTGCAGGGGCTAAAAAGTAGATTTTACGATCAACGCTGGCCGGCGTGATGTCTTCCTTTAAGAACAACTTAAGCCCATCCAGCAGAGGTTGGATGAGTCCGAACGTGCGGACCTGACGTCCAGCAAGCCCTTTAATGGCGAAGTCATCCGGAAAAGTAATCGTGCCACTTCGATTCGGGCCGATCCGGTCTTGCATCCAACTGAGGAGCCGGCGTTCCCACCAGATCAATGGAGGAACGATGGTCAGCAGCGCGACCAGCAAAATCAAACATCGAATGAACCCCAGCAAAACGGGGTTTTCAACACTCAGCCGTTGGAGAAATTCCGCAACCAAAGCGATTTCACTTTACCCTTAGGCTTTAACGTAGCCCGGTCAGAATCCCGGCCAAAGCCTCGGAGTCGAATCCCCTCGCTGTTCGACGCACGATTGCGCCGGTGGGGGGAAGATTTTCGTAACGCGCCGGTTCGAACTCGGGGTGCTTCTCCGCAATTTCATCCATGATTTCTCGCGGATTAAAGGCGGGCGTACCCGGTCTGATTCGCAAGTCGAGTTCAGTAAAAATTCTCCATGGTGCCTTGGATTCGCCCGGTGCCGTAATCACCTGGCCCATCCGCTGGACCCTTCCCTCGCTGCTGGTGTAGCTTCCATCCTGTTCCGCCGGAAGAGCCAGCGGCAAAATGATCGAAGCATAGGCCGCGCTCGGCCCCGGATCACTGGCGCAGTAGACGAGGTACTCCACGTTTTCCAATGCCCGCTCGGCTAGTTCAGGGTCCGGAAACTGCGCGATGGGATCGACGCCCATCAGGAACAGAGATTTAATCTCGCCTGCGGCGCACGCTTCTAAAATCGCCCGAGTGTCTTGGCCTCCGGCGGATGGATTCGGCAGTCCGCCCAGCTGGATCGCGCCCTGAGAGTTGCATTCCAGCCCCATGTAGTTGAATCCCATACCTGCTCGACCGGCGAATCCGGCAAGTGCCTGGTAGGCAGCCACTCCGTCGGAATTCCGAGTCAGGGAGTGCGTACAAAGAACCGCAGAGTTGGCCGAGCCAAGAGCTTCAGCGGCGGCACGCACATCCGTTTCCGTCAAACCTGACTGCTGAAGGGCGCGGTTGAAATCAACTTCCGGCGCGTGGCCAAGAGCCGAAGCCAAAGCGGCGGCGGCCCATTTTTCGGCCCCTTGCACGTACCGGAGCACCACATGGGCAAACGAATCGGCATCGGTGGGGGCGTGGTGGGCAACCACTACCCGCATTCCGCGCTTGAACCAACCTTTACGGACCCTCAAGAACGTAATCGGTTGCTCATCCGCCAGCGAAGTCCCAAACACCAGCACTGAATCCAGATGCTCAAGGTCGGCGATCCGAACACTGAGGTCGGCAAGGCCGAGCCGGTTTTCCACACGATCATCAAACGACACCTGATCCTCGCCCATGCGGTAGTCGATATGCTCGCTACCAATTGCTTCGCGGAACAGCTTCTGGCCCAAATAAATTGATTCGTTCGAAATACGCGGCGAGATCAGCAGAGCGGCGGCACTCCCGGCCGCGGTCAGACTCTCGGCAATCGCGCGGTTCGCATCGCCCCATCCACAGGCCACAAAGCCATCGCCTTCGCGCTTGTTGGGAGCGAGAATCCGATTCGGAGCATTGTAGAAATCGTAGCCGAACTTACACCGATCGGCAGTCCACTCCTCGTTCACCTCATCGTTCGTGCGAGCGGTGATTCGGACAAATTTACCCGCACGATGGTCGAAGTAGAGGTTGGTGCCATCGGGCGTAACCGTACAGATCGCCGGACCCGTTTCGAGGTCCCACGGGCGCGCGCGGAATCGATAGCGGCTCGAAGTCAGCGCTCCCACCGGACAGATTTCGATGGTGTTGCCGCTGAACTTGCTCTCAAAATCCGTGAGTTGGAAAGTAGATGGCTGCATCGAGGCACCTCGGAATCGAAATGCCAGCTGCGCATCGCCCGAAATCTCTTCGGTAAAGCGCACGCACCGACCGCACTGGATGCATCGCTCCAGATCGAGCGTGACGTACTTGCTCAGCGGATACGCCTTGGGCAAGTGGCGTTTCATCTCGATAAATCGCGAAGTGGAAGGGCCATAGGCGAGCGTGTTATTCTGCAGCGGACACTCCCCGCCCCGGTCGCAGATCGGGCAGTCGAGCGGGTGGTTGATCAGCAGGAATTCCAGCACCCCGCGACGGTCACGGTGAATCTGCTCCGTGTCGGTATAGATCACCATGTTGTCGCTCGCGGGGAGCGTGCACCCGGCTTGCGGCTTGGGCATCTTGCGCACCGATCCATCCGGCTGTTTGAAACCAACTTCGACGAGGCACATTCGGCACATTCCCACCGCCTTCATGCGTGGGTGATAGCAGAAAATCGGAATTTCGAGCCCCAGACGCTTCACCGATTCCACGATCAGTTCATCTTTTGGAACCTGCAGTTCCACATCATTGATCGTGATCGTCACCAACTGCTCTTGCGCCACCGAAGCCATAGGGTCGAACCTTCTTAAAAGGAGGGCGAATTCGCCCTCTGCTGTGTGTACCCTATCTCACCCGGATGAGCGCGGGGTTCCCGGCAACGAACTGCCCAGAGCGGCCAAGATGAGGCATGTCGGCCTTTCTTTACGAGCCCGATTGCCAACCCGAATTGATCCGGAGCCAAACCACCGCGATTATCGGCTACGGATCGCAGGGGCGAACTCATGCGCTTAACCTGCGCGATTCCGGGGTCAGCGTGGTCGTCGGCACCCGCGAAGGGAGCCCCAGCATTGACCAAGCTCAGGCCGATGGATTCGATACCCTTTCAACCGGAGAAGCCGTTCGCCAGGCTCAGGTGATTAGCGTTCTGACACCCGATGTTCCGATGGCCACTATCTTTGCTCGCGAGATTGAGCCGCACCTTTCAGATGAAAAATCGCTGGTGTTCGCGCATGGATTCGGCCTCGTTTTTGGGGGAATCAAGCCTCCCCCCGGAATCGATACGGTTATCGTTTCTCCCAAGGGGCCGGGGCCAGGGATTCGTGCGGAATTTGAAGCAGGGCGCGGACTTCCTGCTCTTTACGCGGTGGCCCAAGATGCAACCGGTCAGGCCCGAGAACTGGCCCTCAGTTACGCCTGGGGAATCGGATGCGCTCGCGCCGGAATCTTGGAAACGAACCCACGCGAAGAAACAATCACCGACCTCTTCGGCGAGCAAGCCGTGCTCTGCGGCGGAATCCCTGCTCTGATCCGTGCCGGATTTGAAACTTTGGTCGCCGCCGGATACCGCCCGGAGGTCGCCTACTTTGAATGTCTGCACGAAACCCGCCTGATTGTCGAACTGTTGTATCAAGGCGGAATTTCGTACATGGACAAAATGATTTCCGAAACTGCCGAATGGGGCGGCTATCTTGCGGGTCCCCGCATGGTGACGGAAGAGACGCGCAAGGAAATGCGGGCGATCCTATCCGAAATCGAGAGCGGCGAGTTTGCCAACCGCTGGATCGAGGAGAATCGGCAGGGTCAGCCCGAGATGGCCGAGTATCGGCGGGAGATATCGTCCGCCCAGGTTGAGCAAGTCGGACGCGAGGTCCGCCGGGCAATCCCGGTGATCGACGACAAAGAGTAGTGCAGACAAAAAAGCGCCGGTCGGGAAGGAGAGGACAGATCCCGGCCGGCGAATTGCGTTGGTGTGGTTCACTTCTTCCGAGTCACTCAGCCCGCTCAAGCTTGGCGAATGATGCGCTCGGTTCGCTTCCGTTATCAACTATCGGAATCCGTGGACTTGGCTGGAGGGGGGCAGGTTAAAAACCGGCAAAAGATCGGGCTGGAATCCTACGATCTAGGCTGAGCGTTTGGCACGAGCGAGGGCAAACTGCTCAAGCACTCGTTCCAGGTCGGCAAGCCCGATGCAGCCATCGGTAACGCTTTGGCCATAAACCGCTTTCGCCGCGGGCGACCAATCCTGACGGCCTTCCACCAAGTGAGCTTCGATCATCGCGCCAAAGACTTCGCCGTGACCGCATTCGATTTGGCGAGCAACCGATTCCGCCACTCCCGGCTGGCGGGCAAAATCTTTGCCGCTGTTGCCATGACTGCAATCGATCATCACACTTTCGCGCAGACCAGCGGCGGCCAGAAGGGCGCACGCTTCTTTAACCTGCTCCGGCCGATAGTTGGGACCGCTGTGCCCGCCCCGAAGCACGATATGGCACGAATCGTTGCCCGTGGTTTCGCTGAGGGCGGCCACGCCTTCTTTGGTGGTGCTGGGGAACCAGTGGCTCCGACGCGCCGCGAGCACCGCATCGACGGCGGGCTGGATTCGGCCATCGGTGGCATTTTTGAATCCGATGGGCATGCTGAGTCCGCTCGCCAACTCACGGTGGGTTTGCGATTCCACCGTGCGTGCGCCGATTGCCCCCCACGAAACAAAATCCGCAATGTGTTGCGGAACCGTGGTGTCCAAGAATTCCGTGGCGGCGGGGATTCCGAGTTCGGCGAGATCGCGCAGAAAGGTTCGCGCAAGTCGCAAACCGGTGTTGATGCGATGGGTGCCATCGAGCCCAGGGTCGTTGATGAGCCCTTTCCAGCCGGCCACCGTGCGCGGCTTTTCGAAGTAAGACCGCATGATGAGCAGGAGGTCGTCTTCGAACCGGGCGGCAAACTGCTTGAGATGGGTGGCGAATTCCAACGAGGCCGCCGGATCGTGGATGCTACATGGCCCAGCAACGATAAGAATGCGATGATCGCGCCCCTTCACGATCTCTTCGACCTGGCGTCGCCAATCCGCAATTCGGCGCGAATGATTGGCCGTCCGCTCGATTTCTTCGGTAAGGATGGCGGGCTGGATCAGCGGTCGGGTCTGCTTGATCCGGAGGTCGTCAATGGGGATGCGCGAGTTGTCCACGCTTGGGCTGGTTGTACCTGCTGGCCGCAGGTTCGGCTAGGAATCTGTCGTGGCTCGCCTCTGGCCGGCACATAATCCGCGCGCCGGCCAACTATTCGAACACCTCAAACCTCCGACAAAACAGTGGGGCGGCTCACCAATAATGCTATCACTACTATACTGACCGTCATCATCAGTAACCCCGTTAGAGTGAATCCGCGAAAGAATTGCTCCATCGTAGCTCCGTATTCACTGGCCTTGCGGAGACGCTTGCCTAGCCGGATAACACCGTAGAGCGTTAAACATGCCACAGCAATCAAGATAGCGGGATGAATAGATACCAGAGGTCGAAGTTGGTTGCCGAAAAATGTCGGCAAAACACCAAGCGGCAATGGTGCGATGATCACGCACTGCTGCCAAAACGTCAGCTCTTCAAATTTGATACTCCGATTTGCATTTTTTGCTTCTATATCCATGATTTAATGAACTCAATCCATACCATTATGGTTTACCGGAAGTCGGATTGTATTTCGATTTCCAAGCGGGATTATCCAACCGGATAACAGTTGCTTCGATCATTGACCCTCCGTCGATGCCGGTTCGAGTACTGAGGCGGAACACGAGCGTAGGCACGGTCTCAAAACCCAAGACTTGCCATTCGGAACCGTTATCTGTTGCATCAAGGCGTAGTAGTTGCCGCAGCGCTTGCGCATCTTCGGAATCGAGTTCTGACAGGCTCTGGCCACCCAGATTTTCATCATCTGAAGCCCCCAGGACACTCATGTGGCTACGATGGAGTTCCATAACCAACTTCGAAACCTGATCATCCAGGGAAGCCTGCGTTGCCACTAAGTACTTAAGGAAATCAGCTATCTTCAAGGTCGATTCTGCCGAGTTGATTGGTGTGTTCGCAGTTGCAACAACCCATTGAGCGGACCGCACACGTCCAAATTCCTGGATATTGTCCTTGCTCGGATTAACTTTTTGTGGCACGTCCGGCAACGATTTTGTAAGCTCGTGATTGGTTGCGGCAATAGAAACTTGGCGAACTGTTCCGTCGTTCTTGCGCAAAGTATAGACCCGACTATAACTTAAACCGGTAGTCGTATCTTCGAATTGCTCTCTGCTGGGAAAATTACTGCGCATCGCAAGATTTTCCAGCGATTCCGCGATAATCTCCTCATAATCTGAAAGTCGCAAAAGCCCAAGATTTTGCGGCCCTCGCCGGATCATATCCTGCAGTTTATCAATCTTTTTTTGGGCTACCCGCATGGGGAAATAGCTTGATAACCAGATTTCATATCGCCCGTCGAGAATACGATACTCAAAGGCACCATTTTCAAGCAAAGCTTCTACTTCATCCTTTGTTTTTGCGGCGAAAATCTTTTTGAGGTCATCGCGATCAGTTCGGTCGGTGATGACGATTGCTCCGGTTTTGATCAGATAGGCAGGTTCAGGCGGCGTGACTTGCGCCTGATGGCTTATCGTAGCGGCAAGGATGAGTTGAATCATGGGGCACCGTCTCCAGGTTAAGACCTTATACCTCGTTCGACGCGTGTTTGCGCTCCGGCGTTGGAATCAAGGTTGGGGGTGAAGTTCTGGAGGTATTTCTTGGCAGCAACCATACCCCCCCCCAGCATGACTGTCAACTTCGCCAAAACTCGGGTTAGATGCAAAGAAAAACCCTCGATCGGATGATCGAGGGTTAGTTTCTTGCTCATTAACAGCTTGATAGTGGATAGACGCAGTTCGACCTGAGTATGAGAGATGATCCCAGTGGGATCCTCTGTTCTGACTCTTTAAGGAGGTGATCCACCCACACCTTCCGGTACGGGTACCTTGTTACGACTTAGTGCTCCTTACCCCCCTCACCTTCGGCCGCTCCCTCCTTACGGTTAGGCCACGGACTTCGGGTGAAGACAATTCGGATCACTTGACGGGCAGTGTGTACAAACCCCGGGAACGTATTCAACGCAGTATAGCTGACCTGCGTTTACTAGCGATTCCGCCTTCATGCAGTCGAGTTGCAGACTGCAATCTGAACTGAGGGCGTATTTTTGGGATTAGCTCCACCTCGCGGCTTTGCTGCCCTTTGTTGCGCCCATTGTAGCATGTGTGTAGCCCCAGGCGTAACCGCCATGCTGACTTGACATCATCCCCACCTTCCTCCGGTTTACACCGGCGGTCTCCTTTGAGTTCCCGGCTTTACCCGCTGGCAACAAAGGACGAGGGTTGCGCTCGTTGCTGGACTTAACCAAACACCTCACGGCACGAGCTGACGACAGCCATGCAACAGGTGTCTTTGGGTCTGCCTTTTGGGCAGAGGGCCCCCTTTCAGGGGATTTCCCGCGATGTCAAACCTGGGTAAGGTTCTTCGGTTAGTATCGAATTAAACCACATGCTCCACCGCTTGTGCGGGGTCCCGTCAATTCATTTGAGTTTCAACCTTGCGGCCGTACTCCCCAGGCGGGATACTTAATGCGTTTGCTACGGCACTAAGGGGGTCGATACCCTTAACGCCTAGTATCCATCGTTTAGGGCGTGGACTACCAGAGTATCTAATTCTGTTTGCTACCCACGCTTTCGCGCCTCAGCGTCAGGAAAGGCCCAGTAAGCTGCCTTCGCTATTGGTGTTCCTCCCGATATCTACACATGTCACCGTTACACCGGGAATTCCACTTACCTCTACCTTCCTCAAGCCTACCAGTATGCGATGCAGTTTCCGGGTTGAGCCCTGGAGATTTCACACCACACTTAATAGGCCGCCTACGCGCCCTTTACGCCCAGTAAATCCGGACAACGCTTGCTCCCTACGTATTACCGCGGCTGCTGGCACGTAGTTAGCCGGAGCTTATTCGCTAGGTACCGTCCTAAGTCTTTCCTAGCAAAAGGACTTTACAGGCCTAGACCCTTCATCGTCCACGCGGCGTCGCTGCATCAGGGTTTCCCCCATTGTGCAAGATTCCCAACTGCTGCCACCCGTAGGTGTGTGGGCCGTGTCTCAGTCCCACTCGGGCGGATCATCCTCTCAGACCCGCTACCCGTCGTCGGCTTGGTAGGCCGTTACCCTACCAACTACCTGATGGGTCATGAGCCGCTCCCAATGCGAATAAATCCTTTTAACCAACCAAAAATGCTCAAGGTTGGCCACATCCGGTATTACCCAGAGTTTCCTCTGTATATCCCAGTCATTGGGGCACGTTACTCATGTCTTACTCCGCCGTTCGCCACTAGATCCGAAGATCTCGTTCGACTTGCATGTTTTAGGCACGCCGCCAGCGTTCGTCCTGAGCCATGATCAAACTCTCCGAAGAAAGTGTTTTCTTGGAGAAAGCCTGATCGGCTTTCTGAATTGTTTTTTCAGGACACGCACAACTCATGGAGAGTTGTTGCATGTTTTAGCCGAGCCGAGCCGAAGCTCAATCTCGACCGCTACTGAATGCTGCGTCTTCCACTATCAAGCTGTCAATTTGCTGTCCCTCACGTGAGGGGCGAGTGAAATTATAGGCCATTAACCAACTCAGGTCAAGGGGTCCCGGACCTTTTCGAGAAATTTGCGACCCTTGTCCCAACAAAGCCGTCTCGAAATACGTATCCGGCTGCCCTCGCCTCACTCTAGCTCCGGCAGCTTTTATCAGACGCATATCACCCGGCCCAAGTTCAAATGGACCCACAATAGTCCCCGGCCAAACCCAAACCGCCGGAAATGCGGTCTATGTTCCGCACATGTGCCGCATCAACGCGGCGGTCCGATCCAAACAATCCGACGGACCCAGCAAAGCATCGATTTCCTCAAACGCCGATAGCTGCGCCACCCGCTCCGCCGAATCTTCGCTTAACCGCCGGACCCACTCTCCAATCGCCTCCGGAGTCGCCTCCTGCTGGATCAATTCCGGAATCGCCCGCCGATTCAGCAAAATGTTCGGCAAAGCAATGTGCTCCGGACGAACCCCGCGCAGCCGAGCCTCAAGCTCCATCACCTTCCCCCCGCGATAAACCACCACCAGCGGGCAGCCGCACAAAACCGATTCCAACGTCGCCGTGCCGCTGCACACAATCGCCGCTCGCGCTCCGCTCAGCGCTCGATACACACTGTCCTCAAGCTGGGCATCCGTGCCGGCTAGCCCCCGCCACAAGGCGCGTAGCGCATCAGCATCCACGTTTGGTGCCCGGCTCAAAGTCACCGGACCATCAAAGCCCCGCAGCGATTCTGCAATCACCGGAAGGTTGTGCGCAATCTCATGCATCCGGCTTCCCGGCAGAATCGCGATTCCCTCGCGCACGTCCGAGCCGCCTCCCCGTTCTCGCGCCATCTGCTTGAGCGGATGGCCAAACCAGTGCGCGCTCGCTCCCATTCCGCGCAGAATTTCCGCGCTCCATTCGAACGGCGTGACAATCTCATCCGCGATCCGCGGCAGGTCGGAACCCTGCTTGTTCCTCCGCCAGCTGCCCGGCGGAACAAAGTAGAGCGTTTTCCACCCCAACGCTTTCGCCCGACCGCACAGCTTTACATTCAAAAATCCAAAGTCGATCGCCACAAACAGTCCGGGCGATCCGCTCCGCAGGGCCCGAACCGCCCGCCGATACCCCCGCAACACCCGCGGGGCCACGCGGAGCGATTCGAAAATCCCAATTGCCCCCCAGCGTCGATTGTCGGCCACCAACCGGATTCCCGCTTCCTGACCCCGACGGCCCACAATCCCTTCGAGGTCGGATGCCCAGCCGGAACACCGGACGGCAAGTTCTGCCGCGTAGGTATCGCCGCTGGCTTCCCCGGCAGAAAAAAAGATTCGCACGGGATCCTCTAACGCACCGAAAGCGGAACTCGCCTGGACTTCGGCGCCGCCGCAAGCTCACCGTAGGCGATTCCGTCCCGCTCATCTTCGATCTGCACCCACTGGATCGATTTCAGGGCAGAATCAGGCCCGGCGAACTTCACGGTCAGCCAGTTATCACTGGTTCCTTCCAGCAAACCGCCCCGGTCTCGCCGTTCCACCAAGACTCGCGCCGTCGTTCCGAGGAATCGTCGGACCTGCGAACGTCCGGTTTCCGTCGTATAGGCGGCCAACTGCTTGGCTCGCTCCTGCTTAATCGGGGGCGGAACCGGATCGCCCCATTTATCCGCCGGGGTTCCGTAGCGCGGGCTGAACCGGAACACATGCGCCTTCAAAAATTGGACTTCGCGGCACACCTTGAGGCTCGATTCAAACGCGGCATCATCTTCGGTGGGGAATCCGACCATGATATCGGTCGTGATCGTCACCTCTGGCAGCACTCGATAAAGCTTTTCGCAAAGCCTTAGGTAATCGTCCTGGCGATACCGGCGATTCATGTCGCGCAAAACGCCGTCGTCCCCGCTCTGCAAAGGAATATGGAAGTGCGGCACGATCTGCCCTTCTTTTGCCAAGCGAATAATCGAATCCGTAACCTGGTGCATCTCAATCGAACTGATGCGGATGCGCTCAAGGCCAGATTCTTCGGCGAGCGTTTGCACAAGCGATTCGAACCCCGGCCCTTCGCTGCCGGTTTCCGGCCCATAGGCACCGATCAGCACACCCGTGAGGACCGCTTCGTGATAGCCCATATCGTGGAGCCGCTTGGCTTCATCCAGAACCTCGTGCCAGGGCCTGCTGGTCATCACCGGCCGGGTGAACGGAATGCTGCAGTAGCTACACATCACGCTGCAGCCATCCTGAATCTTGAGCGTTGCCCGGGTGCGACCGCGCGGCTTTTCTTGCTCGCGCGGCGCAGGATTTTGCCGGACTGCCCGTTCGATTTCCGGAAACGAGCGATAAAGATATTCAAGCGCGCGAAGCTTTTCCGGGTTCGGCACGGCGACATCAACCGGCTCGCGCTCGCCCCCGCGATTGATATCCATCTGAACCGCACAGCCGGTTACCACGAGCTTGGCTTCGGGGTTGATCCGCTGGGCTTTGCGAACCGCGTACCAGCTTTTGGCTTCGGCTTGGCTCGTCACGCTGCAGGTGTTTATCACGTACACGTCCGCGGGCTGATCGCTCGGCACCACCGAAAACCCGGCATCCGCAAAAGAATCCAGGATGCGCTGCGTTTCGTATTGGTTGACCTTGCAGCCAAGCGTGGTAAAGGCGGCCGTCGGCACGATGTTGGGAGTTTACTTAGCCGAGCACTTCAATAGCTCGCCGAACCTGGTCAGCGTACGGTTTATCAATGTCCGAGAGCTCGTTTAAGATCGGATTGATATCCTCGCCCGCCAGATGCCCGGCATAGGCCAGCATCATCATATGCTCACGTGAATCGGAGGTTTCCAACAAGCCAGCGGCTGTTTCGAACCGAAGGCGAGCCCCCGCCCGATCGTTGTTTGACCACTGAAACGCGCCGATCAGCCACTCCGCTCGGCCCATAGCGATCGCTCCCTTATTTAATCGAACGGCAAGATCGAAGTTCTTTTGCGCAAATGGCTCGGCTTCGGCTTCCATCTCCCGCGTGATTTCCACGTCCTCATCGCCCCAGCCCCGCCAAAAAAACGAAGCGCGGTTGTAGCATATTTGTTTCCATGCCGAAAGCACTTCGGGATCGTTGGAAAGGGCAACCAACGACTGGGCGCGATCGGCAACCTTTGCGACTCCCGGCAAATCTTTCTTCATGTATCGCAGGTGGCTCATCAGCACCGTGAGTTCGTGAATCGCTTCGAGCAACGGTTTGTGCTCAAGCTGCGCTTCCACTTCGGGCCAGCCGCCTTGTTCGTGGGCATCCGTAAGTTCCTCGGCTTTCATATTTTCTTCGAGCATGTTACAATCCAGCCGAACCGTGCGCAAAGCGTTCGAGCAGATCTGGTCAGAAAAGGGGATTCCTGCATGGCTCCTGTTTCCGGCATCTCTCCTCTATCAAGTCGGATGGCTTTCCTACGCCTCCATCTACCGCTATGGTCTCAAGCGCGCGCATATTCCGGCCATTCCTACGATTTGCATCGGCAATCTCACTGCCGGAGGATCGGGAAAGACACCCTTTACACTCGAAATTGCGCGGAATCTTAATGCGCGGGGCATTCCGACCATCATCGGAACCTCGGGGTACGGGAGTCCCCGCTACCACGGGGCCACGCGTGCCCCAGATGGTCCTCTCCCCATTGCCACCTGGGGTGATGAAGCCACCATGCTCCGGTATTTAGAGCCGGACATTCCCCTTATTGTTGGTCACGATCGGGTTCGCGCGGCCCAGATCGCAGCTGAAGAATTCCCCGAATCCGTGCTGCTGATGGACGATGGATTCCAGCACCTCCGGCTCCAGCCCGACTTTGCTTACATCATCGACTCCGAGCCGGATAATGACTTTTGCTTCCCCGCTGGCCCTTACCGAGAACCCCGCTGGTACGGAAATAGCCGCGCGGATATTGTGCTCACCTACGGGCACGATCTTATCGCGCAGCCGGTGGAGCTTTCTCACCATGGACAACCGTTTGCCAAGGGGCAGACAGTCAACGTTTTGTGCGCCGTGGCCCAGCCTCATCGGTTCGTCGATTCCCTGCGCCTGGCCGGCTTTACGGTAAAAGACACCTTACTTCTGGCCGACCACGATCCGCTGAACGCGCTCGATCTTCTGCGTGACTTTGATCCAAAAATCCCTCTGGTTGTGACCGCCAAGGATTACGTCAAGCTTAAAGAGCGTCAAAATCTAGACCGTTTTCGGATCGCCGTGGCCCACTATCGGGTGACGCCCCGCAACGAAGACGACTTTTACGCCACCATAATCGACAAGATCAATGAGCTCCGCCAAGAAAAAGCTGGTCAATAAAGCAGGTCGCACCTTGCTGGCCACCGTGGAGCGAGTGCTTCGAAACAAATCACCCGAGAAAGCCGCCGCTCTGGGCGAGCGATTTGGCCGCCTTCTCTGGAGAATTGCCGGATCGCGTCGAAAGCGCACACTGGATAACCTCCGCCTCGCCTTTCCCGAGAAATCTGAATCCGAACGAGCAGCCATCGCCCAGGAGGTATTCGAGCACTTTGGTCGATCATCCACCGACTTTTTGCAGGGCAACTCGTGGACGATCGAATCCATTGAAAGCAGCACCGAAATCAGCGGGATCGAACACATAGATGCCGCGCTAGCCAAAGGTAAAGGCGTCCTACTGATAACCGGCCACTTGGGCAACTGGGAACGCGCATCGGCTTGGCTAAGCCTCAAAGGATACAAACTTTTCGTAATCGCCCGCGATGCCGACGACGAGGACGTGAACCGGATCGTAAACGATATTCGCCGGCGTCCCGGAACCGGAGTGATTCCGCGGGGTCAAGCTGCCAGACAGGTATTGCTTCGACTCCGCGAAAATGCCATCGTGGGCATCTTGCCCGATCAGAACGCCTCCGATATCTTCATCCCGTTTTTTGGCCACCCGGCAGGCACGCCGCTGGGGCCCGGCCTTTTTGCCGCGAGGACCGGCGCATCGGCCGTACCGGTGGCCTGCGTCTATGTAGGTGAGGGTCGATACAAAATGACCTTCTATCCCCCGCTGGAACCGGATGCTGAAGAATCGGTTCCCGGAGAAGGACTGATGAGAAGTATCAACCGTTGGCTGGAACACCGTATCCGAGAGAACCCCGGCCAGTGGCTCTGGATGCATGATCGGTGGCGAAATGCGCGCCGCAAGGGGCTTATGTGAAGCCGCGCATCCTCATTGTTCGGTTTAGTGCCATGGGGGATTGCATCATGGCGGCTTGGGGAGTCACTGGGCTTCGACAAACCTTTCCGGAAGCGCACATTACATGGGCCGTGCAAGACCGATTTGGTCCGGTCATTGATCGTTCCCGACTTGTGGACCGGGTGGTCTTTGCGGACGCGGATCGCTGGAAATCGCGGCGATGGGCTCCAACCACTTGGTTAGGACAGCTTCGCGCATTTGCCGAGCTGCGTCGCACTCCGTTCGATGTTGGATTCGATCTGCAAGGGCAGGTGAAAACTGCGCTGTGCCTTCGGCTTTCCGGTGCTAAGATTCGACTTGCTAACCGCAACACCGACCGAATTGCCAGTCGTCTTAACCCAACGGTTGATTGCCTCTTAGGATCGGTGCACGAAGTGGAAGCTACGTGGCGACTCCTCAATGCTTGGCACGAGGTCCGGCTTCCGAACCACCCCTACATGCCGCCCGCCAACGATAGACCAAGTGGTCAAATTGTAATTCAAACTGGCAGCGGACATCCGCATAAGAAGGTGAGTACCGAACGGTGGGCCCAGGTCGCCCGCCAACTCATAAACAAAGGATACGCCATTACGGTGATCGGTGGCGTCAACGATGAGACGATTCCCGTTGACGGGGTTACAAACTTAGTCGGCCAAATTCCGCTGGAACGAGCGTTAGATATCGTGGCCAACTGCCGACTCCACCTCAGCGCGGACACTGGCACTGCTCATGCAGCGGCCGCGTACGGAATTCCGACCGTGACCGTGTTCGGTCGTACCGATCCGCGACGCTATCAACCTTATGGTGAGCTATCGACCGTTCTCAGGCCCGGTCCCGACCCGGATGCAATTACTGCCGAAGAAGTCGTGGCGGCAGTTACCGAAAGACTGGAGGGCAAAACATCCGGTTCCTGGTTAGCCGACTAAGCGCGCTCGGCGATGTTGCCTGCTCGCTCGGTGCCGCCGGAGCTCTTCGCCAAGCCCATCCGGAATGCGAAATCATTTGGATTTGCGACGCCCGTTTCGCCGATCTGCCGCGTGCCTGTGACCATGTGAATGAGGTTAAGACTCTGCCCAAAGGGGCAGGAGAATGGCGCAAGTTCGTGCACGACCTCGGCTCGTTTGATGCGGCCTTCGACCTCCAAGGTTTGCTGAAAAGTGGCCTTCCCGTCGGCTATGCCCGAGCCAAAGAAAAGTACGGCTACCACTGGCAGCGAGAGGGTTCGTGGCTCTTCACTTCGGCGGTCGAGCCACGTCCGACTTCCATCCATGTGGTGGATCAGTACATTGATGTCACAGTTCCCGCCGGAGGCGATCCCGGTCCAGCATCGTTCGGTCTCAAGCCGCCGCCTGAATCGACAGAATCGGTCACAAAGAAACTCAAGGATCGCGGTTGGAGCGGCACCGCCCCCGTCATTTTCAACTGCGGCGCCGGATGGAGCACTAAGCGATGGCCCCCGGAATCTTTCGCTAAGCTGGCCGATTTTGTTCGGAGCCGCGATATTCCCGTGGTCTTTATCGGCACTCAAAAGGAGCAATCGATTGTGGCTGCCGTTCAGGATTCGATGCAGCACGACTCGATCTCGATTGCGGGCGAAACTTCGATATCCGAACTCGTCTCTCTGCTAAGCTTGGGTTGTATGCATGTTGCTGGCGACACGGGAAGCATCCATATTGCCGCAGCCTTGGGGATTCCTTGCATCGGAGTTTATACGCTCACCAATCCGGCGCGAAGCGCCCCCTACGGTCAGCAAAGTCGATGCCATTCCCAAAATGTGGATGATGCGATGATCCTTGCCGCCGAGGTGCTCACATGAACGACAGCACGCTTGTTTGGATCGCAAATGCGCGCCGTGGTCGCAAGCTTGTCTTTACCAACGGAGTGTTCGATATTCTCCATGCGGGCCATGTCCACTATCTGCAAGCGGCCAAATCCCTGGGCGATGTTCTGGTAGTTGGGCTCAACACCGATCAAAGCGTTCGCAACCTCGGCAAGGGACCAGATCGGCCGATCAACTGCCTCGCCGACCGCATGGCGGTGGTCGGAGCACTAAGGTGTGTCGATTTTGTGCTGAGTTTTGAAGAAGGCACTCCGGAACGACTGATCATGGACCTCAAGCCAGATGTTCACTGCAAAGGCGGTGACTATGTGATCGATGATCTGCCCGAAGCCGAAATTGTCGAATCATACGGTGGACGCGTGGCCATTCTCCCCTTTGCAGCGGGCCACTCGACTACCGATGTGATCAGAAGAATCCGGAACCCCGAGACTTTATTTTGAACCGGCCACCTGCGGGCTAAACTGCGGACTCAAATAGTTTCCGGTGGTTGTCACCTTACGTTCGCCGGTTCCATCCGCAGCAATGGTGTAAATATCCGCCCGATCCCCTTCGCGCTTGAGGTAAGCAATCCGGGTGCCGTCGCCGTTCCAGCTGATATCGGTGACATTGCCAGCCAGCAGCCGAGCGGTCTGTTGCCCGCCACCGGCGGCGAGCGGCATCACCACCAACCCCAGCGGCGAAAATCCGCCATGCTCGTCGATTTGACCGATTACAACCGCGATTTTGGTGCCATCGGGCGAAATCGCAAAATCACCCGGACCTTCCATCGTGCCCGGCGGAGTCACCAAAATCGGCTGGATCTCCGGCATACCTTGATCATTGATGCGGCCAAGAAAGAGACCGCTCTCGAATGGTCGTGTAATTTTGCCATCCACAATAAACTCTTCCGGAACCTGCGTCGGGTCGGGCCATTCCATATTGCGGACAAGCAGTACGAACTGTCCGCCTGGTGCCGATTCCACATCCACGCGGTGACCCCGGAACAGTTCCGACGGCATTTGCATTTGCCCTTGCGCGTTTGGTTTAAGGATATGTAGCACCGCCGTCTGGCCGGTATCGTTACGCATGATTCCGATCACGGTTTGCTTATCGCCGATATATCGACCGGTTACAAAACTGTCGCCAAATCGACCGTACAGGGTTTCGATTGAGCTGCGGCGGCCTTCTTCTTCGCCCTGAGTGGGATCGATGGGCGGCGGCATCACTTGCGTGGTCTGACCGGTAGCAAAGTTGAGTTCCAGGATCAAGCCTCCGCTCTGAATAAGACCCGAAGCGCGCGAAGCCGTTTCGTGTGCGCCGAACCACGGTCCCGATTGACTTCGCGTCGAAATGGAACGCCGTTCCACCTTGTCTTTGGCCGGATTCCACCGGTAGATCACGTAGGAATCGCTTTCCCGCGTGCTCGAAAGAAATACTCGGTGCCCGTCGGGAGACCACGTGATTTCTCGGTCGTCCCACCGCTCTTTGGCTGGTTTGGGCGGCAGCACCTCTTTGCCGTTTTCATCCAACATGACCGAATGCGTGGATCGGCCCTCGGTTCGGAGAGCGACGATAAAGTTCGTGCTTTCGAACGTGCCGAGGTCAGGATCCTGGGCAAAGTTCTGGAAAACTTGGTACCCAACAAGGAGTCCCACAATGAGCAGAGCTCCTATCGCAAACCTGATCGCAACTGCCTTTTTCATATCGTTCCGGCCACCCGTTATTCTGCCCGATGAAACGCGGCCGATGCCGGGCGCGGGTTAATCAAACCAACGCGCCCCCGGTTCGATTGGTGCCCCATTCCAAAATTCGCGGGCCGAAACTCGGCGTTTGCCTTCCAGCTGAAGTTCGGTCACACGGAGCGACGCCTGGCCAAATCCCAACAAGACGGTATCGCCCTCTCGCTCCACATGGCCGGGCTTGACTGCAACTTGAGCAAAACGCGCTGCATGAATTTTAACCGTTGCGGTCGGGGTGCGAATCCATGCACCGGGAGAGGGTGTGAATGCGCGCACTTTTCGATACGCGGAATTTGCGTCTAGTTCGGAGGTGAGCAGGGCATCGGATTTTTGAACTTTTGAAGCGTAGGTTGCCTGATTGTGGTCTTGCGGAATGCGCGTATAATCGCCGGCGCAAATGCGAGGCATCCACGTGCGAGCCATTTGGGCGGCCAGAGTGGCAAGTCGCGGCGTGAGTTCGGCCGCAGTTTCGTCAGGTTCGATCGGGCACCGCTCAAAGGCAATGATGTCGCCTGTATCCATCCCACGATCCATCTGCATCAGGGTTATTCCGGTTTCCGAATCCCCGGCTTCGATGGCCCGCTGGATCGGTGCCGCCCCTCGCCAAGCAGGCAGGATTGATCCGTGCAGATTGATCGCGCCTCGAAGCGGAATTTCCAACACTTGAGTGCTCAAAATCTGACCATAAGCGGCAACCAAAAATACATCGGCATTTTCCGCACGTAACCGTTCGATAAAGTCCTCCGCCCGCGCCCGTTCGGGCGTTTCCACCGGAATTCCCAGTTCGATTGCCGTCTCCTTGACGGGCGAACTCTGGAGTTTCAACCCCCGTCCAGTCGGCCGATCAGGTTGGCTCACAACAAGCGACACCGATTCACCCACCGCGCGTAAGGCCGGAACAGCAAACTCTGCGGTGCCAAAGTAGACCAGTTTCAAGCTCGATTCACCGGTTGGCGTTAGGGTCTTGCCAATGAAGGGTGGACTCATCAACTTTGTCGATAAAGAGCACGCCATCCAGGTGGTCCACTTCGTGCTGAACCACGACCGCGGCGTAGCCTTCCATTTCGTAGTCAACGGGTCGGCCTTTAATATCCCACGCCTCCACGCGCACGTTCAGAGCACGCTCCACATCGCCGTACAGTCCGGGAATGCTGAGGCACCCTTCTTCGCCGATCTGCGAGCCATCGCGCTCCACAATGGTGGGATTGATAAGGACAATCGGCTTTTTATCCGGAGCGATAACCACGAGCCTTTCCGACACGCCTACCTGAGGGGCGGCGATTCCGACCCCGTGGGCTTCTTTCATAATACGGATCATGTTCTCGGCCAGCTTAGCGTGACGTTTGGTGAGCTTTTCGATCGGCTTGGCGGGGTTGCGTAAGACCGGATCGGGAATCTTGACCACCGGACGGTCGGGCCCGACTTCGTATAGATGTTGAAATTCGCTGGGGACAACAATCTCCATTGGCGAACTTTAATTATATCTGGCCCCGGTCTACTGATCCAGCACTGCTTCAAGCCCAACGTTGAATCCGGTAAGGCTGCGGACCCGTCGGACTGCCAGCAAGACCCCAGCCATGAAGCTTTCCCGACCGATCGAATCGTGCCGGATCGAAAGCCGTTCGCCCGCTCCGCCAAACAAAACCTCTTGCGATGCTACGTAGCCGGGCAACCGAACGGAGTGCACCTGAACTCCTTTGACCGATCCGCCCCGGGCACCGTCGGCCTTTTGCACCGCTCCGTGAGGACGAGAAGGCGTTCGACTGCGGGCGGCGGCAATTCGCTCGGCTGTGTGCCAAGCTGTTCCGCTCGGAGCATCAAGCTTTTGCTCGTGATGAAGTTCAATCACTTCGGCATCGGGAAAGTAACGCGCCGCATCTTCGGCAAACCTTGCCATAAGCACCGCGCCAAGCGCAAAATTCGGAACCAAGAGAACGGGCACCTTGTAATCTTCGCTTGCGATTTGCAGTTCGCGCTGATCACTCCCGGAAAGCCCACTGGTTCCGATTACGGGCGAGATTCCGCGTTTGAGTGCGCTCAGAGCGTGATCGGCTGCGCCCGCATGGTGGGTGAATTCGATAAGGACATGCGGAGCAGTCTGATCGAGCATCGCCCCGAGCTTGGATGAAATTTCCAAATCGGGGGCATTGTCGCCAATCTGCGATTGAACAGTATGGCCTTCGCCGTTCCGATCACACGCGCCAACCAGCTCCAAATCTGGCGCATCAACGACTGCTCGCATCACATGAGAGCCCATGCGTCCGCATGCCCCGACTATCGCTACCCTAAGTTGATTTTCCATTGCTCGGAATGCGCACCATGCGCGCGCCATCTGATTCTACGAGGTAAGGGTCACCTTTTTCATCCAGCCAGGCCTTGGCCGAGCCCATGGTGACAAAGTTAGCCTTGACCTTTTTGCCGTTCCATTCAATATCACGCTTGCCGTGATAGGTGCACTTGGTTTCAATCCAGGCTTTCTGTTCCAAATCAAACCGCGAATACGTGTTCACCCCGCCCGCTGCTACCGGGTCGCGAATGAACCAAAACTCGGGCAAAGCCAGGATCGACTTTCCTTCTGGATAAGCAAACTCTTGGTCAGACTTTGTGCCGCCCTGATCCACCGTGAACTTCACGGAGTCTTCGGCGAAATTGATTGCGATCGACTGCCGCGCCGATCCTCCATCTAAGCTGGTGACCTGAAGCTTACGGATCGGTCGACCTTTGACGTCGTAGGTGGATTCTTGCAAAATCGTGGCCGTCTTGCCCGATCCATCGCTGAGTGTCATGCTCAGGCGGACGTATTTTGTTCCATTGGGCAGAATTTGATTAACGAGCGTTGCTTTGCCGGAAAGCGCGCCCGCGGTTACCGATAGCGCAATTTCGTCCGCTCGTGCGGGGGTCGCAAGAGCAAGCGCCAGGCCAAGGATATAAGGGGCTCGTTTCATTGATCTTCCAGAATAAACATGGCCGCTTGGATTCCGTTTTCGAATGCCTGCTGAGTCCGGGCTCCAGAAAATCCGTCCCCGGCTACGATTAGTCGTTCGCCCCGGCGGTTGGCCGATTCGAATGCTACCGTGTTCGCCGCGTGGCTGTGCTCCCACCGGTGGATCGACCGCGTAACCACGTTTGCATCAACTAAAGCCAGAGTCCGTTTGATATCGAACCAGGTGTCATCGTAAATATCTTCGTCTGATCTCTCGAAGCTGTATCGACTGTACCGAGCCGACATCTGCGCTACGATTGCTGCCGATCCGGCGGGCGCGCGCACGTGCCCCGGCACCTTTACCGATTCTATGCTCACCCACGTCAAGGGTTGCGACTGATTCGGATCAAGCAAAGCATGGTAGGGCCGCTCGATTTCCTGGTCGATTCCGAACATTACGCTGATTGCCTTTCGATACTGCGATCCGGTGAACGTGCGGCGATCTTTAGCTGATTGAAGCAGCCTAACGGTGTGCGGAAGCGGGGGTGTAAGGATCACATGACTGAACCGTTCACCGTGGATCATATAATGCACGCCTTCAAGGGGGATTTGGTTGACCGCGGCACCACATCGCACATCCAGATCAACGGCAAGCAGCTCGGCCAAAGTATCGATGCCGTGCCGATAAGTGTAACGCTGCACCGAGCGTTCTGGATCAACCGGCGTAACCCGCCCGTCTACGTGCAAATAGATCGGCTTTTCTATGAGCACCAAGTCATCGCCGGGAAGCTGTTCCAGCATCAGCCGCTCAAGCGTTGACCCACGGGGCGAGATGATGGTTGCGCCGTAATCGAACACAAAACCATCAATACGACGGGTTGCCACACGCCCGCCCATGCGGTCGGATTGCTCGAAGACCGTGCACTGGATTCCGGCCGCATGAAGAGTTCGGGCCGCACCAAGTCCGGCCATCCCTGCTCCAACGACCGCTACCCTCATGCCCTGAGCAACTCCGGATACTCTTGCAACACCAGGTTTGCTGCGTTCTGGCCACTTAAAACCGCGCCATCAATTCCGCCGTGAGTCAAGTACTCTCCCGCAAGGAAAAGATTCTCGCCGGATTGAATCGGAAGCATATGATGAGCAAACCCAACCGGACGGTTCATTTGTGCAGCGGCGACGTGATCCACACGCAACGGACGCCATGAGTCCACCTTTTGGTTAGGGAACCACGCCCTAAGTTGGTACCGAGCGTTTCCAGCAATGTAATGGTCGGTTCCGCCGAGAGAGCCAAGCGCGACGGCTGTTACAAGGTGCTGACCCGATGGAGCAAGTGAACGACTGACCGACGATTTACACACGACGTAGTTCACATCCCCATGATTCACCGCGTTCGTATGCAGGATCGGTTCGTGACCCAGGGGTTCGGGCGTGGCAAAGTGAATCACGGTCATGGCTTGCGCTTTGCGAACCGAGCCGGCGTCGGTCAGACGCGAAGCTTCGGCCTGCTCGGTGGCTACAACTACATGGTCAACTTCGATGACTTCGCCTGTTTCGAGTTCGACGGCCTGGACTAGCTCTCCCGCTCGTCGAAGTCGCGTTACCCGCGTATTAAGCCGTATCCGATCCGGATTGATTCCGTCCGCGATTTGGCGGGGAATCTCTTCGATTCCGCGCGCCGGAATGCACGCCCGACCCAAATGGAGTTGCCGGAAAAGCCTTACAAAGTTTTGGCTGGACTGCGAAAGGTCGGGATCAAGGAGCAGACTTCCGTAATACGGGCGGAAGTATCTTTCAATCGCCGCCGAACTAAATCGTCGAGTTCGCAAGAAATCTTCTACCGTTTGGTCGGGAAGATGAGCAATGTCCGACTCGGAGTATGTTCGAAGCTCTTCATCCAATTGGTTGATCCTTAGCAGGTCACTCATCGGCACCCATCGACTAAAAATCGTTTCGAGTATTGCCTCGGGGTGCACATCCCGCATGCAACGACCATCGAACACCTTGACCCCGGGCTCAAACGGCTTAAGATCAAGCTTGGAATGGTCCAGTTCAAGCCGCGCATGAGGAGCGGCATCTAAATAGTATGGAAACCCGTAGTCTAGCCGAAAGCCATCGACCACATCAGTGCGAAGTCGCCCGCCCGGACGACTGGCCGATTCGAACAGCAAAACATCCACTCCTGCTTGGTCGAGTCGGCGTGCACAAACAAGCCCGGCTAACCCTGCTCCCACAACTGCCACCGGTTTTCGCATCTTTACTCCAAAGGTTTTACCTTTTGGGGGAACAGGGGGTTGGTTCTGCGCGACATATCGCAATATTAAAATCACCCCCATAAATTTACTAGGAGTTTCCTATAATCAAAATCGATGACACGTTCACTTTTGCTGTGCGCGGTGGTTGCAGCCGCCTCGATTGCTCAGGCCGACTGGGTTATCGGCTCCGGTCGGTATCCGGGCATGGGCAATGCCGGACTCGCTCTTCCTCGCGATTTCCTCTATTCGGGTCGACTTAATCCCGGGCTGTACGGGCTCGCGCCGGCTAAATTCCAGTTTCAAGTACCGCGATTCTCTTTCCGCGTCCATCGGGTGAGTTTGCGAGACCTGCAAGATTTCTCGGGAGCGATCAATCGGGGCGGTCTGAGTGGCGACGACATCGGCGAACTTGCCCGCAAACTCGGCGATGATGAGTTCGAATTCGGTGCGGGTGCCGGGCTCGGATTTCTCACCCACGGATTTGCGCTCGATGTAAACGGCGATGCTTTGGTTGCCGGATTCCCCAATGATCCCTTGCGCGCTTGGGTGCAGGGGGGAGCGACCGGGGTGGTGCCCATCGACGCCCGGCTGGATGCCTACGGCATTGCCGGATACGAGATCGGTCTTGGGTATGGCCGAAGGCTCAACAATCCGGGCAATACGGATATATCGGTCGGTGCTCGGCTCAAGATTGTTCGCGGATACTACACGCACCGGATTGCTGACGCCAGTGCCATTCAAGGGGGCGGAAACGGCTTCCTGGCCCCGGAAATGGGCGGACGCGACACGCTTAACGAATCGGGAGTCGGCCTCGATATCGGCGTGGTGGCGAGCGCATCCCCGGATCAGGGATTTTTCTACGGAGCCACGGTAGAAAACCTCGTGGTCCCGCGCACGAGCTTTAATGTCACCAATCCCGGCGGGTCCGGAACCGGGGGCGTGCGTCCCTATGAGCGCAAGTTCAATGTCGGATTTGGTTACCTCGCGCCCAATCAGGCGGCATTTGCCGCCGATTTCGTTGATGTGTTCAATGGATCGGGCCAGCAGGAGTTACGGGTTGGTTCGGAACTGCTCTTTGGCGGAATAGCCGTCCGAGGTGGGTACGAATCACGCTCCGGATTCACGCTGGGGGTCGGATTCGGCGGATTCAATCTTGCGTTTGTTGGCAATTCCAGCAAGCAGATGAGCTACGCCTTCCGGTTTTAAAGCTTCAGCAGAAAAATCACCAAAAAATCGGCCCCGGGCGGGAATACTGCCCGGGCTTTATGTGTTATGAGGGTGGGTGAAGTTCAGTGCAGAGGGTCTAAAGTTCCCCGAACTGCATCTCTTCTCACGAAAATTTCGTCCTGTATATGCCGCATGGAGTGCCCCTAGTGCTTCCACACGGCAAAGCACACAACTGGAGACACGCAATGAAAAATTCGAAAATCTTCTTGCTCGCCGTGGCGGCGATGATGCTGGGCGCGTTCGCCCTGGTCGGCTGCGGTGAAACCGGGGACACCGGCGACACCACTTCGACCGGTACCACCACCGGAACTGGCACCACCACCGAAGACGATGCTGCCACCACCACCGATCCGACCACGGATACCACCGAAACTACGACCACCGGCGACACCGGAACCACCACGACCGAAGAAACTACGGGCGATGCTGGCACCACCGGTACCACCACGACCGAAACCAGCACCACCGAAGAAGCTGGTCACTAAATAAAAACACCCGGCCGCCCGGCCGGAACGACTTCCCCGACGAAATTGACCGTCGGGGTTTTTTTATGTCTTACGGATGATTACGCGCATCCACTTTGTCGAGGCGTGCTTCGATTTCGCGCTGCTGCTGGTCAATCTTTTTCAGATAGAACCACAGGGCGAACCACACCAGTAGCGGCGGCACGGCCGCGATGATCTTGACCCAATCCACTCTTTTCCAACCTCCTTGAACTTAATTCCGTCTGCACCCGCAATCGGAAAACGATCCACGAAACCCAGCCCAGCGCAATCGCAGATCCCCACAGACCCATTGAGTACGCCCAGTCCAGCTCATTTTGAACAATTGTGGACGTGGGATGAAACGAATCCTGCGCGACAAACTTGAGTCGCGGAAACACAAAAATCAAAAACAGGGCCGGAAGAGCAATCGCAATCGCATAAGTGGCGACTGATCGATCCTGACGCGGACCTTCAGAAAACGCACCTCGAATTGCCACCAATCCCATGTACAGGAACAGAACGACTAAAAACGACACCTGGCGGGGATCGTTATGCCACCATGCCCCCCACTGGTATCGGCTAAACAATATTCCGGTTGCCATGGTGAGCGCGGCGTAGATCGTGCCCAGTTCGATACTGGCGTTGAGGCGCGAAGCGGCGAGTTCTGAGCCTCTCCGCAACGATCCAATGCCGTATATGAAACTCAGGAAGATGTAGTACGAAGCCAAAAATGCACAGGGCACGTGAGTAAACAGAATTCGGGCCAGCGAGGCCTCCCGGAAGAGCATCGCATCGGGCACAACAAAGGTAAACACAGCGATCACCGTGACATAGAGAAAAAGAGCGATACGGCCCGCGCTTTTCATGCGAATCCTATTGTACGCCGTGAAAGCTTTCTCATAAGACACAAGGAACCTATATTCTGGGCCGCTCCTGCCACAACGAGTCGGCCACGAGCGGGCCAAGCGCAAGCGGAACCGAGGCGTAAGCGATCAATCCCATAAGGCTCTGCCACGCCGATTCGCTCGAACCCTGCCCCAGTGCCACCCGGACCGATCCGATTCCAAAAAACACCAACGGGAACATCAGCGGCAATGCCACCACAATCGCCAGAACCCAGCGGTTACGGGCCGTCATCACCATGGCCGAGGTCAGAGCAAGTACATTTGAAGCCGCTACACCCAAGAGGCCACTCGCCAGAATCAACAGTTCGTACCGCAGAACCCGCACGTTCACCATCTCCACAAACGCAAGACCCAACAGAATTGCGGTAGGAAGCATGAAACAGGCACCAAAAAGTGCTTTTCCCAGAAAGACGGCTCCGCAGTTTCCCCACTGCCGGATGAGGTCGAATGTGCCCTGATCGGTTTCGGCTAAAAACACGCGCGGAATCGCCGTGCAAGACACAAAAATCATCATCACCGCCAATAGTCCAGCCGCCAGATTGGGCGATGGTTTATCCGCAAACGTGGCAAAGCTAATCGCGGCCAACGCCATAAGCCCGAACAAACCAGAAAGAAATACGCCTTGGCGGGATCGAAATTCGACTCGCATTTCCTTCCGAAACCAGGCAACCACCGGTCGGTTAGAGGGCAATTTCATGGGTCGCCCACCTCCGATCTTGCGGATCGTTACTGGCGTAGAGCACCGCGCCCTCAAACTC
Organism: bacterium; assembly: GCA_044508115.1. Taxonomy (GTDB): domain Bacteria; phylum Armatimonadota; class Fimbriimonadia; order Fimbriimonadales; family Fimbriimonadaceae; genus UphvI-Ar2. The sequence goes on from JBIQII010000001.1 coordinate 1,523,059, forward strand.
AGCCAAAACCTCGTCGATGAGCAAACGGCCTGGATCGTCCAACGCGGCCGTCGGTTCGTCCAGAATCAGCAACTCCGGATTGTGCGCCATTGCGAGCGCAAGCTTGAGACGAGATCGCATCCCCGTGCTCAAAGTTTCCCCCAGTTTGGAACGCGCGTCCCCGAGCCCAACGCGTTCGATCCAATCCGATTTACCGACCGCACCCCGAAGCTGCCCAGACAGCTCCATGTGTTCGGCTACTGAAAGGTGCGGATAAACGCTGAGATCGATCGCCATGTAACCAATCCGATCTGGCAGCTCGATGGTGCCCTCTCGCGGAGAAATCAACCCCGCCACGGCCTTAAGAAACGTGGATTTTCCGCTACCGTTGGCGCCTCGCACCAGCAACCGGTTTCCATTGACAAGATTCACTTCGACATGTCGAAAGAGCCACCCTTCATCGAAGCGGTGGCCCAAGTTGTTGATTATTGCGACCGCATCTCTTCCCATGCGTCAAGCCCTCCCCTTAAGCCCTCCGAATCCAGCTCGTAGCGTCCCATAAACCGCGCATGCGATCCACCTTGGGCAATCCAAGTTCGGCCAATCTGGACCGGAGTTTCCAGCACCGTGTGCGAATGTCCGCCAAAAATCACGTCGATTGCATCTGTTGCTTCTGCTAGCTTGACATCTTGCGTGTATCCAATGTGGGTGAGCGCAATGACAACATCGCATTGAGACCGCAATTCTTCGGCTACCCGTACAGCCGTGGCGATGGGCGGATCCCACAGAAACTGGCTGCCGACTCGCGTGGACATTCGATTGGTCACCATTGCGACCATCACGCCAAAAAGTCCAATTGTTCGACCCCGGCATTCCAAAATATGCGTTTCGGAAAATTTCAGTACCCCAGTTTTCGACCGCCAATTAGCGCACAAAACAGGGTGAGTAAATCCGCGGAATTTGGCATCGACCACTGATTCCAGCACGTGTGATTCCCGATTGCCGGGGACGGATGCGGTGATTTGTGCCTCTTGCAGATAACCCCACACCGGATCAGGCCCAAGAGGAATCGCCAGATTGCCCGCTTTGATGCAGTCGCCGGTGTCGAAGTAGAGATCGCATTCCGAGCGAGCGGATTTCAACGCGGGCAATTTGCTCGGCGTCAAACGACCATGCAGGTCGTTGGTGTGGAGAATTTTGAGCCCGGGCATGAGCCCATTAATTAAAGGCCCGTCGAGAAAGGATATCCAGCACAACCATCAGGAACATGAACACGCCAGCAAGACCGACGGTGTACTTGAACATTTGGTCGTCGAAGCTGGCTTTGCCCTTAAACGTGGTGCGGACCGCTCCGCCCCCGCCGGACATGGCATCACCTTTCCCCGTAATCACCACGATAACGATAAAGATAAAGGCAACAATGACGGCTAAACCAAGCAGGACGTAGTAGGCAGTTCTCACGGAAATACGGGCTCCGAAACGGTTCGCTAGAATACCCGCCAACTCGGAGGCAAATTAAGGACTTCGAAAAGAAGCATCAATGCGATGCCCATTAGAGTACTTCCCGTGATCGCCTGTAACATGCCGGATTGCCAAAGCCGCAGAGGAATCGAATTTTGACGGGCGGTTCCCGTCTGATACCGATGCAAAAGCTGACGTCCGGCATCGACTCCCGCTTGAATTTGGCCAGGGGTTGGAGGCCGAGTAGTGAACGCATGCTGAACAAATGCCCCCAATGGACGGAAAAGAAACAGTGCGGCCAGCAGTCCAATCAGAACGCGTAGCTCTTCGGTAAGGAACCACTCCAGCGACAAAATCCCAAGGAAAAGCCCCAGTGCCACCGCGATGTTGGTCCCGCACCGAGGATGAATCCGTGGCATGCGGGCCACTGTTTCCGGTTCGATCGGCTCGTTCTGTTCGATCGCATGCACAACCATGTGCTCAGCGGCGTGATACCCACTAAGCGGCTGCATGCGGAGCAGCAGCAAAAAGAATCCGATCTGAGCAAACTGGAACGCACTTGCAAACCAAGGCTGCATCAGCACGGAATCCGGAAGCAGATGAGTCAAACCGAGCACCGCATAGCTGGCGACCAAGAAGGTCAGGAACATCAGCGCACCGGTCCCGACAATTTTAAGATCGGATGCTCCGCCTGTGACCCCTCCACCCAGCAAACGCACTCCGCTGGGCGTGGCCATTCCCCCCACCAACTTCGGGCGAATATAGCGATCAGTCGGCGCAAAAATTCGACTTGGTGTGATAACCCCAATCACCCGGTTGAGATCATCGACCACGGCCAGCGCATCGATCCGTTCTAAATCGAACCGGCGGAGAGCTTCGGATGCTGATGCGCGGTTAAGTATCGGCGCAACCGAACGCATGACCGATTCAACCGGAGCAAGCGACCCTTTTGATTCAAACTCCAGCAGGTCGGATTCGTACACCATGCCCAGGTAATGATCGCCTTCCACTACGGGCATGCCTGGCACCCCGTAATCAATAAGCATAGTGGCCACTGCAGCTAAGCTGTTCGAGCGTTCGGCCGGTTCGATGCCCACGCTCAAATGTCCGACCGGGATGAGTCCAGGGTTATTCAAATCAGGTTTGCGATTCCGCCCGTTTTTTGATTGCGCCGAGGACTCCATCCATGTTTTTGACCACGAGTCCGTAAATCACTTTTCCGACCAAGGGGCCAAGCCCGGGCACGGAATATTCGTAGTTTAAAACCGATTCAAAGCGGGTGCCATCCTCTTCGGCTTGGATCGTCCACACGCCGTCCATGGAATCGTAATCTCCTTTGAGCTGTTTGAATCGGCACGTCCGGGTTTCCGGTTCCCAGATATCCTCCTGAGTCCAGCGCACTTTAAGACCAAAAGCGGGAATCTTGCCGACCCAATCGCTGACGATCGTATCCCCTTCTTCGCGAATAATCTCTAACGATTCAACGTCTTCCATAAATTCCGGAAAGGAACGATTATCACGAGCAATCGCGTAGACTTGCTCGGGTGAGGCGTTTATCCGCACGGACGTGGTGACGGTGGGCATGGAAGATCAATGAGTGTACCGCCTGGGGTTCGGACCCACGCAGAGAGGAACGATCAAACCCTTTATACGTCTTAATTGATGCCTCTCTGCCCATGAATGCTATTCTTCTCGCCCTGGCCATTGGAGTGCAAACTTCGCCTCCCCCTGGCCAATCGGAACCTCCGGTGCAACCCACGTCGGAGGAAGCGGCCCGCCACCAACGCGACCTCGAAAACGACCGAAAACTCGGTAAAGAGTATTCCGAAGCGATCGATAAAGAGCTCAAGCTCAGCACCGATGAGGACAAAATCGCCCTCCTCAAAGGCCTTGGTCAAGAGATGGCAGAAATCGCCAACGCAAACCAGGTTTCCGTATTATGGGGCGACCGCCGCAAAAACACTTTTGAATACACATTTAAGCTGGTAGAAGGCAGTGATGTGAACGCCTTTTCCTTACCCGGCGGATACATCTACGTTTACGAAGGGCTGATGGATTTTGCCGAAACTGAAGACGAACTCGCAGCCGTTCTTGCTCACGAGATCGCCCACGCCTCGTTCCGACATGTCGATTCGCTACGGCGCGAACAATCCAAGTTCGATATCTTCCGGATTCCGCTCATCATTGCCGCCGCGCTCAGCCGCTCGCAAGATGCAATGTCCGCTGCGGTTGCCGCCGAACTTGCCGCCCAGGGCGTCACCAGTGGATGGAGCGTCAAGGCCGAAACTTCTGCAGACTACGGCGGACTCCAGTACATGCGCCAAAGCCGATTCAATCCCGTGGGAATGCTCACTTTTATGGAGCGTCTTTCGTATCGCGAACGGCTCACTCCTCAGCTTGACTGGGGCATCTATCGCACCCACCCACCCTCAAGTGATCGTGCATCGTTCTTGGTTAAGTCTCTCAATCAGATGGGGATTCCCATCCGACGGAGCGACACCACAACCTCGCTCTCCGCTCAATCCTCGCCCCAACCCGACGGGTCGTATCTGTTTAGTTTTGGTGGAAGTCCGATTATTGAATTCCGCGGCCCCGATGCCAAAAGTCGAGCCGCGCAAGCCGTGCTCCGCGTGAACTCTTTTATGGATTCCGTGCCCGACATGTTCCAGCTCACTACAAACGGAAACGAACTTTTGGGCAATGGCCGAACGCTATTCGAAGTTCGGGAAGTCGATGCCGCTCGTGGTTCAACAGCTTTGGAAACCCGGGATGCGGCGGTTGCCAACCTCAAAAAAGTGATCGCCGACCTGAGCGTTCGCCTATTCCGAGTGTAATCTAGTAGACACAAGGTAACATTGCGGGCATGATCGCAAGGCTCCGGGGTGAGATCGTGGAGGCTTCGGCCAATCGACTCGTGGTGATGTGCCACGGAGTCGGATACGAGCTGTTTGTTCCGGAAACTGTAGCGGCTGAACTCGGCGTAATTGGCGAAACCGTCGATCTTCATACTCGCATGGTCGTGCGCGAAGACGACCAATCCCTCTATGGATTCGCGAGTGAACGCGAAAAGCGCCTCTTCGAGCTCCTGCGCGAAGTCAAAGGGTGCGGACCAAAAGCGAGTCTGGCCGTCATCAGCGCGCTTGGCGAATCGGGCGCAACAGAAGCGATTGCCCGCGCAGACACCCGCGCCATCACGGCCGCTCCCGGAGTCGGCCCCAAGCTTGCCGACCGAATCGTCCTCGAACTCAAGGACAAAGTGCTCGAACTTCACGCCCTGCCCGGATCGAAACGCTCCGATCGCGCCGCTTTTGCGTCTAGCCCGACCGACGAATTGACCGAAGCCCTGATCGCTCTGGGGTATCGGCGCAACGAAATCGAAGAAGCTTCGCGGATCGCCCGCGAACATTCCGAAGATCTGGAAGATCAGCTCAAAATCGCCCTGCGGAGGCTGAGTCAATGAACCGGAGCGAACCCCTCACCCCCGAGACCATTCCCGGCGAAGACGAACTTTCACTCCGTCCCCGAAGGCTTGCCGAATTTATCGGTCAAGAGGAAATCAAGCGAAACCTCGGCATATTCCTCAAAGCCGCGCGACAACGCGAAGAACCGCTCGACCACCTACTCCTATACGGTCCTCCCGGTCTCGGCAAAACTACCCTCGCCCACATCGTGGCCACCGAAATGGAGACCACGTTGCACGTAACCAGCGGACCCGCCATCGTCCGCCCCGGCGACCTAGTTGGGATTCTTACCAACCTCGAACCCGGCTCGGTGCTGTTTATCGATGAAATCCACCGACTTTCACGACCCGTGGAAGAAATTCTCTATCCGGCAATGGAAGACCGCAAGGTCGATATCATGATTGGGCAAGGCCCGGCCGCGCGTTCGATTCGGCTTGATGTTCCGCCGTTTACGGTAGTCGGCGCGACAACCCGCCAAGGGTTGCTCACCGGACCCCTGCGTGATCGGTTCGGAATTGTGTTGAATTTCGGATTCTACAATGCCGCCGCACTGGAACTCATCATCCGCCGCTCGTCATCGATTTTGAACATCGCAATCGACCCCGCCGGGGCCGAGACGATTGCTTCCAAGTCGCGGGGCACTCCCCGCATCGCCAATCGACTTCTCCGCCGTATCCGCGATTTTGCTCAAGTCGAAGGGGAAGACACGATAACCAGCCCGATTGCCGAGCAATCGCTTCGATCGTTGGGAATCGATGAGCTGGGGCTGGATCGGCTCGACCGCGCAGTGCTCGAAGCCATCATCCACAAATACAAAGGTGGGCCAGTCGGACTGGAAACAATTGCCGCATCCACCGGCGAAGACTCGGGCACCATCGAAGATGTATGCGAGCCATTTCTGCTTCAATCTGGGCTGCTAGCCCGAACGCCACGCGGAAGAATTGCCACCCACCATGCCTTCCGGCACTTGGGCATCAAGCCGCTAACAAAATCGAACGATCCCACGCTAGAGCTGGACGTTTAGCCCAATGCGCCGGGCGTGAACTTTTTAGATTCGGTTGCCCGTAGATCGGGCTCAAACTTGAGGATGCGTCGCCCCTGAAAGGTGAGCACGCCCACCATGCCCTCGCCAATCGTATCGTATGTGGCGGCATCGGTGAGGAATTCAAATTTCTCTCCGTTGCGAAAGAGAACCTGGACCAGTCGTTCCAGTTCATGCTCTTCATACATATCAACATCAAAGACTTGCTGCCGTTGTTTGGTTTCAACTCGGCAACTGATGATATAGCTGTTGGGCTCGCGCATGACCGGACGACTGGAATCGCGGACCCCGACGCTTTTCCAGCCCAAGATGATTGCCGCAGGAAAGCACAGCGCTCCCAAGATAAAGGCGCCCACCGAAATAGGCACCACAACACTATCGGGAACACCACCTGTTCCGGCTAGCACCGTGAGCACGATAAATAAAATCGTGCCTCCCAAGCAAAGGACGACTCCGGCGGTCAACAAAAAAACGATCCGTTTTTGTTCTTTGACCCGGTCCATAGTGTTAATCCGTTACCGACGACGATAAAGGACTTCTTGACCGGCGATGGGATGGTTGGGATCGATTTCCAGCGCGCGCCGGAAAGAGGCCATCGCATTATCTTCGTCGGACTGACGTCGATATGTTACTCCAGCCAAGGCATACGCTTCTGCATAGTCGGGATTAATCGCGATCGCTCGCTGGAACGACTGTCCGGCTTCGGGTAATCGACCCGTTTCGAGCAAAGCTTGTCCATAGCGAACATGGACATCCGCGTAGTTGGGGGCTAGTGTTGCGGCATGGCGGAACTGATCGGCCGCTTTTTCCCATTCACCCTGTTTGGCAAGTTCATCACCCACGGAGAGCAAATCATTGACATCTCCGCCTCGGGGCTCGATCTGTTTGAATAGATCAAGCGCAGCTTTGTGATCACCTTGATCGTGTTCGCTCAACCCGTCGCGAAAGTCTGCAGTTTCGATCTTTGGATCGAGCTCAGCCGCGGCCCGGATTTCCCTCAGACCATCGATATAATCGCCGCTCCGGTAAAGCAAAATGCCCCGGAGCAGACGCGCGGCGGCAAACTCTTCATTGATCTCCAAACTTTTTTCGACCGAAACTTGTGCTTCATCGACTTGGCCCAGCGCGGCAAGGGTTTTAGCTTTCCAAAGCCAGATATCGGCAAATTCGGGCCGTATGTCAGTGGCTTCGGTGAGATATCCGAGTGCGGTATCAAAATCGCGTCCGCGATAGGCATCTTTGGCGAGTTTGGCAAGGCTACCGGCGATATAACTCTTAGCCCGTTCGCGCAGGGCGGCCTCGTTCATTGAACCCGCACACAGCTTGAACCACTTAATTGCTTCGCGAAAGTTTTTTTGTTCGTAGGCGTAAACGCCTTCGTCATAGTTGGGATCTTTCCCGAATCCGAACCACTTCCCCACAAAACTCATAAACTAATCATCGGCAGGCGGAACTAGAAAATGTTGCCATCCCTGGCCGCTCGCCCGCCACTCCTTTGGCCACTGTTCCAGACGCAACGTTAGGTCCGAAAGACGCGCGTTCAAAATTATCCTGACCATTTGGACTTACGCGATTTGGAATATGGGCACCAGGCGGCTAAAATCACGCTACCCATGAACGCTTTGCAAAGGCTCAGGGAATTCGAGCAGTCCCCCTGGCTCGACTTCATCCGTCGTGGATATGTTCAGGATGGCAGTCTGCAGCGTCAGATTGAGCAAGGAATTGTCGGAGTCACCAGTAACCCGGCGATCTTCGAAAAAGCCATTGCTGGTAGCCACGATTACGACGACGCCATCTTTAGCTTAACCGCCGCCGGTCACGATGCCGAAACTATCCTCGATATCCTGTCTATCGAAGATGTGGCTATGGCCGCCGATCTATTCAAACCAGTCTACGAAGCTTCCAACGGGCTCGATGGATACGTGAGCCTCGAAGTCGATCCGCGCATGGCTCACGATGCCGAAATGACCGTTCAAGATGGCCGACGACTTTGGAAAGAACTCGGACGCCCTAACGTCATGATTAAGGTTCCGGCCACCCAAGCGGGGGTCGAAGCGTTCCAAACCCTTACCGCCGAAGGGATTAATGTCAACGTCACCCTACTGTTTAGCGTGGAACGATACGTCGAAATCGCGGAGGCATACATCCGCGGACTCGAAGAACGCGCCCAGTCCGGAGGATCGCTCCGCGTGGCCAGCGTAGCGAGTTTTTTTGTCAGCCGGGTCGATACTCTGCTTGATCCCGACCTCGAAGTCAAAGCCCCCCAACTTGCCGGAAAGGTAGCAATTGCCAACTGCCACATGGCTTACCGGCGGTTCCAAGAATTGTTCGATTCCGAGCGGTTCGAAGCACTCGCCCGCAAAGGTGCCCGTCCCCAGCGTTTACTTTGGGCCAGCACCAGCGCAAAAAATCCAAGCTATTCGCCCACTCTATACGTTGATTCACTTATCGGACCCGACACCGTGAATACGATGCCGCTTGAAACGATTGATGCGTTTCTTGAACAAGGAGATCCGCAAAACCGGCTAATTGGCGCGTACGCAGGCCAGCAACAGATCATGGATCAGCTGGCTGAGATCGGAATCGATATCGAGGAAGTGGCCGCCACACTCCAGACTCAAGCCATCGACAAATTTGTTGAACCTCACGAAAAGCTACTGGCCGCAATTCGAGAAAAGCAAGAGTCTTTTGTCGTGTAAGAAAGCATGACCTCCGATTCGCTGAGCCTGCCCCCGCTTCCGGCCGATTTCGCCGCGCGCTTTTGGCGCAAAGATTCTGGCCTTTGGGGCGAAACCCATGCCGAATCAGCCGGTCAATTCCTGGGGTGGATCGACATTGCTCAATCCACTTTGCGCCAGGCAGATGAAGTTGATCAGTTTGTCCGCCAGGCACTTGGGGACGGAATCCAGCAGGCGGTAGTCCTCGGAATGGGCGGCAGCAGCCTTTCCGCGCTCATGCTGGCCGATGGATTCACCACGCACAGCGGACTCGAACTGCACGTTCTCGATTCCACCGTTCCCGGTGATGTGTTGCGCATTCGCCGACAAGTTGATCTTGCCCGCACTTTGTTCATTGTCGCGAGTAAATCAGGCACGACCATCGAACCCCTCTCGTTCGAGGAGTATTTTTACGACCAGTTGCAACGCGAGCTTCCGGGCGAAGGGGCCAAACGGATGGTTGCGATCACCGATCCCGGATCAGAGATGGAAGCTCGCGCCCGCGAACGAGGCTATCGCCATATTTTCAAGGGTGAACCTACGGTCGGCGGACGATTCTCGATATTCAGCGTATTTGGAATGGTTCCCGCCGCGTTGCTCGGGCTCGATTTCCGTGCGATGCTTCAACAGGTCATCGATTCAAGCGGAGCCGATGATCACCCGGGATTTGAACTCGGACAATGGATGGCCGCATGTCTGCACAATCGACGGGATAAGCTCACCTTTATCACTTCCACCGGGTTTGACTCGGTTGGCCTGTGGGCCGAGCAGTTGATTGCCGAATCCACCGGAAAAAATGGCAAAGGCATGCTTCCGATTGCTACCGAACCGACCGGCGATCCGCGGGAGTACGGTGAGGATCGAGCTTTCTTCGTCATCTCGCACCCCGACCGGTCGGCGTCAATCGCCACCCAGGTGCCGCCCGGGGTCCCCACTCAAACCAGAACAGTGGCCGATCCGGTCCAGCTGGCGGCGTTACTATTCGAACTCGAAATTGCCACGGCCACGCTGGGCGCCCTGCTCGAGGTGAATCCATTTGATCAGCCCAACGTTCAAGCGGCCAAGGATATCGCCCGAGCGGAACTCAACAATATTCAGGAATCGGGTGAAACACGCCGCCCCGAAGCCGATATCACGGATGGCCTTCTCTTTCTCAGCGGGACGTCCGGTTCAAATGTTGCCGAAGCGATCGATTCATTCGTTGGAGACACCAATCGGATTTGCGCAACAGTCCTCGCCTTTTTGCCGGAGTCTGCACCCACCACGGAGGCGATCCAGCAGATACGCGTCGCTCTGCGTTCGCGTCACCGGTGCGCCACTGCATTCGGATACGGTCCTCGCTATCTGCACAGCACGGGTCAGTACCACAAGGGCGGAACCAACAACGGACGATTCATTATCGTCACCGCGGAACCCGCCCAAGATATCCCGATCCCCGGAATGAACGCAACCTTTGGTCAGCTGATGCGTGCCCAAGCGATGGGAGATTTAGGCGCCCTCCGGCAAAACGGAAGAGCCGTGCTCCATCTCCACATAGCCTCTACCGATCCGGCACCTATTCTCGACAAGCTGGCGCGGCAGATTCGGGGTCTTGCCCCTCGCCCAAGCGATTAAATTCCGGCGTTAACCGCGATACCTTCGATGGCCCGATACGCCACATCGCGGCATCGATCTGCTTCGACCCCAGATCGTTGAAGCACCATCATGGAGACTATCGCCTGGGTGAGAGACCATGCGACCGCCGGAACGTCAACTTTCGCCGGAATTTCACCTTGTTCAATGCTCCGGTGAAGCGCAGCTTCGAACTCTTCGGCACTGCGTTTCCAGTATTCATGCACGATCGCTTGGACTTCTTTATCGCCAGGGCCGAATTCGCAGGCGGCGTTAACAAGCATTGATCCAGGGGGATCGCCCGCGACCGGTGTAGCATATGCGACCAAACAGTCGCAAATTGATTCGTACGGTGATGCCGAACCAGACAACCGTTCCCGCAGACGTTCGAGTTCGCGGTTCCTGACATGCGCAAGGCACTTTAAATAGAGTCCGCGCTTATCGTTAAACACGTTATACAGGCTCTGGCGAGCCATATCAATGTGCTCAAGCAGCTGAGTGAGCCCGGTGTGCTCGAATCCCTGCTGCCAAAAAAGCTGAGAGGCACGCTCGATGACTTCGGGCTCTTGGAACGTTCTGGGTCGCCCCGACATATGGGACTAGACGTTCCAAAAGCCCGTTTGAGATTCAGTCCCGGTTGCCTTTCTTGGTGCCGAATAGATCGGCCAGGCTCATTGGCGCACTGCCGGAACTGCTTCCGATCATCGGACGCGCTTGCAAAGCGTGATCAATCTGAGTGGCCAGATCGGTCCAGTGGATCTTAGTGGTGGCATCCGTTGCTTTACCTGCCGCAACCTTGAGCTGCTTGCTCAGATTGATCAGTTCAACCCGCGAAAGTGCCTTGGCTTCAGCAGGGGCAGACTGTTTTTCAAGCACGATCGCCATAAGTCGCTCGGCGTGGGCGCGTTGCAGATCGCGTCGCAACGGCGAAACCGTTGCGGCCGACGGAACCTCGCTCCAGATCGCTTTCGACACGGTGCCAAACAGATCAACAAGCTTGAGCGTGTTTTCGCCCGGAGCCGCTTCGAACTCTTGGTTAACCACCCGGTTGAGCGTTGTGTAATCGAACAGCGAATCGAGCACCATCACTTGAATCGAGCTGAACTGGTCGCGCATCGGATAATCATCCATGCCGCCGATAAACTGGTCGATGAACTCGCCCTTGGGGTTGGGCATCATGTACTGGTAGTACGATTTCGGAAAATCGAACGCTTTGGCATCGAACGCCACCTTGGCCAGACCCGCCAACGCTTTGCGCTGGGTTGCCCCATCGATGTTCACCAGAGGAGGCTGACTGTTCGGATCATCGGGGAATGCGCCACTGCGTCGAACCCCGCCAATAAATCGCGTGAGTTGCGAAGTCGCCCGGGTGTATTCGCCCAGCAGAATGTTGAAATCACGCGTGAAGCTGTAATAGCTCTCGCCCGGCTTGGGCGAATGCTTGCCCAGATCCATAATGAGATCGCGACTGACTTCGGACATGCGTAGCCAGTAAGCCAGCGGATCTTTGCCCAGGTCGAACCGCGTGATATACGGATCAATAGAATCCGCAAATTCATCGCCCCGCCATGCTAATCCACGCTGGGTGCCTTGACTCGCCAGCTGCATGAGGTCGTACCGTTCTTCGAACGTGTCCTTACGCGGAACCGGCATGTACCCGTATTTGATGGCAAATACATCGTAGCGGCCTACCGTGTCCCCGTAGAACTTAGTCCCCGGAGCGGTCAACGCCGCCGGATTGAACGCGACGTAATCCATGACCGAAGCCGCCGTACCATCGGCATCCACGTTATCGGATCGCCCTAGTTCATCTAGATCAAACAGGGTGCTCGCCACAAAGTTGTGTCGCAGACCCATCATGTGGCCCATTTCGTGGGCGACTACCCACCGCACAAACTGGTTGATGTACTCATCTCGCGAAAGGCCAGGAATCATTCCTGCCCCCACAAACGCGGTGGCGGCATTCAATCCGCCATCTTGCAGAAGGGTGCAGGCGTGACCTGCATGGCCGTGCTTCAGGGCTTCTAGCCGTTTGGCCAGCTGCTTTTGCCAAGCTTCGGGACGCACAAAGTGACCGTACTCATCGGCAAAGGCGCGGACAATGTTGGCATCAACCGTCACGCTTCCGTTAAGAATCTGACCTGTGAGAGGATTGGTGCGGAACAAAGCGATGGCATACGCACTATCTGGCGAGGTGACCCAGCGGACCACATTGAACCGCATATCTGCATGGTCAAAGTCCGCATCGTCCGGCATTTGCTTGGCAACGACCGCATTGGAAAATCCGGCGGCAAGAAACGCTTTGTTCCAAGCTTCGATTGCATCCTTTACTGCCGCCCGATACTCGTGCGGCACACTGTTATCGATGTAAAACACGATCGGCTCGACCGGATCGCTGACTTCTGCCGATGGATCTTTTTTGACCAGATGCCAGCGGTTGATGAGCATAACCTTTTGGTCAATCGCGCTGGAATGCGTGTAGTCGCGATAATCTGAGGTGAAGTAGCCCACCCGCGGATCGAACAGGCGCGGCTGGTATCCGTTTTCCACAGGAAGGGGAAACATGTTGTAGTTGAGCCGCAGAACCACGCTGCGATCATCTGCCGTGGTGGGAACCGAAAGGCCGCCCCCACTGCCTCGACCGCTGTAGTTGAGTACAGCCTGGACAAACATGTTTTCCGGAAAGTTCTTGACCGCTTCGTAGTAGCTGTTCTCACGATCCAGTGAATACGATCCACCCCCGCCGCCGAATAACGACATCGCGCCGCCACCCGAAAGCAGTTCGCCCAGCCGTGAAATGTCGCCACGGAAGAAGTTGCTCACATTAATGAGCATCCGGCCATCTTGCTCGGCTTCGATATCGAACGAATCCACAATGGCATCGGGGAACGAGCGCTGCACTGCACGCGAAATCGGCGAATCGCTATCGGCCCGATAGTACGAATTGGGCACATACATCACAATCCGTTCGTTAGGCAGCCGGCGGAACTGGAACACCAGGTCCGAGATCGGATCGCCCGCGGCCACCCGGCCATCGGCCAAACCGCTGCCCGCCGTGCATTCCAGCATCATTGGCCGGTTTAACAGCTCGTTTGTGAGCTCAAGGTACAGGGTGGTTTTGCCATCTTTATCTTGCCGATAAAGGTTGGCCCAACCTTCGAGCTTGGTGAACTCCTTGATTTTCTTATCGACTTCGCCTTCTTCGACCTCTTCGCCGGGATCTTTATTGGTGTCTGATTTGACAAGTCCGCCCGAAGTGCGCTCGATTTTGCCCTTCACATCGACCTTGGTTTTTTCGCCAAAGCCGAAATCGAGTTCAAGGTTTTTGACTTCGTAATCGACCTTTATCGCATCGCCGCTTTTAAGCTCCACCCAGTGCGTGGATTGGCTGCGGAGCTTGTTATCTCCCTCCGTTTCTTCGAACTCCTGCTTGATTCGGGCGCAGGGGACGCCATCCACCTCTTCGAATGCTTCGAGTTTAAATGTGAACTTAGCCGCTCGTGTATGCAGGGATGGATTGGCGGAGACGGTCTTTGTCCATGTATCGCCCGCTCCAACCTCGTGGTCGGGGAACATCATGCACGTGGCAAGCGTGAGTCGGCCCGTGAGTTCGGCTTCTTCCTTTTCCGGCTCGGGGTCAGCTTTTACCGAGCGAAGAGCACCATCTGGCCCGAAAACGAGGGTCCGCACCGTGCTTTCTGGCTCTTCGTCCATCGGGACTTCTTCGCCATTGAGTGTAGTGGTTCCGGGTTCGGATGTAGATTTGAGACTAGAAACCCCCTCCTCCACCGTGAGGACTTCGAGCGCGATGGTGGCCGATTCTTCGAGCTTGAAAGTTTCGCCCATTGCGCTGAAACTGATGGTGTTGGCCACTTTGTAACGTGCACTCTGCCCGACTTCGGGGGTGAATCGCAGCAAAACCTTTTCTTGGAGAGAATTGGTATAGGCCGGGAGTACAAGGGCTAAAGCGAAGAATGATAATGCGGAAGACCGCAACCGTCCGGGCATAGACTATTTTAGCGGAGGGGACCGGGGGCAGAGTTCCCGCAATTTCTGGGGAGGGCCTTTTGGCGTTCCGTCTTGGCGGCGTTGGGCGGGATCGTCTGGTTTGACTTTAGCGAATTTCGACGATGGTCACTTTGTCTTCGATCGTCATCGATCTCATAAGGGTCGAATCGATCTCCATGGTTTCCTTTTGTCCCATTGCGTTTGTCAAGATCATCGTTAGATTGCCGCCGACATAAACATCACAGCTGAGCTCTTTGCTTGACTGAGCTTCTATAAAGTCGCTTTTGCCCCGGCTCTCAGCGGTTTCGACGCGGTACGCTTCGTTGCGATAGTTGATGAGGTAGATGACTTTTGCTTTCGAGCAACCATTCAGAAGCGTTGTTGTGAATAGTGCCAGAATTATTACGGCTTTATTAATCATGTCTTCCGCCGTGAAGCAGGTGATTTGTTTACTGTCGTGTCGTAAATAAAGATGCCCCAGTCGTGGTTCTAGATCAGTCTCCTGTCTCACTCTTAAGATTAGACATGATCGCGAGCGTCTGGGTTGCAATATCTCGCTTGGAGTTACCAACAACTATGAACCCAGACTCGCCAACACGTCTGATTAGTACCGCAATTTCATGTTCAAGCGGCAGCATGGACTCCTCTGGGACCCCTTTAAACAGTGGCAGTCGACGTAATGTACGCGGCTTGGTCAGCACCGATCCCAAGAGTTGGTAAAGAAATCGGTATCGGAGGTCGATGGGTAGCTTTTGCTGAAACTCAGTGCACTCTTTGCTGAGATCGTGAAGCAAACCGTAAGGCGCCTCCGGCATCCGATCAAGTTGCAAGTCGATCCGATCATGAATGCTCGGGTCCTCGATGCGTCTTCGACACACAATTTCTATCGCATGCAGAAGTTCAAGATCAACGTAGCTCGGAAGTCGACCCCCTTGATACCCGTGATCTGAAAATGATGCAAGTGCGGAGATTGCCCACTTTTCAAATTCTGAATCGTGCTTTATATTGCCAAGAACATTGACAATGTCTTCGGCCTTTATGGTAAGGAGTTGGGCACTAGAAGAAACTTCTGCGACAAGGTCAAGCACGTCTTCCATACCATCAACTCTTCGCTACATCTGGGCGTCTTGCAACTTTCCGATCTAATCCGAACCAGATGATCAAGAGCAGACTAGGAACTCCAGCACCTACAACACTCCACCACACCACTTCGCTGGAATAATCAAAGTTTACGATCGGCGACCACGTGAGTAAATGAATAACTTGAATCCAACTCAAGATTGCAAGTAACCCCGGAACCTTCCTGATTTCTTGAAAATGCTTCAGCAAATGAGCTGTACAGATCATAAAAGTCGCTGTGGTTACAATTGCCGGAAGTAGAGTGCCTTCGAGTGTGCTATACACGGCAAGCGAAAAAAGGAATAAGATGGTCATTCCGCAACAAGCCTGCCACCAATTTCAACGTATCCGTTGCGTTTGAACTTTTTCAAGCCAGGTGAATCCATTGTCTAACTTTCTTTTTCTCTGTACAACTCGGCGCTCCTGTCACAGCATTTATAGTTGATCCACGTCAATATAGATGACTTTCCACCCATCCTTAGTTTTGATTGACAAGCAGTAATCCGCCCAGGACGGCAACTCCATAACCTCTACATTTTCTTCGATCTCGTATCGACCAATAGAAAAAGCTGGGTCAGGTGGCTCCGGAGCATCCGCCAATGGAAAGAGCTTGTTGCTAAGTGGAAAATCTTGTTCTGACTCAATTAATCTGAAATCTCGCTCGATGCCATCGATTTCAAGAACAATATCGTTTACTTTGGAGTTCTTGTCAACACTCGATTGAATAACCCACGATCCTTCTGATGCGGACGTTGAAACCAATCGTGCATCACATATGCGGAACATATCGTGATCATGCCTTAGCTTTACATGAGCAGGACGACTGTTCAGCCAAATGATGTAATCGATGCGTTCTCCAGTTGACATTACGTCCGCACCGACCAAACTCTTAGCTTTAAACCCAACACTATCTACTATCGGATATCCTGGATAGGGATATTTCTTCAGTGTCCCACAACCCTTTAGGACTGCAACGCTAGCACATAATGCGGCAGTACCCAGGCTAATCCCAAGTGTATGGTTGTTTAAAAGTGTCGCTAAGGCTCCCCGAACCACGCTTAAGTTGGCCCGCCTGGCCCTTGCCTCTAAGATCGCTATTGATCTCCCATCCTCGGAGGAACACATCTGCTGCCATGTCAACTGGGATACCGTGGTTTTCTGCTCTGTCACGGTAAACGGTATGATAATATTCTTCTCTGGACATCGTCGCACCCGGAGGTTGCGGAGGATCATTGCGAAGAATTGCATTCTCCCATCTTCTTTTATTTTTATTCGCGGTTTCGACTCCTTTTCCGGTTTTGTATAATTTCTCAACCTTTCAGCACCTTTCTTCGCTACAACATATATTACCGCAGCAACGACAATGGCAATCACTATAATTGGCAAGTAACCATCTGAATCAAACTGGCGGACGGGGTCATTCTCGCCATACCCGTACCAATTGCGACCATCCTTGATCGGATCGCGGGTGAGGAAGCGGCCGGTATCCGAATTAGTAACCCCAACCCGAGTATCAAGCCTCGTGCCACCATTGCGAGCTTTTCCCGTCGGCTGACCTGCCACACTAACCCCGTCGGCAAGACCTTTCTTCTCTTGTTGGTCTCACCCATCTGGATCAAAGTGATGGCGACAGCGGCGCTTATCAGTAGTTCTACGTAAAACACAATCCATTACAACCTAAAGACTTATCGTTAGTTCTCGCCGCATGTTTCGCACTACAATTGCCGGTCTAGAAACACACTATCAATCATTCAATACCGGAGGTGGCAACCGTAAAACGCCCGGTTCACTGAGGCGACGCGCCAACTCTACTGCTGCAACCAGGGCCACAATGACCTGGTCCATGGGCAGCATGATGTCCCACCGCAATCCTCGAATCACAGACCATTGAGCAAGCACCACGGGGTCATTTTCAGTAATCTTATCCAAATGTCCGGTTACCCAGATTAACTTAAATCGGTGAGCTATTCTTTCGTATTCTAACCTGGGTCCAAAAATCGCTCTTGCTCGGCGACCCATAAGCAAGGTCTGGTCGAATAATCCAATATCAAAATCCAGAGGCGTATTCAACAAGCAAAACCACCGCTTTTCGCGAGCATCTGTTGTTAGCTCTAAAAAGAATGACGCGTTAATAAAAAGATTAACCAGCAAGCCTTCGTTACAGTCGAATTCATAGTCCGGCCATAGCTTGCTGAGCAGATTATCCGCTTCGGTCATATCTCCAGCTAAGAATTGTTCACAAAACTTCATTCTAAGAAATCCAGGATCGCGGTCTCCGCTTTATAAAATCTTCCTACGTATCCTGAACCTGTTGGACCAATATCTATGATTGGTCTCCCTTTGAACATACTTTCTGTTGCTTTCTGAAATATCCACACTCGATTGAGGAATAATCGCTTTGGATCGCTCATGTTCGGAAGGTCCCTCATTGTTTCGCCGCCAATGGTGCTGGCAAAATCCTTAACCCGGCCACCACCACTACCGATGACTACAGGGTTCTCGTACTGACCTATATTTACCACTTTTTCGGCAATATGTATCCGATTCGGACGAAACATGAGCTTTCCGGTTACGGAGTTCCCAAATATTGTTCCGACTACGTGGCCGATCGTATAGTCGTCGCTTTTTACATCTACAAACTCTGAGGTGCCGAGAAGCTCACGAATTTGAACACTTACCGGCGGCTTCACGTGAATGAGATTCAAGGCCATACTTGTCACGTCAAACCCGCCGGCAAGATCGATGATCCCATCCCCAAATCCAACGATGCGTGTATACCAAGCGTCGTCGGCTTCGAAGGCAAATAGTCCGGCGGGATCGACGTGGGAAACAGGATTGTTATTGCAGTATCCATACCAATTCCTCCCATCCTTAATCGGATCGCGGGTCAGGAAGCGGCCGGTATCTGAATCATAATACCGATGACCCAGCAACTTAAGACTAGTATCAACATCTTGCTGATACCCGAACTGACCGGCATAGCCAAACGGACTCTTCCACGACCCAGCAACCGATAGATCGTTGCCGAAAGCATCGTAAACCCGACTAGATGCAACGGCTCCCGAACTTGAGGTTTGAACGTCGGCGTTCTTAAGCGCAGAGTGGAAGGTTGTCTTAACTCCACCTCTCACTTCCCCGCTCGGCGTGTAAGTGGAAAGCCCATCACTCAGGACCGAGGCGGTGACACCGATGCCATTGCGCTTAAAACTCCTCGAACCAAGCGGATTATTGACACCAACTGGCGTTTTAAATTATTGTAGGAGTAACTTTCGGTTGTCATCACTGGATAACTTTGGCCTGCAGCCCAAGCGCGTAAGCTTACTCACTACTCACGTATGGATTTGATCACGATGTATCCCTCCGCGTATGAACATCGTAGCTCTGTCGAATCGTTAACGATTATGTGATCGGCATCGACACGGATTTTAACAACGCCGTACTTGTCTGCACATAATTGAATATTTCTCGCATGAATGATGTAACATACAGCGGTTGCAAAAAGACCCACTTTACAGTTTCTGTCAGCTCTGTAGATTGAGAAATTCGTACCGGACTCGCTCACAAGAGCAACCGACACCTTCTCCGTTAGAGGTACGCATTCCACAATTTCAAGCTTTCCTCCACTCATGGTCAATCAAGTTTGGCTTTTGTCAATTGCGTTGCCGGTGGCGAGAACTCTAGCAGCGGCCGAGCACATAGGCAGTCTTTTAGGATACCCGCGCAGATTGGTGGCCGGATTCGATTTCGAGATGGGCACCGCTTCGGATTAGCGAAATTGTGGGCAGTGGATGAGCAGACCGCTCTTCCAGCCGCCACACAAGGTGCTGGATTAAATACGTTAAACGCTTAGCTCCGTCTTCGGCGGCCGCCTGCAGACTATCTGCATAGAAGAAACTTTAGAGCATTCCGGTTTCATACTGTATGTGCCCTCTGAGTTCTAACTGGCTAAGCCAACCGGAAACGTCCTTAGCCATCTGCTCGGTCTCAGTATCGATGGCTACGAGGCGGTTCGAGGATAACTCAACCAGAGCCCCGAAATCTTCTAACCGATTTACAAGCGTAGACAGGAAAGATTTGTGTTCAGAATGGATCCATGCCCTGAACACATACCTTCCCGAGCACTCAATGAGCTTTGTGTAGCAATAGTTGTCATCCGTCTCAACTATATCTCCTAGCGCAAGATTATAAACAAAAAATGGAATACAGCAAATGCTAAACCTAGTCGCGGATATTTGCCTTGCCCAAAGCTGTTCCTGACCGTCGTCTAGATTCGCTACGATGATAAAGTTCGATTGACTTCGCCATACGGGTTTCGTGTGCGTAAACACACGCCGTCCAGAAGGGCCAACTGTACTCATTGCAAAAACCACGGTTGTGGCCATGGGCCTTCATACTCTGGATGTGGATTAATCGGAAAGTCTCGGTTACCCTTCGATTGATTACAGTTTGGACACGCGAGTTGAGCATTATCAATGGTTGCATCCCCACCCCGCGATCTGGGCACTGCATGGTCTATTTGCGAATTTCCCTTATATGACCACTGTTCAACCCCGCCATCCTGCCGTGACCACTTTTCGAAGTTTTGTTGAGTTGCGGTCGTTGCATCCGCAAAGACTGCGTTGATTCCCGTAACCGATGCACTGTAAATGAGGCTCAGAGAGAGCATCAGACAAAAAGCCCGCATCCAGGTGCGGTGCATGGCGGTGCGGATGACGCAGATATCCAAAGGGCCGGTTCCGTTTTCGCCAATATACACACGGTGCGCGATGTGAGTCAACCGGTGCATCAAAAAAAGCGGATGTCTGACGACATCCGCCTTCCAACCCCACGCCCAGCAGGAATTAACCCTGAACTTGCGCGAACGTTGCCTTGAGCGCTTCCGCACTCTTGTGCAAAAGTCCACGCTCGGTATCGTTCACCGCCGGCTCATAAACCTCGTGAACGCCGCGCCGGCCCACCACGGTCGGAAGCGACAGTGAAATATCCGAAATACCAAGCGCGCCCGTCTGCGCCGAAGAAACCGGAAGCAACTTCTCGGCATTTAGCGCAATCGATTCCACAACTTCCTTAATCGAAACTCCCACCGCGCGACCCGCGCCGCCTTTTTGCGCAATCACGGTTGCGCCTGACTTTTTGGTGGCCTCGAAAATCCCTTGAACGCGTTCGTCAGAATAGCCCGGGATGCTCGCCAGATTCACGCCCGCGATCGTGGCCGAACTCCAAATTGGCACCATCGAATCGCCATGCTCGCCCAAAATCAGGGCCTTCACATCGTATGCACCCACGCCGAAATCGTCGGCTAGTAGGCTGCGGAATCGGGCGGTATCGAGCACCGTACCAAGCCCCAGGACTTGCGATGCCGGAACTAAGCCGCTTTGAACCGTGAGATGGGTGAGAATATCCACCGGGTTGCTTACCACCAAAATCGTGGCACCTTCGGCCAGCTTAACGTTTTTGAGATTATCAAGAATGCCTTTAAGCAGACCCACATTTCGGTTAATCAAATCGAGACGACTTTCATCGGGCTTACGCCGAAGTCCGGCGGTGATGACCACACAGTCGCTTTTTTGCACCACGCCATAGTCCCCGCTGGTAAAAGTCTGGTTGTTCAGCAGACTGGCACCGTGCCGGAGATCGAGTGCTTCGCCGGCCGCGAGGTCTTCGTTCACGTCGTTTAAGGCGATTTCTTTAACAATTCCGCCCAGTTGCAAGGCAAAGGCCGCGTCGGAACCAACCCGTCCGCCTCCGCCGATAATGCTCACCTTCATAGCTAAACTCATTATAAGCAGAGGTGGGCTCGGTTGCCGGGACGCGGGGCACCCTTTGGCGAGCCGATTCAGCTGCGCTCGTGCTGGGAATCAATCTCGGCTTCGGCCGTGCGGATAAACCGCATCTCTTCCAGCACACTCCGCACCGATTCGCGACCCAGGTCAAGATTGGCCACGTCGAGCCGCGCTTCGCGTGCGGCCGCCGAAGATTCTGCCGCAAGGTCTTGGAGTTGTTCGACCAGTGCCCGCGCTTCATTAAAAATCTCCTTGGTACGCGGAGATTTCACTTTGTACTTCGAAGAGTCTTCGCGAAACACACGTGTGAGCTTCTGCAATCCGTCGATGATATCAAAATCGGCCAGATCTTCAAACACTTCTTCAAAGTCGTTTTTCCGCGTCCGGGCTTGCCGCGAAAAACAGTCACCGCAAAGGATGGCCAGCTGGGCCATGCACAAATCCGCCGCCGCAAGCGCGCGAGTCCGCAGGCTTTGCCAGTGGTCAGGAAGGTCGCCGCCCCATCGCTGATCGTGGAAAGCCGCGCCGACTTCGGCCCAGTGCTTGGCACCTGTTTCAAGAAGTTCCAGTGCTACCGGATCGTAAGATTTAATCAGCCAGCGTTCGTTATCGGCCTTGCGCATAGCTTCGCGAGCTTCGTGTCCGCGTTCCAAAAGTCGATCTTCGGGCGTGATCTCTCGGCGAGATTTGCGCCGCTGCACGAGCAGATATCCGGCTCCCGCAAGGCCGCCAGCGGCCAGAATTGCTCCCATTGCCGCCGAAGAACTGATCGCAATAGCATCCGCTATAGAGCGGATGAGCAGAATGGAGCCCAAAACACCGGTTCCGGCCAGCAGAAACAGCTTCCAATCCCCTTCGACGATAACCGAAGGCGTAGGAGAATCCAGGTAGGCACTCAAATGCGGATATTCCCGTGCGAGCCGTTTGGAAGCCATGGTTGTATTGGGCGAACCCTAGTTAACCACGCCGATCAACTCGGCTAGGTTCAGCGGCGGATAGGTCCGCGTAGCGAGGCTCCGCCTCCCGTAGTTCCTGAAGTCCCGGTCGTACCTCCGGTCCCCGAACCGCTCCCTCCGGCACCATCCGGAAGATCGTTGTCATCAATCATGATTGTTCCCGAAACGCCTTCGGCATCCATGCTGTCGTCGCCTTCTTTAGTGGAAACAACCAGACGAGCGGCAAAAAGATCATCGCCAAGTGAGTTGGTCATTCGAACACGTTGCTTGCCCGCACTGGTCAGGGTTAACAATTCTTTTTCGCCATCGTAATCGGCCCGGTCTGCGCGGAGTTCGCGCCAGCGTCCGGCTGCCAGTTCCTGCCGCGCAAACGGATTACCGGTGACCACGGCGCGGCGCTGACCCTGCCGATACCAGTACTCAATTTTCTCGGCTGTCATCGCAATCGGATAATCGCGAATGTTGTCCCCACTCCGCACCGGATCCTGTTCGTTGTTTTGAGCGGGGGGCGAAGTCGGTCGTCCTGAAGCGATCGAATCTGGAACCATGGGAACGACGGGCGGAATCGCCACTTCTTTCGGCGCAGAATCTTTTGCTTTAACCAGCATAGAAACGTTCCCCGTGAGGGTTGCCTTGCCGGACTTCCGATCGATGACAACCTTATTGCAAGTAAGGTTGGCATCCACGCCGTAATACTCTATGTTGCCGGTGGCGGTTACCACGTCGGCTTTGCGGTCGTACACCATTTCATCGGCTTTGATGATCGTGTCTTTATCTTCGCCCCGCGCTTTATAATATGTGGTGATATCGTTGCGGATTCGGGTCCGCTCAGCTTCGATTTTCCACGGAGTTTTCTGCTGTGCGGTTAAACTGATCGGGCCGATCCATGTGACCGCGCCGGTCTGCAGCTCCTCATTCATAAGATCGATGACCACAGATTTGGCTTGAAGATCGCCGCCTTCCAGCTGGCCGGTGACATCGCCTAACATGGTGATCCGGCGGAGTGGATGCTCGTAGTTGAATCCGGGTGCTTTGAGATCAACTGTTCCGCCGTGGACGCGCACGCCCTTGTTCGCTACAATTGATCGCGTCGCGGTGCCATACATTGCTTCCGCCGCCTCGAAGTTGTAAACGCGACCGCCATCATCAAAGAATTTTCCGTTATGGATTCCGGCCAGTTCGATAGCACTACGATCGGCTCGGACGACCGCTCGTTCGACTCGGGCATCCACGACCAGATCACGTCCATTGTACGAACGGATCCCGAAGTTGGAGATCACAATGCCTTCGCCCTGCTTAAACGGCGTATTTTGCGCCCGATAGGGTGCTAAAGCATCGGTGAGTACCACTGCTTGGATCAGTTGCCAGGTTCCATATGCGGCGATCCCGATGGCGCCGATTATCGCCAAGTTGATCGCCGGTCTAATTGATGTTGACTTGAACACTCGTCGTACTATTGACGTTTGTGACGGTTACTGAGGTTGTTCCGGTGAGCGATCCGGCCGTCGCGGTGATCGTATAAGTCCCCGCCGGAAGCCATAACGTAAACTGCCCCGCCGGATCGGAGGTGACTTGGCGGATCAACGTGGTTCCGCTAAGCACTTGAATCTGGGCGACCGTGGCCGGAACAACCGTTCCGTTCACATTGAACGGCAACGGCGGCGGATTTGTACTACCTTGAGGGACTAAAGCTATTGTTCCCACGTCGATCACTCCGCCGACCGGAGTTCCGGGGGGCGAAAAGAACGATGTGAAATATCCCGCTTTATCGACTTTCCCTTGCAGACCAAGGAAGACGTTTTGTGTATTCGACGAATACGCCACGTTGCCCAAAGTGAACTGGCCGTTCGATCCCGTCAAGGTTGCGCGACCGGCAAACCGAACGGTCGCACCCGGCACGGGTTCGGAGGTTTGCGAATCGCGAACCGTTCCGGTGAGCGTCACTTCTTCCGGACCGATATAGATCTCGCCGAGGTCCAGGTCGGCCGTGACCAAACCAAGCGCAACGGTTCGGACAACCGGAGGTCCGCTGGTCGGAACATAGGTGATGGTCAGCGTGTGCGTTCCGGGCGGAACGTCAAGCGAAAAATAGCCGTCGATTTCGTCGGTGGTGACCGCCACATCGCCGATTCGAACCGTAGCGGGGGGATTCGGTGCCGCTCCGGTTTCTACCCAGTAGATATTGCCAACTACGTTGACCGAGTTCGGAATCGAGGAGCCCCCGCCCCCGCCGCCACAAGCAGCAAAGATCACCAGGGTCAACAGTAAAAAGGCGGCAACCCAGCGGTTCATCGATTCACCACCGTGGCCACCATGGTCGATCCGGTGGCGGTGAACTTCATGCTTTGGCCTGGCCCTAAAATGACGGTTGATCCGAGTCCCATGATGGTGAACGACTTCGATCCGGTCTTTGATCGATTCACCAGAGTGTACTGTCGGCCCGGGTGTAACCCATCCAAACGGATGGTGTAATGATCGTTGGGGCGAACGGGCCGAACATCCCGGTAAAGATCGCCTCTGTTGAGGGAAGCCATCTGGAATCCGCCAAATCCTTGCGGAAGGAGTGAATCCTCAGTTCCGATCCCCGCCCCTGCGGAAAGATTTTGTCCAAGTTCTACTGCGCAATACTGCTTATAGCTACTCGTAAGTTCTAGCGTGCTCATCCATCCGCCGGGAGAAGCTGCGGCCCGGCTTGGCAACACCAAGCCCGGCCACTGATTCATCACTCGCTGAGCCGTATCACGCGTGACCGGCAGTCGGCCTCGCGACGAATTCAAGAACACCATGACTGCGCCTTCCGTAAGCAACGAGCGAACGTAATACGCCTCGCCCGGTTGGAAACTAGTTGCCGCGACAAATGTGCCGTTTTCACGATTGATCGGATCGGGCACAAAGCGGAAGAAGGTTTGCCCCACAATCGTTCCGGCCCCTTCCGCCCAAGTCGAAATCGCCTGGGTTGAGGTAGTCAGGAGCACATCGGTTGTTGAAGCGGCGCTGGTTCCCGGCACCGTCACCAAATTCCAACCCGGCTTGAGACTCACGGCAATCGGAGTCTTATCGCTTGTGCGTCCGGAATAGTGGCGCGTTCCGGGTGCCGGCGGACGGATGAAGTAGCCCAATCCTTGTCGGAGCTCGCCTTCATCTGGGTAGTACTGGTACCGACCGGCAAACGAATCCCACCGGGCGACAAGCGTCTGGTCATCAGGCAGTCCAAGCAGGTCCGCCGGATTCGGACGGTACGGATCAACCGCAACGCCGAGCGTCATCAATCGATCCAAAATCGGTTGACTGATCGTCAGATCGGAATCCGGACTGCGGAGATCGACATTGAGATCGCCCCGTCCCTTGTTGAAAATCACGGTCTGAATATTGCCAACCCCGCTCTGCCGAATCGTGAGCGTAATCCGCTGGGGATTGCGGAAGTTAGGATCGGTGATCTGGGTGCCGAACGCTCCATTTATGATCGGCACCGTGGCGCTTCCGCCACTCCAGGCGATATCCACCGTCCGGTTGGCCGAAGGGATATCGTAGCCCACGACCGTTCCGTAAGCGTTGTTTGGAAACGGCTTTGCCCCAGTTGAATACGCCCCCGCTGGAAAGTACAGCCGAACATTTTTGCCCTGAAATGGCAAATCAACGGCCGTGCGGTAGATCGGGTTCGATCCCCCTTGCGCGGGGAAATTCGGTGCCACCGCCCCGTAACCACCCGCAATGGGAATCACGTCATCTTGCGCTGACGTAAAGAACCGCGTGAAGTCGTTACGCCAGTAAATGGGGTAGCTCGTTCCGGCAAGCAGAGTTTCATCTCCGTTGGCACTGGTGTTAAACGCATTGAGGACAATTCCGAACACGCCGAAGTCGCTTGTGGCCGGGGTCGCGACAAACGGGAACGCTTCGGGCACCAACTTGAGACCGGCGTTGATCCGAGTATCGAGAATGAACTGACGCCTTGCCCAATCGGGAAAGCTGTACCCCTCGACCGTGGCCCCCGGCGATCCGGCCAGAAAATTGATGACCTGCTGGCCCAAAGCGACCAGCGATGCTTCATCCGAAAACGCCGCTGGGTTTACCGTGTATCGCTGATTGAATTCGCGGATGAATCCCGGATATTCGACCAGAACCTTAAGCCAGGCCGTTCCCGCCATTTTGTAGCGCAGCAGATAGATTCCGCCCGTGCTTCCACCTGCGGGAAGCGGATCGTTTAAAAGGTTATCGGCGATAAATCGCGGTGCCCCCAACCCCGGATAGTTGCTCCATACGTACACTTCGCTGGCGTCGTACAAACTTTCCAGCGTCTGTTCAATCTCATCTGGCGTGCTGTTGGGAATTGTAGAAGGAACCCGCGCGACAGTCACGGTGGCGGCGCGGACCAACCCTTCATTATAGGCATCAAATGGGTATTGCTTATCGCTCAGGTAAGCGAGAAGCAAGGTGTGAACAAAGTTGATACTGGCGGCGACCGGACTGTTATAGATCGGAAAGCGGATTTCTGGACCACCTGGCGCATTAGGAATATAGATTCCGCCCGAAACGGCTTGCCGAGCGGGGATGGTGGCATCGTAATTGTAAACGTTGATCGTGTCGGATGACACCGGCAGACCAAACACCGCATCCATCGCCGGACCCGCCGAGGTAAACGTGTTCTGTAGTTGCGTTCGATAAAACGACGGGAAAGCTAAGCTCCCGGTAGTCGGAAAGTTCAGTGTGAGTTCTGACCAGTCGCGCGGATCATTATTGCTTCGATTAATTGGGAGCGGAATTCCGTTTTTGGTGAGGATCACCCGCGTCGGAAGAGTAAATACGGTTCGGTCGCCGCTCAAGCGACGTCGCGGTTCGGTGAGGATGGCGAGCCGGGTGTTGTGAGCCTTAACGGTCTGTTCTACGATCGCGGCATATTCGGTGGCACCCCGCGATCCGACTTCGACAAAAAGGTCTCCGGCGGAGGCGAACTGCACCATTCCGGCGCACAAGAGGGCGGCCGAAACCGCCCTCAACACTGCAGACTTAGTCATAAATCCTCTTTAAGGAACGAACGTTCCGATTTCGCTAATCGTTCGACTGTCGAATCCGTTGGCCAATCCCAGAACCACATAGTAGTAGGTGCGACCGGACTGCAGAGGCGGACCACTGTAGGTCCACGAGAGTCCGGTGGTCGGATTGTTTGCATTCGAAGCGTACGCCTCGCTTGATGCTCCCGCATGACCGCTGGGGTAAGTATCGAACACATAGACAATGAACTCTTCGGCGCCCGAACCAGACCGCCAGCGAATCGTGGGTCCGGCGGTAACGCCGTTGAGGTCAAGTCGGTTGAGCGTATCAACCACGATCCGGTTGCTCAGCTGACTCTCGGTGTTGCCGTATTCGGGATACAGCGTAGACACCGTGCTGATGGCATAGCTGTAAGTTGAAAGCGGGTTGATGCCCACATCCAGGTAGTAATTTGCGAGCGGATCGAACGAGAGGTCAATCGCCGAAACCGAACCACTGGCTCCGCCCCCCCGATAGATGTTAAAGCCGAGCAGGTCGGGAAATTGCATCAGATCCCAGAAGAGTTCCGTTTCCACCGACATATCGGTGCGCAGCGAACGGCCCACCACCTGGGTGGTTTTGTGCCGTTTATCGTACAGCTTCTTGATAAATTCATACGCGGCCGCATCGTTCGATCGAGTCGGGGGCGGGGTAACCCAGGTGACAGCCCCGATATTCGATGGCGGACTAAGCGCGGGGAGTCCGGGGTTCGAAAGAACAAAGTCAACCACCCGGGTCTGATTGCCGCTAATGACGATATCTTCCTGGTCGCTGCGGTATCCGCGGCCGCTTGCGCTCAGTCGAAACTGAACATTCGCCGGAACATCACGCAATGTATATCGACCCTCTTCGTCGGTGACCGCGCGCTGGCTCGATCCGGCCCCCGAATAAGCAAAGACACTCGCGTTCATCAGGGTAAAGCCCTCGCGATCGCGCACAATTCCGGTCACGGTTCCCCGCTGGGAATTTGGGGCGACCACGATGTTTACATTGTTTTGCTGCGTGTTCTCCAGGTTAAAAATGGTTGTCCGTCCAAAGTAGCGGACTCCATTGACAAATGCTTCCGCCGTGACTTCGACATCCCCGTTCGGAATGTTTTGCAAAGCGTAACTTCCGGTTGTCGTCGTGGTGGTGTTTTCGCCTTCACTACGGACCGATGCGCCGCGCATCGGGTTGAAGTCGATATCGACAACACTGCCCGTAATCGTCGAGGTGCGCGGTCGAACATCGCCGCCACATCCAACAAGAGCGGCCATCCCCAAGGCCGCGATCCCCCAACAGAAAACACGGTGCAACGATCTCATCTGATTTCTTAACGCCTCTCGCCGCCCGTTGTTACCGTCCAAAGTTGAACGCCAGCTCAAAGTCGAGCGTCCGCGCGCGGTACGCCCCCGATTGCTGGAACGGGTCACGGTTGGTAATGTCGCTCAAGTTGTACCGAATGTTGAGCGCAAGGTTCTGCCAAATCTGGTACTGATAAACCAACGAAAGATCCATGTGGTCTTGGGGAAGATAGCCCGTGATGTTGCCGTAGTTGGCATTGAACATGAGGTTCTGTCTCGAATCCAGACGGTAGTCGAGCGAAAGATTAAAGGCGAGATTGTCTTGCGCATACTGGCTTCCGCTGGAAAGCAGGAATGATCCTCCTGCCCGATATCCAAACTTGCCGAATTGACCGTTGAGAAATCCGTGTAACGAAGTCACGTTCGACCGCACCGGCAGATTCGCAAAGCTCGTATTGCTAAAATCCAGATCGCCGCCCAAATAATGGCCCGACCCGAGGTCGTAATCCAGGCCGAGGCTCAGACTTCGGGTCGTGGCATTAGAGCTCACACCGCCGCGCGACTGATAAAGCCCGGCATTGGCGCGCAATCCAATCCGAGGGGTGGGTTCGTATCGGACAAAGAGGCTGGTTTGACGACCGTTAGTCGCTCCCGCGGTGAAGTGCGAACTCGATCCAGCGGTGAAGCCGTTGCCGTCAAAGCCCGTCCCGTAACCCGAATTAATCCCCGGCACGTAGTTGACGTTGCCACTATCGCTTTCCGAATGGCTGAGTCGCAAAAAGAAGTTGTCCGTCGGGGTGTAGCGTGTCGAAAGTTGAACGTCGTGCCCCGTCCCGCTTTGAGTGGGGGTTTTAATCTGGTTAAGCCCCGCGCCCAGGGTGAACTGCCATGCCCGGCTGGGATCGTAGCTTGTGTTGAGCCTCGTGCTCAGTACGTTCGCCCGCTGATTCCCGCTCACGCTTTGGTGCTCTAAACTTAGACCCGTATTCAAGCGGCCAAACATCCGGTTTGTGCTGAGCGATGCCACATCGACCCGGGTATCTCCGGCTGCATTCGAAGTATGGGTGCGCGTCAATCCAAACTGGATCGGGAACGACAACTTGGGATCACGGGTGAGCGCATAGGTAAAGAAAGATCGCGTGAACCGCGTACGATTCACCGTGGTGCCCGTGCCCGTGTTTGAAAAACTCAGGATGCTGGAGTTGAAATTCCCCGCCGTGATTTTGCCATCGCGTCCCGCCTTGAGCCCGATGGTGAAATCGTTCGCTCGTTCGTTGCGATTGAATCCAGCGGACTGAATGCTGACAAAACCTTGTGGGATGTCCCGAAAACCGGCCTGGAGATCCCACGGGCCAATTCCGTACCGAATGTTTGCCCCTCGCGCAGTGCCTGAGCTCGCCGAGGGTGTATTTCGCGATCGACCGGTGGCTTGGCTGAGCCGGATATCCCCGTTTTTTCCAATCGGAAGCACATAGTCGATTCCCACAACCTCCCGATCTCCGGGGACATTCTGCGAGGGTCGAGGCGTGTATAAAACGTCGATGGTCGATGTAGCGGGCATAAACCGATTGAAATAGAAAATGCTCGGATTCCCCGGATCAAAGTAATAGTCCACTCCTTCGGTTTGCAACACGCCATCAACGCGCACAACGATCGGTTGGCCCGGCATGGGTTGAAACTGCAAAAAGTAAGGCGTACTCGCGGGTCCAAATCCTTGGAACTTCTCGAGCCTTGTGGAAAGTTGGCTTCCCGCTCCGGTCACCTGCCTGGCTCCCACAATGCCGATGGTTCCCGCCGAGCCCATGTTGTACTGAAGGGATGCCCCTTCGATCCGCCCCGCCGAACCGGCAAAGTTGAACGATTCGTAAGTGGCCACAATCGTGCTGGTGGGCGGAATGATCTTGCTTTCCAAGGTGGTCCGGTTCAAGAATGTCACCGCCCCAAGATCGTAATCCATCGTGTAATCCTGCCCGAACACCTGCAGGACTCCATCGACCTCGATATTTTCCGACCCTCGAATAATCTGATTGCTTTGCAGATAGTAGGGTCCCGCGGAGTTGTTGCCGGGAATCGAAACGGTGCGGGCCTCCCCTCGGGCTTCGGTGCGCAGCAAACCTACGCGGAGGGGGCCTTTGCGATATCCCATGCTAAGGCCGCTTACGTTATTGGTGACCTGAACGAATCGGTTGCTACTGGGCAAAACTCCGCGGATATCGCCGTACTCGGCGGTGAAACCGTTCCGGTCAATCCACAACCGGTATCGCTGCGCTTGCGGATCGGAAAAGCGCGAATCCTGAATATTTGCATCAAAATTGAGCAGGTCAAAGACATTGCGGCCTTCGAACCGCAGGTACCCAAGATCGGTGATCCGCCGATCGCCAAAGCCGCCATCGTTGGTGACGTTGTAGGCTTCGCGGTCGCCATCCACATCGCGAATGTGATAGGCAATCCGACGCTCACCAAAGGCCTTGATTCGGCTGACGACCTTATCTTTGGTCCATTCAATCACGCTGGATTGCGCCGGAACGATCGCCACCAACAGGCAAGTCGAGGCAACCGCCGCCGTCTTAAACGCCCATGCAGTCACGCAGGGCCTGAATATTCCCTTGGGCGGCTTCAACTTGTTCATCGCGTTTGCGTAAAATTTGAGCGGCAATCTTATCTCTATCTTTAATAAAGGATTGAAACTGAGCGAATAGACGGTCGGCGGTCGCTCCCTGAATATTAGGAGGGGTAGGGAGGCCCATCACGTTCGCGAAAGCCGTTACTTTTGGATCGTAGCTCACCATCAGGGACGGGATACCCACGGTCGAGGCAAGGATTCCCGCATGCAGACGCATCGCCACCACCGCTTCCATTCGCGCGATGCGCTGCTGAAGCTGGGTCGGAGTGGTGATCCCCTTAAGGTCAGGAACTTTCCCGCCATGCTTTTTAGCAATGGCTTCGATAATCGCCCGATCTTCCGTATCATCGAGTGCCATCATTACGGGTACGTAACCGTTGGAACTGAGCATCCGGACAAAATCACTGAAGGTGTCGACCACACCGCGGGATTTATCTTTGCCGAACGGACGAGCGGAAATTCCGATCGTTTTCATGCCCGCCACCCCAAACGAAGAAGAATCTTCCCCCTGAGCCGGAGGAGGCGGAAGCAGGAACGCCGAATCTGCCGTGGTGCGTGGATTAGTCTTCACGCCAAGCGAGCGGAGCGTGCTCACACTCATCGGATCGCGCACCGCCAGCATATCGACGGCATTAAAGGCGGATCGGGCCATCCGTTTACCAGTCCAGGTCGTGAGCGGGCCGATGCCTTGGCCGACCATGATTACCTTTTTGCCCGACTTTTTGGCTTGCTGAACCAACTTTGAATAGTAGATCACGCTGCGAACGCTCGTAACATCCTGAAAAATGCTACCTCCGGGAAAAACAAGCGCATCGCATTCGGCAATTGCATTCTTGAGCGCGCCAAAATCCGACTTGGGCACGCTTTGGATGCCGAGTTGACGCATGAGCCGCTCGGGTGAGGAAGAGATCGCCCGGTACTGGTAATTCAGACCTTCGAGTCCAGAGACAAAGCCCTTCAGAACGGCATCATCCCCCAAGTTGCCGGCACCAAAATAGCCGGCAAGCAAAAGTTTCGGCATGTTTAGTTGTCTTCCCCGGCGGAATTAAGCGGAAGAATACGTGATAAAACCGCCCAACCCAAGAGCCCGATTATACACCCCAGTACGTGTCCGGTTACCACTCGGATCACCGTCAGATCGATCGGAGTGTGGAGGTGACAAAAGGTGTTCACCACACTCGTCTGACCGATCGCTCCTGCCGAAATCAGCGCCGCCGCAATTAACTGTGCCGTCGATCCGACCTGAGCACGTTTCCACCACAACAACCCGAAAATCAGGGCCGGGTGTCCGATCATAAACTCCTTGGTCCGGGGCCGGACGATGAGAAATCGATCCAGCAGGTTTCGTAGCTTGAGCTCCAATCCGCTCACCCCCGCCGGATTATCGTTTCCGGTCCGGCTGGCCATAAAGGCCAGCGCGAACAACACAACCAGTGCGGTAATCAAACCGCGCCACATGATCGGACGCGCCAGAAGATCATGTACGGATACGATCCGCGAAATCACCACATAGGCCGCACCAAAAATCGGAAAGAATACGACCAACTTAACGCCTGTAAACTGGTCTAAATGCAGCATGTACCCGATCCCTGTAAGCAGCCCGGCCACCTGCAATCCCGCCACCAGTGAAAACGCGGAGATTCCGAGATAAGAGAGAATTGGAGCTCGGTTTGAACGATCACCGAACCAAGCAAATCCAGCAATCGGAATCAAAATTGCCGCGAGCAGCGAGAGCGGCTCTCTCGCCGCCGGAAGATAGGCCGCCGCTCCGAGTAACCCAAGCACGCCACCCGCGATCATCCGCAACTGAGGCGTAAACCGAGCCCCCAGCAATGCCAGCAATCCGTACAACATGGCTGGAACCAAACTTATACCGAGTGCCGCTTTGAGAATCGGGTTCGAAGTTGGGTCTTCGAAGGGACGCGCAGGCTTGGCCGCCATGCCTTTCTTATCCAGCTCATCCCGAATTTTGTCAATCAAATCCGCATACTTGGTGAGGGGCTTATCTGAAGCGGTGGACGACGGGCGGACGAGCAGATATCGGATATTGCGCTCCCGAGCCGCCTTAACATATCGTTCGACAATGGCCGTCGGCGACATTCGCACAAGTTCTGCCGCTTGCGCGGCGTGCAACCGAATCACGTTATGCTTAGCCTTTCCGGCCAGCTTTGCGTCACCAGATATCTTCGCAAATTCTGCCGAAACATAGATAATTCCCTCGCGCTCCAGCTTATCGGCGGTGAGTCCGATTAGCTCATCGTTACCCATAACTTCGTCGCCAAGCGGAAGATAGGCCACGGCCCCTTGTCGGGAAATCCGGGAGATGGCGAAATCGAGGTACTCAGGAGTAGTGCCACTGGGATTCCCAATTCGCGCTAAAGTCACTAGCCCTGCTTCGCGAGCGGCGCGGACTTCGAATTCGTTGAGCCCGAGTTGGATCGAGCGTAGCCGTTGGGGATCGCGGATGACGAACTCTTCCCCTTCGCGGATCGATTGGCCAAATCGCGCCCGATAGCTAGCTTCGATGGCCCCAAGATCGGAATCTAGCCCGCTAAGACGGTAACGCCCGCCTGGCATCGGATCAAGCTCAATTAATCCGTTGGAAAGCAGCTCGCCCGCGGTGCGCTCGTTGCACGAGACCATTCCGACTCCGGCCTCCGCCAGCTTGCGATACCCCTCCCCCACTGAGAGCCCCTCGGCCCCCGCGAGATCGGCAGCCGCTTCCGCTTCGACAATAATCGTAACCGCTCGGTTCGATTGCTCCGCTTGGTAGCGCGAAGCGACGTTGATAATCGACAGGATCGCCGCCGCCACAAGCGATGCTCCCACCAGCCAGGGCGGATTAATCTTCGAACTCACTATCTTCCTCAAACCGTCGCTCGGCCAGAATCGAACGGCGACCTCCCAAAATCATCACCGTAATCATTCCCGCTAAAAAACCCCCGACATGCGCCCAATTCGCCACTCCTTGTTGTGGGAAAAACACCTGGAACCCAAACCAAAGCAGAAGTAGCACCCAGCTTGTGACCACAAATGGCCAAAAGAAAAACGGCGGAATCATCACCCGCACTTGCGACCCGGGGAACAGCAAGAAGTATGCGCCCAGCACCCCCCCGATCGCGCCCGAAGCGCCAACGGTGGGGCTCTCAGAATTGGGATTCACAAAAATATGCGCGGCCGAAGCACACAACCCCCAAAACAGATAGTACAGCGCAAATCGAGGGCCGCGCAATGCTTCTTCAACCGCGGGTCCGAATACGGCGAGAAACACTACGTTTCCAAACAAATGCGCTAAGTTTCCGTGCAGAAACATGCTCGTAAAAATCTTCGCCGCTTCTAACGGATCGCCCTGGCCCGTAAAAACAAGCAAGACCTGGCGCGGCCGCATAGCGAGATCGGCAAACGCCATATTTGGACCGAAAAATCCAAAGTTTCGGTCCCAAAGGTAAATCGCCACGTTCAGCACCACCAGGGTGTAAACCAGCACCGGTGTCTGTTTCCGCAAAAGATTATCGCGGAGGGGAATCATGGCTGGCCCATGTTACACGCTATGCGTCTGAAAATTGTGCCAACTGCCCGCACGGCGGTCTCGTAAAGGCCGAATTCGTTCCGGGTCTTATCGAATAGTCCAAGATCGGGTCCAAAGGGTACTATGCGACTTCGCCGTTACTGAAGTTTTGATTTCGTTGCCGAGACTTCATTGATTGGCGATTCGTGATTTAGCCATCTTGGCGACCATTGGACCGGTCTTCCAATTTGGCGATTGAGTCGCACATGTTCAGTCCGCTTGCATTGGTTTTGGCGGTGGCTACGGTTGGCCCTGCCCCGGCCCCCCGCGTTCTTCCGCCCGCGCCGGCCTTCTCACGTACAACTCGTCGGCCCGGAAACATATACGGATCGGTGCTTGTACTGATGTACCATCGCACCGGCCCGGACGAAAAGTACATGGTCCGATCCCACAAGAAGTTCCGCGCCGATCTTGAACGACTCCACCGACTGGGCTACCGACCCGTGACGCTTGCCGAATACTCCGAAAATCGAATGCCTCTGCCCCGAGGAGCATCGCCCGTGGTCATCACGTTCGACGACAGCCATCCCAGCCAATTTCGACTGCTGCCCGACGGGCAGATTGATCCTAATTCGATGGTCGGAATCTGGCGTTCTTTTGCCAAAAAGCATCCAGATTTCCCCGTCAAAGCGACATTCTTCGTGCTCCCCAACGGACCGTTCGGTCAGCCAAAATCGGCCGAGCGCAAGTTGGAGCTGCTCAAAGAGTGGGGTTGCGAAGTCGGAAGTCACACCATGCATCACGAAAACCTCGCCAAACTTACCGATGCGCAGGTCCGCAAAGAGCTTGGTGAATCGTATCAGTTCGTCCAAAGTTTAGGTTTTGAGCCGACCAGTCTAGCTCTGCCGTTCGGAATCCTCCCCCAAAATCGTGCGCTCACCGAACAGTTTACATTTTCCGGAAAAACCTACCGATATTGGAACATTTGCTTGGCCGGATCGTCGCCCGCCCCATCGCCGAACTCTGCTCGATTAAATCGTCTGCGTATTCCGCGCGTGCAAGGTTACGATGGTCTTTACGGAATACACTATTGGCTCAATCGGCATAAGAAGTACCCTTCGAACGTTTACGTCCAACCATGATTCACTCCGTTCCCGCAAGCAAACCGATCACGCTCAAAGATGTCAAAGCGAACCCTAAAGTAAATTCGCTTATCACCGGCGCCAACGAACTGCTTAACGGAATGGGGTTCACCGAGCACGGGCATCGTCATGTGGGAATCGTGGCCGGAATAACCAAGCACATTATGGAACGGCTCGGCATGCCCGAGCGTGAAGTCGAACTCGCCCAGATCGCGGCCTATTTGCACGATATCGGAAACGTCATCAACCGGGTCGACCACCCCATCAGCGGGGCTGGAATCGCATATCGGTTGCTCGACGAAATGGGCATGCCTACCGATGAAATCTGCCCGATTCTGGGTGCAATCGGCAACCATGAAGAGTTACTCGGCACCCCCGTTAGCGTGATGTCAGCCGCCCTCATCGTGGCCGACAAGAGCGATGTTCATCGATCCCGGGTGCAAAATCCAATGATGGAAACATTCGATATCCACGACCGCGTGAACTATGCCGTGGAAAAATCGCGCGTGGAAATGGAGCGCGAAACCAAAACCATCAAGCTCATTCTTCAGCTTGATAGCAGCTTTGCCACGGTAATGGAGTACTTCGAAATCTTCCTCAACCGCATGGTAATGTGCCGACGCGCAGCCGCACTTTTCGGCTATCGGTTCAGCCTCCAGGCAAACGGAACTTTGCTGGAGTAGTTATTCCGCGCCGAATTTACCGAGCTTGGCTCCGCCTAGCAAATGAGCGTGCAGATGCGGAACGGTTTGCCCGGCGTCATCGCCCTGATTGATGACGAGCCGATAACCGTTTTCCAGCCCAAGCTGTTCTGCTACATGTTTGGCTACATTTAATATCCGCTGATGCGCGCCCGATTCCGGCAGATGCGCGAGTCCGGCAATCTCTTGGCGGGGCACAATCAGCACATGGACCGGTGCTTCCGGTGCAATATCCCGAAACGCGACGATTTCTTCATCTTCGTAAACGATATCGGCGGGAATTTCCCGATTGATGATTTGCGTGAAAATCGTGGGCATGGTCGGATTCTACGCCACCGTTCGGGGGTCCGTGATGTGCCCGGTTAGCGCGGTGGCCGCGGCGGTCAGTGGACTCACGAGGTGGGTCCGCGACCCTGGACCTTGGCGACCTTCGTACGGACGGTTACTGGTGCTCGCGGATCGTTCCTGCGGACGAAGAATGTCGCCATTCATACCCAAACACATGCTGCATCCGGCATGGTGCCATTCGAATCCGGCACTCTTGAAGACTTCATCCAGCCCCTCTTGGATCGCAAGGTTTCGTACCGATTCTGAACCCGGCACGACCATGGCGCGAACTCCGCTAGCCACTTTGCGGCCTTGGACTAAAGACGCCGCAAGACGCAGATCTTCGATCCGGGCGTTGGTGCAACTTCCGATAAACACGGTATTGATCGGCAGCTCTTGCATCGCCACACCGGGTTTGACGCCCATATACATTTGGGCACGTTCCTCGGCGGCATCTTGCGGTTCGGGAATGGCTTGATCCACATCCACGGTCATCGCGGGAGTGGTTCCCCAGCTGACTTGCGGCTTGAGGTGGTCTACATCCAGTGATTCGTCGCGGTCGAAAACGGCTTCTGAATCGGTGGGCAGGGTCCGTGCGTATTCGACCATCCGGTCAAACTCTTGGCCCTTGGGTGCATACGGCCGGTCCTGATCGATGTAAGCAAACGTGGTGTCATCGGGAGCGACCATTCCGGCCCGGGCACCCATTTCGATACTCATGTTACAGATAGTCATCCGACCGCTCATGGTCAAAGAACGGATCGCAGAACCTGCATATTCGGCCACATAGCCGGTAGCTCCACCCGCACCAAGCTTACGAATAATCGCCAGGATAATATCTTTGGCCGTAACCCCTTCGGCCAGAACGCCATCAGCCGTGATCCGCAAGGTTTTGGGCTTGCGAGAAACCCGAAGAGTTTGAGTGGCCAATACGTGTTCGACCTCGCTCGTCCCGATCCCGAAAGCAAGTGCTCCAAAAGCTCCATGCGTCGAGGTGTGGCTATCACCGCACACCATGGTCAGGCCCGGGAGGGTAAGACCAAGTTCTGGGCCAATAATATGGACAATTCCCTGTCGAGGATCGTGGTATCCAAACAGGGGAATGCCGAATTCCGCCGCGTTGCGGTTAAGAGCAGCGAGCTGTTTTCCGCTCAGGGTCCGCTCGTCAATCGCACGGCCATCGGTGGGAACGTTGTGGTCGACGGTGGCAAAGGTGAGATCAGGTCGCCGAACCTTTCGGCCCGCTTGGCGCAACGCGTCGAACGCTTGCGGAGAGGTGACTTCGTGCACCAAGTGCCGGTCGATATAGAGGAGGGTTCCGCCGCCATCTAGATCGCGAACTTTGTGGAAATCCCAAACTTTTTCAAACAGGGTTCTGCCCATCGATACTCTTACCTATTCTACGCGGAATGAATGGTGAGAGCCCAAATTCCCACCGCCCCTTCAGAGCCGACCGGGACGGATGGCGGTACCCTGCCTCTCATGCCAGACGCGCTTCTTGGCCTTGATCCTGCGCGGTACGGACTTTCCGAATTCCTTAGCCGCGATCTTCAACTTATCGACCGTCTACTGGGTGAGGTTGTCGAACAGCACGAAGGCAAGCAGATCGGGCAGGCGTGCCGCGCACTTTTTGAACTAGGGCAGTCAAATCCGGAAGCAGACCCGATGGATGAAATCGCGGCACTCGCCGATCCTGCCTCCGCCCGGAAAGTTGCCCGAGCCTATACCGTCCTTTTCCAGCTCATCAATATCGCCGAACAAAAGGAGATTATCCGGGTCAACCGCGCACGGGCGCACCGCCCCGAAAGCATCCAGCGAACTCTGAGCTCCCTGCGCGATTCTGGCCACACCCCGCAAGATCTGCGCGCTCTCCTCGAAAACATGAGGATCGCCCCCACTCTCACCGCGCATCCCACCGAAGCACGACGCCGCGCGGTGCTCGATAAGCTCGAAGCGATTGCGCGCTTACTGGTGGAAACATCGCGGCCAGGACAGGAGATCGACTTATCGCGGCCACTTAATTCCGAATCGATGCCAAACCGCGATTTGCATCGTCAGATGAGCCTACTGTGGCAGACCGCCGAAATGGAGCCCGGCGGGATGAGCGTGCGCGACGAGGTGGAAAATGCTTTGTACTACTTCGAGCAGTCGATTTTCCGCGTTTCGGGTTGGATTCAACGCGATCTCACCGAAGCCTGGCGCGATCTTTTCCCCGATGAGGCCATGCCGAAGTTCGAGCAGGCGTTGCAGTACCGTTCGTGGGTCGGCGGAGATCGTGATGGGAACCCCAATGTTACGCCCGAAGTCACGGCCCAAACGCTGCGACGACACCGAGAGGTTTTTGTCAATCACGCCGTTGAGCTGTGTCATAAACTCGCCGCAGAGACAACCCAGGCGGCAGATTCAATCGAAGACCGCGGTGAGCTGGATGCCCTGTTCCAACGGTGGACTTCCCAAGGAATTCCGGACGGTTCCGCCGAACCGATGCCGTTTGCCTGGGCGTTTTCGCAGATTGCAAAGCAGTTGAAAGCAGATTCGCGCTATGCCCGGGAATCGCTCGCCCGAGACATCGCCGCACTTCGGACCGCGCTCATTCAGTCTGGATCAGAGATTGTCGCCCAGTCGGGCACGTTTGCTCGCCTTAACCGTTTAGTAGGAGCTTATCCTCAAGGGATCATCCCTCTGGATATTCGCCAGCACTCGGACGAGCATGTTGATGCGGTGGCCGAGCTTTTGACCGCTGCCGGCGCAATCTCGACTCCCGAGGAGTACAGCCAGGCCGATGAACAACGCAAAGCCGAACTGCTCTGGGCCGAACTCGCCAATCCTCGACCGCTCGTGGGGCCGGAGTGGCGGGGCTCGGAAAAGACCGAGCAAGCCCGGGCCGTGTTCCGCACGATTCGAGAGGCTCAACACGAATTCGGGCCCGATTCGATCCGGGCCGCAATTGTCTCGATGACCCACGGGGTGAGCGATCTGCTGGAACCAGCGATCCTCGCCAAAGATGCGGGTCTACTTCGATATCAAAACAGTCAAATCGAATCCACGGTGGATTTCGTCCCCCTCCTAGAAACCATTGACGACCTCAATTTTGGAGTTGAACTTTTTGAATCCTTATTGAACCATCCGGTCTATCGGTCGATTCTCAACTCTCGAAGCGATACACAGGAGGTCATGCTTGGTTACAGCGACTCAAGCAAAGATGGGGGCTATTTTGCCGCGAACTTGGCATTGTATCAGGCGCAGAGCTCACTTGCCGACATCGTTCAAAGGCACGGCTACAAAATCCGGTTCTTCCACGGACGCGGCGGAACGGTTGGTCGCGGCGGTGGGCGTGCGAATCGGGCGATTCAGTCTCAACCTCCGGGTGCGTTTTCGGGAGACATGAGGTTTACCGAGCAGGGAGAAGTCATTTCGTTTCGATACTCATTGCGCCCGATTGCGCATCGGCACCTTGAGCAGATCGTGAGCGCCGCGATTCTGGCCGCCGCCCGCGGGAACGAGCAGCCTGCCGTGAATCAAGAGTTTCTCCAGCTTGCGGAAAGAATCGCTGATGCCTCGCGCCAAACCTATCGCGCCCTTATTTACGATGACCCGCAATTTCTTGAGTTCTTTCGCCAAGCGACTCCGATCGACTATGTTTCTCAGCTCAGCATCGCAAGTCGACCGGTGATGCGGCCGGGGAAAAAGCTCGACTCGCTCGATGGTCTGCGCGCAATCCCATGGAACTTCGCGTGGGTTCAAACCCGATACGTGGTGCCCGGCTGGTACGGACTTGGATCGGGGCTGGCCGCGGTCGGCGAATCAAACCTGGGGGCACTCCAAAGGATGGCCGCGGAGTGGCCATTTTTTGCCACCGTTATGGAGAACGCCGAGCTCGAGCTCATTCGTACGGACCTCGCAACCGCAAAGCTCTATCTGCGTCATGTTGAATCCACACTTGCGAAATCGTTTCATGGCCGAATCGAATCCGAATTTGCTCTTGCCGCAGAATGGTTACAGAAGATGCTCGGTCGACCTCTGATGGATGGCTCGCGAGTGGTACGCCAAACGGTCGAATTTCGGAACCCGATTACGCTCCCGCTCAACATGCTACAGGTTGCCCTGATCGGGCAATCACGTCATGGGCAGCAAGTCGACGCCGCGATTTTGCAGACTTTGGCCGGTTTGGCCGCGGGAATGCAATCCACCGGATAGCCCGGTAAATCTTACTAAAGAAGCGCTTCGTGGCTCCCGACCATTATTGTTGAACGAAGCAGAACGGAACGCAACGACGTTCGCAAAAAACGTTTTGACTTCGATTCAGCATCCAGGGAAAGAAGCTGAAAAGAGGGTATGGGCACCTCCAAAAGGGTGGGGGTGCCACTTTTTTTACTGAAACGTTTCGGGGATTTTACTGACCGCCCCCGGCACCACCGACTCCCGGCGGCGGAGGAGGAGCTCCGCCCGGTTTGAGATCATCCTCGTGTTGGGGAACGTAGATGTTAACCATGTTCGCATCGCGGTCGTAGCTTACGGTCGCACCCAGCGATTCCGAAAGGAAGCGGAGCGGAACCATTGTCGATCCGCTTACGATCTGTGCGGGCATGGGAATCCATTTTTCTTGATTGTTCACCAGTGCCTTATTGGAACCGATCTGCATTACGACCTCGATTCCTGGCTTGTAGGCACTCACAATCTTCTTATCGACATCCCAGTCGACCCGCGCCCCGATCTTTTCGAACACACCGCGAACCGGCACCAGGGTATGCCCCCCTTTGATAAACGGTTGGGCGG
Source organism: bacterium (assembly GCA_044508115.1). Lineage (GTDB taxonomy): Bacteria > Armatimonadota > Fimbriimonadia > Fimbriimonadales > Fimbriimonadaceae > UphvI-Ar2. Next base: position 1,564,584 of record JBIQII010000001.1, read on the forward strand.
TGGCAAAATGGACATCTTCACCGTTCACCGTGACAACCATAGATTGGCGCTTGGCCGGCTCCACTTGTCCGGTGACCATAGAATAGGCGAGCATTGAGGCGATCATTGTCATGGAACCTAATTTAACGGCTCGGCCGGAAAATTTGTGTAAATTTATTCGGATGCGCACGTAGAATTTGATATGCAATTTATTTTTATGAATCCTTAACCGATACAGGCCCCGAGATTATTCCGGCTACCGCCCTGATTGCATTAAAGTTGCCACATGGTCAGTCCGGTCCAATACTTTAAGTCTGCTCATGCTTTACGGCGTGGCGGTTGGGGGGAGATTGTCTTCGCAGGACTTGCAACCGTCGCGGTGGCAGTGATCGGCTCCTACGTTACCCAGCAAGCGACCGATAGCAATTGGTACAACGCGCTTGCAAAGCCATCGTTGATGCCACCCTCGTTTCTGTTCGGGATCGCGTGGACCACGCTCTATGCACTCATGGTCATCAGCTACGGGGTCGTCCGCCATCATGCGGATCGCCACGACTTCGATTTCCAAGCAATCTTCAGCGTGAATCTGCTGGTGAATCTCGCTTGGACCCTTGTCTTTTTTGGGCAACGTTCACCCCTGGGCGGCCTTCTCGTAATCGTCAGCTATCTCGCGATAGTGATCGCCATGGCCGCAATTTTTGCCAAGTATTCTCGACTGGCTGGATGGCTGTGCGTTCCGCTTTGTCTATGGGTAGCGTTCGCCACGTATCTGAACGCCAGCATTTTTATGCTGAATCAGTAGTCAGACCACCACCACCGTTTGGTTGGGATCGAACTCAACGGTATCGCCGGGGAACAGTTTTCGTCCCCGGCGATTTTCGGCTTCGCCATTCACATAGACCGGATTCTCAGCAAGGAACTGCTTTGCTTCCGCGCCATCTTGCACAATGCCCGCGGCTTTAGCAAGTTGACCAAGAGTGATAAATTCGGTTCTTAGCGTAAATTCGGTTCGGCTCATGCAGCGGCCTCGGCGGGTTCTTCAGGCTTACCCTTGTAGCCCCATTTAACGTAAGCCGCAAATCCTGCTGCCACGGCGAGCATAAGGGCCACCCAGGCCGGGCCAAGCGCATCGTAGAGCAGATAGATGTTGAGGACAGAAATCACGGTGCCAATCAAAAAGCCGGTCATCTTAACGAGCGGCTTGTTCACGAATTTACCCATCCGCCGAGGATCGCTCGTCACCGTTATAAGGGGGAAAATCGCAAACGGCAACTGCATCGAAAGCACAACCTGCGACATCACCAGCAGCATAACCGTATCGTGCCCGCCGGTCATTTGAATCAAAATAATGGCCGGAATAATCGCCAGACTCCGGGTGATTAATCGACGAAGCCAAGGCTTGATCCGCCAGCGCATAAAGCCTTCCATCACGATCTGCCCGGCCAGGGTTCCCGTCACTGTAGACGATTGACCGGAGGCCAGGAGTGCGACGGCAAACGCAAGACCAGACGTCGCCCCGAGCGTAGTGGAAAGCATCCGGTGCCCTTCTTGGAGATCTTCCACCAACGTCCCGTGGAAAGTGGATGCCGCAAGAACCAAGATCGCCGCGTTCACGAAAAAGGCAAGGCTCAACGCCAAGATTGTATCGATCGTGTTGAACTTGATCGCCTCCTTCATGGAATCATCATCTTCGGGATGCGCTCGGGTTTGCACGATACTCGAGTGCAAATAGAGATTGTGCGGCATCACCGTAGCCCCCAAAATTCCAACCGAAATAATGAGTGCTTCCATGTTCGGCATGGTGGGAATAAATGTTCCCCTTGCCACCGCCCCCCAATCTGGCTGGGCCAGATAGAGCTCGTAGAAAAAACACCCGAACACGGTCATCACCAACGTCAAAATAATCGCCTCGATCTTGCGGAACCCAAACTTCATAAAGCCCAGCAGGAGCAAAACATCAAGCCCAGTGACAACAACACCGAGTTCGAGTGGCATTCCAAACAGCAGATTCAGCGCGACCGCCGATCCAACCACTTCCGCCAAATCGCATGCAATGATTGCGATTTCGCACAAAATCCACATCGCAATCGCCGCCGGTCGTTTGTAATAGTCGCGGCACGCCATCGCCAAATCTTTCCCGGTGACCAATCCCATGCGGGCGCACAACACCTGCAGGAACTGAGCCAGCAAATTCGAAAGGAAAATCACCCACAAAAGGGCGTAACCAAACTGCGAACCACCGGCAAGGTCGGTCCCCCAGTTCCCCGGATCCATGTATCCAACGCTGACTAAGAATCCCGGTCCGGCGACCGCCAACCAACGACGCCAAGCAGGCTTTCCGGCCGGAAGGGCAATGCTACGATGAACTTCGGGGAGCGAACGATTCGTATCGTTTTTGATTCGAGGGGGCTCAGGAGATGCGGCCATTGGATTTTTGTAGCCCTTGCTACACTTCTTGCATCCATAGTCTGAATCGTCGAGTGAGAAAAAATCAAGCCTGTGCTACACTTTTAGGAATGAGTCCCGCTCATCCCCACGCTGCGCGGTTCCAAAAAGCACGGGAAGTTCATCGAACCGAACTTGCCGAAGACTATGTGGAAGTGGTGCTCGATCTCCAAGAAGAGTTCGGTGAGGCCCGGATGACCGAGGTGGCTCAGCGGATCGGGGTCGCCCATCCGACCGTGGTCAAAGCCATGCGGCGATTGGAAAAAGAAGGCCTCGTCGAGCTCGAACCTTACCGGCCGGTCCGGCTGACGCCTGCCGGAAGGGAGCTCGCTCTCGCCTGCCGGACCCGACACCGTATTGTCAAAGATTTCCTAGTCGCCCTTGGACTTTCAGACGCGGCCGCCGAACTCGAAGCGGAGGGAATGGAACACCATGTGGGCAAAGAAACGCTTGCTCTCATGCAGAAATTCACCGCGTCGAGACCGGATGCTCAATCAGAGTCGGGGATATAGCAACCGACCGCCGCGGTTTCAGAGATTGAAACCGGTTGTCCCGCGAGGATTTCATCCAGTGCCACTCGCAGATCCCGCCGATAGTTTTCCCGGATCTTGCCGTGCTCGATATTGGCGTCATCGATTCGCCCTCGGTAGAGCAACTCGTTTCGCGGAGAGAGAACCGCCACTTCCGGAGTCACTCTTACCCCCGTGGCCTTCGCCAGCTTACGGTTCGGATCAACCAGGGCGGGCATTTTGAAATCAAACTCTTTGGCGTGCTTTGTGTAGTCCGCAATACTTTCCAGCGAATCCGGATACACCCGATAGAACTGAACACCTTTTGACCGGTAATCCTGATGAATTCGGTTAATTTCTGGCGCGTATCGATTGGCAATTGGACACACCGACGAGATGAAAATCAACACCGTTGCATGAGATCGAGCAGTCTCAATTTTTGCCGGATTCCGCTCCAGATCAAAGCCTCCCGAAAGGTCGACTTGCGAACTCGAGGCGAGAAGTACCACCGCCAACGCAACCATGAATCCAAGTGTACTGCAAACCTTTCTCAGCGAGAGATGCTCAGCCAAACAGGCATAGATCATCGTTCGAGAAGAGACGAAAACGGCAAGATCACGGCTATAATTGTTGATGAAGGCGGAAAGCACACAGATGGTATCAGGGCCTTGGTAGACGCGGATGCCGTTCGTGGTTCAAAGATAACCCCCGACGAACTGGTCGAGAACTTGAAGCGGGACGGCATCTACCGGGAGCCGAAACGACGGGTCGTCGCGGTCTTGATGAGCCACCCGCACTTGACGCCGGAGATAAAAAAGCTATCCGAGGACGCTCAAGCGGAACTCAGGGCCCAGGGCGGGAAATCCCGGACAACCTTCCACCCCGGTACAAGCCGGAGTAACTGAGCTCGATTCTGCCCATGTTAACCAAGTAGCAGCCAAAGCCAAAGCTCGCAAAGCTGCACGCCAGGCCGCTCGCAATCGCGGTGAAACCCCGCTGGCGTCTGGCTTTGATCCAGACATTCTCTACGATGCGATTGACGACGCCATTATCTGGATTGCTGAACGCGCCTACCCCATCGAAGTCGCCATTCGTGAAGTACTCAAGGCATATAAGCTCCCAGAAGATGCAGCAGAGCACATTCGCATAGGAATAGATGATGAGTTCGCGAACCCCCAGGCTCCGGTATCCCGCACGTTGGAAGGTAAAATCTTACCTTGCGGAACTGGTACAAAACTCTTTTGTGGGCCGCCGCGGGCGCCATTGTCGCGGCGGGGGTTTACCCCGCCCCCGCACGGCCAAACGTTCCACGTAACCCCACCTTTTCCGCCGATATCTATCCGATTTTCCGACAGAAGTGTTTGCCTTGCCACACGCCTAATCGAGTTGGTCCGTTCCGTTTTGATGAGTACGATTCGGTCAAGCGTCACCTCCTTCTGATCGAATCGCAAGTGCTTAGCCGGAATATGCCCCCCTATCAGATCACCTCCGACCTGGGATTAATCGGATGCGGTGAACCATTTACCGATGCGGAGATGCGACTGTTTCAGCACTGGGTATCCAATGGGGCACCTCAAGGATCGTCGATCCCTTCGCACGATCCGGCCCAACCGCCGGATTCCACCTTGAATATCGCGTTAGAAAATGCTCCACCCACCCGCGCGGAAGGTGCCCCTTACTGGATGCTATACGAAGTTCCGGTACCCGAGTCAGCCGAAATCTACGGGTTCGATTTCTTGCCCGCCACGCCCGGACTCCTCCGGAGCGCAACGCTGGGAATCATACGGAATACGCAACCCAATCCCCCGCGCGAGGTTGTGAGTCGGATCGGACTCCGAGGCAACAATATCCTCGGCGCGTGGTCGGACGGGATGCCCGCATTCCGACTTCCGCCGGATGCCAGCATTGACCTCCGCAAGGGCGATGTCATTCGAGTGCTTGCCTTATACCAGCCCACCGGGCGCCCCCTCGATTCCGGATTTACCATCCGCCTACTCACCACCGATCAACCCCGTCCAAAAACTATGGATGTGATTAGCTTTGAAGATGATAAGTTTATCATTCCAGCGGGACACTCGCCAACATTTACCCTCGGCACCACTCTTGCAGAATCTCGCCGAATCTACGCGATTCTTCCGGAAGCGCGGTTCTACTGCACTACTTTCGAAGCGACCGCGACCACTCCTGCGGGCAAACAAACGCTTTTTGCCACAAATCGCTGGAGCCCTTATTGGATCGGCAACTTTGCCCTTCCCACCACGCCAGAATATTCCGCGGGCACCACGCTTGCGTTTCGCTTTACTTATAACAATGATGAACGGTGCGCGATGAACCTCACCCGTCCGCCCAAAACGGTCCAGCCGGGCGAAACAATTGACGATGAAGCGTGCGCGGTACACGTCATCACCATCGTCGATCGCTAACGCTTATCGTTCAATACGGAACTGAGCAAAATCGATATTCGCCGCTAACCGCGCCGATGTGCGGGTCAACGAATCGTACGTAAGTCGCACCTTCACCTGATTGGTTCCCGCTTGAACGTAATCCGCCGGATCACCGGTTGCTCGTACGATTACGTTGGCATAGCTTTGGGAGGCCGTCGGTGAGCCTAGTAACTGCCAGGCCTGAGTTCGGAAATTATAAACTTCCAACCGTTTAAAGTACGCCTCACTCGTTTCCTTGCTGCGGAGTTCGAATTCAATCGATTGCGGATTGTCATCAAAAGCGTGAGTCATGAATTCCAGTTCAATCGGATACAAACTCGTTGACGCTGATCCCGGCAAAATCTCCCAGCCGTTACCATCCGCAGTGCCGATCAAATCGGGCGTTGATCCAGTAGCGGATTGACCCCGTGTCAGAGTGACCGCCGGTGTAGAGGAGCGCGTCACCGCTTTGGAAACATCTACCACAAACAATCCGCGATTGATATCGCTGATAATTACCACTCCGCTGGGGAAAAACGGATAACAGCTCCACGCCCCATCGAAACCGCGGTTATCGTTGGCCGGGTACGTGTCGTAGAACCCGACGAGAAATACATTCGTCGGAGCATCGGAAACATCGAAAATACGAAGTCCGCTGCGATAGTTGGCTTGGAAGCTGAATCCATCGACCACGTACTGGTTATGGTCAATTGCCGGAAGTCCGGTGGAAAAGGTGCCGACAAAGTAAGCATTTTCCGGATCTTCGACGTTGAACACCAGCGACCGAGTAGAAACAAAGAGTGAGTTTTCGTCAAGCTCGTCATCGACAAACAAATACTTTCGATCCGTGCTTAGCCACGCCTGATGGCAGTAGCTCATGTTCGGATAAGTCACCCGTTTCACCAACTTAGGTGAGTTTTTGTCGGTCATATCGTAAATATCCACGCCGCGACCTTCGCTACAACCAAAGAACAGTTCTCGGCCCGCTAGATTTCCGGATTGCCAAGTCACCACTTGGGCATCGTGAATATAGTTGGTGGTCATCGAAGCTGCGCCAACCTGAACCGGGTGGGCCGGATTAGTAAGATCGAAACACGTGGTGGTTCCGCTAGATTGATTTGAACCGACGGTGTAGAGGAATCCGTTCTCTTCATCCATCACCAAGTTGTGCGATCGCCCCGGACTGTTGATGGTTCGGACAAGCACCACCTGGCCGGAATCAATCTGCCCCATATCGATCACTTGGATTCCAGTACCGCTCGCTTCGGTGACCACGTACGCGAATTGACCGTAGACCTTGATATCCGACCACGTGCTACTCGTATGGGGAATCGTGGTCAGGATCTGCGGCGCAGTCGGATTGGTAATCTCCACGAATGCCGTCCGGTTGTTGAGGCCCATGATCGCGTATTCACGACCAGATGGCGAAACGTAACCCCAGCAATCGTTTCCGGCCGAAGCTCCGAAAGTCGCCAAGCTAATTCGGCTGAGTTCGACAACATTCTCACCGAATTGAGCCGATCCGATCGCGGCAAGGGCAAGCAGGGTCGTCGCGGCAAGGTTTCGAAAGAAAGGGGACATACCAGAGGTTCCTAGCCTTTTGATTATATGACGCGAACCTTTCATTTAGCAAATATTTCTTTATAAGCCTGGAAAATGTTTGCGATTGCAAGCCGATTCTGCCATGACGCGGCGAAAGGGCCAGAACGGTATCCCTGCGCTCTGGTAAACCCGGTGCATGTCCGAATTTGCCTCGATTGTACAAGCTCTTCTTCCGGATCTCAACACGGTGAAGGGTGACGATCTCGCGGTTCACACGCCCATTGATGGAAGCAAAATAGCCACGCTCCGCACCCACACAGCCGAAGAAATCGACGCGATAATTACCCAAAGCGTCACCGCGTTCGATACATGGCGACTCGTCCCCGCCCCCCGCCGTGGCGAGTTTGTCCGTCGACTGGGCGAAAAACTGCGGCACCATAAGGAAGAACTCGCCCAGCTTGTCACCCTCGAATGCGGCAAGATCATCGAAGAAGGCCGCGGCGAAGTCCAAGAGATGATCGACATTTGCGATTTTGCCGTCGGGCTTTCGCGCCAACTTTACGGACTCACCATCGCCAGCGAACGGCCTCGCCACACCATGCAGGAAAACTGGCTCCCACTCGGACCAGTCGGGATCATTAGCGCGTTTAACTTTCCGGTGGCCGTATGGAGTTGGAACGCCGCGCTTGCATTTGTCTGTGGCGACTCGACCATTTGGAAGCCTTCGGAAAAGACTCCGCTTACCGCACTCGCGGTCCAACGGATGGTGGACGAAGTTGCAAACGACTTCCCCGAAGCTCCGGAAGGTCTCAGCCAGGTTATTCTTGGCACCGCCGATCAAGGGGCTCAGCTGGTTGATGATACGCGGGTGCCGCTTATTTCCGCGACCGGATCGACCCGTATGGGCCGGATTGTTGGGCCGCGGGTCGCCGCTCGGTTTGGCCGATCCCTTTTGGAACTAGGTGGAAATAATGCGATTATCGTTACCCCCAGTGCCGATCTCCAAGTTGCAATCCCCAGCATCCTATTCGGATCAGTAGGAACCGCGGGCCAGCGATGCACATCCACCCGCCGCGTAATCGTGCACGAATCCATTTACGATTCGTTGTTCCGCACTTTGCGCGATGCGTATGCCCAGATTGCTAAAACCAAAGTCGGCAATCCCCTAGAATCCACTACTCTGGTGGGACCGCTTATCGATGAAGAAGCATTCGACTGTATGCAGAACGGACTTAAAACAATCAAAGAGCATGCTTCGGAAGTTGTGGGAGGGTCGCGCATCGATTTAGGAAACGATGGATTTTATGTCGAGCCTGTGATCATCAAACTTGATAAGCCTCACCCCGCGGTCGATACTGAAATCTTTGCCCCGCTTACGTACGTAATGCCTTACTCAACTCTTGAAGAAGCGTTGCATATCCACAACTCTGTCCCGCAGGGATTGAGCTCGGCGATCATGACCACCGATCTCCGCGAAGCGGAATACTTCAAGCAAAATTCTGACTGCGGAATTGCCAACGTCAACATCGGAACCAGTGGTGCGGAAATTGGCGGCGCATTCGGCGGAGAAAAGGAGACCGGCGGGGGCAGGGAATCCGGCAGTGATTCGTGGAAGGCTTATATGCGGCGCCAAACCAGCACAACCTACTTTGGAGTCAAACCGCCCGCGCTGGCTCAAGGCGTTACTTTTAAGATAGAATAATGGACAAGCATTGCAGTAACCAAACTATTAAGGTCCGCTCACTGGAGCGGACCTTGGTCAGATTTGAAGAGATGCAAAACCCAACTATTCGGGAAAATCAAGAAGCGCATCGCCTTCGTCGATCAGCAAAAAGTCTTGCCATTCAAGATCGCTCGAAACAACTTGCCAATCGTTGATTACGGATTCGAACATCGGATTTCGCATTGTCTTGTCACCTGTTAAAGGATTCTACGACGACGTTCTTCCGGATGAGGTTTAGGCAATCCCTGAATCCATAAATGTTATATAAAATCGACCCAGAACACCTCAGCCCGGTTTCAGCTCACGAAAAACCCCCGGAAAAAGACGGAATGCGCCAGGACCGGGGGTTCAGTGAACTCAGTTCGCCGGAACGATGCGCGAGATCCGCGCACCCGACTGGTCCGTGGCAAAGTATAGGTAGCCGTCGGGTCCGGTCTGTACGTTGCGGACTCGGTTACCAATCCGCAACTGGGTGATCTTGACCACCTTGCCATCGCCATCCAGCTCAATCCGCCGGATATCTTGGCCCGCCAATCCACCACTAAAAAGATCGCCTTTCCAGTTCGGCATTTTGTCGCCCGTGTAGTAGGTGAGTCCGCACGGCGCGGGGCAAGGAGTCCAAGCAATCACCGGACTCACCATCCCCGGCAGACTCGTTTTATCCGTAATAACGCGGCCGGAATATTCTTTACTAAATGTTGCAAGCGGCCAGCCGTAGTTTTTGCCTGCAACCAGCACGTTGAGTTCGTCACCTCCGAGAGCCCCGTGTTCCGTTTGCCAGATCATGTTGAGGTTCGGGTCGTATGCCAAGCCTTGGACGTTGCGGTGCCCCAAAGAGAATATTTCCGGCAGATAGTCAGGATTCGACAGAAATGGATTGTCTTTGGGTGCTTTTCCATTTTCATCTAGCCGTAACACTTTGCCTAGATGACTATCCGGTTCTTGGACATGGTGGCGGGTGAGCTTGCCATTAATCGCACTGGGCGGATTGCCGCCATCACCTAGCGCAAGCAGAAGAGTTTTATCGGGCAGCCATAGGATCCGCGATCCAAAGTGCTGACCGCCCTCTTTAAGAAAGTTGGGCTTAAAGATAACGGATACATCGGTCAATTGATCTCCGCTGAGTTTTCCGCGTGCGAGAACCGTGTGGTTCCGGGCGTTAGTGCCTTGCGAAAGGGTGAGATAAACCCAACTATTCTGGGCAAAATCGGGGTGGAGAGAAACGTCCATCAGCCCGCCTTGACCGACCACCGCCACTTCGGGCAGACCAGAAATCCGAGTTTGCTCTTTGGTTTTGGGATCGTAGATCGTAAGGCGACCCCGCTTTTCGGTAAAAATCATCCGGCCATCCGGAAGCCAGTCCATCCCCCACGGAGTATTGAGACCGGTCAGAATCACCTCTTCCTTCCAACCCGATTCCGGAGCGGGGACGCCAAGCGGTTCTTCGGCAAACTGAGTTTGAACGCCTTGCTTGCGAGGCTGATCGGCACCCGCCGATTCGATCCCTGCGGGTGATGGGCTGGGCTGCGGATCGGGGTTGACCGCTTCGGGAGCGCATCCCACCGCCAATAAACTTCCGATCAGAAACGAGGGTGCGAAAATCCGCCAGACCATACCCATAATGTACACCGTAGGCAAAGAGAATATTCCCCATCCGATCAACGCATGCCCCCGATAGATCGTAGAAAAGCGCGGACTGGTATTCTCCCGTTTCGCCCCCACATGCTGAATTCATCCTCGGAACCAACGAGCTCCGGCGATCCCCCACAACGAAAGCCAGCTCGCAGTTTTGGGACCGCCATTCGGGACATGTTCAGCTTGCGATACCACATCGCCCGGTTTCGCGAGGATTTGGCGGCCACTCGAGCCGCGTTGGAAAAGCGGCGCCGATTGGTAAGCGGCGAAGCTACAACCGAGGAGCTTCCCGAGATTTTTCGCGGCAAGCTGATGGGCGTCTTTCTAGCCACCGGATGGACGAATTTGGTGGGTCTTGCTCTGGGCGGAGTGGTGCAATATTCCACCGGGAGCCAGTGGCTTGGCCTCTTCTTAACTCCTGCAATCTGTTTTGTGGTGACGGCCATCGCGTTTCAGATTGCCTGGTGGTTCGATAATCGAAAACTGTATGCCCTCAGTGCATCTGATCCGGCCCACCGATTTTGGACGCTTCAAAAAGACATGGGACCGGTCCACCGAGCCGCGATTCCGGTTGCCGTGGGATTCTCGCTGGTGAACTTCATCATTATTTCTCCTTTGCTTGGGTTGATCACGCTGATCAATCCGGAATTGGGTCGCAACACGCCCGCGGGTGCGCTCATCATGCTTGTGGAGTTCCTCTTCATTGGCAGCTCATTTGTAAGGCTTATGGGCGATTTCTTTGACAAATACAGCTTTAGCCTCGCCGCCAAGTACCGCGACACAATCTGCCAGGTCGTAGACTCTCCCCAGGCTCCGATCTAGAGCTCACGCAGAGTTCGCACGATCTTGGCCGCGGCATCCGGCGATGCGTGAGCTTGAGCACAGGCCGACATCTGCGGACCAACCTCTGGATCGGCCTTCAACGTGCCGATAAGTTTTCGCAAATCATCCGGCGATCTCAAAATTTGCCCCGCTCCGCAATCAGCGAGGAACCGAGCATTCCCCTCTTCCTGCCCCGGAATTAAAAACGGCCAGTAGATGCCGAACGGCGTACCTGTTGCCAGCGCTTCAAACGTTGTGAGTCCGCCGGGTTTGGCCACTAGCAGATGCGCGGCACGCATCCGCGCGGCCATCTCCGACTGGTCGATCTGACCGAGCACTTCGACCTCGGAATCCGACTGAAATTCTGACGTAAGCAGACGACGCGCAGCTTCGTTACGGCCGGAAACCGCCCATACATGAGCACCCTCGGAACGGGCCGCCCGGACCGTCTCCACCATCGGACCGCCCCCGATCCCGCCACTAGTCACCAGAACCTGGATAAAGCTGCCCCATCTTCGCTTTGGACCAACCTCTTCTCCGAAGGCCGGATGGATCGGAATACCGGTGGCTTCACTGTTCCGTCCCAGACGTGGACGCCTCCGCATCAGAACTTCGCGGGTCCAAGTTTGGGGGACAAAAAAGAAATCTGGACGGCCGCGCAGCCACATTCGATGGACATATAGATCAGTCACCACCACGGCTTCACGGAATCCGAACTCCCGTCGCAGAGGCACCAGCCGTGGCTGCGGAAGGCTGTGCGTGCACACCACCCAATCCGGACGGAAATCCGCAATACATCGGCGAATCCCCCGCGTGAATGCGTAGTCCAATCCGGTTTGAAAAGAATAGTTGAAAAGGGGTCGATCGCTGGACCGGTAGAGGTGGCCCCACACGGCAGGTTTCTTCCGCACAAGTTGTTCATATCCCCCTCGGTACCAGGTGCGGAACGCTGGCGAAGTGAAATCCAATACATCGACAACCTGGGCTTGGAGCGCCGCTCGATGCGCTTCCTCTGCAATCGCATGGGCGGCCGACATGTGTCCGTTTCCGGTCGAAGCACTCAGGATAAGCAAGCGCGGACTTTTCATGCTGATCGCGCCTCAAGTTTGCGCGCTCTGCGGATAAGTGTCCAGATTCGGTTTCGATTGGCTCGTTGCAAGAGTGCGCAGTACAGATCGCCCCAGAAAATCCACGCGGTGTATGGGATGGCAAACCAAAGCTGATTGACAACCGCATAGATAATCGGCACCACATCGATGGCCGCCATGACCAGGTGAACGCACTCGTTCACCCGGGTTTGATTCTCAAACTCAACGACGTCTTTGGTACGGGCACCGCGAACAAATTCAAGCGATGCACCGGCACGGCGTTCCGATCGGCTGTACCTTAGAGTCCAAATCACCCACTCCACCAACCGCCTAAATCGAGGCAATCCGATCGCGGCATAAAATCGATCGGTTTCCCATTTTTTCGGGACAAACCACCAGTCACCCCACGTTTCGCTACGGGCCGGAGCCCGTTCTTCCGGGGTGGCCTCTGGATCGGCACCGAGCCGGAAAATTATCGTCGTCTTGTAGGATTCCAGCACCACCAAAACTGCGTGAAACAACGCCATCGCCCCAAACACGGCCATTAAAAACCACTGATCAAACCGCGCAAACATGGCGATCACGGGCAGATGTAAGACGAGTCTGAATAAGTTTGCCCGGCCAAAGTATCGCGCATCGTGCCGAAGGTCGTCAATATCCGTTTGGCGGAAACCGCGCGTGGATACAGCGTCTGCGATCGGCGGAAGCGGCTTCTGACCTGTTCGGTCGCTGATCAACCGGTGCAGATACCGCAGGCCCAATCGCTCGAGCAGTTCCATAGTTCACTTAGGCGTGGAAACAAGATTTTTGATCGTCGCCCACGGACCCCGCGTAGGCGCCGAATGACTCTCGGAAAACCGCAAGAGTTCAAGCCTGCCATCCATATGCTCCACCACCACGGTGCAATTTTCCACCCAGTCCCCGGTGTTCACGTAGATGAACCCATTCGGAAGATCGGTTTTGATTTGGGGTCGATGCACGTGTCCGCACACCACACCGTCGAACCCGCTTTCCACCGCGTAGTCGATTACGGACTGCTCGTAGTTTGTAGCCTTACCAATAAACTTTTTGATTCCGCGCTTGGTAGCGGTGGTGAAATCGATTGGCCCCTTGCCGTTTCGATTTCTTTTCTTATTGAGAGCAACGTTGGCCATCCCCAGATACTCATACATCCAGGCTCCGATAAACGCTACGGGCTGATATTTGGTGCAGCTTCGGTCGAAAAGGTCGCCATGGACCACCAATAAATCGCGCCCGTCAGCCGTGGTATGCAAAAAGCTATGTTCAATTTGAATGTTCCCAAGTTGGACATTGTGCATTCGACGCATAAATGCATCGTGATTGCCCGGCGTGTATCGAACAATCGTGCCTTGGTTGCCTTTCTCTAAAACTTCGCGGATCACGCCGGTTCCTAGTTCGGTCCACTTGCGGTCTTTGCGACCCACCCAGCCATCGATAATGTCTCCAACCAGATACAGGTATTCGCAGCTCACGCTTTCCAGAAATCTCAAGGCTCCCTCGGTCTGCGATCCAATCGCTCCAAGGTGGATGTCCGATATAAATACGGATCGGAAGTGCGTTTGCGAGATCATGGAGATCTTCCGCGGCAGCTGGCTAGACTCGGCGGGCTCTCTTTCCATTGTACGCAATTCACCTATAAACCCCCCGACTGACGCGCCTTGGTAGTATCTCGATACTGTGACTCTTGACCAAGCCCTCGCCAAGCTAGAATCTGCCGGTCTCGAAAATGTTCGTGCCATGCACACGCGCAATGGCTACCTAGGCGAGATGTTTGGTGTTCGAATGGGCGATATTCGAGCGGTGGCCAAGGAGATCAAGTTCAACCCTGACCTGGCCCGCGAACTGTGGGCAACGGCAAACTTAGATGCTCGTTTGCTCGCGGTGCTCATCACCAAGCCAAAATCCCTCTCCGCCCATGAGCTCGAACAGATGGTCTCCGATTCCCAAATCGCCCAACTCGCCGACTGGGTGAACTCCTATCTCGTGAAAGCTCACCCGCAGAAAGAGGAGTTTCGAGCCCGCTGGATGGATTCCGATGATCCGTGGCTAGCCCGATCCGGCTGGAGTCTCACCGCCGAAGCCATTGCTAAAGCCGATCCGGCAATCGATCACGACGCTCTGCTGGACCGGATCGAGCGCGAGATGGCAAATGCGCCCGCTCCCGCGCAGTGGACCATGAACTTTGCCCTCGCTTACATTGGAATCTATAGTCCAGAGCACCGGATGCGTGCGCGAGCAGTCGGGGAAAAGCTGGGCGTCTACCGCGACTATCCAACCCCCAAAGGTTGCACTTCGCCCTTTGCTCCCCTATGGATTGATGAGATGGCGCGCCGCCAGCAATCGAAAGCTTAAAGGGAGAATCAGTCATTAACCGAGCGGTACTGCACCGCTTCGGCCAGGTCGCGCTTGGTGATTGAATCGCGTGAATCCAGATCGGCGATTGTCTGCGAAACCTTAAGCAATCGATCAAATACTCGGGCAGACAGTCCAAGTTTATTGGCCGCAACCTGCATAAATACTTTGCATTCCTCGTCTAACGGAACAAATTCCTTAAGCTGACGCGGAGTCATTTTGGCGTTGGTTGCATTTGACCCCAGACGCGCACTCTGCCGTTCTCGCGCTCGGATCACGCGCTCTCGAATCTGTTGACTCGATGGTCCGGTCGGCATCTCGGTGAGTTCTTCCGGCTTTAAGCGCGGAACGACCACGTGCAGATCGATTCGGTCCAGCAGGGGACCACTAATCCGAGATCCGTATTTGAGACATTTATCGGCTCCGATGCACTTGGCTTCCGGATACCCCTTGAACCCGCACGGGCATGGATTCATCGCCCCCACAAGCATGCAAGAAGCCGGAAATGTAAGTGTGCTTTGCACCCGCGCTACGGTCACCACGCCATCTTCGAGAGGCTGTCGCAGTGCTTCCAGCACATCGCGTCCAAATTCCGGCATCTCATCCAAAAAAAGCACCCCGTGATGTGCCATCGAAACTTCACCCGGCTTGGGCGTTTTTCCGCCGCCAACGATGGCCGCATAGCTCGTTGCATTGTGGGGCGAACGGAACGGACGCCGCCAGATGAGTCCGGCATTCTCTTTTTGTTCGCCCGCCGAAGAGTAGATCCGGGTGACTTCGATGGCTTCCGAGAGGCTCAGCGGGGGCAAAATTGTGGGCAATCGACGCGCGAGCATCGTCTTGCCCGAACCTGGCGGTCCGGTCATCAGAATGTTGTGTCCCCCGGCGGCGGCAATCTCAAGCGCACGGATGGCCGGAGCTTGGCCTTTTACATCGGAGTAATCGAACCCAAAGCTGCGCTCGTCGACTTCTGGTTCCACCGCATAGGGGTGCGGGGTGAAGCTTATCGAACCGTTAAGAAGTTCGACAACTTCGAGCAAAGACGCCATTCCGTACACTTCCAGGTCAGGAATGATTGCGGCCTCGGCCGCATTTGCCTTAGGCAAGATCAGTCGCTTGGCCCCTTGTGCGTGCGCCATCAAGGCAATGTTCACCGCCCCATCCACGCGGCGCAGATTCCCGTCGAGCGCAAGTTCACCCACGATAATCGTATCTTCCAGCGCAGCAGAGTTGATTTGACCACTCACCGCCAAAATTGCCACGGCAATCGGAAGATCAAGCGAAGGACCTTCCTTTCGAACGTCACCCGGAGCTAAGTTGCACACGAGGAGCCCATTGGGAAAGGTAAGGCCACTGTTACGGATTGCGGTCGGAACCCGCTCCTGCGATTCCTGCACCGCTTTATCGGGCAGACCGACGAGGATAAACTTGAACATCCCCCCTCGGAGATCAACCTCAACAATAATTGGCAGCGCATCGATTCCGACGAGGCTGGCGGAATGGGCTTGCGCGACCATGTTCGCTCCGAATCGTACCTAGTTCGATCCGCTCCGGGGCGAGGCGTCAGTCACTAAAGCGGTTCCGAGGGCTTGAGACGCGCCGCGGATGCGCTTAAAAAGAACGCCGCAAATACGGCCGGCCATAGCGAAAGTGATCGCAACATAGAATGGGCCACCGCTCCTAAAATCGCGCCGCCCACCAACCCCAACCAGTGCAGTGCGTATGGCCACCACGTGTCGCGCGGTCCTCCGAATAATATTCCCGTGAGTTGCTGCCCGAGCCGTACTAGCGTCCCTGTCATATACGTCAGCCCGATCGTGACCTCGCCGTCTTTCTGAAATACGGCATTTTCTGCCCCCATAGCCATCACCACCAATCCCATGCTGGGAAAGGTCATCCCCAAGAAGTGAAATGTGGCCCCGCCCGCCAGCAAGATCCCTACCAATATCAACACGTGAGACTTCCGTTTTAGGCCGGACATGCGCGCGATTGAGCTACCGAGGATAACGCCGAAAACAAAAAGCAGAATCACGCCAAACAAGAGTCCGGCGTAGATCCATTCGGTCCGCGCAGTTGTGACGCTCAGGCGAGTGGAGTTCCCGCTCATGAACGATACAAAAAGACCGCCGGTTGCGAGGTATCCGCAGGCATCCACGTATCCGGCAAGCGAAGCAAGGCCAATCGCAAGCGTAATGGCCCGGCGGTCGTAACTGGTCACGGCATGATTGTATCTAGCGCGATTAAGACTCCGCAGATGGACCGAGGCAGGAAAAAGTAAAAGGCCCGCCTTCCGATGAGAAGACGGGCGCATTCTTCTGGTTTCGACTACGCCTTATTTCGCTTGATAAGTGACCGAAACCGGTTCCGACTCGCGGCCTTTGGCGTTGATCGCCGTCACCGTGACGATGTACTCGTCTGCGTTATTGTTGAGTAGGCCACGGAGCGAAATGTTATCGGTATTAAAGGTGCCGTCTTCGTTCACCTTATATTCCGCTTCGTGCACGGTACCGGTGGTTCGCAGCAGACCCAGAAGTGAACCGACATACTCTACCTTTACGCGAACGCGATCGGCGGCGGTAGCGGTGCCTTGGATGACAACCGTGTTGCCGATCGTATCATCGGTTTTAGGCGAAGTGATCGAAGGTTTCGGCGTGCTTGCCCCCGCCATCGTCAACGTTTTATCGGCGGTAAACTCGATGCGCTGACCCCGCGAATCCTCGACCACGAAGATAATCGGTGTGTCGTCAAATGCATCGTTTTTAGCAACCGTGTAGTTCAGCGTAGCCGTCGTGCCATTAATCGTCATGGCTCGCAGATCGGCGTTCGCGCCGAACTTGATCCAGGCTCGATTAATGTTAGGATCCACCGTTCCGGAAATGGTAATTCGGTCGCCGGGTTCCGGTGCAGTCGGGCCGTTAATCGTGATGTTTTGTACCAGATTCGCCGCGGCCACTATTTCGAAATTGGTTTCGACGGTCGAAACGTTTCCGGCCAGATCGGCGACTTGGATTCGCACATTGTGCTCACCAATGTTCAAGTCCGATTCCGGTCGAAGCACAAGCAGGCGATCGGTTACATAGGCTTGGCTCGTAATGTCCTTATTGTTGAGCCATACCTTTACGGATTGCTTGTCGATTCCGCTACCATTATGATCCATGAGCTCGGCAGTGATCATCGGTCGACGTTCGGCGATCTTTTGATTGTTATTTGGTGCGAGATTGCTTACATCTGGTCGGGTGTTATCAATCTTAAGCGGACGAGCCGCTCGAATTGCTTGTCGATTAGCCCCCGTTCCGATTACCGCAAAGGCATCGCTATCGGAAAACGAAACACCTTGCGTGCGCTGGTTCGGAATGGTGTACCGAGCCGTGTAGACGCCCTCTCGGACTTCAGTAAACGGCACCTGAATTTTGCCTTCGTTGAGATAAAGCGTGGCAGATTGACCCGGTGCGGCCCGAAGTTCGAACGTTACCGTCTCGCCATCACTTAGCCAATCCATCCCGCTGTGGTCCAACGACATGGCCGAGGGAACGGGTGTGGTTCCGGGGTTCGGATTCGGAGTTCCGCCGGTGAGCTCATCTTTAGTAATGAGCACAGTCTCATCGTAGGCGCGCCATTTAACTTCCGCGCCAAATGCTTCGCCAAAAAATCGAAGCGGGATAAACGTGCGCCCATTCACGGCTTGGGCCGGAACGTCAAGGTACACGAGACGCCCATTGACCGATGCTTCTCGGGCCCCAAGTCGGAGCTGCACCGTGGTTGTGGAGTCTTGCGCCATGATGATGTTTCGCGCAGCATCAAATTGAACATCCACCCCCATGCCTTCCAGCACGGCGCGGAGCGGAACCAGTACGCGCCCATTTTCCATTTTAGGCTGGGCATCCGTAAACGGAATCGAACGTCCGTTGTAAAGCACGGAAATATCGGCAAGCGCAAACGCGGCGATCGAAGCCCCCGCGAGGGTCATGATTAATCGATTTGGCTTCATACCTTACGATCTTGGCTGACCGGGTGTAAATCCAGGGGGTTAGGATTACGTAGCAAGCGTAACAATTTAATAAAGACTTATCTACAAGAATAAGCCGATCCGATCGGACCGGCTTATTGATTGACCACGGATTATTATCAATTAGCGAACAGTAACTGTTCTGCCTTCCATCAGGCTCTGGCACTGGGTCGGGCGATTAAGCTCACCAACCCGAAAACCAGGAAGAGCACGAACAGAATTTGGGCGAGGCCACTGGCGGCACCTGCGATTCCGGCAAAGCCTAAAACCGCTGCGATAAGCGCAATGACGAAGAATACTAGGGCGTAGTGAAGCATGCGTTACTTAACCTCTGTTTTGCTGGGGTAATTGCCGTAAGCCCAGTCGTCGACAATTTCAAACGCTTCGCCACGGCTGACGTTGTACTCACGTTGGATCATGCCCGCCAGAGTATCGCGTTTCCCGCGAGATTCGGCAAGTTCATCATCCGTCGCTTTTCCGTACTGCTCTTTGAAGTTACCGACGAGTTCGGTCCAGCGGCCGGACACGTCGTTCCAAACTGAATCAAGACTTCCTTCCTCATGTCGACCGGCCCATGAATCAAGCGCATTTTCAGCCCGATCTCTAGCCATGCCGTACTTTTCTTGAAGAAGTCCGACGAGGCGATCTTTTTTGCCCGCCGTTTCTTCGAGCTCGTTATCGGTGAGATCGCCCCATTTTTCTCGAAACGATCCTTTAGCTTGTTTCCATTTACCTTCGATGGTGTCCCAATTCATTTGCGTTTTAACCTCTTGATATTGGGTTAGACGCTTTAAGATCAGACCGCGCCGATGTAGAGAGGCCCTACAACCGTAAAGAAGCCATTGAACTTTGAATTAGCAAGCCCAACTACGGTTGAATATCGCGCACAAACGGAGCCAGGTTAGCAATCGGAACTGAAATCCCATTCTCCGAGAGCGCCCGTTTAGCCGCCTCAATCACTCGGGTTCGGGTGTCGAATGTATTGTGTGATTCGGTGTCGGTCCAATAAAGAACTTTAATTTCGACCGATGCAGTACTGAACTGATCGGCGGTCACTACAGGCTTAGGATCGTCGGCCACGGCTTCGATTTTGGCGATTTCGTTACGAATCACCTCAATTGCCTTTTCGACATTACTATCGTAGCTGACCCCAATCACGACTTCAAATCGGCGCAGGCTTCGGTTTGTCACCACGGTAACAATGTCGCTAAACATCTTAATGGCCGGAACGAGCACCAACTCACCGTCAAACTGGCGGATCGAAATGCTCCGCACCCCGATTTCTTCGACCGTTCCGGTAACCCCTTGGGTCCGCACGACATCGCCAATTCGGAATGGACGCGAAAGCAAAATGATGAGCCCGGCGATAAAATTTTCGAAGACATCTTTAAAGGCAAAACCAATGGCAATTGAGCTCAGCCCAAGGGTGGCAATGATGCCGTCGAGCGAGAAACCAGGGATTGCAATGCTACACGCCAGCAGAATGCTGAACGTGAACAGCAGGGTGTAAACTACGCGCTTGAAGATCGCGGCCGTAGTGGCATCGCGGGTGCGATGTTCGATCGTACCGTAAACTACGCGGCCGATCCGGCGGGAAATAAAGTATCCGATTGCCAGAACCAGTAGTGCGCCTGCTACGGCGGGCAGACTTGCCACAACCTGCGCGACCATTTCTTCGAACTTGTCGCGAGTGCGGTCAAGGATTGAGTTCATAGCAAGAATTGGGGAAGCGGCGGCAAAAGGCCGAATCACTTCCCTTAGTTAATCTTAGCGCAAGGAGGGATGCTCCTATACGTGCTGGCCCTGATGCCGACCTTCGAGCGTTTCTTCCTGCACCTTTTTAGCGAACTCGATGGGATCAGTCCTCCACGTGGCAGTGGTCAATCCTTGATCGGTATGCATTGATGTTTCGACGACGTCGGCTTGGTTATCCTTAAGCTCCATGTGATACATGTCTTCGCTGGATACGGCGCGCTTACTCAGTAGTCCCAGATCGGACAAGATCATCACGGCATCGCCCATTGCGCTCACTGGTTTGCCTTCGTCAAAGAAGTCGCGGACGAATTTCCCTCCGCCTTTGACATTCCGAAAGTGCGTGACTCCGCCTTCGTCGGCGATCATCACCAGGGCTCGGTATCCTGAAGAATCGGCCAGTTGAATGTTGACGGCCTTGGCCGCTTCCAACCCGCCCGGAACTCCATCGGTGGTAAGGGTGATGGCAACAAGGTCTGCGCCCTGTTCATGCAAATAGTTGCAGACCTTGATGCTGGCTTCGGGATTGGCCGCCAAGAGTATGACGGCGATTTTGGTTCCGTCAAGCGGCCGTTCCATCGTTAGCTTCCTCGAACTTCCAGTTCGTTGACGAGTTTTTGACCGCTGCCGGCTTCCTCAATGGTTTCCTTGGCAATTTTTTCGGCCATATCCTTTTGTTCCGCGTTGGCAACGTGCCCTTTAAGAGTCACGTTTTCGGCGGTGGAATCGACATTGATATCAACTCCGGGATCATTCAGGACCGCGTTGGTGGCAAACTGAGCGGCAATCCGTGTGGTGAGATTGGTTGCGGCGGCGGCATCTTCGCCCGCTTCGACGACGTCGTCAGCAGCTTCTCGGGCGTCTTCAGCGACCTCTTCGCTCTTTTCTGCGACGGCTTGAGCATTTTCTTGCGTGTCTTCGGCCATGCCGGCGGCGGTGTCGTTACATCCGTAAAGACCAAAGCTGGCAAGAGCAAAGAAGACGATTGCGAGTGTTTTCCAGTTCATTTATAACCTCGTTGTGACACTTTAGTATATGGGATAAAAGCAAAAAGTCCGCGTCTACATAGGACGCGGACAAATAAAGGTTGTGTAAAGGTTTAGAGTCCGCGAGTCACCAAGCGGTAACCCACACCCGCTTCGGTCAGAATGAATTGCGGATTCGCGGGCTCTTTTTCCAGCTTGTGGCGCAAATTCTTCATATGAACACGAAGGTACTGAACCTCGTAGTCGTAACCCGGCCCCCACACGTCGGTCAAGAGCATTTTGTGGGTCACCACTTTATCAGCATACTTTGCCATAAAAGCGAGAAGTTTGTATTCGATGGGAGTGAGCTTGACTTCCTCTCCATTCTTATAGACGAGCCTGGCCCCAAGATCAAGTTTACAATCTCCAAACTCCACAATCGGATCTTGACTTGCGGTTCCTATGTTGCGCCGCAACATCACCCTTACGCGAGCGGTCAATTCCTTAACGCTAAAGGGTTTGGTGAGATAGTCATCCGCGCCGGAATCAAGTGCTTCCACCTTATCATCTTCATGACCTCGGGCGGTCAGCACAATGATCGGCATTTGCGACCATTCCCTGATCTGCTTGGCTACGTCGACCCCATCCATATCCGGAAGGCCGAGGTCAAGAAGCACGATGTCCGGCAACTCGGTTCCGGCAAGCCGAAGCGCACTCTGACCATCCTCGGCTTCGATCACTTTGTATTCGGTGCCGGCAAAAGCTGACTTGAGAAACTTGCGAATCTGAACTTCGTCGTCAACGACTAGGATTTTAATGGCTATGCTCATACGGGTTGTTTGGCTTGTATTTCTGATTTTACAGCGGGAATTCGAATGTCAAATCGCGCGCCGCCCCCGCTACGATTTCTGGCCGTAACCGTTCCGCCGTGGAGCTCGGCAATGGCCCGAACAATGGCGAGGCCAAGCCCCGTCCCTTCCACCTTACGCCCATCATCAAAACGAACAAATTTGTCGAACAATCGCTCCACCCCGTCTTTTGGCAGGCCCGGACCGTTATCCAGCACGGAAATTTGAACGAAATCACCCAGTGCTCGGGCACGCAAAATGATCGTTGTGCCGGCGGGAGTGTACTTGATGCAGTTCTCGATAAGATTGACCAGGGCTTGGTTAATCATCATCGGATCAGCCATCACATCCGGGACATCTTCCGGAACCTCCAGCTGCAATTTGTGGCCGCTCATCCGATGCCGCAACTGACCGACCGCGGTACCGACCAGCTCCTCCACGAACATCGGTTCGGTATTGAGCTCTAACGCTTCGCTTTCTAGCTTGGTGATACTCAACAGATTGTTGATGAGGTTAGTCAGACGCCACGCCTCATCGCGAATTGTGGTGTAGGTATCCACCCGCATGTCTACCGGCATGTCGGGATGCTCAGCTAACTGGTTGGCGAATCCGGTGATACTGGTCAGCGGAGTTTTGAGATCGTGGGAAACGCTGCGCAGCAAAGTGTTCTGCAGATTCGTGTCTCGAACCTGGCGATCAGTTTCGCGCTGAATCTCTTCAAACCGAATCCGTTCGAAAGAAAGCCCCAGCAGACTACTGAACGTATCAAGAATGCGGAGCTGTTCCGGCGGAAACGTCCCGCGTTGACTATCCGGATAAACCGCCAAGCATCCGTGCATATTTTCTCCGGCATGCACGGGTAGATACAGTCCATAAGCCAACGGACATATGTGGGTGCCGATCCCCGCTTCTAGCCCTTGCTGGAGCGCGATTTCGAGAGCCCGCGCATCCTCATTATTGGCATGGATATCGACCCGGCCAGGTCGCAGAACTTGGACTTCTCCTCCCTGCTCTTGCACAAACAAAGCAATGTCGGTGTTCACAACATCGCGAATGTGTGCTTCGGCCAGATCGGCTACCTCACGAAAATTTTTAGTCCGCAACAGGTCGCGGGTTAAGTTGAAAAAGGCCGACTTCCGCCGCTCCTGGATTTGGGCTTCGTTCAGGTTGGTCTTTACCTGATAAGCAAGTGTGGTCACGATCAGCGAAACCGTCAGCAATCCCACCATATTGAGCCACTCGTTAGAATCTCCCACGACCAGGGTGTTCACCGGTCGAACATGGACGAAGTTGAACAGCACCACGCCCAAAAAGCATCCGACAACCGAAACGATCTGCCGCACGCGGCTGGTGATAATGGCAAGACCCAGAATAAACGTAAGAAGTTGGAAGGCGTCGGGTATCGAACTCCGGGTGAACGAACCAAAAAGCGCGATAAGCACCAAGGTGCCAATCATAAGCACCCATTCCCCCCATCGATTCCCCCGATCGCGAGAACGCTCCTTATTCCGCAGAATAAAAACTTGGGGCAACAACGGTGAACGGCTCAGGCGTTCGGCAAGCGAAGGGTTAAAAGTACTCAAGACACCGCGCCGCAGCTGGTCTTCGACCACCAGCAGACGGATATCGAACTGCACGCAGTACTCACGAATCTGATTAACAATATCGGGGCCCGAAGTGAGCTTGACGCGGTCAACTTTAACGTTATGGCTGATCCGGTAAACCTCGTTTTCCCATTGCTCATCGATCACCACCGAGGTCGCTTGGTCATCAATCAAGATCGCATAGATGAGCCGTTGACGATCCCGAGCAATGCTGGCTGCTTCTCGAAACAGCATTTCTGCATTGCACGTGCGCGTAACGATCACTCCGATGCCCGGATTACGAACCCGGTTGACGGACGACGGGTCAAGCGCGCGATCGACGATCGGTTCGACTTGTTCGTTGTTCAGCATGCCCGATGAATTGGTCGACAAAATCAATTAAGACCGTCCGATTCAAGGGATAGGTCAACCACCAGTATAGCCATCCTCCCAATCCCCATAGTTTAAAAATCGAAGTTTGCGCAATTTCCGTGCGACCGTCCTTTTCCCAAAGGTCGAAGACTACATACGCTTCGCCGGGTAGGTTCTGTTCGCTCTTAAGGGCCAATTTTCGATTCGGCTCTAACTCCACCACCCGCCAATATCGGAGCGAATCGCCCAACCTAAGTTTGCTCGAGCGTCGCGGACGCGCACGCCCTTCCGACTTGGCGTTTAACCGGGTCAGCAAAGATTCTCTTGACCAAGGCACAGAATCGGCCAAAGAAACAAGTCCGGCAAAAATTTCGTGAGATTTCGCCGCGCTCGATTTCATCCATCGCCGCCGAAACGCACCATTTCGATCTTCGACCCGAGAAGCATCCGGAATCTCGTGGTCATCAGGCATCAAAGTGGCGAGCAACCGCCGGGTGTCCTCTTCAATCGCATTCAACAAAACCGTATCAATCGATTGCGGCGGACCTTCCAGCAACGCCAAACTCTTCGTGTCGGGTTCTACTGATCCCGCCGCCGCATTCACAAGCATCGCCCGAACATCGCGGTACGAAAGAGGAGTCACCCAGCTGGTGATTCGCGCGGCCATTGGCACGGGAAACCACGGCAGACTAAGCATCTGACGCGTTCGGCCCAGCAGCTGGGCGAACCGACTCAATACTTCCTGGAGTTCCACGGGTGCGCAACCGCACCGGTAGATTCCCACGGCATTGCCCGCCGCTCCGCGTACGAGTACGGTCAACAGATCATCAATCCCGATAATCGATACCGGCGATTTGCCCCACGGACCCGTCGCCAAAAACGGCAGACGATTTACCGAATCCCGCAGGAGTTCATACGGTGCGCTTCCCGCTCCGATAATCGGACCGGTTGCAATCTCCAAAACGGGCGCGGCAGCCCGTAGAATGTTGGCTACGGCCGCCTTAGAAACGTTGTCACGATCAACTCCGCCACCTGTATCGACTCGGCTGAGTACGATGATCTTTTCTAGCCCGCGGGCATGGGCGGCAAATGCCCGAGCATTTTCAAGCTCGGCATGAACCTCTTCGTGCTCAGAAACCAGCGGGGTGGGAATGTAATATGCCAATTGCACGCCGTCGAGCGCTTGGCGCAGATTTCGGGTTGCGGGCAAGTGCACTTCGCAAATAGCAACAGTTTCAAACCACGAACGGTCGGCAAAAATTTCGGCATTCGGAACCAGAACCGTAACGGCATAGCCAGATTTAAGAAGCCGGGGGATCAGCCGCTCACCAATATATCCACCTGCACCAACAACCGCCACGTGTTTCATTCAAAAAGCAAATGCCTACATCATAGAAGCCCATCATCGCGCTAAGGATTTGCTGGTTAGGGCCATCTTTACGGAAACTACACACAAAGCACCTTAAACCAGATGGAACCGGGGCGTTCTCCAAACGTAATTCGATAATTTTACGAGGGCGCAGGAAGTCCGCGCCCCGAGGCGTTGAAAGGTTTAAATGATGTCGGGATCGGGTGTGCGATGCGCGGCCTCGAGCCCGCTCATAGATTCCAGCGTGCGCAAGCACTCCTGCAGTTCGCCATCGATGATCGAACGCGCTTCTTCGCTCAAACCCGGTTCAGCGAGTGCCTCCGAAAGTGCCTGTTCCATCGACCGCTCCTCGCTGATCATCTCCTGCACGATCGCCGAATCCTTATCAGCTTCAAATGCAAGCTTCACGCGAGTCCATGCATTGTGAAGCCAGTCCCCCAGGGACTCTTCCGTGACCGGTTCTCCTCCCACCCGGGTCACCAAGTGCTGAAGATCGAGGGCAAAATCCTCGCGCGACTGCTTGATCTGCATGCAGAGCTGGAAAATGCCCGAGGCCGCAGCTTTATCGGCGAAGGTCAAAAACTCGTCACGAGAGCCCAAGGATTTGGCCGTGAGTCGATTCAGCAACTGCACCGCCGGATCGGAATCAGGTGACCACTCTGAGTCTTGCATCGTAATGGGCGGGATTTCCATGGTTTTATATACTCAGTTGTCTGGGAACGTATCCCGGAAACTCGCTTTTCTTTATGAAATCTGTTGCCGAAGCTAGGACTGCAAGGGTCTTGCAAACCACCCGGCAAGCTCAACAGATAAAATTTCAGAACGTGATGCACCTCGATGGGTCAATTTTATGTAAAGCTGAATACAAGCCGATTTTTTTCGGCATAGAATAGATCAGGGCCCGCACCGCCGGGAATAACACCATGACCGGAAAAACTCAACGATTGATTAAGTTCCTGACCGTCATGAGTACGCTTGGTACTCTCATTACGGTCGGCATTAACCTGATGCGCGCGATGGAAGAGCGACGGCAGTTCCGCCGCGTGGACCGCAAACTCGATATGGCTGTCGAAGACACCATGGATTGCAGCGACGCCGTCGCCCGGTACTAAGAACTTCTCAAATCACGGAATCCGACCCTGATTTACCTCGCGAGCCGCCGGGGTTCCGATCTCCTCACGCGGGGTCGGAGCCCCGCTCGTGTATTATCCTGTTGCCAAAACTATGGAGCCGGAACACCCTGCCCTGCCCCCCGAGCAGCCGGTTTTTTGGCGTGGACTCGCGCTCGTCGCCGCGATCGCGGTCGCTATTCACTTTGCATGCATTTCGCAGTACGGATACTTTCGCGATGAACTCTATTATCTTGCGTGCGCGGACCGCCTGGCCTGGGGCTACGTAGATCATCCCCCGCTTTGTGTGTGGCTATTGCGCCTTGTTACCTCGATTTTGGGGGATTCGCTCGTAGCGGTTCGGCTACCCGCCATCCTCGCCAGTGCTGCTACCGCTCTCACCTACGGGACGATTTGCGCTCGACTCGGAGGCGGCAAGGTTGCTCAGATCGCGGCGGCTGCCTTCGCTTGCCTAACTCCGGTCTACGCCGTGGTGGGCCACCTTTATTCCATGAATAGTTTGGAAGTCCTTTTATGGGCTTTGGCCGCGCTTATCTGGTTAGATGCGCGCAAGAATCCCCGCCTGTGGATTGCCCTCGGCGTGGTCTGCGGATTTGCTTTACTCAATAAGCTCAGTGCCGGAATGTTGGTGGTAGGGATCGGACTCGCTACCCTCATCGGTCCGCGTCGCCTAGAGCTTCGTTCAATTTATCCGTGGGTTGGTATCGCAGTTGCCCTTGCCATCTTTGCCCCGCATCTAGTTTGGCAGCATAACCACAACTGGATCTCGGGTGAATTTATTCGCAATGCGGCAGAACTCAAAATGGTTCCGATGCCTCCGCATCTTATCCTTGGAGTACAGATCGTGGTCACCAATCCGGTGATGTCAATCCTGTGGATTTCTGGTTTAATCCTTGGATTACGCCGCCCCGAATGGCGGGCATACCTTATCCCTTACGGACTCATGTTAATTACTATTCTTATCTCTCAAAGATCAAGAGAAAATTATATCGCGCCGGCATACGCCTTTGTGGTTCCGATTGGAGCGATTTGGCTAGAATCCATCTGGTCGCGATCCAAACCGTTCCGGGTTGCTTATCCGCTGGTTTGGATTCCGACCACCGCAAGCATGCTCGCAATTGCTTTGCCGATTTTGCGGCCAGAAACAGTAAGGACGATTGCCAACGCAAGTCCGGTCACACCACCCTCGACGGAACGCGGTGCAAAAAGCCCGATCCAAGGGTTTGCCGACATGTTTGGCTGGCCCGAAATGGCAAGCGCAACGCAAAAGATTTGGCATTCACTTCCCCCAGAAGACCGACGTCGCACGCCGATCTTTGGCCAAAACTATGGAGAATCCGCGGCCGTAGCCTTCTTTAAAACTGATTCTGCAATGTCGGTGATCGGACAACACAATAACTATTGGCTATGGGGGCCCGGGGAGTGGGATGGAGAAATTCTTATTATCATTGGAGAAATCGGACCTGTTTTGCGCGAAAGTTTCGATTCTATCGAGCAAGTAGATCAATTAAATTCACACTTTGCCGTGCCCGAAGAAGCACATGCTCCGATTAGCATTGCACGTGGTTTGCGCATTCCGGTCGGGGATTTCTGGCAACGCGTTCGAAAGATTCAGTAACTCGTGTAACTGCGCATTTTTAGCAGGGCAACTGGTCGAGTGATCGGGAATACCGTTGATGGGATAAATGTATCCCGAGGTGCCTTAGGCACTCATGCAATGAGACCCGAAATCAGCCCGGAACCAGCGGTTCCGCAGGTGGGACATCACCCCCTGATTGCGCAACTCTATGCGCAGCAAACCGCTAAGGTAGCCCATAGCCCATCCAGCGAACAAGCGCAGGGCGATCGGGGACGTCGCGGCCAATCAGAAAATACAACCGGGTCTTCTCCATCCGATCCAGCTGTCGATTCCCAACATGCGGCGAACGTTGAACTTTCCACCCGCAGACTCAACGTCGCCGAAGAAACAGTAGGGCAGCTGGCCGACCTCATCACCTCGATCGTCGACTCCCTGCGCGAAAGCCCAATTGGATTGCAGAGCCACCGGGCAAACCATCGTATTCTGCTCAGCGCAGCTGGAGCGGCCAAAGATATCATCGAACATGCTCAATCAGCCGGAAAACCGCTGTTCAACATGAACGTCACCCTGCTCAGCGGCCGGACCTTGCCAGCAACTTCTCGATCAGCCTTAGCCGCTTACAGTGCCAGCCATCGTCGATCGGGAAACTCGCCCGATCCGCCATCGGTCCGGCGTGCATTCCAAGTCATTGAAATTCACCTTGTCGGACCCAAAGGCGTATTAAACACGTTGCAAGAACTGGCCGATAACGGACCGTTCGCAAGTGAAGACGCGGCCAACTCCGTTGGTAAAGTGCTGGAAATTTTGCACAACTTATCCGAGGTCGTGACCGATGCTAAGGCCCGGCTACGCGATCCCCCGAGTTTTGCCGATCCTCATAACACAGGCGCGCTGGATCAGCACGCCTAGGGCAAAGATCGTTTCCACTCGTCGAGCTTAAGCAAGGCTTCCACCGGGCTCATGCGTTCGATATCCAACTTGCGAAGTTCATCTACCATGGGGTTCGGCTCTGCTTCGAACAGGGCCAACTGCAGGGTGTTGAGCGAAGCGGGAATATTCACCACACCCTCTTTGCCTTCAAGACTTGCCAAAACCTCCTCGGCTCGGGCCACTACGCCTCGGGGCACCCCCGCCATTTTGGCCACGTGCAAACCGTAACTCTTATCAGTTCCGCCGGGCAGAACTTTGTGCGCCCAAACGATCTGCTCGCCCTGCTCTTCCACCGCAACGCGGAAGTTAGCGACCCCTTCGGTTTGTGCGGCAATTTGGTTTATTTGGTGGTAGTGCGTGGCAAAAAGGGTTTTGGCCCTCAGTCCGGCCAAATGTTCGACCATTGCCCAGGCGATCGCGAGTCCATCGTACGTGGAAGTTCCGCGTCCAACTTCATCGAGCACCACCAGCGACCGTTCGGTGGCATTGTTCAAGATATTTGCGCTTTCCACCATTTCGACCATAAAGGTGCTCTGACCCAGGGCGATTTCATCCTTGGCACCGATCCGCGTGAATACCCGATCGCAGATTCCAACCCGGCACGTTTCTGCCGGAACGAACGATCCGATCTGCGCCATGATCACAATAAGTGCCGCCTGGCGAAGATACGTAGATTTTCCGCTCATGTTCGGCCCGGTCAACACGATCAAACGCGTGGTATCCCCAAGCGCGAGGTCGTTCGGCACGAACCGTCCGACTCCATCATCGACCACTGGGTGGCGCCCAGCAACGAATTCGAGCACGTCCTCTTCAACAATCTGGGGCTTGCAAAACTGCCGATTCAGGGCGACTTCGGCGAGGCCGGCAATCACATCGAGCTCCGCAACCGCACTCGCCGTTTTCAGCAACTTGGCGCCTTCTCCGGCAATCTGATCGCGCAACCGACAAAAGATATCGAACTCTAGCTCGGCCGCCTTTTCTTCTGCCCCTAAAACCGAAGACTCGTAATCTTTAAGTTCCGCCGTGATATACCGCTCGGCGTTCGCTAGCGTTTGCTTACGAATATAGTGCGCGGGTACGCGCTCTGCGTGTTGGCGAGACACTTCCAGATAGTAGCCAAACACCGAGTTGTAGCCCACCTTCAGCCGTTCGATTCCGGTGGCCTCGCGCTCTCTTGCTTCGAGCTGAGCGATATATCCTTTACCACTTCGCGAAAGATTTCGCAGCTCATCCAGTTCAAGATCATAGTCGGGGCGAATTATCCCGCCATCTCGGGCACTGACCGGGGCGTGATCTTCTACCGCTCGTCGCAAGATATCCGCCAATTGTGAATGGTCGTCAAGTTCCCCACGGAGGGTTTTGATTCGACCCAAGGCAAGCTTTCGGATCGCTTCGTCGACTGCCGGCAACGCATCCAGCGAATCGCGCAAGGCAAGCAGATCGCGCGGGGTGGCCAAGCCCGAAGCGCATCGAGCCACGCTACGTTCGATATCGTGGAATCGCTTGAGCGCGGTGCGAAAATCAGAACGGCACAACGCGTGACCGGCAAAACGCTCGACCGCATCTTGTCGTTCTCGTATTTGTTCTGGATCAAGCAGCGGTTCTTGAATCCAACGGCGGAGCCGCCGCGCTCCCATCGAAGTCACGGTTTCATCCAACACTTCGAGCAGCGTATTGTTACGGCTTGCGTCCGAAAGGTTTTGAGTGAGCTCCAAGCTGCGCCGGGTGCTCGGATCAAGTTGCATAAAGCCTTCGGTGGTGTACGTTTCCACCCCCGCGACATGACTGAGTCCGAGTCCGTTGTGGCGGGCGTAATCGAGCACCATTCCGGCCGCAACGGCCGCGCGAGATTTATCCTGGAGTCCAAATCCGCCAAGATGCGCGACTTCAAACTGCTCTTTGAGAATCTGCGTCGCCCGGCGTGTATCGAGGGGCTTGCGTTCTGTAACACTCACGCCGAGCCCGTGGCGCACCGCATCAGAAATTCCTTCACTCTTTTCCGGCAAAAGGATCTCCGCCGGCATCAGCCGTGCGATTTCCTGCAGAACCCGCTCGCCCGTCGAAGGACCGCTCATCTCCGTGGCCATAAATTCACCGGTAGATGGATCGAGGACAGCAATTCCGGCCTCTTGCCCCGATATATACAGCGCGGCGAGAAAGTTATTTTTCGATGGCGCAAGCATCGAATCATCCACCAGCGTGCCCGGCGAAAGAACGCGCGTGACTTCACGCTTCACAAGCCCTTTGGCTTGGCGCGGATCTTCAACTTGATCGCACAGAGCAACGCGAAACCCGGCACTCACCAGCCGGGCCAAATACTTTTCCACCGAATGGAACGGCACCCCCGCCATTGCCATCCGCTCCCCCCCATCGTCGCGGCCGGTTAGTGTGATTTCTAGCACCTCGGCCGCGCGTTCGGCATCGGCACCATAAAATTCATAAAAGTCCCCGACTCGCATGGCCATAAGCGCATCAGGATGAGCTTCCTTAGCCCGGAAATACTGCTGAAGCATCGGGGTTTTAGCTTTCATCGGGCTTTCAGTATGAGTATGGTCAATGCAATCGTACGCCCACCGCATGGAACCAGCTAGAATGATAAGGAGGCCCAATTCAATTTGACCACACTGCTGCTTCGTTGGATCATTTTGGTGGTGGCGATTTTTGCCGCCGCGCACATGGTGAGCGCCATTCTCCCAAACGGAATGCGGGTATCCGAAGGCGTGGCCGGGGCAGCGATGCTGTTTATCGGCGCGGCCGTTCTTGCGATTGTCAACGCCACTTTAGGCAAGCTGCTCAAGATTCTCACTTTGCCGCTCAGCTGCATGACGCTTGGGCTTTTCGCGCTGGTGATCAACGCCGCGCTGTTCTATGCGGTCGGCACCTTGGGGCTGGGATTCGAGGTTCGATCGTTCCTTGCCGCGCTGCTGGGTTCGATTCTTGTTTCTGCCATTTCGGCGGTCCTCGGCGCTTTTCTACCGGATGAGAAACGGAAAAAAGAGTAGTCGCCGGATTCAGAACTGGCTAGCTCCGACGGCGGATCTATTCCGCTACGTTTTGCTGGCAGTGGCCGGTCTCGGCGTGCTGGGGCTGGGCATCCACATGAGCTTTCAACACGCGGTTCAGCCTATGCTGGAGCAGATCGGGCAGTCGTGGGATCGGTTCGCCAGCTCGGTTACCGGAACCGCCGATGCCCGGCAATTCACGCACTTGATTGGCGGCGTACTTATGGCGCTCGGGGCGTACTGCATCTATCGCGGCCTTCGCGGATTCTTTCGCCGCCTGGGTTCAGTGGCCGCCGTTCCAGGCAAGAACGCTCTGGTCACCGGATACCTTAAGCGACAGCAACTCGCACGCGGGCCCCGTATTGTGGCATTGGGTGGAGGAACCGGGCTTAGCACCCTGCTCCGCGGACTCAAGCAGTACTCAAGCAATATCACGGCGATTGTTACCGTCACCGACGATGGCGGCAGCAGCGGTCGCCTTTCCCGCGATCTTGGAATCATTCCGCCCGGCGACATGCGCAACTGTCTGGTTGCCCTCGCCGATGCGGAAAAGCGGATGACCGACCTTTTTCAGCATCGGTTCAGCCAAGGATCGGGGGCTCTGAGCGGACATTCTGTCGGCAACCTTCTGTTGGCAGGATTTGTAGAACAATCCGGTGGAGACTTTGATCAAGCACTCGTTCTGGCTTCCGAAGTCTTGGCGATCCGCGGACGCGTGATTCCGGCCACCACTGACAAAGTTCAACTCCGAGCGGTGATGAACGATGGGTCAGAAATCGCGGGCGAGACCACCATCGTCGAGTCAAATGGCAAGATCAATCGCATATTTTTGAATCCCGCGCATGTGCGTCCGCACCCGCTTGCGATCGAAGCCCTGCGGGAAGCCGATCTCATCTGCATCGGCCCCGGTTCGGTGTACACCAGCCTGATCCCCAATCTGCTTGTGCCCGGCATTGCCGAAGCAATCTTGGAATCTCAAGCCGTAAAAGCCTATATTTGTAATGTTATGACCCAGTCGGGAGAAAGCGATGGACTTACCGCGGCTGAACACGTAGTTGCCCTCCATGCCAACGCGCCGAACCGGGTGTTCGATTATGTACTGGTCAACACTGCGGTTCCACACCAGGATTTAGTCGCAAAGTACAAAGAATCAGGCCAAGACCTTGTCATTGCCGATACCGACCGGATTCGCCAAATGGGATACCGACCCGTCACCGGTAACTTTATGAGCGAAACCGACTACGTTCGCCACGATCCCGCCCGGATCGCTGCCCGATTAATGGATCTGCTCAAGAAATGACCAATAAACCTGGACTCGGAATGATCGTGAGCGGACCCAGTGGAGTCGGTAAGGATACAATCCTCGACGCCTGGATGCGGCGCGACCCCAACGTAGTCCGCGTGATTGCCTACACAACCCGCGAACCCCGGCCCGGTGAGCAAGATGGTGTGGATTATCACTTTGTTTCGACCACCGAGTTCCAAGATCTTATTATCCAAAACGCGTTCCTGGAGTATAAAGAAGTTCACGGAAACTACTACGGAACACCACGATTCCACCTGCAAGAGCTACTCGATTCCGGCAAAACGGCAATTCTCAAAATTGATGTTCAAGGGGCACTTCAAGTCATGCAGATTCGACCAGATATTGTCACCGTCTTTCTTGTTGCGCCGAGCTGGGAGGTGCTCGTCGAACGCTTGACCCGACGCGGCACCGAAAGTGGCCCTAAACTTGAAGAGCGACTCCGAACCGCCCTGTTCGAACTGGAGCATTCTGATCACTACCAACACGTGATCATCAACGAAAATATTGAGGATTGCGTCAGTCAGCTTGAACGTATCCGGGATGAGGCATGCGGAATATCGTCCTCGGCGTAAGTGGAAGCATTTCCGCCTATCGGGCCTGCGATCTTGCCCGCGACCTCATGCGGGCGGGACACACGGTTCGCGTGTGCCTCACCGATGGAGCCCAGCAGTTTGTGACCCCAATCTTGTTCGAAACGCTCACCGGACAGCCGTGCCTGCAGGACACGTTCGATGAACCCGAGCGAGGCCGGATGGCGCACCTCGACTGGGCGCGTGCCGCCGATCTGATTCTCCTTGCTCCCGCAACCGCCAACCTCATCAACCAGATTGCGAACGGAATCGCCGGAGACATGCTCACCACCTTGGCCTTGGCCAGTGACGCCCCCCTGGTTGTGGCCCCGGCCATGAATCCGGCCATGCTTGCCCACCCGGAAACCGCGGATTCCATTCGCAAGCTCCAAGCCCGGGGTGCCACAATCGTCGAACCGCAAGAAGGCGATGTGGTCGTCGGCGAATATGGCAAAGGCAAACTCGCCCCAAATTCGGCAATCTACGAAGCCGCGCTGACCATTCTTTCCCGCAGTCAGCGACTGGCGGGGAAGAAGGTTTTCCTCACCACGGGCCCAACCCGCGAACCGATCGACTCGGTGCGATTCATTTCCAATCGATCCAGCGGCAAAATGGGCTACGCGCTTGCTCGCGCCGCCCAGCTGATGGGAGCGGAAGTCACCGTGGTTTCCGGCCCCACCGCTCTCCCGCCGCTCCGCGGAACGGCTTGGCACGAAGTCCAAACCGCCGAACAAATGCTAGCGGCGTCCCTTGACCACGCAGCCGGCGCAGATTGGATTTTTGGACTCGCCGCCGTGGCCGACTACCGGCCTCTGGATCCAGCCGAATCTAAACTCCGCCGAAGCACCGAAGACCTCACCCTCACGCTCACGCCGAACCCAGACATTATCGCGACGCTTACCCGGCACTTCCCCACGGCACGAACGGTCGCGTTTGCCGCCGAACCCGGTACTGATCCTAGCTATGCGCGCGAAAAACTAGATCGCAAAGGCGTGTACGCCATTGCGATGAACGACATTTCTTCCCCTGAAGTGGGATTCGAAAGCGACGAAAACGAGCTCACCCTGATCCGCAAAGACCGCGGTCTTACCTCTTCGGGGCGAAGGAGCAAGCTCGCTTGCGCCCTTTGGCTTCTCGAATCCCTTACTGCCGAGTAAGCGTCATCTGGGTTTTGCCCGTCATCGATTGATCCAAATCTTCGACCTCGGCCTTAA
The DNA here is from genome assembly GCA_044508115.1 of bacterium. Lineage (GTDB taxonomy): Bacteria > Armatimonadota > Fimbriimonadia > Fimbriimonadales > Fimbriimonadaceae > UphvI-Ar2. The sequence continues at coordinate 1,599,748 of JBIQII010000001.1, forward strand.
ACTTTTTCCACATATTTGTCCGCGTGTCGATCTGCCATTCGCCGGTGCCTTTCACCGGACGGGCCCGGTCATCTGAGCCGACGAGCACTTCAACCGTGGCAATGCCTTCAACAATCTTGGTGAGACGGTAAGTCAGGCGTAGATTCGGCGAATCTTTGGCATTCGAATACACACACTTCCATGACTCATTGATGGAAACTGGCTTTTCGGGCGCAACAAAGCGAGTGATTGCTGCCGACGTCATCGCAGATTTCTTGTCCGAAACGCCTTGCACATCCAGTAGCTTCCCCAGCCGGTCGAAGACCATCGTAACATCTTGCCGACGGGTATCGCGAATCTCTTCCCCGCCCATCCTCACGAGTGTGCCTTCGCTTTCCATGACTATAGAAAATCCCCGGCTATCGACGGCTTTTACCGTCTGGCGAGTCACTGATTCTATAGAGATCGGACCATCGGGAGTCTCACCAACCACCTGGGCGACCATCGTCCAGCTATCTCCTTTTTGGACATTCGGCGTGAAATCGTACTTTTCCGCGGATGTAAATATTGATAGGGCCGCGATCAGAGTGAACATATTTGTTAGACGCATGAGTACAAGTCACGCGATTCAGCAGTAAAATAGACCTATGAAATTCTTGGCAGCGGTTCTCGCCAGCTTCGTCGGTGCGATTTGCGTGGCCCAGATTCACACCGATGTGGATCGGATCATACGACTCAACAACAGCTATTACTATGTCACTCCGGCGCGGCAGCTTGTTTTTGGAGCCGTTGGCGATGTGAGTGCGAGTTCCGACGGGCGATATCTGGTTTACGCTCACGATCCAAACCAAATTTATGAGCCGTCCTATGAGCCCGGCTCAATTGGCAGTTACGGTTTAGCCGAAACAGAAGAAGAGTTTCGCGCCCAGATTCAAGAGGCGGGAATCTATATGTATGATATCAATAACTCTACGCAAACCCGCCTTATGCCGATCTTAGATGGCCATTCCATAACAACGGGCGTACAGTTCATCTACGGCACTCATTCTTTGTTACTCACCACACGGGAAGGTGAAACTTCTCACCAACGTATATTCGATATCGCCACCCGCAAGACAAGAGAGCTCATGGTGCCCGCCAGTTCGGAGATTTCGTGGATGGCCTATGTTCCCGCAACATCTACGTATGTCGCCGTCGCAAGTGATACTCACTCATATTTTACGCTTCTGCTAGATTCGTCTTTTCAGATCAAAGCCAAGCTCGCCGAGCCGCTCCAAGGTCCTTCGAGTGACAGCATTGAAATTAAAGGGAGCCTAATAAGCACTGGCTACACCGTCCTCGATGCGGCCACGGGTCAGATTGGGGTGCGAGACTTTTCATCCACGTACTTATTTAACACTGATTTATACAGTAATATACTCGTGATTTCAGACCCGAAATCGATGCACCAGGACGGAAATTATGGTGACATTGATAAAATGTTTTATGTAGTAGAAGATCAAGCTTTTGGCGGGGGACGCTTGGGCTTAAAAGACGACCTTTGGGTACACGGCATTGGTGGTCTCTATTTGGTTGATCTGCGCCCGATTTCTGCCGCCGAGTACGATGCAAGTGCCGAGCGAACGCTTAGAATGAAGGCGATCATGAAAGCCAAGCAAGTCTCAACTGCAATATTGATCTATTCCAGCGATTACGATGACTTCTACCCGCCGATTAGTGAGTGGGAAGACCGGGTTAATCCTTATATCAGAAATCGCGAACTTATGCAAGGTTTCACATACTTTCTCAACGGTCAAGAAGCGTCTAAAATCGAAAATCCTTCGACAACCCCAATGGGACATGTCGATACGCCTTATGGCACAGCGGTCGCATACGCTGATGGCAGTGTAAAGTGGATTCCGCGAGGGGCGACTGCCGCCATAGATCGCCGAGCCTACGACTGCAGCTGAAACCCCGCCTGAAATCGCGATAGCTCCTCGGGGCGTTTCGTAGCGTTCACCCGCGTGGCCCCCGATCTTTGTCAGCTTTGCGCGAGCTGAGCCCGCAGCTCTTGCAACAGGATAAGCGTTCCTGATTTAGATAAGTTTTGATTGCTAGATTCGCACATTGCGCTTAAAATGCAAAACGGACATCCATCTTCGCAGGGGCATCCCGAAATCAATTGATGGGCTTGATCCAGTAATTCGTCGAGGTTTCTGTAAGCATGCTCGGCCAGCCCTAAGCCGCCCGGCGCGAGGTCGTACAAATAGATTGCGGGCTGAAGTTCGTGCGGGGTCATGAGATACCAAGCCGTACCCAGATCACGCCGATCGCATCCGCAGATGAGCGGAGCCACCGCGCCGATGGCGTGTTCCATCGCATGGATTGCGGTGAGCATGCTGTCACTTTCAGATTCAAACCCGCGGCGGATTCCCCACGAAGGCGATATTCGCAGCCCGATCGTATCAATGGTGCGGGTCTGCGGCTCAAGCTCAAAATCGCCGAGGACCATGCCTCCTTTGAGAGCCATTTGTCGATAGCCGGACACAATGCTGGTCGCGCGAACGGCTTCCAGGGCGAAACCTGCTCGTGGCGTGACGATCGATTCGATCGAAGCCAACTCTTCGATCATGCCTTGCACAATCGGGGTTGTATAGTAATCCCCTCGGAACGGCTGCAGATCGGCCCGCGACTGGGTGAAGTCACTGCGTTCGACAATGAAGGTTTCGCCCCGATGCAGGTAGACCGCGCCCGGATGCGCGTATTGGAGGGCACGCCAGCGCTCCATATCGCCGAGTAACTCTTCGCCGTGGTAAAGCCGCACCGATTCGCTATCGGCATTGCGGATGCTCACATCCAGTGCCGGAACCTTGTGCGAAGGATAGTACAGCCGTCCTGCCGAATCGATGAGTTCGCCGGAGTCAAGAAGTTGCTGGGCCGTCTCTTCTGCCGACCACGTCGCGATTTCATCGGGAGCAACCGGACGCTCGTACGCCGCGCACCGCATCTGTCGCGCGGAAATCACCGGGTTTCGGATGCTAGCCAGGCATGGCTCGGCTTCCGCTTGAAGCTGCTCCATATTTCGGGCTAGGAACTGTTCCAACGGATCAGCATGGGCAAGCATCAAGGCCAGGCTGGATCGACCCGCCCGTCCGGCGCGGCCGGCCTGTTGCCAAAAGCTGGCGCGCGAGCCGGGATATCCGTTCAAGATAACAAGGTCAAGATTGCCGACATCAACACCAAGTTCCATCGCATTGGTGGTCGCAATTCCGCGAAGAGACCCTTTGAAGAGTCGTTTTTCGATTTGACGACGCTGAGCAGGCGAATACCCCCCTCGGTAAGCATCGATCCATTCGGATTTTCCGCCTCGCTTTTCAAGTTCATCCTGGGCCATGCGCATCACAAGCTCGACCCCGTTGCGCGACCGGCAAAAAGCCATGGTTCTTACCTCGTGGGTGGCGGATTCAGCCAAAAGCGCGGCGGTTTCCCAGTTTGGACTTGCGGCTTCTCCGGCTTCGATATCCGGAGCTTCGACAACCGCGACAAGTTTCTCGCCTTGCGGCGATCCATCCCGGTCGATCATGTAAGCGGTTCGACCGGTAAGGTTAACAAAGTGGTCCTGCGGATTCTGGATGGTGGCGCTGCACGCAATAATCTGCGGATTCGAGCCATACCATGCGCAGAGTCGGAGCAGGCGCCGCAAAATCCAGCCGACATGACCCCCAAATGCGCCTCGGTACGTATGACATTCGTCCACCACGATCAGTCGAAGATTTCGCAAAAACTTTGACCATGTCTCGTGTCCGGGCAAGATTCCGACATGGAGCATGTCGGGGTTACTCAGAATCAGAGAAGCTTGCCGCCGGATCGTGGATCGCGCACTCTTGGCGGTATCTCCATCGTAGGTAGCAGCCATCACATACTCTTGGGGAATCAGTTGTTCGATCTTGCCCAATTGATCTTGCGCGAGCGCTTTGGTAGGAAACAAAAACAGGCAACGAGCGGCGGGTTCTTCAACCGCGCTTGTAAGCGCAGGAAGCAGATAGCAGAGTGATTTTCCGCTTCCGGTTCCCGTAACCACCATCAGATCGCGCCCTTGGCGGAACGCTTCGAACGATTCCGCCTGATGGGAATAAAGCCGTTCGATTCCGGCCTGGGCAAGCCACTCTTTGATGCGCAAGGGTAGATCGGGTGGCACCGGTGCGTGGTCTGCTTCGCGCGGGGGAAGAAGGCGCGTGTGAACGGACCGATTCCCGACCAGTTGACTGATCCGCACGGGATCCATGATTAGTCCAAATTGTTCAGGACGTCGCTGTCACCGTCCGGGTTCTTCATCGTGAGTCGTGCAGCAAAAATGCTTCCGAAGGTGAGAACGATCAACGGTACCGCCATGACCATCATGCTGACCGGATCGCCGCTAGGAGTGATGATTGCCGTGGCAAGAAAGACACCGGCCGTAGCATGTCGCCAGTAGCGAGTGATCGTCTGCGGCGTGATGATTCCGAGCCGGGCGAGGAAAAACACAATCAAAGGGAGCTGGAATCCGATGCCAAATGCCAGCACCATCTTCACGCAGAAATTAACAATATCCGGCGGATTTTGGAAAACCTTCATATCCGGATAGTTCGAGGCCATGGTGGCAAACCATCCTATGGTGGGCGGCAAAATCCACCAGCCGAGAAACGCTCCGACAAAGAATAGGAGGATCGAAACCGGCACTACAGCTTGCAGCGGTCGTCGTTCTTGAGGCCGTAATCCCGGGGCAATGAAACCCCATATCTGCATGACGGTAAGCGGAATGGTGACGAAGAGTCCAATAAGGAAGGACATCTTCAGCTGGAACATAAACGGTTCCGTGATGTTAGTCCAGATCTTCTCGAATTCGAAGTTAGCCGGGAGGCCGCGTTCGACCTGGTGCATTACCGCTTCGTAGAAGAATCGGTCAAAGATGACCCATCCGGCGGCCATCCCAATCATCACGATGATCGCGATACGAACGATCCGTCCTCGAAGTTCTTCGAGGTGTTCTCCTAAAGTAAGGCGCAGCTCTTCCGGTTGGGAAGAGCTGCGTTCGGCTTGATCCAGCTTAAGGGCCATGATCGGTTTTTCTTACGAACCGAAGTAGCCGCTTACTTTTCGAGCGTAGTGATCGAGGTCGAAGTTTGTCGGAAGATCATCTTGACATTTGCCGTGGCTCCGCCGGTTCCGCGTCCGTCCCCAGCTCCAAAGCCTTCGTTTGCTCCGCCCGGTCCGGCCGGACCTGCGGTTTGACCGCTACCGCCCGCGCCTACATCACCAACCGGTTGTCGCTGTTTGATAAGTTCGGTTTGAATGTGCGGATTCAGCAGGCTATTGAGGACATTGCCGACGAATCGGAAGTTGCGCATTTGGTTATCGCTGACCGGACCGCGCGGTCCTCCGCCACCGGCCCCTGCCGTACCTCGGGCCGAGGGTCCTCCGCCTCCGCCGCTACCCGATCCGGAACCAATGCCTCCGCCGGGGGCGACTTCAACGAGAACTTCCATGGTTTGGCGTCGTTCTTCTCGAATCAGGATTCCGCGATCAAGCGCGAACCACTGGACGAGTTCGAGTCGGACATTTTGCGCTTCGCCTTGGACCCCTTGCATAGCGTTCATGCCGACCAGGTCCCGCGCTCCAAGCGAGAGTTCACTCCGGATTTTGGCGCACGGGATTCCCTGTTCCCATTCCACCGATTCGAATGTGGCGCGTCCGGGGAGGTTCTGAACAAAATCGTCGGTTTCGTAGATTTTGTCGAGGTCCAATTCCGGCATGGGAATGGCGGCTTGCCAGGTCTGGCCCACTTCGACGGCTCGGCTCGGGAGAACCGGGGGCGGGAAGAGACCAAATAGGTCGAATCGAGCGTAATCGCCGGTGGTGCCTTCCATCGGGAAGTAAGTGGGCTTGCTCGTGAACACCTCGCGTCCGCGGTTGGTGACTCGCATGAACATGGGTGCCATTTCGTAGTCCATGTACTTTTTGGGTTGCGTGTCGCCGGCGGCGGTTAGAATCGCGTAGTCCTTGCCTTTATCGGGCAGAGGTTGGATTCGAATCAGACCATCGGTTCCATTGGGAGTGCGATACGTGTTCTCGTGGGCGAGAAGATAGCGAATACTTTCTTCTTCCAGCACGATCTCGGCCGCACGCGAGCCCAGCTGAGCTTGGGCTTGCGAAATCAGTGCCACCGAAGAACTGACGCGCATGTTGTAAACAAACTCGCGACCCGGGAAGAACTTGTAATGCAGGTTGAACGAACCTTGCTGACGAAGGCTGGCTGAGTTATCGACGATAACTTTGACGCTGGAGCGGTTGAGCACCATCGGACCGCCTTCCCGATAGATGTAGAGTACGGCTTCGATGGTGGCTTCGCCATCGGGAATCCCACGCGCTTTGGTATCGAGCCGATAGATATAGTCGTCGCCGGAAACATCGGGCACTACGGCTTCTAAAAACTTGCCGTTGACCAAGATTCCGAGGTAGCCGCCTTGCGGAATGCTGTTCTTGGGGATCCGGACCAGAACAGTTTCGCGCACGCGCGAACCATCGGCGGGGCGGCGGATTGTGAACGTTCCTTGGGCAAACGCTCCCGCGACGAGGGTCGCCGCCAGTGCTGCTGTAATTAATCTCTTCATTAAAACCTCTACGGAAGGCGCGTCCGCCCCCGTAATCACTCATCGTTTCTACGCAATCAGACGTCTGCAGACCCCTCGCACGTTACACCTGCATGGGCCAATCTTAAACGATGTCCGTTCCGGACAAATTTCGACCATTTTACCCCGGACCAGGCCGAAAATCGGTCAAAATAACTGCACCCAATGTCTGCTATTTCGTTGGATATCGATACCCTTAACCCCCGACAGCGCGAGGCCGTCCTGCATCCTGGCGGCCCCATGATGATTGTGGCCGGGGCGGGTTCAGGCAAAACTCGGGTGATTACGTATCGGATCGGCCGACTTATCCAACAAGGCACCCCGCCCTACCGGATTCTGGCCGTCACTTTCACCAATAAAGCGGCCAAAGAGATGCGCGAACGGGTTGAACACCTCGTCGGCGATGCCGCCAAAGATTTATGGATGGGCACATTTCACAGCCTGTGCGCCCGGCTTTTGCGCATCGATGGCCACCATATCGGCATCGATCGGAATTTTGTGGTTTACGACGATTCAGAGCAGATGTCGATTGTCAAAGACATCATTAAAAAGCGCGGATACGACGACAAAGCTATTCAGCCCCGGGGAGTGCTGAGCGAGATCAGCCGCGCCAAAGAACAGCTCCTCACCCCAGAAAAATACACCGACCGCGCCACCAGTTTTTTTGAACGCACCGTGGCCGGAATCTACAAGGATTACCAAAAGCGGCTTAATCAAGCCAATGCGCTCGATTTCGATGACCTACTCTTTAAAGCGGTCCGCCTCTTAGAGCAATCCGAACCGGTCCGGGAAAAGTATCAGGATAAATTCCTCCACGTTCTGGTTGATGAGTACCAAGACGTCAACCTCAGCCAGTACCGTCTCGCCGATCTACTGAGCGGCAAACACCGGAACCTCACCGTAGTTGGAGACGACGACCAATCGATTTACGGCTGGCGCGGAGCCGATGTGAGCCTGATGATGCGCTTCGGCGCTGATCATCCGGACGCCACCCTGATCACGCTCGACCAAAATTACCGTTCCACGCAAACAATCTTGCAGGGCGCCCATTCGGTCGTCAAACACAACCGGAGCCGCAACGAAAAGAAACTTTGGACGGAAAACACTTCCGGCAAACCCATCCAAATTGGCGAAGCAGGAACCGAAAACGACGAAGCCCGCCTGGTGGTCGATCGGATTCAACACGAGGTCCGCACCGGCCGAAGATCGTATGGCGACTTCGCCGTTCTCTACCGCACCAACGCTCAGTCACGGGCGGTGGAAGAAGCCTTCCTCACCCAGCAGATTCCGCACATTCTTGTCGGAGGGGTGCGATTCTACGACCGTAAAGAAGTCAAAGATATGATCGCCTACCTTCGCGTGGTTTGGAATCAGGCGGATGAGGTCGCAGTCCGGCGGACCGTCAACACCCCGACCCGAGCGGTGGGAAGCGGAGCGATTGCCAAAGCCGAAGCCATGGCTGCTGCTCAGGGCATCACCCTCTTTGCCGCACTTACCAGCCCCATGCTGGATCAAGAAGTTCCCAAGAAAACCCGCACCGGTCTTCGCAACTACGCTTCAGTTATCGAAGAAGCGCGCGACATCTCCGCCACCGGTCCGATCACCCCCGTGCTCAAGCATGTGATGCAACAGAGCGGATATCTGGATGAACTGCGAGCCGAACACACCGATGAAGCCCTGGCCCGGCTAGAAAACCTGCAAGAACTGGTCAATGTCACCGCCCAGTTCGATACCGATCCCGCAAACGAGGTGAACCTCGGCGCATTCCTTGAAACCGTGGCCTTGGTCAGCGATATCGACACCATGATGGACAACGGGGATGGAGTCAAACTCATGACCCTTCACTCATCTAAAGGGCTGGAATTTCCGGTGGTCTTTTTAATGGGGTGCGAAGAAGGCGTCTTTCCCCACAGCCGAAGTTTGGGCGACGACAGCGAACTCGAAGAAGAACGGCGACTCTGCTACGTAGGCATGACCCGCGCGCGCGAAGAGCTTTTTATGACGTACGCTCGTCGACGCGCGGTCTTCGGACAAGCAAGTTTTAATCCGCGTAGCCGGTTTATCGACGATCTACCCAATGAGATCATTGATCAGATGGCCGGAACCACGATGGATGCGCACCGATTCGCGCGGCCTAGCTCCGGATCGGCCCGCGTCGAGCCTTTGCGCACCGGTAAGTACGCCGTTACCGAAGAGCGACCCGATCGACGCGATTCTTGGACACCGCCCTTTACCATCGGCCAGAAAGTGACCCACCGTAAGTTCGGAGTCGGTATTGTGGTCGCGTGCGGACCGCTCAAGAATGATGCCGAAGTGACGGTCGCATTCCCCGGCGCGGTCGGCATGAAAAAAATGGTCCAGAGTTTGGCTAAACTCGAAGCCGTTTAAATGCGCAACGCATCCGCTGCTCTGGTTCGTCCCTACGGTGTGATACGGTCCCTGCTGATTTCGACTGTCCTTCTAGCCGGACTATCCGGTTGCGGAGACGGATCGGATGTCATGCCGCTGGAACCCGGAAACCTGTGGACTTACGAAGTCACTGCAGGATTGATCACGCAGATGATCGAGGTTTCGGTCGGCGATCCCGCACCCGTGGGATCGCGCATGGGCCGTCGGCTGGTTTCTAAACTGGGCGATTCGCTGGTGGCCTGGCAGGGCGATGCTCTCTATGCGCGCCAATTAGGGGGGACGCGATTTGATCCTCCAATTCCGGTGGCGCGAACGAGTGCTTCAAGCCGAGAAATCGGATGGAAAGGAGCCATCGAGATTGCGGGTACCCGGCATGAAAACTGCCGGGCTTCGCTCACCGCCACGGAGGTCAAGATCGAAGGGGGCCAGCCCCAGTTTCAGATCCTCTCGAACCTGACCTTTACCGTAAACGGTCGGAATCAGGTTCTGGATACCTGGATGGCCCGCGGCGCCGGAATTGTGCGGCAGGAGCACCGGAAAAACGGCGAGCTCCTGCTCCGGCTTCGATACGTTAGCGGTCCTTAGAACGCCATTCCCTGATAATCGCGGAGAAGGCCGACAACTCGACCAAGGATTCGTGCGCGATCGTCGGGGCCGACTTCAATGGGTTCGTAAGCCGGATTGCTCGGCATCAGCTTGATTTCGCCATCTCTTTTGTGAAGTCGCTTGACCGTGGCTTCGTCATTGAGCAAAACGGCGACGAGTTCGCCGTGAGTGGCACTTTCTTGCGGTTTGATCACCACCAAATCACGCGGATTAATCCCCTCGCCTGTCATAGAATCCCCCTTGACGCGTAGCACAAAGGCGTTGGCCACGGTCCGCACCATTTCGCTGGGAACGGGAATCATATCCTCGGTGTACTGCTCAGCAAGGATGGGAGCACCCGCCGCAATGTTCCCCAGTAGCGGCAACATGGTCACTGACGATGTCGAACCGGTTTGGTAGCCGGGGTGGATCACCTTAATCGATCGAGGCGTGTTGGCCCGTTCGATGAACCCTTTTTTTTCCAGCGCATCAAGATGAACGGTTACGCCGCGAAGCGATCCGATCTTGAACCGAGCCCCCATTTCTCGAATGGATGGCGGGTACCCCTTATCCGCCTGATAATCTGCGATGTAGCGCAAAATCTCCTCCTGACGCGTTGTTAAGCCTTTGGCCATTGGTTTTCCACCCGCAGACATATCCTTCTGTCTGCTAGACATTGGCATTATTCCGGATAATGTGTCTACATGTCAAGGGGTGGCGACGGGTCCCGGAACGCAGCAGTGTCAAAATAGTGTTTCTTTCGCAGAGGTAACTCCCCTTGTCCATTGTTGCAATTCGTAAAATGACTGAGAAAAAGGGGTGCCAAGTACTCATGGCACTCATCGGCATCCTCCTTGCATTGGGGATGGTCACCACCGGCATGTTTGGCTGGGGAGATAGCACGCAAGCAAGCGGAGATCAGCGCGTGGCCTTTACCGTGGGCGATCTTAAAGTCACCCAGAAACAACTTTCTGACCGGATCAACCAGTTCGCACAAGCCGAAAGCCGACCCCGCGGCAATCCGGGTTCGGAAGTTGACCTTGTTTCCCGCGCCATCGGATCGTTTGTGCAAGAAAAGGCGCAAAACGATCTGGCGCGAGAAGTCGGGGCTAGCGTGAGTGAAACCAATGTGCGACAGCTCGCTGAATCGTATGCCGATGAGCAGTGGGAACGTCAGAAAATTCAGCTTCTGATCAACGGAACCATCACCCCCGGACAATCGGAAAAAGAAGCCGATGATGCGATGGCCAAAGCCTTCGGACGAACGAGGGCCGACTTCAAAAAGCAGTTTGCCGACGAAGCGGAAAAGCACCTCAACGATCCGGAAACTCGCTCGGATATCAGCTCCGCTCTGCTGCCGCTGGCGATCTCAAAAAAATACGAAGAAACAACCCCGTACACCGAGCAACAACTCCGAGAATCCTTCCGGGAATACAAGTTCGATGTTATCCGGTTTGAAGACCCCGCCAAACCGATCGACGACCGCGAGAACGAGGCGCTCAAAGCTCTCGATGATATTCGCGCCGGCGGAGATTTTGCCGCGATCCAAAAGCAGTACAACCCTAACGCCACTGCCGAAGATCGAACCGCCAGCCTCAACGTCGGCTTGCTGGAATCCGACCAATCATTGGCCCCGCTCAGAGGTCTTAAGCAAGGCGAAGTGAGCGATGTCATCATGCAGGCGGGTTCACCGGTGATTTTCCGCCTGAATGCGATCGAAGAGAGTCTGCCCGCTGACTACGAGCAATCCAAAGAAGCGCTTCTTGCCCAAAAGCAAAAAGCTGCCGCCAGTCAAGCCTTTTCTAAAGCCAGCGAAGAAAAATTCGAAACCCTCAAGCCCAAGTTCACGGATCTCGGACTGGAGCTCACCTTTGAAACATACGAGTTAATGACCGATCAGCAGCGAGCGATGAATCTCACCGCATTCCGCAAAGACTTAGAATCGCAATTAGATAAGATTCAATCGGCAGACTTGTCGACATCCGTGCATTCCGACCTGGTTTCAGCCTGCGAATACATGCTCACCGAGGCCGTGTTTAACATGCTGGAAGAGGCGGAGAAAAAGGACTATATGGAGCAACGGCTGGAAGCGGCCGACCGGATGTTCGAATTTTATGATGATCCGAACATTCGCACCGCGCTCGCCCGCGATCTGCTGAACTACGGATTTCCCGACGATGCCGCCCGCTACGCAATCGCCGCAATCGAAGTCGCCGACTACGATGAACCTGGGCAACAACTCTACGCCACGGTTACCGAAATGGTGAAGTCTGCGGGAGATAAGTTTAACGAAGACCAACGGCTAGAGATTCAATCCGCCCTGGACAAATGGCTGGAAGCAAAGGTCCAGATCGAAAAAGAAGAAGCCGAGCTAGAAGAAGAACGGCGCAAAGCTCAGGAAGAACTCGATTCCACGGTAGTCGAACCCAAAACCGAGGGTGATGAACCCGCAGAATCGAGCACCAGCGAATCAAGCGGAGAGTAATCACCTCATGGCCGGTCGACTCTATGTGGTGGCCGGCCCCATCGGCAATTTGGAAGATTTTTCCCCCCGCGCCCGGCGGATTCTCACCGAGTGCGATCGCATCCTTGCCGAAGACACTCGGGTGACCAGCAAGCTCCTGCGCGCGTTCGAAATCTCCCAGCCACTGGCCACCTTGTCCGACCACACGTCACCGGTAAAGATCGAAGAGTATGTAGAGCAATTGGAAGCGGGCGAAACTTTAGCCATCCTGAGCGATGCGGGAACGCCGGGCATCAGCGATCCGGGATCTACCCTGGTGGATGCCGCCCTCGATCGGGGGATTTCGGTCGTGCCGATTCCGGGCCCGAGCGCCGTTGCCACCGCCGTCTCGGCATGTGGATTCTATGCCCAGCGGTACGCATTCCTGGGATTTTTGCCTCGTAAACCGGGCCCCGCTCGGCGAGTGGTAGAACCCTTTACGGAAAGCAGTCTGACTCTCGTCCTGTTTGAATCACCCCATCGGTACCGAAAAACGCTCGCGGTTTGCGCAGAGGTCTTAGGGCCACGTCGCTACGTTATTGCGCGAGAATTGACCAAGATTCACGAGCAAATCTATCGTAATCGCTTACCCAAGCTGCCTTCAGAGAAGGACGTTCCAGCAAAAGGAGAATTCACGTTGGTCATCGAAGGCTTAAGAAAATCCGACGAGATGGAATAATTTTGCTATACTTTTGCGTGTTCTGCAAAAGGCGGAGCTTTGGGGTTTACGGATGAATTGGGTTACACGGGTCTGTGCGTTGATCGGAGTTGCGGCTTTAGCCGTGGCGTCGATGGCGCAATCTAGCGAGACATATCGCATTCAGCCCGAGGATGTTCTCCACATTCAGGTTTATCGGGTGCCGGAAATCGATGCCGTGCTACCGGTGGGTCCGGATGGCAACATTTCGGCCCCGTTTATCGGCACAGTTTACGTTTCAGGCAAAACCATTAAAGAGGTTGAAGCGGATCTGACCACCGCCTACGTCGATCGACTGAAGCTTAACGACCCAATCGTGAGTGTCACGATCCGTGAATACCGCCGGATTCGCGCTTCTGTTGGGGGATTTGTGGGTCGGCCCGGGGTTTACGATATGCGTCCGGGCGATCGGATTCTGGACCTCCTCAACGCTGGGGGCGGAACAAGCACCAGTGGACGAGCCGACCTCAGCAAAACTTATCTGGTTAAAAAGCACAGCCGTGAACGCATCCCCATCGATCTGCGGGCGTTGCTTAATGGCGATTCCAGCCAAAACTTTGTGGTGGAAGACGGGGATAACCTCATTATTCCGGAGCAAATCGGCAACCGGGTCTTGGTTGCGGGTCGGGTTCTACGGTCGGGCCCCATCGATTACATCGAGGGCATGACGCTTTCCGAAGTCGTCCAGCAAGCGGGTGAGATTCCCCGCAAGTCAAGGCTGAGCCGAATCCAGGTGTTCCGACCGTTGCCGGGCCGACCAGGCGACTTCCTCGCTATCGAAGCCGACCTCATCGCTTTCCAAAGTGGAAAGAGTGCGGCGCAAAACATCAAACTTCAGCCGGGCGACATGGTGTTTGTTCCGGATAGCGGCAACGTCGACTTTGAGATCATCAACAGCATTGCGAATGTGATCTTCATCTTCGACCGGTTCGGAATCAACCCGTTCGGAATCCGCAACTAGTCTCGATCAGCAATCGCATAGCTGGAAGTGATTTCCGGCGCGGCGCGCAAAGTGGCCAGGACGGTGCAGTACTTCTCGTCGCTCAGCTGCACCGACCGCGCTACCGCCGCCTCGTCGAGATTGTTGCCCGAGACCACATGCCGAATCGTGATGGATCTGAACGGGCGCGGGAACTCACCTTCCGGCGCACGTTCACCGGTGATTTCAACACGGTAGGCGAGAACATCTTGCTTCTTCTTCCGCAGAATGGAAATCACATCCATCGCCGAGCAGGCCGCGGCCGCGCCGAGGAGCGCTTCGACCGGAGTCGGTCCCTGATTCTCACCGCCAAACTGAATATGGGAATCCATCGTGAACGCGTTCCCGCTATCACCGCACGCTTCGAATGCCATTCCGCCTTTCCAGAGCACACGCATGCCTTTATTGTGCGCGAGTTTCTACTGTTCCCAGTCAAGTTTGTGACGACCGAACTCATCTTCCGGCTCAACATGAACCATCACCTTCCGGACGAATGGCATTGCCGCCACAATCGCATCGTTCACTTCGTGCGCCAGATCGTGACCTTCACGTACGGTAAGAGAGCCGTCCACAAGAATATCCAGGTCAACAAAGTAATCGAATCCCAACTTTCGGACCCAACATCGATGGGTTCCTTTTACTCCTTTTATTCGATAAGCAATTCTACGAATCTCTTCGACGAGTTCAGAACTTGGAGTTTCGTCCGTAAGCTCGCCCATGGCAGGGCGCGCAAGTTGATAAGCGTTAAAGCACATGACTCCGGCGGCCACCAGTGCGGCCCAGTTATCCGCCACGGCCCAGCGCGGACCGCCGGCAACCGCAATCGCAATCCCCACAAATGCGGCCAAAGATGTAATTGCATCGGATCGATGGTGCCACGCATCGGCCTGAACGGCTAAACTATTCGTCTCGCGACTGACTCTTAATGAATAACGGAACAAACCTTCTTTTATAAAAATAACCACGCCAAGAACGATCAAAGTATACGGCTCTGGTGGATCGTGAGCTTGCGCCATGCCGCGAATTGCGCTGACGCCAATCGCAAGCGCGGCCACAAACAGAAGCGCGGAAATGATGGCCGCTGCAATCGCTTCCGCCTTACCTTTTCCGTAGGGATGATTTCTGGTCGGCGGCGAGATCGCAACCCGCAACCCCGCCCAAACGACAATTGAACCGAGCACATCGCTCACGGATTCGACTGCATCTGCGACAAGTGCTTGTGAACCGCCCAAAACCCCCGCGGTACCCTTGATGAGCGCAAGACCGCCGTTGACTACCAAACCCACCGATACCGACCGCCGGGCTTGGCGGGCTACTTCGTTTCGGGTGGGAAAATCCATCGGAGAACCGGCCTGGGTGCTACATCACCATTTCTTTATCGCCCGCCAGAGTCTGAATGTAGCAGACCTGGCCGTGGTGATAGGTGTGATTCCATGCCGGATAGGCGGCTACGTTGGCGATTGGCCAAGGATTTTCGCCCCAAAACTTCATGGTTTTGCTCAGGTCTTCATCCGGAATCGCGCGGATGGCCGCTGCCGCTGCTTGAGCGGCTTCACGGAGTTTAGCTGCGGCTTTTGGGGTCGAATCGAGGCTGGCCTTTTCTTGCAAGAATTGGGCGTAATCTTCGGGTGTAAAGTCCGGAAAGCTGTAAGTGGCCAAAATCGATGGGAGTCGGGCGGTGATGATCGCACATTCGGACAGCTGATCCAGTGCCGTGCGTCCTTCATCGAGCGGTGCCCATGTGGCCTTATCTCCCAGCCGTTCCACCTCGCGGATAATCGCTTCTGCCGTGAAAATTGTGTTGTCTGCCAGATAATCTTGAGTTCGCATATTTTCAGCAGTATATATTCCGCCGATTTGCAAGCTGCGGTCTTGCGAATTCTAGCTCGATCCAAACTCCCAAACCCCTCCCAACCGCTTATTGTCGGAGAAAGACGGCCTTAAGATAAAGTGACAGGGTGAAACGCGTAATTCTGGTGGTACTCGATGGATGCGGAGCGGGGGCCGCGCCCGATTGCGAAGCGTTCGGCGATCCGCCCACTGTATCAACTGTGCGCAATGTGTGGAACGCCGTCGGCGGATTTACTGCGCCCCACCTCGCGAAAGTGGGATTCCTCGCCGCCTGCGGAATCGGTGAGGCCCCGCCCAACGCATGTTTCGGCCGACTTCGTCCTATCTCGCAAGGCAAGGATTCGGTAACCGGCCACTGGGAGATGATGGGCATTGTCACCGAGGAGCCGTTCCCCGTCTACCCCGAAGGTTTTCCTCCTCAAATAGTGGCGGCCTTCGAACGAGGAATCGGTCGTCCCATCCTTGGAAACGTGGCCGCAAGCGGAACCGAAATCATCGCCCGCCTCGGCCAAGAACACATCACCAACGGATCACCGATCCTTTACACTTCAGCAGATAGCGTTTTCCAACTTGCCGCGCATGAAGATGTAGTCCCCGTTGACGAGCTATACCGCTGGTGCCGGATCGCTCGCGAACTGCTCACGGCACCGCACAATGTTCAGCGGGTCATTGCCCGCCCGTTTTTGGGTAAGCCAGGCGAATTTGTACGCACCGGTCGGCGGAAAGATTTCCCGGTCTCGCCCCCTCTTAACCTTATTGATCAGCTGGTTGACCAAGTCGGACCAGTGCACGGAATCGGGGTCGTTCCGGAGCTGTTTGATGGGCGGGGCTTTAAGCCCCTTACCCGCACTCAGAACAACCCGGAGCACTGGGATGCGCTTCACTCTGCACTCCAAATCGGTGCGCCGTTCATTTTCGCAAATTTCGAAGATTTTGATATGAAGTACGGTCACCGAAATGATCCCGTCGGATTCGCCCGCTGCCTTGAAGAATTTGATTCTTACCTGGGCACGCTCCTCACGCGGCTTACCCCGACCGACCGGCTGATCCTCACCGCCGACCACGGTAACGACCCGACCGATGCTTCCACCGACCACTCGCGCGAGTACGTTCCCATCACGGTTACGGATCAAGAATCGACGAGCAATCTCGGCGATATCGATGGCCTTGACTACGTCGGACGCATCACCGAGGAATGGCTGACTTAGTACTCTAAACGACCCGCGGATCAAGCAGAAGCCGACGCGCAAGCTCGTGTGTCAGTATGGCTTCCGGATCGCGATCGAGCTTGAGCCGAGCAAAGGTTTCAAACCGCTTCTCTCCAATCGATCGGCGAAAATCTTCGGGGGTTAGCGTCGAATCTTTGGCAAGATAAAATTTTCCGCCCGATGCTAACACCAACTGGTTCATCGAATGCGCCATCCGCCACAGCTGCGCCCGATTCCGATCCGTGACCTTAAAATCGAGCGCGAACGAGTAGCCATCGACTCCGTGGCTAAACAAAAACTGATCTTTACGATGCCGCTTGAGAACCCCCAAAAACGACTCCAGACCGTATGCTTGCTGAATGCGAAGCTGCTCGGCATACACATCACGGGCGTACGCTTCCGGAATAAACGACTGGTACTGGATTAGACCGCCGGGTAGATAGGCGCGTCGCCAGCCAGGCACGTAGTCTAGCAAAAACGAAAATCCCACGAGGCTTTGGGCGTGCGGTTTTCCATCACCCAAAATCCGCGCGGAAGTCGCCTTGGCCCAGTTCACCAAGCGGCCTCCGGGGCGATTCAGGAGGAGCTTTAAAAATCGCCACACCATCGATTTCGGCACTAATCCCAACACCGTGTCCGGCAAATCTTGGTATTCCGGGGTCAGCGATTGATCCCAGTTTCCCGCACCGGGTTGGTGCCATGCCGCGTGGAACAGGCCACGTCCTGCGTTAGATCCGCGCTTGAAGCAGTCAACCCACGAGACCATATAATCGGCCGCATCTTGGTACTGCTCAAACGCATCGAACTGGTCGCTCCAGCTTCGGGCAGCAATTGGCAACACATGCAGATCGCCGGAATCAATTTTTTTGAGTTGTAGGCTAATCCGGGTGATCACGCCAAGCAGTCCGGCGGTACTGATCACCGCGTAAAAAAGCGGATCGGCCGGGGTCAAAGTTTCTGTTGATCCCGTGGGCCACACCACATCGATCGAGTTCACCCACTCCCCGATTGTGCCGGCTTTGACCCCGTTCTTGCCGTGGATATTCATCGCCAGTGCCCCACCCAATGTGGGAAACATGGTTCCGCTCACAATGTGTGGCCAGTAACCATCTTCGATGGTGTGGCGCCAAACCTGTTCGATGGTCACACCGGTTTCGCAATCCAAAACGCCCGATTCAGCATCCCAATTGAGGATTCGATTCATCCGCGTGAGGTCGGCCATAAGGGTTTCGGCCCCGATGTTGGCATCGCCGTAGCTACGACCTGCGCCGCGCACCGTGACTTGGCGACCGCTCCGGCTAGCTTGGCGGAAAAGCTCCTGTAACTCTTCCAAGTGAGCGGGTCGATAAACATAGGAATCAGCCCCGGAAGCTAAGCCGAATCCCGTGGTATGTCGAATCCGGGCGAGCGGTGCGCTCATATGTTGAGTCTTCTAAAAATGGGCGACGGTATGTTCCGAATGATCAGGAAAGCAAGCGCGTGCGTTGGCTTGAGGAAGTGTTCGCCGGTCCGGTTACGGAGGGCCAAAATCTTGAGTGCCGCTCTTCGCGGATCCATGGCTCCTCTTTGTTTAAGATTGGCGGTCATTTCGGTATTGACCGGGCCCGGCTTAATCGTCACCACGCGCACGCCTTTGCGCGCAATCCGGTTTCGGATCGATTCCATATACGAATGGATAAACGCCTTGCTGGCGTTGTAGACTGGCTGGCCCGCTCGGCCCCGTTCTCCGGCGGCACTGCCAAGCGCGACAATCGAACCATATCCGGTATTACCCATGCGTTCGGCCGCCAGGTTGAGCCAAGCGACCGCCCCGGTGATGTTGACGTCGATCATGGCTTGATCTTTAGCAAACGAATATTCCGATCCGCCCACTTGCGGCATCACTCCGCTGGCATAAATAAAAAGATTGAGTCCGGTCAGCAGGTCGGTGGCTTGTTGGAATAGTTCGGGGGCTTTTTCGTAGTTTGTGACATCGTGTACGATCGGAAAGATTCGGCCCGGGTGAACATCTGCAAGCTCTTGCAACCGATCGCCGCGCCGGGCGATGGCCACCACCAAGCCGCCTCCATCGGCAATTTCGCGGACGAGTTCGCGGCCCATCCCGCTGGATGCTCCGACCACGATCGCCTTGGTTCCGATTAAGTTCATGCTCCCTCCAACATGGGTACCTGAATGATTGTGATGCTAAAAATCGCAGTGATGATGAAAAGGGCCACTGCAATAAGAATGTGCGGATCGCGGAACAAGATATCCGCCGGTTCACCGCCTTCATCATCTTTAAATACCAAGTGGATGTACCGCGCCACTCCATAGAGAACCATCGGACACGTGAGCACGAGCCCGGGGTGAGCCTTTCCGGTACTTGATTCCATGGTGTAAATGCAATAAGACATGCAAGCCATAGCGGCAAACATAAGGACCAACGCATCGAGCGCAGACTTAGAGTAATCACCAAGGGAAGTCCGGCTGGTGTGCCGATCATCGCCCATGAGAATGAATTCGTTCCTGCGTTTGGCAAACCCAAGCATGAGCGCAAGCACGCCCGTTACAATAAACATCCAGCCCGACATCGGTGCGCTGATCGCTTCGGCCCCAAGCGCGGCCCGGAGGATAAACCCGGTGGCAATCACAAATACATCGGCAATTGCAATGTGTTTGAGTCGGATGTTGTACACCGCTTGCAATCCTAAGTAGCAGAGAACTAAAATCGCGCACCACGGACCCGCAACATAAGCCAGCCCCAGCGATCCAACCAGCAAAATTGTGCCGAAGATGAGGGCTGCAGAAGGCGAAATCTTTCCGCTCGCGATCGGTCGGTGCCGCTTGGTGGGGTGCAACCGATCTTTGGGTGCATCAATGAGATCGTTAAAGATATAGGTGGCCGAACTGGCCGCACACATGGCCAGAAACGCGAGACAAGAATCGATTACCGCGCCCCGGTCGCCGATCCGATCGGCAAAAATAAGGGCGGCAAAGACCAGAAGGTTTTTTGCCCACTGCTTGACCCGGATGAGTTTGAGCACGCTTTTCAGTGCCTTTTCCTTGTCACCTTGCGGACAATCCCCCGGTGAAATAAAAGTTGGTCGGAGCGGCGAGATTTGAACTCGCGACCTCTTCCCCCCCAGAGAAGCGCTCTACCAAGCTGAGCCACGCCCCGAAACCACGCCGAATATACCCGCCCTTCGGGGTATTCTGGGGGGCCGCCACGGAAGGCGCGCATGAAACACTATCTCTTGACCATTATTACGGTGGCTGCGGCTTTGGCCGTCGGGTTCTTGCTCGCCCGTACGCCGTGGCAAAACCTGGGCACTCAAAAGGCCGAGTATCGTCGGCAAATTCGGCATACCCGGGCGATCGAAGCCGAACGATCAAAGCTCTTGCAGGAAAAGTCAAACCTTCAGTCTCCTTATGGCATGGAGCAACGCGCACGCGAACTCGGCTATCGTAAACCCTACGAACACCCTCTTGAACTCGAATAGCCGATGCTAGTCCGACCCCCGGGGACTAGGCGTGAGATATAATCTGATGCGGCCTTCGGGGATGTAGCTCAGCTGGGAGAGCGGTTCGTTCGCAACGAACAGGTCGTGGGTTCGAGTCCCATCATCTCCACCAAGCCTATCGTTTACCTGGTGCGAATGGTCATCTACCGTTTCCAGCGAGCGATGTGCTGACGAGCAACTTCCATCGCTTCGGATTCCGTCTGGGCAGTGCCCGCAATTTCGCCGTTTACATCCACCGTGCCGCTGCCCGTTCCGCCATCAAGCTCGGGAGGTACCCAGTAGACGTCGTACCCTTCAATCGTGCCAATTTTACGCATGGTATTCCTTCTGAACTAGCAATCCGATAATAACATCTAACGGCCCTTCTCGCACAAAGTCGGACGAATCAAGCCCAGAATCTGCCGTATTATAAGAGCGTGAGCTCGCCCATTACTGGGTTGCACCATGTTTCGACAATGTGCAGCCATCCACAAGCAAACGTGGATTTTTACGGCAAAATCCTTGGACTCAAATTGGTCAAGGTGACAGTTAACTTCGACGACGAAGGGAGTTACCACCTCTACTACGGCGATGGCTTAGGGCGACCAGGCACGCTTCTCACCTTCTTCCCGTGGCCAGATGGACCGCAAGGCCAAGCCGGAGCGGCGCAATCAACTATCACCTCCTTTACTGTGCCGCGGGGTTCGCTCGAATTTTGGGAACGGCGACTGCGCGATCATTCCCTAAACTTTGAACGACTCACCCGGTTTGATTTTCCTACCCTTCGCCTCACCGACCCCGATGGTGCCCTCGTTGAACTTGTCGAAAGCCTCGCGCAACCTTTGGAATGGGGAGCCTATGGCGAAATTGATGCCCAGCACGCGATCCACGGATTCCACCATGTGCAGCTCACGTCGGTCCGGCCCGATGAAACCGCCAAGTTTCTCACCCAAGCGATGAACTATAAGCAGGTTGCGCAAGATGCCGAATCGCAACTCTTTGAAGTCCAGTCCGATGTGCCATATGGACGCTATGTGGAAATCGTAAAATCGGGCGGAAGGCCGGGGCGCATCGGCACGGGAGTCACGCACCATGTGGCGTTCCGGGTAACCGATGATGATCAACATGCCGAGTTTAGGCAGATTGCGCTTGACCACGGATTACGTCCTACAGAGTTTATTGATCGGAACTACTTTCACAGTATCTACTTCCGTGAACCCGGGGCTGTTTTGTTCGAAATTGCCACAGATGGTCCAGGGAACACAATCAATGAGCCGGCAGATCAGTTGGGCACGGGGCTCATGCTTCCAGCATGGTTCGAACCTCGTCGCGCCGAGATTGAATCGGGGTTGCCGGAATTCGTCGCCCCCAACGGGATTCGGTTCCCCGAGGGGAAAAAGTGAACGAATTCCCCTTTGTTTTTCGGGAAGGGTTACCCCATCGCCCCGTGATTGTTGCCTTCCATGGAACCGGCGGCGATGAGCACTGGTTTTCTGATTTAGCTCAAGATTTGGTGCCGGATGATGGCTATTTGGGCGTGCGCGGATTAGTCAGCGAAAACGGAATGAATCGCTACTTCCGCCGATTTGCCGAAGGTCAGCTTGATTACGAGGATGTCGCATTTCGGACTTCCGAGCTAGCGGATTGGCTCAGAACGCGTCCGGAACTCGCAGGTCGCACAGCGGTGGCGGTAGGATATTCCAACGGCGCGAACATCGCCCAGAGCCTGATCCTATCTGGAGCGAATCTGTTTTCGTTTGCGATATTGTTGCGTCCGATGTATTTGCCCGTGCTCCAGCCGGGAGTCGATCTTTCTGGAACCGAAGTGCTGATTCTGGCTGGTGAAAACGACGAGCTCTGCCCACCCGATGATGCGGTGCAACTTTCCACAACTCTCGCGGAAGCGGGTGCGGAGCCGCACCTGAAGATGCTTCCGGCCGGGCACGGCCTCACGCAAATGGATCTTCAGCTGGTAGAAGGATTTCTCACCGGGCTCACGGCTCGGACACAATAACCCGGCGGACGATCGCGGCCCGGACCGCATTCCGAACCGGGTAAAGCAGAAGTTCCACCGGTTCACCACCCGGCTGCGCCAGACGTTTCAGCACCGCATGCGGATCGTCGGAAACACCGCGCTTTTTCACCGCCATAAGTTGCCAATCGCAACGGCGGAGTTCAGCAACCACCGATTTTTCGCGCCACGGACCGAGCCACAGGGTTTCGAACTCGGTGAGCCACACGGAGACTCGACCCGCGGGTCCGGTGAGATAACCCGGCGAATCGCCCAGCTGGGCAAATCCAAACTGGCCCAGCGCGTGGGCGCGAATCGCGGCGGGGTCCGCTTCGTAGATCGCAGAGTCCGGTTCCGCCACAATCGCAGGCCGTTCACACCGATCAAGGAACTCCCCCGATTCAACGTGCGCGGCGCGAATCCGGTCGGTTCCGACCGCATTCTTGGCTGAAAACCACACAAGTGCCTCTCGACACTCTCCACCAAAAGATACAAACTCAACGGTCCCCCCGAGTGAATTCAGAAACTCATCGCTCGTTAAAGGCGAAAGTTTAAGTGCCCCTAATTCACACCGCCGGAGCCGCGCCGCCAGATCTTGCGCAGGAGGAATGGAGGCGTCCGGATTTCGAATGGTAGCCCCCTCCTTCCTACGCGCAGGGTCGGCAAAGGCTTGGAGAGGGCGTTGTCGATCTAGAACTTCGAGCGCATCACCGGCAATGATCTCGGCCTGAATGTCGTGCACCGCAAGGTTATGGCCCAGGTAGGCCCGAGTTTCGGGGTCGGATTCGACGGCAATCACGGGGCGATTCCGGCCAACTTCGATCGCATCGCCGCCGACTCCGGCAGTGGCATCCACAATTGGGTCGAGTCCAAACCGGGCGGATCGCCAGCGGCCGATCGCCTGATGAGTTGCCATCTCGTATCCGGCCCGAGTAAAGAGCATTTCCATGGCCCGATCGAACTTAGCGGTGGCTCGACGCCGGATTTCCCACTGGGTAAACGCCCACTGGGTTTC
The DNA here is from genome assembly GCA_044508115.1 of bacterium. Classification (GTDB taxonomy): domain Bacteria; phylum Armatimonadota; class Fimbriimonadia; order Fimbriimonadales; family Fimbriimonadaceae; genus UphvI-Ar2. The sequence goes on from JBIQII010000001.1 coordinate 1,623,111, forward strand.
TTGTGCGCCATGTTGCGTTGCCAATCGGCTGATATTCGGGGCCGTGGCCCGTAAGTACTGGGCTTCGGTGAGGGCCGCCCACATCGACTCGGTTAGGACAAATTCGTCCACGGGACCAAGTATCCCCGCATCCCAATCCAAGGCTCTCCATCCATGTACACTTAAAGTGTCGGATCGAGGGATCGACGCCCCAAAGATATGAGCACTTCTAACGGCACTGCATTGCACAAATCTGGCCCCAACACTTGGCGAGAAAAAGTTGGTCTGGCAGAAATGCTCAAAGGGGGCGTGATCATGGATGTCGTCAACCCCGAGCAAGCAAAGATTGCCGAAGATGCCGGCGCAATCGCCGTAATGGCCTTGGAACGCGTTCCCGCCGATATTCGGCGAGATGGCGGCGTGGCCCGCATGTCGGATCCCGAAATGATCCTGGAAATTAAAGGTGCCGTCGATATTCCGGTGATGGCCAAGTGCCGGATCGGGCACTTTGTGGAAGCGGAAATTCTTCAGGCCCTTGAAATCGACTTCATCGACGAAAGCGAGGTGCTCACCCCCGCCGATCCCGATAACCACGTTGATAAACACGCCTTTACCGTTCCGTTCGTGTGCGGAGCGCGTAATCTGGGCGAAGCGCTCCGACGCTGCGGCGAAGGTGCGGCCATGATCCGCACCAAAGGCGAAGCCGGAACCGGTGATGTGATCGAAGCCGTTCGCCACATGCGCACGATCATGAAAGAAATCCGCATTGTGCAAAATGCTCGCGAAGATGAACTCTTTGTGCTCGCCAAGGAATTCCAAGCCCCGCTGGAGCTGGTGCGCGAAGTCCGCGAACTTGGCAAGCTGCCCGTTCCGAACTTCAGCGCGGGCGGAATCGCCACCCCCGCCGACGCTGCGCTGATGATGAAACTCGGTGCCGAAACCGTGTTTGTGGGAAGCGGAATCTTTAAATCCGGCGATCCACAAAAGCGCGCCAAAGCGATTGTAGAATCGGTTTTGTTCAATCAAGATGCGGCCAAACTTGCCGAAATCAGTAAGAATCTAGGCGAACCGATGGTTGGGATCAGCGTTTCCACGTTGACCGAACAAGAACAGCTCGCGACCCGCGGTTGGTAATCGTCCCGGGCGAAAAGATTCGCTTATCGCATTTCGAGCCGCTCGTTTTCGGCATCGATGGCGTGTTTGCCCGTGACTGCGCCCGCCACCATTTGGAATAGCCTCACCATTTTCGAGTTGGGCGCGTCCCAATATTCCGCGGATTCAGGCACCACTTTCATGAGCACAAGTTTGGGATCTTCGGGTCCATCAAACCACATGCGGGCGATCGGATTCCACAACTCTTTGGCCTTCACCGAGTCGCGGCTCAGGTCACAGTGGCCAAAGATCGAAACGTAGCTGCCTTTGTCCTTTTCGGCAAAGCTTGCATTGATGCGATTGTCTAACTTGAGCTCGTCAATCTTTTCCGTATCCAGCGCGGTAAAGAACCAAAGCGTGCCATCGAATTCCATTTTCATCAAGCCCATGGGTCGGCTATAGAGCTTATTCCCGTGAATGGTCGTGACCATCATGGTGGCTCCGTCGCCGATCATTTCGTACAGTGTTTCCAGCTTGTCGCCGTAGCTCTTCATGTTCTTTTCTACGCCGCGCCGATGGGTGCGTGAAAAGGGAATATTGCAATTAACCATAAGGATTGGGCGCATTTTTTGGGTTGACCGTCGCGAAAAGTTTCGGGCAAGCTGTAACATCCGCACGATGTCTATCTTTCGCACACTGGCGGTAGCCGCCCCCCTTACGCTTGCGTTTGCGACGGTTGTTTTCGGGCCTAACCCGTTCAACGATAAGGAAGAAATTGCCAAAGCCCGCAAAGAGCTCGATGCCCGGTACGCCCAATTCTACAAAGGGGTCTACGAGTCGGACCTTGAGCAAGTAGAGACCGTGCTGGGAACGTCATTCTGGATTCAGTATGCGGAGTACGGTCGTGATGAAGCAGAGGAGTCTGATGATATTTCGGACTTTCTTACGGCCGTTTCTGAAGGCGGTGCTCCTTACGTGATCCAAAAAGCGTTCACCAACGATTCGGCCAAATCCACGCGTAAGGTCACTTCCTTTACGGCGGGGCGAACCGTTGCCTTGCAAACCACCCTGGAATCGCACCAGCTCAAGTTTGTGGATGAGCATGGGGCATACGGGGAAAAAGGTAAGGAACACACGTTGGAAATGGTGGTGAGCTGGACCGATATGTGGGGCTATGAGATCAACGACGATGTGGATGACGAAAAGCCCAACTGGTATCTCACCTATCGCGAATGCAGCGGGGCGGAGGTCAAGGTGGATGGTAAGCCCATCCCCCCTGATGAAGAACTGTTGGCTCGACTCAAGTAAAGCCTCGGCTTCCTCTATGCCCGGCGGAGTTTTCCGCCGGGCATTTTTTATTGAGAGCTTAGAGTTTGAGGTCGACGATTCCGCTGACCCCGACACCATCCACGGCTTTGAGATTTTTTGAATCCAGCGGATTCTCGGTTGCCACCGGGATCAGAGCACGGATCATGATTTCGCCGAACAGTTCACCTTCCGGCGCGGCCACGGCCTTAACTTTTTCGACGTTTGCTTTAGTTCCCATCACTTGGGCGGCCCCGATGGCACCTCGGCTGTTGAGTCCGATTGTAATGATGGGCACAACCTTGGTGTACGACGTGTTGGTGTCTTTGTGATTGGTGAGCCCATTGATGGCTTTGTTGATATCCGGACCAAACCGTTGAACGGCGGCTCCAATACCAACTATTTTGATAATTTCTTTGATCTGCGGGGCGGCGACGGCTCCGATTCCGAGCACGGCCACGGCGGCCACGATCACGCGAAGGTTGGGTTTGAACGATTTTCGTACGACTTCTGCCATGTTTGTTGTTTTGTCTCCTATATATTCAACGATCTGAACGCGTCGGTGTGACGGTTTGGATTACTTAAAAGAAAAGCCTCCTGTCGGTAAAGACAGGAGGCTGGTTGTGAACTCAGACCAGCTTTAGAAGCTGAACTTGAGTTGGGTTCCGAACAGACCGCCTTTGAAGCGGCCGGTGCCCGGCATACCCGGGACGCCGACGCCTCGGCCATCCGCATCGCTGTAGCTGTAGGTGAACAGGATCTTGCTGCTCGGGTTAAAGCTGTAACCCAGCATGACCGTGTACCAGCGTTGATACGGATCGGGGATACCGCCGTCGAAGTCGAAGTCATTGTTTTCGTACTTCAGTCCGAGGTCGAACATGTTGTTCAGTCGGTACTCGAGACCAATGGTGTACGAGGTGACCTTGTCTTGTTCGGTCAGGTAGCCCGGCAGAGCGTTGTCGTTACCTTCGAGGAACTCACCCTTACCGTAGATCTTCAGCGAATCGCTCGGCTTGAAGTAAACCGAAGCGTTCCAGCCTTGGACGTTGGTCGGGTTGTACCAGGTACCGATGCGGCCCCAGTCGCCAGCAGCAAAGAAGTTGGCTTCCACGGTTCGGTAGCCGCCAACGATTCCCCAGCGATCGCTATCGTAGCCGAGTCGGACATCCCAAGCGGTGTTGTTATCATCCAGCGCGTTGCTGGTGTTTTCGCTCAGGACCGACTGGGCGAACGAACCGTAGAACTTGATGTTGCTGAACGTGAAGTCCACGTCCGCACCATAAACGTTCAGACGGTTGGCCGGTTGCAGACCCGCAGAGTACGGGTTGGCATCGGCGATAACGGTGTCGCTATCTTGCCACAGGTAGGCGAGGCTGGCGCCGCCGCGATCTCCGATCGGGAAGCGGACTTGCACGCCCAGGGTTCGATCGATGCTACCACCGCCGAACGGGATCGGGTTGATGTCCGTGCCGCCGAAGGAGTTGAGGTTTCGATCGCTGTTTCGACCGCCGAAGACCGTGAGGTCCACGCCGCCGAAGTTGAATCCAAGCACACCACCATCGAAGATGTAATCGCCGTTGTTGCGGAACTCTTGATCGTAGTAGTGCTCAGTGTAAGCCGGGCGCTTAAGCAGGTAGCGGCCCACTTGGTGACCGACACGACCGATTTGAGCGTGGAAGCCTTGACCCAGCAGTTCGCTGTTAAAGGTCACAGCTGCCTTAACGAGACCGATGGTTTCGTCGTCGCTGTCATCGAACGGAGTGCCAAAGGCGAATCCGCCGAGGCCACCGAAGTCGTTGAACAAGTTACTCACGAGGAGGACGCCTTCGAATTGCGGTTCGCCTTCCTTACCACCCTTGAGGGTGATGTAGTTATCGTGGTAGATGTTCAGGTCCTTATCCATACCGACGGGACCGCCAGCGTAGCTGCCCGCACCCACACCGGTCACGCGACCATCTTGGGTGAGACCGAAGTTACCTTCGCTGCTGTGTCCGGCGAGGATGAGAACGTTGGCTTCGACTCCAACATCGACGCTCTTCCGATTTTCGAGAGCCGTCAGACGGCCATCAAGGTCGGAGATTTGGTCCTTCATTTCGTTGACGTCAACGCCGAGTTGTTGCAGTTCGCTTTGGAACTCTCGGGTCAGTCGTTGAAGGGTGTCAATGTCGCCGCGCCAGGAGCGCATACCGTTGAGCTCATTCTTGAGGTCATCGATTTGCTTTTGCAGGCCAGCATCCGAACCGGTGCCGACCATCGACTCCAGCCGGGTGATCTTAGCGTTGACGCCATCGAACTGAGCCATCATTGCCTTCCAGATCTTGTCTAGAGCGGCGGCCAGTTCGTAGCGACTCGTGAATCGCGAGCCTCGATAGAATCCGTCCGGATAACCGAAAAGGACCTTATCCTTGAGACTCGAGAGAGCTTGGTACGCCCAGTGATTTTGCGGGACGTCCGGGAAGTTGTCTTGCGCGAGAGCCGGGGAAACCAGCGCCACACCCAAGACCGCGCTCAGAGCGAGCTTCAGTGTCTTATTCATTGGTGATTTTGTCTCCAAAACGGAAACGCTCAATGAAATTGCGCCAACCCTCCGGCAGGATAGGTGCAAGCTGTTCCCCACAACTTTCCTTAAGTTCCCTGTGAGAACCAAGCCTTGCTTTCTCTTGCCCTCGGCTCGGCGACGCCTCCAAATTGCGTCTCCGATACAGAGTTAGACTCTGTACCGCTTAAGATTATGGCCTTTAAGAAATCAACCTCGGGACTCCGGTAAATATGCTGGGTATATAGTCCCGCAAAAACTGGGCCCGAGCCCCATAACGGCCATCCTTACGCGCGAATGATCGCCAGCAACTCGTCCGTTTTCTCCTGAAGCAGAGCACGATTGCCGCGCGTTTCCACATTCAATCGAATCACGGGCTCGGTGTTGCTTCCGCGCAGATTAAACCGCCACTGATCAAATTCCATACTCAAGCCATCGGTCCGGTCGATCACGCCGCCGGGGTAAAGCGATTCCACCTTTTGAAGCACCGCTTTCACGTCCGGCACCGTGCTGTTAATTTCGCCCGAACACGGATATTTCTCCATCATTGCCCCGACCAGTTCGCCCAGCGATTTCCCGGTTTTGGCCATAAGCTTGAGCACCAACAACATAGGAATCATGCCGCTGTCGCAGTACCAGTGCGATTTAAAGTAGTGGTGGGCGCTCATCTCGCCCCCGTAGATGGCATTCTCCGCACGCATCCGTTCTTTAATAAAGGCGTGCCCGCTCTTGCACATCACCGGACGCCCCCCCGCTTGTTCTACAATTTCGACCGTGTTCCACACCAGCCGTGGATCGTAAATGATCGTGGCTCCTGGGTTATCGACCAGAATGGCCTGGGCGAGCAAGCCGACGATATAGTAACCCTCAATGAACTGGCCTGATTCATCCAGTAAAAAGCATCGATCGTAATCGCCATCCCAGGCGATGCCGAGGTCGTATTGATTCCGCGCCATTTCATCCTCTACTGGCTTTCGGCTCTCGGGCAAAATTGGATTGGGCACTCCATTGGGGAAATTGCCGTCCGGTTCGTACATCATCTCTGTCACTTGAAGAGGTAGATGCGGGGTGAGTGCGCGCATGGCAATGCCCGCGGCACCATTGCCAGGCGAAGCAAGCACTTTAAACGGCTTGAGCTCGTCGGGCGGACATATCTTAAGAAGATGCTGAACAAAATCCTCGTACGCATTAAGCGGCGTTACTGAACCGGTGCCCGTCGGAGCCGGAGCACCCGATTCTAAAAGATCGGCCGCGCGCTTTTCGATATCAAACAGCCCGGTATCGCCGCTGATGGGTCGGCTTTCGGACCGCACCATCTTCATGCCGTTATATTCCGGCGGATTGTGGCTGGCGGTGATCATAATTCCGCCGTCGAAACCATAAAACGCCGTGGCAAAGTACACCATTTCCGTACCGATCATGCCCAGATCGATCACGTCGCAGCCTTCATCGTTAATGCCGCGAGCGAGAGCTTTTGCCAGTTCCGGCCCACTCAGCCGGATGTCGTAGCCGATGCAAACTTTTTTTGTTCCTGTTTCGGCCACGTAAGCTCGGCCAATCGCATAAGCAATCTCCGGATTGAGTTCACTCGGAACCTTTCCGCGCACATCGTACGCTTTAAAACAAGCCAGATACTGTCCCATCGCCAGTCTAAAATGTACCTGTCAAACGGGGGTAGCCTTCCGCCATGCCCGCTCAGCTCATCGGCGCTCACATGCCTACCGGAAAGGGCCTCGATGATGCCGTTCGCCGGGCCAAGGATATCGGCTGCACTGCGCTCCAAGTTTTCACGTCTTCGCCACGACAGTGGTACTCCAAGCCGGTTGAGCCTTCGACCCCGATCAAGCTTGCCCGCGCGTTTGAAGAAACGGAGCTCAATCCCAACGCGATCGTCAGCCACGATACATATCTGATCAATCTTTCCGCGCCAAACCCAGAAATTGCGGATAAATCTCGCAAAGCGTTGGCCCGCGAACTCGAACGGTGCGGCCAACTCGGCATTCCCTATGTGGTTAGCCACATGGGTGCCAGCAAAGGGCAAGAAGAGATTGAGGCTCTTCGGATTGTTGCCGAGGCAACAATAGATATATTAAAGGATTCGCCGCCAACTGTTACTCTACTCATGGAAACAACGGCCGGTCAAGGATCATCGCTCAACTGCAAATTTGAACATATTGCCGCCCTTTTAGAAGTCACTGGAGGCCCCTCCAATCTTGGCGTGTGCCTGGATACATGCCACATTTTTGCGGCCGGTTACGACATCCGAACGGCCGAAGGATATGCCGAAACGTTCGATCTTTTTGACCGACTCATCGGTACCGAACGGATCAAAGTCATTCACGCTAACGACAGCAAAAAGCCATTCGCTAGTCGTTTAGATCGACATGCACACATTGGCGAAGGTGAGATCGGTGAAACTGCATTCCGCTGCCTTGTGCACGATCCGCGGTTTGAGCACGTCCCGATCATTATCGAAACCCCCGACGCCGAAGAGATGCACGCCGAAAACGTCGCCCGCTTGTGGCGATTCGCCGCCGACCCTTCGCCGTTTTAAGGGCGAGATGCCTACGAATCAATCTTGGAAAGGGCTTCGACATCCGCGAGGTCTTGCCTGCGACCCGAGGCTATTTTATTCGCGATGAGATCCTCTTTGGAAATAAAGACCGCTTCTACTTCACCCCAATGAATAGAGACCGTATTCTTGTAAGCGGCGTCAAAATCGATTCCGTCGATCTGGTTAAGTAAATCAATGCGGAAAGGCTCTCGTCCCAACATAATAATTTGAGGAATCGTAGATAGCATCCTAGCTAAATCATCATCACGATAGCCAAAATCTTGTAAAGCTTTTTCCAACGAAACGATGTTCTCTGGACCAGCAGAAAAGAAGACATCAATATCTGCCGTTGCTCTCGGATGCCCGTGCACGGCAACCGCATGGCCGCCCACAATCATGTATTTAACGCCGTGGGAACGGAGCAACTGTAAGAACTCTTTCCAGTCGGGGTGGACCTTCTCCATAAGCCATCCATCGCAGGTAAGAAAGAACTCTCAGCCGCTCCTCGGGGGACATTTCCTTGATCGCCTCCCGAGAAAGACGCGCTGCTTCGTCATGCGACGAAGCAACGCGGAGTTCGCGCTCCTTCACTCTTTGATTTTACCGCGGCTTCGAGCCTGTAGCTCTTAAAAAAATTATGCGGCGGCGGAAATAGGTTGCCGATAATTCCAAACGGGAAGGAAGCCAGTTTCCGTGTTTGTCGCCAGAAATTCGGTGCTTTACGTACTGTACGGCCTTGCGGCCGTACCGCTCCTGCTTGTGGGAGGTGCCGGATTTTGGCTCTATAACGATATCGGCGGAACCGCGCGTAAGTTCGAAGACGCGTTGCTCGACGCCGCCGGTGCGCAGGTTCCTATCGAGCCGGCTGAGTTTGCCCGGCTAGAACTGCCGCCTAAAGATCAAGATGCCGGCGCAATCTTGGACGAACTCGATTACGAGTGGAGCAAGCTGCCCGCCGACTACCGCGCTGAACTCCAGCAACAGATCGGCACGGGAATCGAATCGCCCGCACCGGCCAACATGGTGGCCGATGCCCAAAGGTTCACCCGATTCATTGAGCAGGCTTCCGCCCGATCCGACAGCGTAATACAAAGGGAATGGGCAAGTTCCGAAGGCTTGATTGAGCCGTACTACCATTCGGTCACCGAATCGGCACGGCTTGCCGCTTCTTATGCTCGCACGCGCGCCCATAACGGAGATATCCGCGGTGCTTTTCGAACGTTAAATTCAATCCGAAAGGTAGCTAAACACATTTCCCGAGACAGTGGGTTCGACGGCATGGCCCTGCATATTATTTTGGAAACGCAAGCTCTCACCACAGCCCAGGAGATCGCTTTAGACAACCCTAGTTCGCTCGATGATTTTGCTGAATTCATTAAAGATCAATCCAACAGACCTGATCTTATCCGCAATCTCGAAGGCGAAGCGATGCGCTCAATCTACGTGCTCATGGAGCCAGACTCGTTCCAAGACCGCATGTTCAGCGGAGCTCGACTTTCGATTCGAAACGACTCGTTTCAACGGGCCGCCGCCGTACGGATGATCGAATTCTGGTGTCAAGCGGTAACGGCGATTCGCCCAGTGGCGGCCGATCCTTTCCAAGCCCGGCTTCTCTATCGGGAACAAACCGACCGATTCGGCAAGGAACGCACCCCAAGTCGCCTCATTGCCTCCACAATCGCCGAATGGAACCAAGCCAAACTCAACCTCAATGCCGCGCTCGATGTGCGCTACAAATTGGCCAAGGCTTCGATACCGGTGCTCCGCTCCTATCATAAGGCCGGAGAGTTTCCGCAAGCTGCGAAAATCGATGGAGACGACCCCTACGGTTCGGGATCATTTGGATACGCCAAAACCAAAACCGGTTTCCGGTTGAGCAGTGTAGGGCGCGATCACGCGCCGACCACGGCGAAGCAGGAAAACGATGACATCGTGCTGATTATCGAAAACGGCCGGGCCTCTCACCAGGGCATCTAGATCGTCGTCAAATCGGCCTCTTGCGTGGGATAACTACCGAGAACGACGGTTTCCAGCGCCACACTCCGCAGATCGTTGATGGCTCGTTTGACCGGAAGCTCAGTCTGATGACCATCCAGATCGATATAGAACATGTACTGTGCCCGGTTCCGCGGATCGGGTCGCGACTCGATCATGGTGAGATTCACTTTGTTTTCGACAAAACATCCGAGGATTCGATAAAGTTCGCCCTGCCGATTATTAAGCTTGAACATCACGGTGGTCTTATCGACTCCGCTGGGTCCGGGTTCATTGAATCCAAGAATCACGAACCGAGTCCGATTATCGGGCGAATCTTGAATGTGCTCGGCAATCGCTGGGAGACCGTACAGTTCTAAGCAAATGGCATTGGCAATCGCGGCACTCTCTGTGTCCTCAAGTGCCCGCAGCACGGCCTGCGAAGTCGGCGTGGCATCAATGATCGGCACGTTCGGAAGGTGATCGCGCAGCCAATCGCGGCATTGAGCAGCTGGCTGGGGACCGGCATAAACACGCTTAATATCCCCCAGTCGTTCCGCGTTTGTCCCCAGATGGTGGTGGATGGGGGTGACGATCTCCAGATTGATTTTGACGGTCGACCGGGCGAACATATCAAGGGTTTCTGGCACGATGCCGCCGACGCTATTTTCGATCGGGACGACCCCATAATCTGCCTGACCGGTTTCGACCGCGCGGAACACTTCCCGAATGCTGAAAACCGGCGCAAGATTGACGCTGCGTCCAAAAGCCTGAATGGCGGCCTGATGGCTGAACGTGCCTTCCGGACCCCAGTAGGCGATGGCAAGCGGCTTTTCGGCTGCTCGAGCGGCGGAAATAATCTCGCGAAAAATGGCAACGAGCTGTTCGGGTTTGATTTTCGAGGAGCGATTCCTCAGACGCTCAAAGATTTCCCGTTCGCGTTCGGGGTTAAAGTAGGGCCGATTTTCGAGGTTTTTGGCGGCCCCTGCTTCTTGCGCTAGGACGACGCGCTGCTCCAGCAGACTAATTAGGTCTGAATCCAGCTGATCGATTTCCGACCGAATTTGCTCGATTGAACGCGGCGAAGGATGAGATATCTCGTCCACGGGCCCATTTTGGCGGAATCCGGCACCTTGGTCCAAAGCCCTTGGGTGTTAAACTTCAGACTTCCGACTTTGGAAAGTTTTCTGAGCCGCATGAGCATTCTGTTCGAGCCTTCGTGGCGCGGACTGGTGAACGTTGCCGATATCCTGCTGGTGACGTTCGTTATCTACCGCCTGCTCAAACTGGTTCGGGGCGGTCGGGCCTGGCGTATTGTGCTGGGATTAGCATTTTTCGTCGTGGCTCTCGCCGCAAGCGACGCGCTTGGACTTCGCACGCTGCACTGGATGCTAGACAAGGCCACCCTGCTCGCTCCGGTTGCGCTCGTGATTCTATTTTTGCCCGAGCTCCGCCAGGCTATTGATAGCTTTGCTCGACTCGGACTCTGGTCGGGCCGATTGATTGGAGGGGAATCTTCGCTCGAAGAACAGGTGATCGAACAGATTGCCGATGCGGTCGAAGAGATGGCCGAAGAACGAACCGGTGCCCTCATTGTCATCGAACGGTCCACCAAACTGGACGACATTGCCGAAAATGGCGTTCCGGTCCATGCTCAAGTGACGGCTCCGCTTCTGATTGCCATGTTTTACGAAGGGAATCCGCTCCACGATGGTGCCGTGATCATCCGTCGCAACGAGCTACTGGCGGCGGCATGCCGTCTCCCGTTGAGCGAATCGGATGCCGTGAGTGACAAATATCATATGCGGCACCGGGCGGGAGTTGGCATGAGCGAGCAGTCCGACGCGGTTGTAGTGATCGTAAGCGAGGAACGAGGACAGATTCACCTCGGCATCGATGGCGAACTCATCTTTATCGAAATGGGCGATCCGCTGCGCCAGCGGCTCCGCCAAGAACTCATGGCCCCCAAGCCAACGCGAAAGCGGAAGCGCCATAAGCCCAAGGTGACCACCACATGACGCGCGAAAAGGTTCTGCTTTTGGCGGCTAGCTTTATCATATCGGTTGCTTTATGGTTCCAAGTTCAGCCGATGTTCGAACCCGGGCGGGAGCGAGAATTCAGCATTCCGCTGAACTTTGAGAACCGCCCGGATAACCTCGCCACCTTCGCCGCCAACGATGCCGTGACCGTCGTCGCCACCGGAACTTTGGCCGAACTCGACAAGCTCGATATCAGTCAGCTGGAGGCGTACGTCAACCTCGAAAGCATTCGGGAAGGCGAACAAAATCTGCCCGTGCAGATTAGGGGCCCCAGTTCGACCACCCTCTCATTCCGACCCAAAATCCAGCGAGTGCGAGTGACGGCCGAACCGATTCGCAGATCGCCCAAAGTTGTGGAAGTCGTTACCAATGGCGTTCCGCCTGATGGACTTGTGTATCAAGATGCCGTGGTCCAACCCAGTGAAGTTCTGCTTGAAGGTCCAGAAAGTTACTTCAACCAAGTCGAAACTGCTCGCGTAGTGCTTGATCTTTCGCGGATTCGACCGGGTTCCACCGTCCCTCTGGCCGTGGAAATCGTCGATGCGGAGGGCAAACCGGTGCCTTCAATGACTGCAGACCCGAGCCGAGTGACCGTCGCAGCTTCGTTTAAGGTCAGCATTGCCAGCCGTTCGGTGCCCGTGATTGTCGACTGGGGCGGCGACCCTGCCCAGGGGTATCAGATCACCGAGATTACGGTCGATCCGCCAAAGATCGAGCTGAGCGGAGAGAGCGCGCTCATTGGAGGAATCACGACCGTGCAGACCAATCGTTTAAGCTTTGAGGGCATTCGGCAGACCAAAACGATGTCCGCCACACTCAAAATTCCTGATGGCCTGAACGCGGACACTCAGACGGTTGAAGTCACGATCCGAGTAAGTAAACGATAGGAATAACTGGGTTTTTTGTGACAGATTGAAACTGGTGACGTTTGAACCGCAGTGAAGCAGATTCGCCCCATAACCCAGGATGAAGCACCCGAGTTCCTCACCCTCCTCTGCTCAATTTTTGAGCTAGATGTAGCGCGGGCCAGCACGATTTTTTACAGCGAACCCTTTTTTGATGTGAACCGTAAATGGGCCACGTTCATCGATGGGCGGATCGTGGCGATTCTCACCACCACTCCTCTGGAATTCGGCGACGGCCCCGCAATCGGAATCGCGGGCGTCGGCACCGACTCCCAACATCGCGGTTCCGGCTTGGCTCAAGAACTTTTGGAACGAGTTTGGGCGCACGCCGAGGAAATTGGCGAGGCACGCGGACTACTTTTTGCCCATCAAGAAACGCTTTATAATCGGTGCGGATTCCAAACTCTAGACCACGTGATTCGCGGCCCCATCGATGCACCATGTTCGCTCCCGCTCGAAGATCCACTGGCAGTGGGAGAAGTCCAAGACCGATATCACCGCTGGGCTTCCGCCGATCTACGCCGATTAAAGCGAGACGAACGTAGGTGGCGGTACTGGAACTTTATCTATCGGGAATGCTATCAGGTTCCAGGCGGATACTTAGCCTCAGAGGCTAATCTTTGCCGCGAACTCATCTGCACCGCGTCGCCAGAAGTTTGGCCACTCCTACCCGAAGGCGAATGGTACGGCCTTCGATCTATGACAGACGAGCTCGGAATTCCGCTACGGAGCACAAAAGAAGAGTTAATCCTCATGGGCCGCGGCTTCAATCGGATTCCGCAGATGTTTATGAGCGATCAATTTTAATTACCGTTTAATAGTTAGGTAAACCGACTGAGTCGACGGAAACGATTCGCCAACGCGGTTCCGGAACAACCAGCCACTTGTACCCCGTTTCTTTCGTAAGCGTAATCGTCACGCGCGGAACCGTTTGGTCGAAGTTGTAGCCCATGTGATTGACCTTAACTTGAACCGGAGATACTACGGTCGCGATGTCGCCATCAATTTGCGGCTCGGAATTAATAAGTGTAATTTGAGGCCGAGATAGTTTGATCATTTTCGAAATTTCGGCGGTCGGAGTCTCTTCGCCCCCGAATCGAAATGAACGGCTGATGTAATCCAAAACGGGACCGGGTTCACCCTGACGCGCCGCCTCGGTGGATTCTTCCAGGGCTCTTTGAATCTGCAACCGATCATCCGGCGCAAATAGATATCCGCTACTCAAAAAAAGCACAATCAGTGCGATGGGAATCCCATACAATAGGATCTTTTTCATATCTCACTTACCAAGACGTTTACGAATCGGACGCGATGACCGCACGCTTGCGAACTTCTTCCACATCTCGCCCGATCTGCGCACTCATTTCGTCCACCGAATCGAACTTTTGTTCATCGCGAAGGCGATGCGTGAGGGCAAGCCGAACCGCTTTGCCATAGATCGGCGTGCCCGGATAATCAAGCAGATACGCTTCAATGGTGCGCGTATCACCCCCGACCGTCGGGCGGATTCCGATCCCCACCGCGGCCGCATACGTGGCCCCATCCACCCGCAGCGAGCCCGCATACACGCCGTTCGGCGGCGTAATTTGGGGCGTGAGTCGCGCGATGTTCGCGGTCGGAAAACCGATCGCGCGACCCCGTTTTTCACCCTGAATGACTGCTCCGGCAATCTCAAAAGGATGACCCAGCAAAACCCCGGCGGATTCAAGATCGCCGGCCAGAATGGCCCGTCGGATATCGCTGCTGCTGACCCGATGCCCCCGGGAATGAACAGGGTCAACAATGTGACACTCGATCCGCTTTTGTAACCATTCGCCGGTGCCGACGCGCTTATGTCCAAAGGCGAAATCGTGGCCAACCACCATCGCTTCGGCATGGAGCTTTTGCCGGATCACGCTTTGCAGGAACGTCTCGGCCGGACAGTCAGCCAGCTCTTGATCGAACTTCAGAATCACCACGGCGGAAGGGCCAATCTCGGCGATCCGATCCAGATTCTGGCCCAGCGAATAGACCGGGAGGGGTGCTCGATCGGGAGCCAAAACGGTGGTCGGATGCCGATCGAATGTGACCACCACCGATGCCGTCTCGCGTTCGGCCGCCCAATCCACCGCACGGCGGATAACTTCGGCATGCCCTAAATGAATGCCGTCGAACGTCCCGAGGCAGACGACCGCGCCCTTCCACTCCGCTTCTATGTCGTCAACGCCAAACTGGATCAGCATGTCCACCGCCGATTGTACTGCCCTGCGCCGGGGCCCCAACTCCAACTTGGGCTAAACTCAAATTCCAATGGCCCAGCGCCTCCCGGAGTGGCTCACCATCCGGCTTCCCCGGCCGGACACAATCAAGCAGGTCGAACAGATGATGCGCGGGAAAAACCTGCACACCGTCTGCGAAAGCGCGCGATGCCCCAACCTGCCCGAATGTTGGAGCAAAAAGACCGCAACCTTTATGATCCTGGGCGACACCTGCACCCGGAGCTGCGGATTCTGCGCGATCAAGGTCGGCAAAGGCCTGGAACTCGATCCGTTCGAACCGCTTAACGTCGCCAAAGCCACCCGCGAACTTGGACTCAAACACGTTGTGGTCACCAGCGTGGCTCGCGACGACCTTAAAGACGAAGGCGCCGGACAGTTCGCCAAAACCATCTCCGCCCTACATAAAGAACTTCCCGACGTGATTGTGGAAGTCCTTACCCCCGATTTTAAAGCTAAAGAAGAGTGCATTCGCACCGTATGCGAAGCGCACCCCGAAATTTATAACCATAACATCGAAACGGTGGAGCGTTTGCACACCATTGTCCGACCGCAAGCCAAATATCCCCGAACTCTTCGGGTTTTGGAAATGGTTAAGGAAATCGACCCTTCGATCTATACCAAGTCCGGAATCATGTTGGGCCTGGGCGAAACTCGCGAAGAAGTCATTAAGACTTTGCAGGATTTACGCGCGATCGGGGTCGATGCGATCACAATCGGCCAATATCTACGCCCGACCATGAAGCACCTCCCCGTGGTCGAATACATCCATCCGGATGTGTTTAAAGAGTACGAAGTTTTGGGCGAAGAAATGGGGTTTGCTTTCGTGGCGAGCGGTCCGTTTATTAGGAGTTCGTACAACGCGATTGCATTCAGCGAAAAGGTGATGGCGGAACGTCTGGCGCGTTCGGGCCACGTTCCGGCGGCGGCGAAGTCCAACCCGCTTAAAGTGATTAACTAACCAGCGGTCAATTCCTGACGGAACAGATTTCTACGTAGAGTTCCTTGCACTATCGCAAGCAGGCTCTCGTTCCGTGCGGAACGAGGCGGAAACTAGGCAATTTCCACGGGTAATAACCCCAAAACTCTTGGTTCGTGAAATAATATCGATCTACCCGGAATCGAGACAAACGGGCATCGCGACCTAACCCCCGCAATTCGATGCCATCTCTAATTCGCTCTGATGGTACTCTGTACCCATGGCATATTACCGATACCTCCCCGGCTTCATTGCCATAGGCGTTGGCACGGTGATGGTTGCCTTTTCATTGCCGACACATTTGATCAACTGCCCGGAATTGGTGACCGGCATCGGTGGTGGCACAACCGAACTGCCAGTAACGGTCACGAATCTTCGGGGCGGGCCAGTTTCGGCCAAATGGAAAGGCGACTGTTGCTCGGCTCCTCAAACTTTGACAGTCAGAGGATTTGACAGCCGAACGATGCATGTTCAATTAGATCTGAGCCGATTTGGGGAGGGAGCGATGGATAAGGTCTTGAATCTTGCCTTAATCCGCGAAGGCAAAACCTCGCAGTTAGTTTTCCCTTATCGGCTTGTGGTGAAGTAAATGCGTTCTCGTGCTTTCACATTAATAGAGTTGCTCATCTGCATTCTCATAGTTTCAATTCTTGCTGCGATCATACTGCCGGCCTATTCACGAGCAATCGGAACTGCGCATAGAGTTGAGAGAATTGCTCGACTCAAGCAGTTAACTGTCGGCCTACATCTCTACCGGGAGGACTTTGACGGTTATGCATTTCCTGAACCCACCTACCCCGAAACAAAATGGTATCGCCTTATCGCTACCTATGTTGGTAGTACCCTTATTGTTCACAATCCGGACTATACGGGCAAACCAGATAGCCAGGTCGCCGACCTAGGACACGGCTTTAGCTTCAGCGGATGTCTTATGAGCCCGCAGACGGTCATGACGCCGAACCCGGTCACATTTTTCGAAACAGCACCACTCGGTAAGCCGAATCACTTTATAGATATGTCGATGGGGATTATTCCAGATGCACTCTATGCTCCATCAGAACCTAGCTACTCACCTATTGGAGGAAAATTTCTGGCTGATCATGACCGTGGCGGAAGCGTTTACGCCTTTTGGGATGGTTCGGCTAAATATCTCAAGCTAGATTCCGTGGCACCAAAAATTGTCGACTCATGCGAGATACCGGTAGACAAATTCGATGAAGCATTTTTCCAAACTCGGATAGAACAATGAAACAGCCCTTGGGATCAGCACTGGGCACGTATGAATATCAATTCGGTGTTTCAAGGTGCGACTAATCGACGATAGACTGCTTTTTAAGGCTCTTGCGGCCCTAGCCGTTTTGATGCTACTGAGCCCCGCAGCCCGCGGGGATGCAGAAGTCTGGAGCTACGATGTTATTATTGAGCATAATTTTCTAAATGAAGCCGAGGTTCCGTCGATCGTTAGAGGCGAGCTGTCGAAATCGGAGATGAAAAAGCTGGGAACTGCGATCAAGCAGAACGTAAATTTGAATTATATTCGTACGGATGATGGTGTGTGTATTCCAACTTTTTCTGTTAATCCGGTTAAACGAATGGTGCGAATTAATAGATTTTGTGTTAACGAGACGTACTGCCTTTACTACCGATCTGCCCCAGGCTCGGTCGGCCAAATTGAAATTATGCCCGCCAAATTTGCGAGCGGATACCTCACTCCCATAGATCTAGCTCTCTTTATGGGGCCGGGTTCGCTGTCGGAAAGGTTTGAGAATTTGCTTTTAGAAGGGATTCCACCCGATGTGTTTAATCCTCATAACTATAAGCTCGAACCGCAAGGAGGCGAACTTCATATCTATGTTTCTAATCGTGACGAGGGAAAGATATATGAGAAGAATGGTCGAATATATCTTGAATGGTATAAGGAAGGAAGCGACAGCCGAATGCGCTTCGGTTACCAGGAAATTGCCGATCTTCCGACGAAATCTATTGAAGAAGAAATTCCTATCGGCACGCCAGTTGGAGACTCTCGACGAGGAGAAGCTGATCGTGCTAAGTACCTTTGGACGGGCAAGGTACCTCCGCTTGAGGAACTGGGAAGCACCAAGAGTACCCGCGGTGACCGAAAGCAACTGACCGGACTCGTTTGGGGTGGGGTGGGGATAACCGCTCTTGGTGCCATCTACCTTGTCGTACGGTCACGGCGCGCGCGGTCACAGAGCTGACTGAGCGGGTGCAACGCACTATAACGTCAAGCATTAAAAATGGTGACAGGTCGCGCTTCCGCGCGGATCATCCATTGAGTTTATGCATTAAGGTGAGAGGGACTTATTCTCCTCACCAAGCAACTCGCTCTATAGGAGTCCATCCAGCTCAATTATCCGTGCGTGGATCGCGCATCCATTTGGCATGCGTATCCAAGAACAGCCGATTGCGCCCGCCCGTGTGGACCGTCTTGCCCTTCAAACCATCCGGAACCGTGGCCGTAGTCCGCGGAAAATACGGATCGACCGCGAGTTCGATATCGGAAATGCCTTCCGGATAACCAATAAACGGATTGTTTTCGGCCTGCAAATCCCACAGCGCGGTATCGGGGGATTTGCCCCAAAAGTTATCGCGCGGAACCGGGTCCGTGATCTGATCGAACCGCCAGAACCAGTAGGTGACGCCATCTTGCATCACGCGCGGTTCGGTGCGAAACTTGTTCCGGGCGGTATGGCACGAAAGCAGATCGTGCGCCTGATACGGGCGCATGAGGTCCACCATCCAGCCCCCGCGCGGATCGCTGGGCGGCCAGCCATCCCACGGGCGGTAGCCGCCTTCGGCGGTGAGTTTGAGGTCGCGCCGATCGGGCATCAGGTCGTCGTAGCCGCCCATGTACATCGACCACGCCATGCCCACCTGCTTGAGATTGCTGAGGCAGGCAACCCGATAAGCGGCTTCGCGCGCCTGAGCAAAAACCGGGAACAAGATCGCCGCCAAAATCGCGATAATTCCGATTACAACCAGGAGTTCGATGAGAGTAAAAGCGGTTCGACGCACGGTTATCGTACGACTAATCAGGGCCATCGGTTCGTTTGCCGGGGCGTCGGCGGGCCTTGCCAAGCCTGATTGAGGCTGGTCCAGAGCGCGGCACCACTGATGATTGCCCAACCCAAAACCCAAACGATCGCCGGAACTCCGGTGCCCGATTCCAGAATTGTTGCATCGGATGTCACCCCGTATCCCATCGATCCGGCCAGAAGAACAAATGCTTGAACCACGGTCAGACAAAGTTGCATTCCGATGAACTGGGCTAGAAACTGGATTTTTTCGCCTTTGATCAGAGCGGGAGCGGCGAATAAAACCACAACCCAGGCGAGCCCGCTGATGATTCCGGCCAGGTCGCCCCGGACAAGCAAAATCAGGGCAAGGAGCAACGATCCGCCCATAATCCGAAGGTTGAGCGCCGCACGTTCCGGTGTCGTGGAAAAGGCAATCATGATGCTTCCGACCACCGCGGTTCCGACATATCCGGCACTGGCAATCACGACCGGGTGTCCGCCTCGGACCTGAGTGATTCCGCTACCATCGGCGTTAACCAGGATTCGGTTGGGGAATCCGCCGGTGAGCAAACCGGCAATGGCGTGGGCCAGTTCGTGAATGTGGGTGTTGAGATAATAGAGTGGCTGGAGCGCAATGCGCAGGGTAGGAATCGCCCAGAATGCCGCCGCCGCAATGGCGGATAAAAGGAGGATCACTTGGGTCCGGTTAACCGGAGCGTTTTGCATCGGAAAAGGGTGAAGAATCCGGCGCGGGTGGCGAACGCTTACTCGGGAATATCTTGGGGATCAACTCCTGCGGCGGCTTCGTTTTCCTCTTGAATTTGTTCGTAAATCTCTTTGCGGTGAACCACCACATCGCGCGGTGCACGAATCCCAAGGCGAACCTGCTCGCCCCGAACTTCGAGCACGACCACCTCGATACCGTCACCGATAACGATGCTTTGGTTGACCTTTCGTGTCAGGACCAGCATTAGGCTCTACCCTCCTTGGCTCGCCGACTGCGTAAAGCTTGCGCTCTAGGCCGCCTGGTTGCCGTCGTCCCCTTGGGCAAAAACCTTGTAGCGAATTGGATAACGTTGATCTTCCAGAACGACCTGCCGCGCTTGGCGCGACTCCAAATTAATGAGGAGCGGTCCTGCCAGGTTCAATGTCATCCCATCCGGCTTGCCTTTCGGAATCGTGACCATAGTATAGACGAGACGAGGGGACTCTTCGCTCAGGTTGAGTTCCTCGGCGATTTGATCCGGCAGTTCGGGTGCGTAAGTCGGCACGTAGTGAGCGGGATCGGCGACGAGAAAGGCAAGGTCGCCGTACTCGACATTCTGGAGCCAGCGAAACGGACTGTCCTCTTTGTGGTGGATCACCAGGTATCGCCGCGCGTCCGGGAACCCGAGGATGCCGTTGGCAAACGTCACCACATCTTCCTCACTAAATTCCACAACGCCAAAGCGCGTGGTTTCAACTGCATACTGGGTTGTCATCTTAAGAAGTCCATAAGGCTGAGCTGCATTCCTTGGCTGGCCACTTGGAGCGCAGCAGTGTAGGCGTTTTGCGCCTGCTGATAGCGAACCATCGCTTCGGTGAGATCAACTTCTTCGAGATCGCCGATCTCGGCGGTAAGGTCATCGAGCCGACGAGCATTTTCGGTAGAAAGCCCGGCGACCGTCTGCAATCGCGCCCCGATTTCACCGCGGAATCCGGTGGCTTGCGTCTGATAATTTTTGATTGCGACCAGGTCAGAATCGGAAATCTGAATGATGTTCTGGCTCGCAACGTTTGTCTTCAGTGTTTCCAACGCATCGTAAAGCCCGGTCACAAACGCGCCGACGCCCGCAACGTTGGTGCGCATGTATTCGGCACTGCGAATTTCCGCCATCACGGGAAGATCGTCGCCGTTGAACTGGGCAACGGTTCCGGATTTTACAAACGGCTTGGCATCGGATTTTTGTCCGGCAAACACGTACTGTCCGCCCGAACCTTGCCGGTTTGCGATTTGCAACAGCTTGTCTTGCAGCAAACCGATCTGGTCCGCCAAGCTTTGCGCGGATTGAGTATCGATTGCGCTCGAAGCACCTTGGATCGCGTACACGTTGGCTTGATTGATCAGAGAGTTAATCTCCGACATCGCCTGCTCGCTGTTGCCGAGGTAATCCTTGGCCGCACGCAAGTTTTTATCGAACTGCTCGAACCGCGCCTTAAGGTGCCGGGTGTTAATCGAAAGCTGAGCATTCAGCGGATTTTCGCTGGCGTTGGTGAACGCCTTGCCCGTGGTGACCTGCTGCTGGGCGGCAAAATACCGCGACTGGGCATCGCGAATCTGCGAACCGTAGCTATCGAAAAGGTGAGGGGTGCTGATTCTCATAGATCAAACTCCTATCGGCGCAGGATGCTCAGCAGATCCTCCGAGACTTGATCAAACAGCGAAAGCGCTCGGGCGGCGGCTTGGTAGGAACGTTGCATCTTCACGAGATTCGCCATCTCGTCGTCGATGCTCACGCCGCTTACCGCTTGTCGCTGATTTTGCACTTGAGCCAAAACTGCTTGCTCGGTTTCTTGAGCGTTGCCCGCGTAGTTGGCGTCCGATGCCACCTTGGTGACGATATCGCTGAAGTACCGACTAAAGCTCTTCGTCCCCAGGTTCACGACCGATTGATCACGAAGCTCGGCCAGCGATCGGGCGATTGAACCATCTCCGGCATCGCCACTCATGCCCGAGGCGATCGCGCCCGGATCGGCTTGGACTTCCGCGCTGAGGGCGATATCGACCGCACCGGTTTGCGGAAGGGTGTCGTTAAAGAACGCGATCCCCGTATCTCCGGCCGGGTTGACCCCCGCCATGTGGAGGGTGTTCACCTGGGTTCGAAGTTCGTTTGCAAGCGCATCGAGATTCGCCTTTTGGGCGCGAGTTTCGTTGAGTCCGGACATGAGTCCGCTCAGCGATCCGCCGCGAATGTTGTAAGTCAGTGCGCCATCGGTGATGGTTTGGGTTGCCGGGTCGTAAGCTTTGGG
Source organism: bacterium (assembly GCA_044508115.1). GTDB lineage: Bacteria > Armatimonadota > Fimbriimonadia > Fimbriimonadales > Fimbriimonadaceae > UphvI-Ar2. The sequence goes on from JBIQII010000001.1 coordinate 1,644,776, forward strand.
AAGCGGTCGACTGGCCCCGCCTTGCACCAACGTGAATCCGGCGGTGTAGACAGCGTAGCTGCCATCGGGGAACGTTTCCTGGGTGACATTCACGAGCTTGCTCAGATCGGTCACGGCCAGATCCCGCTGATCCATAAGATCGTTGGGGGTTCCGTTGGCGGCCAAAGCGGTCGTGATCTGCTTGTTGAGCTCGGCGATCCGTTGGCCCAGCCCGTTGATCTGATCAATCGTGCTGTTGATTTGGGTCTGCTGATTGGCTTCCAGCGTGTTCAGATCGGCAAACCGGTTGCGAACCCGATCGGTGAGCACCTGACCCGAAAGTCGGACTTCGGCCCGCTCGGCGGTGCCCGATGGGTTCGACCCCAACCCGGACCACGAGTTGAAGAACCGATCCATCGCTTGGCTGATCCCCGTATCGCTGGGCTCGCCGTAGATCGCGTCAATTTTTTTGAGGCCATCCGCAAGGGTGCCGTATCGACTGGACTGACTCTGCGCGTTGTTGTAACTCTTTTCGAGATACGCATCGCGGATTCGGTTGATGTTGGTGACAATCGACCCTTGGCCGACGGTCTTCCAACCCGAACTGTAGAAGTTCAGGCTCGGAAGGGTGCCAAAATCCACCGCTTGGCGTGAATAGCCCTGCGTGTTGACATTGGCAATGTTATGGCCCGCCGTATCGATGGCGCGTTGAAAATTCCGCAGCGCCTGCGAAGCCATGCTGATTCCAAGAAATGGTCCGGCCATGATTCCTCCAGTAAAATTGTCGGTATCAGGCGGCCTGGTTCATTAGTACATTTGCCTGGCTGCGTCGAACGGCGTACGGTCCCTCGGCCCGTTGCGATTCGTTGGCGATCACGGTCATGGTGCCGTTGACGTACGCCAGCTCGTTTTCGATCAGTGCTTTATTCTTATCGATCACGCGTTGCACGTTTCGACCGGCTACGATCACTTTGTTTGCCAGAGCTTGGACCCGCTGCGCATCGGCTTTTTCGAGCACGTTCACCAGACTTCGAAGGTTGGGTTCGCACCCGAACTCTTCGGCCAGCTTTTTAGCGAACGCCGCGGCTTGGTCGTCAATGTCCTGCATTCGCGCCATAGTGCTGTCGAGATCGGGTTGGATTTCCTCGATCCGTTCGACTTGACGCATCGTCAGTGCGGCGGTCTGCTGATGGAGGGTTCCGAGCAGCTCGTCCGAGGCCTTGAGCCAGGCCGTCCAGAGGGATTCCAGTTGTTTGGTTGAGTGTGCCATTGTTGAATGTCCGGGGTTTAGTTTTCAGATTTGGGGGCAGAATCTTGCACAATGCGCAGGCCCTGCGAAAGAAAAACGGTCTTGGCGATTCCGATCGATTGGGGGTTGCGGGCCGAAGCCTCGGCAATCGCCTGATCCATCGTGTCGCGAGCAAAATCCATGGTGGGGCTGGATTCGGGGGCAAAGCTGGTCGAGCGCATTTGCGCGAGCAGCTTCTTGACAAAGAATCCTTCAAACTCTTCGCTCGATTTTTGGAGCTTTGCCAGATCGAGCTTGGCTTTTTCGGGAAGCTTTTCCATATCCAGCTCGCCGTTGGTAAGCAGCGATCCGTAGGCGGCTTCCAGCCGGGTTCGAACTTCCGATCCTTCCGTTCCCAGATGCTGGTTAAAGGTCTGGGCGAGCGGTCGGGCAAAGTCGGCGCGTAAGCGTGGAATGTTCATTATTCGATCCGAATCCTTGCTTTAAGCGCACCTTGATCGGCCAAGGCTTGGAGGATCGCGATGATGTCCCGCGCCGAGATGTCCATCGCCTGGAAGATCTTGGCGAGATCGTCAAGCGAGGCGTTCGGCGCGACCACCACGACCTGCGGAATCTGCTCTTCGGCATTGGTTTGCGTCTGCGGAGTAACTACGGTTTGACCCTGACTAAAGGGCAGCGGTTGACTCGCAATGAACTCGGTTTGAATTGTCACCCGCAGCGATCCATGGGCGATCAGGGCCGGGCCGAGTCGGACGTTTCCGCCCACGACAATCGTGCCCGTGCGCTCGTTGATCACCACCAGCGGTTCGCTGTTGGCGTAAACTTCCATCTTCAGAATCTGGCTGATCGCATCGACCGCGTCGTCCGCATTCGGCAGGCGAATCGCCACCGTCACCGCGTCGATGGCGGTCACGTTGAGGGAGGGAAAGCTCGTGGCGATCTGGTCGCGCACCCGCTTGACCGTGGTGAAATCGGGCTGGTCAAGGTCGAGGAAAATAATGTTGTCTTGAAAGACAAATTTGGTATCGACGCCCCGCTGGATATCGGCGCCATCGGGGATTCGCGCCACCGTTGGATGGTTCTTGCGCACGCTGTTTCCGCTGGAACCGGCGTTGAAGCCGCCAATCGAAAGCGCGCCGCTCGCCATCGCGAAAGAAATCGAAGAATCGGCCATGCTTCCGAGCGAAGTCGGGAGCAGAACCCCGCCTTCCAAACTCTTGGCATCACCAAGACTCTGCACGGTGACATCGATTTTGCGACCCGGCGCGGCGAACGCTGGCAGTTCGGCGGTCACGCTGACAATCGCAATGTTTTTACTCGCAAACTTGGAAGGATCGACCAACGTCCCCCACCGGGTCAGCGCGTTGGCCAAGGCGGTGGAAGTCGCAACGATCTGCTTGCTGTCGCCGGTTCCGGCGAGGCCAACGACCAGGCCGTAGCCCATGATCGTGTTCGATCGAGCCCCGCGGATGCCCGCGATTGCGCCGATTTCGACCGGAATCCCGCTTGCCTCGGCGGCGCGAATCGCTTCTTCACGGCGACGCGCGGCTTCGATTTCCGATTGGGACTGCGCATTCGATCCGGCGGGCTGAGCTTGGGCGAATACCCCGGACACTCCCGCCAGCATCGAAAGAATCAGGATTGAGCGTACGAACTTCATCAGAACAACCAATCCAGGATCGTGGTCAGGATGCCTTTGCGTTGTCGCTCTTGGATTTGGCCCTTGCCTTCCATGCGGATTTCGGCTTCGGCAATCTTGGAGCTGGGGATCGTATTGCGCGGGGTGATATCGACGCCGCGAATCATGCCGCTGAGCACGAAGGTCTGGGTTTCTTTGTTGGTAACCAGGCTCCGGCTGCCTTCGATGATCATCGTGCCGTTGGGCAGAACATCTTTGACGACCGCGCTCATCGTGGCCGACATGCGCGAGTTCTGGCTCGTATCGCCTTGACCGCTCACCGTGCTCGATGCACTGTTGCTGAGCGGACCAAACAGCTGGGTCAGAAACCCGGTGAGCACATTCGGATTCACGGCGGTCGAATCGGACTTGGCCGAGTTCGTCGAAGCGGCAAACGTAGCCACCGACCGCTCGTCGATTTCGATGAGCACGATGTCACCCTTGCCCCGCGCGATCTGATCGCTAAACGGATTCGGAGCCGTGCTGCCGTAAATCGAACCGGTGTTTTCCTTGCCGCCCGATTCCTGAGCGGGTTGGGCAATCGCCCCGGCGGCAAGCGTTGCCATAAGCAGAATTGTTAACGTTTTCATATCGAAACCACCACTTTGCCTTTCTCATCGATTCGACCGGTCAGCTGTTTGCCGGTCGGAAGAGTCACGGTGACTCGCCCGGTGAGCATGTCCACCGATTTGATCGTCGCTGCGCTTTCCACCCGAACGTCGCGGCTTTGCACGACGACGCTCACGGTATCGCCCACCTTGAGCTGGACCGGCGCCGACTGATTGCTAAAAAGAAGCGTGCGCGCATTGATCCGCTTGCCATCCACATAGGCGACCACGGTCACGCTGAGATTGCTGCCCGAGCGAACAGGCCGATCCGCCACGAGCTGGAGCTCACCCATCGGCGCTTCCAGATTAGGGACCGGCCGCTGGGATTCGCTAACGAAGTTCGGATATTCCGCTTGGATCGACTCGGTTGCGCACTGGGCAAACATCTCCTGGGTGATCGTTTGACCAACCCGTTTGATGCGAATCTTGACAGGGCCGGAAATCCGCACTTTGGCGACGTCGAATCCGGCGCCCCGGAGCTTGGCCACAATGTTGGTTCGATCAAGCGTGCGGGGGACTCCAAATACCGGGGAGTTCCCCAGAGGAATCTGTTGGACTTTCGCCTGAATATCGGGCGCAGCATAGATATCGGCTACATCGGCCAGAGTCATGGATTCGCCGATCACCTCGCTGGTGTCGGGAAACACGATCTCGATCCCGCCACCGGCGATAAAGGCCGAATCTGGCTTATGATTCGAAACTGTCCGCTGCGGTTGCACCACCGATTCGGTCCGAACTTGGGGCGGTTCGGGTTTGACCGGTTCGGTTGGAATCCGCACCGGTGCGTTGGTCGAGCCCGGGTTCCAAGGTCGAATCACACCCGCCAGCCCATCGCCAGGATCGGCAAGAGTGGCGTCTGCATAGACCCGCAAAAACGAGCCGCTGACCACCGGACGAACGTCGTCGGGGAAGGTTGCGAGTACCAGGCGTCCCACTTGGATCGCGGAGTCGGGATACACGGCGGTGATCCGCCCTTGCAGGTCGATTTGCAGCGACTTTGGCTCGCGCTCGATCTTGACAAGCGGAGCAAGGGGAGAGCCATCGGCGGCGACCAGTCGGCCATCGGACCAGCCGATTTCTGCCTGTTTGGCATACACGGTTTCGTCGTTGCGGACGAATCGCAGGTAGCCATCGCCTTCCACTTGGATCGGCGTGCTGGCCGAAATTCCGGCCGTGAGAGCAATAAGAACCGCGATCATGGATTACCTCTTAAGGTTGTTGATAATCGAGAGCATGTCGTCGGCGGTTTGGATGGCTTTCGAGTTGATTTCGTAGGCGCGTTGAGCGGTGATCATTTTCACCATCTCTTCGACCACTTGAACGTTGCTGCCTTCCAAAAATCCTTGCTGGAGGGTTCCGCTTCCCTCGCTACCGGGGGTGACAAGCTGAGCTTCGCCGCTTCCGCCGCCCGCCAGATAAAGGTTCTGACCGATGCGGGTGAGTCCGCCCGGGTTGGTGAACATTGCGACCTGAATTTGGCCAAGTTCTTCGGGATCGTTGTTGCCCGGCAGGATCGCCGAAACATAGCCTTCGGCGGAAATCGTAATTGCCCGCGCCCCCGTGGGGATCGTCATGTTCGGAATCACGGCGTAGCCATCGCTGGTCACGACGAGGCCGTTGGCATCAGCCTTAAAGGCGCCATCGCGGGTGTAGCCGATATCGCCGCTGGGAAGTTGAATCTGGAAGAATCCCTCGCCGTTGATCGCGATATCGGTGGGGATTCCGGTGGGGTTGATCGCCCCGCCTGAGAACAGGGTCGCGGATGCGGCAAACCGCGATCCGAGACCAATCTGGCTTGAGTTCGGCAAACGTGTATCGCCGAGCGAGGACGATCCGCTGGCGCGGAACGTTTGGTACATCAGGTCTTGGAATTCGGCCCTTTGACCTTTGAACCCGTTGGTGTTGACGTTCGCCAGGTTGTTGGCGATGATGTCCAGGTTCATTTGTTGCGAAACCATTCCGGTTCCGGCGGTATTGAGCGATCTAATCATTGTGCGGATTTGCTATTTGCTTATTCGGGGAGAGCCCTTTTTCCGCATCCGTGCTCGGCTTGCTTGCGCCTTCGATCCTTCCGGCGCGCCGCTTCCGACCGGGCGAATGGCCCGTATCGGTCCAGCGTTTAGGTTTAGCCTTGCAGAATTCGGAGCAGTCTCTCGGTTGATTCGTCTTGGCTTTGAGCGGATTTTTGGGCCATCTCAAAGGCTTTGTTGAGCTTGATCATCGAGATCATCTCGGTGATCGGGTTGACATTGCTTGCTTCGAGCGCGCCTTGCCGAATTTCGACTTGGCCCGGCTCGACTTCTTGCGCGTTGGCAGCCAGGTAGCGATCGCCGCCGACCTTTTGGAACACTCCTTGGTAAATCGGGATTCGGGTGATGGGCTGATCGTTGACGCTGAGGGTGCCGTCGCGATCAATCCGGATTGGCCCGTGGGCATCAATGCGGATCGGTTCGCCCTGAGCATCCAGCAACGGTTCGCCTAGCCCGGTCACGATCTGACCGGTTGCATCGAGCGAAAAGTTTCCGCCCCGGCAGAACTGCGGGCCGCTTGCCGTTTGAACTCGGAACGCGGCGTTCGGATTGGCAATCGCGAGGTCGAGCGAGTTACCGGTCGGCTGAATCGCCCCCACTTCCCAGATGGTGTAGATGCCTTGGGTGGCGGGTCCGGCGGCAAGGTCGCCGATTTGCGCGCCGGTTCCGCCATCGGCGGAAAGCATGCGCTCGAGACCTTCGTTGAACAGGATGGCATCCCGCTTGTAGGCGGTGGTCGATGCGTTTGCCAGGTTGTGGCTGATTGCATCGAGCCACTTTTCTGCGGCCGTCATTCCCACGGCTGCCGAATAAAGACCTCTTTCCATCCTGCTATGGATTTCGGCACAAATACGGGGAACGCAAGGCCCCAAACTTAACAATCAACTTGAGGTTTTGAATCCGCCGGTTCGATCGAGGCGAGAAAACCTAGATGGTTAAGCCGTTATCCTCAGGGCAATCTTCCCACCGGAATCGATGCGAATCAGCCGAACCGGTACCCCCGGACGTGAATCGGTATTCTCCCCGTAACCTAGGAATGGCATACCGCAACATCTACACGTCCGAAAGCGTCAGCGAGGGTCACCCCGATAAGCTCGCCGATCAGATTTCTGATGCCCTTCTCGATAAATTTTTGCAAGAAGATATCGACCTCAACGTGCCCGAAGAAAAAAAGTGCCGCGTGGCAATCGAAACCATGCTGGCGCACGGCGTCGCCGTCGTCAGCGGAGAGGTCACCAGCGAAGGATATGTTAATGTTCAGCGCACCGTTCGCGAAACAATCAAAGAAGTCGGCTACACGAGCACGGAAGTCGGATTCGACGGCGATAATTGCGGCGTACTCGTGGCGATCCAGCCGCAATCGATCGATATTGCCCAGGGCGTAGACACTGGCGGTGCGGGCGACCAAGGGATGATGTTTGGCATGGCTTGCCGAGAAACCCCGGAGCTCATGCCCCTGCCCATTTCGATCGCTCACGCGCTTACCCGGCAGGCCGCGGAGGCCCGCCGAGCCGAGCCCGATCTCGGATTTCGGCCCGATGCCAAAGCGCAAGTTTCGGTGATATACGAAGGCGGTGCTCCGCTTCAGATTGAAACCATTGTGGTGAGCCAGCAACACGAAGACCGGGTAACGGCTCACATGCACGAACTCATCCAAACCCGAATTGTGGACCCCGTTCTGGCGCGGTACGAACAGTACATTTCGGGCGAGATTCGCACCCACTACAATCCAACGGGACGGTTCGTAAAAGGCGGCCCCGCCGGAGATACCGGGTTAACGGGACGCAAGATTATCGTGGATACATATGGCGGACTTTGCCCGCACGGCGGCGGCGCGTTCAGCGGAAAGGATCCGACCAAGGTCGACCGGTCGGCCGCTTACATGGCCCGCCACGTGGCCAAGTGCGTGGTTGCCGCCGGCCTAGCCGAACGGTGCCAGGTCGCCCTGGCCTACGCAATCGGCGTGGTGCAACCGGTAAGCCTAAACATCGAAACGTTTGGTACGGAAGCCGTTGCCGTTGAGCAGATCGCAAGCCGTGTCCGCGATTCGTTCGATATGTCTCCGGCGGGGATCATTCGACACCTCGACTTGCGCCGGTTCCGCTACTTACCCACAGCCAAGAACGGCCACTTTGGCCACGAATCGTTCCCATGGGAAAACACGGATGCAGCAGCCAAGCTGAACTAATTGCCTAGTGGATCATGACCGAGCTAAGCCGTTCGGCTGAAACCAAGTCCGGAAGGTCGACCATGCGGCGTTCCGGGGCGGCATCCAGAAGCCACAATTCAACCGCATCGAGTGCGCTGGCCACCTCCAGTTTAAAACTCGGATTGTTGCTTTGCAGATAGGCGCGTCGTAAATCTTCTGCCGATCGATGCAACTGCCCCAGCGATAGGTAGGCCATTCCCCGCGTAAATCGGTAGCCCGGTTCGTGCGGATTCAACCTCAGCAGTCGATGAGTGGTTTCGATCAGTTCTTTGTACTGGCCACCCATCCATTGAGCTTTGGCCAGGGTTTCGAGCGCGCCCAGGTGGTCGGGGTCGTGCCGCAAAATTTCGCGACACGATTGCAGAGCGTCTTGCCAATTGAATCCGTAGTTCATTCCGACCGGTGTCCTTTCTTGCCAGCGGAGGCCGGACGGTTGTCGCCGGCCGGCGACGGCGGGTGCGAGCGAAAGATTCCGGCCACCACACCAAGGGCCGGATTTCCGCCTTACCGATACTCTATCCGACAATCCCTGGTTTGCGTACCTGTCAACCTTACGGAAGTTTGGCTTCAAGCGGGAACCTCGTCCGAAACCTCGCGATTTTGCGGGCGGAAAGGTGCGACTTTGGCCCGCACAAATATCGGGATTCGTTGCCGTCCATCCGGAGTTGTGAGTCGCAGTCCGTTGATTGCGGCCGCCGCTTCATTGGCCCAATCTTGCGCCACTCGATCGGAAAGGCCCGGCAGGAAACAGCAGAAATCTTTTTCTTCACGCCGACACATGCCACCACCCGCGGGCAATCGACTACGCAATCGGTGCGTGATCCGTCGGATGGCCGCTTCCACAGCCGGGGATCCAAACTCGGCGATCAGGGCATCGCGATTCACGACATCGAGATACGCAAAGTGGCCCGATCCGCCACTCCGCACGGTTTCAAAAAACTCCGAAGGAGTCATGACCCCACGCGAAGAATCCGCCCCTTGTTGCCGAGCAATCGCTTGGCCCAGTTCACTGACCACCGCGCGAACCGCATCCGCTCGCGCCGAATCGATGCCATTGACTCGGTGCGTGCAGACTGTCACAAATCCGATGGTTTCGACACCGTCGGTGAAAGGAATCATAGCCAAACTTCCAATCCGTGCCTTAAGTGCGCTCACGCGGTCGACTCGCTGATCGTCCAACGCATCGGGAATGATCAGCTCCGGTGTACTCGTTGCAAGCCATCCTTGGATACCGGAACCATAGGCAAAACTAAGCATGGGCGCGATAGATTGGGGAACGCCCAAGGTGGCGATGGTCTGCGACTCCGAACCATCGAGCAGGTGGGCCGCCAAATGATCAACATCGAGCATGTCGCCCAGTTCACGAATCGTGCGAGAGATTAGGCTTTGGCGGCTTTCGGCCCCGATCGCCACGCTCGCAACCCCGTACAGAATCTCTGCTTCGCGTAGGCGGCGGGTTTCATCGGCTTTTTTGAGGGTCTGAGCCACCAATCCGCCGATATGATCACGAGCAGGTTTGAGCAAATCGACTGCGGCACTCAGCGCGGGGGCATCAACTTCAAAAAGTGCAATGCATCCACACGGCTTTCCGCCATCTTTGAGCACCACCGAGGCGCATTTGACCGCCCGATCTAAGTCGCGCAGTTCGCTGAGTTGACGATCGAGGCGGTCGCACATTTGGGCTTCGCTCAGGCCCTTGGCGATTCCCAGGCTGGCATCCTTGGCCCGCTGGGGAATCTTGCCGGAGCTCGAAACCACGACCATTCGTCGGCTTTCCTTATCGAGCCGGTAAACAACTGCGCCCTCCACCACCGATTCTTCGCGAATCTTGTTGGCGAGCGCGTTCAGGGGCGATTCGTCGGCCCCGTGGACGGCCGCCCATATCTTCATGCCAAGGCGATCGCGCTTGGTGGTTTGTTCAAGTTCGTGCAGATGCCCGCGCAGATGCGTGAACGATTCGCGCATCCGCAACGATTCCATGCTTTCGACCGGAATCTCTCGCGTGACTTCCACCGGGATTTCGGTTTCTTTGACCACCACTTTTTTCTGATTAGTCAGCAGCCCAACAACCAGAATCCCGAGGGTATGGAGCATGGTTGGAATATCGAATCCGTGCTGGCCAAGAAAGTTGCCGCACACCATAACGGTTGCCGCAATCAGGGGGGCCAGAGCAGCGGCATCGGTGCCATAGCGACCAGTCGCCCACATCATCGGAGCCAAAACCACAAATCCGAACCGATCGAGCACACCGGCCGATGCAAGACATGCCGCAATAAACAGGGCATCGAATATGGCGGCAAATCCCGCCATTCCGGCTTTAAACCGTCCGAGCCGGGCGAGAACAAATACGCCGATCGAAAACAGCGCATAAGCTCCGGCGGCCGGAAGGGCGGCTGTGGCATCGGGCCTCTGGAACGCAATCGCGCATCCAGTCGCACCCGTCGCTAAAGCGATCCGAACAAATAGCTCGAACGTCATGATCTACTGTAGGTTTTCGGGCCCGAAAGCTGAAACTGGAGGTTAGGATTTACGGTTTCTGCCGAGCCACCCAGAGGCAGGGGTATATAGGAGGGGTGCAGTTCCTTTCTCGCCTTGCGGCGGCATTTTGCTTTCTTTTGATCGGGGCCACATGGTCGACGGCCCAAGAGCCGTTCACCCTCACGGTCATTCATAGTAATGATCTCCATGCCCATGCCGAGCCGGTCACGGTGAACGGTAAAAGCATTGGCGGATATGCACGTCTTGCTTCCGCCATTCTTAGCCTTAAGAATGAAGCCGAAAATCCCCTGATCCTCAGTGCCGGCGATACCTTCCAAGGAACTCTTTACTTTAACACCTACGATGGTCTGGCTGATCTGGCGGTAATGAATCTGATCGGGTTCCAGGCAATGGCCGTGGGGAACCACGAGTTTGATAAAGGTTTAGACCCTCTGCTTCAATTTGCCGAACTGGCACGATTTCCACTCCTTGCGGCCAACCTGGACACCTCAAAGATTCCGGCTCTAGCCAAAGTGATTAAAAAATCGACGGTTATCGAAGTAGGCGGCCAACGGATCGGCGTGATCGGTTGCGTTCCGGACGAGCTGCTCACAATCATCGGGCCGATCGAAGGGCTGGGCGTGCTTAATTTCGAAAAGTCCATCCAAGACGAAGCCAATGCTCTCACCAAGCAGGGGATCGATAAAATCGTGCTTCTTTCCCATGCCGGATACGAGCGCGAAGTTGCCTTTGCCCAGAAAGCCAAAAACATCGATATTGTCGTCGGCGGACACAGCCACACCCCGCTCGGTGAAATTGATTTGCCGGACTTCACCGGCTCGCAAGGTCCTTATCCCACCGTCGTGAAAGACGCCGATGGTCATCAGGTCTTAGTGGTTCAGGCATGGGAATGGGGCAAAGTCATCGGACATCTTAAGGTGACATTCGACGCCAAAGGCCGGGTGGAATCGTGGGACGGAAAGCCCGTTTTGATCGATGAAACGTGGCCGGAGAATCCATATGTTGCCAGCCTCGTCGAAGCGTTTCGAAAACCGATTGAAGCTCTCAAAAACCGTCCGATCGCCGAGCTCACCAACGATCTGAGCCGTCATTGGAGCCTCGAAACGGGCGAGAGTCTGACCGGTAACTTGGTCGCCGATGCGATCCTCGAAAAAACCCGGCCGCTGGGCGCGGTCATCGCGTTTTGGAACCAAGGCGGCGTCCGCGCCCCGCTTTCGGCGGGCACCTTACGCTATGGCGATGTGGTGAGCGTTACCCCGTTCGAAAACACGCTGGTGATCTTGGAGCTCACCGGTGCGGAAGTTAAGTCTGCAATCGAAGATGGGCTCTTAGGCGGCGGCATGCTTTTACCCAGCCGCGGATTCAGTTATGAATTCGATCCTCAAGCACCCGCGGGTGCGCGTCTGATTTCCGCGAGCCTGAATGGTGAGGCCATCGTTCCAACGCGGATATACAAGGTGTGCGTGAGCAATTTCACAGCCGGAGGAGGGGACAATCACCTCACGTTCAAGAACGCCAAGGGCGCGCGGATCGATACGGGATTTATTGATCTTGATGCCTTTATTGAGTTTCTCCAAAAGAACAGTCCGCTCACCGTCACGCCGGAAGGGCGGATCAAAACGATTGGTCAATCCGATTGAGTACGGCATCGACCAAATCGTCACTCAGGGGTAGTCCAAACAACATACGGGAAAAAATCGGGCCGTAGGTTAAGTCGTACAACACGGCCGGATCGGATTCAGGCTGAGCCTTTTCGACCGCGATGGCAAAACCTTCGCGATGCTGACAGAACCAGGCAGTGCGGAACTGTTCTGCCAGTTCCCCGTCATCTTGTACGGCGGCAAAGATCGCGCGGAAGGCATCGCCTTGCGGCCCTTGCAGGAATCTCACGGATGCAACAACATGGTTCTGGAGGTCGGCCTTAAATTCGCCCGTCGATTGAAATCCGAGCTGATCATCCGCCTGCTCCATAAGTGCATCCAGCAGAAGTTCGGCTTTGCCGCTCCAGCGGCGATAGATCGTGGCTTTACCGACACCCGCACGGTGAGCAACGGATTCGATAGTGAGCCCGCCATAACCGCGTTGAGCGAGTTCATCAAACACCGCTGCCAGAATTTTTTGGTGAGCCAGCGGACAGCGCGGACGTCCAATCTTGCGTTCCGCGCATCGCTTCTCTTCGTCGGGGAGTTTTGCCACCGGATGCAATCTTTTCCGACGCAGGAGCGCGGTTCGCCGTTGCTTGGGCTGGGCTTGAACCGGGATTCGTCGACCGCATGGCGAAAGCTCGGTTCAATTTGGTACTAAAGGTATCAAAATGCAGAAATTTTTGGTTGCAAGTGCAAAAACATTGGCGAATCTCGTAGAATAACCCTTGGCTGTTCCGGGTCGGCTTTGGTCTCCCCTTTCCGGCTACGGGCAGCCACTTATTTTTTCTTTCGCGCTAGTTTTCGAGTCCTCCAGTCGCCCTTGCGCAGGCTGCTAGGGCATCGAATTGTCCTTTGACCGCGCCAAGTATGCGTAGGCGTTGTGGGCATGGATCGATTCTTCGTTTTCCACTTCGATTGAATAGGTGCGAATCCGGTCGTCGGCATCGAACTTAAGCGCAACTTCGCGCACCATATCTTCCACAAAACGTGGATTATCATACGCCTGTTCGGTCACCGCTTTTTCATCCGGACGCTTGAGTACGGGATACAGGGGGCTTGATGCGCTGGCTTCGATCATTTCGATAATTTCTTCCAGCCAGATATGTCCTTCGTTCTTAAGACGGACCGTGACCCATCCCCTTTGATTGTGCGCACCGTAGGCACTAATCTCTTTGCTGCACGGACAAAGGGTGGCCACCGGAACCTTCACCAGGAGGGTTACGCCGAACTGGCAGTTCATTTCCGCTTCAAATCCGCAGTCAAAGGCCATCATCCCCGTTTTGCCGGTGACCGGTGCCGCCTTTTCCATGAAGAACGGAAACTCTACTTTGACATGGGCTTTTTTAGCCTTGAGACGCGTGCGCAGATGATCAAGAAGATTGGGGAGTGCTTCGACCGAAATTTCGCGCCCGTGTTCGGCCAGCACCTCTAAGAATCGACTCATATGAGTTCCCTTGAACTCGCTCGGCAGATCTACGGTCAGAGTAAAAGTGCCGATGGTGTGCTGATGCTCTTCACTCCGGTCGAGGACTTGGATGGGATATTGCACTTTGCGCACACCCACGCGGTCGATGGGGATGTTACGCTCATCGACAGTCTTTTGAATATCGGGCAGAGTGTTCACGGGTTGCGGTTCGTTCATCGCGCTTACGCCTAGCCATACCTTACGACACTCTGCGATTCGAATGGAGTACCGGCCCATCTGCCGATTCGGATCGGACCCGTTTGCAGACCGGTTGGTACACTTGCCGCGAACTTACGGCCCCGTAGCTCAGTGGATAGAGCAGCAGCCTTCTAAGCTGTTGGTCGCGCGTTCGAATCGCGCCGGGGTCGCCACTTTATCCGGCTTCGGCCAACAATCGCGCCTGGTGTTCCTGCACGAGAGCATCGATAATTTTTTGCATGTCGCCATCCATCACCAGTGGGATCGAATGCACGGTGAGCCCAATTCGGTGATCGGTAATCCGGTCTTGCGGAAAGTTGTAGGTTCGGATTTTTTCGCTCCGATCCCCACTGCCAATTTGGCCTCGGCGTAACTCCCCGCGTTCGGCAGCGATGCGCTCCTGCTCCGCTTCATAAAGTTTGGTGCGCAGGACGGCCATCGCACGCAGCTTATTTTGCTGCTGGCTACGTTCGTCTTGGCACGTAACCACGATTCCGGTCGGCTTGTGGATGATGCGGATCGCGGTCTCATTTTTCTGGACGTGTTGTCCGCCCGCGCTGGAAGACCGGAAAGTTGAGATTTCGAGGTCTTTTTCGTTGACTTCGATCTCGGTTTCCTCCGCTTCCGGCATTACCGCAACCGTGGCCGTGCTGGTATGGATGCGTCCACCGCTTTCAGTTGCCGGCACGCGCTGAACGCGATGAACTCCGCTTTCGTGTTTGAGCTGACTAAATGCACCATCGGCGTTGATCGAGAACACAATGCGGCTTGCCCCCCCGATCCCCGTTTCTTCGAACTCTATGACTTCGTACTTCCAGTTTTTTCGTTCCGCATAGCGGGTGTACATGCGGAACAGTTCGGCGGCAAAAAGTGCGGCTTCTTCGCCGCCCGCGGCCGGTCGAATTTCGATAATCACGCTTTTGTCATCGTTGGGATCGCGAGGCAAGAGCATAAGTTTGAGCCTCTCTTCGATTTCTGGCACCTGTGGCCGAAGCAGTTCGAGCTCGGTGTTGGCGATATCCCGCATTTCGGCATCGGAGAGAAGTTCTTCGGCATCGCGAATTTCCGAAAGAATACGTTTGTATTCGCGGATAACTTCGACGATTGGTTCTAGTTCCGACCGTGTTTTTCCAACCGCACGCATCTCTTTGGGGTTGGCCACAATATCCGGGTTCTGCATCCGTTCGAGCACGGATTCATATCGGTTTTCGATTTCGGTGAGTTTATCGAGCATAGGAACTAACGGGGTTTGGGGCGGTGAAGTTTACTTCCGGGTCAGATTTGGCCGTCGGCCCTCACCTTGTCCGTTCCGCGCGCTTATACTTATAGTGTGATCAATCGGATTTCCGGCAGCGGCAATGCTTCGGACAAGCGGATCGGCGTGGTCGTCGCGCAGTGGAACGAGCTTGTCACCAAGGCCTTGCTAGATGGTGCGATCGAAACCTTAGAGCAAGCGGGCAGTGCCGAAATCACGGTTGTCACTGTTGCCGGGGCGTGGGAAGTACCAATCGTGACCCAGCGGTTGCTGGACTCGCACGACGGAGTGGTTGCCCTCGGCTGCATTTTGCAAGGTGCCACCACCCACGCTTCGATGTTGGCCGCCGATGTTTCGTCTGCCCTGATGAAGCTTCAGTTGAAATACAAAAAGCCTGTTTCGTGGGGAATTCTGACGCCGGAAAACCAGGAGCAAGCTCTGGAACGAGCGGGAATGAAACTTGGCAACAAAGGTCGCGAAGCGGCGTCGGCACTTGTTGGCGCACTCAGCGTACTTGATCAGATCGGTTGAACTCTTGGATCAACCGGCGGTACTCATCCGCCGTATCAATATCGGCCATAGACCACGGATCGCATTCCGTGATCACAAATGCCCGCCCGCCAAATAGGCGACCCAGAGTTCGTTCGGCCTCGGCAATCGTAACCCGATGGAACACATAGCGTAACAGCGGCACGATTCCGACGCGCAATAACATTTTGAACTGATTGCGCCGATTGTTCGAAAAGCTTTTGAACATGTCGGCTCCATGGAAGAATCCGCGGCGGCTCGTGGCATAGAATGCTCCACTCATGAAAGCGCCTTCGCGCAGGCGAATATGCGGATGTTCAAATCCAGGCAATATTTTTAGAAACTCTTCGTACCGACAGACCCCGGCGGCAAACCAGTGATCACTTTGACCAGCCTCTCGTTGATTGACTTTGGCGATGAAATCGAGGATCATATCCGGTTCAAGAAACGGGGTATCGGCAGGTAGAAAGAGGATTTTTTCGTGCCCAGGCAGGGCTTCAACTCCGGCCCGTGCATTCTCGATTTGACCATTCTGTTCCGCGATCCAAACTTCATCGCCCACCACTTCGCGTACGTCATCCCCACTGACGACCACAATATCGGTAAACCCGGCTTGACGAACGGCATCAAGCGTGAGGTCAACGCAAGTCCTCCCTCCGACAACCGCAAGCGCTTTTCGGGGAGTTCCCAGTGCACTCGCTAGCGGATCGGAAACCAATCCACCGGCAAGAATGACCACGCCCCAATCGTTTACGCCCAAAACCGCCACGCAGTATAGAACGACATTGCGAATCCGTATACCACGATTGCTTTACGAAGGTGGTCGGGGTTCACTCGCTGGGAGATTGTGGCTGAGCAGTATCCGCCGAAGAGTCCGCCGATCATGATCGCTAAGCCGAAATCGAGCTCAACAAGTCCACGGCTAAGGAGAATAACACTTGCTCCAAAATTGATTATTACGGCTAGCCAATTTTTGAGCACATTAAGGTGATTTATATTTAGGTTTCGACCGTAAAGGCTCATGATTGCGAGCATCATGATTCCCATTCCTGCGCCGAAGTATCCGCCGTAGAGGGCTACGCCAAACTGCAGAACACCGATCTGAACGGAAGAAAGTTCGAACGCGCGTTCGGTGGCCATTCGCTTAATTCGGGTTTGGCCGGCAAGGATCAACGTAGCCAGGAATATCAAAAATGGCACCACGGCCTTGAAAGCCGCTTCCGGTGTAGCTACAAGTAACACCGATCCGCCAATCGCTCCGAGGATGGTCGGCGGCAACAGGGCGATCAATTGACTCTTGGTCTCGCCAAAGTAGCGGTGCAGTCCAACGGCTCCGGATATCGATCCGGGCCAAAGGGCAACGGCGTTTGTCGCATTGGCGGATCGCTCGGGGAGGCCAAGAGCCATGAGGGTGGGAAACGAGATGAGCGTTCCGCCCCCGGCGACGGCGTTAATCGCAGAGGCAAAAAATCCGGCCGTGGCGGCAATCAGGTATGCAATCCAGACGTTTTCCAAGCCCGCTGAAGTGTAGCCAACTTTGCGTAGCCAACTTGCGGAGAGCTTTGCCTAAGGGGGCCCATGTCGGGGTAAATTTATCGATATCAAAAGGACCCACATGACACTACATATGGTGTCATGAGTCGTCATAATGGGAAAGAGAGCATTAATCGAAGCATGGCGTGCCGGTCATTGTCACGGACATCGAATCTCGGAGGTCAAGAAGGAGTTGGAACGACTCGGTTTTACGGTTACACAAGGGACGAAGCATTGGAAAGCGCGACACCCTGAGCTAGACCGTCATCCTGATTTTGGGATGCGGGTGCTGACGATAAGTGCTCATGCCTACGGGAACTCCGGCGAAGTTCACCCCAAGGCGCTTGTGAAAGTTGTCAAAGCAGTTGAATGGATTGAGAATAAATGAAAACGCTTGAATCTTTGCTTAAGCTGTACACGATCAAAGTAATCCCATTGGATGAACAATCTGGGGGAGGCTTTGAGGCACATTATCAGGAGCTTGGAACCAACATTAGCGGTTACGGCGCAACCCAAGCCGAAGCCGTCGAACAGCTCGAAGAAGTCACCCTCGACGTCATGAGCGACGAGCCCCTCTCTGAATTTCCGCAGCCTCATACCGAAAAGCCGTGGGCCGACTACAGCGGCCGTGTCACGCTTCGCATGACCAAAATCTTGCACGCGCGGCTCGACCAAATCGCCCGCGAACAAGAGGTCAGTCTCAACCACTTGATGACACTACTTCTTCAAGAAGGGATCCACACAATCGCCCATGCCGAAGCCGGCAAAGAAACGGCAAAACCTGCCAAAGCTCAGGTTCGCAAAACGCGGACATCGACTCAAGCCGAATCTGAATCCGCCAAGACAAAATCCGCCTGATCGCCCGTTTCCCGACCGACTGCCCAGCGGGGGTAGGTACACTCATTGGCCGGAAAGCACGGTTTCCGCAAGTGGAGTTATGGCCGCAGTTCGCACTGTAATCGTAGTGGGTGGAGGCCTCGCTGGCCTCATGACAACGATGAAGCTGGCGGAGGCGGGACACAAAGTTCTTCTGTTCTCGGTTGTGCCGGTTAAGCGGAGTCACAGCGTATGCGCCCAAGGCGGAATCAATGGTGCCGTTAACATTAGGGGCGAAAACGATTCTCCTTACCTCCACTTCGAAGACACCATCACCGGCGGCGACTTTCTCAACCACCAACCGCCCGTGATGCGGATGGCCGAGCGAGCGCCCGCCATTATCTATCTCCTTGACCGGATGGGCGTGCCCTTTAACCGCACCTCCGAAGGCCTGCTTTCTTTCCGCCGATTTGGTGGCACCCTCAAGCACCGGACTGCTTATGCCGGTGCAACGACCGGACAGCAGCTGCTCTACGCGCTCGACGAACAGGTTCGCCGACACGAAAGCGGTGGTCAAGTCCAAAAGTACGAAGGGTGGGAGTTCATCGGTCTGATTCAGGATTCTGACGGCGTATGCCGAGGTGTGGTGGCGCAAAACCTGCGCACCATGGAAATCAAATCCTTCACCGCCGACGCCACCGTAATTGCCAGCGGCGGAAACGGGGTGATCTTTGGCCGGAGCACTAACTCGATTATTAACACCGGCACCCCGGTTTCCATCTGCTACCAGCAAGGCGCGGTTTACGGAAATCCGGAAATGGTGCAGATTCACCCCACCGCCGTACCCGGGGAAGACAAATGCCGCCTCATGTCAGAATCAGTTCGAGGCGAGGGAGGACGGCTATGGGTCCCGCGCGACGTAGACGATTCGCGTAAACCTTTCGATATTCCCGAGAAGGATCGATGGTACTTCTGTGAAGAACTTGATCCGGTTTACGGCAACCTCCTCTCTCGCGATCTCGTGAGCTTTATCATTTATTGCGTCTGCCGAAAAGGTATGGGTTATCGCGGACGCCAACAGGTGTTCCTTGATATCACGCATCTGCACCACAAACTCGGCATGAGTCGCGAACTCATCACCGATAAGCTGGGTGGCGTTCTCGAAATCTATGAGAAGTTCATGCGTGAAGACCCCATCGATACTCCCATGCGGATCTACCCGGCTGTGCATTACACAATGGGGGGATTGTGGGTCGATTACGAAACTTCCGGCAACGATATCGCGCTGGACGAAATGTCTGCTCGGAACCAGCAAACCAGCATTCCCGGTCTCTTTGCCGCTGGTGAATGCGAGTATCAATATCACGGGGCCAATCGCTTGGGTGCTAACGCACTTCTGACCTGTTTGACCGGCGGCGAACTTACGGCTCTTGGTGTACAAGCTTACTTGCGCAACCTCGATAAAGGGCACGAAGATATTCCGGTTACTCTCGCCGATGATGCACGGCACTTCCGCGAAGATGAATACCAAAAACTTCGTTCCGCCCAAGGCGACGAAAACCCTTATCAGCTATCCGCAGAGCTCAGCGAGACCATGTGGAACTACTGCGGAATCTGGCGACTTCAAAGTGAGCTGGAAGGGGCCCGCACTAAGCTCGATGAACTCGCCGACCGCGCAGATAGGTGCAGTGTTTTGGACGATGGTCACTGGACAAACCAAACGGTTCCGTTCACTCGATCTCTCAAGCACATGATTGAAATGTCTAAGGCAATTGTAGGTGGCGCGATGATTCGCGACGAAAGTCGAGGTGCACACTTTAAGCTCGATACGCCCGAGCGGGATGACAGCAAGTGGCTTGTGACAACCAAAGCGACTTACACCCCAGCTGGCCCGGAGTTCGACTTTTCGGAAAAGATTGATGTTCGCGCGTTATCGCCGCGGCCGCGCAAGTATAAGATCAATCAGAACACGGTTGCGCGGTTCATTTTGGGTGATGATGTCCTGCCTGCGGCGAAGCAAAAACCCGCACCGGCTACGGAATAGAATCGAGCACGATCGCGCGGTCAAGAACATTAGTAAACCGCTGAATTTGGTCGCCTCGAATAAATTATGGGATTTGTTCCTGATAAGCAATCGCGCGGTCAGCTTTTGACAGTGACACCAGCAGGCGGCTCAAATCGAGCGGTGGTGCGGTCGGCGGCAGAGGTGCGGGATTGAAAGCGCGGTAGCCCGTCGGCTGTGCGACATACCACCCTGCTCTGCCCGTTATTTTCACCGCTGAAAATTATAGTGCGTTTCCGGGGCCGTTATTTTCATTACTGAAAATTAGCGGAGCAAAATCGGGGCGTTATTTTCACTACTGAAAATAACGGGCGGAATTGATGCTCACTTTTCAGGACTTACAATGGGTCATCGGCGACATTTATGTTGAATTCACAAGACCGGCCGATGAGCCTCTGATCGTGAACCGGCGGTCCAACTAGAGTCCGCGGAACAGTTGCAATGCAGTGTTAACGATCACCGATTGAGAAATGGTCGGTTGCCCGTTTGTATCACACCCGGGAACAACTGTCGGCTTCGATATCAGCTAATTTGTAGAGGTCACTTCGGGTTGACCTCTAACCGATCAATCAGCCAGACATCGCGATTCTTGCCGGTGGATTCGTCGTACTCACCAGCCGAAAGTCGGCGAATTGTCATGCGAACTCGTCCGCGCTGCTTGGCGAACTCGGCGGTGAACAAAACTTCCGCGTAGACGACGCCCTGATCCTCCTCTTCGCGCGCTCGAGTTTTTTCTGCACTTAAATCGTTATAAGAAACTAATGGCCCGAATTCCTGAACAATATTATCGAATTCACCTCCGCGCAATCGATCCGCCATCGGCGGCGTCGCAAGTTCCAGCCAGCGTTCCAACTCTGGTTCTTTCATCGCCGGAACGACAACAGATGACGTAAACTTTTCAGCCTGAACTTTGATTTTGTGGTGACCATCGGTCCAAAACAAGATCAATCCCGAGACGGGCAAGAACAAAAAGAACAGGACAAAAAACCACTTCAGCCACGGGGGATCGCGGTGCTGGATACGCTCTACAACTTGTTCACTCATGCAAACCTTCTTGCGACCTGCTCAAACAGGATCAGCTGAACTCCAAAAACTCCGGCAGCAAGTGCCACCTTTTGGCCAATTTTGGCCAGACCTGACAGTTCTCCAGTCGGCAACATCAACGATAAGTAAGCAACAAACACCCCTGCGCCGAACAGCCCAAGATTATTGATTGGCGAAAACGGCAGGCTGGGTAACGTGTATTTTCGGCCCGTGAGCTGCATCGCCTGAAGCAACTCAATCCAAACCAGCGCGATACCCGCAAACACCATAATCGCGATGATGGTCTGCCACAGCACGGAGCGACGCCACATAAATATCCAGGCCGCCACACAAAGCACAATCACCACGTCGATCGCAATCGATAGGTTGTGATACAGCCGCACGTTGGGATTGGCAAAATAGTAGCTCAACGCCGATTGGGGATCGATGGGCTGGGTGGTTGCACGAAGTTGGGTGGCCACCAAACCGCTACAGATAAATCCAAGAATCCATTCCGCCACGCCCGGGCCCTGATACTTGCCTTGGGCGGGAGCACCGGGGTTCGACATGGCCTAAGCAAAGCAATGGAGTTGCTTTCTCAGGAGTAGTTTAACTGGTCCGATTCGCGGCCGACCGGGCATCTCGCCGGAAGCCCAGCGAACCAGGCTTTCATAATAGAAACTTCTCCGTGCCGACCCATTATCAAGTTCTCGGCATCCCTCAGCGGGCCAATCTTCGTGAGGTTCGGGATGCGTACCACAAACTTGCGCGCACCTACCACCCCGATGTTAACCGAGCGGTGGATGCGCACGAGCGAATGGCGCAGATCAACGATGCGTTTGAAGTGCTTTCCGATCCGGTGCGCCGGTCTGCGTACGATCAATCGCTAGGCTTTACCTCTACCGAACGCGAAACAAAGCAAGATCTCGAAACTCGGCCTTCCACGGTTCACACAACAATTTTCCGACGGCTGCGCCAGCACGACACCCCGATCTACGATTTGGGGTTTGAACAGACCACAGGCCGGATGGTCAGCAGCGGGTTCGACAACGATGTGTTCTGGTGGGATAAAAGGATGCAGCACCCCGCTGACCGCAACCGGTTCGAGGGCGGGGTTGTCAGCGCGATATCCGTGCCCGGACCCGGCCACGTAGTCGCCGCTGGATCAACCGAACAGATTTTAAGCTGCTGGGTTTACGGACCAAAGGTGCGCCATTCTTGGCGGCAGACTCCTAAAAGTTGGGTGTGTAGCGTGAGTCCATCGCCCGATGGAAAGCTCCTCGCCTACGGAACAACCGACCGGACCGTGCACGTGGCGCGCACCACGGATGGATACACCCCCACCACCATGCACGCGCACGAAGAAGCCGTGACCGCACTGGCATGGCGGGGCGATTCCAACATGCTCGCCACCGGATCGGCAGATGCCACTGTCCGAATTTGGGACCCACGGAGCGGACGCGAAATCCATCGGATCGACCGCGTGCTTTCCACCGTAACGTCACTTGCCTTTAGCCCTAACGGAAGGTGGCTGGCCGTTGCCGCAGTCGATCTCAGTATCCGAATTTTCCGAATGCGGGATTTGAGCCTAGCCAAAACCTTTTTCGGCCACACTCGACCAATTGAGACGATTGCGTTTCATCCGCGCAACTGGTTGCTCGGCACTGGATCGCGCGATGGCAGTGTTGGGCTCTGGAATGTCCGCCTCGGCATCGGCCACGGACAGATCGAAGCCAGTCACCAGCCCATCAGCTGCGTGGCATTTTCTCCCGATGGAAGGCACCTAGCGGCGGGCGGACTCGATAAAATTTTGCGCGTCTGGCGACTCAGCGCTTCAACCACCTAAAGATCAGAGATTCTGGACCCGACAATCCTACCGGGAGATTTTCGCTTTTGCGGCGAAACCTCATAAACGGATTCAAGAATGGTAGTTCAAAACATCGAGTGCCAAATTTCTACGGTGCTGATGAAGCGCTTTTTAGACGGCGAAAATCTTCCGCCTGAACTCCTTGCCGAACTTGAACAACACCTTCGGGTGTGCCCCGAATGCCAGTCGATTGTCAATGGGGAGGGGCCTTCGCTCGAAGAAGTTCTGGATGCCCCAAAAGGCAAGCCAGGACGTAGCGGAATCTTTGGCAAAACCCAAACCCCGGGCGGATTCACCACCGCTAGTCCGTCCGAAGCTCTCATGCAGGCCTCGGTCCGAACTCATTCCGCTCCTCCGGGACTTGCCGTTTTCAGGAATCCCCGCGTGCTCTTTTTGAGCGGGGCCCTTGCGATTGTGCTCATCGCGATGAGCACAATTTTGCGGAATCCGCAGAATCTTCTCGGACCTAAAGCCGCTTCGCTTTACTCAGAATCCGGTGCCGGCCCAATCTCAGAATCCGAACCGGAGCCGAGTGCCACTATAGAAGAAGACTCTTCGGTCGAACCCGAGACTCCGGTCGAACCCGCGGACTTACACACTCAGCCTACCGATCCGATAGCCCCTGAATCGACACCAGAAGTAACCAGCCCGACCCCCACAAAGACAGAGCCAACCCAGCTGGTCGATGATCCCCGGGTTCCGGGCAAGCCCACCCTTGATCAAAGTGATTTGATTGTCGCAACCTCGGGCGGCAAAGAACCGGCACCTCAAAAGCCGAGCTCGCCCCCTGCTAAGCCACAACCCAAATCGGCTTCAAAACCAACAAATTCCGGACGCAAACCCGCGGCGAAGAGACCCGCGCGACAACCGTCCAAGAAACCCGCCGCCAAATCTAGCGGGGGCGGAGGAATCACTGTCTACGGACCCGACGGCAAACCTATCAAGTAGCACCATGAAAATCGCAGTCACTCTTTTCGCCCTGCTCGCCGCCTCGGCGGTGTTCGCCCAGACTGAACCGGCGGCCGAAAATCCGGTCAAGACCGAGGCTGGCCATGTTTCGATTTCCAGCAAAGGCGCGGATATCCGCGGCGTTCTGTTCGATATGTTCGAACAGTCGGGCAAAAGTTTCGTACTCGATACGGGCACTTTCTTTGCTCTGTATTTGCATCTCGAAGGCGTCGAATTCCAACGCGCCCTAGATATTGTGGTCGAAAACGCGCAGATCGGCTACGAGGTTAAAAATGGCGTCTACTTCATCGGTAAAAATCGACCGAAACCCTATAAGGTTGTCGTCCCGCCGACCGTTACGCCGGAACCACCGAAGCTCGAAGGTAAGGCCGTGCCCAAACGGCTTGACCCTTCGGTTCTGAACAAACGGTTAACCACTCGTTACAGCATTACACCAATTGAAAAGGTATTCGAAGAGTTCACTCGCCAAACCGGCGTGGTGATCGAACTTGATCCGAACGTGCCTGAGTATAAGCTCGATGCCTTCTTGCTAGATACCAGCCTCAAGTATGCGCTCGATGTGATCTGTGATGCAGCCAAACTTCAGTGGAAGTTTAGCGATCACGAAACGATTGTGGTGAGCAAGAAAACTAACTAACAAATCGGCGAATATCGTCCAGCGTGATATCCACCAACGATTCAAACAGCTCATCCGCAGCCGAGAAATCGTAGCTGCGGGTGACTTCGTTGGGGATGGCAAAAACGGACATTCCGGCGGCTTTAGCGGCAGCCACCCCG
The DNA here is from genome assembly GCA_044508115.1 of bacterium. GTDB lineage: Bacteria > Armatimonadota > Fimbriimonadia > Fimbriimonadales > Fimbriimonadaceae > UphvI-Ar2. Next base: position 1,669,167 of record JBIQII010000001.1, read on the forward strand.
TTGGAGGAATCTTCGAGTCCCAGCGACCGCGCAGGATCGATGCCGAGGCGATCGCATGCCAACAGATATACCGCCGGGTTCGGTTTGGGTACTCCCACCATATCCTGAGTACAGATGCAGGCGAATCGGTGACGCATCTCAAGATTCGCCAAAAACCCTTCCACCCACAAGCTTCGCGCATTGGATGCAATACCAAACGGAATTCCTTCGGCATCGAGCAGATCAAGTAGCTCGTGCGCGCCTGGCTGAAGAGTGAGTTCGATAAGCCCGGCATCGCGGATGGCAAGCGCATCACGCCGCGCCTGATAAATATCGATATCAGGACACAGTTCGGCAAGGTGATCTTCTACCCGCCAAGGCGGATCACCGCCACCCACGCACTTGGCCCACTCTTTCGGGTCGAGCCACACGCCTTGACGTTCGAACACCTGTTGCCACCCGATCAATTCGTGCAGCTCAGTATTGAGTAGCAGTCCGTCGAAGTCGAAAACGACGCCGCCCTTCATGGTTAAGGGTTAGCTATTTCGCTCTTTGGCTTTTTCGACATTAAGTGCCTTAGGCATGCTGAATAGGAAAGTTGAACCCTTCCCAACTTCCGACTCTGCCCAAATGCGACCGACGTGCACTTCTTCCACAAGGTGTCGGACAAGGAAGAGTCCAAGGCCGGTGCCGTAAATACGGCGGTTATCTTCGTTGTTAACGCGGTGAAACCGTTCAAAAACTTTGCCCAGGTGTTCTTTAGGAATACCAATTCCGTGGTCTTGCACGCCGATCTTGATCTGGTCATCGCCTTCCGTGTAGGCATGCACAATGACATCGCCGCCTTCGGGAGAATACTTGATGGCATTATTGAGCAAGTTGGTGAGAATTTGGTCGAACTTGTCTTCGTCCCCGATAATCGTCTCCGGGAGCTCGTTGTGGATTTCCAGCCGAACTTCGTGTCGCATGGAAGCTTGGTTTTGCACGCGAACGACTTTTTCGAGCAGGGGTCGAAGTTCGAATTCCGTGTAGTTGGGTTGCAGACTCTGGCCCGATTCGATCCGGGCGGTGTTGAGCAGGTCATCGATCAGACGACGTAGGCGGTCGCATTCGCTCACGATAATGCCCAGGAATTCTTTTTGCTCTTCTTGCGAGAAAAGCTGATCGTCTACACCATCGAGCAGGGTGCTGGAGAATCCTTTGATGGCGGTAAGCGGGGTGCGAAGTTCGTGCGAAGCCATCGCGACGAACGAGCTCTTCATCTTGTCGAGATTCTTTTGATCGGTGATGTCGTTGACGATCATCACAAAGCCAAGTTGCTTGCCGTCTTCGTTGCGTACCTGAGCGCCTTGAATCGCGTAATCGCGAACGGCTTGGCGGAAGTCAATTTCGATTTCGATCGGCGTGACTTCTTCGCCGGCCAGACCGTGCTCAAGGAATGTAAGTAGGTCCGGATGCTCAGTGACTCGGCGATAGTCTTGCCCGATCACTTCCCCTTCAATGCGGAACACGGCACGGGCGGCGGCGTTGATCTGACTGATCTTGCCTTCGGGGGTAACGAGTACGAGTCCGCTCGTGAGGGATTCGAAGGTTTGGAGCAGCTCTTCTTTTTCGCGAACGATGGCTTTATAAAGCTGCTGGTTGGCGATGATTGAACTGACATTTTTGGCCATCCGTTCGGCCAGCCGGACGTCTTCGTCGTTGAAGTCCTCGCCATGGCGTTTGTTGAACGCGTGCAGCACCCCAATGGTGGTGCGATCGACGATGCGGTTCTCTTCGTCGCGCTTTTCTATGATCAACGGAACGGTGATGCCGTTATGGACATGGAACAGGCTGACCAGATCCTTTTTGGTGCGTTCATCTGCGGCGGCGTTGTGGAAGATCGCGGGAACCCCGTCACGGAAGACCATGCCGGAAACGCCTTGCGTGGCACGGACGCGAAAGTGAGAAAGGCGCTCTTCTTCAACCCCATAAGAGGGGGGAATCGCCATCAACTCACCTGATTCCGTTTCGTAGAACATGATGACGATCTTCTCGGCTTGGAGAATCATCGCCATGCGTTGGACCAGCCGTCGCAGCGTGGCATCCCCTTCTTGGATGCTGGTCACTTCGACGCTGCTTTCCATCGGCGAAGGCCGCGATTCCGTCTTTTCGGATGCGGGTGCGCTTTGTTTAAGCTGCGCGTTTTCTGCTTGGAGTGTTTGGAGTTGGCGCGTCAGCTCCTCAAGTTGACGCTTCAGTTCGTCGCCATCGGTTCCCATTTGGTACATTTCTTCCAACTCAAATCCACGTGCGGTTATTTGGGGCCGCGGTTCTGGAAGCGGTCAGAATACCCACCCAGCACCCCACCCCAAGCGGACGTCTCTGTTGGACGGCCAGTTGCCGGACTTTGTGCCCGGAACGTTCATCCCCCGGCGATAAGACCCATCTTTAGACCCCCGTAGTTCGACCACCCAAGCAGAAAGAGGACGTCTATAATAGCAAGATGCCGGATCAGCTAGAAGAGCTCCCGCTTTTCCCGCTTGACGCGGTGCTGATGCCGTTTGCGCGGATGCCGATTCATGTTTTTGAACCTCGGTATCAAACGCTTATCCGCGCCTGCCTCCAACATCAAGTGGGATTCGGTATCTGCCTGATCAAGTCAGGTACCGAAGTCGGTGGCCCCGCGGAACCTTATTTGGTAGGAACATCGTGCCGCATCATGAGCGTGCAACGCCACGATGACCAAGCCATGGATATTATTGTCGAAGGAAGCAAACGGTTTCGAGTCCGCAAACTCGATGACAGCAGCCGTCCCTACCTTGTTGGTCACGTTGAAACACTTGAAGAAGACGAGCCCGCCGATCCAAACCGACTGGACGCACTCGCCCACAAGACACGCGAGTTAATGAGCGCGCTCATCGAGCAAGCGCTGCGTCAAGCCGAAATGCAGATCACGCAGATTCGCCTACCCGATAATCCCTACGCGCTGTCGTTTGTGGTCGCTAACTTTCTGACCCTTGGCAACATGGAACGGCAACGATTGCTTGAAATCACCGATACATCGGAGCGGCTAGCCGAACTCATTCCGATCATTCTTAAGCACATCGCCGAAAATTCGGCTGCGCATTATCATCCGCTCACTTTCGAAGAAATGAGCGAATGGATTAGCTCAAACTGAGCCCGGATTTTAGGAACGGTGATGGGCAGATAGACCGCCCATCAAATTACTCTTTTGCGCCTAATCGAACCGGAAGCACTCGCAGACGACGCTCGGGATCTTGCCCGACCGATTCGCTAGCCAGTCGCTGTGATTCCACATAGTTGTGCTGTTGCTTTCGCAAGCGTGGGTCGCGGGGCGCGAGTTCAACCGCCTTTTGAGTGGCCATAACCTGACGCACCGCCGCTTCGGCTTCTTCAAGCGCGGCATCGAGCCCGCTGTCGTGGCCGGTGGAATGGCGGAGCACGTCTTCCAGCGCAGAAGATATCTGGCTGAAGGTATTCGATTTCACCGTCACAACTTTCACGTGCTTGGGCAGATCGCGCAGTTTGCCGGGTCTAACCTGGGTCACGCTGCGGATCGATATCACCGCGTCCGCCTGATGAATATCGTTCGTGATGAGGGCCGGAGCCTGTCGTTCGCGGATTGCACGCTCTAGCCGGGTGCGGGCAATTCCGTACGGATAGATTCGCACCAAATTTCGGTTAGCACGGGACCGATTGCCGTTCGGTTTCTGCTCGGCTGGTTCGGACTTCGGTCGACGCACCGGCCCTCCGCCCGGCTCATCGGCTTCTTGCCGCTTACTTAAGCTCGGGAACCGTTCATTGAAGCCCGGCTCATCCATATCGGGCGCGAACTCTTTTTGCACAACTTCAACTTCGCCCACATCGCTGCGCACGCGGAGTTCAGGTCGCGGGGCCACACCGCGGAGCATCACATCCACCGTTTTCTGAACGTTGCCGTGCACGGCCAGTCGATCGAAATCGAGCAGTTCGATCACGACATCAAACGTTGGGGGAGCCTTACGCTCGAGCACGGTTTTCTGCGATCCGCGCCGTTTGGCTTCGTCGTCGCTGAGTGTCACCGCCTGGATTCCGCCGATCAGGTCGCACAGAGCGGGGTTGAGCATCAAGTTCTCCAGCGATTGTCCGTGGGCGGTCGCAATCAGTTGAACGCCCCGTTCTGCAATCGTACGGGCCGCTTGAGCTTCTACTTCGTTGCCGATTTCGTCGATCACGATGACTTCCGGCATGTGGTTTTCCACCGCTTCGATCATCACCGCGTGTTGAAGTTCGGGCTTGGGGACCTGCATCCGACGAGCACTCCCTACTCCGGGGTGGGGAACATCGCCGTCTCCGCCAATTTCGTTGCTGGTGTCGATAATCACCACCCGCCGATTCACCTCGTCGGCAAGGACGCGGGCGACCTCCCTTAACTTGGTGGTTTTGCCGACGCCCGGTCGGCCGAGCAGCAAGATCGACTGCTGGCTCCGCACAATGTCGTCGATGATATCGATCGTGCCTTCCAGCGCGCGACCCACGCGGCAGGTCAGACCGATCACCTTGCCGTGTCGATTCCGAATCGCCGAGATTCGGTGCAAAGTGCGCTCGATTCCCGCTCGGTTATCGCCACCAAATTCGCCGATTGCCTTAACCACGTAATCAATATCGTGTTCCGTGATGAGCGTGCTCGGCCACCGTTCGATGCTACGCAAGAAACGCGCTTCGGCCGGACGACCGTAGTCCATCACAATCTCAACGAGATTGCTCAGGTCAGGGTGATGATCTAGTTTTTCGCGGATGACCGGAGGAAGTACCTCCATGAGTTGGAGGATGCCGGTGGAGAGATTCGACATATTCTCGTTCACCAATTTAGACGTCGAAGCCACCATTCCGGCACTTCGCGTCCCAGTAAAGTGCGAAGATTCCCCTCAAACGTGAGCAAATCTTAATCATCCGTTCATTTTCGCGGTCCCGAAGGGTGCGCCCAGCGACCCGGATTTTCAATTTAAATTGAAAATTACATGCCCCGGCTAGTAGTATCAGCGTTGGAATGGCGCCAACCACCGATCTGAAGCCGTGGCAAACCCAAGGAGAAGCCAAAAAACGGGCGGTTCGCGAGATGTTCGCCCAAATCGCGCCAACCTACGATGCCGCCAACTCGATCATGTCGGCTTGGGGTCACAAGCGGTGGCGCTCCCAAGCGGTGGCCCAGATCGACCTGAAACTGGGTGAATCTGTGCTCGATGTTTGCTGCGGAACGGGCGACTTTTTAATCGCCGCACGCGAACGGATCGGACCGGATACTTCTGCCCTAGGAGTCGATTTCTGCGCTCCCATGCTGGATATCGCGGCCAAAAAGGTTGATCCAAACTCCAGGCTTACGCTCGGAGATGCGCTCGATCTTCCGGTGGCTTCGGACCAGTTCGATGCCGTCACCATCGGCTGGGGATTGCGCAACGTTCCGGATGTTGGTCGCGCGATCTCGGAGATCGCTCGCGTGCTTCGGCCAGGCGGTCGATTCGTGTGCCTGGATATGTCTCGCCCAAAGGGTTTTATGGGCCGGATCGGCAATACCGGATACCACGTGTTGGTGCCCCTTCTTGGCCGACTGCTCGGTCAGCGCGATGCTTACGCCTACCTTCCGAAAAGTACCGAACGGTTCCCGGACGCCAACGAGCTCAGCCAAATGTTTTCGGAGGCTGGATTCACAAATGTCCAGTATCGACCCATTTTTCTTGGCCTTATTGCCATGCACTGGGGGGCCAAATCGTGAACGCGACCACATTTATTAGCAGTCTTCCGCGCGATGTCGATCTGAATCTCATCGCCGAGATGCAAAGCTGGACCGAACAAGTTGAAGCCGCGCTTCACCAACAAGTAGGATCGCGTGTGCCAATGGTGGAGGAGGTCGGCAAACTCACTCTCGAAGCCGGTGGAAAACGACTCCGGCCCGCGCTCGTTCGACTTTCGGCCGCCGCGAGCGGCAAGCCGTACGATCCTCATCGTGCCGTTCAGTTGGGATGCGCCATGGAAATGATCCACATGGCCACGCTTATCCACGACGACGTTATTGACGATGCCGATACACGGCGGGGCGCTCCGACCGCTTTCAGCCGCTATGGAGCCACCGCCAGCATTCTCGGCGGCGATGTTCTGCTCGCCAAGGCCATGGAGCTCCTGGCCCTTGATGGCGACCTCGCAATCATTCGAATGGTCAGCCGGGCGGTTGTGGAACTCGCCGAAGGCGAAGTCGAAGAGCTCACCCTCCGGGGGCGGCTCGATATCAGCGCAGAGGAATACAAGCAGGTTATCCGCATGAAAACTGCCGGATTCATCGAATGCTGTTGCCGGGTGGGTTCTCTCCTGGCCGGAGCCGATGAATCGACCGAAGAGTCGCTGGCCCGCTACGGTCACGGGCTCGGAATGGCCTTCCAGATCGTGGATGACGTGCTCGACTTCCGAGGCGATGCAGCGAAAACCGGCAAGCCGGTCGCCGGAGATTTCCGCGAAGGTCAGCCCACCCTTCCGTTGCTGTTTTTGCTCGATCGTCTCTCCCCACCCGAGCGAGCCGAGGTTGATCGGTCCTTTGGAGCCGAACCCAGCGCGGAGACCATCGACCAAGTAATCCGCCTCATGAATCGGTATGGTTCGCTGAGTCAGGCTTACCAAACCGCGTGCGAATACGCGACCGAAGCGATTGCCGGACTTAATTCCCTGACCGATAGCCACGAGCGCCGTCTGCTCACCGGAGTCGCCCAGTTTGTCCTCGACCGTGAAAGCTGATTTCGATCCGGATTCGATCCGGCTCGTTCTGCTTGACATCGATGGCACAGTCTTCCGTCGCTCAGAAGCTTGCCCCGATGCGGCCGAATCGATCCGGCGGATTGTGGACTCGGGCCGCTCTATCCGTTATCTCACTAACAACTCTTCTGCGCGTCCACAGACACTGCACGAACAGCTTGTTTCATTCGACATCCCCAGCGATCCTACGTGGATATTTACCGCCGGGATGGCGGCGGCAGCCCATGCCCGTGATCAAGACTTTCATCGTTGCGCGGCGGTCGGCGAACCCGGCCTTATGGAGCAGATCGAGGCAACCGGCTTAGAACTGGTTCCGATCGGCGAATCCGCCCCTTGCCTGATCGCCGGAATTTGCTTCACTTTCGATTTCGATATGCTACGCCGCGCAGCCGATACCATCCGCAACGGAGCCATGCTCATCGGCTGCAACCCTGACCCGACCTTTCCGATTGAAGACGGGCGTCTCGCGCCGGGGGCAGGCAGTCTCATCGCTGCCATCGAATCGGCCTCCGGATCCCGCGCGATCATTGTGGGCAAGCCCGAGCCCGCGCTTGCGCTCGCGGCGTGTCAATCGGCGGGCGAAACCCCTTCGACCACACTCGTAGCGGGCGATCGGTACGATACGGATATCGTGTGGGGGCAACGCGCGGGAACGGCAACTTGGCTGGTTCTCACCGGAGTTTCCAAACAAATTCCAGCCGGACAAGCGGGTAGCAAAACCCTGCGCGGGCTCGCCGATCGCCTTACTCGATCTTGAGCACAATCGATGTGCGATCAAGCGCCGCCGGGACCGTCCCTTCTTTTGGACCCGGAGAGGCCACGGTGAAACCGCGTTCGGTAGCAACCACTTTGAATGGCTCTCCCGTCAACGTCGATTTACCCACTGAATGATAGGTTTCTATCGTTCCGCCCTCTGTGATATGAACGATCACGCGGCACGCTTCCTTGAGCATGCCTCTCCCTTCGGCTTCACGGACAAAGGCGAGAGTTCGAGCCTCGGAATACATGAGCGGATGATCAAACATCCTTTTGATGACCATGTTGGCCGGACTCGTGGCTTTGTCGAGATCTTCCACCTGCCGCTCTAGGCGGATGCACGCGCGGCCAATGCTCTCCTGCGGATTCGCCACCGCTCCGTTCCAAAAGTGCAGGATTTGCGCTAGGGTACTGTTCACCAGTACCTCTTGGTCGCGCGGAATGTCTTCCATGGGCTTGCGCAGTGCGGCGGGCTGTTCTTCGAACCGATCCCAAAATTCGTACTGGCGGCGAGCCATTCCTTTCCACGCCGGGCGGGGATCCACGGAAGGAAACTCTTCTAATAGAGCCAGGATTTCCGGCGCGTTTGCTCGATCCTGCAAGAGCTGGGTGGCTAAATAATCGTCCACCTGCTGATTGAGCTGAGTGGCCGTGTAGCACGCACCAAAATCTTCACTTTCGGCCAAGTGGGTTGCCATCCGGCACACATCCCGAGCGGCGGCAAGCGGCCCGCCGGGTGTCCGACCGGCCAGTGCCGATCGCAGTCGCAACACCGCAGCCACCCTTACTGCAGAAAGGAATGGAAAGTAAGTCAAAAACGAATCCGGATAGTCGAGCGTCCAGCGGCATTCCGGACGGCTGACCGCTTCGGCCGCCAGGTTCATCAAGTCGCGATAGGCATTCTCCACCGCGATTTCATCGTCGCCCGCTTGCCCGGCCATGTAGCTCCGGAATCGATCTTCGGTGACTTGGGCAAGCCCTGCGGTCCACGGCTCGGTCATTTGAACGTAACAGATGGCGGCATTCTCGGCCGGGCTGGGGAATTGTTCGCTAGATTCTTCCGCAAAAATCCCGTTTTCGATCGCCTGTTGCTCTTCGACATCCAGCCGCGAGGCCGAAGCCATCAGGCTACGATAAATCCAGTTACCGCCGATTCCGCAGGCACCGGCCAACACTACCAAGATGATCGCCACGGCGATAAGGAGGCGTTTAAGTCTTCGGCTCATCTGGGCATGTGTAAAACTAATGTTGACATTTGTCTAGGTTTCTGGCAAGATAACTCTGTCATGAGTGCAAAGCTTGACGCCCTGGGAATTGTGACTGCCGATGCAAAGCGGTCGCATCAATTTTACGCGATGCTCGGAGTTCCGGTACCGGACGAGGTTGACGACCACACAGAAGCCACACTCGCCAGCGGTATCCGGTTGATGTGGGATACCGAGGAACTGGTGCGTCAGATTCAGCCCGGATGGCAAAAGCCCACGGGACACCGCATGGGAATAGCGTTTCGATGCGAATCGCCTGTGGAAGTTGATGCGATTTACGCCGAAGTTACGGCGGCCGGATTCACCGGAGCTAAGGAGCCTTGGGATTCATTCTGGGGGCAACGCTACGCCCAGCTTCTTGATCCCGATGATAACATTGTTGATCTCTTTGCTCCCATCGAGTAGCGGTGCGCTTTGTGACCGCTAGGTAACCTCGTCGCCGTGATCGAGCGATCGTGCGATGTGCTCATTGTCGGTGCCGGTACAGGTGGAGTGGCCGCCGCTCTCGCCCTCGCGAATTCCGGTCGTCGCGTGATTTTGAGCTCCACGTGTGACTGGGTGGGCGGGCAACTCACAAGCCAAGCAGTTCCTCCGGATGAACACCCTTGGATCGAATGGGTCGGTGCCCCGCGCAGTTATCGTGCGTTCCGAGACGCCGTTCGCCAGTGGTACCGTGACCACGGCGACCTCACGGAATCGGCCCAGCGGAATCCCCACCTCAACCCCGGAGGCGGTTGGGTGAGTCGGCTTTGCTTCGATCCGCAAATCGGCGCGACCATTTTGGAAGAGTGGCTCAACCACATCCCGAACTTAGCGCGAATCCGCGGAGTCCCAATCGAAGCCGCGGCCGATGCGGACCGGGTGCAATCGGTGACATTCCGCACCGATTCAGGTCCGATCCGCGTCTCCGCTGCGTTCGTGCTTGATGCCACTGAACTTGGCGACCTCTATCCCCTTAGCCAAACGGAGTATCGAATCGGGGCGGAATCGCGCGCCGAAACCGGCGAACCACACGCTCTCGATGGCCCGGCCGAACCGCTCAACATTCAAGGCTTCACATGGTGCGCCGCCGTCTCTCTCGCTGACGGTGATCACACCATCCCTAAACCCGATGAATATGAGTTTTGGCGTAATTTTGAACCAGAAAATTGGTGCGGGCGGCTTTTGAGCCCCACATATCTTCACCCTTCAACCAACACCACCAAAACCCTGCCGTTCCTCGGCGAGTTCAGCTGGTTCTCCTATCGAAAGATTGTCGATCCGGATATCCACAACAACCCGCCTGAACCCGCCACTATCCTTAACTGGCCCATGAACGACTACTATCTCGGCTCGGTCATCGATGTGCCGGAATCCCATGCGGCAGAGCAGTTCCACCGAGCACGGCAACTCACTCTTTCGCTCATCTATTATCTCCAAACCGAGGAAGGATTGCGCGGTCTGCGTCTCCGGCCCGATCTCACCGGGACTCCCGACGGACTCGCTCAGGAAGCGTACATTCGCGAGCCGCGCCGATTAAAAGCTCTTACAACGATTGCCGAGCAAGACGTGGCCGCGAACCTTCATCCGGGGCGGGCAATTGCGCCGCCGATCGAGCGAAGTGCCGGAGTGGGCGCCTATCGACTCGATCTCCACCCGGCAGCTAACGGACGACCCACCCTTGATATGGGCGCGCTGCCTTTCCAGCTTCCCTTGGGTGCATTGATTCCAGCAAAGAAGCACAATCTGCTTGCGGCCGGAAAGGCAATCGGGGCCACTCACATTGCCAATGGCTGCACCCGATTGCACCCGATCGAATGGAACGTCGGCGAATCCGCTGCGCTACTGGCTGATTTTTGCCTATCAGAAGGAGTTTCACCGCACGAGGTGCTCGATTCCGAAGAGTCTTACCGCTCATTTCGCGATCTTTTGTGGACGCACGGAGTCCCGACCGAGTGGCCGGAGTTGCATGCGCTCTAGCGGGTGGCTTGATCGTAGCGGCCTTTGATGCTTGAAATCATCGCTGATTCTTGATCAGGAGCGTAACCCGCCCAAGCCCCGAGTACCGTTCCGCCCCGGTCTAGTGCCACCAAATAGGGTGTCACTGGCGGCTCGAAAATGCCTTCGATCTCCCGTCGACCATCGGCGACAACGGGCCAGTTCCGTTTAGGTAATTTTGATGGTCCGAGCCAAACTTCAATCATCTGTACGTTTTTCTTACTGAGCTCTTGCGCAAGACGATTCAGGGCCGGAGCCGCGGCATTGCTGGGCATGCAATCAGGTGCGGTAAAAACGACGACAATTCCTTTGCGATTCAAAGCACGGACATCGATGTTGCCCCATCGGCCCAGTTTGAGACGTTCACCGGACATTGCCGGACGTTGAACCATGGGGATCTCGCCCGGGGTGTAACCAATCGGGGGTTGAAATCTGGTTCTGGATAACCCTTGGTAGCCAAACTTGATCCCTTCGACGCGGTAAGTGATTTCGTAACCCATCGGATCGCCGACGGGCTTACTATTAAATGAAACCAGCGTGCCCAGTGAATCAAAGTGGTACCGCGTTTCCACCGTGGTATCCATCACCTGCTCGGTGACCTTTGCGATGAGAGTGGTTTCTTCGGTGGCTCCTACGGATTTTCGATTTTTAGCAAGGTTCAGCAAGCCCTGCGGGTAGATCGCTCTGAGCTGTTCGAGTTCTGCCGGAAGCGGCGCGAGGTAAGGATACGGACCAAATTCAAAGTATTGGCGGTAGGCATCCGTTATAGCGATCATTCCCGCTGGAAGTTGAACAAATCGCTCCGAGTTAGGTAGCTCTCCGGATTCCAGAATCTGGTACTGGCCATCTTCGATCTGCCAGATAAGCGGAGTGGTCTGGCCGTCGGCGGTCACGGACAGCCGAATCTCCATGTTGGCGGACTGCCGCGCAAAGGCATCCAGCATCTCCACGGCGGAAGAATGCTGGGCCGAAAATAAAACTAACGCGGCGGTGAGCATCAAACCAGCAAGATAATATCCAATTCGAGGAATGGACCGTCAGAAACCGGAAGTTGCTTATCGGAATCCGCAAAAATTACGTATGATTGAGTAAGGGACCCCCACCAAGGAGACGCCTACATGACTAAACAACTCCCCCCCGATGCGACTCTCCAAAGTCTTGAACAAGAAGTGCAGGAGGTTCTTACGGCTTGGGAACCAGGCAAACCGGACAGCGCGTTTGCAACCCAAGTGCAGCCAGAACCCAAACTTGAGGACGCTCGGCGCGTCGTCGCTGAATCGTACGGCTTCGAAAGCTGGGAGCAACTCGCCGCTCGTTTCGAACCTTCCCCTTCCGATTAATCCGCCGCCCCCACTCGCTCGGCCAAGACTTCGCGGGCCCGGGCCATTGCGGCCGGGACTTTCTCGACATCCCGTCCGCCGGCGGTGGCGAATTCTGGCCGTCCGCCGCCACCTCCGCCCGCCACTTTCGCAACTTCGCGAACCAAGTCGCCCGCTTTAGCTCCCTGAGTTAAAGCTGAGGGCCCAACCTTGCACACAAAGGATACTTTGCCTTCGGCAATGCTGGCGATGAGGGCGACGGCATTCGGATCGCCATCAACAAATCGATCGGCGGCGTTTTTGGCATCCGATGCATCTGCATCGTGTAAGATTTGCGACTTTAACTTGAACGGACCGATCTCAACTTCTTCTGCCGCCGGGGCACCGGCTCCGGATTGGGCAAGTCGTTCGCGCTTCTTGCGTTCTTCGCGCAACGCTTCGCTGAGCTTGTCGATGGCGGTTACGAACTCGCGGGGTCGAGCTTTGAGCTTGGCCGCTGCTTCTTCGATGAGATCCTGTTGTTCGCGCACCCAGGCGAACGCATTTCGACCCGTGAGCGCCACGATCCGGCGGACTCCGCTCGCCGCGCTGGATTCGTGCGTGATCTTGAACATCCCGATTTCGCCGGTCGTGCCGACGTGGGTTCCGCCGCACAGTTCGCGGCTAAAGCTGGGTTCGGCGGGCGGCATGTCGCCGATCTGGACAACGCGCACGCGGTCGCCATATTTTTCGCCAAAGAGGGCCATCGCGCCCATTTTACGGGCCTCGTCGATTGCGCAATCCGCGTAGGTCACCACCGCGGCCGATTCGAGGATTGCGGCATAGACGATGTCTTCGACTTCCGTGATTTGCTCGGGGCTCATTGCCGCCCCGTGCGTAAAGTCGAACCGCAAGACTTCCTCGCTCACCAGCGATCCGGCCTGGGTCACGTGCGGGCCCAGCACTTGCCGAAGCGCGGCGTGCAAAAGGTGGGTGGCGGTGTGATTCCGCCGGATGGCATCGCGACGCGCGGCATCGACTTCGGCGCGGACCAACTGGTCGAAATAGATTCGAAGCAGGTCGGCATTGGCATCCGCTTCCGGGAGCCCCTTGGGGCTAAACCCTTCCACCGGCTCCACGAGGTGGACATAGATTCCGTCCTGTTTGGTTACGTCGGTCACGCGGAGGCGAAAACCTTCGCCGTAGATCATGCCGGTATCCCCGACCTGCCCGCCAGATTCGGCGTAGAACGGCGTCGATTCCAGGGCGAGGACGAAGTCGTGGCTCGAGACCCCGTCTTCGCTGATCGCGTGGGCCCCGACAATCCGAGTGTCGGCCACGGTGGATTCGTAGCCGAGGAAGTCGGTCGCGGAAGGTCGCTCCGGCTGGGCGGCAAACAGGGTGATGACGCCGACTCCGCCGTAAACCGTTTCCATACCCGCCGAAGCTCGAGAACGTTCCTGCGCGGCTTCCATGGCTTCGCGATACCCTTCAATATCGACGCTGACCCCTGCTTCGGCGCAGATTTCTTGCGTGACTTCCAGCGGAAAGCCGTACGTGTCGTAGAGCTGGAAGGCCAGCGATCCCGCCAGCGGGGTACTGGCGACTCGTTCGCCATTCCGCCACGGTTCCAAAAGGTCGGCAAGAATCTCGGTTCCTGCGGCGAGCGTCCGGCGGAACAAGGTTTCCTCGTTCCGAAGAGTTTCCAAAATCGTATCGCGCCGATCGGCAAGTTCGCGATAGTGCAGCCCGTACTCCTCGATCACCACCTTGGCAAGATCGGAGATAAACAGGTTATCGAAACCAAGCGTTCGCGCCCCTTTTACAACCGCGCGACGGATCAAACGCCGCAGAACATATCCGCGGCCCGTGTTGGAAGGCAGAACCCCATCGGCGATGCAAAAACTGGCCGCCCGCATGTGGTCGGCGATGATTCGCATCGCCCGGGTGGTCGATTCGTCCTGGCCGTATTGGATCCGTTGCGCTCCGATTTGCTCCAACTCGCGAAACAGCCACGAAAACGCCTCCGTGTCGTACACCGAACGGTGACCCCCCAGAACCGCGATCGTGCGCTCGATCCCCATGCCCGTGTCGATCGAGCGGAACGGAAGCTCGGGCATCGAAAGCTTTTCGTACCCCTTATCTGGTCGCGCGGGATCGCGGAGCGTGCCCTGCCATTCGTACTGAATGAACACGTCGTTCCAAATCTCAAGCCATTGACCCGCTGATTCGTCGCGCAGATAGTCTTCGCGCGAATACGGCCCGCTGGGCGGATCGCCGTCGCCCGTCCAGTAGAACATTTCACTGTTGGGTCCGCACGGACCAGGCGGTCCGCTGCTGAACGCCCCCGCCGGCCAGTAGTTGGTCTCTTCGCCCAGGCGGAACAGACGAGTCGCGGGATCGATACCGGCATCGGCAAGGTGCTTGGACCATTCGGCATGAGCTTCGTCATCCTCTTCGAAAACGGTGAAAGCGAGGCGTTTCGGATCGAGCCCCAGCCATTCCGGCGAAGTCAAAAACTCCCAAGAAAAAGCGATGGCCTCGGCCTTAAAATAGTCGCCGAAGCTGAAATTGCCGAGCATCTCGAAAAAGGTGAGGTGGCTATCGTCGCCCACATCGTCGATATCGCCGGTGCGCAAACACTTTTGCGAACTGGCGAGGCGGGAATGTTCAGGTTCGGCGACGCCACGGAAGTACGGCTTGAATTGAACCATTCCTGCTCCGTTAAACAGCAGGGATTCGTCGAGCCGACCGGTCACGTCGTAGGGGATCAGCGATCCGCTGGGGTGCTCGACATGCCCTTTGGAGCGGAAAAAGTCGAGGTATTTCCGTCTTAGCTCGTGGGGGCTCATGGGGCGAGTTTGATGGTACCTTGAGGCCACCGAAGGGGCCCGTTCAACCGAGCTAAACTGCACGGCGTGGACCTCTACGAAATCTGGTTTGACCGAGCACCCCACGCCGATGACCTAGAACTTGTTGGTGCGGTTCATGCTTGGCTGGGGTTCCTGCAATCGCGCGGCGAACTCGTCAGCTACCGGATCAGTCGGCGAAAGTTCGGATTCGGGCCAAGCGGGATGGGTGAATTTCACGTCACGATCGAATTTGATAATCTCACCCAGCTGGATACCGCCTTCTCGACCGCCGCGCGGCGATATGGCGAGGTCGAAGAGCTGCACCGGGCGGTCTATTCTCGATTGACCAACTATACGTCCGCGCTGTATCGCGACTTCCCCGATCCGGTGCGCGGCCAGCCGGTCTAAGCGATAAACCGCTTGCTCCGGTAAACTTCCCCTGTGGAAGATCGGGCCGCATTAGTCGGAAGATTCACCGCCGAACTTGAACAAATCGCGGTTCAACTCGGCCAGCCCGGCTTTCGCGGCAAGCAGCTTGCCCGCTGGATTTACGGGCAGGGCGCAACCGATTTCGAGCAGATGAACAATCTGCCCAAGGCTTTCCGCGCCGCTCTGGCGGAACGGTTCGTGATCAATCCTGTGCAGCTTGCCGACCATCGGCGTTCGACCGACGGCGTGGAAAAGTTGCTCGTCCACAACGGCGACAATCAGGTTTACGAATGCGTGCTGTTGCCTTACGAAAAGCGCGTGAGCTGCTGCATCAGCAGCCAGGTGGGATGCCCGATGGGCTGCACATTTTGCGCCACGGGCATGGGCGGATTCGACCGCAATCTTGATGCCAGCGAAATCGTGGGCCAGTACCTGCTGCTCCAATCGCTGAGCCCGCGCCGAATTTCGCACGTGGTGTTTATGGGCATGGGCGAACCGCTGCTGAACTTCGATGCGGTGGTGAAATCGTTGCGGCTGTTTTCCGAAGAAGTTGGCCTGAGCCTTCGTCACCTCACGGTTTCGACCGTCGGCTTGGTGCCGCAAATTCGCAAGCTGGCCGAACTGGCGATGCCGATCCACCTTGCCCTTTCGCTCCATTCGCCCTTTGATGAGATTCGCTCGCAGCTCATGCCCGTCAATCACAAGTGGGGAGTCCCCGAAGTGTGGGATGCCATGAAGCAGTATCATCGCGCCACGGGGCGAAAAGTCACTATCGAATACCTGCTGATTGACCAACTCAACGATACGCCCGAGCAGGCCGATGCGCTTGCCGATCTGGTGCGCGGAACCCCGTCGGTGATCAACCTGATCCCGTTCAACTGGGTCGATACGGGTAACGGATTCCGTCGCCCGAGCCGCGAACGGGTCAACCAGTTTCGTCGAAAGTTGGAACTGGCCGGAGCCAACGTGACCGAGCGGATTGAGCGCGGCCACGATATCGCCGCCGCGTGCGGACAACTTGCCGGTCAGCACCAAGGTCGATTCGCCCGGAGGTCGGGAGCATCCGAACTTACCGTTCTGCCGTCATCCTGATTGCGGTTGCGCTTCTGGCCGGGTGCGGCAAGCCTCCGACGCCGCCCGAGTCGAATCCCGAACCGGCTGAGGATGAACCGGGTGTACGTCGGATAGTGGAGACCGGCCCCATCGATTTAGAAGCGGGTCGCGACGACGGCACTATCGCCTGGAAACTGCACGGGGAATCTTCGCGCCTCGGCTTGCAGGATGCCGGAGAAAAGCAGGTATTTGCGCATAAGGTCACTGGAGAAATCTTTGATGGCCCGGAACTGGCCAGCCGATTTTCCGCAGAAGATGCCAAAGCGGCAAGTGAATCCAAACAGATGGTCCTGATGGGCAAAGTCCGTATTGATTCGGTAAAGCAAGACGTCTCACTCTATGCCGATAAAGTTTCTTGGATGGAAGATCGTAAGATGTTTAGCGCACAAGGAAACGTGCGGGTCGATTCCCCTGGCTGGGAGTTAGGCAAAATGGAAGAAGTTTGGGCAACTCCCGATCTTTCCAAATTCGGCACCCCCGACAAATTTAAATGAAGTGGCCGCACCTGCTCGCATTCCCCCTCCTCGGCGTCGCGCTTTTGGCGTGGGCGCAAAACAGTAGCGATGTCAGCTTTAAGAGCAAATCGGGTGATTTTGCCATCGAGAACATTGCTCAGCAACTGTTCCAAGGTGATGCGGCCACCAATTCAATCGATTTTGAGTTCTCCGGCAAACCGCTCCTCGGACGCTCGAACTCCCAAAACCTAAGCTTTACTGCAAGCCATGCGGAAGGCAAAATACGCAGCAGCCCGGGCGGAAACATGTTTCTTTTGAATGCTACGCTCACCGGAAGTGTGGCGATCACCCAGAATCCGCAGGGTAGCGAGTTTGTGCTCAAAGGGGAAAAGGTTGAGTACTCCGAAGCCCAAAACCGCGGATCGGCCACGGTGCGAGTTCCTGGCTCACTTTCGATTGTCGGACAATCCAATGGTTCGCCCATCGATATCCGAGCGGGGGGCGGATCGGTCGTGCTGCTCGGGCCGGCCGGATCGGCCCGGACTCTTAGTCAAGCAGACCTGACGGGTCGGGTTGTCGCCGATATCGGCTCGCCCGGGCCCGCCGGAAAGCCCAGGCAAAATCGGGTCGAAACAACCGGTCTCACTCTCACGCAAGAATCGGGTGCCAGCAAGTTTTCGTTCCGGAACGCGTTCACTTTCCGGCAATCGGGCACCGATGAAGCAGGGCGTGCCCAAAGCGTGATGGTCACCGGAGCCAGTGGTTCGATTCTCACTCCGCCTATCGGCGGCCGGACTTCTGGTCGCTCAATCCGTTCGGCGGATATTGCAGGTCGAGTAAAGATCACTTTTCAAGGATTCGATCGCAACGGGGAAAAAGTTGACCTTCAGGCTCAAGGCGATAGGTTGACGATGAACGCAAACGGTCGGATTTTGCTCACCGGAAATGTTGAACTTTCCGGCAACGGACTTGATTACACCAGTTCGGGTGCGAGCCAAAGTGTGTTCATTCAAGTGGATGAAAACATGAAGCCTCAGCAGTACGGCGCTAGCGGCAATCCTTCCGAGATCACATTTAAGCCCGGAGGCGGCCGATAATTTGAAGATTGTTGCTTCAGACCTGGTGAAACAGTACCGGAAGCGGCGCGTCGTCGATGAAGTTTCGGTCGAGATCGAAAGCGGCGAAATCGTGGGTTTGCTCGGGCCAAACGGGGCGGGCAAAACCACGACTTTTTATATGATCGTTGGCCTTGTCAAACCCAACGCCGGGCAGATCACTTTGGATGGCACTTCGATCACTACTTGGCCGATGCACCGCCGCGCTCGCGCCGGAATCGGCTACCTTGCTCAAGAATCAAGCGTCTTCCGCCGGCTGAGCGTTCAGGACAACATCCGGCTTGTGCTGGAAGCTCGTGGAGCGAGTCGAACTCAGCAAAAAGAGGTCATTGACCGTCTCGCCCACGAGCTCAGCATCGAAAAGATTTTGAACAGCCTCGGCGGCGTACTTTCCGGGGGCGAACGTCGCCGCGTGGAAATCGCCCGGGCCATGGCCACCGAACCACAGTT
Organism: bacterium; assembly: GCA_044508115.1. Taxonomy (GTDB): domain Bacteria; phylum Armatimonadota; class Fimbriimonadia; order Fimbriimonadales; family Fimbriimonadaceae; genus UphvI-Ar2. The sequence continues at coordinate 1,687,639 of JBIQII010000001.1, forward strand.
CATCCTGCTCGATGAACCGTTTACCGGCATCGACCCGGTGACGATCGAAGAACTCCAGCACATCATTCACCGACTCCGCAACAAGGGTATCGGGATTCTGATTACCGATCACAACGTCGAAGCAACGCTCAATATCACTGATCGCAACTACATTCTAGTGGATGGCAAAATTATTGCGCGGGGCGGCCAGGAAGAAATTCGGCAAGATCCGCATGTCCGCAAACGGTATTTGGGGCAAGGATTCGACCAGATTCGGCGACCCCGCTCGGAATCCGAATCCGAATCTTTAACGGAATCCACAGCAGAGGGCGATGAAGCGCGTTGATCGCCTGATTCTGGGCGAAGTGATCGGCCCGTGGGCGTTTGGCGTGGCTATATTCACCGTGCTGATCATGGCCGGAACATTTCTTTACACATTTACAAGGATGCTCAGCGAGGGCGTTCCGGTCGGCTTGGTGTTGCAGCTGGCCATGCTCTATATGCCCGGAATCTTAGCCAAAACCTTTAGCATGGCGATGCTCTTGGGCACATTGCTTGCGTTCGGAAGGTTGAGCGGAGATAGTGAGATTGTGGCCCTCCGGGCAAGCGGAATCAGCGTTTTACGCATGATGATGCCTGTGGCGGTCTTCGGACTTTTGGTATCGATTGCCACCTATGTGGCAACGGATTACGTGGTTCCGGCTTCCAGTTACCGAGCGACCACACTTCAGGGAGAAATCGTCAAGAGTGCGGATGCCACGAAGGCGCGTCCGACTTCGCAACCGATCTACGAAGAGGGACGTCTGCAGGGCCAACTTAACGCCCGCGATTTTAACCTGATCGATGGCACGCTGACCGATGTGACAATTGTTACGTTTGATAAAGAAGGAAAACCCGAAACATTGTTTGTTGTGCCCAAGCTGGAATTTGACGGGCTTGACAAGTGGCAAGCCAGAGGAACCTGCACGCTCTACATTTTAGAAAGCAAGATGCAGCTCACATTCCAAGATGCCTGGCCGGCCGATGCGGCGCGTCCGACTTCCACGCCGCAGGATATCGTGGCGCGGTCGGTAACCGATCTGGATTCATTTAGTTCGCGGGAGTTGGCCGATCAGATTGAAAAACAGAAGCGCGACCCCAATGCGTCCAAAGAACAGATCATCAACTTGGAATTTGGTTTTTGGAATAAATTCGCGGTTCCGTTGGCCGCGTTGGTATTCGGCCTGGTGGGGGCCCCGCTCGGGATTCGCAATCACCGCGCCGGAACCGGCACGGGTTTTTGGCTGAGCGTGATTATCATTTTTGGATACATGCTTGTTACCAACGCGATGTCGATCATGGCTCAGGGCGGAGCAATCCCGGCCTGGGCCGCCAGCTTCGGGCCCATCGTCGTCGGAACCGTGGTGGCAATTGAACTTATCCGGAGGAAAAACGGCCAATGACGATTCCCGTCAGTATCTGGTTTTTGGTGCTCATGGTGTTCGTTGGTGGATTCATCGCTTACGCGGGCGATGCGATCGGCCGGAACGTGGGCAAAAAGCGCCGAAGCGTCGGACGTCTGAGGCCAAAGCACACGGCGATGGTCGCGACGTTCATCGCCGGAATGCTGGGCACGCTGGCTACGATCTTCATTCTTTCTACCGTTTCCAAGCCCGTGCAACGGTGGATTTTAGAAGGCGACCAAGCTCGCCACGATCTGGCGCGCGTTCGTGGAGAATTAGAAGAGCAACGCGAAAAACTTGACGAATCGCGTGAGCTGGCCACCGCGCTCGAACGCGAACTTGGGACAACCACCAATCGGCTCACCGAGACTTCGCAGCAGCTTCAATCCGCCGAAGCATTGCGCCAAGAATCTCACAAACGGAACGAAGAGCTTACGCGTCGATCCGAAGGGCTTTCTACCAAGGTTCAGCAGTTTGGAGTCCGCGTTCAAAGCCTTGCTTCTACGATCGAAGAATACAAGCAGCGAAGCACCGAACTTGCCGAAAAGAACGAAAAAGCACAGGCTCGATACACCCGTCTCACGGGCGAAAACACGCTGATTCAGGAGCAAAACATCACTCTTGTCGCAGAGGCTGCCGATCTTGAACGAAAGCTCAAAGAAGCCAACCGAGAATACGAAGCGTTGCAGCAAGATCGGAACGAGCTCCAGGCCGCGCTAAACTCGCTTAACGACAAGTTTGACGCACAAAGTGTTAGTTATCAGCAACAGATTACAGAAGCGGAGCAGCGACTTGCCGCCACTAATCGGGCACTGCAAACCCAGCAGGAAGCACTGGAAACTCTGCAAAACTACGCATCGATTATCGAGGGTAAATCGGGCACCGCTCGGAATAATCCAATTATCTATGCGGCCGGCGATGAGCTAGCCCGCGCGGAGATTCCGGCCTCACCGAATCAAGCAGAACTTGATGCTGCCTTAGATTCACTCATTACGCGGGCCCGCGCAGGGGCTCGTGCGCGCGGTGCCGTGGTTTCATCGGATGGAAATTACGCCGGACTTCCCTATGACCATCGCAACAGCCGTTCGATGGAAGAGCAGCTGCGCGATCTGCAGCGCGTGCTCATGCGGCTCACCCAGCCCCAACTACTGATTGCGCGGACTCAGCTTAACTGGTTCCGGGGCGACACCGTGTTGTTTATCATTGAAGTTCACGAAATTCGCCAGATCTATGCCGAAGGCGAAGTTGTGTTGAACATCCAAGTGGACGGGCGCAAGACCGCGCCCCAATTGGTCACGGATATCGCCCAAGCCATCTCCAAAGAACTTCCGGTCAAGCTGCAGTCCGATGGCATGCTTCCGGTCAGTGGCTCAGCCGAACCGTTTGGATCGATTACGAGCGAGCAGATCATCAATCTGGCCCTGGAGATCAAAGAATACGGCCGTCCGATTCGCGTGCAACTGGTGGCGCAGGAAAACACACGGAACTCCGACCGGATCAAACTTACGCCTCGGCTACGCCCCTAAAGAGTGGCTGCCCAGCCTTTGATCCGACCGATTGGCCACAATCTTGCGGGGAAACCAATTACCATGGTGGGGGCAAAAACGGTACTGGCAATCGACCCGGGGAGCTCGAAGTGCGGTCTCGCACTTGTGAATCGGGACGAAAATTCAAGCATCTCGCTGGTGTGGCACGATATTGTTCCAACCGAACGCATTGCCGAGGTTGCGCTCGAAAAGTACAAGGATAAGTCTTTTTCTTTGATCATTGTTGGTAATGGCACCCGATCTCGAAACGTAATCGATTCCTTGCGTGAAGCGATGCCGAGCGTCGGGATTTTGGTCGTCGATGAACGCGACACCACCATGCAGGCCCGAGAACGGTACTGGGAACTCAATCCACGGCGCGGATTCCGCCGAATCGGCCCCGCTACCTTATGGGTTCCGCCGGTGCCGATTGACGATTATGCCGCTCTCGTGCTGGCGGAACGGGTTCTTACGACCGCGTGATTTCGGTAGCTTCGACAAGTTTTTGTGCAACGGACACGTTGAGCGTGTGCCCGGTGAATTCAGCCACCACATCAATATGCGCCACCGGAACTCCGGAAAGGTAGAGGTCGCCCATCACATCCAGCAACTTATGCCGCGCGGGTTCATCGTCGAATCGAGCGTCATTAAGATAGCCCGTTTTTCCGATTCCGAGGACTTCACGATCGGTGAGTCCGCGCCCGAGTCCGGCGGCGCGGGCGGCTTCGATCTCGTGTTCAAGCACAAAGGTTCGAGCCGGAGCAACTTCGCGGGCGTATGCTTCCGGATTCAATGCGATCTCGAACTCTTGGGTGCCGGGAAATTCGTTCTCTCGAATGTAGGCGCCGCGCCACCATCCTTCGCCGAGACCGATTGCAAACTTGCTCGGTAAATCCTGCATGAAAATACGAGCGAACGGACCGGTCACCGTGAGCTTTCCAAACAGTTGAACCCCCACCGCACGGATGGCTTCGACATATTCGAGCGAGCATCCGCCGGCGGCGGGGAGTTCTGCGCCAGAAACTTCAACATCGCAATCTGTGACATTAAGCCCTGCGAAAGCGCTCATGAGGTGCTCAACGGTCGAAATATCGCCCAGTCGCGTACAGCGGCGAGTCTCGGTGACATGAGCGGGCACGGCGTCGATCCACGAACCGTCTGTTCTGCGGAATCGAATCCCGTGTTCGCCGGGGTGAAGCGTGATGCGGGAGGCTTCGCCAGAGTGCAATCCGGGCCCGGCAATATCCACCGAGGCCATCAGGGTCTGTCGCGGATATTCACTTTCCATGGGTTAACTTTTCCAGTTCTTGTTCGAGGGCACGCATGCGTTTGAACAGCTCCGGCAAGCGGGTCTGCAAGGCCATGATCCGCATGGCGGTTGTCAACGGAACCGCAGGCAATCCGAAGTATTCGCCCGGCTGATCCATGTTGCCAATAATTCCGGATCGGCCACCGAATACCATACCGTCTCCCACCGAAACGTGGTCGGATGTGGCGGCCTGTCCGCCGAATACATTGCGTTCGCCGATCGTCGTGCTTCCGCTGATTCCAACTTGCGACGCCATGACGGTGTGAGCACCGATCTTAGAATTGTGACCGATCTGCACCAGATTGTCGAGCTTGACGCCATCGTCAATGATGGTTGATCCGGCGGTGGCGCGATCGATGCAGGTGTTTGCGCCAACTTCGACGTTGCGGCCGATTTGAACGCCTCCGGCTTGCGGAATCTTTTGTTGCTCTTGTCCGTTCCAGGCAAAACCGAAGCCATCGCTGCCGATGACGCATCCCGAATGAAAGATGCAATCCGGTCCGGTGTGAACATCTTGGACCAGCACCGCGTGGGGATACATCCGTGAGCGTGCGCCGAGCACGCAGCCGGGTCCGACGTACGAAAAAGGCATCAACACGGCTTCATCTTCAATGACCGAATCTTCCGCTACCACGACGTACGCCCCGATCGAAACATTTTCACCCAGATGGGCGCGGGGATCGACGATTGCCGTGGGATGGATGCCTGATTCCGCCCGAGGGCGACGTTCGTAGAGAGCCAGGACAATTCCAAAGGCGTGGCGCGGATTCACACACCGGATGAGATTCCGACCCGGCCTTTCCGGTGTTTCGGGAGGAACCAAGATCGCGCCGACCTGACTTTCTAGCGCAAGGCGGAGGTACTTTTCGTTCCCCGCAAACGTAATCCCGTGGGGATCGTTTTCCCCGGCAGGAACAGGTCGGTGGATGGCGAGTGAAGGATCTCCGGCGAGGTCTCCGTCCACCATCTGTGCGATGTCTGCTAGAGTCCGGGACCGTTCGTCTTGAGCCACAGCAAAAATTCCTCGGTTACGTCGCGTCCGCCGGGGCCTTCCGCCATTCTCCAGCCGCGCGACTTGATAAATACGTTGGCATATTCCCGAAGGCGGTCGCGCGGAACGCCCCGCCCGTAAGTCTCGGGGGCCCAATCTGGTCGGACGACCGACGCCGAAGGGGCCACTACAGATTCTGCCGGAAGCGAGGGTAACTGTTTGGCAAGTTCGGGCAGCGAGTCATCGAAGGCTCCGATGAGTTTATCAACGGCTGCTCGCGCATCGATTTGCGCGCGAGATCGAGCCGCGGCATCTCCGGCGAGATTGATCTGCTCCAGTTCTGCGATTCGATCCCGCGCCCGCATCTGATAATCGACAATAATCGCGGTCGCTTCCGCCGAGAACTCTGCATCCATATCCGCGATGAGCTGGCGAAGATTTTCGACCTTTTCGCGTCGATAATCCACGTACATCTCTTCGTTACGACGACGCGGAACACGTTGGCCCCGATCAGGAAACCCGATGTACCCCGCAAGTTCGGCGGCAAGTGGCCCCTTTTCTTCGGCGTACTCTTCAAGTTCTATTCGGAACCGATCGAGGGTGTCGCGCCAGTCTCGATCGTCAATTTCGCCCAGCTCTTCGCGCAGTTCAATCGCGCGCGACCGAAGTTCACCGATGTAGCGGCGTTCCAGGTCTTGGCGTAGCTGCTCGAAGCTTCGCTGTCGATTTTCAGCCAGCGTTTGGCGTGCGTGTTCCCATAACGATTCGCCCTCTTTTTCTTGGAGAACGCGACCGGATTTTGCCCCGACTTGCGCTTGCATGACTCGAGGAACTGGCGAGTTGAGCGGTCGGGGCAGATCGATTAAGGCGGCAGTCTGCGTTTGGGGAACACGCGACCAATCAATGGTGACGACAGGGGGTGCCGGCTGGCATCCCCCTGCAAAGATCACAACGAGAACGCCGAGAGCGCTACTTCGCCGCGTCAACCGCTTTAATGGCTTCTTCGGTGAGATCGTTTGCGCCATAGATGGCCACTGTATTAGGAAATACGACGGAGTACCCTTCTTTCTTCGCCAACGCTTGCACCTGATCGCGCGCTTTTTTGAGAACTTCGCCGAGCATGAGATCTTGCATTTCCGAAAGGTCTTGGCTAAATTCGTTGTTCCATCGGTTCAGGAGCCCGTCGGTGTTATCGCGTCGCCGGCTCAGCTGTTCGAACTCGGTGCGTTCGGCCTCGGTGAGAGTCGGTTTAACCATGAGGTCGTCAAACTTCTTCTTTTCGGCTCGAATCGTAGCTTTGAGTCGATCAAGGGCATCTCTATCGGCCTGAGTGGACGGGGTTTTGAGCGTGAGGTCTTTAAGTTGATCGGCTTGCTCTTGGGTGAGAACCTTGTTGGTGTTCACAAATTCGAGCAGACCTTGGCGCAGGTTGACCTGCGTGGTCATATCGTCGCGCATTTTCTTGCCTGCTGCTGATTCGGCCAGGATGCGTTGCATATCGACAATACCGATTTTGGTGCCGGCATTTTGGAAACCGCTGGCAAGCATGGTTGCGCCGAGCACTCCTGCAACGACCCAACCGATGACGGAAAAGTTTTTCTTCATAGTTGTTCCTTTTTGTTGATTTAGAAGCTCGTGCCAACCGAGAAGTGCGTGCGGCCCTTCCCTTTGTCGTCAAAAGCAAACTCCACGCGAATTGGCCCAAGTGGCGTGCGGAAGGCAAGCCCTAGGCCATAGCCCAATCGAAAATTGGGCGAACTGCTTTGTTCAAAATCGCGAATTTCGCCGTAGCCGCCCCAGGCCGAACCGTAGTCGGCAAAGGCGATCACGTTAAAGCTTTTTTGCACCGGGTACCGGTATTCGATGGTCGCCAGGGCTGAGTTGTTGCCCCAGAATCGTTGGTTCGGATATCCGCGCAACGAGTTGGTTCCGCCGATGAATAGCTGTTCAAAAAACGGCACCGTACCATCGATATGTCCAAGTTCCAGCTTGAAAGCCAAGACGGGTCGCGGCTCAGCAAGCTTGATCTCCGGGCGGGCGTCTTCTTCGACTTTCGGCTGCTTGGACCAGTACTTGCGGAAAATCGCCGTGGTCCGGACGAATGTCGAACTTCCGAGCGTGTCGGCAAACTGGGCGACGTTCCCTCCAATTTTGGTGATATTGCTGTAGCCGGGTTCAATCATCAGCCGAGCGGATTGACCTTGAACGGGTTCGACGCTCGGCAGCGATGTGTTGTATTCGCCCGCGAGTTGCAGGATCACAAGGTCGCCATCTTGCTGAACAAAGTTCTCGGTTGTTGTCGTCACCAAATCGAGCGTTCGCGTGTTTTTGGCGATCAACCCCACGGACGCACGGAACCAATCGCCATACGGGCGACTCAGCGATAAGGTGACCCCCGTCTGACGTTCGTTGAAACGATCTTCGGAATCGCTGGACGATCCGATAAGTCCATTGCCCGTAAAGTTATACACAACGCGCGAGAAAATGCTCGCAGAAAGCGAAGTGTCCTTGTCGTCAATAAATCGATCAGAGAATGCGAGTCGGGCACTTGGACCACCTCCAACGGTGGCTTGTTCAAGTTCGACCCCCACGGTTTGACCCATACCCCGGAAATTCGTGTCTCCAATGCTCACGGTTCCGACGAGGCGGCTTTGGGGATCGAGGGCGATCCCCGCGTTGATTTGTGCAGTTCTCGCTTCTTTAAATTGGAGGGTGATGTCCACGACTTCCGGTCGCTCGCCCACCGACTGTTCGCCTTTAATATCTTCGAACCAGTAGGTGTAATACAGCTCTTCGATGTCGCGCTGGAGCAAGTCGTAGTTGAGCGGCCGCCCGGGCTCGGATTTCATAATCCGGCGTACCGTGCTTGCTTTGGTGCGATGGAGTCCTTCCAGGCGAATTTCGCCGATGACGGTTTCCAGAATTTTGACGTTCAGGGTTCCGGGGCTCTCGGCGAGCGGTCCGAACTGTTCAAAGTTAATGATGTAGCCGCGATTCGTGTACAATTGCCGAATCGCGTTAGTAATGGGCAACGCTTTGTTGTTATTCCAAATCTGACCGATTGCCTGTTCTTCGAGAATGAGCGGCAAAATTTGCTCATCGGAAAAAATCGTGTTGCCCTCGATCCGAATCTCTTTGATAACGGGATATTCGGTTACCTGTACGGTGAGATCAGTATCGCTTTCGTTCACATCGCGACGCAGAATACGCACCGCGCTGAAATATCCGAGGCTATAAATCTCCTCTTCGTCGCGCTCGATGGCGACTTGATCAACGGGTTGTCCCGGCTTGAGTCGCATGACGGTTCGCACCGCCAGTTCGTTTACATTTTTGAGCCCTTCGATGGTCACATCGCGGACAGTACGAGTGCTCTGGGCCATCGCCGCGCCTGCAATTCCCAGCGCAATCAATACCGTAAAAATCCGTTTCGTCAAATTGCCCTCTTTCCTTCCGAATGCTTAGTTTAGACGGATGCACCGCCATGACGTTATATTTACGGGTGGGACCGCAAAAAATCCGCCTTAGAACCGGCTGGAATACTCAACGCCAACCCGCCACGGAACCCGTTCGTTTAGCCCCGCCGTGATACGGAATCGACTCAAGAATGGGTCGCGGACCGGCGGGCGATAGCTCAGCTGGAGTTCAAATTTCAGGGGTTCTGAATTATTTGTGTCCCGCTGCTGGGCCTGACGATACAGTTGACGGCTAACCTCGACCATAAGCCCTCGGCTTATCTCTCTTCCGGCTCGCAGTACGGGCCCATCGAACGGGTTGTAGTCGAGCACCAAGTAATCCAGCTGGAGCTGTTCGGCAAGTTCGCTGGTAATTCCTTGGGTAAGCGTGGGCACGGCAAGCGTATAGAGGCTGTCGCGGAGTCCATCGCGCGACCCCTCTCCAAACGCGGTAGAAAGGATCGATTCCACAAATTCGCGCTGTCCGATAATGGCGCGGATTTCTTCTTGCGAAAGATCGGGCGGATCGCTGGAGCCTTCGATCAGCACACCTTCCGGATCGAGCAGGTTGCCTCGAATATGCAAGTTTATGCGGTAAGTCTGGTACTGACTACTCGTTCGACGCAAGGTTACGATCGTCGAACCCGTGAGGTCGACGTCGGCACGAGGGTCAGATGAGCCGATTCCCGATGTCACATTCACCGTTCCTTGATCAAGGCTCACGCGACTGGCGGGAAGGTTCAAAACGCCTGATTCCACGGTAAAAGGAGCGCGGATTTCGATTGAGCTCAGCGGTCCGTTAAGTGATGCGACGCCTCCAATTTCCAAACTGCCGGTCGGAATATGCAGTTTTGAGCCGGGAGCTATAACAAATCGGAGATTTTGGAGAACAGGTTCCACCGCCCCGGGTCGACCTTCGGCCGTCTCGGGGAACTCCATCGGAATCGAAGCATCCATTCGATCACCCCGGACTTCCCCACCAATCAGCGGACGCGCCGCGGTACCGGTGAGTGTGACCTGGCCATTTAGGATTCCGGTACTCGGCCGATCCGCTGCAATGCGGGCCGGTTCGCCGGGTCGAGCATGCGGATTTGCCAGGGCGATTGTCTCGCGTAAAGCAAACTGTTCGAGCGCAAGCCGCACATTCAGATCAATTTGATTGAGGCGCGCTTCAGAGAAGTCGCCGCGCAAAAATTCTTCAAGATCGATACTTCCTTCCGCTAGAGCCGTTCCGCCGCGGGAACTCTCCGCGCGGGCCAAAATCTGGATGCCGGTATCGGTAGAGTTGAGCTGAGCGGTTACGTTTTCGAGCACTGTCTCGAAGTCGGTAAACGCAAGTCGTGCGGGTTCCGATTCGGTACCGCGCAGGCTGGCCGAACCGTTGAGTTGGAAGTTGCCTCGTTGGCCGGCGAGGCCGATCTGACCGGATATCAAACCGCGACTTCGGTCTACATCAAGCCCCACCGCATACTCGCGCAGGTCCTGCAGGGGTCGATCACGGAGGGCAAGATCAATGCTGACCGAACCTTCCGGCACGGAACGGAATGCGCTCAGGGGAACCACGGCGGAAAGATCACCTTCAAGCCCCCGATAGCTCAGCTTGGCTTGGGTGCGGAGCACATTGTCTACATAGTCAATGGTTTCTGTTTGGAGGGTGACCGGAATCGTGAAGAGTTCGCCCGCATCGTTACGGTACTGGATATCTTGCGCGGTGAGGCTGGCTTGTCCGGCGAGCTGATCAATCGGGCCGTTCACGGCGAAGTCCGCATCGATCGAAGCATGGACTTCCGGCGCATCTTCGAGGAACAACTGCATCACCGTTGGATCGAACCGGACCAATCTGCCGGTGGCATCAATCCGGTCAGAAGCACCATCTTCGCCTCGCGTCCATGCCCCGGCCAGTGCAACGATCGAATCGCTTGGCTCGGTGGAATCGGGGCTTGTGAGTCGTTGGGCAATCCACTGGAGCCGATCAACCTTTATAAGGTTGCTGGTCGCCAAACCTTCCAGTTGCAAACGGCCGAGAGTGTGGCCCAGTGAGGTGAGATCGGAGGCATCAAGCATCCGAACTTCGAGGATGGGATCTTCGCGCGTGCCCGCAAATCCGAGCTCCGCGGTTACGAGTCCGTCTAGATCGCGCAGGATTCGCTCGGTCTGGAGATCGTCTAGACGAATTTGACGCGAAGCGGCGCGGATCAGCTCTCGGAGACCCATATTGGTGGCAAGAAGTTCGCCATTCAACGATTCATCATCAAAGCCGTAACGGAGTTGCGGAATTTCCAGCAGACCTTCCAGCGAGCTAACCCCGCCTTGGATTTCGGCGTACTCGCTATTTGCTTCGAGCAGAAAGGCACCCGATCCGATCGGGAAGTTGTTGGCGGTGGCATTAGTGATACGCACCGTTCCTTGCCCCAGCCAATCCCCATTGGATTGAAGAGAGAAAGTGGCTTCGAGGCCCGCCATTCCGGAAAGGTGGAGTAGTTCTGCATCGAGCGGGATTCGGCTCAGCGGCAAGTTTTGCGCGGTGATCCGCGCAGAGCCGGAAGAATCGTCGAGCCGGTATACGCCGTTGGCTTCGACCGAGCCTTCTTCCACCGTTGCGGTCAGAGAATCGATCACCACTTGCGTTTGATCGGCGCGGCCCTGGTAGCGCACTTGGTCAACCGGGATTCCCGCTACCAACATATCGCTCACCCATCCGCTGAACTGGGCGGTGGGATCGCTCGCGGTTCCACCAAGCACGATTTGGTCGGCATTGAGTCGTCCGATCACTCCCGCTTCGGGCACAAAATCGCTGAATGAGATATCTCGGGCGGACAGAAGTCCGGCAATTTCCTGGGTGCGTAAATCGTAGCCTGCGGTTCCGCCAATCTCTCCCAAGCCGGCCGTGAGATCGATTTGGGATAGCAGAATTGTTTGATTCTGCAGTCGTGCTGTGGCGGTCAGCTTAGGAATCGTGTATCCGGCAACCGTAACATCTAATACGGCAAGGTCACCAATCACTTGGGGATCGCTGAGCGGCCCCACCGCCTTGGCTTTAGCATACGCCACCCCCTGCAGTCCTTCGTCCAGCGCGGCAAGATCAAGCCCGCCCAGTTCGATATCAACGTTTACGGATTCTTCGGCGATATCTACCTCCCCCGAGAGGGTGACGACGCCGGTCGGACCGCTGACGACGGCCCGATCAATGTGAGCAAGTCCGTTGGCATATTGGACTCGCGCATCGACATCGCCAAGCAGAACCATGCGATGCGGTCTTTGAATTTGGGCAAGCCCATCTAGCGAAGCAAGGATTTCGGGATCTTGGGGACTGCCTTGGATAATCGCACGAGCTTCCGCCGCTACGGAGATATCGCCCGCTTCAGTGGGGAACTCCACACGAACGAGTTGATCGGGCTTTGTGTAGATTGACCCGCGTAGATCGGATTGCTGGTAATCGGCCGACACCCAGCCTCGCAAGGGCGCGGTTCGCCACTCGGCGTGGGCAACCTCAACACTCACCCGGGTGGTATCGGCCACGAGATGGGCGGCGATGTCGCGTACCGTCTCGGTCCCCGCCCGGGCGGAAGCAATGCCGAGATTTCCGGCAACTGAGAACCGTTCGGCTTCAAAACTCACGCCCCCGGTGAATCCGATATCTTGGCCGCGCACTTCGCTGGGAACAAAACGCCGCGCGATCGGCCAAGCCCGTTCGGTACTTGCGAGGTTCGCGCGGACCCGGCCCTGGCCGGAAAGCTCATCGTGCCAATCAAGCGCGCCTTCAAAGCTTGCAAATCGCCCGGGCTCGCGGACTTGAGCTTCTACGTTGGCGATTTTATTGTATAGGTTTGCTCGGCCAAAGCTCACCGCATTCGCAAAAAAGTCACGATGACGAAGACCCTGGGCTTCCCATGCAAAAGTGCCGGAAAGATGTTCGATCCCCTTGTCGTTTCCATCCATCGAAAAGTCGCCCGTAACGTTGACTTCACGCGCCTCCCATTCATCAACTTGGGCGATCAGATCTTCGGGCAGATACCGTCGGAGTAGCGGACGCATCTGAACCAGGTCGCCGCGCGCGCTTTTAAAAGTGAGCGCAAATTTTGAATCCGGCGCAATCCGGGCGACAACGTCGCCGACAAGCGCATCCTTCCAAGCGACAGATCCTGACGTGACCGTGTCGGGTCCGCTACTTGAGACTTCGAGTTTTGTGATCAGAATCTGTTCGGAAACGGGTTCCTTAACTGTGCGGTCCAGATAGGTGAGATCAAGCGAATCGGCTCGAATGTGGATCGGCATGGGCGGTTTGCTCTCGTCGTCCGGCAACAGCAGATCGAACGCATCGAACGAGCCGTCTTCGCGCCGGATCATGCGGAAGTCAACATTCCCGAGGTCGGCGGTAATCGAATCAAAAGTTTTGCCAACCCAAGCGCGGTCGGCGGTCGCGATCGGCATGGTGCCATTGCGAATTTCGATATCGGTTGCGTTGATCCGAAGCGAAAAGGGGTCGAGCGCATAGGTGCCGGTTTCGATGGTAATGTGATCGCCGGCACGTCCGATATAGCTAAATTTGAGTCCGGTGCCCGGAGCCGAAAGCACGACGAGAATATTAAAAATGTAAAACGCTCCGGCGACAAGGACAATTACGGGCGGGATCCAAGCCAGACCAACGCGCATCACCGACCACAGCATGCGAGTTAGTGCGGATACTACGCGTTTCAATACTGTCCCCTTTTCCACCCTATCTCATATGTCCTTAAAATGTTCCAACTAGCTTCTTGACGCTTGCCAGACCCCAAACCGATCAGCTTGCCTGTTTGAGGCTGAGATAGTGAGTGAGATGTTCGATGTGGTAGAGGTCGTGGCCAAGCAGGCAGTGCGCGATTTCGGCAACGGTCATTTCTCCGTTTTCCGGATGCACGCAGGCCGCAGCTAAATCAGATGCGAGTTCGATGACGCGAAGGGTGGTCATGCGTTCTTTGTGAAACCGATCAAGCTGCTCCCGCGGATCAGATTCGCTGTATCGTAGTTCGATTGCGCGTTGCGATTCGTCGAACACTGGGATAGATTTGCCCGGATTTTGAAGTGCGGATTCGATGCGGCTTCGAAAGATCGGCTCCCAATCAGCGAGATGGGCAATCGCTTCCCGGAGGCTAAACCGGTTGTCTTCCGTGCGGGCATCCCATAGTTCGGGCGGAACGGCGTGAACGATTCTTTCCAGAGCGGACGGGGCGAGGGACAACGCCTTGAGCAAGTACGGATTGTTCACGCCTCAGGTTTACCACGCTGGCTTTTCGGTGCCAATCGGTTGAAAGAAGAAGCATCCGCTGGTCATGATCTGCGGGGCCATGGCTTGACTGGTATCCCAAGGTATTTTTCCGGTGGCCTTGGCAAGACGTAGATTCAGGGCTTCGACCATCTCCAGGTTGTAGCCCGGCCAAACCGCTTCGATCGTTCCATCGGGAGCGACGTAGTATGTGAACACAGACTGCTTGGCTCCAAACAAACGAAAAACTTTATCATCGGTGCTGCAGAGCAAGCGGTACGGAACCCCGAAATCCAGTTGAAAATCGCGCGCACCCGCGGAGTCGGTGTCCATGATGGCGAGGAATTCGACATCGCCGCCGTAGTGGATTGCCATCCGGTTCCAATTGATTTGAGCCTCCATGCTGCAGGGGCATCCATCTTTGGTCATGATCAGCACCTTGGGCTTGGAATTCTGGATGGCCTCGGCGGAATCGAAAGTTTTGCCTTGCGAATCGGGCAGGGAGAATTCCGGAAGGGGTTTGCCGATATACGATTCGGCTGTTCGGATCATTTCGGTCGAAACTTCGTGCCGAGGAGTTTCCTGCAGATTTGGCCCGGTGGCTTGCACGCCGACAAACGCGGCCGTCTGGCTACGCATCCACCACGCCGCGCCGCAAAGAGCAAGGGATGCGGTGAGCGCGGCGGGCATCAGCCACTTTCGCATAGACTGGAGTTTATCGGGCGAAGCCATCACCCCCTCGGGCCCACGCTGGCACCATCTTGGCCTTCATCCGTATTGATTAAGTGGAGCCTCGATGAAATCGAAAATTCTGCCTTTGATCGGACTTGCTGCTGTTTGCTTTGCCGTGGGAGCGGTTATCGCCCGGTTGGATGGACTGCCGTGGTCGTCCAAACAATCGCCGATTGTGGTGAACACATCGCGACCGGTTCCGCAGGAAGTCCAAAACAGTGCTAAGGCCTTGCCCGATTTCACGGCGGCAACCAAGCACATTTTGCCGAGCATTGTGAGTGTGACAACCCTGATGCAAGGCGAAACCTGGTTTGGCGAACGGTTTGTCGAGCCTAGCGGCACCGGATCGGGCGTGGTGCTCAGTGCCGATGGTCATATCGTAACGAACCACCATGTGATTGCGGCCGGACGCGGACTCGCGGACGAGATTTTGGTCAAGTTTAGCGACGGAGAAACGATTCCGGCTAAAGTGGTTGGCACCGATCCGAGGGCGGATATCGCGGTTCTCAAAGTGGAGCGAACCGATCTGGTTCCGATCACCGTGGGCGATTCCGACACGGTAGAAGTGGGTGAATGGGTGATTGCCGCCGGCAATCCGCTGGGATTTGAACAGACGGTAAGTGTTGGAATCATCTCTAGTAAAGGGCGCCCGCTCCAATCGGCTGACTACGCAATTTTTGTCGATGGACTGCAAACCGATGCCGCGATTAACAAAGGCAACTCTGGAGGTGCTCTGTGCGATTCACAGGGCCGACTGGTCGGCATCAATACGATGATCGCTTCTACCGACCAAGGTTCGATCGGGATTGGCTTTGCGATCCCCGTGAACCGGGTGAGATCGGTCGTGGAAGATATTCTGCAGTACGGGCGGGCGCGCTATGGCCGCCTCGGCATCAGTGTTCGCGCAGACAGTGCGATTTTGGGGATTCCGCAGATTCGGCAACAACTCCAGCGCGAAGTCGGCTCAGACAGCCCTCCTCCGGAAAAAGGCGTGATCATCGTCCAAGTTCAGCCTGGCCCGGCACAGACTGCGGGAATTCGTCCGCTGGACGTTATTGTGGCGGCGGACGGCAAGCCGATCAACGCCACCGAAGATTATCAAGTGTTTATGGCCGACAAAAAGCCCGGCACTAAAATTAAGCTCAAGATATGGTCGCGCGGTCAAACCCGCGATGTCGAAGTCACTCTGGAAGACATGCCGCTCTAAGGGATCGGGCTAAACTCAACGTCACGTGTACTATCTGCAGCGAGGAGGTGCCGATCCGGAAGGGCCGTACAGCCTGGAGTATCTGGCCCGCATGGCTCGGGAGGGCAAACTCTCGCCGGCCGATTCGCTTATTGATGCCGCAAGTAATCAGCAATCAACCGTTGGCGAACAGCTGGGCCACCTCTCCGACGCAAGTTGGCGGCCCGAGAAATCGAGCGTAAGCGGAGCTTCGATCGCGGTGATTGGCATGATTTTGCTGGCGGGATTGTGCTTGCTACCGATTCTGACCATGCTGCCGAGTGCGCGAACCCGATCGGGCGGAATCATCAGTTCACCGGGCCGGGCAAGTGGATCGGTGGTGGCCAATTTGGAGGCGTTGCGGGCCGTGACTCGCGCTACCGAAATGTACTGTTACCAACACGATGGGTTCTTTCCCAGCGGTATGGATTCAGACCAGTGGAAAGAACAGATTCTGCCTTACCTCAACGATCGCAGTGCGCTCGATCTGGGTCCGGAATTCACTCTCGGGGCAAATCCTAACCTCAACAACATCCGTCAGGGTAGCGTGATTGACCCTTACCGAACGCTCATGTTTTACATCATGCCGAGTTCCGGGCAAGGCGAAGCCGGTGCGAGCAACGTCGATGGCCGCGTCGGGATCGTTCCGGCGGAAGGCTTGCAAAAGTCGATCGATTCCGGAATTTTTAACGTGCCCGATTAGAGCAGATTGTACGGATCAACATCCAGAGTGACACGAACGCCAGGCATAGCAAGATCGGCAATCGCTTGGGCAACCGGCGCGGGATCAGATTCCGGCGGCATCTTGATAAGAACATGCCGTCGAAACTGATTGTTGCGTTTAGCGAGCGGGCAATCGACCGGACCCAGAACTTCGAGATCGGGCCCTTCTAGCTTCTGCCGGAGTCGTTGCCCGGCCACGGCGGAAAGCTCGTACACCCGGTGACGATCTTCACCGTGGAAGATGATATTGATCAGCCGCCGGAATGGCGGATAGCCGGCACTTCGCCGCTCCTGGATAATCGAAGCAAAAAACGAATCGTAATCGTGGTTTTTTGCCATCACGATTGAGGGGTGCTTGGGCGATAGAGTCTGGATCACGACGTGGCCTGGTCGTTCTCCGCGCCCGGCTCGGCCCGCCACCTGGGAAAGAAGCTGGAACGTTCGCTCACTTGCGCGAAAGTCCGGAATGTTAAGGCCAATATCCGCCGCAATCACTCCGACCACGGTGACCCGGGGGAAATCGAGTCCTTTGGCCACCATCTGGGTCCCGACAAGCACATTGAGCTCGCCTAGACGGAACTGAGCGAGGACTTCTTCGAGTGCGCCTTTGCGTCGGACCACATCGCGATCAAGCCGGGCAACTCGAGCATCGGGAAATCGCTCGTCCACCGCTTGCTCGACTTTTTCGGCCCCGATTCCGAACGCATTCACTCGAGTTCCGGCGCAGTCCGGACATGTTTCCGGAGCGGGAATCGCGTAATCGCAGTGGTGACACTTCAGGCGCTTCTCGCCCCGGTGAAGGGCAAGCGAAACCGCGCATCGTGGACATTCGAACCGGTGCCCGCAATCGCGACATACTACGAATGGCGCAAACGCCCGGCGATTGAGAAAGAGGATAATCTGTTCCTTTCGTTCGAGAGCCGATTCAATGGCAGTTGTCAGATCGGGCGCAAATATATCGGCCGATCGGTCTTTATACGATTCGCGCAGATCGACGATTTGGACTTCCGGGAGTCGAGCACTGGCCGCGCGAATCGGAAGTTGGAGCAATGTCGTGCGCCCTTCTTGCGCGGCGTGCATGCTTTCGATTGATGGCGTAGCCGATCCGAGAACGAGAGGGCAGTTCATCCGACAAGCCAGCCAGGCGGCCAACGGACGCGCGTGGTATCGGGGCGTTGTCTCCTGTTTGTACGTGGCTTCGTGCTCTTCATCCATCACGATGAGCCCAACGTTTTGAAGAGGAGCAAACAGGGCCGACCGCGGTCCGAGCACAACGGGAGCTGCCCCGGATGCGGCTCGGAGCCAGTTATCCATGCGCTCACCGGGCGAAAGATTGCTGTGAAGCATAGCGACCCGGTCTCCGAATCGGCTCCGGAGTTGAGCCACAACTTGTGCGGTCAAAGCGATTTCAGGGACAAGATAGAGGACTTGTCTTCCCTGAGCAAGCGCGGTTTCGGCGGCGCGGAGAAAGACTTCGGTTTTGCCGGAGCCAGTGACTCCATAAAGGAGAAATGTTTCGGCTCGGTGGTCACGGATTGCCGATTCGATGGCGTCAATCGCTTTCTGCTGGTGCGCATTCGGCACAGGAGGAGCCTTGGCGGATTCGAATTCGGGCGTAGCAGGGACGAGCAGGTTGTTGCTGATAAGACCTTTGATAGTGGCGTCGCTGACTTTGCCGAGGGCCTTGATCTCTTCCTGGCTAAAGGCTGCAGATTCTGAACCTTGCAGCTGAATGAGTGTGACCACTTGGGCCGGGCGTTTTTTAGCGTGCTTGCGGATGTATTCATCCACAAGGGCAGTGTCGGCGGTCAGGTGATAGCGAAGGCGCGAATCCGCCCGACGGACCCGAGGTTGAAACTGGGTCCTGCGTTCAACGAGGCCGCGACGCTGCAGGGCGCGCAAGGTCGAGAGCAGTCCGCGGGAGATGGGTTTGTCTCTTTCCATCGCCAGGGGAGCTTCGAGCAGGGTGCGTAACGCCTCGGTTTGTGCCGTAGTTAAGTCGGCCGGAATATCTGCGATGGTGGGAGCCCAAACGCTCACGAGTCGATCTTTGAGCCCCGGCGGAGATGCGAGCCCAAGACAAAGCGGAATCGACGTAAGCGTTTGTCGGGCGGTTTCCGTGACCAGATCAACGACTTCGGGTGGAATCTCGAGTCCCGCGACAACCGTTCCGAGTGGACGTAACTGTTCGACGGGAAAGCCCAGCTCTTGCGGGAATGCTTCGCGGAGCGCAATGACGTAGCCGAGCGACGACCGGGGTCCAAGCGGCACCATGCGGGCTTCGCCGATCCGCGCTTCTGGCGGGGCGGCGTAGGTATAAATCGCTTCCGATCCGGCAAGACGAGAGTCGAGCGCGACATCGGCAAGGGCAATTCGTCGCGAACGTGGCCGAGTCTGATCGATCACTTGGAGGATGCCGCCGAAAACTTCATTTGTGTGAGCTGCTTAATCTGCACGACCGTAAATCCGATTAAGATCGATCCGAGCACCCACGCCGCGGCGGTCGCGTACCCAAACTTGAGGAACATGAACGCGTTTTCCCAGATTTCGAGCCCCACCACACGGGTGGCGCGGCCCGGCCCGCCCCCGGTGAGAACAAAGATGCTCTCCATCGCTTTGAATCCGCCGATGAACACGCCGAGGAGGTTAATCAGCATCAATGGGCGAAGGCCAGGGAGGGTGATCCGTACGATCTTTTGCCACCAGTTCGCGCCATCCAGATCGGCCGCCTCGTATCGTTCGTCCGGAATGTTTTTGAGGGCAGCCAGGTACAGAATCGAGCCCGGACCCGCTCCCGCCCAGATACCGGGAATCACAACCGCAAGCATCGCGAGTTCGGGCGTCCCCAGCCAATCGAACGCGACCGGCAGATACGGTTGGCCCGTCACATTTGACCAGAGTTGGAGCGGCATATTGATCAAGGAGTTCAGCACACCGTGCTCGGATTTATCGTAGATCTGCCGCCACAAAAAAGCGATGACAACGCCGGATGTCATGGCGGGGAGATAGTAAAGGGTGCGGAAAAACACTTTTCCGCGCGGAATCTCGTTCAGTGCAATCGCCAGGAAAATAGGCAGGAAAAATCCAATTCCGATGGTGAGCCCGACGTAGACGAAGCTGTTCATCAAAGATTGATAAAAGATCGGCTGAGTAAATACATCAATAAAATTATCGAGCCCCACCCAGCGGGCCCCTTTTACGATCCGGTAATCCTGAAATGCAATAACGAGTCCTTTAAGCAGAGGATAGTACGCCCATACAAGCAGACTCACCACAGCCGGTGCTAGGCACGCGGAAATAAATGCAATTGCCCGGCGACGCGCGCTCCCTTTGGGAAGTCGATCTTCGATTGTTTCCAGATGGCGAGCAGCGGACCGGATTCCTCTCACAATCAGCACTCCGCCCACAAGGCAGACAATGCCGAGAATCACTGCGGCCCAGATTCGCCGAACGCGCTGGACATCGGCGGGCGTGTAGCCCAGCAGAATTTGGTCCATTTCTGATTCCACTTGGGCGAGAATGTCTTCGACTGGACGGTCGGGCTGAAGTCGGGCCAAGTTCATGGCGTTATCCAGCACGGTGTAGACCTGGGCACAGTTCCGCCCGTACGGTTCGGGCTTGCCGGATTGGAACAACTTCTTATTGGCCTCCACGTAGCTGGGATCAACCGTGTTGGCGAGGTGCGAATATCCGAACCGGTTGAGGAGTTCGGGATTCACAAGGTTAGCCATTCCGAAATCGACAAACTTATCCGTGTTCACCTTGGCCGCTTTTTGGCTCACCCAGAATTCAATGAACTTCCAGCAAGCGCGAAGTTTGGCCGGATCCTTTACGGAGGCGTTGATTGCCCACATTCCCGCATTGATCTCGTTATAGCTCCCGGCGGGACCGGCGGGCATCGCGGCGATTCCGATAAGCGAGGGCGGAATGCTGCTGATGCTGAGCACCATATCTTGCGAGTAGGTGAAGAACATGCTCACCTTTCCGCTGGCTACATCTTGGCCAAAGGTTGCGGTGACGGTCGCAGCGGGCCCGTGCATTCGTCCGTCGGGGCCAGGCCACTTTTCAACGGTGAGCTTCCGAAAGAATTCGAGTGCACTGGCCCCTTCTGGAGTAGCGATGCTGGCGCGCCAGACTCCATTTTCGGCGGGAACCACCACTTCCCCTCCGGCCTGCCATAAAAAGTTGACCCAATGGTAAGCCTGGCCTTGGGGTCCGCCACTGAATGCAAACCCCATGCGACCGGGTGCTGAATCGGTAAGTTTTTGGGCGTATTCGTAGAATTCATCCCATGTCTTGGGGGGTCGGTTGGGATCGAGTCCGGCTTCGCGAAAATGGTCTTTGCGGTAGTAGAGTGCCTGCGCAACTTGAAAAAACGGCAAAGCATAGTAGTTGCCATCGTAACTTTCGAGGATTTCGCGGATCGTGGGATTTACTTGGGCAAGGAGCGATGAATCCTGCGCGATCAGATCATCGAGCGGGCGGCAAAACCCTTGGTCGATATAGTTGTAGTACTGGCGAAAGTTGACGTAGAACACGTCCGGCGCGGTGTCTCCGGCCATGGACATGAGAAAGTTGGATTCCGCTTTCTCTCCCGGGAGTTCCAACCCACCGGCGTTCACAACTTGGATATCGGGGTTTTGGCGATGAAACTCTTCGAACACCGCGCGGCGAGCCAGGCTTCTGGGATCAGTGGCCTGTGGGGGCGGAAGTCCAAGGGAAGCCGCCATCATCCGGATGGTGACTTTGGGCGAATCGGCCTGCGCTGCAAGCAGAGCCGGCAGGGCGATGGCGATCACAAAAGCCAAAACGCCGCGATTCATACCAATCCGAGTATACGCAAACGCAAAACGTCCGCTCCGTAGTAGGAGCGGACGCAGCAGACCTTAAGCTTCGGTTGAAGTTTAGGCGTTTCGCTTTCGGCGAGCCAGGAAGGCCGCAAGTCCACCGGCGAGGATGGTCATGGTAGCCGGTTCCGGCACGACTTCCGCCGAGGAAGTCATCGCCGCCGTGTAGCTGTTGCCGTTGGCACCCACGACGGGGTTGGCAAAGCTGAAGGAGAACTGCTCGTTTTCGAACAGGTAACCGTCAACCGCTGATCCACCGAAGGTGACATCGTTAAGTGAGATGAAGCTGGCACCGGCCGCGATCGGTTCGAAGATAACGCCGCTATCGAACGTGATGGTGAAGATCGGGTTGGCGATCGTCGACGCGTCGGTGTAGTAAACGACTTGGCCGCCGCCGAGCGTGGTACCGGTGCGAGTTACGGAATCCATGACCATCTTCACATCGGTGAAGCTGAGGCTGGCAACCGGAACTTGCAGGTTGAGGCCAAGGCCATTCCATGAGCCCGTGACATTACTGCTGGTCGTGAAGAACAGCGGCGTAGTGTAATCGAGGGCCGGATCATCGTGGGTTGCAATCGTCACGGCTTGCGATGCCGCAGCCACGACTACTCCCAGAACGGTAATAAGAGCACGATTTTTCATTTTGTAACCACCCCCTCTCAACAATGCGAGGGAAGAATTGCAGCTTGACCCAGCGGGTCGCACGACAATAATTTAACAGAAAATGCGCAAGATTGGTACCGTTCCCGGGACATATCGACAAAAAAGGTCGAAAACCGGTATTTTTCATTAAATTTTTTCCACGTCTACACTTTTCCGTTGTATTTATGTATACTGATGTTCACCACCGGAGATGAAAGTGCGAACCGATAAGCAGTCACAAGATCGAGAACAGGCCCTCGGGCTGGCTCTTCAGCAGATCGAAAAGAATTTTGGGAAAGGGGCGATTATGCGCATGGATGGCAAAGAGACCGAAAAGGTCGCCGCCATCTCCACTGGCTCCTTGGCCCTTGACGTTGCCCTAGGCATTGGCGGAGTTCCCCGTTCGCGGATCACCGAGATCTACGGCGCGGAATCGAGCGGGAAAACAACCGTGGCTCTGCAAATAGTAGCCGAAGCCCAAAAAGCGGGCGGCCTCGCCCTCTTTATCGACGCCGAACACGCTTTGGACCTCGAATACGCCCGAACCTTGGGCGTAGATGTGGACCGACTTTACGTATCTCAGCCCAGCACGGGTGAAGAGGCTCTAGAGATCATGGACTCGATGATCAAGTCGGGCGCCATGGACATCGTAGTATTGGACTCGGTGGCCGCGTTGGTTCCTAAAGCAGAGATCGAAGGCGAAATGGGGGATGCCCACGTAGGTCTGCAAGCTCGGTTGATGTCGCAAGGACTTCGTAAAGTGGGCGGGACAGTTAACCGAACCAAAACCGCAGTCGTTTTCATCAACCAGATTCGCGAAAAGATTGGCGTTATGTTCGGAAACCCCGAAACTACTCCCGGTGGACGTGCGCTCAAGTTCTGGGCGAGCTGTCGTATCGAAGTCCGACGAGGCGAACTCCTCAAAAACGGGACAGAATCTTACGGCGCACGCACGAAAGTCAAGATTGTCAAAAACAAGGTGGCCCCGCCATTCCGCCAAGCCGAGTTCGATATCATTTTCGGCAAGGGCGTTAGCACCGCTGGCGACGTACTCGATCTGGCCGTGATGAACGAGCTGGTAAGCCGCGCGGGAACTTACTACAACTATGGCGAAGTCCGACTTGGCCAAGGACGCGACAACGCGCGGACTTTCTTAGAGGACAATCCGGAGATTCTGCGCGAACTCGATCAGAAACTACGAGAGATTCTGGGCCTGCCGGTGAATGCCTCGGCCGAACTGGTCGATGCGTTGACTCCCGTCTTGGAGTAGGCGGGCGTGAGCCTTCCGCGGCGGGATGCGCTGGAAACTGCGCTGGAGTTTCTGCGTCGAAGAGAGCGAAGTCGGGCTGAGATCGAGGCCCGGCTCGCTCAGCTTGCCTACCCCCCGGAGGAGATCGAAAGCGTGGTCGAACGGTTGGAGCGGTACGGCTATCTCGACGAGAAAGGCATGGCTCAGCGAATTGCGGAACGGCGGCGGCGTCAACTGTTCGGCGAGATGGCGGTTGAAGCCGAGCTGCGCTCGAAGTCGATCGAGGCTGAGCCGAAGCCGGCGGATGAACTTCCGAGAGCCCTGGCCCTCCTCCGTAAACGATTTCCCGATGCGGATCCAACCCATTTGCCCCGGGCGGCCCGGCTCCTAGCCTCTCGGGGGTTCGACGAAGATACGTTGGAAGGGGCTCTTTCGCAACACTTCCCAGACGTTGATTCCTACCTGCATCCAGACTAAAGCTCACGGCTGTGAAGTACGATTCGTCCGTGAGCGTTTATCGGATCCTGTTTTTGGGGGACATTGTAGGCAAGCCAGGCCGGCGCGCAGTACTGGATGAGCTTCCGGGGCTCAAAAAAGAGTTCGAACCACGTTTCACGATTGTCAATGCGGAAAATAGTGCCGCCGGGGTCGGCGTAACGCCCCAGATTGCAGATGAACTGTTCGGAGCCGGGGTTAATGCCATCACGCTGGGGAACCACGCGTTCAACCGGCGGGAAATTTCTGATTATTTGAATTTATCCAAGCCTGTTGTGCGGCCCATCAACTACCCTCGCGGCACGCCGGGTCGGGGAATCTGTACCATTCAATCGCAAGGGGTCGAGCTTGCCGTTATCAACATAGGGGGGCGTGTTTTCATGGATGGTTTCGATGATCCGTTTGCGGCTTTCGATGCCCTTGCCCCGGAACTCAAAACCAAACATGTTTTTATCGATTTTCACGCAGAGGCCACTAGTGAAAAAGTCGCGTTCGGATTCCATGTCGATGGGCGGGCAAGCGCCGTGGTCGGAACCCACACGCATATTCCGACTGCGGACGAAACGATTCTGCCGCAGGGCACGGCTTACATCACCGATGTTGGAATGTGCGGTCCGTATCCGAGCGTAATCGGAATGGATCGGGACATAATTCTGCAGAAGTTTCGGACTTCGCTTCCTACGCGTTTCGAAGTTGCGAATGAACCTGGTGTAATCTGCGGAGTGGTCATAGACGTCTTAGTAGAGACGGGCCGTGCCGTGAGCATTCAACGGATTCGACGGTAGCGGAACTTGGCAAGGAATTTAACATGAAGCGAGCGATTCGATCTTTGAGCCTAGCGGTGCTGGTGGCAGCCGCAGGATTTGCATGCGCCCAGCAAATCTACGAGCCCACACAATCGATCCAGGCGCAAGGAATATCAGTTCAAGGCTGGGGTAGCGGCTCGATTGCCGAAACCGACGAGATCGCGTTGGAAGGCCCGAACTCGATTCGCGTGAGCAGTCGCAACTTCTTCCAAGGGGGTCAGATTCAGTTTTCCAACCCCATCGACTTAAACCCCATTGTTGCTGATAAGTACAACCTCATCAAGTTTTCCTTGAACGTACCGACAGCAGCGACGGGCGGTTCCAGCGGAGCCGTCGGTGGACCTGGCGGCTTTGGAGGCGCAGCCGGAGTAGGCGGCGCACCCGGTTCTGGAAGTAACGCGGGGATCACCAATCCCGGAAGCGAAGGGCAATCCCAAGCGTCGGCGGCAAATCAGTACAAGCCTTTATCGAAAATTCGACTTGTCTTCACCACCACCGATGGTAAGCATGGCGAAGCCTATTTGGACATCACGACTGCGGTGAAGAACGAAAGTGGCTGGTTTACGGTTGGTCTTCCGCTTCAGGCGATTCGCGGACTTGAGAACACGAATCGGCAGCTGGCAAGCGTATCGCTAAGTGGCGATTCGATCAGCACGTTTTATGTCGGCCAGATTGAAGTTGTAAAAGATTCGACCCCGGTGTATGGCGAACCGGCTTTTCGTGAACTTAACCTGGCTTTCGGCGATGAAGTGACTTTTAGTGCAACTGGGTACGGCGGAATCACTCCGGTTCGTTTCCTTTGGGATTTTGATTCATCCGACGGTATTCAGATCGATGCCGAGGGCCCGGTGGTAAACCGCCGATTTCGCCGTGAAGGCACCTTTACGGTGACTTTGACGGTGATCGATAGTTACGGGCTTAAGGAGCCCTATTCGACCACCATCACGGTTACTGTGAATCCGTAGTATTCTCGGCCATGTCTTTGGTGCCGCGACCTCTTGGTCATACTTGGGGTCGCGGTTTTTTGTTATGAGCTCGCAGCTTCGCGCCCGCATTCAATCAGCCTTGATCGCGGGATCAGTGGCACTCTTGGTGGTGTTTGCAACGGCGGAATGGCCTCTTTTTGTTCTGGTTGCTTTGGCTGGATTCTTTGCCGCGCTGGAAATGGAAGCGTTATTTGGCGGCTCGTCACGAACGGTGGCGGTTTTATCGGTATCGGCTTCGGTTACGGCCTTATGGTTGCTGCTCAAGGTGATGGCGGCGCCTTATGCAGCTTTAGTTGCCGTGGTTCTAGGCACAATCGGAGTTATTGCACGAGCCAGGCGAGGTCGTCCCCACGTGATGGATGGACTCGGCTTAGGTTGGATAGCGGGTCCGCTTGCGTGCGCGTTGTGGTTACACCAGTTCTCCGCCGACCCGACGAAACTGTTTTCGCCCAATTTGCTTGCTTTGGTCTTGGTTCCGCTTTGGGTCGGCGATTCTGCGGCATATTTTGTCGGAAAGCTGATAGGCAAGACGCCGCTCGCTCCGACCATTTCTCCAAAGAAGACGGTGGAAGGTGGGGTTGCGAACCTGGTTGCGTGCATAGGCGCATCTCTGGTTGTGGGTTCGATGATGAATCAGGGCCTGTCCAGCGCGTTACCGACGACGGCTCTTCTTGTGAACGGCTTAATCGTCGGGATTTTCGGGCAAGTTGGCGATCTTTTGCAAAGCGCTTTAAAGCGAAGTGTTGGCCTCAAGGATAGCGGGAAGCTTCTTCCGGGGCACGGTGGCGTGTTGGATCGGATCGACAGCTTCCTTTTTGCTTCTGTTCCGGCTTCCCTGGCACTCTGGGTATTGGCGGGCACCGTCTTCCAAAAATAGAGCGCGTCTGTTTCACGTGAAACGCTCGCGGTATTCTCTGTTCAATCTACGTGACGTGTAGAGGTTGAACAATGAGTGAAGAGCGAAAGGGCTATGATCCTAAGCCCGTTGAATTAAAATGGTACGCCCGATGGCAATCAGCCCATCTTTTTGAACCAAAAGGTGAGGGTGACCCTTATTGCATCACGATTCCGCCACCGAATATCACGGGGTCGCTGCACATGGGACACGCGCTGTGCTACTCGATTCACGATGTTTTAGGCCGGTACTTCCGAATGCGGGGGCGAGATGTCCTCATTCTCCCCGGCCAAGATCATGCGGGGATTGCCACACAAAGCGTAGTCATGAAGAATTTGCGACGCGAGGGGCGTGATCCGTCCGCGATGTCGCGCGAGGAGTTCGTTGCCGAAGTCTGGAATTGGCGCGAGAAGAGTGGGAGCACGATTCTTACTCAAATGCAGGCGCTTGGCTGCGCATTCGATTGGTCACGCACACGATTCACGCTTGATCACGAATACGCGCAGGCCGTAACCGACGTGTTTATCCGGCTATTCGAAGAAGGGCTCGTATACAAAGGCCTGCGTGTCGTGAACTGGGACTCCGCTTTGCAAACTTCGGTGAGCGATATCGAGACCGAGCGCAAAGACACGCTTGGCAAATTGTTTCACGTGAAATACCGATTCGCCGATGGTTCCGGCGAGATCATTGTGGCTACCACTCGGCCCGAGACGATCCTGGCCGACGTTGCGGTTGCGGTTCACCCGAAGGATAAGCGGTACCAAAGCCTAATCGGAAAAACTCTGAGCGTTCCTCTTGTGAACAGAGAGGTGCCGCTGATCGCTGATGAGTATCCGGACCCCGGATTCGGAACCGGAGCAGTTAAGATCACACCCGGCCACGACGCAAACGACTTTGAAGTCGGGCAGCGGCATAATCTTCCGGTTCTTATGATGATGGAGCCAAATGGCCGCGTTTCTGAACTTGGCGGAGCACCGTACCAAGGCATGGAGCGGCTCACCGCTCGCAAGCAGATCGTTGCCGACCTGGAATCAGCCGGGCTGCTGGACCGAGTCGATGACCATCCGGTTGCGCTACTGATCAGCCAGCGAAGTGGTGAAGTCATCGAGCCCCTGGCCAGCGAACAGTGGTTTATCGATCAGAAAACCCTTGCCCAACAAGCTATCCAAGTGGTGGACGAAGGTGGGATTTCCTTCTTTCCGTCTCGCTACACGGAAGTCTATCTCGATTGGATGCGCAACATTCGGGAATGGTGCGTTTCTCGGCAGCTCTGGTGGGGCCACCGAATTCCTATCTATTACACGGCGGATGGCACCGCAATTGCCGCACATTCCCGGGCAGAAGCAGAACAAAAGGCAGGCCAAGACATCGTTAAACAAGAGGAGGATGTGCTAGATACCTGGTTCAGCAGTGCGCTCTGGCCATTTGCTACCCTCGGATGGCCAGATGGCCACGAGGACTTTGATCGTTTCTTCCCCACGCATACCCTTGTTACTGCTCGCGACATCATTTACCTCTGGGTTGCGCGCATGATCATGATGAGTAAACAGTTCTGCAATAGTATCCCGTTCAAACATGTATATATCTATGCTACCGTGCTTAATGAGAAAGGTGAGCGGATGAGCAAAAGCCTCGGCACCGGTGTGGATCCGATGGATGTGATCAATGAGCGTGGTGCCGACGCTCTTCGATACACGCTACTCTCGCAAACCGGGTCCAATCAGGATATCCGGTACAGCGAACGCAAAACCGAAGATGCGCGCAACTTCTGTAACAAGCTTTGGAATGCATCGCGATTCATTGTCTCCAATCTCGAAGCTACAGTGCCCGCTCCCCCAACCGACCTCAGCGTCTTTGATCGGTGGTTGCTCCACGGTCTTGCCGAAACCGAACAGGCCGTCTCAAGCGCAGTCGAAGCGTACGACATGCAGTCGGCACTCCAAGCTCTGTACAAGTTCTTCTGGAATGATTTGTGCGATTGGTACATTGAGCATGCCAAGAAGCAACTGAGCGATTCCACCACACGGTTAAGCACTCAGTGGGTTTTGCATTTCACCATGCAGAATCTGCTGGTGTTGCTCCACCCATTTCTGCCTCACATTACCGAAGAAATCTTCGAAACCTTGCCCAAGTCCGAAGATTCCGGGTTTCTCATGCAACAGGAATGGCCAAATCTATCGGATTGGACCAATACCGAAGCCCGGAATGAAGTCGATTCCTGGATTGAAATTGTCCGATCAATCCGGGCGCTACGCGGCGATGTCGGACTCACGCCGCTGCGAACGCAACCCATGCTTTATTTCGAAGGGAATCTTGGCGAGGCCGAATCGTTGATCCTCAGTCAGGCGTGGTTCGACCAGTTGCAAGCCGGCCGCCCAGTCGAAAAAGCGGTAAGTGCAACATCAGGCGGAATTGATTTCTACCTGCCCCTTTCTGGTATCGATGTTGCCCGCGAGCTAGATCGGCTTCGCAAAGAACGCGAGAAAGCGGCAAAGGAACTCGAAGGGCTGGACAAGCGCCTGAACAATCCGCAGTTTATAGAGCGAGCCAAGGCGGAAGTGGTCGAGCGCGAGCGATCTAACGCGGAAAAGCTGCGGCTAACGATTGAAAAAGTGGAGCAACGGATCAAAGCGTTCGAATCCAGCGGGGACTAGCTTCTCCCCTTGACGGACCAGAAGCAGATCACCATTACGGTCGGTGCGCCACATTTGCGCGTCGGCCGCTTCGCTTCGTTCGATGGTGGATTTTGCCGGATGGCCGTAACTATTATTGCGTCCACTGCTAAAGACCACCCACTCCGGTTGGTGGTGCTTAAGCCAGGCGTCGGACGTGCTGTTTCCGCTCCCGTGGTGGCCCGCTTTCAGGATAGTCGACCGATCAACCAGTTGGTTAATCCATGCTTGCTCCACTTCCGCGGGAGCATCGCCGGAAAAAGCGACCTTTTGTGATCCCATCTGGACTACGGTCAAAAGCGATCCCATGTTTTCCGAACCGTGGTCACTGCCGGGATAGAACCTAAGGCCATATGGTCTGATCCGAGACGGACTCGAAATCCAGCTTGGACTGAGTCTTGCCGCGGACAGTTCTGTTTGCAACTGGGCGTGATCGCGAAATCGCGCGCTGGCAACCACATGGTGAATCGGAACCCGTTCAGCGATTCCCGCCATTCCGCCTGCGTGGTCCAAGTCGGGGTGAGATATGACAAGGACATCTATCTCGTTGATGCCCATCTGGCGGAGCTTGGGCCACACCATTCGGATCCCGGCGTTGTATGTATCGGTTCGCGGGGCGGCATCAATCATAATGACGGCGTTCGCTCGGCGAATAACTGTGCAATCACCCTGCCCGACCTGGAGAAATGCCACAAATTCACGCGGATGCGGCAGCATGACTTCATAACCAAGCGCCGCGATCAGCGTCGCAGCCGCGATCCAAGTAAACCGGTGGTACGCATAGATAAGGGCGATAAACGCAAAGCCCACACCCGCAACCATGAGCAGAGGTGTGAATCCGGGCAGATAAAGTGCCGAACCCGGTAGGTTAGCACCAAAAGCGTTAAGTGTTCGCGTAAGTTCGCAGAGTGGCTCTGCAGTGGCCCATATTCCCTCACCAAGTGGTGGAACAATTATCCCAAGTAACCAGGCTACGAGGGCGGCAATCACCAAGGCTGCCACCACCGGCGATACCAACAGATTCCCGAGTAGACCAAACAGGCTGACTTCTCCGAATGCAAACGCAGTGATCGGCAAGGTAGCAACAATGGCGGCCACCGAGCTCTTAAAGCCCCGCATGGCACGCGAATCATGCCTATACCGCTCAAATGTCACGGCAAGCGCGGCCGTGCTCAGAATCGATAGATGAAAACCGATATCGGCCACAGCAAACGGATCGGCCGCGGTGGTCACAATCGCGGCCAGTCCCAAGGCGGAAAGCGCATCCGGTTCGCGTCTCCATAGGTAGGCGGTTGTCATCACCAAGCTCATCAGCACCGATCGCACGATCGGCGGACGCAATCCGGCGGCGCAAGCAAATAGCACGAGCGCAAACGTCACCAGTGCGATCTGAACAGGTCGGGGGATGGGCAACAGCCGCACGATTGCCAGTAGCATTGCGGCCACAACGAAAACGTGGAATCCGCTCGCGCTAAGCAGGTGCACCACCCCGAATCGGCGAAAGGCATCCCAGTCTTCGGAGCTGAGTTCGCTCACCCGATTGAAGCAAACGGCTTCGACCAAGCTGGCCGATTCAGGAGAAAGATTCGCTCGGGCGGAGGCCGCAAACGACTGAGCAATAACGCTGCCCCAGCGCGGAATTGCGGGTCCCTCACGGGTACGGACCGGACCGGTCGTGCGGACTTCGGCAACGGCTCCCCTACCAAATCCGGCGGCTTCGGAAATCGGTTGGAATTCGCCTTCCACCTGCAGCCAGTCACCAAACTGCACCGATTCTGCCTGATCCATGCGCAGGTGGTATCGGGTCGATTCCACCGCGGCCAAACAGCGGATTCCGTACGAAGTCTGTTCGGGTACGGAGATCACCTGCATAGTGGCGCGGAATTCGCCGGAAGCAAATTGTACGGGCCGGATGTCGGGTCGATGCCACCACCCAAGTCCGAATGCGCAGAGCGCAACAATCGCTCGACGCCAATCCCACAGAGCCAGAATCAGAACGGGAATACCGAGCCACGGCCAGTTTCCGATCGCGGTGGCAATTCCCATCAGAAACGATGCGGCAAGCCATACGAGCGGACGGTCGGCAAATTTCATGGCAACCGGGCGGGCAATCCTGATCCCGAGGGCATCATGCCAATTTACCGAAGCATATCGGGTTTACGCGCGCGATGCGTCACGCGAATTTCTTGAAACAAATCAGGTTCTCCCCCCAGTTCGTTCAACCGGGCCAGGATATCGCCTTGACGAAGCCGAATCTCTTGGGCCCAGGCCGATCCGGTGGATTCGATCCAAAGCACGCCGTGGTCGTACCGATCAGGTTGCGAATGCTGGGCCAAAATCTCACCCACGGCGGTTTGCCACTGACGCATCACCGCGTTCGCCCGCGCGGCGCGAGGAACGTCGCCATCGGCGAACACATTTTGCAAAATATCAGACATCTTCCTCACAGTTCCACCACCTCGCCGGACTGTACCCGGAACACTTTGGAGTCCGACTCTAGGATTCCCCCAGCTTGTTCAGGTTCGGTACATGTCACAAACACCTGACCGCCAATGTTGAGTGCTTCCTCCACCAATCTTCGACGGCGGTTTACGTCAAGATCGCTGAAAATATCGTCCAAAAGCAGCACGGGTGGAAATCGCAAAGTCTGCTGGGCCACCTTGAGAATCGCAAGCTTTAGCGAAATGATAGCGGTTCGTTGCTGTCCCTGACTTCCGAACTGGCGGATGGCGCGGCCTTCCACGGTCAATTCCAGATCATCCCGGTGAGGTCCGTACAAAGTTGCTCCCCGGGCAGATTCGATTCCGCGATTCTGAACGAGCAAGTGAGCCAGATCACCGTCATCTTTTTGAGCATAGTTGAGCCCAAATTGTTCACCGGGAGCCATGGATTGGTGCGCCGCATGGGCAAAGGGCAAAAGCTCTTCCAACCATGCCTGACGGACTGATCGAATCATGCGTCCCTGTTCGATCAGGATGGCTTCCCACACTTCGTAAAGTTCTGCCGACACATAAGCATCTTGCGCTTGTCGAAGCAGGGCGTTGCGCTGAGTAAGGGCCCGGCTGTAGGCTGTAAACGCCTTGAGATATGCCGGATAGATTTGGCTTAGTTCAGAATCAAGCATTAAGCGCCGGCCGGCCGGATCACCGGTGGCGAGCGTCAGATCGCCCGACCAGAAGCACACACTCGGCAATCTTCCGATCAGATCACTTGCCCGTGGCAGCGGCATCTGGTTGATGAGTGCTCGCTTCCGCTTGCCGTGCGCCAGGGTCACGCCAATTTCTGTAGGCCCGGGTTCGACTTCCGCCTGAACGATTGCCCCATCGGCCCCTTCTCGTATTGCTTCGATATCCCGCGTTCCGCGTAAAACACGACTACTGGACAGAAGGTAGATAGATTCGAGAATGCTAGTTTTGCCCTGAGCGTTTTGTCCGCTGAGGACATTGAACCGTGGTTCAAACTCTAGTCGGGCATGTTCGATGTTGCGCCACTGATTCAACTCTAGTCGCCGAATTTGGCTCACTTATCCTCATCCCTTCTTAAAATAGAAATCTCTTTATATAAAATCATTATTGTTATTAGCATTTGAAACGTCGGGAAAACTCTGGTTTACAACTCGCCGCGCAGGATCGGTTGAACGGAGACAGATCAGTAGGGTGGCCCGGGAATAAATCGGGGAAAACCCACCGGAAAACTCGGCCAGTTTTACCCATCGATTTTGAAAGTTCGTAATCCACCACTTTTCCCCCGTTGTTACACAAGCTTTTTCAGCCGCCCGAATTTCATAACCGCAGCTTCCATTTGGTAAATGGGATGAACGTTGGGGAGCGGATTAATTCCGTGGCGCTGTCGGAACGGCTCCCAGATATCGGCGATGCTCCGGGCTTGTTCTTCGGGTGGGAGCAGGGGAAATCGATCGGTGAGCCGCTTGATGGCCTGATACTCTTCCAGATTCATGCTGCTCAGATCGCCCACGGAATATTCGAGCGGGTGGATTCCGACTCGGTGGGGTGCCGGGCTAAATCCGCTCGGGGTGATCATATTTTGTAGAACAATAGTGCCAGCCAGGAGGTCGCCGAGGCGTTGCGAACGATCGTTGAGGAACATAGTGGTGAATCCGACTCCGTAAAACAGCGGCAAAAAGTCAGCGGCCCGCAATAGATTCCGAACGAAGCTGCCTCGCCATCCGAGTGGGGTGCCATCCACATTGAGAACCCGAATCCGCACGACGCGTTTGCCGATCGTCTGGCCTTGCCAGAGTGCTTCGAGCACGATGAAGTAAACGAAGATTCCGAATACAAAGACGAGACCGGAAACGAGGGCAAACAGTCCGTAATCGGCAAGAGCCAATACGCCGAGTACGCACGAAAGGGCGTAGTACGTGCCCGCAACGATAAATAGATCAAGCAGATGGGCCCCGATCCGCGCCCCAAAACCGGCATACCGATACGCAACCACTACCTTTTCGGGAGTGAGTACCAAATATCGGTCGTTCACAAAGTAAGATCGTACCGCGTGCCCATGCGGATGATCCCTACCCCCCGCCTTTGGGCGTTGCTCGGACTCGGAATTCCCATTGCTTTGCTCGGCTTGGTGGCTCCGGGGGCAGAGCGTCTGGTTCTGCTTTACAACATTGTTGTCCTCGGTGCGTTTTTCGCATCTGGAACCATGGGCAAACGATTTGTCCCGATTCGGGCCAGTCGCTCAACCGATGCGGTGCTGAGTGTGAGAGTACGGAATTCCGTGCATTTAACAATCGAAAATTTGAGTGGTTCACCCATCCGGTTCCGCGTTCGGGATGAAGCACCGGA
This sequence comes from bacterium, assembly GCA_044508115.1. Classification (GTDB taxonomy): domain Bacteria; phylum Armatimonadota; class Fimbriimonadia; order Fimbriimonadales; family Fimbriimonadaceae; genus UphvI-Ar2. Next base: position 1,721,663 of record JBIQII010000001.1, read on the forward strand.
GAATTGCGAGGTCGGAGAGAACGAATTTTGGATGTCCCTTGGGCCGCGTCGCATCGGCCAGAAAACGTATACCGTGGTACCTCAAAGCCGGGGCAACTGGAGTTTTCGGGGTCTCTTTGTTCGTTACTATGCCCCGCTTGGTCTGGCGATGATCGACACCCAGATCATTGAAGAGGTGCCGGTTCGGGTTTATCCCAACGTGAAAGCGGTACAGGAATTTGAGTTACTCAAGCAGGCCGGTCACCTGAACTTGATGGGGTTGCGCAGATCGAAGCTGCGCGGACTCGGCACGCAGTTTGAATCGCTGCGCGAATACAACGATGACGATTTTCGGGTTATTGATTGGAAGGCTTCGGCCCGGCGGGGCAAGCTTGTGGTTCGGAACTTCGAGCAAGAGACCAACCAAGGTCTAGTTGTCTGCGTCGATATCGGCCGCCACATGCTCGGCGAAGTCGAAGGAGTCCGCAAGATCGATCACTGCCTCGACGCCGCGCTTTTGCTTATGCATGCCGCCGAACGGGAGGGCGATCAAGTGGGATTACTGCTCTTTAACGATATTGTCCACCGGTACATTCAGCCCCGCCGCGGAACGGGTCAAATCGCGCGGATTTTGGAAGCGATCTATTCGGCAATGGCCGAACCGATCCAGCCCGACTATGCGGGTGCATTCGGATTTCTGGCAACACGTTGGAAGCGGCGATCTTTGATTGTGGTGTTCACCGATGCCGAAACCGAAGATCAGGCGACCGATCTTTCGATTGCGTTGGCACAACTTCGGCGTCGCCACCTGGTTTATGTGGTACGAGTGTCGGATCCCAAAATTCGTGAAGCATTGGGGAATCCGGTATTCACCGAGCAGGAGCTGTTCGATCGGAGTTCCGCCCTTTGGTATTTGCAAGATCGACGCAAGGCCGAGGTGACGCTTAAGAATCAGCGGATTCACAGTGTGGAAGCGGAGCCGCAAGAACTCGCCACCGAGCTGGTGCACGCGTATTTACGCGTGAAGCAACACAATCTCCTGTAGGCCCTACAATTAGGGCGCGGGGCCGTAGGCGGCCATTTGGGGATGACGGATGACCACGCCAATCCCGAGTCCTGCGATGACAAACTGACGCATCGCTTCGCGGTTTTCGAATTCCGCGGCCACCGGGTTCTGGTGATCGTGTCCGGTTTTGTCGCACGCAAGGGGAAGGTCGCCTTGAAGGGAGACAAATTTAATTCCACTGCGTTTCCAATTTAGCAGCGCGTTTTGTCGCCAATGTTTCCCGGCAAGACTTAGCCAGCAGACGGGCGAGCCGGGTCCGGCAGTCCGGTCGGCATCGGTGGCGGGGATGTGGTCAAGGTCCGCCTGTACTCCGGGGATGAGTTCAGATTCTTGCGCAGTCGCGACAAAATCTGCGATCCGTGCGGAATCTTCAGCGGCAACCGCTCCCCACGAGACGGGATTTTCGGGTTCGAAAAGGATGACCTCGTTACCCGTGCGCTGAGCGGGCGGGGCAGAAGGATCGGCTAACGGGATGAATCGACGCCAGGGCGCGATTGTGGCCCAGCCGGAGTTCCGCATGGGAATCGGGTCGCCCGCGCTGGTAAGCGTGATCCACTGGCTGGGCAGTTCGAGCACGCGGCCGGGTCGCACCACGAGGTTGAGTTCGCGCCCCGCAAGCCAAGCGGGGGGCCACTCCTTATTTGCGCCGGTGCTTTGCAAGCTGTAGGGCATTGGGCTGCCGTTTCGCAATACAATTGACTGGTGGAGCGTGGGTTCGCCATCAAGGAGTTCGAGTCGACGTTCGATATAAAAGCCTTGGATTTCCGGATGGGCGTAACTAATCTTAAGGCCCATTCCGCGTGGTGGCCAAGTGACGTTGCCCTTGCCAATCGATTGATACTCAAACGGTTTGAAGTAGAGAACGCCCTGCACATTGAAGATTCGCAGGCCGGATTCGGGGTCGCCAAGGTCGAAAGTTCGACCGTTGATTGCAATTTGTGGTGAGGCGAGGTGGCGGAGCGATGCAGATTCTTGACCCCGCGGTCCGAAGGCGAGAATCGCCTGGGGTTCCTCCAAAGAAATCGTCACACGGATCAGCCCGTTATCGACGCTCGCCTGATTATCGCCGGGCCCGCGATACACTTTAGCGAGAGACTTTGCCCGCCCCGCATCGACATCGGCTTGTCGAAGCGCAGCTGAGCTTGAAACCGGTGGATAGAGTTCAAACTGCTTAATCCACGGACCCGGTTGCAAAGCGGCAATCGCCAATAAAGTCAGCATCGTCTGTAAGTTTAAGACGCCCCAACCGGGAACACCGAGCATCGCAAGGCCTGGGGAAGGCAAAATAGAGCGCGAACACGAATGGCCCGCATTGAGATCAAAGAGTCGCTTGCCGCCCAGATGCTCGAATCGATTCGGGTCTGGCCCAACAAGGTGAGCCACATGGTTCCGGAAGGCAAGGAGTTCCGAGAAATCACGTTTGCCGAGTTCGGGACTCGAGTGTTCGAAGCGGCCCGATCACTGCACGCCCTGGGGGTGCGCAAAGGCGATCGACTCGCGATTATAGGCGAGACTGCCTTCGACTGGGCGATTGTTGACTGGGCTTGCCAATCACTGGGAGTAGTGAGCGTGCCGATTTACCCCACACTTCCGGCCGACCAAACACAGTACATTTTGGATGATGCCGGCTGCAAAATTGCGATCTGCAGCAGCGACAAAATGATCGAAAAGGTCGAGCGGATTCCGTGTTACCTTTGGGATGGACCGGGTTCGTACCTGGATCACGGATCGGAGTCCACCCTGGACCAAGCCCAGTGGCATGAGCTTATTGCGAGCATCGGTTCCGACGAGCTTGCGACCCTAATTTACACTTCGGGCACCACGGGGAATCCCAAGGGGGTGATGCTGAATCACCGGAACTTCTTGTTCCTCAATGAGAACATCCAACGCAGCCTGCCGGTAGACGAAAACGATGTATTCCTGAGCTGGCTCCCGATCTCGCACGTTTTCGAACGGTATGCCGGGCATGTGCTTCCCGTGAGCATCGGTGCAACGATTGCATATAGTAGTTCGATCGCCACGATCGCGGCCGATATGCAGTACGTGCGGCCGACGATCTTTTTGGCGGTTCCGCGCTTTTTGGATTCGTTGCGGTCGAAAATCCTCGATGGCGTGGCCAAACAACCGGCGGTCAAGCAACGCCTCTTTCGGCTTGCGGCAAGTCAGAACCTGCGGCGAGCTCGAGGCGGAATCGCGCCACTTGCCGGGGTGTTGGATAAGATAGTTCTGCAAAAGATTCGTCAACGAACGGGTGGTCGCATCCGCTACCTTGTGAGCGGGGGCGCGGCGCTTCCAAAGCATGTCAGCGATTTCTTTTTGGCAATGGGCTTTACAATTCTGCAGGGATATGGCTTAACTGAAACCACGGCCGCCACCTCGCTTAACCGTCCGGATGATAATCGGCCCCATACGGTCGGGCCGCCGGTCGAGAACGTGGAGATTGCCATTGCACCAGATGGTGAAATCCTGCAACGGGGCCCATCGGTGATGATGGGCTACTACAATCTGCCTGACGAAACGCGGGAAGCGATTGACGAGGACGGGTGGTTCCACACCGGAGATATCGGGGAGCTCGAAGGAAAGCACATTAAGATCACGGATCGAAAAAAGGATCTGCTGGTACTCGGCAACGGCAAAAATGTGGCACCGCAACCGATTGAAAATGCGCTCAAGGAAAGTATGTACATTGGCGAGGCAGTCCTGCTCGGCGACGGAATGGAGCACTGCGCGGCGTTGATTGTCCCCGATTTTGAGCGGGTGAGCAAGTGGCTCGGCGATCAAGGAATCACAGAATCGGAGCCCTCGGCAATCGCAGTGCGGCCGGATGTTCAAACTCTTATTCGGGGTGAGGTAGAAAAAACCAATAAAAAATTAGCGGATTACGAACGGATTCGGCGACACGTGATCGTTCCTAAGGCATTTAGTGTAGATGATGGCGAGCTCACTCCAAGCATGAAGGTCCGACGCAAGATCGTGAAGGAAAAATATCACGACTTGGTGGAAGGCCTTCAGCGCAAAAATTAATCGGGGTCGATCAGCCGGGCCACGTGCTTGGCGAGAATATCGAACTCGACATTGACCTGATCGCCCACGCGGGCGATGCGGAACCGGGTGTGCTCTACTGTATGGGGGATGAGTGCCACCCGAAAGGCCAAACCTTCTGGTTCAACGATCGTCAAGGAAACACCGTCAACGGCAATGCTTCCCTTGGGAGCGAGGTAGCGCGACTCTCCACCAGATAGTTGAAAAGTCACTTCAGTTGAACTTTCCCGCTCCGTGATTGCGATGATTTCAGCTGTCGTATCAACGTGACCTTGGACAATATGCCCGCCGAATCGATCGATCGGACGCATGGCGCGTTCTAGATTGACCAGATCGGTGGGATTGAGTAATCCAAGCGTGGTGAGCGAGAGAGTTTCTTCTGAAAGTTCGAACCGTAGCGCTTCTGCTTCGATCGTGGTGAGGCAACATCCATTAACGGCGACACTTTCGCCGAGGGCTAGCGGTTCATCCCAGGCCGGAGGAACCTGGATTTCGAGCCTTGACGCATTCAGAAAAAGAACCGGAGCAACTCGCTGGACAATGCCGGTGAACATTCCGATGCCCAGTGTACAGAAGCTTCCTCAATCAAGGCGGGCCGGATTGCAATGGCAAACCTCGCAGAAGTTACGTTGTCGGAGCCTGATTGCAAGCCAAAGATGGATTCAAGCAAGGAAGCAAATGAGACACGGACTGCGTCATTCCGCCAAGGTTAAGACATCCGGCACGCTGAAGGTTGATCCCAAAATCGTGTTGGGCAGTCAGTTGCTGCAGCTTTCCGGCGTGGAGCTGGATCAAGCAATCGAATCTGAGCTGCTGGAGAATCCCGCGCTCGAACGTCTTGATGAGTTCGAAGATCCGCTTGAAATTGAAGACATCCTTGAATCGCTAGCGCCGGATCAGCTTAAGGGTCCAGATACAGACCGGGAAGGTGTGCGAACGACCCCCAACGATGCAAAGGAGTCGGACTGGCTGGACTATGCACCGGGCGATGAATCGCTCTGGGATAATCTGATGGCTCAGCTAACCGTTCGGTTAAGAACCGACCAGATTCCGCTCGCAACATACTTTGTGGGGTCGATCAACGAGCGAGGCTATCTGCAGTGCACGGTGGAAGATGCCGCCCTAGATTGTCGCGCCTCGCTCGAAGAGGCCGAAGCGGTTTGGAAGGCGATCCGCTTGTGCGAACCGGCAGGTGTCGGCGCGCACGATCTGCGCGACTGCCTGATCTTGCAGCTCCGCGATGCAACATCCGATCTGGATCGGTTGGCAAGAGTAATTCTCAGGAGAAACTGGGATGAACTGGTGGCTCGCGATCGGCGGGCGATCTGTCGGACGTACGGAATTTCTGAAGAGATTGCCGATCAGGTGTTTGAGGTCATTCTCGGTCTTAACCCGTTCCCGGGGGAATCGTTTGCGCCTCGGCTGGGGCGTCGACACCGCAGCGTTTCGGCAATGCCGGATGTGGTGATATCGATGGAAGAGTCCGGCTTTTTGATTGAAATACCCGGTCCTTCGCCGATTAGCTTGCGGGTGAATCCGATCTACGAAAAGCGCAGACGAGAACTGGTGCGCGGTCGTCGGGGTAACGCGGCCGAACGGCGCCATGTGGAAGAGTATGTCGATCGAGCCCACCGGTTCCTAGATGCGCTCGGTCAGCGGCGCGTCCAACTGGCGCGGATCGGGAAGTATCTCGTGGAAAGCCAAGCGGGATTTGTCCGCACCGGCGAGTTTCGGTTCCTCACTCCCCTAACCCGGAGTCAAGTCGCGCGTGATTTAGGGGTTCACGAAAGCACGGTGAGCCGCGCGACGGCCGGCAAGTTTGTGCAGATAGTAAACGGAGATGTCATTTCGTTTGAGGTGTTCTTTAAGCCGGCATTGCGTGTGCAAAAAATGATCGAAGAGATTCTGCTGACAGAAAATCCGGCGAGTCCGCTGAGTGACGAACGCATCGCCAAGATCCTTGCCGAAAAAGGCGTACCCGTGGCTCGCCGAACGGTGAACAAGTATCGCGACCGCACCAAGTTGCTGAGCAGCCGATTGCGACGCACGGGCTAGATCACCAACGGATCAAATTGGCGCCCCATACTAATCCGGCGCCGAATCCAACGGTGAGCACGATGGCGCCGGGCTTCAAGAGTCCTTGAAGTTCGGCTTCGTACAATCCCAGTGGAATCGATCCGGCGGAAGTGTTGCCGTACTTTTCGATGTTGAGATAAATTTTCTCTTTGGGCAGACCAATTCGTTCGGCGGCGGCATCGATAATCCTTACGTTCGCCTGGTGCGGAACGAAAAGATCAACATCGTCCACCGTAAGGTTAGCTTTCTGTATAACCTTATGACAAGCGTCTCCGAGTGCTTTGACCGCAAATTTGTAGGTCTCGTTGCCATTCATGTAGATCTTGTTGGAGATTCCCGCGATGGCCTCGCTTGCGGGCGGGAATCGTGATCCGCCGGCTTCCATTTTGATGTGCGGGGCTCCCGCTCCGTCGCTGAATGTGACGGTCGCAAGAATTCCCCGCTCTGTGTTTTCGGTCGCTTTCAGAATGACGGCTCCGGCAGCATCCCCAAAGAGAACGCAGGTCGCCCGGTCCGTCCAATCGGTGAACTTACTAAGAGTGTCCACTCCCACTACAAGGATGGTCTTGGCATGGTCAGCCAGAATCATGGCATCGGCCACCGCCAGCGCGTAGATGAAACCGGCGCAGGCGGCACCGACATCAAACGCAGCGGCATTTTTGGCTCCGATCTGATCTTGAACGAGAACCGCGCACGAGGGAAAGCTGTAATCTGCGCTGACGGTTGCGACCACAACTTGGTCGATAGTTTCCGGATCTATGCCGGAGCGTTCGAGGGCTTGCTGAGCTGCGGCGATGGCGAGATCGCTGGCTGCTTCGTCGTCGGTACAGATCAACCGCTCGCGAATTCCGGTGCGCTGGACAATCCAGGCATCGCTGGTATCGACCATCTTTTCCAGGTCGTGGTTGGTTAGTTTGCGGCTTGGCAGTCCGTGTCCGGTGCCCACGACTACAGATCTCATTATTTCGCCACCTTAATCAGTTGAGTTTCCACCCTTTTATGGATTGAGCCCACCATATCGCCCTGGATGCACTTGGCGGCATCAAGGACAGCGTTCCGCACGGCTTTGACGTTGCTACGTCCGTGGCCGATGATACAAACGCCGTTGAGTCCTAAGAGCGGTGAGCCCCCGTATTCGGCGTAGTCCATCCGGTTGCGTAGGGGTTGGAGCGCACGTTTGAGGGGGGCAAAAAGCATGCGAGCCGGTCCTTGAGGAACGGCCGCTTTGATTTCATCCATGATGAATTCGGCGACCCCTTCGCACGCTTTAAGCAAAATGTTGCCGACAAAGGCGTCGCAGACCACAACATCGCACGGCTTTCGAAACATGTCTTTGCCTTCGATGTTGCCCGCAAACCAACGGTGTTCGCTGAGCAGGTTAAACGCTTCTTTGGCAAAGGCGTTGCCTTTACCGGGTTCTTCGCCGATATTGAGCAGGTGGACTTTGGGGTCTTTTTCGTCCATCGACAGTTCGCAGTAAGCGCGACCCATAATGGCAAATTCCACCATATGGATAGGGTCAACATCGGGAGATGCGCCGGCATCGAGCAGGATAACGCGGCCATGTTCAGTCGGAAGGGTGGAAGCGATCGCGGGTCGATGGATTCCAGTAATTTGGCGCCAGCTGAGGAGGGCGGCGGCGGTCGCGGCACCGGTGTTCCCTGCGCTAAACATTCCTTGAGCCTCGCCATCTTTAACCAATCGGGCGGCAACGGCGAGGCTAGAATCTTTTTTTTCGCGCAGGGCCTTGGTGGGGGTTTCATCCATGCCGATGGACTGGGTGGCATGGATCACCTGGATATTTCTAGGAACTTGGGGCGGCAACAGCGGTTCGATCCGTGCTTTATCGCCAACCAGTAGCAGATCACCTTTGATTTTGGGCGCGGCTTCGAGCGATCCTTGCACCACAACTTCCGGCGCGTGGTCGCCGCCCATCGCATCGATCGCGATTCTCACTCGTTTTCCTCGTGACGAAACTGCTCTAAGAGCCGCATCGCAGGGTGTCCGGATTCGGGCTTTTGGGTATGAAACTTTGCGTTGGGGCACGGTCCATCCCAACCGAATGCACAGAGGGGTTGATTTGGGGTGTTGATGATAAGCCCTTGTCGGGCATAGATATCGACATCAAGCTGATTGCCTTTAAATAGGGGAAGCGGCTCTTCGAACACCACCTCGGCGTACCCATCGGATGCGTAGCTACTGGGGATCCCCTCGACCAGGAAATCGTCTTCCATGGAGAATTCGATATCTTGTTCGAGGGGTTCGCTACAACGCGCGCATTCCAGAACGCAGCGGGTTTTGAAGTGCCCTTTTAGGAGCAGGGCGTTTCCGGTGCTAACGGCTTCGATCGACCCGACCAAGGGTTCGATAAGGTCCAAATCCTCTTCTTGCGGGAGTTCCGTTTCAATCGAAAAAACGAGCTTCTTGCCCGGGTACTGGACCGCTTCGTTCAAATCGAGCAATCCAAGATGTTTCATGTGCTGGTAAGTCTACCTACGGCATTCTTGTTGGCTTATGGCGCAAGGGCTAAGCCGCGGGCTGAGTTTGGCCAACAATTGGGGGGTAGGTCAGCACTATGCCGCTCCAGGCGGTTATTTTTGATAGCGATAAGAATATTCGGAATGTTGTGTTCAACGCGCTTAACGATCGCGCGGTGTTCGCGATGGTAGGCAAGCTCAGCACCATGCTCATTAAAGATGAGATGCCGGTGGTGATGCTAGGTCGCATGGTGATGCCGAACCGCGATCTTGAATCAGTGGTGCGCTTGGGTCTTGCCCGGGGCGCATTTGGCGATCCAGTGGAAGCGGGCTCGGATATCCGCGACGCGTTTAATCGACTGGGTCAGGAGCGAAGCTTTCGGGCTTCGATTACCGCCGGACTTTACTGTATGGCGCGTCGGATGCTGGCCAACACCCCGATCTCGGTAGCGGGATTTATGCAGCACGCCTTAGCGACTGCCGCCGGGTGCGAAGTCATTGCTGAGCACATTGAACAACCGCGCCGTCCATTTTATGCGGCGGGTCTTTACCATATGATCGGCCTCCCTGTTTTGGTAAAAAGTAACCCGTGCAGCTATCAAAACTGGATGGTGACGCTCGGTGGTGGTCGCAGCTTGGTTGAAGTCGAACGCGATGAGTTCGGGTACGACCACGGTCAGGCGGGCGCGTACTTTTTAGCGGCTTCCACGTTTCCGGAATATATGGGATACGCCGCGCTCGCCGGTCGAGGGGCAGATGACAGTTCGCTTACGGTGACGGTTGCACTTTGTAGTGCGATCGCGCACAGTATTGGCTGCACTATGGGTCTGCCGAATTCCGGAGTACCCATGCCGACGGGGGCCATTGCTCAACTTGGTTTAAACGATGCGGCGATGTCTAAGATTGCCGCCCGAATGAGTCAAGCAATGAGCCAGGCTTCGGCACTTTGCGACGATTAATCTCGCGAGATATCACGAAATACTGAACGAAGGCGAGAAAAATGCCCGTCCTTTGGTGTACGCTAGCGCGGAACTAAGGGAACGCATGCCTTGGCGGTACTCGCCATGCCTGGGAACCCGGATGAAATCGCGGGACACGGAATGCAGGAGTTTGTGTTGAGGAAGTGGTGGCTTTTACTAATTGCCGGGAGCGTTGTTGTCGGGTGTTCCGGCGGCTCTGGCTTCGATAACGGAACGACGGGGACGACGGGGACGACAGGGACAACCGGTACAACCGGGACAACAGGGATTCGCAACGTTCCCACGTTGAGTTTCTCCGGACCAGAATCTGACGTTCGAACGGTCTTTTTGACCGGTCAGGGCCGAAGGGTGCCGGGCTCACAATCAGCCCGCATCAACAACATTCGATATAACCTTGGGGTCTTGGATCAAATTCCGACCTCGTTTACCGGCTCGACCGATGGTTTGGTTTTGCAGCTGGATGGCTACACCATTCACAAGTACAACTTCACCTATATTCCGCCGGCCAACGATACCAAGGTGTACACCACGCTTGGCTTTGATGTGTGGAACATGTACGAAGAGCAACCAAGCGGTTCGCTACTGGAGATCTACAAGGGCGTGTTCCCAATCAACGATATCCCGGTACGGCTTCCGGTTGTGAGCGGTCGTCAAGTGACCCTTCAGGTCTACCTGAACAATGCGGCTCTCAGCCATTCGGGTGGGGGAATCGATATTCCGCCGGTGTTCAATCGTAACGAATTCAATTTTGATAACGGCATCGATGTGAATGGCTATATCCAGGGCTCACTCTCCGATATGGTCGCGTTCGATATCAGCAACATTGCCGATCGCCCATCCATGGCAAGCGGTGGCCAAGCCGATCGGTTCTTGCTGACGGGTGATGGTTATGCGATCTCTTCCGGATTCAATAACGTAGGAAGCTTCGATCTGTTTAGCCCCAACTTTATTGAATCGGGTGTGATTCGGCCCGCTACGTCTGCCCCTCCGGGCGATCCGACGGGCACGGGATTCCCCGGCACCTACACGGTGCTTGAACCCGATCCGACGGTGATTCCGCCCACCATCGTGCCCATCGCGGCACTGCAAGGTACTTGGAAGCCGTTCACCGACTACGTCAGTAACCTCAATCCCTCCAACGTCATCATCTTCCCCACCACTCGGGAAGGTCAGCCGGCGATGGCGGTAGCGTTCAACTGGTCCGGCTCGGGCGTAACCGGTCTCTACTTTGGTGAAGCCACCCTTAACGAAGGAGCCGGAAACGGCACCCTCACCCTGTGGCCGATTAACCAGGTGAACGTCGATCGAGCAAGCCGAACCGGCCAAGTGACGGGGACACTCGAAGGATTCAACTTCGCGGGCGGACGAGTCCACAATGGTGACTTCACCATCTCGGGCTCGCCGACTGGAATCGGAACCTCGGGCGTGTTTATCGTCTTCCAAAGATAGTTGGAACTCGGACCCGTTCTCGCCGGAATCGATACGGAGTACGGGTTCACGGTGGAAGGCCGTGGTGTTACAGACCAGCGCGACGACTCTGTTGCGCTGGTCAACTCTTTTCCGGGAGTTGCATTTCAAGGATGGGACTACTCGCGAGAACATCCTCGTCGAGATATGCGGGGTTTTGAGGTCGAAACCCTTACCCACGATCCGGTCGATGCCCAATTTGACCTGAATCGATCGCCTTCAGGCTACGCAGCCGATGAACGTGCCGACCATGTGCTGTCCAACGGAGCCCGGTTCTACAACGACCACGGACATCCCGAATACGCGACTCCCGAATGCTGGACCCTGCGCGAACTCGTCGCTCATGACCGTTTTGGCGAAGACATTGTGGTACTTGCTGCCGCCAGCTTTGCTGAACACACCGGGCGGACGGTTCGGATTTACAAGAACAATTCTGACTTCAAAGGTGCCTCGTTTGGCACGCACGAGAGCTTCCTGTTTCCCCGTGACATCCCCTTTGCCAGACTTGTCGAGGGGCTCATGCCCATTCTGGTGGCTCGATCGGTTCTCACCGGCGCGGGCAAGGTGGGTAGCGAATCAAAAGGGCCGGTGAAATTCCAGCTTTCGCAGCGGGCAGACTTTTTAGTCGAGCCGATGAATGTCGAAACTTTGGCCCGTCGCCCGGTGTTCAACACTCGCGATGAACCCCACGGCGGGCGCGATCGGTGGCGTCGAGTCCATGTGATCTGTGGAGATTCGAACATGCACCCGGGTTGCACCATTCGCAAAGTTGGGTTGGTGCAGATCGCTTTGGAACTGATTCGGCAAGACCGAGTTCCCGTCTGGCGAATCCCCGATCCCGTACGAAGTTTTCAACTGGTGAGTCGTGATGCGATGGGCGAAGGTCGAATTGAGCTGGAAGGTGCTTCTTGGACAACCCCCCGGCAGGTTCTGGAATCGTACGCGGAAGCCTATCTTGCACTCCCCGACCCGGCAAAAGAACTACGAGCGGTTGCGGAAGAATCGATTGCCTTGCTCGCAGCGCGGGAATCGAACTTTGATGCGTTCTGGCCCTCTGTGGATTGGGCGGCCAAGCGTTGGCTTCTTGATCAGTTTGCCGAAAGCGAAGGACGTTGGGATCAAACGACCATGCAGTCGCTTGATCTGGCGTACCACCTATTGGATGACGAGGATGGCCTGTATCGAGGATTGGGAGCTACCGGGGTTTTAAACCTGCCCGACTTGGACATCGATGCCAATAAACCTCCGCGTGCCTCCCGCGCACAGATTCGAGGTTTAGCGGTCGAACGGTTCCGTGAGGAAATCGAAACTATGGCGTGGGGCGTCATCAAGTTTCGTAACTGGGACCCGGTTGGCCTTCCTCCCGACCGTCGATACGATGATCCGCGCCAAAGCGTAGAATCAGTAGAGCAGCTTGTTAAACTGCTCGCCCCATAACCATGATCAAAGCCGATAGAACCACTCGACCTCGCGAAGCGGAGCCGGAACGCAAGCTCGGCGACGAGGGCGGTCCGTCGAAACCCGATCTGAAAAAGCCCTCGGCCCCGGATGAGCTTTTGCGTCGGATGCGCAACGTCGATCCTGACCAAGCTAAAAAGTATCGTCAGCGGTCGGGCCAGTGATCAGAGAGCCACGCGAGTTTTCCGAACTGGTGGGGTTTGAGCCCGCGGCCAGCACCGATGATGCCGTCCACGGCACCACGGTGATGGCGATCCGCTATGACGAGGGGGTTATTATTATCGCCGATCGGCGTGCCACCATGGGCAACCTTATCATGTATGAAGGGGCAGAAAAAATCGAGGTGCTCGACGATCAAACCGTGGTCGCAATCAGCGGTGCGTACGCGCGGTCGCTGGAAGTATGTCGCTACCTTAAGCACATGTTCAAGTACTACGAGCGGCTGAATCTGTTTGAAATTTCCACCGAAGGCAAGCTCATGGAGATCAGTCGGTCGCTGGCCAATAACATGGAAGTCGCCCGCCAGGGCGGCGTTTTTTTGCCGATTGCGGCAACCTATGATAAACGGCGGGACGAGTTCGGAGTTTGGTTTTTCGATACAGCGGGTGCCCGGTTTATGGGTGCCGACTATGCCGCGGCGGGCAGTGGCTCCGAACGAATTCGCGGCGTTTTCGAATACATAGCCCGAACTCGTGGGATGTGGTCGTCTCGTCCGCAATCTGAAGTTCTGACGGATGGCTTGATGATGCTTGAACTCGCGGCGGATATGGATTCGGCAACCGGCGGAATTCGGCGTCATATGCCGGTGGTGTGCGAACTCAATCGAACTGGCATTCGGTGGGTAACGGCGGGCGAGATTCAGCAGGCAATCGCCCAAGTTCCGGACGGATTTTCCAAAGATACGCCCCACTAGCTCTTCGGGCCGGGATCGAAACGTCGAGTCCGAAAGGACCCGCGTTGCCTCATCCTAAGCCGAAGAATCTTTCTGCCGTGGCGGTTGTCCGTGTCGATACCTCTCTCGAGGTCATCCCGAGCGCGGATGCAAGGCCGTCGCGGATGAGCGGAAGATACTTGGGATGGTTTGGTTTACCTCGGTAAGGAACCGGCGGAAGCCAGGGTGCGTCGGTCTCTAGCACCAGTCGATCAAGACCGATGAACCGCAAGGTAGCTCGCAGATCTTCGGCACTTTTATACGTTACTGGACCATCCACGCCGAACAGAGCATCCAGTCCGATGGCTCGCGCGGCCTGTTCCACGGAACCACCAAAGCAATGCAACAGGTAGGGCCCGGCCCCGCAGGGTTCAAGAATATCCAGCAGATCGTCGTACGCCTCGCGACAATGGAACACAACGGGCATTTCAAGTTCGAAGGCCAGGTCAAGATGGGCATCCAAACAGCGGCGTTGCTGATCGGGAGTGGCGGTATCCCAATGATAATCCAGCCCGATCTCGCCCATGGCCACCACTTTCGGGTGGGCGGCTAGGTCGCGGATGGCATCGAGCTCGCCGGGATTCCAAGCCGCGGCCGAAGTAGGGTGCCATCCGACAATTGCAAAGACAGCTTCGAATTCAGTTGCCAACTGCACCGCGCGGCGGCTCGATTCCGTATCGGTTCCGACCACCACAATTCGATGCACCCCGGCCTCGGTAGCCTCGGCAATCGCCATGGCCGGCTCTGGAAACGCGCGGGCATCGTTGAGGTGGCAGTGTGTATCGATCATAAGCGGATTATTACGCTAGAATGAGGTGCAAACGCGGTTAGATCCCCATCGGGGACAACTCTGGGGGACTTCGATCCGTATTTGTAGTGGAATTCAATCGCAATGCTTGCGCTCTACGTTGTGCCGGCCATTATCGGTCTTGGTCTTATTGTGCTCGCCGCCCTTGGCGGGTTGGGGCATGATATGGACCTTGATCACGGCAGTGCGGACGTTGATCACGGCGATTTCCATTCCGATCATACGATTGAACATGCTTCCGACTTTTGGCTTCCCTTCCTAAGCCTTCGCTTTTGGACTTACCTGTTCGGCGGATTCGGCGGATTCGGGCTTTTGCTTACCCTGCTTGGGGTTCGGCAAGAACCGATACGGTTCTTTTGCAGTTTGGCTATGGGATTGGTGGCGGGTCTTGGTGCGGCGTGGGTGTTCCGTTGGCTCAGTAAGAGTCAGCTCAACAGTTCGGTGAATGATCAAGACTTTCTGGGATGCACGGGTCAGGTTTTGGTGGCACCGGTTGGAGCCGATCCGGGCAAAATCCGGGTGCATGTCAAAGATGATGTGATTGATCTGCTGGCACTTCCTTTAGAAGGGCACAGCATTCAACGGGGCGATGAAGTGGTGGTGGTTTCGATCGAAGGAACCCGGGCCGTGGTGGCTAACGCCGGAGAATATTTGAACTCATAAACAGATGGAAACTTTAACTGGTCTCATGGGAGGAGTGATCCTCGGAGCGGGCGCGCTGCTTGCTTTAATCGTTGCATTCGCTTGGTTCGTCCGGGCGTTTTTGCGGATCGCACCCCCCAACGAAGTCTTGGTGATTTCCGGAAAAGGCAAAGGGGTACAGACTCACTTTGGCGGACGCGCCATATCTTTTCCGATCTTCCAAGATGTAAAGAAGATGAAGCTGAACACGATGGAAGTTCCCATCGCCGTTCGGAATGCTTACTCATCGGGGGGAATCGCGATGAATGTCGAGGCAATTGCCAACATTAAAGTCAGTAGCGATCCTAAATACATCAATAACGCCATCGAGCGGTTCCTCGACCGCGACATCAACGAAATCCGACGGGTAAGCAAAGAAACTCTTGAGGGTCACTTGCGCGGGGTTATCGCAACGCTTACGCCTGAACAGGTAAACGAAGACCGCCTGACGTTTGCCGAAACGCTGGCAACCGAAACAGAAGAAGACCTCGTTAAGCTTGGACTTCACCTTGATACCTTTAAAATTCTGCACGTCAACGACGAAGTCGGCTACCTCGATGCCACCGGCCGAAAGGCGATTGCCAACATTGTGCGGGCCGCCGAAATCTCGGAAAGCGATGCCAAACGCGAAGCGGAAAATTCCGAAGCCGAGAACACGAGTCGGGCTAAAGTGACCCGCGCGAACGTCGACGCCAAACTGGTCCGGCTCCAGAACGATCTGCGTCGGATTCAGGCCGACCTAGATGCGAAAGTCAAAGCGGAAGAAGAACGCACCACCGCGGCTGCTCGGGAAGCACGTGCCCGCGCTGAAGTCGAACTCCAAACCATCCGCGCAGAACTAGAAGGTATCCGTCTCACGGCGGATACCATCTTGCCCGCCGAGGCCGAACGCCAACGCCGCGAATATCAGGCTCGAGGCGAGGCCGCGGTCATTCGTGAACGCGGTTTGGCGGTGAGCCACGCCTTGGAACTAATGCACGCCGCCTGGGCAGAAGCCGGGCCGAACGCTATGCAGATCAGCCTTATTGAAAATCTTGAATCGATCCTGAAAGCGGCTACGCACGGAGTGCAAAAGGTCCGAATCGACGGCCTCAGCGTGATCGATAAAGGCGATGGTTCTACTCTCCGAAATTACATTGCCGCGTATCCGGCCATGCTGGATTCGGTGTTCGATGCCGTAAACCAAACGGTTGGGATCGACATTCCAGGTTCCATTTCTGGCCGGAACGAAGCCGAAGGAGGTGCGCAGTGATTGCGACGATCATTGGTGCGGCACTTGGCTTTTTCGGACTGCTGCTTACGTTGTTCCTGCTCAGCATCCGTGCCCTTATTTACATCTGCCAACCCAACGAAGTCATCATTTTCAGCGGGAAGAAGCGCACGATTGCTGGGCGAACGGTTCCGTATCGAATCCTAAAAGGCGGGCGCGATTGGCGTCGCCCATTTGTCGAGCGCGTTGATCGGATTGATTTGACCAATATGATCATCGATCTGGAAGCCCGCAACGCCTACACCAAAGGGGGGATCCCCGTCAATGTGAACGGTATCGCCAACGTTAAAATCGCCGGCCATGAGCCCATGCTCAACAACGCAATTGAGCGGTTCCTGGGTAAGAGCCGCTCTGAAGTGATGGCTATTGCCAAAGCCACCTTGGAAGGTTCGCTCCGAGGCGTCCTCGCTACTCTTACTCCGGAGCAACTCAACGAAGATAGAAATCTGTTTTCGGAACGCCTGGTGGCCGAAGTCGAAGCCGATATGACGGCTCTCGGGCTGGTTGTCGATACGCTGAAAATCCAAAACATCACCGATGACGTGGATTACTTGGATTCGATCGGTCGAATTCGGAACGCCGAGCTGATTTCAAAATCGCGGATCGCCGAGGCGATCGCGCACGCCGATTCAGACGTCCGTACCGCCGAGAACTACGAGCGCGAGACCGAAGCCAAGATCACCGCCGAAATCGCGATTGCGACTGCAAATGCAGAGCGTGCGCTCGCCGATGCCCAAAGTCGACGTGCTGCCGTCGTTGCCGAAGAAGAAGCGCAGGTCATCCAAATGGTGGCCAAAGCTCGCGCCGAACTCGAAGTCCAACGGGCCCGCGTTGAGCAGATTAAGCGTCAGTTGGAAGCCGATGTCATTGCGCCAGCCAAAGCAAACTGCGAAGCCATGGAGCAAAGTGCCAAAGCGGATGTTGCCCATATCGTGGAGGATGGCAAAGCTCGGGCCGAAGCCTTGCGCAACCTCAGCAAAAGCTGGACCGAAGCTGGGGATCAAGCCCGCGAAATCTTCCTGCTTCAAAAGCTAGAACCGATCATCGATCAACTCACCGACACGATCAGTGCGGCGCGGATCGAAAAGCTCACCGTGATCGATGCTCCTGGTGGAAGCGGCTCGGGCGGTTTCGATCCCCGCCGATTGATGGCACTTAACGAACAGTTTAAAGAGCTGTTTGGGATTGACCTTTTGGAGAAGCTTGAGCAGTTAGGAAAGTCGGATCATTCTAAATCGGCGGTCTCCCCGACCATCAGTACGCCGGTGAACTTTGCGTCTCCGACTCCGCCCAACGCTCCGCCACCGCCGGGACCTTAACGCGGTTATTGATGCCCTTCTAAAACCGGATGGTGAGCGGGAACACCGCCTTTAAGACCATCCGGTTTTCGAATACGTTCGACCTGGGATCGCCGATCAAAAGGAAGTATTCCGCCCCCCGACGGCCACTAAGTCGATACGAGAGGTACCAGTTCACGTCGCCATCACGGGCAACTAATCGACCGCCGATGGATTCGTGTTTACCGATGTCCCAGCGGGCACTCAGGATGTGTTGCTCGGCTTTGCCGCCAAAATCCACGATCTGCGTGGATCCGCTCAGTTGAACCCGACCCAACGGACGATAATCCCAGCCGATAAAGGCTTCTCGATACTCCTCGTCCAAAAACGAACCGAGGGCGTAAGAAAGTCGAACCCCTCGGTAAGGATCGGCGGGTGGAAACCGGACTGATGCCGAATAGAGGCGATCGGCGGAACCTTCAAAATTCGAATGCTCGAGCGAAAGCGATGCGGAAAATCCGGCATTAAATGACATGTAAGTGTCGAAGTCAACAAAGTTGCGATAGAACTCGCCGTCTAATCTTCGGAAGCTTGCGCCCGTGAGTTCCATGCTGTACTCCTTCACCGCGCTCGATTGAGGGGTCGCTCGCGTGCCGATGACGGCAAAGCCGCCGTCAAAGTTCCGCTCTGGGCCGAACCCAAGGCGCGGAAAATAGCCTTCACTGATCCGCAAGTATTCGATACTTCCAAAGTATCGGTGATCGTTGTATCCCCAACCGATATTGTTGCGCCATCCGCTACCCACCTGCTCATCATCGGTGAACTGATTGGTGAAAAAAAAGTTTTGGTTCGCCCAGTTAGTAAGATAGTTGAGCATTCCGCTCTGATTGCTGAGTCCGGGCTGATCATTTTCAACGAACGCCGCCTCAAGCGTGGAACGGTCGGTTGGACGGGTGGTAAAAGATAGTGCGGTCGCGCGTTGATTGCCAAAGTCGAGCGTTGTAATCGCTCCGAACGATGTGCGCGGAGAGAGTTGTCCGTACACGTTGAGCCCGGCATCGAACGACGGCACCCGCTGCGAGGCAAAAAGACGGTTGTCGTAGCCGGTTCGCAGATACTGCGAGCCTTCCTGAAAGAACGGCCGATTTTCGCTTGCAAGCCGTTCAAAGTAAGAAAAGTCGAGGCTAAGGATGCTGGATTCGATGTTCCGAAAGTCGGGATTGATCGTTCCGACCAGGTTGATGAGCGGATTCAACGAGGTTTTGAAATCGAGCCCAGCATCGGCGATCGGTCCGGCCCCTTCTTGGAGGCCGGTGTAGGCGTAAGGAAGTAAGAGGAGCTGTCGGTCCGTTTCGGCAGCGGGGAGCTGAACGCCCACCCAACGTGGGGCGAGATTGTTGTCGCGGAAGTAGCGATAGACGTAGTTGTTCTGTTGGTTGCTGCGGTACCAGATCACGTTGAATCGCAGATCGCGCAGACCTGATCCGGATAGAGTCATGACCTGCCACGGGATGCGCATTTCGCACTCCCACCCGGTTTCGGTGGTGCGACCTTGGGCTTCGATTTCCCCGAGCCATTCTGTTTTGGCGGCGCGTCCGCCGGAGAGGGATATGAATGTGGCGCCGTTGGAGTTAGTGCCGAACTCGTTATAGTTTGATGGCAGTCCGGTTGGGCTCAGGATGAGGAAGAACGAATCATTTCCGCCCAGGCTTACGTTTTGCCGATATTCATCGCGCACCAGCCGGCGGGGGTCGGTGCGAACACGGCCGGCAAAGTAGATGGCGCTTTGATCGTAGGTGATCCAGAACTCGGCGTGTTCGTCGGAAGGAATGTTGGTGCTGGAATCGGAAAACCCTTCGCGCCGGGCGGATTCCGGCCATTCTCCCGGGGTGAGGACGCCATCAATGGTCGGTGCCGGGTTTGCGGTAATCGCGGGAAGATCGTAGTTCTGGGGGTTGGATGCTCCCGCCTGGGCAATCGCCCCGAGGACGCTGATCACCACTGCAAACACTCTCGTTAACGAAGTCACCAAAACTGTACGGATATCGTATCTGCTCTGCACCCGTTATTGTTGAGCTTTGGCGTCAAGTCCGGTGCTTTGGCCTATGGGTTGGGCATCTATAAGGGGTCGAAAACGTTATAATTGGTACGCGGTTCATGCTGAACTGGCTTCCCGCTCTTATTATCCTCATTGCGCACGGCGGCGCGGGTCAATTCGATTCCGCTTCTCCGCACGCCATGCTCAGGTTGATCACGGTGAGTTCCCGTTTCGGGGAGTCGCCGAGTTCGGTGGTACCGGCGGTTGTTTCGATCAAGTGCAGTGCCGCGCGATCAATCAACAAGCCTCAGCGGGTGCTCCGAACCGAAGGCCAGATCGGGAGCGAGTGCGAAGGATTCATTTCCGGCGCGCGGGTCCGTGATGGGCCCCGGGTTTAAATCGTTAAGAACTGTTTCATCGTGTTTGCAGACTGAGCTCGTCTCGTCTGCACTTCCCTCAGATTTAAACCAAAAACCATGCTCAAGCTTTTACGAAAATTGATGGACACCTCCTCCAAGGATGTGGCCGCCATTACCCCGACGATTGAAGAAACCAACAAACTCGAACCCGAGTTTGAAGCCCTCACCGACGACGAACTCCGCGCTTGTGGTCCGGAATTCCGTGAACGGATCCAGAACGGCGAATCCCTCGAAAAAATTCTTCCGGAAGTCTTTGCCTGCGTACGCGAAGTTTCTCGTCGAACGCTTGGCATGCGTCAGTTCGATGTCCAGCTGGTTGGGGGCATTGTTCTCCACCAAGGCCGGATTGCCGAGATGCGCACCGGGGAGGGGAAAACCCTTGTGGCCGTCGCGCCCATGGTGCTCAATGCCTTAACCGGAAAGGGGGCGCACCTGGTTACCGTGAACGACTACCTCGCCCGTCGTGACGCGGTTTGGATGGGTCCGATCTACCACACGATGGGGCTAAGCCTGGGTGTTGTTCAAGGGCAGTCGGCCGATAGCGATGAACTCGGCGGCTCGTTTATCTACGATCCGGGTTACGAGCATGAAGATCCGCGTTACTCGAATCTTCGTCCGTGCAGTCGACGCGAGGCTTATCTGGCGGATGTCACTTACGGCACCAACCACGAGTTCGGATTCGACTACCTGCGCGACAACATGGCGTTCGAAAAGGAGCACCTTTCAATGCGCGAACTCAACTATGCGCTCATTGACGAGGTGGACTCAATCCTGATTGACGAAGCCCGAACCCCGCACATCATCAGCGGTCCGAGTCAGGAAGATGTTTCCGTATACAAAAAAGTCGATGCCATTGTTCGGCAAATGACGCCGGAAGAACATTACACGGTCGACAAAAAGAGCCATAGCGCCAGCCTTACCGAAGAGGGTATGGACTTTTTGGAGCAGGCACTCGGCATCGAAAACATTGCGGAAGAACCACTTCTGTTCCACCATGCAGGCGCCGCGATTAAGGCGTACGGCCTGTTCGAAAAGAACGTGAACTATGTCGTTCGCAACAACGAGGTTGTGATCGTGGACGAAAATACCGGTCGCATGATGTTTGGTCGGCGCTATAGCGACGGTCTTCACCAGGCGATTGAAGCCAAAGAAGGCGTCCCGGTTCAGCGCGAGAGTCAGACCGTGGCGGTGATTACGTTCCAGAACTTGTTCCGCATGTACAACAAGCTGGCGGGGATGACCGGTACGGCAAAAACGGAAGAAGACGAATTCCGCAAAATTTATGGGCTTGACGTGGTGGCGATTCCGACCAACCGGCCGATGATTCGCAAAGACCAAGAGGACATTGTTTACAAAACGATGGATGCCAAATTCCGCGGCGTAGCTCGTGAGATCTTGCGAGTCCATACGAAGCAGCAACCGGTCCTCGTCGGAACCCGATCCATCGAAATGACCGAAGTGGTTTCTGACCGACTGACCGCAGAATCGTTGCAGAAGCTCATCCTCACCGACTACGTGCTTGACCAATCAGAAAGCAACAAGAACGTGAAAAAAGAGTCGGAAGTGCTGTTCAAAACCCCATTGCCCGAACTTAAAATGTCGGCAATCAAGAACGTGACGAGCTCGCTCTCTTTGCCCACCGATCCGCTGGGGGACGAGATCGTGGACTGGTTCCTTGCTAAACACGAGCTCAAAGACAGCCGAGAAACTTTGCTCGAAATTCTTAAGCACGGAGTTCCGCACAACATTCTCAACGCCAAGTTCCACGAGCAAGAAGCGTTGATTATTAGCGAAGCTGGCCGCAAAGGGGCTGTGACAATTGCCACCAACATGGCCGGTCGCGGAGTCGACATTCTGCTTGGCGGAAGAGTGCACGATGACGAGGTGACTCGCGCCCGGGCAAAGGAAGCCGAGCAAGGCGGCGTGATCAGCGAGTACGACGATACATTCCTAAGCTATCGCCGGGGCGGAAAGGAACGCGCGGCACCACCGCTTCCGCTGGACGATACCGAACGACGTGCTGCGGCCGAAGAGGTTCGCGAGCTCGGCGGTCTGTTCATTTTGGGAACTGAACGACACGAAAGCCGCCGGATTGATAACCAGCTGCGGGGTCGTGCCGGTCGCCAAGGTGATCCGGGCGAAAGTCGATTCTTTGTCAGCCTGGAAGATGAGCTGTGGCGCATCTTCAACAAAAACATGATGGAAAATCCGGTGCTCAAAGCCTGGCCGGAAATGGAAGAAGTCCGCGCCAAGTTCATCAGCGGCATGATCCTCAAAACTCAGGAACGGATCGAAAACCACTTCTTTGAAGGACGCAAGCACATCCTGGAGTACGACGACGTTCTGAACGCGCAACGCGAACATATCTATGCGATGCGGCGAGAGGTTCTGCTCGGCAAGAGTCCGCGTGAAGATATCACCAAAGGGATAAGTGAATTTATCGCGGAAACGGTTGAATCGGGCCGCACCTTCGATCCTGAAACCGGCGAGCGCGGGTTCGATCACGACCGAGTTTACGAGCGGTTAAACGAAATGATGCCGCTAGTCGACCACATCAGCGCATCGGAATTTTCGGAGCTCCCCTATAGCCAAGAGATGGTCAACGAGCTTGCCGAAATCGCGAGCGAAGAGTACGAAAAAAAGCGAGAAGCCTACGGCGAAGAACTGTTCAAAGAACTGGAACGACAGGTGATGCTCCGGGCGGTCAACGACGCCTGGATGGATCACCTGAAGATGATCGACTACATCCGAGAAGGCATCGGTTTGCGCAGCTATGGTCAAACCGATCCGCTGGTCGCATACAAAAAGGAAACATTCGATCTGTTCCAACACACTCTCAAGCAGATTCGGGATACCGCGGTGAAAATGGTTTTCTTCTCCCAGATTCGTATGAATCAGCCGCAAGCGGGGGTAGATGCCGCATCAAACGGCATGGCTGAACCTGAAATGGCGATGGTCGCGCTAGATACCGAAGAAGGCCCAAAAGAGATCGATCTGGATTCCGTGGATTGGAGCCGCGTCGGTCGCAATGAGCCGTGTCCGTGCGGGAGTGGCAAGAAGTTCAAATCATGCCACTATCCGCTACTCCGAGCTGAAGGCCGAATCTAAGCCTTGAAGGGGCCCCGCATGGGGAACCTCCATCAGCCGGTCCTCTCTTACGAGAAGGACCGGCTTGTTTTTGCTCCGACTTAATCTGCTGGGTATGGTGAAAGACGTCATGCCCGGGTTTCCGCTATTGCCTCGACCGCTTGGGCCGGATTCGCACATCCGCGTGGTTTCGCCGGCCAGCCCGATCGAACCCGAACGAATCGAAGGCGGAATCAGATTGCTAGAAGAAGCAGGCTATCGCGTGAGCTTGGGCGAACATGTGTTCGATCGGCACTTCTATCTAGCGGGATCAGATAAAGACCGTGCATCGGATTTAATGGAGGCGATTGCTGACCAAATGGTCGATGCAATCATCTTTTCACGGGGCGGATACGGGTGCGCTCGCTTGATGCAGTACCTAGATATTCCGCAAATTGTGGCGGCGCGCAAACCGATCTGCGGATTCAGCGATATTACAACTTTGCATCTTGCCCTCAATCGCGCCGGATTAGTCACATTGCATACTCCGATGTTGCTGACCTTTAATGCCGGCCGGGAGCCCTGGGTTGCCGAATCTTTGCGGGCAATTTTACGCGGCGAAAATCCGATTGTTGAATTCGCACCCCGCGCAGAAACCCTGGTCCCCGGCACGGCGCAAGGCATTCTGACCGGAGGGTGCCTCTGCCTGCTTACCGACAGCATGGGCACCCCTTACGAGCTCGACTGCGCGGGTCGGATCGTACTGGTTGAAGATGTTGATGAATCGCCCCATCGGATTGATGCGATGCTCACGCACCTCATTAACTGCGGCAAATTGCAGACTGCGGCCGGAATTGTGGTGGGCGAAATGACCGGCAGCGAGAGCAAGGCCGATCCCACAATTGGCGATTGGTCGTGGCGCAGAATTGTGGAAGACCGGATCGTCCCGCTTGGGATTCCTGCCGTGGTGAACTTCCCGTTTGGCCACATGCGAAACATGCTGAGTCTGCCGCTCGGAGTTCGGGCACGGCTAGATGCAGATGCGGGCTTACTCAAAATCTTAGAACCGTTTACGTCTGCACGGTAAAATAGAATATGGAGCAGGCCGGGTGACGGCTGTCGTCCTTCGCGGGCGATGGAGGAAAGTCCGGACTTCGCAGGGCACAGTGCCTGGCGCAAGCCAGGGCGGGGCGACCCGACGGAAAGTGCAACAGAAAGCAAACCGCCCGCAAGGGTAAGGGTGAAACGGTGGGGTAAGAGCCCACCAGCGGTTCGGGTGACCGGATCGGCTTGGCAAACCCCGCTGGAAGCAAGGCCAAATAGGGAGGGATTGACGCGGCCCGCTGACCCTCCGGGTAGGCCGCGTAGTTAAATCGTCACACAAAAACAGAATCCGGCTTATAGGCCCGCTCCGCTCGTTTTGCTCAGTATCCCTTAGCAAATCCTGATAAAATCGGTAACAACATGCTTGCCTCTGCGTTATTTGTTATCGCGGCTCTGCCTGCCCAGGTTCAACCGATCGTCTGTCCCGTTGGCGGAGAAGCGGCCGACCTCGAAGGCTCGTACATGGATTACAACGGAGCTCGCTACTGGTTCTGCTGCCCCGGCTGCGATGTCCAATTTTCCAAAGAACCAACTAAGTTCGTCGAAGCCCGGGCCAAAGATGGCAAAACTGCGGGTGACTTCCTGTTCGATCCGGTGAGCGGCAATCGGTTGAAGGCACCGGCCATCATTCCGGAAACCAGCGACTATAAAGGAATCCGCTTCCATTTTTCTAGCAAAAAGAATAAAGAAGCCTTCGATAAGGATCCCGCCAAGTACGGTGCTATGCCCAAAAAAGAAGCTCTGTACTGCGCCGTGGCCAGCGAAGTGATTGATGCCTACGGCGATGCGGCAAGCTTTGTCGACTTCCAAGGCGTGCGCTACTACACTTGTTGCCCGGGCTGCGTCGCAAAAATGCGCGAAGATCCGGCCAAGTATGCGCCCAACGCCAAAGATCACATCACCGCGCCGAAAATCGCGACTGAAAAAGAATAGCCCTCACCAAACGCGGCGGAACCAGAGGCATTTGAGATAAAGTGCCTCCGGAATGCCGAGCGGGGCCGGATGATCCCGATCTTGAAACGTCGTTTCAAAAAGAGATAATCCGGCCCCGATTTCGTCTGCCGCATCGGCAACCGTGGCCAATGTTTCTTCCGCCGAAACCTGATGCGTGCACACACAAACGATGAGCGTGCCTCCCACCCGAACGCGAGGAATTGCACCTTTCGTCAGCTTCCAAATCGCGCCGCGCAAACTGTTCTTGGTATTGCGCGTTTTGCCAATGCCGGGCGGATCAAGCACCACAAGATCGAACGGTCCCGGTAAATCGTCTGATTCCAGCACTTCGAATACATTGCCGATCCGAAATTCGGCTTCAAGATTCATGGCCCGGGCATTCACGCGGGCCAATTCGATTGCTCCCTCGCTCAGATCAATCCCCACCGATTGTGCGCCCCGAGATGCAGCGGCCAGACTAAAACCTCCGGTGAAGCAAAAGCAGTCGAGCACCCGATCTCCGGCGCGGGTGCGCTCTGCCACCCGGCGGCGGGTCTCGCGTTGATCCAAGAAGTGCCCGGTCTTAAGCCCGCCCGGAATCGAGACTGCAAATTTGAGGTCGCCCTCTACAATCTCGACTCGATCGGGCGTCTCGCCGAACACCTGTTCAATCCGAGGCGGCAACCCTTCGGACTTTCGTGCGGCCATGTCGCTCCGTTCGAATAGCGACTTCACTTCCGAAAATTGACGCAACGCTTCGATCCACTGGTCGCGCAACTGATCCATACCCAGGGTGCGGACTTGCACGGCTAAATGACCATCGAAGTTATCAATGATCAAGCCCGGCAAGCTATCGCCTTCGGCAAAGACCCAGCGAAACGCATTTGAATTCAGTCGCATAGACTTGCGGTCGTCCAACAATGTCTGAAACCGTTGGTGAAAGAACGATCGGTCTATTTCTCGATCTTCCCACGAAATAATCCGTAGCGGAATCTGGCTGCGGCTATTGACCGTGGCAATTCCGGCGAACTGACCGCGTGAATCAATGACCCGGACAAGGGTGCCATCGGGGACCGAATTCCAGCTTGCTTCGCCCTTTCGAATCAATGGGTGGCGGGTGCGGAGTCTCCGTTCGACTCCAGCGCGGAGAGTTGCAATGGGCAAGGTGGACAAAAGATCAGCCACCAAGGAACACAAAATCGCCAAGGCCGCGACTTACCGAGCGGGGATCGCCGGAAAGGCAGATCACCGACTTCGTGGGCAAACCGGAGAGCTGAGTAATTCGGTAGTTGATTCCTTGATCGTACATGACGTGGCCGTTTCCGGCGCAGATCATCATGATCGGCTTGGCTCCGAGGCGCTCGCGCTTCCAGTCTAGGGCGGACTGAGCCATCCCCGTATCCCATGCCACCTGACCCCGATAGATGTCAATCCCTTCCATGGCGGGCGGATGGCCGCCCAGTAACGCTTCGAAAACCTTCCGATGATTCGCGTTAGTAAGATCAAGTTCGGGTAGCCACTTACGCTGTTCTGGACTGAACGATTCAAAACCTTGTCGCGAAGCTTGCCTCACCCAATCCCGCGGTAAGTTCAAAGCGACGACGCGAAGCTTATGGTCGTAAATCGTTTGCCAAAGCGGCTGATAGGCCGGATACGGATGGCCCCACTGGGTTTTCCATCCGGACCGCTCTTCGAACTCGGCCACGCTCACGCTTTGGGTGGAGAGCCCATGCACGTTTATCTGGTTTTCGCGGGTGAAGTATTCAACCCCCACCGAAACGCGGCGGCCTCGGCGGATGAGAGCTTCGATCAGACTCGCCTGCATCTGGTGGTGAGCCGGAGTTCCGTGCTGTTCGCCCACCAGCACAAACGATACGTTGTCGCACGCGGCGGCAACGTCGTCTACCGTTACCGATCTTCCGGTTCGCGTATCGGTAAGCCCGGAAGTCAGAGAAACCGAACCGGATCGACCGATCGGCAGGTTATCGGGATCAGGCGGATTTTGGACCGACGATGCAGCGGCAGAAAGGGCGATCGCGGCGAGAAGAACCATAACCGTTTAGACGTTACCTTTCAGGCTGGATTTTGCATGGAGAGCAGCGACAATCTCGCGTGGAAATGTGGGTCCGTTGTAGATCCAGCCGGTATACACTTGGAGGAGGTCACATCCTTCTTCCATCGCCACGAGCGCATCTTGAACTGACATGATTCCGCCTGAACCGATCAGTGTCATTTTAGGCGGCATGCGGTCGCGTAGTTTCCGGCGAACGGAGGCGGCCTTTTCGCGTAACGGAGCCCCGCTCAATCCTCCAGGCAGGTTCGGATCGGTTCGGAGCATGGACCGATCAATTGTTGTATTGGTCGCAACTATACCGGTCAGTCCAAAACTCACCGCCGTTTCCACCACCTCGTCGAGTTGGGAGTCTTCGAGGTCGGGGGCGACTTTTACGAGTAGCGGAACCGCGTCGTCGATGTCGCGGATGGCGCCTAAAATCCGAGCTAGAGAATCGGCGTCTTGGAGCGTGCGCAAGCCAGGCGTGTTGGGCGAACTTACGTTCACCACAAAATACGAGGCCAAGTCGCGCAATCGACTAAACGAATATGCGTAGTCCGAAGGGGCTTCGGCCAGTTCCGTAATCTTGCTTTTGCCGAGATTGACGCCCAGCGGAATTCGACTCTCGACCCCGCTTAGCCGCTCGGCGACGACATCGGCCCCTGCGTTGTTAAAGCCCATTCGGTTGACAAGTGCACGTTCCGGAACGATCCGCCAAAGCCGTGGCGGATCGTTGCCCGGTTGAGGATGGCGCGTGACCGTTCCGATCTCGGCAAACCCAAAACCAAGGTTTTGCCATCGACTCACCGCCTCTGCGCTTTTATCGAACCCCGCGGCGAGACCGACTGGATTAGGGAACTGGATTCCGAACACGTTGACTGGTTGGTCTATTCCGCCACTGCGAATAAGCCCCAAACGGATCGCCTTCATGACCACCCGGTGAGCCGATTCGGGCGGCAGGGCAAAAAGAGCCGAGCGAAGCGCGGGATAGATGCTCATTGTGCGTTAACAGATCGGACCACTAGCTCGTGCGGCCCTTCGATTAAGGGCACTCCCCAAAACAAAATGACCGAGGCAATGAGGGTAATCCAAGCCACCCATGCCGTGGTTTGAGAAGAACGCGCCATTGTCAATCCAAGTATATATCCGGAGCGTTGCGGTAACATTCCCCGCATGGCCGCTCGGGCCTCGAGTTCCAACTTATCTGCCTGGGTCGAGCAGCCCCCGTTTATCTGGGTGTTTAATAGTCTCACTTTTATTGGAGAGATCACGATTCTGCTTTGGCAGGCTCTTTCTCGGCTGTTTGTCCGCCCGATCGAATGGCGCGAGACACTCAACCAGATGGCCTTCATCGGCGTGGCCTCGGTGCCGATTGTCGCCCTGACCACGTTTAGTTCGGGAGCGGTTATTGCTCTGTATTCCGCAGAAATTCTTCAGCAATACGGGGCCGGAAGTCTGGCGGGCGGCGCGGTTGCTCTGAGCATCAGCCGCGAAATCGCGCCGGTGCTTGCCGGAATCATGGTGGCTGCGCGGTGCGGATCGGCTATGGCCGCTCAGATCGGAACTATGGCGGTTACCGAACAGATTGATGCGTTACGCGCGCTTCGAGTCTCTCCGATCAACTATCTCGTGATTCCCCGCGTGGTCGCCGCGGTGTGCATGCTTCCCATTCTCGGCATGGTCGGAATCTACACCGGGATCTTCGGCGGCTATTCGGTAGCCGTGTGGACCACCGGAATCCCGCACGGCGCGTTCGCCAAATCGATCGAGCAGTTCTTGACCCTTCGTGATATCAATGCCGCCATGATTAAAACGGTGGTGTTTGCACTCATCGTGGCGTTGGTGGCATGTCAACAAGGAATGCGAACTTCGGGCGGGGCGGTCGGGGTGGGCCACGCCACTACTCGGACTGTAGTGATCACGATGGTGCTCATCTATGTGGCGAATTACTTCCTAACCTCGGTGCTGTTTTCCGTCCGCTAGCCCCGGGGCGATAACAGAACGACTTTCCAAGCGTCGGATACAATCGTATGATGCTTCTGCTCGCCGTTTTGCTGGGGACAGCCCAATCTGCTGGATCTGGCTACGACCTGCCGGAGCGATATTGGCTCAATCCGGTCAACGATACATTTATCGACTCCGCCCGTGCCAACGAAAACTTCGGGCGCGAGCCATCGCTTGTGCTGGGTCCTGGCAAAGCGATTCTTATCAATTTTCCTCAGACCCGATGGGCAGGGCTCGACGGTCGACGCGTGGAATCCGCGGAACTCGTGCTCGTATTTTCCCGACCCGCCGCGAACCTCGGACTCTCGGTTTCCATGCTTAAGAATCCTTGGGGAGAAGGAGGCGGACGGTCCCTGCGGTTTGATCGACCCGATCCGAGCGTGACTCCGTGGGGCGGGGCGACCTGGAAACATGCGATCCAAGGGCCGGGAGGAGTTTCGTGGCAGACCGACGGTGCCGCGGGCGCAAGCGATGCCACTGCACTGGAAGGAATCGATGCCGTTGCCGAAGGTCGAAACCTCAAGATCACCGGGCTAGGACCTGCGGTTCAGGCGATGATCGATCGGCCCGACCAAAATCACGGACTCCGCATTGAATCACCCGCAGATGTGGCGTTCTTTAGTGGGGAATTCACCGCCGAACGACCTCAACTCAACATCACTTTTGCTCAGCCAGAATCTGAACCGGTGGGGAGCGATCTCATCGCCCTTTCATTAACTCCGCCCAGCGGGGCAAAAAATGGAAACCCGGGCGAATACACGCTCTTAATCAAAAACATCGGTGCGGCCGAAGCAAGCGGCGGACGGGTCGAATGGACTGACCCCGCCGGAACGCGAACCAGCATCGATTTGCCTAGCTCAATCGCCGCGGGACAAACCGCAACGGTCAGACTTCCGGCTACTTACCGGGAAGAACCAACCGATCCGCGCCGCTTTACCGCAAGCGCGTTGATTGTCCAAGATGGTGATATCAACCCCGGCAATAATTCGATTCGAGCTTATTCCGGGGGGCTCAAGGTCGCATTCGAAGCCGATGCGTCGACGCTCGAGCAGATTCGCGAAATTAGTCCGTTCCGCGAGCCGATGATTCTGTTCCGCCACACGGTGGAGAAATTTAACCACTACGTTCTCCCCCATAGCCGATTCATCGGCAATCCTGATGGAATCCATGAGCGGCTCAACCTGGTGGCGGATGTTTCAGAGGCCGATATCCGCGTGGATTTGAGCGGACTGGGCAAACCGTCCGCAATCGATTTGGAGTTTCTACTTGCTCGCTCCCTTGTTTCCATCGATCCGGCCGTTGTGACTCCGCCGGAGGGAGTCGAAGTGCCGTGGGACAATCGACGCCATGCGCTCGGCTGGTTCCCCGATACGCGAGATGATGGGTTGCGCATTCCGGGGTTGGAACTCCCCCTGTTCGGTTTTGCTTCCGACACAAGTTCGGTACCGCTGTTTGCTAATGGACTGATCAGTCGACAAGAAGCGTTTGCAATCAATCGCAACATCGGAAAGCGCGGCGATGCTCGCCAGTTTCCCTGGGACATTATGGAGCAGGGTTTGCTCATCCGCGCGGTCGGCTTGACGGGCAACCTGCTTGATAAAACCGCAATCGGAATTTTCAAACCAGGATCGAGCCAACCCATTGCCGTCGGCGACACCGGCGGAACCGGGATGGTGTACTTTGGACCGAGCCAATTACCCGAACCCCTGTTTACCGAAATTACCCGGATGCCGCAAAATGCCTGGCTACGCATCGAAGCCACAAACGGCTTGGATTCCGCTTCGGCTTGGCTTCCCGCCTATCAAGCCCTCGACTGGTTTGTCCGCGGGAATCGCGGTCTCATGAGCGTAGAACTCCGGTTCCCGATTGCCACAAAAGGGGCGGATCGCACCCAAGACCTTGCCGCAAACAAAGTCGTGGCCGACTCCAGCGGACGGTACCCGGCGGAGCTCACCCCCCTGGTGGATGGGAATGTTGAGACCGCAGTTGACCTCTTCCCTTCGCAGTGGGTCGAAATTGATCTTGCACGAGACCGCACGATCGGTCTTGTCGAGATCCATGTCGGAGGGGGTTCGCTTGATCAGTTTGATATTCTCTTCTACGGCACTTCGCAAACCGCGGAATCTGCTTCACGCTGGGCCAGCGTCAATGATGGCAATACGATTTTAAACACCTACGGAAAGGGGTTATTCTTGCCGATTGCTGCACCGGCACGTTCTGCTCGCTACGTGCGGATCGTGAATCGCGGCAAAGAAAAAGCCACCCTCACCGGCATCCACATCTATCCGGCCAAGGGTAACTAACTCAACATCAAAGCCCGTCGGGGGTCATTTCGAGCCAGTTGTGGCCGAACTTGAAATCCACTTCGACGGGCACCGAAAGTTCGATCGCGCCTTCCATTTTTTCGCGGATCAGGTCGCGTGATTCGATAAAGTCCGGTGCGCATTCAAACACGAGTTCGTCGTGAACCTGCAAAAGCATGCGCGAGTGGGAACTGCGCATATCGCGCCAGACATCAATCATTGCGATTTTGATCATGTCGGCGGCGGTTCCTTGGATGGGCGCGTTCATGGCCTGACGTTCTGCGTAGGCCCGCGTGTTGCGATTACCGGCATGAATGTCGGGGAAGTAGCGCCGGCGTCCGCAAAGGGTGACGGTATATCCCTTGGCCCGGGCTTCGTCGACCATGCCTTCCGTAAATGCTTTTACTTTGGGGAATCGTTCGTTGTACTGTTTGATGAGGGCATTTGCGGCTTCGACATTGAATCCGCGCCCCAGCTGAGCGGCGAGACCGAATCCGGTGACCCCGTAAAGAACCGCGTAATTGAGGAGCTTGGCGTAGTTTCGTTGTTCTTTGGTTACGCTATCGGTTGAGATGTCGTACATGAGCGAGGCCGTGACCGTATGAACATCGACCCGCTGGGTGAAAGCATCGACGAGAGCTTCGTCGCGACACATATGGGCGAGAATCCGCAGTTCGATCTGGGAATAATCGTAAGAGCCAAGGAGAAAGCCTTCTTCGGCCACAAAGGCTTTACGAATCTTCCGACCCAGTGGCGTGCGGTTCGGAATATTCTGCAGGTTCGGATCGTTCGAGCTCAGGCGTCCAGTTGCGGCAACCGTTTGGTTGAAACTCGTGTGAATCCGCCCATCGGGCCCGCACATTTTGGGTAACGCATCCGCGTATGTTCCTTTGAGCTTGGCAAGTTCCCGATACTGGAGAATCGCGCTGGCGATTTCATGCTCCGCTTCTAACTCTTGCAAGATGTCGGCACTCGTCGAATATCCGGTTTTAGTTTTCTTACCGCCGGCAATCCCCATGTGGCCGAACAGAACGTCCCCGACCTGCTTGGGAGAAAGCAGGTTGAATTCCGTACCCGCGAGATTCCAAGCCCGGGCTTGGCTGGCGGCCATTTCGATTTCCAGCTCGCGGCTGAGCTCTTTGAGGCTACTTGGATCAAGGCGAATGCCGTGATCTTCCATATCCGCAAGAATCGGGATAAGGGGCAGTTCAATCTCATCGAGGATCCGGGTTTGCTGCTCCCGTTCGATCCGTTCGCGCATGACCGATTCCAGTAAATAGAGCGCGGCGGCGCGGCCCGCACCATCGACCGGCGGGGATTCTAGGTCGAGATAACCTTGCGCCAAATCGCCGAGGTCGTAGTTTGTCCGCCCGGTTTGCAAAACGTAACCTGCAATCGAAGCATCGAACCCCGGAGCCGCAAGATCTCGGTGTCCCCGGTAGAGCGATTTCACATCGTGCCCGATTGCTTGGGCAGGATTCTGACGGAACAACGCTTCCGCGATTTCTCGCGATACTTGCCGAACATCGGTCCCGCGGGCCAGAAAGGCGACCTCCTCGGGCTGTTCGTCGAGCAGCGAAACTTGACCGGAGGCTTTTTCGAATACCACGGAGTAACGATCTTCACCGATCCAACGCACGGCTTCCTCAAACGAAAGCGGATCGGGCGCAAGCTGGTAATCCAGGTTGACGACTTCGACCTTCGCCGTCGCCTCTCCTCCTTCGATGTAGGGAGCCATTACGAGGTCGAATCGCCTGGCCGGGCCTCGGAATTCGAGGTTCACCATCATCGAACGCGCTTCCACCACTTGGTCAGGCGAGAGACAGTACGGCGCAAAATCGTATTCCAGCGGAACCTCGCGGTTTATCGTAGCGAGCCACTTGCTCTGAACCATCTGGTCTTCCTGACCGACCAACTTTTTCCGGAACTTCTCCGGAACCTCATCCATGCGCTGAATAATCTCTTCGATCGGGCCGAACTGCTGGATCAAAAGGGTGGCGGTCTTATCGCCTACGCCGGGGACGCCCGGAATGTTATCGCTGGTATCGCCAACGAGTGCTTTGTAATCGGTCACGAGTTCGGGCCCGAATCCGTAGCGGAGACGCACCGCTTCCTCGTCGTAAATCTTCACGTCGGTAACCCCGCGCATGGTCGTCATAACCTGCACACACGGATCCACCAACTGAAGGT
Source organism: bacterium (assembly GCA_044508115.1). Taxonomy (GTDB): domain Bacteria; phylum Armatimonadota; class Fimbriimonadia; order Fimbriimonadales; family Fimbriimonadaceae; genus UphvI-Ar2. The sequence continues at coordinate 1,755,285 of JBIQII010000001.1, forward strand.
TGTCCAGGTCGCCGGTGACAATAGTGGTGAAGTAGCCGTTTTCTTCGGCGAGGCGACTGATCGTGCCCACGACGTCATCGGCTTCGTAACCTACGACTTCGATGGTCGGGATATGGAAAGCACTGATAAGATCGCGGCTCATTTCTAGCTGAGTGGTGAGCTCGTTGGGGGCTTCGCGGCGCGTGCCCTTGTATTCGGCGAATTCGGCGTGGCGGAACGTCTTGCCAGGCGCATCAAGAGCGACTGCGATTGCATCCGGCCGGACATTCTCCAGCAGCTGGAACAGCATAGTGACAAAACTGTAAAGCGCGTTGGTCGGGCGGCCATCGCTAGTGCTCAGGAACCTCGTGCCGTAAAACGCCCGGAAAAGCAGGCTATATCCATCGATAATGACCAACCGTTTATCGGGCATATAAGGGAAGTCTACCGCTGGGGCATACTTTGATCATGTCCATCCGAGTTGGTTTGGTGAGCGCGGCTCATGTCCATGCGCCGTCGTTTGCGCACTGTTTTAGCCGCGACGCACGCGCCAATTTGGTGGGTGTATGGGACGACAATCCGGAGCGTGGGCAGGAGTTTGCTCAAACTCACGGACTCAAACTCTTCGACACTCTTGACTCTCTTTTGCAGGCGTGCGACGCGGTGGCGATCGCCAGCGAAAATCTCAAGCACCGGGATCATATTCGAGCGGCTACCGACTCCCAATGCCACGTTCTGTGCGAAAAGCCGATTGCCGCCTGTCGGGAGCATGCGGACGAAATCCGCCAGATTGCCGAGCAGAACCCTCACCTGGTGCTTGCGACGGCATTCCCTTGCCCGTTTTCGCCGAACTACGCCCATGCGGTCAGCCGGATCGAGAACGGAGACATCGGCCAGATTCTTGCTATCAGCGCCACCAATCAGGGCAAGTGCCCGGGCGGATGGTTTGTGGATGCCGAACTTAGCGGGGGCGGAGCGATGATCGACCACGTCGTCCACGTAGCCGATCTCCTGCGCCGACTTCTAAACAAGCCGGTGCGTGGAGTGCATGCGCAGATCGGCAACAACATGTATCACCGTCAAACCGACGATACGGCCATGGTGACAATCGACTTTGCGGGCGGCATTTTTGCCACGATCGATTCCAGCTGGAGCAAACCGGAAGAGTTCGAAACCTGGGGCAATGTTCGTCTCACCATTGTGGGCGAAAAAGGGGTAATCGAAGTTGACCTATTCAGCCAAGGCGTTAGGCTGGTCGATCCGCAAGGCCCACACCACGTGGGCTCCGGCACCAATCTCGACGCCCAAATGGTCGCAGACTTTCTTGACGCAATTCAGAACCACGGTAAGCCTAAATCGACTTTGATCGATGGGCTCTGGGCTTCTGAAATCGCGCTTGCCGCCTATGAATCAGTAGGGGCGGACGGTGTACCCGCCACATCTGGCGCAATTTCAAAGTCACTTTCGTAAGCCCGCGTTGGTTCGATTAGATCGACGTTCACAACAGCCCGCACCGATTCCAGCATGTTTTTGGCCGTGAGGTGACGATGTTTAAAAGCATCATCAATCGCATCGGCCAGGAGCATCTGGTCCATCAAGCGACCGACGATCCCTCGCGGCTCGTATGTGATGGCATCGCGGAGGAGTGTGTCGCCTTGTTCATCCACAAATTGGTGGATGTGAGTCCAGGTTTTAAACGGCGTTTTGATTCCGACTTCTACAAATTCAAACGGGGCTCGCACGGCATCCACGCGAGTTTTCCAATAGAGCCGGATTCCGTACTGCTTCATTCGGTGAGCTTGAATGGCACCCTCACGGATTCCGGGACGGGGGGTGATGATCTCCAGGTGCTGTTCGGCGGGCGTAAGAATCTTGAGCGCATCGCCGGATTCAAAGAACTCCCACACCCGAGAAACGGGGCAGCCGATAAGGGTTTCGTAAACTTTGGTCACCATGTGTGAACCTCGCCAACACTTAGTTCTATAGGATCAAGGAGGACATTTGTTGCCGATTTTTCCCCATTTGGTGCCAAGTTGTGGAAAGAAATGTGTACAGATCGCACAGGAGGGCCGGGTCCACGCGGAACCTTGCCGCTTGCGAACGCGTTTAATAGAGTATCAACTTGGGGGCGTCAGGCTTCGACAGAGCTGGATCGCTTTAGAGTTGCGAGCCGAGGTGCCGTTGGCCTCGTAAATAAACGGCAAAAACAATAACTGCCGAAGATAACAACTTCGCTTACGCTGCCTAATCTAGCGCAGCTCGTCGGCCGGTAGGGTGCCTTTCTCGCCCGGTTTGACGTCGCAAATAAAGGATCGCCGCCACGGTTCTGTTCGGACCTGCAGCGGCTAAATCAATCGAACTGGGTGCCGCTTCAGCCCTGCCTTCGGGATTGATCGGTACTAAGACCTCAATAGAAGGAGACGCTCGTGGACGCTTTAGGGACGACAGTTTTGGAACCGGGTTCAATTCCCGGCGCCTCCACCAACTCTTTATGCTAAGTCTTTTTAGGCTACATTTAGTTCGCGGTCCCCTCCGCTTTTGTGTAAGAGAGATATAATTTTGCGCTGCACCCGCATTCGGCGACCTGGCTGGCGCTTCCACGGTTCTTGGCCCCGATCACGCGGATTTTAGGAGAATTGTCATGGCAAAAAAAGTGACCAGTGTGATCAAGCTTAACATCGATGCCGGCAAGGGCAACCCGGCACCGCCGGTCGGCCCCGCGCTGGGTCAGGCAGGCATCAACATGATGGAATTTCTTAAGAAATTCAACGAGATGACCGCCAAGCAGATGGGATTCAAGCTCCCCGTTGAAATCACCGTTTTCGAAGACCGATCGTACACATTTATCGTCAAGCAGCCGCTGATGACCGCTCTCATCCTGAACGCGGTCGGCATCCAAAAAGGATCGAGCAACCCCAGCAAAGAAACTGCCGCCGTTCTGACCAAAGAAAAGGCGATCGAAGTGGCCAAGCAAAAAATGGCTGACCTCAACACCGAGGATATCGACGAAGCGATCAAAATCGTGGCCGGATCGGCCCGGTCGATGGGCATCGATACCAACTTTTAAGCGTTAACTGCGGCCTTTTTCGTCGGAATGTCGAAAAAGGCCCATTTCTTGTTAGTGTTTGATCGGCCGAACATCTATATTTTAGAGTTAAGCCAATTATCAATACAATGAAGACCCGCGTCCTCACGATTCCGTTCTTACTGGTGGCCGCGCTCGCGTTCGGCGGGCCGGATACTGAATCGTTTGGACCCGGCCAAGCCATCGCCGATGAAATCCGTTCCTTGGCGGGCACCGAAATCGCCTGGATTCCTGCCGGTATGCTGAACGAAGAAGGCAAGGGCGATCTCTCGACGTATGTCAAGTACGGCACCGACGAAATATCGATCGTTACTCTGACCGGTGCTCAGGTTAAGTTGGCACTCGAACGCGCGGTGAGCTTGTACCCATCGGCGAACCCGAGCTTTTTGCAACTTTCTGGCCTGGAGGTCGCTTTTAGCAAATCGGCCGAGCCGGATCAGCGCACGCGCTCGATTCTCGTCGACGGTTCCGAGCTCGATCTGACGAAGCGTTATTCCGTCGCCATGCCGTCTACCGTTGCCCGCGGCGGCCTCGGATTCTTCACGATTTGGGACAAAAAAGCCATCGAGCGTACGATCGAAGGCAGTTCGCTCGAATCAATTCTTAAGGGCAAGGCGGGTAACGCCCGCACGGCCCGCTGGAAAATGGTCGATTAGTCGACGTTTTGAACGGGTTTTTCGCCCCTTTTCTGGCTTTGGTAGCGTCCTTACCAATGGCCTTGTTTACCGGGTAAAATCTAGGTTCATTTCAACCTGGCAACCCCCGCCTGGTTTAGAGCCTTCCTTATGAGTGAAAATATCGAGAATCCGAGCTTGGAAATCCCCGACCAGGCACCCGAGCTGACCAGTCGCGCCGCCACGGCCGAGGACAAGCTCACCAAAAAGGTCGAATCCAAGTACGACGCGAGCAGTATCACCGTACTGGAAGGCTTGGAAGCCGTGCGTAAACGCCCCGGGATGTACGTGGGCGATAACGGAAAGAAGGGGCTTCACCAGATGTTCCGCGAGGCGTTGGATAACGCCGTCGATGAAGCCATGGCCGGACACTGCGATACGATCACGGTTGTCCTCTTTGCCGATGGTTCCATTTCCGTTGAAGACAACGGGCGGGGCATTCCCGTGGACATGCACGAGAAAGAGGGCGTCAGCGCGCTCACGGTCATCATGACCAAGCTCCATGCCGGAGGCAAATTTGGCGATGGCGGCGGATACAAGGTTTCGGGCGGTCTCCACGGGGTCGGAATTTCCTGTACGAACGCGCTTTCCGAATGGATGGTGACCACGGTCAAACGGGACGGAAGCCTCTACGAACAACGTTTTGAAGCAGGCGTGCCGCAAGGCGATGTTCAAAAGATCGGCAAAGCTACGGGCACCGGGACCAAACAACACTGGAAGCCCGACCCCACCGCGCTTACCGTTACCGACCATGACCCGGCCGTTATTCGACGCCGGATGAAGGAACTCGCCTATCTGAATCCTGCCGTCCGGTTCATCTTCACCATCGAAAATGATCCCGAAAATAGCGACGAGTTCTACTTCGAAAAAGGCATTGTCCAACTGGTTGAAGACGTTAACGAAGCGGAGACTGCAATCCACCGACCCATCTATTTCCACCGCGTGCGGGAGGATATGGAACTCGAAGTCGCGCTTCAGTACAACACCGGATTCCATACCAACACCCTTGCCTACTGCAACAACATTCATCAACCAGATGGTGGAACGCACGTCTCAGGATTCGGGCAAGCTCTCACCCGCGTCATCAACAGCTACGCGCGCAAGATGAACTTGCTCAAGGAAAAAGATAAAAATTTCACCGCCGACGACGTGGCCGAAGGCGTAACCGCGGTCATCTCGCTCAAGCTGCAAAACCCATCCTATAACTCGCAGGATAAAGTCAAGCTCGTAACGCCCGAAGTTCAAGGTGCCACCAACTCCTTGGTGGGTGATGGGCTCGGCACTTACCTAGAAGAAAATCCGGCCGTTGCCAAGCGCATCGTCGAAAAAGCTCAACTTGCCCAGCAAGCCCGCGAAGCAGCACGGAAAGCGGCCGAGGCCGTCAAGCGATCTTCGGCCATGGACAGCTTTGGGTTGCCCGGCAAACTGAGCGACTGCGTAAGCCGCAAGCCCGAAGAGTGCGAACTATTCCTTGTCGAAGGCGATTCCGCAGGGGGAACCGTAAAGCAAGCTCGCGACCGTATGACGCAAGCACTGCTTCCCCTTCGAGGCAAAATCCTAAACGTGGAACGGGCCCGGATCGACAAGGCCCTGGACAACGAGGAAATCAAATCGCTCATCGCCGCGCTTGGTGCCGGAGTCGATGTGCAAACGAGCCGCGGAGGAGTCACCGATGAGGGCGAGCAGCCATCCGACGAGAACGGCAAAGCCAGCGAGCACTTCGATATCAGCAAACTCCGCTACCATAAGGTCATTATCATGACCGACGCGGATGTCGACGGCGAACACATTCGAACTCTGCTGCTCACGTTTTTCTACCGATACATGAAGCCGCTGGTCACCGAAGGTTATCTCTACTTCGCGCAGCCGCCGCTCTTCGTTATCCGAGCGGGCAAAGATGAAAGGTTCTACGCAATGGATGCCGAGGAGCGGGATGAAATCGTTAAAAGTCTGAAAAAGAAGAACTACACCGTCACCCGATTCAAAGGACTTGGCGAAATGAACGCCGACGAACTGGAAGAAACGACCATGAACCCCGCAAGTCGCCGGCTCATCAAAGTCGGTTACGAAAAGGAGTTCGATAACGATGTCGAGACCATGTTTATGCGCCTTATGGGCGATAAAGTCGAACCGCGACGTGACTTTATCATGCGGCACGCTAAAGAAGCCGAAGATCTGGACTGGCACTACTAAAGTCCAAGTTTCTGCATTTTCAGATGGATTCCGAGCCGCTAAGGGCCCGATCGGTAGAACTGGGGGATACTTAACGCGTATAAACCATTCGTGCGTGCCCCACGCTGGTTGACTATTCTTATCCCCGTTCTCGTTATAGGTGGCCTGGTCATCTGGCGAATCAGCGCAAAAAACGCGGAAGAAGCGGCAATTGCCGCCGAATCCGAAAGTCGCCGGGGCATGGCCGCCGCAGTAGAAATTGCCACCGCGCAATCCTTGCCGATTATCGAAACCGTTGATGCCGTCGGCACCGTGGTCAGCGAATATTCGGTCGATCTTTCTCCTCGGGTGGCCGGACGAATCACGTATCTCGAAGTCCGCGAAGGCGACGCGGTGCGTCCCGGGCAGACCCTCGTCCGCATCGACCCCAGCCAAGCCGATGCCGGAGTCCTCGGTGCCCAGGCGGGAGTCAACGAATCCCGAAGCCGACTTGCCGAAGCTGAGGCCACAATCCAATCCAACCGCGTACAGATCGAACAAGCTGTACTTCAGGCTGAAGCCGAGCTGACCAACGCTCGCGCCGCCCTCACCCAAACCGAGCGGAACCTCGAAGGCCGAATCGATACTGCCCAAGCCGCGGTTCGATCTGCCAATGCCGGACTAAATTCGGCCCGCGCGCTCGTAACGAGTCGACGCGCCGAACATGAATCTGCCCGCGCCGAATTCAAAAACGCAGAAACTTATCTTTCCCGCGTGCGCAGTCAGTACGAAAAGGGCTACATCTCCGCGCAAGAAGTCGATAACGCAGAAACGGCCGCTTCCGCTGCGCGAGCGCGAGTGAGCGTTGCCCAAGCATCGGTTGAATCGGCTCAAGCGGGAGTGGCGACCGCCCAAGCCCAGGTGGAATCAGCTCAGACGACCGTGCGGACCGCGCAGACGTCTGGTGCGGCCGAAGTTCGGGCTGCTCGCGCCCGAGTTGAACAGGCCGAAGCCGCCGTAAAATCCGCGAAAGCAAACCGAGCTCAAAACCCGGCAAACGAAGCCAACATCAAGGCACTTCGGGCGGGAGTCGCCGCTTCCGAAGCCCAGCTTCGATCTGCCACGAGCCAGAAATCGGATACCGAGCTGGCAAGCACCTTTGACGGAGTTGTCACCGCTCGAAATGCCGACCCGGGCGATCTGGCCAGCCCCGGATCCGCCGTTTTACGCATCGAATCCGTAGATTCGCTCTTTGTCAACGCTTCTATTCCGATCGAAGAATCAGGCCGAGTCCAAAAAGGCATGCCCGTCACGGTTACGGTGGAGGGGGCAGACACGGCCCCGGTCGAAGCGGTGGTTGATCAAGTAGTGCCCTCGGCCAATGCCGCCGATCGACAATTTCTCGTTCGGGTCCGGATCGCAAATCAGGAAGGCACTATCCGACCCGGCATGTTCACCCGGGTTTCTATTGAAGTGAGCCGGGCAGAAGCGCAAGTCGCGATCCCTTCGGAAGCCGTGCAGAACGGTGAGGTCACGGTCATTGACGACGAAAACAAAGCCGTCAAGCGAAAGGTCGAAGTCGGCGAGACGGGGACGCAAATGGTCGAAGTCTTAAGCGGGCTCCGCGTGGGCGAACGCGTTGTTGTTTTGAGTTACAACCCGGTTCGCGAAGGGGCCACGGTGAATCCGACCGCCGAACGCCTGAGCGACGGCACTCGTCGGCCTCTCGCACCCGAATCTGGCAACGGCCCGGGAGGAGCTCCGAGCGGGGGAGGCACCCGATGAGCGTTGCACGTTGGTCCGTCAGTCGCCCGGTAGCGGTCACGATGCGGATCGCCGCGCTGGTGCTATTGGGCGCGATCTGTTTTTTCCGCATTCCTGTTGACCTGCTTCCCCGGGTGGATATGCCCGTGGTGGCGATTAACACCAACTGGCCGAATACGCCTCCGCAAGAGATGGAGACGCAGATTACGCGGCCCATCGAACAGGCGGTTTCCACACTGCCTGGGCTCTATTCTGTCTCATCAAGTTCCGAACTAGGTTCGAGCTTTGTTCGCGTCACGCTCAACTACGGCGTGGATGTCGACCGCGCAGCCGTTGACGTTTTGCAATATGTTCAGCGGGCGTACCGCCAATTTCCGAACGATCCCAACATCACACCCCCTGTGGTGTTCAAGTTTGATCCAAACGCGTTTCCCATTCTGATCTACGGAGTCACCGGCATTGACGACCCGATCAGGATGCGGCAGCTGATGGTCAACGAGATCGCGCCCTACTTGGAATCAGCGGGTGGAGTCGCACAAGTTAACGTCAGTGGCGGACGAGATCGCGCGATCATCGTCGATGTCGATCCGCAAAAAATGCAGGCCTACGGAATCTCACTGAGCGAGATTAGTAGCCGAATCCGGGCCGAAAACATGAGCCAACCGGCCGGGATTGCCGAAATCGGCGAAAAAGAGTACAGCATCCGATCCAGCGGATACTTCCAATCGATCGAAGATGCCCAGAACATGCCGATTCGCGCCCAGGATGGACGCCAAGTTCTGCTCAAAGAAGTCGCGGAAGTCCGTGACGAAGCGCGAGAACAACGAGTTTGGACTCGCGTAAACGGTGTCCCTGCCGTCGGCCTCTCCGTCACCAAGCAAGGCGATGCCAACACTATCGATACGGCCAAAAATGTCTTCGCCCGGATCAAAGATCTAGAAGAGCGATACCCCGATTTAACCTTTAACATTGCCTACGATCAATCGGGATTTGTTGAGAGTTCCATTCACCTGTTGCAAGAACACGCCGTGATCGGCGGAACGCTTGCGATTTTGGCAATCTTATTCTTTCTGCGGAACGTACGTTCTACGCTGGTGGTCGCGCTCTCGATCCCTATTTCCATCGTCAGCACATTTTCCTTGCTCTACTTTTGTGGATTCACCCTTAACACCATCTCACTCTCTGCTTTGGCACTTTCCACCGGGCTCATCGTAGACGATGCAATCGTAGTGCTCGAGAATATTTTTCGTCACATCGAACGGGATAAGCAGTCGGCGGTGGATGCCAGCATTAACGGAACCACGGAGATTCTGCAGGCGGTTATTGCCTCCACGATCACGGTTATGGTTGTGTTTGTGCCCTTGTTTTTGATTCAAGGGCAGTCGGGCCAGATCTTCACCCAGCTTGCGTTGGTCGTGATCTTTTCGCTTGGGGTTTCGCTACTTGATGCCGCGACCGTTGTTCCGATGCTCGCCTCGCGCGTGATCAACGAACGCCAAGTGGTGGAGCTTGAGCATCCGGAAGATCAGATCCGTAGCCCTAAGCTTGGTGCGCGAATTGTAGGTCGGATTGGACTTATGTTCCAGCGGCTGGATGAATCGTATCGATCGACTTTGGCATGGGCACTCAGTCGTCGCTGGCACGTGATTGGGGCCGTCGTGCTCCTCACCCTCGCCGTACTTCCGTTATGGTCGCTGGTCGGATCGGAAAGTCTGCCCAAAACTGACTCCGGCGACCTGAACGTTCGTGTTCGCCTTCCGGTAGGTACGGCGCTGAACACCACCGTAGACAAAATGAATCAGGTGGAACAAGTCCTGCTTCAAGATCCAGATATCGAAACTTTATTCCTGAGCGTAGGAGCAGGCATCTCCTTTCGGGGATCGGTGGGGGGCCAACAATCGAACGCGGGAGCGGCCAACATTCACCTGAAAAAGAACCGCTCGGCCTCCACCGAAGAGGTTGCTAAGCGAATAGAACGGAACCTTTCGCACATTTCGGGAATCCGCGCTTCGGCAAATCCCTTTGATCTGGTCGCCAACATCATCGGCGGAAGCAACCAAGGCATGCAGGTCGATATCTTCGGCTCAAACTTGGAACAACTCTCGGTGGTCGCCGAACAGGTAAAAGACCAGCTCAGCGAGATCAATGGGCTCGAGGGCGTTGACGTAAGTGTCGAAGAAGCGACGCCAGAAGTCCAGTGGCAGTTCGACCGCCAACGCGCGCAATCGCTTGGCGTGAGTTACCAAGATGTGGCCGCGGCGATCAACGCCTCGACCAATGGAACGCTTTCCACCTATCTTCAAGAAGATGGGTTCCAATATCCGATCTACGTTCAGTTGCCGATCGAAGACCGCCGCTCCATCGAGAGCTTGGTCAAAGTGCCGGTAAAAATCAATCCGACGACGGGCAATCAGATTCTGCTCGGACAGGTGGCCACACCGATCATTGCCGGAGGTCCAGACGAGATTAACCGTCTGAATCGGCAGCGATACATTAGCGTAGGAGGCCGAATCTCTGACCGAGCAGAGAGCGAGGTCGCGGCGGAAGTTACGGCCGCCCTCAGTGGCATTGATTTTCCGCAGGGTGTTTCGTGGGATTTTGGCGAACGGCAACGTCGCAAGGCCGAAGAATTTAGCGGCCTCGGCCTGAGCGTTGTGCTTGCAGTCGCACTGATTTACATGCTCCTTGCCAGTCAGTTTGAGAGTTTCATCTATCCGCTTGTCGTTCTCACAACGGTTCCATTGTGCGTGGTTGGGGTGATTCTCGCCCTATTCCTGAGCAACCGCTCATTTGGATTGACCGCTTTCGTGGGGCTGCTGATGTTGATCGGGATTGTCGTCAAGAACGGAATCCTGCTGGTCGACTACACCAATCAACTGCGAAGTCGGGGGATGAAACGAGACGAAGCGATCCTTCTTGCTTCTCCCACTCGGCTTCGCCCAATTCTGATGACGAGCGTATCTGCAATTTTGGGGATGCTCCCCATCGCGTTGGCTCTGGGCGCCGCCAGTGAGCTGCAAGCACCGCTCGCCACGGTTGTGATCGGCGGATTGGCAACCTCTACGTTGCTCACACTCTTTGTGGTGCCCATTGTCTATACATTCTTTGATGACCTCGCTCGGATGACTCGCAAAGATAACCGCGATCTTGCCCCAGCCATGGGAGTGGAACCAACCCCGGCCGCCGCCGGACCGAGCGAAACGGTGGATGAACCAATTGGTGGAGGTACGGCCGGTGAGTGATGTTCGCCACTGTGCAGAGAAGTTGGAACATCTGCTTCCGCTCCTGTTGCGCTCAATCTTTAGGCTTGAAGAGAGCGATCCTTTAGGGGAGCTTCCGGTGGCGCAGCTACGCATGCTCCGCGCAGTTGGATCTAAACCATCAACCGTGGGCGAACTCGCAGAAGATTTGGGAGTTAGCATCAGTGCGGTGTCGCAAATTCTCCACCGTTTGGCGGAGATCGATTACGTACAAATTGTTGCGGACGATGCCGATCGGCGACAACGGCATGTCCGACTTACTCCCCTTAGCCAGCGGCTCATGGAAGCTCGTCGCCAAGCGCGGATCGAAAACGCCGAACTTGCGATTTCCGCGCTTTCGCCAGAAGATCGAACCGCGCTTGTTGAACATCTGGCGCGGCTTCTCGGAGCATGTCGTAAACAATCACTCATCAGCAACGAAACTCTTCTTATGACCGCCGATATCGAGCGGCCCCTACCGGTGAATTCCGAATGATCATCCCCTCTCTGCTTATAATCTCGGCCCTGTCGCAAGTTACTCCACCCCCGGTTCAAACTCCGACACCCACCAAAGGGTCAGTGATTGCTATTCCTCCTGCCGAAGATACGGTCAATCGCGCCCTTTCGATGGAGGAAGCTGTGCGGATTGCGCTGGTGCAATCTCCGCAGATTGCGGCCGCCCGCTTTAGTGTTGAAGCCGCTCGGGGCCGACTGAATGCGGGCGCGGCTGGACTCGGGCCTCAGCTCAGCGTGAGCGCGGGCTATCAGAAGCAGGAACGTTCGGGGGATGCGGTCGCCGGATCGCGCGATGAACCCGTGAGTGCCACGGTGCGCATTCAGCAACTGCTGTTTGATTTCAACCGAACCCGGAATCAAGTTCGCGAACTTGGAGAGCTTGCCGATGCCGCTTACTTTGATTTTGCCGCGCTTGCCTCACTAGTCCGCCGCGATGTCGGACTCGCGTACACGGATCTGGCGAACACCAACCAACTGGTTGAAATTCGCAATCAAGATGTTGCCATTCGTCAAGCTCAACTCGAACTTGCGGAGGCTCGCCTTGAAGATCGGCTTGGTGCGCCCGGCGATGTTGTCCGCGCCCGAACTTCACTTGCCAGTGCGATGGCCGCACTCGCTCAGGCTGAAGCGACCCGCGCATCGAACATGGCTCGTCTCGCGATTTTGATGGGTATCGACCCTGCCACACCCTTGATTGTGGAGCCCCCGGAAGATTTTATGATTATTCAGGTCGATGTCCACTCTTTGGTTAAAATGGGAATGGAACGTCGCGCCGAACTTGAAAGTCAACGTCGCCGCGTGGAGGGCGCAGAATTCGCGCTCGATGCCGCTCAGCAAGGATCAAGCCCTTCGATTTTTGCCACGGCCAGCATGAGCGGATCGGGTCGGACCGATCCCACCGAACGCCGCACCACACTCTACGGCGTTGAACTTTCGTGGCCCCTGTTCGATAGCGGACTCACCAACGGACGGGTCCAAACCGCAAGAGCCAACCGCGATCAAGCTCGCGCCGATCTGATTCAAACCGAGCTGGAAGTTTCTCAGCAGATTATTCAGGCGTGGCTTGATTATCAGTCGGCTTTGGAACAGGCGCGTCTACAGGAAATAGCCGTGGCCAACGCGCAAGAATCGGCCCGGATCGCCCAAGGCCGATATTCCGAGGGACTCGGCAGCTTTCTCGAAGTGACCGATGCTCAAGCCGCGCTCCTGCAGGCGCAATTGGCACTCAGTCAAGCAAGAGCGAGTTTGGCCCGCGCCCGAACCACACTGGATTGGGCTATTGGTAGTGACATCCCCGCTCCAACTGAGGAATCATAGACCAAGTTTGGGCCATAGTGAATCAATTTTCGACTTCACATCATCGGCCATCGTAATCAGCTTGGGGTAGGGACGGTTAAACCCGTTTTCGTTTGGCCACTTGTGCGTGCAATCGAACCCGATCTTGCCCCCAAACCCTTCGGCCACACTGGCATGATCGAGCTGATCCACCGGTCCGCGAGAATGGAGTGTATCGCGCCCCGGGTCGCAGTTGGCACCGATCCGGAACAGCACCTCGCCCAGATCGTGAACATTCGTATCTTCATCGAATATGAAGACAAATTTGGTGAAGGCAAGGCCCCCCAGTCCCCAAATCGCATTCATCACCTTATATGCGTGGCCGGGATACTTCTTTTTGATAGAAACAAACGCCATGTTGTGGAAGGTTGCTTCCACCGGAAGGTTCATATCCACAAGCTCCGGTACCGTGAGCTGGATCATGGGCATGAAGATCCGTTCGACCGCTTTGCCCATCCAGCCATCTTCCATGGGCGGCTGACCCACGATCGTAGCCGGATAGATTGGCCGCTCACGCATGGTGATGGCGGTTACTTCGACGACCGGGAACTGACCGGCAAGCGAATAGTAGCCGGTGTGATCGCCAAACGGACCCTCCAGTTGGCGGACGCTCGGATCCACCGTCCCTTCGATCACGATTTCGCAATTGGCGGGCACATCAAGCCCAATCGACTTGGCCCGAACCATCGGAACGCGCTCCCGCCGCAAGAATCCGGCAAACAGCATCTCGTCGATGCCCGGCGGAAGCGGGGCAATCGCGCTGAAAGCATAAGCCGGATCGCCGCCCAGGCAGATCGCAACTTCGATCTTTTGCGCCTTGGCTCCGGCATCCTCCATGTGCCGCATCCCGGTTTTGTGCATTTGCCAGTGCATGCCGCACGTGTTCCGGCTGTGAATTTGCACCCGATACATGCCCACATTTCGCTTTCCAGTGTTCGGATCGTGGGTGAAAACCAGGGGCAGGGTCACAAATGGACCGCCATCTTCAGGCCAGCAGGTGAGTACAGGCAGCTTCGTCAGGTCGATTTCGTCGCCTCGGAGCACCACTTCTTGGCAAAGCGCGCGGTCTACTTTTTTCGGCGGGGCGTCGCGAAGCTCTAGCAACTTCGGGAGCATGGCCAGCGCATCCTTTGGGCTCTTGGGAACTTCCGGCTTGAGCAGGTTACGGATGCGGTCGGCGTGTTCTTCGTAATCGTCCACACTGAGCGCCATGCTCATTCGCTTTCGGGTGCCCATGGTGTTGATCGCCACCGGCATACCGTAGTTGCTGCTCCCGGTCGGACGCGCAGCGGGATCAATGGCCGGGTTGTTCATCACCGCCGAATCGGGGTTTGGCGTGCCAAGCCGGGGCGGAGGTCCGACCGGATTTTGGATCAGCAGCGCGGGTCCGCCTGCTTTCATCACCCGGTCCGCAATCTCGGTGATTTCCAGGTATGGGCTCAGCGGCTCGGTGATGGTTTTAAGTTCTCCAGCACCTTTGAGCACTTCGAGATAGTGTTGAAAATCGCGGTACGCCATCGGACGGTAGGAGTCTACGCAGAGTGACCGCGCAATTGCTGGGATAAACAGAAAAAGCCCCCGGCCGGATTTGGGCCGAGGGCGGAGCAGGACAAGATATTGCCTTAGCGCTTGACGAACTGGAAGCCGCGTCGAGCTTTCTTGCGGCCGTACTTTTTGCGTTCTTTCACGCGGGGATCGCGGGTCAAAAAGCCACCCGCGCGCAGATTAGGACGCAGATTTTCATCGCGGGAAACCAGGGCGCGGGCGATTCCGAGCTTGATCGCTCCGGCTTGGCCAACGATTCCGCCGCCTTTTACCAAAGCGCGGACGTTGTACTGACCGTCGATTTCCAGAGCGGTCAGTGGGCTTTTGACAAGAATTTCCAGCACCGGTCGACCGAGATAGCCTTTGTATTCACGGCCATTGATATTGATGGTGCCGTCGCCGGGTTCCAGCCACACTCGCGCAATTGCGCTTTTGCGACGTCCGGTTCCGTAAGATTGGTTGGGATTATTGGTGCGCATGTTTTATTTCTTACCGATTTCGAGAGGGGTGGGGAGCTGGGCGGCGTGCGGATGATCCGGTCCGGCATAAACTTTGAGTTTTTTAATGATTTGTCGGCCGAGTTTGCCTTTGGGAACCATGCCCCAGACGGCTTTTTCTACCAAGCGGACAGGATTTTTTTCGAGCAGATCTTCGCGGCTGATGTTGCGAATTCCACCCGGCCATCCGGTGTGCCAGTAGAGCAGTTCTTTGCCCTTTCCACCGGTAAGGGCCACTTTATCGGCATTGACGATCACGACGAAATCACCCGTATCGACGTGGTAGGAAAACGTGGGTTTGTGCTTACCGCGCAGAATCTGCGCAACTTGCGATGCCAGGCGTCCGACGGGGATACCGGTTGCATCCACGACGTGCCACTTGCGCTCAACCGTTTCCGGTTTTGCTGAGTATGTTCTGTTCATTTTTTTGTCCTGCATAAGTTGCCGGAAGCGACGCGAAGCCGAATCCGAGCGGGATTGGCAGAGGCAGTCCCCTTAACCAAACCTAAATCGTTTTCCTATGGTCCGATGGATGTCTTCCGTAATTCACTTTGATGAGGGTGAGTCCGCACGCGGGCAGAACCGGAGGCCAATCCATCGCGCTCCGAAATGTTTTGTCGAAGAGTTGAGCTGTGTAGTTGATTTCGCGCGCGCCGCGTCCGATTTCCAGCAAGGCACCGGAGATCCGCCGCATCATGCCTCGAACAAACGCCGTTCCCACGATTTCGATCCATACTTCGTCGCGCACTGGGCGTACTTCTGCGCGGAATAGTGTGCGAACCGAGTTCTTTTCTTCCGCAAGAAGCTGGCTGTAGGCTCGAAAATCGTGTTCTCCCACCAAGTGATGCGCCGCTTGCTGCATGGCGGAGACATCCAGTGATCTTCCGTGCCAGTGTGTGTAGCGCGATCGGAATGGATCGTGCGGGCCTTGCGCAATACGGTATCGATAAAACCGTGATTTAGCCCAAAACCGCGCGTCAAAATCCGGCGGAACCCCTGCTGCACTACGGATCGTCAGATCGCGTGGCATCAGTTTGTTCAGGATTCGTGTCCATCGGTCAATGGGAATCGCGGTGGGTACATCCAGGTGGCAAACTTGCCCCCTGGCATGCGCTCCGCTGTCGGTGCGGCTGGCCCCGAAGAGCTCAATCTCTTCGTCAAGAACCTGACGAAGCCCACTTGTCAATGTGCTGTGGACAGTTCTCTGTCCGGTTTGCGGCGCCCAGCCGCAGAAGTCGGTGCCGTCGTAGGCGACGGTGAGTTTGATTCGATGTTTAGTCGACAAGTTCGAGGACGGCGGTTTCGGCCGCATCACCTCGTCGCTGTCCGGTTCGCGTTAGCCGGGTGTATCCGCCGTTGCGATTGGCGTATCGCGGGCCGATGTGGTCAAACAGGTGCTTGACGAGATCTTCTCCATTTAGCAGACTGTTTTCGATCAGAAACTCCAGCTTTTCCGCATCCGACTTACCGGCGAGCCGGCGGGCGGGGTACGGACTGCTGGACGAGTGACCGACCAGAATTTTGCGGGCTTCGCGTCGGGCTTGCAGGGTGTCGGTTTTGCCGAGTGTGATCAGCCGTTCCACGATTCTCCGCAGTTCCTTGGCGCGGCCCAGGGTCGTGTGCACGTAGCCGTGCCGCACAAACTGCCGAGCCAGGTTCGTCAGCAGAGCGCGTCGCTGGTCGCTGGGCAGTCCAAGTTTGCGTCGATCAATCTTATGTCGCATGATTGCTTCCTTTCCTTAATCTGATTATTCTTCGTCTTCGAACGACTCGACGTTAATAAAGCCGCCTTTACTGGCTTTGAGTTCGATGCCGTGCTCAGCGAGTTTGTCGCGCACTTCCGTGAGCGATTTGCGGCCAAAACCGCGAATGCCGTTGAGATCCATCTCGGTTACACGAGCGAGATCGCGCAGTGTGTTGATTCCGGCGCGGCGCAAACAGTTGAACGTGCGCTGGCTGAAATCCAATTCTTCGACTTTAGTGTCCGGAATATTGGCTACTTCGTCATCGATAACTCCGCCGGAACCATCAGACAGATCGTCGAGGCTAGCTCGGCCAAGTTCGAAGAACATGCGGAAGTACCGATCCAGAATCTGGGCCGCTTGGGTGACCGAATCGTTGGGTGAAAGGGCACCGTTGGTCCACACTTCCAAGACCAATCGTTCGTAGTCTGTGCGTTGACCCACGCGGGTGGCTTCAACAATGTAGTTCACGCGGTTGACCGGTGTGTACTGGGCTCCGGTGGTGAGAACCCCGATCATGCCCTTATACTTTTCTTGTTTTTCCGGAAGAACGTAGCCGCTGCCCCATCCGGCAAAGAGTTCGGCAACAAAGGTCGAACCTTTTTCGCTCAGAGTGGCCAAGTAGCAGTCCGGGTTTACAATCTGGATGCCATCCGGGCATTGGACGTCGGCCCCGGTGATTCGCCCCGGACCCTTAACGTCGATTTTCAGGATGATTTCGTCCGGAATCGTCATGTCCGGATCAACCGCAATGGCCAGATCCTTGATGTTGAGAAGGAATTCAGTAGTGTCTTCCTTCATGCCGGGAATTTCTGCGAATTCGTGGAATACCTTGTCGATGCGCACGGCATTGACCGCGGCCCCGTTGATCGAGCTCAGCAGAACGCGTCGAAGTGCATTCCCGATGGTTTGGCCGTAACCGCGTTCTAGCGGTTCAAGCACAAACTTTGCGTAATTCTTTTCCAGTTCGAGGGTTTGAATGTAGGGCATACGTTGAAATTGGGGGAGATTAAACGCGTCGCTTTTTCGGCGGACGGCATCCGTTGTGCGGAACAGCCGTCACATCGCGCAGCGATTTGACATCAAGGCCGTTTTGGCTCAGCGATCGGATCGCGGTTTCGCGTCCTCCGCCGGGGCCGGAAACATAAACATCGATCGACTGCATGCCGTGCGCGGCGGCCTTTTTGGCCGCGGATTCCGCTGCAAGTTGAGCGGCGAACGGCGTGCCTTTGCGACTGCCTTTGAATCCCACGTGACCGGCGCTGGCCCAGCAGAGGGCGTTGCCTGCGGGATCGGTGATTGTCACGATCGTGTTATTGAACGTGGCGTGAATATAAGCGTTGCCGTGGGCGACTTGTCGCTTATCCTTGGGCTTGGCTCGAGACGTGCTTTTACGTGCCATGTTTTAACTCTTACTTCTTGGCCTTCTTCTTGCCGGCAACGGTCTTGGCCTTACCCTTGCGGGTGCGGGCATTGCTACGAGTGCGTTGGCCCCGTGTCGGCAAACCGCGGCGATGGCGAAGCCCGCGGTAGCAGCCGATTTCCATGAGTCGGCGAATGTTCGAGAAAATCTCTCGGCGCAGATCCCCTTCGACCTGGTAGTCTGAATCGATTACGTTCCGCAGGGTGGCCACATCGTCTTCGGAAAGATCGCGCACTTTAACGCGCGGATCAAGCCCCGTTTTTTCGATAATTTCCGCCGCTTTGGCCGGTCCGATGCCAAAAATGCTCTGCAGACCGTAGTAAACGGCCTTATCCCGGGGAAGGTCTACACCTGCAATACGCGCCATACGATTGTTTTTTGTTTCCTCTTAAACCTGCTTTAGAAAAATCAGCCTTGGCGTTGCTTGTGCTTGGGGTTGATGCAGATTACGCGCACAACACCTTTGCGCTTGATAATCTTGCACTTGTCGCACATTCTTTTGACACTGGCCCGGACTTTCATTTCTACTGCCTCCTACCCCGGCGAATCGTTTGCAGAGACGCATGCGTCTTGTTAGCCGAAGCGGGATTGAACGCGTCTGAACTATGGCTCTGACGCAAGGGGAAATTATACCAACCGCTCAGCGTCCATTGCGAGTTGCGGGAAATTTCGGGCTTAAGGGCCCGGCAAAGCATCCGTAATACGTCCTGCTTTGGTTCCCTATATCCTCCGTTGCGCACCCAATCATGCCCGAAAGGAATGAAAAATGCCGCCAGGCCAGAACGCCGAGCGGCACTTGAACGATCGCAAGTAACGACTATTCGGCCGCCACCGGTTCTGGCTCCGCCTCTGCTTCCACCGGAAGGGATTCGACCGCTCCGGAATGTTGGTTCCGGGTCGCTTCCAACACCTGCGGGAGGCGGCGGGCGGCTTCGGCAATCTGCCACGTTTCAACCTTGGCGCTGGGGTCCATGTTCCACCACGGAACATAGAACTGCCCATCAGAAAGGGCGCGCACGCGTGCGTTAAACGACCGTTGCTGATCGTCGCCTACCTTCAGATCGTAGTCGCCGAACAATCGGTAAAGCCACGTTTCCACGCTGGAAACCGAAATCACCAGGTCGCGGGCCAAGTCGTCTTCCAGGTCCGGGGTTGATTCAACCCATTCCAGAGCATCGGCGGCCACCGACATCAGCTTATACGCCTCGCATAGTTGAGACCACACTTCGGGCGGATGCTGTCGTCGCATGCTGAATCCGTAGAACGGGACATCCGGATTCTCTTCTTCAAACCGCTCCTTAAGATCGCGAAGCGCATCGCCAATATCGGCGGTTTCCAGCTCCAGCTCCAGCGCTTGCAAAAGCAATGCCCGCAGATCGCAAACCGTGGATTTACACAGACACGTATCGGTCGGACGCCACTTTTCCAGATTAAAGAGGTCGTCGGTCATGTTCAGTGCCTCTTCAATGGAATGCTGAACAATTTCGACGCGCTCTTCTTTGCTGATCGGACGACTTGTGAGATCGCTAGGGGCGGTGGCCACAATCCGCGCAACTTTATTACGCGTATCTTTAACGGCCAGAATAGCCTGTTCAACCTCGCGCCACTGGTCGGTCAAGCGTTCGACCAATCGCGGATCTTCGGCCTGAAACGCCTGGGCTCCCAGAAGTTTGAGGTGATCGCGGTAACTGGTCAGTTCTTTGGAAATCTCGTCCCAGCCGGGATGATTAACTAACTTGCTCAAGTTCTCGTTCATGATAACAATCGAAAATTTTTCTGCCAAAGGAGTCCGGCGGAGCTCCAGCTATGTAGCGTGAACTATGCAGAAAGAGACGGTTGGGACTTTTCGCTTGGTTCGCGGCCTATCTGGGGGATTTCCCGCGAATTTTGTCGGATTCTCCCCGGACCAGGGCGGTAGTCTTGCGTCTCCATGTCGGAACGGCTGTTCTCACAAAGTACCGGAATGTTTATCGCCGAAACTCACACCGAGGCGGTCACCTGGTTCTTTTCCGTCGATAAATTTCTGGTCGAAGGGCACACCAAGTACCAGCAGTACCAGATCGTGGATATGCCCAAGTTTGGCAAAACTCTGTTCCTCGATTACAAAATCCAGTCGAGCCTGCTGGACGAATATGTCTATCACGAAAGCATGGTTCAGCCGGCCATGACCCTGCATCCGAATCCGCAAAAGATTTTGGTATGCGGCGGAGGCGAAGGCAGCACTTTGGCCAACGCGCTGGCCCATGGCACGGTGGAAAGTGCAACCATGGTCGATCTCGACGAAGAGCTCATCGATATGGTGAAAATCCATATGCCCGAGTGGCATCGCGGGGCATTCGATGACCCCCGCACGACTCTGGTCCATCAAGATGCCCGGAAGTGGGTGGAAGACCACAAAGGCGAAAATTACGATGTAATCCTCAGCGATTTGCCCGGACCTATCGAAGGCGGGCCCGCCCTCTATCTCTACACACAGGAGTATTTCCGCCACGTAGCAAACGCACTGTCTGATGAAGGCATCTTTGTTCTGCAAGCCGGAGCCTGCAACGAGACGTATCCGTACTGCTTTGCCTGCGTGCACAAAACCCTAGAATCGCTTCGCGAAGAGTTTCCGATCGTGCGCGGATACTATGGACTGGTCACCACGTTCCAGATGCCGTGGGGATTCATCCTTGCCAGCAAAAAGCACGATCCCCTAGAGATGACTCCAGAAGAAATCGGCCAGCGGCTAGAATCGCGTGGCGTCTCCACCCGGTACTACACGCCTCGATTCCACCAGGCGATGTTCACGCTGCCGGAATACATGCTCCGCGAGATCGAAAAGGGCCGCCTGCTCACCGACGCTGAGCCATTTGTATGGGATGCATAAAGGGCCGGGTCCCCGCACCTTCACAGGTACAATCTCGGTTTCGCCAATAGGGTTGGGACAATGAGGTTTCGAAAACTGTACTGGGTCACCGAGCAGCTCCAAGAGGGAGGCCGCTCGCAACTTCGCGGAGTTTATACATCGATCTTTGATATCCGCTCCAAAGGGTTTAAATGGCTGGAAAGCTGCGGAGATCACAAGGGTGTGCGCGTATCGCTGGTTAAGCTTGATAGCACGGGCGAACCGCTCGGCACCTGGAGCAGCCCGGATTTCGAAGGTATGGAAACCGATCTGCAGCAATTTGTGAATACGGGCGAGTTCGACGAGCAAAGTTGCGAGGAACTGATTGAAGACCTTCGCAACTTCTGCAAAACTCCGGCCAACTAAACTCAACACTTCGGAAAATTGAATCCCCCGCACCGACCACTTGGCGCGGGGGATTCCTATATTCAATACTTTCGAGCCGCACCGGGTATAATGAGTTTTGCTCATGAAGCTCTAACCGCGCCGACAAGCCCACCACTCCGGATTCTGATCACTTCTGATCAACTTGCATCCACGGCTTGTCGCATCACACCCATCGATCATTCGGCGCGCGGTTATCCTCGGCAATATTCATCAGTCGCCAACTGATTCCGTCCGCCCCGACGTCAAGCAAAGTAAAGATATAGGGCATGCCTGAACAGAAAGGAATTCAACACGCACAACTCGAGCTCGAAAAACTCTTCCTCGTGTTTGTGAACTCAGAAGCAGAAGAAGACGATTACGTCGAACAAGAGCTCACCGGACTTGCGGAAGCTGCCGGAGCCGAAGTCTGCGGGACCGCACGGCAGCGCGTCGATCGACCCACCAAAGCTACTTACATCGGAAGCGGAAAGGTCGGCGAAATCAAAGAGGCGGCGCACGAGCTGGATGCCGACATCGTCGTCTTTGACTGCGAACTCTCTGGAATCCAAATTCGCAATCTCGAAGAGCAGATCGAAAAGCCGGTCATCGACCGGACGCAGCTCATTCTCGACATCTTTGCCAGCCGCGCGCGTACCCGAGAAGGGCAGCTCCAAGTTGAACTTGCGCAATACACCTACCGATTGCCGCGATTGATGGCTGTTTATACAAAGTTCGAACGGCAACGCGGCGGGATCGGAATGCGCGGCCCCGGGGAAACCAAGCTCGAAAGTGACCGCCGCATGGTCCGCGACCGGATTGCAAAGCTTCGCCGAGACATCGAATCGGTGAAGCAGCACCGCACTCTTCAGCGCGAAGGTCGACGCGATCAGCCGTATCCTGTAGTCGCCATTGTGGGTTACACCAGCGCCGGAAAATCCACACTGATGAACCGGTTGGCCGATACCGATGTTCTGGCCGATGCCATGCCTTTTGCCACATTAGATCCCACCACACGGCTGGTGGAACTGCCCGATGGTGACAAAATCTTTCTAAGCGATACGGTGGGATTCATTCGTAATCTCCCCACCATGCTTGTGGCCGCGTTTCGCGCCACGCTCGAAGAACTCACCTTCGCCGATGTGCTTCTCCACGTGATTGATGCATCGAACCCGGAGTGGGAAATGCAGGCCGAAGCCGTGGTTCAGACCATAGATGAACTCGGAGCCTTCGATATTCCTGTAGTTACCGTGTTCAATAAAATCGATGCCGCACAGAATCGGGATGCGGTTCGCGATGTGGCCGAAAATCATCCCGATGCGGTGATGATTAGCGCACTTACGGGCGAAGGTATCGACGATCTTCTCGACAAGATCAATAAGGTTATAAGCGATCGTCTGGGCACGATTCATGCGCTCGTTCCCTATTCGGAAGCTAACCTCGTTGAGCGTGCCTACGACTTCGGCCGCGTGTTGAAAAAGGAGTACCGAGACGAGGGAATCTATATCGAAGCTGAAGTGGTGGCCGAACATCGCGGCAAACTCGAACCCTATCTCACCAATGCCGAATGACCAACCTAACACTGGAGCAGTGGGTCGCCGGAGCCACGGAGCGTCTGCGCAAAGCCGGGGTTGATTCACCCCGGCTCGATGCCCAAGTTTTGGCGGCCTTCGCCCTCAAGCGTGATCGCAGCTGGGTTATGGCCCATCCTGAGGTCCCTGTTCCAACCGAGCTCGTGGATCGACTTTTGGTTCGACGCGAAAATCGCGAGCCGCTGGCCTACATCGTAGGAACCCGGGAGTTCTACGGACGGTCGTTTGCGGTCGATCCTGCCGTGCTTGTTCCCCGGCCGGAAACGGAGTTTTTGGTAGAACGCGCCCTCTTGTGGCTCCGGTCTTCGCCGGGACCGTGGTCGGTGCTGGATGTAGGAACGGGAAGCGGATGCGTAGGCATCACCCTCGCGCTCGAATTCCCCGAAGCCAAGGTCACACTTCTCGATAAGTCGGCCAATGCTCTCCGCGTGGCGGATAAAAATGCTCGAGCACTCAATGCCCGAGTTCAGTTTTCGCACAGTGATCTGTTCGAAAAGCTACCGCGAGGATCAACCTATCGCATGGTTGTCAGCAATCCCCCTTACGTGGCTCACCAAGATGACCTCCCGCCTGAGGTTCGCGAATTCGAACCTGCCGATGCTCTGTTTGCCGAAGGGAATGGTCTGGCGATGTATCGACGCCTCGCGGCCGAATCGATCCAACGCACCGGATGCGAGGTTCTTATTGTCGAAATCGGCAACGGCCAAGCGGAAGCCGTAACCGCGATTTTTTCGGAATATGGATGGAGCGCCGCGGATGCCTTGTGCGATCTGGCCGGGATCGTGCGAACCCTGACGTTCGTGCCGGAATCCGACTAAGCGCTGGGCCTGAGCAAAACTTACGTCGGACTATCTGATCCGAAAAGTACAATGTTCGTGTGAATCGGATTGCCGTAATTGCGGGCATGCTGGCCATGCTTGTGGGGCTGACCCATGCTCAAGCACCGCGCAAGATCTTGCTGGTGCCGGTCGATGACCGTCCGGCGGTTTCGCACTTTGCTCAAATGATCGGCGATATCGCAGGTGTGGAGGTGGATATGCCTCCGCGAGCCTTTCTGGGACGATTCAAACAGCCAGGCCAGCCGGAATCAATCCTTGCTTGGATGCGGACCCAAGATCTTTCCCAGTACGAAGCGGTTGTCTTAAGCGCGGATATGATCGCCTACGGCGGACTCATCGCCTCGCGGACCGATCGAAGCAGCGAAAACCTGGCAAAAATCCGCCTTCGGGAACTGTGGCGAGTTCGCAAACAGGCGTATTCGACCCCCTTCTATGTGTTTAGCACGCTCACCCGGATCGCTCCCACCGCCGTCGCCGAAAATCGGGAATGGCGGCAAGATATTGCCAACTGGGCGGTCTACAACGAACAAGCTGTGCTCTACGGTGACGCCGAAGCTAAGCGGAAAGCGGACGTCTATCGAAAGCGGATACCTGCCGAAGAAATGGCCCGCTACCTCAAAGTCCGCGACCGAAATGTAGCGGTGCAGATCGAACTGCTCAAGATGACCTACCACGGGGCTTTTAACCACCTAACCCTGGGGCAAGACGACGCCGCGCCGGTGGGCCCGCATATTCGAGAGATTGCCCGGATTAAAAAAGAGATCGAACGCCTGGCATTGGACAATCGAACCCAATTGTGCATGGGGATTGATCAACTGAGCAACTGCCTAATTAGCCGCGCTCTTTGCGACAAAGGCCAGTGGCGTCCTACCGTAGCCATTCGATACGCCGATCCCAAAGGTTCAGAAAAGATCGCCGCTTACGAATCGGAACCCATCCGCGAGTCGCTACGCGACCAAATCGTAACCTCGGGGGCAGAAATTACCACCGATCCGGCAAAGGCGGATTACATCCTGTTCCTAAACACCCCCCAGCCGGACCAACGGCAGTTCGCGGCCTTCCTTCAAGAGATGCATGCCGAAATCGCCGCCGGTCGGGCCATCGCCGTGGCGGATACCAACCTAGGGTGGAGTGGGACCGCCGATCCGCAGCTGTTTGCCGCGCTCACCAGCACTCGGCAGGGCCCGCAACTTGTGAGTTATGCCGGATGGAACACCGCCGGAAACACCATGGGCACCACGATTCCGGCAGCTAACGCATACCTCATCGCCATGCATTCCGGCATCGATGGGCTACGCCGCGAGACCGCCGCGCGGAAGTTTGTGCTCCACCGTTTGGTTACCGACTACTTTTACAACCGATACGTTCGACCCGAGGCGTACCGCATGATCGAACAAATGCAAAACGGCAATCGGGAAGAGATTTCAGAAACCGACGATTACCATCTCGTGGCCGATTATGTCCGCCGCGATATGGAACAGCGGCTTCGCCAAACTTTTGAAGAGCAGATGATTGCAAACCCGTTCAAAGTCGGCGGAAAAACTTATCACGTCGTTCAGCTCCAAGATGTTGTCGTAGAACTCCCGTGGCCAAGAGCCTATGAGGTGCATCTTGATTTTAACCTTGTGGTGCGAGAGTCAAGCTAAGCTGGTTCGACTTCGGAACGCTCTAAGAGTTCGAGAATCTCGGGTCGTTTACCGATGCGAGATCCATCTGTGAGCGCGGTTGCAGCACCCGCGGCGTTACCCATTCGAAGGGCAGATACAAGGTCTTCAGTCTTTATCCATTCGGTTAAGAAGCCCGCAACCATGCCGTCTCCGCTGCCGATTGTAGAGTGCGGTTCGATTTGAATCGGAAGAGCTCGAATGCAGCGATCACCCCGGCAGGCAATCGCCCCTTTCGATCCCATAGAAATGATCGCAATGGGATCGGAAGCACCCGCTGCCTTGAGTTGCTTGACCAGCTCCCGGGCAGAATCTGAAGCCGAATCTGCATCTACCGGATGACCCAGTAATCGCGCGGCTTCCGCCAAATTCGGTTTGATCAGATCCGGACCAACTTCCATGGCGCAGCGCATCGCTTCGCCATCGGCGTCGACCGCGGTTAGGCATCCCTGTTCGCGCGCGTAACGAACCAAAATTGAGAGAATATCGGTTGGCAATCCGGGCGGTATCGACCCTCCCAGGGCCACCCAGCGTGATTCTGCGCACAGTTTACGAAAAAGATCGGCAAACGCCGAAAATTCTGCGGACGTGATCGGGCTGCCGGGAGCATTGAACGTGGTCGGCGGCCCATCACCACTCTCGACATTGAAGTTGGTTCGCGTGGGAGCCTGGGTTTCGATAAACTGATGAGGCACGCGTTGTTTATCCAAACGGTGGAGCACATAGTCTCCGGGTTCCCCGCCCACAAATCCGGTAGCCACGGTTTCGCCCCCCAGTTCGCGCACAATCCGGCTGAGGTTGACCCCCTTACCTCCCGCATCGGTTTGAATCTCGCGGACTCTATTGGTGTCATGAGCTTTAAGCCCATCGATTAAAAGCGTGTAATCAACTGCTGCATTGAGTGTGACCGTGAGAATCATTGCGCCATAGTTTCCACAAGCAGCAACTTGTCCGGATCGATTTTGCGTTCGGTACTGAGCACGTAGCTAATTGGATGCTGGCAGAGCCGACTGCCATCGACTCCGACCATTTCGCCATGGAATCCGCTTAGCAACCGGTTAGCGGCATGGTTGCCGAGGCGGAGGCCCAACACCCGATCGAAGGCGGTTGGAGTTCCGCCCCGCTGAATGTGGCCGAGTACCGATTCACGCGCTTCGAACCCCGTGTTCTTATGAACAAAGTCCTTGATATCACCGGCACGGGCGGCTCCTTCGGCCACTACGATTACGCTCGATCGCTTACCGCGCACTCGCGCTCGTCGTAAGTTTTCACAAATCTCCAGGAGCGAAAACGGAACTTCCGGAATGAGCACCGCCTCCGCGCCGCCTGCGAGTCCGACTTCGAGGGCGATAAATCCATTGTTTCGACCCATCACTTCGACCACAAAAACCCGCTCATGGGAGTATGCGGTATCTCGGATTTTATCGATGGCACCGAGCGCGGTATTTACGGCCGTATCAAATCCAACACTAAAATCCGTACCGGAAATATCGTTGTCAATGCTGCCCGGGATGCCGATTACGGGGAAGTCGTACTCTTCTTCCAAAGCGCGGGCCCCGGTGAGTGACCCATCTCCTCCGATGACTATGAGTCCTTCGATATTGTTTTCGCGCAGCACCTGCATGGCCTGATCTCGGCCCGCTTTTTCACGGAATTCCGGGCAGCGTGCGGTTCGCAACATGGTTCCGCCGTGGTTGATAATGCCGCCGACGCTGCTGGAGGAAAGCGGCTGTAACTCTTCGGAAATAATTCCTCGATATCCGTGGTGGAATCCTACGATTTCGGCACCCCGGGCGATGGCGGTTCGAACCACCCCTCTCACGGCAGCGTTCATGCCCGGGGCGTCACCTCCGGAAGTAATTACGGCGATTTTTTTCAAGTGGCGGCTATTTTGCGATTATGCCGCAGTGAGTCCTGCGCCGTTGCAGGGTGCTTAAGGCGGCGGTTCCGATTAGTGGACGGCTTGGCCGGTTGCGTAGTCGGCGCTTTTACGGACCCAACTGGCAAACGACTCGTAGTTATCCAATACGAACTTTGGCATTCGCACGTACTCTTTCATAGGCTCGGATTTTGGATCGGCGCGGAATGGTTCCGCTCCATCGAGCGCCATGGCTTCTTGAAGGTCTTCCGGAGATAGTTTGAGACCAATATCCTCGCCTACTAAAAAGGCGAACATCTTCTCGCCGCTGTAGATTGCCATACCTTCAAACATGCGTCGAGCCCGGACATCCAGACCCTCAGCGGCTTTCATCATCTGTTCATAGCGAATTGGCCGGTACACCATTGATTACAGTCCTTAGCTTCCCAAGCTCCCGCATAATGCCCTCGGGGGCTTGGTTAAACAAGTGGGCCATTGGCCCACTGCTATGATACCCGCTCAGGGCAGGTTGAAGCCACGAATCCCGATTTGTTAAACTTGGGGGGGCGCAACAATCCCTTTCGCCGTCCTGTGGGGTTTATTTATCCACGTATTTCCCCTTGGCCAAACGCTCTTCCAAAACTTTCAGAACCGCTTCGGCTTGCTTGGTAGAACCGTTCCTTTTGCGCTGAAGCGGAACGAATAACTTTAGGTATTTGATCGCTTCGGTGAGGTGGATCTTGCGCTGGTTTCGCCAATACAGTCGGTTTTCGCATTCCGCCGCAAGGTCAATGAATCGAAACTCTTCCAACTCGTTCTTCAGGTCGCGATAAAGGATGGTGCGCCCTTGGTATATGTACTCGGTTGGTAGTGACCCGAAGATCGCTTCGTTCACGAACGCACGCTTGAGTTCCTCGTCGTGCGGAAAGATCTTGCGAAGTTTGGGCCCGAGGAGTTTCCAATCCAGAGCGTCCCGCGTATTCGTGATTGCCAAATACATCGTGCGTAAAAATTCAGGGTCATCCACGCCAATTGCCGTATTCATCAAGGAGTACAGCTGATTTGAGGCCCTAGTTCCGTACAATTCTCGAAAGAATCGCCCCCGCAAATGCGCGGCGTAGTAGAGCCGTTCGTCCGTATATTTAGTTCCTTCGAGATCGCCCACGATTTGCGCGAATGCTGCATACCGTGCCTTCTCACTACGTTTTGCTAGCTGATCGGATTTTCGTTTGGACTCGTCGCGCACCTCGGCCCAGTGACGGGAGACTTTCTGCTTCGGTTCGCAGTACTTCCAGTAGCCATTCTTGATCTCAATGTGCTGATGTTGCTGCGTCAGAGTTAAAAAGATGAGTGCGGTCACGGTCGGATCACCTCGCTGCCTCCAGAAGTTTCCAGTCCGGGAGGCGATCTTTGCCCGGCTTGCAGGTGTACGAAGTCGCAAGCCATGTCTTCTTTCAATATATCCACAATCCCGCCAATTTGAGCTCCACTGCCGTCAAAAATGGCAACGATTCCGGCTGTCCTGACACGAACTTCACAAGGCTCGCGCGATTATTATTCAAAAATGCCAGCCCGTCACATGGCACCCGGGGTCAGAATAGCTATGTATACGCGAAGCGACACACCACAGCCACGGCAAAACCACCCGGTCACCGTAGAAATCTGCCCACTCGGAACTGGCATCGCGGTCCGACAGGAATCAAGTTCCACCTTGATCTTGCTCACTCCACCCCAAGCACGTGAACTTGCGCGTGCCCTCAACCAAGGATTCGATCAGCTATGCCGGGCCGCCGACCAGCAGTTTGAAACGGCCTCTTCGCTATATTCCCGCGGTTATCCGATCTACGAAATTGCCGCCCGGCTTGGGCTCACTTCTGCCGAAGTCGAAACCGAGCTCCGGCAGAAGGGGTACCTCTCCGCCGAGGTTAGCGGTTAGCGGCTTGCACGTCGCTCTGAAGGCCGCGCCGGACCACTAAGAACTTCATACGGCCTGGCTTGAATCGTTCACGAAGGACTTCGATCGCCCGGTCCACATACACCGTTCCGCCGCAGTAAAACAGGTCAACCGCCGCGTAGCCGTGTTCCGGCCAAGTGTGAATGGTGTAATGGCTTTCCTGAATAATCACCGCGCCGGAAACTCCGTACGGCTTGAATTCGTGGAAGCTGTCGGTAACAACGGTTGCCTCACTGGCAACGGCCGCATTTCGCATTGCCAAACCCACCGAACTTTCTAGCTCAA
Source organism: bacterium (assembly GCA_044508115.1). GTDB lineage: Bacteria > Armatimonadota > Fimbriimonadia > Fimbriimonadales > Fimbriimonadaceae > UphvI-Ar2. The sequence continues at coordinate 1,784,677 of JBIQII010000001.1, forward strand.
GGGTGTTGGGATCGCAATCGTAGAGTTCGATTAGGATATGGCTTCCCAATGACGGTTCTTCGCCTTTCAGGCGGGGAAGTCCGTCCGGGTCTCGCGAAATCCAGTCTTCAAACGCTTGACTATCTTGGCTATGGATCAATGCCCATCCGGCATCGTTATCGATGGTCGGCGGTGTTCCGGCCGGATTCACCGCGGGCTTGTTAAAAAATCGGGCTAGCTTTTTGAGCCAGCTGCTACGCGTGGGTTCAGTGAGTGGGACGGCCACCGCACAGACCGAAAGGGCCAGTAACGTTTTGAGTATCAGCAATCAAGTTTCCCTCATTCATGGTTGTTTCCTGTACCTCCCCAAAAGGAGGCCCGGGGAGAAACCCGACCGAACGGATAAAGATAAGGCCCTGCGGACCGTTCGTGTAACCCGACAGATTCGAACACCCCCGCACTTTCGCGCCAGTTTTCGAACCTGCTTCCGGCTCGGTTAAGCCGGAATGGCCCTTATCTTTTGGGCGCCAGTTCACGATCGCTCGATTCCTAACGCGCACGCGGATGATACCGAACCGAACCGCACGAGAATTCGCACCGGGTCCAATCTCAACCGCACAGTTTGCAATACGGTTAATATTGCCTACCTGTTTTATCGGCCACTGCGGAGTTCATCGCAATAAACCATGCTTCCATATTGGGACTCTTCCCGGGCTAAACTCAACGGCGTATGCCGCGATTTCCGATCGACGCCCAATATCTGGTGGGTCTGCTAGAAGATCTCATCAACACGCCAAGCCCCACCGGCGACACGGCATGGGCGATTTCGTTTGTTCAGAACGAACTCGATTCGCTCGGCGCAACCACCTCGATTACCGCCAACGGTGCCCTACTCGCCCAATATGCCGGACTGCGCGACGATCGCCCCCGCGCCCTGACTTCGCATATCGATACCCGTGGCGCGATGGTGGCCGAAATCAAACCAGACGGTCGGCTCCGCATTTCCCCACTGGGCGATGTTGACTGGAACGGACTCCCCGGCGAGGCAATCACGATTCAACCTCGGTCCGGCACTGGGATTCGTGGATCGGTGGTGCGGACTCCTGGCGAAGAATTCGAAGTCCGAATTGATGATCGAACCTCAAGCGCCGACGAAACGCGCATGCTCGGTATCGAAATCGGCGACTTCATCTCGCTGGACCCGCGGTTCGAACGAACCCCCAGCGGATTTATTCGCTCACGCTTCCTGGATGCCAAAGCGTGCATCGCATGTCTTGTCACCGCTTTGCGTGCACTGAGCGAAGCGGGCGTGAGTCCGGCTCAGCGCACTCACGTGCTCATAAGTAACTTCGAAGAAGTTGGACGCCCGGAACGGGCGGCTCTGCCCCGCGATCTTCACGAGCATCTCATGCTCGATATGGCCCCCGTTGGACCGGGGCAGAACGGAAGCGAATACCACTGTTCCCTTTGCGTAAAAGACGATCTCGCTCCCTACAGCAAAGACCTCAACGACAAAATGGCGGCCATCGCCGCACGAGCCGGAATTGAACTCAAACGCGACATCTTTCCGCAGCGCACCGGGTCGGGTTGGCTGGGTGGAACCGCGCGGGTGGCACGATTCGGACCCGGAATCGATCCGGCTCAGGGCTACGAGCGGACCCATGTGGATGCGCTTGTTGATGCGGCTAACCTGATCGCCGAGTACCTGATCGAAGAAGAGTAACGGCTAGCCGCCGGTGCGCTTTGATCCCTTGCCACCGCGACTGGCCACAATGCCAAGATCGCGTGGCTTGCTCAAGGCGTAATCGGGAGCCAGGTAATCCTTTCGGTAACGCAAAGCGCGGATCAACTGGAACTCCAGCGCGGCCAATTCGCTTGGGTTGTCGAACCCATAATCGGCCATGTAGCGCGAGCAAATCTGCGAAAGATTGCCGTACTTTCCGGTATTGACCTTTCGGTCCATAAGTGTCGCCAGGCCCGCTTCTGTCTTGAAAATATCGCCAAGCCGAACGTTTTGCGGGCCCTCCGGAGTGCTAATCTGAATCACATCGTCCGCCGGGTAGTACATCTCTTTGGCGACCTTGATCTGGCAGATCCGGAACGCTTCCGACCTTCGGCCTGCACGAACGAACACGGAGGCGAGCCGTTTATCGCGGATGATTAAATGGTTTGCATCTGAACCAACGCGTTCGCGTTGGTTGGGAAGTTCTAAAGCGACGAGTTTGCCATCGGTAGTCACATCGATTCCGAATTGGCGGAAATCTGCTTGAAACGCTTTCGGGTTTTCGCGTTTCATCATCAACAAAACTTGGCCAAGCGATCCGCCGCCTTCGCGCAGACTCGCAAACTGGATAAATCCGACACTGACAAACCCCGTGTCATAGGTGTTGATGCTATCAAAGCCCCCTTCCAGCAAGGAAACGGCCGCCATCACCTTGAGTTCAGCTTCGCTGACTCCCGCCTTAGCGAAGAGTGGACGCAAATCATCGATTGTTCGGCCACGCATGGATTGGCCGCCATCCATAATGCCATCCGAAAATCGATAGTAGGCGTATTTTCGCCGGACCGGCGCGTGGTCGGTGGCGCGGTACTGTAAGTCGTCGAACTGCGTGATGTACTCACGCGGCATTACGGCGTCCACGAATTTCGGCGGCTCACCGGCCAATGCCTTGAGGTCAGCTGGGCAAGGTCCCGGATTCGCGGTGGTTTTTGGTGCTGCGTCTACGCTTCGACCCAGATATTGCTCGTTCTTTGCTTGAGCTTCCAGCGCGGCCTGATATTCATCCCAGCAGTAGCGCGCTTCGATCCAGGCATCCCAAGCCGCATGCCGAGCGTTGGAACTCTTGGGGTCTTGGGTCGGAATGATCTTGCCCGTATCGCCGCGAGCGGTGTAGTAGTCTCGCAGCCAGGTTGAACCCGCGGGGGTCATGCGGGCGGTGTACGGTCCGTTTTTCTCCGCACTCGCCGGAAGCTGAATAATGTGGCGACCGGGTTCGGACCAGAACCGGGCAACTGCGTTCGATTCTTCCGTGCTGAAGTGCCGCTGAGCGTGGACGGTAAACGGAACCACGGTCAGCGCGGCAACGACGATAATGCTTGTCTTCACGATGGCCACAACCCCCATTTTTGGGCTAACCCCATTATTTTAGAGGGTTTTCCCCATGAGATGTACGGTTATCCGCCCGGAATTGTTATGGGGCCCGAAGGTTTTCGGGGTGTGGGAGGCTCAATCCGCCGATCTCCGGGTGTCGGTTCGGTCTTTTCTGGCCCCGATGCGTGCGGAATGCGACCGAGACTGCGTGGATCAAATGGCGCGACCGGGCCATCTTCGGTTGGAGCGGGTTCTGCGCTTGGCGTGAGCGATCCGTGGATCGTGGCGCGACGAGCAAGCGTACCGGGCATGCTTACTGCAGTGGCCGCTGGCTGGCTCAGCGATTGATCCGCGAGAAAGTTCCGGCGGTGTGTGAGTTGGCGGCAAAGATCAAGTTCAAGCGAAGCAAGCGAAATCGCATCAGCTGACCCTACGCGTTCGGCCGCCAAGGCAAGCAGGCGATCGACCTCGCTTAAGTTTCCGGTGTTGACCAGTCGATCCAAAAGTATCGCAATCCCCGCTTCACTCCGGAAAATCTTTGCGAGTGGGATCGTAACGTTTCGTCCCTGGAATGTAAAGTTCGCCTTCGCGGTGAGCGGATTGTATCGATTCTGCACCAGTTCGATTTGCGCGCGGACAATCGTGGGCGACTCTAGGGCTGCAACTTGAAGGGCGGCGACGAGCCGAACATCGCGTCGAAACACGCGCACGGCATCCTTACCCGAGCATTCCAGTCCGGTTTCCGGATCGATCACACTTAAGCGACCCGTCGGATCAACGTCGATGCCGCGCCGACGTAGCAGTCGATCGTACTCGTCCGGCGCGATGGCCCGGAATCGGCCTAAGAGAGTGCCCAAACTGCCTCGGCCATCTTCAAGACTGGCGAACTGGAACATCCCAAAGCTCACTCCGCCGGTGTCGTAGGTATTCACCGATGCCGGGGTGCCTTCTAGCCGAGCGATCGCCTCGATCGGTTTGCGGAGCGGAGCTGGGACTGCGCTCATGGGCATGGACATCGCGGGGCCGGAAGCGGAAACCCCCAGTTCGTTCCTCAGATAAAGATACTTGGGCGGAGTTTGAACGCCGAGCTTAAAATCAAGAGGACGCCCAAGGTCCACCGTGGCAATCTGCGCACGGATCGTCTTATAAAAAGCGGGGGGATCGCCGGCCAAGGCGCGAAGATCGGGCGGCATCGGACTCGCTTCACTGAGATGAGGGAGTCCGGTGAGGCCGTGGTTCTGCCATGTGGCACACGCTTCGGCAAACGCCTTGTCCCGCGCCATCTGCTCATCAATCCAACGATCCCACTGACGGTGCCGCTCGGTCCGAGGATCGGGAAGCTGGCCCGGCACAAGTGGTTCGCCCGGATTCCGTCGCTTGTAATACTCGTATAGCCAGAGCGAGCCTTCGGCGGTGGCTGCAGGTTGGTGAGGTCTTGCCGGGTCGCGATCGCGATAGATCACGCGCCCAGGCTGATTCCAAAATTCCACCACCGCGACGGATTCACGTGCAGAAAAGAGACCGGCCGGCGTTTCCGTCGGCAGATTTCCGAGGGTGAGCGCAAGCAGCAGGGTGGTGGTCACAGCATTTACGCCGCGCGGAATTATCCGCGGCGGGCGGCGAGAATTCGGGCGTTGGCCTTTTCGATCTCTTCGACCGCTTGAGTGGTGGTCAGATCAGAGGGTTCACCGCGAAGGGCGCGGCGAGCTTCTTCCAACATGGCTTGGGCGGCGGCGATATCTACTTCGTTGCTTCGCACGGCATCTTGGGCGAGAATGATCACGGATGTGCCACTGATTTCCACGAATCCGCCGCTCACCGAAACGTAATAAGTTTGCAGGTTCGTATCGGTGTAGCTAATCACCCCGGCCTTGAGCGCTATCAGCATCGGCTCGTGGCCTGCATGAATCCCGAGATAGCCATAAATGGCAGGCACGATAACCGAAGTAACTTCATCTTCGAACACCGTCCGGTCCGGAGCAACCACCGAGAGAGTGAAACTGGCCATGGGAAAAGTGGATTTTACCTGCTGAGAGTGTACTTACTGGTCCCAGAAGATTCCGACCGCGGGAATACCGTCGGTGCTCTCGCGGTTGGCGATTCGCCCCCCGTTTTTTACATAGGCGTTCGGAGAGGTGTATCGGTCATTTCCATGACCATCAAAAAAAGTGCCAAGGCACAGCGAATACTTCCGCAGGCTCTGCTCGCGGGACTGGGCTCCGTAACCGATCGAGGTGCTCTGCGATGCCTGATAGACATCATTTCCGGCTAAATCAAAAAACCCGCCGATGCCATTGGCATTCCCCGCACCGAGCGCGAGTCCGCCAACCGAATACTTGTCATTCCCCGCCAGGTCGACCTGCAAGCCAAACGAGAAATCGTGACCCGCGCCGTTGCTCATGTTCGTCGTTGCAACATACGAATCATCCCCGGCATCATCCTGCAGATAGCCCATGGCAAAGTGCGCCGCGGAGCCTTGCACATACCAAACTCCGTGATAGTTATCCGCTCCATCTCTATCCCAGAGAGCGCCAAGCCCCATCCAGTATCCGACGCCCTGGCCGAACACGCCGCACGAATAGTGGTCGTCGCCGGCAAGATCAAAAAGCATGCCCACTCCGCCCGCCAGACTATTGCCGTTGATGTAATCTAGCCGGATTCCGTATCCCGCGCCTTGGGCCATGCTCACGTTATGCTCGGCAGTTTGCGGCGAGGGAAAGTCTTTGATCTCGTCTTCCGCTACATACCGATCATTGCCGCGCCGATCGATCACCCAGCCGATTCCGGCCGGGAATCCGCACCCTTGTCCGTTCTGGAATATCCGGTAATCGTCGTCGCCCAGTTCGTCTTCCACCACACCCAGGCCAAAGAATCCGAACCCGATCGAGTTCGTGTAGGCATCGTACACGTCGTTCCCCTCGGAATCCAGCAAATAACCCACGCCGAATGTGCCCGATCCAAACGCTTGTGCCGAAGAACGGTACAGATCATCGCCGGCAGAATCGAAAATCAGCGAAATACCAAAGAATCCGGCCCCCGGTCCGGGGAAGCGCCGCTGAACGTTGCGAACCGTACCTTCCCGCACCGGTAATTCTGCGTAACTCGCATCGCTGAGATATCGGTCGTTGCCACCTTTATCGATCACGATAGATACCCAGTTCCCCGCATGCTTTTGCGTCGGGCAGTTGATGTATGTATCGTCTCCCCCGACATCAAGGCATAGCAAAATATTTTCGTTCACGTGAGTTGTCGAACCGGAATCGGTGAGCACAATATCGCCCCACTTGGTGGCAAGTGAGTATCGGAAAGAAGGACCGCCTTGGGATTCAGTGAGCAGGTTAGAAGCGGCCCGCGCTGCCGCCGCGATATCCTGACTGGCCGCGATCAGGAATGTCATGTTCGCTTTTTCGGCAAGACTCATCCATTCGGCGAATCGGGGAGCGTCCGCCCCGCCGAATGCTTCCGCTTCCGTAAGTTGGCGCAAACGTGCCCGGCTTGCATCGTCCGGAAAAGTGGCTCGATAGGAGGCGTGATTTTCAAGCACCGCATCGAGCACGATTGCGGCCGCACGCCGGACTTCATCGGGGGCGGAACCACTGCCACTTGGATTTCCTGTGATCAATCCCTGGGCGCGGTACCGTTCGATTACCGCATCTAGGCTGAGGCCGTTCGGATTTCGCTGAACGTAAATGGCCGAAGGATCGCCCAGCAAATCGCGCCGCGACCCGAAACCCGTTAGACGCGAAGCTGCAGCGAGAATTTTATGCGGCTGGCCGGTCGAAAGGATCGAATCGGTTTGGGCAACGCTCAAAAAGTGCGGCGTATCCCAGGGGCTGTCCATGAGTGCGTTAAGGATCGGATTGGCAAATTGGCCTTGACGATAAAAAGTGAGAGCTACCGGATCAAACCGGGCTGTAGAAGTCTGCAATCCGCCCACTCCAAGCGCAAGCGGGACCGCATTGTCTAAACTCTTGACTTGCAGGGGAGCAAAGCACGCAGTGGGAACAAGAGCAAGTAGGCTGATAACGATTCTTTTCATGCTTTGGGCCGTGGCCGTTCAGGCTCAGGTACCGGACGTTCTCACCCCGCCACCCAAGATCGAATTCTCGAACTGGAATCAGGTCGCCCGCACCGAAGAGTATGCCGAATTTAGGGCATCGTTCCCCTCCCCGGTGGTTACGGGCTTTGAAGTCAATAACGAAGTTCCGGTCACCGCGTATCTGCCCAGCCAGACCATCGGCAAAGCTCCCGTAGTGATTCTGCTGCACTTTTGGGGGGCTACCGATAATAAGGTCGAACGCGAATTTGCCCACGAGCTCGCTCTGAGGGGGCTGGCTTCGGTCATCATCCCGCTGCCGTACCACCTCGAACGAACTCCCCCCGGATTCCGCAGCGGCGAACTTGCGATCGTGCCCGATACCGCAGAACTTCGCCGCACCATGGTGCAGAGCATTTCGGACATTCGGCGCACGATCGATTGGATCGAATCTCGTCCCGAATTCGATGCTGATCGTGTTGGAATCACCGGAACCAGCCTGGGGGCCATCGTCTCATCGCTTGCATTTGCGGTCGAACCGCGCATCAAGTCCGCCGGATTCATGCTCGGCGGGGCCGATCTGGCCTACTTGATGATGAATTCGTCTCGCACAATATCCGCCCGTTCTGAGCTTAGGGCAAAGGGGTACACCGAAGAATCACTCCGCGCTGAGCTGGCTGGGATCGAACCCCTAAGCTTCTTGGACCCGGCCGATACGCGCCCGAGCTACCTGATCACCGCCCGATACGATACGGTTGTTCCACGGGAATCCACCGAACGGTTAGCCGCAGCCTTGGCAAACGTGAAAACCCTCGAACTCGATACCGGCCATTTTGGTGGATTTCTAGTGAAATCGCGGATTCTGCGGAGCATGGCCGCCTACTTTGATGCCACGCTTCGCGGACGCGAATACGATCCGCCATCAAAGTTCTATTCGCCCACGATTCGGTTTGCACTTCTTGCCGATCGGTTTTCTGGGTTACAGGTCGGAATCGGACTCGATGTGTGGCGAAGTAACTCGCGTGGCGATAGTTTTGTGGCCGGATTCTTTACCCCTCGAGGTCCCCAAGGGTATGTCGGGTTCCAATTGGGGAATGGGGTCTCGATTGGTGCAATGTTTTCGCGTTCCGGAACGTCTCCTGGATTGGTATGGAGCACGGTCTTCTAACCGAATACAGTCTGTCTGCGCGGGAAAACGTTCTCCATACTTATCGCGATTTGGCCCAAGCACTGCCGGGTACGAAGATTGAAGAGCGTGATGGGTTTACCCGGGTCCGCGGAAACTGGCCGCTCTCGTTCTGCCACTTTGCCGCCGACTTTCGCTCCCACCGCGATCCCCACGATATTGCTCGTGAGCTCCGCTCAGAACCGGTAGGAGCTGAAGGTCTTTGGGTGTTTTTGCTTCCGGGAGACGAACCCAGGGGTCTGGCGACGGCGGTACTGGAGGCGGGCTTTACGATGCGCCAATGCTTGTGCCAGATGGCCACCGATCGCGTGGAACCGGTTGATGCCACCTTGTACGAAGCGTGCGATCCCGACGCTCGCCTCAAGATCGGCCAATTCATGGCCGGGCAGTTCTTTCCTTTTACCACCGATGCTTCGCGAAACCTGGTCGCGCGGAGCACGGCCTCTTCACTGGCGCGGCTGTTCTATTCGGGTGATTTGTCGAATCCTGAAGCATCGATGATGATCTCCCGATCGGCTGAATCGGCCGGACTTTATAATCTGTGCGTAGCCCCCGAAGTCCGCGGACTGGGACTTGGGTCACGCCTTGTTCGATCCGCAGCCCAGTTGGCTCATCGGGCTGGTGTTCCGCTTACGCTTCAGTGCCACGGGAGCTTGCGTCGGTGGTACGAAAAGCTCGGTTTTCAACATGCGGGAACTTTTCATGCGTTTTTTGTGAGCAATGGCCCAAAAGCTGATATAATCTAGGCATTCAGTCTGGTTTTTGCGCCAGAACGGGCCTTTTTCCATGCGCCGCCTCCGGGGGTTTACGGTTGTTGAACTTTTGGTGGTGATTGCAATCATTGCAGTCATCGCCGCATTCTTGCTGCCGGTTTTCAATTCGGTTCGCAGCAACGCCCGCCATATCGCCTGGATGGATAGCACTCGCCAGCTGAGCACGGCCAGTCAGCTCTACCTGGCCGATTACGACGATACATTTATGATTCCGCGCCACCACTTCCAAGGTTCGGCCAGCGAGAACAACGATCGCACCTGGGTTCAGTCGATGCTTCCCTATCTGCGGAACTTCAACCTCCTTCTTTGCCCCGTCGATACCACGCGCGAAAGCGACCTCATGGTGTTTGATCCCGATCTGGGTCCGGGCGATCCCGACCGCCGGTATTACGAAGCAAGCAAGCGAGTGAATCTGGGTTATAACTACACTTATCTCTCGCCCGTCGTTCAGCGATCACAAGGATGGGTGCCATTCCCCCGATCCACCGGAAGCGTGGAAAATCCCAGTGCCACCCTGATGTTTGGCGATTCCGCTTGGGAGCTCGTAAATGGCCAGCCCCGCGGCGGTGGAAACTATTTGATTATTCCGCCCTGCCGATACATGGTCTCCTCCGCGGGCGTGGTTGAAGATTCGTTCGACTTGCCTGGCGTGGCCGATTGGCGTGTGTTTACCGGCGGGCTCACTTGGCAATCCAACGAGCAAAATGAGTTGTGGCCCTCCCAGGCGGGCGGCTTGTATCCGTGGTTTAAGACTTCGATCACCATCGCATTTGTAGATGGCCATGTCGAGCGCAAACGGCTTTCTTACGTCACCGACGGCTGTTCCGTAGAAGGCCATTGGGGCGGTTATATCTACGACACCACCCAATACGTTTGGGACTTGCGCTAAACCATTTGTTCGCACATGAAAACGCCCCGAGCCATCGCGTGCCCGGGGCATTCATCTTAGTGGAACGAATTCTTAGAATCGGTAACCGGCGTAGAAGCCGAGCGCGGTTGCGCGCGCACCGTTCGCAGAATCGGAGTAGGTGAAGCTGATTTCACCAAAGAAGTGGTCGGAAAACTCCTTGCCGGCCCCAATCCGAGCGGCAAGCACGGTTTTGGTCGAGGTTACATCCACGATGGCGATTCCGACACCCGCGAAGTAGTAGGAGCGATTCACCAGGTCATCGCCGGCGTACCATCGTTGGTTGAGCAGGATCGGAAAGGCGTTACCCTTGGCACCGGAGCCGGACTTGCCAAACCAGTCGAGCGAGATTGTCGTCTCGGCATCTTCGAGCAGTCGCAGGTTGGTGAAGATATCCACCCCAACCCCGATGTAACTCGGCGAAATGTCGCGCAACACGCTATCCACCGGATAAACATATCCGAGTCGGAACGCGAGGTTGGTGGGGGCTTCCAAGTAATCAACTTGGGCCGAGCTGATTGCGGCAATGCCGAGGGCGGCCAGCAGAGTCAGTTGCTTCATGAGTTTTAAATTTCCGTTTTTTGGGCGATGGCCCAATCGTTGGGCGCCCCTATTCTACATGTCCTGACGAAAAAGTTTGTGCCTTAGACTCAAAAACCACGACGGTAAACTCAATTTAATGCCAGATTTGATGTTTGAGCTGGGCTGCGAAGAGATGCCCGCCCCCGCCGCTGCCCGCGCCGGAGCCGACCTTGCTCAGAACATCGAACGTCTGTTGCACGACCAAAACCTCACCCACGGGCCCGTCCGATACTTCACCACCCCTCGTCGAATCATCGTTGGCATTGCCGATATCCAAGCCCGACAAGAAGATCGCACCGAGCGGGTCCGCGGACCACGAATCGAAGCCGCATTCGATTCTGAAGCCAAACCATCTCGCGCCCTCGAAGGATTCTGCCGGGGCCAAGGCGTTGATCCGGCGCAAGTCGAATTTCAGGCCGGGTACGTATGGGCGTCAATTAACATTGCCGGCTCTACAGCAGATGAGATTCTGGCCGAGCTACTACCCGAGGCCGTGCATGCCATGCGGTTCGAGAAATCGATGCGGTGGGGCACATCTAAAGAACGGTTCGTGCGGCCCGTGCAGTGGATCGTTGCTCAATTAGGCGAGGCACCGGTGCGTTTCACGCTCTTTGGCATCGCCAGCGGGTCGCGCAGCCGCGGGCATCGGTTCATGGCCCCGGAAGAGTTTGAACCGCACAGTTTGGACGATCTGCTTTCCCAGCTACGGCAGCGATCAGTCGAACCCGATCCAGCAGAGCGACGCCGTCTGATCTTGAATCAAATTGCTGAGACGGGCGAGGAGGCGATCATCGATGAATCTCTTCTCGAAGAAAATGTCCATTTGGTTGAATGGCCCCTGGTCCACGAGGGTTCGTTCGATGAAGCATTCCTTTCGCTACCCGATGCCGTGCTGACCACCGCAATGGTTAAACATCAACGGTTCTTCCCGGTTGTTGATGAAAGCGGCAAGCTCACCAATCGGTTTCTTTCGGTTCGGAACAACGGCGAAGAGTCCACAGTTCGGGCGGGTAACGAATGGGTGCTGAACGCGCGGTTTAACGATGCGCAATTCTTTTTTAACGAAGATGCGAAACACTCGCTCGATGATTTTCTTAACATGACCGAGGCGATGGTGTTCCAGCCGGGCCTTGGATCGGTTCGCGCTCGTGCGGATCGGCTGTCTGAGCTCACGCCGTTTGTTGATCATCTGCTGGGCGGAACTGCATCTGACGAGGCGCGTAATGCCGGACTTTACGCCAAGGCCGACTTGGCGACTGGGCTTGTTTCCGAGCTGAACAGTCTGCAGGGTGTCATCGGAGGCCTCTACGCCGCACGGCACGGGCTGTCTATGGCCACGGCCAGCGCGATCTCTCGGCAATACACGCTTCTGGCCGATCCTTCCGAAGATATGCTTGCCACCGCCTTGCTCATTGCTGACCAAATGGATAAGTTGGTCGGATTCCTCGGACTCGGCCTCATCCCCAAGGGATCGACTGACCCTTACGGTTTGCGTCGAGCAGCCGGTTTGGTAATTCAGGCGGCGCTTTCGCTGGCGAATCCGCGGTTTGATCTCCGGCCTGTAGTTGAACGTGCGATTCAGCTTTACGCTGACCAATCGGTTGAACTGAATCTTCCCGCCGAACGACTAGCAGAGATCTTTTCGGCCCGACTTGATGCCTTGCTTCCAGCGATTAGCCACGATGTGCACGATGCGGTGCTTGCTGGAGGAGGCTGGCATCGAGTTTCGAACCCCGAGCTTTATTCCCAGCGATCCGCGATTGTTTCTGAGCTAAAATCCGCGCCCGAACTCGTGCAGACTTTTACTCGTCCACTTAATATTTTAAGTGCAGCGCGATCCAAAAACGAACCTTTCGCAGACCAGTTCGAACCAGCTCTGGCGGCAAACGAAACCGCGTTGCGCCTCAACAAAGCACTCGATGATCCGGAATTTGATCTTGAGACGCCCGAGGGGCTCACAAGCCATCTCAAGTGGCTCCAGGGTCCGATCCATACCTTTTTTGAGGAGACGATGATTATGGACTCCGATCTGGCAATCCGCGCAAACAACCTCGCGCTGCTTCTGAAAACTGAATCGCACCTGCTTCGAGCCGGTGACTTCTCAAAGTTGATCTACGAAGACGCCGAGTGAGATTTAACCACTTGGAGGATATCGCGGAATCGCGGATGCTCGGCAGTCTCCATCCATTCGTAAACTACGCTTTCGCTGTGGCAAAGCCATGCGCCCGCATCGCGCAGTCGGTCGAACCCGATGCGATTGGCCTCCGCAGTGCGACTCGTAACCGCATCGGCCACTACAAATACTTCGACGCCCCGTTCCAGAAGATTCAGGGCGGTCTGGGTGACGCAGATATGGGTTTCGATTCCGCACAAAAGAACGGTGCCGCGCTGATGCTTATCCAGGGCCTGAAGGAATTCATCGCAGCCACACGCGCTGAACGCCATCTTGGCCATGACGGTCTCAATCTTTGCCCCGAGATTCAGATCCGTTCCGCCCATCCGCGATGGATACTGTTCGGTTGCAACGACCGGAACCTCAAGTATTTTGGCGCAATCCACCAGAAAGTTCGTTCGTCGGAGGACCTCTTCGGACCGGACACACCCGGCCAAAAAACTCGGTTGCATATCGACAATCGCAATAACTGAATGTTCAAGTTGAATAGTCATGATGCTTTAAATGGCGGGAATAATTGTGCCGGCGCATTCACCGAATCCGATGCGGAATCCATCTCCCTGGGCAAAGGCGCGGATCGTGAGTGTGTCGCCATCCTCAAGAAACGTCCGTTCTTCTCCCGACTCCAACAGAAGTGGTTTTTGGCCCCGCCATGTGAGCTCGAGCATGCTGCCGTAGCTATCGGCATCGGGCCCGCTGATGGTTCCGCTCGCATAAAGATCACCAAATTCGACGGGCGTACCGTTGCTCGTTTGGTGCGCTAGTTGTTGACTCATCGACCAATACAGATGCTTAGTATTGCTGTGGCAGATTCTTTGCGGCTCCGTCATCTTGGCGGTCTGAATCTCCACCAACAGGTTGATATCGTAATGCTCCTTGCCCTGCCGACGAAGATGCGGAAGAACATCCGGTTCTTGCGTCAAACCTTCAATCAGAAATGGCTCGAGAGCGTCGAGCGTTACCAGCCACGGGGAAACCGTTGTGGCAAAAGATTTGGCCAAAAATGGACCAAGTGGTTGATACTCCCACCGCTGCACATCCCGCGCCGACCAGTCGTTGACAATCACCATGCCCAAAATGTGGTCGCTCGCCGCCTTGGTTGTAATCCGCTTGCCCATTTCTTGCCCTTCGGCAATGTAAAAGCCCATTTCAAGTTCAAAGTCCATCTCCCGGGTCGGGCCAAATGAGGGGCCTTCGGCATCGGCCGCCTTTGTTTGACCTTTTGGTCGAATGACATTCGTCCCTGAAGCCACAACGCTTGATGCGCGGCCATTGTAGCCCACCGGAAGGTGCCGATAGTTGGGCAACAACGGCGGCTGATCGGGACGGAACATCTTGCCCACATTGCTTGCATGTTCGATTCCGCTGTAAAAGTCCACAAACGCCGTCGGCGGGATCGGAACGCCTAGTTTTAACGACTTTCGATCCAACAAGGCCGCTTGGCGAACCTTCTTATTGTCCCGCAACTCAGCAGATGAATCAACCAGAAGGTCGAAGATTCGCCGACGCAGTGCGGTCAGGGTTTCCTTATCGAGACCGAGAAAACTGTCGAGCCACGGAAACTCTTCTTCATTGAGCAGTCCTGCTTCCATCAAAACCGGCAGATCCAGCGCGTAGTCGCCGATCGCGCAAACCAAGCCATCGCCACGCCCTTTATGCTCCGCTACGCCAAACGGTAAATTCTGAATCGGAAAATCGGAATCAGCAGAAATTTCCACCCACGATCGGGCATCGGCGGGGATAACAAACGGCTTCATGCGTTCCAGTATCCCAGGGTTTTGAGTCCCTCAACGGGCTCATCCACGCTGCAACTCCCAAATCCGCCACACCAATCCTGATAGAGTGCAAGGCCTTCCAGATCGAGTCGATGGCCTAACGCCTCGATCGCATCATCTTCCAGCTTAAACTTCGATTTATCGGTAATTTGCAGGACTTCGGCAATTTCTGCATCCGAGAGGTCTTCGGCCAACGCGCAAGCCGAAGCGAGTAGCACATTGAGGAATCCGAATCGATCCACCTCCAGAGCAGCATCGCGATATCGAAGCGGCTGATGCAGCCCGGCCGTGAATTTGAACGGAATTTCGATGCTCACCGCGGTATGGATAAAGTGCGCCAGTGCTGCCGGATCGGGGAAGAGGTCGGCGGTCACGCCGCCCGTCCGGGCCTTGGCCCCCCATTCGGGGTTGGTGGCCGCCATATCGTGCATCGCTTCTTCCAGGTAGCTGCTCCACCCAAACTCGATATACACATCGTCCACCACGTCGTTGATCCCGCACCGGGCGAGAGTTTTAATCGTGCGGTGAATCGCGTCGGGCTGGGACAGCTTGATGCTGACCTCGTACGCCACAGGTTCCACGCGGACGCACGATTCCATGCGCTGAATGTCGCGGTCAAAGCTCGCAGCGGCTTTATCCGCACTGTCGATCGGGTTTCCGACAATCGCTACGCCCATGCCCTGTCCGTTACCGGATCGATTCACCAACGTATCCAATTCGGTGAGTTTGTTGCTTGCGCACACAAAGAGATCGACCATCCATGCCCGATCTTCGGGGATTGCGCAATATTCATCAAGGGCAGATTCAAGCGGGTGTTGCGCCGGCGGAAAAAGTCCGGCGTAGTCGATCGAATCTTCCAGAAGCATCTCGAGCGGCCGTTTCACTGGTTCTTGAGTTTATCCGTTCTTGGCGCGCTACGGTAACCTTGAAGTTCGCATGCGAGTTCTTATCGCGGACGATGATCCGATCATTCGCCTTGATCTCCGGCAAATGCTGGAAACTTTGGGCTACCAAGTGGTCGCCGAAGCCGAGGATGGTCAACAGGCCGTCGCCTTGGCTGGCGAACAATCGCCGGAAGTCTGCCTCTTTGACGTCAAAATGCCCGCCGTCGATGGAATTGATGCCGCTCGGCAAGTGGCCGAAGAAGGCCTGGCTCCGGTCGTTTTACTCACCGCTTACAACGATCCGGAATTTATCGAACGGGCTAAAGGGGCCGGCGTATTTGGTTACTTGGTCAAACCTTTCAAACCCAGCGATCTCCGACCAGCAATCGAAGTTGCCCGAAGCCGGTTTGAACAAAATCAGCTACTCGCCAAACAGATAGCCGACGTCACTGAACGACTGGAGGCCCGCAAATTCATCGAGCAAGCCAAAGGCATTCTTATGCGAGAGCCGGGAGTTGATGAGTCGGAAGCGTATCGCCGCATTCAGCTCCGATCGATGAACGAGCGGCGTTCGATGCGCGAAATCGCCGAAGAGATTATCGCCAGCTCATGAACGCCAAGCGGCGGGAATCAGTAGAGAAAGCCGCGTTCTCGTTGGCGTTCTAACCCCAGCTTGCGGGCCAAATCTCGGAGCCCGGGATAAGAAGGCGAACATTGCCGCAACACGCGGAAGCTGCGCTTGGCTTCCGCATGTCGCCCGAGTTGCATATCCAGCTCGATTTTCGCGGCAAGTGCATCGGGCTGTTTGGGATCGAGTCGCAGACGCCGCTGGATCATTTCTTCGGCCCAGTTCACGTTCCCTTCATTAAGATACTGACCGGTGCAATCGGCCATGGCCTTTTCCGCGCACGAGCGGGCGGCCACATGGTCGGGGTCAAGCGCGATTGTATCTTCGAGCGCAGAGATGGCTTTTAGGCGTTCGCCGAGAGCTTCATAGGCCATCGCAAGTCCAAAGCTCAGCTCGGGATCGGGTCCGCAGGTATCGAGGCCCCGCTCAAATGCGTTCCGCGCGGCTACTGGTTGATTTATAGAAAGGTGGCAGAATCCGATTCCCCGATACGCTTCTGCCGTGGGTTGGGCCTTGATGGCAGATTCAAACAGCAAAAGTGCGTCGGCAAACTGCCGATCGGCAAAATGCGCTTTGGCTTGATCAAGCGGGTTTGAAGACAAGACGCTTCCTACTAAGAGTTAACGATCGGGCCGCGTTGAAGGTTCGTTACTCAAATTTTGATGCGAAGTGCGCAAGAATTTGACCTACGATGTTAGACGTATACGGGGAGATATCCGCTAACCTAACATAGATGAAGACGGCAATAGCTCTTGTTTCGATCGTGCTTGGGGGCGCGATTCTCGCGGGTTGTGGCGGAAGCTCCAGTACCCCTGCTTTGGGGGCCAAGAATTCTTTGTCGCGGATAACACGTCGTTGCAAACCGCCCGAGTGGGTCAGGTTACAGGAAGCGAAATCTACGCATCGACTACGTTTGCCCTCTCACACGTGCGGCTACGACCGGTTACCGAAGATCGAATCTTGTTTGCCGAGGGCACGCTTCTCACCATGATTAACCCCGATGGTTCGAACAAAGTGGAGTTTACGGGTTACAAATTCGGAGCGTGGGCACCCGATGGTAACAGTATTTATGCGGTTTCCACGGGCAATCAAATTGATCAGCTCGGACTTGACGGCACCCCGATCACCTCAGGTATTTACGATGGAAGTCTGGGCGCCGGGATTGGTTCAATTGATGTGAATGCGGCGGGCACGGCAATTGCGATCACTTACGGTCCCACTGGTTGGACCCGTGTTTACACCATGAACATTGATGGGACGGGCGCAACCGCAATTACGCCCAACCTTGCCAGTACGCGCAATGTTCGCTGGAGCCCCGATGGTTCGATTTTGGCTTACGAAGGCGTCAACGGCACCGACCGTGACATTTTGGTAATCAATGCCGACGGAACGGGCGAGACGAATCTCACGAACGACCCACTTACCGTGGAACAGAATCCAACGTTCCGATTCGATGGCAGTATTGTGTACGCATCGAACGGGGCCGCCGGGTCGGCACTGAACTTGATGGCGGCGGATGGTTCTTCCAAAGCTGTGTATTTCAATGATCCGGGGGTCGAAGAAACGTACCCGGCTATCGAAAACTAAGCGGTCCACCAGGCGGTCAAAGAAGCTCCATCATGAGAGATGGAGCTTCTTTAGTTTATACGTCGGCGAGTTTATAGATCGCCCAAGCGGTAAGCCCATTAACCGTAAGGTTAATTGCGGCCGCCACGCCGGTCATCGCGTCGCGGGTGACAATCGCTGCGATCAACTGCGTGAGGGCTCCCAAGCATCCAAGCAGGCTGAGCCAATAGATGACCGTTTGAACCCAGTCGATCTCAAACAGCAGGGCCGCCCCGGTGGCGATGTAAGCGACCCCAGCGCCGATGATGAAGATTCGGATCGAAGGCGGCGAAACGAGTCCGACGATCACCAGGGCGGCCCCCACCGCAATGCGGAACCAACTTACAATCTTGTAGACAATCTCTTCTGGTGTGGCATTAATCTGGGACGCTCGTCCGGAGAGCACCACTCCTGAAACCGGATCGACCATCGAGCGACAGTGAGGGCAGATTTTAGACTGACCAGGCATGCTTTGACGACAACTCGGGCAAGGGAGCATTGCCGGACGGACCGCAGCAACCGCGCTTGATGTTGCAGCCGCCGCGACCGCAGGTGGCGGGAGGTTGGCGTACTGCGGCCGCATGGCGGAGGCGGGAGTTGCGGGGTTCGATTCTGACTTGGCCGCCACCGGCTCCGGCTCCAGGAGAATATCGTTAGAGGTCGAACTCGACGATTCGGCGGTAGCGGCCTCGCCCATCCCCAGCTCGGAGGCCAACTTAGCGGCCTTCCCACTCTGGCCGGTTTCGCGATAGTAGTTGAACAGTCGTTCTCCCACTGCGCGGTCGGTTGTGTCGCACTGGTAGGCTTTTTCAAGAAACTGTTCCACGGCAAGCAGATTACGGATTTCCACCATGTGATCAGCATAAGCAAGCAAGCTCTCTTTCAGGGCAGACTTCGCCCGATCGTGGCGTGGATTTTGACGCAAGGCTTCTTCGAACGGGTGGATTGCATGAGCGTGATCCCCTTGCTTTTGATGAGCCAGCCCGAGTCCGTACTGACTATCGGCATCATCAAACCGAATGACCGTTGCACGTTTGAACGCGGCTGCTGCTTGTTCGTAATCCTCGTCATCGATGAGCTCGAATCCCAGTGTGCGCCATGCCTTCCAGTTTTCGCCTTGTTGCGCCACGAGTGCTTCTAGATCGGCCCTTGTTAATGAATCGAGGCTTGCTTCAGGTTCGAGCGCATTCGCATGTTCGCTACCGGCGAGTTTTCGTTCGGGTTCCGCCCCGGCCTCGGGGATGGGTATGCCGTGCCGTTCAAGTTCGGCAATCATGGTTTGCTTTTTCCCGGATTGGCCAGTTTGGTTGTAGTATCGAAGCAACCGCCGCGTGATGTCTTCGTTGCTCAGATCGTTTTTGTGGGCGCGTTCCAGATACTGTTCGACGGCAAGCAGGTTGCCGATCTGTTCCATGTGGTCCACGTAAACGAGCAGCGATTCATTGAGTGCTTTTTTGGTGGGAATATGAGTTCGGCTGTGCGAAAGTCCGGCTTCGAATGCGTGGATCGCATGGTTATGATCGCCTTGGGCTTGGAAAGACAGCCCAAGCCCACGCTGCGATTCCACATCATCGGGGCGGATGACAGTAGCGCGACGAAAGGCAGATTCGGCTTCTTTGGCTTCGTCCGACTCTAGGAGCATGTATCCGAGGGCTCGCCAAGCTCGCCACTCTTCGGGTCGATTCTCCACCATTTGGCGGAGTCCGGAAATCGTGGTTGGAAGTTCTTCGGTTGTCGCACTTGATTTGGCGGCATATTCGGACCGATCGGGCACGGCAATTCCGTGTCGCTGGAGTTCGACCGTGAGGTTTTGAAGTTTGTGTGCTTGCCCGGTGGTTTCGTAATACTGCATGAGCTGCAGGGTGGTATCGCGGTTTGCCGGATCGTACTTGTGAGCTTTTTCCAAATACTCTTCGACCGCGAGAAGGTTGCCGATTGACCGCATATGGTCGACCTGAGCAAGCAGAGAGACGGCAACGGCTTGGCGCGATTCGGGATGGTTGTGGTCTCGGTAGAGTGCTTCTTCGAAAGCGCGGATGGCTGCGGCATGATCGCCCAAGTTTTGCAGAGCGAGTCCGTAGCCGTAGTGGCTCGGAACATCATCGGCACGGATCACGCGCGATTTTCCGAACGCTTCGGTTGCCTGCTGGAATTCCCCGCGTTCTAGCCGGATGAATCCGAGACCTTGCCATGCTTGCCATTTCTCCGGATTTTCTGCGACAACTTCGCGATAGATCGCTTCTGCCTGGTCGAATTCGCCAGATTGTCGGAGTTTATCGGCCGCCTCGATCTTCTCGTTGAGGTTTGCCATCTCTTATATATAGTAAAGGAATTCTGCTTGGGTTGCCAAAAAATCAGAATTCGGGCGAGTGGCAAAAGCGGGGCCGGATGAGAATCTTTACGACTACCCGCGGCTCATCTCTGAAAAGGTCGAGGCAAGTTTATGTCAAGCTTTTTTGCGCAGGCCTATCAAAGGGCCGGAATTCGAGAAAGCCGGGCGGGACTCCCTGCTCATCTTCGTTCAACTGCGGGTGGGACTCCGAGTTCGCGCGGGTATCATCCGATGCCGTCCCTCTTTGCGGGGGGACATTCACAACCAGGCCACGGGCAAGGTGCGGAGGGCCATTCATGGCCAAACCCTTCAGCAAACCGGTTCGGGAACGGTGGGTGGAAAATTCTATGGCCAAAGAGTGTCTGAAATCAAAACATCGCAAGCTGGAAGCCCGCTGGGCGGAATACGAAGCGAAGCGAGATGCAATTCTGGAAAATTCCAGCCTCAGCAAGGAAAAGCGAGACGAAGCTCTCGCCGAGCTTGAGGCTCAACGAATCAAGAACCGCCTTTTCAAGGCGCAGCGTTACAACCGCTGCTCGGAAACCGGTCGCGCCCGCGGTTATTTCCGCTACTTCGGCGTTTCCCGTCATGTGCTGCGCGAAAAAGCGCACCTCGGCCTTCTTCCGGGAGTGAAGAAGTCGAGCTGGTAAGGCTTGAAGGAACTAGCTTATGCATAGTGATCCCATTGCCGACCTGTTGACGCGCATGCGCAACGGAATCCACGCGCACCATATGCATGTGGATTGTCCGATGAGCAAGATCAAGGCAGACATTTGCCGCGTTCTGCAAGAAGACGGTTTCATCAACGGTTACGAAGTGATTACCGAAGGCAAATTTCCGGTACTGCGCGTTCATCTCAAGTACGACAGTCGCCGCAAGCCCGTGATCAACAAGCTTCAACGAATTAGCACGCCGGGTCTGCGCATCTACCGAGGGGCGCACGAACTTCGGCCGGTCCGCAGCGGACTTGCCACCCAAGTGCTCACGACCAGTCACGGCGTGATGAGCGATCGTCAAGCTCGACGCCTGAAAATCGGAGGCGAGGTCCTCTGCCTCGTCCACTAAGGAGCTTAAAGAAATGTCTCGAATTGGTTTAAAACCGATCCCGGTTCCCGATAAGGTCACAATCGAAGTCAACAACTCCGTTGTTTCGGTTAAAGGCCCCAAAGGGGAGTTGCTTCAGCCGATCCACCGCGAACTCAATCTGGTTCGCGAAAACGGCATTTTGCGCGTGGAACGACCGGATAACGATCGCGAAAATCGCAGTCAACACGGCTTGGCCCGCACGCTTATTTCCAACATGGTTACGGGCGTCACCGAAGGCCACGCCAAAGCTCTGGAAATCCACGGGGTGGGTTACCGGGCTCAAGTTCAAGGCAACAAGCTGGTGATGAACCTTGGATACAGTCACCCGGTTGAGATCGTGGCCCCTGATGGAATCACGTTCGAAATTCCCCAGCAAGAAAAAGGTCAGGCACTCACGATCTGGGTTCGCGGCATCGATAAGGTGTTGGTGGGTCAGGTCGCAGCGGATATCCGCAAGGCCCGCAAGCCCGATCCTTACAAAGCAAAAGGCGTTCGCTACAAGGGCGAAGTTGTTCGCACCCGACCCGGTAAGAGGGCCGGCAAGTAACGGAGAAATTTCATGGCAACAAAATCTCGAAGCATCATGCGTAAAGCGCGCCATGGTCGAATCCGCAAGCATCTTGCTGGCACCACGGAACGACCGCGATTGGCCGTTTTTCGGAGCCAGAAGCATATTTCGGCTCAAATCATCGACGACGTAAACGGAGTCACGCTTGTCGCCGCGAGCACAATGGAGCGCGGACTGAAAGCGACGGACACTGTGGAAGGAGCGCGCAAGATTGGCGAAGAGCTGGCCAAGCGCGCGAAAGAAAAAGGCGTGAAAGCTGTGGTCTTTGACCGCGGCGGCTTCCAGTACCACGGAGTCGTGGCCGGACTCGCCGAAGGCGCTCGAAACGGAGGGCTTGAATTCTAAAATGGCAAGAGGACCACGAATCGTTGGCCGTCGTCAATCGGCGATGCGCAATACCGATGGCCCGCAGTACGACGTGCGGGTGATTCGGTCGAACAAAGTATTCAAGACCCATAAGGGCGGAAAAACCGCTTCTTGGTCGATGACCGTTGTCGTGGGCGACAACAAAGGCCTCGTCGGTCTTGGAATCGGCAAGGCGCGAGGCATCCCCGATGCCATCCGTAAAGCCGAAGAAGCCGCCCGCAAAAACATGTTTAAGGTGCAGCTGATTGGGGATACCATTCCGCACGAGCTTGAAGCCAAGCACGGAACGGCCAAAGTTGTGCTTCGGCCAGCCGCGCCGGGAACCGGCGTTAAAGCTGGGTCGGCAGTCCGACAATGCCTGGAAGCCGCGGGAGTCCGCGACGTCCTGGCCAAGTGTTTGGGCAGCCGCAATCCGATCAACCTCGCTTACGCGACTATTGCCGCGTTCCGCGAGATGCAAGCACCCGAAGACGTTGCACGCAAGCGCGGCGCCGATGTAAACGAACTGGTTCCTTGGCTCGCCTCGGCCCGAAAGGAGGAAGCGGATCGTGCTTAAGGTCACTCTCGTCAAAAGCAAGATCGGAAACACGCCCGCCAACCGGGCAACCGTGAAGGCTCTTGGGCTCAACAAAATCGGTTCAAGCAACACGTTCGAAGATTCGCCCTCCATCCGAGGCATGATCCATAAGGTCAAGCACTTGCTGAAGGTTGAAGAAAACGTGGAAGGCGAAGTCATTCGACGACGCCGGGACGGCAAGGCGGTATCTGACAAACGCAGCGCGCGGGTCGCTGCGGCCAATGTCGCCGAAGCCCCCGCTCGAACCAAGATAGCTTCTACCGCAAAGGCCGCTCCCAAGGCTAAGGCGGAATCGAAGTCGGCGGCCAAGGATGCGGGCGTAAAGGCTAAAAAGTCAGCCAAAGCCAGCAAGGACGCCACCGAGGATGCCAAAGACGCAGCCGGCAAAGCCAACGAGGACAAGCCCAAGCGCACGACCAAAAAGAAATCTGAAGAGGCTTAAAATATGAACCTAAACGATCTCAAGCCGAACCAAGGCGCCACCAAGCGTAAGCGACGTATCGCCCGAGGAATCGGTAGCGGCATGGGCAAAACCGCCGGGCGAGGCACCAAAGGCCAAAAAGCTCGACGCCAAATCCCGGCCTGGTTCGAAGGCGGTCAAACCCCCATCCACCGACGACTGCCGGTGAAGAAGGGCTTCCGAAACATCAACCACAAAGAGTACGCCATCGTAAACCTCGATGACCTTGAACGACATTTTGAAGCGGGAGAAGAAGTGACCCCGCAACTTATTGTCGAACGAGGCGTAATGAGCGACCTGAAAGACGGGCTCAAAGTTTTGGCCTTCGGCGAACTGAACAAAAAGCTCACCGTGCAGGCGCATCGCTTCAGCAAGACCGCGGCCGCGGCGATCGAAAAAGCGGGCGGCAAGGTCGTTAGCCTGTGAGCGAACTTGGGCTCGGCGGCGGCCGTGCCCCGGCTTCGGATAAGGGGCTAAACAAGCCCCTTATCGAAACCCTTCGGCTCGCTTGGGCCGATGAAGATCTTCGGTCACGCCTTCAGTTTATTCTTATGGTCCTGGTGATTTACGTCATCGGGGTCCACATCACCGTGCCGGTGCCCGGCATAAGCGTAGAGCGGCTTGAACAACTCTTGGCCGATACGCCGTTCTTCCAAATGCTCAACATGATGGGTGGGGGAGCGTTCAAACGGGTGTCGATCTTTGCGCTCGGCCTTGGCCCGTATATTATCGCCAGCATCATTCTGCAAATCTTTACCATGGGGAACCCCAAGTGGAAAGAAGAGATGAAAGAAGGCGGCGAATATGCACGTCGCCAGCAAAATAAGCGCACGCGGTATCTCACCATTTTGCTTTGCGTTTTCCAAGGCTGGGGACTCATCAAAATGATGAACGTCGCCACTGCCTCGCTTACCACCATCAATTTGATCTGGATTCTGCTTTTCTGGACGGCGGGATCGATGTTCTTGCTGTGGCTCGGGGAGCAGATCAGTGAACGCGGTATCGGCAACGGGATTTCGGTGATGATCTTTACCGGTATCGTCATTGCGATACCCGGCTTGGTGCAAACCGTATCCACCAGTGGAATTGAGATTTGGCGCATGCTTGCGTTGCTCGCGGTGTTCCTTGCCACCACGTGGTTTATCGTGTTCTTCACGGTGGCCCAACGACGGATTCCGGTTCAGCACATGCGTCGGAATTTCGGCACGAAGACCATGGGTGGCCAGGTGAGCTATCTGCCGGTTTCGGTCGCGATGGCGGGCGTTATCCCCATCATCTTTGCGGTCACGCTCATCTACATGCCGCAGCAGCTTGCGCAAGCTTTCCCGGCCGATTCGGTAGCGGCGGACGTGCTCAGTCGTGTTGCAATGTTCCTGATGCCCGATTTCACGCGGATCGAAGGTTATATCGCGGCACTCTTCTACACGCTGCTCATTTTCGCGTTCACCTATTTCTGGACTGCAATGCAGTACAACGTAGATGACATTGCCGATAACCTCAAGCGTGGCGGAAGTTACATCCAAGGAATCCGCCCGGGTCGTCAGACTCGCGACTTCCTCAACGGGGTCATCTCGCGTATCACCTTCATCGGTGCGATCTTCCTTGCCTTGGCCGCGTTGACGCAGTACATCGTGCCGCTTATCGTGAATATTGATGCGATCGGTCTCATCGCTGGTACATCGTTGATGATCATGGTCAGTGTGGCACTTGAGACCATGCGTCAGATTGAAGCCAACCTTATTACCAAGCAGTACGGAGGCTAACCCCTCCGTGCTGCGGATTATTTTGATCGGCCCTCCGGGCGTTGGCAAAGGCACCCAGTCTGCCTTAATGCAAAGCCGATTAGGAGCCGTTCCGCTCTCATCGGGCACGATTTTCCGCGCAGAGATTGAAGCCCAAACCGATCTCGGTGAACTCGCCAAAAGCTATATCGATCGGGGGGAACTAGTTCCCAACGGCGTCACCATCCAAATGATGCTCAAGCGACTGCGGTCGCCGGAAGTCGCGCAAAAAGGGTTCATACTCGACGGATTCCCGCGTACGGTTCGCCAGGCCGAAGCACTGGATGAAGAACTTGCCAAACACGGAATTGAACTCGATGAAGTAGTTTCCTTAGAAGTGCCGGAAGACATCATCGTGGAACGAATGAGTGGTCGACTGGGCTGCACCCGGTGCGGCGAAATCTACCACCGCGTGAACAAACCGCCCAAACGAGAAGGATTTTGCGATCGGTGTAACAGTCCACTTTTTGTTCGGCAAGATGATCAGCCCGAAACGATTCGCGAACGACTGCGCGTGTTCAAGGAGAACACTCTGCCCGTGATCAACTATTACCGGGAGCGCGGAAAACTGCTGGAAGTCGATGCCAGCCGGGACCCCGAAGAGGTCTATGCCGAAATTGTCGGCAAACTCAATCTATGATTACGTACAAGCGCCAGTCCGAAATCGATAAGATGCGGGATGCCGGGCGCGTAGTGGCTAAAACCATGCGCGAAGTGAGCGGCGCCATGCAAGCCGGTAAAACTCGGCTTACCGAACTCGATGCGCTTGCGGACAAGATCATTCGAAGCGAAGGCGGAATCCCCAGCTTCAAAGGGTACCGTGGATTCCCCGCCTCCGCTTGCATTTCGGTGAACTCGGTGGTCGTGCACGGCATCCCCGATGACACGGTTGTGCAAGAGGGCGATATCGTTTCGCTTGATTTTGGCGTGATCTTGGATGGTTGGCATGCCGATTCCGCGTGGACTTTCGCGGTGGGCAAAATTTCTGCCGATGCGCAACGCCTGCTTAACGTAACCAAGGAATCGCTATTTCAGGGCATTGCCAAAGCAAAAGTGGGCAACCGGGTCGGCGATATCTCGGCCGCGGTTCAAACATATGTTGAGCGGAACGGATACAGCATCGTGCGCGATCTGGTGGGCCACGGGATCGGACGCGCCCTCCACGAGGACCCGCCGATCCCCAATTTTGGTCGCCCCAAGAAAGGTCCCGAACTTAAGCCAGGCATGACATTTTGCATCGAACCCATGGTGAATCAAGGCACCCACCGAGTGCTGACGCTAAGCGACGACTGGACGGTAGTGACCGCGGACGGTAAACTCTCAGCACACTTTGAGCACACAGTGGCAATTACCCCAGATGGCCCGCTCATTTTAACATCGGGGGAAGAGTAAAAAAACAAGTTATATGGCAAGAAAGTTTAGTCGAGGTCGAGGTGGACCTCCCAAAAAGAAATCCGGTGAAAGCACAAAGGAAGAGGGCATTGAGCTCGAAGGCATAGTCGTCGAGAATTTGCCTAACGCACTGTTCCGAGTCAAACTCATCGATACCGATCAAGAAGTGCTGGCCTACGTTGCCGGCAAAATGCGCCGCCACTGGATCAAAATAATGGCCGGCGATAAAGTACGCGTATCCTTTAGCCCGTACGATATGGAACGGTGCCGAATTGTTTACCGCCACCGGCAGTAATCCAACCCTTACGATGGCGTTCCGTACGAATTAAGCCACGTGCGGAACGCCTTCGTCTTTGAGGAAGGTTCGCAGTCGGCCCATGGCTTGGGTGTGAAGCTGGTAGACACGGCTTTCGCTGACGCCGAGCACTTTGCCAATTTCTTTAAAGGTCAATCCTTCAAAGTAATAGAGGGCAATCACCAGGCGCTCACGTTCGGGTAATCGGTCGACTCCGGCCGCCATCACGCGGCGGAGCTCTTTGCCTTCGATATGGCCATCGGTATCGGCATCTTCGTCAACAATCATCTCCACAAAGTGGATATGGTCGTCGCCTTCGCCCCCGCTTCCCCCGACAATATCGTCAAGAGAGAAGACGCTGGTGCGTCCCACCCGAACCAGAAGATCGCTGACTTCCTGCTCGCTGATACCCATGTAGTCGCTGAGCTCGCGATGGCTGGGCGGACGTCCGTATTCGGTTTCCAGCTTTTGCTGCGCTTTATCGAGGGCCTTAAGTTTTTCGCGGATGCTTCGCGGAACCCAGTCTTCGTCGCGCAACATTTCCAAAATCGCGCCCCGGATCAAGGCAATCGCATAAGTTTCAAACTTCACATCGCGAGTCGGATCGTACTGGTCCACGCTTTTGATGAGTCCGATCACGCCTGCGCTTACCAAGTCATCGCGGTCGAGTCCGTTGGGAACGCTGGTAACCAGCCTTCCGGCGGTGATTTTGACGAGGTAGGAGTAGTGATTGATGAGCTCGACGCGCGATTCTTGACTTTTGTAGACTTTGTAGTCAATCCAAGTGCGTTGAAGGGTCTCGGGGGAAAGGGCCATTGTTCGATTCTTCTCCAAGGCTATGCGGCATCCAGTTCCGCGTCCTCAGCGGATGGATCTTCGAGTTGGCTTTTGAGCTCGTCGACGCTCAACTCTCTGGCTCCGGGAACTCCAGTAAACGATTCCCACAAAGCACCAAAGAGATGCCCGACTGCATAAGCCACCATACCCCGAACAGTTGCTGTCCAGGGTTCGATTGATGCCACGATACAAACGGCGAGCGCGACAACAGCAAATAAGCCACCTATCACCTTAGGCAACTGCTTCCTCCGTGCCGAATCTCGGGTTCACAGTATTCATACTGGCAATCCTTGGCGACTTCCTCAGGCAAAAACTTGAAAATTGCTTTAAGTTTGCTGGGGTAAACGTTAAAGCACAATCGGAATTCGTAGCCCGTCGTAGGCCAAACGGATCGCAGCCGGAAGTTCAGCTTCGGTCACGTCGTGATCGTAATCATCCGAGAGGTGGGTGAGATACGTGAGTCGTGGCCCAAGAGCCTCGGCGGTGGCGAGTGCTTGCTCCAAATGAAAGTGGTTCGGATGCGGACGCCGACGCAAACCATCGAGCACCAAGACATCCAGATCAAGCAGGAGTGGCCACACACCATCGGGGATCCGGCTAACATCGGTGAGATAAGCAAACCCGCCCACCCGGACGCCTAGGCACGGGATCGGACCGTGATCCACCCAGAAAGTGGTGATATCCATGCCGCCCAGGCGTAAATTCGGCGGAACGTCGTGCAAATCGAGCCGCGGAACCCAGATTCCGGGTGGAAACTCGCGAAAAGCGTAATCGAAAATGCGGCGGATATCGTTTTGGTAGCGCGGCGAAGTGTAGACCGGCATCGCTCGTTCGTACTTGAGGCAAAAGGCGCGGAGGTCGTCCATGCCCATTACGTGGTCGGCGTGCGAGTGGGTAATCAGCGTCGCTTCAATATCGCTTATTCCTTCGCGCAGGAGCTGGAGCCGCATTTCGGGCGAACAATCAATGAGAACGTTGCCGGTTGGCCCGGCAAGCAAGCACGATGGCCGGGTCCGGTGATTCTTGGGATTCGCGAGGAACTCTGCCGAATAATCCCGGCCCAGAGTCGGAACGCCGTTACTGGTGCCCGAGCCAAGGATTACCGCGTAAGGCGGATTCATTGCCCCTGGAAAGTCCGTTCGAGCACCTTGAGCGCAACGAGTGTGCTGGGAACTTCGCAATATTGAGCGATCCGTTCAAGGCAGCGAGCGTAGTTCCGCTCGGCGAGATCATCGTTGATCGGGGTCTCGGTGAGAGCTTCGGCCACGATGTCGACCGATTGCAAAAGGTATCGCGCACGTACCTGCGGCATCGATCGGTTCGGCAGGGCGGCGTAGGCTCGACTCAGCTGCTCGTAGACACCATCCCAGCTGCGCCCAGCACTGATCTCGGCGCGCTGTCGATCAAGAGCTTGCTGCTGGAGCTTGCGCCGTTCTTCTTGCCGCTTCTTTTCGGTGATCCAGTCGCTTTCCGTGGTCCCGTTGATGACAACGAGGTTCACATCTCCACGGAGTTTGTGCCGCATCAGCGATTCCACGGCGTTCCGGACTTGAGGCAGCCGCAAGTGGCCCATCAGCTGGGAATCCTGCGACGGCAGACCAAGCACAAGCTGGTCGTCTTCGTAAGCAACTGGGACCGAAGATTTGAGTGCGGTCCAAACCCCGACGCCCGTCACCCGGGTAAGGATTTCGGGCAAAGCTTCATTCCAAACTTCGGCGAGGGCGGCGGACATTGATTTCTATTATGATTGTTCCGCACATCTAAAACCGAGAGTCTACGATTTTAGAGTGGGCCCGCTGCGCAATGCGTGGGTGATCGCTACCGCCAGCGCATCCGCAACATCGTCAGGTCGCGGCGGTGATGCAAGGCTGAGTAGTCGCGTGACCATGAACTGAACTTGGCTCTTGGTCCCCGATCCAGTGCCTGTCACCGATAGTTTCACTTCGGGCGGAGAGTATTCGTGGCAATCCAGTCCGGCCTCTTCGGCGGCGAGCAGAACGCAACCGAGTGCTTTGGCAACATCCATGGCGGTCGTTGTATTTTTGGTAAATAGCAACCGTTCCGAAGCGAGGCAGTCGGGCTGATGCTGCCCAATGATCGTACGGATTTCGCGATGGAGCTCGTAGAGCCGACTGGAAACGGGGGAAGGTTTGGTTTCTACGAGCCCAAACGAGATCGGGATCAGACGCGAACCATTCCGTTCGATAATTCCGTAACCCAGGCGGCCGAGCCCCGGGTCGATACCAAGAATTTTCACGCTACCGTTTAAACCGCCGCCTTAAATCGGATTTTGGCCATACAATCGTGATGGGTCGCCCGTGAGGACAAAGGTAGGGATTCTCGGTTTCGGCCAGGTCCTCAATCAGCTTGATCATTTCGGCATGGCCCAGCGGATCGCCCGCTTTGATCGCCATTTTGCACGAGCACATGATGTAAACCTCATCGCGCGAGGGGGTGCGAAGTCCGGGTCCGCCTTCGGCTATCTCATCGATGATGTCTCGCAGAATCTCCAGCGCGCCTCGGCCGCGCCCCAAGGCCGGCACCGCGCGGATCAGAATGGAATCCTGACCAAATGGTTCAATGTCGTAACCCAGGGAGGCCAGATCTTCGCGCCGCTCGGATATGGCTGCAAGGGCATGGCGTGGAACGGTCAACGTTTCCGCTACGGCGAGGGCCTGACTTTCGACCGTGGCCGATCCTCGAGTTCGGACAAGCATCTCGTACAAAATGCGCTCATGGGCGACGTGCTGATCAATCACGAGCATTGAGGTTCGGTTTTCCGCCAAGATAAATGTGTTGTCGATCTGGCCGAGCACGCGCAAGCCATCGAGCAGATCGGGACGGACGGCTTGCTCCCACTCATCGGCTCCGGATTCCGCCGGGGTGCCGCCGTTATGGAAGTCAAACGCCGGATCGCGGGGGGCCATGTCCCCGGCGGGGGCTGGTCCGATCGCCGGCCACGAAGCGGGAGCGGCGACCGCCATGGCCGCGCGAATGGCCGCATTGGCGGCTTCGACTTGGCCAATACTGGGAATCATTCCTTCGGCCAGCAATGCTTCACGAATGCCTCTTCGTACGGCATCGAAAACACCCCCCTCGCGATGAAACTTGACCTCGGATTTAGTGGGAGATACATTGATATCGAGTTCAGCCGGCGAGAGCTCGATCATCAGAACCGCAACGGGATAGCGGCGTTCGGGAGTGAGTGATCGGTAAGCCTGATCGATTGCGGCGGAAAGAGTTCGACTTTTGATCGCGCGGCCGTTTACGAACAGCCACTGCATGGTCCGGGTGGGTTTGGTGAGATGAGGCGGACTCACAAATCCGCGAACCGACGCGTAGCCGTTTGTAAATTCGACCGGCGCGAGGGCGCGGGCAGTCTCCGCTCCCCAAACATCGGCCAATGCTGCCAACGGATCGCCGGTTCCGCTGGTGCGGAGCACGACTGATCCGTGATGTTCCACCGTAAAGGCCACATCGGGGCGCAGAACCGCAAAACGGTTGACCGCCTCAACACATGCTGAAAGCTCGGTGGCATCGGTTTTGAGAAATTTCAACCGGGCGGGAATCGCCGCAAACAAGCCTTCGACCCGAACTGTGGTGCCTCGCGGGCCAGGTTCGCGTGTGGGTTTTAGGATCGTGCCTTCTTCCACCCGTACCACCGTGCGCGCGCCGTCGCGTTCGGCGGTACTGAGAGTCATGCGCGAAACGGAGGCGATGGAGGGCAGTGCCTCTCCTCGAAATCCGTAAGATGATATGACGAGCAAGTCGTCTGCGTGCCCGATTTTGCTCGTGGCATGGCGAAGCAGAGCGTTCGGGGCCTCTTCGGCGGGCATGCCAAATCCGTTATCGCTCACCTCGATGAGAGACCGCCCGGCATCTTCGAGTCGAACGGTTACCCGGGTTGCCCCCGCATCAAGCGCGTTTTCGACGAGTTCTTTGACGGCCGAAGCGGGTCGTTCGACAACCTCCCCTGCGGCAATCTGGTTGACCGTATGATTATCGAGCAGCCGAATATGGGCTCGATCTCCCGTCGGATCGGGAGGCAAACGATTCGCTGCGCTCAACATAGACTCAAACCTTCACAAAACGGGCTAAGTATTTGTGCGGGGGATACCGACATTTCAACTGGTGGGTTCGCGCACGCGCTCCTTTCGTTTTGGCCAATCGAGATGTTTGCATTCATCGGAATCATTGTGGGGGTCGTCTGCACCCTTCTCGGCTATGTGATGCACCACGGCAAGATCGCGGTGCTCATTCAGCCGACCGAAATCATTATTATTGTGGGGGCGGCAATCGGGATTTTTCTGGGATCGTACGGTTTAAAGACGTTCCAGGCAACCATAAAGGCGGTCATTGGACTCCTAAAACCGCCCGCCGGAAAGGATGGATACGTACAGCTTCTTAAGATGATGTACGAATTGTTCAACGTGGCTCGCAAAGAGGGACTGCTTGGCCTGGAAAAACATGTGGAAATGCCCGCCGAGAGCGAGATCGTCAGTAAGTATCCCGGATTTCTTGCCAACCACCACGCCGTCCACTTTCTATGCGATACGATGAAAGTCATTTTAACGGGGGCGGTTGGACCGCACGACCTCAGCGAAATGATGGAGATGGACCTGGAAGTGGCTCACGAGGAAGAGCTGCAGCCGGTCGAAGCCCTCCAAACTGTCGGCGACGCCATGCCTGCCGTCGGGATTGTGGCCGCCGTTCTTGGGGTCATTATCACAATGGGCAAAATCAATTCTGGTCCGCAGGTAATCGGTGAATCGGTTGCCGCCGCGTTGGTCGGAACCTTCATGGGGATTTTTATTGGGTACGTCATCTGCGCACCGCTCAGTAAATCTATCGGCGCCAAGGTGCGGCAAGAAGGGATGTATCTCAACTGCATCCGCCATGCACTGTTCAGTTTTGCCCGCGGGGAATCACCGATCACCTGCGTGGAATTTGCTCGGCGCCAAATCGAACCGAGTCTTCGGCCCGGCTTCGTTGAGCTTGAAGAAGCGGTGAAAGCCGCCTAAGAGGGAGCTATGCAAGAAGGCACCCCGATTATCATCAAAAAGAAAAAAAGCCACGGCCATGGTCACCATGGCGGGGCTTGGAAAGTTGCCTATGCCGACTTTGTGACGGCCATGATGGCCTTCTTTATGGTGATGTGGATTCTGGGAATGTCTGAAGAACAGAAAGAAGCGATTGCTGCCTACTTCAACGATCCGGTGGGCTACAGCCGCCAAATTCCGACCTATGAGTTCTCCATTGGGCCGTCGGACCAGGCCAACAATCTATTCGATGGCGCACCGAGCGACAGTCAGGCGGTCATCCGCGATCGCGAAGAGTTGGATTCGGCAGCCTCGGAAATCGAAGAGGCTATTCAAGGCGATCCCGAACTCCAGCGGCTGGCCAACCACGGTGACCTAGAAGTCAAACAGACCGCCGAAGGCTTAGTCCTTGAGCTGATTGAAAATGAAGCGGGAGGCGAAGTGTTTTTCCAGGTCGGCAGCAGCTCCGTGCGGGATCAGGCGCGCATGGTGTTCAAAAAACTTTCTCCGATTTTAGCGGCCACCAAGCGACTCATGAAAATCGAAGGGCATACCGATGCGCGTCCTTTCCCGGGAACGGGGTACGACAACTTCGACCTGAGCAGTGAGCGGGCGAATGCCGTCCGCCGGTTGATGATGGCCCATGGCGTGAGCGCAAAGCAGATTTTAGGAGCAGAGGGCCGCGCGGACAACGATTTGCGCAAAGCCAGCGATCCGTACCACTTTAGCAACCGGCGAGTTACGATTCTGTTGCCTTACCGATACGCCAAGGCTTCGACGCCCAAACTTCCGACCGACATTGCCGACGAGCGGGTGGAGGGAGTGTTCGTACGTCCGCAAGTGCCTGACCCAATCAAGCAGAAGTTCGGCGAATAACTCTGCCCGTCATTACACCGCTTGGTGAAAATGGGCAAAACTTTTGACCGATTGGTGGACGTTTGCGCGTCGTAACCCGAACTACGTTCGTCTCTTGGGGCAATGGCAGTGCTCGACGGCGATCTGTGGGAACACAATCTCGCGCGGGTGGTGGTGGTCGATGTCACCGATGACTACCTGTTGATGAAGCCGCCTCTTCCGAGCGAGTGTTATCCCGTGCTGGCCGCATTGTGGGTTCCGCGCTATTTGTTGCAGGATCGGATCGCCGAGATTTCGCTGGTTGACGGATACCTTTACGACTGGCACGAAGCTTCGAGCACCAGTGGCGACTGGTACATCGGCGTCGTCGACCGAATGCTTATTACCGCGCCAAACGTTCCGTCAGCTTAGGCTTGAGCCAGCTTTCCATGTATTCGGCTTGACCGCTGGTTTCTGCCCGCCGCCATTTGGTGGCACGTTCCGTGGGTTCGAGGAACCCGAACTGGGCGTTGGGATCGGCGCGTGAGTTAATGTCCCGGGCAAACAGATTGACCTTGACGAGCTTGGGCCACTTGGTGCCCGCGCACAGATCAATAAAGCGCATGACCTCATCTCGGCGCGAATACGGACCGCCGACTTCGCACACTTGGAACTCGGTTTGCCCATCGAGCGTGCTCATGAAATCGTAGTAGAACGAAAACGTGGATTCCAGCGGCAGGTTTGTCCGATAGATCGTGCCTCCGATCCGGTCCCAGACCACGTTTTTGTTGCCTCGACCATAGAACATCTTTTTTGCCAACGGCTTTTGCAAGTATCGGCCTAAATAGAACGTGTTGATCAGCGGGGAGAACACGAGCTTGACGTTGGGCGGCATCTGCTTTTTAAATGCGGCCGCCGCGTCGTAAAATTCGAACGCCACTTTTTCTTCGCGCGCCGCGGTGTATTCGCTCCCCGGCAGGTTGGATTCTGAAGCAAAGCGCACCCACACGGTAATGTCGTGCTCGTTGGCTGAATCGAAGGCGCGGCGGAGCCGTTCCATGGCCCGCTTGTTGTGAAAAATAGCGTACTTTTCTTTACCCAGCGGTTCAATGGCAAGCGTCACATCCCCGTACTGGCCGGCCATCAGGATCCATTTTTCCAGCATGTCAACGCGCTCATCGAAATTGCGTTGATCGAGGCTGAAGTAGTTCATGTCTTCAAGATCAACTCCGTAGCAGTGTCGGATGGCTTGGCGATACCGTTCGTAGTTATGGGCATCGCCAAGCCCGTAAGTGCTCAGTACGGTAAGTCCGGCCAACCGAGCGGCTTCGCCGGCAAAGGCACCAAGCCGGACCGTTCCGTAGACCGGGGGAACCAGGCTTGAGTTCAAAAACGAATCGGGGGTTTCGGGTTCGTGAACGGTGGATTCGGGAGTTTCCGGCACCGGTAACGTTTGGGTGGCATTCGGGGAAGCGGGCGCGGGGCGAGTTTGGGCCACGGTCGGACGCGGAGATGACGCGATCAGAATTCCGGCAATTGCAATTGGTGCGATCAAGCCGGTGATTCCCGCTGCCTTGCGGAACGACGCCCCCTTATTTGTAAGTCCCCTTTCCATACCGTGAGTCCAATTGAGGTTCATTTTAGCGCGGTGCCGCTCTGGTATGGCCGCGTTGGCCCAAAAGAAAAAACCCTGCCATATGCGGCAGGGTGCAGCGTGGGGTGTGTCGGTTCTGATTCGTTATTCCGTGATCCGATCGGCAATGGACCGGCGGATCATGGCATCGGCGATATCTTCGCCGCTGGGGTTGTAGTTGCCGGCCTGAATTTTGGCTTTCAGTTCGGCGATCATGTCTTCCCGATCGGGCATTCGGTTGACTTTCGCCACCGTCTCCTCAATCAGCTCGGCATCGGTGAGCTTGATCACGGTTGCATCCACTTGCTCCTTGCTCATGGATTCGCCTTTTTTGATAAGCTCGATTTGTTCGTTGGATATTTTCACGCTTTTGACCTCTCTGACCTAGATTGCTCCGGTTGGTAGCCCGGCGGTCCATCGGGGGATCCGTGGCTTTGCGTGAGTAGAGTTGCCTCTATCGTGCCGTTTCAGTCGAAGTCTATGCGTCCTGGTAGTAATAGCGGGAGTTTCGCGCGAATCTTTAGACCCGCACTCCATTGCACGGGCCTAAAGGCCCACGGCCAATCTCAGTAAACTCCGCTCGTAGAAAGAGATACCTTACGATGATCCGTTACCATCAACTCGGAGAACTGCCCCCGAAAAAGCACATCCAGTTCCGCGATCCGGAAGGCAACCTGTACGCCGAACAGCTCTTTAGCACCCACGGATTCAGCGGCCCGATGAGCACGATGTATCACATTAACCTGCCTACGGAAGTCCAAGCCTGGGATGATATGGGTTCGGTTGCGCCTCGCTACATCGAAGATGAGCCGCTGCGCCATCGGCACTTGCTGACCGCCAAGCTCGAACCATACGGTGATTTCGTCACCGGTCGGCGCGTGCTCATGGGCAACTCCGACTGCACGTGGGCGCAGGCACTCGTTGCCGAACCCATGCCCGAGCGCCAGTTCTTTAAGAATGCCGAGGCCGACGAAATTCTATTCATTCACGATGGCACTGGCACGCTGGAATCGATGTACGGCGATGTTGATGTTCGCCCCGGCGACTACCTTGTGATTCCGCGTGGAACCATCTACCGCCTGAATTTCGAGGCCTA
Organism: bacterium; assembly: GCA_044508115.1. Taxonomy (GTDB): domain Bacteria; phylum Armatimonadota; class Fimbriimonadia; order Fimbriimonadales; family Fimbriimonadaceae; genus UphvI-Ar2. The sequence goes on from JBIQII010000001.1 coordinate 1,820,592, forward strand.
TCCCGTGCGTATGATTGCCATGGAAAGTTTTGGCCCGGTTACGACCCCGAATCGGTACCGCAACGAATACGGACAGCTACTTGAACATGCGCCGTTTACCGAACGTGATTTCCGACCCCCGCACACATTGCGCACGCACCGCGAGCGATCCGAACATACAGTGATCGTGCGTAGCCGGGGGCGACATACCCTCTACACCTATCCGTTCCATCCTTTTGATATCGTAGGCTGGGATGGGTATGTCTATCCGGTGGCGTTCAGCATCCACGATTTTCAGCCGATCACGGGGCAGCTCCACATGCCGCCCCCGATCCACCAGACGTTTGCCGCCCATGGATTTGTGGTCTGCTCGTTCTGCCCTCGTGTGCTTGATTATCACCCTGACGCGATTGTGATTCCGTACAACCACAGCAACGTGGATAGCGACGAGATTTTGTACTACTGCAACGATAAGTTCGGCAGTCGTAAAGGCATTCAAGAAGGGTCAATTACCATTCACCCGCTCGGTATTCCTCACGGTCCGCAGCCCGGGGCGGTCGAAGCCAGCCTGGGCCACACCGAAACCAAAGAACTCGCCGTGATGATGGATACCTTCCGGCCGCTCAAGCTCACGCACGATGCGCTTAAGCTGGAAGATCCCGACTACTGGAAAAGCTGGCAGACCCGCCACGAAGGAAACGGACTGGACGATCCGGGTCGATGAAAGACGAACGGCTCTATCGCCTGTATCGTCTCCACAAGATCGATTCGCGTCTGATGGAGATCAAAAACGAAGCCGAGCACTTGGATGTCGGATCACGTGAACTGGCGGCGGTCAAGAAAATCCGCGCTGAAGCGGGCGAAGATCTTCGGCGACACGAAGACCTGACAGCCCGAACCCACCAGATCCGAACTTCACTTGACCAGATCGAATCAAAACGGGACCGTCTGAACCGGGAACTGTTTTCCGGCTCAATCGGCGCTAAAGAGGCAGAGGCCATTCAACAGGAGCTGGAAAACATCGGTGATCAAGAAGTCCAGCTCGCAATCGAACTCGAAGAAGCCGAAGCCCAGCTGGCTCCGCTTATCGATAAGGTCGGCGAAGTGAGCAACAAAGTTGAAGCATTCAAAAATCAGGCGGCAAAAAAACGGGGGGCGGCGGAGGTCCGCCACAAGGAACTCCAGGCTCTTTTTAGGCAGGTGGGAGAAACGCGCGCGGCCACCGAAGCCGAGGTCGATAAACCTCTGCTCGCAAACTATGCGTCCGCCCGGAAGCGGAGCGGAAACACCGGAATGACGCTCATCACCCCCGATGATCGTTGCGAATCGTGCGGCATCCATATCGCGCCCAAAATTAAGGAGTCCGTGCAAAATGGCAAGGTCACTCCGTGCGAAAGCTGCGGCCGAATCTTGTTCGTAATAGAGGAGGCAGTGGACGAGTGATTCGAACCCTGCTGGTTGCCGTCGTACTTCTCGTGGTTGCAGGATGCGCGAAGTATCCGGACGGCGGGTCAACTGGCCTCACCAAACGACTTGCGTTCACCATGCGGGTCGATGGCCGACTCCACACGGGGCAGGGTCCGGGTCAGACCGGACTACCATACATTTACGTCATCGCGCTCAACCTTTCGACCGAGCTCACCCCCACCGAAGAAGGACCGATCCCCGTGGTTATTCCGGGCGGCAACGGAATCGTGGCCGGTCAAGCCACGCATTTTATTTTGTGGAATCCGCTAGCGTCGCCGCAATATCAAATCTATCAGTTTCGGGACGAGAACCTCAACGAGTATTTTCAGATCGGCGTACCGGTTCTGTACGAACCAATCACAGAAGGTGAACGAGAACTCCGCTTTGAGATCGATTTGTCTCAATTGGTTCCTGAAACAGATATTCCCCTGTATCAGTCGGTGCAGATCAACTTTTTAACGATGAACAATACTAACCAATCCGGTGGAGGCCGGGTGTGGGATGCTCTCGGTGATTCCCGGATCCCCAGCCAGATTAACGCTCCGCTCACGGTTCGATTAAACAGTTCACAAATCTACAACAATCAAAACCAGATCATTCAGGAACCGGTCGGCGATACACTCGACCCTGATCTGGATATCGCTGATTGGTCGGTAGAAGTTCGGTTGCCGTAATGCCTCGGGTTTCGGTTCTGCTCACTTGTTACAACCATCTGGATTACCTCCCAGTGGCGTACCAGAGTGTTTTAGACCAAACGTTCCAAGACTTCGAGATCATTGCTTTAGATGACGGGTCTACTGATGGCTCGCGGGAATGGCTGACCGCTCATGCGGAGCGCGCTCGAGTCATATTCAACGAGAGGAATCTCGGCACCTACGGAACGCTCAACGTTGGGCTTGATGCCGCAACAGGTGAGTTCATCGCCATCCTGAACGACGACGACGTCTGGCGGCCCGATAAATTGGCTCGACAGGTCGAAATGCTTGACGCTTTCCCGCGCATCGGCCTTGTCCACACAGATGGCTACTTTATCGATGGCCAAGGCCAAGAGCGGCACGATTCACCGCTGGGTTTCGATTTTCCACGTACCGAAACCGGGGATGTTATCGGGGCTTTAATTCGAGCAAATTCGATTATTGCGAGTGCAGTAGTGGCCCGTCGGCAATGCTTTGATGATTTAGGCGGGTTCAATCCGGCTTACTTTGGCAGCGGAGATTGGGAGATGTGGTACCGGATCGCGGAAACGTGGGAGGTCGGATATATTGCCGAGCCGCTGACTTTGTATCGGGTCCACGGAGCGAACGCCAGCCACAAGCTGGACCGCATTTGGCGGGATGATCTTGTCCTGCGCCGTTGGATCGAACCACGTATCGATAGCTATAAAGGCCGAATTCCTGCCGATGAACTCCAACGCTTACAGGCGCATAACTATGCCTGTTTGGGTACGGTAGAAGTGTTAGTGGGCGACCCTGTCCGAGGAAGGCAGGCGTATCGCGAATCGTTACGCCTAGAGCCGAGTCGGTGGAAGTCGCGCGCCCGGATTATTGCGAGTTACCTACCCCGAAATCTGTTCCGTAAGCTGCTTTGAATTGGGCTTTAGGCCAAGGCTGGCCGGATCGATATTGCGGCCGTAGAACGCAAAGTATCCACCCCAAAAGAGCAGAGCCAGGAATCCAAAGGCAAATTTGAGCCAGAGCGGATAGCTCGGATTAAAGCTGAAGAACCCCTCGATTGGCGCGGCGGCAAAGATCATGATGAGTGCCACCACGATCATCGCAAAGCCATCGCGCCCCGCGTGTCGTAAGGAATCGCCCAGGGTGCGACGGCCGGGGAACAAAAGAGCCGCAGCAAATAAGTATCCGACCCCCCCCGCCAAGATGATTCCGCCAATTTCACTGACTCCGTGCGGAAAGATTGATCCCAACAGGAACGGCAAATGTCCGACATCGCTCATTTCTTTGCCGAGCGCACCGAGGAGTTGGCCGTTCGTCCACAGCATGTAGGTCGAACCGACCCCGGCGGTCGCCGCCGAAATACCAATCATCATGATCCCCACGCGGGGGTTATTGGTGGCATACATTCCGGTTGCGGCCAGCGACTCGGATGTATCGCGCCCCGGGAGTTCGCCGGTTTTCCACTGGGCGAAATTTTCTTCCATCATTGGTTGGATAAAGTAGTGTCGCGTTTCGGGGGCGATCCGCAACATGGTGGAAGAATAAAAAGTGCCTAGAAAAAACACTGCGGCGGCGATCCACACGTACAGTGCGCGACGTCGCACAGTGTCGGCTCCCATGTACAAGCCTTGCTGAACGATCCGCGAGAACCGCTCAGTTCTATGTCGATACAACATGCCGTAGGCGTTGGCAGTGAGCGCGTTAAGATAGTTCACCACGTCGCGGTTGGAAGAGTGAGTGACGAGGTAGGCCAAGTCGCCAGCCGCACGACGGTAAAGGCGGACAAATTCGGCGATCTCCTCGCCGGAGAGCTGCCGAAGCGACTGCCCGCGATTGGTGAGTTCTTCAAGGCGACGCCATCCTTCGATCCGTTGCGCCAGATATCGCTCCTCGTTCAGAACCATCGATTTATCCCGGTAAGCTACCCGGATTCCGGTCGATGGTGCTTTGGATCGTGACGGTTCGGCACCCGGCGGACGTCTTTAAAGGTTAAGGGCAACCAGTGGCGAAGGTTGGCACAGACCTTGCGGCCACAGACACCGAAACAGATCGTAAATTTGTTCCAATCCGATAGATGCTCAAACGAAGTTGAAAGATTCCGCTGCTCCCAATCCGAGCCCGCACGGCTATCTTGGCCGGTTGACTCAGCTTCCGCTCCTGACCGCACAAGAGGAGCGAGAACTCACAGCTGCCGCCCAGGCTGGTTGTTTGGAATCACGCGACCGCCTTGTTGAGCGCAACATTCGGCTGGTGATCAACATTGCCAAGGCGTATCAATCGCGCTCGGTACCGCTCGAAGATCTTATCCAAGAAGGCGCGATCGGCCTCATGACGGCGATTGAGCGATTCGATGCATCGAAAGGCTTCCGCTTTTCGACGTACGCTACTCATTGGATTCGCCAAGCGATTGGCCGCGCGATTGATTGCAAGGCCAAAACCATTCGGTTGCCTGCGCACATTAGTCAATCTCTGCGCAAGATCGAACGTGTTCGCAACGATCTTACTCAGCGCACCGGATACGATCCGACTCCGGAGCAGATTGCCCGTGAACTCGGGATGAGCGTCCGCAAGCTCAACGGACTCATGCAAGTTTCGCAGGAGCTGATCAGTCTTGATATTCAGGTTGGTGAGGCGGAGAACACGCTCGGCTCCCTTCTGCACGATGTCTCGGCCCGCGACCCGGAAGAAGAAGCCCTGCAAAGCGAGATCATCGAAGAACTCCACGAAGTTCTTTTGCTTCTCACCGATCGGGAACGTCGGATCGTGACGTACCGCCTGCGCCACGATGACGGAACCACGCGGTTTCGGGATGAATTGAGCGAAGAACTTCACATCACCCGCGAACGCGTCCGTCAGATCGAAATCCAGGCGATCAAGAAATTGCGTCAGTTAGCGGCGCGTCGTCGGGCCCGCGAATATCTGAGCTAATGGCCTGTTTCGCGGGAATTTTGGCGGGCCTTTTGCAACTTTGAGTCCGTGCGTAGCGTTCAAGATGCTAACCGAGAAATGGGGCCATTCCTAGACGTCATCTTGCATATCGATAAGCACATGCAGGGGCTTATCCACCAGTTTGGGTTCACTGTTCACTTTCTGCTGTTTCTGATTATCTTTTTGGAGACCGGACTCGTGATTTTTCCTTTCTTGCCCGGAGATTCGCTCCTGTTTGCGGCGGGACTTTTTGCGCATCCCGAAGGCGGAATTAACCCTATTTTTCTATTTTTAGCTTTGCCGCTGGCGAGCGTGCTGGGCGATACGGTGAACTTCCACCTCGGCAAGTGGATCGGTCACCGGATTCTCTACAAATCAAAATTTTTCAAACCACACTGGCTGGATAAAACGCGCCACTTTTACGACAAGTACGGCACCAAGACAATCATCATGGGCCGATTTGTGCCCGTGGTTCGAACGGTGGCCCCGTTTGTCGCCGGCATGGATGCGATGCCGTTTAACAAGTATTTGCCGCGCTGTATTCTGGGCAGCTTTATCTGGGTTTGGGTGTGTGGCGGAGCCGGATACTTTTTGGGCGAGATTCCCTGGGTGCGTGCAAATTTCGAAGTTGTCATCCTCGGCGTTGTCGCGCTGAGCGTGGTGGCGATTGTGTTGGAAGTCATCCGTGAAAAAATTGCCGCGCGACGTCATGCCGCGCGGCAGGCCCAAACGGAAGTCGAAGAACCGATCTAACCGTTCTTTTTAGCGAACTCAGCCATAAACTGGCCCAGATCGCGGCATCCTTCTGCTGGGAACGCGTTGTAGATACTCGCTCGACAACCCCCGACGCTTCGGTGCCCCTTGAGCTCGTGGAACCCGGCCCCTTTGGCATCGCTTAGGAACTGGTCGGTGAGTTCATCCTTGGCCAGAGTAAAGGCTACGTTCATGCGGGATCGGTTCTTTTCGACGGCATGACCTTTGTAAAATCCGCCGGATTGATCGATAGCATCGTAGAGCAAGCGGGCTTTGTCTTCGTTGTATTGCGCGACCTTTTCCAGACCGCCGAAGTCGATCCAGTGCTGGAACACCAGCGAGCAAATATAAACGCCAAATGTCGGCGGAGTGTTGTACATCCAGTCGTTGGCGGCCTGGTTCTTAAGATCAAGCATCGGTGGCAAATCAGAAGGCACCTTTTCCAGCAGATCTTCGCGCACGATGACCAGCGCGACCCCCGCCGGGCCAAGGTTCTTTTGCGCGCCTGCATAGATCACGCCGTACCGGCTGACATCAATCGGCCGGCTGGCGATGCACGAGCTCATGTCACAGATGTACACCCGGCCGTCATCTTCCGGATCGCTCAGGAAGTCCACACCCTGGATGGTTTCGTTCATCGTGAAGTGGCAGTAGCTGGCATCAGATGAGTGGCTGAGCTCGGACCATTCGGGGCATCGATCGTAGTTGCTGGCCTTGGCATCGTAGATCGCGCGGGCATCGCCTTCGAACTTTGCGGCTTCGATGGCTTTTTTGCCCCACGATCCGGTGATCAGATAGTCTGCAACGCCGCTGGTCATGAGGTTTTTTGCCAGGACAGTGAACTGCATGCTGGCACCACCTTGCAGGAAGAGCACCTTGTAGTTATCCGGAATCCCCATGAGCTGCCGGGCACGGGAATCGACTTCTTCGGCGATTTTGGAATACACCTTGCCGCGGTGACTCATTTCCATCACGCTCATCCCAGTTTTCTGGAAGTTGAGCAGTTCGTCGCGCACCTGTTCAAGAACAGGCACCGGCATGATGGCGGGTCCGGCAGAAAAGTTGTAGACGCGGTCGTAAGGGTGGCCACTCATAAAGCGATTGTAGCCAGTTGCCCGCAGATTATGTGCGTCCCGGGCGGGACGGGCCGGAAAAACAAGGCACAGGCCAAAGAGGCGGATACAATAAGGGATTCCATGCCCAAACCTAAACCAAATGTTAAGATCGTAACTCTGGGCTGCGCCAAAAACGAGGTTGACAGCGAGGAGATCGCGGGGGTTTTGCGCAACGCCGGACACTCCGTGGACGGCTCGGCACCCGCCGAGATTACCGTGATCAACACGTGCGGATTTCTCGAAGCCGCCAAGCAGGAATCGATTGCCGCCATCCGCCAGGCAATCGCCGAAAAAGGCGAAGGCAAGGTCATCGTGGCCGGTTGCCTGGCCCAGCGCATGGGTGAAGAGTTGGCCCGACTGGTCCCCGGTGCGGATGCTTATGTGGGAGTCGGCCACATGGCCGACTTTGGCCAGATCGTGGACCGCGTGTTCGGCAGAGCGGAGCCCGTGTTCGAACTTGGTCCGCCGCACCATCGGTGGGCCGATATCGAAACCCGCGCCCGGCCCGGCAAGCCGTGGAGCGCGTATCTCAAGGTCAGCGAAGGGTGCAATCATCGGTGTACCTTCTGCACGATTCCAAGCTTTCGGGGAGATCATCGCAGCAAGCCCCTGGATCGGGTTCTGCACGAAGCCCGATTCCTTGCCAAAACGGGGGCCAAAGAGATCAATCTGATCGCCCAGGATGTAACCCAGTACGGCTACGATCTGGAACAGCGGTTCATGCTTCCGACCCTGCTGCGCGAGCTCAACGCGGTTGAGGGGATCGACTGGATCCGGATTTTGTACTTTTATCCCAATCGACTGACCGATGAGGTGATCGAGGCGATGGCCACGCTTCCGAAAGTTGCCAAGTACATCGACATTCCGCTGCAGCACACGCATCCGGATGTTTTGCGGCGCATGAAGCGCCCGTGGGATGGCGACCGTTATTTAGAACTGTTCGGCAAGGTTCGATCGGTAATGCCCGAAATCGCGATCCGCACCACGTTTATCGTGGGGTTTCCGGGCGAAACTGAAGCCGAGTTCAGCCATTTGGTGGATTTTGTCCGCGAAGCCCGGCTTGACCGGGTTGGGGCGTTTACATTCAGCCGGGAACCGGGAACCCCGAGCTACGATATGCCGAATCAAGTCTCCGCGCGAGTCAAACGCGAACGGTACGACCGCCTGATGCGCGCGCAAGCTCCGGTTAGTCTGGCTCGAAACCAAGGTTTTGTTAACCAGACGGTTAAGGTACTGGTGGAAGAGGTTCGTGATGGCTGGATCGCCGGTCGAAGCGAACGAGATGCACCCGAGATTGACGGTCTCGTTTACGCTCCGGGTCCCGCCGAACCGGGCACTTTTGTGGATATCCAGGTGACCGAAGCCCGTCCGCACGATTTGATCGGCCAGATCGCGGGCTCGACGTTCCGCCAACCGGCGCGTCCGCTCACCCAGCTTCGTATGGCCCCGAGTCCGCCTCGCTAGCGATGGTTTTTAACCATTTTGTTAGATTTGTGGCCGAGCATCGTCCGGCGGTCGGGCGGGTGGTGCTGAAGCAGCTGGCCGGAGTCTCCATCGTGGTGGGACTGCTCCTTATGTTGCCGCTCATGTTTGGCGTGCCGCTCAATGTTCCGTTTGCCGCACTCGCGCTTACGGTGCTGTTTACGGTTGTTATCCATTCGGTTAAGTTAGCAAATAGATTGGCGTTGATGCCAGAGGTTCCGCCCGAGATCAGCGAAGAGTGGCAGATGCTCGAATGGCTCCTGGCGCGGCGATCCCTCAGCGAGCGAACTCATCCCGAACTGCGCGATCATTTGGAGGCGATGGCCAACGCGCGGTTCCGCGCCCGCCAAGCTCTGCAAAGCGATACGTGGCAAGCTCGAAGAAAGTCACCAGATGGTCGAAGAGTAGCTGAAGCAATCGAAAGGACTCTTAATGAATCGCTCTACGACGCGATTTATATCGGGAGGCACTTGTTCCGGGCATCGGGCCAGCGCGAAGCCACCTTCCGGCGCCGGATTGCCGACCCGGCATTTGGACGGTCGGCTTTGGATGCGGTGGCGGAAATTCGCGCTTCGGTGGAATATCTTGTCGATGCGGCCGAGCAGGCGGGCGCGGGCGATCTGCACCGCATCGAATCGATCCAGAATCGGCTCAATGAGCTGGTCGCGGCGGAACGCGAGGTTGAGCAAGACCTCGGTTCCATCGAGGACCTAGCTTGACCATAAGGTGAAAGCGGGCGCATAAGAGAGGCCATCTCCGATCGCCCCGGAAGTGGTGCCTTCGGTCAGCACGATCCCGGCGCGAAACTCTTTGCCCGTAACTTCGGCAAAAAACCTAAGTCCATCGAACTCCGAATCGGACGGCACGGGAGCCGGGGAATAGGCAATCCCGATGAGTCCGCCATCGGCCAGACGGATGACGATTGGCACCGAGTGGCGCAGGGTCGATCGGAAGTGCCGGACTTCGTACTCGTGTGTGCTCCAGCCCGATTCCTTGACCAATTCCATGGCGATGAAGCTGAGCCGCGCTTCCGGCGATGCGGCATCGGAACTCAGGTACCGCCAAAGTCCGTGGTCGACAAAAGCCAGGCGAGCGGTTTTGGCCGCGCGTCCGGGTTCGGAGGTGCGATGGGCGGGAATCGGGTGGATCAGATAGACCGCTTCGAGCAAAGCGAGATACCGGGTGAGGCTGGTTGCAGGGATTCCGGTGTCGCGGCTGAGCTGCGAAACATTTTGGACGGCGTACGGGTTTCGGGCCAGGAGCGCGAGCAGGTTCGGCAGGTTGGCCAGGCCTTCGATCTGGGCAAGATCGCGAACGTCGCGGTCCATGAGCGCACGAACATAGGATTGAAACCAGGCTCGGCGGCGGGATTCGGATGCTCGGGCCGCAGGTTCGGGGAAACCGCCTCGCTCCGATTGGTCTGGGGCGTGGTTTTGCTCCAGATTCCCGGCGAGAAGTCGATCGACAAACGGGGTCCGCCCTCCGTGGATTTCGCTTTGGGTGAGCGGCCACAGGGTGAGAATTTCCATCCGGCCGGCCAGAGAATCCCCGACTTTGGGAGAGAGGAGCACGTTCGCGCTGCCGGTGAGTACGAACCGTCCGGCGGATCGGTCTTCGTCGACGGCGCGTTTGATGGATCGGAGCAGCTGGGGTGCGCGTTGAATTTCGTCGATGATGAGTCGCTTGGGCTGCGCGGCAAGCCATGCGTCGGGGTTGCGAACGGCCGCGGCAAGGGTGAGCGAGTCATCGAGGGTTATATAGGGAAGGTCGCAGGTGCGTCGAACGAGTGTGGTCTTTCCGCACTGACGGGGCCCTTGCACGACGACGACGGGAGTATCGGTGAGTGCCTCGGTTAATCGGGCCTCAATCCCGCGCGTAATGTATCCTTCCATGGTGCGGAAAATATACCGCGCAATCGTAGAAAATTCACCACCAATTGGAGAATTATACAACACTTCCAAGCCAGAAGGCCCGCCTGCATCTTCGGGGTCCGTCTTTATTGCGGTTCCGGCGGGTATATTTTCTGCTTCAGATTTCCCCTGATCTCAAGGATCAAGCGATGAAACGCACTTTTCAACCTAACCAGCGCAAGCGGCATAAAAAGCATGGATTCCGCGTTCGAATGCGCACAACCGACGGCCAGAACGTTCTGAAGCGGCGTCGCGCCAAGGGTCGCCACCGATTGGGAGCTTAAAGGGCCCTTCTCAAGGCCGATTTGAGCAGATTTTCACACACGGAGCGCGGGCGGATCGCCCGTTGCTCAGGCTTTGCGTGCTCGATGGTACCGGATTCGTGGGCATTGCGACATCTCGGCTGATTGGCAATCGGCCACGCCGTAATCGGGTGCGTCGCCGCGTGCGCGAAGCGGTTCGTATCCAGGCCGAACGGCTTGTCCGCTGGGACTGCGTGGTCATCGCCAAGTCCGCATGTGCTCATGCCGAATTTGCCGAAATCTGTCGCCAAAGCAGTGAACTAATTGACGAAATGGAACGGAGATGGGCCGCGCAGTCGGAATCTTTTTGATTCGGGTTTACCAAAAAACGACCCGATGGATGCCCCCCACATGCCGATACACTCCCTCATGTTCCCAGTACACTCTCGAAGCGATAGAAAAGTACGGGTTGATCCGCGGTTCTTGGCTCGGTGCCAAGCGGATTTGGCGGTGCAATCCATTTCATCCCGGCGGTCACGATCCCGTTCCCTAACCGTATCTCCATGAGCAAGCAACCCGCGCCCCGAAGTAATTTTATGACCGTGCTCCTGCTGGGAGCCATGATCTTCATGGGCCTGCAGTTGTTCCTTGGCCCTCGCAACGCCCAGCAACAAGACAAGCGCACCCATGCGGATGTGTGGGCAGAAATGGAGACGCTCAATCGCGATCTTAAAGACGTCACCATTCAGCGCGAACTTCGGGTTTACGAGAGCAAAATCAAGGAAGCGAGCGATATCACCCCCGCCGAAAAAGAAAGGCGGGTTCTGCAGGCGTATCTGTTGGTGGCTGATACCATGCACAAAAGCGGGCTGTACTGGCACGCGGCATTTAAGGAAGGCAAAGCCACCGATGATTGGGGTTACCGCAAGCTAGACCGCGCTTATCAGCTGCTCAAGCCCAAGTTCGAACGTTATCTCCATACCCCTCTTTGGAACGAAGTCCAGATCGAAGTGGAGCCCACCCCTCAGGTTTTGCACACGAGCCCATCCGCGCGGGACGTGTACAACACGGTCGTTACCGATTTGAGTCCGCTTGCCAAAGCCGAGCCGGTGTTCGGATTTATTCCGGGCTATCAACTTATTGATGTTCTTGTCCAACTTACCGGCGCGGTGCCGGGGTTCAGCTACTGGTTCGCTGCGCTTTTGCTGGCGGTTGTAGTTCGGGGCGCGGTCTGGCCACTGGCTCAGCGGCAGATCATGTATGGGCGGCAGATGCAGCAGCTTCAGCCGCGCATCAAAGAGATTCAAGAAAAATACCGCGATCCCAAGACCAAACAGATTAAGGATCCGGCGGGCTACCAGCAAGAGACTATGGGTCTCTACAAGGAGTACGGAATCAATCCGGCGGCTGGTTGCTGGCCGATGTTTGTGCAGATGCCGCTCTTTTTGGCGGTGTACCAATCCATGCACCACTACAAATTTGAGTTCGTCAAGGGCACATTTTTGTGGATCACTCCGGGCAGTACAAAGTTTCTCGGCATTCCGCTGGCGCCGAACCTGGGTGAACGCGATTACATTTTGGTGGGCATCTACATGCTCTCGATGGTGGCCTCGACGCTACTCATGCCCATCAGCGATCCCAGCAACGCGCGACAGCAGCGTCTGATGGGGGTGGGGATTGCGATCGTTGCCTCGATCTTTATGTTCTTTTACACGTTGCCTTCGGCCTTTGTGTTGTATTGGATCTTCACCAACGTTTTATCGACGGCTCAATCGTTGCTGAGCTATCGATTGCCCGTGCCGGAACTGAAAAAAGTTCAGTCGGTTACCGGGGGCAAGGTGGTCGATACCACCGCCACAAACGGGCATGCCACGGCTTTGCCCGATGCCGTATCTCCTGAGTTCTTTGCGAGCAAGGGCGGCGGCGGTAAAAAGCAACGAAAGAAAAAAAAGTAAGTCCCTGACTTCCTGAGAATTTGAGACACCCATGACAAGCATTGAAATTGTTGCCGCCAGCGTAGACGAAGCCCTGGCCCAAGCCGCTTCGGAACTCGGAGTTCCGGCTGATTCGCTGCAGTACGAGGTCATCGATGAGACGAAGGGTTTGTTCGGACGCCCCGGCAAAGTGACCGTTCGCGTGCAACAACCGGATTCTGCCTCCCCGGTTTCCGATACGCCCGCCGTCGAAGAGGCCGCTGCTCCCGTTCCCGAAAAAAAAGCGCGCACCCCACGCCGTCGCAAGTCGGAAGATTCCGCTCCGGCAGAACCGGCTTCAGCAGATAGCGAAAAATCCGAGGCACCGCCGAAAGCAGATGAACCGGATGTGGTGGCAACCAAAGAGGACGGCGACTTCCTCATTGGGATTCTCAACGAACTGCTAAGCGCGGGTGATCTGGCCGCTATCGCTAAGGTCAGCGAGCTCAATGGCCGCTATGTCCACATCGATATTGCCGGCGACGATGTTTCTTACCTGGTGGGCCGCCGAGGGGAGGTGCTCAACTCGATCCAGTATTTGATGAACGTGATCTCCGCGCGCAAGCTCAACAACGGAGTCCGCGTGGTGGTGGAAGGCGATGACTATCGGGAAGATCGTGCCCGCAAACTCACCGCGATGGCTCAAAGCATTGCCGAACAGGTGATCGAACGCGGTGAGGAAGCGGTGCTTGATGCCCTCCCCGCGTTCGAGCGCCGGGTGATCCACCAAGCCTTGCTGGAAATCGAAGGGGTTACCACCTACAGCGAAGGCGAAGAGCCCAATCGCTGCGTGGTCATCGCGCCCGCGCAAGCGGAATAGTCCGCGGTGTTATGCCCCGGCTTGGTAGCCGTGCGGACCCTCGCGGACCGCACGGCTACCGAATAGATCGGGTTGGACAAGGCTCAGGGGGCGGTCGAGGAGTAAAGCCAGCTGGATGCCCCAGCCGGGCTCGGGGCTGAGGAGGTCCGCTCCCAAGGCGCCAAGCCCGCGCGAGGCCGGATCGCCCCAGTTGATGGCTACCACCTGCCCAACTCGCCGACGCAGTGCTTCAACGGCACCACCCCAGGTGCCGCCGTTTTGGAATCGCGCCTCAAGCACCACCGACCGACGCGACCAGGTGTAGATCAACCGGTTGCGAAACATGGCTTGAGCCCCGCTAAACGGGGTGCCTGGCTCAAAAGGACTCAACCATGCGCCGGGGATGGGCTCGGAACGTGAAGCTCGCATAGCGCGAAACCCACACGGGAGGATTTGGACCGTGCCTGCCCCCTCACACTGGGCATGAGCCCGGGTGACCGAAAGGTCGGCCCCCCTCGCCGCTCCGCTGATCAGGGCAAAACCCCGCTTAGCCAAAAACTCGCCGAGCGGACCGGCGAACCCGGTGGCACCAGGCCCGAGCTGGCGACTACCCACCACCGCGACCGCCCGGCCTGTGGGAATCGAACCCGAGCACCAGAGTGCCGCGGGCGCGGAATCGCCCAACGATTGGAGCCATCCGGCCGGATAAGCAGGATCGAATGCGGTGAGCACACGGCGACGCTCCACTTGCTGCTCACCCCAAGTGAGCCTGCCCGGCTGGGCAAGGCACGATGCTTCCTCCCACAAACCCGCTCGGCGAAGCATGTGCTCAGCACTGCCTGAGCCGTCGAGTGCCGCCGCGACTTTAGGCCACCGCCGCGCGTGCGGTGCCGCCCACTCTGCGCATGGCAGGTATAGCGCGGCCAGCACGGCGGAGCCCGCCGGCCAATCTCCCCTTATCATTTGGGGATAAAGCATACCGCGGGCCGCATGTATACTGCCCTTGGCCCCCAAATGGAGAAGCATCCTGCCATTACTCGCCGACGTATTCAGCAGTTTATTGACTTTCAACTGCGTGAAAATCTGATCTCGGTGGTTGCCGAGCTTTCGGCGGAACTGGCGATCGGAGAGTTTTCCGACGCAGCGACGGCGCGAAAATCAGGCCCGTGGCAACCAATCTCGCCTGGGGAATCGTGGGGGCCGCCATACCAAGAAGGGTGGTATCGAGTGCACGGGTCGGTGCCCGAACTGACTGCCGGATATGTGCCCGTGCTACTCGGTGGAAAGGAAAGCCAGTTCAGCTGGGAGACTCGCGAAATCGTAGAAGGCACCATTTGGCGCGGTAACGATCCAGTTGGCGGGCTTGACCGCGGGCACGAGTATTTTCGGCTTGAACCGGAAGAATCAGAAATAGACTATTTAGTCCAAACCTTTGCCCGGAATCGAGAAACTACCGTACATCGGCCTGAAAAGCCGCGCACGCGTGACTCTGAGCCGTTTTACGGGTTCCGAATTGGAACGCTTGATCAAGAACGCCTGGACCTCTTTTTCGACGCCGACTTTGCGTTTAGCCTCATGGAATCTCTGCCTGAAGATGACCCTTGCCGGGCCGTTTTACTCCGTGCGCTCAATGAGGTTTGCAATGTGTTTTCGGAAGAGAATCGGCGTTCATTGGCCAAATGTCGTCGAATCCTCAAGTCAGCAATGGGATCGCTGAGCAGTGAGTCGCCGCATACGGTGTACGCGATGGGCCACGCGCACCTCGATACGGCGTGGCTTTGGCCGATATCGGTCACCAAGCTCAAAATGACTCACACTACGGCGGTACAGCTTGGCCTTATGGAACGGTATCCGGCTTACCTTTACGCTCATTCGCAAGCCTCGCAGTACGAATGGATCGAACAGAACCACCCCCGGCTATTCGACCGAATCCGACAAGCGGTGAAAGCCGGCCAGTGGGAGCCCGTGGGATCCATGTGGGTAGAGGCTGACTGCAATCTGACCGGGGGGGAATCGTTGATCCGCCAGTTCCTTTACGGCAAGCAGTACTTCCGTGAAAAATTCGGTATCGATACGGTGGAAATGTGGCTCCCCGACGTGTTTGGATATTCGGCCGCGCTTCCGCAGATTTTGCGCAAGTTTAACATTCAAGGCTTTCTCACCCAAAAGATGAGTTGGAATCAAACAAACAAGATTCCGCACAACACGTTTTGGTGGCAAGGCATTGATGGGAGTCGGATTTTCACTCATTTTCCGCCGGCAGATACGTATGTGGCCGACGGCTCCCCCAAGCATATCGCCCAAAGTGTAAAGAATCACCGCGACCACAGTCGATCTGATCAGTCAATTTATTTGTTTGGCTTTGGTGATGGCGGCGGCGGCCCCACTGAATGGCATATCGAACGGCTCAAGCGCGCGCGCACGGCACCGTGTTTGCCAATGGTCGAGACCAAAGTCAAGGCTCGCGACTTTTTCTTGCAGACGATTGAGCAGGCCAACGATCTAATGACTTGGGTGGGTGAGTTGTACCTTGAATTCCACCGCGGTACCTACACAAGTCAGGCGGCCTGTAAGACATTAAATCGCCGGTGTGAATTCCTGTTGCGCGATGCCGAGCTCCTTGCTTGTTTCCGCCCAGATTTCCCAAAGGCGTACCCAAGTGAAACGTTGGAATCCGCATGGAAATCGGTGTTGCTCAACCAGTTCCACGATATCATCCCTGGCTCGTCGGTTAAGGAGGTCTACGATGATGCGGCCCTCGAATATCAGGAGGCAGAATCAAAAGCCCGGCAGGTCATTTCCGATTCTCTGACCACGATTGCCGAGCCACTCGACCGAGCGGGCATGACCATGCCGTATGCTCTGTTCCATAACGCCGAGGTCGAAAGCGAGGGTTCCATCCCCTGGGATAAATCGGCCCCGCCGGATGCGCTGGTGTGCGATGAACAGGTTTTGCCGACTCAACTCGTGGAAGATGCCGACGGTCGTCGCTTGATCTTCCCGGTGCCGATGGGAGCCCGCGGTTCAATTGCGGTTGCGGATTTTAAAACGGGGGTTCCGGTGAGTCCACCCCGCCTCAAAGCGAGTAATCGCCGGATTGAGAACGAAGATTGGATTGTCCGGTTCGATCCTCACGGCAACATCACCTCCATCACCAGTCAGGATGATGAACCCGAAGAGTTTGTGCGTCCGGGCACACTTGCCAACCTGTTCCAACTGTTGGATGACCGTCCGCTTTTCTGGGATGCTTGGGATACCGAACTCTACGCGCACGAAACCGCGCAGGATTTGGTAAAAAGTGTGAGTTTTGAAGTTGTAGAACGCGGCCCCGTGAGAGTTGCGGTTGAACTCGTCAAGCAGTTTGGGCAATCGACCATCCGCCAACGAATCAGTTTGGGCCCAACCCCGGGCATCCGGTTCGATACCTGGGTGGATTGGCACGAAGAACACAAGTTCCTCAAAACCCTGTTCCCGATCAACGTGAATACCACCAAAGCCACGTGCGAAATCCAGTTTGGCAGCGTAGAACGCCCGACTCATCGCAACACGAGCTGGGATCTGGCCCGATTTGAAGTGTGCGCCCAGAAGTGGGTTGATGTCAGCGATGGTGGCCAAGGTGCAGCACTGATCAATACCGGCAAATACGGATACGATATTCATGGGGCGGATATGCGCTTATCGCTGCTTCGATCGCCCAAAGCACCCGATCCCACCTGCGATATGGGGGCGCACTTTTTCACATATGTGCTCCTGCCGCACTTTAATGGATTCCAGGAAGGGGAGGTCGTGCAAGCGGCATATGCGATTAATGCCGAATGCCATGCGGTTCCGCTAGAGCGCAAAGCCGGCACCCCCGGCTCCCTCCCGCCTTTGATTCGGTCCAGTTCGCGTAATCTGGTTATTGAATCAGTGAAAAAGTCCGAGCGTAGTGGCCACCGAATTGTCCGGCTCTACGAATGTCACAATGTCCGCGGAACGGCGACGCTTTCGTGCGCACTTCCGATCCGGCGGGCGTGGTTGTGCGATCTTGAGGAGAACATTATCGAGGAATTGGATTTGCACGAAGAAGCCGTGACGGTGCGCTATCGTCCATTCGAAATTCTCACCGTCGCAATCGAGACTTAATTCGCCAAAGCACCCAAGGCGGGGCTTGTCGCGACTTGGGCGACCTAAAATAACAGTGACGACATGAGTGAAAACATGGAGAAGTTCCGCCACCTCGATGGAAATCCGGCGGTCGCGGAGACCGAGTACATCCGCATTGTCTTCCAGCATGGCGATCCGGCGGAAGTCGGGGTTAATGGGTGTCGAATCGAAGATGTGATCGATATCGTGGTGGAAAAGCTGTTGGATTTCCAAGGCCGAGACCTGGCATGCGAAGAGAATGCGACCGCGCTTTACCATCTTGATCTGGCGCGAGAAGCACTTTTGCTCCGTCGCCGCCGTCGCGAAATGCAGGGCCTTATCGGAAAGCGCGATAAACACGTTTCGGAGTAACGCTCAACCCGTAAACTTGTAACCAATTCCCCGGACGGTCACCAATCGCTGTGGCTTTCCGGGTTCATTTTCAATGTGCTCGCGCAACCAGCGGATGTGCACGTCAACGGTCCGTGCGCCCACATACGCATCTTGCCCCCAAACCCGATCAAGCAGAATCTCGCGGCTAAACACCTGTCCCGGATGACGCGCCAAGAACGAGAGGAGAGCAAACTCTTTGGGCGAAAGGTTGAGCAGATTGCCATCACGCCATGCTTCATGGGTGCGCGGGTCGATCCGCAGATTGCCGGATTCCATGACTTCGGGGGTTGATTCCCCTCGGGCCCGCCTCAGCACGGATTTTGTGCGGGCGGCAAGTTCAGCGAGCGAGAAAGGTTTAACGATGTAATCGTCGGCGATGTCGAGCCCCTTAACCCGATCTTCTTCGGCCGCCCGCGCGGTGAGAAATATGACGGGTACATCGGAGTCTTTGCGGATCGCGCGGGCCATTTCGATGCCCGACCGTTGAGGCAGCATGATATCCAGCAGCAGAATATCGGGCTTAACCTTTCGGTAGAGGTGCATACCTTCTTCGGCCGAAGTTGCGGCAAAGACGGTGTAACCTTCTTTGCGCAATCGGTGTTGTACGGTTTCGAGGATTGTTTCTTCGTCGTCAACCAAAAGGACTTTCATGATGTTGCGATGATCTCGACATTGGCACGGGGCACAACCACCGCCTCGCCAGCGTCGAGTTTCGCTTCCAGAACCCGTACCCAGGTTCCAGATTCAACCTTTTGAAGTTGATTGGGAAGTCCGGTGACTTGGCCAAGTCGGCCAAAGTACGGTTCGCGGATAACCCGAATAGGTGTGCCGATGACGAGCGCGTTGCCTTCGGCTTCGGGGGGAAGTTCTCCCACCGGGCTATCCGAGGGCGCGATCAGCTCGGGTCGAATGACCCCGGCGCGGATTTGGGTGGCCCCGTTTAAGCTTGCGCTCCGGCCTTCTAGGCTTCGTAGCAGCTCAAACGTTCGCTTTGCCATGCTCAGAGTTCCGAACCCTTCGGTGCACACCAAAGTGGTGGCGACCTCTTCTTGTCCGGTGATTGCGACTCCGATATCGTATCCAAGCAGAGCGGTGAGATCAACATCTCGGACCGCGCCGACGACGATTCCGGCCACTTCCAGTTCGTTGGCGCGTTTGAGTGCCGCCGCGGTGATTCCGGCACCGCCGACAAGGATTTTGCCGGCGTCGGAATCGAGGATGTGGTTTTCGTCAAAGATTTCTTGGGGGCTTTCAACGGCGACCCGGATCACTCCGTTGCGTTCGCCGCCGATTCCGAAGATTCCTTGAACCATCGCGCCGCGGGTTTGGACGACCGCGCCTTCTTGGGGCATAACCTCAAGGATCGTGCCGTTTACGTAGGCGGTCATCTCCACTGGGATGGGTGCTTCGCGGATGAGCATATTTCCGGTGATGTCGGAAATGCTTTCGACAATGCCGGAGTAGTCGCTTTCAACCCGATTTTTGAACCACTTGCCAAAGAGACCTTTGGTTTCGCCAATCAGATCACCCTTGTTGACTTCCTCGTCCACTTGCACGCGAGCCACCAGTGGCGCTTCTTTGGCTTCGATCCCCAGCCGTTCCGCTAAGCGGACATTTTGCAAGGGGCCCGGAAGCAACGCGCGGGCTACCACCGTATCAAACTGAACGGTGTCGCCCTGTTTGACGAGAACTTCGCCTTTAATGGGCAGACGCCTCACGCGTTCTACGACAGTGTCGGCACTGACGGTGAGACCAGGCGTATAAGCGCTTCCCATAACTCTGTTAAACCTTTTCTCCCATCTTTTAGGTCAGCAAACCCGATGGGCCAAAAAAGTTTAGCATGGCTTAAGAACGAGTTTTCAATTTGCGGACCAATTTGAGGTCATTCAGAGTGTGTTCGGTCCACATTAACCCCAGGTTAAGGCCGAGCCGAAAGGTAAATTGCCCTCCGTGAAAGCGATCGCCAAGACGCGGCCGGAGCCGGGCCTTGACCTGATTGAGGTGGAAGAGCCAACGGTTCGCCCCGGAACCGTTAAAATTCGCGTGGAACACGCTTCCCTTTGTGGAACCGATCTCCACATCTATGATTGGGACGCCTGGTCCAGTGGTCGAATTAAACCCACCCGGATTATCGGCCACGAGTTCTGCGGCACCGTCGTGGAAATTGGTCCTGGCGTCACCGATCGCAAAGTAGGCGACTTTGTGGCGAGCGAATCGCACGTGGTCGATGAATCTTCGCCCGACTACCTCAACGGTCTGGGGCATATCGATCGCACCACTCAGCTACTTGGCGTGGACATAGACGGCGGATTTGCGCCGTATGCCGTGATTCCTGCACTTAACGCAAGGCCGGTCCCCATCAGCGTTCCCAAGGACGTCGCCAGCATGCTCGATGCCTTGGGAAACGCAGTCCACACGGTGATGGATGGCCCGGTTGAAGGCAAAAATATTCTCATCACCGGGCTTGGGCCTATCGGACTGTTTAGCGTGGCGATCTGCCGCACCCTGGGCGCGCGCCATGTGTTCGCAACCGAAATTTCGCCGTACCGAACCCAGATGGGTATCGACTTGGGTGCGGACCTCATCGTGAATCCGATGAAAGAGAACGCCACCGAAGTTCTGCGCGAACAACTGCCCGATGGATTCGATGGCGTTCTGGAAATGTCGGGCCATCCGACCAGTTTGCAGTTAGCGGTTGATCAGTGTCGCCCGGGGGGAAGGATTAGTCTGCTCGGCCTCTATCGCGAAAATCAGCAATCTGTTCCGCTCAACGATGTCGTATTCAAAGGCATTCGCATGCAAGGCATCATCGGTCGAAAGATGTGGGAGACTTGGGACCAGATGATCTGGCTGCTTGACGAAAAGGGGCTTGATGTTTCGCGAGTGGTCACTCACCACATGCCGTTTACGGAGTTCGAAACCGCGATTTCGGCCATGAAATCGGGCGAAGCCGGCAAGATCGTGCTCGAGTTTTAGGGCAGGCTTGGGCACCCGGTACACTGCGCCAGATGCAAATTGCCGTTCTGCCCTTTAACGCGGGACCCGACACTCGCCCTGAGTTGGCGCGACAGTTCGCGAACTTTATAGTCGAGATCGCTCAGCACCATAGCAAGGGCAATATTTCGGCCGCCAACTACATGGCACAGGTGCAAGAGGACGGCATTCCCAAGCTTGCGCTGATAAACCCATCTGAAGCACTGAACGAACCGGAAATCCTCGCCCAAATGAAGGGCCAGGCGGAAATCGATAAGCTCGTCGAAGGCCTGCTCGTCGAGAATGAAGGTGCGGGAACCCTCACGGTGCGTGTGTGGGGGCACGATCTCTCTTCACCCGAACGAGTGGAAGAGTTTAATTTCCTCCCGGGTGGTGTGTACAACGCGCTCCGCGGTGCTATCGAACTGCTTGTCGCCGTAGGGGGTGGAGAGCTACCCGATCTTTCGGACGAAGATATTTTTGGCACCGCCGATCAGGCCGCGTTCCTCAAGTTTGTGACCGGTTACGACGCGTTGCGCTACATCGAACAAGCACAAGGAAACGTGGTCTCTCAGTTCGATCCCGCTCCGGCGATGGATCTGCTCCTGGAGGCTTACGAAGCAGATAAGGATTGGGAAGGCCCGTTCCTTGTGCTGCTCCAAACCTGCCGCACGATGCTCGCCTACCGGATCGGCGATCCCCGTGGGATCGAAGAAACGCTCGTCAAACTCACCAAACTCGAACCTAAGGATTCTCGCGCCTGGTTCTCACTCGGTGAATTTTACGAAGCGGTGGGTAATGGCCAAGGAGCGGCGGATGCGTTCGAAAAGGCCGCTAACTTAGCTCCGGAAGAGTCCGCAATCTGGCATCGGTTGGGCCGCGCCCAGCTTATGATGGGGATGCCGGTTAATGCCGAACGAAACCTGCGCAAAGCCGCCGACATGGAGGGCGACGAAAAGCCGAGCCTCGACTTGCTGAGCGACGTTCTTGCCCAAACCGGCCGGGTTCACGAAGTGCCCGAGCTGTGGCATGCGGTTGTGACCAGCTCCCCCCAAAATGCCAAAGCTCATGCGCGTTACGCCATGAGCCTTCTGGCCAACAACAAGCGGGAAGAAGGCATTAAAGTTTTCGAAAACGCCCTCGAATCGCTTGATGACAACACGTTTATCAAACGCGCCTATGCGCCGATCCTTGCCCAAGATGAGCAGGAGATCGATCGGGCGATGGACTTTTACGAAGATGCCATCGACGAAGCTCCTACCGATCACGGGCTTCTCTGGGAGTACGCGCAAACCCTGGCCCGAGCAGGCAGGGAGTTCGAAGTCCCGGAAACGCTCCGCGCTATATTGAGCTCAAATCCCGATCCGAATCTGGCCGCTAACGCGAATGCCTGGCTCATCGAAATCGAGCAGCCCAAACGGGTTGAAGTTGTCAAGGCGGCCAGCGAGAAAGCGGAAGCGGGCGACTTTGAATCCGCCCTTCGTGATCTCAAGCCTCTCCGCCAATGGCTGGGCGACTATTGGAAGCTGTGGATGGTGATGGCCAGCTGCTACAACCAGATCGAAGAGTATGCCGAGGCCGAAGATTGCGCTCGCCGCGTGCTCCAGATGTTCCCCACGTGCGAACCTGCATTTGTGGAGCTGAACAACGCGCTGATCGGACAGGATAAAAAACAGGAAGCCTTCCAAACCATGCAAATCGCGTTTGGAAACATGAGCTCTAGTCTTCCGGTGGCGGTGGCGTACGCAAGCGCGGCTAAAAGCATCGGCAATGCCGATGAAGCTCGCCGCATCACCACGCAGATTCGTGAAGCAATCAAGCAACAGGGCGTTCCGGATGAGCAGGTCGCCGACCTACTGCAAGCCCTCAGCCACATTGAAGGCTAACCAAGTGGTTGGATCGGCGGGCGAACGGTAACCCGCCGACCGTTCTCTTGCACCTCGATTGTCACCCAGGTGCAAGATTCCGGGTTAATCAGTCCGCGCAGTCGATCGGGCCATTCAATTAGGCAAAGGGATTCACCCAGGTACTCCTCCAATCCAACCCCGGCTGCCGACTCCAATCGATAAAGGTCGGCGTGAAGCACGGGCGGTGTGGTGTCGTAGGGGTTGAGCAGCGTAAAGGTTGGCGATCGAACCGGCCCCTGCCAGCCGAGTTCGCGCAGAATTCCTCGGATCAGTGTGGTCTTACCGACTCCAAGCGGGCCTTCGAAAAGGACGGTATCGCCCGCCGACCATCGGTGGGCGAGCCGAGCGCCCAACTCCTTCATCTCTGCTTCCGACTGCGGGTTGAAAATCTCCACCAAACGGTTGGCTCCAAACTCAAATAAAGACTACCCGGGTGGAGTTCCCGGGCGGTCTTTTCACGTTATAAGGAGTGGAAAATTTCACTTCATCGTTAGCCTCGGAGCAGTCCCAGCACGCCTTGCGGAGCTTGGTTCGCCTGGGCGAGCACGCTGAGTCCGCTTTGCTGCAGAATCTGCAGCTTGGTGAAGCTGGTCATTTCTTCGGCCACGTCCACATCGCGAATCATGGATTCGGTTGCGGTCAGGTTTTCCTTGGCGATTCCGAGCGATCGGATGTTGCTTTCCAGCACGTTTCGCATGAACGACCCGATTTCGCCACGTTTGCGGCTGAGTTCGTTGATCGCGCCTTCCAATCGGGTAATCGCATTGTTCACCCCGTTAGCGGTGGTGAGATCCAGCGAATCGACACCGAGCGAACTGCTCAGGAAGTTGCCAATGCTCAGAGTCGTGCGTTGGTTAGCATTGCCTCCGGTTTGGAACTGGGCCGAGCCTACAATAACGTGGCCTGCGCCCGCCAGGTTGCCGACGGCGGCTGCTGGTTGCAACGTGATCACGTTGCCATCGGTGTCGCTCAGGGTGAGACCATCAAAGCCCATCAGACCGCCGCTCATCGTAACGGTTCGACCGTTCATGGTGACGTTCGCGATGGCATCCACCGGTGCCGCAGCTGGTCCGTAGATATTGGCGGCCGTGTGAAGCACCCCGCTATCCGAGATGCGGAAGTCGCCCTTTGTGCCATACGTGGTGCTGGAGAGCTTAATCGAACCGTTGCCGCCAGTGAATACCGCCTCGGCCACAACTCCGGTGGAAGCACTCGCTTGGTTGATCTTAGCGATCACCTGACCCCACGTGTCGGTGGCATCGACCACAAAGGTGGTGCCGTTGATCGAAAACTGGCCGGCTGAGGTGCCCACGGTAGCAGCAAGATAGGCGTCTACGTTGGCGGCCGCCACCGCTCGGTTGCCGGTGATGGTGGCCTTAGTGGCCGCTTGCGTTACATCAATGTCGATCGCACCGGTTGCGGTTACGGATTGACCGCCAAAGATTCCGCTGAGGCTGATATTCTTCACATTAGCCAGATTCACGACGCTGGCATTGACTCCGCTGGAGCCATCGAGCAGTCGCTTGCGACCAAATTGCGTTTCGGTGGCAATGCGGTTGATCGAGTTAACGATCAGGTTCCATTGGTTTTGGTTCGCTTGGACCTGGCTGGGATCGAGTAGGGCGGTGTTACCGCTGCTGACGGCCAATTGGCGACCTTCGCGGAGCAGTCGGGCGATTTCTTCGAGGGCGCCCTCCGCGGTCTTGGCGTAGTTAATGGCGTCTTGGTTGTTGCGGATCGCCTGGGTAACGCCGCTGATTTGGCTGCGGAAGTTTTCGCTGATGATGAGGCCGGCCGGATCATCGGCGGCCGAGTTGATGCGAAGTCCCGTGGAAAGTCGGTTGATACTGCGGCTGAAGCTATCTCCGGTCAGGCTCAGATTCCGCAGAGCGGTCATAGCTTCGGTGTTGGTGTTGATGCGAAAAGACATGTTTTGTTTTCCTCCGTGATTCTCTCCGGCGGTCGCGACTCCATCCGCTCCCGTGTGATCCGGTGAGATCAACGAATGTCTTTTTCCCTGTAAGAATTGCGGGCCAACTAGTAAAATTACTAGGATTCAGTGTTTTTACGAGTTTTTTGCGATCCTGGTATTTCTACGTTGGCTCTTCCGGCGTGCCTACGCTCGATGAACGCCGGAACCCGAGCGGCGTCCTTTCCGGTAACGGGGAAATGAGGCGATGGATATCCGCGATTACGAAACGGGAAGAAAGCTCACCGATATCGATATCTCGCTCACGCGTGAGGAGGCCGAGGAACTCTCGGTTTGCCTGAGCCGCCTTGTAACCGATCCTTCCTTACGGGCCGTACAACTCAGCCGGATAGAGGGGGTTGGAATTGCCGCCGAAGTCGCCTTTAGCTTATCTCCCGAGAACGGTTAGCCAGATCGGCAAATACCTGCACGTTCGGGTCGTGGGGGAATCGACGAGCCAGAGCGAGCACCGCCTCGACTTCGATCGTGCGCGCCGGGAACGGGGGCTCTATCATCAGCCGGGCCGCTCGATTTACGTGTTCGGCCGCGGTGGCTTCGCCGCTTGAGAGCTTGAGATACTGGGCTCCGACCAAATAGTGGAGCAACGGAAATTCACGATGCCTCAAAAGCTCATCCGCAAGGCGAGCCATACCTTGGCGGAGTCCGACTTCCGCATAGAGGCCGACGGCCGCAATGGCCTGCGGCGGATTGTGTCCTATTCCGGCGATCAACGGATTCGGACCCATCCCTTCTTGGATCGGGGTGCGGAGAAAGGCTTCCGCCTTAAGGAGCGGTTCGAGCGGGGCGAGAAAATGGGCGTTGGGCAGTTCGGGCGCGTCTTCGGCGGATTCCAGCGAAAATTCTCGCGCGACCGACGCTTTAAGCCACCACGCCAACGGATCTTCGGCATTGAACGCCAGATACCGCTCCAGTTCGGCGTCTGCTTGCTCACATTCTCCGGCGGAAATTGCGGCGAGGGCAGATTTCCAGGCTGCGTAGGGTTCCAGTCCGGGTTCGCGCGCGTAGAATGCGGGATCAGCATCCCCAGCAATCAGGTCATCGACGCGTCGCCATAGATCGGATTGGGGGGTCCGTTGTGGAAATGCTGATTCTCGCGCGGGCCAGAGCAGATTTCGCTTGCCGGATTCGCCTTCGATGGCGACTCCTTCCGGCTTGCCCAGTGCAGAGATATCCGTTGGTGCCGCCGGAGTCGGTTGGGCAGGCAAGCTACTTTCAAATGTTTGCCCCCCGGCGAAGATGAATATCTTCTGCGCGGTTGATCCGTGGGATTGCAGCCAAAAAGTGGAATCTTCAATTCCAATTGATGCGCGTAGGGTGTGCGCGGCCGATCCTTTGACTCCGGAGACTACGATCCCGCGGGCTTGCCACGCGTGCGTTCGTCGTCCGCCGAGTCGGAAGGTTTCGGTGACTACGGGCATCGCTTCGCGGCCAGGTTGGGAATGAAAGAAGTAGAGACCGCCGTCTTCAACCGTTGTCGAACTGATTCCACTGGTCACTTCGGCCGAAGTCCAGCCCCGATTAAAAATAGACTGCTCAATCAAAAAATCCGCTTGACCGGGGGCAAGCGTGATTGCGGTATGGGCACTGATCTCGCCGTGCCAATCAAAAAGAAAGATCGCGCCCTTGGCCTCTGGATCGGCGGGTTCGATAAGGCGGTAGTCCACCGGACCGAGCTGGCCTGGCCATTCGGGGGCGAAATTCCAGGGCAGACCGTGGTTCCACGTGAATCCGCGGGGGCCGCTTGGCTCCAGCGTGATTTCCGGGGGAAGACGCAGCACTTGGGTGCCACTGCGCAGATCGATAGCCTCCACGATTCGTCCGCCGAGCGAAGGTGCAATGCCGAGTTGGATAAACTCGTTCTGAAGCCGAAGGATAGGGAGATCGATGGGTTGCGCCGGGCCGGAAATTTGCAGATCGGGCAGCGGGTAACGGCGGGGCAGATCAGAGCCAATCGGCACGGGTGCCAGTTGCGGCGCGGCAATGGTCAAGGACTCTTGGATAACTTGAACGGGCACGGTGATACTCCAGTTTCCCTCCAGACACGTCACAATAGCAGGTATGGCCAAAATTGGCCGGGCAGGAAAGAAGGGTTTGAACCGCAAAAAAGTTTGGATCAACTTGGCCAAGTGGCTGATCGCGCCGCCGCTCGCGGTGGCGTTGGGGTTCTATGTGTTGGGACCCCGCATCGGGTCGAACCCGTTGGTGGAAGAAAAAGCCAACGATCTCAAGGATGCGGTCACGGGGGTGGCAGAAGCAACGGTCAAGCCTAGTGCACCGGAAAAACCAAAAGGGCGTTATTCCAACGTTGAGCTCAAGATCGACGTGGTTGATGATGACGGCAAAAAGGTTCCGGAAGCACCCAAGCCGAAATACTTCACCGAAAATGCCGGTCAGCCGGCAGCTACTGAACCGCCTAAAGCCGACGAGACGGGGGCTTCATCCGACCCCGACGCAGAGCCGACTTCGCTCCCCGATACCGGCGGCTGGTAGTCGTCGATCGGACTCAAGTCTGAACCTTTGCGTCGATAAAGCCGACATGGTAATATGCGCAGAACGGACAGGTGGCTGAGTGGTCGAAAGCGCCCGCCTGCTAAGTGGGTAAGGGATAACTCCCTTCTCGGGTTCGAATCCCGACCTGTCCGCCAGATTCTCCAGGGGACATTATGAAGCGAATCGCGGCAATCCTAATGGGTGCTCTCCTCGTGGGGACTGTCCAAGCCCAATCGTTTCAAGAGTATCTGACCATTCGGAAAAAATTTGGAATCGGTCAAGCCACTTCTCCGGCTGCGCTGCAAACCTTTGTGGGCGAAAAAGTGGTCGAAGTCAAAGGCGTGGTCCGGGGGATCATGGAGACTTCTACCAAGCAGATTCTTTTGCTTGATAATCCAGAAGGCGGTCGCGAGCTCTACGTTGTTTCCAAGGGTGCGCCCGATTGGCTCCGAGCCAGCAATGTTTCGGCTCGTATGATCATTCGGGCTAAACGATCACAGGAATTTGCGGAAGTCGAAGCCGAACTGATCGCCGCCGCAACGGAATCGGAAGTCCAGCGGTTCGAAGCCGCCGAAATCAAAAAAGCGCAGGAAAAAGCCGCTGCCCTGGCCAAGAAAAACGCCAAGAAGCCGACCAATCCCACCAGCCGAGGCGGGACTAATGCGCGGGGAGCGACCAATGTTCCAAAAGTCAACACCAGTCCGCTCACTAAGTCGTTGCAGCTTGGCCCCGAATTCCTGCAACTGATTGCACCCTACACCGATTTCATTCAAAGCCGGAATAAAAAGCTGGCTCGCGCCGAAGCTCAATCGATCGCGGAAGGCGTTCTTGGGTACAGCGCGTACTACGGCGTTGATCCGCGCTTGGTGATGGCCCTTGTCCTTTGCGAATCGGGGTTTAATCCCGAAGCCAAGAGTTCGGCCGGCGCGCAGGGTCTGGGTCAGCTGATGCCGGGCACGGCCCGCGGCCTCGGGGTGAGCAACAGCTACGACACGGATCAAAACCTGTACGGGACGGTCAAGCTGCTTCGTGGCCACCTGGAAAAGTACACCAAACAAACGGGCGATTCGTTCGAAGGGTTAATCCTTGCGCTGGCCGCGTATAACGCGGGCGGCGGAGCGGTCAAGCGACACGGCGGGGTTCCTCCGTATAAAGAAACTCAGAACTACGTTCGCAAGGTGATCGCCACCTATAAGCAACTCTGCGGCGAGTGATTGAGGTTGCAACTAAAAATAAAGTTTCCGTAAATTTTGCGACCAGGTTGACAGGCGTCCGGTTTGCGCGGTACCGTGAGAGCATGGTTCAGTTCCGTGGTTGGTTATCGGCTCTTTATGTTTTGGTGTTTGCTATTACTGCCTATGGGCAAAATCCCGGTATTTACGTCAGTAACGGCTTCGAATAAAGTTAGTGCGCTCAGTTATAATCCTAACGTCATCGCGCCTGGCTCCACTAATTTTGGAACTTTTGTTAGTTACAATATCTTTACAGCTGCGATTCATAATTGCCGTCAAACTGGACGGTGGTTAAATATGAGTGGAGAATGCTAAAACCCACGCCTGGTTCTAGTGATGTAGGCGACGACTGGGCAACGACATCTACGACGTGGTTCAGTGCCCCTGGCTTGGGTCAAACCCTCCAGGGAGAGGTTTACACAACCGGCTTGCACAGAGCTCAATGTGTAGTAACTGTTACCGATGGTCACCTCAATAAGCAGTACAGCGATGATGATGATTATATCGTGATCGGTGGCGATTTGAAGTTGTCCGTATACGATGCTCAATTACCAACTTATGCTCGCGATGATGGAAGGTCTGACACTCCGGGATATTTGCAATATTTTGGACATGATCCCGTGGCACCGCCTGCGTTGGCCCAGTTGCCTCAAAAAGGCACTGTTGAGGCGAATTTTGGCCAACCTGCAGGCACATCGGTTCAGTTTTCGTGTTCAGGGGGTCAGGTTGTTTCCATTAGTAATACTACTATGCGAATCGCTGCGACAGGCCCCACAGCCCCCGGAGGAATTATCCCATCAGCTATTTTCACGGCCACATATGAAGGTGCTACCCTAACAGCTGGTGACTGTAGCGGTCAAACGCTTGTACCCCAGAAGTATCGCTTTACCGGGCATGCTCCTCAGGATGTATCGGTTCAAACCGTCTCGAACGGTCCGATTGATGATCCTTCTGCTTACGGCTGGCGGCGCCAAGAGCAAATAAGACTATTCGATCATCTAGGCAAAGGAATGCCAGGCGTGTTCGTCCAGGAGCATTTTACAGAAGTGCTTCCCTCAAATTTCCAAGCTACTCCAGCACCATATACATGGCAGACCGTATTCAGTCCGCTTGGGTAATTCGATATGTTTGACACTCTATGGATTTATATGCCCTATTCTTACACTTTCGCTTCTCACCCCTCGGCTCCGCTACTGCAGTTGACCCATAAATACATGGCAGGGACAAAGAATCCTGTAGCAGGAACTCCCGGCGGAATTGCCGTAGGTACATGGACCATTAGGTTCTGGACAGATCGGATCGACCATTTTGAGAATTAATTACAAAACTTCCTTGAGAACAATCCATGATTACCGCACTCTACGTGATTCTTGCTTCACAAAATTTTCAAGTTGCCCAACCCACGAACGGGTTGGTTTTTAACCTCGACCAGGTAACGCCGTTTACTGAGGTGCGCATCGCAGATGAGGTGAATGCGGTTTCCAAAGAATCCCGCACCTACCGGACTCGGATGGGAGACCTTGCGATCGAAACGCTTACGTTCCAATCAAACGGTTTCACGTTTGTGATCCCCGAAAACCTCGCCTTTAAGAGCAACGGATTCAAAAATCGACCCGCGGGTCACACGATCTTCGATACGGACGAAGAAGTAGAGCGGTACGCGATTTTTGGCTTCTCACCGAAATCGGATCAGCTTGCATTCTTTACCGGGCCGGGCTACGGCTTTCAGCAAAAAGAAGGGGCTTTTCCCGCGGGTTCGATCCGAACTGCCGCAAAAAACAGCAGCGAGTTTGCCGTCTTTTTAGCGGTGGCTACGGATAAGGAATCGGTGACGGTTCCGGCGGGCAGTCCGATTGCGCTGCTCGAAGGCGTGGCGTCGGCCCTTTCGCCGGACAATCCGCGAAGCGTGCGCGATTGCACGCGGTTCTTGTCCCAGATCAACGGGGGCGGAATCGACCCGGGCGCGGCTGAAACCAAGAGATTCCTTGCCCTGCTTGATCCGGCTGCGACCGACGACCTCTATTCGCGGACCCGAATTTTGGCGACCCGCTACCACTATGACGACCAAAAGGCAGATGTGCCGTTTTTCGCCGCGCTGCGCGATTCCGCGGCGGAGAATCCGGCCATTTGGAGCGATGCGGAAAGTCGACTGTTCCTTTTTATGGCAACCACGAACCAAACTCTTGCGCCATACGAGCAGATTCGTAGCTATATCTCCAGCATGGATCGTCAAGAACAGTTGCTTGGGATTGCTACTTCCATGAAAGACCCGCAACTGCGTTTATTGGTGGCAAATGCTTTAAGTCACGGTTACACGGATAGTCTCAAGCCGTATGTCGGCCAGCTTCTGGATTCCGGGCTCGACTATGCGCCTTACGCCGATCGGTTGCTGGACCTCCTGCCGATCTGGACGCGTCGACCTGATCTGAAACCCGGCGGTAGCCATTCGCGAGAAGAACTTCTGGCCATCTGGAAGGAGATGTTCCCGTCCGTATCGATTGGGTCGGTCCGATAGCCCCGACAGGATCGCGGCTCCAAGTTGTATAATTTGCCTCGACTCGGCGGGCCAGATGGGCTTGCCTGGAGGCTTTCAAAAACCGCTATGTCGAATGTTGGCACCGTCGTGCAAGTCACCGGACCCGTTGTGGACGTCCGATTCCCTACGGAATCGCTGCCCGAAATCTACAACGCCCTTAAAATTAAAGACGAGAAGCGGGGAATCGATTTGACCTGCGAAGTCGCCCAGCACCTGGGCGACGACATGATCCGCGCAATCGCGCTCTCTTCCACCGACGGGCTTGTCCGCGGCATGGATGTGCAAGATACCAATGCGCCGATCCAGGTTCCCGTGGGCGAAGCAACCCTTGGCCGGGTCTTTAACCTGCTTGGCCAGCCGATCGATGGTGGTGAAGCTCTTTCGCCCGAAACCCCGACCTATCCGATCCACCGCGATCCGCCGGAATTCACCCAGCAAAACGTTAAGGTTGAGCTCCTCCAAACCGGACTTAAGGTCATCGACCTGCTGATCCCGTTTAACAAAGGTGGAAAGATCGGCCTTTTCGGGGGCGCCGGTCTGGGCAAAACCGTTTTGATCCAAGAACTCATCCGCAACATTGCGGTTGAAGCCTCGGGCGTTTCGATGTTTGCCGGAGTCGGCGAACGAACTCGCGAAGGGAACGACCTCTGGCGCGAAATGAAGGAGACCACGTTCACCGACGTGGACGGTTCGCAAAAGCGGGTTATCGACAAAACCGCGATGGTCTTTGGTCAGATGAACGAGCCGCCGGGAGCCCGCCTCCGGGTTGCGCTCACCGCCATGGCGATGGCCGAATACTTCCGCGACGAAGTCGGAACCGACGTTCTTGTCTTTGTCGATAACATCTTCCGCTTTGTCCAAGCGGGTTCGGAAGTCTCCGCGCTTCTCGGGCGGATGCCGAGCGCGGTTGGCTATCAGCCCACTCTGGCCACCGAAATGGGGCTGCTGCAAGAACGGATTACATCGACCACCAAGGGATCAATCACTTCGGTGCAAGCGGTGTACGTTCCCGCGGATGACCCCTCGGACCCCGCTCCGGCCACCACGTTTGGTCACCTTGACGCTTACGTCTACCTGGAACGATCTATCGCTTCCAAGGGTCTCTACCCCGCGGTCGACCCGCTGGCTTCGACCTCCAAAAACCTCGATCCGCGGATTGTTGGAGAGCGGCACTACCGAGTCGCTCGCGAAGTTCAACAGATTCTTCAGCGATATCGCGAACTGCAAGACATCATCGCCATCCTCGGGATCGACGAGCTCAGCGATGACGACAAGCTGATCGTGGCCCGCGCTCGAAAAGTCGAGCGGTTCATGTCGCAGCCGAACTTCGTTGCCGAACAGTTCACCGGAAACCCGGGCCGCTACGTCGCGATCGAAGATACGGTCGACGCGTTCGAAAAGCTGGTGGGCGGCGAGCTCGACGAGCTTCCGGAACAGGCGTTCCTGTATTGCGGCGGCCTTGACGACGTGTACGCCAAAGCCAAAAAACTACAAGAAGTCTAAGACTTCTTCGCTCACAAGAATCATAAAAGCCCGGCGGTTAAGCCGGGCTTTATTTTTTAGATTCGGTTACGGGCGGACGTTGAGTTCGGTAATCGATCTAGAACTTTGCGATGCCATAGCGGAGCGAAAAGCTCCAGCCATCGAAGTTGAACCCATCGTAGTCCGGCGTGACATCGTAACGGGCACTCAATGTGAACCGTCCGCCCACCAGAACGCCGACTTCACCGTTTAAGTTGTAGCCCACTCGCTTGGCCGAAAGGCGCTGGAACCCTTGAGTGATGGCGTAATCGGTGTAGCTAATTCCGCCTCGGACGGCAAAGTAGGGTTGGAGTTCGCTTTGACGAGTGTTTTCGCCGAAGGGTTGAACGAGCCCGATTGTGTAGCTGCCAAGAAATACTTTGTTTCCGTTCTTGGCTTGGCTGGCAAAGTTGAGGTTGGTACCCACCCGTCGCTGAAGCACTTGGCCGTCGCGCATCGTGGAAATTCCAAGGGACCACCACTGACTGCCAAGGGCAGTTCGAAGGGCACTATCGTTGGGAATAAACACGCCAATTTCAGGACCCACGTATCGGCCTTGGTTTTGGGCGGTAGCCGCAAGCGGCAAGAGAGCAAGAAGAGCGCAAGCGATCGACGAAGTAACGCGCATACTCGCGAATTTACCCGCCCACTGCTATTCCGATTCCGCACTTGAGCCTAGAAAAATTATTCCATCGTGCATGGCTTCGACGGCTTGAGTTCCGCCTCGGATGGCACTGTCCCACAGAATCCGGCCCGTTTCGGCTGAGGCCAATGTAGCTTCGCCCAAGGAACCCTGCTCGGTGATTTCATCGAACTGGGTGATGAGGCCGGGGATTCGCGGAGTAGGTTCTCGCCCATCATCGCGGATTCGATCCGGTCGGACCAGATCAGGTCGTCGATGCATCATAAGGCTCGTTTCTACTTCGCATGCGTGCCGGATCGACTTGGTTGATCCTCGGAGCATCTTGGAAAGCAAGGCCGGATCGATAAAATCGTAGTAGTTTGGTGCGGCCAGTTGCAGGTGCGGATGGTCTGATTTAAGTCGTCGGAACGTGATCCGGTTTGAATCCGCGTTGCCCCCGTGCCCGTTGATGGTCATAAACTTATAGAATCCGGCGGGCAGGAGCGATCGGACAACGGCGGTCAGCGCGGAATCGTATCCTTCGAACGTGGCACTGAGCGAGCCGGGGAATGGGAGATGGTGCAGCGATGCGCCAAGCCACAGGCAGGGGGTGAGCAGGGTTTTGTCCGGAAGCACCGCTTCGATTTGCTCCGCCGCATCGGTCGCCAGAATAGTGTCGGTAGCAAGGGGTAGGTGCGCACCGTGTTGCTCGATCGATCCGGTGGGGATGAGCACCACAACCTCGCGAGAAAGCGATTCGATGTCCGGCCAAGTGAGCTCGGCGAGCTTCATGCCTAGCTACCCGGGCACAGGTCGTTCATTAAAGATTGAACGGCGTTGTTCATTTCGCGGTTTTGGTTAATAAGCGTTCGGACTTTTTTATAGCCGTGCATCATACTGGTGTGATCCTTGTTGCCGAATCGGGCCCCGATCTGCTTCCAGCTGTCGTTGAGAATTTCGCGCGTAATGTAGATCGCCACGTGTCGTGCCTGCGCGATGTGCGCCTTGCGCGAGACGCCGAGGATTTCGGTTTCATCCACTCGGTAGTGCTTAGAAACGGTGGTCAAAATCTGCTCAAAGCTTGGCTTGGGAGCCATAAGGTTTGCGTAGTAACGATCCACGATCTCCGCGGCAAGTTTGTGATCAACCGGTCGATGCACAAGGCTGGCTTGCACAGCTAGTTTGTGGATTGCCCCTTCGAGATGGCGAACTGATCCGTGAACCCCTTCGGCGAGAACCATAGCGGTGGCGTGGTCCATGGCGATGCCTTCGATTTCTGCCCGCTTCATCACGATGGCGCACTTGGTTTCGATATCAGGGTGCTGCACGTCCACAACAAGCCCACTTTCGAATCGTGAGCGGAGTCGCTCGTCCATTAAGAGTAGATCGCGCGGTGCACGGTCCGAACACAGTACGATCTGTTTGGCGAGGCCTTGAAGGTAGTTGAACGTAAGGAAGATTTCTTCTAGCGTTTTATCTTTGCCGGCCACAAACTGGATGTCGTCAAGTAGCCACACGTTGACGCCGCGTTGCGCACGTCGGAACCGTTCAATTTGATTGTTTTTGAGCGCGGTGACGTACTCTTCCATGAACTGGGCTGCGGTCACGTACATGATGTTTTCGTACGGATCGTTGGCCAGGATTTCGTTGGCGATGGCGTGGAGCAAGTGGGTTTTGCCGAGTCCACTGGGGCCGTAGATAAACAGGGGATTGTAACGCGTTCCGGGCCGAGCGGCGACGGCTTTGGCACCCGCCATGGCCAATCGATTGCTCTGACCTACAACAAAGTTGTCAAACGTTAGCCGTTCCATTGGGCGGAATCGGGCGGACTCCGTTGGTCGCATGGTGACGGAAGTCACCGCATGGGACGGGATCGTAGCTTTCTCGCGACTTACGAGTCGAAGTTCGAATTTGATCGCGTGGCCCAAGTACTCGGAAAGGATAACACAGAGTTTATCGACGTATCGCTCGGCCACCCATTCTTGGACGAACTTACCGGGTGCTTTAAAGGTCGCGATGCCCTCTCGCAGCTCAACCGGCTCAAGCGGACGCAAAAATCGGTCCATAACGGTGGCGGGAACCTCCGCCGAAAAATCGACAAGAGTTTTCTCCCAAGCGGACTTGAGACGGATCTGATCTTCGTGCTCGTCGAGCGTGTACTGGTTGGACATTTTCGCAAGAAAAAAATCCCCGATAGGGGGAAAGCAATGGGCCGAGTATACACAGACATGCGGCTAAAAAACTGATCGAATTGCACGCGCTCCTCGCGAAAATTGCCCCCCGCCATGATAATTATTTCGCCCGTACGGGTCGGGATTCAAGTTGTCCCGAACAAACTTGATGAAAGCGGAGGCTGGGCGGACGAATCTGCAACTTTGACGAATGGCCCAAATTTTTTTGGGCCCGCATCTTTACCGGGTCATTCCGAGTCGCAGGGGTCCGGATAGACTGGGATCGTGAGCAAAATTCTCGGTGTCCTCGCCGGTGAAGGACCGGCCAACGACCACCTTTTCCGCCTCGCTCAACGCGCCGATCTCATTGTTGCCGCCGATGCAGGGCAGGAGGTCTGCTTGGCCCATAATATCCGCCCCCATATCGTTGTTGGCGATTTCGACAGTCTCACGCAACGGATTCCGGGCGTCGAATATCGGCAAGATGTAGACGAATACCGATCCGATTTAGACAAATTGCTCGATCTGGCCAGCGCGCGTAAACCGAGCGAATGTATCCTTGCCGGATTTGAAGGTAGCCGCCTTGACCATATGCTTGCCGGATTGGCCAGTATTGCCGTGAGCTCACTTTCTCCCCGGATCGCTCTGGCGTCCGGCTCGGGATGGCTCCTTCGAAGGGGGGATTTTTCTTTAACCCATTTAAAGGCCGGACGCACGGCTTCGCTTTTGCCGATTGGTCAGTGCGTGGTCACAATGAGCGGATTTCAGTGGCCCCTTGCTCGAGTCACGCTTGACTCGGCCGGTGCGGTTTCGCTGAGCAATCAGGTGGTGGATCGAGCTCATGTGCAAATTCATTCTGGCTGTGCTCTACTTGTCCTCAACGGTGAGTTAATCGATTGGACCGATTAGTCTGCTATTCGATGAGCGTAAGAATCCGTTCCACGGGATGCCGGTGATGGACAAATCCGTCGTCGTCGGGCCGACCCATGGCGACCAAGGCGGCGATCTGCGCATGTTCCGGAATTCCGAACAGTGCCTTGACCTTATCCCGGTCGAATCCGAGCATGCCACTTGTGGCGTAGCCCATAGATTCCGCCGCGAGCATGAGGAATCCCATAAAGGTATAGGCGTGTCCGCGACCCCACCATTGGCGCTCCATGTCATCAAATCGGGCGAATGTTTCTCGGATCGATTTCGATTGTTCGGCCAGCCGATCCTTCATGCCGGGGTGAACAGTTTCTTCCACACGATCAAGCACATCGTTCATGTCGGTGTAGAGAACAAAGGTCACTGCGGACCCACCGACCTGAGGCTGGTTATTGGCCGCTTCCATGAGTCGCCGTTTCATCTCGGAATTTTTCACCGCAATGATTCGCCAAGGCTGGAGATTGTTGGGCGAAGGGGCCAGACCGGCCAAGCGGATGAGTTCGCGGA
Source organism: bacterium (assembly GCA_044508115.1). GTDB lineage: Bacteria > Armatimonadota > Fimbriimonadia > Fimbriimonadales > Fimbriimonadaceae > UphvI-Ar2. The sequence continues at coordinate 1,857,308 of JBIQII010000001.1, forward strand.
TCATGTCGTTGGGAATCTCTTCCGGCGTATAGCGGCGGCGCGATCGGCGACTTTCGATAGCTTGAGGGACGGTGAGGGGTTCGGCCATGGTTACTTTTTATTTACGTGTGGGATTTTCGAATTTTGATACGCGGCGTTCCGAATTAGGTCTGAATTATCGTTGAACGGTGATTGTCCCGGGTGCGCCTTCGGTGCCTTTGATCGTGATTGCAATCGGCAAAAACTGTTTGATCACCCAGGCGATGGTTTGGAGCCGACGCGTGATGTTTGAAGTGGTGTACACGGTGCGGCCTTCGGCGAGGGCGGCGGTCATCAGGAGCTGATCGGCAAGAAATGGATCAACCGATGCGGTGCTTCCCATAAACTCATCGAACAAGCCCCATGCTCGGTCGACGGCGTCAGTCGCGCGTCCGCCCCGGTTGAGGCATGCCGAGCTTGATCCAAACCCCCGTTCGAACTGGGCGGCAAACAGAACGGACAGGCCGGTTTCGGGTCCTCCGATCTCAATTACTTCGACTTGCGGCTCTTGTTCAATGTCGGCCATGTGGCGTTCGATTGCGGTGCGGGCATCGGTGATGGCTCCGGAATGCATGTTGACCGCCGTGATCCGCGCTATCACGGATTTCAGTTCGCCCCGGGTTGGCCACTCGATGGATTGAAGGGCACTTGGTTCGATTTCGATCCGACAATCTCCGCGTCCGGCGAAGCCGAATCCGGCCTGCATCAGATTGGCGTAAATTCCCAGCCCCTGCGCGGCGTGGGCGCGGATGGTAGAGAGTTCAAAGGCATCGAATGTGAGGGTGTTGTTATTGTGGGTTTCGCCTTGCAAAGAGATCGTGGAGTAGGCACCGGTCCGACTAAGGGGCGCGGCTAGTGCTTGGGCAACGGCCAGGCAGTTACCCGGCGTCTTCCCGGGTCCGATCCGCGTGATATCAAAGTCGAAGTGGACAGCTTGCGGCAGTCGCTGGGGGACAAAGCTCAGGCGGTTCGATCCGATTTCATCGGCTTCTAGCCGGGCATTGCATGCGGTGGACAGGGCACTGAGAAAGGCGAAATCTTCGGCTGTCATTCCCGGTTTGCGGGTGGCACCTCGGATCGAATGGATTGTGAGGGGTTTGAGTGTGAGCGCACTCATCGCAAGGGCCGCTTTGAAGAGGGCACCACCGCCTTCGCCGTGGCTTCCGTTGAGAGTTATTGCGTCTTCAGCGGCCCGTCGCATGGCGACAGTTTATACTTTAACTTTCCAGATCAAGTATTCGACCAGTTTAATAGTGTAGGCAAGCAGAACGAGGGTCAAAACAAACAGGATAATTTCGTTGTACGGAATGGTTCCGCCGTCGATGGAGGTGGCGCGGGCGGCTTCGTTAAGGTCCGAATTTTCGGAGATAGTAGCGGTTTTGTAGATGTTGTCGATTGAACGCAGGGCGGCCTGGATCGAATCGGCCAGCACGGGTCGCAGGGCTACGTAGATGGCTCCGACGCTGATGAGTGTAATCGGCAGAAAGAGTTTGTACTTATGTTTTTGATGCTCGTTATAGATTACGCATTGGCGGCATCGTTCGGCTTTTGCGGCGGCGCTGAGCGTATGATTCTTAGGGATAAATTTGGCGGCCGCAACAAGGTCTTTGGGAATGACGCTCCCGCCTTCCATAGCAGTTTTGATGACGCTTTCTTCGCACATGCATCCCACGCGTTCTTTCCAGCACGTTCGGCGAGCGTGGTAGATGGGGCATCGTTCGCGGACGAACTTGCGGCAGTAGGGGAGCTGCCAGCACTTGCCCATAAATACATTTCGGGTGTCGCGCTCTTCGCGCATGCCCTTGCCGTACTTCATTTGGTCAGCTTTGGCCCCTTCACGGAGGCGATTTTTCATCCTCCCGGCCATATCGCCGATAAAGAGGATGACCCCCACGAAGACCGCCGGATACCCGGCGAGCGAGAGTGAACTCAGCGCATTCGCTTGCAGTTCGTTGGCTTGCATCCCGGGCATCACCATCGGAACCCAAGCGGTCATAAACGCAAGTAATAGCCCGACCACGATCATGATCGGCCCCGTAACTTCTTCGCCCCAGAATAGCCAGGCGGCTCCGATCGACGCTACGAGGGTTCCGTATAGTCCGAGCTGGCGGAAGATGTCTTGGATCCCGAGCGCGTTTTCGATTTGATCTTGGGATGCGCCGCCGGTTCCAAAGAACTGGTACAGGAGCATTCCAAGCCCGATGACGGCCGCCGCACCGCCGACGGTCACCATGAATTTGGCAAGACCATCGAAAAACACAGCGACGGAATCGCTGAGTTGATTATTCGGACGAAAATCGCGGGGTTCCCGGCGGGACATAGCTGCTTACTTTTTGACGCGCTCGAGGTATTGACGGCTACGCGTATCAACTTTGATCACTTCGCCAACCTCGATAAAAAACGGAACGTTTACGATTGCCCCCGTTTCCAGGGTCGCGGGTTTTCCGCTCCCGCCGGTCACGGTATCTCCTTTAAAGGATGGATCAGTTTGCACGACTTCCAGTTCAACAAACTGGGGAATTTCGTAGCCCATCACTTCATCGCCCACAGTGAGGGCGGTAACTTCCATCTCTTCTTTCAAGAATTTGGCACTGTCGCCAAAAAGAGTTTCTTTAACGGGAATCTGTTCGTAACTATCCAGATCCATGAGCACGAGTTCATCACCTTGCCGGTAGAGAAACTGGTATTTGACGTTATCCATGTAGGCATCGTCAAACTTTTCTCCACTGCGGAATGTTTTCTCGAGCGTGGCTCCGGTTTTGAGCTTTTTAAGCCTTGTTCGCACAAAGGCCGGGCCCTTGCCCGGCTTTACATGCTGAAATTCGACAATTTGGTAGACCTCGCCATCAATGTAGATAGCCATGCCGTTTCTGAAATCGCTGGTATCGACCGCCAAAATGATCCTCCGTGATGCGTAGAAAGGATGTTACACCATACGCACCACGGAGGCGATGCAAAGACCCGTAGGATTATTCGGCGGGAGCGGATTCCGCTTCGCTTTCGCCTTCGGCGGGAGCTTCTCCGCCTTCTTCAAGCGAAGACATTCCGCGCAGTTGCTTGGTCGAAGCCAGCACGGTTTGATCTGAGGTTAGAAATTCGACGCTCTCACCCAGTTTCAGATCGGCCACTACGATTTTATCGTTTTGACCCATTTCGGAAGCATCGACGTGGATGACTTCCGGCAAGTCTTTGACTTTCGCCTTTACTTCGATCTGATTCATCGGAGTCATGAGCGTGGCCATCTTTTTGGTAACCGCTTTGGGCGTGCCTTCTACAACCACCGGAACAAACACCTTGACCACATCCTCGTCAAGAATTTCCATGACCGTCATGTGGGTGACTTGTCGAGAAACCGGGTCACGCTGCACATCTTTCATAATCACGCGCTTTTTGCCTTCGCCTTCTACGTTGACTTCGAAGATCGCGACTCCGGAGATTCCGTTAAAAAGATTCTTGACGGCGGCTCGATCGGCTTGAACCTTTTTCGTCTCTCCTCCTTTGGCAATAAGTGCCATGGGCAGGATGCCGTCTCGGCGGAGTCGTCCGACTCCGGCCGACGAAAGGTCTTCGCGATTGATGAGTTCCAACTTAGCCATTTGCCAACCACCTGAGCCCGGGATGTGATCGACCGGGCCAAAATTTCATAAGCCGTTCAAGATACCATTCGGTATCAGATTCTTAAGGGGACTACGGGCCAGATTGCCAGGTCGAAACAAAGTGATCACGAGCCGTCGCCGCCTGGATTCGGCAATCCTCGCCCACCGCGTTGATGTGGCCCATCTTGCGACCCGGCCGCGCTTCGGGCTTGCCGTACCAGTGGAAATATACATCGGGATTCGCCTGGAGCGTGGCATCCCGAGCCGATTCCCACGTGATTTTTGGATCGACACCCAAAATGTTGGCCATCGCTGCCGGCTCGCCGATTGCCGGAGCTGGTCGGATCCGGCAGGCCAGACGGGCATGCTGTTCGAACTGGGAGACTCCGCCCCAATCTAAAGAATAGTGGCCCGTGTTGTGAGGTCGCGGCGCAATTTCGTTGATGAGCACCGAGCCATCTTCGAGCTCAAAAAGCTCCACGCCGAAAAGTCCGATTCCATTCACTGCTTCAACGGCGGCGATCGCGGCTTCTGATGCATCGACCCCGCTGGGGAAGACTTCGCTGCACACGTGGTTCACCTGAACCGTTTCCATGGTAGGGAAACATCCGGTTTCAGTCGGCGTGCGGAACACCATCACCGCGAGTTCACGTTGGAACGGAACGAACTCTTCGGCAAGCCAATCGCCCTGTTCAAAGCGATGTCGGTGGGATTCAAACTCTTCGATATTGCGGGCGTACGCGGTGCCCTTGCCATCGTAGCCACCGAACCGCGCTTTGAGCACGATGGGAAAGCCGAGTTCGGCGGCTCGTTCGATGGGGACCGCGCGCGGGCTGGGGGCACCAAAGCGGGCGTATGCTTCCCGCTGGAACAGCTTATCCTGAATAGTGGCTAAGGTTTCGACGCCCGGAATGAGGCTCGATTCATCTCGCCCGGCAATCACGAGGGCTTCGCGGATCACTTCTGCTCGGATGAACTCATTCTCTAGGGTGACGAATTCGCACTGATTAAAAACGTGGGCAATTTTTTCTGCATCGTCCAGTCCGCCCTGCAAAGAAGGTGCGACCTGACTGGCCGGCGTGATCCGCGCAGCATCGAGGGAAAGACAATGGAGTCCCAATCGATGCGCGGCGAGGATCGACATGCGAGCCAGCTGCCCGCCTCCAAGGATTCCAAGGTCAAAGTTTCTCATGCTTTGGTAGACCAGCCTTCGTTCCAAGACGTAGCCAGCCGGGTGGGAACAATCTGATCCACATGGGCGCAGACTTCCACCGACCGCTCCACATCTACATCGCGGATCACTCCGATGAGTTGGGGATAGCCTTTTGCCAAGCCTAACTTATCGGCCGAATCGTAAATGTAGCGTACAAGGTCGTCGGCCGACATGTCATCGGGCCGGGTGAGGTTAAGGCTAACCTGCGCGATTCCTTGCGCCGTGAGTTCAAGGCCGAGTGCGCGAACTCCGGTGAACCGAGCATTGCCTGCCCTTCGGTGTTGGCGGATTGTCGCCGCGATCTGTCCCACAATGCCAAGCGAGTTCACCATCGGATCAGCCGGAAAATTGACATTTAATGCAATCAATGGATCGCGCCAACCCATCACGGTGGCACCCAGATGCGGATGCACGCGCGAGGGACCAAAGTCCGCATTCAGGTCGCGATCTAACAGGCCGCCAAATCCACCGCGACGCAACACCGGCAACCTTGCGATGTGGCCGGGCCGGGCCGACCGCTCGTACATGAAGACGGGGACATCGAACTCGTCGGCGAACGCAGCGGCAACGGAATCGACAAAGTTCAAAAACGACTCCGGTTCAGCAGGATCGGGCATCGGCAAAAATGGGCACACGTCCAAAGCTCCGATCCGGGGGTGCACGCCCATATGGCGTTTCAAATCAATGGCGGGTAGCAGAATCCGGGCGAGCCCAAGCGTGACTTCGCGCACGTCTTCGGGTGCACCGGAATAGGCAGTTACGGTTCGGTTGTGATCCACATCGGCTTCCGCGTAGTGGACTTTAACCGGAGATTCGGCCAAGTAGTCGAATGCTTGGCGAATGACGGTCCGCTCCCTGCCGATGGACCAGTTGGGAACGGCGAGAACCGGCATTTAGAGAACGGTGACGTTGAATCCGCTATCTACGTAGATGAGCTGAGCGGTGACGCCTCGGCTAAGATCGCTAACGAGATAGACAGCGTTGAGTCCGCACTCTTCCTGACCATACGGTCGGCGGAGGGGGGTTCGATCTTGTACGGCATCGATCATGCTACTGAGGTCTTTAACGCCCCGGGCGGAGATCGTGTTGATCGGCCCCGGGCTGAGTGTATTAACTCGGATTCCACGCTCGCCCAAGTCAACGGAAAGATAACGGACCGCGCTTTCCAGCGCGGCTTTGGCGACTCCCATCACATTGTAGTTTTTGGTCGCCCGACTGCTTCCTAAATACGACATGGTGACCACGCTTCCATCATCGTTGATCAAAGGTTCGAGCGCGCGGCAAAGCGCAACAAGGGAAAATGCCGAGATTTCCAGCGCGGTATTGAATCCCTCGCGTGATGTTTCGATAAAGCGGCCTTGTAGATCTTCGCGGTTGGCAAAGGCGGCGCTATGGATCACAAAATCAATGGTGCCAAAAGTTGCTTTAACGTCTTCGGCGAGCTTATTCAGATCGTCATCGCTACTGAAATCGCAGGTGAAAAGATGAGTCCGCTCTTTGCCTTCGATCAATTTGCCGACTCGTTCGGCCATTCGTTCGTTTTGAGCACCGACGCCAACAGTGGCCCCGTGGGCAAGAAGAGCTTCGACACAACCCCAACCAATGCTATTGGCATTGGTGACGTTAAGAACCAGCCCCTTCTTTCCTTCCAGCAACATGGAGTGGAGGTTACCTGCTGTCTGACCGCGTTCATTCGAGGGTGGGGCACAAAAAACGACGGGCTCGCCGCCGCGAGACCCGCCCTTTTGGTCAGTGAGATTCGGTGTCGAACTTAGGCGCGCTTTTTAAAGCGACGAGCTGCGAGTGCGGCTCCGGCCATGACGAGTCCAGCCATCGTGGCTGGTTCCGGTACGGCTTCGGAAGCTGTCGTCAGCTGCAGTTCTACGCCCTTATTATAAAAGTGACAGTCGGGATCGAATCCGAACCCGAACTTGCCGTCTTTGGCATAGTCGTTGAGCTTATCGATGAGTCCAGCTTCGCCAAGATCGAACTTGAGGTCGAAGTTACGCGATTTTCCGCCCACCAGATCGCTCCACGTTCCAATTAAGGGGCCTTGGTTCTTAAAGTAGTTCCCGCCGCCTTGGTTGTCCCAGAACTTTTTGACTCCGTTGCTGGGATTATCCAAAAGGTTAACGTAGAGGATGTTTTCTTCTTTTTTCCAGTTCCAAATGTCTTTGATGGTCAGGGTAGCACCGACGATTTTCTCGCCTTGTGGCACATTCCACTTGAGACCCCAAGAGTAGGCGTAATAGTGATCGAGGTTATCCAGTTTCTTGTCGCTCGGCTGGAACGTGAAGGTTGCGGCATTTGCCGCTCCGCTCACGATCGCGGCCAGAAAGACCAGAGAGATTTTGTTCATGATTTGCTGCACCAATTCCTTCCAGTGCAATCACCCTGCCGAACACACCCTGTGCCAAGCAGATGAGAGCCCCAACCCAACCCGCATAATCACCGGGCCCTTCCCGGCCCGGCCTGGAGAGGAAGACCCAAACTCAAGCCATGCCTGAGCTCCCTGAGGTCGAAACCGCACGCCGAACCCTGGACCGAGTTCTCACCGGGCGAGTTGTGGAGGAAGTCGAAATTGCCCCCGACGAAATCGTGTTGAAGGGTGCCGAGCCGGAATCAATTCAGGCCGCTATAACCGGGGCTCGTGTGATCGGAACCGGTCGCAAGGGCAAATACTGGTGGATCGAATTTGAAGGCGGCCCCGTTCTTTTTGGCCACCTCGGCATGAGCGGCTGGATTCGGGAGATTGGGGCGGATACGATCCGATTACGCGAACACGGACAGGCTCCGCTGGATGACGAAACGGGGCGACCAAAGTTTCTCAAACTGCGTCTGCGAAGCGATGAAGGCCGCGAAGTCGTGATGACCGATGGACGCCGCCTCAGTCGGATGTGGCTGGGTGACTCGGTGGAAGCCGACCCGAAAATCAGCGAACTTGGCCCCGACTGCTGGACCGACCTGCCCGATGCCAAGACGTTATTCAAAACTTTAAACCGACGCAAGGCTCCGATCAAAGCCGTGCTGCTTGATCAAAAGGTATTTGCTGGGGTCGGGAACTGGATCGCAGACGAAGCACTCTATCAAGCCAGAATCGCGCCGGCCCGGCTTGCGAACAGCCTTACTCAAAAGGAAGTTTTCGCCCTTCGCGAGAAACTATGGGCGATTGTGGATAAAGCGGTCGAAGTAGGGGCGGATAAGGACCAGTTTCCGAAGGAATGGATGTTCCACCATCGGTGGGGTGGCAAAAAAGGCCGCCCGGAAATCGATGGCCACGAGATTGTTCGGGAGTCGATTGGTGGCCGGACTACGGCGTGGGTGCCGGATATTCAGCGGTAACCCGAACGATGTCCGGAAAATGCGCCTGTTCAACCAGACCGTTCTCCATGAGTTTTTTCGCGTAAAGAGCCATTCCTCGCGTTTCGGTTTCACCAAATTGGTGCGAAACGCAGCGGGTCAAATACTCATGGACAAGTTCTGCATTCCAACCCGATCGTGCGGCGGCAAACGCTACTACTTCTTTCCAGTTACCACCAGATGGTGAACTTTGCTGCACAGCAGTCTGGAGTTCTTGGACAAGGGCTTCCTCCATCGGATCGTGGGAAGTCCATATCGCCCAAACGAACGGAAGACCGGTAAGTGTCTGCCAGGCCGACCCTAGATCAATCACTTCTGCCCCGGCAGGATTTGCTTCCAGACCCTTATCGCCAATAATCACGCAGGCGTCGCATGCCGCAAGCATCGCCTCGGCATCGGGGGGGAGAGGTTGGACTTCGGGTTCCACGTCAAACTGCTCCCGCAAAATAATCTGGGCGAGCGCGTTACTTGTCATCGAACTCTGATCAAGCGCGAGGGTTTTTATTTCATTCCACGGTTTCCGAGAAAACATCCGCACGCTTTGCACCGGCCCGTTGCTGGCCACCGCGGCTCCATCGGCCACGCTTGCGCCAGGCGTACGCAGACTTTCGATACTGCTCACCAAGATGGCATCGACTTCTCTTGAGGCGTGGAGAGCGGGCAGCTGACTCGGTACCGCATACACAACTTCGACGGGGGATGCTTCATCCAAATGGTGGAACCACCAAACCAAGGGAATGGCGTTCACATATGGCACACAACCAACGCGGAAGCGGGGCATGACTCTTTTATTCTACGCCGGTACCTGCGGAGGGGTCGGACTTGATTCCGACGGCAACAACACTTGATCCCCAGGGAAGCGGCAGCCGACGCAAAAGCCGGGATTCGAACCCCATGAGCGAAGTAAGAAACGAGTTCGTGGGGTGAGAAAAGCGCGGGAGTCGAACTTCGGCGGGCCCTCGCGCGAGCTTTTCGGCGGCTCGGCGAACGACCACCGCCGGAAAAAGTAAGAAGACCGAATACGATAAGAGTTCGAGACGAAATCCAACCGATTCAAGTCGTTCTGCGACTTCGGGTCGCGTGTATCGGCGCTGATGCATGAGGGCAACATCGTGCGGCCCCCACAGCCAGCGAAAGGCGGGCACATTAATAATAAAAGCTCCGCCCGGTTTAAGGCTACGGTACGCCTCGCGGAACGCGGCCCGATCATCATGCACGTGCTCAAGTGTGTCCAAGGCAATGATTGCATCGAGGGAGTTGGAAAGGAACGGAAGCTGTTCCGCATTCGCCCGAGCAATGCCGGTGAGTCCGCGTTCTTGGGAATATTGCAGGGCTTCGCGCCACAAATCAATGCCGATTGCTTGGGAAGATCGGTTATGCAGGGCTTCGAGCATCGCGCCGGTTCCGCAGCCAAGATCAAGGATTCGCTTTGCTTGGGGTGCGTAATCGTCTAGCAGGCTCAGGGCCAGATTGCGCCGCGAAACAAACCACCAGTAGCGGTCTTCCAGTGCGCGCATTTTGGCGTATTCGTCAAGATTCATTTCGTGGCTGGAGTCGCCGGCTTTTGCCCCAGAGTCGCAGTTTAAGAAGGTCAGCGAGCATGCGCGGACCATCGCGCATCAGCACAACTTTCGAACCTTCTTGATGCGACCAACGAATAGGAACTTCCGCGATTTTGTAGCCAAGATCGCGGGCGATGATCAAACTTTCGAAATCGAATCCAAAGCCGTCGAGCTTGCACCGGCCGAACACATCCTTGGCCACATCCCCTCTAAACAGTTTGAATCCGCACTGGGTGTCATCAATCCCGGGGACCGCCATCAGTTGCACGGCCTTGTTGAAGGCGCGACCGAGCATTTCGCGATACCACGGCTGACGGATTTCTAAGTGCGATTCCTTGAGCGGGCGCGATCCAATGGCAATTGGTGCCTCTTTGGTAGCGGCTTCGAGTTTGGCGAGCTCTTCGATCGGGGCTGCAAGATCAGCGTCGGTAAAGAGGAGCCAATCGGCATCGATCTCAAGCATGCCGCGTCGAACTGCATATCCTTTCCCGCGATTAGGAGAGTAGGAGATGAGGTCGAACTGGGGGTGGGTTGCGGCGAACTCTTCAACCAACCGGTTGGTTGAATCCGAACTCCCATCGGAAACCACAACAATCCGATAGGAGTGCGGATAAGTGTTAAAAAACTCGGCAAGTCGGCTAAGCGTGGGGCCGATCCGGGCTTCTTCGTTATAGGCCGGGATGATCACGGCGAGCCAAGGCTTTTCCAACGGGGGGTGAGTCTACCTTTCGCGGAAGTTGCGGCCGATTACCGTTCGTCGGGTAGCGGGGGCGGAATTACGGGCTTATTCATTGCCTCGCTGATGCCGGTGATGCGGTTTTTGAACAGTGCGTCAAACGGGGTTCGACGCTCAATCATAAACAGGGTACTGAGTTTGCGATTCGGCGAAATTTTGATGTCACCGTTAAAATACAGCATGGCGGAGCCGCCACCATCTAAGCTTACGCCATCCACAACTCCTTGGGAGAGCATTGCTTTGCCCAGCCCTTCCAGCGAAACTCGTTGCCGGGTCGCGATCAGCACAATCTTGCCTTGTTTGGTGACGCCCATTCCTGCTCGCCGAGCTTTGCCCCAAATGGCCGGATCGGTAAATCCTTGAGCCCGAGCGTTTGGCTTGACCTGACTGTTACGCACCACGCGCACTCCACCACGCAAAGCGTAGCGGTACTGTAGGTAGTCGAACGGTCGCCGAACTTCGGGGTCAAGAATCGAAACATTGCCGTACCAGTCAACGGCAATAACAGAACCGCGGTACCCGGTTGCCTTTTGCTCGCCGTCAACCACAACATCGGCTACGGGGAGTTGGTTTTCAAATGCAAAAAAGGTGCCGGTCACGGCCGCCAAGGGCTGTTTGTCGCGGATCATGGACCACACGCTGGTGAGGCGCGGAGCAAAGTAGGTGCTGGCGGCAAGGTTGCCAGATCCGAGATCGGCCACCACGGCGTGGTAACCGATCTTGCCGTGGAAAAAGGTGAAATGGCGCGCATCCGCCGGGCCCGAGGCCGCAGCGGCAAAAACGGGCATCAAGAGTGCCATAAAGGGGAGAACGCGCCGGATCATCGCCGCCACAGGATACATAATCGGTCGATTGATCAGTAAAGTTTTTGTTAATTTTTGTGGTTTGTTGCGATTCCAAGCGTTTTTCATACGTACGGTATCCGGACGTTCCAGCGAGGATGAGGGGGTTGCCCCGATTGGGGCTGAATCTGGTTTGGTCCCGCCAGAGGCGTTGACTATCTTCACGAAAGGGGTTAGACTGGAGTCTCCATGCCGGCTGATCTAGAGGCCTGGCCGGAGTTGAGTTCTCAAGAGCCCCTTCCGGATTCTGTTAAACCGTCCCTTAATCCGACGGCTACTCGTAGTTTTGCCGCCTTTGCCTTGGGCGTACTGATTTACACGATCTTCGCGATCTTGTTTGGCGCGTTCGTTCGTGTTTCGTTTAGCGGGGATGGTTGCGGTACAAGCTGGCCTCTTTGTGATGGGTCGGTGCTTCCGGTTGGTGCCCGGGTGCAAACCTACATCGAATTGACCCACCGTTACACGACCACGTTTCTCGGGCTGCTTGCGATGGGTCTTTGCGTTCATGCCTGGCGTGTCTTCCCCAAAGGCAACCCGGCGCGGAAAGCGGCGGCATGGGGACTGTTCTTTACGGTTTTGGCCGGAATCCTTGGCATGTTACTGGTGCGGTTTAGCTGGGTAACCACGGATAAGTCGGCGCAGCGGGTGGTGACGATGCCGTTCCACCTGATTAACACCTTTGGGCTGATTGGGGCGTATACGCTTGCCGTTTACTTTGCCCGGGGCGGATCGCGAATTCAGTTCAGATCAGGCGCGGTATCGAACGCGCTCAAGTGGGCTGGCGGTGCATTTATTGCTATCGGTATGACCGGCGCCATTTCCGCGCTCGGCAAAACGGCGTACGCCCAAGAGCTTTCCGTTGCGAACACGCTTATGGAGCGGCTGAACATGCACATTGGCATGAATGCCGCGCCGATTCTGAAAGGGGGGGTGCTTCATCCCTTGATTGCAACAGCGGCGGGGTTGGTGATTCTGTTCGCGGTTCGGTTGACCATGGATCGGCGACCGAATCCGAAAGTGCAGGTTTGGGGCCGCTGGACGATTGGACTGTACGTTTTCCAGATGGCGTTTGGGGTGATGAACCTTGTTCTCAGCGCTCCGGCTTGGATGCAGATTGCGCACTTAACCCTTGCTTTGGCCAACTGGATTACGTTTGTGATGCTGGTTGCATACAGCCTTCCGGCTAAGCGGAAGGAGGCAACCGATTCGGGGCCAACGGAGGCTCCGGTGGACCGTATGGGATTCAAAGATTCAGTTCGCGCGTACTTTGCGCTTACAAAGCCGCGCGTGATTTCTCTGCTTTTGTTTACAACTGTGGCGGCCATGTTTATCGGCGAGCGCGGCATTCCGCCTCTGTGGCTCATCGTTGTGGTGACGATCGGCGGCTATATGGCGGCCGGGGCGGCCAATGCCTACAACATGGCGGTGGAGCAAGACCTGGATGTTGCGATGGTGCGCACTTCACACCGACCGACGGTTACTCACCGCATTAGCACCCGGTCGGCCGTGATCTTTGCCACGATCATGGCGATTGGCAGCTTTGTGCTGTTGTGGACTCTGGCGCATCCGATTGCCGCGCTCATGGCCCTTTGCGGACTGCTTTGCTACGTGTTCGTTTACACGCTCTGGCTTAAGCGTCGCACCTGGCACAACATCGTGATCGGCGGGGCGGCGGGGGCATTTCCTCCGCTCGTGGGATACGCGGCGGTCACGGGAGACTTGAGTCCGTATGCGTGGTTTTTATTCGCGCTGATTTTCACCTGGACTCCAGTGCATTTTTGGGCGCTAGCGATTTTGATTAAAGACGATTATGCTCGGGCGGGAGTGCCCATGCTTCCGGTGGTGAAGGGGGACCGCGTGACCGTTGCTCAGATCGGAATTTATGCGATTATCACGGTGCTGCTGTGCGCGTTGCCATTATTGCAGGGGATGGCCGGCCCGATCTACATTGCCGGGGCGGGCCTTTTGAACCTAGGATTAATTGTCCAATGCATTGGGCTTTGGCGTCACGCCGACCGGCAACATGCGCGTGCAGTGTTCAAGTATTCGATGGTCTATCTTGCACTTATATTCATCGTGATCGCAGTCGATCGGGTGTGGACGGTATGAAATCCGCACGAAACATTCCAGATTCAACCCGGATATTGCCGGGGTTTTTCGTGCAACAATCAATGCACGGTCTGAGGGCACATGGGACAAATCTTTAAGCCGTACGCGAATACGATTGCTTCCGCCAGCTTAATGGCGGCGGCCGGACTGCCCCTGTTGCTAATTGTCACGGGGTCGCTGATCACGCGTTCGCCGTACAACACCAAGGAACAAAATCCGATTGATCAGCCCGTTCCGTTCAGTCATGAACACCACAGCAAAGAGCTGGGGATCGACTGTCGGTACTGTCACACCACGGTGGAAACCGAAGCATTGGCCGGGGTACCGGCTACTGAAGTGTGCATGAGTTGCCACTCGCAGATTTGGACCAACTCGCCGATGCTGGAGCCGGTACGTGACAGCTATCTTACGGGGAAGCCGATTAAATGGACGAAAGTCAATGCGGTTCCCGACTTTGTTTATTTTGATCACTCGATCCACATTTCGCGTGGAATCAGTTGCAACACATGCCACGGTCCGGTTCAGGAAATGCCGATTACGTGGAAGGGTCGCATGTTCTCGATGGCCTGGTGTGTGGACTGCCACAAGAATCCGGAGAAGTATCTGTGGGAAGTCGGGGCGGCGGGTGACCACGATCATGGTGCGGAAGGCGAAGGGGTGAACACTCTGTCTCCGCGTCAGCAGGTTTTTGAGCTGTATAAAAAAATTGCCGCCGGCGATCAGCTTTCGGAACTGGAATACCACGTGCGCATGGGCGGCACGCAACAGGTTCCGGCCGATGAGATACACGTCCAGCGGATTCAAGAGCGGGGCATCAATAAGAGCCAGCTCACGGACTGCTGGGTGTGTCACCGATAAAGTGACACGGGGTTTTGACGTTATAGGAATGATTCCATACGATGGGTAAGGGCAAGCAAGCTAAGACGGGGAATGTCAAGTTCTATAAAGGGCTTGACCACTTCGAAAACCCGGCGGTGGTGGAGCCGTGGAAGGCCGATGAGTTTCCGGATCGGGAAAGCCTGAAGGCCGGCATTGATCGGCGCGACGTGCTCAAAATGATGGGCGGGGCCGCGTTGCTCGCGGGGCTCGGCGGGTGTCGGTTCCAGCCTGCTCGCAAGATCATTCCGTTTGTCCAGCAACCCGAAGGAGCGGTCGCCGGGGTTCGGAAACAGTACGCAAGTGCTGCGGTTAAGGATGGTTATGCAGTCGGCGTACTGGTGGATCAAGTCGATGGCCGCCCGATCCGTATAGATGGTAATCCGGAGCACGGATCAACGCTTGGAAGTTTGGATTCGCCCACGATGGCGGAAATCCTCAATCTGTACGATCCCGATCGCCTAACCGCGCCGATCCACCTGGGCGCACCGACTTCGTGGAACAACGTTCTTCTCAAATTCGAAGAAGCCCTGCGCAATACCCGCGCAGGGGCGGGGTTCGCCGTACTTTCAGAGGCGGTGGTTTCGCCTTCCTTGGCCGCCGCCGCTACGCGATTAAAAGCACAGTATCCGGGCATGCGCTGGTTCCAATACGAGCCGTGCAATCGAGATCATGAGCGCGAAGGTTCGATGCTCGCATTTGGCCAAGACCTTGTTGCCGTGCACGATCTATCGCAGGCTGATGTCTTGGTTTCGATCGATTCCGATATTTTGAGCCGAGGGGCCTGGGCGATCCGGAATAGCCGCGATTTGGCGACCCGGCGTCGCCACGATGCCGAAGGCGGCATGAACCGCGTTTATGCGTTCGAGTCCCATCCGACCACTTTGGGCGTCAACGCCGATCATCGGCGGCGCATTCGGCCAAGTGAAACGCTCGCGTTGGTTAAGGCAATTGCCTCGCGGCTCGGATTTGGAGGCGGGGCGGAACTGCCCGCCGGTGTTGATGCTAAGACTGTGGACGCGGTGGTGGCGGATGTCCGACGTGCCGGGGCCAATGCAGTGTTCGTATGTGGCGATCATCTTCCGCGTGAAGTCCACGCGGCGGTGATGTTGCTTAACCACAATATTGGTTCGACGGCAGTCGTTTACCAGCCTAATCCGCGCCCGATGCCGACCAATCACGGTCAATCGCTAAGTGATTTTCTCACTGCAGCCAAGGCGGGTCAAATTTCGTTCCTGCTGGTGGTCGGCGGGAATCCGGCGTATACCGCGCCAGGCGATTCTGATTTTGCGGGTGCGATCAAGTCGATCCCGCTCAAAGCCCATCTGTCCACTCATCCGACGGAGACGGGCTCGCTCATGGATTACGAGCTCCCAATGTCCCACTTTTTGGAAGCGTGGGGCGACGGAGTGGCCCTTGACGGTTCGGTGATTATTGGGCAACCGCTCATCGAGCCTCTGTACGAGTCGAAATCTGCGTTGGAAGTAATCGATCTGCTGGCGGGCGGCGAGGGCGATTCCCGTGCGATTGTTCAGTCGAGCTTCCGCACTGCGGTTTCGGCTCCGGCGCCGCGGGCCGGTGAATCGGATCGGGCCTGGAACAATGCGCTCGCGCTCGGGTTTTATTCCGGCAGTCGGATTTCGGTGCCGGTTACTTCGCAGGGGAATGCCGTGTTCGATCTGCCGACCACGCAAGCCAGTGGTGTGGAGTTGCTGATCCTGCCTGATCCGATGATTTTGGATGGGCGGAATGCTAATAACATGTGGATGCAGGAAACTCCACGCCCGATTACCAATCTTACGTGGGACAACGCATTGCTTGTGAGCAAGGCCACGGCGGACCGGCTGGGAATCGTGGCTCCGTACGAAAAACGGATGCTCGGCATTCCGTTCTATGGCAAAGCCGATATGGTTAAGGTTACTGTCGGCAACGCCACGCTCGATGTTCCAGTTTGGGTGAATCTGGGTCAAGCCGATGACGTGGTAGTTCTTCACATGGGTTACGGTCGCACCCGAGCGGGTGATTTTGGGACGGCTCGTGGTGAGGCTTACGGGGGCGGATTCAACGCCAACGTGTTGCGGACGGCGGCGAATCCGACCTGGGTGAGCGGCGTTCAAATTCAAAAGATCGATCGGGAGTATGTTCTCGCTAACGTTCAGCACCATAACACGATCGATGTCAACGTTGAAGATACAAATCGTGAAATTCTGCGTGAAACCACGCTCGCGGCGGTGCTCGCAGGCCATCCGTTCGATGATGGCCATGGCCAACGACCTGGACACGGAGGCGATCACCAAGACCCGAGCCTTGAGACTACGGACCATAGCTCCGACGAGGCAGGTCACCACGGCGACGAAGATTACGGGGAGTTCGGTTCGGGCAAAGGCATGTCGTTTTATCCCGGAACGGACTACAAAGATTGGCCCAAGGATAACTACCAGTGGGCGATGACAATCGACCTTACCAAGTGTACGGGGTGCAACGCCTGCGTTACGGCCTGCCAAGCGGAAAATAATATTCCGATTGTGGGTAAGCGCGAAGTCCAGCGCGGCCGCGAAATGCACTGGATCCGTGTGGATCGATACTACAAGGGCACAGGCGACAGTCTTGATAACGATAACCCGCCGATCTATGTGCAGCCGGTGACATGTATGCACTGCGAGCAAGCTCCTTGTGAGCCGGTGTGTCCGGTGGCGGCGACTACGCACAGTCACGAAGGGTTAAACCAAATGGTTTATAACCGATGCGTAGGCACGCGCTACTGCAGTAACAACTGCCCTTATAAGGTGCGGCGATTCAACTTCTTCCACTTCAGCCAGCGGGCCGATAATGTTCCGGTCCTCAAGATGCTACAAAACCCCGATGTCACGGTGCGATTCCGAGGCGTGATGGAGAAGTGTACGTTCTGTGTGCAGCGCATCAACCAGGTTCGAATCAATGCCAAAAAAGAAAATCGGCAGATTGCCGATGGCGAAGTGAAGGTGGCGTGCCAAGTGGCGTGCCCAAGCGAAGCAATCATCTTCGGCGACATGCGTGATCCTCAAAACGCAGTTGCCCGAAGTCGAGCCCAATCTCACAACTACTTGATGCTCGAAGAGCTCAATACCCGACCGCGCACGAGCTATCTCTGCCGCGTGCGCAATCCGCATCCGGAGCTGGAGCAGTAAGCGTATGTCGTCGAATCCAACCCCCGTTGATCGCGATCTTCTCATAGGCGATCATAGTGAGAAATCGTTTGACGCCGCGATCGGCGATATCGTCCTCGATCCGCGCACGCATAACGAACCCGCTATCAGAACCCCGATCAAGGGTCTGTTCACGAGCCCGTGGCAGATCATGTTCGGAATCGGTTTTGTTTTCGTAAACGTGCTGCTGCTTTCCATTACGATGCTTGTTTGGAACGGCATCGGCGTGTGGGGCAACAACCAGCCGGTTGGCTGGGGCTTTGATATTGTTAACTTTGTCTGGTGGATTGGGATCGGCCACGCCGGCACCTTGATTTCGGCCGTTCTCTTGCTTCTCAGGCAGAGATGGCGCAACTCGATTAACCGTATGGCCGAAGCCATGACGATTTTTGCCGTCATGTGTGCGGGCCTGTATCCGCTACTCCACACGGGGAGACCGTGGGTGGCTTACTGGCTGTTCCCGTATCCCAACTGGCTTGGAATGTGGCCACAGTTCCGCTCGCCCCTGGTGTGGGACGTGTTCGCAGTGAGCACTTATATCACGGTTTCGATCCTGTTTTGGTACGTGGGGCTTATCCCTGACTTTGCGACTCTGCGGGATCGCGCCAAGGGCCGAATTTCGCAATTGGCTTACGGAATGCTCAGCATGGGCTGGCGCGGTAGTGCCAAGCATTGGCACCGGTATGAACACGCCTCGATTATGCTTGCGGGCATTTCGACTCCGCTTGTTCTTTCTGTGCATACCATCGTCTCGTTTGACTTTGCGATGGGTATCGTGCCCGGCTGGAACGTAACGATCTTTCCGCCTTACTTCGTGGCGGGTGCGGTCTTTGCCGGCTTTGCCATGGTCATTACATTTGCGATTCCGCTTCGCAAGTGGTACAAGCTGGAAGGGCTTATCACCATGAAGCACCTCGACTGGATGGCAAAGATCATGCTAGCTACCGGTCTGATCGTGTTTTACGGGTACTTCACGGAAGTCTTTTACGCGTACTACAGCGGAGTTCCGGCGGAGCTCGCCATGCTTCATAACCGGGTGGCACTAGCGAAAGCTCCGTATAGTTGGGCGTTTTGGATGCTGATCCTCACCAACGGCCTGATTCCGCAGCTGATGTGGGTGCCAAAGTTCCGACAGAATTTGGGAATTCTGTTTACGGTTTGTATGAGCGTCTCGATTGGCATGTGGTTCGAGCGGTACGTGATCATTCCGATCTCGTTGACTCGGGACTATGTTCCGGCGGCGTTCGGTTACTACACGCCGACCCTTTGGGATTTCGGAATGTTTGCGGGGACGATTGGTCTGTTCCTGTTCCTGATGTTCCTCTTCATTCGGTTCTTGCCCATGATCAACATCTTTGAAATGAAGGAGTTGCTTCACCAAATTAAGCACGACCACGGTCATACGGGCGATAGCCCGACCGATCCGGCCCCCGAAGGAGCGACGCAGTGAGCCACGGTCGCGATACTTCTCCAAAGCCGTACGCGGTTGTTGCGGAATTCAGTGAGCCGGAACAGCTGCTGGAAGCGGCACGCAAAACTCGCGAAGCGGGCTACCGGGATATGGATGCGTACACTCCTCTTCCGGTCCATGGTCTAACTGATGTGATGGAATGGACCGACGATCGCCTCGGCTGGATCGTATTCCTAGGCGGAATCGCAGGATTCGTCGGTGGGTATCTGCTGCAATGGTGGGTGAGTGATGGGGTGGCGGTGAGCAACACCGCGCTCCAGGTTAACGGTTTGCTGCCTTATCCGCACAATGTGGGGGGTAAGCCGCTTTTCAGTCTGCCGATGTTCTTTCCGCCCGCGTACGAGCTTTCGATTCTGATTGCCGCATTTGGGGCGGTGTTCGGAATGCTCGGCCTGAATGGATTGCCAAAACCTCACCATCCGATTGCAAACGCAGCGTGCATGGCCCGGGCCAGCAGTGATCGGTATGTGTTGGCGGTCGAGGCGACCGATCCTCGTTTTGATGAAGATGAATTGGTGAAGTTTTTTGGCACTCTCCAGCCGCTTTCGGTGGAACGAGTGCTCACTTCGGAGGGTTACTGATGCGATTCTTACTGCCGATTGCCGTGACTGCGACCGGGTTTTTGATGGCCGGTTGCCACCTGGATATGTATATCCAGCCGAAGGTGAAATCGCAAGGTGAAAACCAGTTTTACGAAAACGGTGCGGGCACTCGAATGCCGGTCGCCGGAACCATTGAGTTTGGCAAAGCGAATGAGGATACGGTGTTTTTTACCGGGTACGAGCCAGACGGAAAACTCACTCGGGAGATGCCCATTCAAGTGAACGAGGAAGTTTTGGCCCGAGGCCAAGAACGGTTCGACATCTTTTGTTCGCACTGCCATGGTGGATCGGGCGATGGGCAAGGCATGATCGCCCGCCGGGGTTTCGACCTGGCTCGGCCGGTTGCCACCTACCATACCGATCGACTGCGCGACATGCCGGTCGGCCACTTTTTCGATGTCATTACCAACGGGTACGGAACCATGTATCCCCAAGGCGGACGGATCTCGCCGGACGATCGATGGGCGATTGTCGCCTACGTGCGCGCATTGCAGTTGAGTCAAGGGGCACGGCCCGATCAGCTGGATAGTGATTCGCGCTCGAAATTGAATCTTCCGGCCGGAGGCGAAGGCCAAGGCCCGCTCTTTACCGCGACCGGGAGCGGAAACCAAAGCGAGACCCGTACGCCCAGCACAGAAGAACCGGTTTTGCAACCTACTGAAACCGGGACACCAACCGGGGCCCGAGGAGGTCAACGATGAGCGCTACCAAAGCTGTAACCGATGCTCCGCCGTCGCGGATTCATTCCACCTTTCTTGCCCTTGGTGCGGGCGCGCTAATTGCCGGCGTGGTCTTACTTGTCATTGGTCTGCTGCAAGGCCCGACCTTGGCATCGCTAGCTCCGAGTGTTCTGTTTGGTTCGCTGTTTTGGATTATGCTCACGATGGGCTGTTTTAGCCTAATGTTGCTTTTCCATGTCACACGCGCCCGGTTCGGCACCCCGATTCTGCGGATTTTTGAGGCCGGTTCGAGCACTTTGATGATGGTCTTTTCGCTGGTGTTGGTGCTGGTGCTGGCGATCGTGTTCAAAGAGCCGCTCTACGGCGCATGGATCCACCCGGCAGATGAGATTGTTCGGCGTAAAACGGACTATCTAAACTACAACTTCTTCCTTGTTCGACAAGTGGTTTACTTCATTATTTTGGGCTTACTGGGCAGTGCGCTGGCCTCGTGGACTCGCAAAGAAGAGCAGACCGGGGATAAATCGTACAGCGATAGGCGAAATAACCTCGCGGCGCCGGGGATTGTGATCTTCATCATGGTCATGACCTTTTTTATCACGGATATTCTGATGAGTATCGATCCGCACTGGTATAGCACGGTGTGGGGATTCCTCTTCACCGTGGGGGCGGCGCTGACGGCGATGTCGCTGGCCGTGATGATTGCGGTGAGTCAGCGCGATAAAGCTCCGTTTGCCGGGGTGATCGACAAGCTGATGATGAAGGACTTCGGAAACATCTTGTTGATGCTGGTGATGCTGTGGGCGTACCTGGCATTCAGCCAGTTTCTGATCATCTGGTCGGGCAACCTTCCGGAATTCATCGGCTACTACCTCAAGCGCTTGCGAGGAAATTACAGCTATCTGGGCGGAGTGCTGGTAATTTTCCAGTTCTTTGCGCCGTTCTTGCTGCTGCTTTCGCCTCGTTTGAAGCGGACGCCTGCCCTGCTTATCCCGACTGCAGGACTGATCTTCGTGGTACGGTTCTTTGATATGCACTGGGTGGTGGCGCCCTATTTCCGGTCCGCACTCAGCCCCACACTTGCGGACATCGGCTGCCTTGCGGCCTTGGGTGGAATTTGGTTCATTCTATTTTCAGTGGGATTGCGTAAGGCATCGCTGGTGACGGCGGCTCATCCTTACGAGCTCAAAGCTCTCAAGGAGGCCCAAAGCAATGGCTGATCATCAAGATGCCCGCAACGAACGCGATCTTGACGTGCTCGAAGAGTTGGGCTATGAACCCACCGACGAGGCGGCTACCAGCAAAATCGGGGTGTTCGGAATGTTCTTCTTTGCGTTCCTTATGATTTTGCTTGCGGGTGCGTATCTTTCGCTCACCGTGGCCGATCGGGTGCAAGGGTATCAGTTCCGAGGAAATAACACTAAGCGGATAGCGCAACCAGCAGAAGGAGTGCCGCTGCTTCAAACCAACATTACCGCGACAACCGATATGCACGCCTTGCGCGAAGAAGAGCGCGAAAAGCTAGAAGGTTACGGCCAAAACGAAGACGGAACCTACAAGATTCCGATCGATAAAGCTATGGAGCAGATCGCAAAACGCGGACTGCCGACTCGCTCTAACGCCCCGGCACCGGAGGATTTATGACAATTCGTATTGGTCTTCTTGCCCTGCTAACCGCCGGATTCTCAATCGCTTCTGCGCAGTTCTACAGCGCACCGATGGGTGCCGCTCCGGGTTCCGGGCGGATTCCGGCGGCCGCTCCGTCGGGCATCCGGGTGGATCAGAAGCTGAACACCATCATCGATGAAGGCTGGACTTTCACCGATCAGTTTGGAGAAAAACGGACAACCGGCGAAATTTTTTCCGAGCGCCCTTCGATCCTCATGATGATCTTTTACAAGTGCACCAGCATCTGCGCGGTGGAACTTGAAAGCATGATCAAGACGATTCGCGGGATTAAAAAAGAAGATATCGGCGATCTGTACAACCTCGTTGTTGTTTCTATCGATCCGCAAGAAGGCACCCCCGCCGCGCATCAGCGGTATTCCGAAGTGCTTGAAAAGTACAACCGCGAGGGCGCAGAAAAAGGCCTGTTCTTCCTCACGGGTGACGAAAAGAATATCGATGGCTTGGCGGACCAAGTCGGGTTCCGCTACTACCGCGATCCGCGCACCGGTAACATCACTCACCCGGCGGGCGTGATGATCGTTTCGCCCGAACGTCGCCTAATCCGCTACTTTGTGGACCAGACTTACGAGGCACGTCCGATCTTGACGGCCCTAAAAGATGCTCGCGATGAAGTGGTGGGAGTTAAAGATGACCGACCGTTTTTCCTGGCCTGCATCAACGTTGATCCGATGACCGGACAACGATCACTCAACGTGATGAACGCAGTTCGAACTGGCGGCGTGTTGACCCTGATCGGCTTGGCCGTATCGATTTTGGTAATGAACCGAAATTCAAAGAGAGAGATGATGAAGCGCCGCACTGAGGTGAATAAGTAATGGGTTGGGGACCGTTCCAGTTTGAAATTGCCCCCGTGCAGGCAAGTGAGAAATCCAAAGAGTACGACTTGCTTTTTGGCACCATCACTCTGCTCTCATTCATCTTCTTTGTCGGAGTCGGACTGCTCGTCACTTACTTTGCGATTCGGTATCGCCGCGGCACTAAGGTTGATCGCCGAAATCCGCTGACTCACCATAACGGTATGGAAGCGGCCTTTATGGGCATCCCGCTCGTGCTCGGATTGGTGATGTTTAGCTGGAGTGCGGTCGGATTCGTGCGCACCCGAACCATGCCCAAAGATGGTATCGAAGTGTTCTGCATCGGCAAGCAGTGGATGTGGCAGTTCCAGCACATGAACGGTGTTCGCGAAAATAACGAGCTTCACGTTCCGGTGGGCACTCCTGTCAAGATCACCATGATTAGCCAAGACGTGATCCACTCGCTCTACCTACCGGAAATGCGGGCGCAATATCACGCCGTTCCGGGGCGATACACGCAGCTCGCGTTTACGCCAATCAAGCCCGGCAAGTACAAGATTCTTTGCGCCATGCACTGCGGCACCCAGCATTCCGAAATGGTGGGGCAACTCTATGTGCTCAACGAGCGCGAATGGGCGGAGTGGCTGGAAAAGGGCGGAAACAAGTATAAATCGGCTCCGCTTACAATGGCCGAATCCGGCCGGCAACTTTACGCTGAATTGGGGTGCGGTAACTGCCATACGGGTCAGAACAATAAGCGTGCTCCCAGCCTGGTGGGAATATTTGGATCTACCCGGCGATTTACCGACGGGTCTAGCACTGTTGCCACTCGCGACTACGTGCGCGAATCAATCATTAACCCCCACGAACGAATTACCCAAGGGTACGAGAACACAATGACCATGTACGGCGGCCAAATTTCGGAAGCCCAAGTTATTGCGCTCATCGAATATATCCGCACCCTCACCCCAGAGACCGCAGACTTCCAGCGGGGCGATCTGCAAACTGCCTCGCCGGGAACGAACGCCGATCGCAGCTCAATTGATCAGGCGAATCAGAATGCCAGCGCGGGTGCCGCGCAATTCCGGAGCTCAGAGTAAGAAATGGAAACTATTCTCGGTCATGGCGCGGAAAGTGAACCGCGAAAGAACTACCTCAACGCAGACCACACCATCAAGTCGTGGCTGCTCACGGTAGACCATAAACGAATCGGGATCCTCTACCTGATTGCGGTCACATTCTTCTTCTTCATCGGAGGGATTGCGGCGGCTTTAATTCGATATGAACTGACCAGTCCAAAAGGGATTCTGCTCAGCAGCGAAGTCTATAACAAGACTTTCTCGGCTCACGGGATCATCATGGTCTTCCAGTTCTTGGTCGTTGTGATTCCGGCCGTGCTCGGCAACTTCCTCATTCCGATCATGATCGGGGCCCGGGATATGGCGTATCCGCGCCTTAACCTACTTAGCTGGTACATGTTCATGACCGGTGGCACCCTTATCCTCCTCTCCTTTGCTCTGGGCGGAGTTGATGCCGGGTGGACCTTCTACGTTCCGCTTTCGACTTTAAGCGAAACTAAGATGACGCTCTGCTTGGTGGGCATCTTCATCACCGGATTCTCCTCCATCTTTACCGGGGTTAATTTCATCGGCACCATTCATAAAATGCGTGCGCCGGGCATGACCTGGTATCGATTGCCGCTGTTTGTATGGTCGCACTACGCCACCGCGTTGGTCATTATCTTGGGAACGCCGGTTGTTGCCATCACTTTGTTCTTGGTGGTGGTGGAACGGGCGTTCGGTTTTGGCATCTTTAGCCCAGAACTCGGCGGCGATCCGGTTCTGTTCCAACACCTCTTCTGGTTCTATTCGCACCCGGCGGTGTACATCATGATTCTGCCGGCGTTCGGGGTGATCAGCGAGATCATTGCCGCGTTCAGCCGTCGCCCGGTGTTCGGATACCGATTCATTGCCTATTCATCGATTGCGATTGCCTTGCTGGGCTTCCTTGTGTGGGGCCACCACATGTTCATCACAAGCCAATCGGTGCTCCAAGGGATTCTATTCTCGTTGGCGAGCTTTATTTTGGCCGTGCCTTCGGCCATCAAGGTGTTCAACTGGTCGCTCACGATGTACAAAGGATCGGTGCACTTTGCAACACCGATGCTGTACGCTCTCGGATTCATCGGTCTCTTTATGATCGGGGGCCTGACCGGGCTCTACCTCGCGGCCGTCGATTCCGACGTTCACATCACAGGGACGTACTTTATCGTGGCCC
The DNA here is from genome assembly GCA_044508115.1 of bacterium. Classification (GTDB taxonomy): domain Bacteria; phylum Armatimonadota; class Fimbriimonadia; order Fimbriimonadales; family Fimbriimonadaceae; genus UphvI-Ar2. The sequence goes on from JBIQII010000001.1 coordinate 1,882,318, forward strand.
ACTTCCACTACGTCATGGTGGGTGGTTCAATCCTTGCCTATATGGGTGGAATCCACTTCTGGTGGCCCAAAATCACGGGTCGCACCTACAGCGAATTCTGGGGTCGGATTAGTGCGATTGTCGTCTTCATCGGGTTTAACCTCACGTTCTTCCCACAATTCATGGTCGGCTACTTGGGCATGCCACGACGCTATCACTTCTACTACCCCGCGCCGGAATGGCAGTTTTATCACATCCTTTCCACCGCCGGGTCTACGGTGCTCGGATTCGGCTATCTTTTACCGGTCCTCTATCTAACCTACTCGTTGTTTAAAGGAAAGCGATCGGGCCAGAACCCCTGGAACGCCCACGGATTGGAGTGGACCCACACGTCCTCGCCTCCGATCACGGAAAACTTTGCTGAGCCCGTCTTGGTGACCGACAACGTATATGATTACAATCCCGAAGCGGATAGTGCCAAGTACGAGACCCCTGATGACCTTGTGGTTGAGGAGATGCCTCAGTGAGCGCGCATACACACGTTAAAGAACACGAAGGACCGGAAGTCTATTTCCAATACGAGGATATCGACCAGCAGCAAGAAAGCTATCTGCTGGGAATGTGGTCGTTTCTGGTTACCGAAGTCATGTTCTTCGGAGCGTTGTTCCTGATCTACACGATCTATCGATGGTCGTATCACGACACGTTCTTCCACGCGCACGAACAGCTTAACTGGAAGATGGGTGGTCTCAACACCATTATTTTGCTCAGTAGTTCGGCTACGGTTGCGCTCGCAGTCCACTTTGCACAGCTGGGCAAGAAAAAGGCGCAGCTCATCTGCCTCGGAATCACTTTGCTCTGTGCATTCGGATTCTTGGTCGTCAAAACCTTTGAATACGGCGCCAAGCTCGACCACCACCTGTATCCAAACCATTCGTTCCAATACGGGCCAAGTGCACACCACGAAGAAAGTAAGTGGGATACCATGCTTCCCGCCGCTCTGCAGATTCAGGCACCCGAGCAAGAAGGGAACCCAGGCCATGCCCGGTTGTTCTTCAGTCTCTACTTCACCATGACCGGGCTCCATGGTGTTCACGTCATAATCGGCATCATCTGTTTTGTAACGCTCATGCGGCTGATTATTAAAAATTCACCGCTCATAACAGATTACGTCCCCACAGAAATGGTGGGCTTATACTGGCACTTCGTCGACCTTGTGTGGATATTCCTGTATCCACTGTTCTATCTCATCCCCCGATAACGCCATGGCAACGACAAATCACGATAACCACGGGCACCACCACATGACAGCCGGCGGAGCACATGCTTCGCACGTGCTTTCACAAGCCATGATCTTTAAGGTCTTTGGCGCGCTGCTTGTTCTAATGGTCGTCACGATCGCAGCGGCATTTATGATCCACGCGAACACGTTTGTGATGCAAAGCATCGCGCTGGTGATCGCTTTTGCCAAGGCCGGCTTGGTGGTGTTTTATTTCATGGGGCTTAAAATGTCGCCCCGACTTATCCGCATCTTTGCCATTGGCGGATTCGTTTGGTTCCTGCTGCTGTTCTCGACCATCATCGACTACGCAACGCGTCCGTTCGAACCGGTGGAAGGCTGGGAGCCGGAAGCTGCCTCTGCGCTTCCGCGTATGGAAGACGAAAACGCCAGCGTTCCCAATCGTTAAGTCGATTCCTCTTGAGGCTGATTCGTAAGCCGCCGGAGTTCCTCTTCTACCCACGAAAGGAACTCCTTTCTACTTACCGAGGAATCAAAGGTCCGAGGCTCACCCCAGCGGGCAGTCAGAACAGTACCCGCCCATCGAGGCCGAACCTCTGGATAAGGCATAAATCGATGAGTGCCCGTAATCCCAAGGCATATGCATGTGATTGGCTGGTTCCGTACAATCAGATGCGCCCCGGGCAGGATATCGATGAGCTTGCCGGTGGGCGAAAGTTGCCCTTCGGGGAAAATTCCCACCGCTTTTCCGCGCCGGAGCAGGTCGATTGCGTTGCGGATCGCTTGGGTATCCGCGCTGGATTGAGTGACCGGAAAGGCTCGCCACCACTTGAGGAACGGCCCAAGAATTCGCCAATCAAATAGTTCACGCCGGGCCATAAAGTGGATGAGTCGGGGGGTGGCGTACTGAACCAGCACGGGATCGCTGTTGGAAATGTGATTGCTCAGAATCAGCAGCGGCCCCTTGTGCGGAACTTTTTTGGCTCCGATTCGCCGCATTGGCGCACCAAAGAGTCCGAGTAATCCCCAAGCCAGTGTCCTTAAAGCAGGGTAGAGGATGCGCAAGCTCAGCGGATGATCGGCTACGGGCATCCCAGCACCCGTCTGATGGCTTCGGGATACGCTTGATGTTCCAGCTTGAGCACCCGCTCGGCGATTGATTCGGCTGGGGTTCCGGGTTGGATGGGGCAGGTGAGCTGCAAAATCGGGGCCCCTTCGTCGTACTGCTCGGTCACGTAGTGGACCGTGCATCCGCTTTCCGTATCGCCGGATTCGGCGACCGCGCGGTGGACGTGCTGGCCGTACATCCCCTTTCCGCCGTACTTAGGGAGCAACGCGGGGTGGATATTCAGCACTCGCTGAGGATAGGCCCGCAGTACAGGGGTCGGAAAAAGCGACATGAACCCAGCCAAACAAATGAGGTCGATCTTGGCTTCGGCCAATGAATGCAGGAGTTGATCGGCGTAGTCCGGCACTTTGGGATCAATCACTCGGGTGGAGACTCCGAGCTCGCGAGCGGTCGATTCGGCGGGGGTGTCCGCTCGGGGGGCGATCACGAGCGCGACTTCGGCGCAACCGACGAGGGTTCCTTCTTGAGTGGCCCGGATGATGGCGGCCATGTTCGAACCCCGGCCTCGGGTTCCGGTAAAGATTGCAATGCGCACGCTCAATTCGCTTCTATTTTCGCATGAGTGCGGAATTAAGGGTGGCCGAGAGCATTGCGCAAGTCCTTCATCAGGATCAGCAGATGCAGGTGATCGGTCGGCGAAGGTTCGGCATCGTATTTAAGATAGAACGACCGCGCTTCTTCATCTTTTGCATGGATCAGAAGCGCACGCCCCCCGATCACATCGGCCCCTGCGACCGCGCGGCGAAAGGCATCAAGGAGGAGAAACTTTCCTAAACCTTGCCCTTGCCTTGATCGATCAATGGCCAAGCGGGCGAGCAGAATAACCGGAATCGCATGTTGAGCCTGGCCCTTCTTGATTCGATTGGGGGCATCGGCCAACTCGACACTACCGGGAGCCAAGCTATAAAATCCGATCACTTGCCCTTGTTCATGGATCACGTAAGTTCGCGAAGCTCCACCCTTTTGGTTAGCGAGAGCATGTTTGTGCAGGAACGTGTTGAGCGCAGATTGTCCGCAGTCGAAGAGTTCAACCTTGTGGTGAGATGCGAGCGGCTCGGGTCCTTCCGGCAGCTCAACCACGAGCTTTGCGAGATTTCTCGACTAAAGCGCGGATATTCGGCAGGTCGCGATCGGGCTCATCCAGTCGATTGCAGAACTCGGTCCACTGTTCAGGAGAAAGCGAGAAACGTGTCTGATCTGCCAGCACTCGATCTGCCGCCTGCAGAGCTTCACGCAAAATGAATTGACTTCGCGTCACCTTTTCCGCCTGGGCAGCCCGCGCAATTTTTAATTTTTCTGCACTCGATATTCGAATAAAGAGGCGATCCTGTTTTTGATTTTCGGCGGCTGAACTCACGTTTGTATTTTACCCATATGTGCGTACGTTGTGCGGACACATCTATGTTGTCGAACGACGCCTTGTCCACCAAACCGCTCCGACGACCGCAACGAACCCGACTGCTGCACCGGCCACCAGTGCGGCGGTGGATTCCGCAGGGGCCGGCTGAAAATAGAGATCGTCACTATTTGACCTCGGGAACGAATTGTCGGTATACGACGTGACGTGCGCCTGAGAAGGCAGTTCGCTCGCCGGAACCCCAAGGAATCCCGCAAACTTTTCCATGTCGGCCGAGCTCGCTTCACCGTGCCAAGCAGGGTCAACCCAATCCAGTTGAGTGTCACCAATCGTCGGCACGTGTTTTTTGTCCGAAACGACCGTAAGCTCTAGTCCGGACGAATCCTTGACGTTGGATTTCGGCACATAGTAGGGGTTAAACGGTTTTGGGGTTTGGAATTTCATCCCCACCACGCCGGTCGAAGCGCGGCCATCTTGAACATCGACCTCGAAGGCGGTGAGGTACCAACCTTTTTTCACGTAATGTTCGATCCATTCGGATGTGCTTGCATCCGTTTTAAATCCTTTTTGGTCCAGCCAAGCTTGGATTTCTCCTTCTGCCCCGCCCCGCATCACGTGGGCAACGAATCCGGCAACTTTGACGCTTTCAACCTCCATATCACTGCCTTTGCTTGTGGTCGCTTCGCTGTTTCGAGGGATCGGCTGGAGTGAAGCGGCAAAGGCAAAGATTTCCGGATCAACTTCGCTAAGTTCAGGCTTGGTTGGGGTGGGAGCGATGAATCCAAGGTCGTCGCTCTCCGTAGAAAATCGGGCATCTCGGACAAAGAACTCGGTCTGGGTGCGCGAGTTGTAGATGATCACGTTCTCCTGCCGACCGACTCAACGTGCTGGCCCGGACCGCCGACGCCGCAACACGCGAAGGCTCCGACCGTCATCGCCACGAGTCCGAAAAGTGCAGCTTTACGCATCAGGATTTAAATTACCCCACACCGGCGGGTTCTGATCGCGCAGATACGCATCACGCCATCGGTGAACATCGCTGACCGTGGGGGTGGTGCGCGGAATCCGCTCCGGCGCAGGAGGCAGCGGCGGGAACGGGCCCGCGGGTCGATCTTGATACCAATATGCGACCGTCGCCAAGTCAAGGGTCAGGCAGTTATCGTGGCCGTGCTCGATGCTCACATGGAGTGAATTTGAGAATCGAACCGGATCGAGGTGGTGGAATCGGTAGCAATGGGTGCGACCCATCCAGCCGAACTTCGACTCTCCCGGAACATCGCCGGGCAGACGCGCGAATCCAAACGACGGATGCTGAAAATGTTCGTCGGGCGACCAGCTGGTGTTGAAATAGTCCTCGGTTCCGGTGCCGTGGAGTCCGGGCCAAGGCTCTCCATCGATGAGGAACATGTCGTCGCCTTCGCCGTACCACATGGGCCCCGGATTGTTCACGTAATAGTTGATTCCGGCAAAGTGACCGGCTCCCTCGGTGGCCAAAATCAGATAGTTGTTCTCGTTGGTGGGATGGGTGCCGTAGGGGCGGAGCAGTGCCCATTCGTTTTCGTCGCGTTCTGCGTTTTCTGGCTGGGTGAGTTCTTGGTTGTACCAAGCGTGGAAAAGTCCAACCTCCGGCTCCATGTCGGAAACGAGTTCGTAATCGACGTAGTAGTACAGCCGCTCCACCGGAAATTCGCCTTGGTTTTCGATTGTGATCCGTCCGTGCTTGCGGAACGGCATCGGGAAGTAGCACACGAGTCCCCGTCCGGTACGCGGGGCGCAGGCGAGGAACGGCGACGAAAAGTTGTAGTGCTCGCCCCAGCCATTGCCGAAGAACTCCCCGATTGGCGATTCCACCGAAGGGTGATCGGACCCTTCCCAGTATGCGCGCAGAACCAGATTCCGGCGATAAAGCGGATCTTTGCAATCGATGGTGATCCAGATGTGCCGGATGACCGCCGGACCATCGATGTTGATGAGGTCAAACGATTCTCCGGGGCCGAACGAGACGTAATCTTCGTTGGCTCCGGTTTTGTCGTAGCTGCTGCTTCGTCGGGAGCGACCGGGTTCGATCCGGGCGATTTGCCGCCAATCCATCGCTCTATTTTAGTGTCATTTGGAACGTGCCGTCCCAATCGTCATCGGGGGGTTCGTGCTGATACCGACGGGCCCGGTCTCTCAGAACGGTGGCGGGCCCATCGCCCGGCCGCAGTTCCCGAACCGATTCAAACATTTCCTCGGCTCCGATAAAGTCTCGTTCCCATAGTCGGCGGAAGGCCTCTTCGGTTCGATCAACTACCCATCGATCGGTTTCGCTAGCGGTGTTAGCAAAGGACAGAGGCTCCCAGATATCTTCGGGATAGTCGCGTCCAAACACGGCGACCCGGTCGATGCGTCGCCATACAAATTCATTTTGAGCTTCCTGGTGGGTGGCGTCGCTGGCTAAGATATTCGACTGATAGAATTTGTTAAGCCCTTGCAATCGGCTGGCTAGATTCACACTGTCGCCGATAACCGTGTAAGTCATGCGTCGCTTACTTCCGACATTGCCCACAATGACATCGCCGGTGGCGATGCCAAAGCTTGCTGCAAGCACGGGATGGTCTCGATCGCGCAGTTTTTGATGAAGCTGGACTAGGGCCTGCTCGCTCCGTAACGCGGATCGAACCGCCGCGGCGGCATGATCGGACATTGCCGTTGGTGCGCCCCAGAACGCCATAACGTCATCGCCATTGAACTTGTCAACGGTTCCGCCAAATTCCAGGACCACGTTACTGAGCACGTCGAGGTAGTCGGAAAGAACTTCCAGAAGCTCTTCGGGTGGTAGTTCGTGGCTGAGCCGGGTGAATCCGACGATATCGGCAAAGTAGGTGGTGAGGTGCCGCCGCTGGCCACCAAGCTTGGCCTCTTCGCCGCTCGCAATCAGGGCTCGGGCGTATTCGGCCGGGAGTAGCTTTTCCATCGAACGGAGCCCGGCCTTGAGGGTTTCAAACGAACGTGATAGCTCATCAATCTCGCGGATATTGCTGGGCTTGGGGTTCGATTCCGACCATTCAAAACTCTTTATCCGCTGAGTTTCGCGTACGAGCTTGCGCAGAGGCCGGACCACCCGATCGGCAAGGAGCAGACTCACGATTGCACCTGCAGCCAGAGCCAAAGCGGTAAAGCTTACAAAAAATAGAACGGTTTCGCGCGACCAGTTGAGGAAATCGTTTTCCGGAACCAGGACGGCCAAAACCCAGGGCGGACGCTGAGCACCCCCGATCCGGCGGAGCCCGACAAAGTAGCGATCGCCTTCGATAATAAAATTAGCAATTCGGCCATCGGTGGCGGCGTGGGGAAACTGGCTCACCTCTTGTCCGATCAGTGACAGACGCGGGTCACCGATTTCCGCAAGATCGACGAGGCGCGGTCCGGTGGGTTCATCTACCATCAGCCGCTGGGGATCGGGGTCGGCGACGATCCGCACGGCCGTGCCGCCCACTTCGAACAACGAAGCAAATCCTTGTTCGCTCACTCGGACCGTTTTGAGGAATCGCGACAGTCCCCCGAGAGTGATCGAAATGGATGCGACTCCGACAAATTCGCCGTCGGCGGAAATGATCGGGGCCGAACATGTGGTTCCGAGGGCGGGACCTGTCGGCAAGTTCTCCAGAACATCAGCGGAAGTCCAAATTACAACGTTCTGTTCGCGCGTGCGGATATAGCTGGCCGACTGTCGTTGGTCGAATCCGAAACCTTTTTGTTGACGGACTTCAGACAGGCGGTTGCCGTAGGGTATCCAATCTTTGCGGACCATTTCGCCCCCGGCGATAAGCTGGGTGGTCTGAATGCTGAGGTTGCCCGAGGGGGTCTGACCAACCTGAACAAATTCACCGGTCCGTTCGAGCGTGATGGAGATAGCGGCAAACTCCGGTTTGACCCGAATGATTTCGACAAGCTGAGCGGCAAGCAGGGGGAATGATCGGCTATCGACTGCGCCGGTGGCTCCGCCAAAGGTGGGGCGGGTAAGTCCGGCGACCGCTCGAGCCTGACTTTCGGCATCATCGAGCAGGGCGACCACCCGCTGATCGATAATGTTGCTGGTCTGCCGGATCACCCGGTCACTGAGTTCCGATGCCGTTTGACCGACGCGCCAGCTGGTGTACGTTCCGGCAACCGCCAGCGAACACAGCAGCACGATCGTGATGCGCAGCAAGAGCGCACTTTTAAACGACAAGTTCATCGACGGCCCGGCCGCGAAGACAGCTTCTCAAAGAGATTGGCCGCGACCAAGAATGATTCTGGCACGCGATAGCGTGCCCACACCTCAAAGTTTTGGGAATCAGCCTCGGCCAAATGGTGGAGGGCCGTCGCTTCATCGCCGCTGGAGTATGCGCTGAGGGCCTGTTCAAACGCGAGGCTCCTCCGGGTAAGCGGTCGATACTTACGGAGAAGTTCGGTATCTCGGGTTACTTCGTCGAGTGCGAGCAGTCGGTAGAACTCCATTTCGATCCCGAACAGCTTAGCGGCACCCTGGAGGCAGCGTCGCGTTTTGGTTTGGCCGAGAGTAATGTCCGCCGCGTTGAGGATAGCTTCGAGGTCGCTGGCTTCGCCGATGCTTCCGAGAGCGTAGGCAAGCTCACTGCTGGCTTCGTCCTGATACCACTGAAGGCTCAGCCGAACGGTGGGCGCAAGATCGGCAATGCTGAGTTCGCTCACTGCTTCACCCGCGGCAATCCGAACACTTGGATTCTGGTCGAGGAGCGCGTCGGCATAGAGGTCAGGATCCGATGCGCCCAGGGCGCGGAGAGATTGCAGGGCGGCCCGTCGCAAATCAGGATCGCCCGGTTCGTTTACAACCTTGCGGAGCGGTTCGACCGCCTCAGGATTGCGGAGTCGGCTCAGTGCTTTGGCGGCCGCTCGACGTAATATCGAGCTCGGATGCGCGAGATAGTCGGCGATCACGCTGGCGGCTTCCGGTTGCCCACAATCACCAATCGCCTCTAAAGTTTCTTCTTCGACAAGTTCGGGGTGCTGGGTCGCAAGTTGGATAAGAGCCGCCGAGGCTGCGGGCGAGCGCATTCTTCCGAGTGCGGTGGCAGCTTCGCGTCGCACGCGGGGTGCCGGATCGAGCAGCGCATCCGCCAACTCGCTGATTCCCAGACTCATTTGCGATTCGCCCATGCTGCGGATGGCACTCTCTCGCCGACGTTCATCCACGCCTCGTCGGACGGTTCGGAGCGCGCTCACCGATCGGGGGGTAACCCGGGTGAGTTGTCGCACGGCTTCGCCGAATGAAGTTGCCCCTCCTTCCTTAACCGGAATCAGAAGTAAGACGGCAAAGAATCGGATGAGAATGACCAGCCAGAACACGGCTTTGTAGGCATGCTCGGCATCTAAGCCTTGGCGGAAAAAGCTCAAAGCCATCGATCCGAAAAGGGGTGCCAGTCCGAGGAAAATGCTCGCCACGGTGAGCGCGGCGGCCAAGTATCCGGCGCGTTGGGATGGCTTCGAAGTTGCCAGATACAGATTCGTCTGAGCAATTGCCACGCCCGACCACACGATTCCGTTAAAAATGTGCCCCAAACTAAGAATCCAAGTGTTCATCACATCCCGGTTTGGCTGGCAGATCAGCCACATAACGGGCGTGATCATTGCGCCAATGGTGAGGAGCAGCAGCATTGGCTTGTTGCCGTACCGATCAGCCAGGAACCCCCAGATTCGCACCGTGGCAAGCGTTCCGATCGCGGCCGTCACCGTAGTGAACTGGAGCAAAGTGAAGTTGAGGTTAAGGCTTTCCAGGGCGAAGGCGGCAAAGAAATTTCCGGCAAACCCTTGGCTAAAAGCAAAGATTGCTACAAAGATGAGGATCCGACGGAAGTTCTTGTCGCCCAGCGGTTCTTTAACCATGTCGATGGTCGAAGCAAGCGAGGGCTTAATCACCTCTTCGCGTTCGTTATCAACCATTCGGTCAAAAAAGAACTGACTCACCATGGCGCAAATCCAGCCCAAGCCGAAAATCAATCCGAATCCTAGTGCTTCTCGCGGCGAGCCTTCGTAAACGTCAAGGAGACGAGCCCCGATCATCCCGACCGTGACCCCGACGATGGTGGAAATAATTGTGCGTTGGCTGAAGTACCACCCGCGCGATCGTTCCGGCACCATCTTGCCGATCCATTCAGTGTAAACAGGCTGAACAAGGTTTATCGACAACGCAGCCACGCCGAGCAGCAGGATGAGGGCGCTTAACCGGATCGGGTTCGGCAACGGAAGGAACGGCAACACGACGATCGGAAAGTAGAGCAAACGCCACAGAAGTCCGCCTTTGCGAACGTACTGTTTAAAGCTGGCGACTCCGCGGCCGATTGCCGTGCCGGGGATCTGCATGAGCCCCATGAGCGCAGGGATCGAACCGAGTAAGCCGATCCAAATGTCGCCGCCGTGAAGGTGGCGCACGAATCCAACCATGAGTGCCCCGCCAAACAGGGTGCCAAATGCGGTGGAAAACGCAACATCCCAATTGGCCGTGCGCAAGGTGTCGAGAGTTTCGAGCCTCGACTGGGATGCCATTAAGAGATTTTGCCGAAAATGAAAACTATCCTTTGGGCGGCTTGGGATCGTGCAACCTTTTACCGAAAGTTAAAGTAATATCAAAGTGATATCACCGCGATATCAAACATGAGACCGCAATGAAAGAAAAAACGATACACGTTGTGCCGGGGCTTCCCCTGTTGCTCATCAACTTGGCGATGTGGGCCGCTTCGGTCTGGCTCTTTGTTCAGGCAGAACGCATGGACAACTCGGCCTATGGCATTTCCGGCATTGTTATGATGCTTGCTGCGTTGCTTAAAATGTTCGGATTCTTTGTGGTGGAACCGAACGGTTCCAAAGTGCTCCTGCTGTTTGGCAAGTACATCGGAACGGTTCGAAAGGATGGGTTCCACTGGACCAATCCGTTTCAGTCGAAGCGAAATTTGAGTCTGAGGGTGCGCACATTTAATGGTGAAAAGCTCAAGGTTAACGATCTGAGCGGAAATCCGATTGAAATTGCCATTGTTGTGGTGTGGCGGGTGGTCGATACTTACGCGGCCAGCTTTGATGTTGATCAGTACGAAAGCTACGTCCACCTTCAGAGCGAAACCGCGCTTCGGCATTCGGCTAGTAGCTATCCCTACGATGCGGACGACGACGTCGTGAGTCTGCGTCAGAACGCCGACGAGGTCAGTGAACATATCAAAAAAGAGCTTCAGTCGAAGCTGCAGATAGCTGGTGTTGAAGTGCTGGAAGCTCGGATCAGCCACCTTGCTTACGCGCCGGAAATCGCGGGAGCGATGCTCCGAAGGCAACAAGCTTCGGCCGTGATTGCGGCCCGCCAAAAAATCGTGGATGGAGCGGTTGGCATGGTGGAAATGGCACTGGAACGCATGGAGCGCGAGCAGATGATTAATCTTGATGAGGAGAGGAAAGCGGCTATGGTGAGCAACCTTATGGTCGTGCTCTGCAGTGAGCATCATGCGCAGCCGGTGCTCAATACGGGCTCGCTTTACGGGTAGAGATGTCCGAAAAGAAAGCGTTCCCGCTCCGGCTCCCCGCCGAGGTGCACGATGCCGTGCAACGCCTCGCTTCGGCCGAGTTGCGTAGCGTAAACGCTCAGATCGAAGTTTTGCTCCGCGAGGCACTAAGATCTCGCGGCATCAAAATCGAAAAGAAACGTTAATCCTTCGCGAGGTCGGCGATTGACATCACGGCCTCGCGAAACGCTTTTTCGAATGTGGGATATTCCTGCTGGTTAAGCTTTTCGCCTTGAGCCACGTGGGTGAGAGCTTCTAGCTTTTGCCGGACCGCGGGCGTATATGGATCGGCCTTGGAATCCTTGAGCCTTTCTTTGAGATTTATGATTCCATCGGCAAGCATTCCTTGCGGATAATCGTGCCCTTTTGTTGTGTTGTAAACGCTCATTGCCGCGCTCAGCTCGCCCAGGGTCACCGCGATAAAAAACTCTTCGATTTCCTTGGGCGAAGCTTCGGGTTTTGTACCGGTGATGCTGAAGTAGGGTTCAAAAATCTTTTTGCGCAGGGTGATTCGCAGGTACTCATCGGCATCGTCGGGTAATTCGGTGACTGGCTTGTCGGCGATGGCATCGGCGAAGGGTTTCCAAGCATCGCTGGTGCCGGGAACATAGAGATTGAGTACCAGAGCACAGACCGACATCTGCGACTTTTCGATTGTGCTGAACGGCATGGTTCCGAGGGTCTGCATCCGCCAGTAGTAGTAGCCGGTGAGGAACGGCTGCATTTTGGTGGAGCTTTTAACGGGATCGACGGAGCCCTGCAGATTGCCGAGCGTGGTTCGGGCCAAATCGGTGCTAGGGTCGGCAAGGGGAGTGAAACTGGCGCTTTGCGCCAGCACAAGCGTAGCAATCGCGGAAATCATACAGATTTAACGTATCACAAAGCGGGTCCGTCACAAAATGGTTTCTGGTGGGCAGGGCCATAATAACGTCATGGTTCGCGAGCTTAATTACCTCACCGTTCAAGATTTGATGTGGGTGAACCTGCAGGTAACCAAGGAACCGCAAAATTGGGATTTTGCCCGGTTGGAAGAAGGCGTGTTTCTGCAGTACGGCTACGGAGAAAGCTCCGATCTGGTGGATCAGGCCGCGCAATTTTTGACCAAATTCGCTACGCTCAGACCATTTACGCTCGGCAACGAAGCATGTGCGCTGATTGGAGGCATTGCTTTTTTGGAAATGAATGGGCGCGGTCTTTATTTAGAAGATTCTGAAGCGGTGGCATTCTACGAGGAATTGGTGGCCGATCCGCGCCACGCCCGCGAAAAGCTCACGGTCAAACTCACCGAACACGATGTTGAAACCCACCACGGAACGCCAGATGTCCGCGGAATCCTGGGTGAAGTTTTGGCCCGATATGCAGAATCAGTAAACCATTTGGTGAAAACGGCGCCTGCCGTTCCCCTTGCCTAACGTTCCGCTTAAAACTGTCGAATAGGGCGCGCTGGGGTTCCGACCCAAGTTTTACGCGCGGGCACGTTTTCCAGCACGGTGGCTCCCGCTCCGATGGTGGCACCGTGTTCGATAGTGATTCCGGGAATAATCGTCGCTCCGGCTCCGATCAGCACATGATCTTCGATGGTGACTCCGCCACAAAGGTTGGCTCCGGGAGCGATGTGGACAAAGTTACCAATTTTGGCATCGTGATCAACGGTGGCTCCGGTGTTGATGATGGTGTGCGCACCGAGAGCGGCGTTCACGTGGACGACCGCGTGCGGCCCGATGACGCATCCGGGCTCGATGGGCACGTTCGGCCCGATCCATGCTCGGGGATGGATGAGCGTCGCGTAAGGTCCGTACCATTCGTTGGTGAGCTTTTGCCGCAGTCCGTTATCGCCTACGGCCGAGATGGCGAGGTAATCGCCCTGCGGAGGGTAGTGCTCCACCGGGAAATCGAGGACGCTGGTTCCGGCCGCCGCGTGATCGACAAAACATTTGATGGGAATGTTGGCGGCCAGTGCAATTGCGGCGACGGCACGTGCATGCCCTCCGGCTCCGAGAATAATGAGCGGCTGGTTCATGGAATTTCCTGTTCGCGTTGAACCGAGAGCGCGGGCGCATCAAGCGGCAAGGTATCGAGCGGGGGCGGCTTGAGGGCAAACCAGCGACGATAAAAGGGCATCGAAAGATATTGCACGTGTTCGGAAAGCAGGATCACCTGACTTTGCAAAAGAGCGAGCCGTTTTGATTCTTGTTCTGCGATTTCTTGGATCTGTTCGAGCGCACGAACGACTTCGGTCCTGAAGAGTGCGACGTCTTTTTTGCCTTGGGCGGACTTGATTCCGGCAATGGCTTTGCCAAGGCTTTCGACCAGCTGGGGCAACATTTGCGCCCCGCTTAGAATCTGCAAGAAGGAGGCCATCGCGTCGGACGAGGTTACCTTTCGGTGGGGGTTGAATTGGAGCGGGCGACCAGAATCGAACTGGCGACATTCAGCTTGGGAAGCTGACGTTCTACCGCTGAACTACGCCCGCGCGTGAATAGGAATGTACCCGAGTCCTTTGGGGCGTGTCTGAGTTTCTCGAGAAAAGAACGTCCGGATTTAGCTCAGCTTTCTTTGACCTATAATATTTATTAAGTGCCCGCTTCTCTCAAGTTCCAGGCTCTACCATTAACTCGGGTCGATCTCAAACTTACGCTTGCAACCCCGGTGATGATCAGTTCCGCAGTTGTACTTGATCTGCAAAACCTGGTGACGGATGAGTTTTCCGAGCCGGTTGCTGATCCGGTTCCAGATGCCGTGCCGGCTTTAGGAGCGGTCCAAGTCCCGCAAAATTCGTTGCAGATGGTCAGTTTCGGCAGTCGTTCTGGATTGTGCAAAAGTCTTCATACGGCTATGGTGAGTGTTAGCTGGCGAAAATCGGTCGGCGATGGCGACTATCCTGGCTATTCGATTCTCAAGCAGACATGCATTGAGTTTGTGGATCAGCTAAAAGCTCGGATGGAGACCCGATTTTTAGTGGTTCAAATCCGCTATGAGCTTTTTGTGCCAGTGTCAAGAGACCGGGGCACGTGGTTTTTGACCGGCGGGTTCCCTAATGTCAATGTCGTAAAGGAAACTCCGCATCATTTGGAATATGCCGCGAAAACGATCCGAGGTCCAGATATCCGATTCAAATGTCAGGCCGGCTTGGATCCCGCGGGTGAAAAAGGCATGGTGTTTCAGTCGATTGCGGGATACCGAACCACCGCGGAACATCCCTGGGAGGAACTTGACATGTGCCACGATACGTTAACCGAATTATTCCCGCGTGTGATTTCAGAAAACGCAAAGGAGGCTTGGAAATATGAGCTATGAGGCCGTGAAAGAAGTTAATACGAGTCCACGTTTGCAGATGTTCGGCCATCCCCATACCGCCAAAGCGGCTGTTTCTGTTATCGACCCGCAGGACCCCCTTATCACAAGGTTTCAACGTGCTGTTGAAAGATGGCGCAAGATCGACGGGTTCACTGTAAACGACGTCGCTTTCCGGAAAATTGATCAACTGGTTCCTTATGTGAGGCTATGGAGTCGGGAAGAACGGTATCCGATTTCTTTTGGTGCGGCAGAAAACGGAGGCTATGCGGTTTCCATTTTGAACGTGCACAGCGAGAGAGAGCTCGTCATTGAGGTGGACGGCGATGGGAATACTTTGACCATCTGGCGGAGCACACCGGAAGCGTCAACACAATTGGCTTTGGCTTTTGATAAAGACACCATTGCTGATAATCACCACTGGCTAGCCGGAAATGTTTGAAGAGCCGGGAGAGTTTGCTCGCCGTTTTGCGAACGCCTATGTCGATTGGGAAACCGGAGCGGTCGCCCGGGGTGCTTTTCGATGTCACAAGGAAGCGGATCTTTCGCTTACGAATTGGGACGGACTGCCAATAACCGAACCAAGTTTTGCGGACTTTCGTGATTTTTATAGCCGCAAGCGCACGATGGGTGTATGTCTGGTTCGTGAAGAACTCGTCAGTGATCTCGACAGTGAGAACGGAGAAAAGATACGGATTCGGCCATCGCCAGAAGATAAGGCAACGGAAAGGTATCACGAAACCTATTCACCCCGTCACTGTAGCATGCCATGTCCTACCAAGCCCGCCGCACAGACTCTTGCGACGCGAGTTAACATTGAGTCTCGTGTTGTCCTACCCGCCCTTAAGGTTGCGCCGGGTGAACTAACCGCGAGCGACTCTACCGATCCTGAATCCAGCGTTTAAGTCTTAAATTTCTGCCGCGCTCAACAGATCGTCAAGATCGAGTGGATCGGTAGCCATGCTTAAATTTCCCGCCGAATCGTACGGCCAATCCGATTCCGGCTTATCCCAATACAGCTCAACGCCGTTGCCGTCTGGATCGTTCAAATAAAGTGCCTCGCTCACCCCATGATCTGCCGCGCCCGTGAGGGGCCAGCCCGCCTTGTTGAGCCGATTCAGGGCATCGGCAAGTTCGGCGCGGGTGGGATACAGGATCGCCACATGGTACAGACCCGTCGAACCCGGAGGAGGCGCCGATCCGCCCCGGCTTTCCCATGTGTTGAGTCCGATGTGGTGATGATATCCTCCGGCAGAAAGGAACGCCGCCCCCCGCCAAAGCTGCGTAACTTCGAACCCTAAAATGTCCCGGTAGAACGCAAGTGACTGCTCCAGATCGGATACTCGCAGATGCACGTGACCGATCCGGGTTTCCGGGTGGATCGGCCGGTTGGCCGAAGTTTCGGGTGAGCTCACAGTCTTAGCATACGCACTGTCCGCTTGCTTTTGCTATGTGTTGTAGCCACTTCAAGCAGTCGGCGGAGGCGATGCCGTTTGACCAGCCAACTGGTTAAGCCGCTCTTCGATCCGGTTGAGCTGATCGCTGGTGCGGTCATCCTCGTCGCGTGATTCGTGGCTACCTTGGTGGATAAGAAACGAAGTCAAGATCACAAAGGTCAGGAGCTGCAGAAATTCGCTCTGCCAGTTTTCCATCGTCTGGCTCATCCAGTGCCAAATGTAGCCATCCGGGCCAAAGACTTCGGGTCTACTTCCGTGCTGCAGAGATTCGGAGGCAAAGTCTTGCCACCCCGCCCAGGTTTGCAGAATCCACGCTACGATGAACAGAACGAACAGCACAACACTGAGGCCGTATCGTCCCAATGGATATTTGCGTCGCATGACGTTTTTAACGTCGAGCTTGCGGAATCACAAATGAAAAAAACGTATCAATTCTGGGCAAAAACAGAAAAAATATGGAGCGGGAGACGAGAATCGAACTCGCATAGCCAGCTTGGAAGGCTGGAGCTTTACCACTAAGCTACTCCCGCAGACCGGTGGCGAATAATACCCGGAATTTCGACCCCCGGCACTGGTCGGTTGGACCGTCCTAATACTGCAGAACGCGGTCGGCAATCGAACGATCTCGCACCAGCATCGATCCAAACAGCGCATCAAGCCCGATCGCGGCATTAGCATATGAACCGATCATGCGGCATAAATCGGCGGCCTGGGTGGCGACTTCAGGATCGGTTGGGTAACGATCCAACCACCAGCGGGAGATGAGTTCAACAAAGTACACCTGCGCGTCGCGGGCGGCCCATTCGGATTGATCGGCTAAAGCTTGGGCAGATTTTCGGGTTTTTTCGGCGAACGCAAGCGCGGCTACGGGCGGGGCAGATGGAATCTGTTCCAAGGTATTCCACAGTTCTTGATGAATATCATGATGAGCGCGGATGAAGGAGAGTTCGCCCGGATTCTGCGCCCAAATCGATTCCATGCCTTCTGCCGGTTCGTGACCCGGTTCGAAGTCGGAAATCGGGGCGGCAACGCACAAAGCGCGGGATCGAATTGTGGGAAATATCCGGCTGATCTGGCGAGTGGTGAGGACAACCCGTGCGTAATCCGGGAGCTCTTCCATCAGTTTAAGAAATGCGTTTGAGGCGTTACGATTCAAGCGATCCGCCTGACGGAACCATACGACCTTCCGCGGGGCCATGAGAGGACGTGTACGGAAGAAATCGCGCACCGGCACGCCTTCAAATTTGCCTTCTTGTTCCGAAGAATCCGGATTGATGGCGGTGTGCCGAATTTGCATACCCGCGCTCCAGGGTGAAATTTGCTGCGCGTCTACGGTGCGGGCAAAATCGACTTCGCGGTCCATGTCGCCATAAAGCCAATGCCCGATGAGTTGCCGGGCGGCGGATTCGATGCGGTACGAATCACTGCCGTAGATCAAGATGGCTTGTGGATCGGTGTGTCCAGATCGAATCTTTTCGAGTAGGCGATCAAGGGCCGAATGCGTGCTCAATACCGTTGAAACTGCTCCACATTGAGCACAAACACCACAGCACCGCCAACGGGAACCCGGACCGGATTAGGAAGCAATCCACCCGGTGCGCCGGTATCGAACGGAGCGACGTTCACCATCTGTTCACGTCGCTCGCAGTTGGCCTGAATGACTTGGTATAGCTTGTCGAGTTCGCCTTCATCGACCCCCACGATGATAGTCGTGTTGCCTTCGCGTAAGAATCCGCCCGATGAGCCAATAATCGTGAATTTGAATCCCGATTTGACCATTTCATCGGTTAACCGGTTCCGATCCCGGTTGTGAACAATGCAAACAACAAGCTTCATGACTGCGCTTCCCCATGCATATTGTATCTTGTGAAGGCCTTGGTGGCGAATCGGGGCATGCTTTTTTAGACGGCGGTGGAAAGCATCTGTCGGCTGCGTTCATCTAGCGCGGTCGTATCCGGGATTTCGAACCGGTTTCCATCTACGTCGATTACAAGCAGATAGGTGGGCGATAGCCACTGGGCGTTTTCTTGGAGGCTCTGGGTGATGAACTCCCGCTCACCCTTATCGGTAACCACGGTCCAGTAAGTTGATCCAAACTCGGTTTTGATTGTGAGAATCCGATGGATGACCCCGTTGAGATACCGTCGATCGAGTTCTTGCTTGGCAATCCTCCAGAGTTCTGGATCCAGTTCGGCCTGCGGGTCTTTGAACATGCAGATTTCATGACCTTCGCCGTCCATAAAGCTCAGAAACTGGTTGGGATAGCTGAGTGGTGCCGCCCACGCCGGAACAACTGTGATATAGCTCCGATTTTCTACGGTGAGGCGGAGGCGGCCTTCGGGCGCATAAAACAACTCCATCGCGAAACTATCTTAACGTGTGCGAGATTGTGCAACTGCGACTTCAGGGAAGTGAAAGTGGTATTCCAGCGGGTCGGACCCAGTAAGATCAAGGCGTGCGGATTCGCGGTTTGGTGGTGTTACTGGGGGCTTTGCTCGTCTCAGCGGGAATGGGTGCCGATCCGGCAGCGGCGGCAAAAGGCGTTATCGAACGTACCTTTCCCAAGATTGCGAGTCGGGTGAGCTTCCGAGTTGTTGACCGCGCCCCGGCCGGGGGCGATTGGTATCGGGCCACCGCGCGGAATGGTCGACTCGAAGTCAGCGGAACGAGCGGAGTCGCTCTCTGCCGGGGAACGTACGACTATGTTAAAGCCCAGCTAAACGGAATCGTTCAATGGGAAGGCACCCGTTACGATTCGCCCGGCCGATTGCCGGATTGGTCTAGCGGCGTGGTTTCGACGCCTCACCAGTATCGGCACTACTTCAATGTGTGCACGTTTGGATACACCACCGCCTTTTGGGATTGGAATCGGTGGCGGCGGGAAATCGATTGGATGGCGCTCCACGGAATCAATATGCCGCTGGCCATGACCGGACAAGAAGCGGTATGGCAAAAGGTGTGGCGGTCCGAAGGGCTCTCGGACGAACAGATTCGGGAGTTTTTCGGAGGACCGGCATACCTTCCGTGGCATCGTATGGGCAACATCGATGCGCACATGGGGCCGCTTCCGCAATCCTGGATCGATAATCAAGCCGCGCTTCAAAAGCAGATTCTGGCCGCCGAGCGCGAGCTTGGAATGAAACCTGTGGTTCCCGCCTTTTCGGGATTTGTGCCAACCGGTTACGCTAAGGCAAATCCAGATTTACAGGTGATTCTTTCCTCGAACTGGGCGGGATTTGCGCCAACCGTATTGCTGAGCCCTGAGGAACCCAAATTTCGCGACATTGGTGAGAAGTTTGTTCGAGAGTATCGCGCGATGTTCGGCAGCGATCACCTCTATCTGGCCGACGTGTTCAACGAAATGACGCCCCGGGTCGAAGAGGGCAAAGATCTCGAACAGCTCCGATCAATGGGAGCGGCGGTGTTTGATGCCATTCAAGCCGGCGATCCGGACGCTGTGTGGGTCATGCAGGGGTGGCTGTTCCTCAACGAAGCTCACTTTTGGACAGAACCTCGAATTGATGCGTTCCTGAGCGGGGTTCCCAATGAGCGAATGGTGCTCCTTGATCTTGCCGGCGATATCGTTGAGATATGGCGCAAAAGTGAAGCGTTCCGCGATCGCCCGTGGATATGGAACGTGCTTCACAACTTTGGTCAACGGACGGCCATCTTTGGTAAACCCCGCCAGTACGTCGATCGGTGGCAGGCGGCGGTGACCGATCCGGAAAGCCGGAATATGGTGGGAATGGGCCTGACTCCCGAAGGAATCGAGCAGAACTCTTTGATCTACGAGCTGGTAACCGATCTGATGTGGAGCAAACCTGGGGTGAGCTACGATGAGTGGCTTGCCGACTACTGCCGCAACCGTTACGGAATCGACGACCCCGCTCTTGCGGCGTGTTGGGATGCCTTCTTTAACCATCCGGTGACCGGTGCTTGGCAAAAGATTCCCCTTCAGATTCGCCCGGGTCACGAAGGCGCGGCCGAACCCGATGATGCGTACCGCACGCTAATTCCGGCAGTGGAGGCGTTCCTGGCCCTCTCCCCCCGGCTCGCGGACAATCCCTTGTACCAACGCGATGCGGTGGATTTCACCAAAGCGATTGCCGGACACGCCACGGGCATTCTCCTTTTCGAAGCTCAAGCAGCCATCGAAGAAAACGACCGCCCCCGGTTTGACCATGCGGTGGAAAAGATTCGCGAAGCCGCGCATTCCATTTCCACATTGCTGGCCACCCAACCCGCTTACCGGCTTTCGAACTGGGTTCAAGAATCCCGAACGTGGGGATTGAATCCGGCTGAAAAAGACCTGATGGAAGCCAATGCCAAAATGCAGGTGACCGCGTGGGGCGGGCCGGTCCTTTACGATTATGCGGCCAAGGAGTGGAGCGGTCTGGTGGATGCCTTCTATGCTGAACGGTGGATTCGTGCGCTTACCGCGCAGTGGCCGGGAGCGGCTCCGTTTGATATGCCAGCGTGGGAACTAGAATGGGCCAACTCCGTCGGGAGTCCGGCGACTTCGTATGAATCTGTCGATCCGGTGGAGTTTTCTAAGGAGCTCTTACAAAAATTTGGATCGCTTGCTGCACCGCCAGTCGATAAGGGCATTGCCGTGGGCAAACGGGCGTTCGATTCCGGTCACACGGAATCGGGGGGCGATCCTGGTCATGCGGTGGATGGGGCCGCTTCCGGCAAGTTCTGGGCGGCGTCTCCGGCTCCGCAGTGGTGGGCAGTCGACCTGGGTGAATCCACTACGATCGACCAGATTCACGTGTACTTTTATGCCGATGGCACACGGTTTTATCAGTATCGGGTGGAAATCAGTCTCGACGGCGAGAATTGGGAGCTGGTTGCGGATGAATCTGGCAATCGTACACCGTCTTCGCGGCGGGGAGAGCGGCATGCGTTTCCGGCCCAATCGGCACGGTTTGTCCGGGTGACGGTGCTGAGCAATTCGGCCAATGTCGGCGTGCATCTGCACGAAGTCCGGGTTTTTGCCCCCGGACCTCGGTGATCAACAATCAGAGATCGTCGTATGCAGGCCCTGCGGACTCAAACTTCGGCGTGCTCGCATAGAGTAGGTTCAAGAGGTCTCGCTGACCTCGGCGGGACAGGGTAAAGAGCAAGCCGTTCTTTTGCACCGTAAACGATTTATCGATAGTAGATGTCAGAACCGTTAATGACCTTGAGCCGGACCCCATCCAACGATTTGGTTGAGGGCTTAACCTGTTCTTGGAGCAACTTCATCAGCCTATCTTTTCGCCGTTCCATGAGCGAACTGATATCGTATGCGTTCTCAATGGAATGCCAATCGATTTCCGGATCGGCGATGGCGGGAAATTCGATTGCGTAAACCTTGAAATACGAATTTTCAGGCTCAGGCATCAGCGGCATGGCCGCGATCAGGATGGCAAGCAGAAGGGCTCTCATGTTCGATTCTCTAGGGATTTACGAATAGCCTACACCGAGGATTTCGTTGAGCGTGCTCTGGGTTTGCACGAGGTCGTAGAAACGGCCTCGTTTGGCCATCAGCTCCTCGTGCGAGCCTTCTTCCACAAGTTTGCCCCGTTCCAGAACAATCAATCGATTCGCATTCCGAAGAGTGGAGAGTCGGTGCGCAATTGCAAAGGTTGTTCGCCCGCTCACCAGTCGCTGAATTGCTTCTTGGATTTTGCGCTCGGTTTCCACATCCACGCTGGAAGTGGCCTCGTCAAGAATCAGAATCTTCGGATCATGGAGGATGGCGCGAGCAATCGATATGCGTTGCTTTTCACCTCCGCTCAAGCGCGCGCCCCTTTCGCCAACGATGGTGTCATAGCCATCGGTTTTCATCATGATGAAATCGTGAGCGTTGGCCGCGCGGGCGGCGGCGATCACTTCGTCCAGTGAAGCTTCGGGATTTCCGTATTTGATGTTATCGGCAATGGTGCCATGGAATAAAAACGGTTCTTGGAGCACGATTCCGATCTGGTTCCGGTAAGTACGCAAGTCAAGCTTGCGATAATCTTGTCCGTCCACAAGGATCGAGCCCGCATCCGGTTCATAGAACCGGGCAATGAGGTTAATCGTGGTTGATTTGCCGGCCCCGGAGTGGCCAACAAGGCCGATCATCTCGCCGGCCCGCACTTTAAAGCTCACATCGTTGATAACGGGGTTTGATTTATCGTAACCAAAGCGAACGTTGCGGAACTCTACTTCCCCTTCGATCCGGCGGTTGTCACCACCCTGTAGCGAAGGTTCGGATTTCATATCAATGAGTTCGAATATCCGCTCGGCTCCGGCCATTGCCCGGCTAAACCAGTTGTTCACGCTGGCAAACCATTGGAGCGGTCCGTAAACCATAGCCAGATAGGCGTGG
Organism: bacterium; assembly: GCA_044508115.1. Lineage (GTDB taxonomy): Bacteria > Armatimonadota > Fimbriimonadia > Fimbriimonadales > Fimbriimonadaceae > UphvI-Ar2. The sequence continues at coordinate 1,904,679 of JBIQII010000001.1, forward strand.
ATCATGTAGAACTGATCGAATCGGAGGCTTCCGCGGAACAGCATCATTCCGCCCACCGCCCAGTGGACAACCGTGCCCATCGAAACAGCGAGCGTCATCATTCCGAATGCGAGGTGCCATTTTTGATCCGCCCGGACGAGGGCATCGCGAAGTTCGTTGCTCCGGGTTTTGAACCGGGCAAACTCCTCGTCCTCTTTGGCAAACGCCTTCACCACACGGATGCCGGTCAGGCTTTCGTTCAGGTGCATGTGCACGCGCGCCACCTTCTGACTCGCTCGGAAGAACAGGTTCGAGATCGGCTTCCATGCTTTGATGCTGATGAGGCCAACAATCGGAATCGGAGCGAGGATCAACAGTGCCAAGAACCAGTTGATCGAAAAAATCAGGATGGCGACGGCCACCAGCATGAGGCCATTGATGACCAGATACGGCAAGCCGTCGACCAAGAAAAACCAGACCCGATCGGTATCTTGCGCCACTCGGCTGGCGATGGCGCCGACCGGCTTGCGATCAAAGTAGTCGAGCTTCAGGAATTCGACCGCGCGGTAGGTGGTGGTGCGCAAATCACTCGCGATGTATCCGCCAAGCCAAGCGGTCAGTCGCCCGGTAAGGATCTGCAGTCCGGCCATGGCGATCAAGACAATCGCCCAGATTCCGACCAGCAGTAAGAGCTCGTTCACGTCGCGCCCGCCTTCGTTAAATCGGCTCAAGATTCGGCCTTGGATGATTGGTGGAACCAGCGCAATCAGCGTGGACGATCCGGCCAGCCCAAGGAGCAGAAAGGCGCGGCTTCGGTACGGCTTTAAAAAGCTGGCGATCCGCAGCATAGTTTTGCCGCGATTGATACAGTTGGGGCAAACCCCGCCTTTTTCCGGAAGGAGGAGGCCGCACTTTTCGCACCGGATTCGTTCGGTATTCAGCGAGATGTTGAGCGGTTCGCCTTTGGCGAGTTGTTCGATGCCCCGCGCTAGTTCACCGAAATCTTTGGTGTGGGTGAGCGAATAGCTTACGGCTACGATATCTTCGTGCCGCTTGGTGCGGATGATAAGGCGACCGCCGCTCACGAGAGCATCGTTTTTGGCACTCTCGATATCCGTAACCGGCACGGTGAGGATTACCGCGCCGGCTTCATTTTCAACCGTGACCTGGTCCGAATAAACCCGGACACGACGTTCCCCGAACCGACCCTCTTCGGTGATGTCGGCCGTAAGTTCGGCGAGAAAGCTTTCCCCCTCTCGCATCGCATCGGCAGAAAGCATAAGAGTGTAAGCGTACTTTCTGATGCGAGGTGGGTTTGAGGCATCCCCCGCTATTCGCGCCGTTTTCGGGTCCTTTGCCCGGCTTACGAGTCAGTGAAAACTGTGGTCGCGAGGGCCATCAATCGTTCGCGTAACGCAGATTCCTCACCCTGCTCGCATAGTTCATCCAGGGCATCGATCTGACGCGAGAGTTTGGTCCAGTCGGGCCGACCGGGGGCGCGGAGGCGAAGAAGCTTTGATCCGTTCAGGCGTTCAAGCCCTTCGTCTTCCCAGCTGAGCTCTTCGTGGATTTTTTCGCCGGGTCGTGCGCCAATAAACTTGATTTCGATATCTTGGCCTTCGCGCAGACCGTGAAGCTCGAGCAGTTCGCGGGCGACATCTATGATCTTGACCGGTTCCCCCATATCAAGCAGAAAGAGGTCGCCCCCTTCGCCTTTGGCCCCTGCTTGGATCACCAACTGAGCGGCTTCGGGGATTGTCATAAAAAATCGCGTCATGCGAGGATCGGTGAGAGTGAGCGGTCCGCCCCGCCGAATCTGCCGTTTAAGGATGGGCACCAAGCTTCCTCGACTTCCGAGCACATTTCCGAATCGCACGGCCGAGAACTTGGTCGATGAAATTCCGTGCAAAGCGAGCACGATCAGTTCGGCCACCCGTTTGGTGGCCCCCATGATATTGGTGGGATTCACCGCTTTATCGGTGCTCACCAAAATAAATCGTTGCGTCCCCGCCTCAATCGCTGCGAGAGCTGCGGAACGGGTTCCGAGTACGTTGTTTCGGACGGCTTCGATGGGTGCGTGCTCCATAAGAGGGACGTGTTTATGGGCAGCGGCGTGGAAGATTACTTCGGGATTGGTGTGGCGAAAGATGCGCTCAACTGTGTCCTGGTCTCGGACGTCAGCAATCAGCCCCTCGCATGCTTGGAATCCGCGTTCGCGCAGGTCTTGCGCGGCTTCAAAAATCGAATTCTCTCCTTTGCCAACTAGGATCAAGCGGTCGGGCTTGAGCGTGGCGACCTGCCGTGCGATCTCGCTCCCAATGCTTCCGCCCCCGCCGGTGATGAGAACGCATTTTCCGCGGATCGAAGGCGCGGCATCTGAAAGATCGGTTTCGATGCTATCCCGGCGCAGTAGTTCTTCGGGAGCGACGTCTCGCAGAAACGGAAGATCCTCGCCTAATCGTGCCAGCTGTCGGGAAATCGAAGGCATCATTCGGACCGGAACGGTGACGGATTTGACAAATTCCAAGACACGGCGCTGGCCTTCGCGGTCTAGGCTGGGGATTGCGATAATGAGTTCGCTCGGCTGGAGTTCTGCGGTGATCCGCGCGGTTTCTTTAAGGGTTCCGATTACGGGCACGCCGTGAATAATCTGACCCTGCTTGGTAGGGTCATCATCGAGCAGCCCGATGATGCGCAGATGAGGTCGCTCCTCACGGAGATCGTCGATGAGCATGCCGGCCGCTTTTCCGGCACCAAGGATAAGGCAGCGTTGACTCAAATTACCGCCGGAGAAGGGTGTCGAGGAGCAATGCGTTCGAAATGACTTGGCCGATCGCAGCGGTGGTTAGCCCTTTGGGTTCGCCGACCATTACCACGTCGCCGGGTTCAAGTTCTGGGTTTTGTGTCACATCTCCATCTTTAAGGAAAGCTGCGAGTCGGTATTCGGTAACTTCAACTTTTCCGGTTTCAGGATTCCGGCGGCCCAAATAAACACGGTGAAGCGTGCCTCTTGAACTGGCCCCGCCCGCTTCCGCGACGGCATCCGCCAACCGGTATTCCCGATGCGGTTCCATGAGGATCGGTCCTGGCTTGACCGCGAAACCCAGTACGATCAACCGATCTTCGTTCCGGCGGACGAATACCAGGTCTCCATCTTGGAGGGGGAAACTGGGCACGGTTCCACCTGCTTGTATCGGCGACAAGTTGAGGACGTACGATTCACCGCTACGAATAACAAGAACGTTGGAAAGCGTTCCGGCCTGGTTCACTCCTCCGCTTTTTTGGATGGCGGCTAAAAGTTCCGATTGGTCGCGGACCACGTGTTCGCCCGGCGATTGGACTTCGCCCCCCACGCTCACTTTGATCTGACTTGGGGCTTCGACAACCACCGTGTCTCCGGGTTCTAAGATGAACGGTGGAGCATCCGCTTGGGTCGAGACTTCGATGAGTTGGGGACCGCGCCGAACAAAGACTCGAAACGAAATTTCGCCTTCGAGGTGCGCCGATGTTCCGCCCGCCATTGCAATTGCCTGTCGGACATCGATGCCCGCCAGAACTCTCATTTCGCCCGGCTGGCCGACCCTCCCGGTGACGTAGATCCGGTATCGATCCGCCTCTGAGATCGTGACAACGTCGTTGGGTTCGAGCGGGGTTGATCCAAACTCGCCGCCGGCCAGAACGATATCCAGCGGGGCTTGGCCGATCGATTGTCCCGCGCGGAACAGCCGCACGATGTAAGTTGAAGAATCTTGGGGAACCGTGACTCCGGTGATGACTTTGCGGACATCCAGCGCCGGATCGAATTCGATCGGGCCGGGAGCAACGCCTTCGACACTTGTAACAAAGACAAACTTTTTCTTTTGTTCTTCGATAACGACCGACACGGTGGGTGACCGGAGGATTTTCGAAAGAGCGGTGGTTATAGCCTGGCGCGCCTGATCCACCGTTTTGCCGGCGAGGATCAGGCGTCCAAAGCCGACCCCGGTGACTGAGCCATCGGTCAGTACGATGTATTCGCCGCTGTAGGTGGCATCTTCGACGACAACCACCCGAATTCGGTCGCCCGCTTCGATTCGCGCGGGCGGATCGGAGGCTTGCGAAAACGCCACTAACAGCGCAACTGCGCAAAGGGCGGGCATAGGCTGCGAGAGTACCCCGCGCATTTTTGCCGGGTAGCCTCACGAGCGAAAAAAGTGGCCGAACTCAACTCAATTCTGGCGGTGATTCCGGCGCGCGGCGGATCGAAAGGTCTGCCGGGCAAGAACATCCGTCCGCTGGGAGGGATTCCGTTGATCGGCCATGCAATCCGAGTGGCGCAGGAGCTGGCATCGGTTACCGAAATCATCTGCTCGACCGATGCCGAGCCAATTGCAACGATCGCGCGCCAGTATGGGGCAAAAACCCCGTTCTTACGGCCGGCCGAGCTCGCCCAGGATGACACCCCCATGTGGCCGGTGCTCAAGCACGCATTAACCAAATGCGATCCGCAAGGTACACGGTTCGATGCTCTACTCTTGCTCGATCCGACCTGCCCGGGCCGCACGCCGGACGATATCGCTCGGGCGATTCACGAATTGGGGTTGAATCCTCATGCCGATGGCATAGTGAGCGTATCGGAATATGAAGACAATCCCATCTGGTATGCGGTGGTCAACCGCGATGGATTCATGGCTGATCTCATGCCCGAAGCGCGGCAGTACTCTCGTCGCCAGGATGTCCCTCCGGCGTACCGAATCAACGGGTCCGTATATTTATGGCGAACCGCGTTCGTCCACCAGGCCGAAGACTGGCGCGAGGGGCGGAATCTATTGCTTGCCACTCCCGCCGAACGATCGGTTGCCATCGATACCGAGGCGGATTTCCTGCGAGCCGAAGCGTTACTCGCCAAAGGGCTGATTTTGTCGCCGAATCAGACCCGCTAAACTTCAAGCCATGACGGACCCGATCTTTATCATTGCCGAAGCCGGGGTGAATCACAACGGGGATATCGGACGGGCCCGCGAACTGATCGATGTCGCTGCTGAATCGGGGGCCGATGCGGTCAAATTTCAAACCTTTGAAGCCAACTTGTTGGTCACGGCAGATGCGCCGAGGGCGCAGTACCAATCAGAAAGTGGAGGAAGCGAAAGCCAGCTCGAACTTCTCCAAGGGTTAGAACTAAGCTGGGCAGAATTCGAAGAACTATTCGACCATTGCCGTAGGCGAAAAATCGAGTTCATGTCGACTCCTTTTGATATCGGATCGGCTGATCGGCTTGAACGGCTGGGGATGCACAAGTTCAAAATCCCGAGCGGCGAGCTCACTCACCACGAATTTATCCGGCATGTGGCGAGCAAGGGTAAACCAGTGATTGTAAGCACCGGCATGGCCACGCTCCGCGAGGTGGTCGATGCCGTTGAAGTGGTTCACGCGGCCGGGTGTATCGATCTTACGGTTTTGCACTGCGTGAGTGCCTATCCGGCACCCTTGGAGGATATGAATCTGCGCGCGATGCTCACCCTGCGGGAATCGCTGCAGGTTCCGACCGGTCTCAGCGACCACTCCCTGGGAATCACGGTACCGATTGCCGCGGCCGCCCTCGGGGCAGTTTGTATCGAAAAACATTTCACGCTTGATAAATCCTTGCCCGGCCCCGATCATCAAGCTTCGCTTGATCCGCAAGAGTTAGCGGCAATGGTTGCCGCAATCCGAGATGTCGAAAAAGCTCTGGGCACCGGAGTGAAAACTCCGGCCGACAGCGAAGGCGATACCGCGTCAGTCGCACGCAGGAGCGTTGTTCTGTCGGGCCGCGTAACGGCCGGGCATGTCCTTGTTCCGGAAGATTTGATTATCCGACGCCCGGGCACCGGACTTCCGCCTTCGGAACGAACCAAGCTGATTGGTCGACGTGTGAAAATAGCTTTGAATCCCGGCCACCTGATCAGCTGGAGCGATGTCGAATGAGGATCGCTTCGGTCACCGTGGGCCGCAGCGACACCGGGATATATCGACCCGTGTGGCGAGAGATTCTAGCCCGTAACGAGTTTGATCTGGCAATAATCGCAGGGGCCGCGCACCTCGAGGATCGGTTCGGTCAAACAGTGGAAGACATTCAAGCCGATGGCTTTAAAATCGCCGCCAAAGTTCCGATGCTGGAACCCGGCGATCTCCCGCTCGATATCGCGCGGAGCTATGCGCGCGGAGTCGAAGGATTTGCCCAAGCTTTCGCAAAAATTCAGCCAGATATCGCTCTGCTGCTCGGCGATCGATTCGAAATGCATGCGGCGGCTTGTGCGGCCGTCTTGCTTCGCATTCCGATTGCCCACATTCACGGCGGGGAAGAAAGCCAAGGCGCAACGGATAACCTTTGGCGCCATTCGATCACAAAGCTTGCGAATCTGCACTTTGCGAGCACCGAGGGTCATGCGGCACGAATTCGCCAAATGGGCGAAGATCCGGCGCGGGTTATTGTAAGCGGGGCGCCGGCCTTGGACGAAATTCTGAGCGGAGAAGAACCGCCGCTCACCGCGCTTCAGGCTCGAGTCCCTGGACTTGAATCTCAGTTCTTGCTGGTGACCTTGCATCCGGCGACGGCAACCGATGAGAACCCGGGTGACACGGCTCTGATCCTTCGTCAAGCAATTCTTGAGACAGGACACCACGCGCTCTGGACCATGCCCAACGCGGATTCTGGGGGGAAACAGATTCGGATGGAGTTGGAGGCGAATCGATCGCCGCAGATATATCTGGTTGAGAATTTGGGCCCCGATCTTTACCGCACGGCAATGCGGCATTCTTTGGCGATGGTTGGTAACTCGTCCAGCGGCATTATCGAAGCCGCCTCGTTTGGACTGCCAGTGGTGGATGTGGGTGATCGCCAGGCCGGGCGGGAGCGGGCGGAAAATGTAATCGCGGCTCGGGCTGACAAGCAGTCGGTTATTCTTGCGATTAATCGCGCAACTTCGGAGGGTTTTAGATCTAAAATCCGGGATGTAGTGAACCCATACGGAACGGGTACAGCTTCGAAAATCATTGCTGAAACGTTAGGCCGGTGGAACTACCAGGGTATGCCGTCTATCAAAAGGTTTCAGAGGACCTCCGATTGAACCTTGGAATATCGGCGTCCTCACCAATAAGGATATTGGGTAGGTGCCGATTTGACGCCTGCGAGAGGAACGTGTGCTCAAAAACGAAGATGTCGGAAGGCTTTTTTGCCATGCAGATCAATCGCTTCGAGAAATCCTGCGCATCATCAACGAAAATACTTCGGGCATCGCCCTCTTAGTCGATGATGAAAAACGGCTCGTGCGGGCCATTACCGATGGGGATATCCGCCGCGCGATTCTCAACGGTGCCGCCATCGATGACACGGTGGAATCGCTCGGATCGGTACTAGAAGGCCGCGATCCAACCGTAGCCACTACCGCCGATTCTCCGGCCACCATGCGTCAGCTTATGCTGCGCGACAAAATTAATCAGCTGCCGATTGTGGATCATCGATACCACGTGGTTGGCTTGGTTCTGCTCAACGATCTGCTGCTCGGCGAAGCCCCGCCAGTGAATGCCGTGGTTATGGCAGGCGGGTTCGGCACCCGGCTTCGTCCCCTGACCGAAGATCTCCCCAAACCCATGCTCAAAGTGGGTGATCAGCCTCTGTTGGAACGGATCATCGGCCAGCTTTCCACCGCCGGCATCAACAATGTGAGTGTAACCACCCACTACTTGCCGGAAGTGATTCGACAGCACTTTGGCGATGGGCACGAGTTCGGCGTAAAAATGAACTATGTGCACGAAGAGGCACCGCTGGGGACCGCGGGGGCCCTCCGGCTGATTGAACGCCCCGATGGTCCGCTGGTGGTGATGAACGGGGACATCTTGACAAACATTGACTTTCGCAGTATGCACGCGTTCCACGCCGAGAACGAGGCGGAACTTACGGTTGCGGTTCGTCCGTACGAGGTGTACATTCCTTATGGTGTTGTGGAGAGCACGGGTCCGCTCCTTGACCGTGTGGTTGAAAAACCCACCTATCAATATTTTGTGAATGCCGGTATCTATCTGCTGAGTCCCTCGGCGTTTGATTACCTGGGTGATGACGGCCGTTTAGACATGACCGATCTTGTTGACCTTATGGTTAAAAATGGTCGACCAGTTGCCAATTTCCCGATTGCCGAATATTGGCTTGATATTGGCCAGATCAGCGATTACGAACGCGCCCAGCGCGATGTAGCCCAAGGGCTTCTATAATTCATTTATGAATTGGTCGGGCAAGCCAGTGCTGGTTACCGGTGCGGGTGGCTTTATCGGTAGCCACTTGGCAGAAGCGCTTGTGAAGGCGGGTGCGCGAGTAACCGCATTTACCCACTACAACGGGGCCGGACGCCGCGGCTGGCTCGATGAGAGTCCGGCGGCCCCAGAGATGCAGATCGTGGCAGGAGATGTTGCCGATTCTCTGAGCATTGCCAATGCCATGCGCGATCAGGAGATTGTTTTTCATCTGGCGGCATTGATTGCCATTCCTTATAGCTATCTTGCGCCTCGGAGCTATGTGCGCACAAATATCGAAGGCACCTTAAACGTGCTGCAAGCCGCCCGCGATCTGGGGACTTCCCGCGTGATCCACACCAGCACGAGTGAAGTTTACGGAACCGCACGCCAAGTGCCGATCCCCGAATCTCACCCGCTGCAGGGGCAATCGCCTTACAGTGCCAGCAAAATCGGGGCGGACAAGATTGCCGAGGCATATTACTTGAGCTTCGAAGTACCGGTGGTAACCGTGCGACCTTTCAACACGTTTGGGCCCCGGCAGTCGGCACGAGCAGTTATCCCTACAATAATCAGCCAATTGGTGGAAGGCTCCCGTGTCAGACTTGGGGCCACCGAACCGACGCGCGATCTGAATTACGTCTCCAATACGGTGGACGGATTCATTGCGGCGGCGGAATCTAACCAAGGGGTGGGCGAAACCTTCAATCTGGGTAGTGGTCGAGAAATTTCGATTGGTGATCTCGCTCGCCTCATTGCTGAGATCATGGAAAAGCCGATCGAGATTCACACGGAGTCGGAACGAATCCGGCCGGCCGCATCAGAAGTCGAACGTTTACTGGCCGATTCTCAGCGAGCCAAACAGCTTCTCGGATGGGAACCGAAGGTCAGTCTGGAAGAAGGTCTGATTCGCACCGTTAAATGGCTAGCCGATAATAAAAATCACTACCGCCCGGGAGTCTATGCCGTCTGATCTGCCGGTGATTCCGCTCTGCGTTCCCAATATTTCGAACCGCGAGAAAGAGCTGGTTCAACAGTGTTTGGATTCCGGCTGGGTATCGAGCGCGGGTCCGTGGGTTGCGGATTTTGAAGAAAAATTCGCGGATTACCTAGGGGTGGATTATGCGGTGTCGTGCGTTAACGGAACATCGGCGCTCCATCTGATTTTGCACAGCCTCGGAATCGGAGCGGGTGATCAAGTTCTCGTGAGTGACCTCACCTTTATTGCGAGTGCGAACGCCATCCGCTACACTGGCGCCCGACCGGTTTTTATCGACGCGGAAGAATCGTGCTGGCAAGTAGATCCAGCAGAAATTCGAGCCTATCTTGATTCGCGGGCGGTTGTTTCTGATGGAGTGACGCGAGATCGAGAATCAGGTGAGCGAATTGCGGCGATCATGCCGGTTCACATTTTGGGGGCCCCTGCGGATATGAACCCCATCCTTGCTTTAGCGGAAGAATTTAACCTTAAGGTTATTGAAGATGCCACCGAATCACTGGGGGCATGGTATCGCGGACAGCCGGTCGGCACCCTCGGCACGGCTAGCGCGTTCAGCTTTAATGGAAACAAGCTGATGACAACGGGCGGAGGCGGCATGATCTGCACGAATGACGCCACCTTGGCGGAACGCGCTCGACACCTATCAACCCAGGCTAAGCACGATCCCCTTGAATTTATTCACGATGAGTCGGGGTTCAACTATCGGTTAACCAGCTTTCAGGCGGCGATGGGGATTGCCCAACTTGAGCGAATAGAAGAATTTTTGCAGCGCAAACGTGAGGTTGCCGATCGGTACCGAACGGCTTTTGCCGAAATAGAACGTATTGAGTGCTTGCCTGTGCCGGAAAATTCTGTTTCTGCGGACTGGCTATTCACCATCCGGTTGAAGCATCAATCTTCGCGTCCTTTGCTGCAACATTTGATATCGAATCGGATCCAAGCAAGGCCTCTCTGGCAGCCGATGCACCTTAGCCCGGCGATGGCCGATCTGAACCCTGCACCCTGCTCAGTTTCAACACGATTGAACCAGGAGTGCGTAAGTCTGCCCTGTTCAACGAATATCACTGATGAAGAAGTGGATCGGGTGGTCAACGCGGTTCGCGAGTTTCTGGCTCAAGGTGAGGATTAGGCAGCGACCGAGCGCGTCTGGGGATGGGGCCCCCAAAACCACAGATAGAAACCGACCAGATACAGTGGAACGGCGCAGGCTAGGGTCGAAAAACCGAACGCGCCCCCGGCCAAGCCAAGCAGAATCGTCAAGTACAACGGGCCCTCCGATCCGCGACTGCGTACCAGGCGCATCACCTCCCGGGCGATCATCCAGCCGCCGGCTGCAAAGGCGGTGAGCGAAAGGGTGAAGAGCACGAAATCAGGCGGCATGATTTTGCCCGCTCCGTGTCGAAGCATGGCAAAAAAACCTTCGATTCCGCCACCAAAAAAACGCAGATTTTTCTGAAGCCCCACGATCACCATAGGCGTGCCCAACAGTAACGCAAAGTTGAAGACAACCAGGGCCGGAAGGTTCCGCCCGGCTAGCTTTGGGTAATCGGAAAGGACAACCAATCCATTACCAATTAAGACGAGGAGAAAGGCGACCATAAGCGTTCCGCTCGAAACCGATGCGAGCCACAATCCCGCCAGTTGCCAAATCGGAGGGCAACCAAATGGCGCGTGCTTGCCCATCAACCAAAAAGTCTGCTGGAATGCTATGAGGGTAATGCCCGCCATGGCGAAAGCAATCCGACCGTTCATCGCCAGGCTGAGCGTAAGAATCGGAACCGAGGTGAGCAAAAGGCACCGGAATCGGTTCCGCCCTCCAAAGGCGAGCGCACTCAGTAGCCAGCCAGAAAGCAATCCAGTTGCAATCATGGCGGCACCGATCGCGACAGAGAATAGCCAGTCCGCCGATAATCCTGTGGCATCTGCGAGCAGAAGATAAGGCAAAACCACGGTTAGGCGAAGAGCGTGCGGATGAAATTCGCGTATCAGATCAACCGGATGGTGGAGCCGAAGGTCCAGTACTTGTTGCCAGATCGAGAACTGCTTGAATCCGCCTGCAATCAGAAGACCGTAAATCGCAAGAAGCCCGCCCACTGCTATCGCAAAGGGAATTTCATCACGTTGGATGGTGCGCGGCATCGCTTCACTCCGTTCGACGACGTGCGCCAAAGATCAATCCGACGAACAGGCCCGCTAAAGTTGGAACCCCGACATTGAGCATCAGCGATTTGTTAACCGGCTTGGGCAGAAGGTACGGCTCATCTACGAGAATCCAATCCGGAACGGCCGTGGAGATGCGTAACTCTTCCTTTTCTTCCTCTTGTCGAATGATGCGGAGTGCTTCCCCTTCCAGGTCGATTTTGGCAATGAGCTCACGGAATTTAGTCGCCTCTGCCGGGGCAGCGAGGGCTTTCTTTCGGAGCATTTCCGATTGAAATTCCAGTACGAGCTCTTGTGCCAGCAACTGGGCCATATCCATATTAAGGCCTTCTTCGACGCTTCTGGCGTAATCGGTTATGCCTTGTTGCAACCCAGATTTTACGTCGTTAAGGGCTTGTTCAGCCTCTTTGTACTGGGGCGATTCTGGCTGATATTTTGCTCGGGCTTGATCGAATCGGAGCTGCGCTTCGATGAGTTTTTCTTTCCACGCGGTTTCCATCTCTAGACCGGTAGGAAGTCCCTGCTGACTGGCCCCTTCCAGCCGTCCGGCGGCCCCCCGTGCGGCTTTGATTTTCTCTTTAACCGAAGCGAGTTGGAACTGAACATCTTGCAGCTCCTTGAGATATCCGCCGCCCGTGTATTGATCTTGCTGGGTCGGAATAGTTTCGGCGGTTTCAAGTGATTCAAGCAGTTCCGCTTGGTATCCATCAATGAGTTCCTGTTTTTTCGCAAGTCGATCGCGAATGCCTCGGAGTCGGGCCGAACTCGCTCCCACTGTTACTTGATTATCAGCATTGCTGACAAAATCCACTGCGGATTCTAACGCGGTGAGCGCATGCCGAGCATTGCCATGTTGGAATCCCACTCGCAGTTGCCGGGCTGTGAGGTCGGGTTCGATGGTGAGGGCGTCGCGAACTTCGCCCGGTTTAAGATCAATCCCCTCGCCGATCTTGCGCTGAGCACTTTGGGTGGCCAGAAGCCCGGCTACGTAACCGATTGCATTTTCGTTCATGCCTCCGAGCACGCTGGAAAGGGGGGTGGTCTCCGTCTGGGCTTCGGGGAAAACCAAAGTCATTTCTGCCCGGTGGATCGGGGGAGCAACGAGGTGGACGAGCAGTCCGATTCCGCCAAACACTCCGGCCGTGATGAAGGCCGCTCTCCAGCTAATATATCGCCGACCAAACGCTTCGCGAAAATCAATCTCTTCCCGTTCGCGGTCCGGCATATCGAAAAGATTGTAGCCGAAAACCCGGTACTTGTCCGGGGTTGAGAGCGAAGCTGGAGGAACTAGTTTGATGATCGGCGGAACAGAATCTGCCGGATTGTCATACCGATGATTTTGAGGTCGAGCTGTAGGTTGTGGCGATCCACATATTCAAGGTCGAGGGCGGTGCGTTGTTCCGGAGTCGCCGAGCTGCGCAACTTTGCCTGGCTAAGCCCCGTGATCCCGGGCCGAACTTGATGCCGTTTTCTCCATTCTTCAGGGGTGAAGGTCGATTCCTGCATGGGAGTCAGCGGTCGGGGGCCGACGAGGCTCATCTCGCCCTTGATCACGTTCCAAAGCTGCGGAAGCTCGTCGATGCTCGTCTTGCGCAAAATCCGACCGATGCGCGTGATGCGGGGATCGTTGCCCGCAGTCGAATATCCACCGATTTTGTCTGCATTATCCACCATGGTGCGAAACTTCCAAACCCGAAAGCGGTGACCGCCGCGTCCGACCCGGTTCTGTTTGTAGATGGCCGGACCCGGTGAAGTGATCGCGACCAGAACCCAGCAGAGAATCAAAAGTGGCAGGAACAGGAGTAAAGCAATGACGGCGACCGAAAGGTCAAAGAACCGCTTCAAGATCGCGACCGCCGTATCCGCTCGGCCACGGCCTGAGTCTGCGCGATAAACTGCAGTCGGTCGCGCTCTCGCTGGTCGGAAGCCCGACGTCCTAGTTCGGATAACCGATCTCTCAGACGAGCAACCTCATCCATAAGGTTAAAATTTGGCGAGAGGTCGGCGAGCTGCTTTTTACCGTCCGTAAATGATCGAGATAGGATGACGGCCTGGCTTCCGAGGCGTTCATGTTCGGCCAATATAAGGTCGGCAGATAGATCGCCGGTGCCGATCCGCCCCACGCCGCCGATGCCAAACCGCATACCATAGGATCGGCACTTGTCCACCGCTTGGTTGAGACTGCCGTCGGCCATGACTTCGAATAGAAAATCGCGCCCCAGGGCTAGCGAAAGATCATTGATTCCAAAATGAATCTGGTCCAATCCCCCGGACTCCAGAATCTCGTCCATATTTTCCAGGGCTCCCGGCGTTTCGACAAGCCCGAAGGTGCGCGCCCTTCCAGCGACGGCTTCGGTGAAACGGCGGACTTCATCGGCATGTACAAACATCGGGAGCATGATCGCCCCGGCCCCAGCCTGCAGGACTGATTCCACTTGCGTAGACGATTCCTCGTTCCAAGGGTCGATCCTAACCAAGAGGTTATGAGTTGGTATGACCTGCCTCACTCGTACAATGTCATCAATGGTATGCCCACTAATCACCGTATCTCGGTGGCCCTGACGGGCGTGTTTGCCTTTGATTTCGAGGTCGATAAACACCCAGTCGATTCCCGCTTCCATCGCCGCGCGAGCAAGGGGAGCATCGGCGGTTATCAGCAACAAATCGATCGATTCAGGCACGTCGCCGGAGTTTATTCGATACGGCGGAAGTGAGACGGTTCCGAATTCCCGGATCGACTGCCATGGCCGCCGCGAATGCAAATGCTCCCGCAAGAATCGAACTGGCCACCCGTGGAACCACCCCCGGCACCCACAAGTAGAGCGGGAGTGCGGTGGCGAAAAATCCCGTTCCCGTGGCAAGAATCCGGCGGAGAGAACGGGTATTCAAGATTCCGCGGCTGACCGATATTCCGTGGCGACGGGCAAGCCCAACCGTGAGCCCAACCCACAGTAAGGCATGGAAAACCGCAACCCCGACCGCAAGTTCAACAAGGCCTGGCGAGAGCCAACCGGCGACGAGGAATGCCGCGAGGATTGCGCTGCTAATCAGAAATGGCGTGCGCATATCGCGCAGACCATTGTAAACGCTCAGCATCATGGTGTTCATGGCTTGGAAAACGAGCCCGCCCAGCATGATCGCCCCCATTAACGCAATCATTCGAACCTGTGGTTCGGTCATTTCGCCGTGGCCAAAAAGTAGCGCTGCATAGTCGTGAGCGAACAGTCCGATTCCGAGCGCGACCGGAAGAGCAAGCGCAACAATTGCATCGATGCCTTGCCGAACGAGATTTTCCGCTTCCGCCCTTCGGTTTGGACTAGCTAACGTTTCGGCGATAGCCGGAAACATGGCAATGCTCACCACGCTCAGAAGCGTGCCCATCGGAAGTTCCACGAGTTTGGCCGCCAGATAAGCGATGCTCTGCGCTCCTTCGCCGTACCGCGAAGCTAGCGAGCGAACGATGAGCGGCAACACCAAAATCATCGCGCCCGCCCCCAGCGCACCACCGTACCGCCGGATCAAGCCCCCATCGATCAACCATCCGGTTGGCACTGGCGGATCAGCCGGATCAGACCGAGGCGATCGAATTAGGGCTGCGACCTGCATCGCAAAGCTCAGCAGAGCACCGGCGATGGCCGCGCTCGCGATCGGCCACAGGGTTTTCATCGTAATGGCCGCAACTAATCCGGACAGAATCGCAAGGTTGTAGAAAAAGCCAGCCAGTGAAGGGACGGCAAATTTTTCTTCGCTTTGTAATCTAGCTCGGGCGACCGCGCTCATCGCCGTGATCGGCACGGCCCACAGGCTGATCCGCACCAAAGAAGCTGCAAACGGTAGTTGATCGGGGGGTAGCTTTTGTAGCAAAAGGCGGGTCAGCGATTCTGCGCCAAGCATAAGACCGAGAGCGACGACGAGCGCGGCTCCGGCGGCCAACATAGTGGACTGAATATAGAGGCGAAACCCTTCCGATTGACTTCGCCGCTTGAATTCCGGGATCAGGGCCGCACCCATCGCTCCGCCAATAAGAATATTGATCATCGTATCGGGAACGGTGATCGCAACGATTGCAATATCGGCCGTTGTGGAGGCGCCAAATCGACTGACCAGAATATCGCGGATCAGCCCCAGAATCCGGCTTGCCATGATTCCGGCAAACAGCCACGCCCCGGCCCCTAAAAACCGCCTCATGGTGACAACGTTTCCAGAACGTCCGCCACTCGCGCCGCCGATCCCCCAACTTTCCAGCCTGATGCGTGTTTTGGCTGGGCGGTTCGCGCCCGAATCATTGCTTCGGCGCAGGTTTCGGCGGATTCGGCAATCCCCATTTTGTGAAAAACTGGGGCGGTTGTGCTGGTGGGCCACAGGAGTACCACCACCGGGCGACCAATCAACGCCGCTTGAAGTCCGACGGTCGAACACACGACCACGCAAGAATCACATCCGAATAGTGCTTCTTTGAGCGGGTCTTCGCGCGAGCTAATCCGCGTACTGGATGAAAGCTCGGCGACGTCGAACATCTCGTTGGGGTGCGGACGAACCACCAGCACTTCGCAGGGATCAAGTGCCGCCTCAAGTCCGCGTGAGATTTCCAGTCCGAACTGCGGATTGGCATCGGGTTGTGAGGCGAATAGAATCGCCTTCTGATCCGGCCCGATTCGATGACGAATTCGCCACCGATTCCGCAGCTCCGCGGCATTCTGCAAGGCCAGTTCGTCAAAAGCCGGATTTCCGGTGGTTACAACTTCCTCTGGGCGACGTCCGGCACGGATCAAATCATCGCGAGCTCCTTCCGACGGTGCGCAGAGTCGATTGCCGTGGCCGGGTGTTTTTAACCAATCGATCTTAAGTTCATCGGGCGGAAGATTTAGCACCACCGCCACCGGAATCCCAATCGATTGAGCCGCAATGGTCGCCGCGCGTTCTGATCGCGGGCTATTGGTGACCAGGAGTCGGTCAGGTCGAACCACGCGCAAGATTCGGCGCATAAAGTCCACGGGCAAAAACGCCTGTCTGCCGCGCGTCCTGAATTCGAGTGCGGCGCGATCTTCCCCATAGTTTGCGATCAGCTCGGCCATGTTGATCCCAAGGTAGGCGATCGATTCTTCCGGATCGACGCTGGGATGAGGCGGGGTGTGAGCGGCGAGTTTTCGACCGAGCTCGAGCGCAGGGGCGTCTTCTTCTGTTAGAAAGTCGCGATACTGAAATACCGGAAATCCGCTGGCCAGAGCAGATTGGTAGGCGGTAGTGAGCGCAAGAATCGATACCTCGTGCCCGCGCGATTTGAGTTCTCGCGCTACCGGAAGAACGATATTCACGTGCGCGGCCCCGTAGCAGATGGCAAGAATTTTTATTGTTTGCCCTCCGGGTGTGGCCGCTTCATTTCTTCTATTATAGAGTCGGAGGATAAGCTGGTCGGTGGCGGTAATCTCCATTCGGCATGGTACCGAGCAGATTTTTTGCGGCGGGGATGGGAGTTGCGCTGGCCGCGACAGGCTTGAGTCAAGCTCAGTTCACCGGTCCGGGGCAATACCCTTCGATGCGGAATCTGAATGGATTACCCGGTCAGGGCTACGGGATCGGACGCGACGGCCATCCGAGTTTCGCGGGGGCGTTTTCGTTCACAACCCCGGTGGCTTATTCGCTGAGTCACTGGCACTTTGTGCTTCAGGGGGCGTCGGTGAGTAATTCGTTTTCGCTCGTGTTTGCCAACGAAAAATCCGGAGCAACCCGGGGTGCCAACGGAACGGCCGTATTGCAGATCGGTACGCGAATCGGCGACTTTGCCGACTTCACCTACGGATTTTCGGTGCTGAGCTCCAAGGGCGATAACATCGGTTCGGCTCAGCTAACGCCGCTGCAGAACGGACCGGTTGTATTCGCAATTGGTGTGATGGATGTCAGCGGATCGGGTGGATCATCGGGGCAAGGTTTGCCCGGAGATGACAATAACTCGCGCAGTCCCTATCTTGTGGGCACCTGGGAAGCCGCGCCCGGCAGCTTCCTCACGATCGGCTACGGGAACACGCGGTATCGAGGATTGTTTGGCAGCGTTTCCACGATGATCACACCCCGATTCAAAGTGATACTCGAGCACGACACCTTCTCCTTTTCACCGTTTGTCGCCTACGATGTCGGGCGCATTGGATCGGCCCACATAACAACGACGCTCGGGGCGCAGGCGGGTCGGTTTGGAACGTGGGCCCTTTCCGTAAGTTTCTAAGTCACATTCGCAGTCCGCAATTTGGCCCATCGAATCTTGGCTTAAAATGACCTCATTCCCCGGCAAATGCATCAATCGGGCCGGATAGGAACAAAATGTGGGAACTGGGTGGAATGGCGTTTCGGTAGTAGCGCGGAGGAAGGATTAGAGTGGTTGTGTCGTGGATCAAAGGTCGGGCTCGAACGGCAGCGGAGCGAAAACCGCTGTTCGAACGGCTCATGTCAGAAACCTATGCGCAAGCCTTCCAGATGGCGTATCGATTCACGCTCAATCGCGCAGAAGCCGAAGATCTTCTGCAAGAAACCTACGTCCGCGCGTACAAATTTTTCAATCGATATAACGAGGACCTGCCCTTTACGGCATGGCTGTACCGAATCATGGTGAACATCCATATCGATACGGTGCGAAAAAATTCGAGAATCCGAACCGTAAGCTACGAACAAGATCATGGAGAAGCCGGTTCGACATGGGAATTCCCCGATTACTCATCGCAGGCGGCATTAGAAAATGGTGAACTTGGTGAGCCGTTTCAGCTGGCACTTAAAGCAATGACGCCCGAGTTTCGGACCGCCGTAGTACTCGCGGATATAGACGGCATGAGCTACGAAGAAATCGCCGTGCTCATGGATACTTCAGTGGGAACCGTGCGTTCCCGAATCCATCGGGGACGTAAGCAGATTCGAGAGTATCTGCAAGCATCGTTCCCCAACGTTGTTTCGAGCGTATTGAAATGAATGGCTGCCACCGCGTCCGGCTTATGATTTCGGCTTATGCCGATCGAGAGCTCACCGGAGAGGAGATGTACCACGTGCGGAATCACCTTTCCGCATGCCCGGAATGCCAGCGCGAATACGATGAGCTGGTTGCCGTGAAACGTTCGCTGGGCGCGATTGCGATTCCCGCTGCGCCGGACGACCTGCTTCCCCGGCTGAAAGCCGCAACAACGGCCGAACCGACCCGACCCCAATGGGATCGGCGCGGCGTTACGATCGGACTTTCGTTCGCTATCTCGTTGATGGTCTTAACATTTGCAATTTTGGAATGGTGGAGTGTCCGGCAACACACCCCAGAACCCATATCCTCACCAGTGCAGGATTCTGCATTTGCGGCCGAAGATTTTGGTGTTCAGCCGCGTTCCATTCCCGTGACGCTCGTCAGCGCACCGGAATAAAATCGAAATCGAGTGAAATTCCGTATCTTGGCCCTTGCCCTTTTGGCACTGGCGCAGGTGCCGACAACCACGTCTGCCCAGCCCGAAGGAGGCACGGCGATTCTTCGCCGAGCCCTTGACCAGACGTACTCGTTCACCGCAACCGTCATTCTGCGCCGAGCTTACTGGTCGGGCGAGTCGTCCATGTTCTCTGCCACCTTTGTTAAGGATCAAGGTTATAAGGCGGTAATGATTCATCCGAGCATGTCCGCCGGGCAGACTCAGGTCGATCAAGATGGCAAAATGCTCCAATGGCGACCCGATGACGGGGTGGTCCTCAATCGGGTGTCGCTCGATCAGTTCACCCCCGATCTCGACACACGGATCCGTTGGACCACCGAAAATTATGAGATCAGTGTCGAGGGCGAAGAAGTTCGTCTTGGCCGACGTGCATTCCGTTTGGTTCTGAGTTCCAAGCACGGTAGCGATATGGGCAGCCACACGTTTCTCGTGGATCAAAAACTCCCCTTGGTGCTGAGCGAATCCGCCTCCGCGGCCGGGCAATCGTTGCTCGTGGCCGAAGTAGTAGGTCTGCGCGAAGATCCGGATGCCACGCTTGATCTCACGCTGCCCGAGCGTGCTCAACATCGCAAAATTTGGGGGCCCCAACCCGTGCGAGATATGAAGTACGCGGCCAGTGCTATCGGATTCACCCCTCGATCCCCGGTTTCACTCCCGTTTAACTTTCAGTATTTTGCTCAGCAGCTGGTGGGAGATGAAAGTAATCCGTTTATAGTTTTTCGTATCACCGATGGGCTTTCGATGGCCCATATTTATCAATGGCGTTACGAGAAAGGCAAGCGACCGGAACGGAGTGGAATCCGAGCCGTCCGAATTGATGAGGGCCGAGATATTGCTTTCGGAATCGTGGCTGATTGTCCGCCGCGTGCGCAAAAGAAGTTGCTCGATGCCTTTGCCGGAGTGGAATAGGACTTCAGGAACGGTTCAAATGCGCGATCCGTTGTTCGGATTAGCCAGGTAGGAACGAAAGAGCAAAATTTATGTGGAAAAATCCCCTTCTCATCATTGCGGTCGGTTTAGTCGTGGCGGGAGCCGGAGTGTTCGCCAGCCTTGGATCGGATTCGCCCGTGGTGCAAACCGTCCGGAATGCGATCAATCCTCCGGCAAGGCTTGCCGGGAATATCGATGCCACCGAGCGGGTGAGCAGTCACGGCATGGCGTTGCTCAAAGAGCTCGATGACACGTTTGCCGAACTGTCAGAAGGCGCATCTCAAGGAGTTGTCAGTATTGCGAGCGCCAACGGTGGATCGGGAAGCGGATTCATCTATCGATCCGATGGCTACATTGTCACCAACGACCACGTTGTGAGCGGAGCCAAAACCGTGGATGTGGCGTTTTCCGATGGCCGGACTCTGAAGGGAACGGTTATTTTTTCCAACGATGAGCAGATCGACCTCGCGGTGGTGAAAGTCGATGCTAAGGACCTGCCCTCACTCCCCCTGGCCGACAGTGCTCAAGTGCGCGTCGGGCAGTTCGCGATTGCGGTAGGTTCGCCGTTCGGACTAGATGATTCGGTCACGGTGGGGCACGTCAGTGCTCTGGGCCGCGGAAGCATGGTGCCTGATCCGCGATACGGCAATCTCACCCGGGCGTATTCCGGCTTGATTCAAACCGACGCTCCGATCAATCCCGGCAACAGCGGGGGACCGCTGCTCAACATTTATGGCGAAGTAATTGGCGTGAACAGCACCATTGTTTCCGCCAGTAATTCTAGCGCAGGCATCGGATTCTCGATTCCGAGCAATGTCGTCCGCGCGGTGGCCGACGAAATGATCGAAACCGGCAAATTCGATCGCGGTGTGCTTGGCGCGTACATCCGCGAACTCACCCCGGTCGAAAAGTCCGAACTTAAAGTCCCCGGTGGTGCCTATGTTGAAGGCGTCGAACCCGGCGGCCCGAGTGCGACGGCTGGTCTGAAAGAAGGCGACGTCATCGTCGCGTTCAACGGCGAGGCACTGCCTACTGAACTCGATCTTCGTGTTCACCTCTACAAAGCATCGCCGGGCGATTCAGCCGCGCTCGACTATATGCGAGAAGGCAAACGAATGACGGCAAACGTTGAACTGAAAAAGCCGGAGCGACAAGCACTCGTCCCGCGCACGTCACTGGTGCCGTTCGAAGGCTTTGACCTTCGCAACTTCGACGAGCTCCGCGAACGGCTTCAAGAACCTCGGGCAACGGTTCCGGTTCGACTTGGTGTGGTTGTCCGAGAGGCAGATACAACGGTTCGACGACAGTTCGACCTGCCCGAGGATGCCAAGGGTCTGGTTGTGCAGCAGGTCGAAAAAGGCAGCTTTGCCGCGAAGGTGGGCGTGAAACCAGGCGATGTTCTGATTGAACTCAATGGCGAGTCACTCACAACTGTCCCCCAGATCAGCCAGATTCTCAAATCAGTGAAGTGGGGCGATCCGGTGACTGTCGTAGTCATGCGCTACAAAGATGGTCGCGGAAGCCGCGTCACTCTGACCCAAAACATTTAGACTAACTAGTCTTCACGGACCCCGGATTCGTAACCAAATGGGACGGAACCGGGGGCTTTTCTTTTATCATGCGGCGGAGCAGACGCTGCCCCGCTTCGTAGACTCGATCTGATGATTCGGGTCCGTAGAACATCAGAGTTGCCTCGTAACCGCCGCGGTTATAGGTGGCAGTACTCATTAAGTATCCGGCCCAACCATTACAGTGGCTGACCACCGCCACGTCGAATCCGTTGGCGATTCCATGCCGCTGGAGCCTGACTTCTAGTGAACTGCTGGGTTCGCCAGGAACGCCGATGATCACCAATTTCCCAATTCGTAATGCGGTCAACGAAGCCTCGGCAGGTGCAAAGCGCGAAACCGCAATCTGCGCAAGTTCGGGGGTCACGTTGTTAACGCGAGCAAAATCGGGATGAGGGACTGGCCGATCGAATCGGATAGGTTCTTGGTAAAACTGGATTGATTGATCTAGAATTGTGGATGGCTCGGTACGGCTTAGCCCTTTCACCATCTGGGCGATCCTCTGCTCGGGCGGCCCATCTTCGACATTCGGGGATGCATTGCCGATTGCGCCCGGCCAGACCAGTCCGCCCACCTGGCGCATGAACGCACCCGGCCAATCGCCACGAGTTTTGCGGTTATCAGGCCCGTATATCGTGGGGTGGGCACCAAAGATGGTGAGCAGGGGTTCGCCATCAGCAAAAATTCGGAAGAGCTCGTTGGTGGCGAGCTCTTCAATCCCCCGTGCGCGGGCCAGATTGACCTCCGATTTATGGTAAGTGAGTGACTTGATCGGCCGTCCCTTAGATTGTTCTGCGATACTAATTCCGCCGGCAACTCGAAGCGCGAACCACTCCAGCTGGCGACGTTTATAGGGTGCAATCCCGGGGATTCGAAACGTCATCCGATCGTTGAGCATTTGCGTATCGGGAGCAGAGTGGGTGTGCGTTGCCACTAGCATGATTTTGGTGTCGGGCACGCGGCGTTGGACTTCCCGAACGAGGCTTTCCGGAACGGTTAATCCTTCGAATGCGACGAGCGCGATTTTTTGTTTGCCGTCGCGCAGGAGGGCAATTTCGGCAAACAATTCGTCGCCGCCGGGCTCTGCAACGGCATCGCCGCGTTCGGTATATCCCCCGAGGGGGAGTGGTTCCGGCGGCAGCAATGGTTGCCGATAGGTTGAAATAGTCAGCGGAGCTAGAGCTGCAGTCGCGACGGCAAGAATCATGCGTTATCAGTGTACGACGGATTCATGGCCAAACTTTCCGCCTCTGCTACAATTGCCTGCATGAGCTTTTCGATCCGCATGGCGAGTGAGGACCTTGCCGTTGAGCCAGGATCGAGCGTCCCGCTGACGGTTGAAGTCGTTAACGAGAGCTCGGAGCGGAACGAGTTTGAATTTTCGGTGGAAGGGCTTGACCCAGAATGGGTGGCGATTCCTGTCCCCACGATTTGGATCGACCCGGCGGATAGCACGGTCGAACGTGTGTTCCTCAAACCACCTCGCCAGAGTGAGAGCAAGGCGGGGGTTTATCCGTTTATCGTGAAGGTGCGGTCGATGGATACGGGTGAGGTCCGCACGGTTCAGTGTAGCCTTACGCTCAACTCCTTCAGTCACCTGAGTGTCGAAATCGATCCCAAGCGAGCGAGCGTCAATTTGCTCAGCCGAGAGGCAAGCTTTGATGTTGCGCTCATGAACCTGGGCAACACCGAGCAGAACGTTCAACTGTTTGCCAGCGATATTGACGACGCGATTGCTTACGATTTTTCCACGCACCAAGTTGCGCTTTCGCCCGGCCAAACCCGGAACGTTCAGATGAGCGCGACAGCCAGCAAAGTGAAGGCTTTTTCCGCCACTTCGATTGCTCCGGTCACGGTGAGTGCGCGAAGTATCGATAACCCTTCGGTGGCAGCTAGCGCACAGATTCACATCGAAATCCGTCCGCTCATTGCCACGGGTCCGCTGATTGCGATTCTTGCCGTGATTGTGATGGCGATTGGCTGGTTCCTTTCGATTCCAAAACCTCCGGTCATCGATAGTTTCTCGGCGACGGAACGGACAGTGATAGCTGGAACTCCGACGACGATCAAATGGCAATCCAGCCACGCCCGCGCGGTTCGCCTCACCATCGGCGATGAAACTGAGGCGATGCTCGCGGCCGACGATAGCTACACATTCACGCCGGTCGAACCCGGGCAGGTCGAAGTGACAATCATTGCGGTATCCGGAGATGTCGAAAGTAAGCCGCAAAGCCTCATGATCACGGTGGAAGCACCACCCGTGGTGCCCGAGCCGACCATCGACCGGTTTGCCGCAGAAAATTCCCAAGTGCCGCTCGGAACTCCGGTCGTGTTCCGATACACGTTGGGCGAGAGTGTGACCTCCGCTTACCTAGAACCGCACGGGCCGGTCGATCCGCGTTCGACTTCGATCCAAGTTGATTCACCGCCCGACGATCTGCCCGGCAAGGGAGTCAAAACCGTGGTTTACACGCTAATTGCACGGAATGAGGCGGGCAAAGAAGTCCGCAAACAAGTGACCGTTCGATTCGTAAAGGATTCGCAAGCCAAGATTGCGGAGTTCGTCGCCGATCCGGTGGAAGTCGATCCGCTGAATCCCCGTGTCACCTTGCGCTGGCAGGTGCAAAAGGCGGTCCGATTGCAGCTTCAGTACGGCGACAATATCGACACCCTTGCGGCCATGGCCGACCAGCGCGACTATCTGCTATCGGGTGACACCACGTTTACGTTGATTGCCACCGACGAGCAGGGATTGGAAACGCGCAAGCAGCTCACGGTGCGAATCAAGAAGGAAGAGCCGCCGGAGCCGCCGACTTCCACCGGTGATCCGGGAACCACCGGATCGACCGGAAGCACCACCGGGGCTTCTACCGGAACCGCGGGGACGGGCAACCGTCCCCCTGCTAACCCGGGCAGATAGTAGCCTTGGCGATATGCCGCGCGCCCTTCTGAGTGTTACCGATAAAACGGGAATCGAACCCTTTGCCCGCCGACTTGCGGATGCGGGCTTCGAAATCCTAAGCACGGGGGGCACCGCGCAAGTCCTGCGGAATGCCGGAATCGCCGTTGTGGACGTGGCCGATGTCACCGGTTTTCCGGAGATGTTGGGCGGCCGGGTGAAAACGCTTCACCCCCATGTTCATGGCGCAATTTTAGGGGATACGTACGATCCGCAACATGTGGATCAGATGGGTCAGGCGGGAATCCAACCCATTGCTATTGTCGCGGTCAACCTCTACGCATTCGAGCAAACCGTGACCGGTGATCACCAGCCCTCAGAGGCTATCGAATCGATCGACATTGGGGGTCCGGCTATGATCCGGGCGGCGGCTAAGAACCACGCTTCGGTGGCGGTCGTGGTTGAACCAGCAGATTACGATCGTGTTCTACAGGCGGTGGATTCGGGTGAGTGGGAGCCTCTTCGTACTGAGTTGGCGGCCAAAGCATTCCGTCATACGGCGTTCTACGATTCACTGGTTTCGCGTTATCTATCTCGCCGGGGCGACGAGCACCTGCCCGAGAAGTTGACCGTTGGCTATCGACGAGCTCTGGAGATGCGATACGGGGAGAATCCGCACCAGAAGGCCGCCCTCTATGTTGATCCGCTGGCCGCACCGGGCATCGCCCACGCCGAGCAGCTTTGGGGCAAGGATCTCAGCTACAACAACGTTTTAGATAGCGATGCCGCTTGGGGATTGGTCTGCGATCTGGGTCCCAGAACATGCGCGATTATCAAGCACGGTAATCCGTGCGGGGCGGCCCGAGCCGAATCGCTGGGTGCGGCTTACAATCTGGCTAAGAGCTCCGATCCGGTTTCTGCGTTCGGCGGCATCGCTGCCTTTGCGGGCACGGTGGACGAATCTGCGGCCCTTGCCATGACCGCTCAGGGCAACTTTCTGGAGGTGGTGATTGCCGACTCCTTTACGGAGGAAGCGTTGACCATCTTCAGGGATCGCGCGGGCTGGGGTCAGAACGTGCGACTCCTCTCAGTCCCGAGAGTCGTGCCGGAAGGATTCCTGATTCGGTCGGTGAGTGGGGGAGTACTCGTCCAGTCGGCGGATGCCGATCCGGGGGCGGCATGGGAATTCGTGACCGACCGCCAGCCCACCGATGTGGAACTGAAAGCGATGCAGATGGCCTGGCGAATTGTTCCGCATGTGAAGAGCAATGGAATTGTGCTCGCCACGGCCGATACGCTACGCGGGATCGGAGCGGGTCAGATGAATCGGGTTCAGTCGGTGCGGCTGGCAATCGAACAAGCGGGTGAGTTTGCTCACGAATGCGCACTAGCCAGCGATGCGTTCTTCCCGTTTCCTGATAGTATCGAAACGTTGGCCGCCGCCGGGATTAAGGCGGTTGTGCAGCCGGGCGGTAGCAAGAAGGATTCCGACGTCATCCGCCGCGCTAATGAACTTGGCGTTGCGATGGCGTTTACCGGTGTACGGCATTTCCGACACTAAGGTGTTACCCTGCGATGAACTTCGTGCATCTAAACAGCAAGTGATTCCGTGCTAGAATGAGCACGAAATTCGGAGTTTGCAGTTGAAAGACCAGACCAATCTGATTATCGTCATCGTTGCCGTCGTGTTTATGATCGGTTTTACGCTGGCGTTTGCGCTCGGCGCACGCAAGCCGGTGGTGCTGACTCCGCCGCAACCCGTTCCGGTGAACGACGTCCAACCCGCCGAAGGCGCAGTGGTGTTTGCCAACTCCCTGCCTAATGCGGGATCGGGCGGCAGCAGCGCCTTCGGTGGTGGTGCGGGTGCCGCTGGCGGCGGTCGAACGGCGGCCGGTGGCGGAGCTCGTCCAGGCGGCGGCGGTGGTCCGCGCCAAATCGCCAGCGAAAGTGCGGGCGGCGGCTAAACCGCCTAAATCCTGTCGCCAAGCCGGATAGTCGCAACCTAATATTCATTAACTCGGCTACACTCGGGTTAGTGTCTCAGGAGTTCGCGCAGAATTGGCTGAGGTCGTTTCTTGCCCGGTTCCGGCGCGACATCGGAATTGACCTTGGTACCGCCAACACCCTCGTCCACTTGGCCGGACGAGGGGTTATTATTCGTGAACCCAGCGTTGTCGCGATCAATCGTGATACTAACGAACCCCTCGCCGTAGGCGAAGAAGCAAAGCGGATGCTTGGCCGAACTCCGGCCAACATTGTCGCCATCCGACCACTGCGCGATGGCGTCATCGCCGATTTTGATCACACACTGGCGATGATCAAGGACTTCATCCAACGCGCCAAGCGCGGCTTCAGCCTCCACACAACGGTGGTGGTCGGAATTCCTAGCGGAATTACGGAAGTTGAACGCGATGCCGTCCTCGATGCCTGCCGTAAGGCCGGCGCGCACACCAGCTACGTGATCGAAGAACCGATGGCTGCCGCGATCGGTGCCGGTCTTCCGATTGCCGAGCCTATTGGCAGCATGATCGTAGATATCGGGGGCGGAACCACAGAAGTTGCCGTAATTTCGCTTGCGGGGATCGTCCACAGCCGGAGCATTCGTACCGCAGGTGACGAAATTGATGAAGCAATCGCCGCTTACGTTCGCCGGGCATACAACCTGTTTATTGGCGAACGCACTGCCGAACAGGTGAAGATCGAAATCGGATCGGCCTATCCACTGGAAACCGAAATGTACATGACGGTGAAAGGTCGCGATCTTATCAGCGGACTGCCGCGCAGTGCCGACATTAGCAGCGTTGAAATTCGGGATGCTATCCGCGAACCGATCCAGGAAATCGTGGAAGCGGTCAAGCTCACTCTGGAAGCCACTCCGCCCGAATTGGCCGCAGACTGCATGAATAACGGGATCGTGATCGCCGGAGGCGGCGCGTTGATTCGGGGGCTGGATCAGTTGCTTTCGCAAGAAACCGGAATGCCCGTGCTAATTGCCAAGGATCCGCTCTCTTGCGTTGCAATCGGCACAGGACGTATGCTCGATATGCTGAACGAAAATCCATCGATTCGGCGCATGCTGGAGAAAGCATCGAGAGGTTAGATGGCACCCTCCGTCGCGACTGGATTTGGCTCGCTGTCCTGATCGCGCTTGGCATTGGACTTGGCACCCTGCAAAATCGGATGCGGGACCAGGGCCAACTTGATCCTGTCTCGCAAGGAACTCAAATTCTGCTCCTTGATCACGTAGCCCGGTTGAATCACAGCATGGGGCGGATCGACTACTTCTGGCAGGGCGTTCGATCCGCGGAATACCTGCGAGAAGAAAATGCTCGGCTCCGCGCTCAAGTCAGGGCGGCAGAAGTGTATCTCTCTTCAGCCGAACGGCTTGAACGCCAAAATTCCCGGCTACGGCAGCAGCTGAAACTCGATACCCACGGTCGCAAGCGTCTTGCGGCCGATATTGTCCACTACGTGCCCTACGATAACCGGATTACGCTCAACCGCGGATCGAAACACGGCGTTCGTGCCAACGTTCCCGTCGTCACGCCGGAAGGGATTCTGGCCCTCGTCAGCACGGTTTCAGAATCATCGTGCCAGGCCACGCTCCTGACTTCATCGGGCCTGCGGATTGGAGGAGTTGCCCTCCTATCCAGCCCCGTTCCGGGTCTTGTTAAAGGCGAAAAAAGCGATCTGCTGGTGATGGATGTATTCGATAATGTGGAAGTTCCGCCGGGGACGGAAGTAATCACCACTGGATATTCGGAATTTATTCCGCGTGGCCTGCGGATCGGAATTGTTAGCGAATACTACAACGATCGGGAATACGGGGTTCGACGCGCTTTCATTGTGCCGAGTAGCCGGATCGGAATGAGCAAAGAGGTGTCCATTCTTCTATGAGGCAGCCGTTTCCGGGAATGATTGCGGTCGGTGGTGTATTACTGGCCACCGTGGTTCAAGAAGGCGCACTAAATCGCTACACGATCTTTGGTGCTCAGGCCGATCTGCCGATTATCGTGTTCTTGAGCTTTGCGCTTCTTTCGCGACCGGCGGCGGGTGCGGGCCTGGGATTCCTTTCCGGGCTTTTGACGGGCGGACTTTCCGGAGCGACTCTTGCGCACTACGCGATCTCGCGGACGTTAGCCGGGTTCGCGCTCGGGATGCGGTCAGAGAGTGAGCTTTCCGTGCTCTCCGGTGCGTTATGGGTGGCCGCCGGATCTTTCCTGGCGAAGCTGGTCCTGTTCCTTATAGCCCCTCCGACCGCTGTAGGTCCGGCACTATTGGCTACAATTCTTTCGGCAGTCTACAACGGTGTGGTGGCCTTTCCGGTTTTTGCACTGGTTCGTCGACTGTTCCGCCCCAAGGTGGTCTAAATTAGATGAGCGATTACGACGTCCAGTCAATGGCCCGCAAGCAGTTAGAAGAAGCTGCCCGCTATCTCGACCTCGACGATGGTCTGGTTGAAGTTTTAGCGCGGCCGAAGCGGTCTGTGGTGGTGAACTTCCCCGTTTTGCTTGATAGCGGAGAAGTCCAGGTGTTTGAGGGTTATCGGGTTCAGCACAACCAAACACGCGGCCCCACCAAAGGCGGAATCCGTTACCACCCCGACGTTGATCTTGGCGAAACCACGGCCCTCGCCATGTGGATGACCTGGAAGTGTGCAGTCGTTAACATTCCTTACGGCGGAGCCAAAGGCGGAGTTAAGTGTAACGTCAAGCACCTGAGCAACCGTGAGCTCGAAAAGCTCACTCGCCGATTCGCTACTGAAATCAACATTATCGTCGGGGATCAAACCGATATCCCCGCGCCGGACGTGGGAACCAACGCTAAAGTTATGGGTTGGTTCATGGATACCATCTCCATGCAAAAGGGATATACGGTCCCCGGCGTCGTGACCGGTAAACCTCTGCCCCTTGGCGGGTCGGAAGGCCGAACTGAGGCTACGGGTCGCGGGGTCATTGTCTCGGCAATTGAAGCGTGCCATAGCCACAACATGAACTTCGAAGGCACCGAGGTCGTAGTGCAAGGATTCGGCAATGTCGGATCGGTTGCGGCTAAATTGGCCGAAGAACATGGAGCGAAAGTGATCGGGGTCAGCGATGCCACCGGCGCGATCTACAACCCCAACGGACTCCCGGCCCGAGAACTCGCGGAAAAATACATCGGCGTGGAAGGCGGGATTCAAAACTACAAGGATTGCGAAAAGATCAGCAACGCCGAACTTTTGGCTCTTAAGTGCGACATCCTTATTCCCGCCGCTATCCAAGCCCAAATCACGGCCGAAAACGCCGATGCGGTTCAAGCCAAGATCGTGGTGGAAGGAGCCAATGGTCCGACCACCCTGGAAGCGGACAAGATTCTTTTCGATAAAGGAATCGCCGTTGTCCCCGACATTCTCGCCAACGCGGGCGGGGTTGTATGTTCGTACTTTGAATGGGTGCAAGACTTGCAAAACTTCTTCTGGGAAGAAGCGCAGGTTAACGAGCGGCTGGCCCGCATTATGCGCTCCGCTTACGGGTCGGTGGCTCACACCATGCGCCAACACAACACCGATATGCGCACCGCCGCTATGATTATTGGCGTTCAGCGCGTGGCCGAAGCCACTCTGATGCGCGGGATCTTCCCCTAAGGATTCAAGCGCGAATCGATTGCCGTCCAGGCATCCTGCAAAACTCTTGCCGGATCCTGGGCGGCATTTATTTTTAGCCACCGCATGGGCTCACGTTCCAACTCCGTGAGAAATCCTTGCCGTACTCGGGCATGAAACTCTGTCGGTTCCCGGTCAAGACGGTCCGTGTCTTCTAATCGAGCAAGACCGACTTCCACCGGAAGGTCAAAAAGCAGAATTAGTTCGGGTCGCAATCCGCGCGTGGCGATCTCATTGGCTTTGCGGATAAATGCTAGTTCCATCCCCCGCCCGTACCCTTGGTAGGCCACGGTGGAATCGGCATGGCGGTCGCAAATCACAATCGCACCACGATCGAGTGCAGGGCGGATGACATTCCGGACATGCGCCGCTCGATCGGCCAAGAATAGGAACAGTTCCTCTTCGGGGCTGATGTCGCCTTCCTCCAGCAGCATAGTGCGAATCCGCCCGCCGAGCTCACTCCCACCGGGTTCGCGGGTGGCAATCACTTCGTGCTTGGTGCCGAGTTTTTTGACAAGCCCTTGAATGGCGGTCGATTTTCCTGCCCCTTCGGGTCCTTCCAGTGTTATGAACATGGTTCGATGTTACACTCATTGTGATCTTCACCACTTGAGGGAAGTGATGTCTTGGACCCTAACCAAAAGGTGTAAAGATTCCAGGGCGATTGCAGCGTAAAACAAGAAGCGATGGAAAACCCGCGCAACAAGGTGCTCACAGAAGCGGTGGCGTTCCTGCGGGAAACGATTGCGCCTCAAGCAAACCAAATTGACCAGTCGGAATCTGCTCTCGGGAAAGCCTTGAATGGATTGCGGGAGCGGAAACTCATGGCGTTGCGGCGCCCCACTGAATACGGCGGTCCCAATCTCAATGAAACCGACTTCCGCGCCTTTCAGGAAGAAGCGGCCCGCGCCAGTGGCGCATTAGCCTTTCTACAAACTCAACACCAATCTGCGGTCCGCATGATTTCCCAGTATGCGCCGGAAGAATTTAAACTTCGGTATTTGCCGCGAATGGCCGACGAGCTTCTGGTTGGGATCGGGTTTAGCCAGCTCCGTCGCCCGGGGCCGCCGATCTTGCGAGCTACGCCTGAATCAGGGGGGTATCGAATCGAAGGTGCCGCACCCTGGGCAACCGGTCACCAATTTTTTGAAAAACTTTTAATCGGAGCGTCACTGCCTTCAGGCGAGGCTGTTTTTGGACTCGTGCCCTTTACGGACACCGCCGAGGAGACGATCCGCTATGAAGGTCCAATGCGGTTGGCGGCGATGGAAACCCCGCGCACGATGTCAGCGACTTTCAACAAATATCTTTTGCCAGAGTCCGAAGTTGCATTTATTCAACCACAAGGTTGGATCGAACGCAATGATATGCTCAATGTGGTTTTGCAGGCGTGGTTTGCGCTCGGATGCGCTCGCGCGGGACTTGATGTGGTCGATCGGGTGTATCAACAGAAGAAGTCGCAATTCATCCGCCATGCTTGGGAGCGGCTGGACACGGAACTTATAGAATGCCGTGAACTGATTTCTGCGGGCACTGAAAACGTGGCCGATCGCTTGGCAACGCGAGCATGGGCCATCGATTTGGCGGTTCGGTGCGGCCATGCGGCGGTCACGTGTAGCTCCGGTCGGGCAAACTCAATGGAACACGATGCGCAACGCGTTTATCGCGAGGCACTCGTCTATACGGTGAGCGCGCAAACCGCCGAGATTATGGAAGCCACATTGAACCGACTTGTCGCCCGAGGGAGCCGCATATGAGGAACCTCCGTACGGGAATTTGCGCCGCGTTGCTACTCAGCGTAGGTATCGCTTCGGCAGACCGATTGATCTTTACGCCGATGGGCAAAAAAACGCCGTTTAATGCGTTTAAATTCGATCTGCTATCGATTCCCAGCCGTGATGTTGCCTTTGGCATGCTCAGCTTTGGCCTCACCACGCAGCTCGAACTCGAACTCTACGGTGAGAGCTTTGATTCGGATCGAATCCACCTGGCCGGATCGGCCGCGTTCAATCTGATCGCTCCTATCACCGATATTTCGCCGGGCATCAGCGTAGGCGTGCAAGATTTTGCCAACAACACACAGGATGGTCGAAACGTGTACTTGGCCACCACCTACTACTTTGGCAATGTCGGAGAGCACAACCAAGATGTGCCCACGATTTTCACGCTTGGTTTCAGTTCGCGCGAACAAGGATTTCTTTTCGTGAACTTTGCGCTCCCGTTCTCTAAGAATTTCCGTGTGGTCGGCGAGCATGACACCTATAGGATCAGTGCGGGGCTGGAAGTCACGCCGTTTGACGGGGCGATGCTTCGCTTCTTGTTCCGCCAAGACGAACCAATGATCGGCTTTAGTTTTGCGCGTCGATTTTGAGCTTGAGGTTTAGTCCGGCCGCACGGGCGGATTCGATCAGTCTGGTTTGTAGGGTATTGAGCAATGCGGTCCGCGCTTCTCGGTCTGGTAAGTGAGCAAAATCTTCGTACCGGATCGGATCGCCAATCACCATGGTGCATCGCGCCCGTTTGGGAAACTTGGCCGATTTCGGAAGCATGCGCTGGGTGCCATCGATCCCTACCGGAACGATTGCCGCACCTGATCGCTTGGCGAGCATCGCCACTCCGGGCTGGATTTCACCCAAATGGACTCCGTCTCCGCGCGTGCCTTCAGGGAACATCAGCAAAGCATCGCCTTGCTCAAGCAGAGACATGGCCAATCGGATCGCGGCGGTGTCGCCGTCGCCTCGGCTTACCGGAAATCCTCCAACCGAGGGTAGAAACCAGCCCAAGAATCCTTTGAACAGCTCTTTCTTGGCCATAAATCGAAGCTGGCGCGGAAAGAAACATCCCATCAACGGTGGATCAAGGTAGCTGATGTGGATGGGCGTGACGATGAGCGCACCTTCTGGTGGAACTTTTTCCCCGCCGATAACTCGGACCCCGCCCCAGAGCCGAAAGAAAAAGTTGCGGACGAATCCCGAAGTGAAGGCGTACCAGGGCGACACTGATCGCCATTATATTCGAGGGGTGCCCCAATTCGGCTCGCCTGGCAACGAGCCGAATCATAATCATGGGTATGTCTTCGCAGCAGCTTTGGGCGCCTTGGCGGTTCGAATACATCAGATCCGCATCTGCGGGCTCCCCCGGGGATATTTTTTTGGAACTTCCGTTGCAAGATGATGACGAAAAAAACCTGATTCTGCACCGAGGTCGAACAGCATTTGTGATATTCAACCGGTTCCCGTACACGAGCGGCCATCTGATGGTGGCACCTTTCAGGCAGACTGCCGATCCGGAAGATTTGACCGACGACGAGCTATTGGAAATTAATCAGCTCGTGCGCGATTGCGTGCGCTGGCTCCGAAAAGGATTCAGTCCGGATGGCTTCAATATCGGAATAAATTTAGGTTCTGCCGGAGGAGCTGGGATTCCGACCCATATTCATTGGCACATTGTTCCGCGCTGGTCGGGGGATACCAATTTTATGACCACGGTGGGCGAGGTACGCGTGATTCCGCAGGCTCTCGATGAATCGTATCGATTGCTGCGTGAAATTATCGAATCCGAAGGCATGGCATGAGCGAGATCACGCTCGAAGAACTGCGGCTCTCGTGTTCGACCTGCGCAGCCTGTTCGCTGGCTGAACGGCGACGAACCGTCGTGTTTGGTGAAGGCAACCCGAATGCTCCGCTGGTTCTGGTGGGCGAAGGTCCGGGCGATGAAGAAGATCGCACCGGTCGTCCGTTCGTGGGTCGCAGCGGGCAAATGCTCGACCGCGCTCTCGCCGACAACGGCCTGACTCGGGACGATGTATTCATTTGCAATACCGTCAAATGTCGAGCGGCGGACTGGTCTACCGGAAAACCTCGCAATCGCCCGCCCACTCCGCTCGAAGTCCAGACGTGTCGCCAATGGCTCATTCCGCAACTCGCACTGCTTCGCGCTGAAGTTGTGTTGTGCATCGGCGCGCCAAGTGCGAAAAACCTGATCCGGCGCGATTTTAAGATCACGGTGGAACGGGGCCGATTGTTTCAGAGTGACCTAGCGGAAGCTATTCTAGCGACCCTGCATCCGGCTTATGTGATGCGGAACCAACGGGCAAATTCTGATGGGGGATATTCCTTGATCGTAGCGGATATCGGCCGGGCCTGGGATGTGGCCCGGCGTTTACGAGATCGGAGCATTACGACTTTAGGAAAGTCGTAAATTCGTGACTGAAACTGCCGAACATGCGAATCCATTCGCGGATTGTAAGTTTGGTGACGCCGGGGCTCAGAAGGAGATCGGCGGATAGCATTGCATCGCCTTCGCGGTCCACATACGCTTTAACGTATCGGTTGTTGGAGTTCCATTCGTTGATGCGTCGCAGATCGGCCACGCGGCTGAGACGATTGCCGACGCTGACTCCGAGGCTAGTGACCGGGCCGCCCGGTTGATCGGTGTATTGGTAGAGGGCAAGAAGGATCGCCTCGCCTTCGTAGACGTAGAACGCGGTCAGACCTTCGTTATCTTTTTCTTCGCGGATCGTCACCGATCCGGTGAAGGGCACAGATGCAAGGATATCCCGAAGCTCCGCATCGGTGATTGAAGTGATGGTTTGGGATGCGGTGGTTGGGTTCGGTTGCGGAGTTTTGGGCGGTGCCTCCTGCGGGGCGATACCGATTCCGGCAATGGCTAGGGAGCAAACGGCGGTGACGAGGGCGGTCTTCATGGGTTAATCCTAGCCGATAAGACGCTCGTAAACGGCCGACGTCGGTTCGATTGCCAATTTTTTCAAGTTTTCTTACCCAAATCATTCGGGGTATCTTGCCAAGGCCAGTCCCAAAAACTTAGAATGGGGCGGAGAACTTTTTTATGTTGCAGTTTGCCCGGGGGAAGAGGATCCGCTTGACGTGTGTTCAAACGGGTCACACCCATTTTGCCAAGTTGGGTGATAGCGATGGCAATGTCGCCTCGTGTTGGCCAGATGGTCCGTCCCCCGAACCCGGGGAGGTGGTGGGCGAATGCTTTGTGGCAGAAAGCTACTACATGTTCCGCGCGATCGGCGGGATCGATGAAGATGGTCTGTACTGCTTGACCCTCGACGCGGAGCCCAAGCGAATTCGTCTCGGCACGACGATAGATTTTGCCGTGAGCAAGTTTGAACTCAAAGTTCGATCTCAATTTGCGCGGAGCACCGCTAGGTTATTCGCCGCCGGACCCAACGGACTAGCCTTTGAATCATCGCGCTCGTGCACACAAGGTGAGCAGTTGGAGTTAGAAGTTCCGGAAGAGGATCGCTTAATCACCCTTCCGGCCATCGTTGTTGCCACGATGAACCGGGGAAAATCGGCAATTGTGTTCGCTCAGTTTCGGGATATATCGCGCGTTCAGTCGATGCACTGGAATAGAATCGTAAAGGCGGAGTAGCCGACGCGTCGGTCGGAACTTCCGCACAATATGCGCCACACCAAAATTGTCTGCACTCTGGGTCCCGCCGTGGAGTCTCGTGAGCGGGTCGCGGCCCTGATCCGCGAAGGAATGAATCTAGCCCGGCTGAACTGCAGCCACGGGGATTGGGAAAGCAAACGCCGCGCCATCGGATTCATCAAAGAGCTCACCCCCGATCTCGGCCCGGTCGGAATCATGGCCGATCTGCAGGGCCCTAAAACCCGGCTCGGGGTTCTTGAAGGCGATGTCCGTACCTTTCAGACCGGAGAGATCACCACGATCGGCTTGGCCGATGTCGAGCTTCCCGTGGGATCGGCTGAGCTCGTGCACAGTATGCGCAAGGGCGACCGAGTTTTGTTGGGCGATGGCCAGTGCGAGCTCAAGCTCGTTTCCGGGGAGGGCGATAAGTACGAAGCTCGGGTTGTGGCGGGTGGAACGGTTAAGACTAAGCAGGGAGTAACAATTGTCGGCCGGAGTTTTGATATCCCGGCGTTGACGGCCAAAGACCTTACTGATATTCCCACGGCTATCGAAGCGGGCTGCGATTACATCGCCTTGAGCTATGTCCGAAGCAGTGCTGATCTCCGCGAGCTCCGGGAAATTGTCAATCGGCTCGATCCGAGTGTAAAACTTGTAAGCAAAATCGAAACGCGCGAAGCCCTGCGTGATATCGACGCGATTGTGGGCATGAGTGATGTGGTGATGGTCGCGCGGGGCGATTTAGGGCTTCAGATGGAAATCGAAGACGTTCCGGCGGCCCAAAAGCGGATTATCGCCAAGTGCAATGCCACCGCGACTCCGGTGATAACCGCAACCCAAATGCTGGAGAGCATGGTTTCCGCTTCGCGGCCCACTCGGGCGGAAGCTTCGGACGTCGCCAATGCGATCCTCGACGGGACCGACGCCGTAATGCTTAGCGGAGAAACGGCGACCGGGGCTTACCCGATCGAATCGGTTCGCATTATGGCCAAGATTGCCACCGCCACCGAACATGAAGTTCGGGGGCTACGGCTGGAAGACGGAGGGCTCCACGCCACCGACGTGGTGGCAGCGTCGGCGGTCAAGATCGCCAACGGCTTGCGGGCACGTGCCATTCTGACCACCAGTGCCAGCGGAATGACTCCGCGGATGGTGAGTAAATATCGACCCACACAGCCGATCTATGTGGCGTGCTGGAACGAGCGCGTTCAGCGTCAGCTCAGCGTCGTGCGGGGGGTCCAGGCCTTGGTTGTCGATGCCCCGCTGAATACCGATGATGCGATCCGCACGACGGTGAATGCCTTTCTTCGACGCAAGTTGATAAAGGTGGGGGATCAAGTGGTGGTGACCGCCGGGGTTCCGGTGGGTCAGCCGGGTAACACCAACCTGATCCAGGTCGT
Source organism: bacterium (assembly GCA_044508115.1). GTDB lineage: Bacteria > Armatimonadota > Fimbriimonadia > Fimbriimonadales > Fimbriimonadaceae > UphvI-Ar2. The sequence goes on from JBIQII010000001.1 coordinate 1,941,357, forward strand.
GACCGTGTAGTTTGCGCGTTGACCAGTTGCGAACCTGACATAATCAACCTGTTTTGGCCCCAATGGAGATTCAAGAGATCCTTCAGTTTCTGCCCCACCGGTATCCCATTCTGCTGGTGGACCGGATTTTGGAGGTGGAGCCCGGAAAGCGTTGCGTCGGACTCAAGAATGTGACAATCAATGAGCCCTTTTTTCAGGGCCATTATCCCGGATTGCCGATCATGCCCGGCGTGTTAATCGTCGAATCCATGGCGCAAGCTGGAGCAGTGATCCTTTTGACCGATCCGAAGTTCAACGGTCTTGTCCCCGTGATTGGATCGATCGACAAAGTCAAGTTCCGCCGGCAAGTGGTTCCGGGCGATTCCATGCGATTGGAAATCGAACTGGTCAGCCTTAAAGGAACGGTCGGCAAAATCCGCGGCCGTGCAACTGTGGAAGGTCAAGTTGCGGCTGAGATGGAAATGATGTTTAAGCTCCTCGCCAAGGAATCTTAGTTGCCCCTTATTCACCCCACCGCGATCGTGAGCGCGCAGGCCCAACTGGCGGATTCCGTCGAAGTTGGGCCCTTCACGGTGATCGAAGGGAACGCGACCATCGGAGCCGATTGCTTGATCGGAAGCCATGCCACGGTTAAAAGTAATGTGGTGCTCGGCGAGCGGAACCGGGTATCCCAAGGCGCAATCGTGGGGGGCGATCCGCAAGACCGAAAGTATCAGGGCGAAGAAACCTACCTGGAAATCGGGGACGATAACTACATCGGCGAGTACGTCACGATCCATCGGGCCACCGGAGCCGGTGGCAAAACCGTGGTCGGCGACCGCAACTACATCATGGCCTTTGCACACATTGGCCACAACTGCAATATCACCACCGATGTCACGATTACCAACAATGTCGGCATCAGCGGCCATGTCACCGTGGAAGAAAGGGCCACGATCGGCGGAATGGTAGGGGTTCACCAGTTTGTCCGGATCGGAAAACTTGCCATGGTCGGAGGAATGTCTCGCATTGTCCGCGATGTGCCGCCATTTATGATTGTAGAAGGTGCCGATCAAAAGGTTTACGATATCAATGCGGTGGGACTCCGCCGACTGGGAATCCGGTCCGAAGCTCGCATGGCCTTGCACAAGGCGTGCAAGTTGCTTTTCAAGAGCAAGCTCACACTGAGAAACGCAATGGATATTGTGCGCCGCGAAGTGCCATCGACCGAAGAGGTGGAATACCTGCTCCAATTTCTTGAGCGGATCTCACTTGGCAAGAACGGCCGTGGCGATCAGAGGTAAAATTAAGTCATGCCCAACCTAACGGAAGGCGATCGTGTGCGCATTAAAACCCGTCCAGTGACGGATGAAGACCGAGCGATCCATAAGTTCTTTGAACATATGCAGGGCCTTACGGGAACTGTCTCAAACTACTACGGTAAGAACGAAGTTGCGGTGACGATCGATCTCGAGACTTTGGGCGAAATTCCGACTGATGTTCACAAAGTGGCTTCCAAACGCCTGCAAGATCGGTTTGATGAAAACGTTTCGGAAGAAGTCAAAAAGCTTCTTAGCAAAGACGAACTGAACTTCACTCCGAACTACGTTCTGCTCGTTCGTGAGCAAGATCTAGAAGCGATCTAACCCTCCTCGTCGAAAGGTCCGCATCGCCACGCCCGGCGGATCGAAGTCGTAGAGTAGACTTGGACCACCTCATGAACTCAAACGATGCCGCCAAAATTCTGGGCCAAGTTCTGGCCGATTCTTACGTCTTGCTGCTCAAAACCCAAAGTGTCCACTGGAACGTCTCGGGGCGCGGGTTTGTGGGTATTCACACCCTGACCGAACAGCAGTACAACGAACTGTTTGCCGCGATTGATGAGATTGCCGAACGGATACGGGCTCTCGGATACGTTTCACCGGGTTCGCTGAAGGAGTTTTCCCAGATCACTCGTCTCACCGACGGAGTCAAGGGCACTACGGACGAAGACATGGTGCGCGAACTGGTGAAGGCACACCGCGCGATGTCGGCTTCGCTGCGCGAAGCGATCGATGCGATCGATGACCTAGATGACGATGCCACTGAAGACCTCTTGATCGCACGTCTGCAGGTGCACGATAAGGCGACGTGGATGTGGTCGGCGTTCTTGGGCGAACTTCAACCCGTCAAAGAAACCACCGTCGATGAAGCCAAAAGCGAGGCAGACGCGAAGCGGCCCTCCTCCGCTAAGAGCAAGAAGTCAGCCGCCGGCGAAACTGCCGTCGATGAAGCTAAGGAACAGGTCGCCAAAGAAACGAAGGATTCCAAGTCAGATCGTAAGTCCGATAGCTCTGGTCGATCGGCCAAGAAGTCCGAGCCCGAAGAATCGGGTCGACGGCGCCTCTTTTCTGGCACCCGAGTCTCTGGCTAACTTCGCGGCACCGGTATGCTAAAGCGCATGCCATCGCCTATTGACGAACTTAAATCCAAGCTCTATGAGGTCGACGCGCTCAACATGGCCGTCGCCCTCATGGATTGGGATCAGCAAACGTACATGCCGTCCGGCGGAGCCGATGCCCGCGCCGAACACGTTGCGATCCTCAGCGAGCGAGCCCACGCCCTTTTCACCAGCGACGAAACACGTCGAGCAATCGATAACGCCAAGACCTCGGGTGTTGCAGAAGAGTCTGACGAGGCTGCTCTGCTGCGCGTAGTTGAACGAGACTTTGAAATCGAAACCAAGTTGCCTGGCGATCTTGTTGCCGAACGAGCTCGACTTTCCACGCAAGGGCACGAAGTTTGGGCTAAAGCCCGCGCGGATAGCGATTTTAAGGCGTTCCAACCTATTTTAGAACGAACGGTCGATTTAAGCCGCAAAATTGCTGAATGCCTCGGCTACGAGGATCACCCTTACGATGCGTTGACTGACCAGTATGAAGAAGGCGCAAGCAAAAAGTTTTGGGATGATATGTTCGGTTCAATCCGCGAGCCGATTTCTGACCTCGTAGCCCAAATCAAGGAATCGCCGAACCAACCTGATGACAAGTTTCTTTATGGAACCTGGGATGAGGATCGGCAACGCGAATTTAGTCTGAAGCTGATCAATGCGATTGGATTCCGGTTGAATCGAGGTCGTTTGGATGTGGCTCCGCATCCATTCTGCACGGGCTTTAGCGTAAAAGATGTCCGTCTTACGACGAGGTATCTGGACTACTTGCCGAGCGCGATCTTCGGAAGTTTGCACGAAGCCGGCCACGGTCTTTACGAACAAGGTTCACCGGATGCCTGGGATCGAACTCCGTTGGCGGGTGGAGTCAGTCTAGGCTGGCACGAGAGCCAATCCCGAACTTGGGAAAACATCGTCGGGCGTAGCAAGGCTTTTTGGAAGTTCTTCTACCCCGATCTGCAATCCACCTTTCCGGAACTGCAGTCAGTCGATCTAGATACGTTCTACCGAAGTGTCAACAAATCAGAGCCCAGCTTTATCCGCGTAGAAGCCGATGAGGTGACATACAACTTGCATGTGCTGGTCCGCTTCGAAATGGAAACCGGCATGCTCGATGGCAGCATTGCCATAAAGGATGTTCCAGCGGAATGGAATGCTCGGTACGAAAAGTATCTGGGAATCACTCCTCCGGATGACCGCCGCGGATGTTTGCAAGATGTCCACTGGAGCGGCGGGATGCTCGGATATTTCCCCACTTATTCGATGGGCAACATTCTGAGCTACCAGGTGTGGGAAGTGCTCGAAAAAGATCTGGGCGATGTGAACGCGCTTATGGAATCGGGCAACTTCGCTCCGATTCTGGAATGGCTGGAATCGAACATCTACCGGCATGGAAAGAAGTACCAACCGCAAGAACTGCTGCGTCGGGTGACCGGCGGCGGGTTAGATGCCACTCCCTACCTCAATCGGATTCGGCAAAAATACACCGAAATCTATCAGCTGTAGATCAACGTCCGCCGACCGCCCAGAATCCGATGGCGGCGGCAACCACGCCGAGCACCATTTGGCCAAGTCCGTAGAGAAGGGCTTGGCCAATCATGTTTTGGCGGATCATCGCAAAGAGATCGAGTGAAAAGCTTGAGAACGTTGTGAATCCGCCGAGTATGCCGATGGCCGTCAGCAGATACATCGGGTGTTCTCGGTGAATTTTGCCCGCCACCATTCCGATGAGGAGACTCCCGGCCATGTTGACGGTGAAGACGGTAAGAAACGGGTTTGCCGCCCGGGCCACATAATAGTGTCCGATTGCAAATCGCAGTACTGAGCCTATCGCTCCGCCAAGGCCAACCAGCAGAAATGCGGCGGGCGAACGAAGATCCATCGGAATTTAGGCGTTAACGCTTTCGCGATCGGTTTCGACCACCGCATGCAAGGGTGCGGTCTGTTGCGGAAGTTCACGTTTGCCTCGTTCCACTTCGCCAAGTACGCGTCCGATTTTGGCTTCCAGTTCTTCGAGCGTATTCAGCGCGTATCGATCGGCACCCCGTTGCATTTCTCGGGCGTACTTTTCGGCGTTCCTGCGAAGCTCTTCGGCCTGGGCTTTGGCAATGCGGAGCACTTCGTCTTCGCTCACCATGCGATTTTGTTCCAGCTGGGCTTGCTGAACGAGATTAGCGGCTTTTTCTTCGGCATCGCGGATCAACTGGGCTGCTTCCATCTCTGCGCTGGCCAAGGTGGCGCGGGCTTCTTCTTGCGCATCGGTGAGCATGCGCTCGGTTTCGCGCGTGAGGCTTGCGGCATCTTTGAGTTCCCGCGGCATTGACGCCCGAATCTGATCGATTTGGAAGCAGAGGTCGTCTTTATTCAGGCCAAAAACGATCTTGGCGAAATTTTTGCTCCCCGAAATTTCCTTGCGCAGATTGTCCAACAATCGCAGGACGTCGATCGAATAATCTTTGCGGATGGACATAATGATAGGATTGCGGCCAGAGCCGTGCTTTATTTTAACACGCGCGAGGGGTCGCTAAGGGTTCGCGGCCCACGCATTCCTACCGGTCCTTCAGTCAGATTCCAGTTTTTTTCGGATAAGTTCAGCCACCGGCGGCGGTACGAACTGTCCGTAATCGCCGCCTAGCCGAGCAATTTCTCGCACCACCGATGAAGCCAAAAAGCTGAACTCTTCAGTTGCGATGAGAAAAACGGTTTCGACTTCTGGCGCAAGTCGCCGGTTGGCCAAGGCGATCCGAAACTCGTTATCGTAGTCACTGATGGCGCGGAGTCCGCGAAGAAGCACGCGCGACTGTTCTTTCCGCGCGAAGTCCACGAGAAGTCCGTCGAACTGCTCAATCCGCACATTCGAGATGTTCGCGCAACATTCAGCGAGGGCGGTGCTCCGGTCATCGACCGCGAGGTAGGGCTGTTTTTCGGAGTTCACGCCGATGGCTACGACCAGTTCATCGAACATTTTGGCCCCTCGTTGGATGAGGTCAAGATGGCCGTAAGTGGGCGGATCGAACGATCCGGGGTAGATGGCGCGGCGGAGCACGGACCGATTTTACTTCCCGGCCCGTTAGGTTCGAGCGGTACACTGCGATATCTGCTTGGCATGGACCCGCTCGATACCGCAACGATAAGAAAGGCGATTGCCATCGCCCGTGATTCTGGATTCCGCCGGATTAAGCTCAAATCTGGGGATAGCACGTTCGAAGGCACCCTGAGCGAAGAGGCGCTCAGCTGGGGCGAAGAGTGGGAATCGCCGGAAACGGAACCCGAAGCGGTCGTCGGGCCGCAGTTCAAGGCGATCACTGCCGAACATGTCGGATATCTACGTGAACTGCCCGATAAGCTCACCGTCGGATCAACGGTAGAGCCCGGCGATGTTATTGCCGAAATCGTTGCCCTTGGAATTGCCAACGAACTGGTGGCAACCTGCAGCGGAACCATCAGCGCCGTTCATTGCCAAAATGGTGAGCCGGTCGAATACGGCCAAACGATATTGGAGATCGAACAGTCATGAATCAACGCGGCAACAGTTTGGTGGGGATTCTTGCAGCGGTGGCGATCGTGATTCTTGCCACGCTTTACTTTGCCGTTGGGCCAGGTGTCAAAGGCCAGCAGTCGGCCCGGGCCGATGGAAAGGGAAACACGGTGATCGGTCAGTCGGTATACCGAGCCAAAGATTCCAAGTGCATGAACTATTTAGGGCAGCTGCGGCAGTCAATTACGATTCAGTCCGACCCCGTGGACGGCACTAAGCCGACCCGGCTGGAAGACACACGACTGGGGAACGAGTTCTATTCGTGCCCAGTTGGAAAAGAGCCGTACCAGTACGATGCCGAATCGGGCCGCGTATGGTGCGAGCACAAGGGGCATGAGCAGTACTGATGTTTAAGCGCGTTCTCATTGCTAATCGAGGCGAAATTGCCTGCCGCGTTATTCGGGCTTGCCACGAACTCGGAATCGAGGCGATAGCCGTCTACAGTCAAGCAGATCAAGAGAGCCGGCATGTTCAGCTGGCCGATCGCGCGATCTGCATTGGCGCCGGATCGAATACCGATAGCTACTTGAATCTGGCCAACGTATTGATGGCGTGTGAAATTACCGGAGCCGATGCGGTTCACCCGGGATTTGGCTACTTTAGCGAACGTCCCCGATTTGCGGCTGCCCTGGAATCAATGGGCATTCGATTCATTGGTCCGTCGGTTAGCGCAATCGAGGCGATGGGCGATAAAGCCAAAGCCAAAGAAGCAGCTATCGCGTCGAACTGTCCCGTTGTGCCGGGCTCATCGGGCGCGGTCCCTTCCGTCGAGCAGGCGATCGAACAGGCAGAAAAAATCGGATTCCCTGTTTTGCTCAAAGCCGTGGCCGGTGGCGGCGGTCGCGGAATCCGACGGGTCGACAGTGTGGATCAGCTCGCGCACTTGTTTAAAACCGCTCAGGCCGAAGCGCAAGCGAGCTTTGGCAGTGGCGAGATGATTGTGGAAAAGTGCGTGATCGAGCCCCGCCATGTCGAGATCCAAATTCTGGCCGATGAGCACGGAAAGGTTCTGCACATCGGGGAACGAGAGTGCAGCGTTCAGAATTTGCGTCATCAAAAGATTGTTGAAGAAGCCCCGTGCGCTGTGCTTGATGAAAAGCTCCGGCAAGAGATGGGGGCAGCGGCGGTAAGGGTGGCCACGCAGGTGGGATACACCAATGCCGGAACCGTGGAGTTTCTGCTTGATAGTGCCGGGAACTTCTACTTCCTGGAGATGAACACGCGCATTCAGGTCGAGCACCCGGTCACCGAACAAGTCAGCGGTCTTGATCTGGTCAAGTGGCAGATTCGAATAGCCGCGGGCGAACCCCTGGACTTCGATCAGGCCGACGTGCGCCTAACCGGCCACTCGATTGAAGCGCGCGTGACCGCGCAAGATCCGGATAACGATTTTGCCCCCAGTACGGGTCGCATCACGCGGTGGAATCCGCCCGGATTCCGAGGTGTGCGTCTCGATACTCACGTTTATGCCGGCTTTGAAATATCTCCGTATTACGATCCGATGATCGCCAAACTCATCGTGACCGCCGAAGATCGCCAGGCGGCGGTTCGAAGGTTGCAGGTTGCGCTCGACGAATTCGATGTCCAGGGGATCAAAACAAATATCGAATTCTTGCGTCGTCTTGTACGCGATCCGGCTTATGTTGCCGGTGAGATAAGCACATCCTTTGTGGGCCGCTTCTTGCAAGAGGAGAAAGCGGTTGTCTGACGCCGATCTGGCGCCAACTCCCAGTCGTAGTCGCCGTCTCGCCCGGGATGCTGCGTTCCAAGCCCTCTACAGTGTAGAGGTTGGTCGAACCGATCCTAACGATGCGATTTTAGATGCGATCAACCGGCAAACCTTTGCCGAAGATACGGCCGAGTTTGTCCGCCAAATCGTGACCGGGGTAACGGAGCATAGTAGGGACTTGGATGCTACGTTCGACACTTATCTTGCAAAGGGCTGGGAACTCGATCGCCTTGCCATTTCTGACCTGCTTGTGTTACGGATCGCGGTCTGGGAGTTGTTCCATCGCCCCGAAATGCCGCCCAAGGTTACAATTTCTCAGGCGGTTGACCTGGGTAAGCGGTACGGAAGCAAGGATTCCGGGGCATTTATCAACGGGGTTTTAGGGTCGTTGTTGCCGCATTCGCCGAAAGCGAACTGGGTCGCGCCAATTGTAGACGAGCACGTGGCTGATGCAGAGTCAGAGCCAGACCTCAAAGCGGACGAGGAGCCCGAACTTGATGAAGCCCGGATCGGCGGCTGGGTGTTGCGCAAAGAGGACTAACCAGTCTTTTTTGGCGTAAAACTTGTGCCACATCCGCACGACCGGGCCGCATTCGGATTTTCGAATGCGAAACCCCCGCCCATGAGATTGCCGGTAAACACGAGGGTTGACCCGAGCAGGAACTTAGCGGATTTTGGATCGCAACGAACCGCAAACTCGTCGCCTTCGTAAACGAGGTCATTCTCACGTGGTTCTTGGTCAAGCTTAAAAAGGTACTCAAGACCCGAACAGCCACCGCCTTTAACACCGATCCGGAGAAACGAGTTTGCCGCACCTTTTCGTCGGATGAGGCTTCGAATCTGCGCGGCGGCTGATTCGGTGATACCGACCGGAAAATCGTTCATATTGCTCATTTCAACGTTGTTAGGGGGTTTGCCGTGCGAGGGCCCAAGCTCAGGTGGATCGGTGGCGGATCAATCCTCTGATCCACAAGGTCTTGTAGTGAGTATCGGCCGAGGACACCATCAATTGCAGTTTGCAAACTGCTCCAAAGCGGGCGAAGTGTGCAATCGTTTTCGTGCACGCACGATTCCATGATGCCGGTATGACGTTCACAAAAAACGTCGCCGTACAGACGACCGCCTAACGCTTCCAAGATGTCGCGCAAGATGAGTTCGGATGGGTGTCGAGCCAGTGAGTATCCGCCCAGCTGACCTCGCGCGGATTTAACGAATCCGGCTTTACGGAGGATCGAAAGAATTTTGGCAACGTGAGATTCGCTCAGACCTTCATGATCGCTGAGTTCGGGAATGGTCATGAAGTTATTCTCTTGCTGGGCGATAGCAACTAGGCATCGGAGTCCATATTCTTCCTGGGTGCTGAACTTCATGATCGATTGGTCAAAAGAGGCCAAGCTCCAGCCGGATATGTTCGGGCATTCGTTCCAGGGTGTACGGAGGATCCCATACTACGTCCACGGTTACGTCGCGTACGCCATCGACCCCACGGGCGGCCATTTCCACTTCGACGGGAAGGGTTTCGGCCACCGGACAAGCCGGAGAGGTTAGGGTCATGGTGATCGAAACATCGGCATCTTGCGAGACGCTTAGCCCGTAAATAAGCCCCAGATCGTAAACATTAACGGGAAGCTCCGGATCGTAGACTTGGCGAACCGCCTCGATCACTTCGCCTTCTAGTAGGGCGCGAGTAATGCTGTTAAGCGGCTGGCGATCGCCGCCCGGTGGATCGATTTTTTGCGGCAAGAAGTATCTCCTAAACCCAAATTCCCGCAGGTGATCTGGGTTTATCGAGCTCAATTGTACCCGTGGACTCAATCTGTCCTTGGGAGTGCAGTAAAGCCAGCCATTGGCAGACTACGTTGCGCCATCAGGACGTATTGTCCGTAAATTTTTCATAAAAATATGGACAACTTGTGGAAAATAACCGAAAACTGGTATATTCCTGAGCGGAACTTGTGCACTGGCACTCTGGGACAGCGCACGGAGGATTCAAATTTGTCTTTGCGCGAAAACTGCATAGGCGCGCAAGATCGGTACGACTGGGAAACAATTGGGAGTGGGGTTGCGGTCTGGAGTGATCGGCCTCATATCGTGACAAAGGGTTTGGATGTAGGTCAGCCCGATGCCGCCAACCCATGTGTTTTCCACTTTACGGGTCTTGGGTGGAAAAGCGAGTTTGCCCATTTTGTGGGCACTCTCTCGGTTGAAGACCGCCAGTCCTGTTCCGCAGTTCCTTATTCTGATTATCGTCCAGTAGAGCCCTGGCATTCGATGCCTCTGGATAACTTTTATCGCCAAGTGACCGGCCATTGGCTACAGGCTCTGCTTGATGAAGACCGACTCATTTGTCACTATCAGCCGATTTACAGTCTTAAAACCTGCCGAGTTGTGGGTTACGAAGCTCTTGCACGCGGACTCGATCCGGCTGGACTTAAATCTGGTCTTCAACTCATCGAGGCGGCCCGTCAGATCGACATACTCCCTTCATTTGATGAAATTGCACGATCGGCTGCCTTTACCAATCTTAGCCGCGTGCTTGATCCGCACGAATCGTTATTTATTAACATCTCTCCGGCCATTTTTCGTCACGGATTCGATTGCCTGACTTCAACACTCTTTGCCGCGCGGATTGCGCAAGTCGAACCGCATCAGGTGATATTTGAGTTTGTCGAAGCCGAACAGTTCCCGGATGAAGATGCGCTGGAGGCCATCGCCACTGAAATCCGGGCCTTGGGCGCACGAATTGCACTTGATGATTTTGGCGCGGGTCACAGCACGCTTGAAGTAGCCGAACGGCTTCGCCCCGACATCATTAAGTTTGATCGTTCGCTATTTGCATGCAAAAATCTTGAATCTCGCGAATCGGTGATCCGCGGCCTTGTCGAGTTTTGTCACGCCATCGGCGCGTTAACGGTGGCAGAAGGGATCGAAACCGAATCCCAACTTTCGCTGGTTGATCGATGCGGAATCGATTACGTGCAGGGCTATCTTATTGGCCGCCCGGCCGCCGACCTGCGCGATCCGGGCTCGCGCTGGCAGATGAGTCTGGTTCCTTAATCCGACAGATCGGGGTCGAGTCCTAAATCGAGGCGACCCATCCGTTCTTCTGGTGCTCGGAATTCCGGCCCCACAACCACTTCGATGGCGTCTGGAATCAGTTCGAGTTCGATTTCATCAAACCACGATTCTTCCCCATCAATGACTACCGGGAGCTTTGGTTCGGTCCGTATTTTGGCCCGGCTGGTTTTAATGGCGTCAATCTCCTGGAACTCAACATGACGACCGACTAAAGCGTAGCCAAAGGCCGCGAGGGCGGTGGGAGCGCGCAGGCGGGGCACGGCATACACATCGAACATGCCGTCGGTCACGGTGGCATCGGGCGAGGCGATGAACGGCCCACCGTGGGTTCGGCCGTTGCTGACCACAACTTGAATACAATCGTTTTGGACGATCCGTTCGCGTACCCCTTCTATCTCTACTTTAAAGGGTTTAGTTCGGCGGGCAGCTTGGTAGACGGCAGGAATATAGCTGGCTTTCCCGAATACCTGTTTGGTGCCCAGATTCCGCACAATCATCGTAGTCATGCCGATGGTCGAAACGGTGAGAAAGCTGTGGCCATTCAACATGCCCAGGTCAACTTTGGCGGTCCGGCCTTCGCGGATAGTGACCACCGCTGCCGGCAAATCAATCGGCATGGAGATTTCGCGTGCAAACTGGTTGCCCGTCCCCAGCGGAAGCGTGGCAAAAACCGTGGATTTTCCCACGAAATGTCGCGCGACACCACCAAGGGTTCCATCTCCTCCGCCCACGATAACCAGTTGGGCCCCGCGCTCAACGGCGTGCTGAACGCGAGCATCTAGTTCCGCATGGTCAGAAAGCAGTTCCGCTTCGGTCAGAACGAATCCAGCCTCGTTGAGTAGCATCTCCACCCCCTCAAATTCGGTCCGGGATCGGCGAGACCCAGCGTTAGCATAAAAGAAAACTTCACCCATGGATCAACCGTGCTTGAACCTTTAGACGCAACTCCGAACCCTTTGCACCCAATTTTCGTTCAAACAGATTATGGGCATGAGCACGGCGTTCGGCGTTTTGGGGATCGTGGCCGCGATCGGTGCAATTGCCGTATATCAGAATAAACAGATGCCAACAAGTCTCGGTGGAATAGAAATTAGACAGACCCCTCCCGACCGGGTCGACAAAGTTATGAAAACGGATGAAGAGTGGCAAAAACTGCTGACTCCCGAACAGTATCGGATCCTGCGATCAAAAGGAACCGAAGCGGCCTTTTGTGGTGGGTACTTGAGTAATAAAGACCAAGGGGTCTATAAATGCATTGGCTGCGATCTTCCGCTGTTTAAGAGCGACACCAAGTTCGAATCGGGCACGGGCTGGCCTAGCTTTTTCCAGCCGGTTAATCCGGAAAACGTGTGGCTCAAGAGTGATCTGAGCTATGGAATGAATCGGGTTGAAGTCCTGTGCGCGCGGTGCGACGGGCATTTAGGGCACGTGTTTGAAGATGGCCCGCGTGATAAGACGGGCCTCCGATTCTGCATCAACAGCGAAATCCTTAAGTTCGAAAAGTTATAGGAGCGGCTAGCCGACGTGTTCAGGCATGCGACCGAGCTTGCGGTCCTTTCGGTAACACTGGACTTTTTCAAGCAGTTCGATTAATGCTTCGTGGTCGCGCTCATTCAGAGCTTCGCTCCAGCTTGCAACGAGGCCCGGCACATAGTGGGCGTGTGCCTGCTGACGGACGAGGTTTCCGCTTTCGGTGAGTTTGGTAAACCAGCCGCGACGGTCGTCTGAACATGGTTCGCGTTCGACCCATCCCCGCGCTTGAAGCCGATCAACAAGGCGGGTTAGCCCGGATCTACTGAACAAGATGCGCTCGGCCAACTGGCTCATGCGTAGTTTCTGTTCTGGGGCCTCGTAAAGCGTGGCAAGGACGTCGTAAACGTCGAGCGGAACCTGGCCTGAAGCCCTCAATTCACGTTGCAGAGCATGTGCGGTTTGGGTCTGAGCTGCCAATAACATGCGCCAAGATCGGTAGCCGATATCCGAAAAATCACTGTTCATGTCGAAAACATCCCAATACAAAAGGATGTTTCTATCATAGACAATAATTTTTATGAAAATATACACCCCAGAGCGAACTTTTACGCTACTCGCTACGTCATGCTTTAGCTCTCTTAACCATTGCCAACGCCCCGGCAAAAATGATTGCGGATGGAATCGGGCAGAGAGTCTAACTTTCTTCGGTTGGACCTGCCCGATTCTAGGAATCGCCTACTTTTTAGCCGACCGAGTGTTCCAGGCTAACCGCTAAAAGTTTTTGCGCTTCGATGGCAAATTCCATCGGTAGTTCTCGGAACACGTCTTTGCAGAAGCCACTGACGATCATGTTGACCGCATCCTCTTCGCTGATTCCGCGTTGCGCCAGGTAAAAGAGTTGATCTTCTCCGATCTTGCCCGTGGTGGCTTCGTGCTCCATGGTGGCGGTGTTGTTTTTGACTTCGATATAGGGGAATGTGTGCGCCCCGCATCGATCGCCCATGAGCATAGAATCGCACACGGAATAGTTTCGTGCGCCGTCGGCTCCCGCGTTGATTTTAACCAGGCCACGGTACGTGTTCTGTCCGTTACCGGCACTGATTCCTTTGCTTACGATGGTGCTCCGGGTGTTTTTACCAATATGAACCATCTTGGTTCCTGTATCGGCCTGCTGTTTTCCGGCGGTCAGGGCCACGCTATAGAATTCGCCGACGCTGTTGTCGCCTTTGAGGATCACGCTGGGGTATTTCCAGGTAATTGCGGAACCGGTTTCGACTTGAGTCCAGGTGATTTTGGAGTGTGCGCCTTCGCAGCGCCCGCGCTTGGTAACGAAGTTGAAAATTCCGCCGACGCCATCCTTATCACCGGGGAACCAGTTTTGGACCGTTGAGTATTTAATGGTTGCGTTGGCATCGGCCCACAGTTCGACAACGGCAGCGTGCAGTTGATTTTCGTCGCGCTTAGGTGCGGTGCAGCCCTCGAGATAGCTCACCGATGCGCCCTCCTCGCAGACGATGAGAGTGCGTTCGAACTGCCCCGTATTCTGCGCGTTGATCCGGAAGTACGTGCTGAGTTCCATCGGACAAGCCACGCCTTTGGGAACGAACACGAACGATCCGTCACTAAAGACGGCCGAGTTCAGGGTCGCGTAAAAGTTGTCTGTGTAGGGGACAACACTGCCCAGGTATTTCTTGATCAGATCGGGGTATTCGCGGATCGCTTCGCTGATTGGGCAGAAGATCACGCCGGCTTCGAGAAGCGATTCTCGGAACGTGGTAGCGACGCTCACGCTATCGAACACGGCATCGACGGCAACGTTGGCAAGAATCTTTTGCTCATGCAGGGGAATGCCAAGCTTATTGAACGTGGCAATGAGTTCCGGATCGGCCTCATCCAACGAGTTCAGTTTAGGAAGCTTTTTCGGCGCACTGTAGTAGCTTATGGCCTGCAGATCGGGTTGTTTGTAATCGACGTTCGGCCACTTCGGATAGGGCATCGTCTTGAGGTGGGCGAGGGCCTTGAGCCGGAATTCGAGCATCCATTCCGGTTCCTGTTTTTTTGCACTTAGTGCGCGTACAACATCTTCGTTAAGTCCGGGCGGGAATGTTTCGCTTTCAACATCGCTGACGAAGCCCCATTTGTACTCGCGCTCGGCGTAATGCTCCAACAGCTCGTCATCGGTTTGAGGAGCGGGAGCAGCAAGAGTATCGAGTTGAGTTTCCATGCCTGATAAAATTCTCCGGAGAACCGGATTCCGATTACTCCGTGCTGGCTAAAGTGTACACCTTTGTGTATATTCGCCCCGGGATAACGAGTTTAATCACGCACTTGTCCCGGGACACCAACTAATTCTCGTACGATTCCGGCAGTTCAATCCCCATGTTGTGGAATGTGAACGCGTAGGTGTCGCGGATTTCTTCCAGCACTTTGCGGAGGGGTTTGCCCGCGCCGTGCCCGGCGGATGTTTCGATCCGGATAAGGCAAGGTGCCGCTCCGGCTTGGACGGCTTGGAGGCGTGCCGCATACTTAAACGAGTGCGCTGGAACCACCCGGTCGTCGGTATCCGCCGTGGTCACCAGCGTCGCCGGATAGATCGTGTTCGGGCGAAGGTTGTGTAGGGCGAGATTCGCAGGAGAGCGAAGAACTCATCTTTGTTTTCGGGCGATCCGTAATCTCCTTCCCATGCGCTGCCGATGGTGAACTTGTTAAACCGAAGCATGTCCAACACACCAACACCAGGAAGGGCGACTCCAAACAGATCGGCGCGCTGATTCATCACGGCTCCGATCAAGAGCCCTCCATTGGAATGACCTTGGATCGCAAGCCGGGCGGGGGTGGTGTATTTCTTCTCCACCAGATATTCGGCGCATGCAATGAAGTCGTCGTATGCATTTTGGCGCCCAACTTTGGTGGCCGATTCGTGCCACTCGCGTCCGTATTCCGAACCCCCGCGAATGTTGGCAAGGCAAAAGATCCCGCCCATATCCAGCCACACAGTTCGGCTGTTGGAAAAGTACGGGGTCTGACTGGCTCCAAATCCCCCATAAGCATAGAGCAAGGTCGGGCGAGCACCGTCAAGCTTAATATCTTTGCGTCGGACAATATACATCGGAACCCGGGTGCCATCAAGGCTCGGCACAAAGACTTGTTCGGAGGTGTATTTGCTGGGGTCGAAACTGAGCTCCGGCTCACGGAACACCGTACTCTTCGATTCACTGGCATCGTAACGGTAGATCGTGTTTGGCGTGGTGAAATCGGTGTAGCTGAAGTAGGTGACATTGGTGCCGGGCGTGTAGCCGAATCCGGAGACTGCGCCCATTCCCGCCAACTCCACATCATGCAACTTCTTACCCTGCAAATCGTGGACTGCCACGGTCGAATGAGCGTCTCGCATCGATTGCACAACGATCCGGTCCTGCAATACCGAAACAGATTCCAGCGCGACTTCTTGTTCCGGAATAACTGGCTCCAGTTTAGAACCGGGGTCGAGCTTAATTCGGGCGATCCGACCTTTCGGCGCATCTTTATTGGTTTGCACGTAAAGCTGGCCATCAATGACCGCAAGCGGCGTGTACGAGGCGTCATTATCGGTAAACACCGGTTCGATCCGAAATGCTGATGGTACGCCGTGAACCGCAAAAAGTCGGTTGTTAATGGAACCGGGATCGCTTTCATAAATGAAAAGCTGCTCTTTGCGATTGTCGAAAGCGGCGGAAATAAATCGGCGCGGGTAATCGGGATTGCTATAGACCAGTCGGTCTTTTTCTTGGGAATCCCCAACTTTATGGATATAAATTTCAGGATTCTCGCTGCTACGGACGAAGGCCTCGCCTTCGTTGGGTTCAGGGTAGCGAAGATAGTAAATATATTCGCCCGTGCGATCGATGGTGCCTGCTCCGAACTTGCTCCATTGGACTCCGGCATCGAGATCCTTGCCGGTGGCGACGTCAAGAACTTTCCAGGTCGTCCAATCTGATCCGCTTTCGCTTATGCCGTAGAGAACTCGCTTGCCGTCATGGCTGGGTTCGTAGACTGCAAGTGAAACGGTGCCGTCTTCGCTCCAAGTGTTAGGATCAAGCAGAACGCGAGGTTCAGCTCCTTCGTGATCAATGACGTAGATCACATTTTGCGCTTGGAGTCCCGAATTGTGTGAATAGAAAATCCGTTGACCTGCGGCATAGGGAATGGAATACCGTTCATAGTTCGACCGGCGTTCGAGTTCGTCCAGCATGGGCTCGCGGTTTTTGATTTTCTCCAGGTAGTCGAATGTGAAGGCGTTCTGTCGATCCACCCAGTCGCGGACTTCGGGAACCGAAATCGGCTGTTCCAGCCATCGGTAGGGGTCCGCGATCGAAATACCAAAATATCGATCCACATGGTCTACGGTTTTAGTTTCGGGATATTGCATCGGGGCGGATATCGAGATCAAGGCGAGCAGACCACAGATCATAGGGCGGAACTTCCTGGTTCCATTTTACGCTGATGGAAGGTCTTATCGATCGCGTCCGGCGGCATATCGGGCGAGAGATCGCAGCTCGTGAGCTGGTTCGCCTTGCGGTTCGATGATCCGAAGCGCCTCATCAACGAGACGTCGGGCTTCGGCCATTGATTCATCGAGCCCGATGAGCCCGGGATAGGTGAGTTTGCTTCGAGCTGAGTCGGAACCAACCGCTTTGCCGAGTTGTTCGGCGGTGCTGGTTTCGTTAAGTACATCGTCGGCAACTTGGAAGGCCAGCCCTACGATTTCGCCGAAGCGCTGCATATCGCGGATCATGTTCGAAGGCGCGTTGGCGGCCAAAGCTCCGAGGGCACACGCCGCTCCGATAAGAGCCCCGGTTTTGCGTTGATGAATGACTTCTAGCAGATGCCGATCGCCGGGATGGCCTTCGGCGAGGATGTCGAGGACTTCGCCGCCCACTAGCCCGTGCGATCCGCTGGCGTGAGCAAGGATCGAAACCGCGTCGCGCGCCGCTTCGGCCCGGTCAAAAGCCTGCGCGACGATATCGAAGGCAAGGGCAAAGAGGGCATCCCCGGCAAGAATGGCAATCGCTTCGCCAAAGACGCGATGGCAGGTTGGACGGCCTCGGCGCAGATCATCGTTATCGATGGCAGGCAGATCGTCGTGAATCAGCGAAAAGCAGTGGACGAGTTCGACGGCGCAACCAGCATCTAGCGCGAGGTTCGGATCGCCGCCGCAAGCTCGGCAGGTGGCCATCGTGAGAGCGGGCCGTATCCGCTTGCCTACGCCAAGCGCACCGTAACGCACCGCTTTATGAAGTTCTTGGGGCAGGTCCGATTCTTGCGGAAGCAAAACGTCAAGTCTTGCATCGATCAGGGCCCGGTATTGATCCAGGATCGTTTCGCCGGACACATGGTGGAGCTTACCAGTGGGCATGTGCAGTCCCTCGGTAGAAGAAAGAAGGGTTCCCCCCAAGCGAAGGATGGGAACCCCGAGGGCGGCTCAGCTTCGACGCTTGCGTCGCGCGAGCAGGGCGGCGACTCCGATTCCGAGGACCGACATCGTGGCCGGTTCGGGCACTGGAAGCACGGAATCATTGTACGCAAATGAACTCTGATCGAGTCGTGCCGCATACAGTTGCGAGTGCTGAACTCCGTCGAACGTGACTTCAAACGAGGTGATCGGTTCGGTTACTCCGCTCAGGTCGAACTGGAGCGCGTGCAAGTTCCGATAGATCGGTTCCGGCCCGTTGGGACCTTGGAATTCACCCGTATAGATTCGGTCGACGAGCGAATAGAACTTCGCGGTGAGGGCTTGCGTTCCGCCGTTGTAGTTAATGGTGGGCAGAACATGGTTGTGGAAGTCGTAAGCCCATGCTTCGGCATAGTCGAGCTGGAGGACTACGGTTTTCACGTCGGTTACCGGTGTAACGTCGCGGAAACCAATGGTGCTGTTATAGTTGTTGACTAGTGAGCTCATGCCCCCAAAATAGAGGCTCTCGCTGCCGATATAGGCACCCCCGGTCGGACTATTCGCAAGTTTGTAGATCTTGGCATCCCCTGATCCTGCAGCCAGGGCACCGATCCCGCCGCTCGTCCAAGGGCTGTTGCCCGGGAACGATCCATATCCGGTTGGATAGTTTGCGGTTGTCAAAGCCTCCCAACCGGCGAATTCCGTATCGCCTCCAAGTGAAATCGCGCGAGGGGTGGTATCAGCGGTCGCATAGGCCGCGCTGAGTGCCGCCACAAGCACAAAAAGCTGTTTTTTCATAGTTCCGTCGGTCCGTTCAAGCCAATGCATGAAAACCGGTCCGCTCATGAGATTGAGGCACTGATCAAGGGCCTAAGTTGACCTTTCTGTCGATTGGTTTACAAATTTGACGATGCAACCCTAGTGCGATCCGAAGGGATCGTTAACTGAGACAAGTCGGCAACAAATGCGTAAGTTTGATTTCTATCGGCTGGGACAACAATGAGGGTGTGCGAAAGGCGTTTACTCTGATTGAGCTTCTCGTGGTGATTGCAGTCATATCGATTTTGGCATCCATCTTGTTCCCGGTGTTTGCTCAAGCCAAGGTTGCGGCTAAAGCAACTTCGTGTCTAAGCAATGTGCGTCAGATGGGGAATGCATTTTCGCTCTACATGGCGGACTACGATGATACGCTTCCGGCCAAGCACTACTGGAACGATCCCATGCAGCGATGGCCGCTCTACGTCGTCGATACCTACGCAGGCGATCGACAGGTGGTGCACTGCCCCGATACTTTGCATGGTCGCGGAGATTTTAACGCTGACTATCTGTTTGGTCTCACGCCCGGATATGGATTGAACTCTGAGTACCTCAATTACACAGTAGTAGCCAACGGCCACACTCAGGTGTTTGGTCGATCCGGTACGGAAGCTGCCGATCCAGCGAACACCGTGATGCTTGTAGAAAGTACTTTTCTAAATGAAGGTGCCCAGCCCGCCTACGGCTACTACTACGTGCTTCCGCCCAGCCAGTGGAACGGCTCAGAACCGCTGGTGTGGAACTCGTTTGGCTACGTATGGCCGCGCCATCGAGGGCGAGCTAACACTTTGTTCTTAGATGGCCACGTGAAAGCTTTGCCCGTGACCCCGGGCAAGGGCACCCTGCACGACGAATCGATCTGGGATCTGGAATGAGCTGGCAAAAGATCGCGGCCGTTTTTGGTGCGCTCTTTCTCATTGCTCTGCTTGCTTGGTTCACCTTTGGCCGAAAGGAAGAGGTTGTCCTAACCGAATCAGTGCCGGCCGGCCAGAACGCGGCGGGGTACCAAAACGAAGATGCCGAACGGTTTCTTTCCGAATCGCAACGGAGTTCTACCGCCGAATAACCTGTGAGAAAGTCCTGTTTTCCAAAATAGTTGATCCAGCAAGGACCCAGTTCAGGCGGAATCTTAACAAACTCGCGGGATCATAGGATTCGGAAGCGAACCGAACGTCTCTTTCCCCACGGGGATTGGGTTAACGATCAACAGAATCGGCGTCGGCGCAAACCACTAGCAGTTCATGGCCGGGCGGAATGCCCGGCATTTTTTTAGTTTCCGGTTATGCCAAAACCGAAGCGCGACGCTCACTAACCCGTCGTTCGCTGTGGTCCAGAATTTTTTTGCGGAATCGCAAGTACTTCGGCGTGACTTCCAGCAGCTCGTCGTCGCGGAGCCAGCTGAGGGCTTGTTCGAGCGAGAACTCCTTGTGCGGCTTGAGAACCGTGGTGTCATCGGAAGTTGCCGACCGCATGTTGTTGGCTGCCTTGGACTTGGTGACGTTCACGACCATATCTTCATCCCGCGCGTTCATTCCGACGATCATGCCCGCGTAAGTTTCGGTTCCGACCGGATAGAACAGGGTGCCGCGCTCCTGGATATCTTCGTACGCGTACCGCGTGATTTTGCCCGGATCTTTGCCGACCAGGCTGCCGTTGACTCGGCTTTCGATTGCGCCCTTGTACTCTTCGTATCCGCTGAAAATGCTCGCCAGGATTCCCGTTCCCCGCGTGAGCGTGAGGTACACGCTGCGGAATCCGATGAGGCCGCGTGTCGGAATCTGGGCCACGATTCGGCTGCGTCCGACGCCGATTTGTTCCATGTTGGTGATGAGTGCTTTGCGACGGCTGAGCTCTTCCATAACATCGCCCATCGCGCCATCTTCAAATTCACAAGTCAGCTCCTCGATCGGTTCAGTTTTGCGGCCCGATTCGTCAAGCCGGATGATGACTTCTGGCCGCGCGATAGCCATTTCGAATCCTTCTCGCCGCATGGTTTCGATTAAGACCGAAAGCTGCATTTCGCCGCGTGCCGCGACCCGAACGGTGTCGGCCGGGGCGGTGCGGTCGATCTTGAGCGTAACCGAAACTTTTTCTTCCTTTTCCAGCCGCTCGCGGATTTTGTGGATGGTGAGGAACTTTCCGCCATCTTGACCGGCCAGGGGCGAACTGTTGGCGAAAAAGTTCATGGTGAGCGTGCTCGGCTCAACTTCGATCCGGGGCAGCGGATCAACAAATTGGGCATCGCAGATCGTATCGCCGATCAGCACCTCGTCGGTGCCGGAGAGCATGACGATTTCGCCGGGCTCGCCGATCTCGACTTCCTTGAGCTTGAGCCCTTCGTAAACCCAAACTTTGGTGACGTTAAAGCTGGTGGTCTTGCCGTGTTCGTGGACTTGGGTCAGGCGGTCGCCGACGCGGACCCTTCCGCGGAGTAGCTTGCCGCCAAAGATTCGTCCCAGATAGTCGCTGTAATCCAGATTGTTGATCTGCATGCGCATCGGGCCTTCTTCTTCCACGCGCGGCGGCGGGATTTCCCGGACAATCGCATCGAGTAGCGGTTGCATGTCATCGCCGGTGCCGGCCGGATCGGTGCGCGCGAATCCGCTGGCCCCGCTGGTGTAGAGCACGGGGAAGAAAAGATCATCTTCATGCGCGCCCAAGTCGATAAACAGATCGATGGTTTTATCGTAGGCTTCTTGCGGACGAGCCCCTTCGCGGTCGATCTTGTTGACGCACACGATCACCTTGAGATTGTTTTCGAACGCCTTCTTAAGTACGAATCGGGTTTGCGGCATCGGCCCTTCGAACGCATCAACGATCAGCAAAACGCCATCGACCATGCTGAGTACGCGTTCGACTTCGCCGCCAAAATCGGCGTGGCCGGGGGTATCGACAATATTGATCTTGATCCCCTGATAGATGCAGCTGGCCACTTTCGAAAGGATGGTGATTCCGCGTTCGCGTTCCAGATCGTTGGAATCCATGACGCGGTCGCTCACCGCTTCGTGAGCTTTGAATAGTCCGGCTTGTTTGAAAATAGCATCGACCAGAGTGGTTTTGCCGTGGTCGACGTGGGCAATGATGCCAAGGTTTCGAATATTTGCAACGGACATAACAGTGAGGGCTTGGTAAGGTACCGCGCGAATCGGATAATCCTACGGGTCCGACTACCAAAATGACAGTCTTTTGGCGGATGAACTGGCTCCGATCGGACTGAAAAGGGCCGGACCGCGCCGCGGGCAAAACGCATACTCAAGAGACAACTCAATGACGATTCGGACCGCCACCCGCCACGATGAACCGCAAATTCAGGAACTGATTGAAGCGGTTTATGCCGAGTACTTTTTTGGTTGGGAGCCGGATGGCTATATCCGCGACATCTACGATATCGAAGCAAATTATGCCGATCCGGATCGATTTTGGGTGTCGGAACTCGAGGGTGAAATTATCGCCTGCATTGGAATCCGCATTTTTCCTTGCATTCCCGGAACCCCGGGCGAGATCGTGGGAATGGGCAAACATGCCGGAATCGCCGGAGCCGATTGCGAACTCGTTCGACTCTACGCTCAGTCTAAAGCGCGGGGTCGGGGCGTCGGTCGCGCGCTGTGTGAGACGTGCATTGGTTATGCGCGTTCAAAAGGATGCGAGCGCATGCAAATTTGGTCCGATACCGGACTAACCCTATCGCATCCGCTTTACGAAAAGCTTGGCGCGGTTCGCGTAGGCGAACGGACATGGCTTCCGCCGGATGGGTGGACCGAGTACGGCTTTGTGCTTGATCTAAAGCGTTAACTGGCGGCCGCTTCGGGATCAACCGGGGCAGAACCGGGACCGGCGGCATCGGCGGGGGTGGCCGATTTGCGTGGAGTGGCTTTTGCAGTCCGGGGTTTGTTGGTTTTGGCAGTTGGTTTAGTCTGCCGGACCTTAGTGGCCCGGCGGTCGGGATCGGGAGTCGGCTCCTGAGGTTCGTGCGGATCAGGACGCTGAGGCGTGGCGGGTGCTTCAGGAATATCCGGCTGCGGCGGTACCTCGTCGCTCCGTTTTGGATCGGGCATCGGTACTTCTTGTGGGCCTGGCCGAACCGCTTCTTCTTGCGTGGGGGCGGAATCCTTAGGTGAATGTTCGGCAATATCTTGCAGTCGGATTCCGGCGCGCTGAAGGACTTTTCCGAGTGCTTTGGCGATGGGTCGGGCGTTTTTTATGATCAGGGGAGCGGCCGCCACCGCTCCGACCGTGACGAGTCGGAAACCCATCCGTTTGATTGTTCGGTTCATATCCCAAGCTACTCCCCGGAGATTTCGGGGGTTTCAGCTTTCGACTTGGACTCCCGCAGAGCGGAAAAGATAATCAGGGCCGCGGCCACCGTAATGTACGCATCCGCCACGTTGAAGACCGGAAAGTCGATAATCCTGAGATAGAACATATCCGTGACTTTTCCGTCCATAAAAAGTCGATCGATAAGATTGCCGATCGCTCCTGCTCCCAGGGCAACCAGCGAACCAAAGACCAACGGGGGATCGTGCCGGTTTCGAGAAACGTGCCAGATACTGTATCCGACAATAACGATCGCGATCGGGGTGAGAATCCGTCCGGCCCCCTGCGCCATGCCGAAAGCAACGCCCTCGTTGTACACGAGCTTGAATTCAAAGATATTCGGAATCAGGGTAAGAAACGTGCGCCCTTCTGTGTGATCGGCAGCATTGCGAGACCACCATTTAACCAGTTGGTCGATAATGACCAGCCCGGTGACCCACGCAAGGTAAGCGGTGAGACGTGATTTATACAGGCTCATAGCCCCAAGACCTTGCGGTCTCGCGCGGAAAGCGGAACGGTTTGGCCCTCGATCTCGACCAGTTCAACGTCAGGGCGGCGGACGCGGCTCCGTGCGCATTCGAGAAAGCGCGAGGGGGTGAGCATCACTTTTTGTGGTGCTCCTACGTGGACTCGTACGTCCGCCATTTTAAACAGATTGGGAAGTCCGGTGCCGAATAGGTTCAGGGCGTCCGATTCGGATTCGCTGACAAACAGAACAGCATCGACATCTTGCGAATTTTTGAGGCCGAGACTACCTTTGACGGCTTCGAATTCGGCAAATGCGCGGGTGCGGACTTCCAGCATTGCTTCAACCGCTTGCGTGAGCGCAGAATCGTACTCGCTGGTGGTGGTTGGGAACCGTTCCATGTGGACGCTCGGTTGTCGTGAGATGTGAGGGATCCGCTCATACACTTCGTCGGCGGTGTGCGGAAGGAATGTCGCAATCAGGATGGTAAGTCTAAAGAGCACGTAGTGACAAGCTTGCTGGGCGCCCCGGCGAGTCGGCCAATCGGGTCCGTCCGCATACATGGAGTCTTTAATCGCATCCAGGTAGAACCGGCTGAGTTCATTGACGCAAAAGTTGTGGATCGCGGCGAGGGCCTGGTTGAATTCGTAACGGTCGAGGTCTTTGACCACGAGTTTAACCAACTGGTCAGCTTCTTGCATGATCCAGCGGTCGATCTGGCTCAACTCAGCCTGATCCGATGGCGCGTAGTCGTAGAGGTTGCCGAGCAGGAATCGGAGCGTGTTTCGGATGCTACGATAGTTCTCTCCGGCAACTTTCAGGAGTTGATCGCTACAGGGAACATCGTTTTCGTAGTTGACGCTGGCGGCCCAGTAGCGAAGAATATCCGCGCCGTACTGATTGGCTGCGGCCACCGGATCGACAACATTGCCGAGTCGCTTGGACATTTTCTGACCATTTGGATCAACCACAAATCCGTGCGTGATGACCGACTTATACGGGGCCGATCCTCGTGCCGCCGTTCCGACGACGAGCGAGACGTTGAACCACCCTCGGTGTTGATCGGACCCTTCGAGGAACGCATCGGCGGGGAGTTCTTCTTTCCAGGCGGGCTCAACGTTGCCCTCGAAAACCGCCAGGTGAGTGCAGGCACTATCGAACCACACATCGAACACATCCTGTTCTTTGCGAAACTGCGTTTCGCCGGTAACCGGATGGGCGTATCCGGCGGGAAGGATGTCGGTCGGATCATCCGTGAACCATGCGGTGGAACCGCGCTCTTCAATATGCTTGGCCACTGCTTCGATCGCGGCTGAATCAAACACGGGCTCGCCGGATTCAGCCCCAAAGAACATGGGGATGCCGATCCCCCAGGGTCGCTGGCGACTCACGCACCAGTCGGGCCGGGTTTGCATCGAAGCGCGCATCCGTGCTTGACTGGATTCCGGATACCATTTGGTTGATTCGACCTCTTCGAGCATCCTGTCGCGCAGAGTCTTGGTTGGTTCAAGGTGGAACGGCGCATCCATGGCGATAAACCACTGTTCCGTGGCGCGAAAGATCACGGGCTGGTTATCCCGTTCGGCATGCGGATACTTGTGCTTGTAAAGCTCGGTAAAGAGCAGAGCACCGACTTCATCCAAACGGTTGACAACCGCTTCATCGCACTTTTTGTAGTAGATTCCGGCGAACTCGCCCGCTTCTTCGGTGAGGACGCCACGCGCATCGACCGGGCAGAGGATATCGAGGCCGTACTTTTGACCGGTTGCA
Organism: bacterium; assembly: GCA_044508115.1. Taxonomy (GTDB): domain Bacteria; phylum Armatimonadota; class Fimbriimonadia; order Fimbriimonadales; family Fimbriimonadaceae; genus UphvI-Ar2. Next base: position 1,966,379 of record JBIQII010000001.1, read on the forward strand.
AAGTCTTCGCGACCATGCCCGGGCGCGGTGTGGACGACCCCCGTGCCATCTTCGGTGGTCACGTAATCAGCGAGCACGGCCAGCGAAACTCGGCCGTAGATCGGGTGGGTGAACTCGGTGCGCTCGATCTCCGATCCCTTGAATTTTCGGACGACTTCATACTCGGCGATTCCGATTTTCGCCATCGTGGCCTCCAGCAGATCGCCCAGAACAATCAGGTGGCCGCGACTTGTTCGGGCGACCACGTATTCGAACTCGGGGTGGAAGGCCACGGCGAGGTTAGCGGGGATGGTCCACGGGGTGGTGGTCCAGATCACGCAGCCGACGTCATCAAGCCCGGCAAAGAGGCCATGGGGATCGGTTCGCAACGGAAACTTGACGTAGATCGACCGGCTTTCGTAGTCGTCCTTGTAAATGATTTCCGTATCCGCGAGCGCGGTCTGCAGAGTCGGGGACCACATGACGGGGCGGAGGCCGCGGTAAACGTAGCCATGTTCCACCAAACGGCCGAAAATCCGCACGATCTCCGCACCTTGGTCGTTCCGCATGGGCGAATACGGATTTTCCCAAAGACCGAGAACTCCGAGTCGTTTGAATTGCTCGGTTTGCACCTGGATGTAGTGCTCGGCGTGCTTGCGGCATTCATCGCGAAGCTGAGTGATGTCGAAATCAACCTTTTGGTCGGTAAGTTTTTTGATAACCGCCTGTTCGATCGGGAGTCCGTGGTTATCAAACCCCGGCACGTAGGGCGCACGGAACCCCATCATGGTGCGCGATTTCACCACAAAGTCTTTGAGAATTTTGTTGAGCCCGGTGCCGATATGGATCGGCGAGTTCGTATAGGGCGGACCATCGTGCAAAGTGAACGCGGGCCGACCCGCACGCGAAGCTTGAATAAGGTGGTAGAGACGAATTTCATGCCACCGTGCCTGCATGGCCGGCTCGCGATTGACCAGATTCGCTTTCATTGGAATCGTGAAGTCGGCGTCGGGGAGGTTGAGCGTCTCCTTAAGGTTCATTTTCTCTCCAAATCGTACCTGCCGCACCCTTGGCGCACCCGGCAAGTTGCACCTGAGGAGCGGGAGCCAAAGTCCAATTCGCCGCTATAATTCACCCGCATGAAGAGCTGGCCCGTGGGGAGCGGAACCGTCATCAACACCGCCGCGATTGCCGCCGGTTCGCTGATCGGGGTTTTTGCGCGGGCATTGCTGCCGGAAAAGGCCCCTATTGTCTACGGGATTGGTCTGGTCACTGCGCTCCTCGGCATTCAGATGTTCATGCGGACGCGCCGAATCCTGGTTGTGCTCGCGGCGATCTGCGTGGGTGGCGCGATCGGAACCGCTCTCCGACTCCCTCTGCTTTTGGAATCCGTCGCGGGCTGGGCAAAAGCCGGAGTGGGGGGCGATTCGCGCTTTACCGAAGGGTTTGTTACGGCCAGCGTTCTGTTTTGCGTTGGTCCGATGGCACTTTTGGGGTGCTTGCAAGATGCCCTGGAGCGAAAAATCGAACTGCTTGGCATCAAATCGCTGCTCGATGGGGTGAGTTCGATCTTTTTGGCGGCGGCGTTTGGGGTCGGGGTGATGGCATCGGCGGGCGCAGTGTTGATCTTCCAGGGCTTGCTCACCCTGCTCGCCCGACCGCTCCAGGGGATGGCAAAAAATCAGGAGCTGATGAACGAGACCGTGGCCACCGGGGGCGTGATCCTGGTGGCGATTGGGCTTTCGATTGCAGAAATCCGCGAGTTTTCGAGCGTGATTTTCTTGCCCGCCCTTGTGCTTGCGCCCGCCATCATGTGGATTTTGCCGCGAGCTACGCAGAAAGCCGAGATCAAAAACGTCGATTTAGCCCGCGAAGAAACGTAAAATAGGGGGCGTGACCGCCGCGATTGTAGCCGCCACCTTGGTTCTTGGTTTCCCGCAAGACCGACTCCCCACCATGCCCGGATACGATGGCTATGTCAAAGCCAACGAAAACCGGCGACAAATGACGGTCAATCGGTTTTCGCCCCGCTGGATCTCTGGCACGCGATTGGAGTTCACCGATACCGACGGCAAACGCATTTACAATGTAGAAACCGATCGGTTCGAAGAGGCTTCGGCTTCCATCCTCCCCGACCCCGCTCCGCAACCGCAGCAGGCCCCCGCGCGGGGCCGACAATTCACCGAAACTAAGAGCGCGAACGGGGGACTGGTCGCTCGGTATGAAGATGGAAACATCACCCTCTCCGGACCCAACGGTAAGTCGATATTAGTTACAACCGAAGGTGATCTGGAAAAGCGGATCAAGTACGGCAACGCAAGCTGGGTGTATGGCGAGGAGCTGGGCCAGCGGGATGCCATGGGATTCTCGCCGGATTCCAAATTCCTGTGGTATTACCGGTTCGACGAACGTCCGGTTAGCCCGTTTTTTATCACCACCAATCATCGGGGTCAAGTTGTAGAGCTCGACGTGGAGGCGTATCCCAAACCCGGAATGCCTAACCCGGTTGTTGATCTCTACGTTTACGATGTGGCGGCAAATAAGTCAACCCGCATCAAAGTGCGGCCCGGCGCATTTAACAATGGGCTCGGACACTACGTGTACGCCATCACTTGGATGCCAGATTCTTCGGAATTGCTGTTCCACCGCATGGATCGACGACAAAAGGTGCGCGAACTGTGCGCCGCCAATCCGAGGACGGGCGAGATACGGGTGATTGATCGATACGACAATCCGGATGGTTGGGTGGATTACGGTCCGATTCGGGATGAGCGGCGCGCCGTGGGTACTCGCTGGCTGGTGAGCGATGACCGAGACGGATTCGAAAATCTAGCCTGGCTTGATCTTAAATCTGGCACGCGAACGCCGATCACTCGGCATCAGGCCGATGTCGCTCGGGTAGTGCAAGTAAATGAATCGAAAAATCAGCTGTTCTACATGCTCGGCGATGGCGCGACGCCCTATATGCATCAACTGTATTCGGCCAAGGCGGATGGATCGGATGCCAAGCGGCTGACCGATCCCCGTTATCACCATGCCGTCACGCTCAGCCCCGATTCTAAATGGATTGCCGATATTTACGAATCGGATTCCGTGGCCCCTCGTCTGCGGATCATCTCCGCGGCCGATGGTTCAATTAAGCGAGAGCTGTCCGATGAAAGTCTTTCCGAGGAGTCGAAAAAAGCCGGATCGGTGGAATGGATTAAGTTCCGTTCGCTAGATGACACGGTTGATTTATATATGCAAGTGCACCTACCGGCGGATCACGCGCCGGGGAAACGGTTGCCGGTCCTCTTTAGCGTGTATGGCGGCCCGGGCGGCGGAACGGGTCCAACCCAGCGGTACCAGATTCCGAACGCGCTTACGGGCGCGGGATTTGCGGTTGTGGAACTAGCCCCCCGGGGCGGGAGTGGTCGAGGCCGCGCGTTCCGCCAGGCGATCTATCGCAAGTTGGGCCGGATCGAAATTGACGACATGGCGGCGGCGGCTCAGGAACTTTCTCAATTCGATTGGGCCGACACCGAGCGGGTCGGCATTTACGGCACGTCGTATGGAGGTTATGCATCGGCGATGGCAATTCTGCGGTATCCCGACCTGTTCCAAGCGGCGGTGGCCAGCAGCATGGTGAGCGATTGGCGCAACTACGACACCACTTACACCGAACGGTACATGGATCTGTTGGAAGAGAATAAAGAAGGATACGACTTTGGCAGTGCGATGACCCATGCCGGCAATCTCAAGGGTTGGCTCATGCTCTACTTCGGCACGGCAGATAACAACACGCATCCTTCGAACACCTACCAGCTAAGCAGTGAGTTAAGCCGCAAGGGTAAATTTTTCGAACTTCAAGCGGGAGTGGATCAGGGCCACACGGGATTGAATTCCGCGCGGATGCTGGAGTTCTTTATCGAGCGTCTGGTGATCACTGGCCCTCGTTCGAAGGCAACCGGAGCAACCACTTTCGAAACTCGGTAAGCGCGGCCATCGCGGCCCGTTCCCGGATTGCGGAGCGGGCCCCGCGGAGTTTGAGTTCAACGGCGGTTGAACCGGATTCACCCGCGAGCCCGACGTAAACAAGTCCGGAAGGTTTAGGTGCAGGTGGCTCATCGAGGGGCTCATCGCCCGCGACTCCGGTAATACTGATTGCCGTATCCGCATCGGAATGGGCCAGCGCGCCCTCGGCCATGGCGATTGCGACTTCATGCGAAACAGTTCCGACCCGTTCGATAAGATCCTCCGATACTCCCAGGAGCTCGACCTTGCTTTCTGGAGCATAGGTGACGAATCCGCGGCTGAAAAATGACGAGGCACCATCGGGCTCGGTGAGCAATGCAGAAAGCATTCCGGCGGTGCAACTTTCAGCGGTGACCACCCGCCATCTGCGTTCTTTGAGCATCTCACCCACCACAGTGGCCAAGGAATCTTCGCCCGTGCCGTAGAGTGCATCCCCCAGCCTCTCGCGGAGCGTTTGTTCGAGTTCATCCAAAACAGACTCAGCTTCTGCCGGGGATTCGGCTTGGATGGAACCCCGAAGATGAACCTCGCCTGTTTTGGCGTAAGGGGCAAGCATCGGCCGACTGGATTGGAGCAGGTCGCCAATTTTATCCGTGACGGTTGCCTCACCCATTCCTGCTACCCGAAAGATTCGGATCGAAATGGGAGGTGCGCTGCTGAGCGACTCAATCCAGTCGTGGATCGGACCGGCCAGCATGGGAAGCAGTTCGGAAGGCGGTCCGGGCAGGGCGACGACGAATTTATCGCCGACCGGGCAGATGAGTCCGGGGGCGGTTCCGTTGGGATTCGGAATCGCTTTGGAATCGCGCGGTCGCAGTGCCTGGCGGAGTTGGCTATCGGAAAAGCTGAGTCCGCGGGTTTTAAAAATCTCGCGGAGTTCGTCGGCAAGCGCAGGGTCGTGGACGAGCGGTTGCTCGACAGCCGCAGCAATTGCTTCGCGAGTCAGATCGTCAGAAGTTGGGCCGAGCCCGCCGATGGTAAACACGATCTCGTTCCGGGAAAGGGCCAGCCGGATTGATTCGGTCGCCCGCTCCAGATTGTCGCCTACGGTTTGACGGTAGAAGTGAGAGAGTCCGTGCTCGGCGCAGAACTGCCCGATCGCGGCCGCATCCGCATCGATGATCTGCCCCATCAGCAGTTCGGTGCCAATGGAAACAGTTTCGGCGCGCATGCGGCGATTTTACTGTTTTGCTACTGACCGCCGCCGCGTCCGTTGCCGGTGCGGGTGGGCATGGGAATGATCTCACCGCCCGTGGTGGTTCCACCGGGTGATAGTTTGGTTCCTCCGCCGCAGTGCGGGCATCCGCACGAGCAGCAACCGGGGGCCGGTCCGCCGAGGCGCGTGGTCACAAAGCTAGTAGAACCTCGGAAGGTGTAAGGGGCGGTCTGTTTTTCGACCACCACGACCGCGTAAGGACTGGTGGAGCCCTGAGTAACAATCGAGTTCGCGGTGGGCTGCATAAGCACGTAATCGACCATGATTTGGCCCGGTTTTTCTTGCCGAACCATGCTGACGTAGATGCTGTAGCCGCCGGTCATACGCTGTCCGGCGTGCAGAACAAGCACATCGTAGTTTTTGAAGTCAGCCACGTTGGGGGCCTGCGCTTTGGGATTGCCCGCCATTGCCCGGTAGAGTTCGGTCCACTCGTTGGCGGTTTTGACGACACGAAGATCGGGTTGGGTGATTTGAGAGTTGTTGCCTTGAGCGACGAGTTGGTAGCGAATCGCCTGGTAAGGGGTGGCGAGTTGGCTTTGGAACTGCGTGAACTGCGCTCCGGCGACGGCACTAATGGCCGCAAGGGCGATGATGTGGCCTGCTTTCATACCTTTTCAGAACTCCGACAAGGAATGGACGAATGCACCCCCGAGAAATTACGGGAACTCGCAAAGTAAAAATGTGGTGCCGGGGGAGGGACTCGAACCCTCACAGGTTTAACCCTAGCGGTTTTTGAGACCGCCGCGTCTACCATTCCGCCACCCCGGCGGGTTTGAGTAGGGAGAATACCTCCCGGAATTGAAGTGGTCAAAGGCCGATGCGAGTGTCTCGCGGCGACTTCACGCTCGGGGTTGATGGAAGCCGTTACGGGGTTCGAAAATAAAGAAGCCATAAGATTGGAGGGCGTTGGCTTGCATTTCGTTAAGACAAGGATATAGTCTAAGAAAGTCGGGGAATTTCGACGATGGGTCGGTGGCTCGGATTGAAATGAGAGGTCTTACGTGCATTTTGCTGTTGGGAGTCGGGGTAGCCGTTTCGTTCGGCCAAATTCCGACCGGTTATATGCGCGGAAGCTACGATCCTTGGGGATTTTGTGCAAACCCGGTCCTCAAACTCGCGAACTCGGTGGACGATTCAGAGTACCGGCAAAAGCATAAGACTTCGATGGACTGGCTGCTCAAGCAGTACCGTGCCACCGAAAAGATTGAGTATGGCCATGCGTTCTTATGGCTTGCCTACAAATACGATGAAAAGCAGGCAATCCGTGAATGTCTTGACAAGTTATATGATCGTGCAACCCTCAATCGCATGGCGGTCGAATACAAGGTCGACCGACTATCTTCGAAAGAATGGATTTTTGGGCAGGCTTGTATCGCCTATCTTTACCTTGCCGGTGAGCACGTAACGAAGATTAAGGATTTAAGGACAAATAGCATAGCCCAGAGTCTACGCGAGTTTTCTAAGAAACGATGGGTAGCGACGACTCCAGAGGAAGCCGTTATTCAGCTTATTGCCATGAGCCAGATGGAAGAACGGAACTTCATCCACTCGGCACTTGATTACTACCTAGAACGGTGGCCAGATAGCCAATTCCTGCTTGTAGTCGGTGCAAAACTTTACTTACAGGGCACTAATATAGATCCACCAAAACCGGAAAAAGCAAAACGTTGTATGAATGCGTTGGCGGGTGAAAATGACCCAGGCATCATGTACTACCTCGGGGCCTACCACTTGATGATGAATGATAAGCAGAAGGCGCAAAAATATTTATCCGGTTTTCTGGCGAGCGATGTGCGTAATAAGACCATGCGTGCGGCCGCAGAAGAGCGGTTGCGACGCGCTCGGCAGTGACGCGACCTCATTTTGGTCAGGTACCAATAACGCAGCGGAGAAAATTGATTCTGATGAAAAACTTTGTATGCAGCTTCTTGATTAGTGCCATTGCTGCAAGCTCATATGGCCAAATTCCGACCGGCTATATGCGCGGAAGCTACGATCCTTGGGGGATTCTGCCAAACCCGATGCTGAAACTCGAACGGTCAATCGATGATCGCGAATATGATAAAAAGTTTGAGCATTCGGCCGATTGGTTGCTCAACAAGTTTCAGGAATCCGGGAACATTGATTACGGTCACGGATACATTTGGCTCTGCCGCAAATATAAGGATTTGGACAGGCTACAGATGGTGCTGATTCGTTCTTACGACAAAGCGGATCTGGACGGCAGAGCCGCAGAGCTTCGGTTCGATCGTTTGCCAATCCAGGAACGCATTCTCGCTCAATCCGCCATGGCGGCAATGAGAGAGTTGGGCGAGCATCCCAGCAGTAGTAAAAACCCCAAGTGTCGAATCGGTGCCCACTATCTGCTCGACTTTACCGATAAGAACATGGCTGCTCAAACCCCGGAGGAGGCGGTTGTGCAGACGTTTGCCGCCTATGGATTAGGTTATACCGAAAATACCCATGTCCTCGTACGCCGATATCTCCAGAAGTGGCCAACGAGTGAGCTCTTAATTGCAACCGGGGCACGTTGCTTTATGTTTGGAACCGACAGATCGGATATTTCGATTGCCACGGTGAAAGACCTTACGAAAAAGCTGCAGGGCAGTGACTCGCCGGGAATCCGCTATTTGCTCGGAGTATCTTATAAATGGTCAGGTGAGGACTATCTTGCCTCTGCCTATCTGAAGAAGTTTTTGAGCTCAAGCGTGCAGAATCGGGTGATGCGCCGAGCCGCAGAAGAACGGTTAAGTCTTACCCAAAGTGGGGCATGAAAACAACTAGAGAAGTGAGATTATGATTATTCACGCGTTGATTGGATCGATCGCTATTGCAGGCGCGAATCTGACCCCCGACGATATTCTTGATGTCGGGGAGACGACGCCGCCCAAACGTATTTCGTCGGAAATAACTCTTGGGCCGGGTTCCAGTGTGTCGATCACGTTCGAAGAAGCGTTTTCCAGTGGCACCATGACGCACACGAACCGATCTAAAGGGTACGAACTGGTCTGGCTTGAAACTTGGTGGAAAAATCCAAGACCAGAAACAAACCAAAGCGAATCATTGCCGGGCAGGTGGATACCAGCTCCCGAAGAGCACCTCGTGAAAGTCTACGCCTACCATGTAGAACCGGCTCCGCCCGACCCTATCCTGTCAAACCCCAGGCACACAAAATTTAAAATAAATAACCCGTAGAGAGGTCTAGCCATCTTCAACGGGTGCTCTGCAGGATAGAGCATCATCCAGCCAAGCCCGACGAGCCCCTGCCGCCGTGCCACAATAACGTTCCGTATGGCCGGACATAGCAAGTGGAAGAACATCCGCATCCGAAAGGGCAAGCAAGATGCGATCCGGGGAAAGCTGTTCACCAAGCTCGCCCGTGAAATCATCGTCGCCGCGAAAATGGGCGGTGGCGACCCCGCCACCAACGGGCGACTCCGCGTCGCCATCGATAAAGCCAAGGAAGCTTCGCTCCCCAAAGAGAACATCGACCGTGCCGTCGCCAAAGGCTCCGGCGACGTGGAAGGCGAAAATTACGAAGAAATTCTCTACGAAGGCAAAGCCCCCGGCGGAGTGGGAGTCATGGTGGAAGTCTACAGCGAAAATCGCAACCGTACGGTTGGTGAACTCCGGCACGCCTTCACCAAAAATGGCGGAATGCTCGGCGAAAACGGCTCGATTTCCTGGCAGTTCAAGCACTGCGGCACGATTTCCGTCACAAAAGATGCCACCGATGAAGAGACTCTCACCCTGGCCGCCATCGAATCCGGAGCCGACGATGTGATCGACGAAGGCGACAGCTTTTTGGTCGTAACTCCGGTGGCCGAACTTCATGCCTGCAACGATGCGCTCAACGCCGCCGGAATCCCAACTACGGATATCGGGCTGGTGTACCTGCCAACTCAAAAAGTTGAACTTGACCCGGAAGATATCAAGAAAGTGGTTAAGCTCCTTGATGCGCTCGATGACCTAGACGACGTGAAAGAAACTTACGTGAACGTCGATATTCCGGACGATTTGTTCGACGGCGAGTAACCCAACATTTCAGTGGCGGACGAGCGAAAATTCCCGGCGGTCACGGTCGTGCTGATCGGTCTCAATTTGGCCGTAGCATTTGCCGTGGAATTTGCTCCGGCACTCAAAATCCAAGCGGCGTTCGATCCCTTGCGACCGCAGTTGCTGAATGCGCTGACCTGCCTATTTGCTCATTCCGGCGTAGTTCATCTGCTGGCGAACATGGTGTTTTTGGCTGCAGTTGGGCCGCTCGTGGAATTTTCGCGTGGCGGATGGCGGCTTGCCGTGGTGTATTTGGTTGCCGGGCTCTTCGGGGTTGGAGCGCATTGGATCGGCGTGCGCGAAGCGGGTGATGGATCGCTTTTGATGGGGGCCAGCGGATCGATTGCGGGTTGTGTGGGTTATTGCAGCGTAAGATTCGCACGGGTTCGCGTCCCGATCTTCCCCAAAGTTGGAGTTCCGGTAGCGCTCATCGCCGTGGTCTGGGTGGTTCTGCAGGCCACAGGATTGGTCATCGGACTAGGGGAACCCGCGTTGGGCGGAACTGCTTTCTGGGCTCATCTGGGCGGGTTCGTCGCCGGGATCGTGCTTTCGGTGCCGTTGGGCGGACTCGCTCAGGCGCGCCGCCAATACGGACACGAACTGCTTGAAAAAATGAACTCGCGCGGACCGGCGGCCACCGTCGCGGCGGCGGATGCTTTGCTCCAAAAATCCCCCGATAATCCGGATGTGTTGTGGCAAAAGGCGACCGCTCTTGCCAATTTGGACGAATTTGAACAGAGTGCGGCCGTAGCACTCCAAATGCTGGCCCTTCCAAATCCGGATGAACCGCGCATCGTGCAGCATCTGGCGCAAATTGATCAGCTGGGTGTAATCGACTCCGTTACTCATCTCAAGCTTGCGGATCGATTGGCCAAGTCGAACCCTGAACTTGCCGAGCGACTTCTGGTCTTTGTCTCCGAATCGGATCCCGGGCAGCGACCTGAAGCCTTGCTCGCTCTGGCTCAGCTCCACGCCCCTCAGCAGTCAGAAACGTTTAATCAAGCTCTGGAACAACTCCGTCACGAATACCCGGTTCATCCGGCAACCGAAGTCGCACGTCAAAAGGGTTGGATTTCATGAAAGCGTGGTGGCGCCGGGTACGGCCGGCGATCCTGTGGTTTCCGATCTATGCGATTGTGCGGACTCTTCTCGCCACGGTACGGATCGAAGCGCGCGGGTTTGAAAAGTACGATTCTCGGCCTGGTCCCCGCATTTTTGCGGGGTGGCATGGCCGAGTTGTGGCGGGAGCGAAGCTGTTTCTTGGCCGTGGATTTTGGACGATTATTAGCCACTCCCGAGACGGAGAAATGCAGAATCGCATCTTTCAGCGGTTCGGATTCAAAACGGTGCGTGGATCAACCGGTCGCGGCGGTGTGAAGGCACTTGCGGAATGCATCCGGGTGCTCAAGCAGGGCGAAACGATGACCTTTCCGCCCGATGGACCGCGGGGGCCAAGCGGGATTGTGCAGCCCGGAATCGTGATGATGGCCAAAAAATCGGGCGCGGAACTGGTGCCAGTTGGAGTATCGGCAAACCGCCGGTGGCTCTTTGGCAGCTGGGATCGCTACATGATCCCCAAGCCGTTTTCACGGGTGTTGATGATATTTGGCGATCCGATCTACATATCGGCCAAGGCCGACGAGGACGAATTTGAGCGGGTCAGGCTTGAACTTCAGCATCAGATGAGAGAGTTGGAAGTCCAAGCCGAACGCGAATTTGGGCATTCCGATCCGGATTGGCACGCCCCCGAGGGCACGCCTCCACCGTAGGGAGCTTGTTGCGTATTAGCCCTGCGGCTTGGATGCCACTTTAATCTGAACCGAGACCACGGTCCCCTTAATCCAAGCGTAGATGGTGGCGTTGCCGAGTCCGGCCGTTCGAACCGTGCCGCTTTGGTCGATCCAGGCGGCTCCTTGGGCCGACCAGATCACTTGGTTCATTGGAACTCGTTCTCCAGCTTGGTCGATGACCGTGTAGCTTGTGGTTTCGCCTTCGGTCAGCTGGGGGAGGCCCTTGATCACAAATGCGGCGTTAGGATCCGGAGTCGGCATCTCTCCAAAGAGGAAAACTCCGTTTGCCACCGCACGCGGGATTCCGCCGTCGGAAGGTCGATTGAGTGACATTCCGCCAAGCGCGAGCACGCTTGATCCACCTCCGTCGAGGTTGATTGCTTCGGTGCAGCCGAGTCGGAGCATCACGCGAGCAAGCTCGTCGAGTCCTGTGCCTCGGCTCATGGATTGACGACCATCCACCACAACCAGCCAGATATCGCCGTTGGCGGTGGCGCCAATCGCCGACCGGGGATGGAGCGTTGTGGCAAAGCTATTTTCGAATGCTTCGGGTCTAACGTTGAGTGAAACTTTTCCGCCTGTGATAAGTCGCGGACCGCCGCCAACTGCGTGGACCGACTTGCTGGCATCGGGCCCGGAGGTTTCGACTTCGATGCTGATTTGAGCACCGGGCCGGAGCGTCATCACGTCCTTGATGCGATTCCCGGTTGCGGCGATCACCATCTGGTTGTCGCTCACGTTAACCCCGGTCATATCGGGGCTCAGGAGGTTTACCGTTCCGTGTACCACGCCGGAGAGAGGTAGCGGCGATTCGGGCGTGATGAGGACGTACACACCCGGAGCTTTTGAACTCGCTTTTCCGGCGATACTGGTAAAGATTCCGAGTTCATTATCGGGCACGATCTGGTTGACCATGCCAATGCCGAACGCTTCGCCGCTGGGACCGCGCAGCGTAAGTTTGGTTGTTGCCGGCCCTGCATAAGCGTAGTTCTGACCCCAAGCGAACACCGCCCGTTGGCCAAACGGCATGCTGATGAGTTCGTGGCCGCGCACCATGAGCCCGACCGGATCACCGGTAAAGGGGAAAAAATCAGCGTTGATTCCCGCTATCGCCCTGGTGGTGGTCACCATCGAGTTCACGGTTTCGCGTCCCCGCGATGCATCATCCGGCAAGAAGACAGCTCCACCGGCGAGTTCAGGCCGTGAGAACACCGTGCCCGATCCGGCGGTGTATCGGATAGCGTGGATTACGCGCGGAAGGCTGTAGTCGACCTCCATCCGGTAGGTGAGGCCGGGGACAATCAATTTCTCCCAGGCTTGATTTTGGGCCGCGGCAAGGGACGCCCCGGCAATTCCGACCGCGGCAAAACAAAGCTTGATCAAGAGTCGCATGGCTTCCACAAAAGGCGAATTTGAGCGTACCAGAGCGGGGGATTCCCGCTCTGACGTTGGTTCCGGTGCGGATCAGACGATCTCGGCGATCCGCGAATCTTCGTGTGGAATCGGTTCTAATCGAACGCGGCCGATGCGGCGGCCATCGCTTTCTTCGATGGTGAAGATGTAATCGTCATCCCGGATTGTTTCGCCCACCGCAGGTTGACGTCCAAACAGGCCGAACACATAGCCGCCGATGGTATCGAACTCTTCGCTGCCAAAGTTGGAGCCAATCAAGGAATTGACGTCGTCAAGGTGCAGTTTGCCGCTCACGCTGTGGCCGTGGCCGGTTTCGCTCACATCGGGAATGTCGTCGTCGTACTCGTCGATGATTTCGCCGACCAGCTCTTCGACTATGTCTTCCACGGTCACGACCCCGGCGGTTCCGCCGAACTCGTCGCTCACGATGACCATCTGCGTTTTATTCGAACGCATTTCGGCAAGGAGATCGTGGAGTCGTTTGCCTTCGGGAACGTGAAGCGCGGGCCGCATGATCTTTTCCAAAGGAAGATCGGGCTGACCTTTAACGAGGGCTCGCAGCACATCTTTGGCATGGACGATTCCGACGATTTCGTCGTCGTTTTCTTGGAAGACAGGGAATCGCGAGTGGCCGGTGGCTTCTTCCAGATTGGCTGCATCTTGCACGGTGGCAGATGCGGCCAAACTTTCGAGGTCCACGCGAGGGGTCATGATTTCGCGCGCCACTGTATCGCCGAATTCGAATACGCTGTTAAGCAGTTCGCGCTCACCCTCTTCGATTCCGTCTTCTGATTCCACCGATTCAAGGATTTCTTTGATTTCTTCTTCGACGCGGTTGTCAATGGTGAATCGAGCTTTGGTGCCGAATCGCTGGGTGATGAGGTCGGCAATTCTGACGGCAAGCCCGGCGGGGATTCGAAAGAAGAAATGGAAGATCTTGATGGCCCAGCTCAGACGGAGCAGGGTATCGATCGGATGAGTAGCGGCGGCAGATTTTGCCACGAGTTCGGCAAGGATCACGTTCACCCCCATCACGGGAATGCTCAGCGCCAGGGCGGCGATCATCGACCCCCAGAAGAACTGGTTTGGATCAGAAGCGCTGATCCAGCGCAGATCGTGGGCAATGGCCGGGGCGGGGAGAAAGCAAAGGAGCACAAGCCATGCCCGCATGGTCTGTGCGCCGAGTACGCAGGAAGCGATTAAGCTGTCTTTGTGTTCAAGGAAGCTTTCGAGGATTCGATGCGGTCTTGATCCTTCTTCCTGCGTTTTCACGTGAAGGATGCGAAGCAGTTCAAGGGCGGTTGATCCTGCGACGCATATTGCGTTCACCACCATCACCACCATAAAGGTGGCTATAAGCCCCAGGTTGAATCCCGGGGAATCGATGAGGTTAATGGCCTCAGGTCGGTTCGCGGCGGACGCGCTTTGGGCTCCGGCAATCAGGGGGAGGATAATCAGTGCAAGGACGAGAGTTCCTGCCCCAGTTGCGGTTGCCAAGCTCGTGCGCCGCCAACGTTCGTTAGGGTCACTGCTCATTTATTTTCTGTACGTTCCATTTTACTATTTCGGAAGAATTCCAAAAAGCGTCACCCCCAAAATGACCCCTACTACGGCACCAAGTGTGAGTTCGAAAATTGTGTGAAACTTGGCCTCGTATCGACTTTGGGCGACCAGTGCCGCAAGGGCAATGGCGACTCCGCCCACGACCACGTTATCGGCCAGAATCATCGCGCTGGTTGCTAAAAAGAACCCGATTGCGGCGTGCCCAGATACCAATCCGCCTTGTAATGCCCGTCCGCGGGTACCCAAACCTTTGAAGATAATCGAAAGGATTCCGGCCATGAAAAGTCCGGCGATTAATCGCTGAACAACCCCTAATCCTATCGATTCTGAAGTAAGTGATATGCGAATTCGTTCCCACTGGCCTTCCCCGAGGGCGATGAGCGAACCTACGATGATCGCCATGATCGTTGTGATCAATACTGCCCCGGCAGCAATATCTTTAGCAAACTTGGCCAGAGGGTGGTAGGTCGGACTGGCAAGATCCACAGTGGCTTCGATTGCACTGTTAAACATCTCCGCAACCAGCACAAAAGTGATCATAAAGAGGAGCACTAGAATCTCCCGTAGCCGAAGACGGAAAAACATCGCGGCCAGCAATGTGACAAAGGTCACATAAAGATGAATCCGCATGTGTCGCTGAGTGCGAAACGTGTGGACAATCCCGTTGAACGCAACCTTGAATGGCTGCAGAGCATCGCGCTTAGCCAACGTGCTCCTCCGGATAAGGGACTGATTCCCATTCTGATTCTTCCGGCAATCCCGCCGCGCGGATGGCGGCGTTCATCGCCTGGCGCATGGCGGCACGGTCAGATTCCGTGTGGTCATCGAACCCCAACAGGTGAAGAACGCCGTGAACGGCCAACATTGCGGCTTCATCCACGGGGCGGACCTGCCGAGTGCGGGCTTGATTTTCGGCCAAATCCCAGTTGAGAATCACATCTCCAAGTATGGAACCCACCTGCTCAGGTGCCGGAAACGAAAGCACATCGGTTGTCCGATCAGTTTGACGAAACCGCTGGTTTAGTTCGCGCAGTTCGGCAGAATCACTGATCACGATGGTGACTTCCGCCAGATCGGATGAAAACAGATCAAGCGCGGCGGCCACGGCTTCACGGATCGGCTTATGGACGATGCGCTGTTCCCGGCGGTTGACGATTGTCACCCTGTGCTTCTTCTGGGCCACGGCTCCCTCCTTGATCAAGTTCTATGGGCGCGCCAATCTGATTGGCTTGTGACTCGCCTTCGGGATATCCGATGCGGTCGTGCCGGAGCGCGCGCAGGTTGCGGCAAAATGATTCGGCGATGGCACCGAGGTCGCGGAAAGTGAGGTCCGATTCGTCGAGTTGTCCGTCGGCGCGGGATTGCTCAATGAGGCGAGCGACAAAGAGTTCCAGGCTGTCATCTCGGCCCATGGTGCGGCTGGCCGCTTCGAGCGTATCGGCAAGGTGAAGGATGGCGACCTCTTTCGATTGCGGCTTGGGGCCAGGATATCGGAACCGCTTTTCCAGATCGCTGCCGGGTTGGGCGCCGCGTTCTTCCACCGCGCGGTGGTAGAAGTAGGTGATCAGGCTCGTTCCATGATGTTGGGCGATGCCATCAACGATAATTTCTGGAAGTTTGTGTTTACGGGCCAGTTCCACGCCATCGGGTACGTGGGCGGCGATGATCTGTGCGCTCAGGTTGGGGGAAAGATCGTCGTGAATGTTTTGTCCGGCCTGATTTTCGATAAAGTAGTTTGGCCGTTCGATTTTGCCGACATCGTGGAAGTAGGCAAGAGTTCGGCATAAGAGCGGATTTGCTCCGACCGCGCGGGCGGCACTTTCCGCAAGGTTGGCGACTCCCACACTGTGCGCGTATGTTCCGGGGGCACGAAGAACAAGTTCTTTGATGAGCGGATGTTCCGGCGATCCGAGTTCGAGCAGCGTCCAGTCGCTGACTATGTTGAAAAGCTTTTCGAGCACCGCGACCCCCAGCCAAAAGATGGCGGTAGCGATAACGGCGGAGATGATGCCCCAGACCGCTGCTTCCCACGCCACGGCCAGGCCCGGCAGAACCAGGGCCATGCTGGCGCAGATTGCGGATTGGGCGACGGCCTGAATGGTCATGGCCCGGATCAGGTCGCTCCGCTGTTTAAGTGGATTCACAACGTTGGCGGCCACGGCGGCGGCAAGCCACGTTCCGGCGGCCAGATCCATGGGGAGCGCACCGGTGATTCCGAGCAAAAGCACGCTCAGACTGATCCCGACCATTGCGATTCCCGGACTGGCAAGCGCGGCGATCAGCATGGCTTGGGCGACCAGGGGGGTCATTGTGAGGAATCCAACCCGGCTCATGGAGTCGGGATCGAATGTGAGATTTCCGACTTGGACCCCGGCCACCGCAAGAAGCGCGGTGAACCATACAAGACGTTCTGTGCGGCGGCGGGAATCTGATTCGCCGAATACTCCGAACAGGTGAGCGCGGAGCATGAGTCCGCCAATGACCGAAAGCACCCACGCCCCCGCAATGGTCGCGGCCGGCACCGGCCATGCTCGATCAACGAGGAGGAGGACCGCCATAAACGCGGCTCCCAGCAGTCGGAGCAGTGCGCGAGTGGTGATGGCGATGGACCGGGCCTTTCTTTCTTTGGAAAGGCGGGTCCAATTTTTTAAGCTGAGATCAGCCATGAGACCTCCGGAAACACGGAGGAGTTAATAGTGCGGACGAAACTAGTTGCGCTGAGGTCGCCGTCGTTTGGCGCGTCGTCGTTTTTCGCTCGGCTTTTCGTAGTAGCTGTGCTCTTTAAGTTCACGCAGGACGCCACTCTGCTGAATTTTGAGATTGAACCGCTTAAGAGCTTGGTCAATCGTTTCGTTGGCATGTACGCTCACGTAAATCACGTTTGGTCCTCGGAGGGCATAAGATACCGCATTCGTGGGGAATGACCGGCTTTCGGTCCCGCCCGATGCCAAATGGGCACCGGTGCAAATAGGGGGCCTAATTGTATGCCAGTTGGTCGAAAGTGCAAGTGACCATCCAAGGTTTGCGCGGAAAAGCTCACAAAACCCCTAAGTTTCCGCGTGCGGCCTCCCGAAATAATTACCGGGTCAATCTGACCGGAGAAGGATAACGAATGTACGAACAGTACTGGGGACTGAACGAGCCGCCGTTCACTCTAACACCAGATCCACGGTTCCTTTATATGGGCCGTGCGCATGAAGACGCCCTGATGATGTTGCACTACGCAATTGCGCGCAACAAGGGTGCCGCCATGCTTTGCGGCGAAATCGGACTCGGAAAGACGACGATCAGCCGAAAGCTGCTCGAAATGCTCGATCCGGTCCAGTACCGAATCGTGTTGATTGTCAACCCGATTTTGACGCCCACCCAAATGCTTCAGGAAATCCTGAGCCAGCTCGATGTGGAATCGTCGTCTCGAAACCGACAAGTCCTGGTGCAGCAGCTGCACTTGGCTCTCATCGAGAACTACGATCGCGGCCGACGCGTGGTGCTCATGATCGACGAAGCCCATCTGATCAAATCGGCCAACAGCTTTGAAGAGTTGCGCCTTCTCCTGAACTGTCAGATGAACGACCAGTTTTTGATCAGCCTGGTGCTGCTCGGTCAAAAAGAACTTTTGCCCAAGCTCCATAAGGTCCCGGCGCTGGAGCAGCGGCTTGCCGTGCGCCATCAGATCAAGCCGCTCGACGTTTTGGATACGGGCGAACTCATCCTGTATCGACTCCGCGTCGCGGGCTATGCCGGAGAACGAAGTCCGTTCACACCGGAAGCGATCCACCAGATCCATAAGATTGCCGGCGGCGCTCCTCGGGTGGTCATCCAGCTGGCCGATAACGCGATGCTCATGGCTATGGCCCGAAAAGAAAAGTTTGTGGATGGCTATCTCATCCACGAAATTGCCGAAGAGTTTTCCGGGGTGGCAGCATGAACTTTGCCGATGCCATCCGCAAGGTTTCCGTCGAATCGCCCGTGGGCGGCACCTTGGGTGCTTCGGCCACGGCGGCGACCGAAGCGATCGCTCCGGAACCGACCGTGCCGACTGCTCAACCCACATTCGAAACTCCTGCCCCGGCCAGCCCGCATGTTTCGGGCGGAAACGTGGTGCGGCTCGAACTGTTCCTTTCGGCTGAGCAGATGGGCGGACTTTTCCGCGCCATCATGGCCGGTCAACACACCGTGATGACGGCCGCCGAAGCCGCCGCTTACCTGCGGATCAGCAA
This sequence comes from bacterium, assembly GCA_044508115.1. Taxonomy (GTDB): domain Bacteria; phylum Armatimonadota; class Fimbriimonadia; order Fimbriimonadales; family Fimbriimonadaceae; genus UphvI-Ar2. The sequence continues at coordinate 1,984,630 of JBIQII010000001.1, forward strand.
GGCAACTCTGGTCAAGCTCGCTGAAGACGGCGATCTGCCGGGAATCTTGCTGGAAGGTCGGTGGCGATTCCCCAAACCAAACTTGGACGAGTGGCTGACTATGCAGACCCTCGCCGCAGAGGATAACGAAGATGTCGCTTAATCCATTCAAAAAACCGGCGTGTGTCGGCGTTGATATTGGCCACAAATACATCAAGATCGTTGCCATCGACCGATCGGGGCCCGTGTGGAAGATTCAGCGCACGCTGCAGATTCCCACCCCCTCGGAATCGATGAAAGACGGGGTGGTGACCGATCCCGAAGTGGTGGGCATTGCCATTAAAACCGCACTGCGCGAACACCGTATCACCGCCAGCCAGGCGGTTGTCGGCGTTTCCGGAGCATCGGTTATTGTGCGAACGCTTACCGTGGCCAAGATGACTCCCGCAATGTTGCGCAAGTCGATCAAGTACGAAGCCGGACGCTATGTACCCAGTTCGATCGAAGACAGCTACATAGAGTTTGAAATTCTTGGCGAAACGCCAGAAGGTGAGATGGAAGTTCTCATCGTAGCCGCCCCGCGCGAGGTCGTCGAAAGCAAGGTTAAAGCGGTGGAAGCCGCCGATCTTGAGGTGGACGTCGTGGATGTTGAAGCGTTCGCGATGTTCCGATCACTGGTGGAAAGCGACGAGAGCTCAATCTTGCACCAGATGACCGTGGCGTTAGTTGACATTGGATCAACTTCGACCACGGTAAGTGTGGTAGCCCAAGGCGCGTTCGTGATGACACGAACCATCGTGCTCGCCGGACAGGTGCTCACCGATGCACTCAAGAATTACTTCCAACTTACGGATGAACAGGCCGAGACGGGCAAGTCCCAACTCAACCTGACGCCCCTCGCCACCGAGGCGATTATCGAAAATCAACCGCTCCGGGTGATTCAGCCGCATATCGATGATTTAAGTCGCGAAATTCGGCGGTCGCTCGGCTACTTCCAAAGCCAACAAAACGAAACTCAAAAGGCCAATCCGGTGACCCACGTGGTACTCACCGGCGGGGGGGCAAAGCTTCCCGGACTTGGCACGTACTTGGGCAGCAAGTTGGGCGTGGAAGTTTTGACCGCGGGGGTCTTTGATAATCCCAAGTTCATTAATTCCAGCACGGAGGAGCTGGGAGCCGGCTTAGAATGGTCGGTCGCCACTGGGTTGGCGATGCGATCGTTTGCTAAAGCCGCTTAAGCGAACAAAAGCATGCCACTTATCAACCTCATCCAAGAGCAGCGGTTCGAAGCTCGCGCTCGTCAAAAGCAGGTCCAGATCGCGTTGGTCGGAACCATGGTTATTGGTGGGCTTTCCGTTCTGGGCACCATCGCCTTGTTCCTCGATGCCACCCGACTCAATCTTGTTGCCGGCGCACTGGAGCAGCGCCAGGATGAAATGAAGCCGACGCTCGACGAACTGGCCGCCAATCAGGATTCTCTGGAGGCTATGCGTCCGCGAGTCGAAACGCTGGAAACCGCGCAAAAAGATTCGAGCAAGTGGGAAGAGGTGCTGGCCTACTTAACGGTGAACACTCCTCCCGGAACGTGGCTCACCAACGTGAAAGGCTTTAAGCAAGATTCCACAACTCCGATGGTTCTCACCTTTAACGGGGTGAGCACCACGCAAGAATCGGTGGGCGAGTTTCAGTACCGTCTCGGCGGATGCTCGGAACTCCAAAACCCGCAGCTTAAATTCACGCAGCCCAAGTTTAGCGACCAGTTCCGCCAGTTCGAATTCGAAATCACCGCGGACCTGAAAGGCACAGCCGAAGAAGCACCGATCGCCAAGGGTGGTGAAGAAACCCCATGAGACACAACGAAGCAATTAAGAACGTCGCGCTTTTAGCGCTTGGCGTGGTTGTGGTGGGGGGCGGCCTGATCTACTGGCAGTTCTCTAACCGATCCACCGCCCAAGCGCGAGTCGCCCGATTGCAACTTGAGCTTCCCAATGCGGAAGAGATCAACGCTCAGCTTGCAACTTCGCAAGAAGAACTTGAGAACTACCGGATCCGACTTGAGCACCTGGAGAAATCGCTTCCGCAAGAGGCGTACATTCCCACGTTGCTCAAAGAACTGGAAACCGTGGGAGCGCAAAACAATCTGACCATCACCGGAATCCGGCCGATTCTTCAGCCTACGACCGATGAGTTGGACGACGACGCAGATGGGGCCTACCAAAAGCTCGATATCGATATCACCGCGCAGGGCACCTATCGGGCCGTGCTCGAGATGATAGCGAGCCTTAAGACATTCCCCAAGATCCTCGCCGTCACCACGATTGCGTTGCAACCGCGACAAGACATGAAGAATGGAGCTAACGAGCTGGATGCAACGATCCGGCTACGTGCCTTTGTGTTCAAGGAGCCCCTCGCTCCGGTACCGGGCAGTTCCGAAGACAAGGCGGATAACGAGTTAGAACGCGATCCGATGAATCCGGGGCAAGAACCGGGTGTGGTTCCGACGAATCCCACTCAACCGGGTGGCGGTACCAAACCAGTCTCCAACACTCAGCCGGTTCAACGAACCAGCAAGGAAGGAATTTAAAGTGAATGCAGATAAAAAGAAACTCGCGATCCTGGGCGTGCTTGCACTGCTCATGATCGGGGTCGGTGCCTTCACGTTCCTCGGACGGGGGGCGGCGCCCGCGGCGACGTCCAATCTCGTCCAAGCGGATGCGGGCACTCCGACCGACACCAGTTCTGATCCGAATGCCGAACTGGTCGAAATCGATCCTAACACGGGCGAACCGATTACAGTTGATCCGAATGCGCAGACCGCTCAGGGTCAAGGTGAAGTTGCGGGGCAGACCGTGTTCGCAATGGCTCCGTTCGGTCCGCGCGATCCGTTCATGGTTCCGGCCAGCTTGCAAAAAGAGGATCAGACGCCCGAGCCTCCGCGCCCGGCCCCCGAGCCGACTCGACGTCCTGATCCGATTGCAAGTACAGGATCGACCTCTCCGTTTAATCCGGGGATTAGCGGGCCTTTGCCCACGGTTCCGGGAGCAGGCGGTTCCGCTCCGGTTTTGGAAGTCAAGCCTCAGTTCGTCGTGAAAGGCGTTCTGCTTGGCCGCAAACCTATCGCAGTTTTGGAAGATTCGAGCGGCAATCAGCGACTGGTTGCGCTTGGAGGTTCTATCGACGGAGACACCAAGATCGTTGCCATCGATGAAGGCGGCATCACGGTTATCCACAAGGGCAAGCGCATGAAATTTGCCTTGCAAGAGGAAGCACGCAATGACTAAATCGCTCACTTGGAGCCTCGTTCTGGGTCTGGTCGGCACCGCCGCCCTGGCCCAAGCAGGCAACATCCAATCGGTTCGCCACCTTAAGGCGACTGATGGAACTCATTCGATTGTGGTCACGGGCGAGAGCTTGGTTAAACCCAAGATCATCACCGTGCCTGCCCGCAACACGACGATTGTCGAGTTCGCGGCCGGACTTGAAACAAACCGTGGAACCATCAAGGTCAACGATGCCAGTGTGACCACGGTCCAGTTTGGATGGTATTCGGCCAAGCCGCCCAAGGTTCGCTTTGCGTTCCGCACGAGCGGCAAATTTGCCCCGGTTCTCACCGAACTCAAAAACGGATGGTCAATCGACTTTGGCACTCCGGTGAAAAAGGCAACCCCGCCCGCCAAGCCGACCCGACCGGAATCCGCGGATCAGGTTCCGCTGACTACGCCGGTTCTTGCTAAGCCGGTAGAAAAAGCCGAATCCAAGCCGGAAGAGAAAAAGGTGGAGGTTCCCAACCTTCCGGTTAAAGATGATTCCGTTCCGTTTGGCGCGGTTCAGCATGCAAGCTCGCAGCTCACCGCGGTTCGAACCGTGACCGAGCTGCAACAAGTCGTGAGTCTGGATTTTGTCGGCACCGACATCATGCAGATCCTCAAGGCACTTTCGATCCAATCGAGTGTGAACATTGTGGCATCGCCCGATGTGAGCCCGGCCGATACGCCGGTCAAGCTGACAGTCTCGCTGAGCAAGGTGTCGTTGGATGAAGCACTGAGCTACATCACGGCGATTTCGGGCCTCCGCTACGCCCGCGTTGGCAATACGTACATCGTCACCAAGTCCGAGAACTTCAGCTCGGCCATGCGCCAAGTCATGGAGCGGATGGGTGGTCGGTACGAAACACGGGTGGTCAACCTGATCAGCGGTCAAGCGCAAAAGATCAAGGAAGCGACCGAAAAGGCTCTGCCTCCTTCGGGCAAGAGTGGATTTTACGAAGTGATCGTTCCCACCGGAAACGAGCTCCCTGGCGTGGTTCCGACGGCTACCGGCAACAGCCCGGAGGGTCAAACTCCCCCGACTGCTAATTCGAACCAGCCGCGACCTTCCCGAATCTACTACCTCATGATCGTGGGCGATCCTGCTCGCGTGGATGAAGTGGAATCCTACATCCGCGACCTCGACTATAAGATCAGCGACAGCAGTTCCTTCAGCCGCCAGGCCGAACTCCGCACCGTGGTTGTGCCGGTTCAAAGTGGCGAAACCGGTCGCATCAAGCTGATGATTGACCGTCTGATCTCCGAGCACCCCCGCGCGGCGGAATTCACCGTGCAGGAAAGCATTCTCGAAGGCACCACCAAGGGCGAAGCCACCACCATGACTCTGCTCATGATTGGCCCCAAGGATGATGTAGCCCGGTTAGAAGACTTTGCCAAAGCTCTGGACAGAGAACTCTGTTCCGTGATGGGTCGCACCTACGAAAGCGATCTTGTGGGCCTGGAAAAGTTCTGGGAAGTCGTTGATCTGCGATACGTCGAACCCTCGCTTATCGAACTCGACCTCAAAACCCGATTCAAGGGACTGCAAACCAGTCTCCTACCCGATCCGGTAACCCCAGGTCTGCGCGGAGAAACGAGCAGCACCGAAAACAATTCGGCGGGAACCGGCGTTGGGGGTACCGGAGCCGGTGCAGCCGGGGACGGCGGCCAGGAATCGCAAGCCGGATCGACCAGCGAAAAGCGCTCGATCACCGGACGCGAACCCATGCGACTCATTCTCCGCGGAACTCGCAGCCAAATCGAAGAAGCCAAGAGCTACATTGCGATGATCGATGTTGCTCCGCGCCAAATCGCGCTTGAGCTCCGAGTTCTTGAAATGACCAAGGAGGAAGCTCTCCGACTCGGGATCGACTGGAACGTCATCACCGGCGGACGCCTCAACCCCATCCGAATCAACCAAGGCCTGGGCGATACCGCCAGCTCTTCGGGAACGTTGAGCGGTGCCTATCGAACTCAAGGTAGCGATACCGTGAGCTTCCTCGCCACGCTTGACCAACTTAATGGCGGTCGAAATCTGATTGCCCGACCCAACGCTCTGGTGAGCGATGGCCGCGCAACCAACCTGTTCGTGGGCGACACCGTTCGTTACATCAAGACCATTCAAGCCACGCAAAACGGGACCACCGTTGAAACCGGCGAAGTGCAAGTTGGGGTGAACTTTAACATTCAGGCTCGCATCGGCGGAAACGGCGAAATCTCGCTGGCCTTGGATCAAAACTTCAGCATCCTCACGGGCTTTACGCCGGTTCCGGGTGGTGGTAACTTGCCGCAAACCAGCGACCGACTGACCAGCATGCACGTGAATATGCAAAGCGGCGAAACTCTCGCCCTGGGTGGTCTGATCCTCGAGCAGGATCGTAAGAAGGTGAATGGTATCCCCATTCTTAAGGACCTGCCGATTATTGGCGCGCTGTTTAGTCGCACCGATAATAGCAAGTTCAAGACGGAGATCGTGTTCTTCCTGACCGCGGTTGAAGTCAACGCCGACAATCGAGCGAATGCGGCCAGCCCGGCAACCGGTGCCAATCGCGTTCCCGATCCGCTCGGCGACTATGCTCGCGAACGCGCGCCGAAAACCACCGGCGGCAAAGATAAAAAGACTCTGTAAAACAGAGTTCGCGTGCTGAATCAAACCAAAACCAAGAGCTGGTCCGGAAATCCGGACCAGCTCTTCCTATATGCGGACAACGCTTATTCCTGAAGGTTGCTGGAAACCGCCCACGATCCATTCATTCCGGAGCCAGCACTAAATGCTCCGTAACCGACATACCCGGTTCCAAGGAATGTGACGTATCCGCTTCCTGAAATTGTTTTGCCCAGGCTGCCCGCTGAAACTCCGTCGGCTGAAAAGCTGACTTTGCCCAAGGCATCCACCGTCCCGGTGCCGGAATAGTTGCCGGTGTTATCCACGATATCGACTTCCATGTTGCCATCTAACGCAATCGTGAAATCAATATCGAACGCTTCGCCCACCGTGGGGGTGAGGAGACCGGAATATATACCCGCGAAAAGACTCGTAGTTCCATCCCCGGCATATCCGCCTTCGGCGGTAACGGTTTCACCTAAAATCGTAACCGTTCCGCCCACCTGGGAAGTGTTATTTTCACCCGAAAAGGCGAGATCAAACGAGACCGTGCCCGAGAGGTTATTCGTTGTTCCGCTCAGCCGACCATTTGCATTCACATGGGCATTTGCTTCCCACGGCAACAGGTGCAATCCGTCGAAAATTCGGACGGTTGCCGATCCATTGGGGCGGACTTGGATGAGGACATTACCAACCGCCCGATCGTAGGTGGCGCGATAGATTCCGGGAGTGGCCGCGCTAGGTCCGGATGTCGATGATCCGCTACCCCCGCACCCGATAAGCGCGAGTCCGGCAACAAGGATTGAAAAGTGAAGGAGCAGGTTCCGCATGAGATTCCTGCTTTTGTTGACCGCCGCCGTGGAGCCGATTCATCGATCTTTATACGAGCCTTGCGTTACACAGCAAAAACTTACGCAGACACTAGGTGATGAGCGGGGAGATGGAACGTGAACACTGGCTCGCCGCCTGACCCATCGGCATCACGTCGATGAGATCGTTATTTTCGAGCAGATAGTTAATAAGTTCGGCGTGGGCTTGGGCGTCCGTCGATCGTTCGCCAACGCCCACTCCGCCGAACGCGAAAATCAGCCACTCTCCGCCTTGGGCGGCCTGGCGGGCGAGCTGGCACAGTTGGGCTCCGGCCAGATCGCTGGCATCCACCATCGCGAGCAGACCATTGGTGGAACTGCGTCGATTTATGCCCATTTTCCCGGTTCGAATCACGGGATGAGCGGGCAACAGTAAAGGTGCGTAGTCGATGGAATCGGCACACATTGCCCGTCCGATCGGCAAGGCAAGCGGAAACGCGGTCTGGTTCGGGAAAAGCTCCGCCAAGAGATCGTCGCACTCGGCTAAGTCTTCTAGGATGGCGGCAATCGAAAATCCCGGGAGTCCTCCATCCGGGAGGGCACTGGCAAGAAGCGATCCATTGCCGAGCTCGTGGCCGCGGCTATGGACGGCTTTCCATTCTATGTAGTGGTCTAACAAAGCGGGCGGATCGGCAAAAAATGTCCCGCGCAATCCGGCTTGGTTAAGCTGCGGAATCACGGTTTCGATATGGCTGAGACAGCTGCCATCGTAGGTGAGTGAAATGGCGCCCGGCATATGAGTTTGGACGTTCAATTCACCTCAGTGTATAGGTTCTGAGCCCAGTTTTGGGAACTCGGATGAAATTTCTTTCGAATGGACGGAAAACTAGACCTGCTGAGCACCCTGCCCCGGCGGATTCACGGACGAAGTCGTATGTTAGAATGATTCGACCGGAAAAACTACGATGCCTGAGGTTACGCTGAATATCCCCGCTATTGGAGAAGGCTTGCAGGAAGCCCGCGTTGTCGCCTTGCTTAAGCAGCCCGGTGACACAATTCGGCGCGACGAGCCGATCTACCAGATGGAAACCGACAAGGCGGTGATGGATGTGGAATCCAGCGTAAGTGGAACGGTGGTCAAGTGGCTGGCCGCCCCGGACGACGTTCTGGCGATCGGTGCTCCGATCCTTATCGTGGAAGCTGAAGGAGCGATCCTCGGCGAAACGGATTCTGGTGTGGCAGAAATTCCCAAACAGACGGCGCGACCGGCCGAAGCCGGGCAGATTCGCTTGAACATTCCGGCGATTGGCGAAGGCTTGCAAGAAGCGCGGCTGGTTGCTAAGCTCAAGCAAGTCGGAGATGAAGTCAAACGCGACGAACCGATCTACCAGATGGAAACCGATAAAGCCGTGATGGATGTGGAATCGCCGGTTTCAGGAAAGATCGTGGAGTGGCTCGCTGAGGTGGACGACGTTCTTCCGATTGGTGCCGAAGTTTTGGTGGTGGAATCCGCTGATGCGGCGCCGAGTCAGGCGAGTGCCCCCACCGCCGCGAGTCCGAATGCCGCGGCGGCAACTACTAACACTCCCACTTCTGCCGGAACTCGGCGTGATATTCCGCCCCGCACGCGGGCTTATGCCAAAGAAAAAGGTATCTCGGTCGAGCAGCTGGATCAGATTCCAGCATCGGGTACCAAGCTGATGCCCGCCGATATCGACTCATTCCTCGCGGGAGGGTCGGCCAGCAAAGTAAGCGCGACCAGTTCGGGTCGTAAGTTCGAAGAAAATCCAATGCCCAGCAAGCAACGGGTTCTGGCCAGTCGGCTTTCGCGCGGGAACCAGCTCGTGGTTCCGGGCATGATGAGCGTAGTTGTCAATTGGGGCGATATCGAAGCGTTGCGCGAAGAGCAACGCGCCGAAGGCGGCGATTTCCAACCGAGCAGTTTCACGTACTTTGCGTTTGCCGTGGCCAAGGCTGCGGCGGATCACCCGATTGTTCGATCAACTTTGGTCGGCGATTCCAACATTCGCACCTATCAACATCTCCAACTGGGGATTGCGGTCGCACTGCCCGGAGATGAACTTGTAGTGGCGGTGGTAAACGATGCCGACACACTGGCCTGGTCAGATTTTGCTCGCAACGCACGCGCTCAGATCAACGAGGCTCGTGAGGGCAAAGATCAGGCCGATGAATCGGTGACCTTGAGCATCACCAATATGCAGGGGCACGGCATCCGCGAGGCGATGGCGGTTGTGGTTCCGCCCGGGGTTGCGACAATCTTTTTGGGCGAGGTGTACAACGGGATCTCCAACGACACTCCCGGCGTGATCGAACCCATGCGGTGCGCTAACGTGGGAATCACCATCGACCACCGCCTGATTAACGGTGTGGGCGGAGCAGAATTTTTAAATGCGGTTAAAGCCAACGTCGAAAACATCCGGCAACTGATCGGCCAATGAAGCCGGTTATCGGAATCACCTGCGGCACGTCGGAGAATCCGCGCACCGGGTTCAGACATGGCAAGTTTCAGCTGAACCGCGAATATGTCGATCGGGTGGTGGCAGCAGGCGGGGCTCCAATCGTGATTCCGCCTGGATCAGATGCGGAAACCGTTGCCGCGCTTCTGGATGGGCTCATTATTCCGGGGGGCGAAGACCTCGATTCTGGCTTGTGGGGCGAGCCCCTCCATCCGGAGGCAAGCCTTGAATACACCGGACGGACGGAAACCGAACGGCGCTTGATCGCCGCGCTCGATCCTCGCACCCCAATCCTGGGAATATGTTACGGCTGCCAGCTGATCAACGTCCTGCACGGGGGAAGTTTGTCTCAGCATCTCCCCGATATCCTGGGCGATGATCGTCACCGCGGCGATCCGATCCACACCTACAAGATTGAACCCGGATCGCGGCTGGCGGGAATCCTGGGCGAATCCGCACGCGGCAAGTCGTGGCATCACCAAGCAATTGATCAGCTTGGGCAGAATATCCGTGTTGTGGCTCGGCATGAAGACGGCACGATCGAAGGGATTGAAGGCACCACAGATCGCTGGCTCATCGGCGTGCAATGGCATCCCGAACGGACCGATGTCCCGGAAACTGAAACGTTGTTTGAAGCCTTTATGAACGCAGTGCGGCAGTCGAAAATGGCGGAAGTCGAAGTATGAAAATGCTGGTTAACGGACAAGAAGTTGAGCTCGAATCCACGGGATCTGAAGTTTTCGAAAGCGGAGGGTCGCTTCGAGTCCGCACGGCAGAAGGAGTGAAATCGGCTGTGGTGATCCGGCGAGGCAACACCGTTCTCGTCAGTTTAGATGGCCGCACCTATGAGATCGAAAAGCCATCCGCCCGGCACGGAACTGACTCCGGCACCGGATCGGGTGAAGCGCGCGCCCCTATGCCTGGGCTCGTCGTCGAAGTGTTTGTGAAGCCAGGAGCATTGGTGGAAGTAGGCGACCGATTACTCATCGTCGAGGCCATGAAGATGCAACAGCCGATCGTGGCGGGCGTCGCGGGTGAAGTCGCAACGGTAAAAGTTTCCGCAGGCGACCAAGTCACCGAAGGTCAAGTTCTCGTTGAAATCAAAGCGAATGAGTAGCGACCGCCTCCGTATTATCGAAGTTGGTCCCCGGGACGGCCTTCAAAATGAAAAAACTTTGGTGCCCACCAAGATCAAAGCCGAATTTGTGCGGAATCTTGTAGCTGCTGGTTGCACAGAAATCGAACTCACCAGCTTTGTGAGTCCTAAGTGGGTTCCGCAACTTGCCGACTCAGCCGAACTGATCGAGGCCACTCGGTTGATTCCGGGAGTGCGGTTTTCCGCCCTTGTTCCGAACGAGAAGGGCTTGGAACGGGCTTTGGAATCAGAGGTTCCGGCGATTGCGTTGTTCACCGCCGCCAGTGAACAGTTTGTTCGAAAGAACATTAATATGTCGATTGAAGAGTCGCTGGAAGGTTTCCGTCGAATTAGTAGTGCTTATCGAGAGGCTCAACCGAACGGGTTTATCCGGGGTTACGTTTCCACGATTGTCGAATGTCCGGTGAGCGGCCCGGTTGAGCCGTCGGAAGTGGCACGGGTTGTCCGCGCTCTGGCAGAAATTACCGACGAAGTCAGCCTTGGCGAAACAATCGGCGTGGCGACTCCGGCCGAAGTTCACCGTGTCGCGGACGTGATTGAACACGAGATTGATCGGTCTAAAACAGTTTGGCATTTCCACGATACTCGGGGGACGGCAATCTCTAATGTTGCGGCCATGATCGAGCGCGGCTACCGGGCGTTTGATTCGGCGGCGGGTGGTTTGGGCGGATGCCCTTACGCCCCGGGTGCGGGGGGCAATCTTGCTACCGAAGATATCGTGTATTTTGCTGAGCGGTCGGGTCTTGCTACCGGTTTGGATCAGGTGCGCCTGGCTCAGGCATCGATTCCGGTTCTGGAAGTGCTGGGGCGCGGTCCGTCGGCAAAGACTCAGCTGGCGACACTGGCGGCTTGTAGTTGATCCGCGAGTAAAGGCCGTAGGCCGCGAGTAATAGGGCGATCACAAGAACCAGCGCGGTGGCTTGCTTTTCCTCGCGGTTCATTTGGAACTCCCGCCAGTTGACGATAAACACTGTGATGCCAATCGGAACCAGTGCCGGAAGGGGCATTCCGCTCACCAGTACCACGAATAGATAAGCGACCAGCACCGGCCCGAGCCAGATCGCAGTTTGTCTGGGACGCATTCGGTAACGGAAGAGTGCGGCAAAAAACATCGCGCTGATAAACAGATCAGCCGGGCCCACAAATCCGAGGTCTTGCACCCCAATCGGAACCGGAGCCTCACCGGGAACAGCAGATTTCACCGCGGGTACTCGGAGTCCGAGGTTCCCCACGACTTCTGGATTTTGGGCGACGATTTGCGCCTGCGGGGTGTAGGGCATGAGGATGAGGAAGGCATCCATGCCCGCCAAAAAAATCGCCACCGGCAGCAGCATATTTTTTTCCCGGATCAGGATTGCCACAAGCACACCGAGTCCGGCCGTCCAGCACAGCATTCCCGCCTGCATGGTGTTTTGCGCCAGCAGGCCGGCAACCGGATCGAGCCGAACGGAACGGAGTAGCAAAAACATTCCGCCATGGGCAGATGCACCGGCCAGAGTGAGAATCCATGCCTGCGAACTTTTCCAGCGATACGCGGTCGCGCACAAAAGCCCAAAGATGGGGGCCAAGATGAAGGTTGCCGTCGAAAAGATGCTGAGCACGCGGGCCAGATCGGGGCTCACGACAATAAACCCAAGCAAAAAGCGGAGGACAAATAGGACCGCAATCGTGGAAAAAAAGATTAGCAGGGGGCGACGGGGCCGCCACACATCCGGTTCGTGGAGTTCCGCACTAGACATGGATTGATTCCGGGCGGGAGGGTGCGCCGAGCGTGCTTCGATACACCTCGATCGTGCGGCTCACCATTTCAGAAACTGTAGTTTTTCGATAAGTGGCAAGGGCACCTACGCTCAGTTGCTGAGCAAAGCGCGGATCGGACACCACCCGACCCACAGCGGCGGCAAATTCCTCGGAGGAATTTTGAACGATCAGTCCATTTTCTCCGTGGATGACCGTGTCATCGGCTCCGCCTCCGGCTACAAGCACGCTCGGAAGTCCGAAAGACATCGCTTCTTGTATGACCAGCCCTTGGGTTTCGGTCATTGAACTAAAGACGAACAGATCGGCGGCGGAGTAGTAGAGACCGATTTGATCCCGCGGAATAAATCCCCAGAAGGTGACCTTATCGCCGATGCCTAAGTCGCGGGCAAGGTGACGAAACTCTTCGTGCGCGGGGCCATCTCCAACAATCCACAGGCGTAAGCGGGGATGCTCGGCCATTGCTTTGGCCATGGATCGGATGAGGACGCCCATGTTCTTTTCTTTAGCAATACGGCCGCAGTAAAGAGCGATCGTTTGGTTCGGCGTGACCCCGAGCTGACGGCGAGCTTCTTCGTTGGGGGTGACGTTTGGTTCGGGCACACCGCTGGGAATCACCGTCACCGGGCACCGAATCTGGTGTCTCATCAGCCAATCGCGACTAAAGTGGCTGGGGGTTATGACGTGCGAAAATCGGTTGTAATAGTAGTTGGTGTGTTTGGCGATTTTGTATCGCAAGAAACGGGGCGGAAAGAACGGAATATAGTGGGTGTATTTATCGTACAGCGTGTGGTAGGTGGTTACGCGTGGGATGTCGTGTGATTCTGCCCAGCGCAGACCAACGAACCCTACGGTGAACGGTGTTTGCGTGTGAACGAGGTCGAATTTGTGACGACGAAATTCCGGCAAACGCGGAAAAAACGGCGGAAGCGAGAGGGGATATTCGCGCGCGAACGGTGTTTTAAGGGCAAAGAACCGATGGGTGTTCGGGTCTTGATCTTTGTGACGCCAGTATCCGCTGGTGAAAAGATGCACGGAGTGTCCGCGTTCGCGCAACCCTTGGACGAGTGCGTCAATGCTGACGCTAACGCCGTTAAGGATGGGCAGCGCACTATCAGAGAAGATGGCTACGCTAAGTGGCCGTTCATCCACGGCATCACTCTTCGGGCAGACGGCCGTGCTCTTCGACGAACTTCACAATGCCGCTCAATCGAAATCGGCGTTGCCCGCCCTTGGTTCGGTGGTGGGCCAGCCAGCCGCGGTTGGTGTAGCGTCGCACGGTGGCCGGGCAGACTCCGAGCAGTCGGCTGGTTTCTTCGAGCGTCAGTTCCGGATTGAGCAGTCGCCGAATGAGGTCTTCGCGACTTTCTTTAAATTCGCCTTGATAATATTTGCTGGTTACCGAATCGGTAAAAAACTGCCCAAGGAATTCGATGTTGCGGGGAAGATTTTCAAGAATGAACTTGAGGTCTTCATCGAGAACATCCGGGGCTTCGGTGGCCGGAGCCTTACGCGGACGCGGAGCACTCAGTTTGGTCTTGCGGAACTTAGCGCGAGCACTGGCACTCGTCGCCTTTTCCGAAGCATGCCCGTTGCGCCGCTCAGCCTTCGGCTCATCAACGAAAGCGTTTTCAATATAGGCAAGCGGATCGAATTCTTTTGTGGGCATGACGTAGCTACGTATATTACACAAAACGGAGCCCGCGAAGGGGCCCGCCGCCTTACAATATCAGCATAGAATCACCAAATGAAAGGAATCGATACTCATTTTTTAATGCTTCGGCGTATGCCTCCTGAACAAATGCCGGATTTGCGAAAGCCGAGAGCATCAGGAGCATTGTCGTGCGGGGCATGTGAAAATTGGTGAACATGCCATCCGGAATCTGAAATGTATAACCCGGCCGAATAAAGATTTTCGATATTTTTCGCCCGGGTTCGACACGGCGCGGACCGACGGCAAACGATTCAAGAGTCCGAACGGTGGTTGTTCCCACGGCAATAATCCGACCCGAACAACGCTCAATCGCTTCGGCGGTTTCGGATGGAACCGAACACTCTTCGCCGTGCATTTGGTGAGATTCAGGATTGTGTGTGAGCGGTCGAAATGTATCGAGACCGACATGGAGGGTCACGGTTGCTCGCTGCACGCCCTTTTTATCCAAGGCCGCGAGAAGTTCCGGCGTAAAGTGGAGTCCGGCCGTGGGTGCAGCCCACGATCCGGGGTGGTGGGCAAATACGGTTTGGTACCGCTCACGATCGGCCAGTAATTGGTGGATGTAAGGCGGAAGCGGAGCGAGGCCGATTGCTTCTAGAACGTCTTGCCAGTTCGGACCGGTGAGTTCAATGGTTCCGAGCCCTCCCGGTTCAATTGAACGTGGATGGCCTACTAAACCATGAGGAAAGGTTAAAGACTGGTCGATCCGAATTCGTTTTGCGGGCCGAAACATCGCTCGAAACCGATTTTCTCCAAGGCTGTTCAAAAGCAAGACTTCGGCACGGCCGCCCGTTTCTCGGCTTCCATAAAGTCGGATCGCGGAAACCCGAGTATCGTTGGTTATCAGTAGATCGCCGGGCTCCAAAAGGTCAAGTGTGTCGCGGAACCATCGATGTGCGATGGCACCCGACGTCCGATTAAGGTGGAGCAGCCTGCTGGCTGATCGATCGGCTAGGGGCGCTTGGGCAATCCGTTCGGGCGGAAGTTCGTAGTCCCAAAGCAGTTCGTTCATATAAGGTCCAACACTTGTTCAAGGCTAGAGATTTGACGGGGTGGATCAGCGGGAGCGTCGCGATCGATGAGGCATCCTTGCCAGCCGGATCGGCGGGCCCCATCAATATCGGCCCAAGGGTCATCGCCCACGTGCAATATATGGTTTGGGTCAATGCCAGTTGTCTCTTGGGCAATGCGGAAGAGGGCGGGATCTGGCTTTTCGATGCCTTCTTCAAGACTTGCGAGCACGCACTCAAAGTACTTTCGAATATCAAGCGTATCGCACACTCGGTGGAGGCTAACATCCCAGTTGCTGACCAGAATGAGCGGGATTCCGCGTTTTTGGATTGCTTCGAGAGTGGGTCGAGTGTCAGGATAGAGAGAAAATACAGGCGGGTCGGAATTCCAGACCAATCGGTCTCCTTCGGCGAAAAGCTCGTCGGGAGTAATGTCCAGGCCGATGCGCTGCGCCCAGTCGCCGGCCAGATCGCGCCAGAATCCATCGCAGACTTCCCGGCTCCGGAGGAGGTTGAGCTGGCAGAACTGCTCGCGTCGTGAGGCCAGCATCCGCATGTAAATTTCGTGTGCTACTTGCCGATCCGGAACAGTTAGCCCCAACGATTCCGCCGATCGGATTGCGGTATCGGCCGGATCCCAGGCCACATGAACCAGGGTTCCTGCGGCATCAAAGCTTACGGCTTGAATGCTCATCGCCGAGATAGTACGCCCAGCAGCCAAAACAGAAGTGTTGCGCCGAGGCTTATGACCACCATAAGCCCAATCGGAGCATAGAGGGTGAATCCGGGCCGCTCAATCACCAGGTCGCCCGGCAATCGGCCGGTTTTCGTGCCGGCAGGAAGATTCGAGCCGATCAGCCACAGCAGAGCTCCGACTGCGGCGAGTCCGAGTCCGAACCCGACCATGGTTCGTCCGAGATGCAAAATCATAACTGACTATTGATTATCCTGTAAGGGCTGGTTGAGCTATGAATGTTGTTTGCCACGTCGGGGCATTTGGTAACAGATTCGACAGCGGGCCTCGTAACTTTCGGTGGCCCCGATCAGCACTACGGGATCGCTCCAACGCGCGGGTTTGCCTTCAATGATCCGTTGAGTATGACTGGCCAGACGACCGCACCGGGCGCAGATTGCTCGGAGCTTGACAACTTCATCGGCGACGGCCATCAGATCGCCCATGGGGCCAAACGGCTGACGACGAAAATCTTGATCCAGCCCAGCCGCGATCACGGTGCGACCCCGATCGGCCAGATCGACCAGGCAGGAAACTACCGATTTGTCAAAGAACTGGGCTTCTTCAATACAGATCACTTCAGTATCCGGTTCGATTGCGTCGCGAAGTTCGGAAACACCAGCTACGGGGATCGCTTCGTGGCGAACACCCATGTGGGTGACCACATATTCTTCATGGAACCGCGTGTCGAGCGCGGGCTTAAAGACTTGGACTTTCTTTTTAGCGAAGAGAGCGCGACGCGCGAGGCGGATTAATTCTTCGGATTTGCCCGCGTACATGCTTCCGCAGATGACGGTGAGGAGTCCGATTTTTTTCATTCAGGGGATTCCGGTTCGAGGTCAGCTTCGAACATTTCTTCGAGTTCTTCGCTCATATCGTCGTCGCTGGCGCGTCCCATTTCTTTGATGAATTCGCGCATTTGGGTGGCGGATTCGGGTTCGGCCATGCTTTCGATTTGATCGGCGATTTCATCGATGCGATCGTTTTCGGCTCGTCCCCGTCGGAACCTTGAGATGAGTCTTTGGAGGGTTCCTTGGCAGTGCGGACAGGGTCCGGGGAAATCGGCTTCGGCCACGTTTAGGAGGAGTTCGGACTTTGCGCGGCAGTTTTGGCATCGGAACTCGTAGATCGGCATGGGCTTGTCTGGTTTACCTGGATAACGAAAAAAGCCCCGCAGAGCGATCTGCGGGGACTTCTCTTAAGCAAGCTGACTGGAGTCGAGCTTACTTAGAGGCTTTGCGTCGTCGGGCCAGGAGGCCAGCGGCACCAAGGGCGAGCAGGCTCATCGTGGCCGGTTCGGGAACGGCTTCCCCGTGGACTTGGAACACAGCGTCGCCACCGAGCGGAGCGAGCCCACCATCAACATAGGCAGGCGCAAAAGCAGCACCGCCGAGGGATTGCTGAGCGTTTTGGCCAAACACGGCGTTCGAAGTCGGCAGAGCCGGGGCCCACGGGCCAGAGAAGGCCGATGAACCAACAAAGTTGAACTTGAGGTAGTAGGTACCCGCAGACAAGGTCTGGTTCAGCCCGGTCACGTCAATGCGTTGCAGTCGACGTGCAGCATCCGTGGTGGACGTGCTGGTGACTCGGTAGATGTTCGTGAAGGTCACGGTGACATTCGATGCCGCACTCAAGACCGTGTTGCTCAGGTCACTGTCGATCGCGAAGTTGACACCCGTGATCGAAGGAGTGCCGGCACCGGTTTGATAAGCCCAGAAAGAGAGCCCAGTGACATTCCAACCGTCGCCGGTGACAGTGAAGTCATCGGCGATGATGTTGTTGATGGTGGGATCGCCTTGAGCGCCCCAACCGAACAGGGTTTCGCCGGACGCAGTTTCGAGTTGGCTGAGATCAGCGCCTGCGATGGCACCGGTGCCGCCGCCGGGGACGTTGACCACATCACTTTGATCCCAAAGCTGACCGAACGACGCAGCCGAGATTGCCGCGAAAGCAAGAATTGCAATTCTCTTCATTTTTCCTCTTCCGTTCCAAAGCAATAAACATTGCGGAACTATCAAGAATCAATATACAGCAAAGTTCGGGTCAAGATGACGATCTCATGAAAACCCCGTATTTTTACGGGTGAAGATCGGAGTCGCCCGTAATTTGAACCTGGAGCGATGCCGGTGAGTTTAGGGCCGAAGTCTCTTTCGACGTCGTGCTCAGAAATGAGCAGTCCTAAATTGAGTCCTCGGATCGCTGACCCGGTTCGCTCTTGAGCAAGTCCATCACTTCGGGCGGGATTGAGGTTACTTTCATCTCGGCGTTGACAAGCACATGCCAGGTGTAGCCTTGAGTGGTTACGGTTCCGGTTTCCAGATTTACGATTTCATATCGAAACTGCATCGAGGCGCGTCGGGTTTCGGCAAGCCAGATGCGGACTTCGATCAGGTCATCGTATTTGATCTCGCCCCGGTACTTAGCCCATACCTCGACAACCGGGAGTTTGAACCCCATCGCTTCGAGTCCCTTATAGGTAAATCCGCGATCTCTGCACCAGGCGCCGCGCGCTTGTTCGAACCACAGCAGATAGTTGCCGTAATAAGCGTGGCCCATCTGATCGGTCTCGCCGTATCGGACCCGAATCCGTTCTAAGGTAGGGGTATCCACCCGGTGGGTTTACCTGCCTTTAGCCCTTCCACGGGTACCATGGGATTTCTGCCCGTGCCGATGGCCCAGACTGCTCCCTACATCGAACTGCGCCGCTTGGAGGTCGCCTATAACGATACGGTGAAAGGCCTGCGCGGCATCACTCTCGCGGTCGAGCGAGGCGAATTTGTATTTCTGTGCGGCCAAACCGGTAGCGGTAAATCGACAATCCTGCGCGTACTATCTTGCCAAGTTAAGCCCACGCGAGGTTCTGCGTTCATCGATGGACGCGATCTTTCCCAGGTGACGCCCACAGAGATTCCTATGATCCGGCGGAGGATGGGCATTGTGCCGCAAGATTTTGGGCTTCTCCCGCAAAAAAAGGTGTGGGAGAACGTTGGCTACGCCATGCGCGCGGTCGGTCGATCTAAGCACGAAGTGCGCGATGAGGTTCCCACGATTCTTGAGCGAGTGAACATCCTCCACCGGGCGGATGCGTATCCCAGCCAGTTATCCGGTGGTGAGCAGCAGAGGGTGGCGATTGCTCGGGCTTTGATTAACAATCCGCCGCTGCTGCTGGCCGATGAGCCGACCGGAAACCTTGATCCGGCTCACAGCGACGAAATTATCAACATTCTTTTGGAACTCAATGAACAGGGAACAACCGTGATCGTTGCAACCCATGACATGCTTCAGGTGGAACGCGCTGGTCAGCGCGTGGTGCAAATGGCGGGCGGAAGAATCGAAGGTCCGGGCCAAGAAGAGATCGTAGACGAAGAAGACCCCGCCGATATTCCGCGCATGGAAATCGAACCCGATCCGGTTTATCCCAGCGAACATGTTTGATCGATTCGAATTTTTGTTGAACGAGGCTTTTGTGAGCCTGCGCCGGAATCAGTGGATGACGTTTGCCGCCATTACAACTTCCGCCATGGCTTTATTTATCATGGGCGGATTTGCGTTCGCTTATATCAACCTGGCCCGGTTTGCCGGGGCGCAGGAATCGAAGTTCGAAATGAGCGTTTTTGCCCGCACTGATGCAACTCCCGAGCAAGTCGAACGACTCGGCGATCGGATTGCGCGGCTTGATGGGGTTAAAGACGTGATCTATCAGTCCAAGTTGGAAGTCTGGCAAGAGTTTCAGAAAGAGAACCCCGGAATTGCTACGGGGCTTGAACTTGAGAACCCGATGCCCGATACTTTTACTGTGACCTTCACCGATCTGGGCAAGGCCGGCGGAATTGCCAAGCTAGTACGCAAAATGCCGGAAGTCGCACCCGGGGATGGCGTTCAGTATATGGGTCCAGTTCGCGACCTGCTGGAAAGCGTCATGAACGCGATCCGGTGGCTGGGGCTCATTTTAGGGGTCGTTATGACCGGCACGGGCGGGATTCTTATCTATAACACAATCCGATTAACGATGGTGGCGCGTCGCCGTGAAATCCGAATTATGGAACTGGTGGGGGCTACTCCCGATACGATTGCTATTCCGCTTATTATCGAAGGAGTTTCGCAAGGAGTCCTTGGCGCGTTGCTGGCGACTGCGGTACTTTGGGTGGCGCATCAGTTGGTGGCCAGCCTGCTAAAAGTCAGTTTTGATATGATGCATGTCGATGCTTTTCCCCTTGTGGGGGCAACGCTATCGCTGTGCATTATTGGTGCACTCTACGGGGCGGTGTGTTCCGTCCTTGCAATTAAAGATCGGAGCAAAGAAGCGCTTCCACGATGAATAGTCAGAACGCGATCCGCATGGTATTGGTTTCGGTTGCTATCTTCTCCCTGGCATATGCCGGGGTGGCGCAATCGAGCAGTCTCAAGAAGAAACAGAGCAGTCTTTCCCGTAGCCTGAGCAAGGTGAAAACGAAGCGGAACGAACTGCGTTCGCAGCTGAGGCACAAGAAGGCAGCCGCCGGAAACGCCATGGATCAAGTCCATGCGGTGGATCAGCAGATGAACGTGCTGAACTCGCGTCTGGATAGGACCGCCAGCGAACTTGCCAAGAGCAAGAAGGAACAGGCGCAGCTGACCAACGAGCTCGAAGAGCAGACCCGCAAGCTCGATGCGGTCAAAGAAAAAGTTGCGAAGCGACTCCGCGCCATGTACGTTCAAGGCGAAGTCGCCCCGATCTCGATTCTTGCGGAATCGAAAAGCGTGAGCGATCTCGCCGCTCGCAAAGCCCTGCTTCAGCGGATTGCCAGCCGTGATCGCGAACTGTTTTCCGAGGTCCGGGTCTTGCGCGATTCCGTACTGAGCAAAAAACAGCAGTCCGACCTCAACGTAGCGCGAATCGCCGAACTCGTCAAAAAGCAGCAGCAGGAGATGAAGGAGTTGCAACGAGTGCGCGATCAAAAGAAGCAGATTTTTGCCCAGCTCAAAGCCGAAGAGGATAAGATCGAGGCCCAGCTCGAAGAGATGGCGCGTGAATCTAATCGACTGGAAGCGCAGATCGCCGCGATTCAGGCGCGGACTTCCGGATCAACGCCGATCTTTCGCGGCCGATTTATTGCTCCGGTGAGCGGTCGGATGAGTAGCGGATTCGGCACCCGGGTTCATCCGATTACCGGCAAGCGCAAAGCCCATACCGGGGTGGATATCGCCGCGCCGAGCGGAACAACCATTAAGGCGGCCGGAGGGGGGAAAGTGATTACGTCTTCGTATCTGCGAGGATATGGCAACACGGTGGTCATTGACCACGGTGGCGGAATCAGCACTCTGTATGCGCACTGCAGCCGACTTTACGTCAGCGTGGGCGACACCGTGAAGCAAGGTCAAAAGATCGCGGCCGTTGGTTCGACCGGACTTTCGACGGGTCCGCACCTGCACTTTGAGGTTCGAGTGAACGGAAAACCTGTGAATCCCGCCGGCCGTTATTGATGGGTTTTGGATAGGTCCGCAGTTGCTGATTTAGGTATCCTGCGCGACTGGCTTTGGCTCCTTGTGTCGCCGATTTTTGACGCGACACCCAAAGCACCGACCGTAGGGAGCTTAAATCGAATTCATGGACAATCGATCGTACGAAGCGTTTTACATCGTTCCGGCCAGTCTGAGCGACGAAGAAGTTCAGACTGTTGCCGATCACTTTAAAGATGTTGTCGAAAAAAATGGCGGCACTGTGGAATCTGCCGGTAAGTGGGAAAAGCGTCGCCTGGCTTACGAAATCAACGGCCACAAGGATGGGAACTACGTGCTTATGAAGTTCACGGCCCCCGCTCCGGTTCCCAACGAGCTCAATCGTCTGATGCGTATCAACGATTCCGTGATTCGTCACCGCATCGACAAGCTGCAGAAAGTAAAGTAATCTTTGCAGAGCAATGGCAGTTAACAACGTAGTTTTGGTGGGTCGCCTGACGCGCGACCCGGATGTTCGCACCACGCCGAATGGCAAGCAGGTTGCCAATTTCTCCCTGGCGGTAGATCGGCGTTTCAAATCGCAAGATGGCCAGGATGCCGATTTTTTCAATGTCGTGGCTTGGGGTAATTCCGCAGATTTCGTCGCAAAGTACTTGGGTAAAGGTCGACTCGTTGCCGTTGAAGGCAGGCTTCAACAGCGGAAATACACCACCCAAGAAGGGCATGTCCGTGATGTGGTCGAAGTGGTGGCCGACAACGTGCAAGGACTGGATCGTCCGCGCGATGATTCGGGCGGTGGATATTCGCCGTCTCAGTCACAAGCCCCGAACGAAGAAGAGTACGATCCGTTTGCAGAATAGCTGACGTAAGAGACAGGGAACCATGTCTCTCGACAATTCAGATTTTCTGACCCGCCACGATCCTTCGGGAATGCATCGGCTGTTTGCCGACTTTGCTCAGCAGACTCGCAGGGCGATCGAAATTGCCCGGGACCAGGATTATCCGCAGCTCACCACGGCACCTACGACCATCATCGTCACCGGCCTTGGCGGAAGCGCGGCGGGCGGCGATCTCCTCGCTGGCCTCGCCGTGGAAGAAGGCACCCTGCCCGTGATGGTGAATCGGGCCTACGCAATGCCGGAGTTTGTGGGACCATCCACGCTGGTTTTTGCCGCCAGCTATAGCGGGAACACCGAAGAAACTCTGGCGGCCTACGAAGATGCCAAAGCACGTGGGGCCGCAATTATCGGTATCGGTAGCGGGGGCGAATTAGCAGAACGGTGCCGACTCGATGGCTTTCGGCATATCAACGTTCCGGGCGGCCAGCCTCCGCGCACCGCGCTTGGATACATGTTCATTCCGCTGGTGTATGCGTGCGAAAAGTTCGGATTCTTGCCCCCGCAAGATTACGACGAGGCACTCGGAGCACTGGGGGAAGTCCATGCGGAAAATGGATTTGCCGTCCCGCAGAGTAAAAATCCGGCCAAACAACTGGCAAGTACGCTTAGCGGAGCACTGAGCGTTCTGTACGGTACGAGTACTTGGACTTACGCGGTGGCGCAACGGTGGCGCGGGCAGATCAACGAAAATTCCAAAGAGATGGTGCTTACGCACGTTTATCCAGAGCTATGCCACAACGAAATTTTGGGGTGGCAAGGATCGGATAAGCAGGGGGTTCAGCGTTGGGAAACCGTGCTCCTCAGTGGGGGTGATGAATCCCACCGAATCTTGCAACGGATCGGTATCACCGAACAGCTGATTGGCGATGCCACCCGATTCCATCGTGTAGATGCCAAGGGTCGATCAACGCTCGCGCGAATCCTGTCGCTTGCGCACTTTGGCGATTGGCTTTCGCTTTACCTGGCGGCAGTCGCAGGGCGTGATCCAGGCCAAATGGTGGCGATTGATCGCCTGAAGGAAGAACTGGCGAAAATCTAACGGTTTGGACGTTTAAGTCCTCGTGCCAAGGGGGCAGACCGGGCAGAAATGAGCCGTTCACGAAAGTCGTTGAATGGGCAGATCGATCTCAGGCCGTATAGCTTGGATGCTTCCAGCGCAATTTCATATCGATGGGGATTGATTTTGCCATCGAGGCAGATCTTGGCCTCGTTATCGTATCGGCGACAGTCGCGACAGTTCATACTTAATCCATGCTTTCCGCCGCACTGATCGCCGGCATGGCCGCCGCCCAGGTCTCGCGGGAGATCTCGTTTTCGAACCGTGTGTTTACCCTAAGCGGGCCCGAAGGCGCACTCTCGGTTTCCATCGATCCGGGTTTCCAGCCGATGAACACCTCGACCGGACGGTTATGGCTTCCGGTGAACGGATACGTGATGACCTTCGATAAAAACGGGCTCGGATTTCGGCGGAACAATCACACTGATTACACAACGTTCGCCACCGTGGCAACATCGGACAAAATCTTTTCAGCCGAGGAGCTGGCCCAGATCAAACGCGATATTGAGAGTGGAACCAAACGCGCGGCCGTCAGCGGGATTTCCGGCTGGGAGCAGATCGGAAACAAGGTGTACCTGTTGCTGCGGTGGGATGACTCTTCCGGGCGCCCGTGGCTGGAAACCCTGTTTGCAATCGATTTCAATCCGAGTCGGCCCAAAAGCTACTATCTGGGCCGGTTTACCGGAATCTCTACCGGTAAAGGCGCGGTTAGCGACCGTCTCATGGCAGAGAATGGACTACTGTACGCAATTACGCAAGATGAGAAAGGGTCGTATCTGAGTCAGTTTGCACTGGAAGAAAAAAAATTTGGAGCACAGCCGCTCGGCCCTCGGTTTTTTGATGCAAAACTCATCGAAGGCAGTCTGAACGGTTTTGGTCTAATCCGGTCCTCGGCGGGTACCTGGGTGGTGCATCTCGTCGATCGCGAGGCCGGGCGGAGTCATCCTGC
Organism: bacterium; assembly: GCA_044508115.1. Taxonomy (GTDB): domain Bacteria; phylum Armatimonadota; class Fimbriimonadia; order Fimbriimonadales; family Fimbriimonadaceae; genus UphvI-Ar2. The sequence continues at coordinate 2,008,520 of JBIQII010000001.1, forward strand.
GGCCGAGTTCCGAGGCACGATCAACAACGTTTATCCGCCCGCGGTGCTAGATTACACAAACACGGCCAATCGCCGGATACTGCTTAATCTGAGCAGCGGAGCGGAAGTCGTGCTTCCGAATGACTGCGGCGTCGAATCCACCCACGCCGGAATCTTTTTATGGACGCCCAAAGCTAACCCCACGCAAGCCGCGCTTTATTCCCCGCCGACTTTCCGCACATTGGCTCGGTGGCAAAAACCGTAACAATTTCGCAGATTGTCCGTGCGCATGTTGAGCAAGTGCGGCTCAAACCCGTCTCGCGTGGGCGCGAAACCGGTTTGCCGCAAAAGGAAGCGCGCAACCTGCTCATTCGATGGACGATCCGCAGCTGGTTTATCACGCAAGCACTCGGGCCGGAACGGCTGACGTATCTGCAAACCCGAGTTGCAGAACTTGAAGATGCGTATCAGCTCAGTCACTTGATCAGGATTCTGTTACACAACGGCCTGTTTGAACCCAGCCCCCTTGCACGGAGCCGGGTTGCGAAACTGGTCGGCCGGATCGACACTTACACCTCATCGATTGAACCCGCCAAATGGTTAGATGACGATGTTGCCACCGAACTTCATGCCATACAGATTCCGCCGGAATTTTGGGTTGACGTGATCGAAGCGGGCGTACCCGATCCGCATCCACTGTTGCCCCGCCTTGGATCGGTATCGTCGGATGCCGTGTTCCGCACGGCATCCAAAGGCGAGGCGATCCTGAGGGCCGCCGATCTTGTGCTTGCCGGCGCGATCGAACCGTGGGCGCAGATCAGTTATGAGCCTGAAAATGAGTTTTTGAGCTTGGAGTTTCCCCCAGAAGGTCTTCGCCGAGAGTACAAAGCGACGTTCCGCGCCGATACAAAGAGCGGACAAAAAAATCCGCATCAACAGCGGCAATGTCTGCGAGCGATCGCGAGCTTCTTGAACATGGAAGGCGGAACGCTGATCTGCGGGATCGACGATGCCCGGCAGGTGATCGGACTCGATGCAGATTTTGCTTTGATCAAGGGCCAAGATAAGGAAGACTTTTTGATTCAGATAGTCCACGAGGCGATCAAACAGAACCTTAAACCGTGGCCGGTCGGCTTGGTCGGCGTGGATGTTGTTCCAACAGAGAGGGGCTCGGTGGCCGTCATTGAAGTGCAAAAGTCACCGCAACCGATCGAATTGGAGGGGGAGGTCTTGATTCGTGATGGCAACCGGACCGTCCGACTAACTAACCCCTAAACGTTCAAGAGCCGATCAACTTGATGGATGTTTCAACCACTTGGTCGACCGTGATGCCGAGGTGTTTGTACACTTCTCCGCCCGGTGCAGATTCACCGAATCGATCTATGCCAACGTGGGCTTGCTTGCGGTTGCCGAAATTCCACCCCTGAGTGACGCCTGCTTCGATCGAGACGCAGGGCACATCTTCGGGGAGATTTTCCATCGTCCAGATGTCGCGGCATGGAACGCTAAACACGGCAGCCTCAACCGATTGGTCGGCAAGAGCTTGCTGCGCTTCGAGGGCGAGGGCAACTTCGCTCCCGGTGGCTACGAGGCACACGGCCGGACTAGCGGAACCGGCGATTTGGTAGCCGCCTTGAGCTACGCCTTCCCGGATCGTGTTGCGATCGATGCCGAGATTAGGCACGGCTTGACGGGTGAGAATGAGCGCACAAGATCGCCCTTGCTCGAAAGCAACGCGGTAGCACTCCGCCGTCTCTAACGCATCGGCTGGTCTAAACACGGAAAGGTTCGGAATTAATCGAAGAGCGGCAACATGTTCCACCGGTTGGTGGGTCGGACCATCCTCGCCCACAAACACACTATCGTGGCTAAAGATAAACAAACAGGGCAAATCGGTGAGCGCGGCCATGCGAATCGCGCCGCGCATGTAATCGCTGAATACCAGAAAGGTTGAACCAAATGGTCGAAGCCCCGTCAGGGCCATTCCGTTAACCATCGCGCCCATCGCGTGTTCTCGGACGCCGAACCATACGTTTCGCCCATCCGGTCGAATACTGGAATAGTCGCCTCCGTTCTTAATGTAAGTTTTGGTGCTTGAGGCCAAATCCGCCGCCCCACCTACAACCCAGGGAACATGGTTGGCTACCGCATTGAGTGCGGCACTGCCGGAATCACGGGTCGCAATCGGGGCATCCCAACTCAGGCGGTTAAGTTCGGAATCCCAACCTTCCGGAAGTTCGCCGTTGGCGATCAGTTCCAATTCATCGGCTAAAGCAGAATCGCGTTTTCGGAGTTCGGCCAGACGATTTTGCCATTCGTCGACAAGTTCCTCGCCTCGGATCCGCGCTTGGACGGCCAAATCTTCGTATCCATCCGGAAGGGCGAACGGTTCGGTGAGTTCCCATCCTAGCTGCTGCTTGGTTATGGCGACATTTTCGTCTCCCAGCGGTGCTCCGTGGGATTTTGCGCTCCCTGCTAGCGGACTGGCATAGCCGATTGTGGTTCGCACGATAACGAGGCTTGGCTGATCCGAATCTTTGGCAATTTCTATTGCTGTATTGATCGAGGCGAGATCATTGCCATCTTCGACCGTCTGTACGTGCCAGCCCATTGATTCAAACTTTGCCGCGACATCTTCCGAATACGCCATGCTTGCTTCACCATCGAGGCTGATATCGTTTGAGTCGTACAGGTAGATGATCTTTCCGAGCTTCAGATGACCGGCCAGACTGGCCGCCTCTTGCGCGATTCCTTCCATTAAATCGCCATCGCTTACGATTCCGTAAATACGGAAGTCAGCGACGTTGCCGTACCGATCCCAAAGCCAGCGTTGTGCAACGGCCATACCGATTCCGGTGGCAAATCCTTGGCCGAGAGGGCCGGTGGTGCATTCAACGCCGGGGGTAAGTCCGACTTCCGGATGGCCGGGAGTTTTGCTGCCAAGTTGCCGGAATCTTCGCAGTTCTTCCAGCGGAAGGTCGTAGCCAAACAGGTGCAAGCAGCTGTACAAAAGGGCCGAGCCGTGCCCCGCGCTCAGGATGAATCGGTCACGACCGAACCAGTCGGTCTGCCCCGGGTGAAATCGTAAGTGACGGGCGTAGATGGCGTAAGCCATGGGCGCGGCCCCCAGCGGAAGGCCGGGGTGTCCGCTGTTGGCGGCCTGCACCATATCGATCGAAAGGCAACGTAGCGCGTTGATCAGCGTTTGGTCGGTCAGATTCCCGGCGACGGGCATGGGGACATTGTGACACCCTCGCTTCAATGTTGGGGTCGCAAAGCCGGGGCGGTCCCAACATGATCGGGTCCGCCCGACGAAAAGTTCCGACCGGATTTAAGGCTTGCTGTAGTGCCCGACTATAGTGCCCTTGGCGAGCACTCGGGTTTGGGAAAGGAAGTCCAGTGCAGCCGCTCGAGTAAATCCGCGGGTCCAAGGGAACGGATCGGCCACGGCAAAGACTTGGAATCTATAGCCATGGGGAGGATCGCCCTTGGGGGGCTTGGGGCCAAAGTAGAGGGTCGTGCCGTTACTGTTAGAGCCCGCAATCGCCGATCCGCTGGGCTTCCATCCTTCAGGAATCGTGCGCGTATTAGCCGGGAAAGCCGCTGCCCAGTGGATGAATGGCTTCATATCCGCATCCGGATCTTCCATCAGAACGATAAGCGCTCGGGTTCCGGGCGGAACATTATCGAATTGGAGTGGCGGGGTTAGGTTGTCAGCGTAAGCAGAATATTTTTCTGGCAGCGCGCCCCCGTCCGTAAATGCCGGGCTGGTGACAGTAATCGTTTCGGTGCTTTCGACCAAGTTCTCCGTCACCTGGGTGGTATCGGCGTCCCAGTTCCGACGCGCGGCGGCGGTCGGCGGGGTTGTCGTGATCCGATAGATCACGCCGTGAGTGTCATCGCCGATGAGAACACTGCCGTCGGGAAGCGTGGCAAGACCAGTCGGACGACCGAACTGGGCAAACATGTCGTCTCCGAGGGGCTGTAGGAACCCGGTCATGAGCGGTTCGATCCGTACCGGATTACCGTTTTCAAAAATCACTCGAACCACCTGGTATCCGCTGGGAATCCGGCGATTCCACGATCCGCGCAATGTCACGATTGCATCTTCCCGGTAATCGGCCGGAAACATAGTGCCTCGGTAGAACTGGAACTGCATGCCCGAAGAGTGTGCCGTGTGCATCAGCTTTGGGGATCGACTTTCGCGAATCCACTGTTCCACCGTGTATCCCTTTTCCGGTTTGGGCAGATGCTGGGGGTTGAACTTGCCGTCTTCGTAAATGTAAGGCCATCCGTAGCGGCGATTCGCTTCGATAAGGTTGATCTCCTCAAGAGATTCGTCATCGCCCTGCCAGTCCATGCCTTGATCCCAACCAAATAGGTTGCCTTGCGTATCCCAATCGAACCCGATGGTGTTTCGGAGTCCGCTCGCGAAAACCCGCCGTTCCCAGGTGTTGGGATTCACGCGGACGATGGTTGCGTTTTCAATGTTGGGCTCATCGGCGACATTCGTGGTGCTTCCGATCGAGACGTAGAGCATGCCGTCGGGTCCAAATTTAAGCGTTCGGTTGTGGTGTTGACCGGCATCCGGCAGGTCGTTGATGACGTGTTTTGGGGTCTGGAACGTTCCATCCGGATTGATCTGCGCCGTCCACAAGTTCCGTACTCCCACAAGGTAAGCAGTGTTATTGCGAATCGTGATTCCGTGCAGATTAGAAAGTTGCGCGACTTGTACAGCTGAATCCGCCACCCCGTCTTGATTTGTGTCTTTAAGGAGTACCACGTTCGCGTTTTTGCGCGAGGTCACGTACACCGATCCGTTGGGGCCAACGCAGATGATGCGGGGATTATTTAGTCCTTCAGCAAACTTGTGGACATAAAATCCGTCCGGAAGCTGGAGTTTGTTCCGATTCTCGGGGTTCGGAGGGACGGGGGTTGGGTGGTAAATCGTGCCGGTTACCGTGACCGGTGGAACCGGTTGAGCGTAAACCATTCCGATACTCGCGAGGGCAAAAAACGAAGAGACAAGAAGAGAAGGCCGCATGGAACCTTCCACGCCCCGCATAAGTAAGAAGCGGGCATCCTCGTAAAATTTTTATGGACTCTTTAGGTCGGCTAGGGCCTCTGACTATTGAGGGTCACATGTGTTCGGGGGCGGAGATGCCGAGGAGATTCAGCGCGTTGGCCAGCGCGATTTGGGTGGCGCGGCAAAGCGCGAGTCGGGCTTTCGAGAGTTCGGGCTCACCCGGCTGGAGGACGCGGCACGAATCATAAAATCCGTGGTAGGTGCGGGCAAGTTCGATCGCGTAGGTGGTCAGTCGGTTGACGCTGTAATCCTCGGCGGTGCGCCGGACTTCGTAGGGAAGGTCGGCGATCTTGAGGATGAGGTCGAGTTCCTTCGGATGGGTGAGTCGCGGCGGATCGAAATCGGGGGTGAGGGTGAATCCGGATTCTTCGGCCTTGCGCAAAACCGAAGCGATCCGCGCGTGAGCGTATTGCACGTAGAACACCGGATTTTCATCGCTTTGCCGACCGGCGAGATCAAGGTCAAAGTCGAGCGCGGTGTCGTGGTGCCGCATTAGATAGAAAAATCGCGCGACATCGGCACCCGTTTGCTGTTGATCGCTCAGCGGAGCTTCCGGTTTGATCGTCGTTCCGATTTCGTTAATCAGGTCGATGAGCGCGTAGATGTTGCCGTCGCGCTTGCGCATCGGCGCGGGCTTGCCATCTTTGAGGAATCGCACGATCTGGAAGATTTGGACTTCAAGATGCTCACGCGCCCATTCGAGCGCGGCTTGGCATCGGTCGCGCTCGGTGGCGGATCGGTAGATTTTGGCTTCGTGCTCATCAAGCGGGCGTTGATCGGCCAGGGTGAGGGTTGCCGGATCAGGTTCGCGCGTGGGATCGCCCAATCGACTAGCGGCGACGACGGCGGTCAGCCGCGCGATGTATCCGTGGTGATCGGGCCCGAGGATCGTGATGAGCTTATCGGCATCGGGCGGTCGATTGAATTTGTCTTGGTGGTAGGCAACGTCGCTGGCGATGTAGGTGTAGCGACCATCGCGTCGGCGGAGTACGCGATCTTGATCGTCGCCGAATTTGGTGGATCGGAGCCACACGGTGGGTTGGTTCCCTGCGGCATCGTCTTCATCGGTGGGTTGAGGCTCTTCGATGACTTCTTTGATCGAGCCGCCCTTGGCGAAGACGACTTTGGTTCGGTACGGATTTTCGTCGGCAACGTGGGATTCGACGAGGTTTTGGAATTCGGCATCGACTTTGCCGGATTCGAGGAGTGACTGTTCGGAGAACCAGGTGTCGAATTCGACGCCAAACGAACTGAGATCCTTTTGTTGCCGCTCGATCATGGCGGCTTCAGCCTTGAGCTTGAGCTCTTCGATGGAGCCTGGGCTTTCGACCAGCCGGGCCACTTCGTGAACGTAGTCGCCTTTGTAGCCGTTGTCGGGGACTTCGCGCCCTTCGATGATTGCCTTGACCGATTCCGCGAACAGCCGCATCTGCTCGGAATTAACGCCATCGTTGATGTAGTACTCCCGGTGGACGTGGTGGCCGGCGGCTTCCAGAACGTTGCAGAGGGTGGAGCCGTAGGCGGCGCCGCGGCCGGACCCGATGGTGATCGGCCCGTTGGGGTTGACGCTCACAAATTCGACATTGATTTTGAGCGGCTCAGAAGTTTCGGTTTGGCCAAATTTTTCCGCCTCGGTAAGAATATCAGCGACTGTCCGAGCGGCGACCGTGGGGTCAAGTCGAAAGTTGATAAAGCCCGGCCCTGCGATTTCGATGTCCGCGATAAGGCCGGATTCGTCGGTAATTTTCAGAAGAGGAACCAGCGATTCGGCGAGCGCACGGGGGTTTGTTCTGGCAAGTTTGGAAGCAACCAGAGCAAAATTTGTGGCCAGATCGCCGTGCTCGGTTTGCTTGGGCGGCTCGACTTCGGCGGGGATTTGCACGAATTCTTGCGGAAAATTTGATTTTTCTGCAAGAATTGCAACGGCCTTGGAAATGATGAGTCTGAGCTGCTCTCGAATCATGAAGCAGGTTCATTATGGGGCCGATTGCGCAAGAAATCGAACGATAAGGCCCAAGGGGGGAGTCCAACAAGTTACGGCTACCCCTTTCTTATCCGAGCGGTTTTGTGTCTAAAATAGCGACGGGCCTTTCTCCGCTGGGAAAAACGAGGGTTGGCCCTTCTCTTTGGCTGTACGAGGCCAAGGCGAGGAAACTGGAGCGAATGGCATTTCAACGTGTACCTATGGAGAAGTACCTCTTAGAGAAGGGGTATGTAAATCCGGAGCAACTGGAGGAAGCCCGGAAAGTCAAAGAACAATCGAATTCCACCAACATCGGCCGGGTGCTGGTCGAGTTGGGCATGATCGGCGAACGCGAGATGGTGGAAGCCGAAGCGCAGGAGCAAGGCTTTCCGTTTGTTGATCTCGATCGGGTGAATCTCGAGAGCAGCGCGGTCAACGTTGTTCCCGACCGGATCGCCAAGCAACATAGTGCGATTCCCGTCCGCAAAGATGGACAGGTTCTATGGGTTGCCATGAAGGATCCGCGCGATATCGAGGCAATCGATGCGATGCGGTTTGCTTCGGGCTGCAACGTCCGTCCGGCGATGGCCGTCCCCGGGGCAATCGAGGATGCAATCCGCAAATATTACGGTTCTAGCAACGGGGGCGACGGTCCGGCCCGTCCGGCTGAGCCGGAACCAGGCGGCGGTGTTCAACGCACGAATGCCGCGGGAATCAGTGCGCTCGTCGCCCAAGCTCAGGTCAACCGCGATGCCGACCAAGCCGCGATGCCCGTGGAGGGCGATGACGATGCGGCCGAGCTTGCCGAACAAGCTCCGATTATCAAGCTGGCCAACGCGGTGATTCAAACCGCGATCGTAGACCGTGCCTCGGACATCCACGTGGAACCGCAGCAACGTGCCGTGCGCGTGCGTTACCGCATTGACGGGGTTCTGATGGAGGCCATGACGGTTCCCAAAAACCTTCAGGCACCCTTGATCTCGCGCCTCAAGATCATGGCCGAGATGAACATTGCCGAACGGCGGATTCCGCAAGATGGCCGGATCGAAGTTCGCCACCAAGGCAAAGAATTTGACCTCCGCGTGAGCAGTATTCCGACTCCGTTTGGCGAGAAGATCGTCATGCGGATTCTCGACAAGGGCAACGCGATGATCGGGCTCGGCAAGCTCGGCTTTACTGAAAGCAATCAGGCCGCCATCGAAGAGCTTATTTCTCAGCCCAACGGAATGTTCCTCTGCACAGGGCCCACCGGGTCGGGTAAGACTACCACCCAGTATTCGGTTCTCAACATGCTCAACTCGGTTGAGCGGAACATTATTACGGTCGAAGACCCGGTTGAATATCAGCTGGGCGGCATCTCGCAGGTGCAGGTTAATAAAAAGGCGGGTCTTACATTCGGAACCGCGCTTCGCTCGTTCCTGCGGCAAGACCCGGACATTATCATGGTCGGGGAAATGCGTGACCTTGAAACGGCCGAGATTGCGATTGAAGCCTCGTTGACGGGCCACTTGGTGCTTTCCACCCTGCACACCAACGATGCGCCATCCGCCACGTTGCGGATGATCGACATGGGTGTGGAGCCGTATTTGATTTCGGCAACCGTCATCGGCGTCTTGGCCCAACGGCTTGGCCGACGGATCGATCCGAACCACAAGGAACCCTACGAAGTGCGCGAAATCGATCTTCGTCGCTTTGGATTCCAAGTGAAAGATCCGGAAGGCACGGTCACGCTCTATCGGGGCGTTCCGCACGAAGACAACCGCATGACCGGGTTCAAGGGTCGAAACGGGATTCACGAACTGATGATCATGAATGCAGAAATTGCAGAAATGGTTGTTCGCCGTGCACCGCTCAACGATATTAAGGCGGCGGCGAAGGCCAACGGCATGAAAGAGCTTCGCGAAGACGGCCTCGAAAAGGTTTTGATGGGCGTCACGACCCCCGATGAGGTCATGCGCGTTGTCTTTACCGCTGGTTTCTAACCAAATCGTGCCCTTTGTGGGCTAAACTAGGGGAACGTTCACACGCGTTCCCCGCGTCAAACTTTTGCACACCTTTTGATTTCAGATGGACAGTCCGCAGTTTCCACAAGTTCCGCCGACCGGTGCCCCCACCGCTCCTCCAACCTCGGCTCCCGGTGGCCCTCCCCCCGCCGCTAATGGGGCGGGTGAAGAAGGGCGCAAAGCAGGCGCACCAAAAACGCTCGAAGATCTGCACATCGACGAGCTGCTCCACATTGTTGTAGATCGGAACTGCTCCGACCTCCACATCTGCGTTGATAGCGAGCCCGTGATTCGCGAAGATGGGAAGCTCAAGCGGCTGAACTACGAAAAGTTCACCCCCCAGCAAACCCAGCGGATGATGTACGAGATCATCAGCGACGATCACATCACCAAATTTGAGCAAACGAAGGAACTCGACTTCTCGTACGCTCTACCGACTCCGCACAATATGCGCGAGCAAGGTAAGGGGCCGGTGCGCGCGCGATTCCGGGTTAATATGTACCGCGATCGGGGTAGCGTCGCCGCCGCCTTCCGATTGATCTCCAGCCGAATCCCAACCGTAGAAGAGTTGAATCTTCCGCCGTTGCTGAAAACGCTTTCCGAAAAGCCCCGTGGTTTGATCCTTGTGACCGGCCCGACTGGTTCCGGGAAATCAACCTCGTTGGCGGCGATGATCAACCACATTAATATCAATTTCGCCCACCACATTATCACCATCGAAGATCCGATTGAATACCTGCATACGCACAAAACCAGTGTGATCAATCAGCGGGAACTCGGCGGCGATACTCTCAGCTTCTCCAACGCGCTCCGATCCGCTTTGCGCGAAGATCCGGACATCCTGCTGGTTGGTGAAATGCGCGACCGCGAAACGATTCAACTCGCAATTACGGCGGCAGAAACCGGACACCTTGTGTTCGCCACTCTGCACACCAATAATGCGGCGGAATCAATCGACCGGATCATTGACGTGTTTCCTCCGGGTCAACAAGAGCAGATTCGGGTGCAACTTGCCAACAACGTGGTGGCGATTATCAGCCAGCAGCTTCTACCGCGTGCATCTGGCCCGGGTCGGATTCCCGCGAATGAAATCATGGTGGCTACGCCCGCCGTTCGAAACCTGATCCGTGAAAATAAAACTCACCAGATTCCGTCTATGATCCAAACCGGGGCGAACCACGGCATGATGAGCATGGACCAATGCCTGCGTGATCAGTACATGAAAGGGCTCATTACGCTCGAAGAAGCGATGACCCGATGTATGAATCCGGAAGAACTCAAGAAGATGATTAACCTGGGTGCCACCGGCACCGGACCGGGAGGGCCAGGTCCTTCCAACAAAAGGTAACTAATCGATGGCCGTTTACAGCTATACGTTCAAAGACCCCTCTGGGGGACTGCAAAAAGGGACCGCCGAGGCCGAAAGCGAAGAGAACCTGAGAGCGCGTTTTGGCGAACAGGGTCTCGAAATTGTTGAAGTCACCCTCATCAAAAAAGGTGCGGTCAAGAAGGCACGCAGCTACGGCAAAGTTCGGCTTACCCGACTTTCGCTGTTCTGCCGGCAATTTTCAACCATGGTTGACGCCGGGGTCTCGCTTGTTCGATGCCTTGACGTTTTAAGCCGACAAACTGAAGACCCCAAACTTAAAAAGATCCTCATCGACGTGGGCGAAAGGGTCGAAGGCGGGGAATCGCTTTCCCGCGCCATGCAACGCCATCCGCGCACCTTTAACAATCTCTTCATTGGTCTTATCCGCGCCGGAGAAGTCGGCGGGGTGCTCGAAGAAGCTCTGCAACGGCTCTCCCAATTTCTGGAATCCGACGTGGCGCTTCGGCGAAAGGTCAAAGCGGCCCTCACCTATCCGATCATCGTTATCCTTGCCGCCATCGGAATCCTTGTCTTGCTGATGATCGTGGTCGTTCCGCAATTTGCGGATATCTTTAAAGACCTCGGGATGCCGGATGACGAGTTCCCGCCGGCCACCAAGTTCCTTATCGATCTCTCGCAGAATATGATGCGGAACTGGCACATCTTCCTCATCACATTTATCGCGCTCTACGTGGGATTCAAGCTGTTCGTGAGCACGCGGTTCGGGCGGCGCATTGTCGACCGAATTAAGCTCAAAGTGCCGGTGTTTGGACCGCTCCACCTTAAGGTGTGTATGGCGCGATTCAGCCGCACGATGGGCACGCTCCTCACTTCCGGGGTTCCGATCCTGCAGGCCATGGAAACCGTCGCCGGAACGGTCGGAAACTCGATCATGTCCGATGCGGTGCTCGATGCCCGCGCTCGAATCCGGGAAGGAGAGCGCATTGGAGAACCGCTTGAAGCGAGCCGTCTGTTCCCGCCGATGGTTGTGCACATGATCGGCGTTGGGGAAGAATCGGGTTCGCTGGACTTCATGCTCCAAAAAATCGCGGACTTTTATGAAGCAGAAGTCGAAGCCACGCTTCAATCCTTGACCGCGGCACTAGAACCGATTATCATCGTTCTCCTCGGGGGCATGGTCGGGTTCATCGTCTACGCGATGTTCGCGCCTCTGCTCAAGGTCATCACCTCCCTCTCCTCGGGTGAAAGCTTCGAGAACGAGTAAGGGGATCAAGCACCGATCCAATATTAAGCCCCTCAGTCGTTGTGGACTGAGGGGCTTGATATTACGTCTTAGAATTCTGATTAATCCGCCACTTTGAGGACGCTCAAGAAGGCTTCTTGCGGCACCTCAATGGAGCCGATGTTCTTCATCCGCTTCTTGCCCTTCTTTTGCTTTTCCAAGAGCTTGCGTTTTCGACTCACGTCTCCACCGTAGCACTTGGCGATGACGTTTTTGCGGAACGGTTTGATGACATCCGCAGAAATAATCTTGGAACCTATCGCGGCCTGGATTTTGACTTCGTACTGCTGGCGGGGCACGACTTTGCGAAGCTGCTCGACAATCGCTTTGCCCCGGATGTACGAAAATTGGCGATTGACGATAAAGCTCAGCGCATCGACAGCATCGCCGTTGAGGAGGATATCGACCTTCACCAGATCAGACTGTTGGTAGCCATCGAATTCGTAATCGAAGCTGGCGTAGCCCTTGGTTGAGCTTTTGAGCTTGTCAAAAAAGTCGAGCAAGATTTCTCCTAGAGGAAGGGTGTAGTAGACAATCGCTCGGGTTGGGGTGGGGTATTCGGTGCGTCGATAAACCCCCCGTCGCTCCTGACAAAGGGTCATGACCGCGCCGACCCATTCGTTGGGCACCATGATCGTCGCGCTCACGACCGGTTCCTCGATGGATGCGATATGGTGCGAGGGCGGCAGCTCCGAGGGGTTAGAAATGTGGAGCATCGTGCCATCGGTTTTGTGGACGTGGTAATCGACGCTCGGCGCGGTGAGAATCAGATCGAGATCAAATTCGCGTTCCAGGCGCTCGCGCATGATATCCATGTGGAGCAGGCCAAGAAATCCGCAGCGGAATCCAAAACCGAGCGCGGCGGATGTCTCCGGCTCGTACTCAAGTGAGGCATCGTTGAGCTGGAGCTTTTCGATAGCGTCACGCAGTTCTTCGTACTGGTCGCTGTCGGTCGGATACAGTCCGCAGTAGACCATCGACTTGGCTTTGCGGTAACCGGGTAGAGGTTCGGTCGCGGGGCGTCCGGCTTCGGTGATGGTATCGCCGACACTGGCGTCACCGATCGTTTTGATCGCAGCGGTGAGGAATCCGACTTCGCCGGTTTGGAGGGCGGTTCCGCGATCAAGTCGGGGGCGAAAAACACCTACTTCGTCGACATCAAACGTTTTACCGCTCGACATCATTTTGATCTTATCGCCGGGCTTTACGGCTCCATCGATAACCCGAATATAAGCGACAGCACCCTGATAGGTATCGAAGTGGCTATCGAAGATGAGTGCCCGCAGGGGTGCCGAAGAATCTCCTTGGGGGGAGGGGACTCGTTCGACAACCGCTTCCAAAATGTCTTGGATCCCCATGCCAGACTTGGCGGAGCAGGGAATTGCCTCGCTGGCATCGATCATCAGGGTGTTTTCGATCTCGTCCTTGGCCATTTCGAGATCGGCGTGGGGAAGGTCCATTTTGTTCACGACCGGGATGATCGTGAGGTTTTGGTTCATCGCCATGTTGGCGTTGGCAATGGTTTGAGCTTCGACGCCTTGGGTGCTATCGACGATAAGGATCGCGCCTTCGCATGCGTAGAGGGCGCGGCTAACTTCGTACGTGAAATCGACGTGCCCGGGGGTATCGATGAGGTTGAACTGGTACAGTTCGCCATCTTTGGCCCGGTATTCCATGCGGACCGCGGTCATTTTGATCGTGATTCCGCGTTCGCGTTCGAGCTCCATGGTGTCGAGCATCTGCTCTTGCGCGGTTCCGCGGACCGCCCCACAGTACTCCAGGATCCGGTCGGCGAGCGTGGATTTCCCGTGGTCGATGTGGGCAATGATGCAGAAGTTGCGGATGCGCGATTGATCCATAAAAGAATGAAGGAGCCGGGCGAAATTGTACTCGCCCGGCTCAACTTTGCTTAGTGGGGCCCATTCTTACGGCTTAGCACCGTTTGCGATCCAGTTTTCGATAGTTTGAATTTCGGAGTCGCTGAGCTTGTCATTTTCCGAAGGAGGCATTGGCTGGGCTTCGCCCTCGTGCTTGATTGCTTGCATCAGCTTTGAGGAGGGAGCATCATGAGGCGTTACGACGGTGGTTTGACCGGCTCCTTTAAGAACCCCATCAATCGTTGCCAGGTCCAGTTGAGCGGCGGCGGTCGATCCGCTGTGGCAGCTGATGCACGATCGCTTAAAGATGGGGGCTACATCATCCGCGAATGTGAGTTCGCTTGGCTCACGCGGAGTTACGGCTGCCGGTCCGGGCGCGCATGCAGTGAATACTGCGGCCGCCGCGATTCCACTGAGAACGGCGGTGTACCAGGTTTTCAATTCTTTTCCGCTCCTTGATCGATCCATTCGGCAATAGCTTTGATATCTGCATCGGCAAGCGATTTGCCTTTTCCAGGTGGCATCTTACTTCCGCCCGGCAGTCCCTTAATTGACTTATAGAGAATGCTTTCTGCGCTTTTGCCTGCCTTGATGACCTTGGCATCGCGGGTTCCTTTCATCAGACCGTCGTAGCTGGCAAGATTCAGTCCTTTTTGAGCCCGATCGGCGTTGTGGCATTTGGTGCAATTTTTGTTAAGAATCGGTTGAATCTTCTTTTCGAAGCTGACCTTTTCCGATTTTTGAGGGGCTGGAGTCGGGGCAAATCCGGCAAAGCCGAGCACGCTCAAGGCCAAGAGAGAAAGTGCGGTCTTCATAAGATGAACTTGAGTGAGCATAACGCAAACTGACCAGATTTGTTTGCGCTGGGGTCGAAAATTCTCGGCGATTTAGCCTTGAGGAACGGGGCTGAGTCCGGCGGGAACTCAGCCACTTGATTCTGGGCGTGGGAATAGCTCCGCGCCGGTTTAGTTTTGGTTGAACTGCTCTTCAACGCAGGTGTTGATTTTGATATCGATATCGCGTCGCTTGAGCTCTCGCAGAAATGCGGTACCGGTCATCGCATTTTCGTACTTGACTGCACCCTTGGAGACTCGGCCTTGCACAACTTCCTGAGCGATAATCGACGTGCTAAATCCGGTGAGACGTTCCATGCTGGTAAAGCCTGTATCGTTACACTGTCGATCAAAGATATCGATTTGAATTCGCGCAGGATTGCCATTTTTGGTTCCGACGCCGATACCACGAACTGCGCACTGATCTTGATCCACAAACTTTTGCAGTTCTGGGCCGAACACCGTGTTGAATACATCTTTGGGAACGACGCTGGTTCCTTTCACTTCTACAGGTTGTTCGCTCCAAAATCCAAAATCCTTAAAGATTTTCATCAGCTTACAGTGGCCGGGAAATCGGATTGTTTTGTATTCGTAGTTCGTGATCTTATTTTTAAGCGTGTATGGAGCCGTGGAGGTTCCACCGCTGGTGACAAATGCTTCCATTTCGCCTAGTTGATCAATGTGCAATGTTTCGAGCTCTTCTAGGGTCGGAACCCGTGCAATTTCACCATTTCGGAGTACGATTGCTTCGTAGTCGTATTCGGTTACGAGCCCTTCCATATTGAAGGTGAGTTTGTAGTTGAATGGTGGTTGAGGATTTTGAGGCAAAACTCCGCAATAAAGCTTAACGGATTCGCACTGGTCCAGATTTTCGACCATGTAGAGTCCGACATTATTGACTAATCCGGGGGCAAGTCCGGTATCGGGAACAAGCGTGACTTCGGCTTCTTTTGCGGCGGCGTCAAGTCCTAGAGTTTGCATGGTGATCTCAGTGTTTCCGCCCAGATCGACCATGTCAGTCATTGTTTCGATTGCAATTTTTGCGATTGTTGGATGCATCCAGTAAGGGACACAGCTGACCACAATATCTGCCTGATCAAGGAATCCTCGCAACGATTCTGCATCGAGGGCATTGACTTGAACCGGAATGCATACTTCGCTGCCCACCAATTGGTTGACCCTCTTTGCGTTTTTGGTCGCATTTTCTAGGCTGATATCGCCCATTAAAATCTGGGGATTATCTGCGAATTTGGCTATATCGTAAGCGGCGGCGGTTCCTTGCATGCCGGAACCAAGAATCGCGAAGGTGTTTTGCATAGGGAGACTCTTTCCAAGAGAGATGCCGCCCCAAGCGGAGCGGCATCAACATGCCAAAAGGTTACCTGTGTGAACAAAGCAGAGACGGGCATTTGTTGCCCAGTTTGAACCCAGAAAACCGTCCTAAGCGGCCTTTTAGGCGGGGTATCATCGGCAACTGTGGGAGGATCGTTTGGCGATCCAGCATGACCACGGAGGCAAGATGGCCGTTAAAACTAAACGAAAAAACGCGCACTCGGCGCGATTCACCGAGCTTATCAAAGGCGTCGATTTTGACACGACGTTCGGCATCGACGAAGCGATCAAGCTGGTCAAGGAAAAGGCGAATGCCAAGTTTTCGGAAAGCGTTGATGTCGCGCTCCGCCTTGGTGTTGATACCCGAAAGAGCGATCAAAACGTGCGCGGAATCACTAACCTTCCTCACGGGAGTGGCAAGCGGCGCACGGTAGCAGTGTTGGCCAAAGGAGATGCGGCAAAAGCGGCGGAATCCGCCGGTGCCGATGTTGTGGGCGACGAAGACCTGATCAAGCGAATACTGGAAGGCTGGAAAGACTTTGATGTGATGGTAGCCAGCGGCGACATGGCCCCGCAGATTGGCAAAATCGGTAAAGCGCTCGGAACCAAAACTCCGAACAAAAAGAACGGCACCATCACCGATGATGTCGCTCAAGCGGTGAAGGAGATCAAAGCTGCCTCCCGCGTTGAATACCGTCTTGACAAAGCCGGCATTGTTCACGTGCCCATCGGTCGCGCCAACTTCGAAGACGAGCAGCTCAAAGAAAACCTGCTTGCGCTCGTTGATGCAATCGTCAAGGCCAAGCCGGCCACGAGCAAAGGTCGCTATCTGGTGAGCGTAACTGTCAGTAGCACCATGGGCCCTGGCTTCAAGCTCGATCCCACCGAAGTTTCCAAGGCGGCGGGTCACTAATCTATCGCCAGCCGTTAATCAACCAAACGGTTGGCTATTCTCGCTATGTCGGGCCACCTCTCGCGCAGATCGGATGCGAGAGGGGTTCCGGCCCGTGCCTGACGTACTTCCTCCATATCAATCTCGGCGATGATGCACTGCTCGCCCCAGTTTTGCGCTTGCACTAACGTTTCACCAGTAGGATTAACGATTCGGCTTCCGCCGGTAAGAACTTTGCCACCTTCGCTTCCCGCTAGCATCGCCATGGCGCAGAAAATTCCGTGCTCTTCGCACAGTCCGCGAATCATGCGCTCGTATCGTTCGGCATTGCCTGGATCCTCCCCGCGGAAATTTCGTGCGGGGCTTGCGCTGTGCACAAGGATGAGTTGGACACCCCCAACGCAAAGCAGGGTTGGCAAAATCGAATGCCAGATATCTTCGCAGATGAGAAGTCCGACCTTGCCGAAGCGAGTTTGAACAAGGCCAAGTCCGGCACCTTCTTCGTGATATCGATGTTCATCGAATACGCCGTAGCTGGGCAAGAAGAATTTCCGATAAACATGCTTTACTTGGAGTTCAGCCCCGTTCCATTCAAAGTAAGCCGCGCTATTGCGGGGGCGAAGCGGCGTTCGTTCGTAAAAACCAAGTGAAAAATCCAAAGATCTCTTAAGCCCGTTCAAGCGAGATTCAAGGGCTTGGCGGAGATCTTCTGGCGAGGTGGCGAGCGACTCTACCGCGCCTTCCAAAATGTACCCGGTTGTGGCGGATTCGGGAAAAAGCACAATATCCGCACCTTCATCGGCTGCCTGATGAATACAGTCAACCAGATGGTCAAGTGTCGCATCGGGATGTCCTTTATCCGGCCGAAACTGAATTGCCGCGAGCTGAAAGGGACGAATTTCGGACATTGGTAAAATATTACCGCTCCAGCTTGGATATGGTTATCCCATTGAGTTCAGGCAGGATCGAATCGACGGCCAAATCGGCGATGCTACGCTTACCGCCGAGCCGTTTGGGTGCGTGCAAAATGATGAGTCGCTTTTCTGCCCGTGTGAGAGCGACATACAGTTGGCGCCACCGTTCAGATTCTTCGACCTTTCTGCCAAGCTTACGTGCGGCATCATACGCAGCGTTATCACCCAGAAACTTGCTCATTACGATTTCGCGCTTAAAGTCGAAGATATAGGGTTGATTTCGGTTGGAAATAGTCATACTTTCGCCAAACAGAATTACGTTCTCGAATTCTAAACCCTTAGATTTATGAATGGTCATAATCTGCACGGCATCTTCATCGGGTTCATACAGTTGGCCCAGTTCGGTTCGATCTCCTAAAGATTGAAGGCGGCGAAACCTTTCGGCCAACTGGATCGGTGAAAGATGAGGCAATGTTGTTGCGATTGTTAAAAGCTTTCTGGCGTTGGCCACCGACTGATCGCCAGCTACTTGGATTGCCACATTAGTAAGATACGGCGAATGGTTGAGTGCTCGGTTAATGATTTCATGAGCCGAAAAACGATCGCAATATTCACGAATTTCCTCAAACCAATCTAAGAATTGATCCACCTTTTCACGATCATTGTGAACAGTAAACCGAAAGTCCAGTAACTGCTTATAAATTCCAGGAATTTGACCTAGCTCAACAAGACCATCTAACGAAAGATTGACATAGGGGCTTCGCAAAACACAAGCAAGCCAATAATCCTCACGTGGATTAACGCATGCTTCTAAGAGGTTTGCCATGTCGCGTGCTTCCATATGGTTAAAGAGTGATTGAGAATTGTTGAAATTTTGGTAACGAATACCTTGAGCTGCTAGTTGATGGGTCACCTTCGTTGCATCGGTGGCTTGTGCAACGATAACAGCAATGCTGCCGAGGGCTACCCCTTGCTCTTGGAGTCCTTTGATTTTATGGACGACTGTTGTTGCACCGTTTCCGCGCTTATACTCAACTATCTCGACTCCGGAGCAGTCTTCTGTATCGGCCGGTTGCCCTGGCTTCATCGAAAAGTATAGATGTTTCCACTCTTTAGAGAAGAGCTTGTTAACAAAGTTGAGGATTCCAGGAATCGATCGATAATTGGTTGCCAACGAGATGGCCCCATTTGCAACTCGTTCAAAGGTTTCGCGGTCTCCGCCTCGGAATCCATAGATAGCTTGCTGACTATCGCCAACCATAAGCGAAAATTCAGGATTAAGACACTCAAAAAAGCGAAACTGGGAGAGATTCGAATCTTGCGCTTCGTCGAGCAGAACTGCGCGGTATCGATTCCGCATTCGTTCGCCCAGTTGGGGATTGGATTCTATAAGCCCGCAAGCCGCTGTCTCTAAGAAATGAAAGTCAAAGTTGTCGGTTGCCTCCATCCGTTTGTGGGCAATTTCCCAGGCAAGAGCGGAAAGTTTCACCAGTCCGAGAAGGAGCTCAAGTTCTCGATCGAACTTCGTGGCGGAGGCCAGGTTTCCGGGGTGGAGTTTTTCGCCAAAGGTGTCGGGAGTTTCGGGCCAATTCGTTTGAAATCGGGTGCTCCAAGCCCGTTCAAGTTCCGCTGGATCGGCAATAGCGGCCAGTTGCTGGTGCGTCCATCCTGCATTTTTAGCTTGAGCAATAACGTGTGATACATCCTCAATCAATGCGGCTTCTAGTTCAAGTCGTTTCCATGCGTCTGTTCCCGATCGGAAACGGCAGTAAGCTTGAATCGAGTCTAGCGATGCTTCGGGATGGGTAAGTGCTTCACGAATTGCGGTAGTGATAAGCAGTCCAATTTCATAATCCGGAAGGATTTCGAATTCCGGGCTCACTCCTGCCCAGAGTGCATTTTCGCGTAGAAGTCGTTCGTAAAAGCTGTGGATCGTCTGGATTGGTCCGGTTTCCGCTTTGCGGGATTCGGATTTACGACCTGATTCTCTAAGAGCATGAACAATACGCCGCTTGAGATCAACTGCAGCTCGCTTTGTGAATGTAACCGCAACAATTTCTTCGGGTGAAAATCCTTGGTCTATAAGCCGTAAGTAGCGTTGGACAATGACGCGCGTTTTGCCTGATCCTGCACCCGCCGCGACAATTACTTGAGAACCATCGGCGAGAACCGCCTCTCTTTGTTCTGAATTAAGATTTATCATGGTCATTAAAGATGGCACGCTGTTCGCCATAGTCTAGGTGCCATCGACATAGGTCGCCCAGCGTGCATCGCTTGCACTGAACACCATTATTTGGTGTTGCTTCTGCCCCTTCAAGAGCTTCAACGGCTTGATTCATCACTTTATTCAAGGATTGTCGATCTTGTTCCTCCTCGTAATGGTTAGGCTGGATCGATTTCCATTCAAATGGCATGTTGCTCGGTTTATCATATTGCAAAGATAGGATCTTGCGGACTGATTCTCCAGAATCGACCATAAATGCTTTGCCAAACTTACCGATTGCGTACACGTGTAGCCGACTCCAAAGACAGGCTTCGAGGTCGTAATAGCTTGCCGCTTCATCTAGGTTATAGCCAGAATGGCGGAATGCGATAGCGCGATTGTCTCCTATATACACAGCATCGTAATGAATCTTAAACCGATACGCGGTTTTGAATGCTGTGCGGAAGCCTTCTAGTTCAGATGCATCCACCGAATAGTGCCGCTCCATATCACGCAGGCCAAACACATCCTGAGCTTTAATCTCGCGTTCTGCCCAGCCGTCGATCATTCGGTCGACCGCCGCGCGATAGAGTTGTTGTTCCCATGTCGGAAGGTGGGCAAGATCTTCTTCCAACTCTTGGGCTTGAGTGCGAAGCATTTCCATCGCCTCGGTTTTGGTGCGAGCTTGTACTATGCGAGCCCTACGAGGTAGTTGGCGAAGCATGCGTAATGAAAGAGAACTTTCCGGTTTCTTAAATGCCACCCGATGGTTAAAAACGGCCCGGAAGTTACACACCGCCGATTGAACAAGTTCGTTGATGTCGACTTCATCTCCGGGGTTGGGTCGGATACGCTGTTTCACCTCCTCGCTGACCAAGTAGGCGGGGTTCGGACCGACCTTGGGTGCGGCCAGGGCAACGGCCAGATTCTGGTCACCTTCGCTATCGTCTGGTTGCAGCTGCCGCGCATCGCTTTTATCCAACTGGTGACGCATGTCAGAAAATCGGGGAGTTACATCCGTGCGTTTATATTTAAGGAAGCGATGGCGAGCATGATCTCGGATGTCCTGCACATAGAACGAGGGCACGTAATCCTGTTCCGAATCGGCAAGTGCATAGCAGAGATAAATCGACTGACGTGACGCAGCGCAGAGACTTAGGAAAATCCCGCGTTCCGATTCCGCAATTTCAGCCGAAAGAGAGAGAGGCGGTCGGCTGAGTAGTGCATCGGCAAGAGCTCGGCGATCGTTGTCGTCCAAAACGGCGTCTTGATGCTGTCTTGCGGGTAGGGCACCCTCCACCATATTGAGCGCAAAGAAGTAATCATAACCATCCAGTTGGTTAATGTTCGTGCACAGTCGCACGTCGCTAAACTTATCTTCCCAAATGATTTGCTCCTGAGCCCATAGCTTACTCAGCAGATCAACGAACGCGTCGAAGCTAAGTGTTTCTTCGGAACCTTGGCCGAGCATGGCATCGCGGAGGGTCCGTTGCATAAGCGTCCACGCCTTATGGTCACGCTGTTGAGCTTCGTCGGGGCCCTTTATGGCGTGATCGAGTACGGGAGTCCGGGCCCATATCTGGTGGAACATATGCGCCCATTCAGTCAGCGGTCGAGGACGAGCGATCGCTTCGCGTCGCCAGGCCACCACTTGGTCAAACCATGAACGAGTCGCTGATTTACGCATTTCGAGCCCAAAACGATCCCAACCATCATCTTCTGTTGTGCGAAACCGCGGAATCATTGCTGAAAGGTTCACTGCTTCCGCTGGTTCGATGCCCAGGTAGCTGCTAAAGCACAGCCGCCCAAGCTGGGCAAGATCTCCATCGCGCATGGAACGCAATAGATCAAGCGCAAACGAAACAAAACCGTTGGCATCCAATCGAGTCGATTTCAACCCCGAAATCCGAACTCCATGCCGATAGGCGGCTGAACTCAGCAGCGAAACCAAGTTTCCGCCGCCACGAATAAATATGCCGATCCGAGGAGGATCAACCCCTTCTCGAATGAGCTCGGCCACCCTGCGCACAACCCACTCGCATTGGATCAGGTTGTCGCCGCACTCCATGACTGTGATGTCAACGGGGTCAGAAATGTCCTGCTCGCTAAAGATATGTTTTGTCCACCGTTCGGTGGAAGAAAATTGTTCGGTCATATCTTCTACGGGGCCGAGTTCATGAGCCCATGCCAATTCGCGCTCATAGGCACCAGCAGCGTCGGCCCACAGCGAAAACAGGCAGATGACTTCCACGCCGGAGCGGGCCACCCAGCGTAGCCACTCATCAAATAAAGGGGCGCGTGGACCACTACAAATAACCAGCAATCGGCGGATGACAAACGGAGGCGGATCAGCTTGTTGCAGGCAGTAAACCGCGCGTTGAGAAGCGACTTCACGGCCACTTTCTTCGCACAGCTGCAGAAATTGCCGGTTGAACTCGGCCAACTGGCGAAACCGATCGGCGGAAAGCGGATCATTCGTTTTTGCCGCGGCTTCTTCAAGGTCTTCAGAGTCGATTTGGTGGTGTCTCAAATCCGTGAGAGCCCTAGAAATGCCTTGGGCCAGTCCGTGAATCCCAGATGCGCGGCTCAGCATCGAATCGACGCTCAGAGTTGCCGCGACCTTTTGAACCAGATGGACAGATTGCGCTGCACTCAGACGAGGAAGGCCGCTGTCGCCGCACATGGCCGCGAACCGTCCGATACAGTTACCAAACGGTAAAAATTCAGTCACCGGATGGTCAGAGAGGACATTCCGTGCGGTGGCCAAAGAACCATCTTCCAGCGCGGTGATGGTCGTGTTCTCGTCGGTGAGGGCCCGCAAAGCGGCAGCTAAACCCGCCCCTCCGGGCGGTACTAGCACCACGCGCGGCCCGTGTTCTGCCATAGTTGAAATCAATTATGGCGAGTCAGCGACCCAAGATTTGGAATCTCGGGCGACAGCTTGCCGGAAACTTCATTCCGCTGGCCCTTTCGCTTCCGCTTTTGGCCCTAGCGCTACAAGAAACAGTGCGATTTGGCCCGACTGCGCGCGGTGGATTGTTAACCCTTGCATTCCTAGCCGTCGGTTGGCTCTCGGTGAATTTGTTTGGCCTAGTGGGGAATAGATCGTTGCGCAAAAAGCTGGACTTTCTGTACCGAGATCGATTTGGAGCCGATCCGGCTCCGCGGCATTTTGTGGGATTCGCCCGGCCCGGAAAATTTGGCCTGCTTGACCCGCACGAAGACATCGGATGGCTGATCTATCGTAATTCGAGCTTGGATTACTGGGGCGAACAATTCCAGTTCGAGCTTCCATGCCCGGCGATTTCTGGTGTGGGCCTGCGTCGAAATTTCCACTCTCTGCTAGGCCTCGGCGGGTGGATTGCCATCGATGCCGAACTCGGGGGTAAGCCGATCCGATTGCTCGTTGAACCCCGAGAACGTGGTACCCATTGGGGCAACGCCCGGCTACGCAAGGAGTGGCGGAAGGAATTGATTGCAAAAGTTGCGGAGGCAAAGTCCGCAACATCGGCACAAACTTAACATTTGCACCTTAAAAAAGCTGATGCGTTGGCCGATAGTTCTACTAGGGCTGGCCTCTGCCTGCCCGGAGAGTGCATGAACAGGTTTCTGAGGAAAACGGCCGACCGATCGGCGCGCGATCTTACGCGTTCCTATGAATTGCGTACGCTCGGTTCGCCCGTGACGGCCAAAATCCAGGAAGCTCTGTACCACCAGCGCGAACATCGGCACCACATGGCGGAACCGATTTACGAACAGGTACTGGATGAAGAAGCAGACAATGCCGATGCACTCTTTTTGCTGGCCACCGTTCGGCTGGGACACAAAGAGTTTGAGAATGCCGCCGAGCTCTTAAAACGCTTGACTCTTGCTCATCCGATGTTTGCCGAAGCATGGTCGGGCTACGGATCGGCCCTTACTGGTCTCGGGTTCACCGAGGAAGCCATGAGTGCATTCCATCGCGCTCTGGAACTGAATCCGGCACTTTCGGACACGCATTATCACCTGGCGCAGCTTCATTTTTCATTGAAGGAGTGGCGGAATGCGGCGGAACATTTCCGCCTTGCCGTCGGATACGATCCCAGCCACGCGCAGGCTTATAACGAGCTAGCGGTCTGCTTTTACAATCTCGGCGAATTTGATTCGAGCATGTCGGCTTGCCATTCGGCTCTCATGATCGATAAAGGGTTTGTTCCGGCCTACAACACGCTTGGACTCGCACTTTTGGCATTGGGGCAAAGTAAGCACGCCGAAGATACTTTTCGGACTGCGATTAGGCTTGATCCGCGCTATGCCGAAGCCTACGGGAACCTCGGTCAAACATTTTTAGAGATGGGTAAGTCTGCGCAAGCACTTGAAGCTTGCATCCAGGCGATCCAGATCAACGATAGCCTCGCGATGGCTCACTGCACGCGGGGCGAAGCGCTGCGTCGCCTCGGCCGGCTGGAAGAAGCGATGCAAAGTTGCCAACGCGCGATTTTGGCCGATGCAAATTCTGCGGAAGCGCATAACTGTCTGGGATTGGTCTACCTTGATTCCAGCATGGTGGATGAAGCGGTGCAAGAGTTCACTCGCGCCTTGGAAATCCGTCCGACCCACAGGCAGGCGGCCAGCAACATCGTTCAGGCCATGAGTTGCAGTTCGATCGCCGGACCGGAAATGATTAAGCAGGCGGCGACCAACTGGGCGAACCGCTTTGCGTTTTCGGAATTTCCTTCCCCGGCCAAACCGACGCAAATCAAGCGACTCGGGTTTTTGGTGGGCAAGCTGGAAGATTCTCCGGCAGGCTATTGGTTGGAATCCGTTTTGGCATGCCGCGAGGCCAATCGTTGCGATGTTTACATCTATTCCAGCGATGCCACCGAAGGCACCCTCACCGAACGAATAAGAAACCTGTGCACCAAGTATCGACCGGTAGTCGGACTCGATGATCTCACCGTAACCGCGATCGTGCAGGAAGATCATATTGATGCGCTCATTGACATGACCGGCCATGGCGCGGGCGGACGACTCGGCGTTCTCGTCAACCATGCGGCTCCAATTCAGGTCGGATTTCCGACCGCCGGAACCGCGTGGGGACTCAAATCATTGGACGGAATCATTGCCGACCGACAACTGGTTCCGCCGGGTGGGGAAGAGTGGCTCACCGAAAAGGTTATTACCATTCCACGCACGGTTTTCGGTTTCGCGCAGCCAGAAGTTGATGCTCCGCTCGCTCCGCCGCCTTCAAGCAAAGGCGAACCCTTCACATTTGGCAGCTTTAATCAAACGAAAAAAATCAACCGTCAGGTAATTGAACTGTGGGCCGATATCCTGCGCGTCACACCTGGCAGCCGATTGATCATGAAAAATCGGACGCTCGCTTCGGGAAGTTTGCGCCGCCAGTACCTTAGCTGGTTTAAGAATCTTGGAATAGAAACTGACCGGATTATATTCCGCCAAGCCACCACTCGGGTGATGCACTTTGCCAGCTACAATCAGGTGGATGTGAGCCTTGATCCGTTCCCGGCCAGTGGATCGCTCACGCTTATGGAATCGCTTTGGATGGGCGTCCCCGTGGTGAGCATGGCGCACGACAGTTTGAATGCAGGTTCTAGCCGGAGCATTCTTTCGGCCGTGGGGCACGAATCTTGGATCTGTCCCGATCGAGAGACTTACATCAACCAAGCGGTGGAGTTCACAAAGGATGCGTTGGAACTGGAACGGCTTCGCAGTTCGCTTCGCAAAGAAGTGATCCTGAGTCCGCTGTTCGATACCAAGGAGCTCTTCCGCGAGATCGTGGACGCATTAGAAGATGCATCTTAGTTGAATCAAGGTTAAAAGCAAGCGCCGTCTATGCACGTGTATCCTGGCATTGGAACGGTACGCACGACCTTGTCCAGTATGGGAGGATTCGAAAAAAGGCACCACTCCATCTGGTATTCGTATACGTCACACCGTGCCACATGATCTTGCGTTCCGCAAAATTGCCAGTTAGCGGGGGGAGGCCATGAGTGCAAACAGTCATTGGTGTCGTCATGACACAATACACCATCCGGGCCAGGCGATAGACGCCACGACCGCAATCAGTATAAGAACGACTCCAACTTTGATCCTTTTCAACTTTCTCTCCCTTCTCTCAAAATTCCTCCGGAGTTGACCACCACGACGGCTTACTATGATCTCCGGTTGAACGCTTGACTATCAGTTTTCCACCCAATAAAAAACCAATGCCTAGTTTCTCCTGAAAAATATTACTCAAAGTTGGCGCGGGGTCTGAACAATTGTCATCGTAGAGAAGAATCCAACTATTGCGATACAATTCTGTTTCTTTAGCAGTATTGATCTCGCACTTATCAAAAGAGGCTTGGTCAAGCGCGGAACATATGGATCTCAATGTTATGCCTTGCGGGTGACTGAGGTCCGCAAATCCGCATGGAGGCTTAACATAATAGTAATAGCCGGCATCTTGATCAGGATGGGGGCTACTCACTGGGAGTCCCATCGCAGAGGGCCTACCGTAAATAGCTTCACTGCCATACTCGCTCCGGTACAACAGAATGGATATCCAGGACTGGCGGAGCTGTTGAATTGTTGCGCTTTTATTGGCATTATGCTTTGCTCTTGCCATTACGGGTAACGTAATGGCCGCTAAAATCATGATGATAGCCACGACTATGACTAGCTCAAGAACGGTGAAAGCAGCGCAAGTATGAGTGACTCTTGTTCTCAGCCGTAGAACCATCTAATTACCCATTTCTGAATGAGAGGACGCAACCTTTTGGAGACCCGCATCGCATCGGGCGATCCACTGATCCCAACTCATCAGACCCTCGTCGGGGCTTCGATAGATGCCCTTCATCCCCAGCTCTTCGAGACGAGCGCGGTGTCGCTGAATAAATGCCTTTTGGCACTTAAATTTGAGCTCCGCTCCGGTGCCGGTTTCTTTTTCTGACATCGAAGCAGATAAGAATGCCATGCCGAGCAACACCGGAGATTTAATGCCTTCTTTGAGCTTCATACCCGTTGCCGCAATTTCGGTGCGTTGGCCGGAAGGGGTCAATGCGGCGCGGCTGGCTTGAACGCTCCCGTTGAAAGCGAGCATCTCGGTCCGCGAGTCAGCGGGTTGAAGATTGGGCGAGATGATTTCCGCAAAAACTTGTTCAATTTGCTGGGGGGTCATTCCGTAGGCCTTTCGCTCTTCTTCGGTCATAAGGTCATACACGCATTCACCATTGCCTGATGCGACGCATTCGACGCCTTTTGCCGCAATTCGCTCAGGAGTTGGCCTGAGTAAATACACGCAAAGTGCAATGGCAGCAACTAACGCTACAAGAGCGACAATGGTCAAGTAGTTGGTTTTCATGTCATGTAGTGACTTTAGTCTGGCGGCACCCACCATTGGGGTTCCCCGGGTCGACCAGATGATCGTTTAATTCGTAATGATCCGCCAAGGAGCATACCGATTCCAAGCTTCTCATCAAACATATTGTTAAGATCAGAGCTATGGTCTGTGCAGTTAAGGTCGTAGAGCAAAATCCAGTTATCCTGATACTGAACGGCCCAGTCACGTACTTTGAGGCGACAAGCTTCGGCGCCGTCGAGACCCAGGCGCGGGCAAAGGGTGTTAAGAATATATGAGCTTTTAAAGTCGCTGGGGTGATACCCACAAGGCGGCTTGTCCCATACAAAATAACCTTTAGAATCATTGGCCTGGTTGCTAGAATCTGGTAAACCCATTTCGACGGCTGATCCGTAATTCAATTCTCCCCCATATTGTTCGCGGTAGAGCTGCAGGGAAATCCAACCTTGGCGTAAGGACTGTGCAGTTACGTTTTTTAGCGTTGCACGTTTAGCACTTGCAAATACCGGAAAGGAGATCGCGGCCAAGATGATTACGATACCTATCACGACAAGCAGTTCAATAATAGTAAATCCAGATGGACATTTCATTGAGATGCTACCCACCTGTCTATCGTTTTTATATCCAAAGTTTCTTCTGTCACGGTGCCTTTCCTAACACGTAACAGAGCTGGCTTTTCGATAATGCCCTTTGCGGGAAACTGCACTGCTTCGTCTTCGATCACGCGGGCAAAGGGAGCCCATGCGGCTCGACACGGCTCGTCAACGCATACCACAAGTATCTTTGGGTTTAACTTCTGAGTGGGCTTTGCGAAACGCTCAAAAGAACAGCTGGTGCACTCAGGCAACAACAAAATATGCGTGACGCTGGCCAAATCAACACCATCGATCACGAGCTGTTGACCGAGGGCCCGGGGGGTCTCGGTGAGTTGCGGACCCTTCCCGATGCGAAGCGCGGCAGCAACGCTCAAGGCACAGAATCCGACGACCAAAACGTAGAGGATAGCGATCCTCATACCTGTACTCTACCCCTCCCACCAATGCCAGGCGTAAAGAGTTTATAAAGAAACTAGGTAAGTGGCGTGACTACAGCTTCATGTTCTCGCTGACTTCGCCCGACGGATCATCCAGAAAGAACACCGCATTCCCGTCGGCATCAAACGATTCAAAACCTCGAACATCGCCCGCTTCTCCCATAATCGGACCAACCCGAAGTCCCGATTGTTTAAGCCGCTCATAAAGCAGATCAAGATCGTCGATCGAAATCACGACTTTGGGGCCGGGCATGCGGCTGGCACTCGGATTCTCGGCATAGTAAGTGTTCACATCAAACAGACTCAGCAGACCGCCTTCGCCATCCAGATCGATAAAAGCCACGCCCCAAGGCAAACGCTTAACGAGCCGACCTCCCAGATGCTCGGTGTAGTGCTCAATGGCACCTTCGATATCCGTAACGTGGTAAACAGTCTCCCTTAATTTCCGCATCGGTTTCCCCTAAACCGCCAGAGACTCCATTTTGTCATATCGGACCGTTGATATTACGTCTCGCGTGACCCCTGCCATACTCAAAACTGGCATGTTTAGGGGCCTCATACAAAAAGTTGACCGAATGCTCGGCCGAGGCGTCATTGACGACGAACTCTACGAAGAACTCGAAGAAGCCCTGCTCGCGGCCGACACCTCACTGCCCATTACGCATGCGATCCTAGAAGAGTTGCGTACGGATGTCCGAGAAGGCAAAATAACCTCGCCCGAAGGCATCCGCGAACGGCTTAAGCAATCCATCCGCGACCGATTCTCCCAGCCCGGGGAATCGATGCTGTTCCGCAACTTTCCCCCCACCGTGTACCTGTTTGTGGGCGTCAACGGGGTCGGCAAAACCACCACTATCGGCAAGCTCGCCACGCGACTCGTCAAAGAAGGGCGCAAGGTCATCCTCGCCAGTGGCGACACATTCCGGGCCGCCGCCATCGACCAGCTGGCGATCTGGGCCGAGCGATCGGGGGCCGAGATCGTGAAAGCGCAGCCCAACTCCGATCCGGCGGCGGTCGTGTTCGATGCCATCCAAGCCGCCAAAGCACGCGGGGCGGATTTCGTCCTCGCCGATACCGCGGGTCGGCAACACACCAAGGGAAGCCTGATGGCCGAACTGGGCAAAATCGCCCGCGTGGTCGAAAAGGCGATCGGGCGTCCCGCCGATGAAACCCTGCTGGTCCTGGATGCCAACACCGGGCAGAATGCGATCCGTCAGGCCGAAGAGTTCACCGCCGCCGCCGGAGTTACCGGCCTTGTTCTGACCAAAATGGATGGTACTGCGCGAGGCGGGGCGTTGATCGGAATTTACGATCGGTTCCGCATTCCGATAAAGCTTATCGGTTTGGGGGAAAAGCCTGAAGACCTTAAAGACTTCGATCCGGAAGCGTTCGCCGAAGGGCTATTCAACTGAAGGCATATCGGTTCCCCGGCTGAGCTGTTCGATTAACTGATCCCATGTCTGTAATGGTACTCCGTTAAGGGGCACAAGGCCGCGCATGCCATTGGCTTCGAGTTCTTTGCGGTGCCGGAGAATGAATATTAGCTGTCGCCGCGGTTCATCATCTAGGTCGTTGCGATCGGGCCGTTCGTTCTTTGCGGCAGTCAGGAAAAACTGGCTAAGTAAAGCGCCTGATTTTCCGCTGTGTCGACCAAAAGGCAAGTCGATAAAGGTCTCTGCCCTTAAGCGGTGCCGCTGAATGTTCTTAGTATTGATATGGCTGAGCCCATAAACGTTTGGCGACTTAACGACCATGGAAATTTTTTCTTGGGTTGCCATAAAGTTTGGCGCAAGAATATCCTTAACAACTTTATCGACTTGCTCAGCGGTCATGTTGTACTCTTTGCGCTCTTCTTCGGGCATAAGTGCATGAATACACTGGCCATCGAACTCCTGCATGCACTGCACCGCACGATGAGCCGTGCTTTTGGCCGCTGACAAAGATGAAAAATGAACCAGCACCAGAAAAGCACCGACAATTCCTAAACCAATAAAACCCATAAGTAGGCGGACATCATACTGCTGGAGCCACGGTCTAGCCGGATCATCGCGCGTATCGCGGAACATAACCCCATCAGGGTACCCCGGGTCTTTGCCAAGTGTGACCGCTACCGAGAGAGATAGCGGTCCGGATTCTTGCGCACGTAGTCCGCGAGCAAATGCGTAACTTCTCCGCGCGCGGCCAGATAGTCGTGCATCAAAATATCCATCTCTTCTAAGCCCGCAAGCTCGTAGCGTTCCTCCCCATCGGCATTAAGCCGTTTGGGGATCGCAATGCCCCGTTCGATCCACTCGGCCTGTTTGACCGCGCCAATCTCGCGGAACTGACCCGCCGCCCACGCCGGATCCCATTCCGAACTGTTGACAAACCCTTTGATTCCGTGGTTACGAATTTCTGCATCTGCATACGAAACAATCCCCACGATATCGCCGCGGGGCCGACCATCTGACATGAATTCGACCTCCCGCAGCTCGTCCGGAATCGCATCCAGCACGTCCTCATCACTCATTTCCGAAAAGTTCACTGATGAGTTATGACGCCGAGGGGCCGGCGCGGATTGCGCGGTGGCTAACGCATCACGGGCGGCCGCGAGGGCACATCAACCACGGCTTGGGCAGGTTGGGGCCGTCCGGCCTTTTTCCAATGCCGGTACGTGATGAAGGCAAACAGCAAAAACAGGGGCACGGCGATGGCATCATCGAGCCAGCCGAGCACCAGAATAAAATCCGGGATCAAGTCGATCGGGGAAGCTCCGTAGATGAGCGCCGCGCCGACGTTGAGCAGCGTCGCCCAGGGCATCCCACGGTTCGGGGTTGGGTTGGTCACATTTGTTAGACGCGCATCAGGGACGTTGGGTTGAGGGGGCTAAGGACCAGTTGGCTTGACTTCGGCTTTTAGCTCCCATCCTTCCATCGTTCAATCACCTTTTGGTTGAACGCCTTGCCTTCGGCAAACTTCTTCTTGAGGTCCTGCGTATTTCCTGCGTGACCTTTTGGAAGCGACGCGAGCCACTCGTCGCGCAACCTCCAAGCGTTACGTAGAAAAGACTCTGATTTAAAAATGTATCCGGCAAACGAATAGCAAGTCGCAATCGTAAACTTTCTCGCTTTATTTCTGAATGCTACCTTCTCTTGCCTCTCCAAAATCCGACGGTAAGTCAATTCGTTGGGTATGACTTCTTGGTTAAATGCACACCAGACGGCATAAAAAAGCTCCAATTCAGTATCGGATCGGTCATAAATGTAGAGCTTTTCCATGAGACGGCTTTCCAAATAAGCATCCGGACTTGTGCAGATAAATTGGACCATGGCAAATGTGCGAACAAAGGCAAATGAGTCTATAGGTTCTTGCCAGAGTTCGAGCTTGTTGACCAGTCTCTGCTTCTTAATGCGCCTTTCTTGTGTGTTGAAAAAGTCACTGTAAGCATCTGACATGGCAACCAAAGTCCAAGCGAGTAATCTCATAAGCTTCACGCTATTACCCTGCTGTCCGACGTACTGATCGTAGTGATAATCCCACTTTTTGCGAACTTCGTCAACGTCAATAAATCCGTCCTTGCCATAGTAGGGCTTAACATCGTCAAGGATTTGTCTGTAAAGCGCATCTTTGCCGTTCCAATTGCCCTGAGCCCACGGCGGGAGTTTTGCGGGCTTTTGGAGGGAGTTTAACAGTAAGAGTGCGGAAAGCAAGATTCATCTCCCATGCATTCAAAGTTTCTAGGGTGCCCACGGAAAGCTTTATAAAGCATACCTAATACATCACCAGGATTCTCAAACCGCGTCGTTCCGAAGATACTCGGAAATCGACTCCGCCTGAGTCTTGGTCAAAGTCGGAACCGCCGCGATCTCTTCCACCGAAGCCCGACGAATCCCTTCGATCGAGCCGAACGTCCGCAGCAGCATGCGCCGACGCTTGGGGCCGATCCCCGGAATCTCATCCAAAACCGATCCCTGAAGCCGCTTATCCCTTAACTTCCGGTGAAACGAAATCGCAAACCGGTGCGCTTCATCGCGCAGCTTACGCAATAACATCAACCCCGGCGAGGTCAGCGGAAGCACCACCTCGTGATACGTGTAGATCGGTTTGCCTTCGGCATCCGAACCCGGAACCACAGTGGGGACAAAAATGATCTCTTGCTTTTTGGCGAGCCCGATCATGGGGATTGTGAGCTTGAGCTCATCGCGGGCATCCAGCGCGGCCGCCAGCTGACCCTTGCCGCCATCGATCATGATGAGATCGGGTTGGCGGCCAAACTTCGGATCGCCTTCAATCAGCTTGAGCAGTCGGCGGGTGATGACTTCGTGCATCATCGCAAAATCGTTGGGCTCCTCGGGATTCCACTTGATCTTGAACCGCCGGTACTGATCTTTGGCCGCCTGGCCATTTTCGGTGACGACCATCGAACCCACCGGCAGCGAACCCGAGGTATTGGAGATGTCGTACCCTTCGATCCGGAGCGCGGGGGTGGGGAGCTCAAGCTCTTCGCTCAGCTGCTGGATCGCCTGCTGCGCCCACTCTTCCTGCTTTTCGAGTTCAAGAGCCATGGTTTGCAGGGCGAGTTCGGCATTTTTGGCCGCCATATCCACCAGGCGTAGACCTTCGCCGCCCTGCGGAACCTCCACGCTCACCGCCGCCCCGCGTTTTTGGCGAAGCCACTGCTGCACGATCGCGCGTTCTTCGATTTCGACCGGAAGCAGAATCTCGCGCGGAACCTCGGGCGCGGTGGCGTAATACTGCTTTACGAACTCCTGCACCGCTTCGGTGGGGGAAGCTTCTTTACTGCCATCCATCATGTAGTTGGTTTGGCCGATCAGGCGTCCACCGCGGATGTAGAGCATTTGGATCGCCGCGCCGCGTTCATCTTTGACTACGGCGACAATGTCGCGATCTTGGCCGTCGTCGCTGAGCACTTTCTGTCGCTGAAGAATCTGGTGCATGGCCCCGATTCGGTCGCGGATGGCGGCGGCTTTTTCGAAGTCGAGGTTTTCGGCGGCTTCTGCCATCTGCCGCTCCATCGATTCCAGGATTCCCGCTTCCTTGCCTTCCAAAAACTTGGTGACTTGGTTCAACACCGCTTGGTATTCGTTGCGATCGGCAAGCCCGGCGCATGGTCCGAGGCACTGCCCCATATGGTAGTAGAGGCAGGGCCGCTGTTCGGGTTTGCCCGACCACGATTTTCCGCACGGGATGAGCGGGAACACCTTGTGCAGAATCTGCAGGGTATCGCGAACGGCAAATGCGCTGGTGTAGGGTCCAAACGTGCGACCGGTTGCGCGCCTTGGGTTTCGGGTGAAGATCACGCGCGGGAACGCTTCTTTGGTGATGGCGATATAGGGATAGCTTTTGTCATCGCGCATCCGCACGTTGTAGGGCGGGCGATGTTCTTTGATGAGGTTGCATTCCAGCACCAGGGCTTCGACTTCAGTGTCCACAACGATCCATTCGATATCGCGGATTTTGCGGACCATGCGCTCGATGCGCATTCCGTGGTTGGCGGAACGTCGGAAGTACGAACTGACCCTCGACCGCAGGTTTTTGGCCTTGCCGACGTAAAGGATCGACCCGTCTTCGGCTTTGTAGATGTAGCAGCCGGGTTTTTTCGGAACCTGTTTGAGACGGTCGGAAACGTGAGGGTTAAGGGAAGAATTAGCCTTTACGGCCATGTTTGTCTACACTTTGTATGGTACCGGTTTATCCGTTCGTTGCCCGGTCAAGGGGGCTGGGGCAGGTAACCTGAACCCACTGACCTCTCATTAGGAGCCAGCTTACGCTCATGAACAGTTTTGGCACCCAAATCACCGCCCAGCTCGCCGGAAAATCGCTGGAAGTTTTCAGCCTCCCCAAACTGGAGGAAGCCGGATACAACATCAAGCGACTCCCCTATGCCCACCGGATTCTGCTGGAAAACCTGCTCCGGCACGAAGATGGCCGGACTATTACAAAAAACGATATCGAAGCCCTGATCAACTGGGATCCGAAGGCGGAACCCAGCCGTGAGATCGCTTTTACCCCGGCGCGGGTGTTGTTGCAAGACTTCACCGGAGTCCCTTGCGTGGTGGACCTCGCTTCGATGCGCGATGCGGTCGCTGATCTGGGCGGTGATCCCGACCGGATCAATCCGCTCCAGCCCGTTGAGCTTGTAATTGACCACTCCGTTCAAGTTGATGCCTACGGCAACGAATCGGCACTTGAGATCAACCTGGACATGGAATACGAGCGCAACAAGGAGCGGTACGAGTTCCTAAAATGGGGACAGCACGCGCTCAAAAACTTCCGGGTTGTTCCGCCCAATACCGGAATCTGCCACCAAGTCAACCTTGAATATCTCGCCCGAGTTGTGTTCGAAGATCAAGGTCGTGCCTATCTCGACACCCTGGTCGGCACCGATAGCCATACCACCATGATCAACGGACTCGGCGTGCTCGGTTGGGGAGTCGGCGGAATCGAAGCCGAAGCCGCCATGCTGGGCCAACCGATCGGCATGCTCATGCCGCAAGTCGTAGGATTCCGCCTTACCGGCCAGCTACCCGAAGGTGCCACCGCGACCGACCTTGTTCTGACCGTGACGGAAATGCTCCGTAAGCATGGAGTGGTCGGCAAATTTGTCGAATTCTACGGACCCGGCATCGCCAACATGCCGCTGGCGAACCGCGCGACGATCGGCAACATGGCACCGGAATACGGCGCAACTTGCGGAATGTTCCCGGTTGATGAAGTTACGCTCAGCTATCTGCGCATGAGCGGCCGCACCGATGAGCACGTCCAACTGGTTCGGGATTACTTTATCCATCAGGGACTGTTCCACACCCCCGATGCACCGGAAGCCGAATATAGCGCCAAGCTGGAACTGGATCTTTCCACCGTTAATTCGAGCGTGGCCGGACCGAAGCGTCCGCAAGACCGGGCTCTGCTCGAAGATGCCAAAAAGACCTTCACGGCCGCCTTCCCGGAAGCCAAGCCCAATCCCGCCCGCCTAAGCGATGGGTCGATTGTGCTGGCCGCAATCACAAGTTGCACCAACACAAGTAACCCCAGCGTCATGGTGGCCGCCGGTCTGGTGGCGCGTAAAGCCGCCGCGCTCGGGCTCAAGCCCAAGCCGTGGGTAAAGCCTTCGCTTGCTCCTGGATCGCGCGTGGTGACCGAATATCTGGAAGCCAGCGGACTACTCACCGATCTTGAGGCGGTCGGATTCAACCTCGTCGGCTACGGATGCACAACCTGCATTGGCAACTCCGGACCGCTTCCGGAAGCCGTGGCCACGATTGTCCGTGAAGAAGACTTTGCCGTTGTGAGTGTGCTTAGCGGCAACCGCAACTTTGAAGGGCGCATCAACCAGGACGTCAAAGCCAACTACCTGATGTCGCCGCCGCTGGTGGTGGCTTATAGCTTTGCCGGAACCATTGATATCGACCTCACCACAGAACCGGTGGCAACCACCGAAGACGGCCGAGAGATTTTCCTGAAAGATATCTGGCCGAGCCAGCAGGAAATCGCAGAAACCATCGAAAAGTTCATCACTCGCGAGATGTACACCAAGAACTACGCAACCGTGTTCGATGGCGACGAAAAGTGGCAGGAAATCGAAGTCACCGGAAGCACTCGCTACGATTGGCAGCCGGATTCGACCTATGTCAAACAGGTGCCATTTTTTGAGGGAATGCCCCGCCACGCACCCGATCGGGTCCAAGACTTTACCGGTCTCAAGTGTTTGGCCAAGCTGGGCGATAGCGTGACCACCGACCACATCTCGCCGGCGGGTGCCATAAAGGCGAATTCCCCGGCAGGCATGTGGCTAATCGAACGCGGCGTAACGCCTCACCTGTTCAACAGCTACGGATCGCGGCGCGGCCACGATGAAGTCATGGTGCGAGGAACCTTCGCCAACATTCGATTGCGCAACCAACTCGCCCCCGGCACAGAAGGCGGATTCACCACCGACTTCCTCACCGGCGAAGTCACCACAATCTACGAAGCCGCCGAGAATTACAAGCAAAGCGGAATCGGACTCGTGATTCTGGCCGGCAAAGAGTACGGCACCGGATCGAGCCGAGACTGGGCCGCCAAGGGCACCCGTCTGCTTGGCGTGAAGGTAGTCATCGCCGAAAGCTTTGAACGAATCCACCGATCGAACCTGATTGGGATGGGCGTGCTTCCACTGCAGTTCGTGGCGGGTCAAAATGCCGATTCTCTAGGCTTGAAAGGTACGGAAGAGTTTTCGATTATTGGCCTTTCCCAGTCGGTGGCAGAAAAGTTTGCCAATGGCAAGATTCTGGATGTCCGAGCGACCGATGATGCCGGCCATGTGAAAACGTTCGAGGCCCTGTGCCGACTCGATACCCTCAGCGAAGTCGAGTATTACCGGCATGGCGGCGTTTTGGAGTATGTTCTGCGCGGGCTTCTGAACTAGGTCCGCCCCTTTAGGATGCCGCTCTTTTCGGGCGGTGTCCTTTTTGTCGCAATGGAAGTCAGTGAGGCTCATCACTCAAGGGTTGAGGTTGTGGCGTCCTTTACGGTATTTGGAAGCGCGGCGGGAATATGGGGGCGCGTCGATGAGGTTGTTGTGTTTAGCTGGGTTGTGCTTTTGCGCCTGAACCGGTCCGACATGATTCAACTTGCTCGTATCGGGTTTGGTGTCGACCGTGTGAAATGGTGAGGGCCACCTTGCCTCGGGAGACAGGGGAGTTTCATCCGGGGGCTTGTTGCTAGCTTGGGAAGTGGCTCTTGCGGGAAGCCCACGCCTGCGGCGATCCGCAGGGTGGTCATGTTTCATCCGGGGGCTTGTTGCTAGCTTGGGAAGTGGTGGATTGCGCTCCGCCGGGCCTCTCGGCGGGTGACGGTTGACACATTGGTCCGTGAGGGAGCATACTTTCCTTTCCCCCTCGGGCGGTTAGCTCAGTGGTAGAGCACTACAATGACACTGTAGGGGTCACAGGTTCAAATCCTGTACCGCCCACCATTTTTTGAACCGAAGACCGGGTTTGGTTTCTCAAATATTTGAGAGACCTGACCCCTACGGAAATGCAGTAGGGGTCAGGCATCACTAAGATGGCCGCTTCAGAAAGGCTCTTAGACCCTCATCGAAAGCGTTCCAAGCTCTAAGCTGAATCTCCGCATCGGTGATGTCGGAAAAGTCGATTGCCGCCACAAAGTCCTGCGCAGTGTCGAGCATCCGGGGGATGAGCTTTGTATCATTGTCGTGGGACATTTTTTTGAGCGCATCTAGGTACTCGGTTCTGTAAGCTGTGGGGATGATAATGCGGCGTTCGCCATGGGAAATCAGCTCTGCGTTGACAATGGCTCTCGTGATCCGACCGTTGCCATCGTCAAACGGGTGTATCTCCGAGAGCAGGTACATAAAAAAGGCCGCTCGGCCAAATGGGGTTACAATGGCCCGGCCCAATTCGAACCCTTGCCGCAGGGTCCCCTCAACGCGCTCTGGCAGTACGAAAACTGTTGAACCCGCTCGATTTGACTCCGATTTAAATTGGCCTGGTCTCTTCTCTGGCCGACCCTTCAGGATCACGGCGTGCCAGTTCTTCAACGTGTCAATAAAGGAGTCAGTAGAGAGCTCGCTGACCTTGGTAGACATCCGCGCAGTGTCTGAAGCGACTTGAAACGTACCTAAGATGTCGTGACCATCGGCGGGTCGCTTTGCTGGGATCTTGGCCTCAAGTGCGATTTCCTTAGCCTCTTCGACTTCGAACACCGTGCCCTCAATGTAGTTTGAAAAGTAGGCGTCGAAGAATGCGATGTTTTGGAAGGGCACACCCGAAAGTTGCTCATCCGGCCTTGAGATGGCTGGCCATTCGTTGAGGCACTTGAACAGGATCTGGAACTGATCCATCCGGTTAGAGTCGATTGGAAGTCCAATAGATCTGGCGCGTCCGATATTCGAGTGTAGGCTCAACTTGCGGGTTCCCATCAAGGCACTAATAATCGCGTCCAACCGCTGAAATGCTTTTTCCAAGCCCAGTTGCACGCTGATCGGCTTGGCTAAGTCCCGTATTTGGTTGACAGCGTCTTCACCTCGACTTAGTTGGTTATCCAAGTACTTTTCAATCGCATCCTGCGGCAAGTAGGGAGACTTGTCCGCATAGGCATTTCCAGACAAACACTCTAGGAGAAACCTGGGTTGGGAACTTATTCGCAAGTCAGCGAGGAACTGCCGGTCACTCTCAAGAGGTTCGGGCCCCTTTATTTGTCGAATCTGGTGGCCCGGGAGGTCAATGGGGTGGTCACTGGTGGTGGTGACAAAGACCACACCCTGCGATGTTGGAGAGGCTTCGAGAGCGGTACGGTGACTGACCAAGCCTCTTGGACACAGCAGGGAGACTATCTGCCATAGGTTCTTCTTGACGATAAGATCTGGGGCATCCACTGTGTTGGTGGTGTAAAGTCCTCGACGGAGTTGCCTGATCTTTCCATCCTTCACCCCTGCGGCAAGAAGGTTCTTGTCTTGCGCTACACTGGCGAAGACTTCGGGTAAGTGAGTGTAGGAATAACTAGGCAAGATTTCGCTCCGCAGTCCGACTCAACCGAGTATCTAGGGGAGATCGCGACAACTTTCAGAACAACTAGGCAAGATTCGAACTTGACTGGCTCCAGAACATCTGCCCGAAATCACGATCAAAACTGGCTCGATTCAGAACAACTAGACGAGATTTTACCCAGTTCCCAGAACAATTAAGGGAGAACTCTGCCCCTCATGTCCCTGTGGTCTCTCAAAGGTCTCTCAGATGGGGGAGCAAAACTGAGACAATCTGAGACGTCCGTAAGCTCAAAATCAACCAGCTGAACCTATAGAATCCCCATGACACTGTAGGGGTCACAGGTTCAACTCCTGTACCGCCCACCAACTTTCTGTTCGTATTCTTTAAGCGTGACTCACTAAGCTTTGGGGAGCCGATCATCCCCGCTGCCGGATGAAAGACGCCAGCTCGTCACATCTAAAATTGGCGTACAATTGCTTTATGAACGACTGGCAACGAGGCAGAACCGGTCGAAATTTTCGGCGGAGGCTCCAACTGCAGACAATGCAGTCGACGGGGCGCGTCGTCGTTACGGGAGGAAGAGTTCCTAAAAGTAAATCTCTGGATGGCGAGGTTCGTTAAATGATTGAGCGCTATGCCGCTGAATTCCTAGGCACATTCGTTATCGTTCTCGCTCCGGTTCTTATGGCCGGAAGTGGCGAGCTGGCGGGCAGCGATCCAAGTCTACTTGCGGTCGCTCTTGTTTCCGGCCTTCCTCTTCTGGCGATGGTGTACGCGCTGGGGCCCATATCTGCCGCAC
The DNA here is from genome assembly GCA_044508115.1 of bacterium. Lineage (GTDB taxonomy): Bacteria > Armatimonadota > Fimbriimonadia > Fimbriimonadales > Fimbriimonadaceae > UphvI-Ar2. Next base: position 2,047,878 of record JBIQII010000001.1, read on the forward strand.
ACTTCAACCCAGCCGTAACTCTTGGCTTTGCGGTAGCAAAGCGTTTTCCGTGGCGTTTTGTTTTGCCTTACTGGCTTTCTCAACTGCTCGGAGCAACCGTTGCGGCGGTGGTTGCTTACGCTATCTTAGGGAGCGGGGCGGGAGCCCATATTCCGGCTGAACCATCAGCCAGCATTCGTAACCTGGGTGTGGAAGTCGTGCTTGGCTTTTTTCTTATGCTTGTGATCATAGCCGTGGCGACTGATCGGCGAGTTTCCAGCACCGTGCCGGGAATTGCGATCGGTCTGACTGTGGTTTTTGGCGTGTTGGTGGGCGGACCGATCACCGGTGCGTCGATGAATCCGGCACGCTCGTTTGGTCCGGCACTGTTTGTTCCGGGTGCGCTTGAGCAATATTGGCTATACGCTCTTGGGCCAAGCGTTGGCGCCGTTATCGCGGCACTGATTTTTGAAGCAATTCGACTAGAGCCGGAATACGCCAAGGGTGCACCAAATGAGCTACTCGTAGCTCTGCAGGATATTGAAAAGCAAACCTAATCGATTTTGTTCAGTTCGAAATCCGTCGTTCGCGTTTTGACATGTTCAAGCAACGTGAAATTTATGTGTCGAACGAGGCGATCGGATTTCGGTAACGCGGTTCCGGCAGCCATGGGGTACGTGCAACACTTGCGGTCCTAGACAGCTTATTCCCGGACGGGAACTCAGCAGGGCGGTGAGAATGGATTTTCGATACGCTTGCTCTGGCGTACGAGGCCTTCGTGCGAAAGTCTAATCCCAAACTGCTTCGAAGTGGCAAAGGCAAAGGTGAGAAAAGCAACCTCAAACTGCCAGTCTAATGCTCGGACAGCCATTTTTTGCCCGCTTCACTGATTTCCCACGTTCCTTGAGGAGAATCATTCCGCATTAACCCATCCTTGACAAGCGTATTGCGCGCCCACTGGGCGGCGTTTCGCCATCGGATTGCCCCGCGGCCGCTGCTTAGTGGCTGATGGTCGAATTCGCTCAGAATCGGTCCCATCCGCTCAAAGACCTCGTCCAGTACGCGTGACATCTTTGCACTGCCACCTGCCCTCACCAGTGCTTCCAGAATGGGTTTTCGATACGCTTGCTCGGGCGTTCGGAGGCCCTTTCTTAGCTTGCCGTGGAACTGTTTTGAGACTGGTTCCGCGGACTCTGGTGTCGATGTTTTCTCAACTTGAAAAGCGGCCAGCCATTCGTCTCGCAGTGACGCAATGCGTCCTCGAAAGTCGGTTGCAACTTTTGCTTGATCGGCGACCGTTTTGACTTCACCATATCTCTCAGCCTTACTTAGCTCGGCGATTGCTTCGTTGAAGTCACCCACCTGAGCCTCAATCTCTTCAAGCAACAGATCGAAGGCGTCTGGAATGTCTTGACGTTCACCCATTATTTCCCACCGCAATATCTGCAAGTCTACCGACCGGTGGTCCAACACCTTCTTGGCAAAGGATTTTGATATTTTTCGCGAAGATGGGGAATTAGTTGGCCAGCAGTACATGACCGATGTCGGCCCAATTGACATTCTGGCCATTAGCAAAGATAAAAGTCGGATACTGGTGGTGGAACTCAAACGGGGCCGGGCCAGTGATGTTGTGGTCGGGCAACTTCTCCGCTACATGGGTTACATCAAAGAGCAGGTGGCCGAACCGGCTCAGACGGTTGAAGGAGCAATTATCGCGCTGGAAGATGATATCAAACTCCGGTACGCCCTCTCCCCTCTGCCCACGGTGACTTTCTATCGGTATCAGATCAGTTTCAAACTCGTGAAATCTTGAAAGGCGTAAGGTAGCCGGCACCAGTTCCGTGGGAAGCGTAGCCTGCTACCGGATGATTCGATAAGAGGTTCGGCGGGGGCGCGATCCGGGCAGGTGATGGGATATTTGATACGTTTAACATTGTCGCGAGGGGAAAAGCGGCACTCCTGAGCCGGAGTTCTGGTTATAATGGGTTCATCAGGCAGAATTCATGCGGGGTACTGGTGCCCCCGGAATTTTGCCGGAATTTGAACGGGGCCGTGAACTGTCACGGTTCTTGAATTCGTTGGGAAAGCGTATGATCACGGACCAGCCATTGGGAACTGGGAGGGGTAAGCAGAAAGCACGAGGTGAGGCACCGCGATACGAAGACCGGTCGTACCGCATCCTTAAACGCACGATGGATATCGTGCTGGCTAGCCTCCTTCTGATTATCCTATTTCCCGTATTCTTGATTGTTAGCCTGGTTATTGTGCTGGATGATGGATTTCCTGTATTCTTTTCCCAGGTTCGAGTTGGACGCAACGGCAAGCCGTTCCGAATGCTGAAATTCCGAACGATGGTTAAGGACGCCGAAACTATTCTGGCTAAAAATCCGGAGATGGCGGCGGCCGTCATTGCGGGCGAAAAGGTCGACAACGATCCACGAATTCTCAAAAGCGGGCACTTCCTTCGCCGATCAAGTCTCGACGAACTACCTCAACTCATCAATGTCTTAGAAGGGTCCATGTCGTTGGTCGGTCCACGCCCAATTCTCCCGGTTGAAGTCGAAACCCGCGGTAAAGCGTTGGAACTTTATCTTCGGATGAAACCGGGCTGCGCGGGACTCTGGCAGTGTAGCGGACGCAGTGATTCGAGATATGAAATTCGGGTTCAGCAGGATGAAGAGTACTACTATCGCACTTCGGTGCGCACTGATTTACGAATCCTTTGCAAAACCGGAATAGCGGTCTTACTTGGCAAGGGCGCGAAATAGGGGCTAGCTCCCGCTCGACAGATAGGACCCGCTCACGATTCTCCGATTCGCGGCATCATAGCCAAGAAGCGTGCGTACCAGAATCCGACCCGCAAAGCTGAACAGATCAGGACAAACAACCCCGCATGCCGGAGGCGGGAGCTGAGCCAAACCAGCCGTTTCTATATCGGCAAAATGGACTGCGCAACTGAAGAGCAGATCATTCAAAACCGATTGAACCGGATAAAAGAGGTTCAAGAGCTTGAATTTGACCTCATGAACCGGGTGCTCAGCGTGCGCCACACCCTCGGGGAAGAAGGAACCCTCACCCATGCCCTCAACTCTATTGGGATGGCACCGGAACCCCTTGCGCCCGGGCAAAGCGCACCCCAAACCCACGGACCCGGATGCTGCGATGCCCACGGGAATGCGGCACCCACGATTCCCCCGGCCCAGTGGTGGCTCATGGGCACCGCCGGAACGCTGGCACTAGCCTCGGAAATAACCGCTTGGGTTTCCGGAAACGAACAAAGCCCGGCCGTGATTGTCATGGCACTGGCTTCGATTGCATTGGGCGGACGCGAAACCCTACGCAAAGGGATTATTGCCGCCAAAACTTTCACCCTCAATATCAATTTTCTCATGACCCTGGCTGTAATCGGGGCGGCAATCATTGGGGAATGGCCAGAAGCGGCGATGGTCGTGGTTCTTTTTGGCGTGGCAGAAATGATCGAGAGCCTTTCGCTCGATCGGGCTCGGAATGCTATTCGCTCGCTTATGCAACTCTCACCCGATGTTGCTTGGGTGCGGAATCCGCAGGGCGAGTTTTCGGAAGTTCCGGCGGCGCAGGTCCGAGTAGGCGATACTGTGCGGGTCCGTCCGGGCGAACGGATTCCCCTCGATGGTCTGATCACAAGCGGTTCATCGGCCGTGGATCAGGCACCGATTACGGGCGAAAGCATCCCCGTTGCCAAAGCACCGGGCGATACAGTATTCGCGGGAACCGTCAACGGAACCGGAGCTTTTGAATTTGAAGTTACGGCCAACACGGGCGAAACCACACTAGCGCGAATCGTACGCGCGGTTCAGCAAGCGCAAGGAAAAAAAGCTCCAACCCAGCGGTTTGTCGATCAGTTTGCCCGAATCTACACGCCAATAGTAGTGGCGCTGGCGGTGCTGGTGGCAGCCATTCCGCCCTTGATTTTGGGGCAACCGTTTCAAGAATGGCTTTACCGAGCACTTGTTTTGTTGGTAATTGCCTGCCCGTGCGCGCTGGTGATTTCTACCCCCGTGACCATTGTAAGCGCACTTGCGACCGCCGCGCGACGAGGGATTCTGGTTAAGGGCGGAATCTATATAGAAGAGGGTCGTCGCTTAGGCATCATTGCTTTGGATAAGACCGGAACGCTCACCCAGGGAAAACCCCAAGTTACCGATGTAATTCCGCTGGGGGCAGCAACGGAATCGGAAGTGCTCCGTCGCGCGGCAAGCCTGAATGCGTATTCCGAGCATCCGGTTGCGGGGGCAATCGTGGCGGCTTATTCCGGACGGCCCGGGTTGGTATCAGATTTCCAGGCGATTGCCGGCAAAGGGGTGCGGGGCGTACTCGATGGAAAGATGACCTTGGTAGGCAGTCTTCGACTAGCCGAAGCCGTGGGAGCTCCGATCGCCGTTGCACGACAAATTGCGGAATCCTTACGCGCCCAAGGCAAAACCATTGTGGTTCTAGCGGATGAGTCAACCGTACAGGGAATCATCGCGGTCGCGGATACATTGCGCGAAACAAGCGTCCAGGCTATCGATGAGTTGCATCAGCTGGGGGTCAAGAGTGTGATTCTCACCGGGGACAATCAGCAGACCGCGCAAGCGATTGCCCAGCAGGTCGGAATCGATGATGCGCGGGGCGATCTACTCCCCGAGCAGAAGCTGGATGCAATTGAATCGCTCTTAGAGGTGGGGAACTCCGTGGGAATGGTGGGCGAGGGAATCAACGATGCTCCGGCCTTGGCGCGGGCTTCAATCGGTTTTGCCATGGGTACGGCGGGTACGGACACGGCAATCGAAACTGCCGATGTTGCGTTGATGAACGATGATCTGCGCAAAGTTCCGGAATTCATCCGCCTCAGCCATCGCGCGACCCATGTCTTAAAGCAAAATATCGCGATTGCGATCGGCATCAAAGTCGTGTTTTTCGCCCTTGCCTTGGGCGGAATCGCAACGCTTTGGATGGCGGTTTTCGCGGATATGGGTGCGAGTTTAATTGTGGTGGGGAACGGCCTTCGACTCTTGCGGACACGCCGGATCGAAAGCCGTTCCTAGACTTACGGCTTAAAGCGTTCTATTCTTGGGGAGTGGCAAACTTCTTGAGCTGTTCGATCTCTTTGGTCTGAACATCGATCATGGTTTGCGCCATCGATTTTAGTGCATCGTTTTTGCCGTGCTGGAGCTGGATTTTGGCCATTTCGATGGCTCCTTCGTGGTGAATAATCATGAGTCCGGCAAAATCCTTGTCCACATCTTTGGTCAGCGGATAGTCGTCGACCGGATGCACCATCACCTCGTGGAGTTTGCGCGAGGGCGCATCGGCAGGAACTTCGGTTGAGGTCGAACTGGCAGTGGGGGCATGCGGCATGAGGGCGTCGATTTCCTTGCCTTGCGTGGCCATGATCGATTCGGCGATCTTCTTAAGCTCATCGTTCTTGCCGTGTTGTAGCAATACCGAAGACATTGCAATTCCTGCTTGGTGATGGCCAATCATGAGCCCGGCAAAATCTTGGTCCACATCGCCGGTGAGAGGCATAACCATCGGGTGGAGCATGATTCCGTGCAGCTGACCAGATGGTGAGTTATCGTGAGTGTGGCCGTGATCGTGGCCATGCCCATCATCGGCAGAATGTTCGGCGGCGGCGGGTTCTTGCGCCGCCGGGGGCGTATTCTCGGGTTCGGATGCGCAGCCAATCAGAACCATCATGAACATTCCGGCCATCAGAGCAGGCCACAGGACGGGGGGTTTGCGGAGAGTTTTCATGCTTGTGCGGTGACGGGTTCGCCGTCGGACGGGGCGCGGTTCTTACCGAAACGGCGCAATCGAAGGGAGTTCAAAACCACCGAGACGCTGGAAAATGCCATTGCCGCCGCGGCCAACATCGGATTGAGCTTACCAACTGCGGCCAACGGAATCATGATCACGTTGTATCCGAACGCCCAAAAGAGATTCCACCTAATGGTAGAAAGAGTCGCCCGGGCAAGGCGGATCGCCTGCGGAACTCCGCGTAGATCGCTGCGCAAAAGGGTCACCCCTGCCGTCTCCATTGCCACATCGGTGCCTGATCCCATAGCGATTCCTAGATCCGATTGCGCCAAAGCCGGGGCGTCGTTGATTCCATCGCCTACCATTGCGGTTGGTCCTTGTTGCTGATGCCTCTTAACAACTTCGGCCTTGTCTCCGGGCAATACCTGGGCTTCGACCTCTTGGATGCCGACTTCGCGGGCAATGATTTCGGCATTGCGGCGATTATCTCCGGTGACCATAATCGGTTTGAGACCAAGTGCTTTAATCTGGTCGATCGCTTCCGCACTATGCTCATGTACGGTATCGGCCACGGCAAGGATCGCTTCCGCGCGGCCGTTTCGGGCTAAGAGAACTGCGGTCTTGCCTTGCGATTCTAGAGCTTCGATGCGAGCTTCGGTTCGGGGATCAATGGCAACCCCCGATTCGGTAATCAGGCGTTGGCTTCCGACGATTACGGTTTGATCATCCACGATGGCCGTGACGCCGCGCCCCCCGTGAGCGGTAAAGCTTTCCGCCCGGGGGATTTCACCTTCGGTTCGGGCCGATTCGGTGATCGCGCGTGCAAGGGGATGCTCCGAAAACGATTCCACCGCGGCCGCCAATCCCAACACGGTGGGTCGGTCGAGTTCTCCAAGCGGCTCGACGTCCGTCAGGACGGGCCGTCCCCGGGTGATTGTTCCGGTTTTATCCAGCAGAACCGTGCGAATCGCTCCCGCTTCTTCCAGGACACTACCATCTTTGATTAAGATTCCGAGTTCCGCGCCGCGTCCGGTGCCCACCATGACCGCGGTCGGAGTGGCAAGGCCCAATGCGCAGGGACAGGCAATGACCAGGACAGCAACCGCAGGGATCAATGCATCGGCAAACGCAGACCCGCGCGAAATCCACACGGCAAATGTGGCAATCGCAATCAAGATCACAATCGGCACAAATACGCCCGAAACTCGATCCGCCAATTCTTGGACCGGTGCTTTTGAGCCTTGCGCTCGTTCCACCATTCGGATGATCTGCGCCAGCGCCGTGTCCGATCCCACTTTTGTAGCGCGGTAGAGAAGAGTCCCCGAAGTGTTTAACGTGGCCCCAGTTACCGAATCACCGACGCCTTTACGCACGGGAAGCGGTTCGCCTGTTAGCATCGATTCATCAATGAAGCTTTCGCCTTCGATGACCTCGCCATCCACGGCCAGCTTCTCGCCGGGCCGGACTCGAATCACCGTACCGACTTCGATATCGCGGATTGCGCGTTGGACCTCTTGACCATCTTCGAGAATAACGGTCGCGGATGTCGGAGCCAGGCCCATGAGCTTTTGAATCGCACCGGACATCCGGCTTTTCGATTTAGCTTCCAAGTATCGACCGAGCAGGATCAGGGTTACGATAACCGCGCCAGTTTCAAAATAAATGTGATTGCTTTGGAGATGATGATTGCCAGAAAAAGCGATCAACGCATATAAACTGTAAGCCCAAGCTGCCCCGGCACCCATTGCGATGAGCGTATCCATCGACGCACTCAAGTGTCGGAGCCCCTTCCATGCATTGATAAAGAACTGTCGTCCGTGCCAAAACGTCACCGGCGTAGCTAATCCCAGCAGGAGCCCGTTCACCCATTCCGGCCGCGGATGCCAGAACATTGAAAGAATCACCAGTGGAATCGTGTACGCGGTAGCTTCCCAAAGATTGTTACGCATTGAGCGTAAGCGGTCATCTTCGGGTTCATCTTGCGCATGGGGATCAGAATTCGTCCCCGGTGCTGTCGGATTCTCGGCGACGGAGAACGCTTTGTATCCGGCGTCGCTCACGGCCTTTTCGAGGGTGGCCAGATCGATGGCTGGATCATGCGCGACCGTTGCCCGTTCGGTGGCGAAGTTGACACTGGATTCGCTTACACCCGGAACCCTTCCGAGTGCCCGTTCCACTCGACGCACACAAGAGGCGCACGTCATGCCTTCAATCTGAAGTTCGGTGGTTTTCGGATCGTGATCGGTTGGTGTAGTGGACATCGTTAAAGTTTGTTGTTAAGATTGGCGGGTGGCGGTGTAGCCTTCTTCTTCCACCGCTTTGAGCAAAGCCTGAATTTCGGCGTTACCTTCCACGGTAGCGGATGCGGACTCGAGCGAGACAGCGGCCTGCTCAACTCCTGGGACTGATTCGAGTGCCTGCTTTACGGCGGAAACGCAGTGTCCGCAGCTCATGTTTTGAATGTTCAGTTTGATTGTCATGGTTTTCATATACCTCCTGGGGTATGGCTCATCGCACAAGGCGAGAGAGGGTGAGTCGGAGTTCATCGAGCAGCTCGTCTTGGCTCATACCTTTGGCCTGTTCATGTTCAGACTCCCCGCCGTGGCCGATAATGCACGTCTTGACGTGGCTCACCGCCAGTTCTGCCCCGACTTGGTCTAACGCGGAACGGATAGCTGCGACTTGGGTGAGGACGTCGGCGCAATACTCGTTGCGATCCACCATGCGGCGAAGTCCGCCCACTTGACCTTCGATCCGCGCCAAGCGGCGGTCAATTGATCGACGAGTTTCAGCTTCCACAAATCTATATACCCATGGGGGTATGTTAAAGTTCCTGAACCCGGACCAAGGTTCCATAGTGGAATCCAGGCCCGGGCAAGTTTAACGCTACTGGATGCGGCGGGTCCAGTCGACGAGGTTTTGCAGCAGCTTGCCGATCAGTTTCTTTGAAGTTTCGTCAGTCAAGTTGCCATCCGAATCAAACCGGTCACTACAGTTGGAGATCATCACTTCCGGCTGATTGACGGGGAACATATCCAAAAACACCATGCATTGACGCAGGTGATATTGGGCGCGTGCGGTGCCGATCTGGCCGATTGATGCGCCCATGATTGCGGCGGGTTTGCCGTTCCAGGCGTTTTGGCCGTAGGGGCGGGATGCCCAGTCGATGACATTTTTGAGCACGCCCGGAATCGAGTAGTTGTACTCCGGGGTCACGAACAGGATGGCATCGGCTTCCTGAATTTTTTTCTTCAGCTCAACTACTTCGGCCGGCGGATTTTGCTCTAGGTCTTCGTTAAAGCCAGGCAGATTGCTTGGGATTTCGTAGACTTCAATCGTGGCGCCCTCCGGCACAAGGTCGAGAGCGGCGCGAAGCGCGGCGCGGTTGTAAGATTTTTCTCGCAGGCTGCCTGCGATTCCCAGAATTCGGACGGGTTGACTCATATGTTGAACCTTAACCTATCGCATTCTACGCACTTTCTGCGCGGAATACATCGCGAAGTGGCCGTTCAGCGTTTGGCCGCGTCGCGGTCAGTGCGATTAATCCCCACAAGCATCCACCAGTTGATTCCCAGGCACACCAGTGAGACCGCGGCCGCAGGTAGGGCCATATGATATTCGCGCGAAAGAATGGCTTCCAACGCGGAAACAAAAAGCCAGAGCTGGAGCAGAATCAGCACCATTTGAAACAGTAGCAAAGCCACAAAAACCGTAGATCGCTGCCGTTTACGGAAGTACGCGGGCGACTTCATCCGTGCTTGACTCCGATTGCGAAGATTTCGCCATCAACCACTTCAAGTTGAACGCGGGCGAGCGGGCGCGGCGGGGGCCCGTGCAACACATGACCATCTGAAACTGCGAACGCACCGTTATGGCACGGACAGTACAGGCGATCCATTTCAGGCTGGTACTCCACCGGACAGCTCAGGTGCGTGCATCGTCGCGAATACGCAACATACTGGCCGGGTTCAGGTTGTAGCAAAATGCACGGATCGATCGGGCGCGGATAGTTGAATTCCACTGAACCACCAACTTCAATCTCGTTCAGTGCAACAATCCGGGCGCGATCAAACTTGCGTTCTCGCGGCGGTATGGCCGCCCATCCGGCGAGTGCGGCCGATCCGAGGGCTAGCCCGCCCGAAGCTAAGGTCATGAACCGGAAAAACTCGCGACGGGAAACGTAGTGATCTTCTTCCCAATCGATTGGAAAATCGTCTTGAAGTTTGGAATCCATGGCTGATCGAGTTTTTAGGAGCGTGAGTTGGTGAGAAGGTCGGATTTGCGAACCAAGGCTTGGCTTCGCACCACCAACCGATCTTGGTTGCGCGGAACCATGAGGCTCACTTTCGTTGTGATTGTTTTCTTACCGAAAACGAATTCGTTGATGGGTTTAGAATTACGATACTCGGCGATTTCTTCGGGCGTACCGTAAAACAGCGCGCCGGAAGGGCACACCGTGGCGCACATCGGTTTTTTGCCGACCGAGGTGCGGTCGTAGCACATGTCGCACTTCATCATCTGATCGATTTCGGCATCGTACTTGGGCACGCCAAACGGACAGGCAAACACGCAGTTTGTACATCCGATGCAACGCGGTTTGAGTGAACTTTGCACCACTCCATCAGGGGTGCGTTTGATCGCGTCGGCCGGGCAAACGGCGGCGCATGCGGGTTCATCGCAATGCATGCAGATCACGGGAGCGGTCTGCACGGTTTCGCCGCGTTTAAGCTCCACCAGGTGGATCATAGATATCCCCGGATGCGTGTCGCATTCGGCGCAGGCTGCCACACAGGCATTGCATCCAATACATCGGCTCGGATCGATGTAGAACTGCTTCTCCGACACGCTCATGATTCTCCTACGTCCGATCTTGGTTAAACCATGACCGCGGACATATCACATAATTTACCGATCTTTTTGCTTGATGAGTGTTGTTTATGCGATGCGGCATGATCAACTTGATTTGCGGGTAAACCTAAGTGGGCAAGCGATTCAGCCAGCGGAAACCGGGGTGTTCCGCAATTTTCGCTCAACCACATGTTAGTAGATTCATTTGGTCGCAAAATCGATTACCTGCGTGTTTCGCTCACCGATCGGTGCAATTTCCGGTGTGTCTACTGCATGCCCGAACACGGCGTTCCCGCTACGCCGAAAGAGCAGAATCTCACGCGCGAAGAGTTGGTGCGGATTGTCCGAATTGCCGTCGGGCTTGGCATGACAAAAATTCGTCTGACCGGCGGAGAACCTCTTCTTCGGAAAGATCTCCCCGCGATGATACGGGAATTCCCAAAAGTCCGCGATCTTTCGCTCACCACGAACGGATTTCTGCTCGCTCAACTCGCAGAGCCGCTGGCCGAAGCTGGACTCCACCGCATCAACATAAGCCTGGACACCCGGCACCCAGACCGATTCCAAGCGATCGCTCGTCGCGGATCGATCGGGCAAGTGATGGAAGGAATCCGTGCCGCGCGATTGGCGGGGCTTCAACCAATTAAAATTAACTGCGTGCTCATGAAGGGCGTAAATCACGACGAAGTGTCCGACTTTGCCCGGTGGACACTTCATGAGGATATTCATGTGCGGTTCATCGAACTCATGCCGATGCGTTGGAACCTTGATTCCTTGCCTGCAAACCAGTTTGCGGGCGGCCTTCTCAAGATCAAGTCGTGTGCGGGCGATATGCTCAGCGATGCGGAGATGCGCCGGATGTTCTATTCCGCGGGAGACGCTCGGAACGCCATAGAGCGCGAACTAGGCCCGCTTGAACCGGCAGAGGTTGCCACGAACGGGCCGGCTCGGACCTACCGAATCCCCGGAGCGGCCGGAACCATCGGATTCATCAGCCAGATCACCCACGATTTCTGCACCCGTTGCAATCGGTTGCGGCTCACCCACGACGGATTCTTACGTCCGTGCCTCATGGAAGACGGCGAACTCGATTTGCGCACCTCGTTACGCAACGGAGCGAGCGACCAAGATATCGAGGCATTATTCCGCCATGTGGTGCAGGTCAAACCAGAGCGCCACTATCTGCACGAAGGTCAGCGGGTCACCGGACGCGGCATGAGTCAGATCGGCGGCTGATCCGGCTGACGGTTCGGAACGTGATCGTTTTCGCCCCGCAGTTGGCGAATAAGGTGGTCGAGAAGCGGCCCCAACGCGCGGATTCCATCGCGAACACCGTTCGGAGCACCGGGCAAGTTCACCACAAGCGTTTTGCCGATCGTGCCCGCAATGCCGCGCGAAAGATGCGCAAACTCCGTCTGCTGGGCACCCCGTAGTCGAATAAAGTTTGCCAGGTTGTCGGCCCTTCGGTCAAGAAGTAGAGCGGTCGCTTCCGGAGTGCGGTCGCGAGGGGAGAATCCGGTTCCGCCTAGCGTGAAAATCGCGTCGCACCGGGTAGCGGCATCGGCGATCGCCGCCCGAATGTCGTTCACTTCATCTCGTACCAAGCTCAGTTCTAGACTGGTAAATCCAAAACTTGCGAGCTCCTCTCGAGCGATGGGGCCGCTGACATCGGTTTGCGGCGTACGGGAATCGCTTACGGTGATGATCCCTATTCGCGCTTCCAATCTTTTTTCCCTCCAGTTTTCTCCCACAACTTGATTTCGGTTAACTCCAGATCAGGATCAACACCTTTGAGCATATCGATCAATGTGACGCCGGCCACGGCGACTGCCGTATACGCTTCCATTTCCACTCCGGTACCGGCGGAAGTTTTGGCTTCCACGTTGATGAGGAGTCCTTCTGCTTCTCGCTCGATTTGGACATCGAGGTAGCTAATGGAAACCGGGTGGCAAAGCGGAATGAGTTCGGAACATCGCTTTCCGCCCTGGATTCCAGCGATTGCGGCCACTGTAAGTGCATCTCCCTTCGGAAGGGCGTCGAGTGCTTCAATATGCGCGGGTTTCAGTCGGAGGAATCCGCGGCAGACGGCTCGGCGTTCGGTAAGGGTTTTTCCGGAAATGTCGACCATCTGCGGCGATCCGTCCGCTCGGATGTGAGAGAGAGACATGCCGCAAGTCTACTTGCGCCGCCCGATAGCGAGAAAAATCGCGGGTCGCCCGCATCTCGAAGAGTCCGCGCCAGATGCCCGCTGAAGTGACCGCGAGTGCACACCAAAACGTACTGATCGCTCGGCGGAAGTCGCTCGGCATCGAATTCCGAGTACGGCATGCATATCGCGCCTTCGATCTCTGCGAGCTTGGCTTCATGCCGCTCGCGAATGTCCACTACAGTTCCTTGTGGATCAAGCACTTCGATGTCCAAAGCCGGTACCCCGGTTCCGCATGCCGGACAACTCGGGCCGATCGGAAAAGCCAGCGAATGCGATTCCAAGGTCAGCAGATCAGCGATCAGCATGCGTCCCTGCTGGAGCGGGCTGGGCACTCCGAGCAGCAGTTTGATTGCTTCTGTCGCCTGAAGGGTGCCGAAGAAACCCGGCAGCACTCCCAGAACTCCGGTTTCGGCGCACGATCCGACGCATCCTTCGTCGGGCGCGGTGGGCCAAAGGCATCGAAGACAAGGCCCCGCAGGTTGGATAAGAGTCAACTGGCCTTCAAACTGATAGATGCTCGCCGTGATCAATGGCCGTCCGATCCGAACAGAGGCATCGTTGAGCATAAATTTCGTTAAAAAATTGTCTGTGCAGTCTAAAACCAGATCGTGATCTCTTACCAACGCTTCGGCTTCTGCCCGGCCGATGCGGATTTGCTCGCCCACCGCGTGGATGTACGGGTTTAGGTCAGATGCACGCTGAGCCGCCAGTCGAGCTTTAGATTGACCAAGATCAGCGTGTTTGAATGAGACTTGGCGGTGGAGATTGCTCTCTTCGAGCGTGTCGGAATCGATAATCGTCAAGTGCCCTACTCCGGCCCCGGCGAGGTAAGAAATGGCCGGACATCCGAGCCCGCCTGCTCCGACAATCAACACGCGGGCGGATTTCAGCCGCTCTTGATCAACCTGGGGAAGAATCGTCTGCCGTGAATAGTAGTTGGCCTCATTGGCTTCGATCCCGGGGACGGCATTGATCCAGCCGGAATCACCTTCTCGATAGAACTCTTTTTTCCAGATGGGAACGAGCCGCTTGACTTCGTCGAGAATCCAACGGCATGCCGCAAACGATTCTCCGCGATGCGGGCCCGCTACTTCCACGCGGATCGCAATGTCGCCAAGCTCAAGTCGACCCACGGCGTGGACGCAGGCGGCATCGTGGATGGGGAATCGAGTCAAGGCAGAGTCTATAATAGACTGGCCGGTCTTTACCGCCAACTCATCGAACGCCTCGTACTCCAAAGCGGTGACCGCCCGATTTGCGTTGAGGTCACGGACGCGGCCCTCAAATGTCACAACTGCTCCCGACCCGGTGCCGGGGTCTAGCAGCGGACCTAGCACAGGCCGGGCCTGGAGGCAAAAGTTCATCCGCCTGCCACCGGCGGGATGAATGTGATTTCCGAGTCGCTGATCACCGGGTGGTTGAGGGATCGAAATTCCGTGCCGACCGCCGCCTTCACCAGCGAAGAGGGCAGAGTGAATTCGTGCCGTCGTTGTAGCTGCTCGTACAGTTCGCCAAGCGTCCGGGCCGAAGTTTCGACTTCTTCAAAGTGGGTGCCCGCTTGCTCGCGGAGAACCGCAAAGTATCGAACTCGAACCTTCATAGCGATCCTTCCAGTACACCCCATCGGATCGGCACGATTTCGACAAGTGCGTCTTCTGGAAGTTGGGTTTGTTCCGAAGGGAAGTGGATCAACACGTCGGCATGCGCAAGCCCCATGGTCATGTGAGAACCCTGGTGTTGTGTGGAGTTCACCCTCAATTCTCCGTTTTTGACCGAGAGTCGTCCGCGGACGTATTCGGTCCGGCCGGGTTTTTTCTTCAGCGGATGATCAAGTCGTGCGTTTTCAGTCACCAAACTTGATCCGCCCATGATTTTCAAGATTGCCGGTCGGGCAAAGATCAAATAGGTCACCAAGGCGGATACCGAGTTTCCGGGAAGTCCAAAGACCAGCTTGGGCCCACTGGTGCCAAACCAAAGAGGTTTTCCGGGCTTGACCGCCACGCGCCAAAATCGTTCTTTGATTCCGGCGGCGGCAAACGCCTCGCGCAGATGATCGTGTCGGCCCACAGAAATTCCGCCGCAAGTCAGCACGATGTCCGCCGAATCGAGGACCTCCGCCACGCCCTTCTTAATCGCCGCCGGGTCATCGGGAAGGTGCGAGTGGCGGACCTCGACCCCCAATGCCAGGACCGCCGCCTTCAGCGCAGGCGCATTCGAGTTATAGATTTGCGAATCACCGAGGTCGACTTCTGCCACTTCGTCGCCGGTAGTGATGATCGCCACTTTTGGAAGTCCGCGCACCGTCACCGAAGAAATCCCGCCCGTGGCCAGCAGACCAACGAGCGGCGGAGAAAGGACGGCCCCTGCTTCTGCCAAAAGTGCCCCCGGGGCAAACTCTTCATAGGCGCGCCGGACGTGATCGCCTGCAAGCCGGGCATCCAGCATTCCATTGTGGACGACGCAATCTTCTACCATTGCGATGGCATCGGTGCCTGGCGGGATCGGAGCACCGGTAAAGATTTCCGCCGCCTCACTCGGATTCAGCCGAATCATTTGCGTCGATCCGGCAGCAATCGATCCAACAATGCGGTACGGAGGATTACCCGAGAGTGCAAAGCCATCTACGGCGGAATTATCGAATCGGGGCGATCCCCCTTTGGCATGGACTGACTCGGCAAGAAATCGACCACTTGCCTGGCTCAGGGGAACAGCCACCTGCGGCAGAGGCGCGGCGCATTCGAGTACCTGACGAACGGCGTTTTCGGCCGAAATCATGGACGCGGTGCGCCGGGCATCAATCGTCTGCGACGCTTGTGAATGTTCACGTAACGAAAATCCTCGCTCTGGCTAACGATCGCTCGTTCGACACCTTTCGGAATCAAGAGGATCGAACCGGTGGTGAGTTCATATGATTCTCCGCCGATCACCGCTTTGCCCCGTCCAGTAATCACGACGGTCACCACATCAACTTCATCGTTCACGTGGGGGTCAATCGAACTTCCATCTGGCCAGGCGAGCAGGGTGAGGTTCAGGTCTTCGCTCTCCCGGCCCACCACTGGTCCGGGACCATTTCCTGCCATTCCATCGATAAAGGCGTCATTCATGCGGTTTATTGTAAGCCTCCTTTGAGTTGAATAAGCATGACTCGAATCATAGAGAGATAACGTATAACTATAAACAATCAAGTTATGAGTGAAAAGGGGCCGGCAACCCGAGTTTTGATACTCAATACGTTGGCGTTTGCGGTTTGTTTTGCCGCGTGGACGCTGTACGGAGTTTTGATCACCTATTTGGTCGATCACCAAGTTCTGACCTTGGACAAAGCGCAAGTCGGATGGCTGATCGGTGCGCCCGTCCTCACGGGGTCGATCCTGCGCTTACCGCTGGGAATCCTTTCCGACCGGTTCGGGGGCAAGCCGATCTACGTCGCACTGATGCTGTTTTCAGCCGTGGCAATGTTTCTGACGAGCTTTGCATCCAATTTTATGGGCTTTTTAATCGGGGGGCTCGCCTTCGGACTGAGCGGGGCATCGTTCGCGGTGGGCGTGGCCTACACATCCGTTTGGTTCCCCAAGAATAAGCAGGGAACTGCGCTTGGAATCTTTGGTATGGGCAACATGGGAACGGCGATTACTGCCCTCTGTGCACCATCGATGTTGCAAAGCCTCACGAACAACGGAGAAAACATTGAAGGGTGGCGTCGCCTCCCGCAGATGTATGCGGTCGGACTCGTGATTATGGCCGTCATCTTTGCCCTGCTCGCGATTCCGAAGAAAATCGACGGTCCCCCAAAGTCGATGGCGACCATGCTTAAACCGCTTCGGAATGTTCGAGTCTGGCGGTTCGGACTCCACTACTTTGTCCTGTTCGGCGGATTCATTGCGCTTTCGCAATGGCTTATTCCGTACTACCTCAACGTGTACGGCATGACTCTGGCCGCGGCGGGGGCGATGGCGACGATATTCTCGCTTCCTTCTGGGCTCACTCGTGCCGTCGGCGGATTCTTGGCGGATCGAATCGGGGCTCGTCCGACGCTCTATATCGTGCTTTCGGGGGTAACGCTCATGTTTCTTTTGCTTGTGGCCCCACGCATGGAAATCACTTCCCCCGGCGAGGGGATCATGGCCGATAAAGCCGGATCGGTAACCGAAGTTTCGCCCACTCAAATTGTCGCGGGGAATGTCGTTTACGATCTCAAGCAAAAGCCGCCGCCGGACCCTACCATCAACGATCGCACGCTGGTATTGCCTAAGTTCAGTAGCTGGCAGGAGCCCGCAGTTGAAGAGGGCGATGAGATCAAGAAAAAGCAGGTGATCGCCCGGGGCGTGACGCACGTCTTTTTTCAGGCGAACCAATGGGTCTTTACGGGGATCTTGTTGATTGCCGGGATCCTAATGGGTCTCGGAATGGCCGCCGTTTTCAAGCACATTGCCGAATACTTCCCGCAGGATGTGGGGGTTGTCGGCGGTCTTGTTGGAGTGCTCGGCGGTCTAGGCGGCTTTGCGTTGCCCATCGTGTTCGGATATCTGCTCAAAGGGACCGGATTATGGACATCCTGCTGGCTTTTGCTGGCCGTGCTCGGACTCATTAGCCTGGTATGGATGCACGCGGCAATTTTGAAGATGTCGCGGCGAGTTGATCCCGTGCAGCCGGACGAGCACGGAGTGGTGCCTGAGTAGTCTCGCTGGCCCGCGTCTCGATCCGAAAGTCACGATTTGCCCCGTCTTATGACGGGGCTCATAATTTGGGGTCTTGCATCCGGCCACGATTAAGACGTGGCAGTTAGACAGCTCACCCCCCTTCGGGTCTTGGCTACGCCTCAGGCTCAAGACCCCCGCGCCAGCGTTGAAATCTATCGACCATTCTTTTTGGCGGGAATTTTAAGTGTCCTTACCGCTGGCTGCACTTTAGGCGCGATCGCCCTGCTGGGCATCGCCCTGAATGCCAGCTTCACCTCGTCGGCGTGGACGCCCTATATTCTCGCCCACGCGAATTCCCAGCTTTACGGATGGGTGGGATTCTTTGTGATGGGCTTTGCTCTACAGCAACACGCCCCACGGCAATCGAGGAAGGCGCATTTTCTCAAACTTGCAACGTGGGCTCTCTCGCTGATGGCAGTCGGCATCGGACTTCGGTTCGCCGCCGAACCGCTGGCGGTCACCAACCGAGATATCGCGCTCCCGCTGGGGATTGTTGCCGGAATCTGTCAGATCGCAGCCGTTGGACTGTTCATCTTTAATGCTGGATTCAACCGATTCCGGCGCGAGGAGGGGCCCATGTGGCAGATCAAGCTCGTCTTTTCCGCCCTGCTGTGGTGGATGATTGTGGCGATTGCGGAACCGTTCTTTTTCGCCTATTCTCACCAACCGGGCGGGGCGGGCGTGCAATTTGTGGCTCAATGGTTTCCGCCGTACCGCGAAGCGCAGTTCCTCGGCTTTGTCACGATGATTATCTTTGGTGTTTCGTACGTCAAGATGAACTCTTGCTTTGGGGCGAAGCCCGCTCATCGAAAATTCGGTGAGGCGGGCTTGATTTTTTGGAATATTGGCCTCATCATGCGCATGGCCGGATGGGTGATCGGTTATCGATCCGGACTCGAACAGATGACGCTCTACACGCTAGGGGGCTGGACTCTGGCGGCGGCCGCTGCGATGCTCATCTACGCGACGCGCTTGTTCGAACGGACAGAATTCACTATTCCTGCGCACAAATTCGTACGGGGTGCGATGACCTGGCTTTTGATCTCGGGAGTGCTTCTGATTTTGGAACCACTTCATCTCAGCCTAACCGGGCAGCAGTTCTCGCATGCTTATATCGGCGCAGTCCGACACGCGGTTACGGTTGGATTTATCAGCCAGATGATCCTTGGCGTGGGGATGCACGTGGTGGCCACGATGAACGACATCCCCCGAAACGCCCAGGCTCAGCTGTGGAGCGTGTTCGTGTTGCTCAATCTGGGGAATCTCTTGCGAGTCGGACTGGAGATCGGCACGGACTACTCCGCAAGGTCGTTTTTGCCGATGGGCTTTACCGGATTTATCGAGCTGCTCGCCTTGTTTATCTGGGCGGTGCATGTCGCCCGGCCTATGCTCAAGCGCGCGGTCCCCGCGGTGGCCTAAACCAGGTAGCCTCCAGGCGATGAGCGGACCTTCTCATCGCCCCGGAAGCGCGGCAATTGTCCAAGCGTGTGGACTGCTCCAAAACGTCGAGCCGGAGCACTTAGACCGCTTGATCCAAAATTCCCGCGTGATTTCCGCCGCCAAGGGCGAAACTATCTGGATTGCGGGAGAACAATCCAATTTCGGCGCGATTCTCGGTGCCGGATTTGTCAAAATGTCCCGGTCCACCCCGCAAGGGACGGAAATTGCCGTCGAACTCCTCGGACCTGGACAAGGATTCGGCATTATGACGGCCATCGAAGGGAATCCGTTCCCCCTTAGCGCCACTGCGATAACGGCGTGCTGGTATTTGCGGATTTCGCGGACGGAAATTCAACGACTATTCGATGAAAGCTCCGTGTTTAAAGATCGAATTGTGCGGCATTTGGGACCGCGCCTACGGAAAGCTCACGAGATGATGAGTCGGCTCTCTTCGGGCCGGGTGGAACAACGGATTGCGGCCGTACTTCTCATGCTGGCAGAAAGTTACGGCCACGCCACCGATCAGGGCGTAGAACTGGATGTTCCGCTGACGCGCACCGATTTGGCCGAGCTTGCCGGCACCACCACCGAGACGGCAATCCGCACCCTAAGCCGCTGGCAAAAGGATGGATTCGTGGCCACCGAGCACCAGGTCATCACTATCCTTTCAGAACCCGACTTAAAAGCAGTTTTGATTTAACGGAACCGCTCTAGTTCCTCCGGATAGTTCACGTTGCGGGCCCAGTCGGGGTCGGCGGGCGCATGCGTTACCGCTTGGAGCTGATCGAGCCATTTCATTACTCGATGCTCCCCCTGCTGCACTAAGAGATTGGCGATCGGAAAGGCATCGGCCCGGTAGAGACTGCAAAGCGGTTGGAGCCGATGGTCCACCACGCAGACCGCAGCTTGATGGCTTCCAATCGATTTGGACAGGTCTTGGATGATCTGGGCATTAAAACCCGGAATATCGCACGAGCTAACAAATATAAATTCGCGGGTGGGTTTGAATCGCGCGAGCGCGGCAAGAGGGCCGGCAAACTCTTCTGGATCGGCTAGAAACCCGTGCGCCGAAATCGGGGACCGCCCGAGGACGGTGATCGGAATCCCCAGCGATCCGATGAGACGAGCAATCCGGTCTGCAAGCGGCTCGCCTTCAATGAGAATCGATGCTTTATCCTTGCCCATCCGGCGACTCGCACCGCCCGTGAGAAGTACGGCTTCGACCTTTTCGCTGAGTTTAAACAAAATTTTCTGCTCGACTGATGGTTATCATAGTACGGTTAAGTCCCAAACCAGGGACAATAAGGATAACATGCGGAAAGTTCCGGAACGGTTTACCTCGTTTCTCAGGGAGCATCCTGAAGTGGGGGCGGCGTATCAACAGTTAGGCAAAGCTGCCGCGAATTCCGGCCCGCTTGATAAACGTACGCAGTTATTGGTCAAGCTCGGGATCGCAATCGCAGCCGAGCTCGAAGGCGGTACCCACAGTGCCGCGCGAAAGGCGTTAGATGCAGGGTGCAAACCGGATGAACTTCGGCATGTGGCCATGCTGGCAGTGACAACAATTGGATTTCCGGCAATGATGAAAGGACTCAGTTGGGTGGACGATGTAATTGAGGGGGCGAAGTGAGAGCCGTCGTAATTTCGATGTTCTGCGGCACGATGGCCGCAATCCTTGTTCTGTTTGCCGTATTTGCGGGATCGGGATCGTTTACGCGGTTTGATACCCCGCTTGCCGCCTATGCGGCGGCTACGATTTTTGCCGCGTTTGCGGTTGTATATCGGTATGCAATGTGGGTGCAAAGGCCGCCAACTTGGCGATACTTCCGTACAAGTTGGAAGCTGTTCCTTCGGCCAAAGTGGCTCGTAGTGAACGTGATCAAGCTGGTCAAGTTGGTGGTGAGTAATATCGTGGTGCAAAAGTTCATCGCCAAGCGGGGCACCGGTCGATGGGTGGCGCATATGTGTTTAGCGTGGGGATGTTTGCTCGCTTTTGCCATCACGTTCCCGCTAAGTTGGGGATGGGTTCAATTTGGTGTCGAAAACAATCAGTACATCGTAGAAGTCATGGGCCAGCGACAGTTCACGTTCCCGCCTCATAGCATTATTGGGTGGGCCATGTTTAATGGCCTCAATATTAGTGCGGTTTTGGTGTTGCTGGGGGTCGGAATCGCGATGCACCGACGGATGTTCGATCAGGGCGCACAGGCGGTGCAATCTCTTGCCGCGGACCTTCTTCCGCTGTTCTTGTTGTTTGCGGTTTCGGTCACTGGTCTTATGCTTACGGCGAGCTACAAGTTTATGGGTGGCGAAAACTTTTCGTTCCTGTCATTGATCCACGCGTTTACGGTGGTCGTACTTTTGCTGTACATGCCGTTCGGAAAGCTGTTCCATGTGATCCAGCGACCCGCCCAAATCGGAGTCGCCTATTACAAAGAAGAAGGCGAAAACGGTCCGCAGACAACCTGCATCCGATCCGGCCGTGAGTATCAATCGCAGATTCACCACGATGATCTTGTGGAAGTTCTGGCAGAGCTCGGATTCGACTTTGGCGAACATCAAGATATCTCGCCGGAAGAAAAACGCAAGCTCATTGCGATCAATCAGGCTGAGATGCTCGGCGAAGTACCTTACGCCGGCTGATCTCAATCATATCGATCAAGACTCAACTCAAGTACGATCCCTCTAAGCCATGGCCAAACTCCCCGTCCCGCTCGAACAGATCACGGCAAAATTCGGTCCCACGCTCAATTACGAGCCGCCGGGCGGATGGAAAGGTCGGGGCGAACCCGACAAGCTGGTTAAGACTCACTGCTGTTTCTGCGGTCAGCAGTGCGGAATCCAGCTCAAAGTTAAAGATAACCGAGTCATCGGATTCGAACCGTGGGAAGAATTTCCGTTCAATAAAGGCAAACTTTGCCCCAAAGGCGTTAAGCGGTACATGCAGGATAACCACCCAGACCGCCTGCTGGCCCCCCTTAAACGGGTGGAAGGCGAAGGGTTTGTCCCGATCTCATGGGAAGAAGCGTTGAGTGCTACGGTTGGCGAGATCCAGAGGATCCAGGAAAAGTACGGCAAAGATTCTGTGGCCATGCTGAGTGGAGTTTCGCTCACCAACGAAAAAAGCTATTTGGTCGGAAAGTTTGCCCGCGTTGCTCTCCAAACCGCCAACCTCGATTACAACGGTCGACTGTGCATGGTCAGTGCCGGGGCTGGCAATAAAAAAGCATTTGGAATCGACCGCGCCGCCAACCATTGGGAAGATATTCTGGCGGCCGAAGTGATTATCTGTGCCGGAACCAACGTGGCCGAATGCAGCCCGATCACCACCGACTACATTTGGCGAGCGCGCGACCGAGGGGCCAAGCTTATCATGGTTGATCCCAGAATCACGCCCCTGGCACGAACGTGCGATCTCCACCTTCCGGTTAAACCAGGGGCCGACACCGCCCTTTTTAACGGCATGCTCCGGGTGCTGATCGAAGAAGGTTATGTGGATCAGGCGTTTATCGACAAATGGACGAGCGGGTGGGAAGAGACTCGCCAAGCCGCGCTTGACGTAAGCCTCGAAGAAGCAAGCCGCATTAGCGGTGTTGAGGTTGACGATATTATCCAGGCGGCTCGGATGTGGGGCCAAGCAAAAACGAGCTTTTTGCTCCACGCACGGGGAATCGAACACCATACAAAGGGGGTCGATAACGTCCTCAGCTGCATTAATCTTGTTCTCGCCACCGGGCGGATCGGACGACCCGGCTGTGGATACGGCACCATCACCGGTCAAGGCAACGGCCAAGGCGGACGCGAACACGGCCACAAGTGCGACCAACTTCCAGGCAACCGGGATATTGAGAATCCGGAGCATCGTAAGTACATCGCCGAAGTGTGGGGCATCCCGGAACCGGAACTGCCGGGCAAGGGGAACACCGCCCAGGAGATCATGAACATGATCCATTCCGGCGAGATCAAAGCCCTGATTTCGATCTGCTTCAATCCGGTTATTTCGTTGCCCGATGCGAACTTCACCCACGCAGCTCTGGACAAACTTGAGCACTATACGGCAATCGATTTCTTCCTTAACGAAACCGCTCACCACGCCGATATCGTACTTGCGGGATCGCTTCACGAAGAAGAAGAGGGCACGAGCACGAGTGCCGAAGGGCGCGTCATCAAGATTAACCAAGCGGTTGATCCGCCTGCCGAAGCTCGACAAGACACCCGTATCCTGTTGGATATTGCCCGTGGGCTCGGACGGGGACAATTCTTCGACCACCTTAAATGCAGCGAAGACATTTTTAATGAACTGCGTGTTGCATCCAAAGGAGGTACTGCCGACTACTACGGCATCACTTACGAACGAGTCGTCAACGAAATGGGGGTTTTCTGGCCCTGCCCCGAAATCGGACATCCCGGCACAAAACGCCTTTTCGAAGACCCTGATCATTACACCGCCGAAGGAGTCCCCAGCGGACCCGAAGGGAGAACAAAAGCGACCGTTCCCGAAGGCGATAACCCTGGGTCGAACGAAGAGAATTCCGGCCAAGACGACGGCGGTGCTCGTCCCGGAGCCCGGCGATTTTACACTCCCGATGGAAAGGCGCACTTCCATCCGATTGTCTACCGTCCGAGCGCAGAAGAGCCCGACGAGGAGTACCCGATCATCCTCACCACTGGTCGCGTGGTCACGCAGTATCTTAGCGGCACTCAAACCCGGCGGATCGGCGGACTGATGGATATTTGCCCCGAACCGTACGTGGAAATTCATCCGACATTGGCCGAACAGTACGGTATCGAAAATGGCAAGCCCATGCGCGTGGTAAGTCGTCGCGGCGAGGTCACGCTGCCCGCTAAAGTGGTTACCACAATCCGGCCTGATACGGTATTCATTCCGTATCACTGGGCAGGAAAAAAGGCCGCCAACATTCTCACCAATCGTGCCCTCGATCCGATCAGTAAGATTCCGGAATTTAAGAAGTCAGTGGTATGGATCGAACCGGTCGAAGGGCCAAAGCAAGTCGTCTCTGATGCTCTATCGGGCGAGCAGCACCAGGACCGGCAAGGTCGATCGGCAACCCACGCGAGCGCAGACTAGCGGTTCGGTTCGCAGTTACCCTGTACCGGGTTCATTCCCGCCCAAAATGAACAAAATGCGAGAAGAACCCGGGACAGAGTTTGCCAAAAAAATCTAGTGCTTTACAGATGCCATTGCGGTATCTGCATCAAACGGGCCAGTTTCAACCAATCCGCATCCTCAACCGTCTCCAGAACTTGAAGGGACAAAGCATCCGCGACGGCGTATGCGGAGGACCCAGGCGGGAACTTACTGGTTTGGAAAAGTTGAGTTCCGGTCTTTAACGCGGTGAAAATGTTGTAAAGCTTCATCTCCCGCATCCGGGGGTCACCTCGCAGGATCTTGTCGAATGCCGCGATGTTTTCACGGGAGAAGAGGTAGTAACCTTCATAAGCTTGGGGTTGAGTGTGAATAGTGCATGTCTCCTTGGTCCACCATTTGGTTATCGCAACAAGGCACGATATGTGTGCGGCAACGAAACGTTGCAATAAGTTGGGGGGACCACCTATCATTATCATGGTGATCCGGGGGGTTGTCAAGGGGTTGCGCGCGTTAAACCGCGAAAAAAGTCAAGAAAATCGGTCTAAATCGTAATTTCAAGCTTAAAGAACGACTTCTTACCGATCCGTAAAACCTGGCCATTGACCGATTCGCCCTCAAGCGTGGTTCCCGGATCAGTCAGTTTTTCGTTATCGAGACTCACCGCTCCGGCTTGGATTAACTTTTTGGCCGCCCCGCGTGATTCTAGGCCTCCTGCATCCACCACAAGGTCAATTAGGCTAACCTCTCCGGCCGGAATCGTAAATGGGGGCGCATCCACCGGTTGGTTACGTTTGCTAAAAGTTTCGACAAAGTATTGCTCCGCGGCCTCGGCTTCTTCCACCGAATGGTATAGAGACACAAGTTCCCTGGCAAGTCGGATTTTGGCATCCCGCGGATTCCTGCCCGGAGCCAACAGCTCATTGGCTTCGCTCAGGGGTACGTCGGTGCAAAGCTCGAACCAGTTGAGGATCAATTCGTCGGGAATCGACATTGTTTTACCAAACATGTCGTTGGGCGTATCGATTACACTTACGTAGTTGCCGAGGCTTTGCGACATCTTCTCGCGACCGTCGGTTCCCACCAAGAGTGGACATAATATCACGGCTTGAGGATCGAGCCCGTACTGCTCCATCAGCGTTCGGCCAAGAAGGTTATTAAATTTTTGATCGTTGCCACCAAGTTCTACATCTGACTTAAGCTCAACGGAATCAAGTGCCTGGCACAGCGGATACATGAGCTCGTGCATCGCAATCGGTTGGTGCGACTCCCACCGTTTGGTGAAGTCATCCCGCTCCATGATTCGCGCTACCGTGATGCGAGAACATAAGCGGATCACATCTTCGAACGCAAGCTTGCCCAGCCAATCTTTATTGAAGGAAATCTCCGTACGGTCCGGATCGAGGATTTTAAAGAATTGTTTGCTCACGGCTTCGACGTTCGCCGTCACTTCCTCGCGCGACAGTTGCTTGCGGGTCTTGGTCTTACCGCTTGGATCGCCGATGAGCGCCGTGAAATCCCCGATGACGAGGCAGGCGGTGTGCCCCAGAAGCTGAAAATCCCGGAGTTTGCGAAGCACCACCGCCCAGCCTAGGGTCACGTGCTCAGCGGTTGGGTCAACCCCCAGCTTGACGCGAAGCGGTCGGCCTGATTCCAGCTTTTTACGCAGTTCCTCTTCGCCAATGATCTCGGTTGTTCCGCGCCGCAGCAGGGCCAGTTGCTCGTCAATCGTCATGCCGGAATTTGCAGTCTACCGTTCGATCGGCGGCCGATTAAGCCCTTAATTGAACTGGAATTCGGGAGTGCTGCAAAGAAGCTGGGTGACGGTCGCGCAAGCAAGGTTGGCATTTCGCCGCGTGATTATGGGCGTTACGTCGCGGACTGCCGACGCGATGGTGGCCTGTTTTTCCGACGGGAGTTCGGCATCAAACACATTCATTACCCGCGCGGTGACTTCTTCGGGCGACCCGCCCCCAAATACTGGGAAGGCCGGATAAGCATTTGCCGTTCGGCCATCTCGCCCAACAAACAGTTGCTGACCCCATTGAATCCGGCTCAGCATGGTAGCGGTGCTGATCCATGCCAGGTTCGAAGTCCAGCCGTCTACATCGGGTGGCATCATGAGTTCCATGCCCATGGTCTTTGTCGCGCGTAGAGCAATGGTCGCCGGACCGACAGACCGTCTGACTTCGGCCGGCGTGCTTGATTCGGTCAGAGCTTCTATTGCCGTAGCCATCGCGGCGGAAAGTCCGAGCTGTCGCATCATTGGAATGCAGAAGTCGTACGGATTCTTCACCACGCTTCGGCGAACATGCTCACTTCGAAAATCTGGCGACAACATGATTTCGCGGAGCAGATACTTGATGTTGTGGCCGCTCGATCGGAACCTATCAGCAAACCGGTCGATCGTCGCGCGGTCAGGATTTGGTTCCACGAACCACCGCCAGATTTTCTCCGTGATGTAGCGAGACGTCTGCGGGTGAGCCACCAAAATTCCGATCACGTCTTCGCCCGTCCACGGTCCGCGATTGCCGAGCACAGTTTTTTCGCCTGAATCGTGGTTTCGACGATCCATAAAGTATTCGGTGTTTTGCCGGGGGATCTGTCCACGCGAAGGAACCAGGCGTTCCCCCCGGCGGAATCCGTATGTCCAGCCGGTAAAAGCCCGCGCGACCTCACGGACATCCGTCTCCGAGTAGTGACCTTCTCCCAGAGTGAACAGCTCCATCACCTCCCGGGCGAAATTTTCGTTGGGTCGCCGGGCAATGTTGTCCTGATTATCTAGCCAAAACAGCATGGCCGGATCCTGGCTGACCGCGGTCAACAGTTCGGAAAATGATCCGAGTGCCCGATCGCGCAGCATGTGCAGATGATTGAGCATGCACGGTCCGCTGGTTACTTTTTGTGCGCTGGTGGCAAAGTGATCATGCCAAAAAAGAGCCATCTTGGCACTCAGTGGTCGATTGGTGACGATCTGTTCGGCGTACCAGTGCGTCTGCGACAGCACCGGATTTTGGATGATCACACCGTCTTGGTTTTTAAGCAAGGCCTCGGGAATTTGGACAGTTTCCGCATGCTCATCGGAAGCAAGCAGTCGTTCGACAGCTTTTTCATAGCCGTCCGATCCGTAAAAATCAAGTTCGCGTTCGCTGGCACCGAGTCCGAATCGCCGGAGGAGGTGGGAAATCTGGGCGCGTTCGGAATCGAGTTCGGCCATCGTTAATATTCCTTACAAACTGCAGAGCCAGACGCGGAAAAACCCAGTACGTTCAGGTGATCAAGAAAATAGTTTCGCCCCGCTCACAAATGAGCAGGGCGATCCCGGGTCGAATCGATTCAGTAAAGAGTCGAGGTTGATTGAGTCGAAATGAGTGAGGCGAGGCTTAAACCTCGTCGACCTTCATTGAGTTGTAGGTCTGCTCGTTAACAAACTTGAACAGCTGATTGCCGTTGTAAGTCGCCTTGAGCGCGTATCGAACTTGCTCACCGTTTTTGGTCTTGCGGATCATCTTGGTCTTTTTGATGTCAGATTCCGGGACGTCAACGTGAGATCGAGTTTTCAGGTCGTAAAACTGCATGTTGCCTTCCAACCTACCATTGGGGTTGCGTTTTTAAGGACGTGTCCATGAACCAAAAGGAATCATGCTCCGCCTTAAGTTGAGCGTAGTTTGAACCACACTGAACCTAGTGCGCAAGGGTCTTTTTCCAAAAAATAGGGGAGAATCCCCCATCTGGCGTCAAAATTATCAAAGATTGGCCTATTGACCCGCTCAATTTAGTATGAATAGCTCGCTGCTCGAAGCCCGACTCAAACAGCACGGACTCCGGCTTACCAAGCCCCGAATCCAAATTCTCGACGCTCTTAAAACGTGCGATCGACCCATTGGGGCGTACGGCTTGCAGGAACAGATGCGTGAGCGCGGGTTCAAAATGAATATCGTAAGCATCTATCGAACCCTGTCGGTTTTCCAGGAAGTCGGACTCGTTCATTACATTGCCAGCCAGCAGGGCTACCAGGTGTGTACGGAATCGTGCCACAACGATCAAGAAACCGAGCACCTTGTGTGCAAATCGTGCGGCCAGGTGACGGAAATCCCTTTGCCTGAATGCGCGGCTCAAGATCTCCGCCATCAAGCCGGACAGCAAGGCTTCCATATCCAACGGGTTCGAGTGGAAGTCGAAGGCCGGTGCGCCAAGTGCCCCGATCCAACTCTGCCTTGATCGCTGGGCCGATGCGCCGCGGATCGCAAGCAGTGCGTAGAATAAGTTCGTGGTCATTACCGTTGCGCACGATTACATCTGCCCCTGGTGCTGGATTGCCATCAAGCAAGTCGAAGCCCTCCAAAAAGAGTTCGATGTCACCTTTGAGTTCGTAGGATACGAGTTGTTTCCCGAAGAGTTGGAATGGCCAGAAATGCCGGCCGCACCACAAGCCACAACCAATCGTCCGACCACGCCATCACGGCTAGAACTTGCCTATGCGGCGGCGGGAATGGAGCCACCTCCGGCGATCCAACCCAAAAAAATGCGTTCGCACAACGCTCTCCTGGCATCCGAATACGCCAAGTCGGTCGGACAAGGCCCCGAATTTATTCGTCGAATGTACGAAGCCTATTGGGTAGAAGGCGTAGAAATCAACGCGCTCGAAAACATCCGCTCGATTGCCGAAGGACTTGTAGATTCCCCAGAGGCGATGCTCGATTCCATTCAGTCGGGCGAATTTGAAGATCGGATCGTTAAGTTCGACGACGATGCGTACGCGGCCGGAATCTACAATGTGCCAACGTTTATCATTGGGGGCGAACGGTACGCCGAACAGCCACTTTCGGTACTCGCTAAGGCCATCCGCAAGGAACTCGGCGATTGAACGGCGTTTATTCTGAACTCTCGTTTCCCGATCCGCCGGACACACGCCCCCATGTGATTATTAACATGGTGGCCACCATCGATGGCAAAATCGTGAGCGGAGATCGAACCGAAGGTGTGCAGGACCTCGGCTCTGACTTGGACCACGCCACCATGCGGCAGATCGAATCGGCCGCCGATGCCATCATCATCGGCGCATCGACCCTGCGAGCTTCCCCGAACCTTTGGTATCCAGCCGAAGTGCCACGGCTGTTGGTGTCCAAATCCGGAAATTTCCCCGTAACGGGACGATTCTTTACCGATGCGCCTGAAATTGCATTTGTGCTGACCTCGCTTTCGGCCATGCGTACGATTCCAGAAGGTGCTCAAGCTCTCGGATTCGGCGAGATCGATGTGGATTTTTCGGCAGCGTTCCGCTGGTTGCGCGAGAATATGAATATCCGGGTTTTACTGTGCGAAGGCGGAAGCGAACTCAACGCTACACTGTTTGCCCAGGGCCTGATCGACGAAATATTTTTGACCATTGCGCCGAAAATCAAGCTCGGGAACGAATCGCCCACCATCGCGGACGGAGAGCCTCTGCCGCGTGAGGAAATTCAACAGTTCAAACTGCTGGAACATCGTGCGGTAGGTGATGAACTTTTTTTGCGCTATCGTCGATAAAAGTTCATGCCACGCAACGGACTCGGTGCCACTGTTTATCTGAGAAGAAATTTCTCGAAGACCGCTCCGCTGGTCGGCGTGATCGTGTTGGCCGTGCTTTTGATTGCCGGCATTGTATCGCTCATTAATTCGATTCCGCTTTCGATCAAAACGTTTTACGCTTATAGTCGCAACTACACGGCGGTGGCCCCGCGAGGGAATCCCATGCTCACGCCGTTCCTTCGCGAGACGTTGGAAAGTCAAACGCCGGTCGAACTGGACCGGATCATGACGGTGCGGGCTACTTCGATCGAAGTCCGAAGCATTGTGGGAGGTTGGCCGTTTGTGGTGCTTGGTCTTTCGCCCGAGGACATGGATTACTATCTCGATCGGCTGGGCGGCCAGTTGGTCGAAGGTCGACTCCCCACGCCGGATCAGCCGGAAGTATTGGTAAGCGATAAGCTCGCGCGAAACCTCAAGCTCAAGATCGGATCGGTACTTATGGAGCCGAGTAATTCGGAAAACTATTCGCCCCAAGCCGTCCGCGTAGTGGGAATCGCGGAGAGTGAAAATTGGTTCGCTCTCAGTCCCATCGGATACCTGCGCGAGCACCACTACCCCCCGGTCGATGCGTTGCTAGCTTTTACTAAATCGCCCGCCGACCAAATTGTGCTGGACCGATGGGCGGAACAAACTTATCGCGGGGAAGCGGCGGAAGTCTTTACCTACGGCGCACTCGAACGGCAGGCCGATACGATGTTCAACATTCTGTATCAGATTTTGAATGTCGTGATCGCCACGCTAGTTATTGTCATCACGCTCATGATGGGCATGCTCATTAATATCTTTTTGAGCCAGCGCGTGCAGGAATTCGGGTTGCTTCAAGCCCTTGGATACACCAAGCAGGCATTGGTGAGCAGAGTGGTGGTGGAAACCACTGCTTTCATCGTGGTCGGATGGGTCTTGGGTGTAATTTCTGCCTACGCGATGCTGCGAATTGTGAAGGCGGTTTTGATGGACCCCAACTCTTTTGCCCTTGATCCGCTGGACCGCGCTGCTTACCTGTACTCGATTCCAGTTCCGGTGGCGATTTTTGTCGTGTCGCTTGCAACGCTTGCAGTCACATTCCGAAAATTCGATCCTGTGGGCGTTGTCGAACGGAGGCTCGTGTGATTGAGCTTGAACGCGTATCGCTGGTGTATGACGACCACGGACGCGAGGTGTTTGCTTGTCGCAATGTTTCGCTTACCGTATCGGAAGGCGAATTCCTCGGCATTCTCGGCCCCAGCGGATCGGGCAAGAGTAGTTTGCTTTACCTGCTCAGCGGACTCAAAACACCAACTTCTGGAACCGTTCGCTGGAATGGCCAATCGGGATCGGACCTTACCGATGTGGAGCGGGCCGAAATTCGGCTCCGCCAGTTTGGTTTTGTGTTTCAGTATCCCTTTTTGATCGGATACCTTACGGCGGCGGAAAATGTAGCGATAGCTGCACCAGGCGAATCTCGGATCAAGGAATCACGCGCGATTTTGCAAGAACTCGGCATCTCCGATCTAGCCGAACGGTTTCCGCACCAGCTCAGCGGAGGGCAAAAGCAACGCGTCTGCATCGCCCGAGCGTTACTCGGGACTCCGCAAGTGGTTTTTGCTGATGAACCCACGGCGGCCCTGGACCACACTACGGGGCAGGCAGTTATGGAGCTCCTCAATCGGCACCGGGGCCGCGGATCGCTGGTTGTGGTCACCCACGATCCTTCGATGCTCGCGGGGGCAGACCGAATTGTCCACATGGAAGATGGTGAGCTTGTCTCTTTGCCTCCAGCTCGGGCAACTTGACGCTGCACCGTATAATTGGAAAAGATAAAAATGTTTGCGGCCGAAGCCCTTTTGACTATCGGATTCCTCTTTCCGATCTATATGTTTTGCGTGGTTCGCGTGTTTTGGTGGATGCTTGAAGGGGCTATGGAGGTGCTTCCCGGGCTCGTGGCAATCGCTTTGCTCGTTGCCGGATTCTGCATCGCCGGTTCAACCACGAACGAAATCGCACGCTGGAGCTGCGTGATCTCTTCGATTACGCTGGTTCTCATCTTTCCCTTTGCCGATAACTATCTCGACCGGTTTGACCTGAGAGAATTGAACGCCGAGCAGGTGGATCGCGCCTTTTTGGAACTCAGCATTCGCCCCGATAATTTTGCGGCATGGTTTAAGCTCGCTCAAGGATTGTTTGATATGGGCTACCACGGCCACGCGATTGCGTTGGCCGAACAGACAATCGCTCGGATTCCTGATACGGCCGATCCGATGCAAAATCGATCGATGCGCGATTTGTTTCGCGAAGAGCAGGCGCAGATTCGTCGGTGGCGCGATCAATCCCGGAACCCCGCACGACATAAACCCATCCCGTGCCCGAAATGCAGGGCACTCAATGCTCCCGGAACCATAAACTGTGTTAAATGCGGCGTTCCGTACCTTCTGCTTCTGAGTCGCCGGATGGGGACGCGCAGCGGTGCATTCACAAGGCTCGTGTTGGGTTGGGCGGTGATCAGCGCGATCATTCCGCTTTCTGCTTATTGGGGAGTGACAGCGGAGAATACGGTCCTCGGCGTAGGAGGATTTATTGTTGGGTTTGCAATCCTCGGCGGAGTAGTGTTCTGGATTTTCCGTGACCCGACGGGTCAGGATGGTCGATTCCAGTCGTTTAGTTAAAACTCGATGACCGCGCCGTCGTACCCGATGTTGATGCCTTTGGGATTAAAGAATTCTTCGAGTTCGGCGTGCGTGGCTTCGCCTTGGTGACTGTGATGCGTAGTCCAGATTTGCGTGGTGGAATCGATCGTGCCTTGCTTGGAAAGGCGTTCGATGATCTGCATAAATTCGTGCGCATCCAAATGGCCATCGTAGTTGGAACTGGCAAACCCTTCTGCGCATTCTAAGACCAAACAGTCTATTTTCAGGTCTTGGAGTGCATCCCAAGTGGGTTCGTCCCAGATTCCGGTATCCGTGCCGTAAAGCAGACGCTTTTCACCATCGCAGATGACGAAGTTTTGGGCATCTTCTTCTTCCAGGTGTCGGGCCCGGATCGGAAGGATGTCGTAGCCTCCGTGCTGAAACTCTTGAAAGCTCTTTGTGGTTTGCATTTCGAACGGCCACTCCGGAAACTTTTCGAGGATCCGTTTACAAACGTGGAGGTTGCCGTAGATCACGAAGCCAGCGAATGCACAGTCGTTGAACGGATATAACGCGTACATGAGCTCATCTGGTGCAAAGTGGTCGGCATCAGAATGGGTAAACAGCAAGGCTGTCCAATCTCGTGCATCAAGGTTGTCGCGGACCAGCTGACACCATGTGTCCGGTCCTAGATCGAGCTTAAGCGTGCCATCGACAAGTGCTGCGGTCCGGCTCCGGATATCTTTACCGCCATGGGTACGAGCGTAAACGCTCACCCGGGAATCGCTATAAAAAGCAGGAATCCCGTCGGCACCACCCGTGCCCATCAGGCGGATGTTCACTTATCGAAATCCTTGAGCGACCACATCACCAGGCCGCTCAGCAGCTTAGGATAGTAGTAAGTGCTTTTCTGCGGCATAAAATCGCCACCGATTGCGATCCGCCGCATATCTTCCACGGTCGGAGGATTCATGAGGAATGCGGCAGGCGCACCATTTTCGACCGCATCGAGGGCTTCTTGTTCGATCCGTGTATAGCTGAAAAAGTCGTGACCAGTCAGCCCGAGGAGCTTGCCAAACACGTAGCCGTGCAGAATGCTCACGTCCAAGCGCTTCAGGAGTTGGCTTCCGGGTCCTTCGATCGATTCGCCCAGAGCATCCGGATTCTTTGCCACCGCCACGAGTCCCTCTCCGCCCGGAAGTGCGACGCCTAACGCGCACGTCTCTTCGCGATTGAGTCGCTCAAGTTCGGGCATCAGCTGGGCGTTAGACACGTGAGAAATTTCAAACTCTTCAGACAGCCGTCGTTCGAGTTCCGCCGCATCGACGGGCATATTTTTAAGGATGCGGTGAGTCGGCAAGAGCACCAGCCCCGGATCGCTAATCGAACAAAGGGCCATCATCATAAAGTCTTCGGCGATCGGACCGTCTTTTTCGCCTTGTTGCTCGCGGAAGGCAAGGGCGGTTTCGTACCGGTGGTGCCCATCGGCAATCCACACGGTTTTGGGGTCCATAAAGGACGTGATCCGTTCGATGGCATCGATATCTTCGATCACTTCGAATGTGTGTCGAATCTCATCATCGTTGGTGACAAACGCGGCAATCACGCGGGCCGGTGCTTCGACGACCGCCCGGTGCAGTGTGGAGTTGTCGTCCTCGTAGAGGCCAAAAATGCATTCGAGGTGGCTGCGCGTAGCTTCTAAGATACGGAGTCGATCTTCCTTGTGCTTGGGGAATGTTTGCTCGTGGGGAAGCACCACTTTGTTTTCGTACGGTTCAATCTTAATGGTAGCTACCAATGTGGTGCGATTGAAAATCTGTTCGTGGCCCGGTACCGTAAATTCTTGCGTGTAGCGGTAATAGACCGGTCGGTCTTCGGCGCGTACCGATCCGTTGGTGCGCCACTCTTCGAGCCTACTGGCACTGCGGGCGTACTTGATGTACTTGCTTCGGTCGCCGTTCTCCGATTCCGGCAGGGTTAGGCGAACCACATTGAGCGCGTCCTGTTCGGCAAGGGCTTCGCGCTGGTCGGGTGAAATGACGTCGTAGGGTGGGGCGACAATTTTCGCCAGTCGGTCCGAACCCACATCGAATCGCAAACCCTTAAAGGGTCGGATCGTTGCCATTTGCGAAAAGTACCGCAGGTTCGCGTGCATGCCTTGGGATGGGTCTTTAGGCGGCGGAAAAAGTCCGGGAAACGCCAGCCCAAATTAGCCAGTAAAAGTTAAGGGGAAACGGCTTTCTGCCATAGTTCCAAAAAGGCCTTATGTTCATTGCATCTCTTGCAGCGGTCGCGTTGAGTCAATCGCTCACCGACAGCGTTCGCCTCATTCGTTATCCCGATGTTCACGGGGACAAGGTGGTCTTCGTTTATGCCTCCGATTTGTGGATCGTGGAAGGTCAAAACGGAGTCGCCCGACGACTCACTTCTCATCCGGGCTTGGAAACCTATCCCAAGTTCAGCCCCGACGGCACAAAGATCGCCTTTACCGGGCAGTACCACGGCACCAACGATGTGTACGTGATCCCGACCACAGGCGGCGAACCCACCCGACTCACTTTTGAACCCACCAGCGAGATTGTTCGCGAATGGACGCCCGACGGTCGAAAGATTGCCTACGTGAGCTCTTACGGAAATTTCACCGATCGCATGCCCCGTTTGTGGATGGTGCCCGCGCAAGGCGGAATGCCCGAGCGCACCGACTTGGCTGAAGCGTTCGATCTGAGCTTTAGCCCCGATGGGACCAAACTTGCTTACAACCGAAAAGTGAGTCACGTGTACAACTGGCGGCACTATCGTGGGGGAACGCAGGGCAAGATCTCGTTCTGGGATTTCAATGCCAAAACTTACACGGAAGTCCCCGCCGACCGTGAGCAAAACTATTTCCCGATGTGGGTTGGCGACACCGTGTTCTATGTCAGCGACAAGAACAATCGCAACCTCAATCTGTACGCCTACAACACTAAGAACAAGCGGACCGAGCAGATCACCAAGTTCACGGATGGTGATATCCGATGGCCCAGCACCGATGGCAAGTCGATTGTGTTCGAACGCAACCTTCGACTTCACCGGATGGATATCCAGTCTCGGCAGATCACGACCCTTGATCCGCGCGTAACTGGCGATAACGTCCAAATGCTCCCGCGCTACCACAACCTCAGCCGATCCGTCGGCGGGTGGGATCTATCGCCGACGGCAAAACGAGTTGTTGTCGAAGCCCGCGGAGACATTTTCAGCGTTCCGGCCACAAACGGCGAAACGCGCAATCTCACTGATTCGGATGGCGTGCGTGAAAAAGATCCGGCATGGAGCAGCGATGGTCGCTACATTTACTACTTGACCGATCGGTCTGGTGAATGGAAAATCGCGCGGCGGGATCAGATGGGCAACGGCGGGGAAGAAGTGATTCCAACCCCCAATAATCATCGAATCCAGCAGTTCCAGCTCTCTCCCGACGCGAAATCGCTCATGTTCTCGACCATTGGATTTGAGCTGTACGTGATGCCGATCGATGGGGGATCGCCCAAACTGGTTTACCAAGACAACGCGCTTCCGGCCCGCGGAACCTTTTCTCCGGATGGCAAATGGATTGCCTACAGTAAAACCCTGCCGAATCTCCTGACCGCAATCTGCTTGTACGATGTTGATGCCGGACGTGAGCATCAAATCACCCAGGGTGTGTTCGGCGATGCCTCGCCGACTTTCGATCAAACCGGTAAGTACCTGTACTTCATTTCCGCGCGCGATTACGCACCGGGAATCGGGATGGCCGGGCCGCACCTTGAGCAAACCAGCGATATCCAGCGGGTCTACGTGGTTTCTCTGGATGCCAGCCTGCCGAATCCGCTGATACCGGAAGGAGATGAAGAACCGATCACCGGCGAGCAAGGCGGTCAAAATCCGCCGGCCGGACAGCAGCCGCCGGCTGCAAGCCAAGAGCCGCCGCGCATGAAGGTTGACCTTGAATTTATCGAAAGTCGAATGGTCGCCCTCCCCTACCCCGTGGGATCGTACTACGCGCTCATGGGCACGCGGAACGGCGTCATTGTCGTCGGATCAAGCGGGGTGACGATGTTCAGCCTGCGCAGCCGACAGGTCACGCCGATCATGCCGTTGGTTGAAGGCCTCGCGCTGAGCAAAGACGGTTCGAAGTTCGCCTATAAAGTGGGCCCGGTTATCGGGATCAGCGATATTAGACCGAACGTTCAGCCCGGAACCGGCGCCGTGAACTTTAACCGGGTCGGACGTGTGGTTGACCCACGCAAAGAGTTCAAACAAATGTTCTGGGATGTGTGGCGCTACGAGCGCGACCAGTTCTACGACGAGAACATGCTGGGTGTCAACTGGAAAGCGGTCGGCGATAAGTACGCGGCGCTTCTGCCCGATGTCGGCGATCGGAGCGATCTTGACTACGTGATCGGTCAGCTCATCGGCGAACTCGGCACGGGGCACGCCTACGTTCAGCCGGGACCCGGAAGTGGCGATCCGCTCGAGCAGGCGGCGGGACTTCTCGGTGCAGACTACGTGGCCGAAGGCAACCACATCAAGATTGCCAAGGTTTATCGAGGCGTCAGCTACGTTCCGAGCAGCGTCGGTCCACTCGGTGCGATCGGCCTGCAGGTCAACGATGGCGAATATCTGCTGGAAATTGATGGTAAGCCGGTTACTTCGCAAGAAGGTGTCACCCCCCACTTGATCGGCAAGGTTGGTCACAAGGTCACGATCACGGTGAACTCCACACCCACGCTCTCCGGAGCACGGAAGCTGGAGGTTTATCCAACCGTCTCGGAAAGTCGACTCCGCTACGAAACCTGGGTCGAAGAGCGACGCCAAATGGTGGACAAGCTGAGCGGGGGCAAGATCGGATACCTGCATGTGCCCGATACCAACGTTCAAGGCATGATCATGTTCTTGCGTGGCTTCTTTTCCCAAACGGATAAGCAGGCCTGGGTGATCGATGAGCGATACAACGGAGGGGGCTGGATTCCCACCTTCTTCATCAACTATCTCACCGCCCAAACAACCAGCGTGTTCGCACCTCGACACGGGGTTGATCAAGGTATGCCGATTGCGTTAAACGGTCCGAAGGCCATGCTGATCAACGAGCATGCCGGATCGGGCGGGGACCTCTTCCCGTATCTCTTCAAGAAAGCCGAAATCGGGCCGCTGATTGGAAAGCGAACCTGGGGCGGATTGGTTGGCATTCAGGGCTACTACAACTTGGTCGGGGGCGGCGGCGTCACGGCACCCGGTTTTGCGATCTACGATCCCGATTCAGGTAAGTACATTGCCGAAAACACCGGCGTGGACCCCGATATCGAGGTTGAGGATGATCCGGCTCTGGCTGCCCGAGGCCAGGATCCGCAACTCGAACGGGCCGTCAACTGGCTCCTTGATCAGCTCAAAAACCCGCGCAAGGAGTGGAAAACTCCGGCTGCGCCGCGCATCGACGGCTAATTCCTGTCGGTCTATTCCGATCCATATCCAGCCTCCGCTGAAACTGGCGGAGGCTTCTCTTTTGGTTATCCCTCCAAATTTTCCAACTCCATCCGAACATTAACGAAGATGCACCCGCATATTTGCGGGCATCGCCGATTGCGTAAGCGAAAGCAATCCGAAGTTTAGAGGACAAATATGGGTGAAAAATTTAGCTGGGACCGACTGATGAAGCGCAATAAAGAGGAAGGCGCGGAGGATAACACCATCGACCTTGCTCCTGAACCGCCATCGATGGGCCCTGTTGCTTCGTTGAAAGCTACCGGAGAATCCCCTGCACCAGTAACCACGCCACCGAGCGCAACCCAGGTCGATGATCGACCTCGCCCGCCGCTGGTCATTGATTGGGATGAGTATGAGCAGCCCGCTCCGACCGATGTCTCGACTAACGGTCAAGCGGTCCCTCCCGCCCCAGTGGTCCCGCCGGTAACAAACACGCCGATCGAAATCCCGCCCGCTTCGATTGCTTCAGTTCCGCCCACCCAAGTCCCTTCCGAACCGATCGCATCCGCGCCAGTCCCTCCCGCGATCGCGCCGCCTTCGACTACTCTCGGAACGCCTGAGCCCAACCAGTTTTGGGAGAAGCTGGGCGAAAACACCACCCAAGCGATGTCCGTGCCCGGAGCCCCGGCCGTCGCCGGATGGGACGACGTAGAACTGACTCCGCGAGAACGCAGCGGTGCCCGCCTCAGCAGCGATCAACTTGCCGGAACAGTAGAACCCAATGTCTTCACACCTATCGATCCCGAGCTAAAGATCGAAGAGACCATTCAGTCTATTTCTCAGAGCCCCGCATGGGATGAGCCCGTCTATGTTTCGCCCGTGACCGTCGAAGATGCGCCCCCTGCCTCTCCGAGTTCCGATCTTCCCCCCGTGACCCACGAACCAATTGAGACGCTTTCCGACTCGTCGAAATTTACGGTGCACGATGTCGAACCTGCGGCTCCGCTAGCACCTATCGAGTTTAATTCCATGCCGATCCCAAGTGCCGAGTATCCGGCGGACCCGGGGACGGAACCCACTCCGATCCAGCCGATTGCTGCTCCCGCAGCGATCACGCCGCCGACTTCAATTTCACCGCCGCCCGTGAATCCGGTGTCGCAGACAAATTCGTTGCCGCCGGTGCAATCCGAGCCGGAAGCTTCTACCGCCGGCGGTTTCTGGGACACAATTCTCACGCCGAATGGTTCGGCCGGGAGTCCGGCAAGCACCCCGGAACCGGTTTCTGAATCGACAAACGAACCGGCACCAGTTATCGAACCGCCGATGTCCATCGCAGTTCCGGCACCTGTACCGCCGGTAAACGAGGTTCCAACTGAGCCCGAACCGATCCCGCACGTAGAGGAGGCCTATGCGACCGCACCGGTTGAAAATTCCCCCACCATGTCTGCGGATGCAATGTTTGAGCTTCCGACTGATGAAGCTACTTTGCAAGAAGCCCGCGATATCCGGCTCGGTGAGGTTCTGGTGAATCACCGACTGGTCACCCAGGCGCAGATCGACCGCGCCGTCGAAACTCAGCAGAAGACCGGTCAAAAACTCGGCGAAGTTCTGGTCAGCATGGGCATGGTGAGCGAACGTCGTCTCCTTCAAGTTTTGGCCGCTCAAAAGGGCGTGAGTCCGTGGCATCTCGAAGAAGATGCGCCGAGCCCGGATGCGGTGAAAACCCTGCCTTACGAAACGTGCAAAACGCATCAGGTTCTGCCGGTAGCCGTGCGCGGTGAGCTCTTGCTCCTTGCCATGCGAGATACGCAAGATCTCGCCGCAATCGAACTTGTTCGCGCTCAAACGGGTCGCCGTGTGGAGCCAGTGTTGGCAGATACCACTCAGCTGGCAGCCCATATCGAACGTTTGCACGGTGCCATGCCCGATCGACCGCTGGTTGATCCGGCGGTGGAAGCATTCGACAACGCTCCGATCGCACCGCTTGCTCCGGTCGAAAATGTGGCCACGGTAACGGAAGAACCGTTAGAACCGGAAGTGGTTGAAGACTCAAAAGAGTCGACGAGTCCACTTACGGAGTTGCCTAAACTGCAATCGATTGATGCGGCCCTGGACTGGCTCAACGAAGAGCCGACCGAATCTGGAGTAAAGCCGGTTGTGATGCCGCAAGAGATCGGATTCAAGGCCGAAGAATATCACCAAGAGTCGGAAGTGTGGCACGCGGCTCCGGAAGCATTTCGGGCTCAAAATGCCGAGCTACCGATCGTTCAAGAGGCTGTTCAGGCCGAAGCATCGGAAGTTGCAAATAACGAATCGTGGGAAACCGCTGAACAAACTGAAGAACCGTTTAGCGAGTCCACCTCATGCGAAGAAACAAATTGGACCGATCAGTCTGTGCCGCCCACATCGGAATCCGACGTGCACGAATCGGAATTTTCTGCGGACGAGCCGATTGCGGAAAATTGGGAGGAAACCGCACAACTTGAGAGTGCGGAAGGACCCGTGTGGTTCGCTAGCGAGGATGACGAGGAAGAGCTTACGGCAATAGAACCCGATACACAGCCGCGGCTTATCGAAGAGCTGATCGCCGAAGCACCATCCGTCGACTATACAACGGAATCTGAGCCGGAGACGACCGATGAATCGCATTGGATGGAATCAACCAACGATTCTTCTGAACCGATCCAACCCGAACTGGTCGAAGCAGAATCGGTGGTTGCTCATTCGAGTTCGGAATGGGTTGAATCCACCCCGGAACCGGAATCGAACCAAACCGAGGAGATACCAGGATCGAAACCGGAATGGACCTCTGAAGAGACTTCCGAAGCGTGGGAGGAACAAGTCGAAACCCAACCGGAAATTCAGAGTGAGACAGATTGGACAGAGGTTGTTTCAGAAGAAGTTGTGGTGGAAAGTGACCAGGAATCACCGGTGCCTGCATCGTCGCATGCTCATGATCCGATCACATTAAACAAACTGTTCCAAAAGGCGGCAACTCTCAACGCACGCGGTGCATGGCTTGATGTGGAGGAAGGTGGCGCCCACATTCTGTTCCAATTTGCCCGATCTACTGGTCACCGCCAGGTGCTCGATCTAGATGAAGTGGAATCGCTAATCGGCGAGCTTGCAAACGCCATCGGATTCGATCCGCGTACGGCGGAAAGCGGCACGATCGCCGCGGTCCCCGCTCAGATCGACGACTTCCGATTTGCGGCGGAAGTGAGTGCTCTCACCACATCGCTCGGCACCCGGATCAAGTTCTCGTTTCCGCAGCTTCGGTTGCCGGTGCGTGGCATCCGCGATCTCGGCTTGGAATCTGAAAATGCCAAGTTGGTCGAATCTTTGCTTCACCAACCGTACGGCCTGTTCCTCATTTGCGGACCGGCGGCCTCGGGCAAAACCACAACGCTCTACGCGATCGCGTCAGAACTTCAGCGGTGCGGATGCACGGTGATCACGTGCGAGTCGCCAATCGAAGCGGATCTACCGGGCGTGCACCAAATTGAGTCGAACGGTCAAAATCTCGATTCGTTAGTGGATGCAGTGCTTCGCCAAGGTGCGGACCGCGTATTTATCGGTGAGATTCGCGATATCGAATCCGCCCAGCTCGTGGTTGACGCGGCCCTAGCGGGTTGCGCGGTCATCGCGACAATCCGGGCTCTTGATTCATCGGATGCAATCGAAACGTTGCTCGATTGGGGTATTGCCCCGCATCGACTGGCGCGCGCTCTAAACGGCGTACTGGCGCAACGGTTGATTCGAACTCTAGGCGAGGGCGCATATAAGACCGATGAAGTTACTAGTGCCGAAGCCGAAGCACTCAAGCAGTACTTTGGCAATCCGCAAATTCGGGAGCTTCCACGACCGGCCGCGCACGAATCGTGGGATGGCTACGCCGGCGAAACGGCAATCCACGAGGTCTTTGTCAACTCGGAAGAAACCGCGGCGTTGATCGCATGCCACAAACCACTTGAGCAGGTGATGGAAGCCGCCGGATATTACGGCTACCTTCCGCTGCGATTCGATGGTTTGCGCCGAATCGCCAACGGTGAAACCACGCTGGATGAACTCCGTCGCACGATTGCTTTGCGACCGCTCCGAAAGTCAGAACCCCGTACGCTGGCCAGCTAAGTTAGTCGTTTGGTCGATCTTTCCGAGAGCCGTTGCGCTTGCCTTTGTTAAAGCGCGACGGTCCCCCCGGTCCTCGATTCGGTCCCCGGCCGGGTCCTCGGCCAGGGCCGCCGCCCTTGCCAAAATTTTTGCCTCCGCCTCCGCCGCCGGGTCGGAACGGCTTGCGCGATCCGTACTCACCGGATCCTTCGCGGCCTCGGTTTTGATCCCGGTCTCGGTCACGATTTTGATCTTGGTTGTAATCTCTTTGGTCGCGGCCTTGATCTCGGTTTCGATTTTCCCAGGGTCGATCTGATCCGCGTCGGTCATCGCTGCGGCGTTGATCTCCTCCCCGGAAATCACCGCGATCACGGTCGCGATTCTCCCAGGGTCGGCGATTGCGATCAAACCCTCCGCCGCCTCCGCCGGGCCGTCGATCTCGGTCGAACCCGCCCCCTCCGCCGCCGGGTCGACGGTCGCCGAACGGGCGCTTGGGATAGCGAGATGGCCGGTCTTTGTGCGGCCGTTCGTTGCCTTCGGAATCAAAGCGCCGGGGTCGCGGTCGATCCTCGCGATCCCGGTCGAAATTGCGCTCCCGATTCTCATAGGGACGCCGTTCTGGCCGGTCGCCCCGATCTCCGCCCGGTCGGTCGCCGTATCGACCTCGTCCGCGATCATCCTGGTTAAACTCGTAGGTACCAAACTCCGCGTTGCGGAGCTTTACGGCCATGGTGACGTAAGAATCGCCCAGGTCTACGGCGGCCTCCCACATCACGTCCATTCGGTCTTGGTAGGCGTTGGTGAACAGTTTTTCTGCCGTTACGGGCATGGCTTCGAGGAACAACTGCTCGAACTCACGAGCGAAGTCTATGAGTTGCTCGGGCCTCATCCGCGGAATCGCGACTTCTGCCGCAAACATTCGATGGGCGACACCGGGGCGATTAATGCGGATCTCTTGACCGGGGAATGCCTTTTCGACCAGCTGTTCGAACTGCTGGAACCACTCCACACGCTCTTCTTTACCGAC
The DNA here is from genome assembly GCA_044508115.1 of bacterium. Classification (GTDB taxonomy): domain Bacteria; phylum Armatimonadota; class Fimbriimonadia; order Fimbriimonadales; family Fimbriimonadaceae; genus UphvI-Ar2. The sequence goes on from JBIQII010000001.1 coordinate 2,090,689, forward strand.
CGGTCTGGATTTAAGGATAAGTTGACGGCGAAATTTGTCGAACTTCGCCGAGGAATCGGGAGACGTGCTCATGGGGGCTTGGCTATTATGATGGTTTGCCCTGCAGAGTTGGGCACATCGGCAAGTCGAACGCCGTTCTAGACCGGGACTTCGTTCTTTCTCTTCAGAGCGGCGGCTACCAAAGCTTGGAAAAGCGGGGCCGGTCGATTGGGCCGACTCTTAAATTCCGGGTGCGCTTGGGTGGCGATAAAGAACGGATGTCCGGGTAGCTCGATCATTTCGACCAGCCGGTAATCCGGAGATACGCCGCTCACCTGTAAACCGTTCTTAATCAACACTTCGCGGTAGTCATTGTTAACTTCGTATCGGTGGCGATGACGCTCAAATATCGGGGATGTGGCGTACACTTCGTGGGCCAGGCTTCCGGTGGTGAGATGGCACGGATAGCTCCCCAATCGCATGGTGCCCCCCTTATGGGTGATTCCAGACTGATCGGGCAAAAAGTGGATGACCGGATCGGGGGTGCGATGCTCACCGGTGTCGAATTCCTCCGACCCGGCTCCCTGGATTCCGCACACGTTCCGGGCAAATTCGATGACCGCCATTTGCAGTCCCAGGCAGATGCCGAGGAACGGAATATTGTTCTCGCGCACGAACTTCAGGGCTTCGATTTTGCCTTCGATTCCGCGGGTTCCAAATCCGGGGGCAATGACGATCCCATCGAGTTCGTCAATTGCATCGGCGGCCGAAAGGACAGGCGGCTGGCCTCCAATCGATTCAAACAGGTCGCTCTCGATCCATTTAATGTTCACGCGGCAATCGTTATTGATGCCCGCGTGGACAATAGATTCCCCAATCGATTTGTAGGCGTCACCATTGCTGGTGTATTTGCCGATCACTCCGATGGTGCATTCGTGCTGGGGATTTTTGAGTTTGTCGACAATGCCTTCCCATTCAGCTAGGTCGGCGGTGGTGTTTTGAAGAGCGAGGCGATCACATGCGAGCTTGCCAAGGCCGAGTTGTTCGAACTTAAGCGGAACCTCGTAGATGGTTTCGGCGGTCATGCTCTCGATAACGGCCTCTTGGGGCACGTCGCAAAACATGGAAATTTTCTCCTTCACGTCTTCGGGGAGGGGCTCTTCGCACCGGCAGATTAGCACGTCGGGACTGATTCCAATTTCGCGCAGATTGATCACCGAGTGTTGCGTGGGTTTGGTCTTAATTTCGCCCCAAGGTCCGACGCTTGGGACCAGCGTGACGTGGACAAACAGCGTATTTTCTTTGCCGAAGTCTTTGCGGAGTTGACGAATGGCTTCGAGAAACGGCAGGGATTCGATATCGCCGACGGTTCCGCCGATTTCGGCAAGAACAATGTCTGCTTCTTCTTGGCGTCCGGCATCCACGAGCAGCCGTTTGATCTCGTTGGTGACGTGCGGAATCACCTGCACGGTAGCGCCTAGGTAGTCGCCGCGCCGTTCCGCTTCGATAACGTTCCGGTACACCTTGCCCGTGGTGATTGAACTGGCGGCGGAGCAGTTCACATCCATGAACCGCTCGTAGTGGCCAAGGTCCAGGTCGGTTTCTGTGCCGTCGTCGGTAACAAACACTTCGCCGTGCTGGTACGGATTCATGGTGCCCGCATCTACGTTAATGTACGGATCGAGCTTGACCGGAGCAACCGTATATCCCCGGTTGCGGAGGAGGCGTCCGAGGCTCGCGCTCGTAATGCCTTTACCAATGGAGCTTACAACCCCGCCAGTCACGAAAATGTACTTGGTCATGCGGAACCTGGGTGACGCACGGCGGCCGGATCAAGTACAGCCGAACGGGTCCTTCCAATTATACAGTTGTCAGACCGCCGAGCGGGTGCGATTCGGGCCCCACTGTGCGGAACTTGGGCCTTTCTAGGCGGCCAAGAGTTTGCCGACCGCTTCCACAACCCGTTCAGATTGGAACGGCTTGACGATAAAATCTTTGGCACCGGCCTGAATTGCCTCGACTACGAGATTTTTTTGTCCCATAGCGGTGCACATCACTACTTTAGCGTTCGGATCAAGTTCGCGAATTTGTCGCAGGGCCTGCAGTCCGTCTAACTCCGGCATCGTGATGTCCATGGTTACAAGATCGGGCTTAAGATCGGCGTACATCTGGACGGCTTGGTGACCGTTTTCGGCTTCGCCCACGATTTCGTACCCCTGCTGGGTGAGAATGTTTTTGAGCGTAACGCGCATAAACAGCGCATCGTCGGTGATTAGGATGCGTTTCGGCATTGATTGAACTCCATGGTGGGCTTGCGATAGTAAAACGGTCGATCCGTCTCAAAACCGATTTGTGATGCGTTGAAAATTCGTTCGGTACTACCCACGAAAAGGACTCCGCCCGGTTTTAATGATCGGAAAAATTTGATAAAAAGCTCATGCTTGGCTTTGTCGGTGAGATAAATCACCACGTTGCGGCAAACGATCAAATCAAACTCCGTGTCGATCGGTTCGGAGAACAGATTGTGTTTTCGAAACTCAATCATTCGACGCAAAGCCGGATCGGCGGTCACTTGGTCCGAATCAACCGCGGGAAACATACCGGCGTACGTCGGAGGGATGAATCGGGCGTCGCGCGTTGAGAATTCCGCCCGTTCGGCTTGGGCGAGGGCGGCAGAATCAATATCGGTCGCCACGATGCGATGAATTCCGGGAAAAGATCGATGCAGGATCGCGGCAATGGTGAACGGTTCGGCACCGTAGCTGCATCCCGCGCTCCAGATTTTTAGGCTTCTTCCGGCTTTGGTGAGGCGGGGAAGAATGTATTCCTCTAATTCGGCCCACCGGTCTGGATTTCGGAACAGTTCGGTTACATTGATGGCGAGTTGGTCAAGAAATTGGTCTAAACGTCCGGGTTGGGCTTCCAGCCAGACCTGAAATTGATCCAACGATTGGCATCGGGCAGAATCCACAATGCTCGCGAGTCGCCTTTGGAGTTGCGTCTGTTTGTACTGGTTGAGATCGAGGCCCGTACGGCAGAATAACCAGTGGACAAACCGGGCCCACTCCTCCGATTCAGGCGGCATCTTGAGACCCCGCTGCGACTGCGCTGCACAAGATTCCGGCCAGATATCCGAGCGGATACTCTCCATCGATTCCGCCGGCGAGCCGCGCGGCTTTGGGCATACCGTAGATCACACACGTTTCTTCGTTTTGGCCGTAGACTAGTCCACCGTTGTCCCGGATTTTGACGGCCCCTTGGGCCCCGTCGCGACCCATGCCGCTAAGGACAAGCGCGATTGTTCGTGGACCAAAGAATTGCGCACCGGATTCAAAAAGTGCGTCCGCCGCGGGGCAAACCCCATTGATCTTGTCGCCCGCATTCAGCCGGATTCGCATTGCGGCATCTAGCACCGTGTGGTAACCGTCCGGCGCGATATATCCAAATCCGGGGCGGAGTCGGGTGCGGTCTTGTGCTTCTACGCATGGCACTGTGCCGACTTCATCGAGTCGGCTGGCAAAGCTCGCGCTGAATCCCGCCGGCAGATGCTGGACTACAACAATAGGAGCCGGGAATCCTTTTGGAAGCCCTTGCCACAATGTTTTAAGCGCACCCGGCCCGCCCGTCGAGCTTGCAATCAGAACAATGCGGTCGCTGGTATCTGGCACCCGGCTCGAAACAGGTTCCGAATCGATCGGAAGCCGCAAGTGGACGTAGCGAGCGGCCCGAAGTTTATCGAGGAGCTCGGCTTGACATCGCAAGAATTCGAGCGAACTTGAGCCGCCGGGTTTGGTGATGAAATCGTAGGCACCAAGTTCCAGTGCCGTGATCGTTTCGGCCGCGCCCCGCGTGGTGAGCACGCTGACCATAAGCACCCGGGGGCACTCTTTGAGAATCTGCGGAAGTGCCTGAAGGCCCGACATTCGCGGCATGGTGATATCGAGAGTTACGACATCAGGCCTGACCACGCGGGCAAGGGCGATGGCTTCTGATCCAGAAGCGGCGACCCCGGCAACTTCCATATCTGATTGACTGTTCACCCAGTCGGAAATCATGCGCCGGATAAAGGGTGAGTCATCGGCGATCAAGACGCGCTGTTTGCTCAAGCCGCAAGATCCTTGAATAAATGCTCGTACTCTTCGTAGCGGACAATGAACTCATCGGCCATAACGTCGACATCTTTGGATTCTAAGCCGAGCCGAGCAAGACTTGTTTCATCGAATCGGTAGTGGGCACTGTCTCCGCCAAGGCCAAATCCCATCACCGAGCACATGTAATCGCCTACGTGAACGCAGTCCACAATTTCTGCGGAAACCGAAGCGAGCGCGGGTCGATGGTGGTGAAGGGCGGCGGAGCATATCTCTTCTGGCAGATTCCAGTTCTGCGCAAGTTTGAATCCAACTTGAGCATGGTCGTAGCCGAGCACCCGGCGTTCGGCTTCATCAAAAGAGATATCTTCGCGCCCGGCATACAGGACGATTGCGCCCATTTTGTTTTCCACCCATACACTGAGTGCAACCTTGCCCAGATCGTGCAGCAGGCCGGAGGTGAAGGCGATGTCTTCTGGCGCGCGGTGGCTAACCCGGGCGACGAGTTGGCTCGCCACGGCGGTGCCAAAAGCGTGACGCCACATTTCGTGCGGACCAAGCGCATATCCCGTGAGCGGCCGCTGCATCCACGGATAAGTTCCCGCCATGAGGGCGAGGTTCTTCACCGACTTCATGCCAAGGACAACCACGGCCTCGCCTAAATCAGAAATCTTGCGGGGCAATCCGTAATACGCGCTGTTGGCAAGGCGCAGAACTTTTGCGCTTAGTGCTTGATCGGTGGTGAGAATCCGGGCCACCGAGGCCGCACTTGCGGATGAGCTTTGGGTTTCCCTCATCACCCAAATGGCCGCCTGCGGAATAGTTGGCAGGTCGGAAGTCTTCTCAACAATCTGGTCGATAGTGACGATGTGGCTCATGCGCTCCTCTTCTTTGTTCGGAGGTTGCACAGCAGATGTTCACCCCCACGGATCGATCGCACCCGTACTTCGCCCGAAGACGGGTCGAACGTAACAGTCCGCCCACAGGTTCCGCCCACATCGAACGCAAGGACGCGCATCGAAAGCGAGCGCAGAACTTGAGCCGTGGCTTCTGCATTTCGAATCCCCACATCCAAGGTGCGAGTTTGGACGCCGAGATTAAAAACTTGAGCCCCTCCGGCATATGCAAAAACCAGATGAGCTCGGCGAGCTCCCAACTGGACTGCTTGATCTATAAGGTGTGGTACCGCAGTTTCGGCAAACTTTCCGGGTTGAACCACCGGTTTGTTTGGAAACGGGGTCGGAAGCATGATGTGGGCCATGCCGCTGATTCCGGCAATGGGATCGTAAGCGATGAGTCCAATACAAGAACCGAGTCCCAGACAGACAAGGGGTTCAGATTCAACAGTCACTTTCACCTCGGCCATGCCGATGGTGATCGGGGCCTGAACCATAGAATTAGGAAGCCTCCGGGATTCCAAAAGCGCGGAACAGCCGGTGCAGGCCATCGAGGGTTGGGACACAAAGAAAGGTTCCCGTCACGGGCTCATTTGCGCCGTAGATTCGGGTTTGGATTGCAAGGGCAACCGCATTGGTCAATTCTGCTTCGATCACCACGCTTCCGGCAATTGAGTAGAGCAGGTCGATAGAAACTTGGGGGGGTGTAGCCTGGATATTCAGCCCCGAAAAATCTGCAATCGCGCTGAGGAAACTGGAGGAAAGGATGTTTCCGACTTCCAAAATGGCCGATCCGGCGAGTTCATCGATTTCTTCGGTCGAAGCAGGAGCTCGACCGAGCATGCGGACCCAAATTGATTGCGCGCATTCCCATGGAAACAAAAAGACGGTCTCTCCCGGGACATCCCCTACAATGGGCATTCGGATTCCGACGGTAAGCGCTTCAGGATCATCACCGAGCGTGTCGGGCACGGAGGAAAGCGAAGCCGTAGAGACTTCGGGGACATCCATGTGGAAGGTCTGACCCGTGACTTCCGCTAGGGCCGTAGAGGCTCGGCCCATTCCGATATTGGCGACCTCGCGGATTGCGCTTAATTCAAGGAGGCCAAATGGCCGCGATTCCGGGAACATAAATAAAATCGGTGCCTCACTATAAAGTGTCGGCTTTTGGCGGGCCGATTTTCAGCCGCAATTCTTGGGAGCTAAACGGGCAGAATTGGGGAGAAGGTTGGGGAAAAACTGCGTAAAAATTCGAGGTTGTGATGCATTTCCAAAATAAACGCGCGTTATCTCAACCTTTTGGGTTACAATGTCCGCTAGAAAGTCAAGGAGTTCGACAGGCGTGTTTGCGTCAGGACGAGCTTTTAAAGACTTCTCCCAAATTTTGGGACACGGCGTTGCTCCTCTCCAGCTGTGTCCCACTTTTTCTTTCTTAACCTTTTGTTCACGACCATGCCGTAAACTGGGCGGCATGAAGGATTCGCGCTTTTCCCGACGTTCGCTTTTGGCGGGAGCTGCGGCGGGGCTCGGGTCATCTACGCTGTCGATGCCCGGGTTCGCCACGCTTCGACCGAAACAGGTTCGGGCGAAAAACATTATCTTCTGCGTATCTGATGGCATGAGTGTCGGCACCCCGAGCATGGCTGATCAGTTTGTGCAGATGCGTGAAGGTCGGCGGGGCCCCTGGTTCCAGATGCTGACTTCCGAGGGCGTCACATCGGGCTGGATGGATACGCGAAGCCTCAATTCGATTGTCACTGACTCATCCGCCGCCGCTTCGGCATGGGGAAGCGGAAGCCTGGTGATGAACGGGGCCGTGAACACACTTCCTGGCGTGGGTGATCTTACGCCACTCTACGATCTGCTGGGCAGGGACGGAATGCGACGCGGGCTTGTGACCACGTGCACGATCACTCACGCAACGCCGAGCGGGTTTGCGGTCGCGATCAATTCCCGGGCGGCGGAACCGGCAATCGCCCGGCAGTACCGGTCCCGAGGGGTGGAAGTCCTGCTGGGCGGCGGAGCTCGATTCTTTGATCCTCAAGAACGGGCTGACAAAATCGATGTATACGCGGAATACGAACGTGATGGCTACCAAGTTGTTAAAACAGCTCAAGAACTGGGGGGAGAACCAACCAGCAATAAGTTGCTCGGGATTTTTAGCCGCAGCCATTTGCCGTATTCGATCGATCAGCTTAACGGCACCAATTTCCCTGCGCCACCGACTCTGACCGAGATGGCGAAAGCCGCTATTGCCCGACTGGACGGGTCGGACAACGGCTTTGTCCTTCAAATCGAAGGAGGCCGTGTCGATCACGGTGCCCACGCCAACGACCTCGGCGCTTTGTTGTTCGATCAGCTTGAATTTGAAAACGCGGTGCAAGTGGCGTTGGATTTCGCCCGTAAGGATGGCGAAACGCTGGTTGTTGTGACTACTGACCACGGAAACGCGAATCCCGGAATCACCTACCAAGCTGACTATGGCAAAGAGAATGGCCTATTAAAACTGGAATTAATGCGTTGTAGCTTTGAACGTCTGCGAGGCACTTTGAACGGAGCGCGGACGAGCAAAGACGTCCAAGATATCGTCGAAACTCATTTGGGCATCCAGCTGACAGTGCCGGAAGCCGAGGCGGTGTACATGTCCCAGAACGGCGAAAGTCCGTTGGCACCGTTCCGCAACTATTCGTCAACCAACAGCTGCCTTGCCATGGCCGTTGGCAACCATACCGGCGTCGGGTTCGTAAGCGGATCGCACACCAGTGATTGGGTGCAAATCATGGCGTACGGGCCCGGTTCTGAAGGTTTTGGTGGCATGGTACGGAATCATACGGTGTTCGATAAGTTGCTTGCCCTACGAGGGATCGAGTTCAGCAATCCCAAGATCACATTGGAAGAAGCTCGCGCCGCTATGAGTAAATCCAGTGAGCGGGCGTTGGAAGCGGCGGTTAAAGACCACTGGGTCTAAAAGTTGCAGCCCCGCCGGTCAGACCGGCGGGGCGATTTTGTGTCGGAACGGAGTGGTTAGTTGGTGCCGGCTTCTTCGGTTGTTGAAGTCGGCATCTGGGCTTTGTCGGCATTGGCTTTGAGCGTCTGCTCGAATTTTTCCCAAAGAGCCTTGAGGTTTTGATCGCTCACCGTGATTTCGGCGTTGCGCAATCGCTCCGCGATGCGTTCTTGCAGGTCCTTGGATTCGGCACCACGGCTGACTGCGAGTCCGCGTTTGACGAGCTTCTTGCGGGCTTCGGTCATTTCAATCGGGCGCGCCTCGGTGCGACGAGTCACATAGAACTTGGCGAAAACGTTCGGGCCTCCGGGCATGGCGATCCAATCGGTTGGTTTGCCGATGGCCACCTTCGAAACCGGGTTGCGAATTTCTTCCGGTAGGGTGTCCAGCGGAAATCCGGTGGGGTGGGTTTGGGCTTGGAATTTACCGTTTGTCGTGCGGGCGGCGGGATCCTTGCTGAGCTGGGCGGCTACATCTTGGAACTTCCGTCCTTTGGTGATTTCCGCATCGACTTCGGTTCGCCCGGCACCATCGGTGACGATCCAGAACATTTCGATTTTTGCCGGTTCGGTGAATTGACGCGGGTTATTCTTGATAAAGTCTTCGACTTCCTTATCGGTAACCGTAATGCCTTTGGCAATGAGATTTTGCTGAGCCAGTTCGACTTCGACTTGTTGCCGGATGCCGCTCATGGTCATCCCACGCTGTTGCAGGACCTTCACATAGCCGCTGTTGACTTCGGTGCGAAGCTTAATCTCTTCTTCGACATCTTGTTTACTGGGCGAAACCCCTTCTTCTTTGGCCAACTGGAGAATGAGTCTACGTACCACGAGGTCTTGCATGGCTTGGAATCCGAGCGTATCGGCCACGGGTAGCTCTTGAGTTTGGCCTTGAATGCTCACACGGACGGTCGGCTTGGCTTCGAGGTATTCGATAAGGTCGGCGTTGGTAATGGACATGCCGTTAACCTTGGCGATTTCGCCGGCCCCGCCCTTGTTGCAGCCGGTCAAGGCGATTGCCGCGAGGAGGGCGGCACTCAGCGATAAAATTTTGATGTTCATAGCGTGTTTGTTCCGACAGAGGGACTGAGCGAACGTGGTCGCTCGGATGTCCGGATCAGTGCAACGTCCGAACTGCACAAAGTGTGCCATAAAGTTGGTCGATTGGTTCGGACAAAAAAACCCCGCCCGGATTCTTTCCGGACGGGGATCGTGGAGATCGGGCCGAATTATTCGGTCGGAGGGATCGGCAGGTACGGAATCCGGCCTTCGCTATAAGCGTAGAACCAGGCCGCCCGCGCGGCCGGTGCGAACTGACCTTTTAGCCGACTATCAAGAGCGATTGCTCGTTCCAGCGCAGTTTGGGATTGGCGGCGATACTCGTTTGACTGATCACGTAGTTCCACTTTTTGGGCTGCTTCAATCTGCGCTTGTCGCAGAGCTCCTGCAAGTGTGAAGTGCGCGCCCGCATATTCTGGCCCGGCGGCAACTGCGGCTCGGGCAAAACTGATCGCATTTTCCGTTTCGCCAAGGGCGAGATTAGCAATGGCGATCGCGTTCAAAGCTTCGAACGAATCAGGTTGCACAGCAAGGGCGGCTTCGTAGTACGACCGTGCCAGCTGAGCACGGTTCTTCTGTTCCGTCGAACCCAGATTTGCGCTAAAGATCGATTCCAGCACTTGATTTCCTCGTTCGACTAGAAGCGGGGCATTAGCCGGATTGGCGAGCAGTCCGGTTTCGAATGCAATGACCGCTTGGTCGTAATTTTGGGAAAAGAAGAGTTGCGTACTCTTGTAGTAGCTGAGATCAGCGGTCGGTGGGTGTGTGTCTTCGAGCTCCTTCACAAATCCGGGGAGCACGTTAGGCCGCTTTCGCGCAATGCTCAGATGAATCTGCAGGTATTTAGAGAGAGAGCTCGTCGGGTCCTGGATGAGGACTTCCTTTGCTGCGGCTTCGCTTCCGGCGGTGTTGCCATTGATCTGGAGAAGAACGGCTTTTAGAGCGTAGCTGTAGGCATCAGGGCTGCCGTATTTGTCGACCGTGTTCACGGCCTTAATCGCTTCCTCGATTCGACCCGAATAGAGCAGGGCGTAGATAAATCGATTGGCGTAGGTGGGGTCGTCGATATTCTTTTCGAAATCGGGGCGAAGTTTGGCGGCGACCGCAGTAAATCGGCGTGCGGCAAGCTGGGCGTCGGTCCATTCGATGATCGAATCGCCGGAGCCCGGTTCGGCGACGGCTTCGCTACGCATGATGAGAATGTCGCGCTGCGCATTAGCGGCTGCTTTGAGCGCATCGCCGATCAGTTGGTTTGTTTCGGCTTGGTTTGAACCGCGAGCGTTAAAGGCACGTCGGAGGTTAATCGCCGCAAGCAGTGCTTTGGCATCTGCATTATCCGGATCGGAGATCGTGACATCTTCGGCAAACTTTTGTGCGATATCGTAAATCTGGGCGGCGTAGTTGGCGCGAGCCATGGCCATGCGCGCATCATTGTTATTCTTGTCGATTTTGAGAGCGCGTCGGGCAGCCTGAATGGCATCGCGATAGTTGCCGATTCGGGTTTGCTCAACGGAATCATCGATGTGGAACTGGATGCCTTTGCCCAGATCGTTATCGATCACCAAGTTAAAGGTTTGCTTAATCGACTCGCCGTTGGCGTTATAGGCGGCAAATGTGGCCTTTACGTTGCCTTCTTTTTCGACAAGGGTGTCAATTTTGAATTCGTAGGGGGTGCTTTCGTCGGTGTCGCGCAGGTCATCGTCCAAATAGAATTCGACACTGTTAACCAGCACCGACGATTGAACGCGGACTTCGAAGGTGAAGTCACCAGAAATTTTCTGGCCATCCTTCACGTTGACGGTCATGGTGATGGCCGCCATGGAAGCGGCAGCGGTGGATAGGAGCAATCCAACACCAAGGAATCTCTTTAAATACATCGGTCGATCTCGGGCCTCGCAGTGATTATGACGTGTCCGGGGCGTCGGAGTAACTCAAACTGCGTCACTGTCCCGGTCACGATTGCGGATTCTTACCGCAGAGAGCACGGGTTCGATGAAAATCTTGCCATCGCCGGGGTCACCGGTGCGGGCGGCAGTCATGATTGCCTGAACCACGGTCTCTCGAAGTTCGGCGGGAACAACAACCACGATACGGCTTCGATTAGGCATGGGGATGGCCAACGCTTTGCCCATAAACGAAATCGGTTCTTCGGGATGGTTACCGCTACCGCGTGCATCACTTACCGTAAGTCCGGAAATTGGGAGGAGGGCAAGGGCAGACTTCACCTCTTCCAGTCGATGGGGGCGGATATAGGCAATAACGCGCTCGAACTGGCTCATTGGAATTTGTAACTGCGCCAGTGGGCAAATATCCGCAAGGGGTAGGTGGTGAAGTTCAGCAGATCGCGTAGGAAGTCGGCGGGCACACTCGGTAGATCAGAGACTCGTCGCCGCTTGAGAATCATCGCCAAGTTGTAGGCAACAAAAATTAAATAAATGACCGCGATTAACCAGCTAAAGGCCAGCGCAGCGGGATCAATGAATCCGCGGGCGGTGGCAAGAACCAAGAAGCCAAGCGTGGTGATTGAACACACCACCACCATTCCGGTGAAGTTAAAATCGCGGCCTACTGCCAAGGTGAAAATACCGATCGAGAGTCCGGCGATCAACAACGATTCGATGGGATAGCCGATATAGCGTATATCGTGACCGAGCTGTCCCAGCAAAGGAATCGCCAGCAATAAAAGGGCGACACTCGCAATTTGCTCCAATCTGCCGTGACGTAAAAAATAGCGGGAAGTGGTGAGGGCAACCAGCACTGCGGCAAGCGATATCACAAGGTCGGTGGCGGAAAGCTGCCAGATCGGCCAAAACGAAAAGATTCCGATCGCGAGCATAGTGAGGGAATGGCCGAGGAGCGCATTCTTAATGAACCGCACCTTGACCGAGTACGGTTCTTCATCCACATTGCCGGGCACGGTGTACGGCTCGGGAAAAACGTTATCAGGAATTTTCACCAGCAGCCCAGGTAGGAGTTTATCCATAGTCAGCCCACTAGAAAATCGGCCGTTTTGAGTTTAGCCCGGCGAGAATCAGCACTCTCGAAAATTTTAGGCTGATAGGGATAAACCGCACTGGCCATAAAAGCAGGATAATCGTTGCGGCGTTCGATTTTCCCAACCACCGTGACGTACGGCGAAAGAACAATCGCGTGACCGTACTTTTGGTACACATCATCAAAGCAAGTCACGTTCATCAGGCCGGTTTCATCTTCAAGGTCAAAAAACACCACTCGACGACCCGTTGGAGTGGGTGGGAATCGGAGCCGGATAGGATTGCCCACGATGAATGCGGGCGTTCCGTGCGCAAGTTTGCGCGATTCGGCCGTGGTGATGCCGCCTTTTTCGATGATACGCGCGCGTTCGTGCGCGACAATGTGTTCTTCCAAATCGAGACCAAGGATTCCGCGTTCCGAAAGCTTGCGTTCGGCAAACGTGAAGTCGGGAATGTCCGTCGGAAGATCGGGCTCAATCATTGCGATCGGCAAAATTCCTGAGGGGTTTGCGGATTGTTCAAAGCTTCGCGCATAAGCAAAAGCGGAATTCATGGCCCAAAGCATTGCTCGGCGATTGGCGTGCAATCCATCAAGCGCTCCGCACAGAATTAAGCGTTCCAGCTCATCAAAATGCGGATATACCTGGCGAACAAAGTCAAACAGGCTTTTGAATGGTCGATCCGCATTCATAATTCGCGCGATGGTGGAGTGCGAAAGTCCGTGGACCTGCTTGAGGTCGATCAAAATCCCTCCGCGCGGGATAGTGATCGCGGGGTTGGCGGTCTGCACGTCTTGCACCAAAACTCGGTCTGTACTTCGGTTCACATCCGGGCCAAATACCCGGAGTCCGCGGATGCGAGCTTCGTTTACCAAAGTGGCGGGGCCGTAATATCCGGCGGGTTGGGCATCGAGAAGCGCGGCGAAGTATTCGGCAGGAAAGTTTTGCTGGCAGTACACCGACCGGGCGGATATCTCGGCAAAGGCGAGGGCGTGTCCTTGAGCGAATCCATACCCTTTGAAGCCCACGATGTATTCGACCATCTCTTCGGCTACTGACCGGGAATAACCTCGATCTGTAGCTTTGCGGATAAGCTGCTCACGGACGGACTCGCCAAAATCGGAGTGTCGCTCGTCGTGGATTTTTTCGCGCATCTCTTCGGCCTCTCCACCGGTGAGTCCGCAAAATGTTTGGAGGAGCTGATCAACCTGCTCTTGAAACACGATGATCCCGTAGGTATGGCCGAGAATGCCTTCGACATCGGGATGGCCAAAGCTATAAGGCTTTCCCAGCCGACGTTCGATGAGTTCGTTGAGTTTGACCGCGCCGCCTACGCCCGGACGAATTCCGGCCTGTACTAGGCTGGCATCTTTGAGATTTTCGGTGCGAAGCCGGGCGTGCGCCTGAGTCATAGCAGGAGATGCCGATTGCGGAATCCCCACCGTTTGACACGACCGCATAGCGCGATAAATTTCCGGATCGTGAGGATCAATTTTGGTGACCCGGAAAGCAGAATCATGCTCGCGCATTCGTTTTTCGGTGCCTGAGAGTACATCCTGGCCGCGCAGGCAGAGAATATCGAACTTAACAAAACACCGTTTGGCCGATCGTTTATCCCACTGAATAATGCGGATGAACTGCTCGGAATCGCTACCTGTTCCCGAATATTGGACCGGAACCGTATCCGCAATTGGAGTCTCGCTGATGATAACTCCGCTGGAATGCGCGCGCATGTTGCGCGGAACATCCCTGAGATCTTCAGCGAGTTTGAACACCCATTGGAACCGCTCTCGGGATATGCCTGATTCCCGAAGTTCTGGGCGTTTGGAAAGGGCATCGTAGAGTCCTTGCGGCGTGATTCCTCCGTGGAGTTTTTTGGCCACATAGCTTATCGCGGAATCAGGGATGCCGAGAGCTTTGCCGACCTCACGCACGATTCCGCGCACTCGGTACGATCCGATAGCGGCCACTGTAGCAACATGATCTTTGCCGTACTTGTTGACCAAGTAGTCTCGTACATCATTTCGCCGATTAGCCTCAAAATCGATATCGATATCCGGCTTTTTGGTGCCGTCGGGCGGAAGAAAGCGTTCAAAGTGCAAGTTATGGGTGTAGGCATCAATTCGGCTAAACCCTAAACAAAACGAGATGGCCGCATCGACCACCGATCCCCGCCCACTGTATTGAATTTGTTGCTGGGTTGCCCACTGGCACATATCGTGAGCCACTAAAAAATGGTTGGAATAACCGAGCGCAGCGATCCGACCGAGTTCAAAATCGAGGCGTGCCTGCAATCCGCGCGTGATTTTGCGATGCCATTCTTGAGCACCTTTGTACACCAGCTCGCGCAGGGCGTGATCCGGGTTGGAATCAAGCAGAGGTATCTTGGTGGGCCCCGGCAATACATCGGATTCACACCGTTCGGCCACGCGGAAGGTGTTCTCCAGCAGATCGGGTGCATCGGAATAAAGAGCAGCCATCTCTTCTGGCGTACGGAAATATCGTTCTGCATTCATGGCCCGCAAGGGCGTAGGGAATCCCGCAGGTTGAGATTCATGCCGGAGCGGTTTGCGCCCCACTACCTGATCGACCACGGCTAGTGATTCTGCGCAAGCAAGGATATCTTGGGCCGGAAACTGGGCCGGGCGACGATGGGTGACCGGTCCGCCGGCTACGCAGAGCAGTCCAAGTTCGCGCGCAAGATTGCGCAGATGCCGTTCCGTTCCGATTTGCCAAGGGAGGTAAGAACGTTCAATTTCAAGAAACACTTGGTGCGGACCAAATATTTCGATCAGGCGACGCGCATTTGTTTCGGCTCGCGTGAAATCGTTACGGATGAGTGCAAGATCGATTGGTCCAGAACTTCCACCGGTGAGGCATAATACGCCTGAGGAATGACGCCTCAACCTTTCCCAAGTACAAAGGGGGTAGAGGCGTGGTTCGTTAAGGCAACATTCGGTGATAAGCCGCGAAAGCGATCGATATCCGAGCGAGTTTTGAGCGATCAACACGATTTCGCCTCCATCCTCCAGTTCGAACGATGCTCCAATAAGCGGCTTGAGCCCTTGCTTGATGGCTTCTGTAGCCAGTTCGACGGCTCCGGTGAGAGCGAATCGATCAGCAATCGCGATGGCTGGGATTCCGGCTTGGGCGGCAAGACGGGCAATTTCCGGCGCGAGAAGAACGCTTCTCCCAAAGCTATAACCCGATATGGCATGTAGCGGTACGTAAGATCGGGCTGTGTTGGCCCGGATAATCAACGAAGTTTCTTTGACGTATCCGCAAGCTTTGGCTACTTTTTCATCACGGCGTTTACGAGGGCGGATTCCGTAATCTTCCCGATGGTCATCGCAATCAGGTTCGGCTTGAATGAGATTCGGACGCGAAAGTATTTCGAGTTCGCGGGAGACTTCGCGCCGGATACCTTTGGCATCCAGGTAACGAACGGTTTCGATCGGAGGCTCGCATTCCCACCATTTGCCCACTATTCGCCAGCGGGCAAGGGGTGTGTTATTTCCATCCGGTGGCATTTTTCCACTCCTTGAGCACCCGGTCTCGGAAGTCGTACGATATATCGCTGGCGCGTCGAACCGCGTTGTCTCCTAGCGATGAGTTGAGTCGTTTGATCGTTGAAGGCAACAGGGCAGGATCGCGCGAAACGAAATTTGATAGCTTTTCTTGACGGTTCGGTGCCGTGTAGAGTCCGGTGAGAAGAATACGGACTTCTTCGACCGGTCGGTCTATATTGATTTTGCCGAGGGCTTGGAAAGCGGCCACGAAAAGCTGCGCGGCCGAAATAATCGCCTTGGGAAATTCACGGTTATACGATTCTCGAAGGCCATCTTCGAATGTTAAGGTCAGTCGAATCCCGCCCGCTTGCCGATCTGAATGGCTGAGCTGGACTGCGAGTTCGCGTGCCATTTCTTGGAGTGCAGATTCAAGTTCGAGCCGTGAGTTTCCTCCGGTGAGCTTGCGTGCGGCGGAAATCGTATCGGAGGGAAAGTTGGGTTGCACCGGATCGTGGAGAATTCCTTTGGCGGTTTGCATGATAAGTGCGCCCCGTCGGGGGAACTGGCTTTCGATCCGTTCTAATGGAGCTTGCTGGATGAGCCTTGCGCGTCCAAATCCAAGCTGATTGAGGCGGGTTCGGTCGGCATGAGGGATAGGCGTGAGCTGGACAACATCGCGATGAGCCAACCACGTAGCGGGATCGAGCACGGCTTCGATTGGGAGTAATCCGATGCGACACATTGATGGGTCGGCAATCTGAGCTGAAAGCCGAGCAATCCACCGGGCCGGCGCGATTCCGGCTTGTACTGGAACCGATCCGTTTTGGCTAATTTTTTGAAGCAGAAGTCCGGCAATCTCGAGCGGATTGATATGGCGCGAAAGATCGGCGTAGGCTTCCCCGGCTTTGCCGGTTTCAACCTGATCAACAAAATCCAGAAATGGAGAAAGAAATGCATCTCTTACGGAGCGAAAATCAGGATCGTTATAGGGAATGTAAAACCCGTCGGTCCGGAGAATCGTCTTAGCTTCGCGAAGGGTCATTCCGAGTCGAACATTCCGAGCGTGGGCAAGCGCATCAACATCCCACACCTCATCTCCTGCGTGCACCACGCAGGGTCGATCATCCAGCTGAACTCCGCTTTGTAGACGCTGGGTTCGGGCGGCTTGGGCGCATAATCCGATGGCACGGACCGACAAAATATAGTGCATGTATGTCTACTATATACCACCGATATTCAGCTTGTACCTGTGGAAAACTGAACTGTTTACGAAAAATTTGGATTAAAGAGCGAGACTGCGTTCTCTTCGGTTTCTGGGTTTGTGTCAGCTACCGGCATTGAGTACTGCTTGCACCTTTTCCCCAATATCCTGGTTGGATTAGAAAGGATTAACAGCTGAGTTCGGACATGGGGTCTTGGCGCAACCTCACGTGTATTGGTATTATTCTGCGGTACCACGACGGTCACCTTCGGAGAGGTCGCATAGTCTGGTCTAGTGCGCCGCACTCGAAATGCGGTGAGGTGTAACAGCCTCCGTGGGTTCGAATCCCACCCTCTCCGCCATCTTTTTATCGAAACGGGGAGTTCCTCTCAAGTTGGAATCACCATCCAACCCTTTACCGAGAATCCTGCAGTGCGGCAAGGTTCGGATAGTTCACCCAACGCCCCGCGCGAAGACGTGACCACTCATTCCCTGGGATCAGAATGGCCCTTGGGAAAGTCCGGACAGCGGTCGCCCACTCTCCCTGGGGGACGCGGATCACTAGACCGGATTCTTCGGCCGCTAATGCGTGGGCAAGAGTTCCTGCTCTCAGAAAAACCGGATCAAGAATCCAGCCCGTGCGCTGAATCATCACATGGCTAGAATGACGTAAGTCACGGCTTTCCGAGCTATTTAGGCTCCAACGAGTATAAAGACTGCTCAGTCTAATAAATTCGGCCACCGCTGAAGGGCCGTAGAGATCCAATACTTCGGGCCCGAGTATGCGACCCCACTCCGATCCGAGCTCAGCATTTTCCGTCGAAACAATTCCGCCTTCTCCATCAGAAAAAAGGAACCGAGCGCGATCTAAAACCATAAGACCATCACGTCCGATATCCGAATCGCCGGTGAGGCAAAGCATTTCCCAAGCGGCAGATGCATACGCCAGATAAGCACCCAGCCCGGCAGCAGATCCGGGCTGAACCGGAGGGCTGGCCAATACATCGTTAACTCCAGCTCGCATTTGGGTCCGAAGCTCATCGAACTGGGTGCTTGCTCGGGCAGCCCGGTTACTATCGTTCAAAAGTCGCGCGGTTCTCAGCATGGCGGCAATCGATTGCGCCTGCGCTTCGTAAGAACGGTACCGTCCAATATAGTCGGGCTTTTGCACCACCCGGCTGCGCATCTGCTCGAGGGCAGATTCCACGGGCCGGGGATTGCGAAAATACTCTTCTGGATCGGTGAGATACGGAGTCGCTTGCGGGTTGTGCCGTACGTTAAGGCCAAGCGCCTCGCGCACGAACTCAAGCGATTCTTCGGGGACACTCTGGGCGAGTCGGCGCGGAGAGAACGAATGCCGGGGCGACCGGTATGCATCTTGAAACTCAGCAAATTCGTAGACCGGAGAATCCGGCATGGCGAATCGATCGGCTACGTAGTCAAACTGTTGGCGGGCAAGGTCCGCGTAGATGTCCTGTTCGGTCACCACGGCGAGCCGAGCGAGAACGTTAAGCATTGCGGCATTACTAAACGCGGTTTTAGCAAAGGTAACGCGTGGTTCGGTGCCCGACCATCGTTCAAAGTATCCGCCCCAAAGGGCGTCGTGGATTGAGCCGCGAATGATGCGCGAAAGCGAGAGTTCGACCGGATCAACAAGCTCAAAATCGAGCATCACTTCGTATTCGGCCGGCATAAGTTCGTGTTCGAGACGTCCTCGGAATCCGCCGTTTTGAGGATCGATCATTTGCGCGAGACGGGCGGCATAATCGGCGGCTTCGGCAGGGGTGCCGGTGATGCCGCCTGTAAGGCTAAAAGCATCGCGGATTGCGAGGTCGTGGATTTGCGGGATGTTTCGGCCGGCGTAGGTGTTTAGGCTTCGGCGCAAAAAAGTGAGCATGGCGCGGTCGTTCATGGCCACGAGCTCTTGGTTTCCGGGAAGCGCGATGAGTGTGCCTTCTGGGGCAAAAATGGCGATGCCGAAAGCCGCTGAATCTCGCCTCATTGAGCGTTCGAGCTGGAGAGGACCGGATCGCCAAGCAGGATGGATGAGAGCATCGATCCGCACACAGATGAATTCGCGGTTCATCTGTTCGGAGATGTCGGCATCGTTGGCAAATGAATCGAACTTAGGCCGGAGTTCGCCCCAAACCGAGCCGTAAAAGATCAGGAGCGGACGATCGAGTCGGCGGGCGAGAGCGAGGGTTTCCGGGTTCCATTCGTGCCAGTCGATTTTGTGGTGCCGGGCTTCACGGACAAAATCGGAATGAGAGCTGGCTAAGTCCGGATTTGTGCTCCGATTGATATAGGGCTCACTGAGATGCGCAATGGAGGCAACCCCAACAAAGAACACAACCACAAAGGTGGTTGCCGAATAGCTGCCGCGCCGTCCCCAAACGGACATATTGAGTGCATTATTCCCGCTATACTTGAGGTGAATGTCGATTTCCCTGGAAGAAGTGCGCCACGTGGCCCGGCTTTCGCGTTTAGAACTCTCGGAAGCCGAGCTGTTGTCGTTTCAAGATAGGCTTAATTTGTTGCTGGATCACTTTCAAGATATTGAAGACATCTTGGCGGACGAAATCCAAGAACGGCCGCATGTGGTGGCCCCGTTCCGATTGCAGGTCAACGATATCCCTCGACCGGGTTTGAGTCGTGAAGAAGCTTTGGCGAATTCTGAGCATGTCAAGGCCGGGCTTTTCATCGTTCCCACGATCATTGAGGAGTAAGGGTTGATTCATCAGCTCACTGCGTCCGAGCTCGCAGATAAGCTTCGGCACCGCGAGCTGGGCGCGGTGGAAGTGACGGAAGCGTTTTTGGATCGTTGCGAATCGGAGAACGGCCACTACAACGCGTTCCTGCAGATCACGCGCGATCAAGCGATGGAATCTGCCCAGCGAGCCCAGCAGGCGATTGATTCCGATCAAGCCGGGCCGTTGTGTGGGATTCCGGTCGCGATTAAAGACAATATCTCGACCCGTGGGGTTGCGACGACTTGCGCGAGTCGAATTTTAGAAGGGTATGTTCCGCCGTTTGATGCGACGGTGATTCAACAGCTTGAAAATGCGGGTGCGATTGTGGTTGGCAAAACCAACATGGATGAATTTGCCATGGGCACCACCAACGAAAACAGCGCATTTGGTCCGGTGCTTAATCCGTGGGATACAGATCGCGTCACCGGTGGTTCGAGCGGTGGCTCGGCAGCCGCGGTCAGCGGCGAACTCGCTCCGCTCGCCCTGGGTAGCGACACGGGGGGCAGCATCCGCCTCCCGGCCGCTTGGTGTGGCGTGGTGGGATTCAAACCGACCTACGGGCGAGTCTCGCGATACGGACTGATCGCGTTTGCCTCAAGCCTTGATCAGATCGGTCCTTTTGGAAAAACAGTTGAAGATGTGGCACTAATTGCGAGCGCGATCTCCGGCCACGACCCCAACGATAACACCAGTTTGCCGGATGGTCCGATCCGGACAGAAGAAATTAAAAACGGTCACGTGAAAGGGCTCAAGATCGGCGTGCCAGAAGAGCTCATCGGAGATGCGATTGAGCCGCAGGTTCGAGAGGTTTTCGAGGTTGCAATCGATGTCCTTCGGCGCGAAGGGGCGGAAATCAAAATGCTCCATTTGCCCAGCGTGCGGCTAGGCGTTACCACGTACTACATTATTGCGCCTAGCGAAGCGAGTTCGAATTTAGCCCGATTTGATGGGGTGCGGTTTGGTCCAAGGATCGAAGAAGGCGGCTACATCGAATCATTTTCCGCCACGCGGGGCCGTTTGTTTGGAGACGAAGTAAAGCTCCGTATTATGGTGGGAACCTTCGCGCTGTCCTCCGGTTACTACGAGGCTTACTATCAACGCGCTCAGATTGTACGCGGGCTCATGACCTCAGAGATTGAGGGCGCGTTCAATGAACTTGATTTCATTCTGACCCCCACCGCGCCGATCGTAGCCCCCAAAGTGGGCGGAATCCGAGACAATCTAGCTCAGAAAACGCTCGATCTCTGTACGATTCCGGCCAACATGGGCGGATTCCCGAGTATCAGCATTCCGTGCGGATTGGCGCACGATCTGCCCGTTGGTCTCCAGATTATGGGTCCGCAGATGAGCGATGAGCGACTGCTTCAGTGCGCGTTTGCCGTCGATCGGGCATTAGGGCGTGATTATCGGCGTCCGCCGATCTTGTGAGGTGAGCGGTTGGATGACATTCAGAAGCGGGATCGAGAGCTGTTTGCCAGAGAAGCACTCAATCTTCTTTCGATCCTTCGCTACCTGATTGTCCTTGTAATCAGCGCGGTTTTCTTTGGGTCATACGTTTTCTTGGGTGGGGCGGTGGCCGCACTCGGAGTGGGGTTTATCGTTTTCACCGCGTACCAGCGGAGCCGAACCAAACGATTTACGCATCCTAAATTTGCCAAACTGTGGGAAATCTGTCAGGAACGGTACGTCCGATTGCTTCGCAATCTGCAAAAGTCAAAAGGGGAGCGGGGCATCGAGCTACAAGAGCTCCAACTGGCGATTGAACGAATAATGCCGGAAATCTACCGATCACTTCGGCGGGCAGACTTTGTACTTTCGGAGATCGAAGCCAGCGAGAAAGGCGCCTCTCCTTCTGTGGCGATTTTGGTTAATAAACCAACTGATCCGCAGGCTCGGGAGCTATATCGGGTGGCGAATCAAAATGTGAGCGAGTACAGCCGCTATTTCCAGGCCACAATGTCCGGAATCGAACGGGTGGAAGCGCAAGTCCATGTGTTTAACAGCACGCTAGACACTCTCCGGATTCGACTGTTGAATTCGCTCCTCGCGGGTCGTCCAGCCGAAATCGATAACCGTGAATTTTTGAACATCGTTGCCGAAGCTAAGATGCAGTTTGCCGCAATCGATCGGGCATTGGAGGAAATCGAACAGATGCCATTCCCGCGGACGGTTACGCTCGATGCGGATCCCGCGGTCGAAGCGATGCCGGAACAAGCGATTGAGGGCTTGGACGAGCGATGATCGTTACTGTCTTGTGTCCGGCTAAGATCAACAGTTTTCTCAGCGTAGGGCCGGTTGATCCGACGGGCTACCACCCCATTCGATCGGTAATGCGGACGGTTTCGCTCTTCGATGAGTTAAGAATCCAAGATTCTCCGTTAGGTCAGGATGAGATTGTGTCTGGTGATTTTGAACTTCCCGGAGAGAACACGCTCACGAAAACTTTGCGCTTCCTGCGTGAGCTTGTGCCCGTGCCTCCGCTCAGAATCGAGCTCACAAAACGGATTCCCGCGGAATCCGGTTTGGGCGGGGGGAGTAGCGATGCCGCCGGTCTCCTGCGTGCACTGGAACGCGCGGGACTTAGCGTAGGCGAGCAGATGATACGGGAGGTCGCGTTTGCAGTGGGCGCAGACGTACCGTTTTTCTTGACGGGCGGGGCGGCGATTGTCGAAGGGTATGGTGAGCGGGTGCTTCCGCTGGTTGATCAGCCGACTTGGGAATTAATCATCGTTCGCCCCGAGATCGGTACCGAAACCAAGGGTGCCTACGCGGCATTGGATCAACATCCTCGTCCGTTTGCCGCGCTTCCCGATGACTTATCCGAGTTATATAACGACTTCGAACGAGTCGCACCTTGCCAATGCTTGGATATCCATGACCGGTTGCGGACGGCGGGGGCAAGCGGTGCTCTTTTGACTGGCTCTGGATCGGCAGTTTTTGGAATTTTTGAATCGGCAGAGACGGCCGATCAGGCTGTGATTCGGCTCGAAAACGAACGGCTTGGCCGTCTTTATCGATGCCGTACGCTTTCGCGGGAAGAATCGCTATGCACGACCTTATCATCTTAGCCAATGCACTTTGCACGCCGGAAATGGCCGAGGCATCGGGTCTGCGTTTTCGGTGCGAGCTTCCGATTAACGGCAAGGCAATGCTGGACCGGGTGATTGAAGCCGTGCAGCCGTTTGGCGACCCGATCTTAGTCGGGGGACCGGAACGCCCGGGTATCCGCCAGGTAGCGGGCGGGGAGACGTTTGTGGATAGCCTGCGGATCGCGAACACGTTAGCTTCGACCCCGCGCTATCTGTTGTTATTTGCAGACTTGCCCGACTTAAAGACGGAATCGGTTCGGCGATTCCTGTCTGATTGCGATCCCGAGGCGGGGGTGAACTATCCCATTGTTCCGGTGGAACTTTGCCTCAAAGAATATCCGACTCTGCCGCGTACAACTTTGAAGCTCAGAGAGGGGCATTTCACGGGTGGCAATCTCGCGCTCATTGATCCGCAGGCGTGCCAAAAGGCGATGCCAATTGTCCAACGGGCTTACGCGGCGAGAAAGAATCCGCTCGCCCTTGGCCGGATTGCGGGGTTGGGGACTCTCGCCCGGATTGCAGGCACTAAGGCATTTCCCAATGCGATATCGATCCGGGGGTTGGAATCGAGCATCAGTAAGTTTCTCAAAATGCCGGTTAAAGCGGTGATTGTTCATGCCGCGGATATCGGAACCGATATTGATTCTTGGGCCCAGTATCAAGCAATTGTTGGGGCTTCAGTTTCGGAATAAATCACCGATGATCCTAACGTGGAAACGTGCGCCCAAGCGGCCGACCTTGCTCGAACCCAGGAATTTTTAAGCAATCTGGGCGGAGTCGTGGGGGCTCAGGTGTGGATCAGCGGAAGCAAGATTCTTGCCCGCGTAGAGGTTCAGGAATGGTCTGAACTCAGCGATGCCGATCTTCGGTCCGCTTGCCAGAAAAAGCTGGGTTCAAAACTAACACCCGCGCTGCTCATGTTGGAGCGAACGCGGGGTGAAAAGCACGTGCGAACCGCTTAAGCGGTTCGGTTTATTCTTCGTCAGATTCGGTTGTTGCTTCGGCTTCCATCGGCTTAGCTTCGGGAGCTTCGAGCTTGATTTCGGTAATACTTTTCAGGTCTCGGTTGGGGCAGTTATTGCACACAACTTTAACATCAACTTCGTTGAGCCACGAAGGCACGGCGTCGATCTCTTTTCCGCAGCTACTGCACTTGATCATGGATGTGGTTCCTGGTGGGTTTCGGCGTTGTTTTCGTCATTCCGCTGGTGTTGCGTTTCCGGGTTATGATCCGCTTTGAGTTCCGCGAGTCGATAAATGTCTTCGTACTGCTGAAGGGCTTGCTGATGCGTGAGCCATCCATTGACAATCATGGCGACTCCGGCGACGAAATAGAAGAATACGAGTCCGGTTTCGAACTTTTGACCGGGATCTCTAATGACCTGCTCGCCCGCGATCATCCCCCATACAGAAAGGAGAATGAGCGCGATCCCGAAGAGGAAGAAGGTGTTCTTCCACCAAACCGGAGGCTTCGGGAGTTTTTTACCCACAGAAAGTTAAAGATACCTTGCCTAAGCTCGGATATCGATAACCTTGCCCTTTGGGTCTAGGAGTTTCAGCAGCTCGGAAGAGTTGGGTTTCTGGTTGTCCAGGGCTTTTTTGAGCACTTGAGCGCGGTGAGCTAACTTGGCCAGATCGGTTTCGTGAGCCTGGATTGATTGGGTGGGAGTAGAACCGATACGCATCCTAGTTCAGTTATCGGCTTAAACCCCTGTAATCCTTACCGGGCTGGATATTCTCGCGCCTTCCAATGGGCAAATGGCGTCATGATTGTTCAGTATCCGCCGTGAAGTTTATCGTTGTAACACAAGACGCCGAAATTAAGGAGGCGACCAATGGCGCGTTTCAGCCCGAAGATGAAACGTTGATTTTCGAAGATTGGTCCGCCGCCCTTGATGCGTGCGACGGGGCAGATCTCATTTTCGTCGATCTCTTGGCTACGCTGGATACACCGCACAAAATCGCCGGATACGAAAAATTTGCCGAAGTGAAGATGAAACATCCGGTGGCGGCACCCGTGCCGCTGGTTCTAATTGCCGCCCCAACCGACTATGAGCTAGACTTTTTGGCCGGATTCCCGAATTTCGTGTTCGCCCATGTTCGGCGCCCGGTGACATATAAAATCCTGCGCCGGGCTTCGACTTGGGTTTAACGCCACCTACGATTTACCGCGAGGGTGCGCGTCCGCCACCGAATCACGTAATCGATCGATACTCACGTGTGTATAGATTTGGGTGGTGGCGAGATTTTCGTGCCCCAGGAGTTGTTGCACAGATTTGAGGTCGGCACCGCCATCAAGCAGATGGGTGGCAAAGCTGTGACGAAGCGTGTGGGGCGAAACATCTTCCGGTAGTCCCGCCGCTCGAGCCCATCGACGTACCACGTTGTAGAAGGTGCGCACCGTGATCCTTTGACCCTTCGGATTAGTAAAAACTGCATCGAGGGAATGCGAACTCTTCCGTTCATTTTGGATGTAGTTCTGGAGAGCCTGCTCGCAGGGCTCGCCGAAGAATGCGATGCGTTCCTTATTGCCTTTGCCTCGAATGAGCAGGCTCCGAGACTTCCAGTCGAAATCTACAAGGTTGGCTCCCACTACTTCGGAAGCGCGGAGTCCGGCCGCATAGGCCAGTTCCAGCATCGCGCGATCGCGCAATGGGGCAGGGGAGTCAACCGGATTTTCGATGAGTTGCTCCACCTGGGATTGAGTCATCGCCTTGGGCAGAGGTCGGCGGCGGATGGGAGCTTCAAGGCCATCGGTCAGATCGCCTTCAATATAGCCAGCGGTTCGGCAGAACCGAAAGAACGAGCGCAGGGCGCTGAGCTTTCGCGCCCGGGTTGCCGGACTTTGTCCGAACTGGCGCAGATAGCGGCGAAGGGTGTCTTCATCTTGCGGCCATCGCCCATCCGAGAGGGCGGAAAGTTGAGCGAGGTCCGATCCGTACGCGCGGGCGGTTTGGGCCGATCCCCGTGCCGCCATCGCATCGACAAATGTTTGGATTGCCGAATCGAGCGATGGCTTCACGGCTGAGCTACTCCTGAAACTTGCGGAAAATGAGCGTTCCGTTGTGACCACCAAAACCAAAGGAGTTGGTCATGGTGATATTGATCTCTTTATCGCGGGCCACATTAGGCACGTAATCCAGATCGCATTCCGGATCGGGAGTTTCGTAGTTGATGGTGGGCGGAAGCTTGCCATCGCGCATGGCGAGCAGACATATTGCGCTTTCGACCGCGCCCGCCGCTCCTAGTAGGTGTCCCATCGAGCTCTTGGTGCTGCTGACCGGAACGTTGTAAGCGTCATCGCCGAACGCACGTTTGATCGCGAGCGTTTCGAACTTGTCGTTGTAGGGGGTAGAAGTGCCGTGTGCGTTGATGTAGTCGATCTGGTTGGGTTCGAGTCCCGCCGACCGCAGAGCTTTGAGCATGCTTCGGCGCGCTCCATCGCCTTCCGGATCGGGCATGGTGATGTGGTGGGCATCGCCCGTCATGCCGTACCCAATGACTTCGGCCAAGATTTTGGCTCCGCGTTCTTGAGCGAAGTTGAGGTCTTCCATCACAAAAACGGCGGAACCTTCGCCCATGACAAATCCATCTCGGTTAGCATCGAAAGGACGCGAAGCTTTGGGCCCGGCTTCGTTGTTGGTGGTCATGGCGCGAGCGGCGCAGAACGCCGCCATCCCGATATGAGAGATGGGTGCTTCGCTTCCGCCTGCTAGCATGGCGATGGCATCGCCGCGTTTAATAATGTGATAGGCATCGCCGATCGCGTTTACTCCGGTTGCGCAAGCAGTGACCACGCACGTGTTGGGGCCTTTGAATCCTTGCTTGATCGAGACGTATCCGCTGGCCATATCCGGGATCATGTAGGGAACCCAAAACGGCGAAACCCGCGAAGGGCCGACCGAGAACAGCTTTTTGGACTGTTCACTCATCATGATCAGTCCGCCAATGCCCGAGCCGATCAGAACCCCGGTTTCGAGTCGAAGTTCTTCATCTTCACGGGGGAATCCTGAATCTTGCAGAGCCATTTCGGCGGCACCGACGGCAAATGCAATAAATCGATCGACGCGCTTGGCTTCTTTGCCGTCGAGATAAACCTCGGGATCAAAGCCTTTAACTTCGCCAGCTACCCTTGTGGGGTAGGGCTCAGCATCTAACAAGGTGATGGGGCCGATGCCGCTTTCGCCGGCAAGTAACCGAGGCCAAAACTCCTCGACGCTGTTACCGAGAGGGGTGATGGCCCCCATCCCGGTAATGACAACACGGCCGGAAGGCTGAGGCATCGACGCCATAAGAAAGACCGCTCTGTTAGGAGACTTTGCCGTCGACGTAGGTGACGACGTCGCCCACGGTCTTGATGTTGGTCACGTCGTCATCCGGAATTTCGATGCTGAACTCTTCTTCCAGCGCCATGATCAGGTCGACGATATCGAGCGAGTCAGCGTTGAGGTCATCCTCGAACCGGGTGTCCAAGCTAACTTCGTCAGCGGTTACGCTGTGCTTTTCGCAAACGACTTTGCGTACGCGTTCAAAAACGGTGTCGGACATAAATTGCGTGTTTCCCTTTGCGGCCATCCGGGCCCGCCCTATAATACTCCTAACGCCGGACCAGGGTTACCGGACGCCGCGGGTCAAATAGGGTCTATGGGCAACTTGAGCCCTTACATAAAGAGTCCGCCATCGACGGTAAGGGTTTGTCCGGTAATGTAGGCGGCTTCGGGCGAGCACAAAAAGGCGACTGCGTGGGCCACATCTTCAGGAAGGCCCAGCCTTCCGACCGGAGCGGTTTTCTTGACGTACTCTTTGAACTCATCCGGAAGGTTGTCGGTCATATCGCTTTCGATAAATCCGGGGGCGATTGCATTGCAAAGAATTCCGCGACTCCCAACCTCTTTCGCGGTGGCCATAGTGAGTCCAATGATTGCCGCCTTGCTGGCGGCGTAGTTTGCCTGTCCCGGTCCGCCGTGCAGTCCGATCACGCTGGAAATGTTGACGATTCGTCCATAGCGTGCTTTCATCATGGGTTTGATGGCGGCCTGAATGCAGTTGAACGCACCTTTGAGATTCACGTTGATGACCGCATCAAACTCTTCAGGTTTCATCCGCATGATGAGAGTGTCGCGGGTGATTCCAGCGTTGTTCACAAGGATCGAAGGCGCACCAAGTGCAGATTCGGCGGCCGCGAATGCTACTTGCACCGATGCGGGATCAGCGACATCGACCCCGACGGCATAGGCCGCACCTCCTTGGGCAGTGATGGCTTCGGCGGTCCGCCGGGCATTTTCTTCGGTGGTGGCCAAACAGGCGACTTTGGCCCCTCTCTGGGCGAGTTCGATGGCGATGGCGCGTCCGATTCCGCGGCTGGCACCGGTTACAAAAGCGACTTGATCTTGCATGAGGATTCTAACTTTGCTGGTTAAGCAGGGATTGGCAGGTTTCTGAGAGGGTGGCGGAATCTAGTACGCGGAGCCCGACCGCTGACTTGTCGATCCTCCGGAGTAACCCGGTTAGAACTTCGCCCGCCCCGCATTCGATAAAGGTGTGGATTCCGGCGTCGATCATAGTCTGGATGGTCTCGGTCCATTGCACCGGCGATTTTAACTGTTGTTCAAGTAAGTCAGTCCAGGTGGTGCCGGGTTCGGCGGTCACGTTGGAATACACTGGGATTTGAGTTTGAGACCAACTGGTCTGCTCGAGTGCGACCCGCATGGATTCTGCGCTTTCTTCCATGAGCGGACTGTGAAACGCGCCGGAAACCGAAAGTGGCAGCACTCGCTTGGCTCCTCGATCACTGGCAATCGCCGTGGCTTCTTGCACTGCATCAATATCGCCGCTGATGACGAGCTGGCCGGGACAGTTGTCGTTTGCGACCACAACAATTCCCGACTTCACTTGCCGGAGAGCGTCTTCGAGAGCCGATCGTTCCAGTCCAAGGACGGCGGCCATCGTCCCGGGGCGAAGGTTGCCGGCTCGAGACATGAGATCACCGCGTTTTTGAACGAGCTTGGCACCCGCTTCGATAGAAAAGGCCCCCGCAGTGGCGAGCGCGGCATATTCGCCGACACTGTGTCCGGCGGCGGCCGTTATCGGCAGTTCGGAACACTCTTCAAGCAGTGAGTGGTAGGCGGCGAGTCCGCACGTGTAGAGCGCAATCTGAGCGTTTTGGGTTTTCCGGAGTGTCTCTTCATCGGAATCAAAGCAGAGCCGAGCAATGTCGATTCCGGTCGCGTCCTGAACCCGTTCGAACACTTGCCGGGCAGAACTGCGCTGATGGAACAGGTCTTGCCCCATGCCGGGGCGTTGCGATCCTTGCCCCGGGAAGACGATTGCGATCATCGCCCAGAATTTACCCGTGGTTCGGGCCCAAAGATGACGCGGAATGAGGCCCGGCGAACGGTCCTTGGGATCGGTTCGTATCGAACCTGCAGGGGTACAGTTCGGTTGGCGATGGATAAGCCGATCTTAGAAACGTTTCCGAACCCTGCTCCGCACCGTAACTATGTGATTCGCCACACCACGCCGGAGTTCACATCGGTGTGCCCGATTACCGGATTGCCCGACTTTGCGGAAGTAGAGCTTGAATACATTCCCGAAGCGACCTGCATTGAACTCAAGTCGCTCAAGTACTACTACTTTAGCTTTCGCGATCAGGGAATTTTTTACGAAGCGGTCACAAATCGGCTATTGGATGAACTATCGGCCTGTTGCCAGCCGCGCTGGATGCGTATTACCGCGCGATTCGCGGTCCGGGGCGGAATCGCCAGCGTGGTGACGGTGGAAACCGGTCCACAGCCCGCCTAAGCGGACCGGGGAACGATCGCACACGGGCTTGTGAGTCGAACGGGCCCGGCTTCGCCTCTGAACTCCATTTCCATAAAGAGAGCCTGGTTGTGGTCGGGTCGGCGACGAATTCGCACGCAGGGTTGATCAAGTTTGTCAACAAAGAACTCGCTTTCGGCGAACCAGAAACTGTCGCTGAGCGCACCCCACACACGGACCGCCTCTGGGTCGTCCTCGGTGCGGCTTTGGAAGATCACGCCTTCATCTTCATCCATGATTTCGAACTGCACCTGTGGGAACGTGCCCCACCCGGCGCACGCTCGGCAAAATGCCGCCACCGTAGACATTCGGAATTCCCATTCGCTCGTGGTGTGACCCATGTTGGGCACCACGAGCAGGCCCGATCCAACGGGAAGTTGCCGATAGTAGTGTCGGGCGGCGTCCACGCTCCAGAACGGATCACGGCTTCCGGTGACCACGAGGGCGGGCACTTTTTGACTGCTGAGTCCGTAATACGGATCCACCATTTCGATAAGCTTTTGACCCTCTGGGTGCCCGGCGAGTTCGTGAAGTTTTCGTCGGGTGTAATCATCCAGTTTAGGACTGTGCTGTTCCCAGAGCGCAACTTGGCGTTCGAGCTGTCGGCGGATATCAAGGTTATCGAAGACAACCGGAACGATTCCGGCCACTCGCGAATCGCCGACTTGAGCCAGGAGCCAACTTGTCCATGCACGTTTGCTGGCTCCGCCCACGACGTATCTTTTGATCCGTCCTTTTTGCCAGCCGGAGACGGTGTCCATGGCGCAAATAGCACTACGCACCATAGGAACGAGAAGCGGCCACTCCGGATCTTGGGTTTGAATGTACTGCTCAAAAGTGTGGGCTACTAAATCGTCTTCGACCATGCCGTATAGCGGCTGGTTCGGGATTTGGAACAATACGGCGACGGGCATGCGCAGGGCTTCGGCAAGGGCTTGGCCATACATGTCGTCGCGTTCGCCCGCATTTTCGCCGGTGATTTCGAGATAGCAGGTGTCTTCGATGAGCGGTTTGGCGGGGAAGTACATTTTGATTTCGTGCTCCCAGACGTGCCCTTTCCACTCATGTGCGCGCATGACGCAGTGTCCATTTGAAATTTTCCAGTCGCCGATTCTTTCGAATTGGGTCGCCTGCTGGGCAAATACAGTCTTCATTCCATGCGCCATACCTGGTTGGTATTCCACTTTTAAGACGCTTTCTTGAGAAAAAGAGTGAAATTATGTGACCAATCGGCTAATATATGTTCGGCGTGACGGGCTATTTGGTCACGTCAGCCGCCAAATAAGGCGTGGCAGCCTGGCGGCAAGGGTGGTTACGGGATGAAAAGAAGCATCAAGACAAAGCTTGCGATTTGCGCAGGTTTGATGGCGGTCGCACTTACGGCACAGGCTAGTTTTGTGGACGCCTCAATTGTGATCAATCGGGCGGCCAACAGTCGAACTCTATCGGTGAGCTACTCTGGCGCGAACGCCACATATGTGGAGCTCCGGATTAACGGCGTGAGCGTGCAATCGCGCAAGGTTTCGGCCGAAGACAGTTCGGGCGAAACATCGTTCGACGTTGATACAGCCGCGCTTGATGCGGGCAAGAACACGATCGAAATTCGGCTTTACGATGCCCAAGGCAAGCTGCTTGGGTCAGAAAAAAGCGAGATTAAGATCGATCGGTCTGGTGAAGGGCCGGTGTATCTGGTTTCTCCCAAGCCGGATAGTCGCCACCAGGGCATTGTTGAGATCAAGGTTGGATTCCGCCAGCAGCTCAAAAACATTTATGTGAGTTTCTTTGTCAACGATGAGTTCAAGATCCTCAAGAACTACTCGCCTTACACGTATCGGTTTGATACAATGACGGTTCCCAACGGATGGCATGAAGTTCAGGCTTGGGTCGTTGACGATAGCAGTGCCACGTTCAAAACCGAGAAACTTCGTTTGTATGTGGATAATCCGGGCGGACGCACCAAGCGACCGGAATCGGAACAGATTCCCATCCCGACGCCCGAAACCACCATTCCCTCTAAACCCGCTCTCGATTTGAAAGTGCCGATCAATGCTTCGGTGAAAGGAAACGATATCAAGCCGATCGCCAAGCCGGGCGAAGGCCAAGAATCGGGTCCCAAACCGTTCAATCCGGCGGTGCCGAAGACCACGGTGAAATCCGCGCAACCGGGCGAAACGATCACGATCAAAAACGATCCGACAAACCCCGATCAGCTGGTTGCGGTGAAAGAACCCGCGGCCACTCCGGTCGCTGCAGCGAAGCCGCCCGTGAAGCCGGAAGTCAAGCCTGATAAACCTGCGGTAACCGCTCATGCTGAAACCAGCACCGCACCGCTCCTTGTCACCAAGGGTAGCCGCCTGGCCGCTGACACATTCGATGTCTATATCGATGGCAGCCTGATCAACTTCGATGTGGCCCCGCGAGTAGAAAACGGCGTGCCTCTTGCTCCGTTCCGCCACCTTTTCGAAGGCACGGGCGGTGAAGTGAAGTGGGACAACATTGCCAAATCTGTGGAAGGCGAAGCTCAAGGCATGCACGTGTGGTTCCGCATCGGCGATCCAGAGGCGAAGGTTGATGGACATTCCGTGCATATGGAAGTGGCCCCCTATCTCGAAAAGGGTCGATCGATTGTGCCGCTGAGTTTCTTAAGCGAAGCACTGAACATTCGAGTCCAATTCGATCCGGGTACTGGCCACGTGCTGATCGAATCAACCAAAGCTAAAAAGTAAGCGGTTCGACCTGAATCGGAGTTAAAAAACCGCCTTCCAATCTTCGGAAGGCGGTTTCATTTTTGAAGCTTCAAACTTCAACCCTTATGTTATGGTCTTAAACGGCCAACTATATTTGCGGGGAGACCCTCTCCAGCGACACCGTGGGAAGTCAAAAGCGATCTCGACTTGGCGTATTCCTTGCCCTCGCCGCACTTTTTGCGGTGGCAGGGTCGCTGGGCATTTTCTATTTCTACCAGGGCGCGCGGGAATCTCACATTCGGGAAGTCCGGAGGCAGTTAACCGTAGTTGCCGAGCTAGCAGCTTTGCAACTCGATGTTTCGGTTGCTGAAAAGCTGAATCTTCCCACCCAAACCGACGATCCGGGATACCAGGCCGAGCTGAACAAACTGGAAGCGATTTCGAGTTCTAGCGCGGATGTGAGTCACATCAGTGTGCTCAAGCAGATCGGACCGCAATACCATTTTTTGTGGAGCGCGGCCAAGCGTGGCCCGAATGCGGGCAAATCAAACTTGATGGATCCGGCGGACGAGATTCCGGAAGATTTGATTTCGGCAGTTTCGCTCAAGAATGCTGTCGCCACGGCTCGCCCGATTGAGGATCGGTGGGGAAATTGGTATAGCGCCTATGCCCCCGTGTTGGATAGAGTGGGCAATGTTGTGGCTGTGGTGGCGGTCGATAGGGATGCTGCGGCGGTATCGTACGGCGATGAACAACTGTGGCTGATCTTTAAGCTCGGACTGGTTTTGGTTGGGATCATCTCGTTGGGGACCGCGTGGGTCGCCTCCGGTCCGGTCGCCCAGGGGTTTGCCGAAAACCGATTTCGACGTTTGCAGCCCAAATCTCGATTTGCTATCGAAGCGCTGCTTTGCTGTCTCATTCTCGGGCTGGCGGCAGAAGCGGGGTTCTCAATTGTTCGGCATACCACGGGTGCCACGCTCACCGCCGAGAAAATGAACTATCAGACGGCAATGCTCAAAGGCGAAGCTGCGCTAAAGCGCATAGACGAAGGCCTGGCATTGGAAGAAAGTAAGGTCCAAGATCTTCAGCAAAGCTTTGCTTCGGTAAAGCTGGAATGGAAGCCGGAATCGATGGTTCCAACGAGCGAAGAGGTCCGCAAGCTGGAAACGCAGGTCCAGCGGATCCGTGCCGCTCAAAACGCCAAGCTGGGCGAATTGGCATCGATTCAGGAATCGCAGAATGCGACCAACTGGCGACTGATTGTCGAAGTTTTCGTCCTCGGGCTGGCGGCCGTTTTGGCGTTCCGCAACAGCACCAATCAGGACGAGCATGTGGCGAACGCCCGCCATGAATCGAACACGGCACAAGCTCAGCTGAGTAGCATGTTCGAAAATTTACCGATCGGTCTATTTGTGATTCAGGATCAGGAGATTGTGTTTGCGAATACGGAATGGTACGAGCAAGTGAGTTCGGATAAGGTTTCGCTCGCGGTGTTGAGCGAAGCGGTCCACCCTGAGGATCGCGCGCAGACCTTACGGACGATTGTGAGTTCTTCGCGCGAAGCCAAGCCTTTTAGCGTGGCGTATCGCATTCAGTTGGAGGGTCAACCGACTCGCCACGTTGAAACCAGGGGAGTGCCCGTCTACGACAACGACGGAATTTGTAGGAGAATGCTCGGATTTACCGTGGATTTAACCGTCACAGTGGAAGCTCAACAAGCTCTCGAACACGCATATAGCGAAGTCGAACACAAAAACAAACTACTCAGCAATGCGCTGGGCGAACTTGAAGAAAATCTTGAAAGCGTGGTTCGCGCGCTCGTCAAAGCGGTGGAAGCCAAGGACCCCTACACTGCGGGTCATAGCGAACGCGTTATGGAATACAGCCTTTGGCTGGGTGAAGCAATTGGGCTCGGGCCGTACGAAATGCGGATTCTGGAATTGGGCACGCTCGTCCATGATGTGGGCAAGATCGGCATACCGGACGCCATTCTGACCAAGCCGGACAAACTCACCGATGATGAGTACGCAATTATTAAAAAGCACCCGGAATATGGTGCCAATATCATCGGCAATATTCCGATGTTCCAAGAATGTTTGCCAATTGTTCGACACCACCACGAGCGGATCGATGGCCGAGGCTATCCGGATGGGTTGAAGGGTGACGAACTAAGCGTTCTGGTTCGAATCAGTGCGATTGCCGATATCTTTGATGCCATGACGAGCACCCGCGCTTACCGCAAGGGTATGGATTTAGACAAGGTGCTGGAAATTATGGATGGGTGTGCGGAACGAGGCGAGATCGATGTTCAGCTTTTCAACACTTTCTGCCAGGTCATCCGCGAACGAGGAATCATCAGCCAAACCGTTCTGCAAGAGCCGTGGAAAGCGGCCTAGAGAAATGAGGATTCTATGCCGACATTTACTGCAGAGCAAGGTGTGAGTTAGCCCTAACGACCGAAATCAACTTATGGAACACAACCTTTCTGACCGACGCAAACACGCCAGATTCGAGCTGATGGATTACGCCATCGTCACGCTCGAAGGCGGAACCGACTCAACCCGATCGGTCATCGTGGACATCAGCCTGGGAGGGCTGCAGCTCCGCTCACGAAGTCCTTTCATTTACGGTGGCAAGTATCGTCTTGAAATCGGGCGAGGGCACGATAATCCGGTGGTTATCCACGGCGAAGCTTTGCATAGTAAAGCCGTTGACGATAGCGAACTGTTTTCGACCGGGTTCCGCCTGACTCCGGCCACGGCCATGGAACGGATTGAATGGGTGGAATATGTTCACACCGTATTCAAAGCCCAAGGCGAAATGCTGACGGGTTAAATCCATCTTTAAAGCTTAGCAATGAGAAAGCCTCGGGATTTTTATCCCGAGGCTTTTCCGTGGGTTCGTGCGGATTGGGTGTTAGCCGATGCTGGGTGGAACCGTTTGTGTGCCGGAACCGGATTTTTGCTCGGGCATTTCGTGGCCAAGAGTTTCGCCTTTTTGCACGGCGGGGACTCCTTCGCTCATCCACTTGGGCATGGGCGCATCTTTTAGGTAGTGGTCAAAGAACTGGCTGAGCCGGAGCGACCAGTCTTTGCGATTCTTGCGCTGGATCAGGTTGTGATCTTCGCCGTTATAGTTGACCATCCACGCCGGCTTGCCGAGTCGCCACAATGCGGTAAAGAACTCGATGCCTTGGGTGTAGGGGACGGCTCCATCTTGATCGTTGGCCATGATGAGTAGCGGGGTTTGGATCTTATCGACAAAAAAGATCGGCGAATTTTCCCAGTACCGCATGGGATATTCCCACATGGTGCCGCCGATTCGCGATTGGCCTTGCTCGTACTGCAGCTGGCGTGCTGCGCCCGATCCGTACCGGATACCGCCATAGGCGCTAAACATATTGGAAACGGGAGCACCAGCACAAGCCGCGGCGAACATATTGGTTTCGGTGATGAGGTAGCCGACCTGATAGCCGCCCCATGACTGGCCCTGGATTCCCACCCGCGCGGGATCAACGTATCCGCGGCTGATAACCGCGTTGCATCCCGGCACGATGGAACTCACCGCGCTTTCGCCCGGGTATCCGATTTTATACGGAATGTCCGGCACAAACACGATGTATCCGTTGCTGGTGAACCACGCGATGTTGATAACGCTTGCGCTTGGCGCGGGCGTTTGGTAGTTGTGCAGGTTGTCGGAGCTCTTTTCGTAGAAGTAAGCGATCATCGGATACTTCTTGGCAGGATCGAAATTACTGGGCTTGTAGATGAGGCCTTGGAGCTCTTCGCCTTCAAGGGATCGCCATTCGATGAGTTCGGCAGTCGGCCAGATGTATTCCGTAATCTGGGGATTGATATCGCTGAACCGGACCGCATCTTTGAGTTCGGAGTTCGTGACATAAACGTCACGGTAGAGGTCAACATCTTCCTTTTGGTAGATGAACACGTCGGCATCGCGGGCTTTGTTGAGTCCGCTAAACGAAAAGTCTTCGAAGATCAAGGATTTCGGAGCAGCTTTTGAGCCAAACGTGGTGAGGGCGAACCCATCGCGTTTGGTGCGAGGGTTAAAAGCCGAAAGATAGGCGGGCTTGCGCGGATCGATGAACTCTTGTTCAGATTCCGTGACGATGTAGCGATAGCGGGTGTTGGTGATTCGACCGTAGCCATCGGTAATGGAAACGGCGGGGTCGTTCTTGGTGAGATCGAGAGCGAAGATATCGAACTCGTCGTACACGTAAACCACGCTATCATCTTTGTTCCAGCCGGCCGTTCCGTACGGTCCGCCGCCAATCGGTCGATCGTCGGTGGTGTTGTAGATGGGGTGGCGGAACCGAGTGTTGAGTACGGTCTTCTTGAGGCTGACCGGATCAACTACGAACGATTCCGAGGTGCGCTGATCGAATCCGACCAGCCAGCGGCCAGTTGGACTCCAGAAGAGACTGCCCATAAAGTTGGGATAGAGCAGTTTTTCCTTGCCGGTTTTGAGATCGACCAGGAAGACATCGTCGGGGGTCGATCCGGCTCCGCTGGAAAGTGCCTTGGCGTAGAGTCCAAAGTCGCCATTGCCGCGCCGTGGAAGGGTGACATTCGTCACATCGGGCGTTTCGATCTGCACGATGCGGTTGTTGGAGACGTTGTAGATCGCGGTGTACGTGCGATTCCGGGCGGCATTGACTCCAAGGAGTTGCTGCGGCTGGAGCTGAATATCCTTGTAGCTCCAGATATCCACGGTGATTTTTTCGTCGTCGGGAACAGTCGGCCTCTTTTCGTCGCTGGGTTTCTTCACCGTGCCGAACAAAAGGCGAGAGCCATCTTCGCTCCACCGAATGTTGGAGTTCGCGGGGATGTAGTAGCCCTCGGGGATTCCGGCATCACCTTCGTGGGCAATCCGCTTGGCCGCACCGGAATCGGTATTGGCCGTGTAGATGCTATAGGATGGTCGATCGGCGTTGTAATCGTCCTTGTCGGTAAGGATGGCGATCTTTTTGCCGTCGTCCGTGAGCGTAAGGCGCGAATATTGGGCAAGCCCTTCGATAATCGGCCGGGTTTGGCTTGTGGTGAGGTCTAGGGCGAATACACCGTGTCCGCTTGCTTCCTTGGGTGTACGGTTGAAGTAGAACCGCGTGCCTTTCTCATCGAAGGTGTTGGTGCCGATATTTTCGAGCTTGACTTCTTGCCCAGTCTGGAGGTTTCGGAGAACCACGGTTGATCCCTCGCCGTGGCCCCGCTTCTTTTTGGGTTCATCGGCTTTCTCCTGATTTTCGCCTTCGGGCTTGGCTTCTGTTTGGGCGGGTTGCCCAGCCGGGGCGGCTTTTGGTGGCTCGGGTCGGTACAAGAACCAGTTGGAATCTTTATCGGGAAGGGTGTAGCTGGTGATTCGTTCAAGCTCGGTGCGTTCGCCAGTGGCCAGGTTGAGAATCAGCAGGTTATTTTTGGGTCGGTCTTCGGCTTTGACTTTATCGCGGGTGGCTTTGAGCGTATCTTCGCGTTTGGGCACGATGGTGGCGATGACGAACTGTGAGTTCTCCGAAAATCGGACGTTCGATCCGCGGTCGAACGTGTACTCTTTCGATCCGTCGGTCGCTTTGACGATGACGAAGTTATCGCCTTCCTGTGGACTAGAGGCGTAGAGGAGCCACTTTCCGTTATTGGAGAGTCGAATCCCCTGGATGCTCCGCCAGGAATCGTAAACCTCGTGAGTGAGCGGTTTTTTTACCGCGGCGCCCGATTGGGCCGGGGTGGCCACCGGCACGGCCAAGGTGAAAAGCGCCAGGGCCAAAATTGCGGGAAGTCTCATAAGCGCAAGGGGTCGACCCAGCGGGACGACCCCTTGATATTACCTATGGCGAGTCGCGAAAGTGCCCGTAACTTTATATTCCAACTTGACGCCGCGCATACGGTCCGACTAGAGGAAGCTCATACCACTGGCCTTCGTTTGCCGCCATCCCCGCCTTGATGTGGTAGTAAATCGCGGCGATGACGATCACAAGTGCCAAGGGGAGGGTGATGAAAATTCCGATTCCGCAGGTCGCAAACGTGAGAATCAGGAGCGCGATCGAAACGGCGAACAAGAGAGCTTCCAACAACATGGCTTGAAGGGCGTGAAATTTGATGAATTGGGACTGATCCTTTTTGATCAAATAGATCACGAGCGGAACCGCCCAACCAAGCCAACCCGCGGAAACAAACATTGCGATCACTCCCGCGATGTGACTGATCATGCTGTACTGTCTTTCTTCTGGTGTGATATCCATTTACGAAAGACAGTACGGATTACGGAGACGATTGGGTTTTAGCTGACATGAAATTCGGATCCAATCAGGTTCCGGCCACCGCAGGCTGGGTGGTGAAGTCAAAGTCAGGTCGGAATATATAAGCGTGGCATCCGGTCGCATCAAGCCAGCGCGTGGTGGGTTGATTTGTGCCTTGGTAGTCGCTAAACGGATCTTTAAGCGGATCGGTGTTACCGCTTGATCCGACGCCGATACGGCGCCACTTGGCCGAAGAATCGGCAAAAGTGAACAAGATTCCGCCGTTGTGCAGGTTGTATCCCGTATCGTAGCTGTTCATGCTGGGGCGGCTGGCCTGACCGTTGGCCGTAAACGAACAACCGGCGACAGGTGGGGCATAGTGGCACGGTTGCGATGAATCGCCGCAAAACATGTATGGATTCGCATACGCCCATCCGCGCAGGGCGGCGCGGCCTCGACCATTCCACAGTACGGGCAACTGACTCACTTGGTAGATTCCGGTTGCGCTGAATCCGTTAAGCAGTCCGTTGTAGGTGTAGCTCACGCGCGAAGTCACAAAGCCCGGAGGAGCCTGGTTGTTAAACGTTCCGTGCGTATATTCTCGTGAGATTGAGTTCGGGTCGCTCAGCAGATCGTAATTCTTGATGTACGGCTGAGTGTTGTTGCTCCAGAACGAGTTCATATTGTTCTCTTGGTCTGGAGTGGGGTTGCCGAACCATTTAGGGGTGGGGACCATCCGGTCGTGGTTATAGCGCGTGGGGTTTCCGGCCAACGGCGAATAGGTTATGGGAAAGGTGTCGTCGTAATCGCTTAGGTAGATCTGGATGGCGGTTCCCGCTTGCTTGAGATTGCTGAGGCTGGCGGTCTTCTTCGCGGCGGCTTTTGCCTGCGAAAAAACGGGGAAAAGGATTGCGGCCAAGATCGCGATAATCGCGATCACAACCAAAAGTTCGATCAAGGTAAATGCCCGACGAGTCATAGTCCACGCTTAGCAGTCCGCGAATCCCGGACATTTTTTTACTATACTGGCAAGGTTCGGGCCGAACTGATTCCCCCGGTCCTTAAAGATGAGAATATGACGGCGACTCGAAAAATATTAATGGCGATCTTCGTAGGAGTTGCCGCCTGTGTTCGGGCCGACGCTCTCGATGACAAGGTGCTCTTGATGATGAAGGAGGATCGGATTCCCGGATGTTCTCTGGCCATGATTTCGCCCGAAGGGAAGGTAGAAAAGCGCAGCTATGGGTTGGCTAACCTGGAAACCGAAACACCGTTCCGATCAGATTCGGTATTCCGAATTGCGAGCCTCACCAAGCAGTTTTGTGCCTATGCGGTTCTGAGTTTGGTGAGTGAAGGCAAACTCGCGCTTTCCGACTCAGTTCGCAAACATCTTGGTGAAGTGCCGGAATCATGGGCACCGATCACGATTCAGCACATGCTGAGCCACACCAGCGGAATCGCCGATCCCGGCCACGCCTTCGATTACGCGGCGGAATATACGACCCAAGAGTACGTCGACATTTTGTCGGCCAAGCCGCTGGAGGAAGCACCGGGCACGGTGTATCGATACAACAACCACGCGTACGCTCTGCTGGGGCAACTGGTGGAACGGCTCTCGGGAAGTTCGCTATCGGCTTATCTAAAAGAAAAAGTTTTTGAGCCGGTGGGCATGTCGGATACGCGGTTCTTTGATCCGGAAGAGATTGTGCCGCGTCGCGTGGATTCTTATCGGTGGCGAAATGGCAAATTGGTTAAACCGTTGGAGCTTCGTCCGCAGATTTTTGCCGGGAGCGGCGGAATGCTTTCGACCATTGACGATATGGTGAAGTACGAGTTCGCCCTCCGGAAACAAGAAGTTCTGAATGGGGACCTGCTAGCCCAGCAATGGAAAGTGCAGACCGGGCTCGACGCGCGGTATGGATTCGGCTGGCATATTGAGCCAGACGCCCTCCGTCATACGGGTACCACATTCGGCTTTACGAGCTGCTTTTTGCGTCGATCTGACGGTTGGACCGTGATTATGTTCAAGAATGCCGATGGGGGGGAATCGGTAGCGTGGGCGCGTGCGATTCTGGCGGCCTATCCGCCTTCTTCACTCGATTCTTCGTCGGAAAGGGCGGGGGCGGCTTCTTCTTTTGCAGGGTTGCGCGCAAGGAACGCTTGGATGTCTTCTGGCCCTAAAATGACGACGTTGGGTTTGGCGATTTTCATAAAAAGGTCGGCATCAACGGCTTCGATAGAGCCGTCTTCGAGGAACTCTTCGAGGAGCCGGGATACGGCATCGCCGGGCGTGGGGCGGTAGCTAAACGCATCGACCCACAGGCCGGGGCGACGTTCGGCACTTTCGTAAGCGATTGCAGCAATGTGCAGGTCTTCGAGAGTGAGGGCTTCGGCTTGGGGCGACCAGATTCCGATCCGCACCTGATGTCCGCGATCACCAAGCTGAACGCGCACGGAATCCCAGTCTTCGGCCGTTTTGGTTGTGATAATTACCCGATCTTCGGGATCGTAGGCACTGGCGAGCACAAGGTTGGAATCTCGTGCGAGATACACGGTGCCCCCGCGCGGCCAGCGCGAGTCAAGCTCGGTGATAAAGCCATCCCAGTCTGTTCGCAGATTCATCCGAGTTGATTATGTCTCTGCAAAGCTCACCGCGTGTTCAATCCGGGTCGTGGGGACACGTTTCCAGGCGGCTCCAAACTCATCAACGGCCACAGATTTTCGTCCGAAGAGCTTTTGTGTTACTGCGGCGTCGATTCCGCTTGCATGGGGATCGATACAAAGGGCGGCTCCTTGCGGGAGGTCCGATTCGAATAGCAACCGCAACGGACCGCAATCGATGACCCAAGCCGCGGGGGATGGTGTAGCGGGCTGGCCCAAGGCGTTGGCATAGAGCGTGGCCGCGTTCTTAGGCTGATCCGTGAGGATTGCGATCTTGGCCGGAACCGCAGTGGTCGACTCCTGAAGAGTTGGCCACGGGGGAGGGATTTCGCCAAGATGCACATTCCATCGGGTGCCAAACGCATCGGTCACGATGTTGAGTTGCCCGGGGCCGCCCCAGTTCTGTTCGTAAAATCCTCGGCGTCGCAGATCGGCTCGCGCATGATCCAGGTCATCGACCAGTAGTTCAGGGATCACGCCTGCTGCCTCTCCGGCCGTGATTGAGAGGATGAGCCCACCCGCTTCGAGTTGGATTCCCGAATCGGTGACCCGAGCGGGAAGTCCGAGCCACTGTTGGTAGTGGTTTGCGGCTTGTTCGGGCTGGGTCGTCAATATTCCCACGCGACGGCTGAGCCGTATCGGCATCGCTATTCATCATATCAAAGTCGGCGGTGGTGATGCTGGATTTGAACTTTTCGAACCGACTAGACAGGTAAAACCGAAACGAGGTCCAAACCTTGTCGGAAACCATTGATACTTATCTCGAAGAGAGCCGCGTATTCGATCCCCCCGCAG
Source organism: bacterium (assembly GCA_044508115.1). Taxonomy (GTDB): domain Bacteria; phylum Armatimonadota; class Fimbriimonadia; order Fimbriimonadales; family Fimbriimonadaceae; genus UphvI-Ar2. The sequence continues at coordinate 2,132,470 of JBIQII010000001.1, forward strand.
ATTTGGCGCAGTCGGCTAACCTGCGCGATCCGGATGTGTTCGCTTGGGCAGACTCGAACTGGCAGGAGTGGTGGGCCAGCTGGGCGAATCGGCTGGACTGGAGCCGTCCGTTTGAAACCGTTCTGGAATGGAATCTGCCGTACGCTAAGTGGTTTGTCGGAGGCCAGATCAATGCGTGTTACAACTGCGTAGACCGGCACGTTGAGCAGGGTCGGGGTGACCGAATCGCGTGGATCGCCGAAGGCGAACCCGGCGATATCCGAACCTTCACGTACGCAGATGTTCAACGTGAAGTTCAGCAACTGGCGAATGCGATCAAATCTCTTGGCGTGGGTCGGGGTGACCGAGTGTGCATTTATATGGGGCAGGGTCCGGAGCTGTGTCTGGCGATGCTAGCCTGCGCACGGATCGGGGCGATCCATTCCGTGATTTTTGGAGGATTTAGTGCGCAGTCGATCTTTGAGCGGGTCAATGATGCGGAAGCAAAGCTTGTTATTACTGCCGACGGCTTGTGGCGACGCGGCAAGCCGCTTCCGCTAAAGCATATGGTTGATCAAGCCCTGGAGATGGGATGCCCAAGTGTTGATCACGTTCTGGTTCACGAACGGATCGGCCCGGCGGGGGGGCAGGCGGAATCAATCTTGGTGCCGGAGTATCCGCGCGGCACCTGGGATGAATCGCGCGACCGGTGGTGGCACGATGTGGTACCGGATCAGTTGGCCGACTGCCCGTGTGAACCTATGGACAGTGAAGATCTGCTGTTCATCCTTTACACCAGTGGATCGACAGGCAAGCCGAAGGGGATTATGCATTCCACGGCGGGGTATCTCACTGGCGTTTCGGCAACATTCCATGCAGTGTTTGATTACAAGTCCGAAGATGTTTTCTGGTGTACGGCGGATTGCGGCTGGGTGACGGGTCACAGTTATGTGGTGTACGGTCCGATGGCAGAGTGTGCAACTCAGGTGCTTTTTGAAGGTGCACCAGACACGCCCGATAAGGACCGGTTCTGGAGGATTGTGGAGCGGCACCGGGTTTCGATTTTGTACACGGCTCCGACCGCGATTCGGACGTTTATGAAGTGGGGTGAAGACTATCCGGGCCGGTGTGATCTTACTTCGCTCCGGTTGTTGGGCTCGGTCGGCGAGCCGATCAACCCCGAAGCATGGGTGTGGTATCGCAATGTCATCGGTGGGGGTCGGTGTCCGGTGGTCGATACGTGGTGGCAAACCGAGACGGGAGCGATCATAATTTCTCCGCTACCGGGATTGGTTCCGACTAAACCAGGGGCAGCCACGCGTCCGTTTCCGGGGATTGCGGCTACGATTTACAACGAAGATGGTCGCGATGTTCTGGCGGAAAGAGGTCCACCAATCGGTGGATATTTGGTGCTCAAACGACCTTTTCCAAGCATGTTGCGCGGAATTTGGCGGGATCCTAACCGGTACGAGCAAACGTACTGGAGCAAGTTCAAAGATGCATATTTTGCCGGAGATGGGGCAAAGGTGGATTCCGACGGATACTTTTGGCTACTCGGTCGGGTAGACGACATTATGTTGGTCAGCGGCCACAACATTTCGACGATGGAAGTCGAAAGTGCGCTGGTTGATCACCCTAAAGTGGCGGAAGCGGCGGTTATTGGCAAATCGCACGATGTCAAGGGTCAGGCGATCTCGGCATTTGTGATTCTAAAGGGTTCGGTGGAGCCGACAGACGATCTTCGGCAAGAGATTCGAGCGCATGTGGCGGGCAAAATCGGTGCGCTTGCGCGTCCGGATGATCTATTTTTTGCGGCAGAGCTTCCAAAGACCCGAAGCGGCAAAATTATGCGGCGGTTACTGCGCGATGTTGCCGAAGGTCGGGCATTGGGCGACGTCACCACGCTGAGCGATCCATCGGTCGTGGCTTCGCTTAAGGAGCAATACGAAGATAAAGAGAGTTAGACTCGGATGATTACCGGGAAAAAATCTGCTAGTGACGCGGAATAAGCCCGGTAATCATGAAGGGAACGCAAGTGCTGATCGGGGTGGCGATGACGGCAATCATCGGCGTCACCGCCAGCTTTCCGGGTCGAGTTGATGCCTCGCCCCAGTTTGAAGAAAAGCGGTCAGTTTTGACCGCCCCGCAAACCAAGAGCTCAACGCCCAAAACCAACTACGGCAAAATCAAGGATTCCGCTGAGTCGGTAAAAAAGGCAGGAGATGCTCGCGCCGACGCCACCAACAAGGTGATGGAAGGCGAACGACCGAACCTCGACAATTTGGCAAGCAAAGTGTATACGGCAGGCGAAATTGTCTCGGCTTATAGCAAAGATTCCAAAGGCGCAGCGCGAAGCCTGAGCGGAGTTCCGGTCACGGTATCGGGCGTGGTCGTCAACGTGGTTCGTGGAGCCGGCGGGTCCACAACCGTGTTCCTTGCTCCCCCAAACGGATCGAAAGATGCGCCGCTGTTTGCGTTCCGTTTCGGAACCGAAGAATCGTTTGAAAGAGGGATGCAGATTGAACTTCAGGGCACGTTTATTGATCGGATCAACATGCAGGATGTGCCGAACGATGTGTTTTTGGTTCAGGCTGCGGGCACTGCCGGAGTGACGGCTTCGACCGGCGTTCAAGCGGCCGCGGGTCCGACCGAAGAAGTCAAGCCGTTTGATGGGTGGCGGTTTGTTGGTTCGGTAGAGAGCGAAGGATCGGCCACGGGAGTTTTTGTTCGAGAAGGCAAAACTCTGTATGCCCAGCCGGGCGATTCGCTTTCGCCGGGGCTCAAGGTTCTCGATGTTCGATCGGGTGAAGCGGTTCTGAGCGAATCGGGACGCCGCGCTTCCGTTATGCCGTGGTAATCAGTGTAGCCTGATTGTTTCGGAAACTCTGTAACGTTCGAGCCCTCGCACTGTTAATGTAGCGAGGGCTCTTGTGTAGCTAGTCGGAGCTTAGATTTAGCTTCGCTTACGGAAGCGACTCCCACCGAGATCGTCGTCTCCGCCGCCGTTTCGATCGCGGAATCCGCCGCTGCGCGGACCGCGGTCTCGATCGCGATCTCGTCCGCCACGTCGATCGCCCCGGTCCCCTCGATCTCCTCGGTCGCGGTAGGCGGGCCGTTCGCTCACGGGAGGATTGGGATCGTTGAGTCGTTCGTTATCGGGATTGAGGTCGATTGCGCTCAGGTTGATGCGACCCATCGCATCGACTTCGTGAACTCGCACGCGGATCGTGTCGCCTTCGCTAACGACATCATCGGGCCGTCCGATTTTGGCCTTGGTGAGTTGATCCACGGGGACCATGCCATCTTTGCCGTTGGGCATGCTCACCATGGCACCTCGACCCATCAGGCGGGTGACCTTGCCGGTGAACTCGTAGCCAACTTCGATTTCCGCGGTGAGGGCTTTGATCATTTCGCGTGCGACTTCGGCCTTTTCGCCAGAATCGGTAGCGATGAGGACGCGACCATCTTGCTGGACATCGATTTCGCAACCGGATTGTTCGACAATCTTGCGAATATTGGCGCCGCCGGGGCCGATGAGGGAGCCAATTTTCTCCGGATTGATCTGCACGGTTTCGATACGCGGAGCGTTCAGGGAAAGCTGGGCGCGCGGAGCGGGCAGTTCGGCTTCAATAACGTCCAGAATCTTGAACCGGGCATCTTGCGCTTGGGCAAGCGCATCGCGCAGGACCTGCTCGGGGATTCCGTCCAGTTTGGTATCCAATTGCAAGGCGGTGATTCCGTTGCGGGTTCCAGCGACTTTGAAATCCATGTCGCCGCTGAAGTCTTCGACCCCTTGGATATCGGTGAGGACTTGGAATGTCTCACCATCGCTCATGAGTCCCATGGCAATCCCGGCCACGGGGGCCTTGATCGGAACCCCGGCATCCATAAGGGCCAGAGTTGAACCGCAGACTGAAGCCATGGAGGTGGAGCCGTTCGATTCCAGAACTTCGCTCACCAGGTGCAAGGTATAGGGGAATTCCGGATCGTCGAACGGGATAACGGCTTCGAGCGCACGTTCGGCCAAAGCGCCGTGTCCGACCTCGCGTCGACCGGGTCCTCGAAGCATGCGCACTTCACCAACCGAATACGGCGGGAAGTTATAGAAGTGCATATATCGCTTGTTGTTTTCGGCTTCATCGAGCTGGTCGATGATATCGGCGTACTGCGCGTCTTTGGGCATTCCGAGCGTGAGCACGGTCATGACCTGGGTTTGGCCGCGGGTGAAGAGTCCGGAGCCGTGGACGCGGGGCAGAAGACCGGCGACGGCTTCGAGTGATCGAATTTCATCCGGCTTTCGACCATCGGGTCGGCGACCTTCTTCGATGATGAACTTGCGTAGGATTCCTTTAACGGCTTTATCGATAGCTTCGGGGAGTTGGGCAAGTTTCTCAGAGTCGTTTGCGTAGACTTCGTTGTATTTGGCGACGAGTTCTTTGACCACGTCGTCCATAGCACTCTCTCGCTTGGCCTTGTCGGGATCGAAGAGGCCAGATTCGATGGTTTTGGCTTCTTTCTTTTTGATTTCGTCGACGAGTTTCTTGTCGGGCGAGGCGTCGATGACCTCACGCTTTTCTTTACCCGCCACTTTGGCAAACTCTTCGAGCTCGCGGCAGATGATTTTTATGTTGTCGTGGGCGTAGATCAGGGCTTTGACCATGACCTCTTCGGTGACTTCTTTCGCACCGGCTTCGACCATAGAGATGGCGCCTTTATGTCCGGCAACGATGAGGTCAAGGTCGGATTCTTGAAGTTCTTCGTGGGTGGGGAACAGGATAAACTCGCCATCGATTCGGCCGACTCGGACGCATCCGATCGGTCCGTTGAATGGGACGTCGGAGACAGCGAGGGCGGCTCCGGCGGCATTGACGGCGAGCACATCGGCCGGCGTCGATTTATCAACGCTAAACGGCATCGTGATGACTTGGATGTCGTTGCGGCATCCTTTGGGGAAGAGTGGTCGAATCGGTCGGTCGATGAGTCGACTGATAAGCGTGGCTTTGGTGCTTGGTCGTCCGCCGCGTTTGATCACGCCCCCCGGAATTTTGCCGATGGCATATTTGCGCTCTTCGAAGTCGCAAACGAGGGGGAGGAAGTCAATCCCGCTGCGCGCCGTTTTCGACATGGTGGCGGTGCCCAGGATGACGGTGTTTTCGATACCCAGGAGGACGGCCCCTCCGGCTTGTTTGGCCATGCGGCCCGTTTCGAGGAAGAAGGTTTTGCCCCCGACCTCGAAGGTGTGTGTATGGATCATATGTGTTTTTCGCCTCAGTTAGGAGATTCCGTCGCCACCTCTGGGGGGGGCGACGGATCTTTGTTAACTTGCCCGCGCAAGCGCGGGTTTAGCGAGGGCGAACTTCGCGAATGCCGAGTTCTGCAATGAGTTGCCGGTACTTGGCGATATCTTTGTTGCGCAGATAGCCTTCCAGTCGGCGTCGCTTTCCGACGAGCTTGAGCAAGCCTTGTCGACTGTGGAAGTCTTTCTTGTTCGATCGCAGGTGCTCGGTGATCTGGAGGATTCGAGCTTGAAGGACTGCGATTTGAACTTCCGGAGAGCCTGTGTCTCCTTCTTTGGTCGCATACTTTTTGATAACTTCAGTTTTGAGTTCCGGCTGCAGTGGCATGTGTGTGAGAGTTGCCTCGCTTGTTAAAATCCCGGGTGCGTCGTTGGAATTCGATCGCTCCAGGTGGCGAAAACCGGAGTGTGCCGCTCTATGCAACCTCCCGCAAGAGGCTCCAGACAACGGCGCCCAACGGGTCTGCGCCGCGCGCATATTACCAGAGTTGATTCAACTACCGTGCGATATTCCGTCGACTGCCGGGCACTTTGGTACTTGGGTATCGTGATTCCGATGCAGGCAAGGGTGATCGGGGCCGGAAGCTGGGGGACCGCACTCTCTATCGTACTTGCGCGAAATGGCCACGAGGTGAACTTGGTTGCGCATTCTGACCAAGTGGCCCAAGAACTCCAAGCGGACCGCGAAAATCGACGATATTTGCCGGGCTTTGCGTTTCCGGAAGGCATTCATCCGATGGGTCCGGACCGGGTTTGCCAGGAAGATTTGGTGATCGTGGCGGTTCCGGCGGGCGCGGTGCGCGGAGTTCTTCAGGAATTGGAGAATCCGGATGTGATCTGTCTTGCCAGCAAAGGGCTTGACCCAGAGTCCGGCGAAGTACTGAGCGATGTTCTTGCGCAGATTCATCCGCAGAGTCGGGCGGTGGCGTTAAGCGGTCCCAACCTCGCGGTGGAACTTGCACAAGGCGCACCAACGGCGGCAGTGGCCGCTTCGGTCCACGATGATGCCGCCGATCTGGTGCGGAGCGCGTTCAATGGACCGGGGTATCGGGTGTATGCCGCCGGCGATATCCGGGGGGTGGAACTTGCGGGCGCACTTAAGAATGTCATTGCAATCGGGGCCGGAATCTGCGACGGTCTGGGTTTTGGAGATAACACAAAAGCCGCCTTTGTGTGTCGCGGATTGGCGGAAATAACCAAGATCGGGCTTAAGAAAGGTGCGCGGATCGAAACTTTTTTGGGGTTGGCGGGCGTGGGAGATCTTTTTGCGACCGCGAGTAGTCGGCTATCGCGAAATTATCGGGTCGGCCTTGCGGTTGCGGAAGGAAAATCGGTAGACGAGGCGATCGAGTCGCTCGGTCAGGTTGCAGAAGGAGTCTCCACTTTAGCGGCAACTCTCCGGATGGCGGATCAGCTGGGGATCGAAATTCCGCTGATGCGAGTGCTTGATGACGTTCTTTATGGCCGGGTTGGATTCAAGGTGGCGATTGGTCGATTGATGGAGCGGGACACTCGGTTCGAGCTCGGATCACTGACTCCACGGCCGTAAAAACGGAGAAATACGGCGAAATTGCAACAATCAGCGCAACTTTGGCTTTAGGTATTTATAACAGTGCCGACACTGTGACTTATGGCTGTTTCGGTTGGACGAAGTTTGCCGGTCGTGACGTTTGCGTTGATGGTTGCGACCGCGATTGTGGGCTGTGGAGGCGGAGGTGCGAGCGGTCCGGTGGGTTCTACGGGGACTAGTGGAACCACGGGCACCATTGGTTCGACTGGAACCACTGGCACTACAGGTACGACTTCGACAACCGGAACCACCGGAACCACTGGCACGACCGGAACGACTGGAACAACTGGAACAACTGGAACAACAGGAACCACGGGGACAACCGGAAACACCGGCACGACTGGCACTACGGGGACTACCGGCACGACCGGAACCACAGGAACCACGGGAACGACAGGAACCACCGGCACGACTGGCACGACCGGAACCACGGGAACCACAGGAACCACGGGAACCACGGGAACCACAGGAACCACCGGCACGACTGGAACCACTGGAACCACGGGAACGACAGGAACCACCGGCACTACTGGCACTACTGGAACTACTGGAACTACCGGAACCACTGGAACTACGGGGACAACCGGAACCACGGGGACAACCGGCACTACTGGAACTACTGGAACTACTGGAACTACCGGAACCACTGGCACGACTGGCACGACCGGAACCACCGGCACGACCGGAACCACAGGAACTACCGGAACTACCGGAACTACCGGAACCACAGGTACTACCGGAACCACGGGGACAACCGGCACTACAGGGACGACCGGCACCACCGGAACCACGGGGACGACCGGCACCACTGGAACCACGGGGACGACCGGCACCACCGGCCTCGGAGCCCCGAAAATTCTCTTTATGCGAGAAGGGGTTGGGGGTGTCGATCAACTCTGGCACATGAACCTGAACGGATCATTCCAAACCCCTCTCACCGGGACCGATGCAAACCGGGCCAAACCCTCGACTATCGTGGGTCAAACTCGGATTGTTTTCGAAAGCAATCTCACGGGTAACTCGGACATTTATATTGCCAATGCCGATGGAACCGGCACGATCAATTTGACGGCGAATCCCGCTGAAGACTTCGAGCCCGTCATCAGTGCCGATGGCAGCACAATCGCATTTCTCTCGAACCGGGGAGGATCGATTAGCCTTTACGCTATGAATACGATTGGCACCGACCTGCGATTGATTTCCAATCTTCCGGGGCTGGAAGGCCAGGGTCTTTCGATCAGTGCCGATGGCAGCAGGGTTGCATTTGGTGCGGCCCCGAGCGGCGTTCCTCAGATCTATGTAGCGAATTCAGATGGAACAGGCGTCATCAACCTGAGCAACGACCTTAACTGGTTCGATACATGTCCGGTCTTTTCGCCGGATGGAACTCGCCTTGCGTTTGTGCGCGATGACGACCTGTGGACTATGAATCTCAACGGCACGAGCAAGACATTTCTTTATTCCCTGGGCGACCTGATTGCTTACCCCTCCTACACATCTGATGGAAGCCAGATCGTATTCATGGGGCTTAACAATTTCGCCTGGGAAATCTATTCCGTATCGGCGGGCGGAACCGGTCTTGCCAATCTCACCAATACGCCGGGCGATGAATTCAAAGTTTCGGGTTACATTGGCCCATAGCCGGGGTCATGACTTGGTGCGGAATCCGGGCGACATTGCTCGGATTCTCTGCGTCTAAGTTACGGAGGCGATCCGTAGGTGGCTCAGTTTGAATATCGCGCAACCGATTCATCCGGAAGGGTGCAATCGGGCACGATTGATGCGGCTTCAGCTAACGATGCGGTGGCCATTCTGTCGCGTCAGGGATTGATTCTGCAGAGTTTGAATACGGTTTCGCCGGTGGTTGTCGGGCGTGGTCTTCAGCCGATCATTTTGAATCCAACCTCTCCGAGCGGATCGAGCGGACCGGTCGGAACCGTGTCTTCCGTGGCGGCGGTTCGAACCCCTCGATCTACCGCAAAGCCGCGACTGACTGGATTCTTCAAAGATCACGACCAGTGGTTGCTTATGTCGCAGTTCGGTTCGATTTTGCGATCGGGCATGACTCCGCACGATATGCTTCGCGAGCTTTCGCAGCGACAATCGTTGAAGCCGAAAGTGCGCCATGCTCTGACCCAGATGGCGACTTGGACCGGGCAAGGCATGCCGCTGAGCGATGCGATGGCCGGGTATCCGGAAATTTTTTCTCCTGGCTCGATCGGGTCGGTGCGGGCGGGAGAGCACGGGGGATATTTGGCCGAAGCGTGTACCCATTCTTCGGAGCAGATTCAAAGCGGTTGGCGATTGCGCCGAGTGTTTGCCTGGACGGTTCTAGCGATCTGGACCACACTTTTAATGATCCCGTTCATTCCGATAATGAAGCGCGGCGGCGATGCGCTCATCGGAGCAATCGATGGCGGCCCGGATCAGGACTTTGTAGGAATCTTCCTGAGCAATCTCGCCGCCGGATTCACCGGAATCGGGGGCGTTTTGCTGATTCTATTCTTGTTGATATGGTTTATCGGCCCTCGTATAACCGGAAGGTTAACATTTTTGCCCATCCGCCACCGGTTGGCGGCGACTATGCCGATTCTTAAACGTCGGACCCGGCTGGAATCGGCGCAAGAGCTCACGTTTCATTTGGAGCGACTTTCGGCGGCGGGGAACAGTCCGCTCCGATCATTTCAGCTGGCCGCCGAAGCAGTGCCGAACGTTGTTCATCGCGATGCGCTCGTTCGAGCCGGGCAGAATCGGCGGGAGGATGTGCCTTACTCGGCATTGATCCCGCCCGAATGGATATCGCCCGACTATATCAATCTGATTGCGACCGGCGAAATGACGGGCACGGCCCCGCAGGCATTCGAACAGGTAAGACGCCTGAGCGAAGGCGAACGACAGAGTGTGGAATCGCATCTGAAGCTCAAGGCGTGGATTTGGGTTTTCCTGTTTACAATGGGGTTTGGTGCAATTATCTTCGCGGTGATGTATCGTCAGTTTTACGACTCTGTTTTCCGAGCGTTTGGAGTTTGATGGATGCCGATTTTTGAGTACCGGGGAACAGATGCCAACGGGGTTCGGGTGAATGGCCATATGGCGGGTGAATCACTGGAGCAGGTGGCTAAGCGGCTCGCCGACCAGGGGGTGGTGGTTGAGCAACTCGGCTTTGCCGAAACGGGCCGCGATGAGACAAGGTACGGAGAATCTGGCCGAGTCGGTGCCAATGCGGGTAGCAGTTCGGCGGTGCTCGATCCCCCGCCGATGGAAGCACGCCACCGGTTCGCCACCGACTTTTGGGGTCCGCTGGTCGGGGGCGTTCCGCTCACCAAGCTCTCGTTTATGTTCCGACAACTCGGAACGATGCTGAATGCGGGAATCGAAACCCGGCATGCGCTTTCGACTTTGGCCACGCAGAGTGGCGGCAAGCTGGGCGATATTTTGCACGAAGCTTCTCGGCATGTCGAAGCGGGGCGTCCGATGAGTGTGGGATTCCAGCGTTATCCGGAAGTGTTTACTCCCGTGATGATGGGTCTGGTCCGCGCAGGCGAAGAGGGCGGCTTCTTAAGCGATCAGTGCATCCGGCTGGCGGACTATATTCAACGCGATGTGGAACTGCGGAATCTGGTGAGGCGCGAGACGTTCTATCCCAAGCTGGTCTTCGTACTTTCGATTCTGATTATTGCGGGGACGAACTTTATTATCGGGTCGCTCAAGCCGGGTGCGGGGGGAATCGAAGCTCCGACGTTGATCTGGATGGTGGTCATTGGTTTAACCATTTGGTTCTGGTTTTTTGGCCGAGTTCTGCTCAAGCGTCCGGAGGTTAAAAGACCCTTTGATGAGCTTATCATCGCCCTGCCTTACATTGGAAACATGATGCACGGCTTTTCGATGGCGATGTTTGGGCGGGCCTTCGGCGCACTCTACGATGCAGGGATGCCGTTGGGTCGAAGTCTGCAGCTGGCGGCTGATTCGTGCGGAAACGAAGCAGTCCGAGCCAAGATTTATCCGGTAATCCACCGTTTGGATGAAGGAGAAGGGATTCACAACACATTCGTACAGGCCGGGATTTTTTCGCCGGTGGTGCTCGATATGGTTCGGGCCGGTGAGATGACGGGAAACATGAACGAGATGCTCATCAAAGTGAGCGAATATTACGAAGACGAAGGTCAAACCAAGGCTCGACAGGGGGCGATGGTGTTGGGCGCGGTCGTGCTCATTTTGGTGGCGGTGTATGTGGGATATGTGGTGATTAATTTTTACACCGGCTACGCGAGCGACCAGATGTCAAACCTGAACGAGTGAACGACTATTACAAAATTTTGGGCCTCGCAAACGGTGCCGATTCGGCAGCGATCAAGGCCGCGTTTCGCCGACTTGCCCGGGAGTACCACCCCGATAGGAATCCAAGCCCGGAAGCGTCGCGTAAATTCCTTGAGATCAAAGAAGCATACGAAGTGCTGATCTCGCCCGAGCGTCGAGAAGTTTACGATCGATACCGAGGAGCAAAGTTTGAGGGCTCGAACGCACAGGCGCAAACAGAAGCGCAACCCAGTGCCAAGGAGCGCGACCGCGCTAAAGAAGCGTTTTTCCGCCATCGCCAGCGCGTCGAACAGATGCAACGCTATGCACGAGCGGGAAGATGGGGCGATGCGTCGGACCTGGCCCGCGAGATTATTACCGAGCGGAACGAGGCGATCGCTTACGCCGTTTTGGCCGATGCCGCGCGGATTGAAGGAAATTTCCCAGAGGCGGCCAAGCAGTATGCCTTTGCGCTCCAGTTCGATCAAACAAACGAGGATTACCACCGTCTGCATGTCGCAATGCTCGAAGCATCGCGTCGGAAAAAAGGCTCGCTTGCGCGCGATCCGGCAGAGAAAAATCCGGCCGCTTTCATGGTTGGGGTTTTGGTGGTGGGGGCGGCAATTTTCTACACAGCCCTAGTGCCCGATCCGGTGCAGTTTGAATCCGTTGGAATTATTTCTACATGGGGTGTGATCCATGTCATGATGCTCGCGATTGCCGGGATGGCGCTTGGAGCATCGCTTGCGGCGTCCGACTTGCTGGACCACTTTGATATGGGCGGCGGAGCCGCGGGATATCGGTTGCATCCGGGGGTGGTGGCGGCATTTTTATCGCTGATCAACTTTTGGCTGGCAGCCGGAATCTATTTGCTGGTGGGTTTTTCGCAACGTTCGTTTAACACCAGTGTCACGCGCTTGGTGGGATTCACATCGCTGACAGTGGTTCTGTTTGCGTGGGGAAGGTGGGGGCAGGGGTCAGACGCCGCGCTTCAAACGATGATTCACGGCGGAGGGATTGTGTATCTGTGTTCGCTGTTTGGCTGGTTTACAGCGGATGCGATCCGCCGGGTTATTTAGGATCGGGTGCTTTGCGGGCCCGGGTCGGATCGTTAATTTTTGATTCTCGCCTAAAGGGAGTGTTGCCAGTGTGCCGACAATCTTCCTTGGTAGAGCCTTCGGATACCCGAAGGTGCTGGAGCACGGCAACAATGCCCTATTTCGCGTACACAGCAATGGATTCTTCTGGCCGGCAGGTCCGCGCCGTTATGGAAGCAGAGCACGAGGCTTTGGTTCTTGGCCGACTGCGGGAGCAAAGCCTCCAAGTCGTCGACATCAAGGAGCTTAAGAAAAAGCGGGCGGCGACAGTCGGCAAGCAAAAGGTTAAGATGAAGTCGTTGGTGGTGTTTAGCCGCCAGTTCGCGACGATGATTGATGCGGGGATTCCGATCTTGCGTTGCTTGGAGATTTTGACAACCCAGTGCAAAGATCCGGGTCTTAAACCCGCGCTCGAAATGATAACCAACGATGTTAAGGGTGGGCTTTCGCTCAACGAAGCGCTCAGCAAGCATCCGAACATCTTTAGCAAGCTCTATGTAAACATGATTCGCGCGGCAGAAATCGGAGGGATTCTCGATACGATCTTGGATCGTTTGAGCGGGTTCCTTGAGTACGAAGCCGAAGTCAAAGGCAAGATCAAGAGTGCGATGATGTATCCGGTTTTGGTTTTGTGCTTTAGCCAGATTATGTTGTTTGTGCTGTTTAGCTTTGTTCTGCCGAAGTTTAAAGAAATTTTCAATGGTATGGATGTGGAGCTTCCGGCAATTACGGCCGCTCTGTTTGCCATTGGGGACTTTATGCAGAAGTCGTGGTGGATGATCATTCTCCTGCTGGTGGGCCTGTTCTTGGGGCTTAAGAGTTATGCTAAGACTCCAAAAGGTAAGTACCAAACGGACTTCATTAAGCTGAAATTCCCGATTATGGGCGAACTCACGCTTAAGATGAGTGTGGCGCGATTCTGCCGCACACTGGGAACGCTGATTAACTCAGGCGTTCCGATGATGCGGAGCTTGGAAATTGTTTCCGAAACTTTGGGTAACCAAGTGCTCACCAATGCGGTGGATCAAACTAGGCTGAGCATTCGTGAAGGAAACAAATTGAGTGCTCCGCTGGCCGCTTCGGGTCTGTTCCCGGCGATGGTTACGCAGATGATCGACATCGGTGAAGAATCGGGCCGCCTCAGCGAAATGCTGGTTAAGGTGGGCGACTTTTACGATAGCGAAGTTGAGCAGACCGTTAAAGGCTTGACCTCGATGATCGAGCCGCTGCTGATTATCTTCCTTGGGGTTGTGGTTGGATTTATCGCAATCTCGGTTATGACGCCGATCTTTAAACTGGTCAACAGCGTCCGCTAGGCACATTTATTCGACACTTTGATCCGGTGGATGGATTTCACCGGATCCCGACCTCAAACACAAATTCGCGGAAGGAGCTCAGGAGGAGCCGATTCCGCAAAGCTCAGGAAGAGTTCTGCCTGGGTTCTGGAAAGAACGGAGATCTTTCCGCAAACACGTTCAACGGAGTGAAAATGTCAGAAGCATTGACTAAAAGTGGTACCGACGCGGAAGTGTTGGTTCAGCGATACCTCGCCGATCCGCGACCGGACCTCAAAGACCTTGTCATCGTCCATTATTCAGGCATGGTGGAGCGTATCGCGCGTCGCTATAGCGGAACCGAGCCTCTGGACGATCTGGTACAGGTCGGGTTTATCGGATTGCTGAATGCGCTCAGCAAATTCGATGCGCAGGTAGGTGTCCAATTTAATACGTATGCCACCCATCTTATTGCGGGTGAAATCAAGCACTATCTGCGCGATCGTTCGCAAACGATCCGCCATCCAGCATGGCTGCAAGAGCTTCGCCACAAGGTGAACAAGGCCACTCAAGCTCTGCAGGCCGAGTTGGCTCGCGTTCCAACCAACCGCGAAATTGCCGAACGATGCGGAATCAGCGAAGATGCCGTGGCCGATGTAATCGCCAGCCAAGAGACGGTTCGCATCGCATCGCTGGACCACACCCCCGGTGAAGAAGGCGATGGCGACAGCGATCTTGAAAAGTTGGATGCCGCCCTTTCCAGCGTGGAGCAGGTGAGCGTGGAAGATCGCGTTCTGCTAGAAACGGCGATGGAACAGTTGCGTGATCTGGAGCGAGAGGTTTTGTGCCTCTTCCACTTCGATGCGCTGAATCAAACCGAAATTGCCAGTCGCTTGGGCATTAGCTGCAACTATGTGTCTCACATTCTCCGCCAATCGCTGACCAAGTTGCGAAAGATTCTTACCGCTGAAGAGCGTCAAGAAGCTGCGCTTAGATCGAACATCAAAGAGGATCGCAGCGTGATCGATCCGGAAACCGGGATTTATGATGAGGATTACTTCCGCGCCCGGTTAAGTGAAGAAGCTCATCGGGCGGTGAGCTTTGAAGGCACTTGCAGCGTGGTTCTGGTGGAAGTACAAGGGCTCGCCAGCCTGCGCAACTTTTATGGCGACGGCACAGTTCGGGATTTTCTGATCGACGTGGCTGACTTCCTCAAGAACAGCGTTCGTGCGCTCGACATTGTGTGTCGCCACGGATCGTCTGGTTTTGGCGTGATTCTTCCGGGGACCGGTCCGAATGCCAATGCGGCGGCCGCTCGGCTTCGCAAAAAGGTGGATCAGTGGCTGGTCACTCGGATGTCCGGTGCGGGCGGAGTAACGCTTCAGTTCGGTCATGCAAGTGCGCCGGATGACGGTCGCAGCGGGGCCGATCTCATCAAGGCCGCTTTGAATCGCCTCGGCGATTCGGATCAATCCGCCGCGGCGTAAAAAACGGGCAATTAAAGAGCATGGGCGGGGCATACTTCCGTTCATGCTCCTTGCTGCGTTTGCGATTACCCAGGCAGGCTTTGACTGGACTCTGACGGCCGAGAAAACCGAGTTTCGTAGGACCGCCCGATACGAAGAAGCGCTCCGATTTTGCGAAGCGCTTGATGCCTCGAGCGATCGTGCTCAACTGATTCCGATTGGCGAATCGCCGGAAGGACGTGAGATGGTAGTGCTCATTCTGAGCAAAGATCCGCACGTCACCGAGCCGCACCGACGAACGAAACCGCTCGTTTTTATCGAGAACGGCATCCATAGCGGAGAGATCGAAGGCAAAGATGCCATGTTGATCCTTGCCCGGCAGATTGTGCGACCGCAAGGAGCTCCGCGCGAGGTCGATCGATCGGGTTTGCTGGATTCGGTGAGCATTGCAATTCTGCCCGTTTTTAGCGTGGATGCTCACGAGCGGATGTCTGCATTCAACCGTGCGAATCAAAACGGGCCAGAAGAGATGGGCTGGCGTGCCACCAGTGAGAATATCAATCTTAACCGTGACTTCATTAAAGCCGATGCCCGTGAAACCCGCAACTTACTCGGATTTCTCAGCCGTATAAATCCGGACTTTTTTATTGATAACCACACCACCAACGGGGGCGATTGGCAGTACACGGTTCAGTACGATGTTCCGCGCTATCCCACAATGGCGGATTCAACCGTGCGGATGGCGGAGAAGTTTGTGGCCGAAGTCCCGCCGAAGGTCGATGCAGATGGGTGGCTGACGGCTCCTTACTTTGGTGGCTTTGACGATCGCAATCCGCAACGACCGATCGTGTTGAGCGCGTACGGTCCGCGCTATTCCACGGGATATTGGGCTCTGCGGAACCGTCCGGCACTCCTTGTGGAAACTCACGTGCTCAAACCGTATCCTGATCGACTGTGGGCAACTTACAGCATCAATCTTCGCACGTTGGAATGGGCGGGAGCCAACGGGGCCGAACTCTTGGAATCGAATCGCGAGGCTGACCACGCCACCACGGGCATGGGGCCGGGCTCAATGCTGCCGATTGTTGCCCGGGCGAGCGAAGCGGAACGACCGTTTACTTTTAAGGGACTCAAATTTGATCCCTACCGCAGTGAGATTTCGGGGTCGGAAATTCCGCGCTGGACCCGCGATAAAGTTGATCATCAGACGATGATTCGCGATCAGTTCGTGGCCGCCCAATCTGTGGAGCTGCCGGCGGGGTATTTGGTGCCAGGCTATTTGAATGGCGTAATCGACCTTTTGCGGTTGCATGGAATGCAGATGGTTCCGGTCCCTTTGGGATCGATAGGAAGCAAGCTCAAGCTTTCCGCCTTCCAGTTCGTGGATATTCGAATGCCGAGTTCGACGTTCGAGAGTCGCACCATGCCGTCGTTTGATTTGCTTGCAGTTGAGCGCGAGGTGACGGTTCCGCCGGGAAGCGTGATCGTTCCGATCGAGCAGCCGTTGGCTCGATTGGTGGTCCAGATGCTGGAACCCTCGGCTCCAGATAGCCTGGCCAAGTGGGGCCAGTTCAATGTTTTCATGGAGAGCAAAGAGTATGCGGAATCGTATGCGATGGAGCCGATTGCCCGGCGGATGTTGGAATCGGATGCTGCGCTAAAGGCAGAGTTTGAGGAGCGGCTCAAGGATCCGACGTTCGCGGCGAGTGCGGGGGCTCGTTTGAACTTCTTTTATGAGCGAAGCCCCTGGTTCGATTCGCGGTACCGGATTCACCCGGTGTATCGGTTGAGTCCGGATCAGCGCGCTTTGCTGGAGGGTCCGCTTTAGGATTTTCGGTGGGGGCTCGGCGGTCGATGTTCCCGCGCGGGTTGACGTTCGGAGTATCCTAAGAGATTCGGGCGGCGGATATAGCTCAGCCGGTTAGAGTGCCTGACTGTGACTCAGGAGGTCGCGGGTTCAAGTCCCGTTATCCGCCCCAAACTTTGCTTGCGCACTGCGGGGATGGTTTAATCGTTACTATTCGGTCTGGCTTCAATCGGTGTCGCTCCGTGTTTTTAATTTGAGGCTTTGCGACGAAGTAAACTCCACCTCGTGGCGATTTGGTTAGTGCGGGCGGGAAGCCGAGGCGAGAACGAAACTTACGCGCTCGATAATGGATGTGCGGTCGTTGGTTGGTCGGATTGCCCTGATTTTTCATCGCTCTCCGGTCGCCAAGAGCTGCTGCCCTTACTGGAATCTACTTATACCGACTGCAATCAACATCGACTCCGTGCCTGGGAATGCCAAATTTGGCCATTTATTCACACGATTCAGGAGGGAGACATCATCACGCTGCCATTGAAGACCCGGCCTGCAGTCGCGTTTGGGCGGGTCACCGGTGCCTATCGCTACGATGCTTCTGCGCCATCTGAAGCAAATCATCAACGCCCTGTCGAGTGGTTGAAGGAAGTACCGCGATCGGAAATCGCTCAAGACCTCCTGTATTCAATGGGGGCCTTTATGACGGTATGCCGAATCCAGCGCAACGATGCCGAGAGGCGGATCAAAGCGTTGCTCGAGGGCAAAACAGCCACTCCCAACCCGGTAAGTATCCCAACAGATGCGGAGGATGAATCCGCGCCAATCGACCTCGAAGTCAGCATTCGTGACCAAATCCGGGCGGCGATCATATCGAAATTCAAGGGCCACAGACTGTCTAACCTTGTGGCCGCCGTCCTCGAAGCTCAAGGTTTTCAAACTGAGGTGGCTGGCCATGGACCAGATGGAGGAGTGGACATATTTGCTGGGAAGGGAAAACTTGGTTTCGACAGCCCGAAGATGGTAGTCCAAGTGAAATCCGAGCAGTCATCCATCGATGTCATGGCGGTTCGACAGCTTCAAGGTGTGATGCAGCAATACGATGCAGACCATGGACTGTTTGTAGCTTGGGGTGGATTTAAATCTACGGTATTGAAAGAGTTCGCCCGTCACCACTTCCAACTTCGCCTTTGGTCAGGCGAGGACTTACTCGACTTCGTGCTCGAACACTATGCCGACCTCGGCCCAGAAATTCATGTCGATCTTCCGCTAAAGCAAGTCTGGATGTTGTCGTTGGCTGATGAATAACCAGAACGAGACAATTATGCGCCGTTATGGCGATGAGTGTGATTTACAGATCAGCAAAAGTCACTCTTTTTTAAGCCTTATAACTCGACCTGGCCCCCCGTATTCTTGGCACGATGCGGAAGAAGGCTTGACGGACAAGCCGTTGAGTGTAGAAGAAGAGGGCGAAAGCGCAAAGGAGTGTTGTCGATATTGTGGTAAAGCCACAGAACGCAAGTGGTGGAGCAGTTCGCCCGAAACCTGGAAGGCCCTTGCGGGCCGCGCCGGTGTACTGTATTTCTGCCGCGACTGTCGTGCATGGTATCCCGTTCGCGTCTCGATAATGAATTGATATGGGGTTACGAACTCACACCTCCCATTCGGATAATTCTGCATCTCATGCTGGAGAGGTGATCTTCACCACCGAGCACGAGAGCGATTTTTGATCCCGCGTGCCAGAAACTGGCGCGCGGATAAAGCCCGGTTTCGCGTATGCTCACGTAAAGGTAGGATTTGCCGCGCCACACCCGAACCAACGGGCCACCAAGCGGACTCAAAACAACGTTGAACAGGGCAATGAAAGTTGTTGGGATTGCGGCCGTCGTAGCCCTATGTGCGCTTGCATGCGCCCAAAAACCGGTCGAAATCACCGTTTGGGGGCTGGCGATCAACCCCGAAGTCAAGGGCAACGACGAACTCGTCCGTCAGTTCGAACGTGAGAATCCGGGAATCCGAGTGAAGCTACTCGGTATGGGGGCGGGAGCGATGAATCCGCAAAAGCTTATGACCGCCATTGTTGGCGGATCGCCACCCGACATTGTGCGCCAAGACCGGTTCACCATCAATGACTGGGCAAGTCGAGGTGCTTTTCGTCCGCTTGATGACCTCATTGCCCGCGATCGGCACGATCCGTTTTGTCCCCGCGAAGAAGAGTACTATCCGGCCGCCTGGCAAGAAGCAAAGTACCAAGGCAAACTGTACGGAATCCCCACCCAGGCGGATAACCGGGTGCTCTATTGGAACCAAAAAGTGTTCCGCGAGAATGCCGCTGAGCTTCGATCGGCAGGGCTTGATCCGACGCGACCGCCGCAAACTTGGTCGGAACTGCTTGCCTATTCCAAGGTTCTGACCGAATTCAATCGTGACGGCACGATCCGTCGCGCCGGATTCATTCCGAATTACGGAAACTCCTGGTTGTATTTATACGCGTTCCAGAACAACGCCAGCTTCCTGAGTGCAGATGGCACCACATGTACGCTAAATTCGCCGGAAGCCGCAGAAGCTCTGCAGTTCATGAAGGATGGCTACGCGATTCTAGACGGGTACGAAAATTCCTTAAAGTTTATGTCCAGTTTTCGGGGCGGACAAAACGATCCGTTTGCGAATGGCCAAGTCGCGATGGTGATCAACGGGGACTGGAACATTGCGCAGTTGGCTCGGTACGCGCCAAAAGCAGAATTTGGCACTTCCCCCGCTCCGGTTCCGGATGATCGATTCCACCGCCGAGGACGATTTGCCAACGAATCTGATACTTATGTCACTTGGAGCGGTGGATTTAGCTGGGTGATTCCGCGGGGGGCTCCTCATGTTGAAGAAGCCTGGAAGTTCATCAAATTTATTACGAGCTTTGAAGGGCGCACCACCTACACCAAGGCTCAAGCCGAGCTCGAACGATCGCGTGGGAGACGGTTTATTCCGCAAATGGAAGCGCATCGCCCCAGCAACGAATGGGTGCTGGAGAACTACGCCTCCGGTGATTCGAGGTACGAACACGCCTGGCGCACTCACCTGGAAATGATGCCTTACGCGAAAATGCGACCGGCCACATTTGCCGGTCAGGTCTTGTGGGATGAGCATGTCCGCGCGATTGAACAGGCGTGTCGAGAGATCGCGAGTCCGACAGAAGCACTAGAAGATAGCGAACGAAAAGTTCAGCGCGTGTTGGATGAATATAACTCGCTTAGCCAATACCCGCAGGTTGATATCCGGATTCCGGTTGCGGTCACTTTTGGGGCCTGCGTGCTCGCTCTAGGCGGATGGATCGCGTTTCTGCTGCGGCGGGGTCGAGATCGCGTAAGCCCGCAGGAAACGCGTGCCGGATATGCGTTTATCTCGCCTTGGGTGATCGGATTCTTAGTTTTCACCCTCGGGCCGATGGCGGCATCGATGGTGTTCGCATTTATGCAGTACGACGTACTGAATCCGGCTCACTTCATCGGCGGAAAAAACTTTGTTGACGTCTTTAGTAACGATTGGAATTTGGTGTCGAAAGCGTTCTGGAACGTGGGATATCTGGCAATTGTCGGAATTCCGCTGGGGCTGGCAACGGGTTTGGGAATCGCGCTTTTGCTCAATGCGGCAGTCAAAGGCATTCGGTTTTATCGAACGGCGTACTACTTGCCCGCGATTTGTCCGGCGGTGGCGAGTGTGTTCCTGTGGCTGTGGCTCCTCACCCCCGATAGCAGCCGCGGGTTGATCAACAGTCTTTGGAACAGCACAATCACCGCCTGGTTCAACGTTCCGACGCCCGGTTGGTTGAGCGTGGAACCGTGGGCCAAGCCCGCGCTCATTGCGATGGGATTGTGGGGTGCTGGAGGGGGGATGATCCTGTGGTTGGCCGGGCTTAAGGGCATCCCCCAAACACTCTATGAAGCTGCCGAAATCGATGGTGCATCGGGTTGGCAACAGTTTTTCAGCATTACTCTGCCGCAGCTCAGCCCGCTGATCTTCTTCAATTCCGTCATGGCATTTATCGGCGTATTGCAAACGTTCGATGCGGTCTATCTGGCGACCGGGGGCCTCACGATGGGCCCCAACGATTCTTTAGCGACGCCGGTTTATTTGCTTTTTAATAATGGATTTGCGTACTTCCGCATGGGCTATGCCAGTGCGCTTGCGTGGGTGATTTTTGTAATTGTGGTGGTGGTCACTCTGATTCAATTTAAGCTCGCTCCGCGATGGGTTCATTACGAGGTGGGGAATTGACGGCGGCAATCATGTTTTCGGTCCTCACTCTTGCTTTGTGGGTGGGGCTTGTCTTGTGCATAAGCGCGCTGATCACCTTGGTGAGATTGGCGTTTAAAATTCCGGGGCACGATCCTAGGGCTACGGTTGAAAAGCTAGCTTGGTCCGCCGGTTGCGGTGCCTTTCTGGTGGCGGCAGGCTCGTTGATTCCTAAATCGGCCGGTCACGATCTGGGGGGTGCGTTTTTCCCGTTGATCTGGCTATATGCACCAATCGGCGGGTGGATGCTCATCATCGGCGCAGGGGTATCGATCTACCGTTTGGCGGCCTGGCATAAAGCTCTTACCGCCGAAGAGTCGATGCGTCATATCCGAGGGCTGATCCTTGCCGTGGTGACGGGTGCGCTAGGATTTTGGTGGCTCCGAGCCACGGGCGGAGAGATTTCGATACTGCGCGGGGGAATCCCCCTGGATTGGCGCGTGGAGGTCGCAATTATCGCCCTGGGGATCGCGGCGATTGCCGTGATGGTTCGCACCGAAGTCGCAATTCGAGAACGCGGAATCTTGCGCATGGTCGGGCTCCAGATTGTGCTTTTTACGGGTGCGATTATTTTTGGAATTCCGTTCGCTTGGATGCTTTCTACATCGTTTAAGGAAGAACGCGACCTGACCAACACCGAAGGGATTGTGTGGGTTCCTCAGGTGCAACTCACGCATGAATTTAAGGATCCGGCGAGCCCGCTGTTCGAAACCCGGTACGAGCGATATCCGGTCAAAGTTGTTGAGGTTGAGCAAGCCGATTCGGGGCGAGTGCTGGTCGAAGTCGAGCGTCCGTATGGATTGCGGGGTCGGCGGTTTGAAGTCGCGGCCGCACAGCTTCACGAGATTCCGCGCGAACAACCAATCTGGGCCGGAACATTGGCCGATCGCCCCTACACGGGCTTTACGGTCCGTGAGCTCGATGGCGGTGACCGCTTGATCGAAGTTCTAACCCCTCCCGATATGAAAGGCCAGCGGATCGAGGCTGCTCCGGAGGAACTGGAGCCGGTTCGCGAACCTGGCCTGAGGTGGGCTAACTACACTGAAGCGCTCGAATGGATGCCGCTGGAAACAATGTTTGGTTTTCGATATTTGGTAAACACTTTATGGCTGGTGGTGATGAGTGTGATCGGCACCGTGATTTCCTGCTCGTTTGTGGCATACGGTTTTTCGCGGCTGAGATTTCCGGGGCGAGATGCATTGTTTGGAGTGATGCTCGCCACAATGATGCTTCCGGGAGCGGTGACCATGCTCCCTCAGTTTTTGATCTTTCGGGGCTTGGGGTGGATCGATACTTTGTTGCCATTATGGGTGCCGACTTTTTTTGCTGGCGCGTTCAATGTGTTCTTGTTGCGTCAATTTTTCTCCACGATTCCGCGTGAGCTCGAAGAGGCCGCCCGCATTGATGGTGCCGGATACTTGCGGACATTTTGGACGGTGATGCTCCCACTAGTTAAGCCCGCGCTGGCGGCAATTTCGATATGGACATTTATGGGGGCTTGGAACAACTTTATGGGTCCGCTGATTTACATTAGCACGCCATCTAAAATGCCGCTTGCTTATGCGCTTAGCCTGTTTGCTAGCGATCGGGGTTCGGATGTTGCACTCATGATGGCATTTGCAACGATGACGACTATCCCGGTGGTGATTTTGTTCTTTGCCGCGCAACGTTACTTTATCGATGGGGTTCAGCTTTCTGGCCTGGGTGGTCGATAAATGGTTGAAGTTGGCGAGTCTATGGCCACCCAGTCCTTGATTTTGGAGTTAGCCCGGCGGGGTAAGTATTACGAAGTACTGAATATTCTTAAAAAAGGAGACCTTTATCGTACGGACATGATGTGATGACGATATTGTATGCTTATATTTTAACTTGGTGGCAGATCCGGGAGTGGTAATATTGGTTCGGAAGAGAATTATGGACCGGATATTTGACCTGCAGAAGGCTAACGAAGAAAGGCCAGCGTGGTTAGCCGAGATTTATCAGGACTTCTCCCCCGATGCGGACCCGCAACAATTGGTTATTAAAGAAATTAGCGCTGATCTGGCGGCGTGGGATATAACGTCTTCTGTTATGACTGACGAGGACGAGAGACTGAGACTCGAAGTGTTGAATAAAATTATGAATATGCAAATTCAGTTAGGGGTTTCCGCCCATTTTTGCTGCTTTACATTTGAAATGCTCGCTGACATGCTGCGGCTACCAGTGACAAGAACCGTTAAGGCCGGTGATGTTAACGCCCAGTTAGCGGGGACGCGGTACGTTATTCCGGATCAGTCGATTAGTCATTATTTGGCGGTCAGCGGACTACGAGCAGATATCGATTTTGGATTAAATGATCTGATCGCGGTTCCCGCTGACCTAGACTGGGCATATATATATGGCCACGAAGCAGAGTGGAGGCGAACATTGCTCGATTTTAAATCTAATGATGTTCTGGAAATTGTGGGGTAGGCCGCAAAGCTATGAAAGATATCCCGGTTGTGGCTGATTTACGCTCACTTACTGAGCTTGTACTCACCGACGACCCAACAATCTGGAAAGCAGCCCAGATCGAGCGTTACCTTGCAACTAAAGATAAGCTTTCACGCGACGAAAGAAAGCAACTCCGCTTCCTGCTACGGGGTCTTGTTAATCATTGGGATACAGGGGAACGGAATGATGCCGCAGAACTTTTGGGAGAGATTGGCACCTGGCAAGACCACATTGCCCTTAAGAACGCTTGCTCAGATGCAGAGATGACGGTTCGATGCGCTGCAAGATCGTCTCTTGCTTACATCGGCAAGAAGCGCGTTTTCTCTTTCCTCAAGGCTCTTGTTGAAGACCCCGATCCTGTAGTTCGCCGATGGACGTACGTTGCGATATACGACACGGGCCACAAGGATGCCGTTGCCTGGTTAAAGAATCGGCTTGGGCATGAATGCAACGATGTCGCCAGGGTCGGATTGCTGTCCGCTCTCCGGCGGTCGGGTGACGAAGGTGTCGTCGAAGAGTTAACCCGGCTCACCCAGCATGTAGACTTCCGCTTACGTGAGCTGGCGAGACGCGCGCTCGATTATGACTTCGATTAAACCGGCCGGATTTCGGTCCCGCGCGACTGGAAAATTTCGGTATAGTCCAACCGGTTGAGACGTTAGCTCAGCGGTAGAGCAACGCCCTTTTAAGGCGTGGGCCCTGGGTTCGAATCCCAGACGTCTCACCACCTCTCACCGCTCGCCCGGCAACACGATGCCGCGCATAATCACGTTCTGCGCGAGTAAAAACACCACCAAAGTGGGAAGCGCGGCCAAGGTGACGGCTGCCATCACCATGGCCTTGGGCGCGGAAAGCTGCAGCTGGTAGATGAACACCATCAAGGTCCACATCTGCCGATCTTGGGCCACCAAAAAGGCGTAAATGAACGCTCCGTAGGCACCCATAAAGGCCAGCAGCGCCATGTAGCCCATCACCGGCTTGCTCAACGGAAACGCGATTTTGAGCATCATCAGCCATTCCGGCGCGCCATCGATTTGGGCCGATTCGAACACCTCTTGCGGCAGCGAATCGAAAAAGCCCTTGAGTAGAAAGATCATGTAGCCGCTGGCCGCCGCGGGCAGAACGAGCGCGGCAAAAGTGTTGAGTAAACCCAGGTCTTTAAGCAGCAAAAAGCTCGGAATCATCGCCACTTCTGCGGGGAAGGCCATAGTTGCAATCAGAAAGAGCAAAATCCGACCGGTAGCACGCATCGGATAGCGACTAAGCGCATACGCGGCGATTGGATTAACCGTAAGCTGTAGCAAAATGGTGAGCGCGCAGAAAATGACGGTGTTGATGAGCGCGCGGCCATTAACCGCCACATAGTCGATGACATAAGCGTAGTTCCGCCATGTGAACTCTCGCCGAATGTCGGCGGCATCGCGCTGGACAAAACGCCGCTCATATCCGGAAATCGGAAGCGCGGAATCGGTAATCCCGAGGTTGCGCGAGGCGAGAAATCGATGCCACTGCTCTTCGATCGTGCCCGCTTGCCGGAACCGCTCCGGTATGCCTTTCTCAAAAAATTCGGTCGCCAGCGGGTGCGCGTGCGGATCGGGCAGGGGCAGCTCTTCGAAGGTTGCGACTCCCGGTGGTCGGAGCTCGGCGGGCAAGTCGCCGAACTGGTTGGCGAGTTTCGATTTTATGAAGTCTTGCCATAGTCGTTCGGTGGTGATGGGGACCCGGAACTCTGCGGGCAGATCGCGTTTAAATTCTTGCCAATCGCGCCACTTTTGATCTTCTTTGGGTCGCCATGCGGGGTCTTCTAAACGCTCTGGGGGCGGAACAATTTGCTGAAATGCGCCGCTGATTTCGTTATAAGTATTGTTAACTCTTTGCACCGTTCCGTACTTTTTGCGCAAAAAGTTTTGGTACTCCACGTTGAGGCGGCTGGTGACATTTGTCGAAGGGGTTTTGAATCCGGCCAACCACATATCGGGGGGCAGGCTTTCGAGAAACTGTTCGAATTGGGGATCAAGTTCTGCTGAACCTTCGGGGGTGTGGGCAAAACTTTCGACGAGCACCGCATTGCCGGCGTACTTGTCGTCGCGGTACTTATCGGTAAGGCGGTCTATATCGCGCCAGTAGATGGGCAGGAGACTGGCTTCATCCTGATCAAAGGTCGATTTGAACCCCGTGGCGAGCATGGTCGCAAACGGATAGACCGTGGTGATCGCCCCGATCGTGAGGATGAAGTAGAGGAAGGTCATTGCCAAGCGGGCGCGCGCTCGTTTACGCCCAACTCGGCCGACCAGTGGCATGCGGGAGAGTTTAGTCTATTCCGCCTGGCCCGTTTCGGTACGTTTGGAAAACTTTCTGAAATTCTTCAAAAATACGTTGCTTTCGGCGCAGACTTCTGTTATGATAGCGGTCTACTCGATGCTATGATTGCCTATGACAAGGCGGGCCGTCCCATGTCGATGTCCGATGTTTCGGGCACTTTTTCGTGGATTTATGATGCTGCGCATGCAGTCATACTATCGACCGCAGACATTTCGTGATGTTGTAGGTGCTCGATGAGCTTGATGGTGAGGATAGTGGCCATTTACTGCTGTATTGGGCAGTTGCTGATTATCGGCTTGGCTTACTATTGCCTTCTCTTTGCGATCGATATCTATAGAATGGCTGACTTGGTGGTCAAGTGAGATTGAGAGATAATGGATCAGGAACTGGTTTCTGGATTCTTTGCGCTAT
The DNA here is from genome assembly GCA_044508115.1 of bacterium. Taxonomy (GTDB): domain Bacteria; phylum Armatimonadota; class Fimbriimonadia; order Fimbriimonadales; family Fimbriimonadaceae; genus UphvI-Ar2. The sequence goes on from JBIQII010000001.1 coordinate 2,158,738, forward strand.
CTTGACGACAGCAACCTTAGTATGCCTTATTATCGCACTTGCAATCCTTTCCCAAATAAGAGCAGATATCTTGCATAGTGTAAAATGAGTGAGTTGGCTAAGTTTGGTCGCCGGATTGTCGATGGCTCCGGAATTGATGGGTCACTTGTTTTGCAAATTGCTGATTCACAAGAGTTGGAGACTTGGGAGAAACGTTTCCTTTTCAAAGCAATCGCATCTTGGGGTGGAAAGTACAATCGGATCGAAGCTTTGGAGCAGCTTGCCAACGTCGCGCTGAAGGCTGACGTGGACTTTTACCGTCCTTTCCTGGCCCATTCAGATGATACGATTCAACTTACCGCGCTCCAATGCATAGCATTGATCGGTGGAACTAAGGCGACGCCTTTGATAAAACGGTTCTTAACCGACGAAAATCCCTACTTAAGAAGAGACGCGTTTGCGCATCTTTACTACCTTGATCCGAAGCAAGCTCTCTCGCATATTAAAGAAAGAATGGAGTCCGAGACTAATCCCATTGTCCGCGTCGGCTTGTTAGCGTGCCTGTGGGAAGAGGGGGATGAAGGAGCGGCGCACGAACTGCGGAAACTTACGAACCATCCGCATATCCATGTAAGCGAAGGTGCGGCGAGGGCTCTCAAGCACGAGTTCATCTAACTCCAAGCTCTAACCCGTCAGGGGCCCGAAATTCCTCCAAACCCGCGCACGCGGCGAGCGTGAAGTGCTTCATCATCAGCGAATGTATCGCGGTTTGCTAAAGCAGGTTAAGAATTGGGGCATGGCCCGCCGTTCGGGCGCCTTTGCGGCAGAGAGTTCTTGCGCTGAGATCGCGGGCGGGAGAGGCAATGGGTATAACCGACTCTATGAAACTTGCCGCTATCGCCGTTGGGGTACTCGCGTTGGGGTTGAGTGCACAAGATCAAATCGCGAGCGATAGTCAGGTGGTTGACGGTCGGCAAGTGATGGCGATCAACACGGGATGGGAGGCGTTTTCGACAAAGCTCGAACCTAAATATCGCAACATTGCCTACTACACGATATCGTTAGGTGTTCGGGGAGATCGGTACGTGATTGATTATCGCCCGACGGCCGGAGATGATTCCGAGATGCCCGTAACGGAGAATGCGGTTTCCGGATCGGTTCATTTGTCAGTTAAGACATTACAGGTGCTTTACGTCCAAGCCCCCAAAGAATGACGTCGTAAAGGGAGAAGTTCCTGAACAGTTAGTGATGACATTATGAAATCAGCCGCGATCGCCATTGTTTGTGCCGTATGCGCTTTGGCCATTCATCAAAGCGAAGTCCAACCCGAACCTTTTAAGGCGCATGGACTTCCGTTTGATGCGGATATCGACCCGGAACGAACCGAAGCGTCCATCGAACAAACCTTTGATATTACTTCCCTCTTAACCGCAGACCGTGAATCCCTCAAGCGGATTCTTGACAGCAGCGGGCATTATCAGACGATAAGGAAGCTCGGCATCCGAATGAAGGTTGAGTTTGGGGACGAGGTGTACTTTGTTGATCGCGACTTTGTGGTCAAATCGCCACGGACATCCTACAAGCTTTCCCCGAAAGCGATCCAAGAACTCGAAGAGTTTATGTTCGTTCACACGCCACGGTATCGTAATCCATGGAGCTCAAGTGGTCGAACAAGTCGGTGACTTTAACTGACTCTTCCAAGTTGTAGCTTTACTTGATATGAATCGTTACAACTGCGACGAAGTGCTCAAGGCGGGTTTGCTCCCCGGAAACGGCGAGTACTGGCATGACTTTATCATCTTAGAGGTTAGGCCCATCGAAGCCGGATTTGTGATAGTGTACGAACAACTTCTGCTTGACAACACGGCGGGATACCTCGGGAAGATCAAATTCTCAAATGCTGCCGTGCTCAAAGAGGGCAAAGAATTGCACCGGGATCAGATGTTAACTCTTGTTGGAGATTGGATCCTTGATAGCACATTTGTTGGAGATCAATATGCATTGATTGTCAATTTAGAATTGAGCGATTTCGGGGAACTCACTGTCCGGTGCGCCGAATGCGCGATCCAACTCGTGGCACAGTGGGATCAATATGGCAATATTGCGCAACGTGCAAGTTTGCCAGTGCCCAAGACCGTATTCGATTATCGTGACATGAGTTATGCAAGCAAACTGCTAAACTACTGTCCAATGCATGTTTTTGAGCGGGTGTTCGTTGATCAGGGTACGTCTCAGGAGATTGTGTACTTGCTGTCGGCAACCTGCAGCGAAGGCCGATCAGTAATGCTTGAGCTTAAAGGCTTCAATGTTCGTAAATACACCTTTTCGAGATTCATAGATACTTTCGTTGATTTACAATGGGATATCAATTCAACTCGCTTGACGTTAAAGTTAATCGATAAGTACGGGCGTGAAGATGTGTTAGAAGCATCCTCGATTCAACTGCGAGAGATCGTAGAGTACTGACGATACTAGTCCTCCAAAATCGCGACCGAGGTGGCGAACTCTCGCTCGTGGCTGATGCTGACCCAGAGGCGGTGCCCCGCCGGAATCCGCAAACTCTTCGCGACCGGTTGACCGCTCGGCTGATTCAAAATCTCGATCTCGTGCCAGCTGCTCAGTTCTGGAACGCATTTTTTAGCCGCTTCCTTAGCGGCCCATCGACCGGCCACGTAGGGGGCGGAAAGTTCATGCGCGCGCTCGGATTCGGTGAGGATGCGGGGGGCAAACCGCGGATTTTGGAGAAGCTTTTCGATGCGCGCAACGCTAACAATGTCGATCCCCACCGCGCGGATCACGGATTGGCCTCGTTAAGCAGTTCGGCCAAATCGACCAGGTTTACGTTTGAATCCGCGGTCTGGCCGATTCCGGCATCGAGCATGATGCGGCAAAACGGGCAAGCGACGGCGATGGTGTCGGCACCGGTGGCCAACAGTTCTTCGACCCGGCGGTTTGCTGGTCGCTGATCCGGTTCTTCTTCCATCCACATTCGACCTCCGCCTGCGCCGCAACAGAGGGTCTTTTTGGCGTGATGCTTGGGCTCGGCAATCCGGCGCGTCTCGGGAAGATCGTTGCCGATGACGCGAAGCAACAGCGGGGTGTTGGAATCGTAATCGGTTTCTTCATCCAGCAGCGCGCGGGGGGCGTCGCTGATGTTGTTGATCCGGGCCAGATAGCAGGGATCGTGGTAGGTAACGCTTCCTTGCGCGGGGGTTGCGGTTTTCAGCCGACCCTGCGCGATGAGATCGGCCAGCAGCTGGGTGTGGTGCAGAACTTCGACATTTTCCAAACCGTAGTCGGGGTACTCGTTTTGCAGCGTGTTCATGCAGTGCGGACACGCGGTGACCACCCGCGTGACCTTGTATTTCAACAGCATTTGAACGATCTGCGAGGCTTGGTTTTGGAACGTGGCCTCGTCGCCGATCCGGCGGGCCGGGTCGCCCGTGCACACTTCTTCCGCCCCGAGGCAGGCAAAGTTGACCCCGGCTTTTTTGAGCAGCGATGCGAAGGCTTTGGTCGCGCGGATCGCACCGGGATCGGTGGCTCCGGCGCAGCCCACCCAAAAGAGGATATCGAACTGAGAGCTTTCGCGAGCCAAGGGGATTTCGAGGCCTTCCATCCAGGCTTCGCGTTCGGATTGTGCCTGCCCCCATGCCGATCCGGTTCCCGCGATTTGGCGAAGGGGCGCGGTCGCCGTACCGGTGAGTTGACCTTCGCCGACGAGGTTCCGCCGGGCATCGACAATGATGTCCACGTGTCGAATGAGCACGGGGCATGCTTCGACGCACGCGTTGCAGGTTGTGCATTGCCAGAGGGCTTCTTCGGATACGGCGGCGGCAACGGGCTCGCCGGTTCGCAGGGCGCGGCGCGTATCTTGGACGACCTGCTTGGGATCAAGCACTTTGCCGACGTTGTAGGCGGGGCAGACTTCGGTGCACCTTCCGCACGACATGCAGGCATCGAGCGACATCAGGTGCCAGCGCGAATAGTCGCGGGCGAAGGCGGCGCCGACCTGCTCGCCGGCGGCGATCTGTTCTTCTTCGACAACCGGAAGCTGGCCCATCGGCGCATCGGGTCGGCCCGCGGCGGTGAAGGTGGCGTTCCAGATGTGCTTGATCCGCATTTGCGGAATCGTGGCGAAAAACAGCCACACCCATACCACGTGCTGCCACCAGATCAGGCGGTAACCCTGCGGTTCCAGCCCCGGCATGAGCTGCGCGATCGAATATCCCACAAAGCTGTAGCCATCCCACGGTTTGGGGTCGGCGGCAATCCGGGCGGCTTCGAGCACGTATCCGCTCACGCCGAGAATCAGCAGGAGATAGAGGATGGCGAAATCGTGCCATTCGCTGGTGATGGTGGTGGCGGATCGGTTAAGCTTGCCGGTTGCCGGATCGGGCATCGGCGGGGTGGATTCGCGCGCGATCCGGTATCGGCGCACAAGTGCCCAGATGACACCCGCCACAAACAAAAGGCCGAGGGCATCGAAGGTGAACTCGTAGATGAGATAGTAGGTTCCGCGGTGCCAGTTGGGGATTCCGATCAGCGGGGCGTATCCGGCCATCGCCAGTAGCGTGGTGGCCAGAAAGAGCGCGAGGAATCCGTAAAAGATCAGAAGGTGGAGGGGGGCGCCTTCCTTGGGGCGCGATCCCATAACCTTTCGCTGGCCGAGAACAAAGGTGAGGATTCCGCTGAGGTAGTCGGGCTTCCAGGTGATTTTCTTGCCGCGTCGCCAGTAGCGGGCCGAACCGAAGAACTGCCAAGCCATGATGGCGAGGCTGATGGCGGTCCCAACATAAAACACCGCTTTTGTGAGCGGGGTATCCATGAACAAAAATTCGGAGCGGGTTGGGTCCACTTAACTTCCATTGTGACGGTTTACGCCTTGCCGATGCATCTAAAGCGGACTGTCACAGGGTCAAATCGGGGTCGATTGCTCACTTTGAGATAAAATAGCGGCGCGCAATGAATGCCGACCCCGTTCCGATACGGATCTCGCCGACGTTCTCTCTTTATTCGGGCCGTCTATGAACGATGTCCTTGTCCCGATCGCCGGGTTGCTGCTCATTGCGGCTTCGGCATTTTTTGTTGCGGCCGAGTACGCCATCGTTTCTGCTCGGGAATCCAAGATCGCTCCGGCGGCCAAAAAAGGCAATCCGATCGATCGGCTAGCTCTCAAGGCGATCCACGAGCAAACGAGGTTTGTGGCGGGCACTCAGGTGATGATCACCTTGCTGGGCATCGCCATTGGGGCGGTGCTCGAACCTTGGCTAAGCGGTGTGATTGCACCGATATTCCCCGCCGGAATCCCGCCTTGGCTGGTCAGCTTTGTAAGCATTGTTATTGTCAGCTATCCACTGGTGGTTTTGGGCGAGTTAGTTCCCAAGTATCTCGCCTTACAAAATCCGGAATCGGCCTTGCGATTTGTGGTCGGCCCGTTGCGGATTCTGGTGATTCTGCTCAAGCCCGTGATCTGGTTATTCCAGACCTCCGGTCAGCTGGTACTTAAATCGATGCGCGTGCCGACAGATGGTGCCGAAGCCGTTATCTCTCGCGAGGAACTTTACTACCTGATCAAAGCGGGCGAAGAAGGCGGGGGCATGCACGAAAATCACGCCGATTTTGTGACAAAAGCTCTCCGATTAGATGAACTTGATGCCGAAGACGCCATGCTCCACCGGCTGGATATCAAGTGGCTGGATGTGAGCCTGAGCAAAGAGGAGGTCTTGGAGAAAATCCCGGCGATTCCTCATTCCCGGATTCCGATCTGCCGCGGCGATATTGATGACCTAGTGGGCATTGCCTACCTCCACGATATTGTGTGCCACCTAAATGATCCTGATTTTTCGCTTGAAAGGATTGTCCGCCAGCCGGTTTATGTCCCGGAATCGTTAACCCTTAACCGATTGGTTGAAATCATGCGCGAAACCAAATCGCAGATCGCCATCGTTCAGGATGAGTATGGCGGAACCCAAGGGCTGGTCACACTCGAAGACATTATCGAAGAAGTTTTCGGTGATATGGAAGATCACATGGAGAGTGAGCGTCCGGCCATCGAGCGCACCTCGCCGGGAAGGATCAGCTTGCGACCCGATGTTCGCTACGACGAGTTGCTGGAATATCTCGGTTACGATCCGGCATTGGAAGAGACTTACACCACCGAGAGTCTGGCCGGAATCATTGTGGAAAAACTGGGTCGTACCGCCGGCCTGGGCGATACCGTTGAGCTCGAAATTGGCCGATTCCGCGTGGAGCAAGCGGCCCAAAGACGAATCACGCGAATTGGTTTTTATCCGCGCCCGCGCCAGAATCCTGAGCCGCAGGTTGAGACAGAAGACTAAGCGAGAATGGGCCGAGGCAGGTAGATTTTGCCATGCTTGACCGGAAGCTTATTCGTGAAAAACCTGACCTCGTGCGCGAAGGTGCACGTCGCAAAGGTATTGAAGCACCGGTCGATGAGTTGCTTCAACTGGATTCGGAATGGCGTGCCGTCGTGCGCGATTTAGAATCGATGCAGGCGGAATCGAATCGAATCAGCAAGACCATTGGTCAGCTGATGGAGCAAGGGAAGCGAGACGAAGCCGAAGAGGCAAAGTCTTCCACCGCCCGGTTGAAATCCGAAATCAAGGAGATGGAGCCTAAGGAACGAGAGCTGGACCAAGCTCTCCGTGAGTTAGAGTTGCAACTACCAAACCTTCCGCACGAATCGGTACCGGATGGGCTCACGCCGGAAGAAAACATCGAAGTTCGAAGCTGGGGAAGTCAACCAGAAGGTGAATTTAAACCCCATTATGAGATTGCCGCGGAACTCGGGCTCATCGATTTCCAGGCCGGGGCCAAGGTCAGCGGGTCGGGTTTTGTGGTGTACACGGGAGAGGGGGCCAAGCTCGTCCGGGCACTGATCAATTTCATGCTCGATTTCCAGGTCGAACGCGGCTATAAGGAAGTCTATCCACCCGCACTGATTCTTACCGAAAGTCTGGTGGGCACCGGAAATTTGCCGAAATTTGCGGATGATCTCTATCGCACCAGCGATGATTTGTGGCTCGCTCCGACGGCCGAGGTTCCGGTGACCAACATTCTCCGCGATGAGATTCTGGAAAAAGCTGACCTTCCGGTTAAATACGCGGCATATACGCCGTGCTTCCGGCGCGAAGCCGGGGCCGCCGGTCGCGATACGCGGGGAATCCTCAGGATGCACCAGTTCGACAAAATTGAACTCGTCAAGTTCGTCGAACCTTCCACCAGCTACGATGAGCTCGAAGTCTTAACCGGGGATGCCGAGGCAGTGCTCCAAGAACTCGGGCTTCACTATCGGGTCTTACTGTTGTGCGCCGGGGATATGGGCGACAAGGGAGCCAAGTGTTATGACGTCGAAGTTTGGGCACCCGGGGAAGGCCGATACCTCGAAGTGAGCTCTTGTACGAACTTCGAGGCGTTCCAGGCACGGCGAGCCAACATCCGGTATCGACCGGAACCCGGGGCTTCGCCGGAATTTGTTCATATTCTCAATGGATCGGGGTTGGCGGTGCCGCGGCTACTGGCGGCTTTACTGGAGTCGTACTATCGGCCGGATGGCAAAGTCGATCTTCCGGCGGCGTTGCATCCGTACATGGGTCGCGAACGGATCGGCTAGCCGCGGATTCCGAAGGCCTGGATAAGCCCGATCGCGAGAACAACGAGCACGATCCACTGAACTAGTCCAGCGGTCACGGCGCGCCAGCCTGATTTCCAGATATCGCGCACGTCGGTCTGGAGTCCCACGCCCGCCATTCCGACCGCGAGCAGGATTGCCACTACTGGCTGAACGTAAATCTTCGTAAACTGGGTGACACTTGGCCCGCCTATCGACACAACCGCAGAGAATACGCAGAACATTACTAGGAACCAGGGGACAAGCGGAACCTTGGCTTTTGCTTCGGCCTGGGTGGTTCGTCGGATAAACCAGCCGATTCCGAACACGATCGGAGCCAGCATGCATATCCGGACAAGTTTTACGACGGTCGCGGCATCTACGGCAGCCGGGGACATGCTACTGGCCGCCGCCACAACTTGAGCGGTTTCGTGAAGCGTAACGCCGCAGAGCATGCCGTAGGTAGCGTTACCGTAAGAAAGAAGTTCGCCGAGCCAAGGGAAAAGAAAGATTCCGACGGTGCCCCATAGAGTAATGATGCCGAGCGAGACGGCCACATCGCTGCCTTCGGCTTCAACTACGGAATCGGCGGCGACAATCGCAGACGCTCCGCAGATGCTGCCGCCGGTGGCAAGTAAGAGGCCAATGTTCCGATTGAGCCCCACCATGCGGCAGAAGGCATAGCCAACGGCAAATGCCGCCGCAACGCAGATAACGACAATGATAAGGCCCGATCCGCCGATGCGGCCGATTTCTTGAAGCGTAAGGCGAAACCCAAGCCCCGCGACCGCCCAGCGAAGGACCGGCTTTTGGGCAATTTTGAGTCCGGGAATCCACGATTCGGGTATCCGGATAACACTTGCGACCACGATGCCCAGCAAGATGACAAGCAATAGCCCGCTCATGCGCAACTGGTCTTTAAAAAGCGGAAGTCGGCTCAGCCCATCTGCAATCAGTGCGAGGGCTACACACACGCCCAGCCCTGGCAATGCAGAAACAGTGGCTCGGGCGGAACTCAACTGGTGTAGCAGAGATTTCGACTTTCGCGCCGGTATCCATTCCCCTCGGGAACGAAAACGTGGCAGTGGGTGAGCTCGTGGCCGTACACGTGAACGGTCACGCTGGGGCTATCCGTAAGGGCGTTTTCGATCGTGTGATATTCGTAAGGCGGAATCAAAGCACCGGCTTCGCCTTCGCCGGCAAGAATCGATTCTTGCGGGGAAAAAGAAACGATCGGTGCCGCGGGGGATCCCTCTAAATCATAGGAAGTCACACGGATGAGTCCTCGGTAGACACATTCCACGCACCACTCTCCGTCATGGTCGTGCAAAGGAGTGCCTTGGCCGATATCCCACACCATGGCGACGACCGAGTAACGGCCTTCGGGATCACGGTGGACCAGTCGGCGGGCATATTTTTCAGGTGCGGGTTCGCAAAACTCGGTTCCCAAAATATCCGCCTTGTTACGGAAAGTCTGTTCTAAAAGGGATTTGACCTGTTGACATCGCTCGTTCACGTCGGAAAGGGCGACCGCTTGATCCAGCTTGGCAATGAATTGCTCCAGCGTCGTGGCCATGGTACTGGCAGTGTACTAGATTCCGCTTGCCGGAGTCCTGCGGATCACTCTTCGGAGTCGTTATCGCCTTTGCCCTCGCTAAATAGCCACGTTTTGTTAAAGGCGATCTTTTCGCTGGCCGCTTCTTTGGCTGAATCCAGCGCGGCCAAATAGACGGCGTTCTTGCCGAATTTTTGATTAACTGTATCGACGGCCCGGCCAAGTTCGGCCAGGTTCCGCCGTGGTTCGAATAGCGATCCGGTGGCATCGCCTGAACTTTGGAGTCCGGTAAAAGTGATCCCGATCTTGAGCGGAGCGGAGAAATCGCGGGTGGCCCATAGCCGATCGATGACCCCAGCAATGGAAAGCGCATCTTGGCTGGGCGGAATCCGGCTTTCTGCTCGCCATGGGCGCCGACCGGACACGCTGATTGAGAGGTGAGTGGCCCACAATCCTTTTGCCCGCAGACGGGCGGTTGCCTTGTGAGTCAATCGCAGGAGCACGGATCGACATCCGGCATCGTTCCGTAGTTCTGGCGGAAGCACGTGCGAGTGGCCAAGCGATTTGCCCGATTCCGTATCGACCGACAGATCGTAGCCGCGGAGCAAATACCACCACCGTTCGCCGATTACGCTACCGAAGGCACGCTTGAGCTCTTCTGGTGATGCAGCAATCAGATCGTCTCCATTGAAGATTCCGGCGGCCATCAGACGTGCCTGCATCCGGCGATTGATTCCGGAAAATTCGGTCAGGGCAATCGTTCGCAAGCGGTCGGGAAGCTCGTGCGCATGGATGATTTCGAATCCATCGGGCTTGCGGAGTTCGGTGGCGAGTTTGGCGAGCCAAGCATTTGGGGCGACCCCGATGCTACAGGTGAGCGAAGGCGCAACCTCAGCGCGAATAACTGCTTTAATCCGCTGGCCGATCTGGATGGCCCGTTCTGGTTCGCGCTCTTCTCCGAGCAACCGGATTCTGAGTTCATCGATGCTGCAGACTTTGTCGATGGGGAGTACCGTTTGGACGGCGTTAAGAATCTGCTCGTGATAACGGACGTAGAGGGGCGGACGAGCAGGGACAATCTCAATATCCGGACAAAGCCGCCGAGCATCGCCGACCTTGGTTCCGGTACGAATCCCGTAAGGCTTGGCTTCGTAACTGGCGGCAATAATGGTTGCGCTATCGCCGGGAGTGGGAGCCACGCCGACGGGTCGGCCAAGCAGTTCGGGGGACTCAGCTTGTTCAACGCTGGCAAAGTATGCGTTCAAGTCCAAAAACAGCCAGCGCAACGATTCATCGCGCGTAAATGGTAGCTCCATGTCTACTATCCCTTATTATACGGTCGCGCGTTGCCGTAAACTGTGCAGGAATCCCAAAACGGGGAGCATACGCTCGCCGAGGCCTGAACTATGTCCGAACAACTGGAACCGATCGCCGCGCCCCCGCCCCCGACTCCTCGGCTCCGGTGGCTTTGGCTGTTGCTGTCGATTGTGTTCTTGGCCTATTTTGCGATCGGATTCAGTGCGCTGGAGTGGCCGAAGCCGGGTGAACCGGTCAGCGTTACGAATGAGCGCACTGAACTCAAATCGCTCCTTAAGTTCCGCCTGATTTCGGAAAATTTACAAAAGCAGGCCGAGCAGTCAGGTGCCGCATCGATCCCCGGTGCCAACCCAGATCAGAACTTGATTACGTTGGAGCGAAGGTTAGAACCGATCGCTCAAAATTCCGATGAAGCCGCCGCACTGCTTCTGACGGCGCAGTCCGTGCGCGGAGCGGAGCGGAGTTCGGTGGCTTTAGATCGACTGCTACTCAGCGAAAGCGAACAATCGATTGTATTGGGTGAGGCATTTTCAGGAATCCTGCACGATGCCGCGCAGATCGAGGGAGATTCCATAGAAGCGCGGGCGGCACGCTATCTGGTTGAGCATCCGGAAGCGGAAACCGTGCCCATCTCCGCTCTGGGAATCCAGGCTAATCCGGCCCTGCTGATTACGGCGATACTGCTATTGGCGGGTGCATTCCTGGGCGGAATCGTTCTCTTTTTGGTTTATCTGGTGCTGAAACTTACCGGAAAGCTGCCGAACGCCGGTTACCAAGAAGATCTTTCGCCACCGGAAACCGATCGGCATGCGGGCCGATTTTTTGTCTATTTGGGATTTTTCATCTTGCTGATGTTATTTGTGGAGATCGTTGGCCAAGCGGCGCAGATCAACAGCACGTGGCTCAACGTTGGACTCATGGCGGTAATGGTGGCCATGGCCCCGTTCTTTGGCACGATGCCGATTCGCGGCCAATCGTTTTCCGCTAAACGCCTACTGGGCCGAACCAAAGGGCTGCCGGGCTTGGTCTTGTGGGGGATTGCGGGGTTTGCCGCCAATTTTCCGGTTGCGATGGCTATGATGTTGCCACTCTTTCCGTTTCGTGAATCACTTCCTGTACCGCGTCATCAGGCGATTGAAGAGCTGTTGTCGAATTCGGGGGCGGGACAGGTGTTTGCCTTGTTCTTTGTTGCGGCGGTGGCGGCCCCGATCGTTGAGGAGATTATGTTTCGGGGGGTTTTGACCCCGGCCCTTATCAAAGTCTTACGGAGTCCAGCCGTAGGGATTATTGTGGGCGGCGTGATGTTCAGCATCATTCATCCGCAAGGTCCATTGTTGTGGCCAAGCTTGGCAATGATCGGAATCTCCAGCGCAATCCTGGCTCGCCAGACCGGGTCGCTCATCCCTTCGATCGTGTTGCATGCGTGCCACAACGGAACGATTCTCATTTTGAACTTGGCGATTAATACATGAGCCGGATTTACCTCGACTATGCGGCCACCACTCCGCTTTTGCCCGAAGCCCATGCGGCGATGGAGCCGTGGCTTCGCATGGGTTATGGGAATCCGAGCAGCCTGCATGCCGAAGGCCGCGCCGCTAAAGCGGCGATGGATGAATCGCGCGAAAAGTTTGCCGATCTGCTGGGTTGTCTTTTTGGTGAAGTGATCTTTACTTCAAGCGGAACGGAGGCAGCCAATTTAGCAGTGATTGGCGGCGCACTCAGCGCACGAGATCAATTCGGTGGATTTGAAGTTGTGCTTTCCTCGGCCGATCACCACTGCGTGCTTAACACGCAGCCATTTTTGGAGCGAATCGGTTTTAAAGTCAAACTTGCACCGGTGAACCGAGAAGGCGTGGTCGATCTGGACTGGATGCATCGAAACGTGGGGGATGCCACCGCGCTCGTGAGCGTAATGCACGCGAACAACGAACTCGGTTCTTACAATCCGGTAGAAGAGATCGGACCACTCTGCCGGAAGTATCAGGCATTTTTTCACTGCGACGCCGTGCAAACTTTTCCCGGGGATTGGAAAGTCGACGATTTTCAAGCCGATCTGGTGACTCTTGCCGCGCATAAGTTTTACGGTCCGAAAGGGGTGGGAATCCTGTACGCACGAGGCGGAGTAAAGCCCCAGCCGCTGGTGCTGGGCGGCGGACAAGAACGGGAAGTTCGAGCCGGAACCGAGAATGTCGCGGGGATCGTAGGTGCCGGGGTTGCGGCTCAGGAAATCTCGCACCGAACCGATTGGCGCGCTTCGGTGCGATCCGCGCGCGATGCGTTTGAAACGCGGCTTTCCAACGGATTCGTGCGATCGGTCACCGTAGCCCCGCTTCTAGCTGGCCATTGCCATGTCCGGTATCCGGGCGTGGATGCCGAGACCGCGCTAATCAGACTGGATCGAGAGGGCGTGGCCGCGAGCACCGGCGCGGCCTGCAGTAGCGGAAGCATCGACCCCAGCCACGTACTGATTGCCGCGGGATATTCGGATGAAGAGGCCAAAGAAGGCTTGAGGTTCACCTTCGGCCTGCCTTCGACGGTTGAAGAAGCAGAGCGGGCGGCGGCGATCGTGAATGAATGCTGCGAATCGATTGCCGGATGGCGAGCCAGCCGGACCCGCTGAATCGAAACGATTGCTGAGGCGTTAGTATGTAAGCCGGACATCGTTTCGGCAAGGTTTGCAACAGAATGGTACTTAGCACACTGGTTGCCGCATCGATGCTCCTGGCGCCTGCTTCTGCGCCGGTGGACGCAAAGTTGGTCGATGCCACAATTTTCAAGAACGGTTATGCCGTAACAATTCGTCAAGTTTCGGTTCCGGCAAGTGGAGAGGTTTTGGTGAAATCTCCACCGATTGCGGTGACTGGCACGCTTTGGGTTTACGGCCATCAATCGGCCCGAATCGACAGCGTGGTCGCGACTACCACCGAAGAAGAATCGACAAAATCCATTCCGGCCGGGTCAGTGGGCGAAGCACTTGCTCTCAACAAGGGCAAATCCATGACGATCACCTGGTTCAACCAAACGGCCTGGGAGCAGGTGACGGGGAAAATCATCGAAGTCAAATCGCAGCTGGCGGTGATCGAGTTACCTTCAGGGGAGCGAATGTTCGTTCAGCTTTCGACCATTGGTAGTTTTAAGGGATCGGGCGATTTAGTTTGGACCAGAGTTGAAACATCGAAAGTTGAGGTCCCGGTCTTGCGGATCAAGGCCACTCCGAATTCGCAAGTGAACATCATGGCGTTACAGTCCGGCATGTCTTGGACTCCCGCGTATCTGCTGGATATTACGCATCCGCAGCAGCTTAAGATGACGGCTAAAGCGACGATTGTAAACGATCTAGATGACCTGGACGGCGTAGATGTTCGGTTGGTGACCGGATTCCCGAACATTGAATACCTGGGCCAGTGGGATCCGCTGACCTTCAGTTACCTGTTAAAACAAGCTCCGATGGCGATGGCTCCGGCGGCGAACCAACAAGTGTACGGACGCCGCGAGAGTGCGGATGCGGCGTTTGAAAGTTTCACTCCGGTAGCGGGCACAGGTTTTTCCGGCGAAGACCTTTTCTTCACTCCTCTCAAAGCGGTAACGCTCAAAAAAGACGAGCGGGGCGCGTTTATCTTGTTCCAAAGTGAGAGTACCTATCGGCATCTTTACACGCTCGATCTTCCTACAAGTACGGTAAGCGGCGGAATCCAAGATTTCGACCGATCGAAGTTGGATATTTGGCATTCGATCGTGTTCGATAACAGCTCGAAAATTCCGTGGACCACAGGAACTGCGCTTGTTGTCCAGAACGGCCAGATGCTGGGAGAGGATGAGCTTAAGTACACCACGCCGGGAACTGAAGCCAGCGTGGATATCGCAAAGGCCCTGGATATTGTGGCCGAATCGCGGGAAGAAGAGATTGCCCGGCAACGGGGCGTGCTTAAGGATCAGTACGGCAATCCGCGTTGGGACTTGGTAACGGTGCGGGGAACGGTGGAACTCACAAATTTGAAGTCAAACGAGGTGGATATGCGAATCCGCAAAATTGTGGAAGGCGAAATCACCGAATCGGGTGGGGCGGCTGTTTCGAAATCGGCTAAACGGTTGAATCAGGTGAACGCCACTAGCATTGCAGAGTGGCGATTGAAACTCGCCAAGGGCGAAAAGCGTACGCTTCAGTTCACGTATCAGGTCTACGTTCCGGTGAGTTGAGCGATCTGGGTCGTCCGACAATCAAATATCCCCTTCCGTTACTGGAAGGGGATATTTGGTTGCGAAGCCCAGCGAGGAGGTTACTCTTTGTCTTTGTAACCGGGCAACCGTCGGCCTTTGTAGTAGCCATCGGGCGATGCGTTGTGTCGCACGTGCAGCGGTTCGCCGTTGACATTCTTCGTTTCGCTCAGCTCGGGGAGCGAGGTCTTCCAGTGAGTTCGTCGCTTGGCGCCACGAGCGTGGGAGTGTTTGCGTTTTGGGTTAGCCATTGAGTTTCGCCTCTTTTACTTCTTTTCTCGGTGCAGGGTGACTTTCCGTAGGCGCGGATTGTATTTGTTGAGTTCGAGTTTGCCTTCGGTGTTCTGCTTGTTTTTGGTAGTGACAACGTAATGCTTGTTATCTTCGGTGCAAACGAGACGGATGATCTCGCGCTTTTCGCCTTTCTTTTTCGCCATGGGGAGCCTCGCGTAGGTGATCCGCCGAGCGCACGCATGCATTCGGAGACCGAAGTGAGATTATGACTTGCCAGGGCCTACCATTGCAGGGACCGGACCGCCGGGTCCCGGTTGTATACTGCTTAACGCCAAGCCCGGGTGGCGGAATGGTAGACGCAGCGGACTTAAAATCCGTTGACCGCAAGGTCGTGCGGGTTCGAGTCCCGCGCCGGGCACCAGATTGCTTTGAGATTTACTTTTTTGAAGTCGCGGCGGTAGGCGTTTTGTATTGTTCAACGTACTTAAGACAGCATGCCCGGATTCGGGCTCGAATCCGATTGATGAACTGCGCTCGCTCGGTGACGCTCACAGCTCCACGCGCATCGAGGAGGTTGAAGATGTGGCTACACTTGAGGGCAAGATCTAGGGCCGGGTAGACCAGCGATTCGGCGGTCGGTGACTCTCCGGTAGGTGTTCCGAGTTGCAAAATTCTCCGCTCGGAGTCGAACATGACCTCGGTTTCGATGACTCGCTTGGATTCGGCTTCGTAGAGGTCGAAGAGCTTTCGTAAAAGGTCGGTATCGGCCACCTCAAAGTTGTAGAGATTATTTTGCATCTCCGCATCGAACTCGGCCTCTCGATAGGAAAGCGTATCCGACCACATGAGCCCATCCCAAAAAGAATTTTGGCCGTTCATCATGAGGCAAAGACGTTCGGGTCCATAGGTGATTTCGGCGCAGACGGGATCGCATTCGATACCGCCCATTTGTTGGAAGAACGTGAACTGGCTGATTTCGGTGCCATTCAGCCAGACTTCCCAACCGACTCCAGCGGCTCCGGCCGCCTGAGATTCCCAATCATCTTCCACCAAACGGATATCGTTCTTTTTAGTATCGAATCCGAGCGCATCGAGCGATCCGAGGTAGAGGTCAACGATGTTCTGAGGGCTCGGCTTCATGAGCACTTGGTATTGAAAATACCGTTGACTCCGTTGCGGGTTGAGTGTGAAGCGGCCATCAGCGGGACGCCGGCTGGCCTGGACGTACGCCACATTCCACGGGTTTGGACCCAGTGAGCGCAAAGTCGTGGATGGGTGCATCGTTCCGGCCCCGACTTCGACGTCGTAGCTCTCGAGTATCGCGCAGCCCTGTGATGCCCAGTAGTCGTCCAGTGTACGGATGAGTTTCTGGAAGGTCATCATAGGGCGTTGCGAATGTTACCTAGCGGCTTCGTGGCGGCTTACATCCAGTGCATCTGGTCGTCACCGGCCAGAGTTTGGATGTAGTTAAGTTGGCCATCATGATAGAACGTGTGTCCGGCGACAAGTGCGGCGAACTGTCCGCGCTTGGTGGGCGATCCCCATGGCGTATTGATGACTTCGTTCATTTGTTCATCCGTAAAGCCGTTAACCTTTTGGATGAATTGATCGTTTTCTTCTCGAAGCCGTTTAATTGCGATTTCTCGGGAAGTGATTTCGGCGTCGGCCTGCTCGTATCCTTCCTTGGTGAAAGCAATCTGGGGTTGGTCTAGGGTTGCCGTGCTTTGCTGGATGAAGGCAACACATTCAGCGGCGATTGCGATGGCCGATCGGGTGGCTCCGCCCCAGGTTTGGGATTCTTTGCCGTCTTCGATCGATTCGAGGTCTTTGATGAACAGTTCGGTGAACTGTTGGGCCATAGTGGTGACGAGTTCTTGCGATTTCATTGCTTTTCCTGTTTATGCTGATTCCAGCGGCGTTCGAATTCTTCGACCATTTGGTCGATAACCTCAAATCCGCCTTGCCAAAACTCTTCTGATCGGATATCTACTCCAAGCCGGGCCATAAGTTCGTGTGGCGTTTCCGATCCGCCCCGGGTCAGAACGTCGATGTACTTGTCGGCAAAAGCGGGCCCTTCTGACTTCGCCCGTTGGTAGAGCGAGAGGGTAAGGAGTTCGCCAAAGCTGTAGGCGTACACGTAGAACGGGGCAAAAAAGAAGTGCCCGACATAGAGCCACCAGAGGCGATGTTGCTCGCCCAGCGCGATGGAATTTCCGAACATTGACTGGATTTCTTCTTGCCAAAATTCGCCGAACGTCTCGGGTGAAAGTTCACCATGTTCACGGCGGTGGTTGTGGCACTTTTGTTCGAATCGGAACATAGCACTCTGCCGATGAACCGATGCAAAAATGCCTTCACATTTTTCAGCGTAAAGGGCCAAGGCTTCATCGTTGGAAGCATCGGCAACGAGGTCTTCGAACACCAATATTTCGCCAAAAATCGAGGCTAGTTCGGCGAGGGGGAGGGTGCCGTGGTAGTTAAAGGGAGTCTGTACGCGACTGAGCGAGGCGTGGGCGCAGTGCCCCAGCTCATGCGCCAGGGTGGTGACATCGCTGAGCTTGCCCAAGTAGGTCATGAGCATCACTGGATGCGTGTCGGGCGTGTTGTAAGAACAGAAGGCCCCCCCGGTTTTGCCCGGTCTCGGCTCGGCATCGATCCACCTTTTGGTGAAGAACTCATCTGCCGCCTCCGCTAGTTTTGGATGAAACTTGCGGAACCCATCAATGACAATGCGGTGGGCGTCGTTCCAACTAATCTCCTCCTTAGAATCGAACAGCGGCGCGTATCGATCAACGTGGGTGAGTTCTTCGAGGCTAAGGATTTCCTGCTTGATCGCGTAGTATCGTTCCACGACATCGGAACGCTCACGGCACAGCCGCATAACCAAGTCGACGGTTTCTTTATCGAGTTCGTTGGCAAGGTGTCGAGAGTGTTCAGGATATTCAAGACCACGTAGCCGATCTTCGAGCTTGCGGTCCGCCAAAATCGTGTTGTACGTGAACACGATGACCCGTTCCAGTTCCTGAAGTCCGGCAGAAATGGCATCTCCGGCAGCTATCCGGACAGCTCGATCCGATTCGCGCAGCTTATCGATTGCTTCCTCTTGCGAGAGTTCGGTGGCCTCTCCCGTGTGCGGATCTTTGTATGGAAATTTGTGATTGCTTGTGACCTCGTCGTGCAGACGTTGCCAGGCTCGGATGCCTGTATTTGCGGTTTCTTCCAGCAGAACCTCGCGCGGTTCATCGAGCTGAAATCGGCTGTAAGCCCGTACCACGCGGATGTGGTGCCGATAGTTGCGCAGAGCCTCGTCCGCGAGCAACCGTTCGACCGTCTCCTCCTCCATTTTTTGAAGTTCGAGATCGAAGAACATCAGCTTGACCCGCAGGGCCGATGCATTTTCGGATTGTGCTTGGTAGAACGCGCCGAGCTTGGGGTCCGAGGTGTCCGCGGCGAATCGCAATCCGGCATAGACTGATGGTTTGGCGGCTTCATTGCTGAGACTTTCAAGCTCGGCAATCGCCTCGGCAAGTTCGGATGCGGAAAGGCTCGCCACCGATCCTCGGTACTTCTGGGCAAACGCATCCGCGCGTTTGTTTGCAATCTCCCAAGTCTGCGCGATCTTTGGATCTTCGAGGCCGCTAAAAAGAGCACTTAGATCCCACACCACGCCGTGAGCGGTCGACTTCGGTTCGGTTGTTGCGGACATAGTGACGTTATACCAATGCGCGGGCCTTGGGCCAGATCAGTTCCCGGGCGTTGGCCAGGGCAGATTCGCTGATTTTCTCACCAGCAAGCATGCGGGCAATCTCCTCGGTTCGATCCTCACCTTCCAACCGTTCGATGCGGGTCACCGATCGCCCCCGCTCATCTGACTTCTCGATGCGGAAGTGATTCCAAGCGGCCGCAGCAATCTGCGGAAGGTGGGAAATCACCACTACCTGACCGTGTTCGGCGAGCAGTCGAAGCTTTTTAGCCGTGATCGCAGCGGCGCGACCGCTCAGTCCGGCGTCGACTTCGTCGAAAATCATGGTTTTAATTCCGGCGCTGCTAGCACTGGCAACTTTGATCGAAAGCATGATTCGACTGAGCTCTCCCCCCGATGCCACTTTGTGGAGCGCGCGGGGTGCCTCGCCCGAATTCGCCGAAAATTGAAACTCGATGCTGTCTTGTCCGGTTGAGGAGATCGGAATCCGGCCAAATTCGATTCCAAACACCGCATGCTCCATGGCCAAATCGCGGATGTGCGACTGGACTTGGTGAACGAATTCCGAAGATCGTTGCTGCCGCAGGGTCGAAAGTCGGTCGACGATGGTCACTAGTTGCAGTTCTTCGTCGGCGATCCTTGCCGAAAGGTTTTCTAGATCAAAGGAGTCGGTTTCCAGCGTACGAAGCTCCGCGGTCGCAGAGTCGGCGAAGTTAAAAATGGCTTCTTCGGTGTCGCCGTATTTGCGGCGAAGCCGGGCGAACAGATCGAGCCGAGCTGCCACGACCTCGATCGCTTCGGGATCATGCTCAAGGCCAACCGAATATTCGCGGAGTCCGCGGGCGGCTTCGGCCAAAATTGCTTCGGCTTGCCGAAACAGAGTAACGCTGGGCTCTAGGCTTGGATCGAGTCGGGCGAGGGCATCGCATTCGCGGGCAGCGAGGGCAGATTTTTCGACCGCAGAGCCATCGGCATCAGCCGTGAGTTCGAGGAGCTGGACAATGCCTTGACCAAGCCGCTCAGCATGTTTAAGCCGGGCCATGCGGAATTCGGCATCCGCCATTTCGCCGCGCTGGATTGCGGCGTTGGCGATTTCATCCAGTTGGAACCGAAGCAGATCGGCTCTTTGTCGGCGTTGCTCGATATTTCGTTGTAGGTTGCGCAGCTGAGCGCGTAACTTGGAGACTTGGTCGAGCCGGTCACTCACCTCCTGCCTCATCGCTTCAGCTTCGGGTCCGATCCAGTCGTCAAGAAATCGGATTTGTTCATCGGGCTGGAGCAGCGATTGGTGGTCGTGCTGACCGTGGAGGTCGACGAGTCGCCCCCCGACCTGTCGGAGAATGCCCACCGAAGAAGGCCGTCCATTAATTCGAACTGTACTGCGGCCTTCGGCGGTAAGGTCGCGCTGGATCAGAAGCTGGCCGTCTTCAAGTTCGATTCCGAGTTCCGCGCACACCGAGGCCACGCCTGGCGCGTCGCTTAGGTCGGCTAATAGTGTGACCGTGCCTTTTTTCTCGCCGCTACGAACGAGTTCGGCATCGGCACGTCCGCCGAGGGCTAATGCCAGCGCGTCGATGACGAGCGATTTTCCGGCACCGGTTTCTCCGGTGAGCGCGGTGAATCCGCGAGCCAGGTGCAGATCAGCTCGCGTGATCAGAGCAATGTTTTCGACCGTGAATTCCAGCAGCATGGCGGTGTCTCTCTCAGAAACAGTATACACACATCTACTTAAATGTCTACATAAAATTCACATTTTTTCCCCAGGGCACATTTCTGTTCGTTCGGCCGCAGGTACAACCGAGGGTATGTCATTGCCCATCGAAGAGCTTACGCCCCGCCAGATTGTTGCCCGGCTGGATGAATATATTGTTGGGCAAGATGACGCCAAGCGCGCGGTGGCGGTGGCTCTGCGGAATCGGTATCGACGCCAGCAATTGCCGGTAGAGCAGCGGGCCGATATCATGCCGAAAAATATTCTCATGATGGGCCCGACCGGGGTCGGTAAGACCGAGATTGCGCGGCGATTGGCGCAGTTGGCCCGAGCTCCTTTTGTAAAGGTGGAAGCAACCAAGTTCACCGAAGTGGGCTACGTGGGGCGGGACGTCGAATCGATGGTCCGCGATCTTGCCGCTAACGCGGTTCGGCTTGTGGAATCAGAAAAGGTGCAAGAGGTTCAAGCTCCGGCGCGGCAGGCGGCATTGGACCAACTTGTTTCGCTGCTCGATGATCGTCCAGCAATTGTCACCCCCACGGCTTGGTTCGGCGAGGAATCAGACAGCCCGGTCGCCGAAACTCAACCGGAATCGGAGGAAGAGCGGGAGGCTCGGCTGGCCAAACTTCGCAAAGAAATAGAAGACGGACTTCACGATGAAAAGACCGTAGAAGTGGAAGTCGAAGAACCTCAGGGCAACCAGTTTTTGCAGGTGTTCACGCCCCAAGGAATGGAGGAGATGGGCTTGGACATGAATCAGCTCATGGGCGGAAACCGAACTCGGGTGGGATATCGGCGCACCACGGTCAAGGAAGCGATGGAAATCTTTACCGCCAACGAAGCAAAACGCCGAGTGGATCAGGCCAATATCGTGAAAGAAGCGGTTGAACGAGCGGAGCAGACCGGAATCATTTTTATTGATGAAATCGATAAGGTGGCCATGCCCAGCGGCGGACAGGGTCCGGATGTTAGCCGGGAGGGCGTTCAACGAGATTTGCTACCGATTATCGAAGGATCGGTCGTGGCCACCAAGTTCGGGCCGGTCAATACCGATCATATTTTGTTTATTGCGGCGGGCGCATTCCACGTAAGTCGGCCAAGCGATTTGATTCCGGAGCTACAAGGCCGATTGCCGATCCGGGTCCGCCTGGATAGCTTGGAAGAGAAAGATTTTGTCCGCATTCTTAAGGAGCCGAAGAATGCGCTTACCAAACAGTATCAACTGCTCCTTGGCGTAGATGGTGTCACGGTCGAATTTGAACCCAGTGCTATGGAAGAGATCGCCCACTTTGCGACATTAGTGAACGAAAAGGCAGGGAATATCGGGGCTCGTCGATTACACACTTTGCTTGAACAGCTCCTTGAGGATTACCTTTATGATGCGCCCGAAGTGGCTCCTCCGAGTCTGCGGATCGATCGCAAGTTTGTGAAGGATCAGTTGGAGCCGTTACTAAAAGATTTAGCTTCGGCCGAACACCTCGTGTAATGGAGCGCGGGGAGAACTCCGCGTTTAGTTCAAATACAGGCTTCCTTTGCGGAGTGTGCTGGCTGAACCCAATCCGGTTTGGTCAAAGATGCTTTGCACTATGTTGTTAACCCCTTGACCACCGGTCACGTCGATGAACTCTTTTTGATTCCGCTTGACGAAATCTTTGACGATTTTCGTGTTGTGGCGCGAAAAGCGGGTGAACCGAAGCACGACATCGTGTTTGCCCACAAGTTCAATCACGCGCTCGGGCCCCGTTTCTTCCTTGATCTCTGGCCATGTCACGGTGGTGCCGAGTGCAAGTTCCAATGCCTGCCGTTTTTCTTCGTCGGGCAGTCCGCCCATGATGAACACGGACTTGCCTCGCAGATGGCGTTGAACCGGTTCTTGAGCGGCTAAGGGTTGATCGGTTTTAGGTGGGACTGGCGCCGCCTTCTTTTTGGGTTCGGCATTAAGGGCGGTCACAAGGGTTCGACCCTCTTTGGTTCGAGTGGCTTGCAGATGCTCGGCAAACGGTTTGGCAAGGCTCAGAAGTTGAGCATGTTTCGGCGAGAGTCCGGCTTGGAGTGCGCGTTCGATGGCTTGCTTCGGATCGTCGGTTTGCTCAAGTTCTTGGGTGAGGTCGGTGATCAAGCTGGTGTCGCGGAGTTCCCGCTCCAGTCGACCGCAAAGCTTTTCAATTTCGCTGGTGAAGTGTTGAAGTTCGCGAATGTAGCCCGCTTTATCCTTGGGCCACGGCCGTTTGGCCAGACTTTCGGTTCCACAGAGTTGGTCGAGATCGGGTTCTTTAAAGGCGAATCCGCAGTGGGTGTTGAGGTCGCAAAATCCGGCTCGAAGCCGGGCGAGCACTTCCTTGGCGGCGGTCACAGAAGCATCTTTGAGGGACTCGGATTCCAACAGTTTACGCACCGATTGCGCGGTGAGCAAGCACTGGTAGAAACCGCGGAGAATTTTCCAATCCTCGGCCGCGTGTGCATGTTCTTTGGAAAATCCGTAGACGAAACTCAGATCAAAGTCGAGGGTATCTTTCCATTCTCTCAGGCTCAAGATCGATTGGAGAACACGGTTGGCGATCTCTGGCTGATCCAAATCGAGGGCTTGAGCTCGGAGCCGGTTGAGGTTGGCAGCAACTTGTTGCGCGGTGAATCGAAGCTCAGGAGATTCCAGATTGCGCCGCAGGAGCTTATGAGCAATTTCTTGCGCAGCTTTAATTTCACGCTCAAGTAACTCAATCTGCCGTTTGCGTTTATTGATCTCGCGTGCGGTGAGAACCTTTGGCGCAGGTGGTTCGGGCTCGGGCGGTTGGGTGGAAAGAGGCTCGGGCTCAGGTTCTGGTTCCGATTCCGCCAGAATCTGTTCGGGAACCGCTTCGGTTACGGGTTCGATTGCCGGTTGGACCGGAGATTCGGTCTGCTCGGCTATTTCCGCAATGGATCGGGACTCGTGTGAAAATTCCGGAGCGGGACCAAGCTTGGCCAGTTCGTCGGCAATACTATTCCGATACGCAGTATGTGATAGGAGCCATTCAGAATCGGCGGATAGTTCGGGAGAGTCGGCCAGCTCATCCAACTGGTTAAGCAGCGCGGTGAGCTCCTCACGCCGTTTTGCATTCCGGAGCGTTTCGAGCCGAGTTTTCGATGTTTCGATAAACTGTGCAACTGCCGCGATCAAAGAATCAGACATAGTTTTCCAGCTTAAAGGTTATATTCGGTGATTGTCAAGATATCCATTTAGGTAACTTAATCAGGTTTATGCGTCATCAGCTCTGGTTCGGACTGTTCGGCATCGCGCTGCTTTTGGCAGGATGCACCGGCGGAGAGAAGCCTTCGCGCGCGGAATCGAAGGAGGTCGAGTTCGCCATGTTCAGAGGTGGCTACGGGAGCGACTTTTTTGAATCAGCGGCTCAAGAATTCAAGAGTAACACCGGCGTGACGGTAAAAGTCACCGCCGATGCGCGGGTGGATCAGGTGCTCATGCCGATGTTCCAAAAGGGATCTCCGCCAGATTTGACTTATCCGGGTTGGCGCTTTGATGTATGGAAAGCGGTGCAAGATGGGGAAGCACTTGATCTCTCTGAAGCACTCGCCGCTCCGGCTTACGGAGAGACGACGGGTCAATGGCGTGATGCGTTTATGCCCGAAGTATTGGCACTCGGCGAAAGCGAGGGCAAACAGTACTTGATGCCGTATTTTGTTTCGGTGATGGGCTGGTGGTACGACCCTGATCTGTTTGCCGAAAACGGATGGACTCCGCCCAAGACGTATCAAGAACTTCTTGTGCTGTGCCAGCGGATCGAAGCGGCGGGGATTGCTCCAATCACGTATCAGGGCCAATATCCCGACTACATGATTGCTTGCATGTTGACACCGTGGATTATCAGTGCCGGTGGAGAATCGGCATTCCGTGACTGTCAGAACCTTGTTCCGGGTGCTTGGAAATCGCCGGCGGTTGTCCGCGCGGCTTCGATGATTCGCGAGCTCCGCGATACCGGGTACTTCCAAACCGGAGCAACCGCGCTGAGTCACACGGAAGCCCAAGCCGAGTTTATCAATCGACGCGCGGCGATGGTTCCCTGCGGAACCTGGCTCTATTCGGAAATGAAAGATGCGCTGCCCGAAGGGCGTCGAATGGCGTTTATGCTCGCGCCAGTTTTGGGCGATGGTAAAGGCGAACCCAGCGCGGTGATGCTCAAGATCGAACCGTGGTTTGTGCCCGCCAAAGCGCAGAATCCCAAAGATGCCATCGAATACTTTAAGTACCTAACTTCGTTGCCAAAAGCCAAACAGTTTGTGCAAGAAAGAGGGACTCTGATGGCGATAAAAGGAAGCAACGATGTCGAACTGCCCGACTACCTGCAGGGAGCCGCGACCGCGTTTAGTAGTAGTAAGTTGCCGTATGCCGCGCAGTGGAAAGAGTGGTATCCCACATTTTATGACGATGTTGGAGACGCCCTTACCGAAATGCTCAACGGAAAGCTGAGTCCCGAACAGTTCGCTGCCAAATGTGAGCAGTTCGCTGAGTTGTTGCGTCAGAACGACGCGATTGTCAAACGTCAAGTGAAGTGAAGCCGCGCCCCGGTTTTGTTGCGGCTTCGCTGGTTCCCGGCCTGATCCTGTTTCTTGGTCTGGTGATCGTTCCGTTCGCCCAGACCGTTCAGCTGGCGTTTTACCGGTTCTCCGGGGTTTCGACCAAGCGTGAGTTTGTCGGATTCGGCAATTTTAGGGAGCTGTGGGTCACCGAATCGTTTTGGTGGGCCGTGCGGAATGGATTGGTTATGTTGGTGGTGGTCGCGCCGATATTGCTCGCGCTCTGCATGGTTCTAGCCCATGCGTGCGCGGGGACCGGTCGACGAGCGCGGCTTTTGCGTTCGATCTACTTGTTCCCCAATCTGATTTCGGTTGTGGCGGCGGCGCTCATCTGGCGGAGCGCGGTGAATCCGAGTGTAGGGTTCTTGCGTGGTTTGGGGCTTCGCGGACCAGATAACGGGTGGCTGGGCGATACGGAAACCGCGTTCGTCGTGTTTGCGGTGGCGTTTTGTTGGACGATGTTTGGGTTCTACACCATGCTCTACAGTGCTGGCCTCAGCGGAATTCCGAGCGAAGTTTCGGAGGCCGCTAACCTGGATGGAGCACGCGGTCTAAGCCGTTATTTTAAGGTCACACGGCCGTTGCTGTGGCCCGTGCGAAGGGTAGCGGCGGTGCACTTGGCGGTTGCGACACTCGCCGTGTTTGGGCTAGTAAATGTGATGACGGAAGGGGAGCCGAGCAATCGCACCCAGTCGCTTCTCAACGTGCTTTACCGGGCCATGACGATTGAAGGATCGTTTGGTCGGGCGGCCGCAATCGGAACGGTTACGATGGCGGCAACGGCGATCGCTTCGATTGTGTTGTGGCTTGGATTCCGAAAGAATCCGGCGGGGAATGCGCCGTGAAAAAGTTCTTGGGTGCGATCGGCACGGTCCTGTTTGTGGCAGTTGTGGTTCTGCCGGTTGTGTGGATATTTCTGACTTCGGTCAAATCGAATCAGGACATTTTGAATTCGCCGTGGGCATTTACGGTTCCGCCCCGGTGGGAAAATTTTGGCCGTGCGTGGGTGGCGCAAGATCTCGGCCTTGCGTTTTGGCTCAGCCTGATGGTGGTTGCGGGCACGCTGATCGTTTTGATTCCACTCTCTTCATTGATGGCGCACGCCCTCGCGCGGCATCGATTCCGGGGTCGGGGGGCAATATTTGCGTTGGTGGCCGGAGGAATGATCTTTCCGAATCTTCTAGCGGCCGTTCCGTTATTTTTGATCATGGCCCGGGCTGGGCTTGATGATTCGGTTCCGGGATTGATTCTTGCCTACGTGGCGTATTCCCTGCCATTTACGGTGTTTGTATTGCACGGGTTTTATTCCGCGTTGCCGCGCGAGTTAGAAGAGGCCGCGGTTATCGATGGGGCTGGTCCGTGGCAGCTGTTCATTAAGATCATGGAGCCTTTGGCTCGACCCGGATTGTGGGTGGTGGTGATCTTTAATTGTATCGGGTTGTGGAACGAATACAACCTCGCCAAATTATTACTGCTGCGATCCAAAACCTTGCCCGTAGGGCTTGCGGATTTGATATCGCAGCAGCAGTACGCCGGTGATTGGGGCGCGTTGTTTGCGGGCACCACGCTGGTTATGCTGCCAGTGCTCGCGGTCTATCTTGCGCTTAAGGATCGCGTCCAGCAAGCAATGCTTGCCGGCGCGATCAAGTAGCGTTTACCAGTCGTTGCCGCCGCGACCGCGGCCACCACCGCCGCCGCGTCCACGGCCGCCGCCGCCTCGATTACCGCCGTAGCCACCGCCACCGCCGTATCCTCCGCCGCTGTAGCCGCCGCCTCCACCGCGATTGCTGCTGTAACCACCGCCACCGCCACCACCTTGGGGTCGTTCGGTGCGGGGTCGTGCTTCGTTGACGACGAGCTTGCGTCCGCCGAGTTCGGAATCGTGCTTATCTTGCACGGCTTGTTCGAAGTTGGATTCTTCGACATCAACAAAGCCGAAGCCGCGTCCTTCGATGATCCGCGGGTTGGTTGCCCCATATGATTGGAACGCCTCTTGGAGGGCATTCTCGGTGAGGGAATAAGGGATATTGCCAACGTATAACGTTTTGGTCGCCATTACTTTCTGTGTCTCCGGTTTCGAGCTGTGAGAAGAGAAGACAGTGACGCTCGACCAAGAGGAATGTGCGGACCCGTTACTTTCCGAAAAGCTAGAAACTCTGAACTTCCATTGTATCAGGTTTGACCAAGCCCCTGCGCCAAATCGGAAATCTATATGAAAATCGAACGCTTTGGCGATTATTCAGCCTCAAACACATGTATTGTATTGCCTGATGCGAAGGGAATTTTGGCCCCTCCTCGCGATTCTGACGCTCTGCCTGATCGGGTGCGGAAGATCGGCACCGGAGGAAAAGATCGTGTTGCGGATCGCTTCCTGGGGTGGTGCCGGCGATGATAGCGAGGCCATGCGCATCGAACAAGAGGTGTTCGCCGAGTTCGAACGCCGCTTTCCCGATGTCGAAATCCAGCAGGAGCGAATCCCCAATCCGCAGGATTACGTGCGCAAACTCTTGCTGAGCTTTGTTGCGCATTCAGAACCCGATGTCATTCGTTTGGATGCCAGCAGTGCCGCAGTTTTTATCGATAACGGCGTGCTCAAAGACCTCACCCCGTTTATTGAGGGCGAACGAGGAATCAACCTCAACGATTACTATACAAACGTTGTGGATATCGGCCGGCGGGGCGATGCCCTTTATGCGATTCCGGTTGATTTCACCCCGCTGGTTGTCTATTACAACCGGGAAATGTTCGACGAAGCGGGCGTTGCGTATCCGGAGCCGGGCTGGACCTGGGAGGAATTCCTAGAAAAGGCGCGTCAACTTACCAAAGGAGAGCAGTACGGCTATGTGTTCATCAACTGGATGCCGGGTTGGTTGCCGTGGGTTTGGAACAACGGGGGCGATGTCATCGATTCCGAAGGGCGAGCGGTGGGCGTGGCTGATTCCGCGGCGACGATCGAAGCGGTCACCTGGCTCCGCGATCTTGTTACGAAAGAAAAGGTGGCGCCTTCGCTCAGTCAGATTGCGGCCGAAGGCGCAGACCTATTTGCTAACGGTCAGGCGGCAATGGAGACAAGCGGCCATTGGCGGATGGTGAGTTTTGCCAGTGCGCGGAATATCACCTTGGATGATGTGGGAGTCGCTCCGCTTCCGGTGGCGCGGCGAGGAGCCGATCCGGTGACCGTGATCTACGAATCGGGCTGGTCGATCGGCAAGGGATGCAAGAACCCGGAGATCGCGTGGGAGTTCATCAGGTACTACACCAGCTACGAAGTTCAGCA
Organism: bacterium; assembly: GCA_044508115.1. Taxonomy (GTDB): domain Bacteria; phylum Armatimonadota; class Fimbriimonadia; order Fimbriimonadales; family Fimbriimonadaceae; genus UphvI-Ar2. The sequence continues at coordinate 2,186,934 of JBIQII010000001.1, forward strand.
GAAAGTCCAGCAGACCGGAATCGGGGTGTGCGCACGCAAAGATATCGCACGAGAGCGAGCGACCGATGCTCGGGAGCAGCGCTTCCTAGATATTGTGCCGAGTGGTCGGGCTCCGTGGGGCGCCACGATCCAGGGCTACGATTTTGTGGAAGCCGAAGGTCAGCGAGAAATGGATGCAATTCTCAAAAGCGGGCGCGATCCGCAGCTTGTGCTCGGTCGATTGGCAAAGTCGATTGAGCGGGAGCTTAGTGATCCGTGAAAAAGAATTTCACCGGTTGGTTATTTGCGCTTCCGGCGACGGTCCATTTGTTCGCCTTTGCGTTGTTGCCGATCGGATACGCCGCGTATCTGGCCGCGTTTAAGATTAATCTGCTTCAAGCCGAATGGGAGTACGTTGGATTCGGTAATTTTCAGCGGATATTCGCCGAAGGTGGTTTTAGCAATGCGCTCATGAACAGCACCATTTATACGGTGGCGAGCGTTCCGCTGGGGGTGATTGCCGCGCTCGGGGTCGCGATTCTCGTTACCCAGCAGATTCGGGGGATCGAAATCTTCCGAACGATTTACTACTTGCCGGCGGTGTGCGGACAGGTGGCGATCGCCATGATATGGATCTATATCTTTTTGCCGAAAAAAGGCATGATCAACGCCACGCTCGGAGCGTTTGGGCTTCCCGACGACACAGACTTTTTAGGTCAGCCGGGCTGGGCGATGGCCGCGCTGGTGTTTATGAGCATCTGGACCGGGCTTGGGCCGCGCATGATTCTGTTCGTTTCCGGCCTGCTGAACATTCCGGCGTCGCTACTGGAGGCGGCCGAGATCGATGGTGCGACGCCGTTTCAACGATTCTGGCGGATCACTTTGCCGCTACTTGCGCCGACAACTTACTTTGTCGCGGTGACTTCGATGATCGGCGCAATGCAGATTTTTACGCCCGTGTACATGATGACCCGAGGCGGACCGGAAGGTTCGACCGATGTGGTGGGCTACCACATTTATAGTGCGGCTTGGGAACGATTTCGGATCGGCGAAGCGAGTGCGATGTCCTTCGTTCTTTTCGGAGCAATCCTGGTGCTTTCGATTCTGCCCTTTCGTAATATGGCCCGGCAAACGGGAGGGATGTTTGGATGAGAAAGACCGTCGTTTGGTTCTTGCTGGTTCTGCTTGCGGTGTTCTTGGCCGCGCCGTTTGTGTGGATGGTGTTAGTTTCGCTGCAGCCGGCCAAATCGCCGATTCCGAACTACGACCAGCTGATCCCTGACGATCCGCAGTGGCAGAACTATCGGCTTGTGATTTTCAATCCGTTTGTGCCGATGGGGCGGTTCTTTTTCAATTCGATCGTGGTGGCCTTGGGGGTGGTGCTCGGCCAGCTTCTGTTTTGTTCGATGTGCGCCTACGGCATTGCGCGGATTCGGTTCCGCGGGGCGAACGCGCTCTTTTTCACGTTTTTGGCTTCGATGATGTTTGCCGGGGTCGTGACTCAGATTCCGGTTTATCTGATGATGCGCGAGCTTCGGTGGCTAGATACGTTTGCCGCTCTGATTGTGCCGGGCTTATCGAGCGCGTTCAACGTATTTCTATTGCGCCAGTTTATGGTGGGAATTCCGTACGAGCTGGACGAAGCATCGCAGATTGATGGGGCCGGGCATCTGGCGATCTATTGGAAAGTGATCCTTCCGCTATGCAAACCGGCTCTGGCGACGGTTGCGGCGTTCACGTTTTTTGCGGTATGGACCGACTTCTTTTGGCCATTGCTTGCCACCAATTCCATGCGGATGCGGACGTTGGAGGTCGGACTTTCGGTGTTTAAGAACAGTTACGGGGCCACGAACTGGCCTTTGCAGATGGCGGCGGCCACGGTGACCTTAATTCCGGTGATTGTCGCGTTCCTATGGGCGCAAAAGTGGTTTGTCCGCGGTATCCAAATGAGCGGCATTAAATAAGATTAGCTGATGAGATCGTAGCCAACAAACTGTTTGCCGATCATGAGCTTTTGAGTGGCTCGGACTTCATCACGGTTGACGCGCAAAAATCCAGGGTGGATGCTGTAATCGGCCAGTCCGCGACGAACCCAGTATCGGACACACCAGAGAGTAATCATGGTGAATGGGGGCATCGCGCTTCCGGCAATGTGAAGACACGCAAAAATCCAAGTCGGGACTTTAAGTGCTTTAGCCGAGAGAATTGCGGCACTAAGGCCGGTGCCCACAAATCCGGCATAAAGCACGACTCCAGCGATGAGAGCCACAGTTGGAGAAAATATCAGGCAGACTCCGGTTACCACGAGTCCGACGAGGAGCACGATAAAGGTTCGACCCAACTGTTCGTGCGCCGCGACTAGATCTTCAACGTGGAAGAAGTCCGGATGATAGAGGCGGTGCGCCAGGAGCTTAAATTCTTGCTCACCCACGTCACACGAAGGTCGCAAGAATCGTGCCAGATCGACTCAAGTTCTTTGATGGGCCGCGCTTATGAACCAATATGACCTAACCAGGACCCATCATCATGAGCGATGAGCACGAGGCGTTCGACGTTTGTAACAATCCATTCACTTTCGCCCGGCGGTTTAGATGACCAGGCTTAGCCCTCGAAGTCATAGACAACTTCGATTGTACTAATCGAATGCGAAGAGTTGCAGCTCCGGTCGCGTGGCTCTAAGCCTCCGTGCGGGATCGGTAAACTGCGACCGTGTTTGGTTCGCAGCGGCGCGGCAAAAACCGTGGGGGTCACGATGTCAAGGCGTCGTGCGCAACTGCTGCTCCAACTAAGCCGCTCGATCGCCTGATCCAGGAGATTAGCGAGCTTAAACCACCTCAGGAACAACCAGAACCTATGTCAAGCGAAAATTTTGATGCCGATATCGTAGTGATCGGAGCCGGACCCGGAGGATATGTGGCGGCGATTCGAGCCGCTCAGCTGGGGGCCAAGGTCATCTGCGTCGAAAAAGAGTTCCTGGGCGGAACGTGTCTCAACTGGGGATGCATCCCCAGCAAGGCCATGATTGGCAGCGTCGAACGGTACCAGGATGCCAAAGCGGGTGCCGCGCTTGGCGTGGATATCAAGGGCGAAATCGGTTTCGATTTTGCCAAGATCATGGAGCGCAAAGATAAGATCGTCCAAACCCAGCGCGGAGGCGTGGGGTTCCTCTTTAAAAAGAACCAAGTCGAACATGTCGAAGGGTTCGCCAAGTTTGTCGATAAGAACACGATTGAGGTGGACAAAGACGGAAAGAAGCGCACGATTCGAGCCAAGAATTTTGTGCTTGCGATGGGGGCCAAAGCAATCCACATTCCGGTTCCGGGCCTCGAAGGCAGTCGTGAAAACAACGTCTGGACTTCGGATGAAGCGGTAACGGCCGAATTTGTGCCCAAGCGGATGCTCGTGCTCGGTGGCGGCGCGGTCGGTTGCGAGTTCAGCTACGTGTTCGGCGGCCTGGGCGCAGAAGTCACGCTGGTCGAAACGATGCCCAATCTGATTCCGATGTTCGATGAAGAACTGGGTAAAGAGCTCGGCAAACAACTCAGCCGCAAAGGAGTCAAGGTGGTTACCGGTGCTTCGCTTGATAAGTGCGAAAAGAAAGGCGATGGTTGGATTTGCCACGTCACCACGGGTGGGAAAACCGAACAGATTGAAGTTGACGTAGTCTTGCTCGGAGTTGGTCGAAAGGCAAACACCGAAGGCATGAATCTGGAAGAGATCGGCGTCAAACTGCATCGCCGGGGGGTCGAAGTGGTGGATGACACCCTTGTCACGCACGTGCCCAACATCTACGCAATCGGCGACGTGACCGGACGGATCCAGTTGGCGCATGTGGCAAGCTACGAAGGCCAAATCGCGGTTGCCAACATCATCAATGGCACGCAAAACAAAGCAGATTACAAGGCGGTCCCCAACTGCGTGTACACGGTTCCGGAAGTGGCCAGCGTGGGCCTCACCGAATCTGAAGCCAAAGCCCAAGGCCGCAATGTCAAGGTCGGAAAAGCGCAGTTCCGCTCTAACGGAAAAGCCATGGCAAGTGGTCATCAAGATGGGTTTGTTAAGGTAGTGGTGGATGAGCAGTACGGAGAACTACTTGGTCTGCACATGATCGGCAGCCATTGCACGGACATGATTCATGAAGGGGTGGTTTCGCTCAATCTGGAAGCAACCATCGAATCGCTGACTGCTTCGATCCACGCGCACCCAACTCTTGCCGAAGTCGTGTGGGAAGCGTACGAAGATGCTGAAGGGATGGCGATTCACAAAGCTTAGATTCAGGCTGCGACTCTGCTCTAAAATCTGCCGTCTTCGGCAATTTCTCCGGAAGCCGGGTTATCATCAACAAGTGATGACCCGGCTTTTTCCGTTTGCGATTGTTGCCGCCCTACTACTGCTGAGCGGATGCGGCAACGAATCGTCCACCGGTGCGCCTGCGCACGTCAAAGCAAATCTCAGCGACTTCGGGCTCCAGGAGTATCCGGGATTGGTGCTTTCGACTGAAATGGGATCGAATACTGACGTGACCGAAAAAGATCGTCGAGCGGCCAGCGTTGCGGGCACGACAAAAGATTCGGTGAAGGAGGTCGTGTCTTTCTACTCTCGGCAGCTTAAAGATACAGAATCGACTGACGGCGAAGGCGGCGCGATGCTTTCGGGCACCACGTCCAAGGGTGCAAATGTCATGGTTATGGTGACTAAAAATCCCGACCATACCGAGTTGATTATCATCGCAACGCTGGAAAAATAGCCCCGGGGGTTAGCCCCGGGTTTTCTGTACGAACCGCTTGACGTCGGCGGTGAGCTTGGCCAGCGATTGCTCGTGGATGTACATCATGTGGCCGGCTTCGTACTCGGCAATCTCAATATTCTCGCGGAGCGATGGATCGAGTCCGAGATGAGACACGGTGAACTCGGTGGCAAAGAACGGCGTGGCGAGATCGTAGTAACCACTGGCCACGAACACGCCCATATACGGATTGCGGGCCATAGCCTTGCGCAAAGCTTCGCTGGTATCGGGGTGACCTTCGCCCGCACTGCCCCAATCCCACGGTTTTTTGATTCCTCGGAAGACGTGGTACTCCAGGTCAGTTTGGTATCCGCAGTCGGCGCTCACGTAATGGTTGTAAAGCGCGGTATAGGGCCCCATGAGCAGGGACATACTCGGATCGTGTTCGGGTGATGATTCGTTGCCGCTTGCCAGGTCATCGATTCCGGTGAACCGCGAATCCAGTCGTCCGACGGTACGTTGCTTAACCCGTAGCAGTTCTTTGCAAAACTTATGAATGTTAGGGCGCAGATCGCAAAGCTCAAGATAGCCCTCGCTGAGACCAGTGAGTTCGCTTAGACGTCGGCGAATATCGGCCCGGGCTGTATCATTTAGGTTCGAACCTTGGGCGAGAGCCAGCCAGTAGTCGCCCAGAGCAAATTCGCGCGCTTGCTTGATAAGTGATTGGAGTTCGCCTTCGATCACTCCGTGGTAATGCGCAGTCGCCGTGTAAGTGGGCAGAAAAACGGCATAAGGCAGATCGTTACCTTTACTGAATCGCGCAGTTTGGAAATTCATGATCGAACTCACGAGCACGAGGCCGTTGAACGCGATTCCACGTTCAATCAGATAGCCGCTGAGTCCGGTGGCGCGGGTGGTTCCGTAACTTTCCCCCGCCAGATAAAGAGGCGATGTCCAACGCTGTTTGCGGGTGAGGAAGAGGCGGATAAACTCGCCCATGGCTTCGATATCGCCTTTGACTCCCCAATGTTTTTTGGCGGTTTCTTCATCTTTTGCCCGGCTGAACCCGGTGCCCACCGGATCGATGAATACGAGGTCGGCAAATTCTAGCCAAGCGTGCGGATTGTCTACGAGCTCAAACGGAGGTTGAGGCATGTTTCCGTCCGGTTCCATGCGCACGCGCTTGGGGCCCATGGTTCCGAGGTGGAGCCACAGCGAAGGCGATCCGGGACCGCCGTTGAAGCTGAACATAATCGGCCGATTTTCGCGTGAGTTCGTCGCTCGGTAGTAGTGATAGAAGACTTGGGCTTCGATCTCTTCTTTTTCGTTTTTGATGGGAAGGCGACCGGTTTCGATTTCGTACTTGACTGATCCAAGTTCGCCGCTACGGATAACGGGACCTTCTTCTTTGAGTTCTAATCCTTTTTCGACCGCATCTTGGGGATCGGGTTGCTTTTTGAGATCGTCAGCCATACGGTCAGGATATCCGACATGCGCTGAAGGTTAGGGAGTCGCGATATAAACTGAAGGGGTGGAACGGCTACTCGATCATCCGGCGATCCGCGCGGTTGCCGATGCAACGCGCGGGACTGAGTTCGAGGGACAGCTGTTTATGGTTGGGGGTGCGGTGCGCGACGCGCTCCTTGGTCGGCCATCGGATAACGATTTTGATCTGGTGACCGAGCTCAGCGCATCCCAGTTGGCTGAACTGCTTTGGAACTACAAGATTGCCGACAATCCGCCGGCAATTTATGCGCGGTTTGGTACATCAATGGTCACCGTTCAGGGCGTGCAGATCGAAATTGTGACCGCGAGACGGGAATCGTACCGGCCCGGATCGCGCAAGCCCGATGTGGAGCCCGCAACGCTCGTGGATGACGCTAAGCGGCGCGACTTCACGTGCAATACGCTCATGTTGGGCATTCATCCGGGCGAACTCGTGGATTATCTGGGCGATGGGCTTGCCGATTTGCGGGCCAGAATTTTGCGGACTCCGCTCGGTCCCGCGGCCACGTTCCGAGATGATCCGCTGCGGATGCTCCGGGCAGTGCGGTTTCGTCACGCGTTGGGGTTTGAGTATGCGCGGGATTTAGCCGAGTCGCTTCCGCGCGAGGCATCGCACCTCCAGTTTGTTTCAATGGAGCGGATTCGGGATGAGTTCACTAAAATGCTACTTGGTCCTTCGCCGTCGGGATCGCTCGAAGATCTGCGCCGGTTCGGACTGCTAGCGGGGTGGGCGGACGAGCTTGAATCGATGGTTGGAGTGACCCAAGGGCAATATCACTATGCGGATGTGTGGACTCATACGCTTCATGTCCTAGAGAACGTCCGGGCTGATTCGATTGAACTGGCACTGGCTGCCCTTCTGCACGATATCGGAAAGCCCGCGACCCGGTCGATTGATGACCAAGGTCAGGTGCGATTCTTCAGGCACGAAATTATTGGCGCAGAAATAGCTCGGACTCTGTGCTTTCGCTGGCGGTTTTCGCAACGCGTGTGCGATTCGGTGGTCCTCATGGTCCGACACCACATGCGCCTCACAAGCATGGATAAGGTTTCGGCTTCGGCGGCACGGCGGATTGTCCGTGACCTTGGGCCTGAGCTCGAAAACTGGATGCGATTGATCGAAGCGGATGCGGGCGCGCTTAAGTCGGGAGTCCGCCAGCTTGATCTTGCGCCGCTGCGTCAGCAGGTTGAGCGCGTCACGCGGGAGCAACCGTCGCGTCGGTGGGATTCGCCGCTTTCGGGAGACGAGATCATGAATCTGCTTGAGTTGGAATCGGGGCCGGAAGTCGGACGGATCAAAGCTTGGCTTTCTGACCAAGTTCTAGAAGGGGAGCTGCATTCAGAGGATCGAGACCGTGCGGAGCAGCTGATTCGAGAACGGTTTCGAAACCCATCAGCAAAGCCCGACGTAAATCGTTCAAACTCTTACGGGGACACTTGAAGGACTACCGAACTAAGAACGCGCTGATTATTTTTTGGCTGTTCACGATTCTTGCCGCCGTGACGGCGGTGGTTTTGGTATGGCCGTTCTTGCCTGCTCTCTTGTGGGCCACGGTTTTCAGCATTCTGTTGTTCCCGATGTTCAGCCGCTTGGTGGAACGGCGTTGGAACCGGAGCTTAGCTGCGTTTGCCGTCACGATGATTCCGGCGTTAGCCGTGTTTATTCCGGTCGCGGTGCTCGGTACCTTGGCGGGAGTTCAGGTGGTGGGCTACGTGCAAGAAATTGTTGCAACCAGCAGCAGCAATGGAGAGCAGAGTCTGCTGACGTTGGTTGGCAAAGAGATCGATAACGTTGTGCAGCCGATCCTCACCCAGGTGGGGGTTACCAATGTTAATGTTGTTTCGCTTATCCGGAATAACGAATCTCAGCTGATTCAGCGGATTATGGGGCCGGTGGCGAACGGATTCCAAAGTCTGGTGGTGACGATCGTGACCTTGGTGGTTTCGCTTTTGACTACCTTTTTCATGGTACGCGACGCCCACAATATGAAGGCGGCGGTTTTCGATCTCATTCCTTTGCCAAAACGGCAGACCGAGGAGATTTTGCAGCGCGTTGCGAACACTGTACGGTCGGTGTTTTTTGCGATAGTGGTGGTGAGCGGAATTCAGGGAGCGATTGCGGGGCTAAGCTACTGGATTGCCGGGGTTCCGGGGGCGTTCGTGCTCACATTGATCACCACACTCCTTTCGGCAGTGCCCATGCTTGGAGCGCCGATCGTGTATGTGCCGGTGGGAGCTTCGCTCTTGATCCAAGGCAAGATTTGGCAGGGCATCTTGGTGCTCGCCGTCGGATTCGTGTTGGTGAGCAACATAGATAACTTCTTGCGTCCGTTTTTTATCGGAGCAAGCACCAAGCTTCATCCGATCCCGGTGTTCTTTGCTCTCGTGGGGGGAGTCTTATTGATGGGTCCGGTAGGAATCATGGCCGGGCCAATGCTTCTGACCGTGGTTCTGGCGGTCGTAGACGTGCTTCGACTGCGGGACGAGATGGAATTGCCGGAAGAATCCGAGCTTGCAACCGAGACTGTCGAGTAAGCAATATCTGGGCATCGGGCGGGTCGGATTACCGCCTCGGCCACGGCGATGGCAGCCCTAAGCCGTAGAATGAAATTGATATGGCCATCGCCTCAATACCGGAAGCCATCGACCAGCTTAAATCGGGAAAGATGATTATCGTGGTCGACGATCCGGACCGCGAAAATGAGGGTGATCTCATTATGGTGGGCGAACACTGTCGCCCCGAAGATATGAATTTTATGATCCGCGAAGGGCGAGGGGTTCCGTTTATCTCCACGACGCCGGAGCGGCTTGATCAGCTGGGTGTTCCGATGATGACCAAGGTGAATACCGCCCGACTAGGCACGGCGATGGCGGAAACTGCCGACGCCGTTCAGGGGACCACTACCGGGGTTTCAGCGGGAGATCGGGCGCGAACGGTTGCCGTATTTTGTGACGATAAAGCTCTGCCGAGCGATCTGATGCGTCCGGGCCACATGCTGGTGCTGCGAGCCGAAAAAGGCGGAGTCCTGCGCCGCGCGGGTCACACCGAAGCCAGCGTTGACCTCGCGCGACTGGCGGGAGCTCGCCAGCCGGTTGCGGTCGGAGTCGAAATCGTCGGCGATGATGGCGAAATGCTCCGCCTGGGCAGCGGACTCGAAGAGTACGCAGAACGGCACAGCCTGATCATTGTTACCATCGCCGACTTAATCGCCTATCGACGCCGAGCAGAAAATCTGGTCAAGCGGGTGGCGGGGCCCATCGATTTTCCAACCAAGCACGGAGAATTTAAGCTGTACGCTTACGAAACCGAAGTAGAACCCGATCCATTCTTAGCAATTGTCAAAGGCGAAATCGATGAAAATCCGGTTCTGGTTCGGGTTCATAGCTCGTGTCTGACCGGCGATATCTTGGGTTCACTTCGCTGCGACTGTGGGGATCAGCTGGCCGAGGCGCTAGAAATGATTGAATCGGAAGGTCGCGGAGTTGTGCTCTACATCGCGCAAGAAGGACGCGGCATTGGGATTCTCAACAAGCTTCGCGCCTACCAACTCCAAGATCAAGGCCTCGACACGGTGGAGGCTAACGAAGCCTTAGGATTCAAACCCGACCAGCGCGATTACGGCCTCGGATCGCAGGTTTTGCACGATCTAGGCGTGCGTAAGATGCGTCTGATTACAAACAATCCCGCAAAACGCGCCGGACTCCAAGGTTTCGGTTTGGAAATCGTGGAAACCGTGCCGATTGTGTGCGAACCAACCCCTCATTCCGAGCGGTATATCCGCACGAAAAAGGAAAAGCTGGGCCACCGGATCCCCTAAACCGCGCGACTGATGTATCCCCACCGATGGGGCTGAGTGAGCTCCACCGGAACGGTATCTCCCTTGGTCAGCCCCGAAATAACGGGGAAGTGGATCATTTTGAAACACGGGGAATATCCTTGGAGCATCGAAGGATTTTTAGGCGATGGCCCTTCGACCAGCACGGGGAGGATGCGTCCAACATGTTTGGGTGCTTCGGCATCCTGGATTTCGTGCTGAACTCGGATCAGTTCTGCGAGCCGGGCCTGGCCGATCGCGGCGGGGACTTGCTCCATATCCGCCGCCGGAGTTCCGGGCCGCGGGCTGTATCGGAACATAAATGCTTGGTCGAATTTAAATCGACGCATGGCGGCAAGGGTGCCTTCGAACTCTTCTTCCGTTTCGCCGGGGAATCCGACGATGATATCGGTGGTGAGACCAATATGGGGAACGGCGGCCCGCAGGTTATCCACGATTTCCGCAAACGACTCGACGGTGTAGAGGCGGCGCATCCGTTTGAGCAGATCGTCGTGCCCGGCTTGCAGCGGCATGTGGCAATGCTCCATGACTTCGGGCACATCACGGATGGTTTCGATGAGATCGGCGCGGAAATCGCGAGGGTAAGGCGAGGTGTAGCGAATCCGCTCAATCCCGGGAATCCCGGCAAGAAGTCGCAAGAGGTTGGAGAACGGAACATTGCCTTCGGCCAGGTTCTTGCCGTAACTGTTTACGGTCTGTCCGAGCAGAGTGACTTCGCGGGTGCCGAGTTCGGCGAGACGGCGGACCTCCTCGATGATCTGTTCGGTTGGGCGACTCCGCTCCCTTCCGCGCGTGGTGGGCACGATGCAAAACGTGCAGAACTTGTCGCATCCGTATTGGATGGGGACGAATGCCTTAAGCCGACCGGGTCGTTCTAGTTGGCGCTGGGGAATATCGGTGACGACCTTGCCTTTGCGTTCCGGTAGATCAAGCCTTTTTTGGAACTTGCGCGTTTGGATGGCTTGTTCCACGAGGCCGGGGATTGCGCTGACTTGAGCGGTACCGATGACGAAATCGACAAACGGATTTCGTTTTCGGATTTCATCGGCTCGAAGCTGGGCCATGCATCCAGCCACGCCGACGATCATTTCGGGCCGCTTGGCCTTGACTTCGGCAATCTCGCCGAGCAGGGAAAACGCTTTGTCCTCGGGTTTTTTGCGCACGCTACAGGTGTTTAGCAGCACCACATGGGCATCGCGCCAATCGGAAGCCGGGCTAAATCCGAGGTCTTTGAGATAGAGGGCCATCTGCTCGCTATCTTCTTCGTTCATTTGGCAGCCCCAGGTTTGAACGAAGTATGTGCCGCGTTGCATCGGACCCTTACCGGGCCGGGAACCGGGGTTTAGCAGACTGACGTTGCTCATAGGTAGGAGGATCGGCAGGCGGATTCTGCCCCTGAGAATTTCTCAATGGTACCAGTGGTTGGTTCAAGCCCGGTGCTTTAGGGGTTTGGCTTGCCGACGTATAATCGCAAGTCAGTGTCGGCAAATCTGATCAATCGCATCGTCATCGTGCTTTCGGCCTTCGGGCTTTTTGTCACGGGGATTCTTTCCTATTCTCATCTTTCAAAGAAAGAGGTTCCGTGCGCCGCGGATGCGGTGGTGAACTGCGCGGCGGTTGTCAACAGTCCGTACGGGTCGATTTTGGGGATTCCGGTTGCCTACTTGGGATTTGCCGCTTATCTGATTTTGTTTTTGCTCTCCCTTTATCGTAGCAAAGCAACGGGTCGCGAATGGGAGCGATCCACTTATCTTTCGCTTTTGGTCACCGGGATCGGGTTCGGGGTCCACGTGTTTTTGCAGGTGATTTCGATCACGGTAATTCAGCAGCTGTGCGAATGGTGTTTGACATCCGCGGTGAATATGTTGGTCTTGTTCGTGCTGCACGGTCTGCTTGCTCAGGCCGGAGAGCCGGTGCCGGAATCGCGTAAGCCCAAGCTTGATCAAACGATTGCAATTGCGGCGGTAATCCTTGCGCTGGGGGCTTTCGGTGTGGTTTCTTCAAAGATGCAAAAGGAGGTGAGTTTCGCCATTAAAGGGCTGAGTCTTGAAGGAAAGACTCTAGCGGACGTTCTTCCGGCGGAGGGTAAGCAACAGGGCGATCCGGACGCAAAAGTGACGATTATCGAGTTTGCCGATGTGTTCTGCCCATCATGTCGTCAGGCGGCCCCGCGTATGGAAGCGATTTACAACCAGTACGACGGCCGTCTGCGGTGGGCATATCGACATTTCCCGCTTATTAATGTGCCGGGGCATGAGACGACGTTTGAGGCATCAATCTTGGCGGAGTATGCCGCGGATAACGGCAAGTTTTGGGATTATCTCCACAACTTGATGCTGGAGCAGAACGAATCGCGCGCCAAAACTGTGCCGGGCCTACTCGAAATTGCCAAGGAGAGCGGCTTAGACGTCAATGAGATTCGGGAAGACCTGCACGTTCCGGAAGAGAGTCGCTACTTTGACCGGGTGAACGAAGACTTCCACCTTGCAACTTCGGAATTAAAGCTCAAAGGGACTCCCACGTTCATCTTGTTCGTAGAGGGAAGAGAGCCGGTGCCCTTGGGTTCGATCTCGGAAGTCGAAAATGCCCTTAAAGAACCAGCCATCCAAGCATTGTTAAAGTGAGAAATCAAAAGCCAACAATTTGCGTCGCCATGAGTGGCGGGGTTGACAGTAGCGTGGTTCCGCTGCTGCTCAAGCGTCGTGGGTACGACGTTGTGGGGGTCACTATGCAAATTTGGCAAGAAAGCCAAACCGATCCCCGTCACGCCGGATGCTGTAGCTTAGGGGCCGTTGAAGACGCGCGCCGAGTGGCACGGCTTTTAGATATTCCGCACTATGTAATCAACTATAAGGATCAGTTCAAGCGAACGGTCATTGATGAATTCATTGACGAGTACTCGCGAGGGCGGACTCCCAATCCTTGCGTGACATGTAACCGCAAGGTGAAGTTTGATGCGCTACTCAACACAATGGAAGAGCTAGGGTGCGATAAGTTGGCTACCGGTCACTACGCTCGGATCCGGTTCGATAGATCCCGCGGTCGTTACCGACTGCTCCGTTCGCGCGGTGGGAACAAGGACCAAAGCTACGTTCTCTATGCCACCACTCAAGATCAACTTTCCAAGGTGATGTTTCCGCTTGGCGAGTTGGGGGATAAGGCAGAGTGCCGCCGGATTGCGCGGGAAGCCGGGCTTCCGGTGGCGGATAAGCCTGATTCGCAAGAAATCTGCTTTGTGAGCGAGGCGGGCGGATACCGCCAGTTTATGCGTAAGAATAAGCCGGAGATATTTGAGCCAGGTGAACTTGTGGATTCTCACGGGAAAGTAATCGGAGAACATTCCGGGGTGGCCGATTTTACGGTGGGTCAACGCCGGGGTTTGGGCGTCGCCCACGGACGTCCGCTGTATGTGATCGGATTGCAGCCCGCCGAAAATCGGGTGGTTGTGGGCGAGGATGACGCCCTGCTTCAGACTGAGGTGTACTTAGAAGACGTAACCTGGAGTGCGTATCTGAGCTCGGACGCGCCACTTAAGGTTCGGGCTAAGATTCGCTATAACATGGAAGCGCAGCCGGCCACTCTTTATGCGTATCCCGAACCGGTTTTAGTGTTCGATCGACCGGTCCGGGCGGTCACGCCGGGTCAGATTGCGGTGGCTTATCGCGGCGAAACGGTGGTGGCAGGAGGTCGGATAAAATCATGATGACCGCGCTTGTCGTTTTGACTTCGGTGCTCATTGCGCTGCTTTTACTGACCATTGTCGCTGTGTTGCGGATCGCGCGTGATCTTAAACGTTCAGTTAACGATCTGGAGAATAAGCTGGTAAAACTAAACCAGCGATTGGCAGAGCAGCAGGCTGAAGTCGATTCACTTCGCAAACAGTTTGCGAGTCGTCCGGATGCGCTGTCGGAAATCTTTGGTGCATTTTCCGACTTTCGGGGACAAAACCCTATCAGGTTGGTCCGCAGCTTAACCGGAAAGCTCTTCACGGCGTACTTTAAACAGAGGCGCATGAAGGCACTGCCTGAACGTGTATCATCGGAGATTAGAAAATGAGTGGACATGACGACAAAAATGGCTTGATGTATTTGTTGGCCGGATTTGGGCTTGGTGCCCTGATCGGTGCGATTGCAGGCATGCTCTTTGCTCCCAAAGCGGGCGAAGAACTCCGCGGCGAACTGGGCGACAAGCTCAAAGACGCTAAAGATAAAACCGAAGACTGGATTGCTGAGCAACGCAACAAACGACAAGTCAAGAATATCGAAGAAGACGTTAAAGAAGCCCTAGGCGGCTAATCTCGTCTGGCCTTTGCGCCTCGCATGAATATCTGGAGGATTCTGCTATGGGTGGTGCTGGTTTGCGCCATCTTGTTCTTCCTGTGGAACGTGCGGGGCGTTTTGCTCCCGTTTATCTTGGCGTGGCTGATAGCGGTTCTGCTTGAACCGGTTGTCTCTCGACTTTCCAAGGGAATGCCGCGGCCGATGGCCGTGCTGCTGATTAGTGCGATCTTTTTCGGCTCGCTTATCGGAATCGGCTTGGCCGTTGGTCCGCGGGTGGGTAAACAGATTTCCGACGTCCGGGGCACCGTGCAGACTTTGGCGACCCGCCTGGCCGAGGAATCGGCCGATGACAATCCTTTTGTGCGGTGGAATCCGGCAATTTTGGCCAAACCGGCCGGCCCGCTCGGCTCGGTTGATGCCATCCTTGAATCGTATAGACCCACCTTAGAGCAGGTTGGGCTTCCTAGTACGCGACGGGCGTTTACGGCGCAGTATGTCGACCCGTACCGCGAAAATATCAGCGCAACGCTGCAACGTGCATTTAATGGTTTTGTCGGATTCGTCGGCGGGTTGGTGGGTCAGGTGGTCCTGCTTGCCTTCACTCCGCTTTTCGCGATCCTGCTCATGATGGATTTGGAGATGTTCCGGAGGCGGTTTGCGCTTTGGATTCCGCCTTCAATCCGGCGCGATGTCACCCATTTTTTAGAAGATGTCGGCGATGTGTTCCAAGGCTATTTGCGCGGCGTGATGATCAATATTGGGCTCTATATGACGGTCCTTGCGATCACTTTAACCGCGCTTGGGGCTCCGTACAGCTATCTGTTGGCCGTCATGGCCGGCTGTCTTTACTTGATTCCGAACTTGGGCGGAATAATCAGTGTGATAGTGCTATTTATCAGTACGGGATTCAGCGGCGTGACGGGGAACTACATGTTTACGATGTCAAGCAGCTGGGCTTTTGCCGCAGTGCTGGCGTTCGCATTCTTTTTGGTGACCACCACTTGGGATTTGATCATTACGCCGCGCGTGGTCGGCGGCGCGGTGAAACTTCACCCATTTGTAGGAATGTTTGTGGTGTTTTGCGGGGGTGCGCTCTTTGGTCTGCCGGGAATGATCGCGGCCTATCCGGTGGCGGGGGTGGTTAAGGTGATTGTCGAGCGCGTACTCAACTTCACAAACAATCCGCTGGGTGACTCTACGGGGTACCCCGCGATCCCCATGCGGCATCGGGGCGAGGCTGTTCTCTAGGAATTTTCGCCGCACTATCGAGCCTCGGACAAGCTGGAGCGTCAAACTAGACGTATGTTGACAACGCTTGTGGCTTCGGCTTTAATTTCGGCTCAGTATAAGTTCGATCCGGGTACCAAATCTCGTTACGATGTCGAGGTTGTATTCGACGGCTTTCTACCGCTGCTGGGCGGAAATACGGGCAAGGCAGAAGTCGTCATGGGAGTTGAGGTCCAAGGAAAGGGGCCGGTCGAAGGTGGCAACCTGAGTGCCTCCAGTAGTTTGAGTTCGTTTGAACTGAAGTTTAACGGCGGAAAGCTACCGCTGGACCTTGCTTCGGCCCAAGTTTACTTTCCCACGACCACCGTTTCGGTGACACCCACAGGCAAGGTCGTTAAGACGGATGCTCCGGATATTTCGCTTCCGGTGAAACTACCCGGACTCGATGTTAAGCGGTTCCCAGAAATCACCTATCTCCCGGTGGAACTTAAAGAAGGTGATCTTAAAATCGGCGACAAGTGGACGTTTACAAGGCTTTTTGGCGAATCGCCCATGAACTACACAGCGGAACTTCAGGCTTTCAACGGCTCGATCGCCACCCTAAAAGTTTCGGTTGATCAATCTTATGAAGTGCTCGAAGACGAAACCCTCGAAATCGTAAAGCAAGAAAAAGATGCGGTGAATCGTGTTAAAACAACTCTTACCGGATCGGGCACGGTGCTTTTTGATGTGGCCACAGGAAGGGCTACTTCCGTGGATATGAGAAACCGCTCGGTGAGTGAAGTCACACCGATCGGGGGCGGATCCAAGAGCGAGCGCAAGCTAGATTCGACCCTAAAAATGCGTCTTAAAGGCGCAACCGGGACCGTCATCGCACCTGCGTCGGGAGGCGGAACGCAGTCGGCGCCCACATTTTGGGATCGGGTTCGGCAGTCAACTCAAAGCGTGCTCTCACAAGGTGCCGGATATGTGCAGATGGCACGCCTTGTACTGGGAATGGCAGCCATGTACATTCCGGGATTGGGTCCGTTTATCCGTACAATAATCGGATCATAGCGGTAAATTCTTCGGTATGGATCCGCAGGTTCGGGCCGCCGAGCTCCGCGCCATTCTGACGCGAGCGGCGGAGCTTTACTATCAGTTTGAGGCACCCGAACTCAGCGATACGGAGTACGATCTTCTGTTCCGTGAGCTGGTTGATCTTGAAGATCAGTATCCCGAACTGGTAGTACCCGATAGCCCGACCCAGCGGGTCGGAGCGGCCCCGGTTACCGGATTCGAACCGTATCGGCACCGGGTGCCGATGCTCAGCCTGGACAACGCGTTCGGCCACGGAGAACTGCGAGCCTTTGATGAGCGAGCTCGTCGCGCGTTGGGGATCAAGCCGCCCCTTGAATACTTGGTCGAGCTCAAATACGACGGGCTCAGCCTTTCGCTGACGTACGAATCTGGCCAGCTGATCCGCGCGGTCACCCGCGGGGACGGCACGACGGGTGAGATCGTAACCCACAACGCGAAGACGATCCGCGACATTCCGCTCCAGCTTTCGAAACCGTTTACGGGCGAGATTCGGGGCGAAGTCTTGATGTTTAAGGACGTGTTCGAGAAGCTGAACGCAGTGCGAATCGAGCGGGGGCACACGCCTTTTGCCAATCCTCGGAATGCGGCGAGCGGGGGCATGCGTCAGCTGGATGACCGCCTGACGGCCGAGCGTCGGTTGCGCTTTTTCCCGTACGGTTTTGGTGAAGTTACGGGCGAACTGCCCGAGAGTCAATCGGCCACGCTCGATTTTCTGCAGAAGCTGGGTTTTACTCGTCGGCCCATCCGGTGGATTTGCCAAGGGATTGAGGAGGTTATCTTGCGGACCGAAGAGGTTCTCAACCTGCGGCCAACCCTTGAGTTTGGAATCGATGGGTGTGTGGTCAAGGTGAATTCCCGCGAGTTGCAGGATGACCTCGGGATGACTTCGCGCGGCCCCCGATGGGCTACGGCGTACAAGTTTCCGAGCGAGCAGGCGTTTACCAAACTTGAAGCGATCGGTTTGCAAGTCGGTCGAACCGGGGTTGTTACGCCGGTCGCGCACCTTTCGCCGGTGTTTGTTGGAGGTGTCACAGTCACGCGGGCGACCCTGCACAACTACGAAGAGCTGGAGCGCAAGGATGTACGCGTAGGCGATACGGTGATCGTCCAGCGGGCGGGGGATGTGATTCCCGAAGTGGTGGGCGCGGTCCTGGAAAAACGTCCATCGGATGCTGTGCGTCCGACGCCACCCACCGAATGCCCGGCCTGCGGATCGACGCTTGAACAGGCGGAGGGCTATACGGCGATTCGATGCCCGAATCGGCGCGGCTGTCCGGCCCAGATTGCAAGCAAGATCGCGCACTTTGTTGCGCGGCGGGCGATGGATATCGAGGGGTTGGGCGAAAAGCAGATCGTCCGCTACCTCAGCGAACCCCCGGATCGCCCGCTGCTGACGGACGTTCCGAGCATCTACCAACTTGCCGGGCGAGAAGAAGAGCTCCGGAACCTCGAAAGAATGGGCGAAACAAGCACGCGGAATTTGATTCAGGCGATCGAAGAGAGTAAGAGCCGTCCGCTGGCAAGGTTTATTTTCGCACTCGGGATTCCGCTGGTGGGCGAACGCACGGCGGCCGATCTGGCGCGCGAATTTCGCACGCTTCAGGCCATGCGGACCGCGAGTTCCGAAGAGCTCGACGATGTGCCAGATATCGGCACGCGCACGGCAGAAGAAATCCACGACTGGTTCCGCGATCCGGAGAACGAGCGGCTGATCGATGCGCTGCTGGAGTCGGGAGTCGCACCGGTGGAAGGAGAGCTTCCACAAGGCGATCTGTTTGCGGGGAAAATTTTTGTTTTCACGGGGAAACTTGAACGTTTCACGCGCGAACAGGCCGAGCAGTGGGTGATGGATCAGGGCGGAAAGGCCGCGGGATCGGTGAGCAAAAACACGAGCTTCGTGGTGGCGGGTCCGGGGGCGGGCAGCAAGTTGGCGAAGGCGGAGCAGCTCGGCGTTCCCATCCTCACCGAGGATGAATTCGTGCAGATGTTGCCCGAAGGGACGACTTGAGCCTTCCGTATCGATACTCAGTTTCGGCGAGCGAGCTGGACTTCGCACTTTCGGTGAGCTGCGGCCAGGTGTTTCGATTCCGGCAGGAGGAGGGCGTCTGGTCCGGGGTGATTGCGGGCCAGATTTATCGGGCGAGTTTAAGGGATAGCCGGTGGGAAGTCGAATCGACGGAGCCGGAGGCTGAGTTTCGCCAGACCTTCGATTTAGAAGGCGAGCGGTCGGCGGCGGGCCAGCGGATTGCGGCGGCCGATTCGAAGCTGGCGGAGCTCATCGAAACGGATCCCGGGCTCGCATTTATCCGGCAGCGCGATCCGGTGGAAGTGATCTTTAGTTTTATCTGTTCGGCGAACAACCATGTGCGCCGGATTGAGCAGATGGTGCGGAATTTAGGCGACCGGGGCCCGGAGCTTTTGGGTGGATTCCACGCCTTTCCCGGTTTGGAAGTTTTGGCCGAGGTTCCCGAGGCTGAGTTGCGAGCGGCGGGGTTCGGATATCGGAGTGGCCGGGTTCCCGCTTGCGCCCGGGCGATCTTGGATCGTGGTGGGGTCGGGTGGGTGGAATCGCTGCGGAATCGATCGAGCGATGAAGCTTTACTTGAGCTTGAGGCACTGCCCGGGGTTGGACCAAAGCTCGCCGAATGCATCGCGTTGTTTGGGCTCGGTCACGGAAATGTTTTCCCGGTGGATACGCATATGTTCAATGTCGTCCGTCGCCGTTATCTGCCCGATTTGGGGGCGAATCTTACTGCGCGGGGACGACGAGAGATTCGGACGGCGATGCGGGAGCGGTTCGGTGCGGATGCGGGGCGTGCGCATCATGTGTTGTTTGTGGATGAGCTTCGGCACTGGCGGAGTCGCCGATAAGTCCTCGTAGATTTACGAGTTTTTTGAACCGTCGGCACAATCGAATCCGATTGGATTCCAATCTCGTTTCCGGTCTGATATTCTGTGAGTGATCGCTGGCTTGGTCGGCGAAGAAGAGGGGAATGAAAACAATTTTGCTCGCGGCCCTTGCAATGGCCGTGGTGAGCGCGCAGGCAACGGTGCTCACGTTCGATATTGATGGCGCGACCGCTGGTTCGACGATGCCCCAGAACTACGGGGACAATGTCACGGCCGCTGACATGGGAATTTTCCATTACGACATCAGCAATGGAACTACGCCCGATGTCACCGTGGATTACGTCGGCCTCGGCTCCAGTCAGACCGATTTGAACTTCTGGACGACCGGTTACAGCGACCTTACCAACGTGGTTGAATTTGAACCGGACGGCGCGGCCGGCTACAACCTTGTGTTCACTGGCTCCAACGGAAACGGGGTTCGGCTGGAAAGTTTTGATTTGGGCAACTGGGGCGGTGCGGTTACGTTGGCGGCGCTGCGGGTTCGGAATGAATTGGGCGCGGTGGTCTGGTCGCAGACCAATATCGCGGTTCCCGGCTCAAATGCCCCGCATTTGAGCTTTGCTCCAAATGTTGCTGGTCAAGCTCTTACCTTGGAAGTCGATCTGACAGGCCTGGGCGGCAACTCCGATAACATCGGGCTCGATAACATCGCGTTCAGCCAAGAAGCCGTGCCGGAACCGTTGACTCTGGTTGGGCTGTGCGCCGCCGGGGCGTGGTTTGCGCGTCGTCGGAAGTCCGCATAAGCTCGGTTCTATAATCGGGCCATGATTCTGGCCGCGTTCATTGCGTTGCAGACTCCTCCGGTTCCGCCGGGGGAGCCACCCGTTGTGAGTCAGTTCAAAATCGCGGATCGCGCGGTGAATGAAAGCTCGGGTCTGGCGGCAAGTCGCCGGGCGTCCGGCGTGTTCTACACGCATAACGACAGCGGCGATTCGGCGCGATTCTTCCGGTTTAACAAGTCGGGTCAGGTGACGGCGACGTTCGAACTCGAAGGGGTTAAAGCGATTGATTGGGAGGACATGGAAGCGGCGGTTGTCGATGGTGTGCCGTACCTCTATTTGGCGGACACCGGTGACAATGGTCGGGTCCGAAAGTCGGTGACGGTCCACCGAGTGGTGGAACCGGAGCTTTCGGCAAAATCTTCCAAAATAACCAAGGTTGAATCGTTTACCTTTACTTATCCCAAAGAAAAAAAGGATTGCGAGGCGGTGTTTGTCAATCCCAAGGATGGTTCGATTTGGCTGATCACCAAGGCGTGGGATCAAAAGAGTTCGGTTTTCGTGGCACGCTCACCGCGGGCAGGTCGGACTCAGGAGCTCACCTTGGTGGTGGATGATCTTAAGATCGACACGGGTTTATTTGGCGGCAAAATGGTAACCGCGGCTAGTGCGTCGGCGGCGGGTGACAAGATCGTGGTGAAGACTTATTTTGGGGGATACGAGTATCGACCCACAGGCGAATTTCACACGTGGGTGAACAGCAATCCGACGCCCGTGCAGTTTCCATTAGAGACTCAGGGCGAGGCCGTTTGCTATTCCAAAGATGGCTCGATGATCCTATCGAGCACTGAGGGAAATCCGTGCTGGATTCGGATATTCGCGGCCCCCTAATGATGTCCCTGTCAACCCCTTTGGGACCCTAATGGGGATTTTTCGCGCTGGGCCCTGATCTGGGTTCAAATGTGGGCACGACTACCCAGCAAAGTGAACAGGGTGTCTTGGCAATCGCTTTTGGATACCGATTTTTAGAGGGGTATAAAACCCATCGCCTCGGATGGGTACCTCCCAGCCGGGCACGCAAGAGGCAAAACCAAATGCGGAAATTTACAATGACCAGCTTGGTCTGTTTGCTCGTGGTGCTGGTGCACCCGATTGTGGCACAGGCCCAGCAACAGGCAGAAAGATCAGTACAGACACGGGTGAGAACGGAAATGATCCCGTATGAGGTGAAGTACCTTTTCAACCGTGACATTTCGCCGGGACGGGTGAAAAAGGTAACCGATGGCGCGGACGGCCGAAAGATCGTCACCTACACCGACACATTTGAAGGCGAAAAACTTCTCGAAACCAAAAAAGACGTCAAGATTGAGCCGGCAACGGATGCGGTTTTCCACATGGGTCGATCTGGAATCCAACTGACGGACCGTGGATCATTTACCCGGGCCAAGGTGATTACTATGGAATCGTCGGCGTATCTTCCGAGCCAAGGAAGCGGCACCGGTCGCACGGCCAGCGGTATGAAAGCCAAGGTCGGAGTCGTGGCGGTTGATCCGAAAGTGATCAAGCTTGGCACCCTGCTTTACGTCGAAGGTTATGGCCTTGCCGTGGCCGCCGACACGGGCGGAGCGATTAAAGGCAATAAAATAGACGTGTGCCTCCCAACCATGGAGAAGGCCCGGAACTGGGGTCGAAGAAAAGTGAAAGTGCACATTTTCCGCGACCGACACACGGCGGAGATGGCGGCTCGCTATCGATCGTCCGGGAAATAGAATCTTATGGGGTCCGGGCGGATAAACGCCTGGGCCAGCATTTTCTTATCTCTGGAAAAGCAATCCACCAAATTGTAGAGCGGGCCGGAGGCTTGGCCGGAATCCTGGAAATCGGACCGGGGCCAGGAATCCTCACGAAAGGTCTGGTTGAAATCGCTCAGGTCGTGGCGATTGAGCGCGACGAAAAGCTGATTCCCGTAGCCGCAGCGCGGGCGCCGGGGGTCGAAATCCGCCATGCCGATGCGCTGGAAGTCGATTGGGCAGAGGTTTTGGCCGCGCTTCCGCAGCCGTGCGGGATCGTCAGCAACATGCCGTACAACATCACCGGGCCGCTGCTGGAGCGGGTCGAGCGGCAAGCCGGCCTGATTGATCGCGCGGTGTTGATGATGCAGCGCGAAGTCGGGGATAAGATCCTCGCCCGGGCGGGGGATCGGGCGCGGGGTGCGCTCAGCGTGATTTTGCAAGCGCGGTTTGAAATCGACCTGGTGTGCCGGGTTCCGGCGGGTGCGTTCTGGCCGCCCCCGAAGGTCGAGAGCGTGGTGCTGGAGTTCCGACCGAAATCGGAGGTGGCGGTCGAGGCGTTTCCGATCGTGCGGGCGGGATTCCGCCAGCCGCGCAAGACTCTGGCGAACAATCTATCGGAATTGCTCGGGAAGGCGGTTGCCCAGGCGCGGATTCAGCGGGCCGGGCTGTCGGGATCGGTAAGGCCGCACGAGCTTTCGTGGGAGAAGTGGGTTGAACTCTCCGCCGAGTAGCGAGCAGAGAATTAAGCAGGAAGCGCACCGGCTGGGCTTTGATCTGGTGGGCATCTGCGCCGCCGATCCGCCGCGGACAATTCCGATGCTGGAGCAGTGGCTGGCATCGGGGATGCACGGCGAGATGGAGTACATGGAACGGTCCGTGCCGTTGCGGTCTGATCTGAACACCGTGCTTCCGGGCGTGCAGTCGGTGGTGGCGGTGGGGCTCAACTACAATCAGGAGCCGCCGGATCGGGATGTGAAGATTGCGCGGTATGCGCTCGGCCGGGACTATCACAAGGTGATGCGGAACAAACTCCGCGCGTTGGCCCGGTTTGGCGAATCGGTTTTGCCGGAAACGCAGTGGCGGGCATGCGTCGATTCCGCGCCCGTGATGGAACGCGAATTGGCGAATCGCGCCGGTCTGGGGTGGTTTGGCAAAAACACGATGTTGATCAATTCCCAGCGCGGAAGCTGGTTCTTTATCGGAACGTTGCTCACGACCGCGAATCTTGTGCCGGATGAACCAGCCATCGGCGGATGCGGCACCTGTCGAGCTTGCATTGATGCATGCCCGACCGGCGCGATCACCCAGCTCGGGGATCGTTGGGCGGTGGATGCGCGGCGATGCATCAGCTATCTGACCATCGAAAAGCGGGGCGAACTGTCCGAAACCGAGCAGGAGATGGTGGGCGATTGGACGTTTGGCTGCGACATCTGCCAGGAGGTGTGTCCGTTTAATCAGCCGCGGCCGAATCAGCCTCTGCGCGCGCAGCCGACTCGGGAGCCGGACTTTATGGCCGTCCGCGAGTGGCCGCATTTGGAACAACTCCGCGTGATCAGTGCTGAAGAGTGGGATCAACAGTCGCAGGGGAGCGCGGTCCGACGGGCGGGTCACGATGGAATCCGCCGCAATGCGGCGGCGAATTTGCGGAATCGTAAGTCGCGCGGGTATCGGCGCGGCTAGGTAACCTCCAAGACGTAATTCGATGCAGTACCGAAAGCTGGGCAAGTACGGAATCCGGGTAAGTACGGTGAGTTTGGGCGGATGGCTCACCCACGGACGAACCTTGGATGACGAGGTGACGAAGAAGATCGTTTTCCGCGCGTTCGATTTGGGGATTAACTTCTTTGACACCGCCGATGTTTACAATCAAGGCGAGGCGGAAAATTCGCTGGCCACCGCGATCCGCGAGTTTGCGCGCAAAGATTTGGTCATCGGCACCAAATGCTTTTTCCCAATGTCCGATGGCGTGAATGATCGCGGGCTGGGGCGCAAGCACATTACTGAATCGGTGCACGATTCCTTGCGACGGTTGAACCTGGATTACATCGATCTGATGCAGTTCCATCGGTTCGATCCGGAAACTCCGATGGAGGAGACGGTCCGGGCGGTTGATGATTTGATTCGGCAGGGCAAGGTTCTGTATTGGGGGGTAAGCATGTGGCCAGCTTCGCAGATCGCGCGGGCTTGCCATGTGGCCAAGGAACTGGGGTGCGTTCCGCCGGTTTCTAATCAGCCGCGCTATAACATGCTGGACCGTTCGATTGAAAAGGAAGTGATTCCGACGAGCGAGCAGTACGGATTGGGTCAGGTGGTGTTTTCTCCGCTGGCACAGGGTGTTCTCACCGGAAAGTACGAACCGGGCAAAGAGCCGCCCGCCGGATCGCGCGGGGCGGATCCGAACAGCAACCAATTCATGGCCCGCGACTTAGAACCGGAAAAACTCGAGCGGGTGCAGGGGCTTAAACCCATCGCGGAGAGCGTGGGAGCATCGGTAAGTCAGCTTGCGCTGGCGTGGTGCTTGCGGCAGCCGAATGTAAGTTCGGTGATTGTGGGAGCAACGAGCGTGGAGCAGATCGAACAGAACGCGGCCGCCGCGGATTTGGTCATCGATGAGGCCGTGTTCGAAAAGTGCGATGCCGCCTTAGCAGGCGAATAGAACTTTGAGCCCGAATCACCCCGACCCGAACGGTGCGAATCAACCATTTGGTAAAAGATTCGCGCGGCCCGAACAACTTCCGCAATCTCCGGCGGATACGGAGTTCGAGCAAGCCCGGGGTCTGAACCGCGTAGAAATCCGGCGCGGTTATGCGAGCGTTCGGGTGAGTGGATTGGAGCCCGACGTTGCCTATGGTCGCTTGGCCGTGCTCAAAGCAGTTGCCGAAGCAGGCGCGAGCGTTGACTTTTTAAAGCTCACGAGCAGCGGAATGAGCTTTGTGGTTGCGGAATCCGAAAGCGATGCTCTGCGTTCGATTTTGGCCTCGGCGGATGGCCAGGCGGAAGTCAATCCGGGCCGCGCGGTTTTAATCGCCTACGCCGTGAATATGCGCGATGAAGAGGGTTTGGTCGCCAAGATTGTCAGCCGTATCATTGCATCGGGCGCTTCGATCGAACACATGGGCGACATGCACGATCGGCTGCTGGTGGTGCTGGATGCATCGGAAGCGGAATCGGCCAAGGCCGAGCTGGAGCGGGCATTTTTGGAGGGGGCATGAGCGGCGGATACAAGGTGATGAAATTCGGCGGAACGAGCGTTCGAACAGCCGAAGCCCGGCATCGGGCCGCGCTCAAGATTCTTTCTGCCCGAGATGAAGGGTTCTGCCCCGTGGTGGTCGTCAGCGCGATTGGCCGCAAGGGCGAACCGTATGCAACCGACACGCTTCGGGCCCTGCTGGATGACATTGATCCAGCCACCGAACCCGATCCGCGCGAGCTCGATTTGGTGATGGCGTGCGGCGAGATTCTTTCCGCCTCGATTTTTGCCACCTTGCTCAAAAGCCTCGGCTGCCCGGCGATCAGTTTGCGCGGGGGGCAGGCGGGAATTCGCACCGACGGCGTGTATGGCAACGGCCGGATTCGTGGCGTGAATCCGCTGGGGGTCGTGGAAGCGTGCGAACGCGGCTACGTTCCGATTGTTTGCGGATTCCAGGGGGTGTGGATTCAAGGCGGACTTCCGGGCGCCGAGCTCACCACTCTTGGTCGCGGCGGATCGGACACGACGGCGGCCGCGCTTGGGGCCGCGCTTCGGGCGGCGGCGATCGAAATCTACAGCGATGTCGATGGCGTGAAATCGGCCGATCCGAACATCGTTGAAGATGCGCCAACTCTTCGACGGGTGACATACGACGAAGTGGCCGAACTGGCTCACCTAGGCGCGAAAGTTCTGCATCCGCGGGCGGCGGAAATCGCGATGAAGCACGAAATTCCCTTGTGGGTCAAGAGCACGTTCAGCGATGCTCCGGGCACGCAGATCGTGCTGAATCGAGAACTTCCGGGGAGGCGCGTGACGGGGGTCACCCATTCCGGAAAGCTCGTTTATCTTCAGGTTGATCTTCGGCCCAGCCTGCCGGAACATCGCCGGGAGCTTCAGGCCCGAATCTACGATGCGCTGGCCCGATATCAAGTGAACGTCTACATGACCAACCTGGGGCCGACAAGTATTGGGTTTGCGGTGCTGCGCGAAAAATATCCGGAAGTCCAAGACATGCTCGATGCGCTGGTCCTGCCGATTCAGGGCGAGAGTCCGGCGGTTTATTTGGTGCAAAGCAGCAACGAGCCATCCCGCGCGCTGGAAACCCAGCGGAAGCTCCTAGAACCGCTCGGCGAGGTGCGCGATATCAAGTTCCGGGTGACGGAAGGGTGCACGATGATTTCGATGGCCGCCTACGACTATCTGGATCAGCCGGGGGTGTTTTTCCGGGTGCTTTCGCTATTTGAGACTCACGGGATCAGCGTGCTGCAAACCAACGACAGCGACTATTCGCTGAGCTGCTTGATTCCGGAAAGCGATCTGCGTCGCGCCGTGAGTCTGCTGCATCGCGAGTTTGGCCTTTCGGACATGAGCTAAGAAGTGAGAATCTTTGTTGCCGGACACGCGGGGATGCTGGGATCAAGCGTGTGGCGTCGATTGGAGCGCGACGGACACGAACTCATCGGGCGATCCCGGACCGAACTTGATTTGCGTGATCCGTTGACCACGCGGAAGTTCCTAGAGGATATAAAGCCAGATGCGGTCGTTTTGGCGGCGGCGCGGGTTGGCGGGATCGTGGCCAATCGCGACCATCCGGCCGAGTTTCTGGCCGAGAATCTGGCAATCCAGCTGAGCGTGATCCAGGGGGCGCATGAAGCGGGAGTCGAACGCCTGCTGTTTATTGCAAGCGCGGCGATCTATCCGGCGGGGAACGAGACGCTGCGCGAAGAGAGTCTGCTCACCGGTCCGCTCGAACCCAACGTGGAGCCCTACGCCCTGGCGAAAATTGCCGGAATCAAGCTGTGCGATGCGTACCGTCGGCAGTATGGACGCCGGTATTCGACGGTGGCACCGACCAACATGTATGGTCCGGGAGACAATTACGATCAGGAGCATTCGCACGTGGTGGCGGGGATGATCCGGCGATTCCACACGGCACGCGCTCGTGGTGAGCGGGAAGTCCAACTCTGGGGCACGGGTCGTCCCCGCCGGGAACTCTTGTACGTCGATGATGCCGCGGATGCGGTGGCAATCCTGCTGGCCGCAGATGATTCGCCGAATCTGGTGAATCTTCCGGGGTTTGAGGTGAGCATTTGCGAGCTTGCGGATCGGGTGGCCGAGGTCACGGGCTTTGACGGCGCGATCCTTTGGGATGAATCGAAACCCGATGGGGCGATGCGCAAAGCGATGGATGGTTCGAAGATGGACGCGCTCGGGTGGATTCCTTCTACAGAACTCGGCACCGGGTTGGTTCGGGCGTACGCCGACTTTCGGGCCCGCATGGAATCGGGCGAGATTCAGGTTTAGCGGTGGAAAACCTGACACTTTAGAGCCGGGAAAGGGGTTGGCACTGTTTGTGCCGATCCGTTAGGTGAGCCGCGCGTCGAACCCGCGTGGCGGGGTCGGAGTCGGCGCCAAAGGTAAAATCAGGTTCAGAGCGAAATCATGGCGAGAGAAAAGGTTTTAGTCACCGGAGCGGGAGGATTTATTGGCGGGCACCTCGTCGAGTACCTCAAGAACAAGGGCCACGAAGATATCGTTGCGGTCGATAAGAAGCCGTTTGGTGAGTGGTACCAAGTTCACGACTACGCCGAGAACAAAATCCTCGATCTGCAATACCTTGATGCGTGCGAGGAATCGCTGGCGGGCGGGGTGACTCGCGTTTATAACTTGGCCGCGGATATGGGCGGCATGGGCTTTATTGAAAACAACAAAGCTCTGTGCATGCTCAGCGTGCTGATTAACACCCACATGCTCGAAGCGGCGCGTCACCAGGGCCAGGTCGATCGATTCTTTTATGCGAGTTCGGCCTGCGTGTACAACGGCGAAAAGCAACAGGACACCAACAATCCGGGCCTTAAAGAAGAAGACGCCTACCCTGCGCTGGCCGAAGATGGCTACGGCTGGGAAAAGCTGTTTAGCGAGCGCATGTGCCGCCACTTCGACGAAGATTTCGGAATCACGACGCGGGTGGCGCGATTCCACAACGTGTACGGCCCGTTCGGCACCTACGATGGGGGCCGAGAAAAGGCTCCGGCCGCGATGTGCCGCAAAGTGATTCAGGCCAAGCTTTCGGGGGATCACTCTATCGAAATCTGGGGCGATGGCGAACAGACGCGAAGCTTTATGTATGTTGACGATTGCACTTACGGGGTCGACCGGATCATGGAAAGCGATATCACGTACCCGATCAATTTGGGGAGCGCGGAGATGGTTTCGATCAATCAGTTGGTGGATATCGTGGAAGATATCGCGGGAATCAAGCTCAAGCGAAGCTACAACCTGGATGCCCCCAAGGGCGTGCGCGGCCGAAGCAGCGATAACACCCTTATTGAAAAAGAACTTGGCTGGGAGCCGAGCATTTCGCTCCGCGAAGGAATGGAAAAGACTTACCACTGGATTTACGACCAGATGACCGCCATAACCGCGGTTTAACCAAACGGTTCGTTCGATCCGATGCGCATTTTGGTCCACGATTACGCGGGTCACCCATTTCAGTTGCAGCTGAGCCGCCAGCTGGCGGAAATGGGTCATCCTACGCTGCATTGTTACAGCGGAAATTTTCCGACAACGCCGCAATCCACGGATAGCCGGGTGCTTTCTGCCAACCTTCAGGTTCGGTCAATCGATATTGGTAGAGCGATCAATCGGCAGAACTACCGTCAATTGTTTTTGGCCGATGATCCCGCACATGGCAAGGGCGTGGTGGCGGAAATGGATCGGTTTCGACCGGATGTTGTGATTTCGGCCAATAGTTCGCCGCAGGTGAACCGGTGGATTCAAGAAGAGTGTTGGCGTAGTGGGATTCCGTTTGTATGCTGGGTCCAAGACCTGTATGGTCACTCCGCAGCCACGATCTTGCCTAAGAAGCTGGGAGCGACAATTGGCGGATTAGCCGCCCGATACATGAACTGGTCGGAACAAAAGATGTTCAGGCATTCGGATGCGCTGGTCGTGATTTCGGAAGATTTTAAGCCGTTTATTCGCAAGCCAGGCGGGCCAGTGGTGACGATCGAAAACTGGGCCCCAATGGATGAAATTCCGATTCGTCCGCGGATCAATGAGTGGGGAGAAAAGCATGGCCTTGATCAAACACGCAACTTGATCTACAGCGGAACCATTGGCATGAAACATAATCCCGAGCTGCTTGTTCAGCTGGCGGAGCGGTTCCGGGCCGAGAGCGATGTTCGGGTGGTAGTGATCAGCGCGGGCGCGGGTATGGATTATCTCCAGGGCCGCAAGCAGGAGCTAGGGCTTGAAAATTTGGTGCTGATGGGATTCCAGCCGTTTGCCGATTTGCCGGATGTGATGGCGACGGCCGATGTTTTGCTGGCGATTCTGGAGCCGGAAGCGGGCGTATTCAGCGTTCCGAGCAAGGTGCTCAGCTATCTTTGCGCGGGCCGGGCACTGTTGCTGGCGGTTCCGCCGGAAAATCTAGCCGCCAAAATCGTGAAGAAGGCAGATGCAGGGATCGTTGTTTCTCCGAGCGATATGGCGGCTTTTATCGAAGGCGCGGTGTCGCTGATGGGCGACGCGGAGCGGCGAGATTCGATGGGGTCAAACGGTCGGACTTATGCCGAGCAAGCGTTCGATATTACGCGGATTGCCGAGAGGTTCGTTCGCGTGTTTGAGCGGGACTAAAGCCTTAGTAAGCATCAGGGGACGCGGCATAGGCTAACCTAATGCCTTGGTATTAGCGCAATCGCGCAGATCGGGAATTACGCTTGTCGAGGTGCTGGTCGCAATTTTTGTAGTTGCGATCCTGGCATCTATCATTTTCCCGGTGTTCGGTCGCGCAAAGAAGGGAGCAAATGCGACGGTAGATGTTTCCAATTTAAGGCAATTTGGAATTTCACGGTCGCTTTACATATCCTCATACGATGAAGTCGAGTGCTACAGTCACAATGTGCTGAGCGCATACTCGCATCTGGACCAATCTTTGTCAATAAGCAAGAATGATCCGACGGATGTGGGATACGGCAATCTGTACCGGCAATATACGGCAGTTAAGAAAAAACCGATGGTGCCCTACAAAGATAGCTATTTCGACCTTGAAGACCATAAGTGGAAAGCTTTCGATATTGAACGAATCTTGCCGGGAAACCGGGCATGGTTGATCTCACCGAGTTTGGCTGATATTGAGATGGCTCAGTTTGGCCCGACAAAGGTCGTTATGTTTTGCGGACGTATGCAGCGTCTGCACATTGACGGATCAATTAGCACGCGCTATGTTGGAGACAAATGTGGCAAGGAAAAGGCGAACGTCATTTTGGAGGATATTTTCCGAGAGTGAATGACACCTCCGTTAAGGAAAGGCAGAAGGAAACTTTGCTTGTATTCACTATGATTTTGCTTTGGCACGTAACACTTTCGCTATTTCGCAGTCCGTTTTTACAAAACTGGCGACATACGTTATCGATTATGGTTTGGATTGAAGGCCTGTTTGTTGCGGCGGTTGGTGTGTTTCCTGTCCTTTACGCTGCACGGAAAGGGTGGGGAATGAGTATTCTCGTTTACCTCGTCTTCGCGGTGCTTATTGCTTGTACCGGCCTCGCTGATAAGCACATGAACATTGTAAAAATTGGTTTTCTGCTACGAAACGGATTGTGGTTCTCTTTACCATTCCTGTTCACGGCGGCATCGTTTAGAATTTTGCAGAGGCAAGCCAGCTTGGGAGGATCGCAATCCCGACGATAATCTTTGCTTGTGCGCTCTTCTTGAGCATGAGTCTGCGCGGATCGCAGATTGAATTTCCCGGCAACTTTTCGGCGGCGATTCCGCTGGCGAACCTACTTCTTGCCCTCGGCATTGCTTGTGCTCTCCAGTTCCAGCTCGCCGCCTTGCCAATTCAAGTGTTTATTTGCGGTTGCGTAAGTTTTGCGCTACTCTGGAGGAGTTCCCCACATGCGGTCTTGTTGGTCACACCGCTTGCTCTGTCGTTTGTCTTCGCCATTACGATCGCCATCGCCGGGGGATTTGTCGCCCGACTGGTTATGAAGACCATCGGCAGACTTACACCGTTGCTTCTGCCCAGCGACCCTGATGCCAGATCAGCAGGCAGATAATGCCCTGAACCGCTTGGGTTATGGCAATGGATAGCCAGCAACCATTTGCTCCCATCGCAAACCCGGGGATGGCAATCGGGCCGATTGAGACGGTCGGCAAAGCCAGAATCGCCGCAAGTGGAAATCGGATAAACCACATGCAGGTGAGCGTGATCCAGAAGGGGCGACGGGTATCCCCTGCGCCTTGCATCGCGCTAATGAGCACCACGGCGTAGCCGAAAAAGACTTCGGTGTAACAGATATATCGGAGGTAGCTGGCGGTCTGCGCCGCGTGCAACGGCTGATCGCTAAGCACGGAGGCACTGATGGGTTCGGCGAAAATAAATATGATAATCGCGCCCACAAGGCTGACGATTCCGGCCTGATGGGCGGCGATCCAGCCTAGCTGTTTGGCTCGGGCCGGATCTTTCATTCCGAGTGATTGCCCCACGAGCGCACTCGCGGCCACGGCGAGTCCGAAAGAGGGCATGAAGGCCAGCGATTCAATGCTGAATCCGGGGCGCAATCCGCCGATGGCATATTCTCCGCCCGGCACCCGAGTAAGGATCGTAAAGAATGCCATGAGTGAGGTGACGCGGACTACCGCCATGAGTCCGGCGGGAGCGGCGAGGTTAAAAATCCGCTTGATCCAGGCCATCTCGGGGAACTTGATCCGCCACACTTCGCCAAGGGGCGTTCGCCCGACCCCGAACAAATAGATAGCGGCGGAAATCCATGCAGAAATCGTGAGAGCCCAGCCCGCTCCGTTTAAGCCTAAGTCAGCACCGGGAATCACAAACGGTCCGACCTGCCGGGTGGGGAAGATGAGCAGATAGTTGAGAATGATATGCAAGATGATCTGGAGGCCAGAAATCACCATCGGAGACTTGGTATCGCCAATTCCGCGCAGCGATCCGGCTAGCGTTTGAATGATAAAGCTAGGCGCCAATACCAGCAACACAATGTGCAGGTAGGAGATCATAAGCTCTCTCGCGTGGGTGGCTTGCGGCGGAACTAAGAGATCAGCCGCAAACGGCACCAATGGAATTGCCAGCAGGGTGAGGACGATCGTGGCAAAAACCGCGAATCCGAGGCATTTTCGATTGGCTTCACGGCATTTTTCGATATCCCCTTCTCCAAAGGCACGAGCGACCATTGCGGTGCTGGCGATTCCGATGGCCATGGTTAGGGAAATTAAAAGAAAGATTGTAGTAGTGGCCGATCCGATCGCGGTGAGGGCATCGCTTTCCAGGTGCTGGATAAAGTACGAATCCAGTAGCGAGTTGATGGTTTGAAGGCCGTTAAGAGCCACCGCCGGCCAGGCAAGAGCCCAAACCGTTCGCAGAGGATGTTCGCTAAGTGCAGCGGGGGTGACGGAATCGTGCAAAGGGATGAGAGTAGCGTGACACGCCTTGCCAGGTTTACGCCGGGACGGATCAAAGTATGGCGCGAAACCGGACGAAAACGGGTAGAAGCGTAAATGTGACGCACGAGATTATATTCAAACCGGTTTTCGCGGTTGCTCGGATCATGTTGGAGGCGGGCGAATCGATCCGCGCGGAAAGTGGGGCGATGATGGGCATGTCGGCCAATGTGCATCTGGATAGCAAGATTTCCGGAGGGCTCGGCAAGATGTTTGGTCGACTTTTGACCGGCGAATCAGCTTTTCAGACCACATTTATCGCGCAAAACGGGCCGGGTGAAGTGTTGCTGGCTCCGTCGTTTCCTGGCGATATCGTGGAGGTGGATGTTTCTACGGGGCCGATGGTGGTAACGAGCGGGGCATTTTTGGCGGGGGATACGCGGCTGGACTATCAGGTCCAAGCGAGTATGAAAGGATTCTTTGGGGGCGAAGGGTTGTTCATGACTCAGATCGGCGGCCCCGGGTTACTTTTGCTTTCGAGCTACGGGGCCATGCACGCGATCGAACTTCAGGCAGGCCAACCCTACATTGTGGACACCGGTCACCTGGTGGCATTTAGCGCGGGGATGGGTTACAACTTGCGCAAAGCGACGCGAAGTCTGCTCGGAACTATGACAAGTGGTGAAGGGGTGGTGGCAGAGATGACCGGTCCGGGGATTGTTTACACGCAGACTCGCACCTTGAGTTCGCTGATTGCCATGCTTCCTTCTCGGGGCTAACGCGGTGCTTTGGCGTCAGCCTTATCGGACCAAGGAATTCGCGGGATTCAATCCGGATTGGGCGGCGATTCGCGATCAGGATGGCAGACCGATTGCAGCTCCGCCAGAAGTGGGGGTTGGGGTTTTTTCCGCCGACGATATTCCGGGCGCGGAACTGTGGATTCGGTTGATTGAATCGGAACGGGCCCGTTTGATTGATTGGCGGATTTTGGCTTGCGGGGTAGATCCAGAACTGGTGCGGTTGGGTTTGCGTCCAAGTTGGCATGCGCGGGTGTGGCGCGCGCCAAGTTCCGGTTGGCCAACGGATCGTGAGTTTGCCTGGCGAACTGGCGTACTCATGGCCGGTCCGCCCACTGAAGATGCGTGGGAAAGCTTTCTGGATGGCTTATCGGCCCTGGAGCAGTGAGTTTGCGACGGGCCGGGCCGACCCGGGTTGGAACGTGAATGAAGTTCCGCCCGGAAGGCTTAGTTCCAAAATTTCGATATTGAAATTGGATGTAAGGAGCGCAGTTCCGAACGGCCGTTCTGCGTAGTATGCGATACGGCCAAGCCGATATTCGCCGGGGTTAGGTTCGTTGATGGTGTAATCCAACTGGGTGTATCGGCTGCCGAGGTGGTGGACCGCCTGAATGCTTCCGCCGCTGGTGTTGACTTGGCTAAGAGGCAGAAACGGTCGCCACCGGTTCGCGGCTACGGTTTCGCCAGATTGGGCGGCGAGCTCGGCTTCTTCGGCCAATTGGACGATAATTTGATCGTCGGGTGAGGCAACTTTCTTGACCGTGCGAAGCATCGAGAGATCGGCGGATTCAAGGGGAAGATTGCCGTAACTCCAAGAAGAGTATGTGTTGCGAACGGCATCGTAGTACCAGAGTCGTTTTTCGTACTGGCCGGCGGCGGTTCCAGGTTTGATTTCGGCCACGATTCGGGTTTGGAGAGTTCCGCCTTTCCACCAGAGAAGTTCGAGCTGGGTGAGGACTCCGCCGGAAATCGGGGTGCGCTGGATGGCGAGTCGTGAATTTGAAGCCGTTTGGATTCCATTTACGTCTTCGAATCCGGTGCGATTGATCGTGAGCTGGGTGAGCGATCCGAGGTCGTAGAGGGCGGGCCCCATCATGGTCTTCGCCGTGGCAAGGTCGGCACTGGCCCAGGCGCAAGCGGCCAGCATGGCCGGAAGGAAAACGGTTCGCATCCTCACGGGCAGTTAGACGCCGGGACATGCGGCAAGGTTCGCAGGGGAGCCGCTTAGTATAATAGAGTTCACAACACATTCCCATTGTTTGGGAGGGAGTTTTCGATTCATGGCCCAATCCACGATATCCGGCGCGTCGCATCCGTCCGTGCCGTACGAAGAGACGCACCTGTACCGACTGCGGCACTCGGCCGCGCACCTGATGGCACAGGCGATCACCGAACTCTATCCCGGGGCCAAACTTGCGATCGGGCCGCCGATCGAGAACGGATTCTATTACGATGTTGACTTCCCCGAACCGTTCCGGGAAGAAGAGCTTGCCAAAATCGAGCAGCGGATGCGCGAGTTGGCCAAGCTCGACCAACCGATCAAGCGGCGCGTCGCCCCCGATGTGGACGAAGCCCGACACGTGATTCTCACCGAATGCACATTGGGCCAAGGCGAAGAGGTAGCGGAATACAAACTTCAACTCTTAGATGCGATTCCGCCCGGCGAGGAAGTCAGCTTTTACGAGCAACGTGCGACGGATAAACAGGGTAACGAACGCGTATTTATCGATCTGTGTCGCGGTCCACACATCGAATCCACCAAAGAGATTAAGAACTTTAAGCTGATGCACATTGCCGGTGCGTACTGGCGGGGCGATGTCAAAAATAAGCAACTTACGCGAATCTACGGCACCGCGTTTGAGTCCAAAGAAGACCTTGAGCTCTACCTGCACAATCTCGAAGAAGCAAAAAAGCGCGATCACCGCGTTTTGGGTCGAGAATTGGGGTTGTTTATGTTTAGCCCCCGAGTCGGCCCGGGGCTGGCTCTGTGGCTGCCCAAGGGCGCGATTCTACGCGAAGTCTTAAGCGATTATCTTCGCCAAGAGCAAGTTCGGCGCGGCTACGATTCGGTGGTGACTCCGCACATTGCCAGCGAGCGACTTTACGAAAAGAGCGGTCACATTCTCACGTATCGAGACAAGATGTTTCCGTTTATGGAGGATGAGGAAAAGGAGACGTTCATCTTAAAGCCGATGAACTGTCCATTCCATATTGAGATTTACAGTTCGACCCTGCGGAGCTACCGCGACCTTCCGATCCGGTACGCCGAATTTGGCACCGTGCATCGGTACGAACAGAGCGGTGAGCTCGCAGGAATGCTGCGCGTCCGCGGATTCACGCAGGATGATGCCCACCTATTTGTGCGACCTGATCAACTCCTCGAAGAATTTAAAGGCGTGGTTGATCTGATGATGGCAGTGCTTAAGAAACTAGGGCTCAAAGAGTATCGCGTTCGAGTGGGGACGCGCGATCCGCAAAGCGATAAGTACGTGGGCCACGATGACAACTGGCAGCAGTCAGAATCGGCGATTTTGCAAGCCTGTAACGAAATGGGCTTGGAGTACGAAGTATCGGCGGGCGATGCGGCGTTTTACGGGCCCAAACTAGACCTAATCATTAAAGATGCGCTGGGGCGCGAATGGCAGATGGGCACGGTTCAGGTGGATTACAACCTGCCTGAACGGTTTGAGCTGGAATATATTGCCGAAGACAGCAAACCTCACCGGCCGATCATGATCCACCGGGCGCCCTTTGGTTCGCTGGAACGGATGATCGGCTTGCTGACCGAGCAGTACGCCGGGGCGTTTCCCCTGTGGCTTTCGCCCGTACAGGTCGCGATCTTGCCGATCGCGGATCGGCACGTGGCGTACGCCGCGCATCTGGCCGAGCAG
This sequence comes from bacterium, assembly GCA_044508115.1. GTDB lineage: Bacteria > Armatimonadota > Fimbriimonadia > Fimbriimonadales > Fimbriimonadaceae > UphvI-Ar2. The sequence goes on from JBIQII010000001.1 coordinate 2,223,272, forward strand.
CTGCAGGGATACGCATCTTCGGCGGTCGCGGAAGGCGAACAGACGGCGTTCGAAGCGGTGACGATTGAGTCGCCGGGTCTGCGGGTTACGATCGACGCTTCGCGTCAGACATTGGGCAAAAAGATTCGGGAGGCCCAGCGGCAAAAGACGCCGTACATGCTGATCGTGGGGGATAACGATGCGGCGGCGGGCACGGTAGGCGTTCGCGCGCGCGAAGAAGGCGATCTGGGCGCGATGAGTCTGGCGGCCTTTATCGAGCGAATCAGGGTGAACCTATAAAAGAACAGGCCAGGAAAAAAGTCTGTTAGTTTTGCCGAATCGTGTGGAATAAGCTCCGAGTAAGGGGAATTTATGCGCAGGAAGGGCTTTACGCTGGTCGAGATCATGGTGGTGGTCATGATCATCGGCGTTATCATGATGATCGCTCTTCCGGGGTGGATGAAAATTCGCCAAACCACAAGGCAAAAAAGCTGCTGGGAAACGCTCCGCGTGGTTGATGATGCCAAGCAGCATTGGGCGATGGATATGGGCGAACCCACCGGTAGCGTCCCGACCGGTGCTGACCTTGTTCCGACTTATATGAAGAAAGATCCGGCGTGTCCCGAAGGCGGCACGATCACGATCGGCAGTAATGATGCACCCGGAACATGCAGTGTTCATGGTTCGGCTCCTTAGAGGATAAGATTCATTGTTTCGATACTGTCACTCGTTCCGCAAAGCGACAACCGGATCCATGCGCGCGGCCTTGATCGCCGGAATCACCCCGAACAACGAACCCAACCCAATACCAACCGCAAACGTTAGCACGATGGTCTGCCAAGTCACCAAAGGTTTGATCGGCGTGGTCTGATCGATAAACACCAGGATGACCAGGCTGACGATTAAGCCAAGAACGACACCGGCAAGACCGATCAGAGCGCTTTCGGCCAAAAAGTGCCCGAAGATCGCGCGGCGCGATGCGCCGAGGGCTTTTCGGACGCCAATCTCTTTGGTGCGTTCGCCCACCGACATAATCATAACCGTCATGATTCCGAGGCCGCCGACAACCAGGGCGATGCTTGTGAGGCCGATAACCAAGGTTCCCAATATTCCGAGAACGTCGAATACAAGCCGAAGCAAATCTTGCTGCGTGAGCACGGAATACTGCGTTTCCTGCAACCGAGTACCGAGCACCCGTTCGATTGTCTGCACAAGAGCTTTCGGTTCGGAACGCTGGTCGATCTGCACAATGATGCGATCGATCTGAACATTTTGTTGGGTTGATTCAAGATGTGAAAGAGGTAGATAAACGACGTTGACAAGGCTGAACGCGCTAAAGGGGCTGCTTTCTGCTTTGTCATCTTGCAGCACTCCGATAACTCGGAACGATTCGCCATTGATTTGAACTTCTTTTCCGACCGCCGACTCCTCCGGGAAGAGGGCTATGGCCGCCACCGATCCGATCACACAAATCGGCGCAGCACCATCTCGAGCGGTGAAGGTGCGCCCTTCGGCAAGGGTGGCGGGCTGCATTTGGAACCAATCCGGAGTTGTCCCGATGATGATGGGGTAGGCGTCTTGATCTCCGGCTTGGATTCCGCCTCCGGCAAAAGAGAACTTAGTGACGCGTCGAACGCCGCTTATGGCAGCAACATCTTCAGCGTTTTGCTCGGTAAGGAACGATTTTCCAACGAAGTTTGGGTTAAACGATCCGAGGTCCACCTTGCCGGGAACGACGATGAGTAGATCGGCACCAAGCGAATCGATTTGGCCCGTGATATCTTTTTGCACGCCGAGACCGATGCTGATCAGTAGCAGGATCGCGATTGAGGCGACGGCCACGCCGATCATTGCCAACAGACTGGATCGCAAGTTTTCCCGCATGCTTTGGAGGGCGTGGTTCACCAATTATTCAACGCTATTTGAGCTTTAATGGCGGGCCAAAAGGAGCGATCGGCTGGTTCTTGTGGCGTTGGTTGAAGACCCTAACCGCTCAGACCTGCGCGATCTGCGAATTCGACCACCGACGGGTGGCAGATAATCTCGCGCTGCAGAATGGGGCGCGAAAGAGAAATTCCCGGCCGGGTGCGGCACCGACTCAGCGCGACGTAGACCTGCCCGTGCCCAAATGCCGGACGGTCGAGATCGATGTGCACCGAATCGAACGTAAGCCCCTGCGATTTATGGATGGTGATCGCCCATGCCAGACGTAGCGGAAGCTGGACAAAGCTCCCTACTGGTTCCGAAACAATCTGCCGTTTATCGCGATCCCAGGAGTAGCGATTCCGCTCCCAAGTTTCCGGCCCGACTTGAACTGTGGTGCCAGAATCCAGCTGGACCTTGACACCGGTACCGTTAAATTCTCGTACCGTCCCGAGGGTGCCATTCACCCATTCGGTTGAATTTTTGAGAAACATCACTCGCGCCCCGGCTTTAAGACAGAGAATTTCATCCGCAGGTAGCTCACGGCCGAACTGGCCCTCTACCTTGGCCTTGTACTTACGATCGGATCCGGGAAGTTGGGCAAGGTGGCGCAGGTTGGTTTCTCGGGCGCGGGCGTTGGTAACGGTTAGGGTCAGCGCTTTGGCGTCGACTTTCGGGCCGACCTGATTGTTGAGGAGGTCAAGGTTTTCGAAATTCCCCCGGCGCAGTTGATCGAGGATGTAGAGAAATTCGGGGTCGGTGGCTTGGCGGTGAACAGTGTGGAGTTCGATAATGTCGAGCCCGAGCTCTTTGGCCACGCGGCTGTGGAAAAAGAACGGGCCATCGTAATGGTGGCCCAAAAATTCTTGCTCCGCCGGTCCGGCAACCACGGGTTCCAGCTGCCAAACGTCGCCGAATGAGATGATGGGGATTCCACCAAATGGTAGACGGGAGGCGCGATTCCGGCGGAGGCTTTCGTCGATGGCATCCAACAGATCGGCGCGCACCATCGAAATCTCGTCGATGAAGATCGCATCGAGCGAGCGGACGAGGTTCGATTTCGGTGACCCGGCGCGGAAGACGGGGATTTCTGAAGTTGCCGGGTCGAGCGGTCCGATGGGGAGATTGAAAAAGCTATGAATGGTTTGCCCGCCGGCATTGACGGCGGCAAGTCCGGTGGGGGCGAGGACCACGGCTTTTCCCGGAAAGGTCGCCATCAGCGCGCGCAGGAGCGTGGATTTTCCGGTTCCCGCGCGGCCGGTGACAAAGGTCAGGCGCGATCCGATGGGGTGGGATGTGATGCGCTCGACCGCATCAATCTGTTCGGGCGAGAGCGAGAGGGCCACTGCTGGTTAGTTTGGCTGATTTATCGCCGCGGTGGCCGACTATTCCTTGAGTTCAGCGCCGTAGGCTTCGAGTTCGCGAAGCAGCCGTTCTTCTTGGCGATTCCATGGAGCGACTTTAGTTTGCAATTCAATATCGTTTGTAACGGTTCCTTTTAAACCGAGCGATGTGAGCAAAGCTGCATCCTTACGCAAACCCAATATCATTGCTCGCCGGTAGTTGATTTCTGATTGACCGTTTCCGTCTCGGATCATATACTTACTCATCCAAATCGAATTCGCAGTGATGCCTAAAAAGATTCGTGGTTTATCTTTATAAATGTCAACAATGATATCGACGGGCCACTCCTTTCCATCTTTTTCAAATACAAGTTTGCTTTTTAGTTGCTTCTTATTGTTGTACACATGGTAGGAACTTCTGTACGTATACCCGTCCATCATCGGATGCAACCCATCACGAATTACTACCCGTGCTTGGGCCGGGCTCATATCGTTGAGTTCCATTTCCCACGGCGCGATATAGTTTTCAATGCCATCAGTTTTGCCGGTAGAAAGGGCGTGCCCGAACTTGACTGCGACCTGTTCCATAGAAAGAGGGCGGGAGCAGTAGGCCACAACTCCGCCGAGCAGCAGGATTGGGCCTAGGCTCCAGAGGACGATACGTTTAAAAGCTTGTTTCTTGAGCATCCTATCTGTTCATCTTGAAGGGTCAATGGCAACGCATTAGCTGTTAGTTGACCCGCTGTCGCAATAGCCGGGTTGAACTTCGATTCGAAGTGCCCGATCTTTCCAGGAACCGTCGCAGAAAATTTTCCATCTGCGGCAACGACAACATGTATTCATCGAGGTGTAGCATGCGTATGTGTAGTTCTGCTCAGGGCCATTGCACAAATATCCATTGATGTTAGGTGGACAATCTCCCAAGCGGTCCCCCCATAAAGAGGCAGGTTACTACACCTGACGTGATTAGCGCAAAAAGCACAGTATGCACCCTACCGCAGAAAAAGTCAAGCGATCGGTGAATACTGTTCACTTGATACTGAACTCCGTAGAAATCGCAGTAATCAGGCGAGCACGGATTGCTGCCAGCGGGGGGCGAGAGCGATCGCTTCCGGCGAATCCACCATCGACCGTCCGTGCTGGATGTAGTACTCAAACTCTTCGGGGAAAACGCGGATTGCGGCGGCGACCGGCCATGCGGCGGCATCGCCAAGTCCGCAGAACGATCGACCGTCGATCTGCTCGGTGATTTGGAGCAGGAGTTCCATGTCGCCGGGTTGGCCCTTGCCTTCTACGATGCGTTGGAGAATCTGTTCCATCCAGCGGGTTCCTTCGCGGCACGGCGTGCACTTGCCGCAGCTTTCGTGGGCGTAGAATTTGGCGGTTCGCCAAGTGAAGCTGACAATGCAGGTGTGTTCGTTGAAGAACATGCACGCGCCCGAGCCGACCATGGTTTTGATCTCCATGAGCTCTTCGTAACCGATCACGGCATCGGGGACAGCTTCGGCGCGAATGATCGGCACGCTTGATCCGCCGGGGACGCAGGCTTTGAGCTTGCCGCCCTTGACTCCGCCCGCCATTTCGAGCAGTTCGCCGAGGGTGGTGCCGAATTCGATTTCGAAGTTACCAGGGTTGTTAACGTGTCCGCTCACCGAGAACAGCTTGGTTCCGCGGGAGTTTTTGGTCGATGCGCCAAGGGTTGCGTACCATTCGCCGCCGCGATCAACGATGTAGGGGGCGCAGCAGTAGGTTTCGACGTTGTTGATGACGGTGGGGCGATCCCACAAACCCGCGATGGTGGGCAGGGGTGCGTGGGGAAATTTGAGGCGCGGCATTCCGCGCTCGCCCATCAAAGAGGACATGAGGGCGGATTCTTCGCCGCATTCGTACGATCCGGCCCCGGTGTGGAGGTGGAGATCGAAATTGATTCCGGTGCCTTGGATGTTTTGGCCGAGCCATCCGTTGGCGTAGGCTTCATCAATCGCGGCGCGGAGCGCGCGCTGGGCATCCAAAAACTCGCCGCGGATATAGATGTATCCGGTTTCCGATTGGGTGGCAAAGGCGGCAATCGCCATGCCTTCGATGAGCAGGAACGGATTTTCTTCCATCAGCTGCTTATCTTTAAAGGTTCCGGGTTCGCCTTCGTCGGCGTTGCAAAGCACGTAGTGGGGCTGGGTTTTTTCTTTGGGGATGCCGTTCCACTTGATCCAGGTGGGGAATCCGGCGCCGCCGCGGCCTCGCAGACCGGAGGCTTTGATCTCGTCGATCACGGCTTGTCGTTCCATGCCAAGTGCTTTTTTGAGTGCGGTGAATCCGTTTTGATCCAGGTAGCCCTTGAGGGTTTTTGTCTCCGGCTTTCCGGCGTGTTCCAGCAGCAGCTTGTACTCGGCCATGGCTATGCGGGAGTTTACTCCGCTTGGGGCGTAGGGTGAGGGATTATCGAACGACCTTGAAAACAGGGGAAGAAATGCGTTTTAAAAAAAGTTCCGAAAAGTTCGCAGAATCTGTTGAAAATCTATACAATGAGACTTAATACCCTCAAACTTGAGGGGGAGCCATTATGAAAAAGGCATTCACATTGATCGAACTGCTGGTGGTGATTGCGATTATCGCGATCCTCGCCGCGATCCTCTTCCCCGTATTTGCTCAAGCGAAGACGGCGGCAAAAAAGACTCAGGCACTGGCTCAAATTAAGCAGCAAGGGCTTTCCGCTTCCATCTACATCAGCGATTACGACGACAAATTTCCTTCGGCTTACGCGACTTACAATTCGGGGAGTACGTTCCGGTACTGGTACTTGTATGCGGCGACCGTTCCGGCCGGGTGGGCTAGTCCGTCGACCGGCTATGTAGAATCAGAAGATGCAATCCAGTGGGCGAATGCCACGCAGACTTACCGAAAAAATTATCAGATGCTGGAGGCTCCCGGTCAGCCAGTGGTGCCGGTTGGATTCGCTTGGAACACGGGTCGGAACTATAAGGCCCGCGTGGGCTTTTCGATGAACGGGTTCTTGAGCAACTACGATCACAGCGCGATCAATTTAGTCACGCAAGTTCCTCTGTTCTGGCAAGACGATGACAACTGGGATGGCCTGGCATGGGCGAATCCATTTTTAACCTGCGATGGCACGGGGCCGTGCCGTTACGCTTCGATGGATAACTGTTCGATCCAGACCGGCGTGAACAATCCGGCTTGGTGTACCAACACTTGGGCGGGACTCAAGTTTTATCGGTATGGTCGCACCGCGATCGTGGTTTATGCCGATACATCTGCTCGTGCGATCACCTACGGCCACAAGATCGGCGCACCGGCCGCACCGAATACGCCTTACCACAAGACTAATCCCCACCGCTATTACAATGCCAATGGAACCGGAAACTCTCCTTATTACTGCGGCACTAAACTGGTGGAATGCATCTTTGCTCCGGATCGAACCGAATGAAAAAACTCGCCACTCTCCTGATCTGCTTGGGCGCGATCTTGACCGGATGCACCGCAGAAGAATCGGCTCCCAATGAAACTTCGGATTACGCCTCGCCTGAGAACACGTCTTCGGCGGATGATGCGGCCATACAGGAAAAGCTGGATATGACGCAAAAGAGCAATTCTCGGTCTGCGACTGGCAAGTAGGCCGACGACTAAGATGGCGCTCCGCGATGGGGCGCCATCGCTTTGGCCTCAAGTTGGTGGGCCAAACGATTCGATTAAAAAGTTTCTGATAATTTCGGAATTTATTCTTTTACGTGTTCGGTAACGGCATTCACCTCGGGCAAGAGGCCCGCATAACTGCGGAGGAATTATGAAGAAGAGTGCATTTACGCTTATCGAGTTACTGGTTGTGATCGCGATTATTGCGATCTTGGCCGCGATCCTATTCCCGGTTTTTGCTCAGGCAAAGGTTGCGGCAAAAAAGACGCAGGATCTTTCGAACCTTAAAAACCAGGGCACGGCGATTCAGATCTATCTCACCGATTACGATGACAACTATCCGCTTGCGTATGTTCATTGGAATGGTTTATGGCAGTGGCTCGGATATGTGGATGTTCCGCACAACTGGGATAGTACGGCTCCGACGGCATGGCACAACGCGGCGGCCGCGGCGTGGCCAAACAATGTTCACAGTTATCTTAAGAACACGCAAGTTCTTGCTTCTCCGGGTTCAACTCAGTACTCACCATTTGGTGCAGGGATTTATCCGGCAGGTGCCCGGACCGCCGATGTTGGTTACAGCTTTAACACCTTGCTCACCGAATACAGTGCGACCGCGGTTGCCGATGTCGCTAAGCTTCGCGTGCTCACCACCGTTTACGGAAATCGGAACTTTAAGGGCTTGGCTCGACCTGGTTCGCGGCTGAACTGTCCTGATGCAGGGCCGTGTCGCTATGTGCCTTCTTCGGCTTCGTGTGACGGATCGAATGGAACATGGAGCGAGCTCAGCGATCCACAAGGTGCTTCGATGTGGTTGTTTGGTCAAGGGGTGAATGCTTCGTATGCTGATACCCACGCTAAGTTCACGCGGGTGGCAGGAGGTCCGACCAATGCCAGCGATTATCGCAACGATTTTTGGGCCATTTATGGCAGCAACGGCGTTCCGCACTGGAGCGAGTGGCAAGACGAAGCGTTTTGCCACACTCTGCTGTTTAAGCCTGATTTTGATTTTGCCAACTTTGGGACTCCGGTGCTTTTCTAATGAAATGGGTGATCTTTGCGGGCGTGCTGGCTCTGCTGGGAGTAGCGATCGGGGGCTGCGCTTCCGGCGAGCCTGCAGGGGATTATCAGGAGCCGGCCGAGGGCACGTATCAGCAGAGCTCCGAAGTGCCGAATCGCGCGGGTCGCACTCGTGCGCAAGAACCATCTTCTCAATCCAAATAAGTCACTAAGGCAGCACATTGGGCGGTTCGAAAGGTGATGAGCCGCCCTTTTTTCGTGCGGTTTACCTTTTGGTTGAGATGCAGGTAAAAAAATGGTCGATCTCGCGCGGGCGAGTATCGACCATTTGGTTACCGTGAGGACCGTTAGTTCCGCTCTTCGATAGGAACGTAGGTTAGATCAGCTGGTCCTTCGTAGATGCAGCTCGGACGGATGAGTCGGTTATTGTCGAGCTGTTCGATCGCGTGAGCACTCCATCCGCTTACGCGGGCCATTACGAAGATGGGGGTGTAGAGCTCGATGGGGATGCCCAGCAGGTAGTAAGCGTAGGCGGCGGGGAAGTCCACGTTGGGATAGATGTTTTTCTCATCCTTCATGATCTTCTCCAAAATGTCGGCGATATCGCCCCAGTTGGTGTTGCCCTTGCGTCGTCCGATTTCTTTGGCGACTTCGGTGAGGTAGATCGCGCGGCTGTCCCCGATTTTGTATTCGCGGTGACCAAAGCCCATGATCTTTTTCTTATTCGCGAGCGCATCGCGCAGCCAGGGTTCGGCATTTTCGGGGGTGCCGATTTCCTTGAGCATGTGCATGGCTTCCTCGTTGGCGCCCCCGTGGAGCGGTCCTTTAAGGGTGCCGATTCCGGTGACGATTCCGCTGTAGATATCGCTGAGGGTGGCCACCGTGACGCGGCAGGCGAAGGTCGAAGCGTTGTACGTGTGCTCGGCGTAGAGGGTCAGGCTGGCATCCATGACCAGCTCGGTGTAATCATCTTGCTCTTCGCCGTGGAGCATGTAGAGGAAGTTCGCGGCGGTGCGGAGTCCTTTCTTGGGCGGAATCGGATCTTTGCCTTGGGCGACTTGGTAGGCCGCGGTCACGATGGTCGGTGCTTTGGCCAAAATTCGGACAGCTTGGCGCACGTTAGAATCGTGATCGGTGGCGTCCTTGCCGTAGTCCGGATCGAATCCGCTGAGGACGCTGTAGGCGACCTTGAGCATATCCATGGGATGGGTTCCCTTGGCACATGCGCGCAGGGCATCGATGACTTGGGAGGGGATTTCACGCTCGGCATCTAGGGTGGCGTTGAACTGGTCAAGCTCGGCTTTGTTCGGAAGTTTGCCGTAGATGAGCAGGTAAGCAGTCTCTTCGAACGTACCCTTGCTGGCGAGATCGTGGACGTTGTAGCCTCGATACTCGAGCCGTGATTTTTCCACCGTAATTTTGGAGATGGAAGTGATGCCTCCGATGACCCCCTGAAGTCCGGGACTGTAGTCGGGATAGGTGGTTTCGCTCATGGTCTTTTTAAGTTGGTGCCGCCCATGGCCGCACTCGATGAGGGGAGTGTACCTACCGCCTTGCTGGCCCTAGTGACGCCTCAGTTTCTGTGGATATCACCGTGCGGCGAGCTTAACTCGTTCGCGTTGACGTTGCTTAATTTGCTCGAATGTGCGAAGAACGATCGTACCGGTGGACGGATCGGGTGAGACTAAGCCTTTTAGACCGATCTGTTCCAGAACTGCTTGGTCTTGCTCGGCTCCTTCCAGTACAGCGCGAAACATGTTATCGGTTGTGATGGGCACGTTTTTTTCTAGGCTGTACCGGGCAATCCAGGCACCGAGACCGCTTGGGTCACAAAGATTTTGTGGTCATTATTATGAGAATACACATTCATGCCGAACTCCGCAGTTCTGCCCTGCTTATTGCGTAGCCGAACGGTGCCCAGCTTCATTTTATCCTGGCCATCAATTGTGATCGATTTCCCGTCTGCGTACTCTCGCAAAACAGGGAAGACAATCTCTTCGTTCATTTGGTGAATCTGCTTTGCAGTAAGAGGCATGAGCTTGGCTTCTTCATCAATTTGATACCGAACAAGAGTCCGGGAATCGCCGTTTAGGTATGCGCTCATAACTCTGCGCACGTGGTAAGTCGCATTCTTTGGCTGAAAGGCTAATATCCAAATGGTCCAAAGCAGAGCGACCACTCCGACCATGGCCCACGCCCATACTCTGCGATTAGATTCTTTCATTTGCCATTCTCTACGGAACACACAACTGGTTGCTATTCCCAATGATTGAGTAAGTACGGGTATGAATTAATTCGCTTCTTGTTGATGTGGCCAAAATATACCATCGCCCCAGCCAGTACATCCAAGCTTGCCACGGACCTGAACGCTTATCCAAGATTCGCTGAGTCAGCGTTAATTCCGTACGAAGTACCGATAAATCTATGGAATACCGGAGGGCTCACTTCTGACAACAGCAATCCGCCGTACGCATTCCTTGATCAGCGATCCAGATACCCCAACTTATGGCAATACTTAACCCTCAATGTGAAACAAATTGGGGGGGGCGAAAGTCCCGGAACTACCGGCGCCGGAAGGCGCGGCTAACCGCGGCCGCTGGCCCCAATAGACCGCGTTTCTGAAGCGCAGAGGCAAGTTTTTCAACCTGAATGAGTCGCACAATCCCAAACAGAACGAGGGCGACTGCCATTGCCCGCAATGCAATAATTGCGGCTTCTCCCCACTTTGTTCCGGTTGCCAACAAAATCACAAGAATAAACAATATCGGTAGCCAAAATGCAGGATGAAAGACTTCACGAACTGCGCCCCATAAGGGATGAACATGTTGAGTATGCTTCTTGCGATTAGTGCGGATCGTGCGAAGACGTTCAAGTCCGCGATGTCGCCGATTCCAGAACGCTAATGTTACGATCCCGGTTATGAGTGAAGAAACTGCAATGACTCCTCCTAGAACTGCCGGTAGCGCAGGTGTCCCAAGATTCAAGAAATCGGCGATCCAGTGGACAACGGTATCGTATGCTTTAAATAGTTGATTTCCGACCAAAACCCATTGCAATAGGAGACTCTGCCCTGAAGCCCAAGCCCCGATTAAAAGTCCCCCGATAAACACCGCATGACGGTTCCAGCCAAACACCTTAATCGCCGCCGCATACAGCACACCTTGCGTCGAAATGGCGAGCATCGGTCTTAATCGACTCCCGGCGGGACTCAGAGCCTTTAAACCGGCGGCCACCATCGCAACCCACCCCACCCTTTCTCGTCGGGCCAATCCTTCGGCGGCGGAAGTCAGCACCAATGCCTGCAGAGTCGAAAGGAATTGGCCGCGGAACGGAACCCGCGCTCCATGCAGAACGCTGCCCAGGGTTGCTTCCACGGCCCCCGCGGCGGCACCATAAATTCCAATCGCTTCCCAATCGCGAGCGTCTACGGCAAGTGCTTCCAGCCGCTGAAGCGCGTTGGGTTCGCGTACATCCACCACAAGGTCAAAGGGCAAGTCAAGTTTTTTGACGATCGTGGCGATCCGATCTTCGCGGACGCCCATCAGAACCAACGAGGGGTCAGTTTCCACAATTTTGGGCCAGAGTCGGAAGTGTCCTTCACCCGCGGCCTCCAGCGGTCCGAACTCATCGAGAATCACCGTTTCCGGTTCGGCGAGATCAAGTTCGAACGAAAGCGGAGCGAACTGATACTTCGGGCTTCGTGATTCATCGCGAGTGGCAAAAGCAATCTGTTCGCCGCTGGGGATCAGAACGATGTCGTACCATTCTGCCCCTTGTTCAGGATGCGGTCGTTCGCCCGCGATTTGCAAGAATCCGGAGACGGGTTGGTTCCGCGCGATCAAGCGCTCGGCAACCTGTTTGAGCAGGGAAGTTTTGCCGCTTCCGACCGGACCGGTAACCGCAACCAGGAGCATTATTGCCAGTACATGGATCGCATGACGCGACGGCTCGGAGCATCCCACATGGCGCGCCCATCGGCGGCAACATTGTTGGCTCCTTTGCGGTGAAGAGTGGGGTCGGTGCCTTTACGGTCCTGCAAAATCATGGTGAAGCTGGGCTGAACGATCTCGCCTTCGGTTATGGCTCGGCCTGGACTGCCCCCTTGGGTCTGCTCGCGCAGGGTGTCGGCAAAGATGTAGGCGTTTTGTTCGTAGTTTGTGTTGGGCGAAGCGTCGTCGTAGTGCCGTTTTCCGCTGGGGCAAAACATAAGGTCTTCGCTTTTTACGTAGGGCTGAATCAGGTGCAAAAGGGGTCCGGCATCCCACCGATTGGTGGGAGGAGTTTCGGACCAACCATCTGGTTGGCCTGAATCGCCATCCCCGGCGGGAGCGCGCGTGCCCGATGTCAATCCGTAAGGATAAGTTCCGTCCGGATTCATCGGGAACTCTGGTTGGTAGGGGTACACCCCGTCACTTTCCGAGAGATACATCATGATGCCCAAGCCGGCCTGGCGCAGATTAGAAAGGCAGGCTGTTTTTTTGGCTGATTCCTTAGCGGCGGCAAAAACTGGGAAAAGGATGGCCGCTAAGATTGCTATGATCGCGATGACGACCAAGAGTTCAATGAGGGTGAAGGCGGAGCCGCGTCTCATAGATTAATCAATCCATTCTAACTGCATATCGCGCTCAGCTGTCGGAGTCCGCTTTACTCCAGGCTTCATCTTGTTGCGAAAAGTGCGGATAGTCGATGGTGGCGTAGAGCTCTTGTCGGGTGCGCATCCGGTCGATCCAACTGGCCTGGGTGCCGGATTCCAGCAGATCGGCATAGAACTCTTCCACTGCTTTGAGCATCACGCGTAGCGCGGTGACGGGGAAGATCACCATTTGATAGCCGAGGTCTTGGAATTCAGATGCCGAAATGAGCGGGGTTTTGCCAAACTCGGTCATGTTGGCAAGCAGGGGGACATCGGGCAGGGCCGATCGGAACTGGGCAAACTCTTCTTTGGAAGCAAGGCCTTCCGGAAAAATCGCATCAGCTCCGGCACCGACATAGCGTTGGGCGCGGTCGATCGCTTCATCAATGCCGAGTACCCCGCGGGCATCTGTCCGGGCGCAGACGATAAAAGAATCGTCTGCTTTGTGGTCCACGGCGGCGCGAATTTTGGCCGTCATTTGCGTGGTTGGGATGACTTCTTTGCCTTCCAGGTGGCCGCATCGCTTGGGCGAAACCTGGTCTTCCAGGTGGATTCCGGCCAGGCCCGTGCGTTCCATTTCGATCACGGTGCGGGCGACGTTCCACACATCGCCGAATCCGGTATCGGCGTCGCAGAGAATCGGGACGGGAGCGACTTGGCACGCCCGGGCGGCGGTGGAGGTGAGTTCTTCCGGAGTGATGACGGCAATATCCGGAAGTCCGGTGATGCTGTTGGTGATCGCGCCTCCGCTGAGGTAGATCGCCTTTGCCCCTTGTTTGTAGGCAGCAAGCGCGGTGAGGGCACTAAATGCGCCCGGCATCACCACGATTCCGCGTTGCCAGAGTTCGCGGAGCTGCCTTCCGGCCGATTTCAAGGGGGGATGAAGCACGGCCCAAAGGTTACCAGTGCAAAAGCGGTGAATCGATTGGGGTCTTGAGCTTCGTCTAGTAATATGCTAGACACATGGATGCTATTTGGGCTTTAGTAGGGACCGTTGTCGGTCTTATTTTAGGGGCAGTCGTAGTTTGGCGACTGATATCGGGTCGCGAAAAGGATTTGAAGAAGCGGCTCTCTGGATTCGAGCAGAAGGAGGCAGAGTTCGCGGCGGCACGGGACAAGCTCACGGAGGTAACCACCCTGCTTTCCACCCGAGACCAGCAGATCGAGGAGCTCAAGCAAGAGGTCGCGCGAGGCAAGGATCAGCTTGGGGAGACTGAGCGACGATACCAAGAGATCAATGTCACGCTGAATTCGGAACGCTCCCGGATCGATGCCCGGGAAAAGGCTTTGGAAGAGGCTAAACAGAGTTTTGAAGAGGTCAAGAAGCAGTTTAAGGACATCTTCGAAAACATCAGCAACGAAGCGATCAAGAAAAGTGGGGAAGAGCTCCTCAAAAGGTATCAAGATGCGGCCCGAACCGACGATATGCACCGGCGACAGGAGATCGCAAAAATGCTCGAGCCAACTCGGGGCGAAATCAAAAAGCTCGAAGAGATCAACCACCGCCTAGAAAAGCAGTTTCTGGAGGAATCCACGACGCTTAAAAACGAGCTCACCACGCTCAGCAGCACCAATAACAAGCTCGTAAACGCCCTGAAAGGCTCGGGCTCGGCCGGTCTTTTTGGCGAAGAGTTGCTAGAGCAACTCATCGAATCCGCCGGATTCAAGCTCAACATCAACTACTTCCGCCAGGGATCGCTGGAAACCGAAGAAGGTCGCCAGCGACCCGATGTACAGATTCTGCTCGCTGGAGGTCGCCGCATAATCATCGATGCCAAATCGCCCGTCCACGAATTTACTGAGGGCGAGAACGACCAAGACCACGAGGCTTATTGCAAGCACGTGGCGCGTCGCGTGCTGGATCATGCCCGAAAGCTCGGCAAAAAGGATTACGCCAAGCTCGACGAGGCGCCTGATTTCACTATCATGTTCATTCCTTCGGAAGCCCTATTCCGGTACGCGCTGGAAGGGCGACCGAAGCTGCTGGAAGAGATGCGCGAATGCAACGTAATCGTGGCCTCGCCGACGACCCTGCTTGCGATGCTCAAGGTGATCATGGTGGGCTGGAGTCACAAGGCGGTCGCCGAGGAAGCACACAACATCCAGCAACTCGGCAAAAAATTGTACGATGCGGTGCTCAAGCTTGCTTCGGGCTACGAGCAACTGGGCCGACAGTTAGCGACGGCGACAAACACCTATAATCGGGTCGGCCGGAGCTTGGATTCGACGGTGCTTAATCGAGCCCGCAAGATGAGCGAGGCCGGGATCCAAGCGAAAGAACGGATCAACGAATTTGCTCCGGTGGAAGTCGAAATCCAGGATCTTCGGTCGGCGAAATCGATGGAAGCGTTGATGAACGAGCAACTGGCACTCGAATAGAAATCCGGCGTTATTCGCCGGATTCTTCGCTTGAATGGCTTTGGCTCACTGAAGGGCGATTCACGTCATTCAATTATCCGGTTGATTCTCCTACTTGTTGATGAGAATGTCTGCGATCGTGAGCCGTTTTCGAGTTTTCTCAGTCAGCATCGGGGGTCACTCACGGAAATAAAATTGGCGAAGTTAGCGGCCCAGTTTGCGCACTCTGTAGTGGCCGGTCTTGGACTCATGTTGCATATAATCTTCAAAGCCTATGCCCCAAATCGTTCCAAGCACCACAAACATAAAAGCGAAGAGGAGCGGCCAACGCGTATAGCCAACTTTCGGTTTCCCCAGCGCACGGTAAAGAGTAAACCCGAGCGGCAAAACCAAAACGACGACGGAAAAAATGACGAAATCAAACGTCGACCGTGGAGTCCAGCCGATAAACGCGCGGCCCCCCGATTGGGTAACTATAAGTTTAGCGACATCAAGTATAAGCACTGATAGGGGTGCTAGGAAAACCATGGCCACATGAGAGTCCGTGTATTTTGGCGGAGTTTCTTCATCAAGCCAGCTTTTCGCCCGATGTTGTTCTAAATTAGGTTCAATCATCTGAGTTATCCATGGGGCTCACCGTCATAAGTGATTTTGCGGAGACTAGTCCTCAATTTTGTAGTAGTGGATGCCTAGGTCGTACTGGCTGTAGTCAGTAATTCCGATGCCCCAAATCACAGTCAATATCGTGTAGATCAGAGCGTAGATTGCCACCCTACGCGTTTTTGCAAATTCCGGATTCCGCGCAAACACTTGAGCAACCCAAAGCAACGGCAAACCCAAGAAAATGGCGGAGAATATGACTGCTTCCGGGTCGGACCGCGGTGTCCATCCGATAAGAGCCCGCCCACCGATCCGCTGCACCAGTCGACTCGTTTCAAAAAAGATGTATGGCCACGCCGTGAACAACGCGAACATAATAACCTGAGAAGCCGTGTACTTTGGGGGGATCTCTTCGTCAAGCCAGCTTTTCGGCCGTTGTCGTTCAGGGGTAGATTCACTCATCGGGAGGACCTTGAGGGTTTTGCGTGCAGCGGCACGAATAGAATTCCGGCGTTATTCGCCGGATTCTTCACTTGAATCCCCTTGGCCCAATGATCCGCTGGATGCTTGTCCGGCGGCCTGCTGGGCGCGATCTTTGGCGGCCTGCTGAACTCCCCCGCCACCTCCGGCGATGTTCTCCGTTCCCGTAACTGGAGTGATTCCTCCCGCTCCGGCGCCGTGAATCTGCACTTCTCCGGAACTCGTAGGAGGAGCATCGGGGGTGGAAGGATCGACGGCTGAAGGTTGGGGAGTGGAGGCATCCGTAGAGCTTTCAGAGGCGGCGGGCGTGTCTTCGGAAAGGCGCCCTTCTGGTTCGCGCGAACCGCATCCGGTAAGGGCTAGACTGGCAAAGGCAAGCCCCGCGACCAAAAACGAAATGAAAAGTTTATGCTTCACGGGTGTGATTGTAGCGGTTTTGGGACTACAATTGAAAGGTTCGAGCAGGCAGGGATCGTCTGCGAAGCAATGAGAAACATCGGGCTTTACGCCGTGGGTGGGACTCTCCTGTTTGGCACGTTTTGGCTGATATCGGAATCGGCCCGTGCGCCCAAGCAGGTCACCACCGTCGCGGCACAAAAGGTGCCAGTGCTCAATCTGGCGAATAAATGGAACGGAAAAGATCGATCCGGGAAGAGTATTCGGGCGGTCCAGCTTTTGGCCATCCATAAGGGCAAACTTTCGGCGTGGGAGCCGGGGCGAGGCTGGGTTGATACAGATGAAAAGTCAGAACTCTATAAATCTGAACTCGACGACGGCAAAGGCATCCTGCGCATTGAAATTGACAGCTGGCCAGTTGTCGAAGATGACCGCGCTTACAGCCACCACGATATCGGAGTGGTGACTTGGCCGCAGTACGTTGAAATTTCGGTCAGCCGTAATTCGTTTGAATCAGGTCGTACGTCGATCGTCTACTCTCGCGAGCAGTGGCAGCATGTGGGCAAGTTCAGCCCAAGCGGAATCAAACAAGGGGAATTCGCTCAGTTCCTGGGTATTCGATTTGGAAACCCAGCTTTCGAGGACGATGACACTCAGTACCTGCGCGATTACACGCAAACCTCAGCCGAAACAGACCGATGCGAATTCAGCTATGAACGCACCGATCGCGACCGAGGAATGGATCGAAGGGTACTGTTCCAACTGCGGAACGGCGAGCTCGTGGTTGCGCGTCGATTCCGCACCGTTAAAAGCGGGGTGGAGCGGGTGGCGTGGCGAGCTCCAGTTTCGCCTTCAGACGTAGACGAAATCGTGCTCCAGGAACGCCCCGTTCAGGTGGTCGAAATTTTCGATTTGCCCAATCCTAACCCGTGAAGAATAGGAACTAGTGTAGAGTCTTGTCTACTGCTCGCGGTACACTTTTGCTAGCAAATGTCTCAGGAAAAGATAGTCGTAGTAGGGGCGCGCGAAAATAATCTCAAGAACATCACGGTAGAAATCCCGCGCGACAAACTGGTCGTCATTACCGGCCTTTCGGGAAGCGGAAAAAGCTCGCTTGCGTTCGACACCATATATGCCGAGGGTCAGCGCCGCTATGTCGAAAGTTTGAGCGCATATGCCCGCCAGTTTTTGGGGCAGATGGATAAGCCTGATGTCGATAATGTGGAAGGTTTGAGCCCGGCTATTTCTATCGATCAAAAGAGCACGAGCCGCAATCCGCGCTCGACAGTCGGAACCGTTACCGAAGTCTACGACTACCTGCGGATTTTGTTTGCTCGAGTGGGGATCCCGTACTCGCCGGCCACCGGACTCCCGATCGAGCGTAGCACGCCCGATCAGGTTGTAGATTCCACCATGCAGCTGGGCGATGCGGTGAAAATCCAGATTCTTGCGCCCATTGTTCGGGGCCGAAAAGGCACGTATCAAAAAGAGCTCGAAGATATACAGAAAGCGGGTTATGTCCGGGTGCGGGTCGATGGTGAAATGTACGAGGTCACGGATGACATTCCGATGGATCGGTATAAGCAGCACACCATCGAGGTGGTGGTCGATCGCTTGGTGGTGAAGGAGGGGATCGAACGACGCCTCGGCGATTCCGTTGAAACCGCACTTAAGCTCGGTAAGGGGCTCATTACAATCAGCTACGAATCTGGCGGAGAGTGGCACGATGTGCTCTTTAGCGAGTTTTATTCCTGCCCGGTGAGCGGATTTACGATGCCCGAGCTTGAGCCGCGGATGTTCTCGTTCAACTCTCCATTTGGCGCCTGTCCGGAGTGCACCGGCTTGGGAACTAAAACCGAATTTGATCCCGATTTGTGCATCCCGGATAAGTCTCGTCCGTTGCGGAGCGGAGCAATCGTTCCTTTTGTCTATAAAAGCGGAGAAGTTAAGGAATGGTGGCCCCAGGTTTTAGATGGAGTCGGCCGGGCGATGGGGTTCGACGCCCGGGTCCCGGTTTCTGAACTCACCGACGAGCAGTACGAAGCGGTTCTTCACGGATTAGACGATCCGATCACCGTGAAAATGGCGTACGGTCGATCGGGTCGGGAATTCAAAACTAAGTGGGACGGCGTTCTGAATGTGCTCAAAAAGAAGTTTGAGCAGACCGATTCCGAATGGATTCGCGGCGATCTGGCCCAATATATGCGCACCCGGCCTTGTCCGGTTTGCAACGGCAAGCGACTCAAGCCAGAAACTTTGTGCGTCCGACTGGCCGGGCGCGACATCAGCGAGATCACGGATATGAGCGTGGGCGATGCGTTCCGGTTTTTTTCTTCGTTGGATGCCCAGCTATCCGATCGGCAGAGAACCATCGGTGAGCGGGCAATTAAGGAGATACGCGAGCGTTTAGGCTTCTTGAACGACGTTGGGCTTTCGTACCTTAATCTGAGTCGGAGTGCGAACACGCTGGCCGGGGGTGAAGCGCAGCGCATCCGCTTAGCAACTCAGATCGGAAGCGGACTGATGGGATGCCTCTATGTGCTGGATGAGCCGTCGATTGGGTTGCACCAACGCGACAATCAAAAGCTGATCGAAACCTTGCTCCGTCTGCGTGACCTCGGTAATACGGTGATTGTTGTGGAGCACGATGAGGACACGATGCGCGCCAGCGACTGGATGATTGATATTGGTCCCGCCGCTGGCGAGCATGGCGGACAGGTTGTGAATGAAGGACCGTACGAAGAATTTGTGAAGCGCGATTCGCCGACTGCTCGGTTCTTAAACGGAACAGAAGCCATTGCAATTCCCGCTGACCGCCGCCAACCTGGGAGCAGCTACCCGTTATGAAACACGACTGGCTGATCCTCAAGAACGCCCGCGGTCACAACCTCAAAGGGGTGAGCGTCGCGATTCCGATGCGGCTGTTCACCTGCGTGACCGGAGTCAGCGGAAGCGGCAAATCCACACTTATTCAAGACACGCTTTTTCCTCGCTTGATGTATGAGCTGCACGGGACGCGGGGCGTTTGGGAGCCGCACGACGACCTGATCGGCCACGACGCGATCGACAAGGTGATCGACATTGATCAGTCGCCGATTGGTCGAACCCCGCGCAGCAATCCGGCCACCTATACGGGCACGTTCGACATGATTCGTGACCTGTTTAGCAAAACTCCGGACGCCAAGATTAGAGGCTACAAACAGGGGCGGTTCAGCTTTAACGTCAAGGGCGGTCGGTGCGAAATCTGCCGCGGCGACGGGATTATCAAAATTGAAATGCACTTTTTGCCGGACGTGTACGTTCCGTGTGAGCAGTGCAAGGGTAAGCGCTACAACCGCGAGACTTTGGAAGTTCGGTACAAGGGCAAAAACATCGCCGATGTGCTGGAAATGACCATTGAAGAAGCGTGCGAGTTCTTCAAACCGATTCCGAAAATTTATCGAAAGCTGGAGACTCTGCTGCAGGTCGGGCTTGGTTATCTGCGGATGGGTCAGCCCGCAACAACGCTATCGGGTGGTGAAGCGCAGCGCGTCAAGCTTGCCACCGAGCTTAGCCGGAGATCGACCGGGCAGACGCTTTACATTCTCGACGAACCCACTACGGGTTTGCATTTCGAAGATGTTCGCCGGTTATTAGCGGTCCTTCACCAATTGGTGGATCAAGGCAACACGGTGCTGGTGATTGAGCACAACCTAGACGTGATCAAAACTGCCGACTGGATCATCGATATGGGGCCGGAAGGAGGCGATGGGGGCGGAACCGTGGTCGCTTACGGCCCACCCGAAAAGATTGCTGAAGTTTCCGGCAGTTATACGGGCCAGTTTTTGGCCCGCATCTTGCCGGAAGTCAAAACAAAGGCCAAGCGGGCTTAAACGAGTTCCACGATCGGGACGACGAGCGGCTTTTGATTGGTGCGTCGCCAGATGATTTTTTGGGCGGCTTCCAAAATAACGGACTGGATATAGTTCTGGGTTTTGAGTTCACTGGGCTGATACTTGTGCAGAATTGTCAGCAGGTCTTCGATGATGTCTTCGATCGCGTCAGGCGAAGCCAGTAATCCGCGTGCTTCTACCCGCGGCTTGCCGGCCAGCGACCCATCCCGTTTATCCACCAAAAGGGTGAATACAAACACTCCATCGTGGGCAAGTGATCGTCGCTGCCGGAGAATTCCGGTTGGTACCGGTCGGTTAGCGTTTTGATCGATAAACACTTCGCCAAACGGCACCTGTTCTTCTTCGATCCAAGCGCGTTCTTCACCGATCACAAGCTGGTCACCATTTTCGAGCAGAAACACGCGGTGCTCGGGGTGTCCTAGATCGGTGAGTAGATCAAGCATGGCGAGTTGGTGCCGTGGTTCGCCGTGGACCGGAGCGACATAGAACGGCTTGGTTATTTCCACCATATGCTTGACTTCCTCTTTGTAAGCATGACCGCTGGTATGGATGGGTGTTTCCCACTGGGTGATTACGTGGGCACCGCGCCGAATGAGGTTGTTAATGACCCGCCATATCGCTCCTTCGTTCCCAGGGATTGGGCGAGCACTATAAAGGATCGTGTCATTTTGCCGGACTTGAACTAAGTGAAATTCGCCGCGCGACATTTTGGAAAGAGCGGCTTTGGGTTCTCCTTGCGATCCGGTGACGATAATCACCACCTTATGGTCAGGCATCTGCGTTGCTTCTTCGATCGGAACCGTGTCGGAATGCTCAACCTTTAGGTAACCTAACTTTCGGCACAAGTTAAAGGTCATCTCCATGCGACGACCGGCAATGCTGACTTTTCGGCCGGTGGCTTTTGCTGCATCGACAATCTGTTGCATGCGATGAATGTTGCTGCTAAACTGGGTGATGAGCACTCTTCCCACCGCTTGGTGGAAAATCTTCTTGAGCGAAGGACCAACTTCACTTTCGCTTGGCGACCAGCCATCGCGTTGAACATTGGTGCTGTCGCAAAGCAGAAGGAGCACGCCTTCTTCCCCCAGTTCCCGCAGTCGGGTTTCGTCACTCACGTAGCCGTCAACCGGACTCGGATCGAACTTGAAATCGGCGGTAAACAGGATAATGCCTTCTGCTGTGCGGACTGCGATACAGTGAGTCTCGGGGATCGAGTGGGTAACTCTTACAGGTTCGATTTCGAATTCACCGAGCTTGATTTTCTTGCCGGATTCGAGTCGCTTGTAGGTGACTTCGACATTCCGCGCTCGCTCTTCCATCTTCATTTGGATGAGTGCCTCGGTAAACGGCGAGCAATAAATCGGAACATTAAGCTCTTGCAGTAAGAACGATAGCGCCCCAATATGATCTTCGTGGGCGTGGGTAATCACGATCCCGCGCAGCTTCGATTTATTTTCTTTAAGATAGGTGAAATCGGGGATGACAATATCAACACCGTACGGTTCTTCGTGGGGAAAGGAGATGCCGCAGTCGACAAGGATGATGTCGTTTTCGGTTTCCACCACGGTGCAGTTTTTGCCGATTTCTCCGGTTCCGCCCAGCGGAATGACTTTAATAAGACTCATTGAAGGAAAGTAAAGGGTACCTGCGGAGGCGAGTTTTGCCGTGGGGATGAGTCGGCGGTTGGCGGCTTAAACGTTAAACAAAAAGTGCATTACGTCGCCTTCTTGCACCACATAGTCCTTACCTTCAGATCGAACCTTTCCTTTTGCTTTTGCCGCCGCCATCGATCCGGCCTCCACTAGATCGTCGTACGAAACGGTCTCGGCGCGAATAAACCCTTTGGTGAAATCGGTATGAATAACTCCTGCCGCTTCCGGTGCGACCATCCCCTTGACGATTGTCCAAGCGCGAGTTTCCTTGGGGCCAGTCGTGAAGTAGGTTTGAAGTCCGAGTAGGTCATAGGTGGCTCGGATAAGACTCTTAAGACCCCCTTCGGTCGCGCCCAGTTCGGCTAAAAACTCTTCCCGATCCGCTTCGTCCAGCTCGACGAGCTCGGCTTCAACTTGAGCTGAGATAACCACCGTTTGGTTACTTTCTGATTCCGCATGTTTGCGAACAAGTTCCACCATGTGGTTGCCTCCTGCAAGATCAGTATCGGCTACGTTGGCCGCGTAGATTACAGGCTTTGCGGTGAGAAGCCCAAGAGGCTTGATTGCCGCTCGCTCTTCGGGGGTTAGCAATGCTTCGCGAGCGGATCGACCTTGTTCAAGCAAAACAAGGATTTTCTCGAGCGCGGTCACCTCGACAGCGGCCGCTTTGTTCGTTTTCATTTCCTTGCGTGCGCGTTCGATCCGACGCTCCGCTTGGGCAAGGTCGGCCAGTCCGAGTTCGATGTTAATCGTCTCGATATCTCGGATCGGATCAACCGTGGTGGCCACGTGGATGATATCGTCATCTTCGAAGCACCGCACGACATGAACAATGGCGTCGACCTCGCGGATGTTGGCCAGAAACTGATTGCCCAGACCCTCGCCTTTGCTTGCCCCTTTCACCAGCCCGGCAATATCAACAAATTCGACGCGGGCAGGCAAAATGTTTTGCGATCCTGAAATTTTGGCCAAAACTTCTAGGCGTGGATCGGGCACGCTCACCATGCCGACATTGGGTTCGATGGTGCAAAACGGAAAATTCGCTGCCTGAGCCTGAGCATTGGCGCAGACCGCATTGAACAAAGTAGATTTGCCCACATTGGGCAGGCCAACAATTCCGGCGCGGAGCACGAATGCGAATTATGGCGGTTGTAACCCGGTACCGGATAGGTAACCGCGCAACCGGGCCCAGACCCGCAAACTCGGCGATAAAAGAAGTAAATTAAATGCCAGATTTATGCGGCTTTCCACGCATACCGACTACGGCCTGCGGCTGATGATGGACGCGGCCGCCCGATATCCACGCCCGGTTTCGATTGAAGGGGCCGCGGTTCGGTTTCGAGTTTCGCGTCATCACCTCATGAAAGTTGCCCGAAACCTCAGCCGGTCTGGATTTATCGAACCCGTGCGGGGTCGAACCGGCGGGTTCCGGTTAGCCCGGTCAAGCGCCGAAGTTCGACTTGGCGATATCATTCGCGCACTCGAATCAGATGCTGGGCTTGTGGAATGCCAGCGCACCATGCACTCCCAATGTCCCGTTCGCCCGGCTTGTCGTATTCCCAAGGTGCTGGATCGGGCTAAGGCCGCCTTCTTTGCCGTGCTTGACGAAGTCACACTAGAAGATTTAGTGCAGAAGAATCCGCCAATCATCCCTCTTTTGGAGATAGCTCAATAATGGAATCCCCTGAAGCCTATAACAAAGCACTCGAAAAACGACGCGAACTCCAACAAGCAGCACGCGATATCGGAATCAGTGAAGAGTATGTGTCTACCCTTGTTGATACATTTTATGGAAAAGTCCAAGTTCATCCTGAACTTGGACCTGTATTTAACAATGTCATCCAGGATCGGTGGCCCGAACATTTATCAAAAATGAAGACATTTTGGTCTACTATTGCCTTACGAACTGGTCGATACCAAGGCAACCCAATGAAGGTGCATGTAGCACTTACTGAAGCAAAACCACACCATTTTTCGATATGGCTGAAGATGTTTGAAGAAACCCTAGAGGAAACTGCGCCAAACCAGCAGGTTGTTGAATATTTTATGGAGTATGCACACACTATGGCGCGGCGGCTTTCTTCCGCAATGTTCTCATGTCCGGGCTCTCTCGCTTAGCATTCATCTGGGCGGGCTTGGTGCTTGGAGTATCGTTTATCGCGACTCCAGCAAAATTCCAGGCCGGTTCTTTGAGTTTGGCTACGGCTTTAGAAGTGGGCCGCGCAACATTCCGCACAATGGCGGTTGCCGAAGTAGGGCTGATTGCAATAGGAATCTTTCTGATCATCCGCAGCAAAAATTGGCGGACTCCGTTTTGGATTGCGCCGGTAGTTTTTGCTATAGAGTGGGGTGCGATTATGCCGTTACTCAGTGCAAGAACCGATGCCGTGCTGGCGGGGCAAGAACGGCCGGGTGGACAGCTCCACGTCGTATTTATTGTGCTTGAATTAGTGAAGATTGTGGCGCTATTATGGTGCGGATTGGGGCCGCGAAAGGCGGCCCCGTAACTTTTAGTTACACGACGATGTCCAGAGGTGGCATTGTCTTCCATTTGCCACGAGTAAAGTCGGGGATATCCGTTGAACGGCCTCGGTTGGCCACCGATTCTTCAGTAAGCGGAGTGATTACCGACCAGCTAGCGGCATCGTATACGTCTTGATCCATGGGTTCTCCATTGCGCAGGCAATAAACAATGCGCCAAAGCATCACAAAGTCCATTCCGCCGTGGCCACCATTGGCAATGGCTTCGGCGGAAAGCCGCTTCCAGAGTGGATGTTCGTATTTTTCGAAATACGGAGTAAGCTGATCGCGTTGCGTCCAACTGTGCGATGATGCGGTTCCCTCGATATCTCCATGGCTTTCGAGGGCTAAGCGGTTCGGAAACCCTGCCCAGATTCCGCGCGTTCCTTGAATGAGATTATGTCGCGTATAGGGACGTGGAAGCTGTTCATCCCACTGGATCATCATAGTTTTGCCATGAACGGTTTTAACAATGGTTGTGTTGATATCGCCGCAAACAAACTTTAAGTTCTTGTGTGGATTATCTTCCGAAAGATGTTCTTTAGCGTAGAGTTCACGGGCGCGCGATGGAGAGGAGACCGAGCACAAAAAGTCCATGCGATCTCCCCGATTAATATTCATGTACTGGGCTACTGGACCAAGGCCGTGGGTTGGATAAAGATTGCCGTTTCTTTTTGCATATTCCAGCGTGCGCCAAGAACCGGTGCCGTGTCCGACTTCGTGCATTTGTCCACGTAAATCATGAATATAGGCGGCTTCGGCATGCAGAAGTTCGCCAAATACATTTTGACGGCACATGTTCAGAACCATAAGCTCTTCGCGGCCATAGTTCACGTTCTCCATCATCATGCAGTGGAGCTGGGTCTTTTCCGCAGTATCAACAAGTTCCCAGCATCCTTCAACTGTAATAGCGGCCGGCACTTCGATAAACGCATGTTTGCCACGGTTCATGGCATCAACCGCCATGGGAACGTGCCAATCCCAAGGAGTGGAAATAATCACTATATCGATATCGTTTCGGTCGAGCATGCGTCGATAGTCGTGCTCCCCATTACCGAACGCCGCCGGGGCCGGACGGCCTGCATCCACGCACCGTTTGATCGCCGCATCCAGCGAAGGCTTGTGAGTGTCACAGATCGCGGTGATATCCACGCCATCCAGCGTGAGCATGGTGGCGACGTGTCCACCACCCCGGGCGCCTACTCCGATAAAGGCGGCGCGAACTCGATCTAGTTTGGGTGTGCGAAGTCCAGCGACCGATTTCCCAACTTGGGGCGGGGTTGATTGACCAGCTTGCGCGGTAAGGGGAAGTCCACTAGCGGCGGTTATTCCGGCGGCGCCCGCCAGTTTGATAAAGTCGCGACGCTTAATGAGGTGCTCCGAACTCATGCCAAGAGCTTACACCGATTCGCAGGTTAAACGGCCTTTTTTGAATTCAGTTCACTTGAGTTTATATGCCCCACGGAAACCGCGCGAGGCATAGTACGATTCCGCGCCATTGCAGTAGATGAATGTTCGCCCAAAGCGACGATCACCAAAAAGTGCTCCCCCTTGTTTGCGAAAGTCATCTGGTGAAAGCACCCAGCTGGAAGTGGTGAGATCGAATTCACCCTTTGCTTGCAGTTGGCGGTATTGATCTTCCGTTAGCAGTTCGATCCCCATCTCCTCCGCCATGCTGAGGGCATCACCGCGCGGTTTGTGTTCTTTGCGCGAATCCAGTGCGGCGCGGTCATAACATAGGCTACGACGTTCTTTTGGACTCTGCTTTGCGCAATCCACTAAAAAAATTCCGGCGGAGTCTGCCTCGAACTCTACGACATCAGGCTCGCCGCCGGTCGTTTCCATGGCCTCGAAAACCTTGAGTACTTTTTCGCCCAAAAGCGGCTCAATTTCTGACCATTTGAGGTTAGGGTGGCGGTCCGGGTGAGATTCAAACCGTTTACGTAAAGTTTCGATATTGTCCGTTTTGGCCATAAGCGATGGGGAGATTACTCCACCCAGTCGGCGATAAAGACGTTGGTTTCGCCTTCTTCAGAACCATGCCGGTTGCTTGCAAAGATCAGCTTTTTGCCATCTCGTGAGAACATCGGAAAGCCATCGAAATCGCCGGTGTGCGTAATCTGCTTGAGGTCAGATCCATCTTTATTAACGATGAAAATGTCGAACTCACGGCCTTGCGGATCGTGGTGGTTGGAACTGAAGATGATCCGTTTGTTATCGGGATGCAAGAACGGCGCAAAACTTGCACCTTTTAGTTTGGTGACCTGTCGGTTATAATCGCCATTTTGATCCATGATCCAAAGGTCCATTTGGCTGGGTCGAACAAGGTTTTGCTTGAGCAGGTCTTGATAAGTTTTTAAGGCTTCTGGGGTGGTCAGCGGAGCCGATCGCCGGTAAACGATGGCGTGGGAACTCCAGCTAACGAACGGCCCGCCATCGTAACCAACTGCATCTGTCAGCCGACGAATGTTTTTGCCGTCCAGGTCGGTGCGGTAAATATCGATGTCCCCCTCAAAGTTGCCGGTCCAGGTCATGTATTTGCCATTCGGGGCAATTGTCGTCTCGGCGATGTAACCGGGTTTGGCAAGGACTTCTTGCAGCTGGGTGCCATCGGTCCGCACCCGGTAGAGTCGAAAGTGCGGATTCACCATCCAGACGTATCCTTTCGACATGTCGACGGGGGGTTGACCGCCGGGCTGAGTTTTATGGGTGCTGCTGTAATAAATCCACTTCCCGTCGGGCGAAAAGTAGCTGCATGTACACCGGCCGATTCCGGTACTCACCAGACGGCGATCTGACCCATCGATGTTCATTGTGAAAATCTGCTCATCCGGAAATCCGGGCTGCAACGATTGGAACACGATCTTTTTGCCATCTGCGCTAAAGTACGCCTCCGCGTTTTGGCCACCAAACGTGAGCTGGCGAATGTTCTGAAGATGAGATTCTTTGGGGTCAGAAGGCCAAACTTTGTTGGTGGGCCAATCGGCCATGGGGTTTGCTTGGGCAACAATCGCGGCCGCGGTCAGAAACGCCAGGTGCATGGGATTAACTTTGAATCCGCCGAGCCCCGGAATGCAATCCCCGTTTGACGATTGCTTGACGAGGATGTTGAATTGGGCCCGGTAATTTTATGGGCGTCAACTTTGCCGCAGGTGTGGAATGTACTGTACGGGATGCTAACGGGCGATATGTTTGTGGATGAGGGTCTGATCACCCCCTACCAGCTTCAGCTTGCAGTCAACAAGCAGGTAGAGCTGGGGGGCAACGACCCGATCGCCAAGGTCATGGTTGACCTTGGACTTATTACCGATAAAGACCGAGTCCGATGCACCGGCAAAGTTTGGGATATCCCGTTTGCTGATCTCACAGAACGAGTGCCCACCCAACAGGCGCTCGAGCTCATGACTCCGCAATTTGCTAAGCGGTTCAAAGTTCTGCCGCTGGCGATCGAAGACGGCCATGTGGATGTAGCGATGGGCAATCCGCTCGATGTGTTTGTCATCGACGAACTCCGTATGAACACCGGGCTCGACATCCGGCCGTTCATTGCCGTGGAAGAAGAGATCAACCAGGCTCTGGCCGAATATTACGCGAGCGATGTGAGCGTAACCCACGAACTCGACGGGGTGATGAAAGACTTCGATGCGGGGGTTGATCTCACGTCCATAAAAGAAGTCGATGACGAACAGTTGGATGAACCGGATGATGCGCCGGTTATCCGATTGGCCAACCTCATTGTCAGTCAGGCCGTGGGCGATAAAGCCAGCGATATCCACATCGAACCGCGCAAGAACGATGTTGTGGTTCGGTTCCGCATTGATGGCATCATGGTTGAGGTGATGCGTCTTCCGCGCAAAGTGAGCAATGCGCTCACCAGCCGATTTAAGATCATTGCCAACATGGATATTGCGGAAAAACGGGCTCCGCAAGATAACCGGATTAGCGCGACGATCAACGGCAAAGATTACGATTTTCGGGTTTCCACACTTCCGGTGGTGTATGGCGAAAAAATCGTTATGCGCGTTCTGGATAAAGGCGGAATCAATGTTGGGCTGACCAAGCTCGGATTCCTCCCTCACAACCTCCGCGGGCTTGAAGATATGGCCACCCGCAGCTACGGGATTGTTCTCGTTACCGGACCCACCGGTTCGGGTAAATCGACGACTCTTTATTCGCTTCTTAACCAATCAAACGATGGTCTCAAGAATGTCATCACCATCGAAGATCCGGTGGAGTATGAGCTCGATGGCATCAATCAATGCGCGGTCAACAATCGCGCGGGAATGACATTTGCTGCCGGGCTTCGGGCCATGCTCCGGCAAGACCCGGACGTCATCATGGTCGGGGAAATGCGGGATGAAGAAACCGCAACCATCGCGATGGAAGCGGCTATGACTGGCCACCTTGTTTTTAGCACGCTTCATACTAACGATGCGCCTTCGGCACCCGGTCGATTGGTGGATATGGGAGTTGAGCCGTTTCTTATTAGCTCCTCAATCATCGGGATTCTCGCCCAGCGACTCATCCGGGTTCTGTGCCCCAACTGCAAAGAGCAGTACACCGCCACTCGAGAAAGTTTGCTGCGGTACGGATTCCCGGTTCCGGAAGAGCTCGGCGCAGAGACTCACGGCGAAATCACACTGTTTAAAGCCCGCGGGTGCGACAAGTGTAAATCCACGGGCTACAAAGGCCGATCGGGCGTGCACGAACTGCTTACCATGAACGACGAAATTCGCGATGCTATCTTGCGCGGCGCGGCGGCTCACGAACTAAGACGACTTGCGATCGAAAACGGCATGCGCACTCTTCAGCAAGATGCGATGGCCAAGATCATTAACGGGGTCACAAGCGTGGACGAAGTGATCCGCGTAATTTATTCCTAAACAGGGGGACTTTATATGGCTGCACAACCTATTCACGATCCATCAGGGGCGCTTGAGCGCATTTTGCAAAAGAACACCGAACTTGCGGCGCTTCCGCAGGTGATCTTTAAAATCATGGAAATCACGGGCTCGGAAGCGGGCTCGGCGGCAGAACTGGAAAAAGCGATTGTGGTTGATCCGGCGTTTTCGGCCAAGATTCTCGCGCTGGCAAACTCCGCCCATTTCGCTCTGCCTAAAAAAGTGGCATCGATTAAGGATGCCGTGATGTTTATCGGACTGCGGCAGGTTCGTCAAACTGCGATGGCGGTCGGCGTGTTCGACATGTTCGTGGGCAAAACCGATAAGGAATCGATGCGACGCCGGGCTTGGTGGAGACACTCGGTGGATACGGCTCTGGCGGCCCGTGGAATTGCCGCGCTCCTCCCGGGGAGCGAAGAAAACGAGGCCTATACCTGCGGCTTGCTTCACCTGATCGGCAAATCGGTGCTCGATCGGTCGAACCCGTATGAATTCGAAAAAGTCATGGCCTTGCGCGATCGCGGGGTAAATCCGTGGCAGGCCGAGATTGCCGTGTTCGGCTGTGACCATCGCGATGTGGCGATGGCAAGTGCACAAAAATGGGGTTTTCCGGACACCTTGGTCAAGGGACTGGCCTACTATGCGCGGCCCGGCGATCCCGAAGACTTAGGCGACCTCCGGGCGGTCATTGCTATGGGCACCGCAATTGCGGCGGTCAGTCGCGAAGGCCGATCCCGCGAGCAGACTGCGGACTTCATTTGGGAGTCGTGGGCCAGCGAACGACTGGGGATTTCGAAAGAAATGGCCGACACTCTAATCAGTAAAGGGATGGCGGCGATCGCAGAAGGCGCTCACCTCCATTTTTGATCGAGGTTGGAGATGTCGGAAGAGTTCAGTTGGGATAAGCACCTCAATACGCCTACGCCGGGTTCGGTGCCACCGATGCCGTCGGAAGGCGGTCCGTCCGCGCCGCCCTTGCCGGGCAATCCGGCAACAGGCGGGCAACTGGTACCGCCCGATCCCCAGGATTTGCGTACGCTCGGAATCACAACACCGGTTCCGGATGACTTTGCGCCCATCGATTTTCGGCACTCTGGACTCTCAGAAACCGAAGCGGCGAATCCGAACATGCCCGCTCCGGTTCCTGTCGAACTTCGAACCCCGGAAAAGCACCGAGGCAAGTACTTTGTCGGCGAGGATGATCACCGATTCACCTACTACGTGCAATCGGATGCGGCACCGATCCAAGGAGTTCACCTGGACGAAATCCTGCGTATGGCCTACGAACGCAAAGCGAGTGACATTCACATCACCGCCGGACTGCCTCCCATGGTGCGTTTAGACGGTGAAGTCACTTCGTTGCCTTATGCAACGCTCAAGCCAGAAGATACGCAACGTCTCCTCTACGAAATTCTCACCGACGACCAAATCACCAAGTACGAGCAAACCCGAGAATTGGACTGCGGTTATACAGTTAAAGATTTGGCTCGTTTCCGGGTTAACGTTTATCAACAACGACAATCCACTGCGGCCGCTCTCCGGGTTATTCCGAACCGGATTCCGAGCTTTGAAGAGCTGCGACTTCCGCCGATTGTGCGGGAAATGTCTAAACGATCAAGCGGATTGATTCTGGTCACCGGTCCAACCGGTTCGGGTAAATCGACCACGATTGCCGCAATGATTGATGATATCAACGATTATCGACACGGGCACATCCTCACGATCGAAGACCCGATCGAATATCTGCACCGCCACAAAAAGTGCATGGTCAACCAGCGGGAAATGCACGAGGACACCTACTCGTTCCACAATTCGTTGCGTGCCGTTCTGCGGGAAGACCCGGATATCATTTTGGTTGGTGAGCTGCGCGACCTCGAAACGATTGAAGCCGCTCTGACCTTGGCCGAAACCGGTCACCTTGTGTTTGGCACTTTGCACACTCGGAACGCGCCGAGTACCATCGACCGGATTATCGACGTGTTTCCCAGCGATCAGCAGGAACAGATTCGCGTTTTGCTTGGCAACACGCTGGAAGCAGTTATCTCGCAACAGCTGCTGCCTAAACTGGGTGGCGGACGGGTTGCCGCGCTCGAAATCATGCTGGGAATCGCGGCCATCCGCAACCTGATTCGGGAAGGAAAGACGCACCAGATGTATTCCGTGATTGAAACCAACAGCAGTCTGGGCATGCAAACCATGGACCGGCACCTGGCCGAACACTTTAAGTCAGGCGCAGTCTCTTACGAAGAGTGTCTGATGCGGGCCGTCGATAAAGACAGCTTCACCCGTCTGGCCAAGGGCGCAGCTTAAGCGAAGTCTTCGACAAGGTGGGCGGATCAGCCCACCTTGTCGGGCATGCTCGTAACCGCCTTTGGCGGATTCTGGAGCGCGAGCTTGAGCACCTGCGTGGCGTTTGTTACAAAGTGCGTGGTGAACTCGTTGCGGATATCTTCGGGCACATCCTCCAGGTAATCCTTTTTATTTTCCGCGGGAAGAATCAGCGTGGTAACCCCGCTCCGATAGGCGGCCAGAACTTTCTCTTTGATTCCGCCCACCGGCAGAACTTGTCCGGTCAGAGTGACTTCGCCCGTCATAGCTAACCGCTCGACACAGGGTCGGTTGGTGAGGAGGCTAACCAATGCGGTGAGCATGGTAATCCCCGCGCTGGGTCCATCTTTAGGGACCGCGCCGGCCGGAACGTGGACGTGAATCTGATTCTTTTCGAACGTCTTATCGGGAATCTTGAGCTGTCGCGCGTGGGCGCGAATATAGGAAAGCGCGGCACTTACGGACTCCTTCATCACATCGCCGAGTTGACCGCTCACCGTAAGCCCCTTGCCCGGATACATGGTTGATTCGATGAACAAGATATCGCCTCCTACCGGTGTCCAGGCAAGGCCGACGGCAACGCCGGGGACCAGTTTGCGTTCGGCAACAATATCCGTGGTGAATCGCGGGGCACCCAAAGCCTTTTGCACCCAGGACTTGGTCACCGTAATTTTGGCTTTTCGACCCTTGGCAAATTCGACGGTGGCCTTCCGGATGACCGAGCCAATTTCGCGTTCTAGATTCCGAACCCCGGCTTCGCGAGTATAGTGTCGGATAAGAAAACGTAAAGCTTCTGGCTTAAAATGCAATTTACTGGATGTAAGGCCGTGCTCTTCCAACTGTCGCGGAACGAGATGGGCGGTCGCAATGTCGAACTTTTCGTCTTCGGTATATCCGCCCAGTTCGATGATTTCCATGCGATCACGGAGAGCGGGTGGAATCGTGTCCAGTCGGTTTGCCGTGGTGATAAAGAACACCGGACTCAGATCGAACGGAACGTCCAGGTAGTGGTCGCGAAACTCGTGGTTCTGTTGCGGGTCGAGAACTTCCAGCATCGCAGAAGCCGGATCGCCACGGAAGTCGTTACCAAGCTTGTCGATTTCATCAAGCACGTACACGGGGTTCGATGATCCCGCTCTTCGCAGACCTTGGATGATCTGCCCCGGGAGTGATCCGATGTAGGTTCGCCGGTGGCCACGGATTTCCGCTTCGTCGCGCACTCCACCCAGTGAGAGGCGCACAAACTTGCGGTTCATGGCGTTGGCGATCGATTTTCCGAGAGAGGTTTTACCGACTCCGGGCGGCCCGTAAAAGCACAGGATCGGCTGGCGCGGTGGACTATCGGTTTTGACGATCCGCACGGCGAGAAATTCGATGATCCGATCCTTAATTTTTTCAAGTCCGCTGTGCTCTTCGTCTAAAACGCGACGGACTTCTTCGAGGTCTAAACGGTCTTCCGTGTATTTGTTCCAGGGCAGCGCCACCATCGTTTCGACATAGGTGCGGGCAACTGTGTATTCGGGCGATCCGGGGCTGATTCGGTGGAGACGGTCGAGTTCCTTGGTTGCAGCTTTCTCCGCTTCTTCGGACATTCCAGCGGATTCGATCTCGTCGCGGAGCTCTTCAAGATCTTCGCTGTAGTCATCTCCTTCGCCGAGTTCACGCTGAATGGCTTTGAGCTGTTCGCGTAGATAGTATTCGCGCTGGTTCCGCGAAAGTTCCTGGGTGACTTCGGTGTGGACCTTGGAGGTCAGTTCGAGCACGCGCACTTCTCGACCAAGTAGCTCCAGCAGCAGTCGAAGACGTTCGACTACATCTCCGAGTTCCAGTACGCGCTGCTTATCTTCCACCGAAAACGGAATATGGGCCGCGATAAGATCGGCCATTACGTGCGGTTCGGTCACTGACTGCGTGAGTGTCGAGAGACCTTCCGGCATTCCGGGGGTGAGGGCTACCGCTTGCTGAAAAAGAGCGGCTACGGATCGCCGAAGGGCCTCAACTTCTTCGGCCTGCTCAGGCGGAATCGGCTCATCGGCAATCGCTTCGACTTTCGCTCTCAAATACGGTGATTCACTGACGTGCTCGATAATCCGAAATCGCGCGGTACCTTGAACGATCATGCGAACGGCATCGGTTGCCTTCATGAGTGTGCGCACGATAACGGCACATCCCACGGTGTAAATATGATCAAATCCGGGTTCGTCTTGGTCCGGGTCGCGTTGGGTAATTACTCCAATTACGCGTTCAGAACTGGCCACACTGTCATCGATAAGCTTGATACTAGCGGGGCGACCGACGCTGAGCGGTGCGATCAGCATCGGGAAAATCACGCTATCCCGCAACGGGAGCAGATTCAGTTCATCCGGTAGATTGGCGCGTTCGTCTTCTTCACCGGATTCATCAATGATCTCAACGGGTTCGACTTCTTCGGGATGCTCGGGGGTCTTGATTTCCGTCATCAGAGGGTTTTAAGGGTGATCTGTTCTACGACAATGATCTGCTCTTCTACAGATTGCTTGGGGATCGCTATGGTGAGAATGCCATTTTTGAATCCGGCAGACATTTTGCCGAACGCGTACTGCCCATCAGGCAGAATGATTTCTCGCGAGAATGCGCCTTCATCGATCTCCAGCAGGTGGGCGTGGAATCGATCTTCGAGCGCGGCGTTGCCATCGGGTCGATGTCCGCGAATGGTCAGGGAGTGGCGGTTCTGATTAAGCACCAGGTGGATCTGTCGGGCAGTGACTCCGGCCAGTTCGGCCCGGATCAGTACGGCCCGGTCTGATTCAAGCAGATCGATGCGGGGCATCCATCCGCGCTGACGCGCGACTTTCAACGCGCCCAACTCGTGAGCATGTACGCTTTGATCCAGCTCAAGAATCCACTCTTCCACGTTTCCTCGCGCCATTGCCCTAAGAGTTTACAACCGATCCGGTCCGGGTGGGGTGATTCCGGCAGAAATGGTTAAACTCTGGCGGCCGCATGATTTGGCAACACAACCTTTCCCCATACGTTTTCCGTCTGGAACTGTTCGGGCTGGAGATCGCTCCGCGCTGGTACGGACTGGCGTACGCGGTGGGATTCCTCCTGGGCTACATTTTTATCCGCGACGCTATTCGGCGCGGTCGATTGCCCGGCCTCACTCAACAAAATCTCGAAGGCCTGATGATCTGGCTGATCGCTGGCGTGGTACTGGGCGGTCGATTGGGCTACTGCTTGCAGAATCTGCACGAATTTCAGAACGACCCCTTGTTCTTTTTTAAATTCAATCAAGGGGGCATGGCGTTCTTTGGCGGTTTGGCGGGCGTGGCTCTGGTTGTGCTGGTTTACGGCTGGCGGAACAAAATCGGATTCTCGCGTTTGGGCGATGCCTGTACGATTCCTGCCGCGCTGGGTTTGGGCATCGGCCGGATCGCGAACTTTGTTAACGGCGAACTTTGGGGAGTGCCGACCGATGGATCGTGGGGCGTGGTGTTTCCGTCGGCTGGTCCAGAGCCTCGGCATCCGAGCACGTTGTACGAAATGGCGAGTCACTTTGTTTTGGCCGGCATTTTGCTTTGGGCGCGAAACAAGCCTTGGTCGCAGAAACCCGGAACTTTGGGAGGGATTTTTGTGGCGGGCTATGGAATCTTACGGGTGACAACGGAACCGTTCCGAGTTGCCGACACGTACGTAGGGCCGCTTACCAGCGGGCAAGTCGCCAGTCTTGTGATTGCGGTGGTGGGAATTATTTATTTGGTTATCGCCCAAGGCAAACCTGCCGAATTCGCGGTGACAGAGGATAAGGGCGGTGATAATTGAGTTTTTCTTCGCAAATTACGTCTTTTTATTGTCCGCAAAGGAACGATTCCTCGTTTCAATGCGTTAATATAGGGGACTAAAGTCCCTGACTTGGAAAAAACCGTTGTATTCGCAAATGGCTGAACTCGCCCGCTTACTGGACGCGGTGCACCTTGCCGCGCAAAAGCTCGCCTCCACCGCAGACACCAACAAGGTTCTGCGCGAGGTGCTGAGCATTTGCGTTGAAGCAACGGGCGCGGCGGGAGGATCTATTTATATTCACGAGCCGACGACCAGTACGTTGCGTTTCCTGCACGTTCTTCCAGAAGAAATTGAGCGCAAGCTCGAACGGCTCGACATCCCGGATGACTACGGCGTGGTTGGTCAAGTTTTGCAGACCGGCAAAACGATGATCAACGAATACGGCGAAACGGGCGATCCTATGCGCCGGGCGATTGTCAAACGCACGGGTCTCACCGTGGAGAACATGATCACGGTGCCGCTCCAAATTGCCGGACTTCCGCCGATCGGCGTTGTGCAACTGGTGAACAAACGACATGGCCCCTTCGACGAAACCGACGAAGCCGTGCTTGATACCATCAGCGATGTTGCCACCCTGGCGATCAGTAATTCCCGGATGCTGGATCGAAGCACAAAGGTGGCCGCGCTTGAAGGGATGGGCCGCGCTGCGCACGATCTGGCGAATAAAGCGGGGGTGCTCGTCACATTCCTGCCGGACTTTGAGCGCAACCTCCGTGGCCTCCGAGAATCGCTCAACGAAATGGGCGCCAAAGGGGAAGCGTGTTTCTACTTGGAAATGCTGGAAGGCACGTACCGTGACGTGTTTGCTCCCTACAGCGAGCGGGTCTATCGCTATGCCAAGTTAGTTAACGATCTGGCCGCAGGCAAACCGCTGGTTCCGGTAAAGAAACAACGTGATTTTGGGGCAGTAGTTCGCGAAGCGGCGGAATTTTTGGAATCGAACGCAAGACGCCATCATGCCGAAATTGTTTACGATCTTCAAGCTGGTGCGCCGCTTTTTGCGTTCGATGACCTCTACGTCATACGCATTGTCGAAAATCTGGTCGGCAACGCCATCAAGGCAGTTCACGAAACCATTCCGGACGATTGGCTCGCCGAAAACGCGGGCAAGCATGATGCCGCTTATGGTCGCGTAACCGTTCAGTACCGGTACGTTGACGGCCATCACATCTTGCGGGTGAGCGATACGGGACCGGGGATGTCGCCCGGCACCATCCGGGCGATTTTGAGCGGAAGCGCACGGTCGCGCTGGGATTCCAGCGCGGGCAGTGGATTGGGCACCAAAGTGATTACTGAGCTGACCGCTGCCCATGGTGCTCGGCTTTCAATCACCAGCCGCTTGGGTGAAGGTTCGACCTTTGAAATCGACTTTCCGGAAAATGCCGAAGCGGAATCCGCTGCACCAACCCCGGCGTTTGCTTCTGTAACAAATGATTAATTGGTAGAACCATGCGGCAGAAATTGCCGTATGCTTGGATTATGGACGGTATGTTGGGTGCGTTCGTAGAGAACGCAATGTGGGTGCAGTTCGGCGGACTGGGGATCTATCTGATTTGGGGGTTCAGCTTGTTCGCTATCGCGCGACAGGTTGGCGAAGAGTACGCGTGGTTCGCTTTCATTCCCATCCTTAATCTGTTGCTAATGGCCAAACTTGCGCGGATCAGTCCGCTTTGGTGGCTCCTTGTCTTCACTTGTGTCGGTGCTTTTGTTTACGTTTACTACTGGTTCAAGATTGGTCAGCGTAAAGGGCCGATGGGCGGGATCATGGGAATCCTGACGATTGTGCCTTGCGTGAACCTTTTCGCTCCGGTGGTGATTGCTATGTTGCCGGTCGATCCTTCTGCCTAGCTTGGTGGAAGGTATAAACTGATTCCATGCCGAACACTCCGGTTGTGGGGGACAAATACTACTTTAGCTGGGCCGAACTGGGACGTCCGACGGTGCCGGGCGTAATTGATCTTCCCGGTCTTGGAAAGTTGATGTTCGATGATGCGGATGCGTTCTTTGCGAACAAATATCGGGATCAGGCCGGATACTTTGTGCGACCATCACGTCCGCTCGGCGAAAAGATGTTTGTTGTCGTAAGCCGACGTCAGCCCGCGTAGAAATCAAGTAACCGGGCGGAAGGACGTTGGATCCTCTCCTATGTAGACAAAAATGTCCGCCGCCCGGTATCGAGAACTGTACTCAGGGCAGCGGGCGATTTGTCCACGTTTCGCGATAATTTCCCATATTTTATGGGGGAAAACCTCGTATGCGTGCGGTGGTAACGCCGGTTAATCTGGCCGCCGCTTGTTCCACGGTTCCATTTCGGAGATCGTATCTTCGGTTTTGGGTGATCGCGGCACCTTCATCAGATAGCTGGCGCGGCTGAGCATATGCGCCGCAACCGGCGAAGTCGCAAAGATGAAGACCACCACTGCCGCCGCGCGGGAAGCACCCGCCCCATTGTGGAAGTGAATGGCCACCGCCAGCATGACCAGTCCGATTCCCAGCGTAGTGCCTTTGGAACTGGATTGCATCCGGCAAAAGATATCAGGCATGCGGAGCAATCCGAGCGCGGCCGCCAGGCAGAACAAGCATCCCGCAAGCAGCAGAATTCCGACGATCCAATCAGTCACTGAGCGCCCTCTTTTCGAAGTATCGTGAGAATGCCACCGTACTCAGGAATGCGACAATCGCAATGACCATAGCAACATCCAGCGGTTCTGATCGGTTATGGCGCACACAGTAAACCCCGATGGTGGCGACTCCTATCACCGAAGCCAAATCTTGGGAGATCACGCGGTCCGGGGGCGATGGACCCCGCACCATACGAATGGTGACAAAAGTGAGAGCCAGTGCAAGAAGCAGCAGGCAGATCAGTGTGATCGTATCGAGCACCATTATCGCAGCACCTCCAGCACGCGCGCCTCAAAGCCATCTTTGAGCTCCCGGATCAGCTCAGCTTCATCCTTGACGTAAATTGCGTGGATAAATAATGTGGAACGGTCGGGACTGATTTCCATGCTTAGTGTGCCTGGCGTAAGGTTAATCAGGCTTGCTGTCAACATAATTTCCGCATCGGTTTTGGCATCCAGCGGCATGGCCAAAAAGCGAGGCTTGAGGTTGAGTCCGGGTGTGAGAATGTCGAAGGCTAGGCGGACATTAGCAATCACAAGCTCTTTGATAAAGAACACAACGAGTCCGATCGTACGAGGGAGTTTACGGACGTAGGAGCGGTCTTCCACAATGCCGCGGTTAGCGAGCAAAAAAAGCAGTCCGTACCCCAGCAGGAATCCTCCGATTAAGTTGGCAATCGAAAAGTCTCCTTGCAGAGAGCACCAGATAACGGCAAGCAAAATGTTCCAAAGTAGCATTTAACGACCTCCTCCCCCGGGGTTAAAGAATGAGATGAATTTGCCTTCTTGCGGATCAACGGTTCGGTCCGAGATTTGGGCCAGAACCGAAGGGAAGAATCCCAGCAAGATGATTGCAAGAGCCAATGCCGCAGCGGGGATCACCTTGCCGGGCTGGCTTTTCGGGTGGTAAGGAGCACTTTCTTCTGCCGGTTTGAGCACCATATCGGTCCAAAGCCGAGCCATGGCCCACAGGGTGAGAAAACTTGATGCGAGCAAGGCGATAGCAAAGGCCGGGTTCCCGGTCGAGAACGATTCGCGAACCAAAACCCACTTTGGCCAGAACCCGCTCAATGGGGGGATTCCGGCCAAGCTTAGTGCCGGAATCGCAATTCCATAGGCTAGCCAAGGTAACCGCTGCAGCATCGATCCGACACGTTTGCTGTTGGTGGTTCCGTAATGCCACTCCACAATTCCGGCCGCAAAATACAGGCAGGTCATCACCAATATGTGGTTGAGCACATAAAATATGGAAGCCGACATGGCGGCTGGCGTTTTGAGAACGAGCCCGTACAACATAATGCCGATATGTCCGATGAGTAGGTAAGCAAGTGCCCGCTTGAAATCGCGGTGGGCAAGTGCGCCGATGCTTCCGACTAGAACCGTGAGGAGGCAGGCCACGCTGAGCACGTGGTTGATGGGAGTTTCGCGCAGCGGGTAAACGAACGTGAAGAACCGGATAAGGGCGTAGACCCCGACTTTTGTGAGCAGTCCGGCAAATAGGGCGGAGACCGCCGCCGGTGGCGTGTGATAACTGGCGGGTAGCCACGTAAAGAACGGAAACACCGCGGCTTTGATCGCAAAAGCCGTAAGGAATAGCACCGAAATCGCGGTGGCAAGCCCAGGCGAAAGGAGCGGAATCTTTTGGGCTAGATCGGCCATGTTCAGCGTTCCGGTAGCGCCGTAGATTAGGCCAAGCCCGACAAGAAAGAATGTCGAACTAAGCAGGTTGGGGATCACGTAGTTGATCGCACCGCGAATCTGCTGTTTTTCTCCCCCGAGCGAAAGCAGAACGAAGGAACTCAAGAGTACGCATTCAAACCAGACGAACATGTTGAACATGTCTCCGGTTGAAAATGCCCCACATACTCCGGCCAGAAGTACAAAAAACAGCGGGTGGAATCCAAATTCGCGACGTTCATCGCCGATATTGGCTTGAGCGTAGATCAGCACCATGAGCCCAACGATCGAGGCGGTGAGAACGAGTGATGCGCTAAGTAGATCAGCCGAAAATTCGATTCCGAAGGGCGGGGGCCATCCGCCCAGGTAGTGGCTCTGGATACCAAACTCGACCGTTCGCCGGAACAACCAAGCCGCCACGCCGACATGCGAAACCGAAGCCACAAGCGATACGATCCGCCGGATCTGGGGGAACGACCAAGTGGTGACAAGGAGCGCGGCTGCCAGGAGCGGAACAATGACGACAGCAACAACGCTCATAGATCGGACTCCTGCTCAACAAGTTCCTTGGCGTCTTCGCTACCGAGGGCATCGTAGGCGCGTCGCACCAAAATCATGGCAAAGGCCAGAACCCCAAAGCTAATGACGATTGCGGTAAGAATCAGTGCCTGACCCAGCGGATCGGCAAATGTTCCGCTCAGGGATGTTTCACCTTTGCGGATGAGTGGCGGTTCGCCGCGCACGAGGCGGGCGCAGTTGAACACCAATAGATTTGTCGCATTTCCAAACAAAATGATCCCGAGCAGAATTTTGACCGTACTCCGTTCCAGCAAGAGGTAAGCCCCGGCGGCAAACAAGATTCCGGTAGCCAGGGCCAAAACGAGTTCGGCGCTCATCGGTGCATGTCCTCCATAAAGCTCACGGTAACGCCGACAACCACAAGATAGACCCCAAGATCGAAGGCAAGAGGGGTGCCGAGATGGGCAGTCCCCAACGGGGTTGGCAGATAGAACCAAGCACCTTGCATGATCGAATTGCCTTGAAACACGGCGGGCAGAGCGGACGTGATCGCCACCAGCAGGCCGAATCCGGCCAACGAACGCGGATTGACCCGCAACGCAGAGAGCATCGCTTGCTCGTCGAAAGCAAACATAATGAGCGCGAGAGTGGCCGCCGCAACTAACCCGCCGGCAAATCCGCCCCCCGGTTCGTTGTGGCCGCGTAGCAGAAGAAAGACGCTTAGCACCAGCAAAAACGGGCTTATAAATCGGCACAGGGTTTGAAGCATTAATGAGTTCATGGCTTCTCTCCTTTGATTTCGGGTCGCATGCGGGTGAGCGCGTGAACTCCGAGTGCGGCCAGGCAAAGCACGGTGATCTCACCCATCGTATCGAACCCGCGATAGTCGACAATGATTACGTTGGTGACGTTGCGACCATGCCCTGCGGAATAGGCGGTGTCGGCGTAGTACCGATTTACATTATCAACCTGGGGCTGAGAAAGCACGGCCAGAGAAGCAATAGCCATGCATCCTCCAAAAAGTATCGCCACCATCGCGTTGGCAATTTTGGATCGGACGGAAAGAAGATCGTTAAAACGTGGCAGACGACTAAAGACCAGCACAAACAGCACGACAGTCAGGATGTCGATCAGTGCTTGAGTGAGCGCCAGATCGGGGGCAGAGAATGTAACAAAGGTAAGTGCGATCGCCACGCCCACGATCCCGAGCACCGCGATTGCTCCGGGCCGGTTATCGATTTTTACGACCGCTAATGCCGCCGCGCAGGCAATGATAATGACAATCGCTTCGTTCACCAGGATTCCGGGTTGGCCTGGATACTCCAGTAAGAACGGCTCGCCAACCACCGATGCCACAAAAAGCGCAACAAATGCGGCAAAAAAGGCGAACATGTGCTCGCGGACCGAAT
This sequence comes from bacterium, assembly GCA_044508115.1. Lineage (GTDB taxonomy): Bacteria > Armatimonadota > Fimbriimonadia > Fimbriimonadales > Fimbriimonadaceae > UphvI-Ar2. The sequence goes on from JBIQII010000001.1 coordinate 2,264,994, forward strand.
ACCGTTCGGTAACGGCTGCCACTGCCGATCCGTGTTCAGAAATGAATCGGGAGAGCGCGGCGGTTGACCGTTCGGAAGAAGCTCGCGCGCGGTTGGGTGCTCGGCCCGCGATCTTGGGCCACTTCCAAACCGCAAAGAATCCGGCGGCAATGGAGACGATGCTGATTGCAAGATGAGGCGTGAGTCCGTGCCAGAGAGCGAGCCCGTGTCCGGGTTCAAACTGGTACTTCAGATCGGTAACAATCTGGTCGGTAAACGTTCCGATTGCGGGGCTTGCAAATCCGGCGGCGAGACTGAGGATGCCAAGTACGAGCGGCGGAATTGTGAGTCCTGGACCGACCGGCGACGTTTCGCCGGGTTCGCCCCGCAGGGGTCTCCAAACAGCCCGAACAAAAATAGCCGCATAGAGGAAGCCAGAAATCGCCACAAACGGGATGAGAATCCGATCGACGGAGGCAAGCATCGTCTCTTTGGCTACAAATCCGGCTAGCGGAAAGATGCCCGCAAATCCAAGCCCGGCCAGCAGATACGCCACGGCAAGAGTCGGCGACGACCGGAACAGTCCGCGAATCTTATCCGCATGCCGGGTGCCCGTGTGCTTTTCGATCGCGCCCACGCTCAAAAAAAGCGCCCCTTTATACAGCGCGTGGGCGAGAATCACGATGCCGAGTGCGCGCGCTCCTTCAACAACTCCGGTTCCGGCGAGCATCACCATTCCGCCCAGAGCCGAAACGGTGGCCCAGGCAAAGATCCGTTTAAGATCGTTTTCGCGGAGCGCAAGTAAACCGCCCCAGATCAGGGTTGCCGTGCCAATTCCGACGACCACTGGCTGATTTTCAAAAATCGGCATGAATCGGAACAATAAGAACACGCCGGCTTTGACCATCGTGGCCGAGTGCAGATACGCGCTGACCGGAGTCGGCGCGGCCATCGCGTTAGGAAGCCAGAAGTGGAACGGAATCTGGGCCGACTTGGTCATGCACCCCAGCACCACAAAAATCGTGGCCAGCGGGGTTGTCTTTGTCCACTCGTTTATGTTAGGTGTCCCGTTTACGGTGGTCAGCAAGATCAATCCGGCCATGAGGAGTAATCCGCCCAGGCCAGTGACCAGCAACGCCTGCAATGCCGATCGCCGGGCCGAAGCGGATGAGTATTCGAAGCTGATCAGAAGATAGGATATAAAGCTGGTGGCTTCCCAGAACAAGAATAGGGTGAACGCATTACCCGCGGTGGCCAGCCCGATCATCGAAGAATAAAAAAGAGCCAGCAGCGCAATCAATCGTCCCAGCTTTTCTGGCTTGGCGTACGATCCGCAGTAGTAAAAGACGAGGGCCCCGAGCGCGGAAATGATGATTCCGTAAAACGAACCGAGTCGATCGTTGAGTAAGGTCCAATCGAGCCCGAATTCCGGTGCCCAAAGTCGGGTGATGGTGGTGGAGGCGCGGTCGGTGGCTCCGAGCAGATAAACCAGAGAAGATAGCGGCAGGAGAGCGGCAAATGCCCCGAAGCTTCGGCCCATCCCTTTTGCGAGGAGGGGAGCGAGCATCGCGAGGACGACTCCGCCGAGCATGAATCCTTCTAGAGCCGTCATTCCTTGGCGTATGAGGTTACCAAAGCGACCGCTTGAGGATTGGAAAACGGCCGAATTCCGCGAAAAATGGGGGAGAAAGAACCGATCTTGTTCCATCCGCGTTTAAGTGTTGAAGGAAACAGATCAATGGCCTCTTCATTTCTCGCTCTCTTGAGTTTTGCCACCGTTGCGGCCTATCCGCAGACAAAGCTTGATATCGACTTTCCCGGTGGACGACTGGAGGTGCTGGCAACCGAAGTTGCCCAGCAGCTGGGCAAGCAGGTCACGATCACTCCCGATGTCAAGAACGAAATCGTGGTGGCGTACGGCCAACAGGTCGATTCCGCACAGATGATCCAGCACGTGGCCGAGCTCACCGCCACGACGTGGACAGTTACGGAGGATCGGATCACGGTTTCGGCTAATGCGCAGGTCCGGCAGCAAGAACTCCGTCAGGCAGATGCAAAGCATCGCGAATATTTGCGTAAAGGGCTGGAAAATTTTAAGAAGCAATATGAGCCCACCGATTACCCCCCCGACGAGGAAGGAGGCGAGCCGTATCACTACGAACCCAGTGCGGGTGAGAAACTTCTCGTTCAGGTCGTAACTGGACTCGGAGAAAATAATCTGGCTCTTGTTGGTTCTGGTCAGCGTGTGGTCTTCTCATCGAATCCAAACCGGATGCAGCGTCGGCTTGGCCGATTCGATACTCAACTGGTCCAAGGCTGGATTCAAGAACACAATGCCGGGCTCGCGGGAGCCGAGGAGTACGGCGAAGCCATGAAGCCCATCCAGGAGAATCCCGCCAAGTTACTGGTTTCGGTCTCTCGATGGGATTACTACCAGGCATATCTCACTGTGCAGTGCAGTCTCATCGGGGCCGATGGATCGGTTTTGGCCACTCAGATGGGTTATCTAGCCAGTGAAGATGAGATCAACGAGTACATAGAAACCGAAGAAAACGAAGGTCAGACCCGCCCCGCAAGGCCCGGAGATGATATTCCGCTGAAGTGGTCTGAAGATGCTCAGCTTCTGGCAAACAGCATGCCTTACAGCACCGAACTTCCCAAAACGATCCCCGCCCGCGTGCTCGAAGTTCTGAGGAATCCGGACGAATTTGAACCTCTTCGATACGCCGTCGGCGAAGGACTAGTCGAAGCGGCCCGACGGATGGGCAAATCGCTGGTCGCGGTTCCGGGGGATACATCGCCAACCATGTGGGGCGGAAAATTGCCGGAAACCTACGGAGAACTGCGTAACAGTTTTCAGTGGTATGGCTTAGCCGAGCCTGAGCCTGAGTCAAACGAGGGCTGGCTGCTGTTGCCCGCTCGAGATTCACTAGAACAACGAAAAAACCGGGTGGACCGAGTGGAGCTGGCAAATCTTCTCCGCTCTGCGGAAGGCAAAGTGTTTTTGCCCCTTGATACGGTTGCGACCTTCGTTCATCGAAATCCGCAGGCGCTCAACAATCCGATCGTTACTACGCGGTTGATGTTGATGGCACCCAGCGCGTTTGGTTCAGGATTCTTTGCCGGGGCGACTCCAGAAATGCTAGGGCTTTACGGATCGTTAAGCACAGCACAACGTCAGATGGTAAAAAATGGTCAGCCGCTGACTTATTCGCAGTTATCTGCAGATTCCCGCGCGTATATCGACAAAATGGTATTTGGAGCGGTTGCTAACCTCAAAAAAGTGGATCCGCAAGTCGACCTGCAAGAACCTTCGGTCAATCGACTGTTCGATTTTGAGGGCGAAGAGAGTTTTGGTCCGTGGGCGATTGAACCGACCGAGCATCTCGGAAACGGGATTCACCCGCAGTCGCCTTTCCGAAGCAACCGAGTGACCGGCACCTACGCAATTCCCACCGATGAATCGGGCAACCTCCATACCATGAGCTTTCCGATGGGCAAAGAAGAGCTGGCGTATTTCAAACTCATGCTCAAACAGCCGGAATACGCCGCCGAGATGACTAACTACATTTCGATGCTCGAAGGAATGCGACTAGGCCAGCGCGATATGTATTTTATCGTGATTCAACTAAGCCAAACGCATGGATTAACGGGAACCTTGGTTGATCTCAAAGATCCCGATCCGACTAAGAAATATGGCCTGAGCTCGCTTCCAGATGCCTTCCGGGCGGAGGTTGATCGCCTCGCGGAAGAACTATCGAAAACCGAATATGGCCAAATGCTGAGCGGCGGATTCGGCGGAGGCGGCACCATCAAACCGTGATCTCGTCACCGTAATCTATTAAGCCCCTTCGCCGATATCGAAGGGGCTTTATTTTGCCCGGTGTCAAACTTTGAGGAAGATAGAAATGGCGCGGCCAACTGTTTTCTCGCAGATTCATATGGGCGGAGCAGTTACGCTGCGCATCTTTGCATCTTCGCAATCCCAGGCTGAGCAGGCGGCACAGGCTGCGTTCCAGCGGTTTACCGAAATCGAGCAGGCTTGCAGCGATTATCGACCATCAAGCGAAGTTCGACGATTGCCGCGCGGGCAGTGGGCTCGTGTTTCTGCTGATCTCTGGCAGGTGCTTAGCCGATCGTTGGAAATGGCCGAGGCCACCGAAGGGGCATTCGATCCGACTTGTGGGCCGGTGGTTGCGCTTTGGCGCAAAGCACGGGAGGCGGGCGTTCCTCCCGATCGCGTAGCAATTGATCAGGCGCGCAGGCAAACTGGGTTCGAACGGATTCGTTTTGAGGATGCTCAAGCCTGGATTCCGGAGGGGACGAATCTTGATTTTGGTGGAATCGCCAAGGGGTTTGCGTGCGATGAAGCCGCCGGCGCAATCCGCAGTTGCGGCGTGTATCGGTTCGCGATCCAGGCCGGAGGAGATACCGTTCTGGGAGATTCGCCGCCGGGGTTGGGGGGGTGGGAGATTGATATTCCGGGTGGGGGAATCCATCAACTACTGAACTGTGCAGTTGCCACCAGCGGTCCATCGGAGCAACCCATTATGATCGGCAAAAAAATTTACAGTCATATCGTTGATCCCCGCACCGGCCTCGGTTTGGAAGAATCTCCAACGGTGACGGTGATTGCAGATTATGCGGTCATTGCCGATCCACTGGCCACCGCGTTTTGTGTCTTGCGATCCGCAGAGCTTGGCGCGAAGTTCGGTGTTCGGGAGGTGATCTTTGCGGGGTAACCGATTGGAAGTGGAGTGTCCTTCCTAGAAACCTTGATTCCGAGACAGAGCTTCGGACGGTTGCCGGAAAAGTGTGAGGAATCAAGTTAGTAATCCATACGCGGTCGTATATAATTTCATAAAGATTCACGTTAGCTACACACCTCACCCCCACCCGATCTTTATAATGGAGACAATGAATAGGATCACTCACCTTTTGATCCCGTGCGTGGGAATTACCCCTCAATGAAGCCGCTGATTTACAAGGAGGGTTGGACCCCACTGCATACCTTCTGGCTGATGCTTTGCGCGTGTTTTGGACCGCTCGCTTTGCGATGCCTGTACGGTGTGTGGGTAGCAGGATTTGGTAGTAATGATGAAAAGCAGTACTTCCAGCTTTGGGTGCTTCGCCGCTTTGCCGAAAGTGAAGCCACGAGGTGGACAATTTATGCGATCGGGATACTCGTCGTGGCCACGGTTTATGCTGTTGTGAGCGCGGTTAAAGGAATTCCCTGGTTTAGCGCGTTCCTGATTGTTACCGCCGCTTCGATTGTATCCACGATCATGATTTCATGGATCGCGTTTCGACAACCGGACTCTTCGTTGGGAACTTACCTCGGGAATGTCTTCGGTGCGATTATTTGGACCTCTGGTGCGGCTTTCTTTAATGCTCAAGAGAGCAAAACAAAGGACCGAGTTCATGCCTCGTCGTAGAAACAAACAAGGATTCACATTGGTGGAGCTCCTCACGGTGGTCGCCATTGTTGTGATTCTGGCCGCGGTGCTCTTATCGGTTTACGCGCGTGCGACATCTGGTGCGAAAGACACAGATTGCACGAGCCGAATGCATCAATTGGGCTTGGCAACCGAACTCTACGCAGCATCAAATAACGATCACCTGCCGGTTACTCTCTACGAGCACTACGCGGTGATTGCTCCGTATACTTCAGACTTAAGAGTCTGGCAGTGCCCCAAAGATAAGCCGCCATATTTCTTTAGGCATAGCCCCGCCAGCCGCCACATCCAGACCTCGTACCATCCGATGCCCGATATCATTGATGGATTCTTAGAAGAGATTTCAATCAAAGATCCAAATTACGCGATATTTATCTGCGTTTTGCATGGAGAACAGATCGGACGCGGTAACAGTGCAGTCGGTGACTACATAGGGACTGTGAAGCGACTCAGAGTTGATACTTCGGTGCAACGGGTCAAAGTCCCATGGAAGTGCCATCGCTCTGCAGATGGTGGAGTCTATGAGGGGCGAAACCTTTGGTATCTTTTTACCGATGCAAAGCCATCGCAAGCAATGCTCGATCAACTGGTTGGAGCCAAAGGCGTGACCGAAATCCCTTGCACGAGCTACCCGAGCCCGAGAAAGTAGTTGGCGATCTTATTCGTTAGGCAATATCCAAAATTACCGAACTAACGGTTGGGCTTAGGAGAAACCGGCCATCGTGATTCTGCATGTTCGCGCACGGAAAACGTATCTATCCGACTCCACCACGGGGCGCTATTCTCCTCCGAATCCATAATCGAAGTTTGCGGTGTAAACGGTATCGGCGATGTCGTGATAATCATTTCTTTAGCGACTGATGCCGGATGGCTAAACATCTTGCCCGTTTTGGCATCAATAGCCAACAGACGCGGCTGCGGCAATCGCGTGGACATATCCTTGAGCAGCCCGATCAGCTGCGCCTTTTCCTTGATGCTCAAGTCGGGTCGAGCGATGATCTCGTCGCGGATCTGCTCCTTGGTCGTTGTCTGGCTTTTAGGAACGCCCAACTCGACCATGCGTTGATCCTCCGCGTATTCTGAACTTGCGTAGTACCACTCATCCCGTTTAGGGTGGATCGGGATGGAGCGCAGGTCAATCTGTTTCGACGGAGCGGCAGCCCGCACTCGCATGATTGAATCCGGCCCCCCTTTCATGGCGGGCGGCGTTATCAGGCAAACCAGCAGCACGCAGAGTGGATTCATATTGTAAGTATATGACGAATTTCGGCGAAAGCGCGACTTCGCTCGACCAAACGTTGCCGAATCTGCCCGAATGAGGATCAATCGGCTCGCCGACCGGCGGCTCAGGGGAGTAGAATAGGGGCAGTCCATGCCAAAAAAGGTCGAAACCCTGGTCCTGCACGATAGCTCAACGCCCGTGTTTGGCGATATTCAAAAGGGCGGAAGCGTGGTTCTCGCAAGTTCCCGCACACTTATTGATATTGCAACCAATCAGGCGCGCGCACACGCGTTGTGGCCTCTCACCTTTGGACTGGCGTGCTGCGCCATCGAAATGATGTCCACGGTTGCCCCGCGATTCGACCTTGCGCGATTCGGCTCGGAAGCGTTCCGCGCGACTCCCCGCCAGGCCGACGTCATGATCATCGCCGGGCGGCTCAGCAAAAAGATGGCCCCGGTTTTGCGCCAGATTTACGACCAGATGCCCGAACCCAAGTGGGTGATCAGCATGGGCGCCTGCGCCAGTACCGGTGGGGTGTACAACAACTATGCGATCGTCCAAGGGGCCGACCAGGTGGTGCCCGTGGATGTATACGTTCCCGGTTGTCCGCCCAGCCCGGATGCTCTGATGTACGGCATCATCAAGCTGCAAAACAAGATCAAGCAGCAATCCATGGCTAGCAATCGACAGATGAAGATTCTTGAGCTTCACCCGAGCCAACAGGAAAAGGTGAGCGTGTGAGCTTTGAGATCATCAAGGACGTGGCCAAGCCAATCCTCGCCGGATTTGGCATCACGTTCAATCGCCTTAAGAAAGAAAAAGTCACCGTTCAATATCCCGAAGAGCGGCGCGAGCAGTTCCCCCGCACTCGGTGGCGACACGTTCTCACCCGCTACGATTCCGGCCTCGAACGATGCATCGGTTGTTCGCTTTGCGCGGGCGCCTGCCCGGCTCGTTGCATCTTTGTCCTTGCCGCCGAAAATACCGATGAGCGTCGGTTTTCGCCGGGTGAGCGGTACGCCGAACGGTACGAAATCAACATGATCCGCTGCATTTTCTGCGGGTATTGCCAAGATGCGTGTCCGACCGGAGCCATCGTGCTTCGCAAGGACTTCGAACTTGCCAACTACGAGCGCGAAGACTTTTTGTACACCAAAGAGATGTTGCTCGAGCCAATTCGCGACTAACGCGCGGAGTTCGAAGCGGGCGGCGGGGTCCGAGGCGGCGCGGATTGCGGTCCTTCGCAATTGCGGAAAAAATTTATCGCCGCAAATGTAAGAATCACCACCAGATAGATGGTGAGCGGTCCGCGGGAGAACAACGAGCGGAAGGCGCGCTTGCCTGAATGCATCACTGCCGCCGGGCGGACGGCCACTTGAGACTTAGCGCAATCTGGACATCGGGGACCGGCGGGTCCAAGAATCGCGCATTTGGTGCAGATCGGTCGGTCGCATCTTCCGCAGCTGAGCCCGGTTAACACCTTGGGGTGGCGATAGCAGGGCCGACCTTCGTCGCCGTCAGTTGCCCGCATTTGTTCGCGGCGTACTTCGGCCAAGTTTCGACCACATTTGGCGCAAAATTGAGCATCGGCTTCGTTCTGCTTTCCGCAACGCGGGCACACCATCGACTGGAAGTATATCGTGCCTCTTCGGTGGATTCCCGGCGTCAGGAAGATTGAGTGTGACGGTATTTCGGATCAAGCGAATCTACGAAGAGGCGGGCGAGGAAGATGGATTTCGGGTCCTTGTCGATCGGCTTTGGCCGCGGGGAATCAGTAAGGACCGAGCCCAGCTTGATGAATGGCGCAAGGAGCTTGCCCCGAGCACCGCGCTTCGAAAGTGGTTCGGCCACGATCCGAATAGGTTCGGTGAGTTTGTCGATTGCTACCAAAGGGAGCTCAAGTCGAACGAAGCATTTCGCGAAGCGATAATGGACTGGAAGCGGCATGATCGGATCACCCTGCTTTATGGGGCCAAGGATGAAGAGCATAACGAGGCGGTCGTGCTCAAACAGATGCTTTCGGGCTCAGAAAGGGCTTAGCCGAGTGTGAGACCCCCGCACCCGAGCCCGATTCGGTAATCTTGAGCGCGGCCCATGAAGCTTCACGAATACCAGTCCAAAGATCTGCTCTCCAAGTTCGGTGTCCCGGTTCCCGGCGGCGAAGTGGCCATCAATGGGGAAGAAGCCCAGCGGATCGCCGAAAGCTATAACGGAAAGGTGGTCGTTAAAGCCCAGGTTCTCATGGGGGGTCGAGGCAAAGCTGGCGGGGTCAAACTGTTCGATTCTGCCGATGCCGCGGGCAAATTCGCGGAAGAACTGATCGGCACGAAACTCGTGAGCATTCAAAACCCGGAAGGGATGGTCGTCGAGAAGGTTTTGGTTGCCGAACAGATCGATATTGCCGAAGAGTACTACCTCTCGGTTTTGCTTGATCGCGCGGAGCAAAAAGTTCTCGTCATGCTTTCCCGCGAAGGCGGAATGGAAATCGAAGATGTCGCAGAAAAGAATCCGGAGGCAATTGTCCGTCTGCACGTTGATCCGGCTTGGGGGGTGGAAGATTTTGAAATCCGCGATGCAGTGATCAAAGCAAAGATTCCCGCTCCCGCTCAACGACAGATGATCGCCATGATCAAAAAGCTGGTGAAGGCGTACCTGGAAAGCGATGCGGACATGATCGAGATCAATCCGGTGGCCCTGACTCCCGCCGGAAAGCTACTCGCCGCCGATGCCAAGGTCAGCATTGACGAAAACGCACTCTTCCGCCATCCAGAATACGACGAAACAAAGGATGATGCCGCCGAAGATGCGCTAGAAGCCGAAGCAGGTCGGCTGGGAATCGCCTACGTTCGATTGGGAGGCGAGATCGGAATTATGGGTAATGGTGCCGGTCTTGTGATGTGTTCGCTTGATGAAGTGAATCGCGCGGGTGGTAAGCCGGCCAACTTCTTGGATGTGGGAGGTGGAGCGAACGCCGAGCGGGTCAAAACCTGCGTCAACCTCGTTCTCAAAGACGAAAATGTTAAGGGTCTGCTAATCAACATCTTTGGAGGCATCACCCGGTGCGACGAAGTCGCACGCGGATTGCTCGCCGCGTTCGCGGAGATGAATGTCACGATTCCGGTGGTCGCTCGAATCGAAGGCACCGCCGCCGAAGAAGGCCTCAAAATCCTTGAAGGCTCGCAGATTGTCGGCGCATCCAGCATGCAGGAAGCGGCCGCAAAGGTTGTGGAACTCGCCCACGGCTGGGCTTAACCGGAGAGCTTTAGAAAATCGGGCCGTGCACCTCAACCAGTGCACGGCGCGCCGATTGGCAAAATAGTTCCACGCGCATTAGATCAAATCGACCACGGGCGATCCTCAGCCCAGGCCCACCATCGACGCCGTAGGGCCGAGCGACGGCGATTGCCTCTGCAACAGTTTCCGGCCCAATCATTCCGCCGAGTACCACCGGTCCGGCAAACTTTTCGATAAACGAGCCCGCAAGCTCCCAATTTGTGGAATCAGCGACATTTTCCGCATCAAGGAACGGATCAATGAGCACGGCGGGGAATCCATCCGTTGAACGTAGCCAAGCGTCCAGGTCTTCAAACGGTTGCGGTCGGTAGACGGGCATCCACACGGGGCCCCGTTCCGTGACTTGTCGCCCCCGGGCCTGAATGTAATCGAAGTTATCGAGTTGGAGTCCTTCGCGGTACGACTCAAACTCGGCCACTTTATCCACGCCGTGGGTGGTTATCTGCGAGATAAAGCTGTAGTCGGGGATCTCGCCTCTTTCGTCGGGCTCTAAACTTGCTCCGATTGCGGTCGCACCCGAACTGATTGCGTGGGTCGCCGTACTGATATCTGCGACTCCGCTCACCTTAACCCGGAACATGATCCCTTTATACGCTGTTTTATGCTTAGCTAAAGCAAAGCAAGGCCCGGTCGGAACGGCTTGCCGGGAGAATCCACGACAGGTAAGATAGTGTCATGTTTGGCGCGTACGTCCCCATTCTTATGATGATGGGATTGGCGGTCGTGGTATGCACGGTTATGGTCGTGGGCAGCTACCTGCTGGGGCCCAAGCGCATCACCCGATACAAGTCCTCACCCTACGAATGCGGCGTGGAACCGGTTGGCAATGCATGGGAACGCGTCCCGATCAAGTTCTATATGGTTGCCATTTTGTTTGTTCTTTTTGATATCGAGGTGGTTTTTTTGTGGAGTTGGCTCACGGTTTTTCGCGATGCGCCTCTTAGCTATCAGATTTTCACCGGCTCGGCGATGCTCCTCTACTTTGCGTTGTGGATCATTGGCGACATTTACGTGATTAAAATTGGTGCCATCGATTGGGATGAAGCCACTTCTCTTGCGCCTGAAAAGCTTGCGTCGTCGAACACTGCCAGTCCGGCCGAGCCATTGGCCGCACCGATCTTGAATCCAACCCCGCAATCATGATCGAAACCGCTCCGCGCCCGGACGTTCTTCTGCTCGACAAAGTTCTTGGTAAACGGATTCTCAAGAAGTTTGAAAATCGCGGGGACACCTACATCTGCCTTGATCCGGCCGATCTTCGTGAAGCTGTTTCCGTTCTGAAGTCTGATCCGACTACCAAGTTCGATTACTTTGTCGAGTGCCTCGGGGTCGATTATTCGCAATGGAACCACCCGCGTGATTTACCCGGACGATTTGAAGTTATTTATAATTTGTATAGTACATACCTGCACAAGCGACTGTTCATTAAAGTCTCGGTGGATGATGGTCAATCCATTCCTACGCTCAAAGATATTTTCTCCGGAGCCGAGTATCCCGAACGAGAAACTCAGGATCTCTTTGGAATCCTGTTCGAAGGCAACGAACCCACGCCGGGCGAAAGGTTCATGCTTCCCGATGATTGGGTGGGCTATCCGCTCCGCAAGGAGTATCCGCTGGGGGGAGAAGATGTGGTCTTCCATGGCGGAACCGAAGGCCCGGCCGTCGAGGACGTGCAGATGCCCCATGCGGGTGAATCATTTGAAGGCAAAACGGGTTCGGAAGACGTGGCCGGTCGCTAAGAGTAGAGCGGTCTCAGAACGCACAAACCGGCGTTGCGGCTTTAATTTTTGACGGCGGTTTTGCTACTATAGAAAGGCACATGTCGTTTATCAGCGAGTTCAAGGAATTCATCGCCCGGGGGAATGTAATGGATCTTGCCGTGGGGGTTATCATCGGGGGTGCCTTTAATAAGATTGTTGATTCGATCGTCAACGATCTGATTATGCCGCCGCTGGGTCTGCTGCTTGGCGATATGGATTTTTCGAACTACATGCTGGTGCTCAAGCCCGCAGAAGGCGAAACGCCCGCAGTCACGTTGAACTACGGAAATTTCATCTCGGTTCTCATCAACTTTGTTATCCTGGCTTTTGTTATCTTTCTGTTAGTCAAAGGCGTCAATCGGTTGCGGCGCAAGCAAGATGCGGAAGAAGCCGTCGAAGAACCGGCCGCTCCGACGGAAAAGGACATCTTGGTCGAAATCCGCGATCTGCTCGCCCAGAAGTCGGACTCCTGAACTCGTAAAAGATCGGGCGGGAACACTGCATCACGCCCGAATTTTGCCGATACTCCATAAAAGGACGTTCAATTTCGATATGTCGGCTGATTTTCAGGAGCTCAAGCATCTCTTTGGCAGTGCCGAAGCACTTCCGCAGATTCCGGATTCTCCGCTACGGTTGGCTCAGATTTTGGAATCTCTCGAGCCGAATCCTGCACAAATCGAAGAGATCATCCATTCTGATCCGGCGCTCACGGCAGGAGTTTTGCGCATGGCTTCCAGCGCGATTTACGCTCGACCCAAGCCGGTAACCACAATTCGAGAAGCCACCGCAATTCTCGGCCATAAAGCACTCCGATCGCTTGCGGTGGGACTCTGGACCAACGCGCTTATTGGATGCAAATCGCCTCGGAGCAAACTTGATCTTGCCCGGTTTGCCAGCAACGGCAACTTTGTCGGAACCTTGGCCCGGCTCATTCACGCCGAACTCAAGATTGAACCCGTGGACGGCGAATGGACCGGCGAAGAACTTTTAGCCGCCGGTGCTTTGCATAACGTCATGTTTGGACTGCTCAGCCACGTGTCTCCGGATGCGTTCGATCAAATTTTCCGTTTAGCCGAAAGCCACCAAACGAGCTTGGATCAAACATTTTTGATGATCCACGGCCATCCGATTTCCGATCTTGCCGCCCGCACGGCTTATGCACTGGGGTTGCCAGACTTTTTTGTCCACGTTACACTGGCCAGCGGGAAGGTTGTGGAAGAATCCACACGATCCCAGTTGTGTTTGCAGACGGCCAAGCTGATGGCGGAATCGCGCGGCATCGGTTTGGAAGGCTGGAGCGTAGAGCACAGTCTTACCGAGCGCAATCTGCTCGATGAGGATCGTTTGATGATCCTGGCCGAGCTTGCAACCAAGCAACCGGGTTTATTAGCGGCGTGATGGTTTGCGGTCCGCAACTTTTGGGATCTGGCCGACTCGGGCCAATCTCGCCTGAAGTTCTGGTCGCAGGATGCCAAAGATTTTACTGGGCTTTGCCCGGATAACAATTATGAGTCGGTATCAAAGGGTCGGCGACTGGCTGGTCGAACGGGGCGTCATCACCGAAGCGGATCGTGACCGGGCTATCGAGGTGCAAAAGCAGACCAACAGCCGGTTCGGTGAAGTCCTTGTTTCACTGGGAATTATTTCGGAAGAGAAAATTGTCGACTGCCTTGCCGAGCAGTACGATCTGCCCCGAGCCAACCTCAACGAAATCCAACCAACTCAAACTGCGCTCCGATTGGTAAGCCCCACCTTCGCGTTGAGCCGTCTTATCCTGCCGGTCATGGTTACGGACCACGAATTCCACTGCGTTATTTGCGATCCGCTGGATATCACCGGAACCGACTACCTGACCAAAGCCCTTGGTAAGCGACTCATAATTTCGCTGGCCGGAGCAACCGAGATTTTCGAAGCAATCGCCAAAAACTACGCGATTCCTTCGGCGAAAAAATCGCCTGAACCCCAAGAAGCAACGGCACCGGCAACCAGTGAAAAGCCGGATTCAAAACCCAAAGCGAAGTCAACGCGTGCGCCCCGTCCGGTCAAGGTTGATCGTCAATCTGGCCGCGACGAGCTCTTGACCGCTATGGCTGCTTGCGGTACCGACTTGCTCTGGGAGACCTACGGAGACTAATCATGCTTACCATCGCAATTACTTCCGGCAAAGGCGGAGTTGGCAAAACCAGTGTCTCCGCAAACCTTGCCGCGGGCCTCGCCGCCACGGGCGAACGAACGGTTGTGTTCGATGCTGACCTCCAACTGGCGAATCTTGATATCGCACTCGGAATCAAGCCGGAATACAATCTGCAACATGTTGTTGCGGGCGAAAAAACTCTGGAAGAGATTGTTACCGAAGGTCCAGGCGGAGTTCGGGCGATTTCGGGTGCTTCGGCTGTCCCTTCCCTCATGCGGGCAGGCCCCAAAAAACTTGGTCTGTTCTTCAGTCAGCTCAATCGGCTAGAAAAATCGACCGATATCTTGATCTTCGACTGTGCCGCCGGGCTCGATAATCGAGTTGTTTCGTTCCTTAAACTCAGCCAAGAAGTCATCATTGTGGTCTCCCCCGATCCTACGAGCATGACCGATGCTTACGCCACGGTCAAGGTGATCGCTCGTCGGCAGCCCGATGCCCGAATCCACGTGCTGTTTAATATGGCCAGTTACGAAGAAGGGGTCCGTCTGTTTTCGTTATTCGAGAAAATCTGCTGGACTTATCTCAAGCGTAAAGTCGAATACCTAGGCAGCGTAGAGTACGATCGCCGAGCCGCACTTTGCACTCGTAAACGCGAACTCTATTCCGTTACCGATCCAGAAGGCAAGGCGGGCCGCGACATTCGCGCGATCGCGCAGACCGTCCGTCAGTGGAAATTCGGGGACGTCAAAGCCGCCGGGTAGCTTTCCGGAGCCAAAGCCGGTACGATCGGACGACAGTCTCGTCCTATGAAGTTCATGATTTGGTTGCGGAGTGCTGCCGCGTTACTTGCCGCGTTCGGCAGCATTAATTCTGCTGTTGCTTGGGATGATTCCGGCCACAAGGTTATTGCAATTGTGGCTTACTACAGCCTTACGGCCAAAGAGCAAAATCAGCTTGACCACATCCTCTATTCCGGAGAGCCTGATTTTCGTCCATCGGAAAACCGACCGGAACTCGGGCTGGCAAAGGCTTCGACATTCCTAGATAAGATCAAGGGGAATAAGAACACCTCCTACGAAAGCCTGATTCTGGAGCTCAACGATCGGTTCTATCCCGTGGCCCAGCGCAAGCCACGGAACAACGAAGGGACCCGTTTGAAGGCCTGGCATTACAAGAACAAGGTTATTCATCGCCGCGCGCACGCCGATGAAGTTCTGCACCATCCGGTTAATGCGGTTTTGGGAATCGAGTTTGGGCGAAAGTTTTTCCGGGAATCATCTAGCCCGCGCGATCAAGCTTTTGCAATCTACATTATCTCGCACTTGGTGGGGGATTTAGCGCAACCGCTCCATTGCGTGAGCAGTATTCGTGAAAGTCCACGCGGCGATGCCGGAGGTAACGGATTCACGCTCAAGATTAAGGGCGGACGCAACCTCCATCAGCTTTGGGATTCCGGGATTTCCCACGCGATGCGCGATTGGGATGGCGATCTTACAGTCAAAGCCAAGCGTTTAATGACAGTCTATCCGCGTGCAAACCTTGGGGCGGCCGTGGCAATTTCCGATCCCAACCGATGGGTTGATGAAGGCGCGATCCTGGCGGAAAAGTACGTTTATGAAGGGATCAAGCGCGATGTCACCACTGAACCTCCGGCGTACCAAAGAAAGCGTCACGAAACCTGTTTGAGGCAGGCCGCACTCGCCGGATATCGACTCGCGAGAGATTTGCGAGAACTGTTAAAGTAAAGAAGGAAAAACTTTTCCACAGGCAAAATTACGGGTTCGGCGGACTGGATTTAACTTGAAATCCCAAAGATTGCTGAACGAACCATGCACTTTCAGCCGCCATATAGGTCAAAATAACTTCGAGCTTGCACTCGGCAGATATGACCATGAATTTGAAACGTCCGTTCCGCATGAGCGCACGAACCTGGCTCTTGGCTGCAATGGCCTTGAGCGTAGGGTCCGCGTTCGCCCAGACCCAAGTGAGTGATCAGCCGATTCCGGGGTACCAGAATCCGGCGATCATGGTGGCGCCCGATCACATCGTGGCGTCGTTCCAACCCGGGGTTGAATCAAGCCGCATCGAGTCATTTGCTCGACGCTACGGCCTGACTGTAAACGAAGAGAAATCGAGCCCTTACGGCTACTTCGTCATTCTCAACCTCAACGACCAAATGAGAGCAGCGGGAGTTCATCCTGGCATGCTCGCACAACAGCTTCGAGCTCTTCCGCTTGTTCAATTTGCCGAAGAAAACGGCGTTGTCGAGCCGGATTACATCCCCAACGATACGCGGTGGCCCCAGCTGTATCATCTCCACAACACCGGACAAACCGGAGGCACTCCTGACGCCGATATTGATGCGCCCGAAGCTTGGGACATCATGGGCTCACTTCCTACCGTAACGGTTGCCATCCTTGATGACGGGGTGGATATCCGACACGAGGATATGGCGGCCAGCCTATGGGTCAATCCGGGCGAGATTCCCAATAACGGGATTGATGACGACAACAACGGGTTCATCGACGACATCCACGGATGGGATTTTATCGGCAACGATAACGATCCCACCGGTGGTTCGCACGGAACTCACTGCGCCGGAATTGCCGGTGCCACCCACAACAACGGTATCGGTGTGAGCGGCGTGGGTCCCAACATCCGCATCATGGCTATTCGGTTCTATCCGGGCCCCAGCTACATGTCAGATCTTGCGACCGCAATCGATTACGCGTGGAAGAACAACGCCGATGTCATTAGCGTTAGCTACAACATCGACGGATATAACAACACCTTCCGCCAAGCTGTGCTTCGATCACGGACGGCAGATGCGGTGTATGTGAACTCAGCTGGTAACAACAGCCAACAAAATCCCCCGCGTCAAGCCCTGCGTAACGAATCGGATAACGTCATCTTCGTGGTGGCGAGCAACGACCAGGATCGCAAAGCTGGCTTTTCCAACTGGGGAACGTTCTGTGAAATTGCCGCTCCGGGCCAAAACATCATGTCTTTGGTTCCGGGCAACAATTACGGCAGTAGCTCCGGAACTTCCATGTCCACTCCGTTGGCCGCTGGTGTTGCCGCAATGATTCGCGCAAAGGTGCCTGATCTCACGGCCCGCCAAGTGCTTGATCTGCTCATCGATAGCGCAGACAGCAAGAGTACATTGAGTTCACACGTTGCTAATGGCAAACGCGTCAATCTGTACAATGCGCTCAGCAGCGCGGTTCCACCGAGCACGACCCCCCCAGTTGCGGTCACGGTTCTAAACGGAACCCACACGGGCGGCAACCTTGCGAGCTTTACCGACGACGATGATGATTCGTACGTGGTCAGTAGCCAGTTCTACACCGATCGCGGCCAATACGCGGCGTTTGATCTTACGTTCAATGCCGGAATCTCATCGACTGACGTGCGCAAGATCCACCTCGCGTTCGAATCTCACGGAACGCGCAGTGGTCTGACCCAAGCCCTCCAGATCTATAACTGGACAACGGGTCAGTACGACGTGATCAACAGCGGTCGGTTGAACGAAACCGATGCTCTACTCGAGATCGACGTCGCACAAAACAAGGTGAAGCACTACGTAAACCCGACGGATCAACGCGTGATTATTCGCTGCGCGGCATTTGCCCCGTACTCGCGGACCGGATCGCGGCCCGTTCCGTTCGATTACTTGGTTGACCTCGCTTCGCTTACGGTTCAGAGCTAAATCCTCTGAATCAACGACCTGGCCGCTCGGATTTTAATCCGAGCGGCTTTTTTTATAAGTGTTTCAAATCCGTAAATTTTTATCTCTGGCGCGGGTGCATCGCGTAAGTGATTGAGTACCAGGCTCGCTTCGTGCGTAATCCTCAACCAGGATACAGACGATCATGCCGCGCGGAGATAAGAGCAAATACACCGATAAGCAAAAGCGAATGGCGGAGCACATCGAAGAATCGTACAAAGAAGACGGAGTTTCCACCAAAGAGGCCGAAAAAAGAGCTTGGGCCACGGTCAATAAAGAAACCGGCGGAGGACGGCATCCTGGCGGATCGGGTCGAGGAATGAGCGACAAAGAAGAACATAAACGTCGATCAGATGCCGCGAAAAAGGGTTGGGAGACCCGACGGAAAAACCGTTCTTGACGAACTCAAAAGCGGAGATGCAAGCAAAGCCACTTTCGATTGGCGTGGAATTAGCCCGCCAAAGCTTCCGTTCTGGCCGCGTGCTCGCTGATTTGGGATCTTCACGACTCGTACTCGGCGATGGAGGCCTTTTCCTCGTCGTGCGCAGGGGCGATGGCAATATCGTTTTGATGGTTGGACCGGCCTTCGGTGGCGATGTTCAAGTAGTCCGGGGTCGTCGGGATGGCGGTATTTTCCGTACACCAGTGGGAACTCTGGATATTCACGTCCGCGAACACGGACCGAGTTTGATCCAGGTCACCACCGATCTCACGCCGAGCAGCGATTTCAAGTTTCCGAAACTTCCGCGCGACCTTTACATTCTTTCGTCATCGGGCGAACCGATCGAGATTGAACCGTATGCAGCTCAGCGGGGGCTCAATGCCGGAATCATCTACGGAGGGGATAAATCCATCGGAAACTTGTTTTATTTTCAAAACTTTTCCGATACCCAGCCGTTTTTTGTTACCACCGAAACTACGCCAGACAACGTGGTGGGAGGGCAGGGAACCGAGCTAGGTTACGGCCCTCCAAGTTCCGAAACCCACCCTTTACCGGGCGGAACCCCAACCCGGATATATTCCACTTGGCTTTGCTTGGGCGATCACGTTGGGATGGATTCGCAAAGTCTCGGGAATCAGTTCCTGAATCTGTTTGGGCAAGTTTATCGAGCGATAGAAAAGCCTCCGCTCACTTACCGAGACTGGCCAAGTCGGGCCCGCAAAACTTTGCAAAATCTGGCCCGTGTAAAAGATGCGACGCGGCGCGATTTCGGCCAGCTCTACATTCGGCCTTACTTAGCGGCCGAGGTTCCGGACAGCATGACCCAGATGTCCGTGATCACCTCGCTCCTGGAATATGCCCGATGGCGCAAGCGACCAGTGGCCCTCGCGGATCGACTCTCTGCGGGAATGGGACGGTTTTACCGCAAAGATTTCTGCGCCGTGCATCGATACCTCCCGAACGTGGTTTCGGAAAAAGATGAGAACGAAATCGATTCTTGGTACCTGTACCACCCGCTCCTCAACCTTGGAATCTGTGCCCAATTCGGAGAGACATGGGCCGAAGAACTGTTCCGTGAAAGTCTTGACTACGGTATTCGATCGGCCCACCACTTCGACTATCGGTGGCCGATCCAGTACGATGGGCGTGATTTTTCCATTATCGAGGCAACCCGGGGCGAACAGAATTTAGGTCAAACCGACGTGGGCGGAGTCTATGCCTACGTGATGCTGAAAGCTTATGAACTCTACCAAGATACGCGGTATCTGGAGGAAGCGAAACGGGCGATCGTTGCGCTTAAGGACTACGCATTCGACCTTCTGTACCAGTCGAACCTAAGCGCCTTTGGTGCAGTGGCCAGCGTTCGGCTGGCTCGACTTACGGATGATCAGGTATTTCATGATCAGATAGGGTCTTTTATGGCAACCCTGATCCACAACTCCGTAGTGTGGGAATCGCAGTTAAATTTGGCCGAAAATTACAGCACGTTCCTTGGAGTGAGCTGTCTCCACGATGGACCGTACATGGCAGCCTATGAATGCTTTGAATGCTTTGCGGCCCTTAGAACCGTGGTGGCAGAAGGAGCCGCTCTTATATCCGATGATGTGGCCCTTTTCGCAGGCGAGAGCAGTCGGTACGCGATTGATCGTAGCTGGTCTTTCTATCCCGACCAGTTTCAGGAAGATGCCCTTGCCACCGAAATCCGTAACGGGTACATCGATCGTAACTTATCGTTCCCTCTTGAAGACTTGTACGCGGACGGTCGGAATCCGGGCGAGGTAGGCCAGGAGATTTATGGTGCCGGAGCCCCTTTCAAGATCACATCGAGTGCTTATCAGCGGATGCCCGATGGTTCGATGCTTTATTGCAGCATGCCGTTTGTGGCTAAAGAAAAAGATAGGTCGATCGAGATTCGAATTTACGGATCGGCGGAATCACCCGCTGAGCTTCGACTTTGGACTAAGGGCGGATCGGCCCGCAAGGTGTCCGTCGAAGGAACCGCGGTTTCTGGTGAGATCACGGTTCCGGCGGGTGCGATGTATACGATCGATCTGAAGTAAACGGAAGGGACTCGCAAATCGTTCGAAGGATCTGGATCGTCATAAGCAATCAAGAATGCAGCCGGAGGATCGTGCTCAACCCCTCGACGTGTACACCGTGCTCACGGTAATGATTGATCAAATGTCGGCGATTGCATGGCAAAAAATGGGATTGCAGCCCGATACGGTAACGGGTCAGATTCACAAGGACCTCGCCCAAGCAAAGGTGGCGGTTGATGTGGTCGACCAGCTTGCGCAATCGTTGAGCCCGCAACTGGATGAAAGCGATCGGCGGGAACTTAGCAAGCTGGTGGCCAATCTCAAAATTAACTACGTGCAGCACGCATCAGGAGAATCGTGATTTCAGAATCCGCGAGCGGGTTCGCCGCGCAGTTCGATGCGCTCACCGCCGTGATTCGCGAAGCTTCGCGGTACGGATTTTCCCCCGGATTGGGAGCTCGGTTCCACCAATTGCGGAACTGGATGGTGAACAACTACCGGTTCGCCCGATCTGAACTGGCCCCGCATTATCGGCGGTCGACCGAAAACACTCACAATCAAGGCTGGGGCGGGGCGATCGATCCGCTGGAACAGTTGCTGAGTCGGCCATCGCTTGAATGCGTATTGCGCATGGATTCCGCCTTGCTCGAACGGCTCCTTGTGGAAAGCGAGGTGGCGATGCAGCATCTGCGCACAAACCTTATCCCCCGGTAATCCCGGCGGGTGACACCGCGGATCGGTACCTTAAAAAGAACGTGAGCAAGCATATCCTTATTTTGGAAAACAATCTCATGTGGTCAGAACGGCTCCGTCGCGGATGCGCCGCGCTTGGCCACACGTCCGAAGTGGTGACTTCACCTGAGCCCGGATCACTTCCGGCGGGAGATTTGGCAATTTTGAACCTAGGCAATTCCGAATGGCCGCTGGCAGAAATTGTGTCTGAACTCAAAGCGCGCGACTGTGCGATTGTGGCTCACGCCGGGCATAAAGAAAAAGAATTGCTTGCACTTGGTCGCTCACTCGGGGTTGATCGACTTGCCACGAACAGTGAGCTCACGCATAAATTGGCGCATGTTTTGGGCGTGGCCCAGTAATTTTACGGGTTCTCTAAAAATGCCGGGAACTCTGAAGGGGGCCTGTTCTTCCAAAGGTGTAGTTGCAATCAACTGGCGTGTTTCTTAAGCGTCCAGTGTGTGTGCCTGCCGGACCCGCCCATGGTCCGGCTCTTTTTTTGACGAGGAGGAGGGAGTGTTACTTGTTGCCGTCGCGCAAGTGGACCTTCACGATCTCATCGGCGAGTTTGATTACGGTTGACTCGCGTGTTGTCAGATCGACGAGTAGGTTATCGATATATTCGGCATTCACGGGTCCGTGATATTCATCGCCAACTTGAAGGAGCGGTGCCCGATCGCAGGCGTTGAGGCATTCTGCTTCGTGCAGGCTAAACATGCCATCGGGGGTGGTTTCTCCGAATGCGATACCGAGCTTTTCTTGCAGGTAGTCGCCAATGCGAAAAGCCCCGCACATGTGGCAAGTAAGGCATGTGCAGACTTGGATGGAGTGTTTACCGACGGCGTGGTCGGTGTTGTACATGGTATAGAAGGTCGCAACGCCTTCAATTTCGGCGTATGAGCGCTCCAGGCGATGGGCAACTTCGGCAATGGCCGCCGCGCTAAGAAAGCCGCCGTACTCACGTTGGGCGATCCAGAGCGTGGGAAGGATGCACGACTTTTGGTCGGGATAGTGAGTTTTCAGGGCTTCGATCTGATCGATTGCGGTTTGGGAGAACCTCAGTTCGAGATCTTCGGGCCGCGGCGCACGTGGGCGTTCGTTGACCGCACCAAGTTGGATGAGATCGCTCATGAGTACGGTTTGCAGTTTACTTGAACCGGCGGAATTGCAGGCGAGGCTTTAGTAATTGCAGATGCGATAGTTGCGGTCCCAATCTTCTGGGACCCTCGAACTTTTCCGAGTGGGCCGTTTCCCGTTTGATAAAGCCTGCCAGTGGGTATTTAGTCTTATATTCTGAATTCCTTCGAATTAATTTTTCATTAATTTTGAACCTGAAAATGAACTGGGTCGAAATTTTCCTCAAATCAACTAAAGTTCAGCTAACACGCTAGATTGGGTCCTCGGGGTATATTTCGGCCTGACCGGTTCTGCCGGTTCGATGAGCAATCATATGAAACGAGCCTTTACTTTGATCGAACTGCTGGTGGTCATCGCCATCATTGCGATCCTGGCAGCCATTCTGTTCCCGGTTTTCGCGCAGGCTAAAGAAGCCGCGAAGAAAACCCAGTCGATCTCCAACATGAAGCAAACCGGTACGGCGTCCATGATCTATACCGGCGACTACGACGACCTGATGCCGTTGGCTACCTACTGGAACGGTACCGCCTGGCAAGCTGGAATCGTGCACGATATCCCGGCCGACTGGCGATCCATTACTCCGGCTTGGGTTGACCGACACAACACCCGTTGGGGCAACTCCATGCAACCGTACATGAAGAGCCGTGAGCTCCTCGAAAGCGGTGGCGTGCCGAAAACCGATCCGTTTGTGGGTGGTGCACCGCTGGCCGGTAAGACCCCCGCACACGCTGGGTTCCTGTACAACGGTCTGCTGCAAAGCTATTCGCAAAATAGCGTGAACGAAATCTCGCGCATCGGTATGTTCATTCAAGCGACCGGTCGCCAAAACATCCGCGGTTACGCTAGCAGCGTGTTCCTGCGTTGCGCCGGGTCCGCTGGTTGTAACTTCAACCCGACGGCTATGCCGGACGGTAGCACTGGTACCAACGGTAGCTTCTTTGGCAACATCAACGGCGGTGCTCCGGCAGCTGTTCACGGCGGCGGCATCATCTACGTTCGCACGGACACCTCGGCCAAGTGGTTCCGCATTGCACCTCCGGGCTCCTCGGGCGTGCTTGACTACGTGACCCCCTGGGCCAACATCGCGGCGGGTACCGGAACCGGTACGGCCTACTACATCTGCTATGTGCCGGGCGCTGCAACTGCCTACCACTGCTTGTTCCGCCCCGACTTCGACTTCAACTACAACAACTGGGATTGATCGAAGCAACAATGAAAAACACCTGGAAAGCACTCATCGCATGCGCGATGCTCACGAGCGGAATCTTGCTCGTCGGCTGCACCGCGTCTGATGCCGACGCCGGTCCGACCAATAATGGCGGCGCCGAAGTCAGCGAAGAAACAAAGAGTCGCCTGCAAACCGCGACCGATGGTCAAGGTGGCGGCGGCAGCGGACCGTCTTCGGACACTTCGCAAGCCGCACCTCCGCCGACCGGCGAATAATCTCGCTACCGGCTTTCCCGGTAACAAGACGAGCCCCTCGAACTTTGTTTGAGGGGTTTTTTAAACTTTTCCCCTCAATTTTTGGCGTAAAAATGCCGATTTCGATCGCAAATCACGCGGATTTACCGGAGCCGGCCCGCAATCTGACCCCAAAAGACCCCCGACCTAGTTCCCATCGAAATAGATTCCCAATCTCGGAAAATCGTCTTTTTGAACCTAAACCATGGGGGCCAGAAAGTTCGGATAGTTGTTAGCGGAAATAATTGGAAACTCAAACAACCCCAAAGGTATCTGTTATCTAGACGTCCGCAGGAAGGGCGGACCTCATTCCAAGCACTCATATGAAACGAGCCTTTACTCTCATTGAGCTGCTGGTCGTGATTGCAATCATCGCGATTCTTGCAGCCATTCTGTTCCCGGTCTTTGCGCAGGCTAAAGAAGCCGCGAAGAAGACCCAGTCGATCTCCAACATGAAGCAAACCGGTACGGCCACTATGATCTACACCGGTGACTACGATGACCTCATGCCGTTGGCTACCTACTGGAACGGTACCGCCTGGCAAGCTGGCGTTGTCCACGACACTCCGGCCGATTGGCGATCCACCACACCGGCTTGGGTCGATCAGCACAACACCCGCTGGGCCAACTCCATGCAGCCGTACATGAAGAGCCGTGAGCTCCTCGAAAACGGTGGCGTGCCGAAGACCGATCCGTTCGCTGGCGGTGCTCCGCTCGCAGGTAAAACCCCGGCTCACGTCGGATTCCTGTACAACGGTCTGTTGCAAAGCTATTCGCAAAATAGCGTGAACGAAATCTCTCGAATCGGTCTTTTCGTTCAAGCAGCTGGTCGCCAAAACATCCGCGGTTTCGCCAGCAGCGCGTTCCTGCGATGCGCTGGCGCCGGTGGTTGTGTGTTCAACCCGATGGCCATGCCGGACGGTGGAACTGGTACCAACGGTAGCTTCTTTGGTAGCGTGAGCGGCGGTGCTCCGGCAGCTGTTCACGGCGGCGGCATCATCTACGTTCGCACGGACACCTCGGCCAAGTGGTTCCGCATTGCACCTCCGGGCTCCTCGGGCGTGCTTGACTACGTGACCCCCTGGGCCAACATCGCGGCGGGTACCGGAACCGGTACGGCCTACTACATCTGCTATGTGCCGGGCGCTGCAACTGCCTACCACTGCTTGTTCCGCCCCGACTTCGACTTCAACTACAACAACTGGGATTGATCGAAGCAACAATGAAAAACACCTGGAAAGCACTCATCGCATGCGCGATGCTCACGAGCGGAATCTTGCTCGTCGGCTGCACCGCGTCTGATGCCGACGCCGGTCCGACCAATAATGGCGGCGCCGAAGTCAGCGAAGAAACAAAGAGTCGCCTGCAAACCGCGACCGATGGTCAAGGTGGCGGCGGCAGCGGACCGTCTTCGGACACTTCGCAAGCCGCACC